>NZ_JAMRXH010000023.1 GCF_023740735.1 Nocardia sp. CDC159
GCGGATGTACTGCTCGATCGGGTAGTCCTGCAGGAAGCCCGAACCACCCAGGGTCTGCAGCGATTCGGTCAGGTACTGGTAGGCCCGCTCCGAGCCGACACCCTTGACGATCGGCAGCAACAGATCGTTGACCCGCGCGGCCAGATCGGCATCCGCACCGGAAACCTGCTCGGCCACCACCGGATCCTGATGGGCGGCGGTGTACAGGTACACCGCGCGCAAGCCCTCGGCATAAGCCTTCTGCATCGCCAACGAACGCCGCACATCCGGGTGCTGGATGATCCGCACGCGCGGGGCCGACCGATCGCCCGCATGGATGAGATCGGCTCCCTGTACGCGCGTGCGCGCATACGCGAGAGCATTGAGGTGACCCGTGGACAGGGCCGCGGCCGCCTTGACCCCCACCATCATTCGCGCCAGCGCGATGACCTCGAACATCTGCGCGATGCCGTTGTGCACCTCGCCGACCAGCCAGCCCTTGGCCGGAATGCCGTGGCCGCCGAAGGTCACCTCGCAGGTGGCCGAGACCTTCAGGCCCATCTTGTGCTCGACGTTGGTGACGAAGACGCCGTTGCGCTCGCCCAGCTCACCGGTCTCGCGGTCGAAGTGGAACTTCGGCACGAAGAACAGCGACAGGCCCTTGGTGCCCGGGCCCGCACCCTCGGGGCGGGCCAGCACCAGGTGGACGATGTTCTCGAAAAGGTCGTCGGAATCGGCCGAGGTGATGAAGCGCTTGACGCCCTCGATGTGCCAGGAGCCGTCCTCCTGCTGGATCGCCTTGGTACGACCCGCGCCCACATCCGAACCCGCGTCCGGCTCGGTGAGCACCATGGTGGCGCCCCAGTCGCGCTCGACCGCGATCTCGGCCCACGTCTTCTGCTCGTCGGTGCCGTTGTTGTAGAAGATGGCGTTGAATCCGGGACCGGCGGCGTACATGTACGCGGCGGGCTGCGCGCCGAGGATCAGCTCGCTGATGGCCCAGTGCACGGTGCGCGGCACGCCGAGTCCGCCGAGTGCCTCGGGCAGGCCGACCTTGTCCCAGCCGCCTTCCTGCAGGGCGCGTACGGACTTCTTGAACGATGCGGGGATCGCGACGGTGTGGGTCCGGGGATCGAAGACCGGCGGGTTGCGGTCGGCCTCGGCGTACGACTGCGCGAGCGGACCCTCGGCCAGGCGACGCACCTGCGCGAGCATCTCCCTGACCGTGTCGGTATCCAAGTCACCGAACGCGTCTCCGTCCAGGATCGGCCCCAGACCCAGCACCTCGAAGAGATTGAACTCCAGGTCGCGGACATTACTCCGGTAGTGTTGCATTCACTATTCCTTGCTCGATGCACATTTCCTGGAACACTCACGGACGATCCCGGAAATAAATACACAGCCCTCTAATTCTAGGGCGAGCCAGGCATATCCCCGCCCCCCACATCAGTTTGCTGTAGACGAATGTCACCGGAGTGACCACACGGTGAATAATCGGTGCGGAGATCATATTGGTCGTATACTTCCCAAACGGCGTCCGAGATGCCATGATGTCCTCGCACGACGCTAATACAAGAGGGGATCTGCAATGGATATGGGTTACGTTTGGCTGGCGCTCGGGTGGATGGCATTCATAGCTATCGTAGTGGTGGTTGTCACCGCATTCTTGATAATCGTGATCCGGGGTAGCATGAATCGCAGCAACGGAACCGCGGGCTCGACGGAAAAAGCCGCCACTACCAAGAGCCCCGACCAGTAGCGACCCGGTGCCCGCCGACCGTTCCGGGACGGCGGGCACGGTCTACGCCGACGGCACCGCTATTCTGCCCCCCTCCGGCCGAGTATTCCGACGAGACGCTCATGCCGAAGAATGTGACGCAGGACGAGCAGTCCGGTCACGAGGAATATCTCGGCGACGAGAATCCAGAACAGCAGTGCGATATCGGGGGCCCAATTGCTGATGACCGTCAGTGGCGCCCCGACGATCCGCGGGACCCCGGCAAGCCCGCCGAACAGAAGCAGACCTCCTGTGACGGCGACGAGACCGACCCGGACACAGACCGTGCCGGTGCGACTGGGCCGAAGATCGCCACCGATCAGTGTGATGACGATTCGAGTGAGCCAGGCGACAAGGACCGTACCGACAAAGCAGAGGGTGGCCAACGTGGCCTCGTAGGCGCCCGGCCCGAATCCGAAGCGATCCGGGATCCCGAGCTCGGACCGGACCAGCGAACGGGCCGCGGCGGCGAAGCGCTCGGACTCCATCTCCCCGTACCGATTGGCAACCAGCACGACGGCCAGATCCCGTTCCGGAATCAGCGCCACGTGGGTGAAGAATCCCGGCACCGCTCCCGAATGCCACCGAACTTCGGTCGCTGTCCCGTCCGCACCCGCCATCCGCTCGACGAACCAGCCGAATCCGTAGCCTGCCGCACCGCCGGTGGCCACCGTCCCCGATCGAGACAAGGCCGCGGCCGGATCGGCCGAGAGCAGATCGGCGAGCTGCCGGGAGGCGTAACGGCCCAGCTGCTCGACCGACCCGGCCAGGTAGCCATAGCCCACCCCGGCGGCGTCGAATCCCGTGTGTATCCGCGCCGGAACGGTGAAGAACGGAACGAATCCGGGCGGCACCCGCTGCGTGAAAGTGTCGGCATCGGTGATGATGTCGTCGGCCCCGGCCGGGTCCGCGACCTCGTGCCGGACGACCTCGCCGAACGACTGCCCGGTCACCCGCTCGACGATCGCCTGCAGCACCAGGTAATTGAGGCTGGAGTACCGGAACACGCCCCGCGACGAGACATTGTCGACGCGCCCGAGATCGACGATCGCATCGAGCGCGCGACCGCGGCGAGACCAGTCGTCGGTGCGGGCCATGTCGTGCGGTAGGCCGCTGGTGTGATGGACCAGATCCGACACCGTGGTGGCTCGGTCGCGCACGACACGCTCCGCCGCCTCGGGCAGAAGCTGGGTGACGGGGGTGTCGAGAGTCAATTCCCCGCGCGCGGCCAACCGGGAAACGATCAGCCCCGCGAACGACTTGGACACCGATCCCCACACGAAGGGGGTTCGCTCGTCGATCGGTCGATCGTTGCCGTCCTTTCCCCATACCGCCCTGTCGACCACACCGCGACTGTCGACGATCTCGACGGCCATGCCGGGCACATCGAGCTCACCGGCGATCCGGGATACCTCCCGCGCCAGTCCATCGCCCGTGGCATTCGCCGCCGGAGCGCCGATCGACAGCGCGAACATCGACAACACCGCGAGCAGGGCCGCGACCCCACCAGCAGTTGTGCCGCCGAAGCATTTCCACACCATGCCGCCTTCTCTCGGATCTGCCTGTGTCGCTCGGCCCGCCATCACGCTGTCGAAACCGCTCGACGCGAATGCATCCCTCCGTGTCCGGCACCGCCCGTCGGCGTTGCGGACCGACGCCATACCCGATCACCGAGCAGCATGAGGACCGAAGGCAGAAGAATTCCACGCACAATGGTGGCATCCAATGCGATCGCCGCGGCGAGGCCTATTCCCAGCTGCTTCATCTCCTGTGTCGGAAGAATGGCGAACATCGCGAAGACGACCACCATCACCGCCGCCGCGGCCGTCACCGGCGCCGCCGAATTCACCACCCCCGCGCGAACCGCGTGATCGAGTCGAGCCCCGTGCGCGATTGCCTCCCGCACTCGCGACAGGATGAACACGTGGTAGTCCATCGACAGTCCGAACAAGATGACGAACAACATGATCGGCAGGAGCGTCACCACCGGCCCCACGTAGTCCGAACCGAAAATCGGCGCCCCCAATCCGACCTGAAACACCATCACCAGAATTCCGTAGGCCGCCAGGACCGAGAGCAGGTTGAGCACCACGCTCATCGCCGCCAATCCGAGCGAGCGGAACGCCAGCAACACCAGCAGGAACGAGATCACCAGCACGAACGGGATCACCACGACGATATTTCTGTACATCGATCGTGAAGTGTCGACGCTGACCGCGGTTTCGCCACCGACGAGCACGCGCCGATCCGCGGCCACCGCCGGGATGATGTCCTCGCGGAGCGCGGTGAGCGTACTGCCGGCCTCCGGGGAGTCGATGCCCGGCGCGCGAACCGCGATCTCGACGCGGGCGACGGTGTTGTCACTCGAGAACTCGATCGCACGCCGCTCCGGTGCGAATCCCGGTGTCGCCGCCGCCTTCTCGCTGATCGCCTCGAGTGTGCGACGAGCGCCGTCCGGGTCACCGTGCACAGCCGTCGCGGCCGTGTGGCTGATGCCGTACAGCGGATACTGGCCTGCCACGGCATCGAAGGTCCGCAGGGACTGGAAGGTTCGGGGCATACTGTCGGTCCCGGGCCATTCCAGGCGCATGAACAACGCCGGGGCGGCCAGGCAGACGAGAACCGCGGCCCCGATCACCGCCGCCACGCTCGGCCGACGGACCACGATGGCCGAAAGCCGAGCCCACATGCCCCCGTTGCTGTCCGCGGAATCCGATGCCTGAGCACCGAAATGACGGTGCACGACACCCTTGCGGCCGAACCCGAGGAGCGCGGGCAACAGGGTCATCGAGGCCAGCAGCGCGGCGACGACCACGAGGACCATGCCCAGGGTCAACGAATGGAAGATCCGCGAATCGGTGAGAAACGTCGCGGTGACCGATACCCCGGTCGTGATCCCGGCGATGAAAACCGAATGTGATGTCGCGGAGACCGCTATGCGGGCGCTCGCGTCCAGATCCGGGTTCTTCGCGAACTCCTCGCGCATCCGCCGGACGAAGAACAGCGAATAGTCCACTCCCAGGGCCAGACCCATGAGGATGATGAGACTGATCTGGTTCTCGTCCATCGGCACCAGGTGCGAGGTGATCCCGCCCCACAGGGCCGCGAGCAGCACGACGGCCAGGCCGATCGCCAAAGGCACCGCGGCCGCGATGATTCCGGCGAAGACGAGGAACAACACCACGGCCGTGATCGGCAGACTCACGACCTCCAGCAGGGACAGTTGGCGGGCGTAGGTCTGCGTCACGTCGGCTCGCACCGAATTCGGCCCGGTGGTGTCGATCGTGATGCCGGGATGCGCCGCCCGGGTCCGCTCGATCGCCGACGTCACGCCCCGCAGCCGAACCGACGGCGCCGCCTTCTCGTCGGTGAGGACGACTTGGATGAGCCGCGAACCCCCGTCGCGTGCCGACAGGATATTACCCACGGACTCAACCGATTTCGCCTGCCGCAACTCCCCGGCGAGCGCCTCGGCCGCGCGGTCGGCGGCCGCTTGGTCCGTGGCGGAGACGAGCACGCTCTCGGTCCGCGACGCGACGAAGTCCGCGGATCCCTCCAGTTGCTCCGCCGCGCCCGCCTCCCCCACGAAGCCGTCGGGAGTCGGCAGCTCGCGCACCCCCACGGCCGTGTACAGCACCGCGGAGAGCAGCAGGGCGGCCACCCAACCGAGCAGGACGATGCCGCGCCGACGGTAACTCCAGCGCGCGAGTCCGTCGACAAATGTGAGCAGTGCCGTCACACGATTTCCTTCCGTACCCTATTGAATTCTTCTCCCGCCGACACGTCGGACCGTCTGCTGCGCGCCAGTTCCGCATCGACGAGTACGGCCAGCTCGCGGATCGTCAACCGTTCCATGACATCCGCGAGCTGCAGTTGTACGCCGAACGTCCGGCGGATTCCGGACGAGAGCCGGGCCACCAGCAGGGAGTGTCCCCCGAGCGCGAAAAAGTGATGCGTCGTGCCGATATCGTCCACCCCGAGGAGTCGTCGCCAGAGTTCGAGCAGCCGCTGCTCGGTGGGGCTCTGCGGCGGCACCACCGCGGAATCCCCGACGGCGAAGTCGGCGGCGGACGGCGGCGGCAGCCGATCGCGAGCGAGCTTCTCCCCCACCGATATCGGAATGTCCTCGATTTCGACCAGCGCGGCGGGTACCGCATGCCGCGGGAGCCGACTGTGCAGGGTGCGCCACAGGGCCGACCGGTCGAGGCCGACGGCGTGATCTCTGCGCGCGAAGTAGGCGATGAGGACGTCTCCGTCGGTCCCGCCGACCGTCGCATGGCACCACCGCACATTCTCGTGCGCGGCGATCGCGCGTTCGACTTCGGTGAGTTCCAGTCGATAGCCGCGCAACTGCACCTGGTTGTCGAGCCTGCCGAGATATGTCACCCATCCGCTCCCGTCCGCCGTCACGCGGTCACCGGTGCGATAGCGCCGACCGCCGTGTGCGTCCGGATCGGGGACGAATGCCGCCGCCGTCGCGCGGGGGTTACCGAGATATCCGAGGGCGAGCTGGTCACCGGCGACGGCGAGCTCCCCCGGTCCGACCGAGCGGCCGTCGGATTCGATGCGATGGTCCTCGCCGTCCTCACCCAGAACGCAGGCGCGCACGCCCGGAAGCGGCGGGCCGATGGTGAGTTCGATCTTGCGTAAGCGCTCGTCGTCCAACCGACCACCGGTGCAGGACACGGTCGCCTCCGTCGGCCCGTACCAATTGTCCAGTCGGCACCCGGCGAAGGACGGGGCCGCGAGTACATCGGCCAACCGCAGGCCGTCCGCCGCCTCGCCGCCCACCAGCAGGCGACGCAGCGCCAGCCCGCCTCCGACGGCCTTGTCGTGCGAGCCGAGCTGGTACGCGGCCGACGGCGTCGTCGACAGCACGGTGCAGCCTTCTCCGGCAAGCACGGCGTGCAGCCGTGACACGTCGGCGGCCACCGACTCGACCACGAGCACAGACGTCGCGCCCGCCGTCAGGGAGCCGAAGAGCTCCCACACCGACAGATCGAACGCGGCCGATGACCGCGCGGCAACGATATCGGTCGGAGCGAGGTCGACGACCGCGCGAGCGGCGTCGAGAAACGCGGCGACGGCTCGATGCGGAACCGCGACGCATTTGGGCGTGCCGGTCGTGCCGGAGGTCGTGCACACGTAGCACACCTCATCGGCACTGCGCGGCCCGCGCTCGGTTGCCGGCCGGGCCGATCGGTCGACGAGGAGGTGCAGGCGCTCCGACAGTGCGAGTCGCGGCCGTCCCAGCCACGCGGCGGGCGCGAGATCGTCCCAGGCGATGACCGCCCGCGGGCGAATCGTTCGCAGCACCGTGTTTTCGACGTGGACCGGAGAGTTGAACGGGATCACCGTGTAGGCGGCGCCGGAGCGGAGGATGCCCAGCAACACCGGGAGGAGCCAGGAGTCCCTGCGGCCCTTGATCGCGACGACATCGCCGCGTCCGATCCCCGCCGACTCCACCTCGCGGCGCACATACTCGCAGCGCTCGAGCACCGTCGGTGCGTCCAGATCCTGGTCGATACAGCGCTGCACGACACGGCCGCCGAAACCGCGCAGGGCCGCGAGACAGCGTTCGTCGACGAAGACGCTCACGCCTCCCCCAGCGAACGACGCAACGACAACGGGCGGATATCGGTCCACACGGTCTCGATATGGTCCAGACACTCGTCGCGGGTTCCCTCGAAGCCCATCGCGGACCATCCGGCGGGTAGTTCCCGATCGACCGGCCACACCGAGTACTGTTCCTCGTCGTTTCGAACGACAGCCCATTCGGACATTCGCGAGCCCCTTTCAGTGGGAGATATTCGTATCGGCCAGGCTTTCGAGGGCCCGGGAGGGTGAAACCTGAACGCCACGTTCGAGTTTCAGAAGCGCGTCACAGGCGTGGAAGTACCTGTCGTCATGGGTGACGACCAGCACGATCCGCCCGGCATTCCGCAGGGCGGGAAGAAATTCGTGGTAGAAGCGGTGCCGAAATATCGGATCCTGTTCTGCCGCCCACTCGTCGAGAATGACGACGGCACGGGGGTCGGCCAGCACCTCCACCAGTGCGAGGCGCTTCCGCTGACCCGTGGACAGGCCGGAGAACTCGAAGCGGTCACCGGCGATCACCACCCGTTCGTGCAGACGCAATTCGCGCAACCAGTACTGCATCCGCTCGCGCACCGCCGGGTCGGTCGACCTGATTCGGCCGAACAGGTACGAGTCGGCGAAGCAAGCGCTGACGTTCTCCCGATAGGCCGCGAGGTCAGCGCCGGTGAGCGCCGCGCCGTCGACGACGAGCCGCCCGGAGGCCAGCGGGTACAGCCCGGCGAGTGCCTTGGCGAGAGTGCTTTTCCCGCTTCCGTTTCCGCCGACGATGAAGGTGACGGTGCCCCGCTCGAAAACATGGGACACCGGCCCGAGCCGGAATGTCTCGTCGTCGTCGCCATAGGTGAACACGGCGTCCTCCAGCGCGGCGGCACGCACCATCGACGGCGGTCGGGTCGGCGCGGCCGCCTCCTCGGACGATCCGTGCGCCGCGACGTCGAGGAGCCGATCCAACGCGACGGTCGCTCGATTGAGCACCGGGACGATGTTGAGCACGGTCACCAGCGGCGTATTGATGTAGAGCACCGCGAGGGCGACGGCGTACTGATCCCGCTCGGCGATGCCCAGCCACTGACCCGCGAAAACGATCGCGCCGACGCAGCCGAGGAACAACATCTGGCCCCAGTACCCGGCGACCAGGGTGATCGTGGATCCCTTCACCACGCTCTCGGCGTGGCGCCGGGAATGTCCTCGAAGATCCTCGTCCACGATCGCCGACCGCAGGGCGGTATTCAGCTTGAGATCCTTGAACCCGGCGGTGAGCGCCTCGAAGGCGGCCTGCATATCGTCCTGGGCTTTGCGGGCGCAACGCACATGCACCGCCGCGCGGCCACCGGCCCAGCCGTACGCCGCGGCGCCCGCGACGAATGCCACCACGAGCACCACGAGCGCGGGGAGCGACAGGATTCCCACATATGTCGCCGCGGACACCACGACCACCGCGTTGATCAGAAGCAGCGGCAGAGCCTGCACGGCCTGGCCGATGGCGGTCAGATCGTCGGTGAGGACGGCCAGAGCCCGGGACGGCTTGTAGGCCTCGAAATGGCGCAGCGGCATGGCCATCAGGTCGCCGACGACCTTCGTCCGGAGCTGATCGGTCGACCGCTGCGTGACTCGCACCAGCGCATTCGACGCGACCGCACCGGAAACCAGCACGGCGGCAGCCGCTCCCGCGAACATACCGATGCGCTCGGGCCCCCCGCTCGAGCCGACCGTGGACGTGATGATCGAGATCATCGCGATCGTGGCGACACCGGTCACGATCCCGGCCGTCACCGCGAGCATCGACATCAACCGGCCGCCCCGTAGCAAAACCGACAGCAGCGTTCTCACCAGTGCACCCCTTCGCTGGCACCCTCGTCGCGACCGACGCCCACAACGGCCGCGATCGTGGTCGAATACAGTTCGCGCAGCAGGTCCAGACGCTCGGCACTGATCCGCACCCGGTCCGCCACGAGCATCAGCGCGAGCGAATGCTCGGGCGGATGCACCGAAAACGTCGCCATCAACGCGTAATCCGTGTCCTCTCGCGAATAGTGCGGATCGGCGCTGGTTCCGAAGCGGTGCGTCCGCTCGACCTCGGCCAACCGGTGGAACTGCACGAAGTTGAATCCGAAATCGAACAGGGGCCCCCGGCCGACCAGCTGTTGTATGTCGATGTTGGGGACGCGGCGATGCGGTGCCATGGCCGCGTCGACCCGCGCGCAGTCCCGGGCCACCGCCACCGGATCACCCGTGACCACCAGGCGACGAGGCACCATGTTCAAGAACATGCCGCGGGTCTCGATTCCACCCGGCAGCTCGAGGCGTCCGTTCGCGGTGATGCCCGACACCACGTCGTTGTCACCGAACACGTCGGCCAGCACCAGGAAGTGAACCGCCATCGCCATGTGCCGCAACGACACTCGCGCCGACCGCGCCGCGCGCGCGAACGCGGTGGCGGTGTGATGATCGATCGGGATCGGCGTCCGATGCACGTCTCGGCCGCTGCCGCCCCGGATATCCGCGATCGACCTGGGCGTCACCGTCTCGAGGTGCCGCTGCCAGGCGGCGCGAGACGTTTGCGAGCGGCGCGCGGTCCGCTCGGCCGCGATGAAGTCGGCGAACCGTACCGAGTTGTCCGCGACCGGCGTCGTGTCGTAGTCGGGATCTCGGCGGCAGAGCGCATTGTGTCTGGCGATGATCTCCGCCAGGGTCGACGTCCAGCTCCAACCGTCGAGGATGATGTGGTTGTCGCTGATGATGAGCTGGTTCTCCGCCCTGCCGACCCGTACCAGCACCATCCGGAACAGCGGTGGCGTCGAAAGATCGAAGGCAGTCCGTCGTTCCTCGGCGACCAGCCGATCCAGTAGCGCACCGATGTCGTCGCTGTCGCGGGCATCGATGAATCGAAACGGCGGTGCGACCTCGCGGTAGACGATTTGCAGTGGCTCCGCGGCGATCTCGTCGTCGATCGCTGTCCGCAGCACGTCATGCCGTCGCACCGTGTCGGCCAGCGCGACGCGGAAGGCGCGCGGGTCGAGCGTGCCCCTGATGCGAATACTCACCGTGTTGTGGTAGACGCCGACCTCGTCATCGAGGCGGATGTGAAACAGCATGCCCTCCTGCGCCGCCGACAGCGGATAGGCATCGGCGGCGTCGTACGGGAGGAGGTCGCGCACGGCGGCGTCGACGAGTTCGAACCTCTCGACTCGATGCCATCCCGTGCCGTCGGGCGCGGTAGTGGGCTCACCCGCGGACAGGCCGGACTCCGGAACCTCACCGGCGAGGACGGTCTCGCGCAGCGTCTGCAGGCTGTCGGTCGCGAGCAGGTCGCCCACGCTCAGCCGGATACCGGCGCCTCGCAGTTCCCCGACGAACTGCACGGCGGTGATCGAGTCACCGCCATTGGCCAGGAAGGACTTTCGTATGTCGACCGTCCGGTCGCCGCCGAACACCTGCCGGAGGGCAGCCGTGAACGCGTCCGTCCCACCGGCACTCGCTTCGCGGCCGATGCTCGCCGCGAGTGCGACCGACCGCAACCGGTCGAGACGACGGTCGAGTTTGCCGTTCGCGGTGTAGGGGAAGGCACGAACCGCGTAGATCTGGTCGGGAATCTCATAGCGCGCGAGGTGGGCCACCGCATGCGCGCGAACGGTCGCCAACCCCGAATCGACCGTCGCGGCATCGGGGGCGGCTCCCGTGTCGGGGACGAACTCGACGAAGGCGATGAGCGCGCCCTCGGCCGCGACGACACAGCTGCGCTGCACCATCTCGGCCGACTCGAGCACGCGCTCCACACCGTCGAGCTCGATCCGGTGACCACGGACCTTCACCTGATTGTCGAGCCGGCCGCGACACAGCAGGGCCGCGACCCCGTCGATCGCCTGCCATCTGCCCAGATCGCCGGTCAGATACATCCGGTCCCCCGGCCCAGCGCCCGCGAACGGGTCGGGGACGAAGCGGGCGGCGGTCAGTCCGCCCTGCCGGAGATAGCCGACCGCTACGCCGTGGCCGCGGACGGCGATTTCCCCGTCACATCCCATCGGGAGGGCGTGCCCGTCCGGATCCACCACCACCACGTCGAGATGGTCGAGGGCCCGGCCGACGGGCACGATCCCCGAGTCGCCCGCTTCGGTCACCGCCCCCCGCGTGGTGTGCACCGTCGTCTCGGTCGCGCCGAGCATATTGACGATCTCGCACCGCGCACCGAACCGCTCGCGCCACGCCGTGACGTACGCCGGTGTGACGGCTTCCCCGCCGAGTACCACACGGCGGACGGTCCGTCCGATCGCCGTCACCGCCGCCGCCGAGTGTTCGCATGCGGTGAGCAGCGCACCGTAGGCGGTGTTGGTCAGCGAGAGCACCGAAACCCCGGCAGCCCCGATCGCCTCGGCGAGTACGAACGGATCTCGGATGGTGGCCGCGTCGAAGAGCACCACGCGGGCGCCGTGCGCCAGGGCGCACCACAGCTCCCACACGCTGTAATCGAAGGTGAACGAGTGAAGGCAGGACACCACGTCACCCGGACCGATCAGCTCGCCGGTCGCCTCGACGAGCGCGAGGACATTCCCGTGTGTCACGGGAACACCCTTGGGGCGCCCCGTCGTCCCCGAGGTGAAGATCGCATAGGCGGGTGCCGCGGCCCCCACCGCGGGCACGACGGAACCTTTCGCCCGCCCACGACCCGCGGGCGCGGCGCTGGCCCGGTCGACAGCCCGCAGACCCAGACCCGTCATGACCCGGGCATGGTCCGCGGGAACTATCGCGACGGTGGCGGCGCAGCGGTCGACGATCGACGCGAGCCGGGCACCGACCCGCGCGACATCGACGGGCACATAGGCAGCGCCGAGTGCCATGACCGCGCCGGCCCACTGCACGAAGAACTGGTCACGCTCGGCGGAGACCAGCACATGATCGCCGCGTCGGACCCCGGCCTCGGCGAGAAGCGCTGCCCGCGCATCGATTCCGGCGATCAGTTCGCGCCACGTCAAGGTCGCGTCCGGAGCCACGAGCGACACCTCGTCGGGGCGTTCGGTGGCGCGGGCACGAATCACCTCGGTGATCGACGACATCGACCGTGCCCGGCGCACGAGTGGCGCGCCGACCAATCCGACCTCGACATCCGCTGTGCGGCGATCGATGTCCGCGGCCATCGTCGCCAGGGCCGTCACCAGCGCGCCGCGCAGGCCCGCATGGGTGGAGCGGTCCCATCCGGCCAGCGCCGACTCCGTCTGACATTCGGCTCGGTCGCCCCCCACCTGCAGACTGACGGTCAAGGCGCCCTTCGTCTCACCGGTGTGCACGGGCACGGGCCGAAGGACGGCGTCGTCGATACGCAGCCCGGACCTATCCGCGGACTGGAAGTTGAAATACAGATCGTCCACCGGCCAGTAGCTCGGCACCGATTCGCGAATCCGCTCGACGACCTCCCCGATCGGTGCGTTCGAGTGCGTCAGCATGCTCGCCATCGCCGCATCGATGCGGGCAAGCAGATCGGCCAGTGACTCGCGCGCGGACACCTCGACGTGAACCGGCACGGTGTTGACGAAGGGGCCGATCGCGTCGAATTCGTCCAGTTCGCTCCGATTGGCGAAAGGCACCCAGAAACGGAACGATTCCGACCGCAACATTCGACTGAGCACCAGCGCCGTGGCCGCCAACCAGACGGAGACCTCGTGCACGCCGTGCCGCCCAGCGACCTTCGCGGCGGCATCCCGTGCCGAGGGCGCGAGATGTTCACGGCTCACCGTGGCCTCGCCGCGCCCATGCTCCTCGGCATTCCACACCCGCGCCTCGGCCCGCGAACGAAGGTGCGCGTACCACCATTGGGTGGCGTCGGTGTCGTCACGCGCTCCGACGACGTCGCGATAGCGTGGCCGCGGGGTCGATGCCGCCGTCCCGGGCGCCTGGAACTCCCGCAGGACGTCCGAGAGGAACAACGACATCGAGACACCGTCGATCACGACGTGATGGAAGACGACAGCAATTCGCCTCGTCGCGTCACCGTGGGCGAGCACCCCGACCCGTACCAGCCAGCCAGGGCGGTCCGCGGCGAACGGTCGGGAGACGAAGTCGAGGGTCGCCCGCTCGATGTCGCCGGCCGTCGCGACGTGCTCGGGAGTGCACGAGCCGTCGAGGGGGACCATGACATGCCCGTGCTCGGTGGACACAATCGTCGATCGAAGAATCGGATTCGTGTCGACCACCGCGCAGACGGCATCGACCACCCGCTGGTGGTCGATCCGCCCCGGGACATCGAACACGCATGGCACGGTGTACCGGGAGCCGGTACCGGCGAGGTGCCCGCGCCAGATGCGCTCCTGATAGCTGCTCAGGGGCGCGGGACCGTCCGACCCGATCGTCCTCGTCGACGGGCCGCCCGAGACCCTCAGCAGGGCCTCGAGCGCTGAGCTCTGCGACGGGCTGTTCACCGAGCCGACTCCAGCGTCGAGACGAGGGCGTCGAGCTTGTCCCGGTCGACCCGCTGCAGGAGCACGTCCTCGTGGTCGCCGAGGGTGTCGCGGTCCCGGAAGTCATCGATCGAAACGTCCACCTCGAGGATCCGGCGGTACAGCGCGATCAGCTTGAGCCGCTTCATCGAGTCACCACCGAGATCGGCCAGCGAGGTGTCCCGGGACCGCGCCGGACTGCCGAGGACGTTGCTCCAGATGATCTCGAGCACGCGATGCGAGGCATCGGTGTTCGCACCGTCCGCGGCGGCCACCGGTGCGGACACCAGCCTGCGGAGCGCGGTGAGGTCGACCTTGCCCGACGCGTGCCGGGGCAGTGCGTCGACCGCCCAGATGTGGCCGACGCCGATTTCGACACGCCAGGTCCGCCGCACGTAGGTCTGGACCGCCGAGACGACGTCGGGGCCGGTCGGCACGATGAAGATGTCGATGGAGCCGCCCGCGGTGTCGACGGCGGCCGCCCGCACACCGGGAACGGCCGATAGGTCCGCACGCAGGGCCTCGAGGTCCACCCGCACGCCGTTGACCTTGCGTTGCATATCCGAGCGGCCCAGGAACACCAGCCCGGCGGAGGTCTGCCGCACGAGATCTCCGGTCGCGTACATCCGATCGCCGGGTCGGCACCCCGGCGCGGCGCCGACCGACGGAAGAAACGATCTCGCGGTACGACCCGGATCCGCGTGATAACCGCGCCCGACACAGGCACCCGAGACATACAGTTCGCCGACACCACCCACGGGCACGGGTCGAAGCGCGCTGTCGAGCACGTGGGTGAACGAGCCGTGGACGGCCCGGCCGATCGGCGCGACGTCGCGATCGGTGCCGCAGTCGTGCAGCCAGGTCGCGTTGGAGGTGCATTCGGACGGCCCGTAGAGGTTCACGATGCGCACGCCGGGCCACCGCCGCAGGGTGCGCTCGATCAGCGTCACGTCGAGCGCCTCACCGCCGAGCAGGAGAACGCCGGATTCCGGAAACGCCTCGGTCGGGAGCAGGTCGAGGATTTCGCGCCACACCGTAGGAACCGTGTTGATCGTGACGCCGTCGATCCGCAGCGCCTTCTCGATCTCGTGCACCGGGTCGTCGGTTGTCGGTATCCGGACCGCACCGCCGACACTCAACTGACCCCAGATCTGTTTCACGATGGCGTCGAACCCCGGCGCGCTGAGCGCGGGCATCACCACATCGGGTCCGCATATTCCGGTCTCGGACAGGAATCGACAGTAGGCCGACAACTGCGCGTGCTCGATCACGATCGCCTTGGGCGAGCCCGTCGTCCCCGAGGTGAACGACACATACGCCGCGGCGGCGCCGGTCGCCGGTCGCCACGGGGCCGGTCGGTCCTCGGCACCAACCGGTTCGACCGGCGCCCGCGTCGCCCCTGTCCAGCGCATGACCTCGGCGTTGTAGTCGGTCGCATCCGTTTCGGACAGGAGCAGGTAGGCCCGCCGGGACACCAGAACACCCAGCAGCACGACGACGGTGTCGACGACACGGCGATACGGCACCGCGACGACCTCCGCCGCACCCTCGTCGTCGAGGACCGCCGCATACCGTCGCGCCCGCGCAACCAGTGCGCCGAAGGTCAGGGTGTCGTCGCCGACGCGAACCGCGACGCGGTCGGGATCCCGCTCGGCGACCTCGAAGACGCGCGTCACGATGTCGGCCACCTCGGCCGCGGCCGTCTCCGGCGGGCCGGCGGGCCGGGGAACGTCCACACCCAACTGGCGGGCCACCGACGCGGCCAGCGACTTGGCGACCAGGTCGTCGAGCCGAAATTCGCCGTGCCGCCCCCGCACCTCGATGGCCGAGACCGCCCCCTCGTCCACCCGCAGGTGAACCTCGACAGCGGCTGCCGATCCCGGCGTCTCGTCACCGATCGACACCGCCACCAGGCCGCCGGAACCGTCGTGTTCACCGACCAGGAACGGCGATGTCGCCCGGCTCACCGCCCGCTCGATCTCGACTCGATCCACCCTGGGCCGCATCCACGGATCCAGTTCGACGACCCCTCGCCCGGCGGCGTCGCGGGCCCACGCCCCGGCCCATCCCGCTGCGGACGAGCGGTTGTGGTCATGCATCACCATTCACTCCTGTTCCTACGATGCGACGCGCGTACGGCGGCGCCCACGTTCCCGCTCCTGTCATGCACACGCGGATCTCACGCGCACCCGCGAACGGTTCCCGACCGTGCGCGAATCGCCGATTGTCGATGACCAGCAGATCCCCCGGCTTCCAGGAAAAACGGATCGACGCCGACGCCACCGCGTCCCGTACCGCGGCGATGTCCTCGTCGGAGAAGGGGCGGCCGTCACCGAAGGTGGAGTTCTTGGGCACCCGCTCCTCGCCCGCCACCTCGAGCAGATCCGCGCGCAGATCGTCCGGCAGGGTACGAATGTTGAACGCGACGACCTGGTTGAACCAGTGTGCGGCGCCGTCGATTTCGAGGTATGCGGGCAGGACGATCGTGGTCGTCACCGCCCCATCGGACCCGACCTCGAGTTGTTCGCCGCGCTGCCGCACGGCGACCTCCAGCGCCTCGAGATCGTCGGTGCCGAACGCGACGGTCCAATCCTCGCCCAGCAGCGGGTGGAAGCAGCGGCGGTAGCGCACCCCGACCTCGTCGAGCGCGGCCCGAAGCCGAGCCGGAATGCGCTCGGCGACAACGTCTGTGGGCGCGATCGGGGTCGCGCCGTCGCGCGATGCGGCCCGCGTGCAGCAGAAGCCCAGATACCTGGGCCAGGTGGTCGCGTACGCCATCTCCGAATGCAGATCGATGGCGTACTGCGGGGGAAAATCGGTCGAGGTGTACACATTCTCGTGCAGCCGGGTCCGGGGCGTCGCGCCTCCGGCATAGGGTTGGGGCTGCTCACCGGTGATGTGGGCGACGACGGTGTCGAACCGATCCGCGACCGTGCCGAGTCCGCGCAGCAGCACCACGCCGGTCGCGGCGAAGGTCTCCCGAATCTCCTCCATATGCCCGGCGATCCAGTTCTCTACGCGCGGGCCGCAGTCGAACGTGGCGGGAACGCCGCGGTGTCGAATCACGTTGGTGGGCATCATCTTTCCCCCGTGCTGGTTGGTTCGTGGCTTCCGGGTATTCCCGC
This sequence comes from Nocardia sp. CDC159, assembly GCF_023740735.1. Taxonomy (GTDB): domain Bacteria; phylum Actinomycetota; class Actinomycetes; order Mycobacteriales; family Mycobacteriaceae; genus Nocardia; species Nocardia pulmonis. Next base: position 16,908 of record NZ_JAMRXH010000023.1, read on the forward strand.
AGCCGAGTGTCCGAATCGATTCCGTGCGGCGGCCAGCACAGTGGCGACCGTCCCGTTCAGATCCCCGATCGCCTCGAGAACCATCTCGATACGGCGCAAAATCCGAGTGCCCGCGGCAATAGCGACGTGGTGGGTGTCGCAGTTGAGGGTGATCTCCACGGTGCCGTCGCCGTGCGCGTTGTCGACCACGCTCACCGTGAGCGGGAGCCCGGTCCGTTCCCGGGTCGAGAGAACGTCGATGGGCTCGTCCAGGAAGGTGCCCACCTGGCTTGCCCCGCGCGCGTCGTCGACGATCACCGCGCACTCGTACATGCCGTCGGCGGACACCGTGACACCCGCCGTCGCCGATGGCTCGTCCCGCAGTGCAGCGTGCATGGCCGTCAGCAGCCCGCCGATGTCCGACGTGGGCGCGAGCGATACCTCGACCGCCCGCCCGACGATGTACATCCCCAGAGCGTCCGCGTGGCCCTCCGGCCGCCGCTGCCCCACGGTGCCGAAGCGAACCGTGCGCGTGCCGTGACCCTCGGCGTCGTTTCCCGCCAGGACGATCGCCCACGCGGCGTGCACCAGCGCGGCGAACGTCACTCCGTGCGCGGCGGCGGTACGCCGTACGCGCTGACCGGCCTCGCCGTCGAGAAACACGGTCAGGTCGACATTGCCTTCGGGCGCACCGTTTTCCGGGGGACCGCCGTTCGGTGCACCGCCGAGATCGGGCAGCAGGACCGCCGCCTGCCGGTCCACCGCCCCGCCCGCGTCCGCGGCGCGCGCGTGCGATAACGATCGCGACACCACCATGTGGTCGAGCATCCGTCGATCCGGTTCGCCGCCCGTGGCGATGGCACCGATGTATGCCTGCTCGATGTAGCGAAGCAGCCGCTGGGTGGTCCAGCCGTCCACGACAAGGTGGTGATAGGTCAGCAGAAGGTACTTCTGCTCGCCGTCGACGACGAGCGCACGGAACAGCTGTCGGCCCTCGGAGCGGATGAGGGCACGCACCTCCCGTTCGGCCAGGCGCTCGGATTCCCCCTCGACGCACTCGGCCCGAACCTCGCCTTCGGCAGGCACCACGAGCACGGGGTCGGCCAGGACGCCCCATTCGATCGACCCGCGCAGCAGCGGATAGTGCTGCCCTGCCGCACGAACCGCCTCGGCCAGGCGCCGCGCATCCGCCCCAGCGGGAATCCGCAGCACCGCCTGCTCGATATAGGCCCCCTTGTCACCGTCGGATTGACTGCGCAGGTACATGGCCTCCTGGGCGCTGGTCAACGGAGCGATCGCGTCCAACAGTCCATACGTCCGGACGAGTGCGGACAAATCGTTGCCGCGCAGGTCCACCGCGCACCATCCGGTCCGGACCACCGGCCGGGCCTGCTTCGTCGCCCCGGCAATCGCGACCGCGAACGCCTCGCCGTATGAGATGGCCTCGCCGAGGTCGTAGTGCTCGATCGACACCGCGAGGCGGTCACCGTCGATCCACGCGTCGACCGCGAATTCGACCGGTCGGCGCGCGTCACCGGCACGCAGCCGACCGGTGCCGTACGGCCGGATCACGGCGGCGGTTCCGGGCCGGGCCACCCGTCCGAAGAAGTTCACGCCGACATCGACGCTCAGCCCCGGGGCCGGGTCCCGGCCGACGAAGTGGCGCAACGCTTCCACCCGCTGGCCGGACCGCCCGAGGAACCGTCGACGGCCTCTCAGTTCGGCGAGTTGCCCGGGGGCACTGCCGGTTCCGATCGGAATCGCGAGCAGACCGGTGAACCATCCGACCGTGCGGGTGAGATCGATCCCGTCGATGTCGAGATCGCGACCATGGGTTTCGACCTCCAGTACGGTGCGCTCGCCCCCGCGGTGCCGAAGATATGCCGAAGCGCACGCGATCTGGACGAGCTCCTCCAACGAGGCGCCCAGAGCAGCGGCGGCGGCCTCGACACCAGCCAGTTCCAACTCGATCGCCGTGCTCGCCGCGGACGCCTCACGACCGGGATCGCGCGACGAATGCCCGTCCACGCCGCGATAGGCGGCCCGCGTCGTTTCGAACACGTCGTCCTGCCGTACCGACGACGCCAACCATGACACCCATTCGTGAACGCTCGTGTACTCGGGTTCGAGCCGGGCGGGCCGCCCGGCCCGGATCGACGTGAGGGTTTCCACGAGATCGCCCGCCACGATCTGCAGCGACACGATGTCCATCACGAAGTGATGCGCCACGATGACGACCGCGGTGCGCGCGACGTCGAGCGCGCGCACGACGCCGAATCCGATCGGCTGTCCGCGTGTCATGTCGACTCGCCGGTTCAGCGTGTTGAACACCGCCGCGCAGGCGTGGTCGACCTCCTCGCCCCTGGTGTCGAGATAGTGCACCAGCGGGTCGTGGTCGGTGAGAACGAAGGACCATGCCGAACCGGTCGTATCCAGCCTCGTCCGCAGCATCGGATGCACGCGCAGTACGGCGGCGATGGCGCAATCCAATTCGGCCGACGCGGGCAGCCCCTCGATCTCCAGGCGAACGGCCATATTCCAGCGCGGCGGGACGCCGTGGCCCGACACTCGGCGCCGAAACCAGTGGATGGCGGGCGGAAGGTGCTCGCTGCGCGCGGGCTGCACACCCTTGCTGGCGGCGGCAGGGTCGACGGCGGCCCCGGCGAGGAGATCCTCGAGCGTGCCATCGGCCAGCAGTGTGCGGCTGTCGACGACGACGCCGTACCGACGCGCGGCGGCGCTGACGGTCAGAGCGCGAAGCGAATCACCCCCGGCGGCAAGGAATCCCGTCGACCGGTCGGCAGCGCCGACCGCCTGCCGCCACGCGTCGACGACGACGCGCTCGATGTCGGCCGAATCCGAACCGGCGCCGCCGCTGTCGGCGTCACCGGCCGCGGCACCCCCGCTGAGCCGACGCCGGAGGGCCTCGTCGTCGACCTTCCCATTGCCGGTCAGCGGCAATTCGTCGACGACGTGCACCACCGCGGGCACCAGATGCGACGGCAGCCGATCGGCGAGCGCCGCCCGTACCGCGGCACCGTTACGCTCGGCGCCGTCGATCACCACCGCGCAGTCCAGTCGCGGCACACCCCCTTCGGCAAGGGTGACGGGCAGAACGCGGGCGATGACAACGCCGTCCACCGCCATCGCCGCGTTCTCGATCTCGGCCGGATCCACCCGGTATCCGCGAACCTTCAACTGTCGGTCGACACGTGCGACGTAGGTGACCACGCCGTCCGCGGACCGGTAGGCCAGATCTCCGGTCCGGTAGACACGCGCACCCGGCACATCGGTGAAGGGATCGGGCCGAAACGCGTCGGCGGTGCCCCGCGGGTCACCGAGGTAGCCGGTGGCCAGCAGGGACCCACCGAGCCACAGCTCGCCGACGACACCCGGACCGACCGGTCGCAGATCCGGCCCGAGAACGTAGGCGGCGCGGTCACCGGCCGGAACGCCGATGGGAACCACCTCGCCGTCCCGTTGCGAAACCCGGTGGGACAGAGCGGTGATGACGCCCTCGGTCGGACCGTAGGCATTCCAGAACCGCAGCGGCTCATTGGACCAGCCGTCGGCCAGCCGGGCCGACAGGTGTTCACCTCCGACGACGATCGTCCGCAGCGACGCCAACGCGGTCTGCCGGTAGGCCCGCATCGACGGGCCGAACTGTCGCCAATAGCCTGTGGGCGGATTGAACACCGTGACACCGTGCGCACCGATCGTCCGGGCCACGTCGGCAGGCTCGAGCGCGGTCCGGGGCCGCAGCACGGCCGTCGCGCCCGCGTAGAGGCTGCCCAACAGTTGCTCGAGCGCGGCATCGAATCCGAGCGAGCCGAAGACCAGGATGACGTCGTCGCCGGTGTAATCGAACCGGCGGCAGATGGAATCGAGGTGACCGTCGAGCGCGTCGGTCCCGACGGCGATGCATTTCGGTTCGCCGGTCGTGCCCGAGGTGAAGATCAAATACGCGTCGCCCATGCGGCCGCGCGCCCCGGCCCGCGGCCCCGCGGCGTCGGCGACCTCGGTCACCGCCCACTCGTCGCGGGACCACGCGAGCGACCACCGGGCGCCGGAGCGGCCGAGCATCGCCGACACCCGCGACGTCGGCAGGTCGTCGTCGAGGACGATCCAGGTGGCCTTCGCCGTGCGAATGCCGAGCAATGCCGAAGCGGGTTCGCACTCCGGCGTGACCTCGACCGCGACCACCTCACCCGGCCGTACCCCGGCCGTGATCAAGCGATCGGCAAGATCGAGCCGTCTGCGGTCGAGCGTGCGGTAGTCGACGACCGTCCCGTCGCGCACGACCGCGGCGGCCTGCGGGCGGCGCCGGGTGTGGCCCGCCACGCGCTCGAGCAGATCCTCCGCACGGCGCACATCGCCGGGCGCGGTGACGAATCCGGGCGGCGCCAGGGTGTCGAGCAGCGCGCCGACACGGGAGTCGGTGTCGAATTCGGCGAGACGGCGGAGGACCCGTTCGAAGGTCCGCGCGATCGTCGCGACCGCGTCGGCACCGACCCGCGACGAATCCACGTGCAGCAGAAGGCGTTTTCGAGGCCACTCCCGAGCCTGGAGCACCAGGGCGAATTCGGTTTGTTCGAGCAGGTCGGCATGGGTCAGGACAACGCCCTCGCCGAAATCGAGTGCCGCGGGGTCGAGCGGATAGTTCTCCACCACGACCACGGTGTCGGGGGTCTGCGATGACCCGGTGGCGCCCGCCACGGCATCGGCCACCTCCTGGCCGACGTGGCCGATGACCTCCGCGACGGATGCGTCGCGGCGCCACTCGACGGCCAGCCCGTGCGCGCCGATGAACAGACCCACCGCACGGTCCATTCCGGGCTCGGAGATGTCGCGGCCGCTGCTGATCACCCCGTGCTGCGTGCGGTCCGTACCGAGCGCCGCGGCGAGGGTGAGCGACCAGGCGGTGTTCAGCAGCGTCCCCACGGTGACATGCCACCGTGCGGCTACGGCGTCGACCGCGACGTCGAGTTCGAGTTCGACCGACAGCTGCCGGTCCGATCGCGAGGCTCCGGCCGGTGCCACGACACGATCGAGCACCCGGACGGTGCCGCCTTCCGCGCCGGGCTGGCGGCGACCTTCGGCATCGGCGCGTCGGCGGGCGTACGCCACCAGGTCGAATTCGGGCGGCCGCGGATCGCGACCGGCATAGGCGGCGCACAGATCCGTGATGACCACGGGAAGCGACCACCCATCGGCGACGGCGTGGTGATGGGTCCAGACGCATCGGGTGCCGGCCGGACCGTCCGCGATGACCACCCGGGACAACGTCTCGGCGCCGATGGCGAATCCGCGCCGTCTGTCCTCCTCGAGCCAGCGCGTCCACTGCGACGAGTCGGCCCCCACGAAGGTGGTCTCGTCGACGACGACGGGGGTCGACGCGGCCTTGTCACGCAACAGTTTCTCGTTCGTGTCGTCGACGACGGAGCCCAGAATCGGATGCGCCGCGAAGACCGATCGCCATGCCCGAACCAGCCGTTCCCGGTCGACCCGACCGCTCAGATCGAGGACGAGTTGCTCGATGTACACACCGGAATGCGGATCGGCCGCGGTATGCAACACCATCGCCCGCTGCCCCCTGGTCATGGGTACCGGCAGGCCATGATCGATCCCGGCGGACCGGGTGATATGCCGCACGTCGACCGATTCGACATCGGCTGCCACGGCGTCCAGGCTCGCCCGCGACATCAATCGTTTGGGGGACAGCCGAATTCCGCGTCGGTGCAGATATCCGATGGCTCGCATGGCCGCGATGGAGTCGCCGCCCTGGTCGATGAACGACCGGTGCGGATCGACGGGTCGGTCGAGTGCGCGCTCGACCGCCACCAGCACGACGGATTCGCCCTGCTCGACCGTTCGGTCCGCGGCTCGGTCCCCGCGATCGGTCGCACGGTGACGGATCGAGCGCTCCGACTCCGCCGCCATCCCCGCCACCGCTCGCCGGTCGACCTTCCCGTTGACACCCCGGGGGATCTCGTCGACGACCACGGTCTCCGTCGGCACCATGTAGCGGGGCAGGAGACGGGCGATCTCGCCGAACGCCGCGTCGAGATCCACCGCCGCCACCGTCCGACGGTCGAGGAGGGCGACCAGGTTCCGCCGACCGGTCGGGCCGTCGGTGCGGGCGGTCACAACGCACTGCGCTCCAGTCGCCGCATGGAAGGCCGCTTCGACTTCGCGAGGCTCGATCCGGAAGCCCTGAATCTTGAGTTGATCATCGACGCGCCCCAGAAAATACAGACGTCCGCCCTCGCCGACCCGAACCCGATCGCCGGTGCCGTACATCCGGCCACCCGATTCCCGCGACCACGGGTCGGGTACGAAAGCGGCCGCCGTGGCGCGCGGATGTCCGAGATACCCCACGGCGAGGTTACCGGCGACATAGAGCTCTCCGGAATCACCGGCCGACACCGGTTCGAATGCCTCGTCGAGCACCAGCGTCCGGATTCCGGGGATCGCCCGGCCGATGGAAATATCCCCGTCGGAGCGGTCCAGATGATCGTAGGTCGACCACACGGCGGCCTCCGACGGCCCGTATTCGTTGGTGAGCGACGTCATCGGCAGTCGACGCCGGTGAGCCTCGCGCACCGCGCTGGCGCACTCCTCACCCGCGACGATCACCTGCCGCAGCGTGGTGAGGTCGGCCTCGTCGTCATCCAACAGCGAACCGTACAGCGAGGGGATCGCCAGTAGGTGGGTGATCCCGCGGGCTTCGATCGCCTCGACGATCTCGACCGTCGACGGCGCCGCGGCCATATCCATCAGGACCAGTTCGCCACCGGTCGTGAGCGTCCAGAACAAGCCCGCGTAGGCACTGTCGAACGACAGCGACGACAGGTGCAGGAAGCGTTCGGGCGGGCCCGCATACACGTCCCCGCGCACCGAGGTCGAGTGCGACAGCGCACGGTGGTCGACGAGAACCCGCTTGGGGACACCGGTCGTACCGGAGGTGAAAACCAGATACGCGGGATGTTCGGGACCGATCGACACACCGGTCTCGACCTGCGCTCCGGCCGGGGTCCGGTCGAGGTCGTCGATCCACCACACCGGCCCGTCGTACGTCTCGGGAATCGCCTGCGCGGTAGCCCGATTCGCGACGATGCCGGACACCCCGGCAGCGATCATCGTCGAACGGCGATCCGCCGGGTAGCCGGGATCCACCACGACGAAGGGACGGCCGGACGCGAGCACGCCGACGATCGCGACAACGGCATCGATTCCCTTCGGCAGGAGCACACAGACCGGGTCGTGCCCCTCGGCGTCGATACGACCGGCCACCGCCTTCGCCCCGGCCCACAACTGCGCGTAGGTGACCGTCCGGGTGCCGGAGCTGACCGCGGGCGCGCGCGAACGGTCGCGGACGACCGCCGCGATCCGGTCCAGCACGGTCGTCGTGTCGCGCACGAGTGCCTTCGACCGATCGGCCCGGTACGTCACCACGAGGCTCCCCGCGGGATGCCGCCAGCCGGAACCGAATTCGCCGGGCAACACGACTCGAATATCTCCGTGACCGCGCGCGAGGTCACGCAGTTCGGCAACCACCAGATCGGCGAGCTTACGAGCTTGCCCGCGAGTGACAGCGCCGGGATCGAAGTGGACAGCGCCGAGATATCGACCGTGGACGAACCCGGCTTGGAATCGGAACGGGAACTGACCGACCTGCGAGGGCAACGGATACGGTTGCGTGCGGTAGCCGGACATATCCAGCTCGAACCGGTCACCGAGAACGAATGCGGTGCCGAACCCGAGATACGAGGGCTCGTAGAGGAATGTCGTCTGGAGCACGTTCGACGCGTTGGCCGCGTACCGAATCATCTCGGTCGTCGGCAGCCGTCCGTGCCGGCGAGCGTTCTGCACACCGAGTCCGACCTTTACCAGGTCGTCCTCGATGTCCGCGCCCACGGCGACCCGGACCGCGGCCGGTTGGGTGAAACTACCTATGGTGGTCGCAAAGCGCGTATCACGCCGCAGAACGGGCAGGGCCACCGCAATATCGGCGGTATCCGCATCGGGAGCCGCGATCGCACCGAGCGCGCGCATATACGCCGCGAGGAATGCGGCGGCAGGCGAGATCCCTTTGTCCTCGGCCCGGCTCCGAATGGCGCCGGACGCCGTCGCATCGACCTCGATGCGCACCCACTGTTCCAGTGGGTCACCGGGTTCATCCGCATCGGGCAGAGCCGCGATCGCGGCGACGAGGTCGGTGTCGTAGCCAGCGAGGGCGCCCTTCCAATAGCTCCGGTCCGCACCTACCTCCGCCGAGGCCAAATAGTCCTGCTCCGCGAGGACGAACTCACCGAACTCCGCCGACTCCGCAGCCGATTGCCGCTGTTCGCCGTGCTCCAAAGACCACAGCTCCCCGAAGAATTCGCGAACGACGAACAGCGCACTCACCACGTCGACCAGGACATGGTGGCACACCGACACGACCACGGCCCGGACACCGTCGCAGCGAACATGGAACCGCACCAGCGGACCCTCGAAAATAGCGAAGGGGCGCTGCACCAGTTCCGACAGTTCCTCGCGAACCGGCCGTCGCCTGGTATCCGCCACCATTCGCACATCCAGGTCCACCAGCCCCGGATTGGTGACGTAGCCGAATCCGGAGTCGTCGGCCGCTATTCGGCTGGTCAATATCGGGTGTCTCTCGACGACGCGGCGCCAGGCAATCTCTACGGTGTCGGGACTTGCCGTCGTTTCGCCGTAGAACGAGGCGACGGTATTGTTTCCGACATTCTCCGGCTCGGCGACCTGGTCGAAGAGCATGGCCAATTGTGCCGAAGTGAATGGGTTCATCACTTTTCCTACGACTTCTGTGCCGATCGCCTTTCCGGCATTCACAGCACTGCTCACAGATCCCCCTTCGACCCCGGATCGGTCCACGCGTCTTGCTCGGCGGACTGGAATAGATGTCCAGCGAACGTAGACTTCGAGTCGCCCCGCCGAGCCGTCCGGTTCGTCCCCGTACCCGCGGCAGCAAGTGTCCGTCTACTGAGATAGCCACTTTTTCTCAGTCCGTTTACATCAGTCGACACTAATGAACGATCTTGTACCCGAGAAGATCAAGGGGAGGGAGTTCGTTACCTATTCAGCTTACGTTCATCGAAGGCGCTGTTCAGGGTCTCGACCGCGGCACCCGGCACCGGAGACCCGAGCGCCACCCCACCGCTGGCACGAAAGCGTCGATTGGGCTAGCATCTCGAGCAGGCCGGACCGTTTACCACAGCATACGAAAGCTCGCCATGACAGATGCCGCCGCCAAGCCGCTGGCCGCGAAGATCGAGTACCTGTTCCAGACGGTTCAACCGCTGGGCCGGGAATATTCGCTGCAGGAGGTGGCCGACGGCTGCCGGGCGATCGGCGGCGCCAGCTTTTCGAAAGCGTATGTGTGGTCATTGCGTACCGGACATCGTGACAACCCGACGATGCGGCATCTCGAGGCCCTGGCAGCCTTCTTCGGGGTGCCGGTGGCATATTTCTTCGACGACGAAGCGGCCGAACGAGTCGAGACACAGCTGGCTCTGGCCACGGCACTGCACAACGCGGATATTCGGGCCGTGGCATTGCGGATGACCAAACTCAGCAATTTGGATCGAAAGTCCCTGATTCGGATCGTCGACGAAATCCAGCGCATCAAGGAAGGGGCGACCGCTGCCGATCCCGAGAACTAGAACGCGAGGAAATGTTCCGCCGGGTCGAACGGTCAGGCAGCGGGGGGTGTAGTGGGGTATTTCATGGGCTGCCGTTCGGAGCAGCAGAACATTGCGGAGCTGGTGTCCAGGTGTCGGGCCCGCATCGACGCGCTCGAGCTCGACGAGGTCGACGTCATGTCGGTCAAGGCCCGGCTCGAACAGCGAACCGGCCGCACAATTCACCTGGTCCCCACGCCGCTCGCGTTCAATCAAACGTCCGGCCTATGCCTTTCGAGCGCCACCGAGGACTTCATCGTCTACAACGGCACGGTGAGCCGGACCTATCGAGACCACATCATCGCCCACGAGCTGGGGCATCTCCTGGCCGGCCACAACGGATCATCGGGCGCCACGACCGAACACCTGTTTCCCGACCTCGTCATCGACAAGGCTCATTTCCGGGTGGACGGGTATTCCGATCCCCAAGAGATCGAGGCAGAGGTCCTCGCCAGCCTGATCCAAACCAGAAGCCGAAATCGGTTCCCGGCGAACACCACCATGCTGCTGGGCGTCCTCGAAACGGCCTTCGGCCTGCGGCGCTCGCCCCGATCCAGCTGACGCGATGGCTGATCATCTCGGGGTGATTCTGAGCGTCGCCCTGCTGTGGGCGACACTGATACTGCGCGCACCGTTCGTCTGGCGCGACCGGTTCGCTCGAATACTGTGGATCGCACTCGCGTCCGTGGCATTCGCGACCACCCTCTATCTTCCGTGGGTGATCCACGCGCTCGCTCCGCTGCTGAGCTCGGAAAGAGCGGTCGACCTCACCCGCCACGCGAGTCAGATGGCCACCTACGTCACGATCGCCGTATTGTTCTCGTTCGCCGCACGATTCGGCCGAATCCACCTCATCTATCTGACGTTCACCGCCGCCACGGTATGCGCGATGGCGGCGATTCTTTCCACCGGCCCGCCGCACGATCGGGTCGTCAGCACAGCCCCGGGAGTGCCGATCGAGTACTGGATCGCCTTGTTCGGTCACCACATCGTCTCCGACATCGGAATCATCGCCGTAACAATCATCCTCGCGAGCAGGGTGAAGAGAACCGAGACTCGGTGGACGCTGATACTCTTCGCGACGGCCCGCATCGTCGCCGTTGTCTTGTGGTCGATCCTGCTGGCAGGCAACATCACTCACCAACGGTCGATTCTCGAATGGGTCCCGCCGGTGTTGGGACTGAAGGAAGTCCTGTTGGCGGCCAGCGTGGCGCTGCCCGGCATCACCGCCATCACCCGGTGGGTCGTCGATCAGCGTCGCTTGCACCGCATCTCGGGCCTGTGGAGCGAACTCACCACCCAATTCCCCAACGTCGTGCTTCACGTGCCGGCCGCGGTCGAGCCGCGGCTGCTACCCCGCCACCGCGAGGAGCTGGACTGGATCACCTACCGAAAGGTCATCGAAATCAACGACGCCATCACCGAACTCGCACCGTACACCCGAGAACACACCCTCGAAGACGCCGACCGTTTCCTCATCGCCCGCCGTGTTCCAGCACGCCGAAGACAACCCGCCGCCGCCGCGTGCTGGCTAGCCGCGGCAGCCCACGCCCACCGCCACAACCACCCACCCGACGCGAACATCCGGGTCCCTCCGATGCCGTTCGACGACAACGCCTTCCTGGCCCAGACCGCCGCCTGGTACCACACACCGATGGTCGCGGACTTTGTCGACACCTCTCTCGAGCAGCGGGAAAATCGCCGCAACCAGATCCAGCCCCACGCCTCCGAGACCGGGCCCGACCGCCGCGGTATCCTCGAACGCTGGACCCGAAAAGAGGGTTTCGACCGTCGGGCCGACAGGATTTGAACTGCGCCCCCTCGACCCCCAGGGGACCCGAAACCGTGGTTCTCATCATCGGCCGGAGGGGCGGCCGGTGGGTTCGCCCCGGTTCGGGCAGGCTCGCGCCGACGCCGCCGACGTCGGTGATGGTCCAGCTGCTGGCGCGGTCGAGGGTGATGGTGTAGCTGGCGGTGGCGGTGATGCCGATGGGGTTTCGTGGCTGCGGGAGGTCATGTCGATGAAGACCCGGACTATGTATTGGTCGCCGGTACGTTGAGAGACCTTGGCCGCCAACGGCTTTGCGGTGGATGTGTACTGCATTTCCGTCGGTAGCGGGCCGACGACGTTCACGGCGGCGTCCATTTTGGTTTTCAGCCCTTCGGTGACGCCGGTTTCGACGGCTTTGCGCCAGGTATCGATGGTGTTGCAGTCGACCTTGGAGACGTTGAGCGCGTACTGGGACGCCACGTCTTCGGCCTTGGCGAGGGCATCGGCTCATGCCAATGACGCGATGTATTCGCACCGGCGGGTCGGGACGAATACCGCGGAGGCGTTGCAGGCGTTTGGTGGAGCCCGTCGGCAAAGCTGCGAATATCGCTGTCTTGCCACGCGATCTGTGATGTCCAGGATTGGCGGGATTGTTGAAGATAAGGGGCCGCGGGAGGAATTCGACGAACCAGGTAATGAATGTGCTTGATACCGGCATGTCTCCGAAGCTGGTGCTTTCGTCGTGCGTGTTGATGAAAAAGCTTGCCTGGCAGCTTATCCGGTAGGCGCATCGGACTGCGCGTTTCGCGTGGCCACCGGCAAGGCCCTGGTTGCCACCACAGCGGTCACGACAGCAAGCCCGGTCCCTGGCCCCGGGTCGAAGTGACCAACTCCGATACGACCGCGGAAGCAGTCGAGATATAGGAGATATAGTACGAAAACAAACATTTTCTACACACCAATTGTGGTTCGCACTTGCCACGCTCGTCCCCGCCACGGCAGCAGGACGAGCTCCCGCGGCACCGAGAGGAGGGCTCGACATGGAAGTTCGAGGCGTGGTGTTATCGGCCGCGATCGCGGCCGCACTGCTCGTGACTGCCGCGTCGGCGGTGTCGGCATCGGCCGATCCGGGTGCGGCAGCGCCGGGATCGGTGATTGCCGTGGGGGCGTTGACCGATGGTGGGCATCCGGCCGGGGCCGCGGTCGAACGCCGGATCACCTACTGGTCCACCGGCCCGCAGGATCAACCGGTGCGCACGACCGGACGGGTGTTCCTGCCCGCGGGCAGCCCTCCGCCGGGTGGATGGCCGATCATCTCCTGGCACCACGGCACGGTCGGGTTGGCCGCCACCTGCGCCCCCTCGACCTCCAACTCCGACAGCGGTGACGAGGACTTCCTGTCGTGGTGGCTCACCCACGGCTATGCCGTCGTGGCCACCGACTACGCCTTCTACGGCGACCCCGGTGTCGCCGCCTACCTCGACGGGCACAGCGAAGCACACAACGCCATCGACATCGTCCGCGCCGCCCGCGCCGCCGAACCGTCACTGTCGAACAGCTGGCTCGCCGCTGGGCACTCCCAGGGTGGGCACGCGGTCCTTTTCACCGCCGCGCTCGCCCCCGTCTACGCACCGGAACTGGACTACCGCGGCGCCATCGCGCTGGCACCCGCCAACCATCTCACCGAGCAATTCGCCGTCCTCGGCAACCCCGCCACCCCCACCCCGCCCGAGCTGCTACCGCAGGCCGACATGCTGGCCAAGATCCTGCGCGGGCTGTCCGTCGCGCGCCCGGAGTTCGATCCCGGCCCCTACCTCACTCCGCATGGAGCGCAGTACGTCGCCGACAACGGCCGACTCTGTCCAGCCGAGCTGTTCCAGAAATACCACGGGATCACCTTCGCGCAATTGCTCGCCGCACCCGTGGCCACAGGCGATTTCCCTGCCACTGCGGCCCCGGTGCTCGATATCCCGCTCACCGGCTACCAACGTCCGGTGTTCATCGGTCAGGGCCTCGCCGACACGCTCGTCCAACCGAACCTGACCGACGCCACCGTCGCGCAACTGCGCGTAAACAACCAGCCCGTCACCTACCGCACCTACCCCGCCACGCATCTGACGATCCCCACCGCGGCAGCGGCCGATGCCCTCGGCTTCGCCGATTCCCAACTCGGTCGATAACACGCCACACCCGTCCACATCGCGCGCCAGCCAGTCGGCGGTGGTGAGCTCGGCAGGCATACGCCGTAGGTGCCGGGAGCAGCGCTCCTTCGGTTAATATTTGGCTATCGCGAGTTCGCGCCGGTTGTCAATTCGTGTGGTCGTGACGCGGAAGGGGCGAGCCGATGGCGACAGCGAAGCAAGCGGATGCGGATTCGCGGGCTCCGCGTGGAATAGATGCTGTTCGTCCGGGTGACGAGGCGTACGAGGAGACCAGGCTTGGCTGGAACCTGTTGTATCAGCGCAGGCCCGCCGAGATCCTGCTGCCGACGACGACCGAGGAGGTGGTCGCGTGTATCCGAAACGTGACTCATCGGAAGGTGCCGTTCCGGGTGCGGTCAGGCGGACACGACTACGACGGTGAGTCGTCGGTGGACGACGGTGTCGTGATCGATCTGCGCCGTCTGAACAACATCGCCATCGATGACGATGTCGCGCGGGTCCGGGTCGGCCCGGGCGCCACGCTGGGCGCGGTCTATGCCGCCCTCGCGCCGCACAAACTGGCCCTTGCCGCTGGTCTGTGCTCCGGTGTCCGCGTCGGCGGCCACTGTCTCGGTGGCGGGAACGGCTTGTTGCATCGATTTCTCGGGGTGAATTGCGACCAGCTTCTCGCCGCCACGATGGTCACCGCGACCGGCGAGGTGATCCAGGCAAGCGCCGACCAGAACCCAGACCTGCTGTGGGCGCTGCGCGGTGGCGGAAACGGGAACTTCGGCATAGTGACCGAGCTGATCTATCAGGCGACGCCGGTCACCGAGTTCGCCAGCCTGGTGTTGTCCTGGGATCCGGCGGACTACGAGCAGGTCCTGCGGGCGTGGCAGGATTGGGCGCCCTTCACCGATACACGTCTGACCTCGACGTTTGTGATCAGCAAGGACCGGGTCATGGTTATGATCATGTTCGCGGGCCCGGAGAAGGCGCTCAGCACGCTGCTGCCCAGGTTCTTGACCGAACGCGCCTGCGCGACAGGGCAGCGAATTCGAGAATACGGAGATTATGCCGCGGCATTGACCGGAATCATGTCCGAGTACGCGAGCGTCGACAATGCGGATTTCGATGAACACGTCATGTGGTCCTCGGTGGCGGTAATGACCGACCAGCTGGACGAAACCGCGCGGGCGATCATAGGCAGCGCTGTCCGCGGCGGCCCGGGGCAGTCGTCGGTTGCGATTTACGCCCGCGGCGGAAAGATCTGCGAACCAGCCCCCGACGCGACTGCCTATCCATGGCGGACATCGACGCTGGAGCCGCTGCTGCGAACCACCTGGCAGGACGAGAACGATCGCGAGCCATGCATGTCATGGATTGACGAACTGTTTCACCAGCTCGAACCCTATATTCATGGCGTATACAAGAACGGCTCGATGACATATCTCGTGAAAAGCCGCTACCGGTGGTATGCCGGAAACCTGCCGAAGCTGATCGCGATCAAACGCACGTACGACCCGGACAACGTTTTCTCACATCCAGCAGGTCTCCCTGTTTATGTCACACAGCAGCACATCGATGAATGGGATCTCCCGGCCGACATCGTCGCCGAGCTGAGGGCTCAGGGCAGTCTCGCCTGAGGTCGTGCACCGGGATCGGAAGAATATTGAGGTGGCGTCGGTGGCGGACCTGCATCCGGTAACAGCCGACGTTCTGGGTGTCGAAGTTGTTCCAGTCCTCGGGGTCTCGGCTGACGACTGCGCCCTTGTCGAGGTAGAACCCGGCGTCGAATTGGTTGAGCCGGAACAGCGGCATCAGTTCGAACAGGTTGATGTCGTCACCGGACACCGTGTTCTCCGCCCACGGGGGGTTGTCCCGGCGCTCAGGCGCGACAGGGTAGGCATCCCAGCGCCGCACCCATTCGTCGAACATCGTGCGAGCCGAGGACCCCGGATCCAGATCCATCGCGACGGCGAGATTCTGCCAACCGGCCACGGTGTTCATCAGTACGCGCGCATCGGTGAAGCCGGCGATGTTGTCGAAATACAAAGCGGGAGAACGATCACTCATGCGGATACCGGCCACGGCCGCCGCGGCGAGGTCCGGTTCGGGCTGCACGCGTTCGGTGATATGCAGCAGTTGGTCATGACTCTCGAGAGCGGCCAGGAACGATCGCAGATCGTCGTACGGCATATCCGGGTCTCCTCTGCATACGCTCATGGCAGCCGAAGCCGGCATGTCGGGCGGGCGGCCCGCGTTGCCAGGCCCAGGTGAATTCCGGCGGAGTTCGGCGGGCGTTCTTCGCGGATGAAATGTCCGCAGCCGGCGGTTCGACGGTGTAGTCGTCGGCCTGGGTCTCGGCGACGCGGGTCTAGCGGACCACAGGATTACTGGTGGCAGTGGTCGGTGGCTGTTCGGGGGACGTCGAGGGTGGGGTTGCGGTCGAAGAACCCGGCCGGTTTGAGGACGAAGCCGGTGTAGTCCACAGGCATGACAGGCCAGTCCTCGGGTCGTGGGTAGTGGGTGATTCCGAAGGTGTGCCAGACCACCAGCTCCTGGTTGTCGACGGATCGGTCGGCCGCGGCGTAGGCGGGCAGTCCCGCACCGCCGGGGTTCTGGTTCACCAGATCGCCTGCGGCGTAGCGTTCGTCGGGGTCGTAGGCGGTGACCCAGAGGTGTTTGGTGGCGAAGGCGGCGCGTTTGGCGATGGACGACCCGTCGGCGGCGAGCAGGGGTGGTTTGCCCTCGGGATAGAGCATGTAGCCGACCGGTTGGCCGAGCCGGTTGCGTGCGTCGGGATTGAGGATGTGCCAGCTGCGGCCGGTCCGGTTGTCGGCGAGGCGCTGTGCCTGCGATTCGCGTGTGAGGGTGGTGCGGCGCAGGGTGAAGGCGTTGCCGTGCGGGTTGTCCGGGCCCGCCGGCACACGCTGGGATTCGATCTCGTCGACGCGGTTGCGCGGGCCGTCGATCATCATGTCCAGTCGGGCGCAGAACAGGTGCTGGTGGTAGGGGGCGCCGAGGCCGGGGGCAATCTCGGAAGCGTACGGGTAGTCCGCTTCGGGGTAGGCAGAGGGGAAGACGATGCCGGTGGCCTTGGCTTCGAATTCGATGGTGCCGTCGAGGTAGAGGTACCAGAAGAAGCCGTAGTCGTAGTTGCCGATCGTGGTGAAGAACGAGATCACCAGGCGGCGTTGCCGGCGCGTCTCGCGGGAGCCGGTCCACAGGTCGGTGTGTTTCCACAACACCCCGAAGTCCTCCTCGTGCATGCAGATCGCGTGACGCAGGGTGCGGGGGTTTCCGCTCTCGTCGGCGAGCACGGCATCGAAGTATTCGATGTGGCCGACACAGTCGCAGCCGAGTTCGAGGGAGTTGGCGAATCGGCCGACCAGGTATTCCCCGGTGTCGAAGTAGTTCTGCCACGACCGCACCGGCGAGGGGTCGCCGTAGGGGACCACCATCTCCGCGATCGATGCACGGTGGATGATGGGACGGATCCGGTCGTGGTCGTGGAAACCGATCTGGTGCAATACCAGTCCTTCGCGGGCGTCGAATCCGACTCGCAGCGACCATTTCTCCCACTCGACGAGGTTGCCGGTCACGGTAAAGCTCGGGCCCTGCGGCTGGGTGATCTCGATGGGTTTCTGGGTGGTCCGTGGCGGTCCGGTCACCGCCGGGTCGTCGAAGTTGCCGGATTCGGCCGGGATGGGCATCGGGCCGGTGTCGATCACCTGCAGCACCTGCCGGTTCGTCATATCGACGAAGGCGACCAGGCCGTCGATCGGGTGGGCCCACGGGAGGTCTTTCTCGTTCTGCTGATGAAACGCCAATCCGCGAAGGATTCGGCGCCCCTGCTCATCGGGGTAGTCGAAGACACCGGCCGACAATGGGCACACGCGCACCTGGGCGATATCCAGGCCGCGTGCCGCGAGGGCTTTCAGCCAGGCGGGATCGGTGGCCAGGATCTGTTCTACCAGCCCGAACTCCTCAAGCAGGACCGGCATCTGCCCGTCGACGATCGCGTCGATGTTGCGCTGCGACAGCACCGAACGTGCGCGCAGCGACACCACCGCGTCGACGGCATCAGGCCGGTCCGTCTCCTGCAACAGCACGCGGTAGCGCCGATCGAAATCCGTGTCGGCGTGTCGAGCGTAGAGGCGGTGTCTGTCGGGTTCTTCGAGACCGACATAGGCGAAACGGGTAGCGGTGGAGACAAGTCCCGCCGCGGTGACGATCTCCCGGACCTCGGCTATCTCTTCGGCTGTCGGTAACGCCAACGGATGGTCCACGCGCTCGGGTGTCGAAATCGTCATCACCTGTCCTTTCGCGTCCGCTGGGAAGCAAGGATGCACAATCACAGAAACTCAGCAGATACCGCGCTGGGTTCCGAAAACGATCGGTGCGCACACCGACCGCGTTGTCATCCGAACTCTGGTGGTACTGGCGCGTGTTGGACAGTGCATATCATAATCGAGTTCTCGACCGATACGCACAGATATTCCCAAGTAGAACCGTTTTCCGCAGAGCTGGGTCCGATTGTCTGGGCGCGTAGCCCGGTTTGCGATGAAGGAAATCCACGTAATTGCCTGCGAGCCCTCGAGTCATGCTGGCTCGTGTTCGCTATTTTGTAACAAAGACGCATCTCGGGTGAACCGGTGGCGGGGAGAGGTACGGGTGGCGGGCGCCGTCATGTTGCGTGGGCAGGTGTGATTGCCCCACCCCCGGGCAATCTGCTCTCCGGTACTCGAGGGACGAGCTGGCGGTGTTTGGTTCGGATCGAGTAATTCGTGGCGGACGGATCGGAGGCACGGTGGGCGACGAATACGCTGACCTCGTTGTCGGGAATGGCCGGATCTACACGATGGATGGTTCCGCGCCGTGGGTGGATGCGATGGCCGTCCGCGGGGGCCGGATCGCGGCCACGGCCGACGTCCGGGAATGGACGGGACCGGATACCGAATATCTGGACCTGGGCGGCGGGTTCGCCATGGCGGGCCTGGTCGATGTGCACACGCATACAGATGGCGGTTACAAGGAGCTGTTCGAATGTGTCCTGCCGCCCGAAGCGTCGTTCGACGACATCCTGGCCGCGGTCCGATCGGCGGCATCCGGGCGCGGCGAGCACGAGTGGATCGTGGGCGGGTCATGGCCGAACACGCTCGCCGATCGTCTCGGATCGCGCGCGGCGCTGGAAGCATTGGACGACGCCGCCGGTGGTCGGCCGGTGCTGCTGTCCGACGACAGCTACCACAACCGGTGGGTCAGTTCGGCGGCGTTGCGGGCGGCCGGAATCGTCGACGGCGGGGACGGGGTCGTGTGCGATCCCCAGGACGGGCGCCCGGTCGGATTGCTCACCGAACCGGCGGGGATAGCGGTGGATCGAGCCGCTGCCGCGGCACAGGGAGATATACACGAGCGCGAGGTGCGCGGCACCGCTCATGCGGTGTCCACCCTGAATTCTTTCGGTATCACCGCTTTCGGTGAAGCCGCGGCCAGCTTGGCCACGCTGCGCGCCCTGGACCGGCTGGACCACGAGGGCACATTATCGGCGTGGGCGGTGTCGGCGATGATGGCACGCGATCCGATCCGGGGCAGCGAACCGGTGGGTGAGGCGCTGTTCGAGCAGGGACAGCAGTTGCGCGGCCGCTGTCATCTGCCCACCTTCGTCAAGATCTTCCTCGACGGCGTGCCGCCCAGCCGAACGGCGTACTTCCTCGAACCCTACGTCCCTTCGGGAGACCAGGACGATCAGTGGCGCGGCCGGCCCGCGATGGATTCGGCCGAACTGACCGAGTGGCTGCGGGTTGCCGCGCGGCGGAACCTGTCGGTCAAGATCCACTGCTCGGGCGACGCATCGGTGCGACAGGCGTTGGACGCCGTGGCGAGGCTGCGGGCAGACGGCGATCGGGACACGATCGTGCACATCGCGCACGCGCATTTCGTCGACCCCGCCGATCTGGGCCGGTTCGCCGAACTCGACGTGGTCGCCGACATGTCACCGCCGCTGTGGTTCCCCGGGCCGTTGGTGGATCAGACGAGCGCCCCGCTGGGACAGGCCCGTTTGCAGCGGCTGAGCCCCTGCCGGGATCTGATCGACGCCGGGGCGCTGCTGGCCGGCGGTTCGGACTGGCCGGTGAGCGAGCCGAATCCGTGGCCCGCGATCGCGGGCCTGGTCACTCGCGAGGACCCCACCGGCCGCCGAACGGGTGCGTTGGGCCCACACCAGCGTCTGACCGTGGCCGAGGCGCTTGCGATGTACTCCCACAACGGCGCCCGCGCATTGAGGATCGACGACCGCACCGGCTCACTGCGACCCGGCCGATCGGCAGATTTCATCGTGCTCGACCGCAATCCATTCGACGTCGACCCGCACGACCTGGCCGAAACACAGGTGCTGGCAACCTATTTCGCGGGTAAACGGATCGAGAAGAACAGCAACACCTGACACCGCCGCCATTTTTCGGTGAGGTCACTCCTTTGATTTGCGCGCTGCTTGTCGAATGCATCGGTATTGAAGGGAGGCTGTGGTGAAGGTCGCGGACTATTTGTTGGATCGGTTGGCCGAGCGCGGGATTCGGCACGTGTTCGGTGTGCCGGGTGATTACAACCTGGCGTTGTTGAATGAGGTGCTCGCCCACGACGGATTGCAGTGGGTCGGTAACACCAACGAATTGAACGCGGCCTACGCCGCCGACGGCTACGCGCGCGTGCACGGCCTGTCGGCGGTGGCGTTCACCTACGGGGTGGGAGAGCTGTCCGGAATCAACGGTGTCGCGGGGGCGTGTGCGGAGAACGTGCCGATCGTGGTGATCGTGAGCGTGCCGTCGCGCGCGCAGTGCGCCGCGCACGCGGTCATGCATCACGGCCTGCCCGACGGGCAGTGGGATCACTTCGCGCGGATGTACCACGAAGTGACCGCCGCGCAGGCGGTCCTGTCGCCGGAGAACGCGGCCAGCGAGATCGATCGGGTCCTGGCCGCGGCCGAGCGGGAGCGGCGGCCGGTCTATATCGCGATTCCCTCCGATGTCGCGACGGCCGCGCTGCCCGAGGGGCATGCGCCCGCCCCCGAGCCGCGGGGCGATGACGGCTCGGCCGTCGCCGAGTTCACCGATGCCGGCTCGGCCGTTGCGGAGTTCGCCGCGGCGGTGGCCGCTCTCGCCGCCGATAGCGCGCGGGCGGTGCTGTTGCTCGGGCACGAGGCGGCGCGTTTCGGGCTCGCCGCACGGGTACAGCGGCTCGCTGTGTCCACCGGCATCCCGGTGGCGATCACCCCGATGGGCAAGGGGACGGTCGACGAGGACGCGGTGGTTTGGCTGGGGTTGTACGACGGCGGTGCGAGCGAACCCGCCGTGCGTGAAGCGGTCGAGAAGGCGCCGCTGCTGATCCGTATCGGAACGCCGCTGTCGGACACCGAAACCGCCGGATTCACCGCACGATTCGACGAGAGCCGAGTCGTCGACGTGCGGCCCGACCACGGCACGGTGGCCGGCCGTCGGTTCGCGCCGCTGCCGTTCGACCAGGCCCTCGACGCCCTCGGTGAGGTACTCGCCGGCATCGGCTGGGATTCGACGGTTCCTCCGGCCGCTCCAACGGCGAGTGCGCAGGGCGCGGGCGGGCGACTGACCCAGGCGGCGCTGTGGCCGCGGGTCGCGTCGGCGTTGCGTCCTGGTGATGTCGTGGTGGTGGGGTCGGGCACCGCCGCGTGGGGGATGCTGAGCCAGCACCTGCCCAGCGGCGTGACGTATCTGGCGCAGACGCATTGGGGTTCGATCGGCGGAGCACTGCCAGCCGCGCTCGGGGCGAGCCTGGCGGCTCCGGGGCGGCGGGTGGTGCTGATCATCGGCGACGGGTCGCTGCAGCTGACCGTGCAGGAGCTGGCGACCGTCGCGCGCTGGCGGCTACCCGTGACGGTCATGTTGATCAACAATCACGGCTACACGATCGAGCGGATCATCGACGGTGCCACGGCCGTCTACAACGACATCCCGCTGTGGAACCACCGTGCCGTCGTGCGCGCCATCACCGCGGTCGACGACCTTCCGGTCACCGAGATACGCACGACCGCCGAACTCGATAACGCGCTGGAGGAGTTCAACCGCTCCGCGCCCGCGCTGCGGGTGTACGAGTTCCACACCGATCTGATGGATGTGCCGCAGCGGTTGCAGTCGTTTGTCTCCACTCTCGCCGCCGCCCGTTGACACCGACTACTGGAGGTCTCGGTCATGTCCGTGCGAACACGTCTGCGTGCCGCGCTGCCCATCGACACCGCGGCGCACCCCGACCGGCTCGCGGGTGCACTGACCCGCGGCACTCCGCGACGACTGCGCACCGATCTCGAGCGGCTCGTCGGCACCGAACAGGTCCTGTCCCGGCCGAGTGACCTGGTGCGTTACGCCAGTGACGCCAGCCCCTACCGGCTCATCCCCCAGGTGGTGGTGGTGCCCCGTGACGAACGCGACGTCGCCGCCGTGCTGCGGTACGCGCGCGAACATCATCGCGCGGTCACCTTCCGCGCCGCCGGCACCAGTCTCAACGGCCAGTCCCAGGGCGACGACATCCTGCTGGACGTGCGCCGCCACTTCGGTGGCGGCACGGTCGAAGCCGACGGCGCGCGGCTGCGAGCACGGCCCGGTCTGATCATCGCCCACGCCAACGCCTTGCTGGCCCGCCACAACCGGATGCTCGGACCGGACCCGGCCAGCAGCGGCTCGGCCACCGTCGGCGGCGTGGTCGCCAACAACGCCAGCGGCATGTCCTGCGGGGTGGCCCGCAACTCGTATCACACGGTGCGCTCGCTGCGGATCGTGCTCGCCTCGGGCACGATCGTCGACACCGCCGACCCGGACGCCGACGCGATGCTGGCCGCCACCGAACCCGATCTCGTCACCGAATTACTCGCTATCAAGGCCGATCTGGCGGCCGACACCGCTCTGACGGCGCGGATCCGGCAGAAGTTCGCGATCAAGAACACCAACGGATATCGGCTCGATGCCCTCCTCGACGGCGACACCCCTACCGAAATCCTGCGCGGATTGATGGTGTGCTCACAGGGCACGCTCGGATTCCTCAGCGAAATCGTCTTCGACACAGTCCCTTTCGGGCGATTGCATACCACCGCACTGCTGCGCTGCCGCGACCTGTACACCGCCACCTCCCTGGTCGCGCCGATGATGGCCGCCGGCGCCCACGCCGCGGAACTGATGGACGCCGAATCCCTGCACGCCGCGGCGACGGTGCCCGGCGCGCCCGCCTGGCTCGGCGAGATCGAGGACACCGAGGCGGCGCTGCTGGTGGAATTCCGCACCGGTGACCCCGCGACCCTGGCCGATCTCGAGAACGCCGCCGCCAAGGTCCTGGCGGCAACGTCGGATTCGGTCCGGGGCGAATTCACCCGCGACTCCGCGACCGCGCTCACCTACTGGCGAGTCCGGGAGGGCATCTTCGCCGAACTCGGCGCCACCCGACCCCACGGGACCGTGCTGCTGGGGGAGGACGTCTGCGTCGCGCCCGAGCGGGTCGCCGACGCCGCCGTCGACCTGCACCGCGTGCTGACCGAGCACGGCTACCGCGCGGCGATCCAGGGCCACGCCTCGGCGGGCAACCTGCATTTCGCTCTCGCCCTGGACCCCTCCTCGTCCGAGCAGGTGGATCGGTACGCCCGTTGCATGCGGGCCGTGGTCTCGCTGATCCTCGACACCTACGACGGCTCGCTCAAAGGCGAACACGCCACCGGTCGCAACATGGCCCCATTCCTCGAACGCGAGTGGGGTGCGACGGCTGTGGAATACATGCGCCGTGTCAAACACGCACTCGATCCCGCCGGTATCCTCAACCCGGGCGTGGTGCTCAACGACGACCCCGACGCCAACATCCGCCACCTCAAGACCATGCCGACGGTCGACAACGAACTCGACCGGTGCATCGAGTGCGGATTCTGTGAACCCGTCTGCCCCAGTAGGGATCTCACGACCACACCGCGGCAGCGCATCGTGCTGCAACGCGAAATCGCCCGCCAGGGCGAACCCAACCGGGTCACCGCCGCACTCACCGACGACTACGACTACGACGCGGTCCAAACCTGCGCCGGCGACGCCAGCTGCGCGATCGCCTGCCCGGTGCGCATCGACACCGGCGCCGCCATGAAACGCTTGCGCCACGCCACCCACGGCGCCCGCGCCGAACGCATCGCCGCCTGGACCGCCCGCCACTGGGGACCGATCGAACGCATCGCCCGCCGCGCGGTCGGCCTCGGCCGCGTCCTCGCCGCACTCACGGGCGACCTGCCCCTGCGAGCGATCACCGGCCTCGCACGACTGCTGTTCGGCAGCGACCTCATTCCCCAATGGCTCCCCGAAACCCCCCATCCCGCACCCGCCCGACTTCCCGCCACCGACAAAACCCGCGCCACCGCCGTCTACTTCCCGGCCTGCATCAACCGGATCTTCGGCACCCCCGTCGGCAGCACCGACGAACCGACCATCGCGGAAGCCGTTGTGCGACTGGCCGAACGAGCCGGACAACCGGTATGGATCCCCGACGACGTGATCGGCACCTGCTGCGCCACCATCTGGCACAGCAAAGGCTACGACACCGGCAACACGCTCATGGCCAACCGGCTCGTGGACAACCTGTGGCGCTGGAGCGACCACGGCCGACTGCCCATCATCATCGACGCCAGCTCCTGCACCCTCGGCGCCCACCGCGAAATCCTGCCCTACCTCACCGACGAAAACCGGCACCGCCATGCCCGGCTCGACATCCGCGACAGCATCACCTGGGCTCGCGAACTGCTGCCCCACCTCGCCATCACCACCAGAATCAATACCGCTGTCATCCACCCCACCTGCTCCATGCATCACCTCGACAACACCGGCGATCTCGCCACCCTCGCCGCGGCATTCGCCGACCATGTCGTCGAGCCGATCGTCGCCACCTGCTGCGGCTTCGCCGGCGACCGCGGCTACCTGCACCGAGAACTCACCGAACACGCCACCGAAACCGAGATCGCCGAGATAGCCGCCACCCCCGCCGACGCCTACCTCAGCGCCAACCGCACCTGCGAACTCGGCATGCAACACGCCAGCGGCCACCCCTATCACTCGGTACTCATCCACCTCGAACAAACCACCAGACCGTGACCACCGTCCACCCCGCGAGCCGATCTGGCCGGGATGCCCGCGCCACATCGACGCCCGGAAACCGTCCCGACCTGGTGTCGATACCGCGCAAGGAATACCGACAGTTCGAGGCGCACTAGCCCTGATGGTCGTGCTGCCCCCGGACGAGGTGGCGGACCTGCTCGGCGAGCGCAAGCGCGCCCTCGCCGAGCAGGCCGTCCAGCAGCGCGAATTCCTCCGCGCCGCGGCGGATGTCGACCGATTACCCGCGAGGTAGCCGAGCGATCCTCGGCGTCGTTTCTACGTTCATGGCAGGAGGCCGCGATCCATGGCGACGACGACGGCGTGGGTGCGGTCGCTGACATCGAGCTTGGCGAAGATGCGCAGCAGGTGGGTCTTGACGGTGGCCTCGGCGATGGTGAGGCGCCTGCCGATCTCGGGATTGGAAAGGCCGGCGGCCACGGCTCGCAACACCTCGATTTCCCGGGCGGTCAGGGGGATCTGCTCGGGGCGGCGCATCCGGGCGACGAGCAGATCCGCGACCCGGGGGGCCAGGACGGTGCGGCCGCGGGCCGCGGCGTGGATGGCCTCGACGAGTTGGTCGCGGGTGGTGTCCTTGAGGAGATAGCCCATGGCGCCGGCCTCGATGGCGCGTTCGATTTCGGAGTCGGTGTCGTAAGTGGTCAGGATGAGGACGCGGGTGGCGGTGCGGGTGGCGATCTCCCGGGTGGCCGCCACGCCGTCCAGGATCGGCATGCGCAGATCCAGCAGGGCCACATCGGGTTTCAACCGCTCGGTGAGCTCGATCGCGGCGCTGCCGTTCTCCGCTTCGCCGACGATGTCGACGCTGGGTTCGGCGGCAAGCAGTGCCGCGAGACCCGCACGCATGACGATGTGATCGTCGGCGAGAATCAGGCGCACGGGTTCGGCCATGTCACATCCGATCATCGGCGGGTAGCACGGCGAAGATGCGGGTGCCTTCGCCGGGTGAACTGGTGACGGTGAGCTCGCCGCCGAGTTCGGCGAGGCGGGTGCGCATCCCGTTCAGGCCGAAGCCGCGTGCCTCGTGGGGAGTGAATCCGATTCCGTCATCGGTGATTTCGAGTTCCACCCCGGTTGCTCCGCCCGTTAGCGTGACGCTCACGGTGCCGGCCCCGGCATGCTTGCGCACATTGGCCAGCGACTCCTGGGTGCAGCGCAGCAGGGCGATCCGGGTGGGCTGATCGCATTCGATATCGCGCAATTGAGCATCCACGGTCAGTCCGGTGTCCTCGGCGAACCGGTCCAGGATGCGCCGCAGCGACTGCGCGATACCACCGGACGCGGCCCCGCCCGCCGGTGCGGAGCCGACGAGTACGCGTGCCTCCACGAGGTTTTCGCGGGCGGTGCGCTCGATGGACAGCAGCTGCTCGGCGCTGGTCACCGGATCGGTGTCGATGCCGCCGCGGGCGGCCTCGGCCAGCACGATGATGGAGGCGAAGCCCTGGGCGAGCGTGTCGTGGATCTCGCGCGCGAGCCGTTCGCGTTCCTCGGCCGCGCCCTGGCGTCGATGCGCCACGGCCAGCTCCGATTGCGTGCGTGCCAGTTCGGCGCCGAGCACCCGGGCGCGTTCGTCACCCTGTCTGATCACCCGGTCCATCCACAACCCGAGCAGGACACCGCCGGCGAGGCCGATCAGGGTGAAGACCACATTGCCCGGGGAAAATGGCGACCCGGTGAAGGTCCCGACCAGGGTGGCCACCGCGGCCGCCCCGAGGAAGCCGATCGCCTGACGCGCGGTGGCGGTGTGGATCCAGAACATGGGCAGCGACACGATGAAGAACGCCGCACCGCCGTCGAGCAGAATTGCCGTCACGCCGAGCACCAGCACGAGCATCCCGAGAAACCCGCTGGGCCGCACCACGGGATTGCCCGGAAACGACCGCAGGATCAGGTAACTCAGGGCGAGCACCGCCACCAGCGCCCACGTCCCGTACTTCGTGGCGTCGGCCCTGTCGTGCACCGCGATCACCGGCGGGCACAGGCCGAACAAGACCCAGCAGAGGAGGTACCACCGCCGCAGTGTCCGGATCCGAAACCGATCGTCGGTGCCCGGCTGCTGGTTCATTTCGATCAGCCTACTTTCACCGGCGCGCGGCGCTGTGTGACAGCGGTCGGCCGCGTCGGCCACCACGTTCGATTACCGAGCAGGAGCAGCAGGGCGGGCAGGATCACGATCCTGATGACGAACGCGTCGAGTAGCACGGCGGCAGCGAGCGCGAAACCCATTTGCTTCATCTCCATGATGTGCAGCGGGACGAAGCTGGCGAACACCGTGACCATGACGAACGCGGCGCTGGTCACCACGCCCGCCGAACCGCCGACGCCGTCGAGCACGGCCTGCCGAATGGTGGCACCGCCGTCGACGGCCTCCTTGATCCGGCTCAGCACGAAGACCTGATAGTCCATCGACAGGCCGAACAGGATCACGAACAGCAGCAGGGGAACTCGGGAACCGATCGTGCCGGTCGAGTCGAAATCGAGCAGGCCCTCGGCCCAGGTGTTCTGAAAGACCAGGGTCAGCAGGCCCAGCGAGGCGCCCGCCGAGAGCAGGTTCAGCACCACACCGATCAGGCCGAGCACGAGGGAACGGAATGCCGCGGCGGTCAGGACGAAGGTCACCAGCAGCAATGCCGCGACGATCATGGGCAGTTTCCGCTTCTGATGTGCCGGATAGTCGGCGTAGCGGGCGACCTCACCGGTCACCGCGAAGTCGATGCCGGACAGCGCGCCGATCGTGGCCGGCACATAGTCCCCGCGAACCCGTTCGAGCGACTCCACGGCCGCCTTGTCGCCGACATGGTGCCGCACGGGCAGTTCCAGCAGGCTGACCCGACCGTCGCCGGAGGTGCGCAGATTCGACGTGCCCGTCAGCGCCGAATCGGCCGCGGCCCGTCCGGCCAGGGCGCGCAGCGCGCTCGCGACCTCGTTCGCCCGGGCCGGGTCCGCCGTCACGACCACCTGGTGCATCGACTTCAGTTCCGGGAAGGCGGCATGAAGCCGATCGAAGGTCTGCATGGCGGGGATCGTGCGCGGGTGGGTCTCCCGCCCCATATCGGTGAGTTCGAGGCCGACCACCGGTGCGGTGAGCACGAGCATGGCGAGCACCGAAACGGCCAGCCCGGTGGCCGGTTTCGCCGCGACCCCACGGAGTACGAATCCGGTGAACCGCCCGCCCTTCGACGGCGTCCGGCCGACCGGTCCGGCGTGCGCGGCCCGGCGCACGGCCCGGCGCTCCGCTCGCTCGGTGAGCATCGCCAGCAGTGCGGGCAGCGCGGTGAGCGAGCTGACCACCGCGACCAGCGTGACCAGGATCGCGGCGGTCGCGATCGAGGAGAAGATCACGTCATCGGCGAGATACAGGGTCGCGGTGGAGGCCGCCACGGCGAGCCCGGACACCACGAC
The DNA here is from genome assembly GCF_023740735.1 of Nocardia sp. CDC159. GTDB lineage: Bacteria > Actinomycetota > Actinomycetes > Mycobacteriales > Mycobacteriaceae > Nocardia > Nocardia pulmonis. The sequence goes on from NZ_JAMRXH010000023.1 coordinate 45,067, forward strand.
CGCCCGACCCGAGGTCGCCGCGGCCAGTTCCACCACCGCCCGGGTATTCGGCATTCCGGCGCAGCGAGCGCGCTCCTCCCGGGCGCGCTTCAAATAGAACAGTGTGTAGTCGACACCGACCGCCAGCCCGATGAGCAGGATGATGTTGGTGCCGATCCCGTTGTCCGGGAACAGGTGTGAGGCGGGCATCGACAACCCGATCGCGGCGACGATCGAGGAGACGGCCAGCAGCACCGGCACCAGCGCCAGCGCCACCGACCGGAAGACGAACAGCAGCGTGATCACCGTGACCGGCAACGCGATCATTTCCGTCCGAGCCAGATCCCGCCCGCGCAACTCGTCGACGCCACTGCTGACGGAGGGCCCACCGGTCTCCTCGATCAGCAGCCCGGGATGGGCCCGCTGCACCAGCTCGGTCTGCGCCCGGAGCGCGCCGACATGCTTGTCACCGTCGAGTTCCGCACCCGCCATGGTCACATCGATACGCAGCGCCGTTCGGTCCGCCGTATACACCGGTGGTGCCACGGATTCGACCTCCGGCAGCGCCCGCATCCGATCGGTGACCTCCCGAGCGACGCCATCGGCGGCGGCATCCAACCGGGCCCCGTTCCCGGTGATGAGGATCCGTTCCACGGCCCGCTGTTGCAGTCCGCCCGAGGCGGCGATCGCCTCCCCCCGCCCGGCTTCCCCGATCCGGAAATCCTCTGTGGCGGCCGGCCGCCCACCGACTCCCACCCCCACCCCGACGCACAGGGCAACGAACACGAACCATCCGACGGTGGCGAGCCACGGACGACGTGCGCTCCAACCAGCGATGGCTACCAGGCGATTTCGCATACCTGAATGCTGCTGGCCGACCCCGACCTCCGAACAGCCTCGACAGATCGAATCTCATGTCCACCGGTCGGTGGACACGACTCCCGAATATCCCTCCGGGGGGTTACCCGTGCGGGCGAACCGGCAGCTCGGTCATGCCGCGGATCAGGACGCCGATCTGCCACTGCGGGGTGAAGTTCGGGTCGGCGAACGGCAGCGCGGCCAACCGGATCCCCGCCACGGCGTACACACGTGTGAAGCGGTTTCTGGGGTGGCCCGTGCGCGCGTCGCACGATGGGGGTAGCCCTTCGGGGGAGAGTTCAGAGCCGACGGGGAGTCGAGAAGCCGAGCGGGCTCGACTTTCGACCCGCCCCTCCCCTCGCGAGTGTCCAGGTCCGCACACCGATGCCGACCGGGCTGTCCGAAATTTGGATCCAGACCAATCCGTCTGCACTACCGCTGCGAATAGTTCTTCGGCTCGATGCGGGTCAGAGGGGCTGTGCCGCAACGAGTTCGATTCGCTGTCCGCGCGGCCGTGGCCGTCCGCGCCTGTTGGCCAGTGGTCGCTCGACCCGACCACGCCGAAGTCCCCTGATGGAGGTGAGGTTCAAGCATGGAGTCGTTCAGCGGTGCGCCGTGGCTACCCATCGAGGTCGCGTCCGGCCTCGGTGGCGTCCTCGGCCGCCGGTTATGACCGGCCAGCCCCGGTAGCGGTCAGAACTCCGACCGCACCCACGCACCCGCCGGAGCGGGCTCTGCGTTGCCGCGAGAAAGGTTGCAGCGCAGATGACTCGGCCGGATGTTGGCCGGTTCGAACGCCAGATGCGGGTGCGTGGACACCGGATAGTAGTGATCGGCCTCGAACCCGTTCGGGTCGAACCGCTTCGCGGTGTAGTCGATCGGCTGCCCGCACACCCAGCACGTCAGCTCTTGGGTGCGGACGTCGGCGACGAGTGCCGCCACCGGTAGGTCTGGCGCGGGTCCTTCGCCACCGATCCTCATCGGTCCACTCATCCTGTAATCGTCGGTGGCTCCACTCCTGAACCAGAGTCTTCACCTGATCGGACGGTTCAGGGTCTGTGTAGTCGGTCGCCGTTGGGTCGATTACCAAATGACCACTCCACCACCGACGCCAAGCGCACGCCCTGCCGCGAGCTGGATAGTTACCAGGTTGGCCGCGACCGCATCGATCACCGTCAAATGTGTCGCATCGGGCCACGGCGGGTACGGAAACGGCGCGATCGCACTGAGGTTGTGGCCGAGCCTGGCACATTCACCCGCGAACTCCAGCACCTCATCCGGCTCGACCCACAGATTATCCTCCGCCAGGACCGGGAAAAACCGTGCGCCCAGCTCACGGACGGCCGCACTACCCCATACCTCGGTGCGCCAGCTCTCGAACCCGGCAAGGTTCATCCAATCCTTCGGCGCGTCGAGGAACAACATCTCGCCGTCCCGAAGAGTAAAGACGTGCACGGTCAGACTCACGAGGGCAACTGAATCACACCCGCAGGTGGCGGCTCTAGTGGCTACTTCCTTCGGCCTGAGCCGCCCTCGAAGATGCACCAGTGCCGACGCGGCGGTGCCGTCGGTTCTGCGCGGCGGCACCGCGACTCGGTGGCCACGAGTCGACCCGCCAGCTGCCCGTTTCGAGTCGTGCTACCCCTCGCGTGCCCGAACGTTTCCCGTAACTCTGCCGTGGATCACTTGGCCACACCGGATCAGGACCCGCCCATGCCAACGCGACACGATTCGTCGAGTGCGCACCCTCACGGGTCAGGAACCGCACTATTCGGCGCGACCCCGAGACCACGTATTCAGCACTGGCACACCGAACAGTGCTCAGGAAAACATCCTGCCCCCCGACGCTGGTCAGGGGGTTTTTACTGTCGGGCTGACAGGATTTGAACCCGCGACCCCTTGCCCCCCAGGGAACCCGAAACCTCGATCTTGCCTCCGCTCAAGTGCGTCACGTCCAGGTCGCAGCACCGCAACTCGGTCTCGACGGCTGACGAGCTTCATGTAACCGCACCCGTCAGCATCCCCTTGACTTCTATGGGATTTGGTTGGTCAGGCAGTCGAGAAGGGGGCGCCGGGCTCGTGCCCGGAGACTCGTCCATGGTCCGCGACGTCGGTCTCCGCCTGCCGGATCGTGGCCTGCCAGGAGCCTGCCCATCCGCAGTCGCAGAACGCCCGCGCAATGCGCGAGGTATCGAAAGCGTCGGCGGCAGGCGCCGGGCCGAGTTGGATCCCAATTCGAAGCGGACGGGATTCGTCGGTGCCATCTCGTTGGTCGATCGGATTGGTGCGGATGTTGCCAACGAGATTGTCGTCCCTCTGTTTTGGTGTTGGCGGCGTAAGGGTGATGTCAGCTCTGGGCATTCCTCGCGGCGGCGGATTGCCCGATGCTGCCGGACGGGTCGCCGCTTCACCCGCTGGGCTGCGGGCGACCAGCGTGATCGCGATCGGGTCGGCCGAATCGTCGGCGACATGTTCATCGACGAGTCGATCCCTCACGTCCTCGGCCTGTCCGCGCGTGGGGTGCACCGATACATGCCGCTCGCCGGAACCCAATCCATCGATGACAAGCACCCACACCTTCGCCGGGTCCAATTGTGCGGCAACCTCACCGTGCGGATCACAACCGATCCGATCGACCACCCCCGCGAGATCCTTCACCCAACCGCGACGTTTACAGCGCCGAGCGATCTCCAGCTCGGTCGCGCCGGTGGCGGTGACCAATTCACGCCAGGAGCGTCCACGCACCCAACCCTCGGCGAGCGCATCGTCCATCGCTTCGCTCCAGTAGCGTTTTCCGTCGGCGCACGCTTGATCGCGCAGACGCTTCTCCCAGTCGTATTGCGGGTTCGCCTCCAGCTCGGATCTCAGAAGATCGGCCGCCCTGCTGTTTCCCTTCTGCTCCCCCCGCACAGCCTCCGGCAGCAGCATGCCGCAACGGGCAAGAACTGCCGATCGACTGCGCTGTAAGTGCGCCGAAATCTCCGGCACTCCCCAGCCGGCACGGATCGCCTCGACAAGCCACCGGCACTCGGAAGTCAGCCAGAGCGCTCCTGCCCGCGCCAGCGAATCACCTTGCTCGTGAGTAGTTTCCATATGCCACCATCCCCGCCTTTCCCGGACCCATCCCCGGCCCGATAACCCCAGTATGGCCAGCACCAACGACAGAAAGCAGTTGTCCAGCAGGATGTTCCGAGTTCGAACCCCCTGAACCGGAGCCAGCTGTTCCGCCTCGTGATCGCCAACCCGACACCGGCAGGGCTGGCAGGGAGTGTCGACGGCGGAGCCTGGTCTCGGTCCAATGAGCCGAGATTCGGGCGTCCAAGATCACTCACTGTCGCGGAGTGCGAAAGTTCCTGCCCGTGGACGTTTCCAGCGGCATCGGAGGATTGGGAGGCAAGGGAGGCATCGCTACGGTTCGATTCGACACGCATGGACAAGCAGGTGCGCCGCCTTCAGGGGTTGTGTCAGCCTTGCCTTTGAGCGTTGAGTTCCGACCGATAGCGATCCGGCGCAGTCAAGCCTACTGCGCCGATCCTCGACACCCTACATTTGGCGATCAACTGCGACAACGAGTTTCACTATCGGATCCCGCTGTCCGCTGACAGCCGCCGCCAGGGCGGTATACGCACGGCGTACCAGCGGTGTCGGATTTCGGCCCCGTTTCCCGCCCCGGCGATCCCAGGCAGCCACAACACCGAGGCCCAAATTTCTTTGGCATCCGCCACTGATGCAGGGGCTTCACTGGACCTTGGATGGCGTGATCCTCACACCTGAACCACAACTCCGTCAAGAATTTTCGTCAGACGATAAGACCTTCGAAAGACGATCCCATGAAAGCACGTTCCACGCGTATTCAATGGCATCACCGTAGTTCTCCAAGCCGCAACCATGCCTCGCGGGCTACCGTGGACGCGATCCCGACTGCGCCAGGCGAACTTCCGGTGATCGGACATATGACTCAGCTTCGGCGTCTTGGTCCGTTCCTGGCGTCCCTACCAGCGCACGGTGGCCTGGTGAACATACACATCGGCCCGGTGAAAGCAGTGGTGATATGCGATCCGGATGCCACCGGTCAACTACTGCGCGACGATCGGACGTTCGACAAAGGGGGACCGCTTTACGATCAAGGCCGTGAGCTTATCGGAAACGGCCTGGGGCTGTGTCCGCACGACAAGCACCGCCGCCTTCGGCGCCTGGCTCAGCCCACGTTCCACCGAAAGCGTTTGCCCGGCTACGCCGAGGTCAAGATGGCGACTGTCGAGTCCATAATCGGCAACTGGCGGCATCAGCAGATCATCGACATCTCCGCAGAGATGCGGACGATGGTGTCCAAGGGGCTGTTCGCAGCCATATTTCCCTCCAGCATAGCCCCCGAAACCCAAAGCCAGATTCTCGCCGATCTCGACACAGTATTGAGTGGGGTCTTTCGGCGAATGGTGCTGCCGCGAGCACTCAATCGACTGCGGGTCATCGACAACCGGCACGAGACACTGGCCAACACTCGTCTGCACGAAACCATCGACACCATTATCAACCATCGCCGCACCGAGGGTATCGATGACGGTGATCTGCTGTCAGCCCTGCTGAATGCCCGCGACCTTCAAAGCGCTGAACAACAGCTCTCCGATAGTCAGATCGCAGATACGATCATGGCCTTCTTCATAGGCGGCGTCGACACCACCGCCGCGACTCTGTCGTGGGCACTGCATATGCTTGCGCAACACCCCGACATCGAACGGCAGGTGCAGGCCGAGGTCGATACCGTCCTTTCCGGACGGCGGGCCACCTTCGAGGACCTGTCTCGTCTCGAAGTGACCGCCAGGGTCATCAAGGAGACGCTACGCCTGTGGCCGCCGGTTTGGTTGCTGACGCGAGTCGCCACGGCCGACGCACAGCTCGGTGGCTATGTCATCCCTGCTGGAACCAACGTCATCTACAGTCCTTATGTCCTCCATCACCGTTCTGATTTGTACGAGAACCCGGATCGGTTCGATCCGAACCGGTGGACGCTCGAATCGGCTGCGTCCCACAACGGTTTCATCCCCTTCGGCGCGGGTGGCCGAAAATGCATCGGCGATTCCCTGGCGATGACCGATGCTGTGCTCACCTTGGCGACGATCACTGCACGGTGGCGGTTGACACAGAGCCCCCATCACCGGGTCCGGCCGAAATTGGGCACCTTCACCCTTCCGCAGGGCCTGCACATGCGCCTCATCGACCGGAGTTCCGATCCCGGACCATCAACCGAGTAGGACTTTCACAACGTTCAGGAAGGGCCATGTCCACCATGACCTCGATACCCTATGCCCGGGGGCGGTTGCCCGTCGTGGGGCATCTCGCGGCTTTTGCCCGCGCCCCGTTGGGATTCCTGTCGTCGATCCCCGAACAGGGCAACCTCGTGCGGATCAAGCTGGGGTCGCTCGACGCTGTCGTTGTCTGCGATGCCAACCTCACCCGGAAGTTGCTGCTCGACGATCGGGTATTCGACAAGGGCGGGCAGATTTTCGATCGTGCCTACGACGCGCTCAGAGATGGTTTGGCCACCTGTCCGCATGCGGTGCACCGGCGCCTGAGGCCGTTGATCCAGCCGACTTTCAATCCGGCCAGGATTCCGGCTTACTCCGCCACGATGTCGGAGAAGATCGCCGCGGTAACCGAATCTTGGCGTGACGGCGAGGTTCTCGATGTCACCGCGGAGATGCTGAAGCTCGCGTCCAGCACGGCAGCAGCGGTCTTCTTCGGCGGTAGTGAGTTGGATGCGACGGATCGCGATCAGGTGATGGCCGACATGGCAACGCTGTTCAACGGCGTCTTTCGCGTCGCCATGATGCCGCCGTCACTGTACCGTTTGCCGATTCCTGGCAATAACGCTCATCGGGACGCGGTGATGCGATCGCGTCGGGTCCTCGCTGAAATAATCGCGCGTCACCGCACCAGCGCTTCGGGGCCGGACAGTCTCCTGTCTGCCCTGCTCACCGCGCGGAGCGACGACGGTCGTCGACTGTCCGATGCCGAGATCTCCGATCAGGTCATCTCGTTCTTCATGGCCGGAACCGACACTACGGCAACAACTCTGGCCTGGGCGTTGTACTTCGTCGATCGCAACCCAGCGGTCGCGCAGCGGCTACGCGAGGAGGTCGACAATGTGCTCGGCGGGCGCGTCGCGCGCTTCGAGGATTTATCCGACCTGCAGGTGACGAAGCAAATAATCACCGAAACCCTGCGGATGCGTTCCCCAGTCTGGATGCTCACCCGGAAGGTGAGCGAGGACACCGAATTGGGCGGATATCGGCTGCCCGCGGGAACGGTGGTCTTGTACTCCAACTACGTTCTACATCACCGGCGCGATCTTCTTCCCGATCCGGACCGGTTCGACCCCGATCGTTGGGATCCCTACAACCCCGACCGTCCCCCTCGGGACGCGATCATCCCCTTCGGTTTCGGGCCCCGCAAATGCATCGGCGACAAATTCGCGATGACCGAGACCACCCTCGCCCTCGCCACGATCGTCAACCGATGGCAACTGAGTACGCTTTCGGACCGAGAGGTCAAGCCGGTGGTTTCGTCGGTCATCATGCATCCACGCCGGCTGCGGATGCGGGCGCGGACCCGCGCCGCGTCTTAGCGCTTCCCGCGGTTCGCTCGAGGCGCAGATGGGCTCGCATCAGTTCGCCGGGGTTGGTCTGAGCTGCCAGCAGGGATAGTTCTCCACAGAGGACCGTGGCGGCCGCCAGCACGGCCAGGCGGCGGGCGTTGTCCCCCGGATCGCGCGGCGTGCGGCAGCCGAGCCGGGTGAGGTTCTGCTCGACGAACGGGAGTCGCTTGCCGTTACCCACCGTTCCGACGATGAGATTGGGGATGGTGCAGGAGAAGTAGAGGTCGCCGTCGCGATCTTCGGCGCGAGTGATGCCCTGCGAACCCTCGACGATGTTGGCGGCGTCCTGTCCCGTGGCGAGGTAGAACGCGAGCAGCATGTTCGCGTAATGCGCGTTCGCCGAACGGATACCGCCGGCGAGCAACGTGCCGATGAGATTCTTGCGGGTATTGAGGGTGGCGATGCGGGCGGCAGTACTACGCAGGCGTTGCTCGACCAGGCATCGGGGAATGAGAAGTTCGGTGACGACGTTCTTGCCTCGACCCAGTATCCCGTTGACGGCGGTGGCCTTCTTGTCGGTGCAGAAGTTGGCTGATATCGACCCGTAGCGCAGTTCCGGTCGGCTACGCAGGATGTGGTCGACGAGCACATCCGCGGCGAGGGTCGTCATATTGTGGCCGGAGGCGTCGCCGGTGGTGAATTCGAGGCGCAGATACAGCAGGTTGCCGACGATCTGGTGATGCAGACCGATGAGGCGCGCGTGGCGGCTGCTTTCGGCCACCACCGTTTGCAGTCGCGGCAGCTGGTCCCTCAGTTGGGTGGCCGCGGCGTATGCGGTTGCGGCGTCGTCTGCTTCGAGCAGGATCGAGCGCGTCATGCGATCGTCGACCACGGTTGCGATGATGCCGCGCTCGGTGTTCATGGTGATACGCGCCCCGCGAGCGACCGAGGCCCACAGCGGTGATTCGTATGTGGCCAGTGGAACTTCGGTCACGGTGGTGCCGATATCGTCGCTGACTCTAAGGGGGCCTACCCATTTCATCGGGATCGCGGCGGACGTCGACTGGTGTGTGATGGGATGAGACATCGCAGCCTTTCACTGGTGGGAGTTCGCGGGGAGGGCCGCGGAGCGGTCCGTCCGCGCCGCATAGGCGCCGACGTCGATGCCGCGAAGTCGGCAGAAGTCCGCCAGCTCACCGGTGATCACGAGATCACAACCGGTCATGGCGGCCGGGTCGGGCGCACCGAGAATCGTCATGATCTGCCGGAGCTGCTCGAGCCATCTCTCGATCCGGTCGATGAGCGCGGCCACGCCGCACTCGACCAGGGCGTGCAGGAAGCACCCGGCCACGCCCGCCGCCCGGCCGCCGAGGGCCAGAACGCGCGCGACGTCCAGAGGGCTGCGGATACCGCCCGAACCGAGCAACTCGATGCCCTCGATCGGAGCCGCGTCCAACAGGCAGGCCGCCGTGGACTGGCCCCACCACGTGAGATAGGAGTAGTCCACGTCGGCGCTTTCGCGACGACGGTTCTCGATACGAGCGAAATTCGTTCCGCCGCAACCGGACACATCGACCACCGCCACCCCACAGTCACGCAACTGCCGCACCGTACGACGGCTGAGCCCGAAACCGACTTCCTTGACGACAACCGGGACGGGAACGCTGGCAGCGATATCTTCGATGCTGCGAGGCCAGTGCGAGAACTCGCGATCCCCCTCCGGCATGACAATCTCTTGCACCGCGTTGAGATGGATCTGCAACGCATCGGCGCAGAGGAGATCGACCGCTCGGCACGCCTGTTCGGGTGAGGCATTGGCATTGACATTCGCGAACACGATGCCGTCCGGATTCTCGCGGCGCAGCACTCGGAAGGTGTCGGCCACCCGAGGGTTCTTCAAAAAGGCGCTCATCGACCCGGAAGCGATCGGCACTCCGGTTTCGCGCGCCGCGACCGCCAGGTCGCGATTTATTCGGCCGGTCCAATCGCTGCCCCCGGTCATTGCGTTGATGAAGACCGGTGCGCTCCAGGTCATCCCGGCAATCTCGGTGGCCAGCGAGACGTCATGGACGTCGATCCCGGCGAGGGCATGGTGCATGAAGGAGATCGAGTCGAAGTCGTTGTACCGTACTCCTTCTCGATGTTGTTCTGCCGCATACCGAACGTGATCGTCCTTTCGGTCGGCGATGCTCATTCCGTCTCCTCGACTGGTTGTACTACTCGCAAGGGAAGCGGCCGGATCCCTGCCTCGGCCCAGCGTTCGTACACTTCGGCGACACGATGGGCGGCCTCGATCGGCAGAATGGCGATGCCACAGTCGCCGCCGCCCGCTCCCGAGGGTTTGCTCGCGGCCCCGACGGCTTCGGCGCTCGTGCAGAGGGCGACGAGGCCGGGGGTCATGATTCCCGCCCCCGTGGCGGCATCGAGCTCGGCGAGCAGGCCACGGGCGCACCGTATTTCGTCCTGTACCCAGGACGGATCGTCGGCTTCAAGCGCGCAGACAAGGGCTTCGACACAGCGCGTGCTTTCGGTCAGGAACCGACTATGAGCCTGCGTGCTGGTCCGCTGCTGTGCTGCGATCAGTCCGGTCGTCGATGCGGGCTGTCCGGTCCATCCCACCAGCAGCCGCAGCTTGGTGGGCGGTCGTAACGGCTGCACCTCGAAGCCGGGCCATTCGCGATGCAGTGCGCTGTCCACGCCATGCTCGCGGACCAACTCGTGCACCCGGTACCGGTCCGGCGCGCGGTAGGCGAGCCATCCGCCCCACACCCCGGCCGCGAGGTCTGCCCCCGAGGTCTGCGGGCTGACGGTCGCCGTCGCGAGCAGTGCGAGGCGATAGCGCAGTGACGCGCTGGGCTCGAGCCGGTAGAACCGGATCAGGGCCGATACGGTCGCGACCGTGACCGCGGCGCTCGACCCGAGCCCGAGTTTGTGCCCATCGCGGTCGGTCAGATCGCTGGTGATCGTGAGTCGCAGCGGACTCGGCCGCAGCCCGCGCTCGGTGATCAGCGTCTCGACGACGGACAGGGCGGCGGATACGAATCGAAATTCCGCCAGCACGCGTTCGGGACATTCCTCGGCGACCAAGCGTCCGCCCTCTCGGTGCAGACGCAGGGTTATGCCGCCCAGCGCATCGGAACGCAGCGTGGTCCAGGTCTCGCCCGCCCGGCTCAGCCGGACGGTCACATACCGATCGACGGCCATGACCACCGCGGGACGACCTGGTTCCAGCACGGCGTATTCGCCTGCGAGGAAAAGCTTTCCGGGAGCGCGTGCGACGATCATCGCGGATCTCCCGCGAGGAGGGTGGCGGGAGGACCCGGCGCTGCCACGTGTGTGGTGACGTCGTCGCCGAGTTCGCCCAATGCGGCCGCCACCTCGTCGGCGTCGGCGCGTCCGCACAGCGCAACGACATTCGGTCCGGCGTCGACGGTGGCGTGCACGGCGACGCCGCACTCGCGCAACCACACGATGCGGTCCAACACGGCCAGCGATCGTGCCAAGAGATATCGGACGGCCGGTCGTGCCGCGAGCATGGTGGCGTGCATGCCGAGAGCGTTGTGTTCGGCGATCCGGCCGACCAGACCGAGGTCTCCCGCCGCGATCGCGGCGCGTATCCGGGCCAGATCGTCGGTACAGGACTCGACCCACGCCCGATACAGCGGGGAGGTCGCAGCGGTGTGGCGCATGGCGATTCGACTGGGCACCGGCTTGGGCCGGTGATCGACGAGGGCGATCACCATCGCCGCGTCGAGGGAAGTGGCATCGATCTGCTCGGCATAGGAGCTGTCGTTGCCCGCACACCCGGTACCGCGGCCAGCATGCCATTCGACGAATCCGCCGTACACGGATCGGCACGCGGAGCCCGAGCCGCGGCGCGCCAGTCGCGAAAGGTCCCGGCGGTCGAGCGCCAGCCCGTACGCGTGCGCGGCGGCCATCGCCAACGCGGCGAATCCGCTTGCGGAGGACGCCAATCCGGCTCCGGTGGGCACCGTGTTCACGGTGTCCACCATGGCCCGCGCATTGCTGTCGGCGAGTGTTCGTACCAGATCCAGGAATTCGCTGACCCGGTTTGCCGCGGCCCGGGGCGCCGACCGACCGTCCACGCTGACGATATCGGCGGCGATCGAGGGGTCCACTCGGACTGTGGTGGTCGTGGGAAAGATATCGAGGGTCATCGACAAGCTGCCGTTCACCGGCAGGATCCATGACTCGTCCCGCTTTCCCCAGTACTTGACCAAGGCGATATTCGGGTGGGCCACGGCAGTGGCCCACCCGGTCTCTCGCACTCTGGCACCGATCATGAGTACTGCCTCGATGTGTTCGGGAATGAAGCACTTCTTTCCGTTTCAGTCAACAATGTGAGCACGATGACAACTGCAATAAAAGTTGGTGTTGAAAAGTATCGTTCGGCTCGTTGCACCCCAATTCTTTTGGGGTACAGCGGCTCTCGGTCACGACAGAATGGGTGCCAGCGAGCGAGTCCGCGACTTCGGAACTCGAACCGATAGCGACGCGTAGCTGAGGAGCGCACATGTCGATCGACGGTACGATATCGCCACTGGACAGACAGAAGGCTGACGTTCAACGCCTCCTTTTGCGGGCACGGGCGAATTGCGAACCGATACTCCGAAATTCACTCGGCAGACTGCCGGAACCATTGCGACTGATGGCTTCGTATCACTTCGGTTATTGCGATCGCCACGGCACACCGGCGTCGGGCACCACCGGCAAGATGTTCCGGGCGGCACTGACCCTGGCCACCGCGTCGGCCTTCGGAGCAGCGCCCGCCGCCGTGCGCTACGCGGCGGCCGTCGAACTGATCCACAACTTCACCCTGATCCACGACGACATCCTCGACGGCGACGTGGAACGGCGCGGACGACCGACCGTCTGGGCGATCTGGGGTAAGCCGCCCGCCCTGCTGCTCGGCGACGCCCTGCACGCCCTCGCCATCGAAATCCTCACGGACACACGCGGGCCCGAGGGTCGGTGCGACGAGGCCGTTCGCCGAATCGAGCAAGCGGTCGTCGACATGTGTCGCGGCCAGTACGAAGACTGCGATTTCACCGAGCGTAGGCCGGTGACCGTCGACGCTTATCTCGAGATGGCAGCCGGAAAGACGGGCGCCCTGACGGGGTGCGCGTGTGCGCTGGGCGCCCTGGCGGCGGGCGCCGACGTGCGCGTTGTCGACGCGCTCGAGTCGTTCGGACGCCGGGTGGGCGTGGCCTTCCAGCTCATCGACGACATCATCGGCATCTGGGGGGATCCCGCCGAGACCGGGAAAACGGCCAGCGATATCGCCGAGCGTCGCATGACCATGCCCATCGTCGCGGCCATCGCCTCGGGCACCGATGCGGGCCGCGAACTGGCAGCGCTGTACAAGCCAGCGTCACAACGCGATTCGGGCCGACACGGAATCCCGCACATCGCCGACCTCATCGCATCCGCCGGCGGACGCGAGCGGACGCGTCGCCGAGCGGAGCTGTGGACGAACTCCGCCATCGTCGAATTGCCCTGCGGGGGAACGCCGTTCAACGAACTCGTCGAGTTGGCCCGCGCAGCGCTGCGTCGGGATCGATAGCGACTCCGACCCGTACCCATCCAAACAACGAAAGAGGTGGACACGTGACATCCTACGACGAAATCGCCGCTCCCCCGGAGACTTCCACGAACGGCCTGCGACAGCGCAGCCTGAGCACGGCGGCGGCGCGGAACCTGTCGACCACGACCAAGACCCCGCCACTGATGGCCGGTGTGACCTCACGATGGTTGCTCAGGAAGCTGGCATGGGTCGACGTGCGAGGTGGCGCGTACCGGGTCAATCGGCGGCGGACCATACGCAGGCGCGGCGGACGGATCGCCTTCTCGATGAACGGCGACGGACAGTTCCAGATCGTCCCGGAGTCGCTGGGAGAGTTGGCGATATTGCGCGGTTACTCGAACGCCGAGGTACTGGCCGAGCTCGCCCGACAGTTCACGCCGAGAACGTTCGAGGCCGGCGAGGTGGTCGTGGAGGAAGGTCAGCCGATCCAAGAGGGGATCGTCGTGGTGCACGGCCGCCTCGAGCGCATGGCCATGGGTCAGTACGGGGAACAGGCCGTTCTCGGCGTGCTCATCGCCGGTGATCACCTCGGGGACGAGGGACTGATGCGGACCGACCCGCTGTGGACCGCCACGGTGAAGGCGGCGACCTCCGGAACGTTGATGACCATCCCCTGGTCGACGTTCACCGACGTGATCGAGCGCAACGCCGATCTGCGCGCTCATCTCACCGCCTACCTGGAGAACGACTCGGTGCGCGTGAATTCGAAGGGTGAGGCCGAAATCGCGCTGTCGGCCGGGCACCACGGCGAGGAACGCATCTCCACCACCTTCGTGGACTACGAGCCCGACCCCCAGGAGCACGAGCTGTCACTCACGCAGACCATCCTGCGCGTGCACACCCGAGTGGCGGATCTCTACAACGACCCGATGGATCAGATCGAACAGCAGCTGCGGCTGGTCGTCGAGGAGATCCGCGAGGGACAGGAGCGGGAACTGATCAATCACCCCAGCTTCGGGCTCCTGCATGCCACCGACTACGACCAGCGGATCTCGACGTATTCCGGCCCACCGACACCGGACGACCTCGACGACCTGCTGGCCATGCGCCGACGCACCGATTTCATCCTGGGACACCCACGCGCGATCGCGGCCTTCGGCCGCGAATGCAGCCGCCGCGGCCTGGTACCCGAGGTGAGCACCATCGACGGGCACCGAATCCCCTCCTGGCGGGGCGTGCCGATCTACCCGTGCCCCAAGATCCCGGTCACCGCGACACAGACCTCCTCGCTGATTGCCATCCGCACCGGGGAGCACGATCAGGGTGTCGTCGGGCTGTACAAGACCGGCCTCCCGGACGAGTACGAGCCCGGCCTCAACGTGCGATTCATGGGGATCAATCAGCGCGCGTTGATCGAGTACCTCATCACGGCCTACTACTCGATCGCGGTTCTGGTCCCGGACGCGGTCGGAATCCTCGAGGACGTCAACGTCGCAGCCCCACGCATGTGACACGAGTACGGAGGAAGCCTTGACCACATCAACCGTATGGGATGCAGCGGCCCGCCGGATTCCGTCCGGGCCGACCGGCCTGGGAACGTCCGCGGCTCAGTTCGTTCACGAGCTTCTCGCCCGCCCTGCCAGTAGTGGCGAAGTGGTCGATACCGCACAGGATGCGGCTCGCCGCGCTCCTGTCGACGCGCCCCGGGAATCGCTGGAAATTCCGCCCATCTGGTGCCCGCTACCGGTCCAACCGCGCGACGGCGGGATCGTCTTCCAGCATCGCTCGGAGGACTTCTTCCGGCGGATGGGGTTCGACGGGACCACCGTGCGATCCACACCGGATATGTGCACCGGGGAGCTGGCACGCATGTGGGCGCCACACGGCGATACCGAAGGGGTCCAACTACTGAGCGACTGGCTCATGTGGGCGTTGCTGTTCGACGATTACTACTGCGACGACGGCCCGATCGCGCGGGATCCGACGGCATTCAACCATCTCGCCGCCAATCTCATGGATTTCGTCATGAATCCCCGACGAGCAGCTCTCGGCCTCGAGGATTTCGACGCGTTCGCCGCGAGTCTCACGGACATCCTGGCGCGAGTTCGCCGACGGGCGAGCTCGGAACACGTACTGCAGTGCGCACTTTCGCACTACAGTTGGATGCTCGGCGCCGCGTGCGGTGTATCCGATCGGTCCGGGCGCTACATGCGCAGCGTCGACGAGCATCTGATCGCGCGGCCTCCGGATGGGGGGTCGCTGCCCGCGTTCTACCTCACCGAGGCCGCCGAAGGGACCTGCCTCGACGCCGACACCCGAGATCGACCCGATGTGCAGGCGTTCACGGCCGCGGCCGGAGCCTTGCTAACGGTGCCAACGGATGTCGCCTCGTTTGCGAGGGAACGTGATCAGCGCAGCCTGGAGTCGAACCTCGTCGAGATCATCGCTGTGCAAAACAAATGCTCACGGCAGGAGGCCGTCTATCTTTCCTGCGCCCTTTTGGAGGAGGTGATGGAGTTGTTCGTCACCTTGAAGGGTGTGCTGTCGAGAGGTGCTACGCCTGCACTCCACCGTTACCTCGAACAGTTGTCGAACATCGTCTCCGGGACCATCGAGTGGCAGAGGCGACTTCCCCGCTACGCCAAGAGTATAGATGCTGCGCCACATCGGGTTTCACCCGGACGGCTTTCCGATGCGCCGATTCACGAGGTGTCGGAACGGCGGCTGTTCTCCCGCGTCGAGCCACCCCCCGCCATCCGCTGGTGGTGGGAATTCATCTGACGCCCCGAGGCAAATCAACCAATACTTTCCGAATGAGACCATAATGACCACCCGAGAATCAACTCCCGACCTCTCCCCCACCGGCCCCGCCGAACAACGCTCGCTGAGTACATCGGCCGCTCGCAATCTCGCCACCACGGTCAAAACCCCGCCGCTCATGGCGGGAATCACCGCACGGTGGTTGTTGCGCAAGCTCCCCTGGCTCGACGTTGCCGGAGGCGTCTACCGAGTCAACCGCCGACGGACCTTACGCCCACCCAGCGGAAAGGTCACCTTCGTCCGCAACGGCCCGGACGATATCCAGATCCTGCCCGAGAGTCTCGCCCAGGTTCCGCCCCTGCGCGGCTACTACAACATCGACGTATTTCGCGACATCGTGAGCCGTTGCACGACAAGGGATTTCGAGGCGGGAGAGGTGATCCTCGCCGAAGGTGAACCGGTACAGGAGGCGGTCATCGTCGTCCACGGCCGACTCGAGCGCACCACCACCGGACCGTACGGCGAACCCGCCCTGCTCGGGGTGTTGACCGACGGCGACCGCCTCGGTGACGAGGCGCTGCTGCAGACCGATCCGCTCTGGACCGCCACCGTCAAGGCCGTCACCGCGGGAACCCTCATGACGTTGCCCTGGCCCGGCTTCCTCGAAGTGGTCGACAACAATCCCGACCTCCGCGACCACCTGGCGGCCTACGTCAGTAATTCCGCCCTGCGCGTCAATGCCAAGGGCGAGTCCGAAATCGAGCTCACCGCCGGCCCGCAGGGCGAGGACGAGATCGCGACGTCGTTCGTCGACTACGAGGTCAGCCCTCGCGAATACGAGCTCTCGCTCACCCAGACCATTCTGCGGGTGCATACGCGGGTCGCCGACCTGTACAACGAGCCGATGGATCAGGTCGAGCAGCAGTTGCGGCTCACGGTCGAGGAGATGCGTGAGGAACAGGAGTGGGAGCTGGTCAACAATCCCGAATTCGGGCTGTTGCACAACACCTCACCCGACCAGTGCATATCCACCCATACCGGCCCGCCGAGCCCGCACGATCTGGACGATCTGCTCGCGATGCGCCGTCGGACCGATCTGCTGCTGGCCCATCCCCGAACCATCGCGGCATTCGGACGGGAATGCAACCGGCGGGGGCTGGTGCCGGAAACCTGCTCCGAAGACGGCCATCGGCTGATGTCCTGGCGCGGTGTTCCGATCTATCCGTGCCCGAAGATCCCGATCACCGACTACCAGACCTCCGCCATCCTCGCGATCCGCACAGGCGAGCGAGAAGAAGGAGTCGTGGGCCTGTACAAGACCGGAATCCCGGACGAGTTCGAGCCCGGCATCAACGTCCGCTACATGGGCATCAACCAGCGCGCCATGCTGGAATACCTTGTGACAGCGTACTATTCGGTGGCGATTCTCGTTCCCGATGCCACCGGGATACTCGAGAACGTCAGCATCGCCGCGCCGAGGAGGTGACCAACCATGCCCACCGACAGGCCGGAGAGCAAACAAGGATTGCGGTACCACAGCCCCGCGATCAAACCTTCGCATTACGCCTTTGCCCGCCCTCGTGAACCGGAGGCGATTCTCGAGCCGGCACCGTACGGCGACTTCACCGCCGGCTGTGAGCGGGCGTGCTGTCGAATCGACGAGGCGACAGGCGGATTGCTGACGAATTTGCTGAGCCGGATCATCGATCGGCGTCTGTCTTATTGAGCAGGCTGTCGCTGGCGACGCAATGGGGCGTCGCCAGCACCGCTGTCCATCGCACCGGCCGGGCACTAGCACGTCTGGTAGATCCTTCGGTGTTCGGCTTGACCCGCGAGTCGATAGGATCCCGTACTCTCCTCGGAGAACAGGTGATCCATGCCTTCGGAACGCGATCGAGCTTCGTGCAACCGGCGGTATCGGCCATAGGAGATCCTTTCCCTCCGGGCGATAGCGTCTCGGTTCGAGGCCGTTCGAATGTGCCGTCGGTAATCCGGGGAAACGGTGCCGGTCAGAAATTCCGCCACGCATCCCGATCCGTAGCTCGCCAGCGCTATCGGGCGGTCGGCGAGATCGGTATCCGAATCGAGCAGCGACGCGAGGGCCAGATACAGCGAGGCGGTATAGCTGTTGCCGACCATTCTGTTGTATCGAGTGGTCTCACCGATGGCCCTTTCGATCTCGGCCGGATCTGGCGTGATCCCGTTGCACTCGAGCAGGTGACGATGCGCCTTGTAGGCCATCTTGGTGAATGGCTGGTGATAGCAGAATGCTTGCAGCTCAGCCCATTCGCGACCACCCTGCTTGCGGTAGTCCGTCCAGGCCATCTGCATCGCGTCCAGGTAGGCCGATATCGAGTACCGGCCGTCGACCACGGCCGTGCTCCGGTAGGTGGGACGCCAGAAATCCATCACATCGCTGGAGTGGATTCCCGACCATGGGTCGAGCGTCATGATTCCCGGGTTCGCACTTATCAGCATGGCCACCGCCCCGGCTCCTTGCGTCGGCTCCGCCGCGGAGTCCAGGTCGTACCTGGCGATATCGGTCGCGATCACCAGGACGCGCTGATCCGGGTCTCGCGTGATCAACCCGGCGGCGAATTGAACGGCGGCCGTGCCGGCATAGCAGGCCTGCTTCAACTCGACGACGCGCGCGGTGTCGGGTAGGCCGATGAGCCGATGAAGATACAGCGCCGCGGCTTTGGCCTCGTCGACACCGCTTTCGGTGGCCAGCAGAACGCTGCGGAGCCCCTCGGTGCCGTGTCGTTCCAAGATCGGCGCCGCGGCTGCCGCCGCCATGGTGACGATGTCCTCGTCGGCAGCGGGGACGCTCATCTGTTCCTGGCCGAGCCCCACCGTGAATTTCTGTAGCGGCTGTTTCCGTTCGGCGGCGAGTTCCGCCAAGTCGAGGACATAGTGTGTGGTGGCGACCGACAGATCATGTATACCCAGGTCGATGGCCGTCATATTCTCGGATCCTTTCACTAGGACACAACAATTCGAGCGTCGAAGGTGTCGGGGGGCCGTCCTGTACGGCCGTGGTCCACACATGAGCCGCACCGGCCCGGGACAGCGCTTCGACGACATCCGGCGCGGTCTCGGGCGTTGTCAGAGCGAGCACACATCCACCGAGGCCGCCGCCGGTCAATTTCGCTCCCGCTGCGCCCGCCCGGGTCGCCGCGGCGATGAGGTTTTCGAGCTCGGGACTACTGACACCCCACCGGCGGAGTATCGACTGAAAAGAATTCATCGCACGTCCGAGCGCCGGAACATCCCCTGCCTCGATCATTTCGGCCGCCGAACGGGTCAACTCCGACGCGCGATCCAGCAGCCGACGGCATCCGGAAGAACTCTGCAGTTCCTCCGAAACCAGTTCGACGGCTCGGCGGGTGCTGCCGCATATTCCGGTGTCGGCGATGACAAGCGTGGCGCGCAGGCGTCCGCTCAACGTCCGGGCCGCGCCGTCCTCGAACCAGAGCAGGTGATGAGAAATCGCAGCCCACGCGTCGACCCCGCTGGCCCGACCGTGGGCGAGACGCTCCCCGCATTGCACCAACCGGAACAGTTCGATCGGATCGACGGCCCTGCCGACCAGATCGGCCAGTGCCGACACGCACGCCGCGGCGCAGGCGGCACTCGAACCCAAGCCACGCCCGAGGGGTATGGAGCAGTGCAGACGGAACTCGACCGGTAGATCGAGTAGGTCCCATTGCTGCCTGGCCGCCGCCACCGCCGCATACAGGCTGGAACCGGACGAGCGGGAAATCTGATGTTGGACCCAGAAGCGGATACGAACACCTCGGCGACCATGGTCCGATTCGGTGGGACCGAGATGCCGCGATACTCGCGCCGAAACGGGCAGGGCCGCAACAGGCAGCGCGATAGCGGGCGAGCCGTACACCGCCGCGTGTTCGCCGAGCAGGATCACCTTGCCGTGAGCTCGCCCATGGCCCACAGCGGATTCGGCGGTCATGGCGGTTTTCCTTCCCTGCGACGGTGTGGACCGATCAGGCCAGGACGCGAGCCAACTTGACCAGATGGTCCAGCTCGGAACGAATCAGATAGTTGTCGTTGTCGACCACGTAACGCAGGCATTGGTGTGCCTCCGCGTTGTACTGCAGGTCCTCCGGCGACACGGCGGCGGCCTTCATCAAGGCCAGCGTGGCAGCGGTGGTATCGCACCGCAGCACATAGGCTTTGGCCTGGCAGAGATGAAATGCCGCACGGCGGCCGATCGTTTGCTTCTCGGTGGGTTCGACCATCGGCGCCAGTTTGATCGCCCGGTCGGGATCGTGGCGCGCGAGAGCGATCTCGATCTCGGTGAGGCCGACCTCGACAGGGCCGAACGGTATCCCCCGGGCCTGCCGGTCCTCGCCCAGTTCCCCGGCGGCCCGCCGCGCGATGACCGACAGGTCCATGCTTTCGCGCAGATCACCGGCGACCGCCGCCGCAAGGGCGGCCACCAGGTGCAATGCTCCCCACAGCACCGCTGCGTCGACGTCGGCGGGCGGGCGATCGCCGATTCGCCGGGCCGCCGCGAGAGCGAAATCGTGCCCCTGCACCGGTTTTTGTGAATGCAGCAGCTCGCTGGCGAGGTGCCACACGCTCGCCGCGACGAGTAACGGCTGCCGAGTATGGCTCGCGCTACTCATCGCGCGGTCGACAACGATGGCCGCGAGAGCGTGATCACCGCAGGCCGCCAGCACCGCACGCGACAGGTGGCAGGCCGTCGTGACCAGCTCCGCGGTATCGGTGTCCGGCTGCTGCCAATGGGCAACTCGGGCACTGTCGACCACCGCGGGCAAAGACCCGGCAAGGCGCGAAAAGCGCTGCGGTGAGCCGTCCCAAATCTGTTGACAATCAGTCAGTTTCGACCGTATCGAGGCGAGATCGGAACCGCAGTCGCCCTGGTCCCGAAGAGCGGGATGGTCCCAGAGAACCCGGCGCAACGCAACGAAGTCCTCGTCGATGTGGCCGGGAGACAGCCCGCCGGAAGGCCATCCGATGAGTTCGGCGGGATCCTCGATTCGCAGGACCTCCGCCAGCCGTGCCAGCACCTCGATGTTGTTCAGCGGCCGCTGCCCGGACTCGATGAGCCGCAGCCACTCTTCACTGCGCCCGACCAGATTCGCCACCACTCTTCGTGGAAGCCCGCGCTGCCGCCGCCGGATTCTGAGGCGTTGTCCCACGGTCAATGGCGTCGGGGTGAGCGTTTGCATTTGCTGATTTCCTCGGGCATCTAGGCACGACTCCCGGGTAGTCCGGAAACATGCCGGAACGACAACACCTTTCGGACCGAACAGAGTGAAAATCCAAAGATTCGGCTCGGTTGGGGGCGGCGCTCGTAGACGGCGAACGATGAGTGCGATGGGCAATTGCCGCTGAACGCATCCGGTTTCGCTCGTCACCTACCGGAACTGCCGCTCCAGGTCATTCCATCGAGTGCATCGGTGGTCGACCAATCTCAGGCTATCCCGCCCGATGAGTTCGAAATCGACTCGTTGTGCACACTGCTCGCCCCTCAGTGCGAGACCCGAGGTGATTGCATCGGCAATTTCATATCGTCTCGACCGATGCCCTGCCCAATGTACACGGTCGCGTCGAGGACCATCCCGAAACGCCGTAACCGGCAGATCTCAACGCATCCGTCAGCGCGGCTGTCACATCGTCGACGGGCAGACCCGGGTCGTGAAGCTCCCATGAAAGCCTGGGAAGAAGTGCCGGTCGAGGTGAGCGACAGCGAGCGGTCGTTGCTCGATCGCTCGGGCGTCGAGGATAACCAGGGCGGTGCGATGTTCGGCGGACAGATAGGTAACCGCGAGAATCCAGCCGTCGTCTTCCTCTGACTTCGCCGTCCGTGGGACGAACACCGGTTCACCGGCGAACTCGCCGTGAGAGAAGACGTGCCGACGCTCGAAACCGGTGCGGTGGTCGTATTTGACGATGGCCCCGTCGCGATCGGGGTGGTATGACGCGTAGTAGCTGTATCGATGGGCCCGACCGGTGCGACGCTCGTCGTGCATAGGAAACTCGAGCGCGTCCAGACCCTCGATGTCGTTCAGCTCGACCCGCCCCGCCATGGTGATTCGCACGCGCGCGGGTCTGCCCATCTCCGGAAGTCCGTTGCGAAAGTCCTTCAGCGTGCTGGTCAGGAAATCGAAGGAGTCGTATCGCACCACATCGAGCACGACGTCGCGACCGTCGTCGTAGGCGTTGTCGACGTGGACGTATACGAAAGGCTCACATTCGATCACGCGGTGAGCCCCGCCGTCACGAGGGACCAGGACGATCCGCATCCCTTGTTCCGGACGGTAATCGGCGGCATCGCCCAATGCTCCGCGGCCCAACATCGCCAGCCCGGCGCGCACCGGATCGATGGTGATCGGGGCAAGGGCGAAGACCAGGTAGCGCTCGGTAATCGCGAAATCGTGTTGCACGACGAGGTTGTCCAAGCGAACCAGCCCTGCTTGGTGCAGGCGACCCGACGGATCGACCCGATAACAGCGGAGACCTGCCGGGATCTTTGGTCCCAGAGCCAGATCCATCCCGAAGTTGAACAGCTCGCCGGTGACAGGATCGATCTTCGGATGCGGCGAGAACCTACTCCACCGTGGGAGGCGGCCATCGAAATCGCATGGCCCGACGGTGGACAGGTCGTTCAGGTCGAGCTCCCACGGCCGACCCGCATCGCTGAGCGCCAGCAGGCGGTTCGCGTGGGGCACGGCGTGCGTGTTGGCCGTGTCCGCGGGCATCCGCCCGACATTGGCAGCTGTACCGGCCGCCTGTGTGTACAACCCTCGCACTCGCGCGCCCCGACCACTCTCTTCGGCGAGGAACTTGGGCGTACGAACGTAGCGCGACCGAAAGCGCACCACACCGTCGTCGATGACGAATCTGGACACGAGTCCGTCTCCGTCGAAGGGATGTCCGGCTCGAAAGCCTCCGGCCTCCCAGCGCGCCGGGCCATTCCGATACAGGGTCCCGCGCAACCCCTGCGGAATCGCGCCGACCACAGGCAAGCAGATCTCGTCCTGCGACTCCCGCGCCGGCTCGAACACCCGATGTATGGCCGTACTCCGGGCATCTTCGACCGAAGACATCAGCACTCTCCCTCGACAGGCGGCGACAGCGAGCAGCTGACGCCACTACGTATGGTCAGCCGAATGAAATGATTATATAAGAACCTTCTCACCAACTCAAACAAGTGTCAACAGCTGCGCCCGGCACGCGTCCGAACCGGCAGGAAGAAATACCCCGTGCAACCATCACCTGAGCCGGACAGCTACCACCCCCACCCTCCACCTATCTGCCGTCTTCCCTCCGGAACCATCCATTCCTCGGCCAGCCACCGCATACGGCACAGCCCGGACCTACGTACGACGGGTTGCGAGAAACCTGTTCGGCGGTCGGAAATGGTGACAGTGCAACACCTTTCACGCCCATTGCGGTAAGATCAAACATCTTCGGTCCGGATGGGAAGTAGCTCCACTCGTGGTCCTCACTCCCCCGCGCACCGAGGCGGCTGTGGCGCATGTACGAGTGATCTGCAGGGGTCGAACAAGGGGTGCGATGGGCCGTCCTCACCGTTCAGGTCTGTTTTCACTCCCCCCGGGGTCGGGGATCATGGCTTCGATCGGCACAACTGCCGATTCGGATCCGTGCCTTCCTCGGGTGATACCTCGACGGAGGGTGAGCCATCGGGTCATGCGGAAGCAACTCGATCGTATGTGCGCACGGCCGGCCGGACCGCGCAAGGTCCAACGAGATCGGCTGGCAGCAATGGAATATCGATCGAGGAGATGGCGAGATGACACTTGTGCTCGACACGTCGACGGTCGAGCCGGGCAACCGCGCCGAATTGGTTGCGGCAGCAATTCTTCAGATGACAGCGCCGGCACACATTGTCTTGACCGACACGGAGCAGGCCGTCCAGGGCCGCATCGAGACCTGGCAGCTCGGCCCTGCCAATCTGTCTCGTATTCGGACCGGAGGCTATTACGTGGATCGCACGCCACGACAGATTCGCACCACACCGTCACCGAGCCTGATGATTGTCGTCTCCCCGCGCCACACCGTGCGCTGGGCACACACGGACAGCCAGCACGAGATCCTTCCCGGCAAGCTGTATCTGGCAGATCTCAATACGCCCTTCGAGGCCAGCTGGAACGGCGGTGAGGTTCTGACACTACAGATGCCCATGGAAGATCTGGGCGTTTCGATGGAGTCCATCCGCGACGCGGTCGGTTCCCTGTCGGCAAGTCCCATGCAGCGGCTGATCACCGGCCAGCTGATGTTCATGACCGACGTCGCCGATGCCCTGGAGAACGAGACCGCCTCTTGGGACGTCGGCGAGGCGCTCCTCGGTTTGACACGGGGACTCATTACTTCGGAAGCCGTTCGAAAGGGCGACGGCGCAGCGTTGCCCGCCGATGCTCTACTGGCCCAGATCCGTGCTTACATTCGCCGCCATGCGGCCGACAGCGACCTCACCGTCGCCCGCATCGCTCGCGCGCACTACATCTCCGTCCGGCGGCTGTACCAGCTCTGCGCCAACGCGAATTTCAGCCTGCAGCAGGCGATTATCGAGGAGCGCCTGCACCAAGCGCGACGCGCCCTCTCCGACCCCCGATCCCGGCAAGAACCCATCGCAGTGATAGCAAGCCATTACGGCTTCCGCGATCCGTCGCACTTCGCGCGCCGCTTCCGCGCCGCCTTCGGAATGACCCCCCGCGAGTGGCGGTACGCCATACATCGCGAAGGCCTCCACACAGCCGACTCTTCCTCTTCAACGCTCAGGCCGATCCCACACGTCACGGCAATCCACCAAAGATGCGGCCACGACACGGGTCGCCACCCGACATAGGCAAGTTCACCATACGAGCCCCGCGGCAGAAAACGGCCTGCCGTACATAGTCGACGACGACATTCGGCGGTACGACCACACCCTGCCTGCTGAGCCAGCCCTGGTGGCGGGGCGCGTGGAGGGTTCGTGGTGCCGACATCCTCTGGGCCCCGCCACCGAAGGTTCGATGCTCGATCAGCAAGCGGCGTGGCCGACTACGGCGACACAGTCGGCGCTGGCGAAACTATCTCGGCAGCCGCAGGCGCGATTTCGGTTTCTGCGGAACGGATGGGGAGCTTTGGGCGGTTGCTTCTTCCTGCCGTAGTTCGCGCTCGGCTTCCTGCGCGTTCTTCTCGGCATTCTCGATGTCCCGCTGCGCTTGTCGCAAATGTGCTTCCAGCTCACTCAGCGACGGAAGCGGAATGTCGATGGTCTTGCCGTTCTGATCCAAAAGTTCATAGGATACTTCTCCGGACCTGACGATGGCGATGTCCTTCTCCAGGACATCACGCCATTCCTTGGCGAAGGCAAGTTGGTCGGTCGCCGTCGCTGCCGACTTCTTGCTGTCCTCGACCATCAACACGACCAGCCGTGGTTCGGGGTTCGGGTCGTGCAGCGCCGAGACGGCGTGGTGGGTCTCTTTGGGGGCCTTGCGGAGTCGCTCGGCGTGCCGGGTCAGCAGCGCGGTGTCCTGAGCATCGCGAAGGTTCAGTCCGTCCTTGCTTCGGATGGCCTGCTGCAACGCGGCGGCAAGATCCCCGGCGGCGAGGTCCTGCGCGCTGGGAACGGGCAACACCTCGGCGGACAACCGTGAGCGCACCAGATTCAGGTGCACCTCAACGGTATTCGAACCGTCCGGGCTTCCCTTGTGCGTCAGGTTGAACCACCAGTTGCGAACCGGGTCCAATCCGGCATGCAGCCATCGACCGTCGGTATTGACCAGGTGCTCCTTGGCGAACCACTCGTTGTAGGCTGCCGCCTCCTTCCGCAGTGTCGAGCTGACACGGTCTCGGATCGCGGCATCCAGTTCGATGCCCGCCCGCTTGTTCCCGTCGTCGAGTGCCTTTTGCAGGTCCGCGCGCAGTTTCTCCTGTTCCGCGCCCCATTCCTTCTCGCTTCGGGCCGTGTCGCCGGGCGATGCGGCGCTGCGCCGTGCCTGGAACCGCTGTTCCGCGGCGGCGAGATGGTTGGCGTACTCGTTGATCAAGCCTGCTCGAGTCAACTGTTGTTTCGCCTGATGGTCGAGCAGCGTCGGCTCGATCAACGCCGCCAGCCGCTTGGGCGCATAGAACTCCCGGAGGTATTTGTTCCACCCGTCCGCGCGGGCCTGCCGGAATTGCTCCAGGCTCGGCGCCTCCTTGGAGTGCCACCATTGGCTCATCAACCGGCCGCCATGAATTCCCAACCCCGCCGCGACGGCCACCGGATTGCCCGACCACAACAGGGCGTCGGCGAGCAGACACTCCGCGGTATCCCAGCCGTCGGTTCGTCCCCTGGCGGCATCCGCCGCGGCAGCCGTTACACACCCGACCCCGGGGACGATCGACGTGTAGGCCGACACGTAGTCTCCCCAAGAGGCGCCCGGTGTCGCATGGACCCGGTAGAGCCCGTAGCCGTAGGCGCCGACACCCAGCACACCGAGACTGATCTTCCCCGCCGACATCGCCTTCGACGCCCATGCCCGCGCCTCTGTGGGCGCGGCGAACCGGCCCGGTGGCTGCAGGCGTTCGTATCCGGCGAATGTGGCGCGCACCTGAGACGGCGCCAGTCGCTCACCCTCCGCTGTCACCAGGTTCAACCCCGACTTGGTTGCCAACTCCTCGAAGTACTTTCCGGCGGCGGCTTCCCGGGCGGCCAGTTCCGCCTCGGGATCGGGGTTCGCGGCTGGTCTCGGAACCTCCTGTGTCGCTTTGTTTTCGGGTCCCTCTTGCCGCGGTTCGGGTGCACGCTCCTGCGGGCCCTCGGTCGTGCAATCAGCGACTGATCGCTTCACCCGCCCGGTCGGCGCGGGCGCACAGGCGGTGCCATTGAGGAGCGGCGCCTGATTCGCTTTCGGCTCGAATGCGCGATCGAAGGCCGGGTTGATTCGCACGGAATCCTTGACGTGTTTGAGCTGGTTGCCGATCACGTCGATCTGGAACGCCGAATGTACTCGTTCCGGCCGGATTCCACCGCGTGCATCCCATTCATAGTGGTAGCCGACGCTCTGCAGGGCCAGCTCCGCCGATTCTTTCTCCTTCGCCGACCCGATGTCCTTGAGTTTGTCCAACGTGATGCGGACACTGTAGAAGTTTTCGTCCGGCCGGATGACGTAGACCCACGGCCGCTGGCCAGGTTCGAGAGAGAACTGACTGGCCAGCCATTGAGTCGCCACCTCGTTCAATTCGGAGGTGGTCGACACCAGATTGGTGGTCCCCTTCTTGTTCGCCGCCTCCCCCGCGCTCTCCCCGCCAGCACGCGTGCTGTGGCCCCAGATATGATCGAGAACGCTGTCGTTCGTGCCCACGCCGGGTACCCGGAAACCGTCTCTGAATATCTCCTCAGGTCCGCGCGTATCGATTCGATAGACGATCTTGGGAACCTTGACCTGCCTTGGTATCTGACGTTTCGTCGGGTCCTGCATCTCGTGAACGGGCGGGAAAAGACTCTTGTAATCGTCTTCGGATGCTGGTGGCGGCGGTCCCGCGAAGGCCTCGTCACCAGCGGGGACGAGTACTGCGAGCGCAGTGGCCAGCGCGGCGACCCGGCGGGCGCAGGCAGCGGAGAACAGGTTGTGATGGCGGCGCTCAAAAATAGTTCGTGCTGCCATGGGAATATCGGCTCTTTCTGTCGTCGGAAATGAACGGACAGAGTTGAGCGACAAGTAGTCCACAGAAAGTACGACATGGCCTGAGGCCTGCCCGTGCGCGACTCGGCAAACCCCTGCGACGTCGATCCGGCCACGACACCGGAAGTGCTCGTAGACGCCTGCTCAACTCCCCAACGAGAGAGTAATCGGGCATTTCGCCCACCCCAAACAGGCTGAATTCACTTGAGCTGCAACTCTCTAAATTTGCAACAGCGAGGCTGTCGTGATAGGGGAGGCACTGAGGGCGGCGGTACATGTTGGAGACCTCGCCGGAGCCACCTGGACGCCGTGCGCGTTCTGCTGGAGTGTCGAACGCGCCGTTCCCATAGATCGAGCCCGAGATCCGGGCGCGGCCGTCAGATACGAGGCATGCCGATCGACTTCATCCCTCGGCAGTCCCAGCCGCCCGGGAAGGTTCGACCGGTTTTTCAACGCTCGGGCGGCCCGGATCGGACGGATTGACCGCCGGAATCCAATTCTCGGTTCGGCTACTACTCGCCCGCCGCCGGTTGTAGTAGGCCGCCGCGGACATCCGATCGTTACAACTGTCGCGGCAGTATTTCCGTTTTCCCGGGCGGGAGCGGTCGACAAAAACACATCGGCAAGGCGCCGCAGCGCAGACTCCGAGTCGCTGGACACCATGCTCGGCGATGTGCACCGCCAAGGCGCCAGCCATCCTCCCGGCCAGCGCACCGAACCCGGGTGCAGGCAACTCCCACGAAAGGCTCAGCGCTTCATCGGATTCGACACGGAGCTGCGGCACTACTCCCAAGCCTCGCAACAGGGTGTTCACCCGACCGGCCGCATCCGCGGCGTCGACCGCGCCGAAGACGGAACCCAATCTGTAACGTAGCCAACGTAGTTGGGGCAGGTCAGTGTCGTGCAACTCCTCCGCCAGCGCCACCTCGCCAGCACTCCGCAATATTGCCCGGAAGTACTCCACGTCGACCAGCCTGTCGGGCGGACTAGAACACACATACACTGTGTTCACCAACTCCACGACCAGGTCCAGATCGTCCAATTCCGTCCCCTCATCCACGGCGAGCCGCCAACGTCGCTCACAATTTCACGCGGGCGAGCTGGCGTTGCTTTCAACATCGAGATCCCAACCGCGACGATGAACCGGGAGTTCGATAACAGCTCCCCTACCCGATCACCAGATCGCCGCGGCGGCTACACACCCTCGCCACACACTGTTCAGCCCGAACATCCCCAACAGAGTTCTTTCGATGAACAAATTGGGGGCCGGTAGGTTCAGCCCAGCTGTGTTCGCCCTCTTCCCTGGAAGTTGCGCGGGCAAACCCATCAGGACTCGAACGCAGCATGGCGCCCGAGGTCCGTTATTCTCGCCACCAACCCGCTACATCGAGCCCGGTATCCATGAGCATGCCACCGGGCAATTCACCAGGAATCAGCAGGCATCAAGGAACGAGAACGGCATCGCAGCCCTCTCGGCGCGCCGTTACGAGGCCCCGGCGAGACGAAACTTGCCGATCACCAAGGCAGAGCACAACATCGGCGGGCACTTCGCATGTGCAGACACGGTGATCGATCTCCTTCGGTCGGAGCCTGTTGCGACGATGAGAGTGTTTCGTTTCAGTCGCCCCACGGTAGCTGAAGCCCGGACGCGAGACAAGACGTACATGGTGTCTCGCTCCCATCACACAGAGCTGGAACCCGAATTGCCGCAGCGCTTCTCGGAAGCGGAGAGGCGCCCCAACCGCGCGACGGCGGCCCGGACAGCGCCTCACGGCCGCGATCGGCACCGAGAAGATTCGCGAACCTCCCTCTACAGCAACACATTACACAACCGAGGACTGTTGGTTTCCGCCGCCGCCGAACAGGAAGGGCCATAGTGCTTCATCAGGGCCACCACGGTCATCGCGGCGATCACGGTCCCGGCCACGTCGGCAGCAGAGACTCCTGATACTGGGCGTCCGGGAACGCGTCCTCGACCGTCCGCAACAGCTCGGCTGTTCCGATCAGGCGGGCGAGTGCGACCTCGGACAGGCCGTCCGCGGCGAGAAGCAGGCGGCGGAGCACCCGATTGTGCAATCTCGCGGCGATCCAGTGATCCTCGGACGAGTGATCGGGGGCAGGGCGCATGAGCGAAGGTCGGATCCCCGTATAGAAGTAGTCCGCATTCACGCCGAACACGGTGGCCAATGCCGTGACCGTTCGGGCCGACGGGCTCCGCACGCCAGAACGTAGCTGGCTGAGGTACGGCACGGTGAGGGGATAGCCGACGGCCGCCAGCGCTTTCGCAACGGCAGCGTTCCTCAACGGCTCCCCATGTATACGCTCCCACTCGACGAACAACGCTTCGAGAAAATCCGCGAATCGCGACTCTCCTTCTACCACACGAACTTCCTCCCCAACCTTTCCCACCACGCAAGGACCGAGCGTCCTCGGGCGATGAGCCGCAATACCGGTCGCTCGACGCGTTACAATCCCCCGTTTTCCGAATACTGAGCTATGCCGCTCACCAAACGTCGGTCATCCCTCGATCACCGCGTTACACAGCAAGACAAGCGCCCCGCCTCCCGGTCTCGATCGAGAGGCGAGGCGCTCTGTCAGAGTTATTCGGCCGTCGACGACTTGGCGGGAGCGGTCGGAGGGGGCGGGAGCTGACGCGCGATCCCGTCGGACGTACCGAGTACCACGCCCGTCACCGCGCCGACGCTCGTGCCCACAGCGAATCCGATCGTGCCGCCCAGGATCGCCCCGACCGGGCAGCCCACAATCAGGAATGGCAACCCCGCCACGCAGCCGACACCCATACCGAAAGCCGTTCCGGCGACGCCACCTACGGCGCCACCGGTAAGACCGCCGATGAGCGCACCGGCCTCGGCACTGGGAAACACGTGGGCAGGATAATCGGGCAGACCCGCAATGGGCGTCCCCGACGCCGGTCCGGCATCAGCCGCCGACGCCCGCAACGGCCCATTGGTATGTGCCGTAACTTCTTGGAGCTCAGCGTATTCGCGCTCGGTACCCGGCGCGGGATTCACCGAGCCGACTGCGGCAGCCGGAGCCGCGGCCGCAACGGCGGCCGGTCCCAGCAGCCCGACAGCGGGCGGCACAACCGCTGCGGCGAGAGCGAAAGCGAGCTTGGATGTGGTTACTGCATTCACGAATCTTCACCTATCTGTCGAACGAAGTGCGGTGAAGCTACCAACTGACGGCACCCGACAGCAACATTTCAGCTACCAACACGCGGCCTTCGGAGTATCGTGAATAGCCGATAACATCGCCCGCGAAATCCGATGTGCCCAGGTCAAACGCGGGAACCGGACTCGGCCAAAATGGAGAGCGTGATCAGCGCCACATGAGTAGATATTCGCTAGCGGCAGTAGGGAACTGGCCAGCCCGAGCACCGGTAGCGATATCAGCCCGTGGCTATCACGTCGCCGTCACCACCCACCACGCGACAGCGACCTCTCGTGAACGCAAATCAACATATCTGCGCTGGGCACTCGACGGCCGAACCATCAGCCTGGATCTGCCGGATCCATCCGGCACTCCGCACCCCAGCGCCACTTCGTCGAACTCCGCAGCTCGGCCGAGCGCTCCCCCACAACGCGATGCGTCTCCCGCGGACGTGCCCAGCCCGAAGTTCGAGTGGCAAATCGGATTCCCGCTAGCGCTTGCAGCTACGATCCGGCATACATAGTATGTGTGACACACTGTCCCATCTTCAGAGGGAATTCATGACACGTGTACAGCGTCGCTGCGACGTCAGCTTCGATTCGCAGGGCACCGGTATCGCCGGCTGGGTGTACCGGCCCGCCGCGGCAACGACGCCGTCACCGGTTCTGGTCATGGCCCACGGATTGGGCGCGGTGAAAGAGATGCGGCTGGATGCGTTTGCCGAACGGTTCGCCGACGCCGGGATCACAGTCCTCGTGTTCGACTACCGTCATTTCGGGGCCAGCGACGGGACGCCACGGCAGCTTCTGAGCATCCGACGCCAGCTCGACGATTGGCAAGCCGCTATCGCCTACGCGCGAAAGATCGAGGGTGTCGACGCCAGCCGGGTCGCGTTGTTCGGAACCTCCTTCAGTGGCGGACATGTGCTGCGAGCTGCCCTGCATGACGGCCATATCGCCGCGGTGGTGTCCCAGTGCCCCTTCACTGATGGCCCTGCCTCGACTCCAACCATCGGTCCGCGAGCTATGACTGCGGTAACCGCACGAGCGCTCGCCGACCTTGCCGCCGCGGCGCTCGGGCGATCTCCTGTGAAAGTCCCTCTGACCGCCCTTCCCAACCACACGGCTTTGATGAACGCCGCGGACGTGGTACCGGGCTACTCGGCCATGATCCCGGCATCCGTTCAGCATCCCAATTACGTCGCCGCCCGGATCGGGTTGTCCCTGCCGTTCTACCGGCCTGGCCGAGCCTTGGAAACCCTGCGCTGTCCGGTCTTTCTCGCGGTTTGCACCGAAGACAGCGTCGCACCGGCGCAGCGAACACTCCGGTATGCACGCAAGGGTGGCGCGAACATCGAAGTGCGCGAATACTCCGCGGGCCATTTCGACGTCTACCTCCCACCGACCTTCGAGACTGTGGTTGCCGACGAGATCCGCTTCCTGCGTCGCCATCTCGACCTGACCGGTGTGCACTCTGATCAGTGATCTTCGTCCATCGACGGACCCGCAACCCACATCGGTTCGATCGGTAGGCGACAGCGCCGGTGCCGACAACGGTTTTCAAACTTGTCGGCGGTAGAACATATGGTGAGCTCTGACGAAGTATCCGGGAGAAAGGGTGCCCTGTGGTGGATATCGTGACGGACGCGCGGATCGTGGCAGCACTACGCCGCCTGTATCCGCTTGTCGCAGAGCGCGATGATTTGGCCCAGACGGTCTCCCATCTCCGGGAAGCCACCAGTGCCCGAGAACTCGAGGAACGCGACCGCCACGGCAGTCGCATGGCAGAGCTCGACGAGCGAATCCTTCGCGCTACCGCAGCTGCCCTCGACGAGATCGGGCTGTACGACGGGGCCCGAGCGATCGAGTGGGCGATGGAATCGGCAACCGCTCATAACCCTTGCGCACCAACGACAGTCGCCAACGGCAACAACGGACGCCCGTAGGACGTATGGGATCAGGAGGCCAGGACCGAGGGATCCTCACCGGGGGTACTCTTCGCGACAACCACCCTGTTGCCACCGAGACGTTTTGCCACGTACATCGCTTCGTCGGACAAGCGCAATCGGCGACGGCAGCACACGACGCCGCCCTCACCAGGGGCCGGGCCGGTGTCACACAGCGCGACTCCGATACTGGCCGTCACTGCGACAGGCACGTTCGTCACGGCCGTTATGGCACCGCGTAGTCGTTCCGCCACCGCATCCATACCGTCGCGAAGGTGGCCCACAACCACGAATTCGTCGCCGCCGGTGCGCGCTACCAACGCATCCGGATCGGCCGCGGCTCGGAGTTGCCGGGCGGTTCGAATCAGCAGTTCATCGCCCACGGAATGACCGTAGTGGTCGTTGACGATCTTGAATCCGTCTATGTCCACCGCGGCGAAATAAAACCTCCGGTGTTGCCGACCGCAGGGCGTCAACCATCGAGGCCAGCCCTGAACGCTGCTCGCGTGTCGAAGCAGGTGACACTCCAGACCGCGTCTATTCGCCAGGCCGGTGAGCGGATCAGTGTGTGCGTCCCGGCGAAACAGCCAGCAGCAGAACTGCACCACAGGCAATACACAGCACGCCACGACGAGAGGGGACACCGATTCCATCACGAGAGTCACGCCGATGTCTCCAGACCGGGAGTACCCGAGAACCGCCAGCGTTGGCAGGGCGGAAATCGATAGCAGGGACCATCCGGCATGCACCAGTAGCGCCCGCGGGCCGTGGAAAATCGCTAGGTATGCTCCCGTAGCTACCAGGAGCGCATTTCCCGTCGCACCCAGCACGGGGTCCGGGGCGATCACATTGTGGATTCCGACAGCGACGTCCAGGAGAGCAACCCATAACAGGGATTCGAACTCCCCCGGCCATGGCAGTAACCACCAGCGCAACGTCCAAAGCGCGGAAGGAACAGCCAAGAGGCAGACTCGAGCAGCGCCTGCCGGGGCTTCTCGCCCTGCGACCACTATCAGGGTGATCCCGGTGAGCGACACCACCACGATTCCTACCGCGCCGATCGAGACTTTCAGTCGCCACCGGAAAGAATGGTCACCGGCGGCATGGACCGGCCAGCAATAGTGCAACCGGTCGCCCCACCAGGATCGAAATATCTGCCCACTGTCCTTCATGTCGCTCTTCACCACATCTCGGCAGCATCCATCGACCACTGATCGCACTCGGTGGAGATTTTCAAAGAACAGTACATTTGCAGGAGCCCGCCGAGGGCGGCAGGAAGACGCTGAATTCTCCGAAGTCGGCGGCCTTCACCGGATCCAGGAAGCAGTCGACACGATCCTCGAGGACTACCGAGCCCGTCACCAATTTTTCGAAGGCGTCGGCAACACGCCTCAGCACTTCCGGGTAAGCTCGATATCGCGCTCCGTGAGCGCATAGAATATCGTCTATATAGGGCGCGATATCGGTCGTAAGCATCGCGGTGGTGAGCGCATACGTTTCGATATGCGCCGTTGCCAGATGGGCATACATGGATCCCGTGCCGATAGTATCGCCTGAGAACAAGACCCGATTCCGCTCGTCCAGAAGACAGATCGAGTCCGCCGAGTGTCCTGGCGTATAGACGACTCGCAGACAACGGTCACCGAGGTCGATTTCTTCACCGTCCTGAAGAAGCCGGGTCGGCTCCACGTACGCAATTTCCCAGTGCATCGGATCAAAATGCTCCGGAAACGGTCGCATTCGCATCTCTGGACCGAGGACGTTGAACCAAATCCTGTCTATTTCCGCAAAGGCGCGGTACTGTTCCTGAACGGCGTCTACCGCTATGAGATATTGAGACAACCAATGCTCTGGCGGACCAGTACGATGGAGCTCCGAGCCAGCAAAATGAAAGGCCACCTCCTCGAACTCGTGGTTACCTCCGACATGATCGAAATGATGATGACTGTTGACAACTAGTACAGGGCGATCAGTGATCGTCTCTACACATCGCCGGATGCTGTCCACTCCCAGGCCGCTATCGAACAGGACCGCACGGCGGGAACCCACGATCAGATAGCTATTGACGTGCATCGGTTCGGCAATCAGGTAGATCCCGTCACGTATTCGCTGCACCGCGAACCAATCCCCGGCCATCTTCACCACCTCCCGTGCGTTGTGCTGACAGTAGTATCAGCTGACGTCCCGACTCCTTCATGGATACGCTTCCGAACCCTCCAACAGGCCAATCGCCACGAGCTTACGGCCGAGATTTCCATTTCCAGCGATCTCGAGAAACCTGTCCACAACTGGCGATTCATCTCGAGCTTGTACCGATATCGTCCGCCGGATAGGCTTCTCCAGGTGTACAGCTGAGAGCATCGGCCACGCACCCTTCAGCGCCATCTTCGGCACCAGAGTGACCCCGATTCCATGCGCAACGAGACTCAGCGCGGTAGGAACGTCCCCAGCGGTGGCCACGTACCGCACATCCACCCCGGCGCGCTCGGACTCTCTTCTTATTATCTTGTCGATGTCGGAATGGGTGCGATACCCCACCCACGGCTGTAGGGCAAGCGCTGGCCATGTCGCCTCCAAGCCCGCCGCTCGGCTGCGATGGCAGGCAATGACAAGCTCCTCTTCACCGATGGTTCTCGCATTTCTGCCGTCGCGAAATGTCTCCAGGGGCCCGACAGCGAGATCGACGATGCCGCGGTCGAGCGCAGCGCAGAGCGACCGGGTATCGGTGTAGGATTCCACTGAAATGCGCATGACCTGCCGCTCGCGCTGCATCCGATAGATTATCGGCGGGATCAGCTTCGTCGCCAAAGTAGTCGTGGCGCCGACAGTGACCACATCGTCGCTGAATGTCCGACATACCGACAGTGTCTCGTAAAACGAGTCCATGACCCCGGCCGCGTGCTCAAAGAATACGTTCCCGAACCTGGTCAGAGACGATCGGCCGGACGCGCGGTCGTACAGCTTTCGGTCCAGCACCGCTTCGAGTGCGCATATCTGTTGCGACATAGCCGACGGCGTGACGCCGAACTTCTTTGCAGCAAGGGCCTTGGAGCCAAGCCGTACCGACCACACAAAGTATTCAATCTGTCTGAGCGTTATCGGATTCGATGTGAGTGACGCGAAATCGAGCACCGGCAGTTTCCTATTTCTTCATGCGCACTCGCAAATCATATTGCAGCCCGCGGATGTTTGCTCAAGATGTGCTGATCGTATGCATAGCGCGAGACAGTGTCAATATTTTCTTCTCATCATGTCGGTGACGTACATCACTACGTTTCGGTATAGGTAATATCCATTTCAATTTCCCCCACTTCAGCGTCTTGCCGAACAGTCCACATAGTCGCTCAACCCGCCCCGAGGGATACGAGAACAGCCGGCATCGCCACTTTGCATACAAAAGCGCAGATGGGGCAACCATCCAGAAAAGCGATGGCGTTTGGATCCCGGTCAGAGGGGTGGGAACACAGGACGAAGCGCTCGGCCGGTCTGGGCCTGCGGGCAAACCAGTACTGCGGGCATACACGGGGTCAGCCGGCCGGCAGCAAACCTCGACTCTCCAGCATCAACGTCCTCGGTGGAACGTTGGACACGAAGTAAGAGCACACATGTCGGAGTGGCCAGAAGCCTCGGAGCGAGGTGAGTGCACCATATCGCGGTCCGGGCGGCCACGAAACCTCGAACCGCGCGCACTTAAGGAATACCTTGCCATCGTCAAGATGCCCTACATCATCACTACCCGCCCGGTCCGGCCAGCTCACCCGCGGTGCGAGACCGGCGCTCCTATTACTCGAGGCCCGCTAGCGACACCGTCTCGGAAAAAGTTTTTCGGCCAGCAGCTCTCGTAGCAACGAGATTTGACCTTACACGGCCCTCGGGCCGCCATAGTTCCTACGGCACGCACCGCCGACACCCGCCGCGTATCCGAAATAGTTCCAGATGGCAGCTTGTGATGAGAATCTCAACAAATGGTTGGCCGCAGCGGGATCCGCAGGTTAGCTGCTAAGTTACGTTTCGTTCTCGATTGTCGGAGGTCGGGGCGCACTGTTCGTCCATTGTGATTACATAATTATCAAGGGCGTGTCATGGGTTCATCATCTTCACCACAGAATCCCGCGAGCCGGGTCGTGCGAATCGATGTGGCTCTTGATTCACCGCCCGCGCAATCGCGGAGCACTGACAGTGGCTCCGATCCGATGGGGGTCGGGCCATGTAGTGCCATGCCAGAGCGGTCGAAATATCCAGGCGGCGCATGCCTGGCCTCCGCGCCCGACACGGCTGGCGCGGAAATTCCTCCACACAGATCATCGCGCTCAGCAATTTCGATATCACGGTCCCCCTGCTCATTCCAGGGCCGGCGCCCGAAGTGAGCTCCCGCCACCGCGGTGGCGTCTATCGGAGTGCGGCGGATCACCCAGATCCCTTGGACGCCTCCGCGGTTGACTCCGGGGTGAACAGGCCAACGATTCCCAGTTCCGTGGCGGCTTCGAGCGAATTCCATCCTGCCGCGACAGCGGCAGCGAACAGCTCGAGGCGAGCCTGCCCGGCAGTGGCGTACTCGCGGAGCGCGGACTCGTATCGCCTTCTCGCAGCCTGCAGTTCAGCTCCAGTGATGTCCACACTCAAACGGTAGCAAATGGATGGCAATACTGGTGCGGTGTCGCCGATCCTCCTCCTGCCCCGGAGTCCGCAGGGATAGATCCCGTTGAGCCAGCCGAAATAGCAATCCGCGCAGGCTCTTCCACCCTCACCCCACGTCGTAGCCCACTCGCCGCACCTGTCAAGTCGCTAGGATTACGCGCGCGCAGTCGATTGCTGTGCAGTTACAGACCGATCATGGCGATATCCCCGGACCCAGGTACGCGAATCACAAGGCTCTCCACACCTTCAGCGTCGAGAGCTACACGCCTCCCGCCGACAACTTCCGGCCCCGGACCTCATATGTTCGAACAGGGTCTCGGGCGCAGTAACGACCGTATCGGCTCGATGCGGATCGACGGGCTGAGGGTGGCGCGGCCGGCGCGGTGGTTCCTGCGCTGCGGGTTGCCAGCGCGGTAGCAAAGGTCGTGGGACATCGAGTTCGGGCCGATGCCGGCTCGGATCAGATTCCTGATTCGGCCGAGTTACCGTCTCGGTCAACCGGATCGACTCCGGAGCAGGGCCTGCGCAATCGGCCCTTGGTTGGCCATCGCAGCCAGATCCGATGCCGTTTATCCAGTCGGATAAGGAGAGGGTAGGTCAACATGGCCGAACCGAGGCCGACGGCCCAGCCGTAGTCGGCGAGAGGCCGCAGGGCAGGTATGAGTCCATCCGGCGGGAACGGACCCGGTGCCACGCCGTCGCCGATAGTCGAGTAGGAGCCACCGATGGCAAGGAGGGCGCCGACCACGAGGGCCAGTGCTGCTCGCCAGTTCCAGCCGCCCGCATACCAGTAACGGCCGAAGCGGCGGTACAGGTCGGCGACCACGAGCTGGGTGCGGCGGACGAGCCAGTAGTCGGCGATCAGGACTCCCGCGACCGCCCCCAGCAGCCCACCGACAGTGTTGAGCCAGATGTAGATGTAGGTATGGGGGTCGGCGATGAGCTTCCACGGCATGATCACCACACCGACCACACAGGTGATCAGGGCCCCGGTGCGGAATCCGACGACCCTCGGCGCCAGATTGGCGAAGTCGTAGGCCGAGCTGACGATATTGGCGGGGATGTTCACCGACAGCGTCGCGATCAACACGATCATCAGGGCGAACAGCGTGCCGATGACTGAGTCCACCTTCGCGGCCACCTGGACCGGGTCCCATATCGGTGCGCCGTAGACGGACTGGGTGCCAGAGGTCACCAACACCGCCAGAAACGCGAACAGGGTCATCGTGGTGGGTAGTCCCAGCGCCTGGCCGCGCATCTGGGCTCGTTGACTGACGCCGAACCGGGTGAAGTCGGGCATGTTCAACGACAGCGTGGACCAGGACCCGATCACACCCATCAGCGATGGGAAGAAGACCACCCAAAAGTCATGGCCCCAACCAAGTTTCGAGGGTTCGCTCACCAGCGGACCGACCCCGCCCGCCTTCACCGCGATCCATATCAGCAATGCCACCGCGCCGACGATCACCAACGGCGCCGCCCAATTCTCGAACCGTCGCAGCGCCTCCATTCCACGCATGACGATGGCCACCTGAAGCACCCAGAACAGCGCGAAGGATACCCATTGCGTCCACGGGTACCCACCGAAAAGATCAGCGTGCGACCAACTCTCGCCGAACAGCCTTCCGGTCAGCACGAAGATCGCCTCGCCGCCGATCCAGGACTGGATGCCGAACCACGCGCACGCTACCGACGCGCGCACCAATGCGGGCAGATTGGCCCCGCGCACCCCGAAACTCGCCCGCACGAATACGGGAAACGGAATCCCGTACTTGGTGCCGACATGCCCGGTGAGCAGCATCGGCACCAACACGACGACGTTGGCCGCGGCGATGGTCCCGACCGCCTGCACCCAGTTCATTCCAACGGCGATCAACCCGGAGGCCAACGTCCAGGACGCGACGTTATGAGCCATGCCCACCCACAGCGCCATGAAGTTGTAGGTCGTCCAGCGCCGCCGCGCGATCGGGACCGGGCGCAAATCATCGTTGGCCAGAGCAGCGTCGTCGAGAACCACGCCGCCTGCCAGCTCCACCCGGCTGTCGGGCCGTAGTATTTGTTCTCCTGCAGACGATTCCGATGCTTCCATGGCGTCCGGCCGGGAGGTGTCGGTGCTCATGCTGCGTCCTTTTCTGCTCGACGTCGACGCGACCCGGGTGAGGTGATGAGCCGGTCCGGTGCCGGACACCGCCGTCAAGTAGCGAGGTCCTCGCCCTGCTTCGATTCCGACCGCCACACCCACGACTCTTCGCGGCACGAATGTGAACCAGGGCCAGCGGTGGAAATGCATTCAGGTCCACACCGTCTGGGCCGCCAACTGGACACTCCCGCGACACCGGCGCTCTGGCACGGCCTGAGCCGCAGGTATTGCAGTAGCGCTTGATGCGACCCGGCCCTTCTCTCAGCGCTGACGATCCGCATCTCGAGCACAAGCTCCACGACAGGGAGGAATCCGACCCAGCTCCGGGATGCGAACAACAACCTTTTCGCGTTGCCGAGCCCTAATATTTGGTGCCGCGCCCCTAGGAAATTGGGGGCAAGTTGATTCGAAGCATGAGTGTGAGCATCATCTTCGTACCGCCGCCCGAGCGAACGTGAAGTCCACGAAGGACTCCGTGTTCAGCGCCGACGCATCCTGGATCAGTCCTGTCGCCCGATAAACCTGCTGCTGTCTATCGAGTTGGTCGGGTAGCGGAGCGAGATCGGGCAGCCAGATATAGGAGGGAGTGTCTCGAAGGACGGCAATGTCCTGTCCCGTCGCCTCGGCGAGGATCGTCAGAACCTCTTCGGACTTCGCCCGACCGTCCTGAAGGTCACTGCTGGCCCGGACCAACGCGTCGAAGAAGCGTTGTGCTGCCGGCCCGCGGGCGAAAACGCCACTGTAGATCACACCGGTGGCCGACGAGCCCTCCGGCGGGACCGCCAGCGGTCTGGCCACGCCCTCCTTCTCCATCCGCGTCGTGAACGGGGCGGCGACCAGTGCGGCATCGACGCTGCCGTTGGCCAGCGCGGCCTGCATGTCCGGGATACCCAGGTTCACGACCTGGACGTCGGCCAACGATAGTCCCGCAGGCTGCAACACCGTCGCAACCTGGAAGCCACCCGCTGCCCCTGGGCCGCCTGCGATCGCTACCTTCCGGCCACGAAGATCGGCGGGCGTGGTTACCACGCCATCCAACTTCCTCGCCACCTCCAGCGCGCTCGGGGAAGCCTTCGCATCACCGGGGGCCAGACCCATAGAGCCGACAATCTTCAGGTCGAGGCCGCTTGCGATCGCGCTGAACATGCCAGCCGAGAACCCGGCCGCGACGACGTCCACCTTGCCGCTCGCGGCCGGCCCGACCGCGTCCTGTCCAGCCTTCACTTTCTGCAGGTGAACGGTGATGCCCTCGGCATCGAAATACCCTTTCGCCCGCGCCACGTACAGAGGCGCGAACAAGGTCGACGGTACGACCGCAACAGTGACCTTGGTGGTTCCCGAAGTCAGGCTTCGACCCGCGCACCCTGTGAAAATCAGGGCTGCGCCGACGATCAACGCAACGATGCCGAGGGCACGACGGGGATGTGTTCTCACGAAGATGGCTCCTTGCTCTCGTACGGATTCGCCTGCACAGATTTGGCGGCGGACGCGCGCCGCCACGGCATCGCCAGCCACCCACCCACCGAGACGACGCCGGTCAGTGCCGCGCCCAGAAGCGCTGCGGTCAGCAACCCCACATACATTCGCTCCGGCTGAAACAACTGCCAGCTGTTCCAGATCAAGAAGCCGACTCCTTCGTCGGAGGCAACGAACTCGACAGCGATCGCGACCACCACGCCGAGCCCGACGGCGACCCGAAGCCCCGTGCAGATCTGGGGCAGGCATGCGGGCCCGACGACCAACCGAAAACGCTGCCCCCCTCGTACTCGGTATGCCGTGGCCAACTCCAGCGCGCCGGTGTCGACCTCGCGCATGGCTGCCTGGGCGTTGATCTGGGTGACGAAGAAGACCGTGATCGCCACCGCGAGGATTTTCGGAGTGCTCCCCAAACCGAATATCAGCAGGAGCAACGGCAATACAGCGATCTTGGGCAAGGCGTACAGCGCGGTGAACAACGGCGCGAGCGCGGCACCCAGCAGACGCCAGGCGCCCATGCCCAACCCGACCGCGGTGCCGGCCACGGCAGCGGGGACATAGCCGCCGAGCAACCGGAGCACGGTAGCGGACAGATCACCCAGCAGCTCGCCGGAGGCGATCATGCCGGTCGCCCGAGCCAGGATTCGACTGGGCGGCGGAAAGACCAGGGCATCGATGACACCGGTCTGGGCAGCGCACTGCCAAGCCGTGAGTGCCAGCGTCGGAGTCAGGATTGCCAACGCGATCTCGCGGCGGCGAAGTCGGCGCCGACGGCGTACCTCCGCGAGCATGATGCGCTGCGCTCGAGGGTCGTGTTCCGCTGTCCGGCTCATGACGCGATCGGCCTTGCTTCAACCTCGCGACGCAGGAGGTCCCACAGATACCCTCGAAGCTCGGCGAACTCCTTCGTGTGCTGCACGTCCGGGTGGCGGGGCCGCCCGAACGGCACTTCGATTTCCGCGCGCACCCGCCCTGGTCGCGCCGTCATCAGGACCACGCGGTCGCCGAGCAGCAAAGCCTCCTCCAGCGCATGGGTGACCAGCACGACTGTTTTACGTTCCGTCTCGCACAACGTCAGCAGCTCCTCCTGCATCAACAGACGAGTCTGTGCGTCCAGTGCCCCCAATGGCTCATCCATCAACAAGCACGCAGACCCGGTAGCGAATGCACGCGCGATTCCCACACGCTGCCGCATCCCGCCCGACAATTGATATGGATAGGCGCCCTCGAAGCCGGACAGCGCCGTACGCGCGATCCAGTCCCTCGCCCTTTCTGCACATTCAGTCCGGCGATACCACCTCGACAATCCAAACAATACGTTTTCGAATACGGTGAGCCAGGGCAGCACCCCGGATGTCTGGAACACGAACGCAGTGGCAGGTCGGCCATCCTCGTCGCGGGGTCGGACCACCGTCCCCGAACTCGGCTTCTCCAGATCACCGAAAATTCGCAGCAACGTCGACTTCCCACAGCCGGATGGACCGACGACGGTGGTGAAGGAGCCCTCCTCCACGTTCAACGCCATCTCCCGCAACGCCCACAACGGTCTGCCGCTGCCGAAGAACAGCTTCGAAACCCCATCGACCGCGAACGCGAGCCTCGTCTCAGCGGCCACATCGCCGTGGTGCAACATCTACTCTCCTCATCCAGTCGTACCGCCCTGACGACTCCGGACCGTCAGAAATGTTTCTTGGTCAGGACCCGGTTTCGCGAGAAAGGATTCCAGCATCGTCCATATCCCCTGCCGACCATGCCGCATTCTCATGAACAA
The DNA here is from genome assembly GCF_023740735.1 of Nocardia sp. CDC159. GTDB lineage: Bacteria > Actinomycetota > Actinomycetes > Mycobacteriales > Mycobacteriaceae > Nocardia > Nocardia pulmonis. Next base: position 87,611 of record NZ_JAMRXH010000023.1, read on the forward strand.
TATCGCGCCTCGGCGGGCCATTCGAAGACGGACACCGAGGACGATAGGTCTGATTTTTGCAATTCAGCAACTCGAAGCAGAGATATTTCAGCTCGAGCTACAGGCTGTTAAGCAGAATCAGAAGCGTAAGGCGACGGCCTCTACGGCAACTACCTGGAAGACGGTGCACCGGGTATCCGGACCACGATCCATCCGCTGTCGAGTCCGGTGAGATTCTGGCTCTGGCACGCAGGCTGAAACCGGCGCGGACGGCGTCGTAGTCACGGCGTAGACCGCAGATGAAGGAACGCAACGCTGGTAGGTCGTCGGATTCGACTGCGGTCATCCGTGCATCCAGGTCGCGGCCCGCGACGAAGCTCGGGCACGCTCCTTTCCAACCACGATGGCTGGCGCGGCGGTCCGGGAGCGTTGCGGGACGGAGACCCGATCTGATGGACTGAAGCGTCGCGGGTCTCTGAAGCATCGCCGATCCGCTCGCTGTAGTGCGTCGACCTTCGGCGCGGCTGAACTCGCAGAACGGAGCAGTTCTCGTAAAGTCCTGACCATGACCGACGCGGCGACCGAGGAATTCCCCGTTGGGCGGCCGAGCGCTTCTCGGGTGGAGGCGTTCAGCGATGGTGTCATGGCGATCGCCATCACCCTGCTGGTCATCGATATCCGGTTGCCAGAGAGCGAGGGTGATCTGCTGAAGCAGTTGCTGGGGCTGTGGCCGAGCTATCTGGCGTACTTGGGATCGTTCGCCACCATCGGCGTGATCTGGTTGTCCCACCACGCCTTCTTCGCCCACGTTCGGCAGGTGAATGGTCTGCTGCAGGCCGGTAATTTGCTGGTGCTGCTCTGCGTGGCCTTTCTGCCTTTTCCCACCACCGTGTTGGCGCATCATCTCGAGGATGGTGGTCGCAATGCCGGTGTTGCGACCGCGTTCTATTTCCTTACCGCCGCGGTGCAGGCGGGTGCGTGGATCGTCATATGGGTCGCGGTGCGTCGGGACTCGACGCTGTTGCGGCCTGGTTGTTCGGCGGAGGTCGCCCGGACCGAGACCCGTCAGGCAGTTGTCGCATTCGTGGCGCTCGCCGCGATTGCGGCGTTAGGGCTGGTTGTGCCCACCGCGGCTCTGGTCCTCTATCTGCTCGCGGTGGTGGGCTATGCCCTACCGGCAATGGCTTGGACACGCCGGGTGCGCGGGCAGCGGCCCGATCTCTCTTCGTGAGGCGTTACCGGCGGGTTGGAGGCCGCAGGCCATCCATCAGGAGGTTCAACAGGCGGGTGGCGAGTGCTTCGCGCTGGGGTTTGGGAGCCACCGTGAAGATGCCGATGAGACTCGCGGCGATGTCTTCGGCGGTGACGTCTCGGCGGAGCTCGCCCACCGCGTGGCCGGCGTCGAGGATTGTGGTGATGGCCGCCAGCAGCTCGGTTCGCGTCTGGTCGTGGGCAATCTCGCCTGTCTCGATCATCGCCAGCAGTGTGTCGAGCATGCCGTTCTTGGTCGCGATCCAGTCGCCGAAAAGATCCATCCAGCGCCGCATCGCCTCGGCTGGAGGCAGTTGGTCGAGCAGATCGCGGGCACCGGTCGTCAGTCGCGCGACCTGGCTGCGGTAGACCGCGTCGACCAGCGACTGCCTGGTGGGGAAGTGCCGGTAGAGGGTGCCGATGCCGACTCCGGCTTCGCGGGCGATGGCACGCAGCGACGGCTCGGAGTCAGCCGCTGCGAACACGCGGGTCGCCACCGCGAGCAACTGATCGCGATTACGGGCAGCATCGGCTCGCCGCGCCGGGATCTCCGCCTCAGTCAAAACGGATCACGCTCCGGTTGTGTTACAGTCGCCCATAAAGCGGAGCATAGTCCGTTTCGATGCGTTCCCTCTACCCAAGGAGGCAAGCGAGCATGCAGACGCGCAGTGGCACCGCAAGCCGGGCAGTCCGACTCGATGTGTTCGGCGGCCCAGAAGTCCTGAAGGTCCGGGAGGTTCCTGTTCCAGAGGTCGGACCGGGACAGGTGCGTGTCCGGGTCACCGCGGCCGGGCTGAACCCGATGGACTGGTTCATGACTGCTGATGCGGACACCGCCAGCCGGTTCGGCTTGACCCTGCCGGTCGGATTCGGGACCGACTATGCGGGAGTGGTCGACCGGGTCGGTCACGGAGTGACCGGCTTCGCACCCGGAGACCGGGTGTTCGGCGGCGCTCTGTCGCGCGCGGTCGCCGACTTCGTGGTGATCGACCCGGCCGCGGGTATCGCGGCGAACGAAGCCCATCACACCCCCGACGGCGTCGACGACCGCACCGCCGCCACCCTCACCATCGCAGGACGCACGGCATCGGCTGCCCTGGCCGTGGTCGGACTCGGACCGGAGGACACCGTGCTGATCGGCGGCGCGGGAGGTGGAGTCGGGGTGTTCGCCGTCCAGCTGGCCCGAATCGCAGGGGCGCGGGTGATCGGAACGGGATCGGCGGCATCGGCCGACTACCTGCGCGATCTCGGCGCCGAGCCGGTCGCCTACGGCGACGGCTTGGAAGACCGGGTCCGCGCACTCGCTCCCCGCGGTATCACCGCCGCGGTCGATCTCTTCGGCACCGAGACAGTGCACGCCGCAAGGGCACTCGGCGTCCCTGACACCCGGATCACCACCATCGCCACCCAGGTCGACGGGATCACACCGGCCAACGGCGCCAACGCCGCCCCCGGCGCGCTGGAAGAACTCGCTGGTTTGGTTGCGACCGGCCGGCTCCGAGTCCCCATCGCCGCAACCTTTCCCATCGAGCAGATCCGCACCGCGGTCGAGCTCCAGGCCAGTCGGCGGGTGAAGGGCAAGGTCGTCATCGAGCTCTAGGAAAACGGGCGCGTCGCGAGGGAGAAGATCCTGTACTGCCGCTGGCCGCGCGGTCGGGGTAGCGAGATCGGCTGCGCCGCAGAACGTCCGGCATTGCCGACGAGAGGACGTCTTGGGCAGTCTATCGTTCGCCGTGACGATCCATCACCACCGCCTCGGTGATGACCGTCAATGGTCCTTCGTCGGGCGTCGAAACCTCGAACCGGTCGAAGTAGGTTGCCGCCAACTCTTCGGTCAGCGAGATCGCATGGGGCTCCGAAAAGGATCGGTCGTGGACGCGCTGCAGGACGACGTTCCGCGACGTCGCCAGATAGATCACTCCGGGATGACCAAAAATGGCCCGAGAAGTTCCCGATACCGGTCACGCGTGCTACGCGACCAGAACGAATATTCAGAACAACGCTACGGCCAACCCCGATCAGACCAAGCAGCCATTCCTGGAGGTCCGCCTCGACGGACTCCGCGACATTCTCGGGTAGCGGATACGTTCCACCCCCCGGCCCCTGCTTCCTCGTCGATCGACAACCGGACGAATTCTTGGACAGCCAACCTTTGAGCCACAGTCGACTTGCCCGCATCAGCTGGTCCATACATGAAGATAACCCGGCTCATTTCGGTGACGGTAACCCGCAGCACTGGAACGTCCCACTTTGCCGCTATTCGGTCGCTGGTCGCTGGTTCATATCCGCATCGGATCTGCTGGGCAGCAAGGCTTTCCAGCGGATGTCGTAATACTGCGAGGTGTTGGCACGGGGAAACGTGGCTATGAGCACGACGACCCACCAGGGGAGAGTCGATCACGAAAATGTGTTCCAACCCCGATGATTTCGGCCGAACTTCGACCCATCCTGTAACGAATCATGAGGTGCTCAACGGTTGTCGGCGGAGTTCCGGATATGCCGACGACGGTGATCATGGAACGGGTTGGGTGGCAACAGGTCCGGACAATGTTCTTCGAACGGGTCCCAAAGACCGCGACGTCGGCAGCATCCCCGCTGCGAATACCAACGATTGAGCGCTCGATATGTGAGCATTACCGAATATTTCCTAGTACCCGTTCATTGACGGTCGAATCGTTATCAGAGAACCGGTAGCAAATTCCTGGAACGAACGTATCTAACCTTACACGTCCCTGCTGGATGGGCGGCGTGTACAGGAAAGGAAACCATCATGAGGACCACCCTGCGGCGCACACTCACCGCCTCTGTCACCACGGCAGCGACCGTTCTCGGGCTCACCATGCTGACTGCCCCGGCCGCGCACGCCGCCACCGACGCGCGCATCACAACCATCGACTACGCGGGCAGCGGATGCGCTGGAAGCGCCACCACCGACATCGACGCCACCGGCACCAAGGCAACCATCACCTTCGAGAGGTACAGGGCCGATGTCGGACGTGATGTGAACCTCACTGACAGCTACAAGAACTGCAACCTGATCCTGACTGTTTCGATGCCGACCCTGCGCAATCTCACCGCGACAGTCACGCATTCCACGTACTGCGATCTGAAACAGGACGTAGAGGGGCAGTCCCGAGGCTTCGTCCGAGCAGGAGGCGACGTCATCCCAGCCACGTTCAGTGAAACCTTCACCGGACCGGAAGAAGGTCGATGCGACGTGAGCGCCTCCTCCACTTCCGCGGTCCCCCTCGTCGGGGAGGCAATCGTCCAGAGCTACTCGGAGCTCATCCTGAACAACTCAGCGAACAGAAGGCACAGCGGCTTCATGATTACAGAGGTGGCGGTGGTTCAGCTCAGCTGATCGGGTCTGCGCTTCAGCGCGAGTGGCCGTGCCGGCGACCGCAACCGCGGCAGGCACGGCCACCAGACACAGCGGTGTACAGGTCGACACGGCGCGGCAAACGGCACCGCAACACAACTCGTTCCCTGATAAGGGAACCCAACCCTGCTGGGCGCCTCGGAAAGAGCCGGAGCGCCCGAGTAAGCGGGGTATGGTCGCAGTCCGCGACGCCGCCGACCGATGAGCAACCTGCTCGGCGCCGTACGCACGGTCGCCTGCTCCCGCGACGGGTTCGCACTCTCCGGGCAGGTGATGTCTTCAGAGGCGGATACGAGTCCGCCCCGCCAAGCTCACCGGTCGGCCAACCCCAGCAGCCCGCATCGCATGCGGTACCGAACTCCGCGACCCCGACCGAGCTCCCGGCCATGCAGGGAGACCGGTCTGGGCGAACAGCGGGAACTCGCAATGGGCGCTTCTCCGAGCCTCCCTCACTTCGCCGGAAGACTCCGAGCATGGTCCGATAGGACCGGAGTCCTTCGCGGCCGCACCGAAGAAGCCGTTCGCACAAGTTGAGGCTCGAACGGTCCGTTGTAACGGGAGTCGGTGTCCGAGCAGGTGGCTCGTAAGCGCGAGGTCGTCGGCGACCTCCGGCAGCTCCGCGGGAGCGGCGCAGCCGAACGAAGTCACACCCGAGTCTGCGAATACGGCCGACTTCACCGATCTGGTGCAGATCCTCCTGCTCACTCGTGACCGTCCGCTCGCACCCCGCGGTCTCCTCGAGGCCGAGGCAAGGTCTCGCGGCCGCACCCAGTATTCGACTGTGCCTGCACAGCGATGAGCTGATTCTGCACAATCAATTCCCGGGCGAATCCATCAGCGGTACATGAACGCGCCGAAAAACACACGCTGACCAGCGATTCCGGCCGCACAACACAGGCGAGCCGATCGCAACTACAACGAGGCACGCGAGTGTCCAGGACGTTGCGTGTGCCGGATCGGTTTAGGATTCACCTCACACTGGTAGCTCTCCTGTTGGCAAGCTCTACACCTTGTGCCCTCATCGATACCCGGGAAGAGGTCGTTATGTCGAGCAGGTACGTGGCTGTAGCGCGGCGACTGGTGATTTCAGCCGTTGTTTTGCTCACCGTTCCACATCTCGGGCAGACTGTGGTATCGGCAGAGCCGTTCGAGAAATCACCCCATTTTCCCATCGCCGCCGAGAACAGCAACACATCTTCAGTCGAAAATGTGATTCCAGGAGCGCTCGATGCTCAATTCGACGAACTCCTGGGAGCTGCGGAGGTCGGCTGCGAGAAAGGTAAGTTGGATCCGTCCATTTGCAGGTTGTCGAATGAGCAGATTCGAGCGGTTCCGACAGACATGAAGGTGGTGGAATCCGACCTGATCGCGGCGATTCAATCGGATCCACAAGCTAATGCGACGTCTACCGAACTGCACGACGTGGCCGCTCCAGCGTCCATCGCCAGGGTCACCGAACTGTTGAGGCGCGCCATCAGAGCAAGCAATAACCCAACGGTCCGAAAGTTGACCGACAAAGCCAACGATTTCGCCACTTGGGCGTCGCGTGCAACCGTGGCAGGGAGTGCTCTTGCGGAGAACACCGCCGAGGACTACGCAAGGGCCGCAATCTATCTGGCAGCGAGTGCGACACCCCCGGTCGGTGATCTGATCTCGCTGGCAGAAGCGATCTCCACCGAGGACGTCGAGCAAGGCATCGTAGCCGTGGTAAGTCTCTCGGCGACTGCGATAGCGTTGATATTCCCGCCCGCCGGCGCGGTCGTCGCCGCAGGCGTAGCCGTATATAACCTGGGGAAATTCTTGTTCAACTACTTCCTGGCCAAAACCCGCGACTGGATCAAGCAACCACCCGGCACTCCAGAGGAGCTCTTCCAATCGGGCGCAGAATTCAAATGGACAAGCTACCCCTTCAAGGGTCAGAAAGTCAACATCCTCCTCACAGATGACAAATTCGTTACCACCGCAAATCTCATAATGAATTCGAAGTGGACGGAGTACAACCGCGACAGGCGTCCCGTAAAATATACGATCCCCTCCGGGGATAAGAAATTCTACGGCGGCGGAGCCGGGGGCTTCGACGAAATATCGATAACCATATGGCAAGACGGCAAGGCCGCAACTTCCGAATGCACGAAACAGGGAAGTACCTTTAGTTGCTCAAAGTTGTCCAGGCCGGTGGAAGTTTCTCTGGAGAAACCTGCAGCCTTGGAGATGAATGTCATCGCCCAGAAATCCAAGGAACTGTCCTTTTGCAAGAAGGAAGCCTGCATCACCGGTACACATCTTATCGTTTCCTCCGAAGGCACGGAGGATGTCTCCATCCCATTCATTCTCGGCGTCGGCTACAAGTAGCGTTCGACTGGAGTAACTGTGACATCCGCTCAAATCATGGCACCCTCGGTCGACATACGTCTCGGGTCAACGGACGCCGGCATACATGAACTGCATGGTGAGGCGGCACTCCAGCCCAGGACACCCGGTCCGTCCCACCGAGACGATCAGGCCGCCCAGATGCGGGAAGAAGGTCGTTACCCGGCGGGTTCGATGCTCATCCCCGTGCCGCAGCCACCTCGCCTCGGTCGGTCGCGGCGACGGGAGCGTGTGTGGTGGCCAGCACCGGCGCGGCGAGCAGGAGCGCGGCGACTCCGAGAACGCAGAGCGCATACCATCCACCGGCATCCCACAGCTGGGAGGCTGCCAGGGAACCGAAGGCGATGCCGAGGAACCGGGTCGTGAAGTACAGGGTGTTGAGCCGGCTGTGGTACTCGGGCGCCAGGGTGAACAACATGGCCTGGTTGACGACCTGGTTACCCCATACGCCCACATCGAGCAGGATCACGCCCAAAACGAGGGGGATCAGCGAAATCGCACCGCAGGCAAGGAAGATCCAGCTCGTGATCGAGACGGCCAGGAGCGCGATCTGTGCGTATCGGCCGCCCTTGCGGTCGGCCAGGCGTCCGGCGCGCGGCGAGGCCAGGGCGCTGGCGGCGGCTACCAGACCGAACAACCCGGCCACCGCTGGCCCGTAACCGTAGGAGTTCTGCAGCAGGAAGGTCAGTGTTGTCCAGAAGGCTCCGAACGATATGCCGATCAGTGCCCCGGAGGTGCAGATCCGGCCCACCAGACGGTCGGACCGCAATACCGCCGCCAGACTGGCCAACAGGCGGTGATAGGGCATCGCAGCGGTACCGCCGAGGCGTCGGGGAACGGCCACCAGCAGTAAGACGATCAGCACAGTCATCAGGGCGACCGAACACCAGTACACCGCGCGCCATCCGGCCACCTCTGCCAGCGCTCCGGCATAGGCGCGCGAGGCGAGCAGCCCGACCAGCAGGCCGCCCTGCAACACACCGATCACCGAGCCGGTGGACCGCCCGGTGGACAGGGCCACGCCCAGTGGGATGACGATCTGCGGAATCGGGGTGAGGACACCGATTCCGAAGCTGATGACCGCGAAGGCGAGGAGACTCGGTGTCGCGGCGGCTGCGGTCAGGGCGAGGGTGGTGGCCACGCTCAGCGCGATGATCAGTGTGCGTCGATCGAGGCTGTCGCCCAGGGGAACCAGCAACAGAATGCCCAGCGCGTAACCGAACTGGGTTGCGGTGGGCACCACACCCATCACGCCCTCGGAGACCCCGAACGATTTCGCCATGTCGGTCAGCAGCGGCTGATTGATGTAGATGTTGGACGAGGTGACCGCGCAGGCCACCGTGAGGACGACCATGACGACACGATCACGGGCGGAAGACATCACCGACCTCCTCGAATGGCGGACTGGAGGGGAGCCGCCCTGCGGGGCTGGCGGCCCTGCCTCGCCGCGGACCTGTCGTCTCGACACGGGCCGACTCGGCTCGTGCGGGCGCGCGCCTCGGCGCTTGTGCCGGGCGCCGCGACACCCCGGTCGCGGCAGCAGGCAGAACGTCGTGCCACACCCGGATCACCTGAACGTGTTCCAGAACTGGCACCGGTGCTCGCTGGCCGCGTCGGTGGTCACCTTGGTGTCGCCGGGGGCGAACTGGAGGGCGCGCTGCGCGGTGTAGCGCGGCCACGCGGGCTGGTCCCCGACGGCGGGATCGGTGGCGTTCACGAACGCGGCCCAGTAGCGAATCATCTGCTGAGACAAGGCCCGCTGGTCGGATGTGGGCGGGGCGGGCAGGCCCTCCACACGGTCGAACAGGTAGGGCAGTTCCAGCGCGTGCGCAGCACCTAGAGGGAACGGCAGCCCGGACCACTCCGGGGGGACGGCCGCATGCGCGTCGGCGAACTCGTAGGCGTACACCGGTGCGGCCTTGGCCAGCCCGTCGGCCATATCGAGAATCGGGCAGACGAAATCCCGGTCGGTGCCCACGGCGGAAAGCGCCAGCACCGGATGCGGGTAAACGCGCAGCGGGTAGCGGGCCGCGACCTCCCCGGCACGGGGCCCGACCAACCCGGCCAACAGGTTCGGATAGTTGTCGGCGGTGAAGGTCTGCGGATTCTTCAGGTAGCTGTCGGCGGTGAACGATGTCCCCTCGTCGTGGGTGAAACCGATCAACACCGGCACCTTCGCGGTCTGCCCGCCGTGGATCGCCTCGACCGGATTCGCCGGCAGCAGCGCCTCACCCGTGACTGGCCCGGGTACCAGATCATCCCCTCGACCCACGAAACCCAGTGGCGCATCGAGTAACCGGGCCACCGGCACCGCGCGCAGGCACGCGGCCACCGCGGCGGGCTCGCCGTCGCACCCGAGCCGAGCGGCGTAGTCCTGGCTCGCTGCGATCGCGGTCGCCCGATCGGCCTGCACCTGACACGGACCGCTCTGCAACACCGCCGCCCGGAACAACCCCACCGACGCGGGTGAGGCCAGGTGATCACACACCGACATCGCGCCCGCCGACTCCCCGGCGAGGGTGACCTTTGCCGGGTCACCGCCGAACGCGCCGATGTTGTCACGTACCCACCGCAACGCGGCCTGCTGATCCAACAGGCCGAAATTGCCGACCTGCCCACCGTCGTGCGCCAGCGCCGGATGTGCCAGGAAACCGAGCGCACCGAGCCGGTAGTTGATCGTGACGACCACCATGTTCCCGGCGTTCACCAATCCGATCGGTGTGTAATCGCGGCCGCTGCCGGTCAGGAAGCTGCCCCCATGTATCCACACCAGCACCGGCAACCGCGACCGCTCCCGTGCCGCCGCCGGAGTCCACACGTTCAGACTCAGACAGTCCTCGCTCTGCGACCAGCCGGGTTGATCCTGCGAGCCGGTCTGTGGGCACTGCGGGCCCGGTGTGGTCGCGTCCCGCTGCCCGCTCCAGGCGGCGGGAGCAGCGGGCGGTTGCCATCTCCGCTCACCGACAGGTGCTGCGGCATAAGGGATTCCGGCGAAGAGCCGATGATCGTCGGCCACCTGCCCGCGCACCTGCCCGTCGCGGATCGTCACCACCGACTCCGCGCCGCGTCCGCTGCCTTCCGCGGATCCGCACCCGGCCGCCGCACAGATCAGCAACCCGACCGCCACCGCAGCCCGCAGTCGACGAAATACCCCAGTACGCACGCGACCTCCCTCGACGTAGAAAAACCGGACAGTTGAAGGCGCTGACACCGCAATGGCCGGATATCGAACGTTCGACCGGCTGGTGTGTATGCCGGCGAATTGGGTTCCTCGTTGTCCGGCTCGACTGAAGGGCGTCACTGTAGCGGGAGGCCGAGTTTTCGGCCGTGCTCGCGGAGGTGGTCGCGGGCGTGCGGGTGCGCGACCCGGTCGAGGATCTGCTGGGCCTGGTCGGTCATGTCGTTGCCCAGGATTTCGGCGGTGCCCTGCTCGCTGACCAGGCAGGTGTGCTGGAAGGAGGTGACCGGGCCGGGCAGCCGCGGCACGACGGTGGAGACGTCGGCCTTCGGGTGCCACGACGGTAGTGCGATGATCGCGCGACCGCCGGGCGAGCGCAGGGAGCCGCCGACGAAGTCGACCTGTCCGCCGAATCCGGAGTAGATGGTTCCGCGCAGCCAGTGCGCGTTGGCCTGGCCGAACAGGTCGATCTGCAGGGCGGTGTTCACCGAGATCAGCGCCGGATGCCGGGCGATGGCGGCGAGGTCGTTGGTTTTCTCGGTACGCAGCAACTGCACTCGGGGATTGTGGTCGATCCAGTCGTACAGTTCGGCGCCGCCGAACACGAACGACGCGGTGACCGGTGCGTCGGGATCCAGCGCTCCGGCCTTCTCTATGGCCAGCACTCCGTCGCTGAACATCTCCGACCACACCACCAGATTCCGCCGGTCCGTCAATTGGGCCAGGACGGCGTCGGGCACCGCCCCGATCCCCAGTTGGAGGGCGCTGCCGTCCGGAATCAACGCCGCGACATGGTCTCCAATCCGCTGTGACGCCGCGCTGGATGGTCGCGGCGTCGGATGCGGTAGCGGCTCGTCCACCTCGATCGCGTAGTCGATGTCGTCGACCGGCACGATCGCGTCGCCGTGCACGTAGGGCATCCCGGGATTCAACTGCGCGATCACCAGGCCGCCGCGGGCGCGCACGGCCTCGATCGCGGCGGGCAGGATATTGACCTCGATACCCAGCGACACGGTATCTCCCACCACGGGCGAGGTGTGCAGCACCACGATGTCCGGCGGTAGCTGGTGGGCGAACATGCCAGGCACCAGCGACAGCCGACAAGGGAAATACCGCAGCCGCGCCCGGCCCCGCATACTCGGTCCGACGAACGGCGTTTCCAGCGTCACGCCCTCTCGATCCGGTAGTGCCGCATGGGTATTCAGTGCGAACAGCCGATATTCGACCAGGGCCTGATCGACGACTGTCAGTGCCCGCCTCGGCGTGGCGAAGTTGCCGGCGATCACGACCCGTGGTGTATCGGCGATGCCGGACAGTCTGCGGCTGAGCTCCGCCTCGGAGAGAATTCGCATCGCGTGCTCACCCCTGGAAGGCGGCGCGTCCGGTGAGGGCCCGGCCGATGGTGAGGGTGTGGATTTCGGCGGTGCCCTCGTAGGTCATCACGGCCTCGAGGTTGAGCGCGTGCCGCAGCGGCGAGTACTCGTCGGTGATTCCGCTGCCGCCGAGGATGGTTCGGCATTCGTGGGCGATGGCGGCGGCGGCGCGCACATTGTTCAGCTTGCCCATGCTGATCTGCTCCGGGCGCAGTGTCCCGGCCTCCTTCAAGCGGGCCAGGTGCAGTGCGAGCAGCATGCTGTTGCCGAGGGAGATCGTCATATCGGCCAACTTCTTCTGGGTGAGCTGGAACCCGCTGATCGGACGATCGAACTGGACGCGGGTGTCCGCATAGGACAGCGCGGCCTGCAGGCTGTCGCGACCGGCGCCGATGGCGCCGAACAGGATGCCGAACCGGGCCTCGTCCAGACACGACAGGGGCGCCCGCAAACCTTCGGCTTCCGGCAACCGCGCGCTGTCGGGCAACCGCACGTCGTCGAACATCAGCTCCGAGGTGACCGACGCGCGCAGCGACAGCTTGTTGTGAATGTCACGGGTGCTGAACCCGGGCGTGCCGCGCGGGACCAGGAATCCGCGCACACCCTCGTCGGTGCGGGCCCAGACGGTGGCGACATCGGCCATGCCGCCGTCGGTGATCCACATCTTCTCCCCGTTGAGAATCCAGTCCTTCCCATCGCGCACCGCGTGGGTGCGCATCCCGGCGGGATTGCTGCCGAAATCGGATTCGGTGAGGCCGAAACACCCGATCGCCTCGCCTGCGGCCAGGCGCGGCAACCATTCCCGCTTCTGATCCTCCGAGCCGTAACGCCAGATGGAGAACATCGACAGCGAACCCTGCACCGACACGAAACTGCGCAGACCACTGTCGGCGGCCTCGAGCTCGAGGCACGCCAGGCCGTAACTGGTCGCGTCCGTTCCCGCGCAGCCGTAGCCGGTCAGATGCATGCCCAGCAGTCCGAGCTTGCCCAGTTCCGGGACCAGATCTCGCGGAAAGGTGTGGTTCTCGAACCAGTCGGGAATATGCGGACGGGCGCGGTCGGCGAGCAGTTCGGCGACCGCCTGCTGGATATCGCGCTCCTCCTCGCTCAGCAGGCCGGCAATATCCAGGATCGCCAATGGGTCGGTCAACGGGGCGGCCGCGGGGTGACTCATCGGAACTCCTTACCCAACCGAATTTATACGTAACCGTAGGTTACCGTTACGTAGTTATTTGTCAGCAACAGTTCAGTGTGATCTACCCCTCGGGCTATCTATCAGCAAATACCGTGTGGTTTTGCCGCCGCCCGCATCCTGACTTCAGTTTGCTGAGGTACACGCAAATGCCGCGTTCCGCGCGGCCCGAGACGGCCGCGCCGCAGGCCGAAAGATCAACGCGCAGAGACCCTCTCGGCCGGAGCAACGCACGGAAATGCCTGTGCTCTCAAGGGATCATCGCAACGCTGTGTTTCTCCAGATGCCGAGGGATGTGGTGTGCGATGGCGAGATCGCCGTTGTCGGAGGCGGAGGTCGAGGAGGTGTGGCGGCGGTGGCGGTCCGGGCAGGCGGTGAAGGTGCTGGCCCGGGAGATGCGCCGACACCCGTCGACCGTGCGGGACCTGCTGAAACGCTGTGGTGGTGTGCGTCCGGTGCCGCGATGTCGCGGTCGATTGCGGTTGAATCTGGCTGAGCGCGAGGAGATCTCGCGGGGTCTGGCCGCTGGCCAGTCGCTGCGATCGATCGCCGCCCGGTTGGGACGCGCAGCGTCAACGATCTCGCGAGAGGTCGCCGCCAACGGTGGCCGGGACCGGTATCGGGCCTTGGTCGCCGATCGCGCCGCGTGGACGCGGGCGGTCCGGCCGAAACCGACGAAACTGTCCCGGCAGCCGGAGCTGTCGGCGTTGGTGGCAGACCGGTTGGCGCGGCGCTGGTCACCGCGGCAGATCGCGGGCTGGCTGCGCCGAAACCCGCAGAGCACCCTGGGGTATGTGTCGCACGACCATCTACCGGTCGCTGTTCATCCAGGCCCGCGGCGACCTGCGCCACGAGCTGACCCGCTATCTGCGCACCCGCCGGGCGATGCGGCGACCCGTCGGCGCCCGGCTGCCCGACGGCCGCGGCGGCCGACCCGGAGTGTGGAGTATTGCCGCATGTCCCGCCGAGGCCGACGATCGTGCCGTGCCCGGGCATTGGGAAGGAGATCTGGTCTTCGGCCGGGGCATGACCCCGATCGCGACAGTGGTCGAACGCTCGACCCGGTTCCTGATGCTGGTCGCGCTGCCCGACGGGCACCGCGCCGATCTCGTCGCGGCCGCGCTCGCCGCGAAGATCACGACGCTGCCGACGGCGGTGCGGCGCACGCTGACCTGGGATCAGGGCCACGAGATGGCCGAGCACGCCCGGTTCACCGTCGCCACCGGTGTCCCGGTCTACTTCTGCGATCCGAAGAGCCCGTGGCAGCGCGGCAGCAACGAGAACACCAACGGCCTTGTCCGGCAATACCTTCCCCGCACCGTCGACATGCGCGACTACACCCAAACCGACCTCGACGCCATCGCCGACGAACTCAACCAACGACCTCGACAAACCCTCGGCTACAAAACACCATCAGAAGCACTCAACGACGCGTTGCGATGACCGCCTGAAGCCGCAGGCATGCGCGGATACTGCGACGGCCCCGAGATGTCTGGGAGCCGTTGATCTTCCGTTGGGTGTCGACGGCGGCTGGGGCGGCGCTCGCGGCATTACCGCTCACTCAGGCTACTGTAGCCAGCTTGTTCGGACTGCTCGGCTACGGCACGTCATCTGCCTGGTGAGCGGGATGCTCCGAGTAGCAATGGATCTCTCGGCGGCCGTGCGTATCGGTCAGCGCGGCAGCTGATGGTAGAGCCGGACGAGTTCTTCGGCTGTGGCACGAGCTGCGGCGCAGCCGTTGAAGGCATCGATTGTGATGATCTCGGATTTCAGGTGATCGTCGAACATACTGCCGAGGTGCTCTGGGGTGAACACTGCGTCAGAAGGCGGCTGCAGCGCGGTCGAGACGCTGATCTGACAGTGGCTGTCCGGCCCCCCTGCACCTTTTCTTTGCACTGCCCGTAGGCCACCGATCATGGTTTCCTCCGCGCCGCTGTCGCGATTTCTGACGGACTCGATGTCCATGTGTGCGCTGTCTCTGACGAACTGGTATTCGATGTCCTGGTATGTCGAATCGTCGTGACCATCGAGCTGGAACCGGCATCCCCAGGGCAGTTCGTTCCCGTCTTCCTTTAGCGCGGGACGGTGTCCCTGTCCGATCGTGCCGAGCACGGCGCACGGATCGAGTGCGGCCAGCGGGGAGTTCATGTGGGCATATTTCGAGGTCGCTCGTAAGGGCGGGTCGAGCCGGTGCGTGAGGGCTGCGGTGGCGATGTCCCGAGCTGTCGCACAAGGATCGCCGGAGTGCACCGTGAAGCTGATATGCCAGCGGTCACCGACCGGCGCATCCGCAGAACAGTGGTCGGGCTTGGCCTTGTTGTCGTCCCATGTGCGAGTCGTGATCGCGCTCTCACTGCGCTGGGCTTGACCGGGAAGCATCGTTGCCGTGATCGTGCTGCCAGGCCCGATGTCGGGGGATTTGAATGACACACTGCACTGGCTGAATTCGCGGTCGACACCGAAGTAGTTGGGCGTCCCGATCCGGTGTATCACGGCGTCGTCGAGGTAGCCGCACGGATCCAGCGGGCGCAGAGTATCGCGGTAGGCGATCATCATCTGGTCCTGTGGAGACAGCACCGTCGCCCACGCCGGGACCGGCCCCGGTGGTGCCGTCAGCGGTGGGAGTGTCGGTACTGGCGCGGTGGGTGTCCGTGTCGACGAGGACGCACACGACGACACAGCGATCACACCCGCCATCAGCATCGCGACAGCAAGGACTACTCTCCTCATGCCGACGGACACTACGCCCCATTCACCGTATTCGTCCGATCAGATCATCACAAAACCCTCATTCGACCCGGTCACATCGAATCGCGGGGACGAGTCGGTCGACAAACCTCTCCCCCCACGATCCGAAGCCGCTCCGACACAAGCGGTTTGCCGATGCGAGGCATCAAATCAAGACTCTCATCGGCTATGAGGGAGCGTTGCCGACGGCTGCAAGGTATTCGGCTCGTTGATCTCCCACAGCCCGCGCTGGCCGCTTCGAACCGCGCGGGTTGCGGCATGAGCGCACAACTGCTTGATGTAGAACGACTTACGTTCTCGGATGGCCTGGAAATCTTCGGAGGACCTCATCTACGTGAAGCCTCGTCTGATGGCTTGAGTCGCTGGAGCAAGGCGTTATCACGCTGGCAGCAACCTGCGGACTGACCGATTAGCTGGCAGGAAGGGTTGTCGGGACTTCCACGTCCGCAGCCGCCTCAGACCGCTGACGTCTTTTCGGCTTCCACTGATCGATCCAGCTGAGCAACGTCTCGATGGACCTGAGAAGAAGCTCTGTCAGCAACTCGGCGATCACGGTCTTATTGTTCCAGACGGCCGAGCTGTGCCAACTTCTTGACAGTCAAGATGGTTGGGTCGCGCGAGTGATCTGCGTCGAGGCGGTGGTCGATGGTGCCAGCGCTACGGTCGAGCGCCCAGTCGGCCACTTCGGCGCCGGGCCGGTCTACTGCGAGGGCTCCAGGCCCCTCGGACGTTCAGGGTTCCCGGTGGCGAGATCGGTCCTTCGCAGTTGAGTAGCGGACGTTCGCCGGGTGCAGGCTCAGGATCGCGTAGCCGCGGAGATGACCCGCCCGGTACCTCATCGGTAATTGGTATCCGAACTGGCACACCGTGGTCGTGCATCCACAGCGCGTGCCACGGGTCGATTGCGATCCGACAGACCCGTCGTCGGATATGCCTGGCCCGCTGCGGATGCCAGCCTGCGAACCGAGCTTCCAATCGGTTCACAGGTTGCGGTCGACGGTCTTGCAGGTATCGCGGCCGACATCCTCGACGGTATCGACGGTATCGTTGAGGAGTCCGCCGCGATCGATGATGTCTTCGAGGACTCCGCCGAGGAGGCCGCCTGCGCTAATCGTAGCGTCGCAGCCGGTGTCGACGGTGTCTTCGATGCTGTGGCCGGGATCGTGATCTGCCTGTGCGAAGCCCGCGCCGCTGAATAGCGCGGCGACTGTCATCGTCCCGGCTGCGATGGCGCGAATCGACTTGGTGTTCATTTCAGGACTCCTGTGCAGGGGAGGCTCGCTCGCTGAGACCTCCGATATGGGATCTATCGGACGCCGCTGCGAAATGTTAGCTGGATCACAGCTACGTGTGGCTGTGACGTGGTCGTCCTCCGCATTCAAGCTGGTCAGCTGCACTGGTCGCAGAGTCGGCATCACCCCAGGAAGTAGGTGCCGGGAAGATACCACGCCGGGCGGCGCAAGCGTGGGTTCCCGCGCGCGGACTGAAAATCGGCCAGGCGGGCACAGCGGTATACCCGCGCGGCGTTGATGCCGCGCTTGAGCCACCCCGGCAACCTATGCTGCGGCCCAACGCGGCCCGCACCGACTAGCACTCCTTCGGCGCACTGCCATCCACTACGACCAGAAGGCTACCGGCAGGTGAAACAACTTGAAGCACAACGGATTAATGTGCAATAGAGCCTTGGTTCACCAACCCGTTCAATTGACCAAATGACCGACCGACACACCTCGTCGACATTTCCGTGCCTTGCTCAGGCCGAGGGTCTCTGCGCGTTGATCGGCCTGCGGCGCGGCCGTATCGGGTCGCGCGGAATGCGGCATGTGAGCGCGTTCCTATGCCCCACAGCCGGCTTGGCGTCGAGGGCACCGTGATCGATATGGAAGAAGCCTTGCCCACGGTCGACGTGCGTTGTGGCGTGCCGACGTGATCGTCTTGTTCGACTGGTTGTCCAGCACCGATCTGCACACGGTGCCGATTACACACCCGGCACACAAGCAGGCGTGGGCGGATCTTCGGACGCGGTTGGAGCGGGCGGCCGACGAGGACGTGACGACAGCCACCGCTATGGAGATCGCCACGGCCCAAGAGGACGTGGCCCCAGACATGGGCGGGTGACCGAGCCGATTCGGCGGGACCCTGATCTACATTGGCCGACCAAGGAATGCCAGCAGGCGCTCTTGCACCCCAGCAGAGTCCTGGATCTGGACCGCGGGAGCGAACAAGCCACTGGCCGCCATGATGGGGTGGGCTCGCTCGACAGTGGGCAACAACTCCGCAACGACTCGCGGATCAAGCGTCTCGTCGGCTCCGATCGCACGGGCCAAATCCCATGTGTGAGTGGCCAGGTCGGTTGTCAGGATACGTGCAAGATCGGCAATCGGAGCGTCGCCGCCGAAGGGTGAGGGCGCCGACTGCTCCAGTGCGCCGGGGAGCGTGAGTCCGGTCTGCACCGCGGTGCACGCGGCCGTGAACGCTGCCGCCGGATCGCCGTCGGGTCGCTCGACAGGTCGAACGAGCAGCCGCGAGGCCATCCGTTCGTGGTTGGCGGTGACATGGTGCACCAGTCGTCGGACATCCCACTCCGAGCACGGGGTGGGCAAGTCCCAGTGGTCGGGCGCGACTTGCTGCAGGCAGGTGTGAAATCGATCGGCGGTGCGGCGATGCAGTTCGACGATGTCCATGCGGATGGTCTCCGGAATTCGCTCGGTCACTTGCACATTGTCAGCAAGAGCCTAGCAGCGTTGACTATGTCTAGCTATAGCCAGACCGAGAGTCTTGCTGAAATCGCTTGGTAATTCCAAGAAGCGGACGTTGCGGGACAGTCGACCCCACCACTCGGACCGCGCGACCATTCGGTGAACCGCTTCAGATCGTTCGTGCCGTAAAGGTTTGGGGCCGCCGTGACGGCCGCGCGGGTGGCGAGCTGAGGATATGCATCGAGACGGAAAACCGTTGCGCGCCAGCGAACCACTCGCCAGAGTGACGGCGTGGTTTCAGAGGAGGAGCGGGTCGTGATCGCCCGGATACGCCTGCCACCACCCGCCGACGTGACCGAAGCCTTACGAAAACTGAAGCGGCTACAGAAGACCGAATGCCTGGCCCTGGGCATTCCATGGTCGGATGACCGGCTCATCGCGGTGCACGAAGACGGTACCCCCGTCCGGCCCGAATGGTATTCCGACGAGTTCCACCGGTTACGGCGTCGGCTCGGTCTACGCCGCATCCACCTGAAAGGGCTGCGCAACACCTCGGTAACTCTCATGCTCGCCCGCGGTATCCATCCGCACACCGTCGCGACCTGGCACGGGCACGACCCAGCGGTCTCACACACCGTCTACAACAACCCGCAGCCGGAGGACCTCCGAGCAGCCGGGACCACACTGTTCAGCGCGACTCCGAGACCGCGGATTCAGCGTTGGCACACCGTTGGCACACTGAACGATGTTCAAGAAAAATCCCGAAACCAGCAAACCCCTCCCGACGCTGGTCAGGAGGGGTTTTCACCGTCGGGCTGACAGGATTTGACCTGCGACCCCTTGACCCCCAGAAATCCGGATCCGCTATCTCTGCACGTCACGAACGGTATGCCTTCGTTCCGGATACCGTGCGACCCCGCGATGTTCGTGTCCGCGCAGCGCGTGTGGTCCCCAGATGGTCCCCAAGCCAGCGGATTCGACCGGGCCATCATCCGCCCTGGCCATCCCACCCACCCGGTAGTGACTAGGGCGTGTCCTGTAAGTCATCGCAGCCAGAGGATGATGGCGGCGATGGTGAGTTCGGCCTGGTAGTAGGCGGCGCGTTTGGCGTAGCGGGTGGCCAGCTCCCGGAATTGTTTGAGCCGGTTG
>NZ_JAMRXH010000024.1:0-31228 GCF_023740735.1 Nocardia sp. CDC159
TCGCGGTCGTAGGGAGTCTTCCACGGCGCGGACTCCTCGAACGGCAGCGCGACCGGCTTGTACACCGCGTGCTCCATATCGAACTGCGGAGTCAGGGTGGCCTTGCGATCGGAGATCTCAGCAGCGATCGGGAACTCGAAATCATCGACCCGGAACTTCAGATCCGTTCCGGCCAGCACGGCGCCATTGGCGGCCTTGATCTTGAACACGCCGTCCTCGACCACCAGCGACCCGGCATCGGTGGCAATCTCGGTGGACTTCTCGGTGGTGGTCGCCTTGTAGTTGACGACGCCCTCATCGGCGGCCGGGGCCGCGTTCACGGTGCCGGCGGTCACGCCGAGCGCGGCGATCAGCAGTGCCGACGTCGCGGCGAATTTCCTCATCAGCATTTTTGTGGAACCTCGGTAGAGAGTGGTTCGGGGGGACATGAGGAATCGAAATCCAGCTCCGCTAACGTGTGGTGAACCTACTGTGTCCGCGCATTCAAATTTTGTTCACCATTCGGTCCTTGCGGACTGTCGTGCGGGCGAAACACCCAGCATCAGTTAGGTTTACACGAACGATACTCAACTCACGGTTGGTTAATAACGCGGTAAGCAGAGTGACGAAGGTCACACCCATCGCCGGGATTGCCGCCCCGGAAAATAGCTCCTCAGATGCTGCTGGCTGTCATCCGCAGCGTATTGTTCCAGGAAATTCCCTTCCGTTCGGAAATAATCCAACGGACCGGTCGCGCGGTATTTCATTTCCGGACGGTGCGCGCCCGGCCCCGGCCCGGCTAGGGTGGATGATCGTGCGATTGCTCGTAACCGGGGGCGCGGGATTCATCGGCGCCAACTTCGTCCACCAGACCGTCGTCGAACGGCCCGATACCCGCGTGACCGTGCTGGACGCGCTCACCTACGCGGGCAACCGAGCCTCCCTCGAGCCGGTCGCCGACCGCATCGAATTCGTGCGGGGTGATGTCGCGGACGCCGACCTGGTCGAGAGCCTGGTCTCGCGCGCCGACGCGGTCGTGCATTTCGCGGCCGAATCGCACAACGACAACTCGCTGGCCCGCCCGTGGCCGTTCGTGCAGACCAATATCGTCGGCACCTACACGCTGCTGGAGGCGGTGCGTCGCCACGACGTTCGCTATCACCACATCTCGACCGATGAGGTGTACGGCGATCTGGCGTCCGACGATCCGGCCTTCACCGAGTCCACCCCCTACAACCCGTCGAGCCCGTATTCGGCGACCAAGGCGTCCAGCGATCTGCTGGTGCGGGCCTGGGTGCGCTCGTTCGGGGTGCGCGCGACGATCTCCAACTGCAGCAACAACTACGGGCCGTACCAGCATGTGGAGAAGTTCATCCCGCGCCAGATCACCAATCTGATCGACGGGGTGCGCCCGCGGCTGTACGGGGCCGGACATCAGGTGCGCGACTGGATCCACGTCGACGACCACAACCGCGCGGTGTGGACCATCCTGGAGCGCGGCCGTATCGGGCAAACCTATCTGATCGGCGCCAACGGCGAACTCGACAACAAATCCGTCGTCCAGCTGATCCTGGCCGAATTCGGCCGCGATCCGGGCGATTTCGACCACGTCACCGACCGCCCCGGTCACGATCAGCGCTACGCCATCGACGCCACCCTGCTGCGTACCGAACTCGGCTGGGCCCCGCGCTACTCCGACTTCCGCACCGGTCTGGCCGCCACCATCCGCTGGTACCGCGAGAACGAGAACTGGTGGCGTCCGCAGAAGGAGGCCACCGAGCGCGCCTACGCCGCCGCGGGCGAGCGCGTGCTCTAGCCCCAGACCAGGAAGTGGTATTTCAGCACCGCCGCCGTCAGTGCCACGACCGTCGCCACCACGACCGTGATCGCGGGGCCCCGCATCGGGGTCTCCCCGCGAATATCGGTCAGCCGCAACGGCATCCACCGCAACAGCACGGCGAATCCGGCGATCGCCAGCGGCACGAAGTACCGCCCCTGCACGCCGTCGACGAGGTAGTAGTTCACCGGCGAGAACGACATGTACAGCGTCACGTAGATCATCGCTACGCTGGCCAGCACCGTCAGCGCGACGATCGCCGTGCGTAGCCGCGGCGTCGAGAACCGCTCGGCCACACCGGCGCTCACCGCGAACGCCAGCAGGCAGGCCAGCATCGTCAGCGCGGGCACGTCGATATAGGCGAAGCCGAGCTCACCGAAGAACTGGGTGAACCAGCGCTGATCGCGATACCAGATGCTGTCGGTGAAAACCTCGAGGAAATGCCCCGGATCGCCGAGGATCTCGTGCAGCTGATCGCCCGGCCGCACCGAATGCCATTGCGCCTGCGGCCGCATCAGGCCCATCCCGTCGCCGGTCGGTGCGGCGATCTTCATCCACGCCGCGAACAATCCGGCGCCCACCGCCGCGCACACCCACGGCAGCCAGCGCAGCCAGTTGCCGAACCGGTACTGCCGCGCCGGAATCAGCACCACGAGCATGGCCAGCAGCACGTAGGTCGGCTTGCTCAGCGGCAGCGCGATGGTGGCAGCCAGCGCCGCGGCGGTCTCCGCCCGGGTCAGCTCCGCGCCCAGGAACAGGCCCTTCACCAGCAGGCAGGACACCAGGATCGCCAGCGCGTTGGTCATGGTGTCGGCGGTGACGGTCCCGGCCTGGAACAGCGCGATCGGCAGTACCGCCACCGTGAACGCCAGCCACTGCATCCGATGCGCGCGCAGCGCCCGCAGCGCGAAGCCGACGATCAGCAGATAGGCCGCCAGCCCCGCCAGCCGGGTGAGCTCGACGGTCGCGCCGACATTCAGATCCAGCGCCTGCGCCAGCCGAATGCCCACGGCCGCGGGCACATACGGGACCGGCGAATAGGCGGCGGTATTGGTGAACCACACCGGCTTGGTCGCCGAGGTGACCGGCGCCGCGCCCAGCAGGTCGTAGGCGGCCGGATTCTCGACCATCGGATCGGGTTCGCCCGCATTGTGGTTGTAGTCGTCGAAGGCGTAGTTCATCAGCCCGTCGATGCTCAACGGGACGTCGCCGCCGTAGGCCACGCCGCGATCGTCGGCGATGCGGTGCGGGGTGAAGCCGCCGTGGGCCACCTGATAGGCCCGGCCGAACTGGGTGATCTCGTCATGTCCCCAGAACGCCGGGGTCAGTACCGAGAAGATCGCGCCGAATACCGCCGCGACCACGACGAAGGCGACCGTGCCCAGGCCGAGATGGCGCTGGGCCCAGCCCGCTGCTCGGCCCAGAGCGGCCGGGGCGGAGGCGACGGCACCGGGTTGTTCGGCGAGGGCGGGTGGCTGGTCGGCCGTCTCCGGCTCGGCCTGGGTCGTCATCAGTTGGCCTGTCCGACCCGTTCGGGCGATTCGGCGCCCACCGCGGCGTAGCGCAGATACATCAGCCGCGCGGCCTCGTGCCGGGAGCGGCGGATGCCGTCCAGGATCAGGCCCGCGGTCCACGCGAGGCTGCCCAGCAGCAGCAACGTGAAGCCGAGGAACAGCGTCGGGAATCGCGGCACCTCGTGGATCCGATAGAACTCGATCACGATCGGCACGATCAGGATCACCGAGACCAGCCAGGCCAGCGTGCCGAACAGACCGTAGAAGGCGACGGGCCGCTCGTGGCGAGCCAGGTTCGTGATGAGCGCGAGGATCTTGAACCCGTCGTGGTAGGTGCGCAGCTTGCTCTCGCTGCCCGCTGGGCGATCGCGGAAGCCGACGGGCACCTGGGACTTCGGCACCCGCAGGTGCAGCGAGTGCACGGTCAGCTCGGTCTCGATCTCGAATTCGCGCGACACCGCCGGGAAGCTCTTCACGAACCGCCGGGAGAACACCCGGTAGCCGGACAGCATGTCCTCGACGTTCTCGCCGAACACCTTGCCGACCACGCCGTTGAGCACCTTGTTGCCGGTCTCGTGGCCCGCGCGGTAGGCCTGCGCGCCCTCGTCCTGCTTGCGCACGCCCAACACGTGGTCGTACGGGCCCTCGAGCAGGGTCTTGATCATCAGCGGCGCGGCGAAGGCGTCGTAGGTGTCGTCGCCGTCGATCATCAGATAGACGTCGGCCTCGATGTCGGCGAAGGCCCGGCGCACGACATTGCCCTTGCCCTTGGTGGTTTCGGTGCGCACGATCGCCCCCGCCTCGCGGGCGCGCTCGGCGGTCGCGTCGGTACTGAGGTTGTCGTAGACGTAGACGACGATGCCCGGCACGGCGGCCTTGAGGTCCGTGACGACCTTTGCGACCGCGGCCTCTTCGTTGTGGCAGGGCACCACTGCGGCGATACGAAGCTCGGTGGGGTCCACCCCGTCAATCCCTCATTATTTCGAACCGGACGGTGAAATTACGAACACCGGGAGGGTACAGGGGGGCCCGGCGGGTGCGTTGGGTAACCCTCACCTGTGTCGAATACCCATCCTGCCCCATGCGGTACCGTCGGCGTGGTGTCCGGCAGTGAGATCGTGATCGAGGAGGCGGCGCCCGGCGCGCCGTTGCTCACCAAGATCCTGGCCGCCGTCCGCCAGGGCGGGGCCTTCCTCGTTGTCGGGGCGATCGGCTTCCTGGTCGACGCCGGGACCTACAACCTGCTGGTGTTCGCCGGCGGGGAGGGGCCGCTGTTCCACGCCCCGTTGCCCGCCAAGATCATCGCCATCGCGGTGGCCACGGTCGTCACCTACTTCGGCAACAAATGGTGGACCTTCGCGCACAAGAAGGGCGGCAGCGCGGCCCGCGAATATCTGCTCTACGCGGTGTTCAATGTCGTCGCCATCGCCCTGCAGCTGGGTTGTCTCGGCTTCTCCCGCTATGTGCTGGACCTGTCGACGCCGCTGTCGGACAACATCTCGGGCACCCTGATCGGGCAGATCGTGGCGGTACTGTTCCGCTACTGGGCCTATGACAAATTCGTCTTCACGGGCGCGACCTCTCGCGATGCCGCGTCCGAAGCGCATTGATATCCTCAGCCGGCCGCGCATAGCGGACCATCCCGTTCGCCGGCTTTCGATCACCGAGGGATTACGAGGGAATCCAATATGGACCAGTCGGCTGGCCAGGCCGTGACCGCATCCGAGAACGACCGGCGTATCGCCGACCCCGCACCCGCCACGCTGCGCGGTGACCACCAGGCCCCCGAGCGACTGGTGCTGGCGCGCGGCGTATTCACCGGACCGTCCCCGAAGGTCAGCGATGAGCTGTACGCCGTGGTCAAGGGCGGCAAGGCACACCGCGAGCGGCTGAGCCTGCGGCTGGACAAGGGTGCGCGCGCCCACACCAACACCTACTTCGGCCGGTTCGCCGCCGCCTACTGGCAGCGCTGGACCACGGTCACCGAGGTCGAGGTCGCCATGTCCGTCGAGCTCGGCGGCCTGGCGCGAATTCGGCTGGCCGCCTCCGATATCGCCGGGCATCGGCGCATCATCGACAGCACCGACGTGCGCGCCGACGGCCGGGTGGTGCTGCGGGCGCCGCTGGACCAGTACGTCGACGGCGGCGCGCTGTGGCTCGAATTCGATGCCGTCGGTGGCGATCTCGCGATCAGCGAGCTGACCTGGACGGCGACCGCCCCGGATCATGTCCGGCCCGTCGCGATCGCGATCTGCACCTTCAACCGCGCCGAGGACTGTGCCCACACGGTGGCGGCACTGGCCTCGGATCCGGCCGTACTCGACGCGATCGATGCGGTGTACGTGGTCGATCAGGGCACCGATCTGGTCGAGAACCGGCCGCTGTACCAGCGGACCGCGCCCAGCTTCGGCGACAAGCTGCGCTATATCCGGCAGCCGAATCTCGGTGGGGCGGGCGGTTTCACGCGCGGACTCTACGAGGTCTCGGCGGCCAACGAACATGCCGACGTCATTCTGATGGACGACGACATCCTGTGTGAGCCGGAAACGGTGTTGCGGCTCAACGCCTTCGCCAACCTGACCGTCGAACCGACCCTGGTCGGCGCACAGATGCTGTTCCTGCTCAATCCCGACTACCTCAACGTCGGCGCCGAGGAGACCGATCTGGCCATCCTGCGGCACGGTCAGAAGGTGTCCAAGGCGCTGCGCAACACCAGCATGCTCAAGAAGCATCAGGAACGCCGCGTGGACGCGGGCTACAACGCCTGGTGGACCTGCCTGATCCCGGCCGAGGTGGTGGCCCGCATCGGCCTGCCGCTGCCCATCTTCTTCCAGTGGGACGACGTCGAATACGGCCTGCGCGCACGCGAACACGGCTTCGTGACCGTGACGCTGCCCGGCGCGGCGGTCTGGCACGCGGACTTCTACTGGAAGGACTACGACGACTGGGCGCGCTACTTCTCCTCGCGCAACTCCCTGATCGTCTCCTCGCTGCACAGCGATCTGGATCCGAAGAAGATCACCCGCCAGCTGTTCCGGGAGATCTCCGAGATGTTGGTGGCCATGCAGTACGGCCTGGCACACACCACGCTGCAGGGCATCGAGGACTATCTGAAGGGCCCGAAGGCGTTGCGGGACGGCGGAATCGCGGCACTGGCCGCGGCCCGCTCCACCCGCGGCGACTACGCCGAGACGATCAAGCATCCGGCCGCGACCGCGCCGATCCGCAATGCCGAGCTCCGGCTGCGCCGCGCCAACGGCGAGCCGAGTCGGCCGGTGCTGGTCCTGATCAAGCGCGCGATCCAGCAGTGGACCGGCCGCGTGCAGCCCGGCCTGACCGGCGTCACCCGCGAGGATGCCTACTGGTGGCACGTCTCGCTGTTCGACCATGTCGTGGTCACCGACGCCTCGCAGTCCGGCGTGCGAATCCGCAAGCGCGACAAGGCCCGTGCCCGCGCCCTGCTGTTGCGCACCTGGCGGGTGCTGCGCCAACTCCGCCGCGAACTACCGACCCTCACCCGCCAGTACCGCGCGGCCATGCCGGAACTGACCAGCCGGGAGAACTGGGAACGGCTGTACGGGATTCCGGCGAAGAACGCCTCGGAGTGACCGGCTAGCGAGCCGTGAGCAGGGTGCGGGTCGCGTCGGCGACCTCGGCGGCCAGCCAGGCGGGGATCTTCCCGGCGCGTGCGTGGCGGCGCAGCGCCGCGTAGGGCAGGTCGACGACGGCCAGGACCACTCGATTGACGGTCTGTTCGTCGTCGGCTTGGTACAGCTGCTCGGTCAGCACGTGCATGCGCTCGATCAACGGGGCGTTCATGCGGTCGAGCCGGGCGCGCAGCTCGGTGTCGGGCGCCCCGTCGAGCAGGTCGCCGGGGCGCAGCTGTAACAGCAGTTGGGCGTCCTCGGGCAGCTCGCGGCCGAATTCGATGGTGGCAGCGGCCATTCCGACGGCCGCGTCCAATGGATCGGGCTCGTCGCCCGCCGCCATCGCCCGCCGCTGGAACCGATCCAGCGCACGGATCCAGGTCTCGACCAGCACCCCGTTGCGATTGCCGAAGCGGTGATACAGCGTGCCCACCGGCGCACCGCTGGCCGCGGCGATGGCGGCGACGCTGGCCGCGCGGGGTCCGTCGCGCAGCACCAGGGTGCGCGCGGCGTCGAGGATCACATCGGTGTCGTGCTTGCGGGGCGGAGCCATCTACTAGTACGTTCCTTCTATATGGAGCGCTTGTCCTATATCGACCGACATTCGAGGATAGCCGCAACGAATCGGGAACGGGTATGGGACGCGCTGTGGCGCGGCCTGGGCGCCGCCGCCGAACGGGACGGGGGAACGTTCGACATCACCGAGAAGGACGAGCCGCGACGACTGGTGCTGGAGGGCAGTCATCGGTTCTCGCGCTACGCGCTGATCATCACCCTCGAGCAACCG
This sequence comes from Nocardia sp. CDC159, assembly GCF_023740735.1. Taxonomy (GTDB): domain Bacteria; phylum Actinomycetota; class Actinomycetes; order Mycobacteriales; family Mycobacteriaceae; genus Nocardia; species Nocardia pulmonis. The sequence goes on from NZ_JAMRXH010000024.1 coordinate 7,765, forward strand.
GCCGCCGAGCACACCCTGATCAGCGCTGAGACCCGCGCCGACTTTCCCGGTATCGGCGGGTGGATCTATCGCAAGCTCGTCATCGACAGTGGCGGGCATGGCATCATCGTTCGCGCCATCCTGCGCCGCATCGTCAGGGCGGCCGAACGGCGTGGCCGCACGCTTCCGGGGCAGGTCTGGGGCGCCCGCCCGGCGGAGCTGGATCTCGAATTGCCCTGCGACGCCGACTTTCCCGACGCGGCGACGGTATGCGACCGCGCCCTCTCCATCGCCGCCCCACCCGAGCTCGTCTACGCCTGGCTGTGTCAATTGCGGGTCGCCCCATACAGTTACGACCTGCTCGACAACTTCGGCCGCCGCAGCCCGCGCCGCCGCTGCCCGGAGCTGACCGAGCTCGCCGTGGGGCAGCGCTTCATGGGCCAGTTCCGGCTGACCTCCTTCGCGCCCGCGCAACACATCACCCTGCACGCGTCGATCGTCGCGGTCACCTATGCGGTGCGCGCGGAGGCGGGCGGCACCAGATTGCACGTGCGTGCCCGGTTTCCCGGCCCCCCGGCGCTGCTGGCCCCGCTCGTATTCGGCGATTTCCTCATGATGCGCAAGCAATTGCGCACGCTGAAGGAACTCGCCGAATCCGAGGCGTGACGAATCAGCGTGCGGCCGAACCGGATTGCTGCTGCGGCTGCAAAACGTTCTCGACCACCGCGCCGCGATACTCGATGCGCTGTGGCACCTGCGGAATGAGCTCGCCCGGCACCTGGCGGGGCATCGGATGCTCCCAGGTGCCGTCCGGCCGCGTGGTCGGCGGATCCTGTTCGGTGGTGCCGGGCCGGGCCATCGGCGGGCATGACAGATCGTCCAGATAGCGGGTGCTGTGGGCGGTGATGTAGCGGATCTCGGTGCGGGGGCCGTTCCAACAGGTCACCTCGATCTCGAGGCGGTACCTGTCGTCGGTGTCGTTGCGGCAGGTGATCCGCTCGCAGTCCAGACCCGGCGCCAATTCCCTGGCGGCAGCCTGCGGGGCGAGGACGCCGACCGCCGCGACCACCAGAGAGGCGATGCCGAGGCCGACCATCGACCGCTGACCCATGTGTATCACTCCCAATCGGTAACCCCGACCCGAAACGCGTTGCACCAGTAGGTCGTTCGACCGGTACGTCGGCGTTACGGGCCGGGGAGCCCGCGATTGAGGGGTCTTGACTCAGAGGAACAGGTCGGTGGTCAACGGTCCGTCACCGGGGGTGACGCGGTACTTGTCCAGATCCGTGATGCCATGGGCCGCAAGGACATCCTCGTCGATGAAGAAATTGCCGGTGGTGTCCTTGGCGGGGGAGGTGAGAACCAGATACGCCGCGTCGGCGTAGATGTCGGGGGTGCGCGAGGTGGACACCATCTCCTCGCCGCCGAGCAGATTGCGCACGGCCGCCGTCGCGATGGTGGTGCGCGGCCACAGCGAGTTCACGCCGATGCCGTACTCGCGCAACTCCTCGGCCAGGCCCAGGGTGGTCAGCGACATGCCGTATTTGGCGATGGTGTAGCCCAGCGACTGTCCGGCCCATTTCGGATCCAGATTCAGCGGCGGGGACAGGGTCAGGATGTGCGGATTGCGCCCGGCCGCGGCGGAATCCTTCAGGGCCGGAATGCTCAGCTTGGACAGCAGGAAGCTGCCGCGGCAGTTGATGTCCTGCATCAGGTCGTACTTCTTCATCGGCAGCAGTTCGGTCGGCGAGAGGTCGATGGCCGAGGCGTTGTTGACGACCATATCGATGCCGCCGAACCGCTCGATCGTCTCGCGCACGGCCGCCGCGACCGCCTCGTCGTCGCGTACGTCGCCCACGAATTTGTGCACCGACCCGCCCGCCTGCTCGAGCTCGGCCGCGGCCGTGTGGATGGTGCCGGGAAGCTTGGGATGCGGGGTATCGGTCTTGGCTATCAGCGTGATGTTGGCCCCGTCCGCCGCGGCCCGCTTGGCGATCTCGAGGCCGATCCCGCGGCTGCCGCCCGACATGATCATCGTCCGTCCCGCCAGCGGCTTTGCTGCTTCGGTCATAGCCCTACTCCCGTCTGTGGCAATTACCCCAGCATGCAGGCTAAGCCCAATTCCGGACAGTATGCAACCAGTTGCATAAACGGGCGGCCGGGACGACGCTGCGATCCCGGCCGCCCTGGGTCGATCGAGCTACCGTCGCCGCGACTGCCGCTCGCGATGGACCACCCGCTGCGAGCGCTCGATGTTCTTCCACATCCGCAGCCGTTCGGCGCGCAGCCGGGCATCGGTGCGCGCGGCCAGCCATTCGTTCTCGCGCTGGAGTTTGCGGTAGCTGTCGAGGCGACGCTGGGGAAGCGCACCGCAATCGATGGCCGCCAGCACCGCGCAGCCGGGCTCGCTCACGTGCGCGCAATCGCCGAAACGGCAATCGGCGGCGAGGGATTCGATATCGCTGAAGGTGCGCCCCAGTCCCTCGGAGGCGTCCCACAGGCCGACCGAGCGCAGACCCGGGGTGTCGATCAGCGTGCCGCCGCCGGGCAGCGGCCGCAACTCGCGGTGCACCGTGGTGTGGCGGCCGCGCTTGTCGGCGGCGCGAACCTCGTTGGTGGCGAACACCTCCTCACCAAGCAGCGCATTGGCCAGGGTGGACTTGCCCGCGCCCGAGGGGCCGAGCAGCGCGACCGTGCCGTCGAGTACCGCGGTCAGCACGTCCATTCCCGCGCCGGTGTTCGCGCTCACCGCGAGCGTCGTGGCGCCGGGGGCGACCGCGCGCACGCTATCGATCGGAATATCAACGGCCAGATCGGCTTTCGTCAGCACTACCACCGGCTGGGCGCCGGATTCCCAGGCCAGTGCCAACATTCGCTCGATCCGGCCAAGATCGACATCACCGTCGGCGGCACCGCACACCAGCACCGTATCGATATTGGCGGCGAGCACCTGCGCCTCGGACCGTCCGGAAACCGCCGCCCGCACGATCGCGGTGCGTCGCGGAAGTAGTTGCCGCACGGTCGATTCGGCATCCAGTGCCACCCAGTCGCCGGTACACAGGCCGCTGACGTTGGTATCCGCCCGCGGGCAGCGGGCGCGTGCGAGACCTGTTGGTGTGGCGACGTCGCACTCGCTGCGATCCATTCGGATGACGCGGGCCGGGACCCAGCCGGTGTCGAGCAGTCCTGCGTACTCGGCGGAGACGGCTGCATTCCAGCCGTAGGGAACGAGTCGGTCGAAATCGACCATGATGGGGAGCCATCTTTCGTCGGGCACCGAGCCCGGACACGGGCTCAGTGAATGGGTGAGAAGGTGGAAGTACATGCGGCGGCGCGACTTTCGTTACCGAGTCGCTGCCAGCCCACGACAACCCGAACATCCGTCTTCACGTACTCCACCTCCTTCGACCTTCCGACGCTCACTGTCTGTGTGAATACAACGATGACAGCCCGCCGCGCGGACCGCAATCCATTTTTCGCCGCGCTAGTTGGGCTTGTGGAACTGCTCGCGCCGCCCCAGCCGCCGCAGCCGCAGCCATTCGGCCAGCCCGGCCGGATCCTTCTGCTGCACCAGGAAGAACCAGGAGAAGCGCGCCCACTCCTGCGGCAGCAGCTTGCGCATGCCGGGCTGGGACATCAGATAGCCGCGGTTGCGGTAGGTGAAGTAGCGCTTGACCGGATCGTCCGGGTACTGGGTGTGCATGCGTCCGCCCAGGATCGGCTTGAACTCGGCCGAACCGTTGGGATGCAGATACGCCGTCCGCAGGCAGGTGCCGAACGGCAGGCCCGAGCGCACCAGGCGGCGATGCACCTCGACCTCGTCGCCGCGCACGAACAGCCGCAGGTCCGGTACGCCGATCACGTCGACCGCCTCGGCGGAGATCAGCGCGCCGTTGAACAGCGAGGCGATGCCGGGCAGGAAATCCTCGTCGCCGAGCTCCGAGCGCAGCCGCCGCCACACCACGCCGCGCCGCAGCGGGAACGCCAGCCGGTCCGGATCGTCGATGTCGGCGACCACCGGCGACACCTCGGCAAGATCGTGCCGCCGCGCGCAATCGACCAGTGTCGCAAGCACTTCCGGGCCCTCGGGTCGCCCGTCGTCGTCGGCCAGCCACACCCAGTCCGCGCCCAGCGTCAGCGCGTGCAGGATGCCGAGCGCGAAACCGCCCGCACCGCCGAGATTGTGTTCCGAGCCGAGATAGGTCGATTCCACCGGCTGCTGCCGCACCAGCTCACCCACCTCGGGCTCGTTGGCGTTGTCGACGACGATCAGGTGGTCGACCGGACGCGTCTGGGCGCAGAGCACCTGCAGCGATTCGGCCAGCAGCTCCCGGCGTTTGTGGGTGACGACCACCGCGATGATCTTGGCCGATTCGCCGATGCGACTCATGCGGAATTACGCTCCAGTTCCCGTTCTTTTTCCAGCTCGCGCTGGATCTGCGCCACGTGGTCACCGGCCTCGGGCCCCTCGTAGGCCCGCACGACCTCCTCGATCCCGCCCTGCATCTTCAGCTGCCCGTGGTCGATCCACATCGCGGTATCGCAGAGCTGGGCGAGGAATTCGTTGGAATGGCTGCAGAACACCAGGATTCCGGAGCGGGCGACCAGATCGCGCAGCCGGTGCCGGGCCTTCTTCATGAATTCCGCGTCGACCGCGCCGATGCCCTCGTCCAGCAGCAGGATTTCCGGATCGATCGAGGTCACCACGCCCATCGCCAGCCGCACCCGCATGCCGGTGGAGTAGGTGCGCAGCGGCATGTTCAGATATTCGCCCAATTCGGTGAATTCGGCGATCTCGTCGACCTTGGCCATCATCTGCTTACGCGTCTGCCCGAGGAACAGGCCGCGGATGATGATGTTCTCGTAGCCGGAGATCTCCGGATCCATACCCACGCCGAGATCGAAGACCGGGGCCACCCGCCCGCTCACCCGCGCGCTGCCGCGGGTCGGTTCGTAGATGCCCGAGAGCAGCCGCAGCAGGGTGGATTTACCCGCGCCGTTGTGCCCGACCAGGCCGACCCGATCACCCTCCCGCAGCGACAGCGTGATGTCGCGCAGCGCCTCGACGACCACGACATCGGATTTGTTGCGTCCGATCGAGCCACCGGCCTTGCCCAGGAACGCCTTCTTCAACGACCGCGATTTCGCGTCGAAGATCGGGAACTCCACCCAGGCGTTGCGGGTTTCGATACTCACATGGTCGGTCATCGAGCCTTCACACCCAGTAGGGGACGCGGGAACGGAATCGTTTCATGGCCAGTATGGCCGCTGCCCAGCCCACCACGGTGATCGCCAGCACGATCAGCCAGTGCCGGGGCGCGATCGGGTCGCCGAGCAGCGGTGCGCGCACGATCTCGAGGTAGTGGTAGGTCGGGACGATCTCGATCAGCCGGGCCCGCTCGCTCACCGAGCCGCCCTGATCGTGCAGCACCTTCGCCGACCACATGACCGGCGTCAGCACGAACAGCATGCGGGTGAGGCTGCCCAGGATCGGCGCGATGTCGCGGTAGCGGGTGCTGAAGATGCCGAACGCGATCGAGACCCACATGGCGTTGAGGAAGATCAGCCCGATGGCCGGGATCGCGAGCAGCGCGGTCCAGTGCAGATTGCGCCACACGCCGAAGGCGACCAGCATCACCGCGTAGATCACCAGGTTGTGCGCGAAGAACAGGAACTGTCGCCACACCAGCCGGTACACGTGCACGCTCAGCGCCGAGGGCAGCTGTTTGATCAGGCCCTCGTTGGCGATGAACACGTCCGAACCCTCGAGGATGCTGGCCTCGATGACGTTCCAGACGATGATGCCGACCGTCACATAGGGCAGATATTCCCGCAGCGGCTGACCGAGCAGAGTCGCGTAGAGCAGCCCGATGGCGGCCGCCTGCACGGCGGTGGAGATGGTGATCCAGAACGGCCCCAGCACCGATCGGCGATAGCGCTGCTTGATGTCCTGCCAGCCCAGCGACAGCCACAGCTCCCGCTGCGCGAAACCGCTCCGGAAGTCGGAGAACGCGCGCGCGAACGATTGCGAATCAGACACTAGCGGTTCCGAGGCGTCGACAGGGTGCTGTTCGGCGGTCGCCGAATCGGCTGGAGCGGCTGCGGGCACAGTGCTCGACCTTAGCGCAGGTTGGTAACCGGGCCGATCGCATCGCTATCGGCCCGATGCCGAGGTCGGGCTACAGGTACTGCCCGCCGCCGGTGACGCCACCGTGTTGGCCGCCCTCGCGCTGACCCTGCATACCCGGCGGCAGCGCGTGCCGCATCTGCTCGAGCTGGGCGCGGGCCGCCATCTGCTGGGCGAACAGCGCGGTCTGGATGCCGTGGAACAGCCCTTCCAGCCAGCCCACCAGCTGGGCCTGGGCGATGCGCAATTCGGCGTCGGACGGGACCGAATCGTCGTTGAACGGCAGCGCCAGCCGCTCCAGTTCGTCGCGCAGATCCGGCGACAGGCCCTGCTCGAGTTCGCGGATCGAGGTCTTGTGGATCTCCTTGAGCCGGGTGCGGCTGGCATCGTCGAGGGGAGCCGCGCGCACCTCCTCGAGCAGCTGCTTGATCATGGTGCCGATGCGCATGACCTTGGCCGGCTGCTCGACCATATCGGCCAGCGATTCGTCCTTGCTGTTCTTGGCCTCCTCGCCCTCCTCGCCCACGACCTGGCCGCTGACGGGCGATTCGCCCTGCGCGCCTGCCGGAACGATCAAGGGGCGGCCTTCGGGCCCGATCACCACGATGGAATCCGGTGCTCCGTCCGAGTGCGTCATGATCCCCATCATGTCCCGTCCCGGCGCATCGCGCTAAGTCGGGGAGGGTGCCCATTGGGGGTATGTACGTTTGTGACCGCAAGTATTCTGTTGCGGTCTCGTCTGCCTCGTGGTTCGGTTTCTTCAGGAAAGTCGGTCGCCATGCTGCGTGATATCTCGCCCGGTCGCTCGGTTGCCGCTGACACGGTTACGCCGACTCGCCCGCTGCCCTTAGAGTGGCCCACATGACTTACGACGTCGCGCGGGTTCGGGGCCTGATACCGTCCCTGGGCGACGGCTGGATCCACCTCGACCCGCAGGCGGGCATGCTGGTGCCGGATTCGGTATCTCGCGCCGTCTCAACAGGTTTCCGCACCTCCGCCTTCTCCCATACCAATCGCCACGCGGCCGCCAAGCGCAGCGCGGGCATTCTGGACGCCGCGCGCGAGGCGGTGGCGGATCTGGTCGGCGGCGACCCGGCCGGAGTGGTGCTGGGACCGGACCGCGCGGTACTGCTGGCCTGGCTGGCCGAATCGCTGAGTTCGCGGCTGGGGCTGGGGACCGGGATCGTGCTGTCGCGCCTGGACGACGAGGCGAATGTGGCGCCGTGGCTGCGGATCGCCAATCGCTATGGGGCGCATGTGCGTTGGGCCGAAGTGGAGATCGAGACCTGCGAAATGCCGGCCTGGCAGTTCGAGGAGTTGATCGGGCCCACCGCACGTCTGGTGGCCTTGACGGCCGCCTCCCCGATCGTGGGGTCGGCGCCCGCCGTGCGGGTGGCCGCCGATCGCGTGCACGAGGTGGGTGGGCTGCTGGTGGCCGACTGCTTCGGCGCCGCGCCCTACGCGCTGATCGATATCGACGAGCTCAATGCCGATGTCGTCGCGCTGTCCGCCCCGGCCTGGGGCGGGCCGCAGATCGGTGCCCTGGTGTTCCGCGATCCGGCCTTCCTGGATCGCATTCCGTCGATGTCGCTCAACCCGTATGCGAAGGGTGCGGAGCGGCTCGAGGTCGGCGGACATCAGTACGCCCTGTTGGCCGGGCTGACCACCTCGATCGACTATCTGGCCGGACTCGACGAACAGGCCGGTGGCACCCGCCGGGAGCGGCTGGAGGTCTCGATCACCTCGCTGCAGGACTATCACGACCACCTGTTCGAACACCTGATGGAGGTGCTCGACCGCATCCCGAATCTCACGGTGATCGGCCGCGCCTCGACCCGGATCCCGACGGTCAGCTTCACCATCGCGGGCATGCAGGCCGAGAAGGTCTCCGCGCGCCTGGCCGACCACCGCATCGGCACCCTGAGCGGTGTGCACGGCGGCAGCCGCCTGCTCGACGCGCTGGGCGTCAACGACGAGGGCGGCGCGGTGACGATCGGATTGGCGCCCTACACCACCAAATTCGAGATCGACCAGCTGGGCAGGGCGCTCGCGGCGCTCGATTAATTGTCGCGAATCCGCAGCAGCACCTTGCCGACGGTCTCGGCGGAGTCGAGCAGGCGGTGGGCCTCGGGCGCCTCGGTGGCCGGAAGTTCGGCGCTGACCACGGGGGCGATCGTGCCGTCGGCGATCAGCGGCCAGAGGTGGCGACGCAGTTCGGCGATGATCTCGGCCTTGCTGGAGCGCCCGGTGGCCGGGCGGCGGCGCAGGTTGGTGGCGTGCACGGTGCCGCGCTTACCCACCAGGGTCGCGATGTTCAGCTCACCCTTGACCCCGCCCTGCATGCCGATGACGCACAGCTGGCCGTCCGGGGCGAGCGCCTCGATATTGCGGCCCAGATAGGCCGCGCCCATATTGTCCAGAATGACGTCCGCGCCGCCGAATTCGCCGAGGACCGCGACGAAGTCCTCCTCGCGGTAGTTGATCAGAATATTGGCCCCGAGCTGCTTGCAGCGGTCCAGTTTGCCCGCCGAGCCCGCGGTCACCGCGACCCGCGCGCCTCGGCTCACCGCCACCTGAATGGCGTGCGTGCCGATTCCGCTGCCGCCGCCGTGGATGAGCAGCAGCTGCCCGGCGTGCAGTCCGGCGCGCACAACCAGGTTCGACCACACGGTGGCAGCTACCTCCGGCAGCGCCGCGGCGGCCGCGGTGTCCAGGGCCTGCGGAATCGGCAGCACCTGGGTGGCGGGGGCCACGACGCGCTCGGCGTAGCCGCCGCCGGACAGCAGCGCGCACACCCGATCGCCCGGCCGCCAATCCTGGACGCCCGCACCGACTTCCGCGATGACGCCGGAGCATTCCAGGCCGAGCAGCTCACTCGCCCCGGGCGGTGGGGGATAGTTCCCCTGGCGCTGCAGCAGATCGGCCCGGTTCACCCCGGCCGCGGTGACGTCGATCGCCACCTCGCCGGGCCCGGGCGGCGGCGGGTCGGGCACCTCCGCCCACCGCATCACCTCGGGTCCACCGAATCCGTCGAGTGTCACTGCGCGCATATCGTGACCTTACGACTATTGCTCGACCGCTTCGCGTTTGGCGGTCTCGGCGTCCGCGCCCTTGGCCATCTTGCCCAGCGCCTCGCGCAACTCGTCGGGGGTCATCTCCGCGCTGCCGGGCACTCCCGCGGCCGCGGCGCGCCGCCGTAGATCCTGTAAGCGCTCCGCTTCGGACATTTCCACCATTTCACACCTCCTTTCGCTCGCCGGTCGAATACCCGAGCGGGAGCGCCCAACACGCGGACGTGCGGCGGATCGCGGACTAGCGTGGGCCGGGTGAGCAGTTTCGCCGATTTCCAGAACGAGATCTACCTGGCCGGACTCACCGGCGCCGTGCCCGAATTACCTATGACGGCAGCGGGGTTGGAGCAGCGCGCCCGCCAGGTTCTGGATCCGGCCGCATTCGCCTATGTGGCGGGTAGCGCGTCGGCGGAGCGCACCGCTGCGGCGAACCTCGCGGCCTTCGACCGGCATCGGCTGCTACCGCGCATGTGGCGCGGCGCGAGCGGGCCCGGGGCGCGCGATCTGTCGGTGGAGGTGTTGGGCACCACGCTCGCCGCGCCGGTGCTGACCGCGCCCATCGGCGTGCTGGAACTGCTGCACGAGCGGGGCGAGACGGTGGTCGCCGAGGTGACCCGCGAACTCGGCATCGGCATGGTGCTCTCGACCGCCGCCTCCGCCACGATCGAGGAGGTCGGCGCCGCGGCCGGGGCGTGGTGGTATCAGCTCTACTGGCCCGGCGATCACGAGCTGGCCCGTTCGCTGGTCGAGCGGGCCGGCAAGGCGGGCGCGAAGGCGATCGTCGTCACCGCCGACACCCCGAGCATGGGCTGGCGTCCGCGCGATCTGGAGCTGGCGCATCTGCCGTTCCTGCAGGGCAAGGGACTGGCGAACTATCTGTCCGATCCCGTCTTTCGCGCGCGGCTGGCCACCCCGCCCGAGGAGAGCGAGGACGCGCTGCGGCTGGCCGTGCTCACCTGGGTCGGGCTGTTCGGCAATCACGGGCTGCGCCCCGCCGACATCGCTCGGCTGCGGGAATGGACCGATCTGCCGATCGCGGTGAAGGGCGTGCTGCATCCCGACGACGCCCGCCTGGTCGTCGACGCGGGTGCGGACGCGGTGGTGGTGAGCAATCACGGCGGCCGGCAGGTGGACGGCGCGGCGGCCGCGCTCGACGCGCTGCCCGCGATCGTCGCCACCGTCGGCGATCGCGCCGATGTGCTGTTCGACTCCGGCATCCGCTCCGGCTCCGATGTGATGATCGCGCTGGCGTTGGGCGCCAAGGCGGTGCTGTACGGGCGGCCGTGGGCCTACGGCCTGGGGCTCGCGGGGCGCGACGGGGTGCGGCACGCGCTGCGGGTGCTGCTCGCCGATCTCGATGCGAGCATGGGCCTTTCTGGCTGTGCCACCGTCGCCGACCTCGATCGCACCCTGCTGTCGGGTGCGCGCTGACCGGGGATTCTGACACTTTCTTGCGGCTAATAGAATGACCGTATGGCTGACGAACCGAGCGGTCGCACGGCACCGGTGCCGAGGTGGCTCAGCTCGGCTCAGCAGCGCGCGTGGCGGGCCTATATGGACGGCCACCAGCGCCTGATGTCGGAGCTGAACCGCCAGCTGCAACGCGACAGCGACCTGACCCTGCCGGAATATCGCATCCTGGTGCTGCTGTCGGAATCGCCCGACCTGTCGCTGCGCATTAGCGATCTGGCCGACGGCGTGCTGTCCTCCCGTAGCCGCCTCACCCATCAGATTCGTCGGATGGAGGCGCAGGGCATGGTCCGGCGCACCAGCACCGAGGAGGACGGCCGCGGCGTGCGCGCCCACCTCACCGAGGAGGGCATGCGGCGGCTGCGCGCCGCCGCCCCCGGCCATGTGGCCGCCGTGCGCCGCGACTTCATCGACCTGCTCACCCCCGAGCAACTGGCTGTGATCGCCGAGGTCTTCGAACGGGTCGACAAGGAAATCAACAACCGTTCGTAGCTACGAGCGAGAATTGAATCCGTTCGGAAATTAATTGCGGGAAACCGCGATTTCGCACGACATGACAACCGAAATTGGCCCGAATAAGTGATCGATAGGGGTCGACGGAAAGGCCTTCCGGTGGTTACGGTTAAGTCATGTCGGTGTTCCCCCGACCCGCCCCTGTTCCGAGATATCTTGCGGTACATCGAGGTCCGCGACCGACTGTTTCGATTGCGTAAGCGCAGGTGGATCACGCAGGTAACTAGATCATCGTAACGTATTGCGCCCCAAGCTGATTCGATACCGACCGGCGGGCATTGAAATATTCTGCCATCGGGTGTGAATTGCACTCGGCCGCATGCCATCCCGTTCCCGCACGCCTGAATTCGTCCACGAGAGAACGGAATGGAAAGGAGGTGACTACGAATGAAGAAGCTGTCCTACAGCGAGCCCGAGGTGATCCGCCTGGGCACGGTCGAGGAGCACACCGCCCTTGTGTTCAAGGGTGTGCCCGATCTGCTCAGCCACGGCAACATTCTCTAGTTGCCTGAAGTGATCAACCAGTGGTCCCCTTCCCCCGGCTCGGGACCGGTAATCCACCGGGGGGAGGGGCCACGCCTGTCGAAGTTCTTGGCGAATATGAGGTTTCGTTCGACATGGAAGATTCTACTCCGACCGCAGACTACCTCGGTTGCGCTGGCCGAGTGACCCTGCCGTGCGACGGGGCTCCCGTCGATTACACCTGCGTTCCCTTCGCAGCCTTTCACGAACGGGTCGCACCCGAACGTCCGATATATCTGCGGCAATGGACCAGACCGGGGATGGTTCCGGTTGTCCAGTCCGCGCGTCCGGTCGAGCGCGGCCATCTCGCACTGGGCGGCGCGCTCGTCGGATCCCTGGACGATGCCCTGGTCGGCCGGATCACCGAGACGCTTCGGAGCGGACGCTACCCGGATCTGGCCGGGCTACCGGGTGATCTGGTCGGCTGCCTGATCACCGGCGATCGGGTCTTCCTGTTTCGCAGCCTGTTCGCCCGAAACACCTTGTTCTACAAGCAGTCCGGTACCACGGTCGAATGGTCCAGTGATCCCGCCGACCTCGTCCCCGACGCCCTCGACCGACTGGACCGAGAGACCATCTGGCGGATCTGCCGTGGCGACAGCATCGTCGCCTACCCCGAGTTGGAACTACTCCGCCCGGGCCACCTGATGGTGTTCGACGGCATGTCGACCAGGGTCTTCCAGTACGACCGAATCGAGCCGAAGCCGCTGCCGCGGGGCAGCACGCCCCGGGATTACGCGGAACGGTCCTGGGAAATTCTCCTGGCCGCGACCCGCCCTTACGCTCACGTGGGCCGCATCGGCCTGCTGCTGAGCGGAGGCTTGGATTCCTCGGCCGTGGCCGCCGCACTGGCGGCCAACGGCGCCGAGGTCACCGCCTACCACCTGAGCACCGACGATCCGCTGGCCGATGAGTCCGGCTACGCCCGCGAGGTATGTCGGCATCTGTCCATGCCCTTCGTACCGATCATGACCGACATCGGTGCCGGGCACCTCGACCAGGATTGGCGGTTCTCCCATCCCTACAACCACACCGGATATCGCTGGTTGGAGCAGACCGTACAGCAGCTCCGCCAGGACGGCGCGGCGCTGCTCACCTGGGGCCGAGACGGTGATTTGCTGTTCAGTCCGGCCCCCGATTACGGCCTGCACCATGTGCTTCGGGGTCGGCTGAGCCGGTCCGAGAAGGCCCTGATGCTGCGGGGCCTGCTGTGCTCACGCTGGGGGCTGAAAGATCTGCGCAAGAGCGTCCGTCGGTCGTACCCGCTGGCGACCGAGGCCACGGTGATCGACGACAGCCTGGGGCAGCCCGACTTTCTCGTCCCGATGCCGGGCGTGCCGCTCGAGTTGCCCGATCTGGAATTCTTTCCCGAGGAGCAGACCACCGATATTGCCCTCGCCTGGCCGCACGGCGTCCAGTTCTGCTCCCCGATGGCCAATCGAGAACTGTACGAACTGATGGCCGGCATGCCGGTGGCCTACCGGTGCATTCCCTTCGGCGGACGCATCATCAACAAGCCGGTACTGCGGTTGATGCTCGAAGACCGGCTGCCACCGATGATCTGGCGTCGGCACGGTCGGCTGTGGTTGAACTCGCCGCACGAGAACTTCTGCCTGAATCACTCGCAACAACTCGCCGCACTGCTCGGACCCGACTCCCTGCTGGCGCGGATGAACGTCGTGGATCCCCAGCGGTTGACCACCGTTCTCGGTCATTCGCCGTCGATCCGCCGCAACGCGCAAAGCCTGATCTGCGCGGCCATGACGGAGCTTTTCCTCCGCAGTCTGGAAAGCCGGACACCACATCCGGTGAGGAGCTGATCGGTATGTCACTGTTACAACTCGGCACCGACGCCATCCTGGACACCACCGACGGCGTCGGCATCATCATGGATACCCGGCAGGGCGTCTATTTCGAACTGAATCCGGTGGCCACGCTGATGGTGCAGGCCGCAATGAGCTACGAAACCGTCGACGAGGTGGTGCGGCAGCTCGAGGAACGCATCGACGCGAGCCCGCAGACGTTGCGCTCCGGATTGAGCAAGCTGATCGATCAACTCGACGAACACCGCCTCATCGCGCGAACGGATGCGCCCCGATGACCGATCTGGCATACCAACTCGAGTCCATGCTGTGCGATATCGACGGCGTACCGGCACCACCCCGCATCCCCCTCCGCCTGCGCAGCTACGCCATGCGCCGCACCTGGAGGGCCCTGCGGCTACTCGGCGCACAAGGCTGGGGCCCGTCCCACACCTACCTCCGAGACCTACACCCCGGACCCGGCTGGCGAACCCCCGCCAATCTGCCTCCCGCGGTGGCCATCCGACTGGCCAGCCGCGAAATCCTGTTCAGCCAACTGACCCTCCGAGCCACCCACCCCAACGGCCTGTGCCTCCCCCGCTCCCTGTCCCTGGCCACCTACCTGTGCTCCCTGGGCCTCCCCGCCGAGGTCATCATCGCGCGGTCCCGAACCTGTACCAGCCCGACCTACTCGTTCCACTCCTGGACCGAGCTGTACGGCGAGGTCCTCAACGACAACCAGGACGTCACGATCGGCTTCTCGGTAATGCAACGCGTGACCGCGAGGGCGGTGGGTGTGGGATTTGAACCCACGGTGGCGTGAACCACGACGGTTTTCAAGACCGTTCCCTTAGGCCGCTCGGGCAACCCACCTCGCTTCGGTGTGCCGAAGCGCTTTCAGCGTACTGGCGAGGGGCGGGCGGTACGTAATCGGTGGGTGCGGGCGAAGCTACGATTCGAGCAGCTCGAGTGGGAAACGGGGTTGTGGTGCGCAGCGTGGTGTGGATGACGGTGGCCGTGGTGGGGTTGCACGTGCTGGGGTGGGGGACGCTGCTGTTGCTGGTCGTACCCGAGCATCACCTGGTGAACGGGGCCGTGTACGGGGTCGGGCTGGGAGTCACGGCCTATACGCTGGGGATGCGGCACGCCTTCGATGCCGACCACATCGTCGCGATCGACAATGTGACGCGAAAGCTGGTGGCGGAGAAGGGGAGAGCGCGATCGCAGTCGGTCGGGTTCTGGTTCTCCCTCGGGCATTCGTCGGTGGTGTTCATCCTGGTCGCGCTGCTCGCGCTGGGGGTGCGGGCGCTGGCGGCGAATCTGGCGGACTCCGAATCCTCGCTGCAGCGCTGGACGGGGCTGTGGGGTACCAGCGTCTCGGGGCTGTTCCTGATCGTGATCGGGCTGCTGAATCTCGCGTCGCTGCTGGGGATCTGGGGGGTGTTCCGGCGCATGCGCCGCGGCGAGGTGAACGAGGCCGAACTGCAGCGGGCGCTGAAGCCCCGCGGTGTGCTCGCGCGCGTCCTCGCACCGGCCATGCGCGCGGTGCGGCGACCCTGGCATATGTATCCGGTCGGGTTGCTGTTCGGACTGGGCTTCGACACCGTCACCGAGGTGGGGCTGCTGGTGATCGCGGGCGGCGCGGCCGCGACGGGGCTGCCGTGGTACGCGATCCTGGTGCTGCCCGTGCTGTTCTCGGCCGGAATGTCGCTGTTCGACTCGCTCGACGGTTCGTTCATGAGCTACGCCTACGGCTGGGCGTTCGTGCGCCCGATCCGCAAGATCTACTACAACCTGGTGATCACCGGACTGTCGGTGGCGGTGGCGCTGCTGGTCGGCGGGCAGGAGCTGATCTCGCTGCTGGCGGAGAAGGCGGGCGTGGATTCTGGCGTCCTCGCCTGGATCGGCAATCTGGACCTGGGTGCGCTGGGCTTCATCATCGTCGGGCTGTTCGCGCTGACCTGGGCGGTGGCGGTGGCGGTGTGGCGGTTCGCCGACGTCGAACGCCGTTGGGGCGCAGGGCTGTCCGATTGACCCCCTATCGCGCTATGTGGCGCGGGTCACTTTATCGGCGAGTCGGGCATGACCGGCGTCGACGCGTCCGAAGCCCTCTGGCAGGATGGCGATCATGGTTCGCCGCCGGTTCCGGCGTCGACTCCCCGGCGCCCTTGCCGGCGCCGCACTGCTGTTGAGTGCGGCGTTCCATGCGGTCCCGGCCGTCGCCGCCCCAGCCTCGCCCCCGGTCAACACCGGCTCCGCCGACGGTCCGGCACCGCAGACCGAGAGTCCGCGCCCGGCGGTGGCCTCGATCGATCGCATCGAGCCCATCACAGATCGCCGCCTGCGGGTCTTCGTGAAATCCCCGGCGATGGAACGCACGGTGGAGGTCCAGCTGCTGCTCCCGGCCGATCGCGACCGCCCCCGCCCGACCCTGTACATGCTCGACGGCCGCAGCGCGCCCAGGGACAGCAACAACTGGGCCGAGAAGGGCGGCGCGGTGGAGTTCTTCGCCGACAAGCCGATCAACGTCGTGCTCACCGTCGGCGGCCCGGCCGGGTACTACACCGACTGGCAGCGCACGGATCCGGTGCTCGGCAAGAACAAATGGGAGACCTTCCTCACCCGTGAGCTGCCCCCGCTCATCGATGCCACCTTCGAGGGCAACGGCCGCGACGCCGTCGAGGGCGTCTCGATGGGCGCCGAGGCGGCCATGATGCTCGCGATGCGCAATCCGGGCGTGTACCGCGCGGTGGCGGCCCACAGTGGTTGCTACGCCATGGGTTCGGATCTGGGCCAGGCGCAGGCGCGCGCCGTGGTGCGCACCTACGGCGGCGATCCGGACAACATGTACGGCAAGGAGGACGATCCGGACTGGCTCGCGCACGACGTGATGATGCACGTGGATCAGTTGCGCGGTACCGCGATCTACCTCTCCGCGGCCAGCGGCCTGCCCGGCCCGTCCGACGGGCCCGGCAATCCGGACTACCCCACGACGATCACCTTCGGCGCTCCGCTGGAGGCCGCCGCGAATGCCTGCACCCTGGCCCTGGCCGACAAGCTCGAGCGCATGCGCATTCCGGCCACGGTCGACCTGAAGCCGGTCGGCACCCACTCCTGGCCCTACTGGGTCGACGAATTGCCCAGGGCCTGGCCCACTCTCGCGGGTGCCCTGGGCGTGTCCTGACGGTTCAGCCGAGGAATCGAGCGGTCACCTCGGGGGCGGTGGCGAAGGCCAGGAAGAGGTCGTTCTCGTGCGGATCGCCCGCGGTCACCCGGACGCCGTCGGTGCCGTAGGGCCGCACCAGGACGTCGGCCTCCGCGCTGGCCTCGCCATAGGCCGCGCTGTGTTCGCCCAGTGGTAGCCAGACGAAGTTCGCCTGGCTCGGCGGCACCGTGTAACCGGCGGCGAGCAGGGCCTCGCGCATCCGATCCCGTTCCGCGATCACCTTGTTCGTGCGATCCAGCAGTTCGTCACGCGCCTCCAGCGAGGCGATGGCGGCGGCCTGCGCGAGCCGGTTCACGCTGAACGGGATGTGCACCCGCTGCAGCGCGAGGATCACCTCGGGATCGCCGACCGCGTAGCCTACCCGCAGCCCGGCCAGCCCGTAGGCCTTCGAAAACGTCCGCAGCACAAGTACGTTCGGTCGGTTTCGGCGGATGGCCACGCCGTCCGGATGGTCGTCGAGCCGCAGGTATTCGTAGTACGCCTCGTCCAGCACGATCAGGACGTGCTCGGGCACCGCGTCCAGGAAGCGCTCGATCTCGGTGCGCCCGTAGGTGGTTCCGGTCGGGTTGTTCGGATTGCAGACGAAGATCAGCTTGGTGTCGGCGGTGATGGCCGCGGCCATCGCGTCGAGAT
Source organism: Nocardia sp. CDC159 (assembly GCF_023740735.1). Taxonomy (GTDB): domain Bacteria; phylum Actinomycetota; class Actinomycetes; order Mycobacteriales; family Mycobacteriaceae; genus Nocardia; species Nocardia pulmonis. The sequence continues at coordinate 25,108 of NZ_JAMRXH010000024.1, forward strand.
CGTGGGCGTAGCCGTCGGTCAGCGGCACCGGCACCGCGCGCGCGTTGCCCACCTGGGTGACGATCGGATACGCCTCGAACGACCGCCACGCGAACAGCACCTCGTCCGTCGGTGCGGCACAGGTGATCTGGACCAACTCCTGGCACAGCGCCACGCTGCCGCAGCCCACCGCGACGTTCGCGACCTCGACGTCGAGGAATTCCGCGAGGGCCGCGCGAAGTTCGCCCGCCGTATTGTCCGGATATCGGTTGGCCAGATCGGCGGCCTCGGCGATGGCCTTGGCGACGGAGGGCAGCGGACCGAGGGTGGTCTCGTTGCTGGCCAGCTTCACCGCACCCGGGTTGCTGCGGCCGGGGGTGTACACCGGGATGGACTCTAGGTCCGGACGAATGCGAGCGGTCACATCAACCACCCTAGAACGTGCCGGACGATCATGATCGGAGTGTGGGCGCGGCCGGAAAATTTTCCGCCAACCACCCCCTACATGGGAGTTCTCCCGAACTTTATAAAGGCGAACTACCCTGGATCCATGTCGGGCGTATATCGAGATCACGCGCCGGTACGCGCCACCGATCCCGAGACGGGGGACCGGCGGCCGCCCGCGGCCTCGCCCCCGGTGCCCCTCATCGTGCTGGAGCCGGAGGGCAGCGCGCGCGGCGGAATCGTGGTGTTGCACGAGGCGCGCGAGTTAGCCGATGCATTGCTGGAATTCATGAAATCGCTGACCGGCGATGGTTGGATCGTGGTGGCGCCCGACCTGTTCCATCGCGGTGCCACGACCGGCGACAAGGTGTTCGGCGCGGACCTGTTCGTCGATTTCGACGCCAGCTTCGACTGGCTGATCCGCCGCGGCGTATTCCCGGACTGCGTGGGCGTGCTCGGTTTCGACTCCGCGGGCACGGCCGCCCTGCTGGTGGCCACCGATCGGCCCATCGGCGCCGCGGTCAGCGTCGCGGCCCCCGGCATCGCGGAGCCGCTGACCGATCAGGCCACCGCGCTGATCCACGCGGCCCCGCGCCTGCAGGCGCCCTGGCTCGGACTCTACGGTGCGGCCGATTCGGCGACTCCCCTCGAGGAGGTCGAGTGCCTGCGCGACGCCGCCGCCCGCGCCCCCGTCGCCACCCTCGTGGTGACCTATCCGGGCCTGCACCACCGCGCCGACGAGCCCGGCCTCGACGCCCACGCCGACAACGAGCACACCGCGGTGGACGCCCGCACGAGAATCTTCGACTGGTTCGACAGCCACCTACGCTGACCAGCCGTTTTGCTTCCTGAGCGGACGATCTGTACTCTTGCGTCTCGGCGGTTCGAAAGGACCGGGCCCTCGACGAGAAGGCTCCAGGAGGCGTGCCAGAGCGGCCGAATGGGACTCACTGCTAATGAGTTGTCCCTTCACGGGGACCGGAGGTTCAAATCCTCTCGCCTCCGCCAAGCCCGGCAAGCCGGGTACAACTGAACAGGACCATGCGCCCGTAGCTCAACGGATAGAGCATCTGACTACGGATCAGAAGGTTGGGAGTTCGAGTCTCTCCGGGCGCGCAACGAAATCCCCGGCAGCCCTTGGCTGCCGGGGATTTCGGCCTTCTTTCCGAACAGCACCTCGGCGACACGAAGTCCCGTCGTCTGTTCGCGCCTCGGTGATGGATCCACGGGCGCCGGAAGGGAACTCGCACGAGTTCGCCACGCCCGGGAGCGGGGGTAGCGCGGTATCCGATCAGGTGTCGATCGCTGACTGGACCGATCGGCTCGAGTAACGTGCATGGCCGGGCCCGGCGCGCTGGACGCAGGCGCCCGTTCGGTACTCGGGCGAAAGGACGGCTGTGACGGGCGCGCGGATGGTCGGGCTGTTCGCCGGGATCGGCGGACTCGAGCTCGGGCTGGGCGCGCACGGGTGGGAGACCGAACTGCTGTGTGAGATCGATCCCGGCGCGCGGGCCGTGCTGGCCGCGCGGTTCGCCGAGGTCGAATTGCACAGCGACGTCACCAGATTGCGGGCGTTACCGGCGGGGACCGAACTCGTCGCGGCCGGATTCCCCTGTCAGGATTTGTCGCAGGCCGGGCGCACGGCCGGAATCACCGGGGCCCGATCGGGTTTGGTGGACGAGGTGTTCCGGCTGGTACGGCGGCGGCGTGGCCCCCGCTGGCTGCTGATCGAAAACGTCCCGTTCATGCTGCAACTCGGCCGCGGGCAGGCCATGCGGCATATCACCGCGGCCCTGGAGGAACTCGGTTACACCTGGGCCTACCGGGTGGTGGACGCGCGGGCGTTCGGGCTGCCGCAGCGCCGTCAGCGGGTGCTGATGCTGGCCTCGCGGACCGAGGACCCGCGGCCGGTGCTGTTCGGCATCGATGCCGGGGCGCGCACGGTCGGCGACGCGGGCAGCGACCCGTGCGGTTTCTATTGGACCGAGGGCGTGCGCGGGCTGGGTTGGGCGGTCAACGCGGTGCCCACTCTCAAGGGCGGATCCGGCTTGGGCATCGCGAGCCCGCCGGCGGTGCGGCTGCCCTCGGGTGAGATCGTCACGCCCGGCATCACCGACGCCGAACGGCTGCAAGGTTTTTCGCGGGACTGGACGACGCCCGCGCTCACGGCCGCGGGCGTGCGCCCGGGACATCGCTGGAAGCTGGTCGGCAATGCCGTGAGCGTGCGTATGGCGGCCTGGGTCGGCGCGCGCCTGGCCGCACCGGCCGACGATCCCCTGCCCGACGAGTTGCCGCTGGCGGGCCAGACCTGGCCGACCGCGGCCTGGGGCCGCGCCGGACGGGCGTACCGGGTCCCGGTGTCGACCTGGCCGGTGCACGAGCCGTACGAGGACCTGCGCTGGTTTCTCGACGACGCCCGGCTGCTGTCGGCCCGCGCCACCGCCGGATTTCTGCGCCGGGCCGCGCGGGGCAACCTCCGATTCCCGCCCGGCTTCATCGCCGACGTGGAGAGTCATCTGCTGCGAATGGGAGGTCGCCCGCTGGAGGCGGCCTGATCCCGCCAGGATCTCCTCCGCGCGCTCGCACAGTGGTGGAATGGGAACGTTTCCCGTGCCCGCCCGCTGGACAAAGGACGGATATGAGCTCCGGACGACCGGCCACCGACGCGGCGACCAGCGCCCGGCTGTCGCGCCAGCGCCGCACCGGCACCGCCCCGGAGACGGCCTTGCGCCGGGAACTGCATCGGCGCGGCTACCGCTACTTCGTCGACCGCGCCCCGTTGCCCGGGCTGCGGCGGCGGGCCGATCTGGTCTTCCCGCGCCGCAAGGTGGCGGTCTACGTCGACGGATGTTTCTGGCACAGCTGCCCGCAGCACGCGACCCGGCCCAAGAACAACGCGCAGTGGTGGGCGGAGAAGCTGGCCGGGAATGTCGCCCGGGACCGGGATACCGATGCCCGCCTGGACGCGGCCGGTTGGCTGGTGGTGCGGATCTGGGAACACGAGGACGCGCTGGCCGCGGCCGATCGGGTGCAGACCGCGGTGGCCGGCCGATAGGTCATGATGGAGACGAACGTGCGGTAACCGTCCGACCGGTCTGCGGTCGGGGCCGATCGGACCTCAGGGACGAGGACTATGACGTCGAGCGAGCACAGCGACGCGACGGTCGCCGTTCTGGCACGGCCGAAACCACCCGCACGCCTGCGCTTGCGGACGCTGCGCTGGATCATTGCCGCGCTCATCGCCCTGGCCGGGCTCTGCTATTCGTCCTGGGTCCTGGAATTCGTGCTGCCGGTGGGCCTGAATCCGGTCACCTCGTTCCTGAGTGAACTCGATGCGCAGGGTCGCCCCTATCGCTGGGTGTTCGCCACCGCGGACACCGTCACCGGCGCGCTGGCCGTGCTCGCGGCGATCGGCGGACTGGTCGCGTTCACGCGCCGCCCGCTGTCCACGGTCGCGTGGGTGGCGCTGGGCTGCTTCGGCGCCGCGACGATCGCCGATGCGCAGTGGCCGCTGCGGCCCTGTGCCGACTGCCAGGCCGACGACGGCCTGTTCCCGCAGCTGCGACAGGTCCACGCCCTGACCTCCACCCTGGCGGTGACCTCGATCTTCGTGGCGATGATCGGCTTCAGCGTGGCCGCGTTCCGCTATCGGCGCTGGCCGATCCTGCGGCATTCGGGGCTGTGGATTCTCGTACTCGGTTCGGTGGTGACGACCTGGATGCTCGTCGCGGACAATCTGCCCGGCGACTACGCGCTCGGCATCGCCCAGCGGATCCAGGTCGGTTCGATGTCGCTGTGGCTGGTGGCGCTGGCCGTGCAGATCTGGGTTGCCGAGCGCGCGCTCAGCGACGACGAATCCGCACCGCCACCAGCGACCGCGGCGCCGAGGAGGCGAGCGCTCCGGAGACGGCCATCGCGGCGAACACCGCCAGCATGAGGGCCAGGACGACTACTTCGATGATCACGCTCATGGTCCCACCGTGCCCGCGCGGGCTGGCAGGGGTCCGTGTGGGAGATCGGAAAAACCTGAGAATCCGAGGGGACGAGCGGCGCTCGCGATGAGTAATCTCGACACTCGTGACCAGCGCCACGCCGGAACCCTTGCTCGACACCGTCGATCGAGCCACCCAGCACCTGCTCGACGCCCTGGGCGAACTCACCGACGCCGATGTGCCCGAGCCCTCGCTGCTGCCCGGCTGGACCCGTGGCCATGTGCTGGCGCATCTGGCGCGCAATGCCGACGGCCTGCTGAATCTGCTGCTGTGGGCGCGCACCGGAATCGAAACACCGCAGTACGCAAGCCAATTCCTGCGTGACTCCGATATCGAGACCGGTGCGCCGCGCCCGATCGCCGAGCAGCTGACCGATCTGCGCGCCGCCTCCGACCGCTGGCTGGCCCTGGCCCGCGCCATGCCAGCCGACCGCTGGGACTACCGCGTGCGCGCCCGCACCGGCAAGCAGCTGCCCGCCTCCGCCGTGCCGTGGCTTCGCCTGCGCGAGATCGAGATTCACCACGTGGATCTGAATATCGGCTACCGCCCGCAGGATTGGCCCGCCGACTTCGTCGCCCGCATGCTCACCGAGCGGGTCGAGGGCCTGGACCACGCGGCGGCGTCGAGCCGCCCCGCCGATGCCAAGCCCATGACTTCCGATCCCTCCCAACCACCTCCGCCGAGCTTCGTGATCGAGACCACCGACACCGGCTTCGGCGCGACCATCGGACCCGCGCCGACGACGAAGGTCAGCGGTCCCGCGGCCGAGGTCCTGGCCTGGCTGATCGGCCGATCCGACGGCGGCGGCCTCAGCGGCGAGCTGCCCACCCTGCCCGCCTGGCTGTGAGCCGGCCGCCCGGCTACAGCTCGCGCTCGACGCCGCAGTCGAATTCGCGGACGTCGGCGCCGACGATCGAGGCGGCGAGCTCCGCACCCGGTCCGGCGCCGCGGAACGCCTCGACGGCCGCGCGCGAGGTCCAGCGCTCGTAGACATTGACCCGGTCGGCCTCCACCAGATCCGCCCCGAGGGTGTAGTCCAGGCAACCCTCGGCGGCTCGTGCGGCGGCGACCACGGCACGACAGGTCTCGAGACAGCGGTCACGATCGGTGACGCGCAGATATCCGGCGACGATCAACACGCTCGCACCCTACGACCGATCACCGACAACCGGACGGAAAATCGGTTGGCGGGAAGCGGGCGGGCTGGCAGCCTGGAAGGTCCATACCCCAGGCGCGCGTTGCACCTTGCGCGCGGCCATATCCGATGGGCTGGGATCGAATCCTGCTGACCACGAAGGGGGAGAACTGTTGTCTGTCGCCCTGGCGGGTGCCTCGTCCGATACGGAGGCCGACAGTACGCGCCCGACCGCACCACCCGAGGTGCGGCGCTTGGGACCGCTGCGTCGACTGTGGCCGGATATCCGGTGGTACCGCTATCCGCTGTTCGGCAGTGCGGTGCTGTCCTGGATCGGCATGATGTGCGACATCCTGCAGCCGGTGCTGACCGGGCGCATCGTCGACGGTCCGGTCGCGCACCGCGACTTCGCGGGCATGTGGTGGCCGGTGCTGCTGGTGACCGCGCTCGGCGTGATCGGCACGATCACGGCCTGGACCCGGCGCTGGGTCGTCGCGCGCCCGGCCGCGCGGCTCGAGGTGGATCTGCGCGCCCGGCTGTTCCGACGGCTGCAGACGCTGTCGGTGGGCGC
>NZ_JAMRXH010000024.1:31238-93723 GCF_023740735.1 Nocardia sp. CDC159
CCACGCTGCGAAGGTATTTCGCCTTCGTCGCGCCGTCGCTGGTATCGCTGGTCGGCGGTCTGCTGGCCGGCCTGGGGCTGCTGTTCGTGTTCAGCTGGCAGATCGGTCTGGTCCAGACGGTGATCGCGATTCCGCTGGTGCTGCTGTCGCTGCGGTTCGAGCAGCAGTACGGCCGCGCCTCGCGGCGGGCTCAGGACCAGTCGGGCGATCTGGCCACCACGGTCGAGGAATCGGCCCAGGGCATCCGGGTGCTGAAGGCGTTCGGTCGCGGGCCCTGGTTCGGGCGGCGATTCCGCGGCCAGGCCCTCGAACTGCAGCACCTCGAGATGGACAAGGTGCGGTTGGCCGCGCGGCTGTGGACCGCCCTGAACGTGCTGTCCGGCCTCGGTATCGCAGCGGCGCTGGCGATCGGCGGCTATCTGCTGGTCCATCAGGCGATGACGCTCGGCACGCTGGTCGCGGGCATCACCCTCGCGACATTTCTGCAGTGGCCGATCATGGGTTTGGGCTTCCTACTGGCGGAGTCGAACCACGCCCGCACGGCGGCCGAGCGGTACTGGGAGATCATCGACACCCCGGTCACCATCACCGATCCCGAGCGGCCGGTGCCGCTGCCGCGCACATTGCGCGGCGAATTGCGGTTCGACCACGTGCGTTTCCGCTTTCCGGACGCCGAACGCGATCTGCTGCAGGACGTTTCGCTGCGGATCCGACCGGGGGAGACGGTCGCGGTGGTCGGCGCCACCGGCAGCGGCAAATCCGCGCTGCTCGCCCTGGTGCCGCGGCTGTTCGACGTGAGCGCGGGCGCGGTGACCATCGATGGCGTGGATCTGCGCGAGGTGTCGCTGGCCGAACTGCGCACGGTGGTGTCGGTGGCCTTCGAGGATCCGGTGCTGTTCTCGGCGAGCGTGCGCGAGAACATCTCCCTCGGCTTCCCGGACGCCACGACCGAGCAGGTGCGCGCAGCCCTCGAGGTCGCCTGCGCCACCGAATTCGTCGACGAACTGCCGTGGGGACTGCGCACCCGGATCGGTGAGCAGGGCCTGAGCCTGTCCGGCGGCCAGCGGCAGCGCCTCGCGCTGGCGCGCGCGGTGCTCAACCGGCAGCGCCACGCGGGCGGGCACATCGTCGTGCTCGACGATCCGCTCTCGGCGCTGGATGTCGCCACCGAGGAGGTGGTGCAGGCCCGGCTGCATGCCGCGCTGGCGGGCGCGACCGTACTGCTGGTGGCCCACCGGCCCTCCACGGCCGCCTGGGCCGACCGGGTGGCCGTACTCGACGAGGGCCGCATCATCGCCGAGGGTCCGCACGAGCAACTGCTCGAAACCTGTTCGCGCTATCGGGAACTGATGGGAGGTGACATCGATGACGCAGGTGCAGCAAGTGAATTCGCCGCAGAAGGACGACGCTGAGGAGGAGTGGCGCGGCGTCGCCGCCGAGGAATCCGAGGCGACCGACGCGGTGAACCTGGCCCTGGCGGCCCGCTCGCGGCGGCTGCTGTGGTCGCTGGTGCGCCCGTACCGGATGGCCGCGCTGTGGTCGCTGGTGCTGATCGTGATCGACAACGCCGCCATGGTGTCCGCGCCGTTGTTCATCGCGCACGGACTCGATACGGGCGTGGGCCGGGCGATGGCGGGGGATTGGATGCCGCTGCTGGTGGCGGTCGGCGGGGCCACCGGCTGCGCGCTGCTCACCGGGGTCACCACCTTCCTGTTCGTCCGGGTGTCCGGGCGGCTCAGCCAGCAGGTGCTGTTCGACCTGCGCATGCGGGTGTTCACGCATGTGCAGCGGCTGTCGATCGCGTTCCACGAGAACTACACCTCCGGCAAGATCGTCGCGCGGCTGACCAGCGATCTGGAATCGCTCGAGGATCTGCTCGACCGGGCGCTGAACGACGCGCTGAGCGCGGTACTTTCGGTGGGCACCATCGCGGTCATCATGCTGTGGCTCGACATTCCGCTGGCGCTGGTGGTGCTGGCCGGATTCGCGCCACTGGTTTATGTCACGCGCTGGGCCCAGCGGCGGCAGCGGGCCGGATATCGTCGCACCCGCGGGGCGATCGCCAAGGTCGTCGTGCACTTCGTGGAGACGATGGGCGGCATTCGCGCGGTGCAGGCGTTCCGGCGGGAGCGGCGCAACGAGACCATCCTGTCCGGTGAGGATGCCGAATTCCGGGAGGCGAATGCCGCCGCGCTGCGGGGTATGGCCCACTACATCGGTCTGGTGCGGTTGATCAACAATGCCTCCACCGTGGTGATCCTGCTGGTCGGCGGGTGGCGAGTCATCCACGGTCACACCGAAATCGGTGTGCTGGCGGCGTTCCTGCTGTATCTGCGGCAGTTCTACGGTCCGCTGGACGAGCTCGCGCAGGTGTTCAACTCCTATCAGTCCGCGGCCGCGGCACTGGAGCGCGTTTCCGGGGTACTGGAGGAGCGGCCCACCGTGGCCGAGCCGGAGCACCCGCGGCGGCTCGAGCGCGCCCGGGGCGAACTTCGTTTGGCGGATGTGTATTTCGAGTATCCGCCGCGAAAGACGCAGGGCGACGGGGAAAGCGACGGCGAATCGGCGAAACGGCCGGTGCTGCCGCTGTTCTCGCTCGATATTCCGGCCGGTCAGGTGGTGGCTCTGGTCGGTGCCACCGGGGCCGGTAAGTCGACGCTGGCCAAGCTGATCGCGCGGTTCTACGATCCGTCCGGCGGCGCCGTCCGGCTCGACGGCATCGATCTGCGCGAGCTCTCCGATGCCGATCTGCGCCGCGCGGTCGCGATGGTGACCCAGGAGGCCTATCTGTTCTCCGGTTCGGTGGCCGACAACATCCGGCTCGGCAAACCCGAGGCGACCGACGCCGAGGTGCGGTCGGCGGCCCGCGCGGTCGGCCTGCACGAATTCGTCCTGTCGCTGCCGGAGGGTTATGAGACCGACGTGCGCAAGCGCGGTGGCCGCCTGTCGGCGGGGCAGCGGCAACTGGTCGCGTTCGCCCGGGTCTTCCTGGCCGATCCGGCGGTGATCGTGCTGGACGAGGCCACCTCCAGCCTCGACATCCCCGGCGAGCGGCAGGTGCAGCGGGCGCTGGAGACCGTGCTGCGCGAGCGGACCGCGGTGATCATCGCGCACCGGCTGTCCACCGTGGCGATTGCCGACCGTGTGCTGGTGCTCGATGGCGGTCGCATCGTCGAGGACGGCAGTCCCGCCGAACTGATCGCCGCCACCGGTCGTTTCGCCACCCTGCACACGGCGTGGCGGGAATCGCTGGTGTAGCGGAGATGGATGTGAGCAAGGCGCTGCTCTCCGGACGGCCGGCCGTCGCCTACGGTAGAGGGGTGAGCAACCCAGCCCAGGGCAATTCGGCGGCCGCCCCGGAGAGCGGTGCAGGCGTGGACACGACGACCGAGGCGTCGCGCTGGCCGGCGATTCTCACCTGGCGGGCGCACAACGCGTCGCGCATGGAATCGGTGCGAGTCATCCTGACCGGCAACCGAATTCGCGCCTCCGGCCGCATGATCGCGGGCGAATGCGAGGACCACCCCGCCTTCAGCGCGTCCTACGACCTGATCACCGACGAGAACGGCATCACCAAGCGCCTGTCGCTGCGCAGCACGGTCGCCTCCGGCGAGCGCCACGCCTCCATCGCCCGCGACCAGGAAAACTACTGGCTGATAGACGCGGGCGGCACCCACGTCCGCTCCACCTTCGGCGGCGCCCTGGACGTGGACGTCGTCCTCAGCCCCTTCTTCAACACCCTCCCGATCCGCCGCTACGGCCTGGCCCACGCCACCGAGGACATCCACGTCCCCGTCGTCTACGTCCGCCTACCCGACCTCCTGGTCCAGGAAGCCAGCCTCACCTACTCCAGCGGCCCCGACGGCATCCACGTACTGTCCCCGGTATCCAGCGCCACGGTCACCGTCGACTCGGACGGTTTCGTCCTCGACTATCCAGGACTGGCCGAGCGGATCTGAGCGCCGCCGGGTTCGCCGGTTCCCGGGGATAGCCATTGCTGATCTCCGGGCGGCAGCTCGCCGGTTGTGACGCCGAGATCCCTACGGGCGCAGGCATAGAACTCGTTTCGCCGACGCCCCATCTCCGCATTCCGCCGCAGGTAGTCCGCCTGTTCGAAGACGACCTGCCCCTTGGCCGCCCAACCGAGCTCCCATGCCGCCCGGTTCCAGGCGCGGGCTGCCGCGACTGCCTCGGGAGAACCGAGCAACAAGACGGTCTCCCACTTCACGGTCTTCTCCGCCTCCGCCGCGGCCAGCTCCTGCAGCCCGCCCTCGAGATCGATCGGCTGAGCCACGGCCGGATAGCCCCGTGCCGCCGCCAACCGATACGACACCTGCACATACTGCTTCAGCGCGTTCGCATACTCGCTATACGCCACCAGCCGCTTGTCATCCCACCGAACATCCTGACTCCGCTGCCATTTCCCCCGCTCGATCAGGGTGGTCACCGTAAACGTCGAGGCCCCACCCAAGACTACGGCCGCCAGCGTAATGAGCTGCTGTACCACGGGATTCACCAGTCGATTCTGAGGCAACCGGGGCCCGTTGGGCCACGGTTCACCGTCCCCATCGGCCCGTCCCTCGAGCTGTCTTCTTTCGCCCGGCCAGCCGTCAACTCCTGCCCGGCTGGCCCCTCGTTTCCCGCTCGGGTTGGCCTGGCCTCTCATTTCGCCGTTCAGGCGCGCCAGCGCCTGGACGGGGCTCACGCGAACGCGTTGTCGTTCAGGTGAGGTCGCGGATCACTCCGCCGCGTTGTCCCGCCTCGCGCAGTCGTTCGAGCCAGTCGTGGTCGCCGGGGTGGATGTCGGTGATGTCCCAGCGTTGCAGGGTGTCGTAGCGAACGCGTTCGCTGTAGCCCGCGTCGATCAGGTTGCCGAGGGTGCCGTTGGTGGTGAGGTGGTCGCGGGCGTCGCTTAGTAGGCGGAGGGTGTCGTCGAGGGCCTCGCGCAGGGCCGTGGCGTTCGGCTCGCAGATGGCTCGGACCAGGTCGGGGGCGGTGGCGGCGACGCGGGTGCCGTCGCGGAAGGAGCCCGCGGCCAGGCCGAGGGCCAGGTCGCCCCCGCCCGCGCCCGCGACCGCCAGGGCCTCGGCCAGGACGTGCGGCAGATGTGAGATGCGCGCGACCGCGCGGTCGTGTTCGGCGGCGACCACCGGGACCACGACCGAGCCGCAGTCCAATGCCAGCCGGACCACCCGCGTCCACGGGTCGACGTGGCTGCCCGGATCGACGCCGACCGCCCAGGCCGCACCCCGGAACAGATCCGCGGTGGATGCGGCCCAACCCGATTCGGCGGTGCCCGCCATCGGATGCCCGCCCACGTACCGGGCGTCGAGCTCATGTTTGCGGACGGCCGCGGCCACCGGCGCTTTCACGCTGATCACATCGGTGAGCGGGCAATCGGGCGCGAACTCCCGCACATCCGACAGGATCGAGTCCAGCGCGGGCATCGGCACGCCGATCACGATCAGCGCGTCCGCCGCGGCGGCGCGCCGGAGCACGGCCGCGATATCGCCGTCGACATCGAAGCCGTCGGCCCGCGCGGCCCGCGCTCCCGTCTCGGAACGGTTGTACCCCCAGGTCTCATACCCGGCCGCCGCGGCGGCGCGCAGCACCGATCCGCCGATCAAGCCGGTCCCCAGCACGCACACCGACGACTTTTTCACCCGACCAGATTCGCATACGACTTCAACATTTCCGCCCAAGCGGACTACCGTTGCGGCCATGGCACAGCGCTCGAGCACCAACAGGGCGGCGTCGGACGATTTCGACGACGTGGAAGGGTTCGCCGTGGCGGTTGTCCGCGAGGAAAGCAAATGGCGATGCACTCCGCTCAGCCCAGCAGCACTGACCAGTCTGTCCGCGGCCGAAAACGAGCTGCGCGCGCTGCGCAGCACCGGCGCGGTGTTCGGTCTGCTCGATGTCGACGACGAGTTCTTCATCGTGCTGCGGCCCGCCCCCACGGGTTCGCGCCTGCTGCTCTCGGACGCCACGGCCGCCATCGACTACGACATCGCCGCCGAAGTGCTCGATGCGCTGAACGTCGAGATCCCGGACATCGACCCTGACGAACTCGACGAGATCGAACCCTGGGAGGAGGGTGATCTGGGCGTGCTGGCCGACCTCGGCCTGCCCGAACCGGTGCTCAGCGTGATCCTGGCCGAGACGGACCTCTACCCGGACGAGCAGCTCGGCATGATCGCCCAGCGCCTCGGCTTCGCCAACGAACTCGCCGCGGTCCTGGACAAGCTTCCGCGCTGACCCGGTGCTCTCCGACGAGGATCTGATCCGCGCGGCCCTGTCGGCGGCCGCGGCCGCCGACCCCCGCGACGTACCCGTGGGCGCGGTCGTCTTCGACGCCTCCGGTCGTGAGCTGGCGCGTGCCGCCAACGCCCGCGAGGCCACCGGCGACCCCACCGCCCACGCCGAAATCCTGGCCCTGCGCCGCGCGGCCCAGGTCCACGGCGACGGCTGGCGCCTGACCGGCGCCACCCTCGCGGTAACCCTGGAACCCTGCACGATGTGTGCGGGCGCCCTCGTCCTCGCCCGCGTCGACCGCCTCGTCTTCGGCGCCTGGGAGCCCAAGACCGGCGCCGTAGGCTCCCTCTGGGACGTAGTCCGTGACCGACGTCTCAACCACCGCCCTCAGGTCCGCGGCGGCGTCCTCGAATCCGCCTGCGCCGCAACCCTGGACACCTTCTTCCGCACCCACCGCCCATAACTCCCCATCCGCCCCCCCTTCCAGCCGATTTCGAGATCCACGGGTCGTTCCGGTAAAGTCACCTGCGGTGGCGTGTCCGAGCGGCCTAAGGAGCACGCCTCGAAAGCGTGTGTGGGGTAACCCCCCACCGAGGGTTCAAATCCCTCCGCCACCGCCAAAGCCCCTCACCTGAATTGCCAGGTGAGGGGCTTTTTCTATGCCGCGGAACCGCCTTCCCGGCGGTTTGGACTCACTCGCAGAACGTCGGGCCCTGGTTGAGGTGGATCACGCGCAGGACAGTGCACATGGCCTGCTTCTGAATCTCCGCCGAGCCGCTGGCCGATCCGGTGGCGCCGTCCATGGGCGGTCCGGCCTGGGCGGGGGCGGCGGTCAGGAGGGCCGTGGCGGTCAGGAGGGCGGCGGCGAGGGGCGGGAGAGTCGGAGCATCGTGAAATCGCCTTTTCTGGAACGGTTTTCGGTGTGTTGTGCTTTCCGATTTGTCTGATCGGGAACCGTTCCGGACTTGTTAACTTCGATCTTGTCGCCGCCGCTCCCGCCCCTCGCCCGCTCGGGAAGTGTGGGGCAGTTCGACGGGTGAGGGGCGGGGCGGTCCTCCACATCGAGCCTCCGATCCACTCGTACGCGGGCTGCGGTGTGGCCGTCGGTGATCGGGGCTCGTGGGCGGCGGGTCAGGCGACTTCGGAGTTTCGGTGTTCGGTGAGTTCGGTGAAGATTCGTAGGCCCTCGGCGACCTTGCCGGAGAGGATGTTGAGTTGTTCGGGGTTCAGGGGGTCGCTGGTGGCTGCGGCGGAGGCGAGGCGGTCGCGGACCTGCTCCAGCCACAGTTGCGCGAACTGGATGTGGCGGTCGAGAGGCATGCGTCGACCCTACCGGAATTCGAACATCAGTTCGAGTATTGACTAGTCGCGATTTTCGGTCATCTCGCCCGCGTAGAGCGCACGCAGGCCCGCGGCGGCGAGGGCGGTGCAGTGCTCGACGAGGTCGGTCATGGGCAGGGTGAGATGACCCTCCTGTTTCTCGGTGATCACCTGTTGCAGCATCCCGACCACGGCGTGGGAGTAGACCTCGACCGTGGCGGCGGGCGCGGCGTCGGGGCGGGCCCGGCGGGCGGTCTCGGCGACCAATGCGGCGAAGCGGCGCAACGATTCCCGCATATGGCCCTCGGCCTGGGCGCTCGCCGGTTCGGCGAAGACGATGCGCAGTTTCCGCCGGTCGGCGGCCAGGGCCTCCAGAAAGGTGCCGATTCCGGCACGCAACTTCCGGTCGCCCGCGGCCGGTTCCGCCGCGACCGCCGCCGCGACCGCCTCGAACAATTCGGCCACCACCGCGTCGAACACCGTCACGAACAGTTCCCTTGTGCCCGCGAAGGATTCGTAGAAGTACCGATCGGTGAGCCCGGCCGCGCGGCAGATGTCCTTGACCCCCGTGGACAGCACGCCCCGGGTGCCGAACAGCTCGAAACCGGCGCGCAGCAGCTGCTCGCGGCGGGCCGCCATGCGCGCTTCGGCATCGATGCCGCCGTAGCGGCGGCTGGGTCGGCGGCGTGGGCCGTCGGCGGGTTCGGGCACCCGGTTCTCCCTTCGATCTCGGTGATCGGTACTCGTCGCCGCCATTATCGCGCGCGCGGACCTCACCTCTGGTAAATATGACTATCGCAATCGTCAGATTTGGAAGAGGCGGTCGGGGTGACGAAAGAGCTCGGGGGACAATCGGTTTCGCGGCGCACGCTATTGCGCGGGGCGGCCGCGGCGGGAGCGCTCGGATTGACGAGCGGCGCAACCGCCCAGGCCGCGCCGCTGTCGGGGGAGCGACGGCGCAACGGCCCGTCGCGAAACCGGGTCGCGGTGCTGGGCGCGGGCATCGGCGGTCTCACGGCCGCACACGAACTGGCCGAACGTGGTTTCGACGTCACGGTTTTCGATCGCAAGGAACTCGGCGGCAAGTCCCGCACCATCGGCCTGCCCGGCACCGCCACCGGCGGTCGCGCCCCGCTGCCGGGCGAGCACGGCGCCCGCGGTTTCACCTCGTTCTACCACCATGTACACGACACCATGCGCCGAATCCCGTTCCGGGGTAATGCCAATGGCGTCTACGACAACCTGGCGCCGTTCTCGGTCGGCGATCCGCGCTATCCGCGCGCGAACAATCTGCCCGACGGCTTCCCGCTCATGTTCGGGTTCTACTTCGACCCCAAGGAACTGCTCACCCCGCAGGGCTGGCAGCGGGTGCTGGTGGAGATGTTCACCCGGGATCGCGCCGTGCCGATACCTGAGGCCGTGTACCTGGCGAGCCGCCTCGTCGCGTATCTGACCTCCAGCGAGGAACGCCGCTTCGGCCAGTGGGAGCACATCGCGTGGTGGGATTTCGTCGGCGCCGCAACGCGTTCCGCGGAATACCGCAGCCTGGCCGCGACCGGGCTCACCCGTGCCCTGGTGGCCGCGAAGGAGACCGTGGCCAGTGTGCGCTCGATCGGGAATATGGCCGAGGCGTTCCTGATCGCGCTGCTGGCCGAGGCGACCGGCGGGCCGAAGGTCTACGAGGTTCTCAACGGCCCGACCAACGAGGTGTGGCTGGATCCGTGGATCGACCTGCTGCGCGGACTGGGCGTGCGGTTCCACACCGGTCATGAGGTCCAGGGCTTCGACCTCGACGGCGGCAGCGTCTCCGGCGTGCGCATCGGCCGTCCGGGCGGCGGGGTCGCGCGGATCGAGGCCGACTGGTACGTGTGCGCGGTGCCGACCGACCGCGCCCGCGGCCTGTGGTCGGCGCAGATGCGGCAGGCGGATCCCGCGCTGGCCGCGATGGACGGGCTGTTCGTGGACTGGATGAACGGCTTACAGCTGTTCGTCACCCAACGCCTCGACCTCGGCCGCGGCTACAACATCTACCTCGACTCGCCCTGGCGGCTGACCTCCTACACCCAGAAGGCGTTCTGGCCGGGCGACTATTCGGCCCGGTACGGCAACGGCAGCGTCGTGGACGGCCTGACCATCGACATCGCCGACTGGGATACCCCGGGCATCCTCTACGGCAAGCCCGCCCGATACTGCACCCGCGCGGAGATCTACCAGGAGACCTGGGCGCAGCTGACCGCCGCGCTCAACGACGACGGCGGTGTGCGACTGCCAGAGGGCATCGTGGCCGACTGGATGCTCGATCCGGGTATCACCTGGTCGGGTGCGGAGAATCACAACGACGAGCCGCTGCTGGTCAACACCATCGGCTCGTGGGAGAAGCGGCCGACGGCGACCACCCGGATCCCGAATCTTTTCCTGGCCGCCGACTATGTCCAGACCGATTTCGACCTGGCGACCATGGAGGGCGCCAACGAGGCGGCCCGCCGCGCGACCAATGCGATCCTGGACGTCTCGGGCTCCGCGGCCCCGCGGGCGCAGCTGTTCACTCGCGCGACCATCCCGGCCCTGGAACCCCTGCGCCGGGCCGATGCCGCCCGGTATCGGGCCGGTCAGCCGAACCTGTTCGATATCGGGTGACCTGACGCCGGACGAAATCATCCCAGGACTACGGTGGTCGATGTGGAACTACGGATCTTCACCGAACCCCAGCAAGGCGCAACCTACGACGACCTCCTGCGGGTCGCGAAGACGACCGAGGACGCGGGATTCGATGCGTTCTTCCGCTCCGACCACTACCTGAAGATGGGTGACGTGTCCGGACTGCCCGGTCCGACCGACGCCTGGGTGACGCTGGCGGGCCTGGCCCGCGAGACCTCCCGGATTCGGCTGGGCACGCTGGTCACCGCCGCCACCTTCCGGCATCCGTCGGTGCTGGCCATCTCGGTGGCGCAGGTCGACCAGATGTCCGGTGGCCGAGTCGATTTCGGCTTCGGCTCGGGCTGGTTCGACGCCGAGCACACCGCGTACGGCATCCCGCTGTACGAGGTGAAGGAGCGGTTCGATCGCTACGCCGAGCAGTTGGAGATCATCACCGGGCTGTGGGAGACGCCGGAGGGTGCGACCTTCTCCTACCGCGGTAAGCATTTCGAGCTGGTCGACGCGCCCGGACTGCCCAAGCCCGCGCAGCGGCCGCGCCCGCCGGTGATCATCGGCGGTGGCGGTAAGAAGCGCACCCCCGCGCTGGCCGCCCGCTTCGCGCAGGAGTTCAACCTGCCCTTCGTCGATTCCGGCACGGCGGCAGCGCAATTCGAGCGGGTGGCCGCCGCCGCGCGCGAGATCGGCCGCGACCCGAACGAGATCGTCCGTTCGGCCGCCCAGGTGCTGTGCGTGGGCCGCGACGACGCCGAGGTGGCCCGCCGCGCGGCCGCGATCGGCCGCGAGGTCGACGAGTTGAAGCAGAACGGGCTGGCGGGTACGCCGGGCGAGGTGGTCGAGAAGATCGGAAAGTACCGCGAGGCAACGGGAATCACCCGCATGTACCTGCAGGTGCTCGATCTGGCGGACCTCGACCACCTGGAGCTGGTGGCCGCCGAGGTCGCGCCGAAGCTGGACTGAGCCCGGGAGAAGAGTGGCCCCGCGGCCTGGAACGGGCGCGGGGCCAGTCGCTTTCACGGATCAGCCGACCCAGAGCGGCTCCGCAGTGCGCTGGGAACGCAGCTCCCGCAACCGGGCCCCCTCCACGTCGATATCCGGCACGATCCGGCTCAACCACCCCGGCATCCACCACGCCGCTCTGCCCATCAGCACCAGCAGCGAGGGTATGAGCACCATGCGCACCAGGAAGGCGTCGAACAGCACACCGGCGGCCAGGGCGAAGCCCATGGACTTGGCCGTCGCATCGGATTCCAGCAAAAACGACCCGAAGACGGAGATCATGATGATCGCCGCGGAGGTGACCACCCGTGCGCCGTGGTGATAACCCCGGATCATGGCCTCGGTCGGGGGCCGGCCGTGCACGAACTCCTCGCGCATGCGCGTCACCAGGAACACCTGATAGTCCATCGCGAGTCCGAATACCAAGCCGATCAACATGATCGGCAGGAAGCTCACGATCGGTCGCGGTTCGTCGATCAGCCCGAACTTGCCCTCCTGGAAGATCAGCACGGTCGCGCCGAAGGTCGCCGCCATGGACAGCAGAAAGCCCAGCGCCGCGGTCAACGGCACCAGCACCGACCGGAACACCGCGATCAACAGCAGGAACGCCGCGCCCGCGACGATCGCCAGATACGGCACGATCTTGCTCAGCAGCGCGTGATCGACGTCGGCGTAGATCGCGGTGAGACCCGTTATGCCGTAACTGATTCCGTACCGATCCCGCAGCCCGGCCTCGGCGTCGCGGGCATCGCGCACCAGATCCTTGGTCTGCTGGTCGTTCGGCCCGGTGGTGGGGACCGCCATCAGCAGCGCGCCCTCGCCGTCCTGGCTGAACTGGGGTGCGGTCACATAGTCCATGCCCGAATATCCGGCGAGTTCGTCCCGCAGAGCATTCACCGCCGCCGGGCGCTGGTCGGGCGCCACCTTGCCGAGCTCCGCGACGACCTGCAGCTTGCCGTTGGCGCCCTCGCCGAAGCCCGCAGTCTGCAGATCGTAGGCCTTGCGGATGGTCGAGGTCTTGGGCTGGCTGTCCTCGCCGGGCAGGCCCAGTTGTAGATGCAGCGCGGGCGCGGCCAGCAGCCCGAGCACCACGATGCTCAGAATCAGCGTCAGCGCCGGGGCGCGTCCGATCACCCGCGCGACGCGCATACCGTTGGTGACGAACGTGTCGTCCTCGGGATCGTGCTGCGCGATCACCGGCAGCTTCGGCTTGAACAGCCACTTTCCGAAGGCGCCCAGCAGCGCGGGCATCAACGTGATCGCCGTCAGCACCGCGAACGCCGCCGCGATCGCCCCGCCCAGCCCCATGAAGGTGAGGAAGCGGATGTTCACGATGGCCAATCCGACCAGCGCGATGATCACCGTCGCCCCGGCGAACACGACGGCCGAGCCCGCGGTCCCCAGCGCCGTCCCCGCGGCCTCCTCGGGTGAATCCCGCACGGCCAGTTCGTGTTTGTAGCGCGAGACGATGAACAACGCGTAGTCGATCGACAGCGCGATACCGATCATCGAGGCCAGGAAGGTGGTGAAGCTGGGCACCGACAGGAACGAGGTGCCCAGGAAGATCACCGAGGTCGCCGCGCCCAGGCCGACCAGCGCGGTGACGATCGGCACGAACGCGGCCACGATGGCGCCGAAGGCCACGATCATCACCACCAGCGCGACCGCCATGCCGATCAGCTCGGCCTTACCGCTGGGCTGGGTCTGTTCCATGGCGACGCTGCCGCTGAGCTCGACGGTCAGCCCGGCGCGGCGGGCCTCGTCGGCGACGTCGTAGGCGGCCTTGCGATCGGCGGCGGTGACGGCGGTGATCTCCTTGATGGTGAACGGAACGCTCAGCACCGCAACCGCATCCGGATCGGTCTTGTTCAGCACGTTCAACGGCGCGCTGCTGCATCGGGAGGTGAACTCGCTCGCCGCGCGGTCACCGCTCACGCATCCCATTTCCTCGGCCGCGGCGACGGGATCGACCAGCGGTTTCGAATGGTCCACGATGTCCAGCCGGTTCAGCCTGCCGATCAGCCCCTGAACGGCCGCGTGATTGCCCGGATCGGTCAGCTGCTGCCCGGCCGGGGCGGCGATGACGTAGGTGCCGGTGACCGCGCCGAACTGTAGCGACTGCGACATGCCCGGGAAGTGCCGGTCCAGGATCTCGGTCGCCCGCTCCGACGGCAGGTTGGGAATGGTGAAGTCGTCGGTCATCGGCTTCTTCAGCTGTGCGCCGAGACCGCCCAGGATCAGGAACAGCAGCACCCAGACGGGCAGCACGATCCATTTGCGCCGGAACGCGAACTTCCCCCACCGGTACAGATAGACGGACACGATCGTCTCCTAGCGGTCGCGGAATCGAGCCTGGAGAACATCACGTCCGAGTCTGCTGGTTAGTTGCTACAAGATCAAGACAAAGCTGGTCCTCCCTTCCCGGGTTCCGGGAAGGGAGGACCTCGGCCTCAGCCGACCGGGATCGGGTCGCGCTTTTCGGCCTCGTCGCGGGCGCGTTGCTGCAACTCGCGCAGCTTGCTGCCCTCGACATCGATATCGGGCAGGATCCGATCCAGCCACTTGGGAATCCACCACGACCACTTGCCCATCAGGACCAGCAGCGACGGAATCAGCACCATCCGGACCACGAACGCGTCCAGCAGCACACCGGCCGCCAGTGCGAAGCCCATCGACTTCGCGGTCACATCGTCCTCGAGAATGAAGCCGCCGAATACCGAGATCATGATGATCGCCGCCGAGGTGACCACGCGCGCGCCGTGGTGATAGCCGCTGACCACGGCCTCCTTGGGCGATTTGCCGTGCATGTACTCCTCGCGCATGCGCGTCACCAGGAACACCTGATAGTCCATGGCCAGGCCGAAGACCAAGCCGATCAACATGATCGGCAGGAAGCTGACCAGCGGATGCGGATCCTCGATCAGGCCGAGCTTGCCCTGCTGGAAGATCAGCACGGTCGCGCCGAAGGTGGCCGCCATGGAGAGCAGGAAGCCCAGCGCGGCGGTCAGCGGCACCAGAATCGAGCGGAACACCAGCACCAGCAGGACGAATGCGGCGGCCGCCACGATCGCCATATACGGGGCGATCTTGCTGAGCAGCGCGTTCGACACATCGGCGTAGATGGCCGTGGTGCCGGTGATGCCGTATTCCATGCCGTACTTGGACTTGAACTCACCCTCGGCATCGCGCGCGTGCTGGACCAGGTCCTGGGTGGCGGTGTTGTTCGGACCCGACTTCGGCACGGCCATCAGCTGTGCGCCGGTGCTGTGCTCGAAGTCGTTCGCCATGGTCTGCGGGTCGGACCTGTTGGTCTTCGCCGCGGTGACGTAGTCCATGCCGTCATAGGAACCCAGCTTCTCGCGCAGCGCGTCGACCGCCGCCTGCCGTTGCGCCGGAACGACATTGCTCAGATCCGCGACGACGGTCAGAATGCCGTTGCTGCCCTCGCCGAATCCGGCCGTGCGCAGGTCGTAGGCCTTGCGGACGGTCGAGGTCTTGGGCTGGCTGTCGTCGCCGGGCAGGCCCAGGCTCAGCTTCGCCGCGGGCGCGGCCAGCGCACCGAGGACCAGGATGCTCAGGATCAGCGTCACCGCGGGGAAGCGGCCGATCAGGCGGCCGAACCGCATACCGTTGGTGACCGAGTTCTCGTCCTCGGGATCGTGCTTGGCGACCAGCGGCAGCTTCGGCTTGAACAGGTACTTGCCGAACGCGCCCATCAGCGCGGGCAGCAGCGTCAGCGCCACCAGGATGGCGAAGGCCGCCGCGATCGCGCCGCCCAGACCCATCCAGGTCAGGAAGTTGATCCGCACGATGCTCAGCCCGCACAGCGCGATGATCACGGTCATGCCCGCGAACACCACGGCCGAGCCGGCGGTGCCGATGGCGATGCCCGCGGCCTCCTCCGGCGAATCCTGTACGGCCAGTTCGTGTTTGTAGCGCGAGACGATGAACAGCGCGTAGTCGATCGACAGCGCGATGCCGATCATCGACGCCAGGATCATGGTGAAGCTGGGGATTTCGATGGCCGAGGTGCCCATCATGATCAGCGCGGAGGCGGCGCCCACGCCCACCACGCCGGTGAGGATCGGCACGAATGCGGCGATCAGCGCACCGAACGCGACCATCATCACGATGAAGGCGACCGCGTAGCCGATCATCTCGGCCTTACCGCTCGAGGCCATCTGCTTCATCGCGATGGTGCCGCTGAGCTCGACCGTGAGTCCGGCGTTGCGGGCGTCGTCGGCGACGTCGTACGCCTCGTCCCGCTGCGCGGCGGTGACATCGGTGAACTTCGCGATCTTGAACGGCACCTGCACGAAGGCCACGGTGTCCGGCGCGGCCGAGCCCTTGCCCAGCACGTTCAGTGGCGCGAGGCTGCAGCGCGAGGGGAAGGCCGGATCGTTGCGATCGCCGGTGAGACAGCCCATCGCCGCGGTCGCGTCGATCGGATTCACCACCACCCCGCCCGGCTGCTGCGGGGGCTTCTTGCTTTGATCGACCATCTCGAGCCCGTTGAGCTTGTGCACCAGGGCCTCGACCGCGGCCCTGTTGGCCGGATCGGTGAGCTTCTGCCCGGCGGGTGCGCCGATCACGTATGTGCCGGTCACGGCGTCGAATTTGAAGGCCGCCGAGGCGCCCGGGAACTGCTTGTCCAGGATGTCGGTCGCACGCTGGGACGGCAGGTTCGGCATGTTGAAGTCGTCGGTGGTCGGCTTCTTCAGGCTCACGCCGAGGCCGCCCAGTACCAGGAACGCGAGCAGCCAGATCGGTAGTACCAGCCATTTCCGGCGGAAGGCGAATCTGCCCCACCGATAGAGGTATACGGACACGCGGGGATCTCCTAGCGATTGCCGGGTCGTGTGCTGAATTCGGGCGTCGCAGACAGCACTTCGCGGCCGCCCTGCACGCGGTCCGCCTCCAATTACGCTTTCTGCCTACCGTGCGGTAGGTAGACTACCGAGCGGTAAGCGGAGGAACAACCTCTGCTCTTGGGCTGTGGTTTGTTGTGTGACAGGGTGATGAGAGGATCGTCGAATGAGCGTCCGAAGTGCTTCCGGAACCGTTGCCGCAGGTGGGGGTACCAAGGATGCGATACGCGAGGCCGCGGTCAAACTCTTTTCGAGTAAAGGATTCGATCAGACGAGCCTGCGCGAGGTCGCGGATGCGGTAGGAATCACAAAAGCGTCGCTCTACTATCACTACGCCTCGAAGCTGGATCTGCTCCTGGCGATCATCGAACCGATCTTCGACGATCTGCAGGCGGTCGTGGACGCGGCCGAGGAGATTCCCTACGGATCGGATGCCGTGCGCGAGGTACTCACCCGCCAGCTCCGCACGCTGCTGCGGCATCGCACCGCGGGCGCGATGTGCGTGCGGGATATGGTCGCGATCATCAACGCCATCGGCAACCGCTACCCGGACATGGTCGACATGCATCGGCGGCTGTGCTCGTGGCTGGCCGGTCCGGACGCTTCCGACGAGGGCCTGCTGCGAGCCAGCGCGGCTCTGGAGGTGCTGGGCACGGTGCTGTGGTCGAAGGAGCTGGTGCCCGTTGCCGGTGACGAGTTGATCGAGCGGGTGTTGCTGGATGCCGCGCTCGGTGTGCTGGCCACCGGCGACGAGGTCGGGGGCCGCCGTGCACATCTCGGCTAGGGTCGACTACGCCGTCCGGGTACTGCTGGAAATCGCTCGCGCCCAGCCGAATTCGGTGAAGGCCGATGCCATCGCCAGCGCTCAGGGCATACCACCCAAGATCCTCGAATCGGCCGCGGCCGAACTGCGCCGGGCCGGACTGGTGACCAGCCGCCGCGGACCCGACGGCGGCTACCGGCTGGCGCGGCCCGCCGCCGAGATCAGCATCGCCGATGTGATCCGCGCGGTGGAGGGTCCGCTCGCCTCGGTGCGCGGGGAGCGGCCGGAGGACGTGACCTACTCGGGTGCGGCCGAGCCGCTGCAGCGGGTGTGGATCGCGCTGCGGGTGAACATTCGCGCGGTGCTCGAGCAGGTGTCCATCGCCGATATCGCCTGGGACAAGCTGCCGGATTTCGTCGCGGATCTGGTCACCGATCCGGGCGCCTGGTCGCGGCGGCCGGTTCCGGAAGGCCCCTGAGACCGACCGCCCGGACGGAAATTCTGGCGGCGCACGTCACATTTTGGCGGTAGCCTGCACGCATATGTTGATCAGATTGCTGCGGAGCTTCCTCGCCCCCTACCGCACCCAGCTGGCGGGCGTGGTTGTGCTGCAGCTCATCTCGGTCATCGCGATGTTGTACCTGCCGAGCCTGAATGCCGACCTCATCGATTACGGCGTCACCAAGGGTGATATCGGCTACATCTGGTCCACCGGCGGCTGGATGCTGCTGGTGTCGGGGGTGCAGATCCTCGCCTCGTCGGTATCGGTCTACTTCGGCGCGCAGGCGGCCATGGGCGCGGGCCGCGACATCCGCGCGGCGCTGCTGCACCGGGTGGGCGCGTTCTCCGCTCGCGAGGTCGGCATCTTCGGCGCTCCCTCGTTGATCACCCGCAACACCAACGATGTGCAGCAGGTGCAGCTGCTGGTGGTGATGAGCGTGACCATCCTGGTGATGGCCCCGATCATGTGCGTCGGCGGCATCGTCATGGCGCTGCGTCAGGACGCCGGGCTGTCCTGGATCCTGCTGGTCGCGGTGCCGGTGCTGGGGCTGACCATGGCCCTGATCATCTCGCGGATGGTGCCCGGCTTCCGGCGCGTGCAGGACCGCATCGATGCGGTGAATCGGGTGCTGCGCGAACAGATCACGGGCATTCGAGTGGTTCGGGCGTTCGTGCGGGAGCGGCAGGAGATCCGGCGCTTCGGCGTCGCCAATGCCGAACTCACCGAGGCATCGCTGTTCGTCGGGCGATTGACCGCGCTGATGTTCCCGGCCGTGCTGCTGATCAGCAATCTGACCACGATCGCGGTGATCTGGTTCGGCGGGTATGCCATCGATGCCGGCCAGATGCAGATCGGCTCGCTGACCGCGCTGCTGTCCTACATCATGCAGATCCTGATGGCCGTCATGATGGCCTCGTTCCTGGCCATGCTCGCCCCACGCGCGGCGGTGTCGGCCGAGCGGATCGGCGCGGTGCTCGAGACCGAATCCTCGGTCGTACCGCCGCCGGCGCCGCAGCCGTTCACCACCGATCCCGGGGTGGTCGACGTGGCCTTCGCGGAGTTCCGGTTCCCGGGTGCGGAGAAGCCGGTGCTGCGCGGCATCCGATTCCGCGCCGAACCCGGCACCACCACCGCGATCGTCGGCTCGACCGGTTCGGGCAAGACCACGCTGATCAATCTGATCCCGCGGCTCATCGACGTCACCGACGGCGCGGTCTACGTGGGCGGAACCGATGTGCGCCAACTGGATCCGGAGCTGTTGCGGGCCCAGATCGGGCTGGTGCCGCAGAAGGCCTATCTGTTCTCCGGCACGATCGCCTCCAATCTGCGCTACGGCGACCCGGAGGCCACCGACGAACAGTTGTGGCGGTGCCTGGCGATCGCGCAGGCCGACGACTTCGTCCGCGATATGCCGAACGGATTGGAAACCGAAGTGGCGCAGGGCGGTACGACGGTATCCGGCGGGCAGCGGCAACGGCTCGCGATCGCGCGGGCGCTGGTGCGCAGGCCCAAGATCTACCTGTTCGACGACTGTTTCTCCGCGCTCGACGTCGCCACCGACGCCCGGGTGCGCGAGGCGCTGCGGCCCGAGACCGCGCAGGCGGCTGTGATCACGGTGGCGCAACGGATTTCGACGATTCGTGACGCGGATCAGATCGTGGTGCTCGAGGACGGTGCGATGGTCGGGCTGGGTACGCATGACCAATTGCTGCGCGACTGCGCCGAATACCGCGAAATCGTCCACTCGCAGTTCAGCCCCGAGGAGGCGGCCCGATGAGGCCCGGTATGCCGGGCCCGGGGGCGCCGGGCACCAAGGCCCGTTCGTTCGGGCCCTCGCTGCAGCGATTGCTGGGTCGGCTCGCACCGGAAAAGCCCTATCTCATTGCCATTTTCGCGCTCGCGACCGTGTCGGTGGTGCTGACCGTGCTCGGGCCGCAGATCCTTGGCAGGGCCACCAATCTCATCTTCGACGGCGTCGTCGGCAAACAGCTGCCCGCCGGGCTGAGCAAGGAGCAGGCGGTCGCCCAGCTGCGAGCGCAGGGGCAGGACGAGCTCGCCGACATGCTCGGCGGGATGCATGTGATTCCCGGTGTGGGAGTGGACTTCTCGGCCGTGGGCCGGGTGTTGCTGATCGTGCTGGTGCTGTATCTGGCCGCGGCGCTGTTCGGCTGGTTGCAGGCCCGTCTGCTGGTCTCGGTCATCAACCGGGCGATGCGGCGATTGCGCAGCGAGATCGAGGAGAAGATCCATCGCCTGCCGTTGAGCTACTTCGATTCGACCCCACGCGGTGATGTGCTGTCGCGGGTCACCAACGATGTCGACAACGTGGCGCAGAGCATGCAGCAGACGCTGAGTCAGCTGGTGGTCTCGGTGCTCTCGGTGATCGGCATTCTGGCCATGATGTTCTGGATCTCGTGGCTGCTGGCGGTCATCGCACTGCTCACGGTGCCGGTGGTGGTGATCCTGACCGCGCAGATCGCCAAGCGCTCCAAACCGCATTTCGTGGATCAGTGGAAGTACACCGGTCTGGTGAACGCCCAGGTGGAGGAGGCCTACACCGGACACGAGGTGGTCACCGCCTTCGGCCGCAGCCGCGAGATGGGCCAGGAGTTCGACCGGCGCAACGGACGGCTCTACGAGTCCAGTTTCAAGGCGCAGTTCATCTCCGGGCTGATCATGCCGGTGATCATGTTCGTGGGGAACCTGAACTTCGTCCTGATCGCCGTGGTGGGCGGGCTGCGGGTGGCCTCCGGCAGCCTGTCGCTGGGCGAGGTGCAGGCGTTCATCCAGTACTCGCGCCAATTCACTCAGCCGCTCACCCAGATCGGGCAGATGGTCAATCTGCTGCAGTCCGGGGTCGCGTCGGCCGAGCGGATCTTCGAGCTCCTCGACGCCGACGAGCAGGTGGCCGATCCGAAGGTCGAGGATTCACGGTCGCTCGAGCGGGGGCGGGTGGAGTTCGACACGGTGTCGTTCCGGTACGAGCCGGACAAGCCGGTGCTCGAGGAGCTGTCGCTGGTGGCCGAGCCCGGACATGTGGTGGCCATCGTCGGCCCGACCGGCGCGGGCAAGACCACACTGGTGAACCTGCTGGAACGGTTCTACGAGCTCGATTCCGGTTCGATCCGCATCGACGGTGTCGACATCACCCACATCACCCGCGACCGCCTGCGCTCCCACATCGGCATGGTGCTGCAGGACACCTGGCTGTTCAGCGGGACCATTCGCGAGAACATCGCCTACGGCGATCCGAACGCCAGCGAGGAGGAGATCCTCGCCGCCGCGCGCGCCGCCTACGTCGACCGCTTCGTGCACGCGCTGCCACACGGCTACGACACCGTGATCGACGAAGAAGGCGCGGGTGTCAGCGCGGGCGAGAAACAGCTCATCACGATCGCCCGAGCCTTCCTCGCCAAACCGTCGATCCTCATCCTCGATGAGGCCACCAGCTCCGTCGACACCCGTACCGAACTCCTGGTCCAACAGGCCATGGCCGCCCTACGTCGCGACCGCACCAGCTTCGTGATCGCCCACCGCCTCTCGACCATCCGCGATGCCGACCTGATCGTCGTCATGGAATCCGGCCGCATCGTAGAAACCGGCACCCACGAGCGACTGCTCGCCGCCCACGGCGCCTACTACCGGCTGTACAACGCCCAATTCGCGGGCGCTGCCGTGGATCAGGACCTGGTCGACGAGGACACGGTCGACGTCGTCTAGATCCCGTCGGGGGCCCGATCGATGCCCGTCCGGGTCCCCTCTGAGGGCACGGCCGACTCCGCTCAGGCCCCCGTTCGGGCCCGGCCCTCTCGATTCCCCGGCCCCGGCGCGCCAGCGCCGGGGCCGGGGCGGCAATATTGCTGAGTGCCTGATCCAGCGTCGTTCTCGTTCACCGTCAACTCCCGCCTCGAAGGACGGCATGGGCGCACCGGCGTAATTCGCACCCCACACGGCGACATCCAGACCCCCGCCTTCACCCCCGTCGGAACCAAGGCCACGGTCAAGGCCGTGCTGCCCGAGGCCATGAAGGAGCTGGGGGCGCAGGCGGTGCTGGCCAATGCCTATCACCTGTATCTGCAGCCGGGGCCGGATATCGTGGACGAGGCCGGGGGGCTGGGCAAGTTCATGAACTGGGCGGGGCCGACCTTCACCGACAGCGGCGGCTTCCAGGTCATGTCGCTGGGGGTGGGGTTCAAGAAGGTGCTGGCCATGGAGGCCGTCGGCGTGCGGAGCGACGATGTGATCGCCAAGGGCAAGGAACGCCTCGCGGTGGTCGACGACGACGGCGTCACCTTCCGCTCCCATCTCGACGGCTCCAAACACCGGTTCACCCCCGAGGTCTCGATGAGCATCCAGCATCGGCTCGGCGCCGATGTCATGTTCGCCTTCGACGAGCTGACCACGCTGCTGAACACCCGCGCCTACCAGGAGAAGTCGCTACAACGCACACACGAGTGGGCGCAGCGCTGCATCGATGCGCACGAGCGGCTCACCGCCGAGCGCGCCCATCGGCCCTATCAAGCGCTGTTCGCCGTGATCCAGGGCGCGCAGTACGAGGATCTGCGCCGCAAGGCATGTCGCGACCTCGAGGCCATGCGCGGCGCGGGCGGAACGGGATTCGACGGCTACGGCATCGGCGGCGCGCTGGAGAAGCATAATCTGGGCACCATCGTCGGCTGGTGCTGTGACGAACTGCCCGAGGACAAGCCGCGCCACCTACTGGGCATCAGCGAACCGGAGGACATCTTCGTCGCGGTGGAGAACGGCGCGGACACCTTCGACTGCGTGAACCCGTCGCGGGTGGCCCGCAACGCCGCCCTCTACGTGGCCGAGGGCCGATTCAACATCAACACCAGCCGCTTCCGCCGCGACTTCACCCCGATCGACGAGACCTGCGACTGCTACACCTGCGCCCACTACACCCGCGCCTACATCCATCACCTGTTCAAGGCCAAGGAGATGCTGGCCTCGACCCTGTGCACCATCCACAACGAACGCTTCACGGTGCGGCTGGTCGACGACATCCGCGCCAGCATCGATGACGGCCGCTTCGACGAGTTCAAGGCGGAGTTCTTCGGACGCTGGCGCGGACGGTTGCGTCAGGAGTAGATCGCGGGCTTCTCCAAAGGCGCGTAACTGGTTTCGCGCTTCTTCAGATAGCCGATGACGCGATAGCTGATCGGCAGCACGAACACCTC
This sequence comes from Nocardia sp. CDC159, assembly GCF_023740735.1. GTDB lineage: Bacteria > Actinomycetota > Actinomycetes > Mycobacteriales > Mycobacteriaceae > Nocardia > Nocardia pulmonis. The sequence continues at coordinate 53,799 of NZ_JAMRXH010000024.1, forward strand.
GACCAGCGTCTTCCATACGAAGCCCACGATCACGTAATTCACGAACGCGCCCCAGGTATCGATCCCGATGGCCGTCGCCGCGATCGAGCAGAACACCAGCGTGTCCCCGAACTCGCCGGCCACGGTGGAGCCGAGCAGCCGCGCCCACAGATGCTTCTCCTTGGTGCGCTCCTTGATCAGCACCAGCGTCATCGAGTTCAGGAACTGACCGATGACATAGCCCGCGAGCCCGGCGGCGACCAGCTGCGGCGTGGTGCCGACGACCGTGCGGAAGGCGTCCTGATTCGGATAGAACTCGGCCGCGGGCAATTCGATCGCGATCCAGAAGCAGACCACCATCAGCGCCAGCATGCCGAAGCCGTAGTAGATCGTGCGCCGGGCGGCGCGGAAGCCGTAGACCTCGCTCAGCACATCGCCGATGACGTAGGCGAGCGGGAAGAGGAAGAAGGCGGCATCGGTGGTGATCGGCAGGATGTCGATCGGTCCCAGCGACAGCTGTTCGCCGCGGAAGAACTGCACGCCCTTGGTGGCGCAGATGTTGGAGATCATCAGGGTGGCCGTGAACAACGTCACGATCAGCGTGAACGGTCCCCCCGCGGCGCGTGCGAATGCTGCGTGTTCGGCCGCGGGGCGTCCAGACCCTTCGACGTCCGGAGATGGCTTGGTGTCACTCACGAGCTCTGGAGGATACCGGCAGCGGACACCCGTCGAATAGGCTGTGAGAATGACGAATCCCGGCGATTCCGACGAATGGTGGAAGCAGTACGGCGGCGAGGGCGTGTCGTCGGAGTCCGGCGGCCACGCTTCGGCGCCCCCGCCGCCGGCACCGCCGCAACCGTCGTCCGGCCAGACGTCGGCCCCGCACTACCAGGCTCAGCCGATGACTCCGCCGCCGCAGCAGCAGTATCCGAGTTATCCCCAGCCCCCGGGTGCTCCCTACGGCCAGCCCGGTTACGGCGGCTACCCGCCCGCCCCCGGCTACCAACCGTACGGCTATCCCCAGGCCCAGGGCACCAATGGCATGGCCATCGGCGCGCTGATCGCAGCCCTGGTCGGATTCTTCACCTGCGGAGTGGGTTTCGTCGTCGGCCTGATCCTCGGCCCGATCGCCCTCAACCAGATCAAGCAGACCGGCCAGGAGGGCCGCGGCCTGGCCCTGGCCGGAATCTGGATCAGCGGCATCGCCCTCGTCCTGAGCGTGCTGTGGTTCGTCTTCGTCATCGCCTTCAGCGGCACCAGCTGATTTCGCCGCACGAAACAGGGGCGCACTCGACACCGAGTGCGCCCCTGTTGCTTCCGGTCGGTCGGTCAGCCCTTGACGACCTGGGTGCCGCCCGCGAACTTGTCGTGCCACCCCTGGCCGTTGGGATCCTGGGAGATGGTCACGGCGATGTAGATGCCCAGACCCAGCGCGACCAGTCCGCCCAGGCACGGCACGATCCCGGCCAGCGACCACAGGTTGCGCTTGAGCGAGGTGGCCGCATCCAGCTGACCGCCACCCGGAGCCAGCACCCGCAGCTTCAGCAGCTTCTTGCCGATCGTGGCGCCCTGTGAGGTCTCCATGAGCACGAAGTAGCCCACGTACGCGCCGAACATGACGATGCCCTGCAGGAGCTGCACGCCCATGCCGCGGCCGAGGAACATGAAGATGATCGCGACCGGGATGCCCACGAGCACGCCGTCGATGAGCCTGGCCAGGAAGCGCATCCCCAGATCACCGGGCACGGCGCCCGGCGGAAAGCCCGGCTGCTGCCCGTACGGTTGCTGGCCGTAGGGATCCTGCCCGCCCGGGTACGGCTGCTGGCCACCGAACGGCTGCTGCTGCCCGTAGGCGTCCTGGCCATAGGGCTGCTGCTGGCCGTAAGGCTGTTGGCCGTAGGACTGACCGCCGGGCTGACCGTATTGTCCGCCAGCGGGATTCGGCTGCTGGCCGTACGGCTGCTGACCGTAGGGCTGGCCGGGCGGCGGGTACGGCTGGCCGTACGGCTGCCCGCCCTGCGGATACTGGTTGGGGTCGTACCCACCACTGGTCATCTAATGTCCTCGTGAAATGGTCGTAGGTTCGGCGACGACTGCGTACGTTACGGATTTCCGCTGAATTGCACCACGCCGAGGGGATCGAAAGTCCATGGTTGCCTGGGTAACGATTCCGGGCGGAATTGGCGCAGCAGCGCGGTGGGGGAGTCCGCGCGATATCCGAGCGAGTCGGCCAGCAGTGCGACGACCTGTTCGGGCGTTTCGCCGAGAGACAGCCGATCGGCGAGGGTGACCGCGCCGTCGCGCTTGGCCAATCGCTTGCCCTCGGCATTGAGCACCAGCGGCACATGCGCATAGCGCGGCACCGAAAATCCCAGCAGGGCAGCCAGATACGCTTGGCGCGGGGTCGATGGCAGCAGGTCGTCGCCGCGTACCACCTGGTCGATACCCTGCTCGGCATCGTCGACGACGACCGCCAGGTTGTAGGCCGGGATGCCGTCGCCGCGGCGCAGTACGAAATCGTCCACCAGGCCCCGGTAATTACCGTGCAATTCATCGGCGATCTCGAATTCCGCTGTGTCCGAACGCAGTCGGAGCGCGGCGGGACGTCCTTCGGCGCGGCGGGCGGCCCGCTCGGCACCGGACAGCTCGCGGCAGGTGCCGGGATAGGCGCCCATCGGGCCGTGCGGTGCGGTCGCGGCCTGCTGGATCTCCCTTCGGGTGCAATAACATTCGTAGGTCAGCCCGGCCGCGGTGAGCCGGGCGATCGCGGCGTGGTGCCGGTCGAGACGGCGGGACTGCCAGGTGATCGGTCCGTCCCAGTCGAGGCCGATCGCGGCCAGGTCGGCCAACTGCCGTTCGGCGGCGCCGGGGCGGACCCGATCCAGGTCCTCGACCCGGATGACGAAGGCGCGGCCGGTCGAACGGGCGAACAGCCATGCCAGCAGGGCGGTGCGCAGATTGCCCAGATGCAGATCGCCCGAGGGGCTGGGCGCGAAGCGGCCCGCACCGGTCATGAGCGGCTGGGCAACTTTCGGGGGCACATCCGCCCATGCTACCGATCGGCGTGTCTAGCCCCGTAGACGTGGCCGGAGCCGATCCTCGTCGATCTCGCGGTCGGCGGCCAGATCCGCCAACAGCGCCTCGGCGAACCCCACCAGACCTGGGGTATCGATGCCGTACGGCGCCGGGCTCGCCGCGCGCAACCGGCCGACCGCCCGCTCGAGCAGGGTGCGGGCGCCCTTCGGATTGCCGCGTTGCAGGTGGGTGATGCCGACCGCGAACTGGGCCAGACCCTGCCACAGCATCCGTTCGGCGAACGGTCCGTTCTTCCACGCCGCCTCGAGCACCTCGTGGGCGTGGAAGGCCAGGCCGTCGTCGAGCAGCCGCTGCGCGTAGGCCACGGTCTCCTCCGGCGGGAGGTCCAAATCGTCCGGGATTCGCTCGACCCCGACGCTGCCGGGCGGCAGGGGGCGGCCCAGGCGGTCGCGGGGTCGGGCATTCCGGGCACGTCCGATGTCGTCTCGATCGCGTTCCACCACGTAACCATGATCCACACCCGTTCCGCAGGCGCGAAATAGGCCGCCCGCCGCAGTAGTACGACCGCGCGTCATATTTTCAAAACTCCGGCTTTGCCGCCGGTCTAATACTTGCCAGTAGCAATATTTCCGCAATCAATTGTCCGATTCGGTACGCCTGTGATTTGCATGATTGAAGACGAAAACACAACAGCGCCACATTGCGGAAACCTGCTAGGGTGCACATTGGGGGCAATCCCCCAAAGGTGCACTAAGTGGACGTGCACAGCGAATGCACAGTGCGCCGGAGCCTCAGGCGCAGGGTGGGATTCGAGAGCACTGCAGAATCCCGTTGCCAGTACGAACGATGCCAGGAATTTTCGTTCTCGACGCAGCAAAGGAGCTAGTGCCGTGAAGGTTGATTACAGCGGTGCCCAGTGGCGTAAGAGCAGACATAGCGGTCCGGATGGAAACTGCGTAGAGGTGGCGTTTCTCGTGGACGGCAATGTCGCAGTGCGTGACACCAAGGACCAGGGCACTGGTCCGGTGTTGGCGTTCACGCCGGGCGAATGGGACGCCTTCGTCGCGGGCGTGAGCGAGGGGGAGTTCCGGCGGGCCTGACAGGTTGGCCGTAACTGGGCAAAAAGGGCCCCGGGTCGAAGTGGACTCGGGGCCTCCGCATTTCACCCACGCTACTGCTTGCCGTCCTGATATTCGCGCAGCGCGGCCAACTGCCGATGTTCCTGATCGCGTTCCACCTCGCGCAGCTGTCGCATCTGGTCCGCCGGATCCGGCCGCAGGAAGCTGCCGCTGCCCGGCTTGCCCGAAAGGCCCAGCCGGTTCAACTTTTTCGGCACCGCGGCACCCGCGTATTCGAGCGGAATCGGATGACCCTCCGCATCGACCGGACCGAGCGGCTGGTGGACCTCGATGTATTCACCGTGCGGCAAACGGCGCACGATGCCGGTTTCGATACCGTGCTCGAGCACCTGGCGGTCGCTGCGCTGCAGTGCGATGCACAGCCGGTAGGCCGCGAAGTAGGCCAGCGGCGGCGCGAGCAGCAGGGCGATGCGGAAGGCCCAGGTGGTGGCATTGAGCGAGATATCGAACTTGAACGCGATGATGTCGTTCACGCAGGCCAGCGTCAGCACGATGTAGAACGTCAAGGCCATGGCGCCCACCGCCGTTCGCACCGGGACGTCGCGCGGCCGCTGCAGCAGGTTGTGATGGGCGTCGTCCTTGGTGAGCCGCTTTTCGATCCACGGATAGCCGATCAGCAGTCCGAAGACGATGGGCATCATGATCGCGGCCGAGACCGCGCCCGGAATGGTGTGCCCGAAGATGTAGCCCTCCCAGGCCGGGAACAGGCGCAGCCAGCCGTCGGTCCACATCAGATAGAAGTCGGGCTGGGTACCCGCCGAGACCTGAGAGGGGTTGTAGGGTCCCAGATTCCAGATCGGGTTGATCTGCAGGACGCCGCCCATGATCGCCAGCACGCCCAGGGTGAACATGAAGTAGGCGGTCTGGTCGATCGAGAACACCGGCACGATCCGGTCGCCGATCACATTGCGCTCGGTGCGCGCCGGGCCTGGGAACTGGGTGTGCTTCTGGTACCAGACCAGTGCGATATGCGCGCCGATCAGGGCCAGCATGATGCCGGGGAACAGCAGCACGTGCGCGATGTACAGGCGCGGAATGATGATGTTGCCGGGGAAGTCACCGTCGAACATCAGCCAGTGCAACCAGGTGCCGATCACCGGCATGCCCAGCGTGATCCCGGAGAACGCCGCCCGCAACCCGGTGCCCGAGAGCAGATCGTCGGGCAGCGAGTAGCCGAAGAAGCCCTCGAACATCGCGATGATCAGCAGGATCGAGCCGATCACCCAGTTCGCCTCGCGGGGGCGGCGGAAGGCGCCGGTGAAGAAGACCCGGCACAGATGCACGATCATCGCGGCGGCGAAAAGCAATGCGGCCCAATGATGTACCTGTCGCACGAACAGTCCGCCGCGCACCTCGAAGGTGATGTCCAGCGCCGACTCGTAGGCCCGGGACATGGTGACGCCGCGCAGCGGTTGATAGCTGCCGTTGTAGACGACCTCGGACATCGATGGGTCGAAGAACAGTGTCAGGTACACCCCGGACAGCAGCAGCACGACGAAGCTGAACAGGGCGATCTCGCCGAGCAGGAAGGACCAGTGCGTCGGGAAGACCTTGTTGATGGATCTCTTGACGAAGGCCGCGGCTTGATAGCGCGAGTCCATCGCATCGGCCTGCTCCGCCATCCGGCGGCCGAGAACACCGTCTTTTGCTGCCATGGCAGTCACCCCACCCGGGTTGTGATCGGTAGATCTGCTACTACAGAATGTAGCATTTCGGCCGGAGTCGATCGAGGGAATCGGCGGCATCGGTGCGGCGGAAGTCGTTGCCGCACCACAAGATCGAAGTTTGCCTTGTGGTTGCCAAAAGGTGTGGATAGCATCGCCGGATGCCCGCGTTGACCCCGCAGGATGCGACCAGATACTGGCTGTCCCGCCGGACGGGTAACGATCTGTTCCTGCTCTACTGCTTCGAGGAGACCGATCGGCCGACGGCCGACCTGCGTGCGCTGGTGGCCCGGCGCAGCGCCGAGATCGCCGATCTGCGGCTGCGCGTGCGGGAGCGGCGCTTCGCCTATCCCGAGTGGACGCCTTGTGATTTCGTCGCCGATCAGGTGGTCGAGCACGAGGGCGCCGGGACCGATTGGGCGAATACCGTTGCGGCGCTTGGGGACTTGGTGGCCCGCCCCCTGCGCGCGGAAGAGTATGCGTGGCGGCTGCATTTGTTTCGCGGCGTGCGCGGCGCTCCGGCGGGCGACGGTCCCGCTCTGATCGCCGTCTTACAGCTGTCACACGCGCTGGCCGACGGGCAGCGGGCGGCCGCCATCGCCCGCGCCCTCTTCTCGCAGTCCCCGGACGGGTGCGACCGCGCGGTCCCCGCCTTCTTGCCGGATGGTTCTCCCGCAGCACCCACATCCGCCGCCCCGAGCGACTCCTCCGCGATGCCCGGTTCCGTCTTGCCGCCCGGTTCCGTCGCGGTGGTCACTTCTGCCTCGCCGGATGATCCCCCCGCCGTAACCGGTTCCGGATCCCCGAACGACTCTTCCGCAGCGCCCGCCTCTGTCTCGTTCGAGGGTTCTTCGAAGCCGAGCGGTTCCGTTTCTCCGGACGGCTCTTCCGCAGCGCCCGGCTATGTCTCGACCGAAGGTTTTCCGAAGCCGAGCGGTTCCATCGCGCCTCGCGATCGCCCGACGCCGGGCGGCCCCGGCCGGGTCCGGCGGCCGAAGCCGAGTCTCGCGCTCGCGGGGTGGGCGGTGACCGGTGCCCTGAAAGACCTCGCGCCCGAATTGCTTTCGCTGGCGGCCGCGCCGATATTGCTCGGCCGCACCGCAACTAGCGGCCTCGCCGCCGAACGCGCCCGGCGGGAGCTGGCCGCGCGCACCGCCCGTGGCGAGCTGCCCCCGATCGCGCCCGAGTTGGCGCCGACCCCGCTCAACCGCGGGCCGCGGCCACGGGCACATGCGGTGCGGATGCTGGTCCGGTCGGATCTGCGGGTGCCGGGGCACACCGTGACGGTGGTGGTGCTCACCGCGCTCGGTGCGGCCCTGCCGCGATATCTGGAAGCGCGCGGTGAGCCGAGCGAGCGCATCGCGGCGCAGGTTTCGATGGCCCATCGCCAGCCGCGGGGGCGGATCCGCAACAACTATCGCGATCTGGCGGTCGAACTGCACGTCGGCGAATCCGATCCCCGCCGCCGCGCCGAACGCATCGCCGCCACCCTCGCCGAGCGCCGCCGCCGCGCGGAGCATCCGTTGCTGGCCGCGCAGGACCGGGTCACCGCCACCATCCCGGCCCCGATCCTGCGCCGTGATGTGGCGACCTATCCGCTGGACCACGCCCCGGCCGCGCTCTCGGCCCACACGGTTGTCTCCAGCGTGAACCGGGGACCGGCCGATCTCTCCCTCGCGGGTGGCCGCGTCCGCTTCACCGCCGGATTTCCGGCGCTCGGGGCGGTCATGCACCTGACGCACGGCGTGCACGGCCTCGGCGACACGGTGACGGTCTCGGTGCATGCCGATCCGGCGGTCCTGCCCGATGTCGAGCATTACGCCGCGCTGCTCGATGCCGCGCTCACCCGGACCGCGGCGGCACTGCGCGAATAGTCGGACGTCCAGATCGGCCGGAGCCGGTCCGGCATCGGACGATAGGATCCCCCGATGCCCGTACCGAAGGCCGAACTGCATCTGCACATCGAAGGGACCCTGGAGCCCGAGCTGGCGTTCGCGCTGGCCGAGCGCAACGGGGCGGAGCTACCGTTCGCATCGGTGGAGGAGCTGCGGCACGCTTATCGGTTCGAGGATCTGCAGTCGTTCCTGGACCTGTACTACCGGCTGACCGATGTGTTGCGGACCGAGCGCGACTTCACCGAGCTGGCCGAGGCGTATCTGCGGCGGGCGCGGGCCGAGGGCGTCCGGCATGCGGAGATCTTCTTCGACCCGCAGGCGCACACCTCGCGCGGCGTGCCCTTCGCGACGGTGATCGACGGGCTCTGGGCCGCCCTGCGCGACAGCGAGGCGCGCCACGGCATCACCACCTCGCTGATCCTGTGCTTCCTGCGCGACCTGTCGGCCGAATCCGCCCTGGAAACCCTCGCCGAGGCCGAACCCTATCTGGATCGGATCGTCGCGGTCGGACTCGATTCCGCCGAGGTCGGCCACCCGCCCGCCAAATTCGCCGAGGTCTACCGCCGCGCCCGCGAACTCGGTCTGCGCGCCGTGGCTCACGCCGGGGAGGAGGGCCCGCCCTCCTATATCGCCGAGGCCCTGGACATCCTGGGCGTCGAACGCATCGACCACGGCGTCCGCGTCCTGGAGGACCCCATCCTGGTCCAACGCCTGGTCCGCGACCGCATCCCCCTCACCGTCTGCCCCTTCTCCAACGTCCGCCTCCGCGTGATCGATCAGCTCACCGACCACCCCCTGCGCCGCATGCTCGACCTGGGCCTGCTCGCCACGGTCAACTCCGACGACCCCGCCTACTTCGGCGGCTACGTCGAGGAAAACCTCCAGGGCGTCCGAAAGGCCCTGAACCTCACCCCAACTCACCTCCGCACCCTGGCCCGCAACTCCTTCGAGGCCGCCTTCCTCGACATCCCCACCCGCGACCGCTACCTCGCCGAGGTCGACGCCTACTCCTTCTGAGGTCGAAAGACGCTGTGGCGCACCGGCAGCGGTGGTCCCGGTCAGCTCTGGAGGCGGCCGATATAGGGGAGGAAGCGGCCCACGCGGGCGGCGTAGTGGAGGTAGGCGGCTCCGTGGGCGCGGCGGAGGTAGGGCTCCTCGACGGCGCGGACGAGCAATTCGACTGTGGCGGTGAGGAGTACGAGTCCGGTGAGGGACAGGGGGTTGGGCACCATGAGGGTCAGGCCGAGGGCGGTGAGCAGGACCGCGGCGAAGATCGGGTTGCGGATGACGGCGAAGATGCCGGTGGTGACGAGGGGGGTGCGCTCGTGTTCGTCCACGCCGATGCGCCATGAATTGCCCATGGCCAGTTGACAAGCGAGGGTGGCGGCGATGCCGCAGACGGCGATGATCGCGCCGATCAGGCGCAGGGCCGGATGGTCCAGCGGGGCGATCCGCGGCAGGAACCCGGTGAGGTCGGCGGCGGTACCGGCGAAGGCGAGGACGGCCACGAGATGGAAGCAGCGTTCGCCCCACCACTGCGTGCTGAAGCGGGCGGGCGGGCGGATGCCGGTCTCGCCGGTGCGGCGCACGGCGATCAGGATGCGCACCCCGAATGCCACCACCAGCCACACGACGAACAGCACCAGGGCGACCACCGTCGTCACCATGCGCTACCTCCTGGATTCCTGTGGCGCCCGCAGGGCGCGCAACGTTTCGGCGACGATCGGTGAATTCGCGTAGGCATTGCTGACGCGGGTCAGCCACGCGATCTCCCCGGCGCTGTCGCTGCCGCCGCGCGAGGGCGAGCGCGGTGGCGCGGGCCGCGCGGGCAGATTGCCGAGCCGCGCCTGGACGGCGGCCTTGATCCCGGCCGCCTCGACGACCGCGGCACGGTCGATATCGTCCAACCCGGCCTGTTCGGCGAGGCGTCGCGCGTGGTCCTCGGCGGTGGGGTGGGTGTAGGCGCGCAGGGCGAGCTGACCGTCACGGATCTCGGCCAGGCGACGGGTGGTGCGCAGCTTCAGATCCCACCAGGGCGCATCGATGGGCGAGCTCAATCCCGGTGCGGCGGTGCGGATCGCACGCCACAGCGGCCGCAGCGCGTGGTATTCGCGCAGGCGGGCGATCAGATCGGTACACCGTTCCCCCGCGGCGGGCAGGGTGTATCCCACGCAGGCCACCACGATTCCGAGCGCGGCGATGGCGGGGCCGATCTCGGTGTCGAGGCGGTCGAGGTCGGTGACGTCGAACCACCGGGCCACCACCGCGGACATCCTGGTGACGGTGGAGATCACCCCGAGCAGACCCGAGACGGCGACCAGATACAGCCCCCGCCGCAGCCACGGGCGGTCGGTGACGCGCGCCGAGCTCAGCGCGCAGTACACGAAATCGGCTGCGGCTACGGCGAATACGACGTTGTAGATCACAATGAGTTCGGCCAGCCACGGCGACTTCGCGTAGTAGATGTCGAAGTCGACCGGGCGTTCCTCCACGGGATTCCCGGCGAAGAACAGCGCGATGAGCAGCAGGCCGATCGCCGCGTAGCCGATCGCGCGCACCCGGATCTTCGGCCCGATCTCCGCGGGCCCGCGCTGCCACACCAGGATGACCGCCTGCATGGATCCTGCCAGGAAGATCAGCAGGATGTAGACGATCAGCCCGGTGATATTGGGGATCCCGGTGATGCGGTTGATCAATCGCACACTCGGCGGCGGGACGCAGAGGCATACCGCGGTCCACAGCGACATTGCCACCAGCACGGTCCACCGCTGCAGGCTGCGATCGCGCCGGAGCTGGTTCACCTTGTAGGCCAGCGCGAATACGCTCACGACGGCCGCGGTGTAGAAGAAGGCGGCCGTACTATCCACGATCGCTCGCCTGCGGCAGCCCGAACGTGTTCTCCATTCGATGGACGGCGTCGACGGCCGAATCCGCGACATTCCAATGCTTTTCGGGTAGCCAGCGGCTGACGTGGGTCAGCAGGTGGGCCGCGAACATCTCGGCCTGGATCTCGGCGGGCCCATGACACTGCCGCGAGCGTTTGGCCATGATGCGCTGTACCGCACTGGGATCCAGGCTGGGCAGCAGCAGTCGGGCGCCCTCGCTGTCCAGTAGCGGGGTCTGGTCGTGCTCGTGGATCAGGTGGCCGGTCTCGTGACAGAAGATCACCAGCTGATGCCACGGGCTGGTGTCCTTCTCGTAGAAGATGTAATGACCGTCGTCGGCGTGCACCCACAGCCCGAAGACCACATCCGATTGGGAGGCGGGGAATTTCACCGGCATCCGCTTGACCGGATGCCCGAGCCGCTGGGTGAGGACTTCGCAGACCGCCGACATCACCTGCTCGGGCTCGGCCGGAACCGGTAGGCGCAGATCGGCGACGAAGTCCTCCACCAGCCGGGCAGCGCGTCGTCTCTGGGTTCGTCGGCCCATACCGTCATTCCTCGAAGGTCTTGCGTGCCATACGTTGAGCACCAGCATCGGCTCTCATCCTCGTTCGTCCGCCTGGGCGGCGCGCCCCGGCTCGCGCTGCGGCCGCAGCCGGGCCGCCCGCAGCGCGATCTGCCGCACACCCATCTCGGCGAGGATCCGGGCCAGGGCGATCTCGGCATCGGTCTCGTCCGCGATCGCCGGATCGGCGAAATAGCCCGGCCGCACGCCGAAGAACTCCGCCAGCGCGGTCAGGACCTCCGGCGTCGGGTCGGTCGCGCCGCCGGTCCGCAGCGCGGACAGGTAGGCACCGCTGATCCGGATCTCGGGATGCGCGGCCCGGACCGCCGCGGCGACCTGGTCGTCGGTGTACCTGCGGCCGTGCCGCCCCGCGGGGCGGATGTCGTCGAACAACCGCCGCAACCGGTCGTTCAGCGCCGGGGCCTGTGTACTGTCGGCCATATCCGTGCCTCACCTCGTGGTCAGCATAGACCAGGTCGCGGCTGAGAGATGTTGAGCTGATGTAGTTCTCGCTCGATAACTCGCGCGGCGCGATGGCAGCCGGCCGCGTGCAGGGCGGTGATGCGCGTGCGCACGGCATCGCATCCGTAGGCGGCGACGACGTCGCGCAGGCTGTAGCGATGATCGGCGGTGTGGCCCGCGACGGCCGGAATCGGGTTGACGGCCATGGTTTCTCCTGCGAAAGGCGATGGTGGTGCTGCTGCGGACAGTGCGCGGATCAGGGAGAGGTGTTGTCGGACACCGTGATAACGGTCGCTCCCCGCAGCGAGGCGGGGACCTCGCCACCGTCGAAGTGTGCGAGGCTCGGCACGATCACGGTGGCGACCCCGAGCGAGTTCGCGATCGACCGTAATCGGGCGGCCGGGTTGTCGGTATGCGCTCCGAAAGCGATGGTCTTGCGCAGGTCGTAGCCCAATCGCTTTGCCAGGCTGCGCATTTGGATCTCGTCCCAGTGTTGCCGCGGGCCCGCTATGTCGCGCCGCAGATATCCGATCGCGCCGATCCTCGCCATATCCTCCGCCCCCTGGTGTAGCCGGTGCGGGGGCGCGCGGGCGCCCGAGCATCATCGATCGAAGCGCTTGTCACCGATCGGTATGTGCTGACTTCCCCTCGACGCCAGTACATATCGCCGTTCGGCCCGCATACCTCCGTATATGGCCGATACTTTCGCATCTACGTCAGTACATGTCAATCGTTGTACTGTGTACTATCGGGAGGACGGTTCACTCGGGACGGAGGATCGTGGACGACGGCATGACGACCGCCGAGGCACCGACGGAGTTGGCGGCGAAGATCAACAGGCTGTTCGACGTCATGCGCAAGCCTTCGGATCCGCCGCTGTCCAATGCCGCTGCCGCCGAGGCGATTACGCAGGCCACCGGCACATCGATCAGTTCGGCGTATCTGTGGCAGTTGCGCTCGGGGCTGAAGTCGAATCCCACCGTCGTACATCTGCGTGCGATCGCCCAGTTCTTCGGCGTCCCGGCGTCCTACCTCATCGATGCGGGCCCCGACGAGGAGATCGAGTCGCAGCTGAGCATGCTGCAGGCCATGAAGGACGCGGGCGTGCGCAATCTCGCGCTGCGCGCCTCCGGTCTCGCCCCGCGGACGCTCGCGGGTATCGCCGCCATCGTGGACCGCGCGCGCGAGGTGGAGAACCTACCGCCGATCGATCCGCCGGAAGGTTCGTGAATCCGCGGCCGGAGATCAGCCCACGCGCACTTCCTTCTTGGTGGTTCCGCCGTTCGGGCACCAGACCCACACCTGGTGGGTGCCCGGCGGAACATTGTCGACGAAGAGATTTCCGGACGGGGCCACCGCGAGGCTGTCCGTCTGCGGCGTCCCGGCGTAGGGATCCACCCGGCACCATTCCGGGCGATCGGAGCTGTTCGGTTTCACGCTCACGACCAGCCAGTTCTTCCCGGCGACCACATCCACGCTCGGCGGTTCCACCTCGGCCCCGGCGACCCCGGCCATGATTACCGGCACCGCGAAAAGCGAAGCGACACAACCCAGAATCCTCGAAGCCCGCATGCCTCCACAGTGCTGGCCGCCGAGCGCGTTGCCCATACGTCAATTCATCCGGCTTGTCACGGTCGCGACGGATGCGGTAACCGGATCAGCGGGCGTGAGCTCGATCCAGGCCCGCCTCGACGAGCATGGTCAGCAGCATTTCGAAGGCCTGGTCCACGCGTCGGCGGTCCGCGGTGATGAGGAGGTCGATCTGCAGGCCGCGAATCTGGGCGAGGATGAGGGTGGCGGCCTGCGCCGCGGTGTCGGGCGGCCAACCGTGGTGAACCAGCGCCTCGCCGAACACATCCAGTCCGTCGTGCACCAGGGCCTGCGGCGGGATCGTCGGTGGGTCGGTGGCTTGCCTTGTGGCGGCGGCGAGTTCGAACAGGAGCAGGAACTGTCGCTGCGCTTCCGGTCGGCACAGATGCCGCCATACCGCGCGCAGTAGCTCGGCGCCGGAATCGGTCTCGCTCGCGTCCAGGCTCCGCAGCCAGGCGCGGAACTCGGCGAGCATGGCGGTCAGAATCTCGGTGAGCAGCGCCTCCACGGTTCCGAAGTGCCGCATGACGGTGACATGACTGACGCCGAGGGCGGGTGCCAGCGATCGCAGCGTCAGATCGCCCACGCCGTGGTCGAGGACGTAACGAGTCGCGGCCTGCAGCAATTCCGGTCGCCGATGCTGGTAGCGCAGGGTGCGGCCGTCGACCTGGTTCTCGCTCATCGGAGGGCATCCTACTGTGCCGAGTTGCACGTAACAAATGGTTGACGTAACAGATGTTACGTCTAGTATTGGCGGCGCGGAACTACAGTGCCGCCGCCCACTCCGCGGGAGGGGCGGGGAGATGAAAGTGAATTTGCGTGACCACATATGGATTGCTGATCTTCGACAACGTCGACGAGATCGACCTGGCCGGACCCTGGGAGGTGTTCACCGTCTCCTCCCTGCTACGCGGTAACGCCGACACCGTCGTGCTCATCGCGGAACACCCGGATCCGGTCCGCTGCCACAAGGGGATGCGCATCATCCCCGACCACACCTTCGCCGACCACCCGCCGCTGGACGTGCTGCTGATCCCCGGCGGCACCGGCCCCATGGAGCAGCAGTCCAATCGGGTGCTGACCGACTGGATCGCCGCGGTCTCGGCGCGGGCCACGTGGGTGACCAGCGTCTGTTCGGGGGTCGTGCTGCTGGCCGAGGCGGGGCCCGCGCGGGGCCGTCGGGTGTGTATCAATCGCGATATGGAGGACGAGCTCGAGGCCCGCGGCGACGTCACGGTCGTGCGCGGCTCGCGGTACGTCGTCGACGGCAACCTCGTCACCTCCCAGGCCGCCTGCACCGGGATCGATATGGCGTTGGGGCTCATCGCCCGGCTGCACGGTGTCGATCACGCGCGCGTCCTGTGCGACATGCTTCAGCACGAGCCCGCTCCGGCCGAGTTCGCCGACGCCGCGCTCGATCGGTGAGAACGCAGAGGTACTGATCAATGTCGATCGAATCCATGCGTGTCACCCCCCTGCGGCGGACCACCGAGGGGATGATCCGTGGGACCGTCGTCGACGGCGTCGCGGTCTTCCGCGGAATCCCCTACGCCCAGCCGCCCGTGGGGCGATGGCGATTCGCCGCACCGCAGCACCCCCTGCCCTGGACGGGAGTTCGACCGGCGGTGCGGTTCGGCCCGCCGTCCCCGCAGCCGACTCTGCCCGGATCTCCTCCGGTACCCACCGAGGGCCTCGAGGATCCGGATCAGTGGTTGACGCTCAATATCTGGACTCCCGACCCGGAGGCGGGCGGTCTGCCGGTGATGGTCTGGATTCACGGCGGCGCCAACCAGATCGGATGGTCGGGTCTGCCGCTGTACGACGGTTCACTGCTGGCCGGGCACGGTGTCGTGGTCGTCACGGTCAACTACCGCCTCGGCTTCGAGGGATTCGCTCGGATCGCGGACGCGATCGACAACCGGGGTCTGCTCGATCAGGCGGCCGCATTGGCGTGGATCCAGCGCAATATCGCGTCCTTCGGCGGTGATCCGGACAATGTGACCGTCTTCGGCCAGTCCTCCGGCGGTGGTTCGGTGCTGGCGCTGATGACGATGCCCGCCGCGCGGGGCCTGTTCACCAGGGCCATCGCGCAGAGTCCGAGCGCATATCCCTTCGGCCCGGAGCTGGCCGATGCCGTCTGCGCCCGCATCGCCGAGACCGCCGGTGTCGAGCCGACCACCAACGCTCTGGCGCGGCTCACCCCGCGGCAACTCGTCGAGGTCACCCAGGTCGTCCAGGGCGCACCGCCCGCCGATTGGTGGGGGTCGGCCCGGCACTTCTCGTGGCTGCTGCTGTTCGGGCCGGTGGTCGATGGTGTCGTACTGCCGCGGGCCCCGCGTGCGGCGCTCGCCGACGGCGTGGGCCGCGAGATCGATCTGCTGATCGGTCACACCCGCGACGAATGGCGAATCTTCGGCGCCCTGCCGACCGCCCCTCCGGTCACCCCCGAGCTGACCGAACAGGTGCTGCGGGATCTGTGGCCCGGCGACCCGGAGCAGTACCGAGCGGCCTTCCCGGACGCCGATCACCGGGAACTGCACGAGCTCGTACTCGGCGATCGCCTGTTCAGAATGCCCACGGTGCACCTGGCGCAGGCACATTCGGCCGCTGGCGGTCGCACCCACCTCTATGAGCTGCGCTACGACCGGACGCCGGTCGGGGCCGCCCACTCCGCCGACCTTCCCCTGGTCTTCGGGTCGTTCGCCGCGGCGGGATCGATCCATCGCGATCCGCCCGAGGCGGGGGCGGTGGCGCTGGCGGCGGACATTCGGGCGTCGTGGACGGCCTTCGCCCGCACCGGAAATCCCGGTTGGCCGGTCTATCGCGAACACGACCAGCAGGTGCGGCTCTACGACAACGACGGCGCCCATACCGGAACCTATCCGGAAACCCGATCGCAATCGCTGTGGCAACGCCATGCCCTCGGCGCACCGCTGCCACTCGGCGAGAACGGCTGACGTGGAAGGATTTCAGGCAAACTACAGGCCAACAACGTCCGCAATCGCTGCGGCATAACCGATTTCGGCCCTACGATCTTGCTTGCCGTTCCGAGCGCGGGCGGTGCCTCACCGCCCGCGATCGTGCTGTCTGATTGCCGTCGATCGTGAACAGATCCAGGAGCAGACCTGCCGATGACATCCGAACTTGCGGTCTACCTACTCACTGCCCTCGCCTTTCCCCTCCTGCTGGCATTGGCGAAATGGCTGACCGGACTTGGGCTTCCGAAGCCAAGGGCGCGGATCGACGAGGAGATTTGGCCGACCCGGACGCCCGGACGTGATCGCGAGGATCCATACCGGCGTCCCTCCGGCATCCATGCCGCCGGTTCGGTCACCGATATCCAACGACGTATGCGGACGAGCGTGCGGACCCGGCCTCCGGCCTTGCGCCGATGACTCGGTCAGCGCTGGCCGATGGGCTGCTGTGTGGCGGCGGCGAGCAGGGTGCCCGCACTCTGTAGCCAGGCGGGCCAGCTCGCCGGATCCAGCAGCATCGAGCCCTCGTCGCGGATTTCGCATCCGGCGGTCATCGGGACACCGTCGAAGCGATCCTTCAGCCAGACGAGTTCCTGTGCCACGGCGACGTATTCGGCCGTGATGTGCTCGCTGAAGTGGTCACGGGTGTACACCACGCGTGCCTCGGGATCGCTGCAGTAGTAGTCCACCAGCCGGTTGACGGAGTCGATGGGGACGACCCAGTCCGGGTTGGCATTGAACATGAACATCGGAGCCCTGGGGACAGCGTGACCCATCCGGAGCTCGTCGAAGACCCGATCGGGCACCGGGCCGTGGAAGGGGTCCGCGATGTCGAACATCTGCTCGTAGGGCAGGAAGGGCAGGACCGGGAGCGAATACAGATAGCACAGACCGGATTTCACCGAGTCCAGCGTCTTCAGGGCGGGACTCATGTGCTGGTCGAGATAGGCCGCCAACTCGGCGTATTCCCGTCGGGCGCCCAATATCCCGCTGAGCAACAGCCCGGAGGCCAGGTTGCCGTTGGCCAGTTTCACCATGGCCCGCAGGTCGGCGGGGATGCCTCCCTCCACGACACCGACGATGTCCAGTTCGGGGGCGTAGGACGGATGCAGTTCCGCGGCGTGGCCGGACGGGATCGCACCGCCGGAGTAGCCGGCCAGGGCCACCTTCGTAGCCACGCCGGACAATCCCAGCGGCACGAAGTTCTCCGCCGCGCGGATGCTGTCCAGGGTGATCCGTCCGTTGAGCGGTCCCGCGCCGAACGCCATATTCGGCCCGTCGAAGTCGGGCATGTTCACCACCCACCCGGCCCCGGCGGCCGTGATCGGGAGGAGGAACTCGGTGCCCACGAGGAGCGAGCCGATCAGCGGAGGGGGTATCGCGCCCAGCTGAAGTACGTACGACGGCGAACAATAGCGAGGGCCGCTGGTATCCGTCGCGAACTGATAGGACAGCAGATTCCACGGTTGCCCGCCGTCGCCGCCGCGCGGTTTCATCACCGTCGTCACCGCCGCGATGGGGCGATCCAGATGATCGGTCGATCGGAACGACAGCTGCCAGGCATCGACGTTGATGGGCAGGACCGCTTCGAATCCCAGGTGCACCTCGCGGGCGGCGATGATCTCCCCGGCTTGCTTCGCCGCGATCACGTCGGCCGGTGGGTCGTAGAAGGCGGGGTCGAACTGTGGCTGGGCCGGCGGCACCCCGGGCGGCAGCACCGGCTGAACCGGCAGCGGGGTCGGTTCCGCCCTACCGGCCCCGGCCAGCACCGTGGACCAGGTCGCGGCAATGGCCACTGCCATGGTCCAACTCGTGACCCTCGAAACCAGCGATCTCATGGCCACCTCGAATTCAGATAGGCGAGGCGGACGGCGGGGTCCCGTTCGACGATTCCGGCCGCTCCCGTCCCGCAACCGCGTGGGAATATTGCCACCGAAGGTGCGGTGAAGCCGTCGCTGATCTTAATGGACCGGTTCGATCGGTCGGCTCATCCCACGCGGTCGGCCCCGGCCGGTGTGGCGCTGCTGCCGGTCGTGGCCCGGCTGGATCGGATTTTCAGCTGGGAATTCCGAGCAGGTTCCCGATGCCGCTGATGATCGCCAGCGGCACGGCTATGGCGACGATTCCGGCGATGATCAGCGCCCAGGCGATCGCGGCTTCCGGAGTTCCGCCCATGGCTACCTCCTGTGCTGAGTGTTCCTTGCCTGTAAGCGAGTTCGGTGATTCTCTTTTCCGATCGAGCGCACTCCCTAGGTCGTGTGGGGGAGTTGGCCGATTGCCTGGCCGGTGAGCAATCCGGCGATGGTGGGCCATTTCTCGCCGATCATGTCGGCCAGGTCGGCGTCGGAGAGGACGCTGAACGGGCTGGTGATATTGCAGCCGGTCGGCAAGGGCTTGCCCTCCAGGCGGTCCACGACGAAGTCGTAGCCTTTCGGGAGCCAGGCCAGGAGTCCGGCGATGTGTTCGGCCAGGAATTCACGGGTGTAGGTGATGGATTGGCCCGGGTCCTGGCAATACCAATCCACCAGCCGGTCGGTGGCCGCGTTCGGGATCAGGGTGTCGTTCTGGGCGTGGTAGATGTACATCGGCATGCTGGGGCGCTGCTGGCCGAGACGGTTCTCCTCGATCGCCTGCGTGATCGCCGGTTCCTCGAGCACTCCGTCCGGTTGTGTGCCGGTGTATCCGCCCAGGTAGTTCCAGAAGGGGAAGATGACCGACCCCAGGGGCGCATGGCACAGAAAACTCTTGGTCGTCAACATGAATCGGGTGAACCAGTCCGTCTTGGTGTCCAGGACGTGCCGCACCTCGGGGTATTCGGCGGCGAATCCGAAGAACGCCCCGCCGATCAACCCGGCGGAGATCTGGGAGTTGTTCTGCCGGATCACCGCCTTCAGATCGGCCTCCACGACGCCGCCGATGCCGACGCCGACGATGTTCAGTTCGGGCGCGTAGGTCTGCGCGTGCTCGGCCGCCCATCCGGTCGGGATGGTGCCGCCGGAATAGCCCAGCAGTCCGACGCGGGTCCGATCGCCCGCGGTCAGTTGTAGCGGTGCGAAATCGATTGCCGCGCGGATCGCGTCTAGGGTTGCCTGGCCGCCGAGGCGGGCGGCGCCGTAGGCGGAATTCGGTCCCTGATAGTCCGGAAGCGACAATGCGTACCCCTTGGACAGGGCCGCGACGATGGCGAGATTGCTTTCGAGCATGTTGACGAAATCCGAATACCACGGAATGCTGCCCTGCTGGATTCCGTAGGACGGTGCGCAATACATCGCGGTGGAATCCTCGGCGATCTGATACGACAGCAGCTTCCGGCCGTCCGGCGGCGCTTCGCCGCGCGGTTTGATCAATGTGGTCACCGTCGCGATCGCGTTACCGTGACTGTCGTTGGTCCGATACAGGACCTGCCATGCGTCGATGTTCTCCGGCAGCACATTGAAAAAGGCCGCGGTGATCTGGCGAGCCTTCAAAATTCCGCCGGGCGGAGCCGCCACGATATCGCTCGCGGGCGCCTTGTAGAACGGGTCGAGCTCCGGCGGCAGGACCGCCACCGGAAGCGGTTGGATCGGGACGTCCGTCCTCGCCTGTGCCGGGCCGACGAATATGCCCGCCGACACCGTTACGAGCAGGCAGCCGACGATTCCCGCCACCCACCGACTCGGCGTCGTTGCCGATGTTCTCATGGTCGCTCCTCTATACGGGCATACGTACAGCTATCTTGTACGTACGGGTACCAGATTAACTCACGCTGCTGTGTTGTGGAACACTCTCGAGCAATTGCGGCACGCGCTCAGCGAGAGCGGGATCGTCGCCGCGCGCACGACCGCTCGAGCCGCTCGAGCAGGTGGTGGCACGCCGTGGCGTGGGCGAAGTCGGGCACCGTGCGGGTGTCGGTGACGATATCGATGAGGATCTGGGCATACAGATCGGTGACGGCCGAGCCGAGCCGGCCGCGGTGGGCCTCGTCGCGCAGCGGCAATTCGTAGCGCGACGGTACCGGCAGCAGCCGCCAGACGTTCTGGCTGTTTCGACATCCCCGCAGATAGGTGCGCGCCTGGCCGAGGTGTCCCGAGTTCCCGCTGAGCACGAGATCGCCCTCGGTGCCGTGGATTTCCCATACCAGGCAGCCACCGCGCACCGGGCCGGGATGGAAGTGCAGCGTCGCGCGAATGTCGTTTTCGAGTACTCCCTGCACGACGAGGTGATCGTGTTCGGCGGCGGCGACCTGGACGAAATCGCCGAGCACCATGGTCGCCGCGTCGATCGTGTGCAGGAAGGGGCCGGTCAGCAGGTCGACATCGCCCCCGCCGGTGTAGGCGATCATTCTGGTGGACAGCACATTGCCGACGAATCCGCCGCGGACCAGGTCGGTCAGATGCCGGAGGGCGGGGGCGCAGCGCGCCTGCAGGCCGAGGAAGGTGCGATTACCGCGAAATGCCGCGGCCGCGGCGAATTTCGCGGCCTCGCCTGGCGCACCACCGAGCGGCCATTCACACAGCACCATCTTGCCCGCGGCCAGCGCCGCCCAGACCGCCCGCGGCTGCGCCGGTGGCCGCAGCGCCACCACGACCAGGTCGATGTCCTCGCGGTGCACAAGCTCGTCGACATCGCAAAAGGCCGCTGCCACATCGTATTTCGCGCTCGCGGCCTTGGCGGCGGGCAGGGCGCTCGCGACGAGGCCGCGCAGTTCGAATCCGTCCAGTTCGGCGAGGGCGGGGACGTGCGCCTCCGCGGCCCACCCACCGAACGCACTGAGTCCGACGATCCCTACGCCGATGGGCGGCTCCGGGGTTTTCCATCCGATTGCTACCAAGACCATCAACTCCGAACTGTTGCCGGTCGAGCGATATTGGTACGATAAGGTACCAGATAGCCAAAAGTTGTCCAGAGAAGGAGGTCGACGATGCGGTTCGGTGGTGTGACTTTGATGGTGAGCGACGTGGCCGCCACGGCGTCCTTCTATGCGAATGCCTTCGGTCTGTCCCAGGTGTTTGCTGATCCGGATGGAACGTTCGTGGTACTGGGTTCGGGGGTGGCGGAGGAGCAACCCGCGAGCGCATTGACGATCGAGCACTGGCGAAAGATCGAGAACTACGCCCGGCCCACCTCGCCCGGTGGTTTCCGGGTTCTGTTGGAGCACGAGGATGTCGACGCGGTCTACGATTCCGCCCTCGCGGCCGGGGCCACGGACGCGCTGCCCCCGACAATTCGCCCATGGGGGCAGAAGGTCGCCGCCGTCCGTGACCCCAATGGCGTCATCGTCGAAATCGGCGAGCCCATCGCCTACCGGTGAACGGGCGGCTTCCGATGAGTGCAATCCGAACGCGCAGAACGCTTTCCGTGATCACAGCGTTGATCGTGGCACTGGAGCGGATCGGGTGGACGTGATCGGTTGGTCGGAAGGAACTCTCGTCGCGGCGGACTACATCCAATTTCGGGGCGGCGACGAGAAGGTCGCACCGTCCGGCCCGCCTGCGCGGCATGCGCCGATCTGCTGTCGGACTCCGATTTCCTCGCCCGGCTGCAGGCCAGCGGCGTGTACGCACCGACCGTGGACTACATCAACATCGTCACCACCGCCGATACCCAGGTGCAGCCGTACACGAGCGGAATCCGAGCGGCGAGCAATGCGGAAAACATTGTGCTAGAGGACATCTGCCCGATCAATCTGTCCGGACACCTCTCGGTCTCGGTCGACCCCACCGTGGCGGCCCTGGTCCTGAACGCACTGGACCCCGGGGCGAGCCACCCGGTGCCGTGCGCGCCCGCACAGGCGCCACCGGGGGTCTGATCCGCGCCGCACCCACCACCCGAGGGTCTTCGCGCCGTTCGGCACGATAGCGTTTCCCGCGCGAGATTACCCCCGAGGCGGAGGAGGCCCGAGTCGGTGAGCGAGGTGGCGGGTTCGGCACACGATGCCGCGCGGGGGCGCACGTATCAGGGTCGCAGCCACGACCAGCGCACCGCCGAACGGCGACGCAGAATGCTCGACGCCGCGGTCGAACTCTTCGGCACTCGTGGCTTCAACGCCGTGTCGATCACCGACCTCTGCGCCGCCGCCCGGGTTTCCCGCCGCTCGTTCTATGAGGAATTCGGCGCCCTGGACCGCCTGCTGATCGCAGCGGTCGACGAGTTCGACGCGCGGGCCGCCGAGCAGGTGGGCGCGGTCCTGATCGAATCGGCCGAAGACGACCTCGCCACCCGAGCCCAGCGCGCCTTCCGCGCCTTCCTCTCGGCCACCTGCCCCGACCGGCGCACCGCCCGGGTCTGCTTCATCGAAGTAGTCCAGGCCACCGACCAAGTCGAGATATGGCGGCGCGAACGCCGCCGCCGCCTGGCATGGCTGCTGGTAACCCAGGCCGAATCAGCTGCCCAACGAGACGAGATCCCCTCCCGCCCATTCCATTTCACAGCCATAACCATGATCGGCGCGGTCACCTACGCCATCCAGGAATGGGTGGACGCCGAACCCGTGTTCAACGAATTCGCCACCGCCCCAACGGAATGGATGGCCGACCAGCTGTCCCAGATGTTCGTCGCCGCGGTCAGCCGCCCGGGGCTCTAGACCCTCCCGACCTACGTCTTCTCAGCGCAAACGTTCGCTTCAGACCGTGGCGCGGTCGAGGTGGTATGGCGACTCGTTTGTCGTGGAATCTGGTGCTGTCCAGGCACGAGTACCGGGGCGGCTTCGACGTCACGGGTGGCGGTGATCACCCACGCACTGACCGGTGGCTGGGACGGCGAAGGGCACGAGTGGACAAGCGGTGTCGTCGCGCCGGTCGGCTCCGCACCGGCGTCGGCAGCTACGGCGATCGCGGTCCCGTACAGCAGTGCTGTGCCCGTCACGACAACCGCTCTCCGCGACAGTCGGTGCGCCACGGTGCAGGTGGGCCAGGAAGGACTCCGATGACCCGTAATGGCGGTTCTATCGACGTCGCGGCCAGCGGCGACACCAGGGCGGCCCGGCCGTGGCGTCGCTGGTGTCGCTGTCCCGCATTTCCCATCGTCGTGACCGGGTAACGGCGGCGTTCCCGGTCCGGTACAGCGGTGCGCGAGCGTCTCCCTGTGTTCGAAGAGATTGTGGCAATCCGCTGATGGTCGGTTGGAGTTGGGCCGCCGGACGAGCGCAGTTGTTTAGGTGAGAGACAGCGCTCGGGCTCCACCTCGAGCTGTCTGCTACAGCCCAGCGTTAGCTCCACGGGCGTGTTACACGCCGACAAGTCGTCACGGTTCAGCTTCTACCCAACCGCGGTTATGAGAAGTCTTGATATTCGGCGCCGCGGCGATATACGGCGGGAGACGTCGGAGGACAGGGGCGGTCGCTAGTTATGTGCTCTTCGGGTGGGTAGTGATCGGCGTGGTTCGTGTTGTGATGCGACGGCGGGGCGACGCGTGTTCTTTCGGGAACAGCCAGGGCGGACTTGACATGGTCATGGCTGCCTGGTGATTCGGCGTCGTCTGAGTCTTCGATGTGGCGGTGCTCGTCGGCGACTAGGGCGATCATTGCGCGGTCGACGTCGCCGACCGCCTCGATGTAGGTGGGCGTGGCCAGGGTCCAGGCCATGTAGTAGTTCGCCAGCGGCACTTTGGCGGGTCGGCGAAGCGGGTTGGTAGGTGGGGCCGGTCAGGCTCGCGTTGCGAGCTCGGCGAGGGCCGTGTTCGGATGGTGGTCGAGTGGGCGGGGATGTTTCTCGGGCAGTGAAAGGTGCGGTTGATGCAGTCGGCGATCGTGGCGGCGACGGTGGTGTCCACGATTCTGTTGTGGGTGGGGATCGTGGCTCAGTTGGTGCTGCGCCGTGGCGAACCGCATCGGGAGGTCCTGTTTGCCACGGGCGCCTACGCCCTGGTCGCCACCTTGTTTCTGCCGCCGGTCGCGGTTCGTGCCGCTGAGCTACTGGGCTCGGATCGGCCGTGCAACATCTTCTTGAACGTGTGGAACGTCATCACTTCCGGATTGATGATCGTCGCGATCGTGGCTCCGCGCGGGTGGCGTGCGGCCGTGAGCGCGGGGTGGGTGACGGTCGCCGTGGCGGCCGGGGTGTGGTGGATGGCGGTGATGTTCGTGCCATCCCCGGCCGGGTGTGTCACGTCGCTGGACGTGCCGGCGACGTCGATCTATTGGTGGCTGTTGATCTGTTGGCATCTGCTGGCGCATGCGGTGGTTCTGGTGGCGGTGTTCCGTGATCTGGGTATGGTGGCGCCGCAGTCGCGCTGGGCGAGGATCGGGGTGTGGTGGTATGTGGTGGGTTACACCGCGTCGGGCACGTACTGGCTGACCCTGGTGGTGGTCCTGCTGACCGAGCGCCGCTTCCCGGTGCTGACGGTGGTGGCGAACAGCGGGTGGTATCCGCTCACGGTGATGGCTCTGACCGGGGCAGTGTGGTGGCCGGTGGGCGCGTGGCTGGTGTTCTACGGTCGCGCGGTGGCCGATTTCCGGAGTGCCTGGCGGGGTTTGGCGGAGCGGGGATGGTCTCGGGCCGAGCGGGAGGAGTTCTGGGCGCAGTCGCTGCGGGGCTGGTATCTGTCGCCTGCCAAGGCCGCCTATCGGGTCCGTGTGGCCGAGGCTGATCACGCGATCAGCAGGGCCGGTGAGAAGAGAGGGCAATGACGAATTCGAAGTTGAGCGCGGGCGGGATCGACGACGCCGACCGATTGCGCGTGATCAGCGGTGCCGCCGACGCCCCGTCGCGGGCGGTGATCACCGCGCTGGAACTGCCGCCCGCCCCAACGGTTCTCGATATCGGTGCGGGCAACGGATCGATTGCCCGCTGGGTCGCCGACACTTATCCCGAGGGGCGGGTGACGGCGCTGGACAAGGACATCGCGCTGCTGGCGTCCGAGCCGGTGCCGGGCAACTGCACTATTGTGGCCGCCGACATCGCCGACTACACCCCCGAGCCGGACTCCTTCGATCTGGTGCACGCCCGGTTCGTGCTGGCGCATCTGGCCGACCGTGACCGTGTGTGCGCCCGTGCGCTGCAGTGGATTCGCCCGGGCGGGTATTTCGTTGTCACCGAGCCGTTCTCGCTGGGATCCTGCAGCCGGTATCCGGTGGCCGCGGAGGTTCTGGGAGCTTACGAACGCTATTGTGAGGCAACCGGATTCGATCTGACGTGGGCCAGGCGAGTACCCGCTGTGATGCAGGCGGCCGGTGCGCGGGTGGTCGAGGTGCGCGCTGCCGCGGGCCGGTTGGGGGGCGGCACGGGTGTGGACCGCTGGCAACCACTCATCGCTCGGGTGGCCGAGGAACTGGTCGCTGCCGGTCTCGATCGCGTTGCTCTCGATCAGTTCGCGGCGCTGTGCGCCGACCCCGAGACCTACGACATCCCACAGGTGATCATGACCGTGGTGGGTCGCCGTCCCGCCTAACGCCTTGGCGGGCGCGCGGGACGAGCGGGTGGGGTGAGTCCGTAGCGCATTCTGGCGAGGGTGCTGCGGTCACCGGGCGCGTAGGTGGGACTGAAGGCGAGCAGTTCGGCGAACGCCTCGGCTTCGCGCTCGATCGGAATCGAAAGGTCGGCACGGGTGTGCGCCCCGAGCAGGCCACGGATGTGCTCGGGATCGGTGAACAGGTCGTCGCCGAACAGGCGGGCGAATCCCTCGGCACTGATGACGCCGCGTGGCTCGTGGTCGAGCAGCAGGTGGGCGTATTCGTGGCCGATGCACTGATCGGTCCACTCCGCAGTGCCGTCGTCGCGCACGATCATGATGTCGGTGTCACCGACGGCGAAGGTCATCGCGTACACCCCGGCGCACCCTCGACTACCGCCGCGGCGCGCCCACCTACTTGGCCCCCGACCTGCGTACCGGTGAGCGAAGCCTCGGCCCGATCCCACTGCCCTTCACACCCCGAGGGCTCGACATGAGGTAGTCGCGAAGGGATGCCACGAAAAACGCCCCCGACCAGCCATGAGGCTCGGTCGGGGGCGTTTGCCACAGCGGAGGATAGGGGATTTGAACCCCTGAGGGCGTTAACCCAACCCGCGTTCCAGGCGAGCGCCATAGGCCACTAGGCGAATCCTCCGCCGAGCAATATACCGGGTGGGGGCGGGGGAGATGAAACCGGGCTGGTCAGGGGCTACTTGTGGAGGGTGGTGATGGCCTTTTTCAGCTGGTCCTTGCAGATGGCGCCGACCTCGTCCTTGCTGGTGGCGGTGGGGGTTTCCACGGAGAGTTTGAGCTTCGCGGAAAGGTTGGAGTCCAGGACGGCGCAGGTGTAGTCGAGGTTGACGAAGCTGCCGTAGGTCTGTTCGTAGGTGGCCCAGTAGGCCTGTTCGCCGAGGCCGGGGAGGGGGCCGGAGTCGCGGCCGCTGCCGGTGGTCTTGGTGTCGTATTCCTTCCAGCTGTTGAATTGCGGAGTGCCGTACTGGGACTGGAAGCTCACCTCGAGCTTGAGGTCGGAGCCCTGGCTGCCGTACTTGCCGGCGCCGTCGTAGGCGGCGCGGCAGTCCAGGGAGCCGCCGCCGTAGTTGGCGTCGGGGGCGCGCTCGGTGTGCTCGGGCTGGCCCTTCTGGTTGGGGGCCCACTTGCGTAGCACGGTCGGGTCGACCAGCGAGCACGCGTTGGTGACGTTGGCCATGGAGTAGCTGCCGTCGACCTTCTTCTTGTCGGTACCGGCGACGCCGCCGCCACCGCTGTCGCTCTTCTGGGTGAGCACCACCGCACCGACCACCACGCCGACGATCACCACCAGGCCGAGCACGCCGCCGATGATCCATCCGGCGCTGCTGCTCCGGCCCGGCGGTGGCGGGGGGAACTGCGGGCCGGGGTAACCGGGCTGCGGTGGGTAGGGCGCGCCGGGGTAGGGCTGCTGCGGCGGATAGCCCGGCTGCGCGTAGTGCGGCGGCGGCTGCTGCACGCCGCGATAGCTGTCGAAGCCCGCGCCCAACACGGTCGGATCCGAACCGGTGACCGGTCCGTGCTGGCCGCCCAGGATCGTCGGCTCCGTACCGGTGATCGGCGCACCCGGGCTGGTGCTCGCCGGTGGTGTGGACCACCACTGCACGGTTTCGTTGCCCTGCCCGTCCTGCGGGTGACCCGGGTTGCTACCTGTCACTGTTCAATTCCTCCGGTTGTGGCGCGGAAGGCCCCCTCGAAATGTCGGACAGATCGTAACGATTCGAATCGCGCACGTCGCGGGGTCAGGATGGGGGTCCGCGGCGGCGCCCTCGCGGCAGCCGCTACACTGGCCCTCGGATCCCGCGCGGCGCGCATCCTGTGAACTCCCCCAGGGCCGGAAGGCAGCAAGGGTCAACGGGCTCTGCCGGGTGCGCGGGGTCCCCTTTCATTTCCGGGTCCGGATCCGAAACTCCCATGCCATCTCGAATCCCCGACGAGTAACGTGGGCGGCTGGATCGCCGCCAGAAGCCACGGTCCGCAACCCCTGTACCTCGCTGCTTGAAAGGCTGCTCAGGATGCCCCGGCAATCGCAGATCGGTTTGATGAGCCATGCGGAACTCGTATCCGAACACGAGACGCAGACCGCGAACTACGCGACTCTGAAGACCGAGAAGCTCACGCTGGACCTGACCCGCGGTAAGCCCTCACCCGAACAGCTCGATCTGTCCGCGGAGTTGCTCACCCTGCCCGGGGCGGGCGACTTCCGCGACGGCTCGGGCACCGATTGCCGCAATTACGGTGGCCTGCACGGACTTCCGGAGCTGCGCGCGATCTTCGGTGAGCTGCTCGGCATTCCGGTCGACAACCTGCTGGCGGGCAACAACGCCAGCCTCGAGCTCATGCACGACGTGATCGTCTACTCGATGCTGCACGGCACGGCCGATTCGCCGCGCCGCTGGGTGGACGAGCCGATCAAATTCCTGTGCCCCGCGCCCGGCTACGACCGGCATTTCGCCATCACCCAGTCGCTGGGTGTGGAGATGATCCCGATCGCGATCGACCACGACGGCCCGGACGTGCGGCGCATCGCCGAACTGGTCGCGTCGGATCCGGCGATCAAGGGGCTGTGGGCGGTGCCCAACTACTCCAACCCGACCGGTGTCACCTTCTCCGAAGAGGTGGCCCGCGAACTGGTCTCGATGCCGACGGCGGCGCCGGACTTCCGGCTGTTCTGGGACAACGCCTACGCGGTACATCCGCTGACCGACACCGCCGATCCGGTGCTGGACATCCTCGGCATGGCCGCGGCCGCCGGAAATCCCAACCGCCCCTTCGTCTTCGCGTCCACCTCGAAGATCACCTTCGCGGGCGGCGGCGTGAGTTTCCTCGGCGCGTCCAAGGCCAACCTGGACTGGTATCTGAGCCACGCCGCGAAGCGGAGCATCGGCCCGGACAAGATCAATCAGCTGCGGCACCTGCGGTTCTTCAAGGACGCCGACGGCGTGCGCGCGCATATGCAGAAGCATCGCGCGATCCTGGAACCGAAATTCAAACTGGTGCTGCGCATTCTGGAGGAGCGGCTGGGCGCCTCCAAGGTCGCGTCCTGGACCGAGCCCAAGGGCGGCTACTTCATCAGCCTGGACGTGCTGGAGGGGACGGCGGCCCGCGTCGTGGCCCTCGCCAAGGACGCCGGAATCGCGCTCACCCCGGCGGGTTCGGCCTTCCCGTACGGAAAGGACCCGGAGGACAAGAACATTCGCATCGCCCCGAGCTTCCCGAAGCTCGACGATCTGGAGAAGGCGATGAACGGCCTGGCCACCTGCGTACTGCTGGCGGCCACGGAGAAGTATCTGGGCAAGTAGTGAGATGTTCCGGGACGGGTGTGACCCGTCCCGGACCCTCGTCAGCTCGGCTTGTGGGCCAGCACCGCGAACATGGTCACCGAGAGGTGGATATCCCCGCTCCGCGCCCCGGCGTCCAATTCCTCCAGCAGCGCCCGCCGCTGCTGCTCGGTGATGGCGCCGCGGGCCACGGCCATGGCGGAGATGCGGCCCACCAGCGCGCCCGCGCCCACACTGCGATCCTGCACCAGCGCGTGCGAGCCGATCTCGTCGATCACCAGACCGGCCTGGGTGAGCAGTCCGGGTAAGCGGCGGCCGGAGAACGGATTGGTGGTGTTGGCGATCAGCGTCTCGATCACCGCACGCACCGCGTCCCGCTCGCCCGGATGCACGATCGCGGTGCCCCAGTCGCTGTCCATCACCACCACGCGCCCGCCGGGCCGCAACACCCGCGCGATCTCCGCGGTGGCCCGCGCCGGGGAGGTCAGATGCTGGAACACCCGCTCGCACAGCGCGACATCGACGCTGTCGGTGCCCAGCGGCAGGTTGTAGGCATCGCCGGGCACGAACCGCGCGTGCGATCCCACATCGCCCGCCCGTCGCTCGGCGGCGGTGAGCAGATTCGGATCCGGTTCCACCCCGACCGCCGCCCCCTCCGGGCCGACCGCCTCGGCGAAGGCCAGCACCTCCGACCCGGTTCCGGAGCCGATATCCACCGCGCTCTCCCCGGGCCGGACCGCCAGGGCCTCGTGGGCCCAGTGCCGCAGGCGGCGAATGCCGGGTAGCGCTGCCTGCAGATCGCGAACATCGATGAGCTGGTCCCGGCCGTCCCGATCGAAACGGTCCGGACGCAGGCCGGAAAGTGTTGCCATAGGTTCGGGCATGGCCACACCCTACGCGGGAGAAATATCTACGGGTGGGTAGCTGTGTGAGATCTGTCACTGCCCGCTGTCGCGGCGGCGGAACCCCCTCTGAGATGATCGGAGCCATGGTGAGCCGCAAACTGTGCCTCGCGCAGGACCCGCAGGCCGACGCGCTGCTGTCCGGCGACAACTTCGCGCTGTTGACCGGAATGTTGCTCGATCAGCAGTTCCCGATGGAGCATGCGTTCCGGGGGCCGCAGAAGCTTGCCGATCGGATGGGTGGGTTCGATATTCGGCGGATCGCCGAGGCCGATCCGGAGGAGTTCGAGGAGTTGGGGGCCACGCCGCCCGCGATTCATCGGTACGGGCGGTCGATGGCGCGGCGGGTGCAGGAGCTGGCTCGCTATGTCGTGGAGAACTACGACGGCAAGGTCGAGAACCTGTGGACCGAGGGGGATCCCGACGGCAGGGAGGTGCTGAAGCGACTGAAGGCGCTGCCCGGATTCGGCGATCAGAAGGCCCGGATCTTTCTGGCGCTGTTGGGTAAACAGCTCGGGGTCAAGCCGAAGGGGTGGCGCGAGGCCGCCGGAGCCTACGGTGAACAGGGGTCGCACCGCTCGGTCGCCGACGTCCGCGACGCCGAAACCCTCGCCCAGGTACGGGAATTCAAGAAGCAGGCCAAGGCCGCCGCGAAGCGGGGGTGATCAGGCGCCCCAGTGCTCGGCGCGAACGTTGCGCAGGGCGTAGTCGACGCCCGGATCGTTGCGCAGCTTCCAGTCCGGGCCGACGAAGTAGCTCGCGGCGGTCTTGTCGCCGTTGACCAGGTAGTTCAGCCACGCGAGGGTGATGCCGGAGGTGGCGTTGTGTGTGGCGTCGTCGAACGGCGTGAAATGCGTGACGCCCTTGAGGCAGATGAAGTAGGCGGGGGCGTTGAGGTTGACCTCGTATTCGACCAGCCGGGGCAGGAAGTGCGGGACGATCAGGTCGAAGGAGCCCGCCAGATAGAGGGTGGGGACATTGACCAGGAAGGCGGCCGCCACCGGACCGGGTTCGGTGGGCATCGCGCCGACCACCCGAAATTCCGGATCCACCAGCTGATAGATGTTCGGCGGGATGCTGGCGCCGTTCACCGCCGCCCCGCCGCCACCGGAGTGACCGCCGATGACCGTGCGGCTCAGATCGAGCCTGCCGTGCAGCGGATTGGCCGGATCGTGGTTCGCGTGCGACAGGGCCGCGGCACCCGCGAGCGGAAGTTCGAACAGCGAATTGACGAAGTCGTGCGGCATCGCCACCACGAAGCCGTGGCTGGCCCAGAACCGGGCCGTGGAGTCGTAGTTGCCGGGTTCGGAGGTGAAACCGGGCACCCAGATGATCGTGGGTACGCGACTCATCGAGGCGATGTCCTCGGGGTAGTAGAAATCCACGCCGATGGGTGAATCCAGCCCGCCCGGGAATTCGCGGGTGCACGTCATCGGGGAGTGATTGCCCGACACCTGGCCGAGCGCATTCCAGGCGGCGTACAGACCCGCGCACGGATAAACGGCCGCGGTGCTGACCGTGCGGTGCGGTCCGAACGGTGCGTAACCGGTCAGCGGAACATCACCCGGGGCGAAATCATCGGCGAGTGCGACCGGTGCGCCGATCCAGCCGACGGCGAACAGCGCGGCAATCGAGAGTACGGCCGCAATGAAACGCCGCCGACCGAATCGACGCATGGAAACCTCCATCACCCCGGGAAAATCCCACAACAACGGCTGGGAGCGTATCCAAAGATCAGCACACTTGATCAGAATGTTTAGGCCGGGCTTAACACCTCACATCCGCTCCGCCACGATGGCCGCCACCAGGCCACCATCGATGACCAGGTCCTGCCCGTTGATATAGGACGCGGCATCGGAGGCCAGGAATGCGACCGCCTCCGCGACATCCTCGGCGGTGCCGATTCGCCCCGCGGCCACCTCGGCCACCACCGCGGCCGCCGCCTCGTCGGACACATTGTCGTGGAACATCGGCGTCTCGATATATCCGGGACTGACCGAATTGACCCGAATTCGCCTGGGCGCCAATTCCGCCGCGAGGGTATGGGCAAGATTGTGCACCGCCGCCTTGGTGGCCGCGTACAGCGCGCCGCCCGGCATGCCGCGATGCAGTGTCCAGGAGGCATTGATGACGATTGCCGCCCCGTCGCTCAGCAGCGGAAGGCTCTGCTGGATCGTGAAGAAGACACTTTTCACGTTGCCGCGCAGCACCCGCTCGTATTCCTCCTCGGAAATATGGGCGAATGGGAGAAATGACGCTATACCGGCATTGGCGAACACCACATCCAGACGCCCGTGCCGATCCCGGATGGCCGCGGTGAGCGCCGCCAGATCGGCCAGCTCCGCCGCGTCGCCGGGAACGGCGAGCACCCGCGGGCCCAGCTCCGCAGCGGCCGCGTCCAGCCGGACCTGGTCCCGCCCGGTGATCACCACCTCCGCCCCGGCCGCCAGCAGTCGGCGCGCCGCGGCCAGGCCCATACCGCTGGAACCGCCGGTGATCAGCGCGACCTTGTCGTCGAATCGAAAAGCGTTGTGTGCCATGTGCTCAGCGTGCCGAGCCCGCGGCGGGGCAACCAGGGTTGGATCAACCTGGGTGCGCCACCACCAGTCTCGGACCGCGCACCAACTCGTCGAGCCGCTCGGCGGTGCCGGTGCCGGGCCGGGGGTTGTAGAGATCGAGATACCAATCCGGATGATCGGCCACCACCAGGGCCGTGGTGTCGAATACCAGCTCACCGGCCTCCGGATGGCGCACCGCCTTCACTGTCTGCACCGGCACGCCGACCTCGTGGCGGGCCCACAGCTCGGCGAATTCGCTACTGAGCGAGGCTAGTTCGACGATCAACCGGGCGAACTCCGGATCGCCGGGCGCCCGGCCCGCATCGGCGCGGAACGCGGCCACGATGCCCGGCGCCGCCGCGGCCCACGCGTCGTGCATGCCGCGATAGCGGGAATTGGTGAAGAACGCGATCAGGCAGTTCCGGTCGTTGTCGTCGTAGCCGAACGCGGCCCGCGTCCCGTCGTTGATGGCGAGCAAATTCCAGTACCGGTCGCGCAGGATGGCCGGGCGCGGCGACCAGGAATCGACCAGCCGCCGCAGCTCCGGCGTGACCGCGCCGGAGGCGTGCAGCGCGGGCGGATTCAACCCGGCCAGGACGTACAAATGGGCTCGCTCGGCATCGTCGAGCCGCAGCGCCCGCCCGATGGCGTCGAGCACTTCGGCGGAGGTGTTGATATCGCGTCCCTGTTCGAGCCAGGTGTACCAGGAGACCCCGACCCCGGCGAGCAGTGCGACCTCCTCCCGCCGCAGCCCGGGCGTGCGCCGCCGCCCCACCGCGGGCAG
The DNA here is from genome assembly GCF_023740735.1 of Nocardia sp. CDC159. Classification (GTDB taxonomy): domain Bacteria; phylum Actinomycetota; class Actinomycetes; order Mycobacteriales; family Mycobacteriaceae; genus Nocardia; species Nocardia pulmonis. The sequence continues at coordinate 86,910 of NZ_JAMRXH010000024.1, forward strand.
GCCGACCTCCTCGGGCGTCAGCCGCTCGCGCCTGGTTCGCAGGAAATCGCGTAGTTGCGCACGACGACTCGCGGTCGCCACGGATCTGCCGGTCATATGCCAGGGTAACAATCGGTCAGCCCGCGGCGGGAATCGGTTGCGGCGCGGGTGATCCCGTGCCGCAAATCGCGCGCCGCCGGGCCAGCAGCGCGGTCGGCACCCCGAACGCGGCGGCGACACCCATGCCCAGCAGCAGATACCTGGCGGAGTGCACCGTCGACGGCGCACCGAGATTCACCAGGACGCCCGCATAGGCGGCACCGAAGGTGCTGGCGATCGACTGCACCGTGCCGATCGCGGCGGCGGCCTGCTGGCCTCGGGCCGGATCGGCGGTGCTGCCCATCACGGCCGCAGTCAGATGCGGGAACGCCGCCCCGATTCCGGTCCCCGCCAGAAACAGGGTCACCACCCACATCGCGATGATCGGCCCGTCCGCACCCTGGAGCTGGATCGCGGCGGTGAGGATCAGGCCGAGCGCGACCGTCGCCGGACCCGCCACCCGCAACCGCCCGATCGTCCGTGCCCGGCTCGCCCCGGCGCTGCCGACCTGCCCGACCGTCCAGCCCAGCGACATCGCCGCACCCACGAAACCGGCTGCCAGCGGGGCCAATCCGGCCAGCCGCTGACCGAACATCGGAATGAAGATCTCGACGTTGATGCCGATCGCGATGAAGAAGATCGTGAGATAGAGCCACTTCAGCGCCGAGCCGCGGGCGAAGGTCGCCGCGGGCAGCACCCCGTCGTCCGTGCGGCGCTCGGTGGCGAGGAACGCGAGTACGGCTCCCAGTGCGCCGAGCGCGGCGGCCACGGTCCAGCCGCCGCGCGGCAGGATGCCGATCACGCTCACCGCGGCGGCGGCCGTGCCGAGCAGAACCAATGAGCCGACGGGAATCCGGCGGGCCGCATGGGAGCGCTGCCCGCGCGGAAGTGCGTACGGAACGGCCACCGCGATCGGCACCGTCACCGCCGCCAGCGCGAGGAAGGCGAGCCGCCACGGACCGAACTGCGCGACCGCGCCGCCGAGTGCGGGCCCGGCGAACGCGCCCAACCCCCATACCCCCGAGACCAGGCCCGAGGCCCGCGTCCACAGCCGCGTCGGATAGGTGGACCGGATCACCGCGAAGCCCAATCCCGACAGCATGCCGCCGCCGAAGCCCTGGATCGCGCGCCCGCCGAGCAGGACGGCCATCTCCGGTGCGGCCGCGCAGACCAGCGTCCCGGCGATGAAGATCGTGCATGCGATCAGATACGCCCCTACCGCCCCGCGCGCCGACAGGGCCTTGCCCACCAGCATCGATGCGACCACCGAGGCAATCAGATAGGCGGTGGCGTTCCAGGCGAAGAAGCGCTCGCCGCCGATATCGCGCACGGCCGTGGGCAGCAGGCTGGCCGTCACATAGACATTGGTGGCATAAAGCAGCACGCCGCCGCCGAGTACGACCGATGTCCCGCGATGCCCGCGGCCGAACAGTTCTCCCCAGGACCCCGCGCCCGGCTCCCGATCCGAAGTCATCGGTCGAATCTAGAAACTCGAGCGCACTCGAGGTCAAGGGTTCGGCGCGGTCAGCTGCTGCTGGCCGCCGCGGTGGCGAAGGGCGTTGCCGCCGGGCGGGTCTCGCGCTGCGCCGGATGCTTCCACAGACCCTTGCGCCGCAGGATGGGCAGCACCCCCTCGCCGAACCAGTACGCCTCCTCCACATGCGGATAGCCCGACAGGATGAAGTGCTTGATCCCCAGGCGCGAGTATTCGATCAGCCGCTCGGCGACCTCGTCGTGGGAGCCGACCAGTGCGGTGCCCGCGCCGCCGCGGACCAGGCCCACTCCCGCCCACAGATTCGGCGCGATCTCCAGCCGCTCGGTGCTGCCGCCGTGCAGCTCGAGCATGCGGCGCTGGCCCTCGGACTCGCTGCGGGCCAGATTCGCCTGCACGCGCTCGATATCGGCGGGATCGACCGCCGACAGCAGCCGGTCGGCCTCGGCCCACGCCTGTTCGGAGGTGTCGCGGGAGATGACGTGGATGCGCAGGCCGTAGTCCAGGACGCGGCCGTGATCGACGGCCAGCTTACGGATCCACTCCAGCTTCTTGCTCACCGCGAACAGCGGCTCGCCCCAGGTCAGATAGGTGTCGGCGAATTGGGCCGCGACCGGTCCGGCCGCGGCGGAGGAGCCGCCGAAGAAGATCGGCGGCAGCGGGTCGGGACGATTGTTCAGCAGTGCGTCCTGAACGCGAATGTGCCTGCCCTCGAACGAGATCGGGTCATGCGACCGCCACAGCTCCCGCACCACGTGCAGGAATTCGCCGGTGCGCTCGTAGCGGGCCTCCTTGTCCAGGAAATCGCCGTAGGCGCGCTGCTCGTGTGGCTCGCCGCCGGTCACCACGTTGAGCAGCAGCCGCCCGCGTGAATGCCGCTGAAACGTCCCGGCCATCTGCGCGGCCAGCGTCGGGCCGACCAGTCCGGGCCGGAACGCGACCAGGAACTTCAGCGTCTCGGTGGTCTCCACCAGCATGGCCGTGGTCAGCCAGGCGTCCTCGCACCACGCACCGGTCGGGGTGAGCACGGCCTCGAAGCCGTTCTCCTCGGCCGCGCCCGCGATCTGATTGAGATAGCGCAGCGAGGCCGGGCGATCGCCCGACATGGACGTGCCGTGCCCGCCGGCGACCAGATTGCGGGCGTCGCCGTAGGTGGGGAGAAACCAGTGGAAAGACAGGCTCATGCGAGCTGCTCCCTTCATGGGGTGGGGTAGAGGTCGTTGAAGCGGGTGTCGACGAAGTCGGCGATCTTCACCTTGTTCGGGATGAGCCCCGCCGCGGTGAAGGTGTCGGCCACCTGCTGCTCGGCGTCGATGGCGGCCTGATTGAGCGAATGATCCTGATATACACCGCGTTTCACGGCCACCGTGGTCACCGCCACGGGCAGGCCGCTGAACTGCGCGTAGGTCTGTGCCCACTGGTCGGGATGCTCGTTCACCCAGGTGTGCGCGCGCTGGATGCGAGCGAGCAGATCGCGCAGCGCGGCCGTGCGCGACTTGCTGCCCAGCGCCTTGGCTCCCGCGACGTAGTACGCGTCCGGATTCACATACCCGTTGCCGTCCACCAGGATTCGCGCATTCGCCTGCTGCTCGGCCTGCGCTGTGTAGGGATCCCAGATGGCCCAGGCGTCCACCCGCCCGGTGGTCAGCGCGGCCAGGGCGTCGGCGGGCTGCAGGTACTGCGGCTCGACATCGCCGAGCGCCAGGCCGTTCTTGGTCAGTACCGACAGCAGGTGATAGTGCGCCGAACTGCCCTTGGCGACGGCGATCTTCTTGCCGCGCAGGTCGTTCGGCGCGTGCAACGGGGAGTCGGCGGGGACCACGATGCCCTGTCCGCCGGTGCCCGCCGAATAGCCAGCGACGATCTTGATCGACGACCTGGCGGCGGCGGCGAACACCGGCGGGGCGTTGCCAACGCCGCCGAAGTCGACCGCGCCGGAATTGATGGCCTCGAGCATCGGCGGCCCGGAGGTGTACTGCGACCATTCGAGCTTGTAGGGCACCGATCTCAGCTCGCCCGCCGCCTCCAGCAGCGCCTGCAGCCCGGTGCCCTTCTGATCGCCCAGCCGCAGGGTGACCTGGGACAGATCGACCGTGCCGTCGGGGCGTACCGCCGCGTCGCCGGCATCGGAGGTGCCGCATGCGGTCGCGACCGTCGCGGTGAGGGCGAGGACGGCGAAGAGGCGACGGGAGATCATGCGGTTCCCTCGGTTTCGTGCGTGGTGACGCCGAGTTCGCTGAGCAGTTCGTGGCGCAGCGCGGTGAATTCGGGCCGGTCGCGGCGGCGTGGGCGCGGCAGGTCGATGCGGATATCGCGGGCGATGCGGCCGTCGGCCAGTACCAGTGCGCGGTCGGCAAGCAGCAGCGCCTCGTCCACGTCGTGGGTGACGAGCAGCACGCCGGGGCGATGTCGGTCCCACAGCTGCAGCACCAAGCCGTGAATCGTGATGCGGGTCAACGCGTCCAGCGCGCTGAACGGCTCGTCGAGCAGCAGCAGATCCGGATCGCGGACCAGCGCCCGCGCCAGCGACGCGCGCTGTGCCTCGCCGCCGGACAGCGTCAACGGCCAGGCATCGGCGCGCTCGGTGAGCCCGACCTCGGCCAGCGCCGCACGGCCCGCGGCCCCGGGGTCGGGGTGGCGCAGGCCCAGGGTGACGTTGGCGTGCACGCGCTTCCACGGCACGAGCCGCGGTTCCTGGAAGGCGACGGCGATATCCCCGTCGACGGTCAGCTCACCCTCGTGCTCGCGATCCAGACCCGCCAGCGCTCGCAGCAGGGTGGATTTGCCGGTGCCGCTGCGGCCGAGCAGGGCCACGAACTCGCCGCGGGCGATATCGAGTTCGATGTGATCGAGGACCGTGCGCTCACCGAAGCGCTTGGTGAGGCCGTGAATTCGCACGACCTTCGATGCCGCGCGCGGGGCCGCGCCCTCGGTCAGTTCCCCAAGAACCCGCGTCGCCATACCAGCGCCCTCCTTTCGATCAGCCGCACCACGGCATCGGTGATCAGACCCAGCAGGCTGTAGACCAGCAGCCCGACGACGATGACGTCGGTGCGCAGGAATTCGCGGGCGTCGTTGATCATGAAACCCAGTCCGGCATCGGCATTGATCTGTTCGGCCACGATGAGCGCGAGCCAGGCCACTCCGAGGGACTGCCGCAACCCCACCAGCGCCTGCGGCAGCGCACCGGGCAGCACGATATGTGCGACCACCCCGAACCGGGAAAGCTGTTGTACGCGAGCGAGTTCGGCGAGTTTGCCGTCCACACCGCGGATACCGGCGAAGGTGTTGAGATACAGCGGCACCGCCACCCCGAACGCCACCAGCACGACCTTGGGCAGCTCGCCGATGCCGAACCACAGGATCAGCAGCGGAATGAGCCCGTAGAACGGCAGCGTGCGCAGCATCTGCACGGGCGGGTCGATGAGCTGCTCGCCCACCAGGCTCAACCCGGCCACCAGCGCCAGTCCCACGCCGATCACCGCGCCGATCGCGAACCCGACGGCCGCGCGCCGCAGCGATACCGAGATCGCGTGCGGCAGGCTGCCGTCGCGCACCAGCCCGATGGCGGTGTCCACGACGGTGGCGGGGGATGCCAGCAAGCGTTCCGGCAGCAACCCGGTGGAGCTGGCGAGCTGCCAGGCGACGAGCAGCAGCACCGGACTGATGACGCGGACCCAGCGGGCCCGCGGCAGATGTGGCAGCCGAACGGGTGTCGACCGCAAGGCGAGTGAAGACAACGCAAAACCTCCCGGCGTTCCATGGTGTCGGCCGGGATCGACGGGGTCACTGGTTCGAATCTGGCTGGATGCAACCCTCGCCGCCGCCCGAAGATTGCCCGAGGCTTGCCCGCAACCGTCCGAGCTGCCGTATCCGGGCGGTCATTCGGAGCATTCGCTCCCGACGATGAGGAACAAGCCTGTGAAGATGAGGAAGTACACCGTGGTCGCGGCCCTGGCGACCACGGTGGTGGGGATCGGCGCGGGCACCACGCACGCCGCTCCCGGCGCGGACGGCGTGGTGAACTACAAGGCGACGACCACCCAGACGTCGACCGTCATCTCGACCGACGCCGGATCGCTGGATGTCGACAACGGCATATTCAAGATCGAAGCCGCCGACGGCACCACCGTCGCGGGGGCCGAATTGTCCTTCCGGGTCGACGATTTCGTCTTTCCGATCGCCGCCGACATCACCGGTAACACCGCCACGCTGACACCGCAGTTCGATCTGCGACACGCGGTCTACCGGCCGGTCGCACTGCCCTTCGAGGACGTCGCGCCGTGGAAGACCCCCTACGACCGTGAGCTGGCCGCCTGGAACCGCCTGACCAGCACGATCAGCGCGGGCGCCACGATCGGCACGCTGGTCGGCGGCATCACCGGCGGCGCGGTGGGCTGCGTGCTCGGCGGTATCGCGGGCGCGACCGTCGCCTCCGCGGCCATCGTGGGTCTGTTCGGCGGGTTCGTCCCGGCCGCCGTGGTCGGCTGCCTCGGCGGCATCATCGCCGTCGGCGCCCTCGGCACCCTGGCCGGACAGCTGTTCGTCACCGCGCCGGTCGCGATTCTCGCGGCCATCCAGTACTTCACCACCATCAATCAGCCGTTCACACCGGCGAAGTAGGTGGGGAAGACCCGGCCGGAGTGTTGCCGGGGGACAGTGACCCCGCCCGGGTGCCGTGACCGGGCGGGGTACACATATGCGAAAGGTGGTCGGCCGTAGGGCTTTTCGGTGAAACCTGTTCATCTCGGGTTTTGTAAAAATTTCATCCTAGAAGTTGCGAAGCGGTTCACTTGGGTGCATGGTGGCGCTGCGCCGCACGTCTGTGCCGCGACTCGAAGATGAGGAAAACCAAGTGAAGATAAGGCAATTCGCCGTCGTCGCTGCGCTGGTCACCACCGCGCTGGGCGTCACCGCGGGTGCGGTCAACGCCGACCCCGCGGCCGATGAAGGGGCCGTCTACTACAAGGCGACCACGACCGAGAAGTCCACCGAGATTGCCACCGATGCCGGGTCGCTGGTGGTCGAGGACGGCGTGTTCAAGATCAAGGCCGCCAATGGCGCCGTGCTGGCCGGAACGGATCTGAAGTTCCGGGTCGATGATTTCGAGTTCCCGATCGCTGCCGAGATCTCCGATCGCAAGGCCACCCTGACTCCGCAGTTCGATATGGAGCACGCGGTGTACAAGCCGGTCGCGCTGCCGTTCGAGGAGTCCGCGCCGTGGAAGACTCCCTACGACCGCGA
>NZ_JAMRXH010000025.1 GCF_023740735.1 Nocardia sp. CDC159
AGCATGGGCTCGATCCGAGCCCAGGCCCGATCAGTTACCTCACCTCGACCAACCACCGCATACAGCTAACACAACCACGACACCGACTCACCCAAACCCGCACAACCACTTACAGGACACGCCCTAGTCGATCAGCTTAAACGCAGCAAACACGAAAACGCGGGTTCGCCAGCTCACGGGTGCGGCATATGCGGGGTGGCCGCGCCGGTTTCGCTCGCCGATGTCCGGGAAGCCGGGGACGTAAGGCGGACCGGTAGCCGGATCGAAGGGAACGGTTGGGTCATGAGCGATGAGCGGCAGTCACTGACGGGATATCGGGTCGTGCTGATCGTCTACGGCGTACTCGTCCTCGCGACGGCCGTCGCGGTACGACTCACCGGTCGGCAGCTTCCGCGCGGCATGGGTTTGCGTGAGGTTTTCACCACCGCCCTTGCCGCACAGAAGGTTTCGCGACTGGTGACCAAGGCCGCCGTCACCGCGCCGCTGCGGGCCCCGGTCACCCGGCCTCGCGACGACGGCGGCCCGGGTGAGGTGAACGAGGAACCGAAGAGCTCCTCCGGAGCCGAGCGCAGCCTCGGCGAACTGCTCACCTGCCCGTTCTGCTTCGACGTCTGGGCGGTGACCGGGCTCAGCATCGGGCATCTGTTCGCACCCCGGAGCACGCGCGTGCTGGTGGACGCGATGGCCGCACTGGCCGGGGCCGACTTCCTGCATCTCGCCTACGCCGCCGCCCAGCGAGTGGCCGAGCGGTGAGCCAACTCACCGATTTCGGTAGCTTCAGACCTGGCGAAACGCGTCACCGGAGCGGGATGATGTAGGCGTACCAGTCGGTAATCCAACAGCGAGTGGAAAGCGAGGTGCGGCCATGACCTACCGCTACGATCCGGAACTCGCCGAGGTGGCGGCCGCACGGGTGGGCGGTTCCTTCGCCGACGTGGCGGCGACCCGCCGCAATTCCGCGCAGACGATGGCCGGGCTACCGAGGTATCGATCGCCGATCGACCTGGAGATTTCCGACCGCACGATCCCCGGCGCCGCGGGCGTCGAGGTCCCGGTGCGGATCTACGCCCCCCGCGAGCGAACCGGCCCGCTGCCCGGGGTGGTGTATTTCCACGGCGGCGGATTCATCGTCAACGCCGTCGCCGATTCCGACCTCGAGTCCCGCCGGATCGCGGCGGAGGTGGGCGCGGTGGTGATCTCGGTCGACTATCGACTCGCGCCCGAGCACAGCTTCCCCGCCGCCCTCGACGACTGCTTCGCGGCCCTGGAATGGACGGCGAAGAACGCCGCCGAACTCGGCGTGGACCCCGGCCGGATCGGCGTTGGCGGCGAGAGCGCGGGCGGCGGCCTGGCCGCGGCGGTCGCGCTGCGCGCCCGCGACGAGCACGGACCGTCGATCCGCTTCCTGCGCTTGATGATTCCCATGCTCGACGACCGCAGCCAAACCCCGTCGGCACGCGCCTACACCGACACCCCGGTCTGGAATCGGGCCATCAACGAGCAGTGCTGGTCCTACTACCTGGGTGCGGGGGTCCCCGGTTCCGCCGAGGTCTCCCCCTACGCCGCTCCCGCTCGCGCCGAAGATCTCTCGGCGCTACCGCCCACCTATCTCACCGCCATGCAGTTCGACCCGCTGCGCGACGAGCAGATCGAGTTCGCCCAGCGGCTGCTGCAGGCCGGGGTGAACACCGAATTCCATTGCTATCCGGGCACATACCACGGTTCCTACCTCACCGACGCGGCCATCTCCCGGCGCATCCTGACCGACTCCACCGAGGCGCTGCGCCGCGGGCTGGTCGGGTATCAGTAGAGATCGTGAACACCGAATTCGGCAGCGACAACACCGCGGGCACCCCGCGCCAGATCCTCGACGCCGTCGCCGCCGCGGCGGCCGGGCAGGCCCCGCCCTACGGCGCCGACAGCTGGACGGCGAGTCTCGAGCGGCGGCTCGGGGAGATCTTCGAGCGCGAGGTGCACATCACGCTGGTCAACACCGGCACCGCGGCCAACGCGCTGAGCCTGGCCTGCCTCACCCCGCCGTGGGGCGGCGTGCTGTGTCACCGCGACAGCCATCTGATCGGCGACGAATGCGGTGCGCCCGAATTCTTCACCGCGGGAGCCAGACTCGTCACCCTCGGTGGCGCGAACACCAAGATCGATCCAGACGAATTGGCGGCGGCCGTGCGGCGCGGCGCGGGCGATCCGCACAAGGTGCAGCCGTCGGCGCTGAGCATCACACAGGTCACCGAGACCGGCAGCGTCTACACGCTGCCCGAGATTCGCCGCCTCACCGGCATCGCGAAGGAGGCGGGACTGCGGGTGCACATGGACGGCGCACGCTTCGCCAACGCCCTGGTCGCACTCGACTGCACTCCGGCGGAGCTGACCTGGCGCGCGGGCGTCGACGTGCTCTCGTTCGGCACCACCAAGAACGGCACCATGACCGCCGAGGCGATCGTGCTGTTCGACCGCGACCTCGCCCCCGAACTCACCTATCGGGTCAAACGATCCGGTCAGCTCGGCTCGAAGCTGCGCTTTCAGGCGGCCCAGATCCTCGGCTATCTCGCCGACGATCTGTGGCTGCACAACGCCCGCCACGCCAATGCCATGGCCGCGCGGCTGCGGGCCGGACTCGCGGCCGTCGGATTCGCCATCGTCGGCGATCCGCGGGCCAACATCGTGTTCTGTCAACTGCCGCAACGGATCATCGATGATCTGCACGGACTCGGCTTCGGCTTCCACGCCGATCGCTGGGGGCCGGGCATCTGCCGCTTCGTCACCTCGTTCGCCACCACCGCCGACGATGTCGACGCCCTGGCACGGGCGGCCGAACGGGTCGCGGCCTGAGGCAGGGTCAGCGAGAAACCTTCCGCTCCAAGTAGTTCAGCGCATCGACGCCGTTGTCGGCGAAGTACAGCAGTTCGGCCAGCGGGCGCGGCAGGAAGCCCTCGGCGTCCATGCGCTCGAGCTGCTGACGCAGGCCGTCGTAGAAGCCCGCGGTATTGAGCAGCACGATCGGTTTGTCGTGCAGGCCATGCTTTTTCAGCTCGAGAATATCGGTGGCCTCGTCCAGGGTCCCGGTGCCGCCAACCATGATCACCACCGCGTCGGCGCGCGCCAGCAGCCGGGCCTTCCGCTCGGCCAGATCGGCGGCGATGATCATCTCGTCCGCAGTGGCGCGGGCCTTGTGCCGAAGGAACTCCACCGACACCCCCACCAGCCGCCCACCGGCCTCCTGCACCCCGTCGGCGACCAGCTTCATCAATCCGACGTCGGACCCGCCCCAGACCAGGGTGTGCCCACCCTTGCCGATCAGCTGGGCGAATTCGCGGGCCGGTCGGGTGTAGCGCTCGTCGAGTTCGGCCGCGGAGAGGAAGACGCAGATGTCCACGCGGCTACTGTACGAGGTTGGGGCAAGCCGTTTTCCGGCTAGCGCGATGAGCGCCATCCGGCAAGGGTGGCGGATTCGGTGGGGAGGGTGGCCCAGACGACCTTGCCGTCGGGCCAGCGCGGGGCGCAGCCCCAGGCGCAGGAGGCGCGGGCGACCACGTAGAGGCCGTAAGAGCGATGCGCGCCCGGGCGAGGTTCGCGCAGGACGGCCTCGCGCGGGTCGCTGTCGCTCACGGCGACGGTGAGACGGTTCTTCCACAGCTCCAGGCGCAGGCCGATCTCCTCGTTGCCGCGGGCGTGCAGGAACGCGTTCTCGACCAGTTCGGTGGTGACCAGCCGGACCTGGGCGATACACAGCGCCGGCAGCTGCCAGCAGTCGCAGATGTCGCCGACGAAACGCCGCGCGCGCTGGCCGCAGTCACCGGCCGGGGCGACGGTGGTGCGGGCGCAGCGCCGGGGCGGCGGCACATCGGCGGCGGCCAGCGCCGCGGTGACGCTGGTGTGCACGGGTACGAACCGGCTCACCGCGCTGGCGACGAGCCACCGCTGCAGCGGCGCGTGCGCGGCGACCAGCAGAATCGGGACCGACGGCCATTGGCTCACCCGCATCCACGCGCTCACGAACGCGGCCAGCAGCGGTTCGGCGGCGATGCGCAGATCGTCGAGTTCCACGAGCACCGCGCGGGGTTCGTCGATCGTGTACTTCACCAGCGCGTCGGTGAACCCGCGGTAGGTCGCGGTCGTCAACATCCCGCTCGGGCGGACGACCAGCGCCTGGGAGATCTCGCGCTGCGTCCATTCGATCTCGTGCACGACGCTCACCTGCCCCGTCCCGTGTGGCAGGCATCCGCCGCGACCACGCACAAATGCTTGTCCAGACCGGTAGCGCGTAGCGGACCGATCACCGCCGCATCGCTCGCCAGAACCCACAATCGCACCGCCTCGCGGGTACAGCGGAACTGCAGATCGTCCAGCACGTGCAGGCCCGCGGCGCCGAACAGCGTCACCTCGCGCAGATCCACCACCAGCCTGCGGCTCCACCGGGCCTGCCGCAGCGCGGCGTATACGGCCGTGGCGAATTCGGATACGCCGCACAGGTCGACCTCACCGGACACACGCACGATCCCGCATGCGTTCCGACAGTCCCGATCGACCCTGGCGCGTACCCCCGCACAGCCGTGCAACGGAAGCCCCTCACGCCTCACGGAGTTCAGCCTAGGGCACCGCCGGTCGCGGGTCAGGCGGATCCCGGTCAAGCGGCGTCGACAACCAGGGCGGTCAAGAGCTCGGAGCGGCAAGTCAATTGGTTCGATGCTTGCGCATTCGAGGGCGGTGAAAGGTTGGTGACGCCGGTCACAAGTTTGACTAACTTTTCAGTCAGGATTTAGGCTCTCGCCATTCGGAAGGAGAACGGGATGCGCAGGCGCACATTCGTCGGCGGCTCGCTGGCCGCGGCCGCAAGCCTGCTCACGGCCTGCGATGCGCCCGACCGGCCGCGCGCCGCGCGTCGTGCCCGCGCCGACAGCCCGGCCCGGCGCATGCCCGACGAGGGCGAGCCGCATCGGCGGACCTGGATGGCATTCGGGGCAAGCGAGGACATTTGGGGCGCGAAGCTGCTCCCCCGGGTGCAGCGCGATCTCGCCGCCGTGGCCACCACGATCGCCCGCTTCGAACCGGTCGCCATGCTGGTGCGGCCGACGGAGCGCGGGCTGGCGCAGAGCCTGGTCGGGGCGAATGTGGAGCTGATCGCGGCGGAGATCGACGATCTGTGGATGCGCGACACCGGGCCGGTCTTCGTCCGCGACGAAAGCGGTACGGCCGGTGTGGATTTCAACTTCAACGGGTGGGGCGACAAACAGGAGCACCGGCGCGACGCGAAGGTGGCGGGACTGGTCACCGAGCGCGCCGGGGCGCGCGCGGTGCATACCGAGCTGATCCTCGAGGGCGGCGGGATCGAGGTCGACGGGGCAGGCACCGCGATCGTCACCGAAAGCTGTGTGCTCAACGACAATCGGAATCCCGGCTGGCAGCGCTCCGAGGTCGAGGCGGAGCTGCGGTATCTGCTCGGGATCGAGAAGGTGATCTGGCTGCCGGGCATCGCCGGGCACGACATCACCGACGGACACACCGATTTCTATGCCCGCTTCACCGGTCCGGGCGTGGTGGTCGCGGGGCTGGAAAACGATCCGCGGTCCTTCGATCACAACGTCACCCGCCGCCATCTCGACATCCTGCGCTCGGCCACCGACGCACACGGCCGCCCGCTGCGGGTGGAGGTGCTGGCGGGTCCGTCGCGGGTGCGAGAACGCTTCGCCAGCAACGATTTCGCCGCGGGCTACATCAACTTCTATGTCTGCAACGGCGCGGTGATCGCACCGGAGTTCGGCGATGTCGAGGCCGATGCGGCGGCCCGCGACACCCTCACCCGCCTGTTCCCCGGCCGCCAGGTCGTGCAGCTCGATATCGACGCCATCGCGGCGGGCGGCGGCGGCATCCACTGCACCACCCAGCAAGATCCCGCCTGAGCCACCTACTGTGAGAAGCCATGTCCGAGCGTAGAACTCAGATCCTGGAAGCCGCCGTTCGCGTCATCTCCCAGGACGGCGTCCGCGGCCTGCGCGTCGAGAAGCTCGCCGCGCAGGCGGGCGTATCCACCGCGCTGATCTACTACCACTTCACCGACCGCGCCGGAATCCTGCGCGCCGCCCTCGACCACGTCAACCAGACCGCCCGCCACTACACCGACCCCGCCCTCACCACCACCGCCGATCCACGCACCCAGGTCGAGCGAATGCTGTTGCTGGAGTTGCAGAACGACGAGCACATCCGCCTCAACAGCATCGCCTGGGGCGAACTACGCGCCAGCGCCACCTTCCACCACGACCTCCGCGCCCCCCTCGCGGCCAGCACGAGGGCCTGGACCCAAGACGTGGAAACCCTCATCCGCCAGGCCCAATCCACCAAAACCATCTCCCCCGACATCGACCCCGCCGCCGCGGCCGAACGCCTCACCGCCCTGGTGGAGGGCCTCAGCGAACGCTGGCACAGCGGCTCGGTCACCCTCGCCCGCGCCCGCGAACTGCTCACCGGCGCCATCGCCGTAGAACTACACCCCTGACAGTTCCACCGGGCGGCCGAATTGGCCATCGGCCACACCCTTGACGAAGGCGTCCCATTCGGCCGCATCGTACGCCAGCACGACGGCGCCATCGGCGATCCTCGCGCTGCCATCACTGTCGACCGTCAACGAAATATCCTCGGCGACAAGGCCGGAGGCACCGGAGCGGACGGTGTCGAGAAAAGAGTGCCAATGCCGCGCAGCGATCGCAATGATCGGTTGGTCGGCGGCCGGGCCGGAGTACTTGCTGTCGCGGATGAGCACGGCGTCGGCGCGATGAGCGATCTCCACGCAGGTCCCGTTCGCACCGCTATGTGTCGACTTGAAGAAGCGGGTGCTCACACGGCCTATCGTACTCGGCCTGCTGAAGGCAGCGAAGGATCAAGGGCAGCAATGCAATTGGTAGGTCTACTGGTCCGTCCGAGGGCGGCTGAACTGACCGTCGGCTATGCCCTTACGGAAGGCGTCCCACTCCTCCGCTGTGTAGGTCAGTGTGACGGTGCGAGTTTTGATCGTTGCACTGCCATTGACATTCACGGTGACACCGAGACCGTGGCCGAGGGTGCCGGAGGAGTTGGCGAGGGCGAGGCAAAGGAACGGCTCCCAGTCTCGTAGGGTTACGGAGATTATGGGTTGGCCAGCTGCGGAGCCGGAGTATTTGCTGTCGCGGATGAGCACGGCGGCGGAACGATGAGCGATCTCGACGCAGGTTTGCGCTTCGCCACTGAAGGTCGATTTGTACCACTCTGTGTGCACCTAGCTACCTTATCTTGCTTGCGATTTGCTCGATGAGACGTGCGGACTCGTTGCGATCAAGGGCGATGGACTCCACTCTTTCGTGGAGGAAGCTGAGGGCCTCCACTCTTTTCGGGTCATAGAGGATCTCGCCGTAGATCGCAGTCTCCACCCACCCCAGAGTAGGCAGGCGTGGGCTTTCGAAGTCCAGTAAGTGAAAGGTCGATGCGTTCAGGCTCGCACCCGAGAAGGGTTGAATCCGGATGTCGAGGGTGTCCGGGTATCGGTCTATCAGGTCGAGGAGGTGTCGAAGCTGTTCTCTCTGAACCTCCGGACCTCCGATCTGTTGCATCAGAGGCGCTTGGCCAACGACCACCGACAATTGGAGTGGATCCGGCCCATCCAGGCGACGCTGCCGTTGCAGACGAGCTCGCGTCCGCTGCCCGGCATCGGTCGGGCGGCCAGTCGAGAGCGGAGAGAGCAGCAGTGCACGGATGTAGTCCTTGGTCTGCAATAGCCCTGGTATGACGCCACTTTCAACGCTACGGATACTCACGGCACCGTCTTCCAGTCCGTAGAACCGCATTCGGGTTTCCGGTTCTGCTCGTCCTCGCGGCGTGGCTCACCACCCTCGAGCTGCCCGGTCCACCGCCGCGTCACCGTCGAGCGGGCAGGCACCGGGCACCGAGCGGGCGACGTGGGCGGCGATGACGCGCGGTCAGCCGGGCGCGACGTTCATCTGTGAGTGTGGCTGGGGGACATCGCCTTCGACTATCTCGCCAGCCCGGCGGTCGCGCGGGTCTTCGTCCGGGAGTTTCATCGCTGCCGTTGCGATCTCGTCGAATTGATCGTCGACCTCGTCGAGGATGTCGGCTCGATTCCGCGCCTGCCGTGCGAGCCGATTGTTCTCACCCGAGCCCTGACCTACACCCCGGACCCGCTGGGCAGGGGCGCGCTCGCCCGGCGGCGGGTGCGATAGGTCAGCGTGAGCATGTACAGGCCCGAGAACAGTAGGGCCGCGAGCGGAATCAGGGGGAGATAGGACACCCAGACGATCGGGTTGGGCAGGGACAGGGCCACGAAGGTGGCGAGGACCGTCGCGGTGAAGACGACTGCCGACCAGCGGTGTGCCTGCCGGGCCCAACCGGCGAAGGTGTGCGGGCGGGTGGGGCGGCGCTTGGTGCGGTAGGGCTGGGCGAACAGGTAGAGGCCGGAGAACAGGAGCAGGGCGAGTGGGGGCAGTGGTAAGTAGGACATCCAGACCGGCCCGCCCACGGCCAGGACGACCACGGTGACGACCACGGTGGCCGTGAAGAGCACGGCCAGCCAGCGGTGCGTCTGCCGGATGCGCTTGTTCCAGTTCATTGCGTCCTCCTCCGTGGATCGGTGTTGAAGACGCTAGTTAGCGGGCGATGACCAGCGCTTCTCGATTCCTGATCGGTTTTCGGCGAGGTCGAACAGGGCCCATCCTGCCAGGCGGGCGGCGCAACTCAGGTGAGGCCGAATCGCTGCGCGAATTCCGACATCTGATCGTGCTGCTCGGCCGCTGTCTCGGCGGTCGGATTGACCACGATGCGGGTCACGCCGTGCGCGGCGAGTTCCTCGACTCGCTCGACCGACACACTCGCCGAACCCCAGCGGGTGTACTCCAGCGCCGCCGGGTCGCGGCCCGCCTCGGCGGCGGTCTCGCGGGCCAGGTCGAGCTGCCGATCGCGCTCGTCCTCGGCGAGCAGGCCACCCGCGAAGTAGCCGTCGCCACGCCGACCGGCGCGGCGGGCGGCGGCTCGGCTGGAGCCGCCCACGTGGATCGGAAGTTCCCTCGCATCAACCGGTTTCGGATAGCTGCACAGATTGTCGAAGTCGAAGAACTCGCCGCGATGACTCACCCCTTCGGGGCCGCCCGACCACAGCAGCCGCAACACATCGATGGCCTCGTCGGCGCGGCGGCCGCGGGACCGGAAATCCACCCCCAGCGCCCGCGCCTCGCCGGGCAGCGCGCCGAGTCCGACGGTGAGCAGCCGCATGCGGCCCCGCGACAGGTGATCGATGGTGGCCAGCCGCTTGGCGAGCACCACCGGGTGGCGGTACGGCAGCAGCAGCACGCCGGTGCCGAGCAGCAGCCGGTCGGTGACCGCGGCGACGAAACTCAGCGCGTCCAGCGGATCGAAATAGGCCAGCGTCGGCGGCAATTCACCGCCGCCGTAGGACGCGCCGGGATACAGCGCGATGTGGTCCTGCAGATACAGGGATTCGAAACCACAACCCTCGGCATGCCGGGCGAAGGCGGCGAGTCGGTCGGGGTCGGTTCCGTTGAACGGCGTGCTGTAACTGATCGCGAATTTCACAGACATTCCTTCGGATGTGCGTCGGGAAGGTGTTGTGTGAGTTCGCATGCGGGCGGCGCCTGCCGTTCGGTCTGCGCGTCGGCCAGGCGCCTGCGCAACTGCCGCCGGACCGCGCCGAGTTCGTCGATCGCGTCGTCCACCTCGGTGAGGCGCCGGCGCAGGGTCTGCACCGAGTCCGGGCATTCGTCGCCGGACCGATGTCCGGCCCGCAGGCAGGTGACGAACGGACCCACGTCGGCGAGTTCGAAACCCAGCTCCCGCAGGGCCCGGATCTTGTGGACGATCCGCAGTTCGTCCTCGTCGTACACCCGGTAACCGCTCGCCGAGCGGCGCGCCCGCACCAGTCCCTGCTGCTCGTAGTAGCGCAGCATGCGGGCGCTCGTCCCGGATCGATCGGCCAGTTCCCCGATCAGCATTCGCCCTCCTCACCACACAACGGCGGCAACGCTAAAGGTTGTCACCGATGTCAAAGCAAGATCGGGCGCACCGTATTTCGCGCGTCTATCCTGAAGTGACGAACCCGGGAGGTGCGCAGATGTCCACGACAGATCCTTCGCTTCAGGAGCCCGATCCGCGGGCGCGCTGGCGGCGGTTGCCCCCGGCGCCGTCGATGTGGATCGAGGAGAAGCCGGTCGAGCCCACGGCGGTCAGTTACGCGCCGGAGACCGATCCGGTGGTCGACGCCTCCCGATACGGCGGCTGAACCCGCGGTCCTATTCGGACGCCGCCGGGGTTTCCGGATTCTCGTGGACCAGTTCCTTGACCGGGCGCAGCCGCACCCAGGCGAGGAAGGCCAGGGCGACCACGGCCATGCCGATACCGGCCCACAGGTTGGTGTTCCACCCGCCGGTGCGGACCTGATCGGCCTCGGTGTTGTTCACCAGGCCGGTGACGATCAGGATGACGCCGTAGACGCCGAGCAGGGCGCCGACGATGGTGCGAATGTCGAAAAGCATTGCGGCACTCCCTTATCCGACGAGGATGTTCAGCGCGATGACGATGACCAGGGCGATTCCGGCGAGCAGCACCGGGCGCTGATACCAGGGCAGCGTGGCCGCCTCGGGGTCCTGCAACTGCTCCTTCGGCGTCTCGGAGTACACCAGGCCGACCAGCTCCGCGGCGGGTTTGGGCGCGGTCACCCGGCTCACCACGACGCTGAGCACGATATCGACCACGAACGCCACACCGGCGGCCAGGAAGCTCGCGCCCTGTCCGGACAGGTGGAACACCTCGGCCTGGTGCAGCACGAAAATCACCACCGCCGAGAGGGTTCCGCCCACCAGGCCGACCCAACCGGCCGTCGGCGTCATCCGCTTCCAGAACATGCCGAGGATGAACGTCGCAAACAGCGGCGCGTTGAAGAACGAGAACAGCGTCTGCAGATAGTCCATCATGTTCGAGAAGCTGCCCGCGATGAACGCGGTGCCGATCGCGACGACCGTCGCGCCGATGGTCGCGAGCCGCCCGACGGTCAGGTAGTAGCCGTCCGGCTTGTCCTTGACCACGTACTGCTGCCACAGGTCGTAGCTGAACACAGTGTTGAACGCCGAGACATTGGCCGCCATACCGGCCATGAACGCGGCGAGCAGACCCGCCAGGGCGACGCCCAACAACCCGTTGGGCAGCACCTCTTTCATCAGATACAGCAGCGCCTGGTTGTAGGTGACATCGCCCTGCCCGGTCGCCTTGTACTGGGCCACCTGTGGCACCAGCACCGCGGCGATCATGCCGGGCACCACGACGATGAAGGGTACGAACATCTTCGGATAGGCGCCGATGATGGGCGTGCGCCGCGCCGCGGAGATCGAATGCGTGGCCAGCGCGCGCTGCACCTCGACGAAGTTCGTCGTCCAGTAGCCGAACGAGAGCACGAAGCCCAGGCCGAACACGATGCCGACGACCGAGAGGATGTTGCTGCCGAATCCGCTGAGCTCGTTACCGGGCCAGGAGTGCAACTGCTCCGCGCCGCCCGGCGAGGCGGTCACCTTGTCCTTCAGCCCGCCGATTCCGCCGACGCGGTGCAGGCCGACCAGGGTCAGCGGCAGCAGCGCGGCCACGATCACGAAGAACTGCAGCACCTCGTTGTAGATCGCCGCCGACAAACCGCCGAGGGTGATGTAGGACAGCACGATCACCGCGGCCACGATCACCGACACCCACAGCGGCCAGCCCAGCAGCACGTTCAGGATCGAGCCCAGCAGATACAGATTCACGCCCGCGATGAGCACCTGGGCGAGCGCGAAGCTGATCGCGTTGACCAGATGCGCGCCGGTGCCGAAGCGCCGCCGCATGAACTCCGGCACGCTGCGCACCTTGGAACCGTAGTAGAACGGCATCATCACCACGCCGAGGAACAGCATGGCCGGGACCGCGCCGATCCAGAAGTAGTGCATGGTCGGCATGCCGTACTGCGCGCCATTGGCCGACATGCCCATGATCTCGACCGCGCCCAGATTGGCGGAGATGAACGCCAGGCCGGTGACCCAGGCGGGCAGCGAGCGGCCGGACAGGAAGAAGTCGATACTCGACGACACCCGCTGGCGGGCCAGCAGACCGATACCGAGCACGAAGACGAAATAGATTGCGACCAGAGCATAGTCGACGGGCGCGGCATCCAGGCGCAGGGTGGAGCCTTCGGCCAGCAGGGTGTGTGCCGGACCCCCGGTCGGCACCGAATCGAGCAGTCCTGGGGGTGCGGCGGCGGGCGGCATACAGCTCTCCTGTCGAGGTGTTCATGGTGTGACCGGTCGGGCCGTGTCCGGATACTAGCGGGTTGTTAGCGCTCACAGGTCCGGTTCCGCCGCGTGGCCCGCCCCGCCCTCACTTCCTTGGGCTGGAAGAACTCCGGGAGCAGGACTAGACCGGGTTCCGACGCGACCGATGCCGGGAAGGACGGAGAGGGAGGCCGGACACCGGGCGCGACACGGATCGCTTCCGAGCGGAAAGGCCCAGCGTGTCGGGCGGAAACGGGCCACGGATGGGCGCTTTCATGACATGATCAAGTCGGTTGTCCAGATCCTGGCGGCGGCTCGACCGTCGGCTCGTCTGTTCGCACACCACCTCTCGGTTCATGTTCGCGGCGAGCGACCGGTCGACGCGCGCGCGAATGTGAAAGTCGCTGTGCAGGTTTCACGGAGACAAGGGGGGCTGAATGATATTCGGCGCATTGCCCGTGGTCGGCGCCCGGCATCTGCTGGGGGCACCGCCCGGGAAGTTGCTGGGCATCGTGCTGGCCGCGTCCGGCGCGGCGGTCATCGCGCTGCCGCTGCTGTACGACACCGCGGCGGTGGCGGTGACGACCGTGATCGTGGTCGTGCTCGCGAGCATCACCATGATCGGCATCGGCGTGCGGCGCTATCGGCCGCCGGTGCCGTGGGCCTGGTACTCACTCGGCGCGTCCGCGCTGCTGTTCGCCGTCGGCGCGCTGCTGCGCGACGATTTCGGCGGCGGCGCCCATCCGCTCGACGACATCGCCACCCTGGCGGGTTATGCCGGGGTGGGTGTGGCGGCATTCTTGTGGCTGCGGCCGCGGCGCGGCCAGAGCTGCACGCCGGATCAGATCCTGGACTCGGGTCTGATCGGACTCGGCGCGCTGCTGGCCTCGTGGACCTTTCTGATCTCACCGGTACTGCACCACGCGCACGGGCCGACCGGTGCGCTGCTGTTCGGCGCGGCCTATCCGGTGCTGGACGCGCTGCTGCTCACCCTGGTCACGCATTCGGTGGTGGCGTCGAGCCGGTCGGAGATCTCGCTGCGGCTGGTGCACGCGAGCCTGCTGGCGATCCTGGTCGCCGACCTCGGCCACGGCCTGAGCACAGCGGGCACCCTACGGCTGGATCGCGAATTGCTCACGGTCCCCATGCTGTTGGCGTATGCGCTGCTCGGGCTGGCGGCCCTGCATCCGACGATGGTCACCCTCGGGCGGCCGCGACGGGTGGTGGCCCAGCGGTCGCGGCGGCGCGCCAGCGTCATCGCGGTGGCGCTGGTGGTGGCCTCGCTGGTGCCGACCGTGGGCGAGCGGCTGGGCAGCATCGATCGGCTCGTGGTCTCCTCGCTGCTGGCGGTGCTGCTGATCGGCGTGCTGGTGCGCAGCGAACGGGCCATCGTGCGCAGCGCCCGCAGCGAGCGGCGCGCGCAATATCAGGCCGACCACGACATGCTGACCGGCCTGCTCAATCGCTCCGCCCTGCTGCGCACGCCCGCCCGCAATCGCGAGCACTGGTCCGGACGCCCGCTGTGCATGCTGTTCTTGGATCTGGACGGCTTCAAGGCGATCAACGACACCCACGGCCACACCGTCGGCGACGAACTCATCGCCAACGCGGCGGCCCGCATCCGGCGCATCATTCCGCGCGAGGACGTGGCCGCCCGCTACGGCGGCGACGAGTTCGTGGTGCTCGCCGCCGCCGATCGCGCCGCGGCGGCCGTGCTGGCCGAGCGGCTGCTGGCCGCCTTCGCGACCCCGTTCGAGCTCAGCGTCGGTGAGGTGTCGATCGGGGCCAGCATCGGCATCGCGTGCGGCGGCCCGCGTGCCGCCGACCCCACCGTGTACGACCTGCTGCGCGAGGCGGATTCGGCGATGTACCACGCGAAGGCCTACGGGCTGGGGTACGCCTTCGGCGACGATGTGCCCCACCGCGGCCCCGCCGACGCGGGACGCCGCGGCTGGCGCCGGGAGACCGCGGTCTAGCCGGACAGCTCGTCGAGCATCTTGCGGGCCTGTTCGAGTTCGGCCTGCAGCTGTTCGACCTTGGCGCGCTGGGTGCTGCGCACCGACTCGAGCACCGAGTCGACCACCTCGGCGACCTCCGGATGCAGCAGCTTGGCCGCCTGCGCGACGGCCGACCCGGAGACCGCGAGGCCGCGCACGGTGCGTTTCTTGCCGTTGACCACGTCGACGGTCCACTCACCGTCGGCGGTGCCGGACAGCGTGACGGTGACCTCCGGCGTCTTGGCCTTGCGGGCGGCGGGTCCGGCCTTCTCCTTCGGCTTGGCCGCGGGGGCGGACTTGGCGGCGGGCTTGTCGGCGGCGGGGCTCGCGGCCGGTTTCGGCTCGGCAGAGGCGGATTCGGCCGGGGCGGGGCTCGGCGGCGTCGGCGACGGGGCGACGGACGGGGGCACTGTCGACGGCATGGTCACTGCGGTGTCCTTCCTGGTTGCCTTGGTCTGCTTCGCGGACTGCCCGGTCGCACTCGGCGTGCGGCGGGCCGGTTTGGTCAGCGTCACCTCGGTGGGCGAGAACGACAGCACGTCCTTGGACCCGGTGGGCCGCACTTGGAGGAAATCGCCCTCGGCGGGATCACCGAGCGCGACGACCTTTCCGGAACGGCCCTCGGGTACGCCGACAGCCGCCGCGGTGAACCACACCATCGGCGGCCGACCACCGGCGATATCCGTGGCGATCTGCCGAATCTCGGTGTCGGACAGCGGTTGTGGCTTGGTTCGACGGGACGACATGGTGTACTCCGGACGGGCTCGTAGACATCTGCGTGTCAAGAGCATGCCCCATCCCACCGACAAGTCCACATCGTCCGGTTCACCCGGACCGCGCAAACCGGCCCGGCAACGACTGAGCTACATAGCTGTACGACCCCACCGATCGTCATGGATCGTAGGTGCTCGCACCGCCGCGCGCTGCCGGTTGCCGGATTTACCTGATCCGCGAAAGACTCAGGCCGCGTGGCTCACATGACGCACGGAGTCTCCGATGACGGCCGCGCGATCGCCGATGAGCGTGCGCAGGAACGCCTCCTGGTCGCGGCGACCGCGCACGGCCGCGCGATCCGCCCCACCCGGCAGCAACAACGCAGCACCGCTTCTGGTGAGATTGACCGGAATACGCAGCAGCGGATACCACGGCGGCATGTAGGCGGGCAGGCCGAGCCGCCGCATGGCCGCCGGGCCGAGGAAGGCGCTCGCGATGGACAGGTGCTGGGCGCGGGCGATCCGCCCGCGCAGGGCCGGGAAATTGCGGTAGTGCCAGCCCAGCGGATCGTCCCCCATCGGCATCGCCAGCTGCGGGGTGGTCTCGTCGGGATTGGTGATCGCGCACATCGCGTGGTAGAGGATGCGCACGGCGTCGCGAAAACCGTTGGGCAGCCACTCCTCTCGCACTCCGATCAGCCAGCCCACGTAGCGAGTGAGATGGGCGGAGGCGTCCAGATCGGCCCGGGTGGGCACGATACCCATCGGCATCGCTCCGAGGAACGGCGAGATGAGCGCGCCGACGAGGGTGGCGGCCATATCGGTCTGATTGATCGGCACGCCCCACTCCGCGGCGTCCCAGTCCGGCAGCGCCGCCACATGCCGCCGGACGAAGGCGTGGATGAGCCGCACGCGGATGGTCGAGCGGTAGCCGAGCCCGCCCGGCCGCATCCCGTCGTCGGAGGTGACGTCCAGGGCCCACTGCAGGGTTTCGGCGAAGCGCTTGGCCGGACCCTTCTCCAGCGCGCCGGTGCGGACCAGGGTCTTGTTGAACCCGGAGGCCAGATAACCGCCGAGCAGCGCCACGTCACGGGCGATGTACAGGCCGTCGGTGCCGCCCATCCGGAACACCCGCTCGGCCCGGCGGATCTTGTCCCAGTCCACCCAACGCGGCGGGGTCTCGTAGCGAACAAAGAACGCGCGCAGGGGTTCCGGCGCGTCCGGCACGGCGGCGATCCCCTCGGCCAGGGCTCGCTCGAACAGTGGTCGCGTCCGGTCCATACCCTCGGCGTACATCCACTCGACCAGGCGATCCATCGGCGCGTCGCCGATCATCAGCGCCTCCCCCAGCTCCCGCCACTGCCGCGGCGAGGGCTTGCCGATGCCCAGCACCGCCGCGAACGGCTTCAGGCCCGGGACCTTGCGCGGCGCGTCCGGATGCCGACGGGGGATGGTCGCGTTCATCGCTGCTCTCCTTCGAGCCGACTGCCGGGCCGCGACTGTGCGGCACGCCACATGAAATAATGTAGGCAACTTTCTCTCATTGAGTCAAGCCGTGTCCGGCGTCACATGGGTGACATCTACACCCGGTACCCTCCGGATCCCATGAGGACATCGGTGCTCGCGCTGTACGACGAGCGCCGGGCCGTACTCGAGTTCTGCCGCGACCTGTCCCCGGCGGACTGGGCCGCGCCCAGCGCCGCGCCCGGCTGGTCGATCGGCGATGTGCTGCTGCACATGACCACCACGGTCCGCGCGCTCGTCACCCCGTCGGTCGCGGCGGTGCTGACCACCCGGGATGTGGAACGCCTCAACGATCAGCTGGTGGACGACCGGCGCTCGCACACGACGAAATACCTGCTGCGCGATTTCGCCGCGTGGAGCTCGCGCGGCTGCCGCGCGCTGGGCGTGCTGACGGCCCCCGGCCCCAACCTGATTCGCCTTCCGATCGGCGAATTGGGTTGGTATCCGCTACGCATCGTGCCCGCGATGTTCGTCTTCGACTGGCACACCCACCTGCGCCACGACATCGCCCCCGCCCTGGACCGCCCGCCCCCGCCCACCGACCCGCGCCGCATGACCGCGATCCTGGGCTGGCTGACCACCCTGCTGTCCCGCTCCCACCGCGAGGCCCTGAGCTGGCTGGACACCCCGGTAGCCCTCACCCTCACCGGCCCCGGCGGCGGCACCTGGCGCATCGAACCCCACGCGGGCCGCCTGCACGTGCACCCCGGCCGGGCGGCCGGGGCCGCGGCTCACATCGCCGGACTGGCACTGGAGTTCCCACAGTGGAGTACCCGCCGAATACCCTGGCGCGCCTGCGCGGTCGCGGTGAGCGGGGATGCGGAGCTCGGGGCGCGCGTGCTGGATTCGATCAACCTGGTCTAGCGGCCCTCCGGCATCCGTGGTCGCCCGGACGGTCCCGACCAGCGCCGACGGCGAATGCCGTCACCGGGCCAAGATCGAGATCGGCGCTCCGGCAGTGGGCGAACGCGACTACGATGCGCAGTACACCCGTGCGGGTGATCGAGGGGACAGCATCCGCAGGGGGCGGGGTCGCCGGTCGCGGCGACTCGATCGGCAAGCGCAAGAGGGGTTTTTGAAGTGAACAGGCCGGCATGGGCGCCCGAGGGCGTCGACATGACACAGGCGAGCCCGGCACGGATGTACGACGCCCTGCTGGGCGGTTCGCACAATTTCGAGGTCGACCGCCGCGCCGCGGAAATGGGTAAGCAATTGGTCCCCGATCTGCCCCGCCTCGCGCTGAGCAATCGGGCGTTTCTGCGCCGGGCCGTGCGCTTCCTGGCCGACGCGGGAATCCGGCAGTTCCTCGATATCGGCTCGGGCATTCCGACCGCGGGCAACGTGCACGAGGTCGCGCAGTCGATCGATCCCGAAATCCGGGTCCTCTACGTCGACATCGATCCGGTCGCGGTGACCCATTCGCGAACGATCCTGCACGACAACGACCGGGCCGGTGCGATCCAGGCCGATCTGCGCAAACCCGATGAGCTGCTGGCCCGCGCGGGCGAGACCGGGCTGATCGACTTCACCGAGCCGGTCGGGCTGCTGCTGGTCGCCGTCCTGCACCTGCTGCAGGACGAGGAGCGCCCGGCGGAGATGGTGGCGGCGCTGCGCGCGGCCGTGCCCGCCGGTTCCCATGTGGCGATCTCGCATCTGACCTCCGCGCAGCGGCCCGAGGACGCGGCCAAGCTGGGCCACAACTCGGCGAGTGTGAGCCGGGTCGGCATCCAGTTCCGCGACCGCGCGGCCATCACCGCCCTGTTCGACGGCTGGGAACTCGTGGAACCCGGCGTGGTCGAATTACCGCTGTGGCACCCCGAATCCGAGCGCGACCTGCACGAAACCCCGGGCCGCTCGCTTGGATTGGCGGGCGTCGGGCGCAAGGCCTGAGCGCGCGAGGGGTCGACGGTGGGTTCGTACGAGCTGGCGGTGCGCTGGGCCGAGGCGCTCGACGGCATCGTGGCCCCCACCCTCACTCGCACCCAGATCGAGGCCCTGCTGGCCGGGCTCGGCGAGGAGCTGCTGGCGGCCCTGGCCGGGACCGGCGGAACCGATGCCGCGCGGCTGGCGGCCTCGACGCTGGTCGCGGTCAACTACCGGGACGAGGCGGCGGTCAGTCGGTCGGTCGCGTTCATCTGCCGCGATATGGTCGACGTGCTCTGCCCGACCGGAAACGAGCCGGAATACCACCGCGTCCGCGATCGCGCGGTCACCGTCGCGGCCGAATTCGCCGCGGGATTCACCGCCGCGCTGCGGACCGCGGCCCTGGCCGAGCAGGAGACCACCCTGGTCGCGGCGCTGGCCGCGGCCCAGGAGGCCCAGGCCCAGCGGCAGCTGTCGGAGGCCCGGTTCGCGGCGATCTTCGCCGGGGCCTCGGTGGGCATCGGAACCATCGATGTGACCACCGGAACCGTCCTGGACGTGAATGTCGCCCTGGCCGACATGCTCGGCGTTCCGGTCGAGCAGATTCCGGGCCGATCGGTCGCCGACGTGCTGGGTATGGAGAACATCGGCCACGCCTATGCGCAATTCGAGCAGCTGCTCACCGGGGCCATCGACCGGTTCCGGCTGGAGACCGACCACCTCCGTCCCGACGGCGACCACACCATCATCGACCTGTCCATGTCGGCGGTGCGCGATGCCGAGGGCCGGGTGCGCTTCCTGGTCGGGGTCGCCGTGGACATCACCGAACGCAAGGCGCTGTCGGATCGGCTGTGGCACGACGCGCATCACGACAATCTCACCGGGCTGGCCAATCGCGTGCTGTTCTTCGACCGGCTCTCGCGGGCGACGCCGCCGATCGGGCTGTGCTACCTGGATCTGGACGGCTTCAAGGAGGTCAACGACGAGCACGGCCACACCGTGGGCGACCAGGTGCTGGCGGTGGTCGCCGCGCGGCTGCGGGCGGCCGCCGCGCCCGAGGGCCTGGTGGCGCGGCTGGGCGGGGACGAGTTCATCGTCCTGATCGAGAACTGCACCGGGCACGAACAGTTGGTGGAGTTGTCGGAGCGGCTGCTCTGCGGCCTGGCCGAGCCCATCGCCCTGGGCGGCCGGGCGATCTCGGTCGGGGCCTCGGTCGGCACGACGCTGGTCGACCGCCGACCCGAGGCCGTCGACGATCTGCTGCACACCGTCGACACGGCCATGTACCGCGACAAGGCCACGCGGCACCGGCCGAAACCGCGTTCGCGTCAACGGCTTTAGATATCCATTCCGCCGATCCCGCGGGGGGAGGACTCCGGCTCGCCCGGGGGATCGTCGGTCCGGGGGTCGGTGGTGACCGAGCCGTGCTCGTCACCGATTTCGGCGTCGCTGGTGTGCGTGGGCCGGGGGTCCGAACCGCCCAGCTTGGCCTTGACCTGTGCCACCGCGTTTTCGATGGTTTCCCGGATCGACATGATCGCCTCCTCTCCCCCGGCATACCCGGCAGTGCTCCGCCTACGCGAAAGCGCCGATCGGCGTTACGGTTTGGAGATCGCGTCGCGCGCGCGGTCGAGCATGCTCGCGAACGGGCCCACGAGCATATTGGCGGCCGCGGACTCCACGCCCGGGTGCGGGCGGGTGGGCGCGGTCTTCTCGGCGAATTCCACGATGCGGCGCATTCGTTCGAGATCGCTCTGGTCAAGCTTGACGCGCAGCTGCTGGAACTCCTCGCTCTCCTCGTTCCCGGCGTGGTTGAGCACCGCGTCGCGCAGCTTGGCCAGTTTCACGGTGAACTCCGGAGAGGACACGTCGATCGATTCCAATTCGGCGAGCGCGTGTTTGGCCTTGTTCTCCTCCTCGAGGCGCGCGTCCACGATCTCCTTGCCGTGGTCGATGACGCGGCGGGCGCGCGGATGAACGATCTCCTCCTCGGCGGTCTCGTGCACCGCCAGCAGTCGGCGCAGCTCGACGAACTTCTCCTCGCGGTCCTCCGGGGCCGCGGCGGCGGTCTCGGCGAACAGCTGACGAATCCGATTGTGTTGCTCCAGCAGGAATTCGACGACGTCGGCGGAGCTTTCGATGCGTTGTGCCATGGTTGATACCTCCTGGTCGGCCGGGTGGCCGGGCTGGTAACCACCCATCGATGCCGTACCCGGGCCATGCGGGCGCAAACGGTTGGAATCAGCCGAGAGTTCCGATGGTGGTCACGGGTGGTATCTCCTCGGTGCCGTCGCTGGGCGGCAGGCCCAGGCGGTGATCGGTGATATCGAAACCACCTATGCCCGAACGGAATTCGTCGACCCGGAAGGGACCGCCCGCATCGGTCGCGAGGGTCGGGGTCGGACCGCCCGAACCGGTGCGCAGGCCGTCGAGCAGCTCCGTCAGCGCCTCGAGCGAGCCGAACCGCGGCGACCAGCCGAGTTCGGTCCGCGCCCGGGTGGCGTCCATGAGCGGCAGATGCAGGAAGGCGTCGAGCAGATCGGCCGGGGCCGGGACCAGCCGCAGCCGCCAGGCCGCCGCCACGGCCGAGCGCAGCGCGCGGGCCGGAACCGGAACCACCCGGGCGCCCAGGAGTTCGGCGAGCCGGTGCGGGTCGACCACGGGATCGGCGGCCAGATTGAACGCGCCCCGTGCCTCGCCGGTGACGGCGAGGCGGAAGGCCTGTGCCACATCGTCGGCGTGCACGGTCTGAAAACGCAGGCCGCGCACGGCCGGAACGATCGGCACCAGGCCCGGACGGACCAGCGGATTGGGCAGCAGCGGTCCCAGGAACAGGCGACGCTGGGCGCTGGCGGCCTGGCGCTGGAAGATGAAGCCGGGCCGCAGCCGGACCACGCGGCGGTTGGGGTGCGCGCGCTCGAACGTGTCCAGCAGGCGTTCCACATAGGCCTTCTCACGGGTGTAGGCGGCCGCGGGCCAGCCGTGCGTGGGCCAGCGCTCGTCCACCGGAAGGTCATGCCGCACGGGCGAATACGCGCCCACCGAGGAGGCGTAGACCAGCGTCGGCACCTCGGCGGCGGCGACGGCGTCGAAGACGCGCGCGCTGCCGAGCACATTGGCGCGCCAGGTGTCCAGCGGTCGTCGCGACGGCTGGATCAGCCAGGCCAGGTGGATGACGGCGTCGGCATCGCGGAACCATGCGGTCAGGTCGTCGGTGCGGACGTCGGCGCGCGCCCAGTCCGTCCGCTCCGGTCGCCAGTGCGGTATGCGGCAGGCGAGTCCGAGGACGGAATCGATTCGTTGGTCCCGGGCCAGGGCGGCGACGACCCGGCTGCCGACATTGCCGGTGGCACCAGTTATCACGACGCGCATACGTCCTCCTCACGGCGACGGTTGTCATTCGGCGCGTACCCGCTGCGAGCGAGGGCACACGCGCGGGGCGTTTGTGTCGCGCGGCGCCGGGAACGACGAGCACGTCGATATCGGCCGAGATCGAGGACGGGCGACTATGCGCGCATTGACAGTTGTTCCGGGCGAGGCGGATTCGCTGGCGGTCCGGGAGGTGGACGATCCCCGTCCCGATTCCGACGAGTTGCTGGTGCGCGGGCTGGCCCTGGGCATCTGCGGCACCGATCGGGAGATCGCCGGGGGCGAGTACGGCTCGGCTCCGCCGGGGCGGGAGTATCTGGTGCTCGGGCACGAGTCGCTCGGACGGGTGGAGCGGGCGCCCGAGGGCAGCGGGTTCGCCGTCGGGGATCTGGTGGTCGGGATGGTGCGGCGGCCGGACCCGGTGCCGTGCGAGGCGTGCGCGCACGGGCGGTTCGACATGTGCCGCAACGGCCGCTATACCGAGCGCGGCATCAAGGATCTCGACGGGTACGGCAGCGAGATGTGGTGTGTCCCCGTCGATTACGCGGTACTACTACCGAAGGAGTTGGAGCGCACCGGTGTGCTGACCGAACCGGCCAGCGTGGTGGCCAAGGCGTGGGCGCAGGTGGACGCGATCGGCAGCCGCAGCTATTTCGTCCCCCGCCGCGCACTCGTCACCGGCGCCGGACCGATCGGCCTGCTGGCCGCCCTCATCGCCGCCCAGCGCGGCCTCGACGTCCACGTCCTCGACATCGTCGCCGCCGGCCGCAAACCCGACCTGGTCCGCGCTCTGGGCGCGACCTACCACCACACCGACCCGGGCGACCTGTGCCGCGACCTGGACCCCGACGTCGTCATCGAGGCCACCGGCGTGGGCCACGTGGTCTTCGACGTGATCGCCGGAACCAGCCCCAACGGCATCGTCTGCCTGACCGGCGTCTCCCCCCGCGGCCGCACCCTGACCATCGACGCGAACACCCTCAACCGCACCCTGGTCCTGGACAACGAGGTAGTAGTCGGCTCGGTAAACGCCGCCCCCGCCCACTACACCCAAGCCGTAACAACCCTCTCCACAGCCGACCCCACCTGGCTCGAATCCCTGATCACCCGCCGCATCCCCCTGGACGACCTCCCCAAATCCTTCCCACCCACCCACGACGACGTAAAAGCAGTCATAGCCCTCGACGACACCCAACTCTGACCACCCCGATGCCACGCCGGTGCGTTTCGCCGCCCTGCTACATGCGCACCCCACGCGGTCATCACCCCGCCACCCAAGAACGCCACCTCCGGCACGCAACACGCCACCCAATCACGCGGCACATCACTCCGAAAACGCAGCGCTACACCCCAACCCGCAGCACGCCGTCCCGTCGCGCAGCACACCCCCGCAACGCAGCACGCCACCCGGCACGCAACACGTCACCCCGCACGCAGCACACGCCCCGGCACGCAACACGCCACCCCGCACGCAACACACACCCCGGCACGCAACACGCCACCCCGCGTCCCGTCACACAACAGGCCATCCCGCACGCACCGCGTCCGCAACACGCAACCCCGTGACGCGGCACGCGCCCCGTCACGCGGTGCACCCCCTGTCACGCGCGCACCAACCCGTCACGCGGTGCACCCCCTGTCACGCGACACACCAATCCGTCGCGCGACACGCAACCCATCACGCGGTGCGCCGCCTCCGAATTCCCCTGCCTCGGCCGCCCCAGCGGCCGAGGCAGGGGTGAGGCTTACTTCGCCGGGGCGGTGGCCGCGTTGGCGGTGGTGATGTAGTCGATCACCTGGTGGAGGTCGGGGAAGACGCGGTGGGCCAGTTGGCGGGTTTCGGGGGTGGGGGCTACCAGGTCGGGGATGAGTAGGCAGCGCAGGCCCGCGGCGTGGGCGGCTCGGAGGCCGTTCGGCGAGTCCTCGACGGCGATGGTGTGGACCGGGTCGGCGTCGAGGGCGGCTACGGCGGTCAGGTAGGGCTCGGGGTGGGGCTTGCCGCGGGTGACGTCCGAGCGGGTGACGATGGCGTCGAAGCGGTCGCCGATGCCCGCCACCTGGAGGTGGTGGACCGTGCGCTCGCGGCCGGAGGAGGTGGCGATGGCGCGCGGAATACCCTGCCGGTCCAGCTCGTCGAGCAGTTCGAACACGCCGGTCTTGGTCTCCAGGCGGCCCTGGTCGACCAGACCGGTCAGCGTGGTGTCGTGCCGGGCGAAGTAGTCGTCCAGGGGGAATTCGGCGCCGAATGCCTCGGCGGCCAACTCGCGGCAGCGGTCGGCGGGCATACCGATCAGGCTGCGGCAGAACTCGAGCGGCATATCGTAGCCGAGCTGGGCGCCCGCCAGGGTCAGCGATTCGATGGCCAGCCGCTCGGAGTCGAGCAGCAGTCCGTCCATATCGAAGACCACGGCCTGCACGGGTTTTTCGGCAGTCATCCTCACTCCTTGTCGAATTCGGGCACCAACCGGCGGCGCACGACGCTCGCGACGTCGTCGCGGGTCAGCTCGGCCAGGGCGTCGCCGACCTCGCGCTCCACGCGCCGCGGTTCGGGCAGCGTGCCGAAAATGTCGGCGCGCCGCAGGAATTCACTCGCCCGCCGGTGCGGATCGGTGACGGTGCGGGCCAGCTCGGTCAGCGAGTCGGCGCGGTCGTCGATCAGCTCCATGACGGCATCGTCGGCGCCGCAGGCGTCGAACCAGCGTATCCAGCCCGCGACCAACAGCGCCGCACCCGGGGTGGGGCGACCGGCGCGGATGTTCTCCGACATGGCGTCGATCACGCGCGGAATCATCTTGTCCGAACCGTTGCGGCCCACCCGCGTCATATCGTGGCGGATGGCCGGATTGCGGAACCGGCGCATCAGATCGTCAACGGTGCGCCGCAATTCGGGTGCGGCCAGCGAGACGGTCGGGCCCTGCTCGGCGAGCATGAACTGCCGCGCCAGTGCGCCCAGCGCCGGATCGGAGCTGGCCTCGGCGATGGTGCCGTGTCCGGCGAGGCCGCCGAGATAGGCCAGCAGCATGTGAGTTCCGTTGAGCAGACGCAGTTTCGCCAGCTCGTAGTCGGTGACGTCGCTGACGAACTGCGCGCCGCCCAGTTCCCAGGCCGGGCGCTCGCCCTCGAAGTCCTCGATGGTCCAGGTGAGGAACGGCTCGGCCGAGACCGGTACGCGATCCTCGATGCCGCCCAACCAGTTTCGCGTCACCGCGGCATCGGTCGCGGTGACCGGCTGCACGATGCGGTCCACCACGCTGCACGGGAACTGCACATTGCGCTCGATCCAATCGGCCAGCCGATCGTCGCGAAGCGCCGCGAAATCGATGACGGCCCGGCGCAATTGACGCCCGTTGGCGGTCATGTTGTCACAGCTGATCACCGTCGGCGGGGTGCCGCCGCCGCGGCGCACCGCGGCCAGGCCCTCCACCAGCATGCCGATCGAGCTGTGCGGATTGCTGCGGCACTGCAGATCGTGGCGCACCGAATCGCAGCCGGTGTCCAGCCGTCCGGTGGCCGGGGACAGGCAGTAGCCGCTCGCGGTCACGGTCAGGGTGACGATCTTGACGCGCGGATCGGCGATGCGGCGGGCGACACCGATGTGATCCGAGGGCGCGTGCACGGCCTCGCGGATGGTGCCGACCACCTCGGCGCGCACGTCGCTGCCGTCGTGCAGCAGGGTGGTGTAGAGGTTGTCCTGGGCGCGCAGGGCGTTCACGACGTCCGGGCGCGACATGGCAACGGCGGCGATGCCCCAGCGGCGGTCGCCGGTCTGCTCGATGGCGTGCTGGGTCACCAGCGCCTGGTGGGCGCGGTGAAAGGCGCCGCAGCCCAGGTGCACGATGCCCGTGGTCAGGCTGCGCGGCGCGAACCGCGGCCGGGTCACGGCCGGCGGCAACGTGGCAAGTCTTTCCGCCGAGAGGCGGGGAACCAATTCAGGATCAGAATTTTCTGTCAACGCCGGTTCGGCGAGAACGGTGTTCCGTGCCATAAGCATGCACGAGCCTCCGTCTGGGTTTCGTAGCTGCTTTCAAAGCTGCGGTCAGCACTGACTCAGCAACATTTGCGACGGTAGACGGGACCGCCGCAGATTTCGAGCGACGCGGGTCTCAGACGGCCGGCTTTAACGTTTTCGTAGCATTTCGGCACCGGGCGCAAACAAGCCGTAAAAGCCCATTTCAGGGGCGGCGCACCGGCCCGCGGGCGAGCCGGTGGACAGCCCCGGACGACGGGGTGGGTGACCTTGCTCACCGACGTCCGGTTACACCCCCTCAAACCAGACCACTAGTCGAAGAATCGAGCCAGTTGCAGATCAGAAGGTTCTGGCTCCCCCGGTTCCAGACGCTGCAGGTCCGCGAATACGCTGGCACCGTCACAGCCCGCGTGCAGTGGATACCACCGCCTGGAGCTGCCCGGACGCGCGCAGACGCCCTTGAAGGTCTGCACGTCCAGCAGTCGCAGGTGCGTGGGATCGGCCACCGCGTTCACATAGCGCCACCACGGCGACAGCACGTGCAGCACCCCGCCCGGACGCAACACCCGATGACACTCGTCCACCAATGGCAAAAAGTCCGCTAAATGCTCCAGCACATGAACCGCAAATACGCGATCGAATGAATTGTCAGCAAATGGAATTCCTTTTCGCAAATCCGCGACAACATCCACTCCCGGCGCCGGTCGCATATCCACACCGACATTGTCCGGATACTGCTTGGTACCACCGCAGCCGATATCGAGGATCCGGGGCGCATTTCCGTTGACCCGCACCCGATCCCACACCGCGAGCACGCCCGCGAACCGGCCGACCAGTTCGCGCAGCAGCGCCAGGCAGCGCGACGACTCCACCCGGCCGGTCAGATGGGCCACCCCGCGCCGGAACTCCACGCTCACCTCGACGCCGTCCAGCCGCCGGTCGTGGCGGATGAGCTCGTCCACCGCCCCGGCCAGCTGCTCGTCGCGCAGTTGCCAGCGCCGCGCGGACATCTCGGTGAGGGGCAGGGTCATCGGGTCCTCCTGTGCACCGCGTGCGATTCCAGCTGCCGGATACCCGCGCCCGTGATCTCGAATCGGGCGCGGGTGGATCCGGCCCGCTCAGCCGACGGTGTCGACCGGTTGCGGCTCGGCGACCGCGCGCGCCCGCGCCTTGGCGGTGCCGAGGATGGAACCGGCGATGACCAGCGGGAAGCCGATCGCCATACCGGCCGTCAGCGGCTCGTCGAGCAGGCTCACGCCGATGGCCAGCGCGACCGCGGGATTGATATAGGTGATGACCGTCGCCCGCGCCGGACCGACCTCGCCGATCAGGGCGAAGAACACCAGAAATGCCAGGGCCGTGCAGATCACGGCCAGCCCGAGCACCGACCAGCTCGCCGCCGCGGTGATCCGTTCGGGCCAGCGCCACAGCGCGAACGGCGCATAGATCACCGCGGCCAGGATGAGCGAGCCGGTGACCACGCCCATCGGCGGCAGGTCGGCGAGTTTGCGATTGATGATGATCGGCCCCACGGCATAGCCCATCGCGGTCACCGCGACCGCGGCGACGGCCCCGAAGTCCGACAGATCGACATCCAATCCGACCAGCGCCACCACGCCGGCCAGTCCGATCAGCAGGCCGACCAGGCGGCGGCTGTCGAACGTCTCATGCCCCAGCGCCATGATCAGCACGACCGCCACCAGCGGAACGGCGGCGACGAGCAGCCCGACCGTCGAGCTGTTCAGCTTCGTCTCGGCGTGGCCCAGCAGCAGCCACGGGCCGGTGATCTCGACCAGCGTGTAGACGACGAGCCAGGGCCAGCGCCGCAGCACCGGACCGAGCGAGCGCCCGTACAGCGCGATCGGCAACAGCAGCAGCGCGCCGATCGCCGTCCGCCCGCCCGCGACGACCACCGGATCGAAATCGCGCACCGCCACGCGGATCATCGCGTACGGCACGCCCCAGATCACACCCAACACCAGAAACAGCACCCACCCCCGCTGCGTCACCGCACAACCCCCCACCCCGTCCCGCCCCTGACATCCCCACCCCGTAACACCGCGAATCCATCCACGCCGATCACGATGACAGACGGGTTCGACAACCGTGTGCCCACGAAAATGGGGGCGGGGACAAGGGGGTCGAGAAAATGATTCCGAATGGAAACAATAACCTCGCGAGAAATCGTTTTCCCACCGATAGCAACACTAGAGCAATCATCGTTGCTCGCGCACCCATCGGGCAGTTCCGGGCAAGCCGGACGTGAGATCGACCACTGCCTCCCGCTCCCGCAACGATCGAGAAAGTTAGCGGCGGTAGCGACCACTATCCTGGGGTTATGAGCTCGGACATGATCGAAACCAGTAAGCGGACGGTCGGGTTGATCTGGGCACAGACCCGCGGCCGCGTGATCGGCGCGAGCGGGGCGGGTGGCCGTCTTCCCTGGGACCTGCCCGAATATCGGGAGCATCTGCTCGAGACCGTTTCCGACTACACGGTCGTGCTCGGGCGCAAGACCTGGGAGTCCGCGCAGGAGCTGTTCGGGCCACTGCCGAACAACCGCAAGATCGTGGTCACCCGCCAGCCGGACTGGTTCGCCCCGGGCGCCGAGCGGGCCGCCTCGGTCGCCGAGGCGCTGGCCCTGACCGATCCGCAGGAGGTGTGGGTACTCGGCGGCGGCGAGATCCTGCGCGCGGCCGTGCCCTTCGCGACCGTCATCGCGGTGACCGAGCTGAACACCGCCTATCAGGGCGACATCCTGGCCCCCGAGGTCCCGTCCGAGGACTTCATGATGACCTACACCATCGGCTCCCGCCGCTCGGTCAACGGCCGCGACGACTACGTCTTCCGCAGCTACGCCCGCAAGTAGTCCGGGAAGTTCAGAACCAGGTTCCGCTGAACGGTGCTTCGCCGACGCCGAACAGCTCGTCGGCGCGGGCGACGGCCTCGGGATCTCCGCCGCGGACACGGCCGGCCAGGGCCAGGTGCCGCCAGCTCGTGCCGCCGAGATAGGCGGCCGAGAGCGCGGCGATGTCGGTGGTCAGGTCCGCGGTTTCGGTGGTGCGCGTTACCGATTCGGCCGAGATCCGGTAGGCGCCGGAGTTGGCGGTGCGGATCGGGTCGGTGACCGCTAGGACCAGCTCGGAGCCCGGGCGGTAGGTGCGGCGGCGCAGGGCTGCGAGCACATCGATCAGGCGCAGCCAGGTCTCGTCGCGGATCGCGGACAGCGTGGTGGCGCGTTCGTCGGTGAGCAGGTGGCGCAGCGGAAAGTCCGGGGCGACAGTCGGGAAGACGATGGTGTCGGCCACGTCGATGGACAGCAGATGGCGAACCAGGCCCGCCTGGGCTCGGGGTGTGGCGGCGACGAGGTCGTCGACCACGATGGTGCGATGGGGACTGCGGGGCCAGTCGGTGGTGTCCCGGGGACGGTAGCGGGCGAAGCCGTCCTCGCTGCCGGGAAGCCCGTGCGCCACCACGTATCCCGGGCTGGCGTGGGTCAGTTCCTGTAGCCGCCACCAGTATTGCGAACGACCGATCGCACCCGGTCGCGAAAGGATCTGGGCCGCATAGATCTTGGCGAGCGATTCCCACACTACATCGAGGTCGAGGAAGCGCACCGGGCCGGAGGCGGGCACGGTGTCGCGCAGCCGGGCCCGGCGCGGATCCAGCTCCGCCCGTGCCATCGCGGTGGCGACGCCGTAACCGAAGCGCTCGTAGATGCCGCCCTGCGACGCCCGCAGCGTCGCGACGATCTCACCGCGCGCGGCGAAGTCGGCGAGCTGATGGCGCAGCAGCGCGGTCACCACGCCGCGGCGGGTGTGGGTGGGCAGGACGCCGACGTGGGTGACCGCGGCATGCGCGATCCGCTCACCACCGGGCACGGCCAACCAGCTGGTGTAGGAGTTGGCGGTGCCGACCAGTTCACCGTCGATGCGGGCGCCCAGGACGCGGCCCGGCTCCCACAATCCCTCGGCGTCCGAGGGCAGCGGCGGCAGGCCGACCATGGCGGTGCGGAAAATCCCATGGGCGCCGCGGATCTCGGCGTCATCGGCCAGGATCTCGATCGTGGTCACGAACGCTCCGCGAGCACGTCGGACCACCAGCGCCGCGCCACCTCGGGATGCGAGCGCAGCCAGCCGCGCAGCGCGTTCTCGCCGAAACGCGCGTGCAGCGGATTGTCGGCCTCCGCGCTCACCCCGCGCGCCCGAGCCGCCAGTTCCGGCGGCAGCACCAGCGGTTCGACCACGGCGTCCAGCCGCGGACCGAGGAAGAACGGCACCGAGTACCGGTCCACCCCGGCCGGGGGGCTCAGCACGCGGTGCCGGGTCGCGGTCAGATAGCCCTGTGTGGCGATCTCGAGCATCTCGCCGATATTGAATACGAAGCTGCCCGGCACCGGGACCGCGTCGATCCAACCGTCCGGACCCTGCACCTGCAGCCCGCCGACCTCGTCCTGTTGCAGCAGGGCCAGATAACCGTAGTCCTTGTGCGCCCCGACGCCTTGATCCGATTCGCCGGGGTCGCGGCCCGGATAGCGAATGATCTTCACATGCGCCGACGCCTCCTCGTCGAACCAGGCGTCGAAATACCCCTCGTCCTGGCCCAGCGCCGCGGCCAGGGCGCGCAACACCTCCCGGCTCACCCGCAGTGCCTCGGCCTGCCAGGCCAACGTGACCTCGCGCAGCCGCGGCAGGGTCGCGGGCCACTGATTCGGGCCGATCAGCCGCAGCCACGCCGGATCCCCGGGCGCGAGGTCGACCGGGGCGCGCTCGGGTCCGATATCGAGCTGTTCACGCCGGTCCGGGGATCCGGCGGTGTACTCGTGTCCGGTCACGGTGTAGCCGCGGAACTGCGGGGAGTTGATGTTGTCGATCTCGAGCCGCCGCCGCAGCGCAAGCGCGAAGAACTGCCTGGCCACCTCGAAGATCCTGGTGGTCAGCGCCTCGGGGACACCGTGTCCGACGACGTAGAAGAAGCCGACCTCGTGCGCGGCGTAGCGCAGCTCGGTGAGGAATCCCTCCCGATCCGGACCGCGGAATCGGGAGATATCGATGAGCGGCAGGCGGGCGGTCATACGCCGGATGCTAGAACCGGTCGGCGCGGCAGATAAGGCTTCCACTCGAGCTGATTTCGGCAGCGCCGCCTAGCGATAGCCCGCCGGCCGTGACCACCAGTCGGCCTCGCCCCGGGTGAGACCGGGCAGGCGGCGCTGGGCGAAGTCGGCGTGGCGGGCCGGAATCGTTCCTCGGACGGTCCAGGCCGGGGTGAGGTCCTCGATCCGCGCGCCGAGACCGGTCAGGGCGGCGGAGACCGGGGCCAGGGTGTCGGCGGGAATCTCGGCCTCGAAGCGGTGGATCGGCTCGAGGAGTTTCGTTCCGGCGCGGCGCAGCGCGCGCTCGAGCACCAGCGGAGTCAGGGCACGGAAGTCCGCCGCGGTGGATACCGGCCCGGCGAAACCGGAGCGGATGAGCGTGACGACGCAGCCGGTGATCGGCCGCCCGTGCGGGCCGCGGCGCAGCGTGGCAGATACGGATTCCTCGATGGCGCAATGGAATGCGTGCGGCAGCGCGCCGAGTTCGGTCTCGTAACCGAAGACCGTGCCCGCGGGGGCGGGTTCGACGCGCAGGCCGATGGTCGCCCAGTATCCACTCGGGCTCGGGGCGCGGTGACCCATCGCCTCGACGGCCTCGCCGGTGCCGGTGACCTGCTCGACGCACAGCGGTTCGGTGCTGCGGAATTCGGCGTCGATGCCATAGCGCTCGGCCAGCGTGGCCGCGACGATCTGCCGCTGGATCTCGCCGTAGAGCAGGATCGAGGTCGCGCCGTCGGATTCCACGCGGACGTGCAGGAGCGGATCCTGTTCGGCCAACTCGCGCAGGGCGGCGTGCAGGCGCGCGGGTGCCTGGCCGCGGACCCGGACGGTGGTGCGCAGCGTGGGCATGGGGACGCGGGCCGGGTCGGGATCGGCCGGGGCCCCGAGGGTGTCGCCGACGCGGGCGTCGGGGATGCCGGTGATGCGGCCGATATTTCCCGCGGTCAGACGCGCGGCGGGGTGGCCGACGACCTCGAGGGCGGTGATGCGGCCGCTGTGGTGGTGGACGATCCCGTCGAAATCGCGCCGGTGCAACGTGATCCGGTCGCGAACCGCCAAGGTGCCCGAAAACAGCCGCAGGTAGGCGGTTTTGGTTCCGCCGGGTGAGCGATCGATGGCGAAGATCGTGCCGCGCGGCGGCAGGCCGACCTCGGTCGTCACGGGGACGGGGAGGAGTTCGACCATCGCCCGCACCAGCGCGTCGATACCCACTCCGGTACGGGCGGAACCGAAGTAGACCGGGTGCACGATCCCGCGGCCGACCTGATCGCGCAGGGCGCGGCGCAGTTCCTCCGGCTCGAGCGGCGGGCCGTCGATCAGGCGCGCGAGAATCGAGTCGTCCTGTTCGGCAAGGGTTTCCGCCACGTCCATCGGGTCCGAGGGCGGATTCATCACGACCGCATGCGGAGTCAGCCGCCGACGGATCTCAGCCGGCAGTTCGCGCGTCCGGGCACCACGGCGATCGACCTTGTTGACGAAAATCAGTGTGGGCAACCGCATGTCGTGCAGAACGCGCATGAGCAGGCGCGCATGCGCCTGCACCCCCTCCACCGCCGACACCACCAGCACGGCCGCGTCGAGCACCCGCAGCGCCCGGTCGACCTCGGCGACGAAATCGGTGTGGCCGGGGGTGTCGATGACATTGATATGCGTTCGTCCCACGGTGAACGAGACCACCGCCGAGCGCACGGTGATCCCGCGCCGCCGTTCGATGTCCCCGCTGTCGGTCTGCGTCGTCCCGGCGTCGACGCTGCCGAGCGCGTCGATGACCCCGTGGTCGAACAGCAGCCGTTCGGTCAGGCTGGTCTTACCCGCGTCGACATGGGCAACAATCCCGATATTGAGCGTGCGATGAATGGGCATATGCGCCGAGATCCTCGAAAGTAACGGTCCGACAAGGCATCCGAAGTACTTCGAAGATCTGGCGCATACCCGCTCCTCCAGCGAATCCGACCGTTTCCCGCAGATTCGCACCCCCGGCCGAATCCGCGCAACCGATTTTCACAGTGCGTAGCAGGTGCGCCGAATCAGGCCAATGCGGCGCGGGTGGCTATGGACCGGGTGCCACGACGCGGATGACACTGCGAAGATGGATCCCTTGGCACCCGGCGAGTTCCGTCCCGAAACCACCTATCTCAACACCGCGGCCTTCGGGCTTCCCGCCGCGTCCCGGCTGGCGGCCGAGCGGGCCGTCACCGAGCGATGGACGGCGGGTCATATCGCGCCGTCGGCGGCCGACGATCGGGTCGAGGTGCTGCGGGCGAGCTTCGTCCGACTGCTGGCCGGAGCCACCGCCGACGACATCGCCATCGGCCACTCGGTGGGCTCGCTGATCGGCCCGGCCGCCGCCGCGCTGCCCTCCGGCGCGGAGGTGCTGGTGGCCGAGGGCGATTTCGCCTCGGTGCCCAACCCCTTCCGCTATCGCGGGGATCTCATGGTGCGCACGGTCCCGCTGGAGCGCCTGGCCCAGGAGGTGCGGCCGCAGACCGCCCTGGTCGCGGTGAGCGTCGTGC
The DNA here is from genome assembly GCF_023740735.1 of Nocardia sp. CDC159. Taxonomy (GTDB): domain Bacteria; phylum Actinomycetota; class Actinomycetes; order Mycobacteriales; family Mycobacteriaceae; genus Nocardia; species Nocardia pulmonis. The sequence continues at coordinate 33,341 of NZ_JAMRXH010000025.1, forward strand.
AATCGGCCGACGGCCGCGCGATCGATCCGGCCGAACTTCGCGCTGCCACCCGCGCACACGACGCCTGGCTGCTGCTGGACGCCACGCAGGCCGCGGGCTGGCTGCCGCTGCGGTTCGACGACGCCGACTTCTGGGTCGCCGCGACGTTCAAGTGGCTGCTCGGCGCGCGCAGTGTGAGCTGCCTGGCGGTGCATCCCACGGTCGCCGAGGCGGCGCGACCCGTCTCGCCCGGCTGGTACGCGGCCGCCGACCGATGGGCGGAAATGTATGGCCCGCAACGACTCTCACCGTCCGCCCGACGCTTCGACGATACGCCCGACTGGCTGGGCGTGGTCGGCGCGGTGGCCGGACTGGAGCTGATCGAGAAGCTGGGCGTCGAGGCGATCGGCCGCCACGATCGGGCGCTGGCGGCCGAATTCCGTTGCGGGCTGGCCGATCTGGGGCTGCGTCCGGTTCCCGGCGACTCCCCCATCGTCACCGTTCCCGGCGCGGGCGAGCGCGTGCACCGGCTCGCCGAATCCGGGATCATCACCACCGCTCGCGCGGGCGGGCTGCGGGTGTCGTTCCACGTCCACAATGGTTCCGATGATGTGGAACGCGCCCTGAAAGCCTTGGCGCAGCGGTGATTCAGGCATCCTCGGCGGTGATCCGGCCGGTGTCGATCGCGGTCAGCAGCGCCTGGTAGTCGGCATCGGTCTGGGCGGCGTAGGCCAGGGCGAACTCCCCGATCGCCTTGTCGAAGACATCGCCGCTGCCCAGGTAGGCGGCGATGGCGACGCGGTCGCCCGAGCGCGCGTGGCCGCGGGCCAGGGTGCGCCCACACATGCCGGCGTATTGGCGCAGCTCGTCCGGCGACATCTCCTCGATCGCCAGCGAACCCTTCATATCGCGCAGTTGACGCCAGTAGTAGAACAGCCCGTCCAGACCGGTGGCCCAGCCGAGAAAGATATCGCTGGCCGACTGGATCAGGCGCTGCCCATGCACCACCCGATGGCCCTGATGACGATGTCCCCGGCGCGGCAGATACGGTGCCAGCACCGACTTTTCGGCCTGCTTCACCTGCAGGAACAGCGGGTCACCGACCGTGCGCCCGGTCAGCAGCGCGAGAAAGCAGCGGGTGCCGACACTGCCGACGCCGACCACCTTCACGGCGAAGTCGCGGATCTGGTAGCGATCCAGCAGTAGCCGGCGTTCGTCCGGCAGCGAGTTGCGGTAGTCGGCCAGCACGGCGTGCAGCGGCACATGTTCGACATCCGGAAGCGTCAGCACCAGTGGCGGATCCGGGCGAATGCGCGGCTCACCGTCGGGGCCGGGCTCGGTGAGCTTGTTCAGCGCCTGCAGGCTGGTGCGGCGGCGCGCCTTGGTGATGACCTTCTCGGTGCGCTTGCGATACCGCGGGCGCAGCAGCTCCGCGACCTGCTCGACATCGACCATCTCGTACCAGACATCGGTCTCGCCGAGTCCGGCCAGCCGGTTCATCGTCTCGCGGTAGCCGGTCGCCGCCGCCGTCGCGGCCGCGACGGTCTCGGCATCGGTGCAGCCGTTGGCCTGTGCCGCCACCGCGACGCTGGCGGCCAGCCGCTCGACATCCCACTCGAAGGGTCCCGGCAGCGTCTCGTCGAAGTCGTTGACATCGAAGACCAGCGACCGTTCCGGCGAGGCGAACAGGCCGAAATTCGACAGGTGCGCATCCCCGCACAGCTGCACCGTCAGCCCCGTAGTCGGCCGGGTGGCCAGATCGGCGGCCATGATCGCGGGCGCGCCCCGATAGAACGGGAACCGGCCCGCGGCCATGCGCCCGTAGCGAATCGGCACCAGATACGCCAGCCGGGTCGCGGCCTGCCGCTCGAGGATATCGATCGGATCCGCCCGATCCGGGGCGGGCGTCCACTGCCCCAGCGAGGACCGCGGCACCCGCTTGCGGGTGGCCTTCCCCAGCTCCGCCGACGTCAAATCCTCCCCCGTGGCCCGCACCCGCACACCCGCCGTCGCCATATCCGGGACTCTAATCCGCCCGGACCCGCGCGCCCGCGCTCCCGCCGCGTCGATTCGCAGCTGTTACCGACGTGGCGATCACGGAACCGGTGCGGACCCGCCCGCGACCACCGGCAACCCGGCCGCCTTCCAGGCCCGGAATCCACCCACCAGATCGGTCGCGTGGGTGAGGCCGAGCCGCTGCGCGTCGGCGGCGGCGAGGCTCGAGGCATACCCCTCGTTGCAGATCAGTACGACCGGGGTATCGGGGGCCAGGCCGGGCAGGCGGTGTTCGCTCGCGGGGTCCAGCCGCCACTCCACAACGATGCGTTCGACGACGACCGCACCGGGAATCTCGCCCTCGGCGGCGCGGTTGGCGTGCGGGCGGATATCGATGAGCAGTGCGCCCTCGGCCTGCAGCGCCGCCGCCTGCGCGGGATCGACGCGCAGCAGGCGCTCGCGGGCGCGGGCGAGCAGATCCTCGACACTCACGACGGCTCCCTCACAATCCCGTGAAATCGGTCAGCGCGCGGTACTCCCGCACCGGCCGCAGCGGCGGCGAATAGGCGTGCACCGAGGCGGCCGGGCGCGGACCGGTATTGCGCAGCCGATGCGCGCGCTGCGGGCCGAAGGCGACGGTATCGCCCGCCGACCAGATCGCGGTGCGCGGGGGACCGCCCGCGTGCAGATACTCCTCGTGCAGGTCGCCAATGGTGACGGTGAACGCGCCGGACGCGCCGCCGTGGTCGTGCGGTTCGGTGCCCTGTCCGGGCCCCCACGACAGCAGCCACAGCTCCACGCCCATGGTCAGCGCCAGCCGGGTCCACCAGCGCTGGACGGGGTCGAAGCGGACGATGTCCAGCAGCGGGGCGGCCAGGGTCGCGGCCACCCCGGCGGTCAGTTCGCGCAACTCCGCGGGCGACCACAGCGTGCGCTCCGGATGGACCGCCTCGTGTAACAGCGGCACGTCGACTCCGGGATGAATATCCTTGGCGTGCTTCAGATTCACCGGTATCGACGTGGTCACTGCGCTCCTGACAGGGTCGGATTGCGTTTGGGGTGAATTGTCCGCCCATGGCGGCGGCTTGCCACGAACCACGATCAGCGTGAACAAAATGCTGCCGGACAAACCGGACAAGCACCTAGCGTCACCGCATGCTCATCTCCCGCACGGTCCGACGCAACCTGGCGCTGGCCGCCGCACTGGTCACCACGGTCCTGGCCGTCAGCGCCTGCGCCTCCGATCCCGAGACCGAGGTGCGGGCGGTGAACGGGCAGAGCTTCGATCTGACTCCGCAACAGGCGAATCGGGTGCGCGCCGACAAGGTGGAGGCCATTGCCGCCCAGGTGCCCCGGGCCATTCGCGACCGCGGCACGCTGATCGTGACCGGTTCGGCGGGCACGGGCGCACCGCTGCGCTTCCACGCCACCGACGATCGCACCCTGATCGGCTCGGAGGTCGACTTCGCCTCGCTCATCGCCGACATCCTCGGGCTGAAACTCGAAGTGCGCGCGGCGGATTGGGCGCAGAACTTCGTGGCGGTCGACTCCGGTGCGGTGGACGCGTTCATCTCCAACGTGACCGTGACCGAGGAGCGCAAGGACAAGTACGACTTCGCGACCTACCGCCTGGACAACATCGCCCTCGAGGTGCCCGAGGACGCCGACTGGACCTACAAGGATCGGACCTCGCTGGCGGGCAAGCGCATCGCCGTGGGCAGCGGCACCAATCAGGAGCAGCTGCTGGTCCAGTGGAACGAGCGCAATGTCGCCGAGGGGCTGCCCCCGATCGATATCGCCTACTTCCAGCAGACGACCGACTACTACCTGGCGCTGTCCTCGCATCGCATCGACGGCTACCTCGGCCCCAATCCGGTCGCGGTCTATCACTCGGCCACCTCGGGGCAGACCAGGATTCTGGCCACCTACTCCGGGGCGGGCGAGGCATTGCAGGCGGAGATCGCCGTGCTCACCCGCAAGGACAACGGCCTGATCGGGCCGGTGCACGAGGCCCTGCGCCACGCCATCGAGCAGGGGACCTATCGGAGGGTGCTGGAGCGCTGGGGGCTGCAGGGCGAGGCCGTGGCCCAGAGCCGCGTCAATCCGCCCGGCCTGCCGCGCAAGGCCGCGTAGCTAATCGACCAGGTGCCGGGGCGCGGCCTGCTGCCAGGAGTCGCGCACGATGGTCTCGAGTTCGTCGAGATCGTCGAGCGCGGCCAGCCGCACCCGAACCCAGGCGTTGTTGGCCTCGTGCGCGGCGATCCAGAACTTGTCCGGCTCGGCGCGGACCAGTTCGTCGCGCTCGACGATCGGGCAGCGCACCGCCATCGAGGTCTCGGCCTCGGGCAGGGTGAGGAACAGCTTGCCCGCGACGCGGAAAATCGGCATCCCCCATTGGAACTGCTCGGTCGTCTCCGGTAAGGACAGCGCGAAACTACGGACATCGTCACCGGTGGCACTCACCCGCGAAATCCTCCCAGGTGTTCGCCGAATCCGAAACTTCCGGTCGCGAGGTCCCACTTACCAGGCAAAATGCCGGTTACATTCCACATGCGTGTCCGCTGAGTACTTACCTTTCGAGAAAGGAATACCTTCGTGCGTACGCATGTACCGCTAGGCCTGGCCGCGGTAGCGATCCTGATGTTCGCCCCGGCCACCGCGCTGGCCGACGCGCCGACCGGCCCGATGCCCGGTCCGGACCGGTGCGAGACGATCGTCCCGCTGGGCGACGTCGAGGTTGTGCAGCACCAGAAGATCGACCCCACCGCGGGCACATCCTGCCCGGTCGGGACGGTCGCGGGCTACAGCCCGGCCCAGCGCGCCGCCTTCGACGCCTGGTGGCAGCAGGTCGTGAACCAGCAGGGCAGCCAGGATGAACAGCAGAGCGGCGACCAGAGCCAGCAGCAGGGCCAGAGCCAGCAGGGCTCGAACCCGCAGGCGCAGGGCCAGCAGGGTGGCGCCCAGCAGGGTCAGCAGCAGGGCGGCGGCCAGCAGCAGGCTTCCATTCGGTAGGTCGGGGTGGATCCCCGCCGTGCATCGCGCTGCGCTGCACGGCGGGGAAACGAAGGGGCCGCATTCGCGGGAAGAGTAAGGAGCCGCGTCCGGAGGAAGAGTAAGGAGCCGCGTCCGGAGGAAGAATAAGGGGACGCGTCCGGAGGAAGAATAAGGGGACGCGTCCTGGGGAAGAGTGAACGGCCGCATCGGGGGGAAGAGTTGGCAGCCGCGTCGGAGGCACAAGTAAGCAGCCGCGTCGGGGGAAGAATTAGCAGCCGCGTCGGAGGCACAAGTAAGCAGCCGCGTCGGGGGGAAGAATTAGCAGCCGCGTCGGAGGCACAAGTAAGCAGCCGCGTCGGAGGCACAAGTAAACGGCCGCATCCGAAGGACGAGTAAGCAGCCGCATTCGGGGAAGTGTGCGAGGACGCATTCGGGGGAAGTGCGAAAGGCCGCGTTCGGGGGAAGTAGCAGGCTGATTCGGGGGGGAAGGAATGGGAGCTGCGTTCGGGAAACGAAGGGGAGCCACGCACGGCGGGGAAACACCACCGGCGTTCTACGGGCACAAGGGAGTTTGCTCGGCGGGAATGGCTACCGCGCGCTGTGCGTGGCGTTCTTGCTGGGGGTCGGGTGGACCCGCGCATTGCGAACAGGAGGGGGCGAGTTCGTGTAATCGGAGAGTCGAACTTGGTCCGCGGCATTGCGGGAATTCGGTCCGCGCGCCATTGCGGGGAGACCGGAGAGGCTCGACGAGTGGTGGGTCCCGCGGCGTTGCGGGCCACTCGGAGGGGGGTCAGGTGGTTCTGACGGTGGCCGGTTCGGGTTCGGCCGGGGGTAGGGGTGGGAGTTCCTCCGCCTCGACGATCGGGGTGTCGGGGGCGGGGGTGGGTTGGGCGGCCGCGATCTGGGTGGCGATGCGGGTGGTGGCCTGGCGGGCGGTCCAGTGGCGGAACAGTTTGCCCATGAGCGGGAGCATCGCGACCATGAACAGCAGGCGGATGCTCTGCACACTGGTGATGAGTGGCATATTCGCGCCCATGCCCTCGGCCGCGGCGAGGACCGCGTTGATGCCGCCGGGGGTGGTGGCCAGGTACAGATCGGACAGTTCCAGATCGACGAACAGCGACAGCACGTACGCCAGGGCCGCGACGGCTATCGAGAGAACACCGATGGCGATGGTCATGCCCGGAATCATGCGTGCCATCTCCATGACGACGGCCCGCGTGAAGCGAGTGCCGACATCGAATCCGATCAGTACGAACAGCAACTCCTTGAACATGTTGGTCGGCGCGTACCCGTGGCTCAGACCCAGCGCGGTCAGCGCGGCGGTGATCAGCATCGGGCCGATGAGCGTGGGGCTGGGCAACTTCAGCAGCCGCCCGATGCGAATGCCGAGCAGGCACAGCACGATCGCGATACACAGCCCCGCGACCTGATCACCCCGCCCGACCAGCGCCCAGTGCGGCAGCGCGGCATTGGTGACCCGGCTGGCCACGACCGAGACGTGTTCGGTGTGCTCACCGGGATCGAGCAGCGCGGCCACCGCGGGCGCGCTGACCGCCACCAGCAGCACCCGCAGGTACTGCATGAACGCCACCTGCCGCGGATCGGCATCCATATCGTCGGCACACGACACCACCGCCGCCGACCCACCGGCCAGCAACCCCAGCGTCGCGGTCGGCAACGCCACCCGCGTGCAACGTGCGAACACCAGCGCCACCAGCAGGCTCACCACCAGGGTGGCCGCCGTGATCGCCAGCACCGGCAACAGCGCCAGCCCGATCGACCCGAGCAGCGACACCTCGAGGTAGCTGCCCATCAGCACCCCGAGCATGGCCTGCACGCCCACCGACACCTGCCGCGGCAGCGGCGCGGGCAGCCGCCCGGCCAACGCCAGAATCGCCCCGACAATGATCGCGACGATCATCTGCGGTGCGGGAAACCGTATCTTGTCGAGCAATTCGGCAACGGCGAGAACCCCCGCCAGCAACGCTGTCCAACCGATCACCTGTCTCCCCGTCATCGCGGCCCGGGGCGGCCGGGGCACTACTACTTCGGACATCCGCGGATCAACTCCGTCCGATCTTGGCGTGACTCAATCTGAATCGGAAGACGGCGATCAACGCTCCGGCGACCCCGACCCCGAGCAATACGACACAGGGCGTGGCCACGGCGTCGAAGCCACCGCCGTCCAAAATGACCTCCTTGAAACCCTTCAGCGCCCAGTACTGCGGCGTGAGGGGCGACAGCGCCTTCGCCCAGTCCGGGAGCGTGTCCCGCGGGGCGATGGTGCCGCCGAGTCCCCCGAGGGCCAGCGAGATCGGCTGCGCGATGATCGCCAGCTGATCGATGGACTTGCAGATCGACACCAGCGCGATGCCGAATCCCCACGTGGCCACCGACAGCGCGGCGGTCAGCAGGGCCAGCCAGATCACCGAACCCTGGCTGTGCAGATCGAAGAGCTGGAAGGCGACCACCCACACGATGGTCAGCTGCAGCGCCGAGAACACCAGCAGCGGAAAGGATTTCCCGGCGATGATCTCCGGGGCCCGCACTGGCGCGGCCCGCAGCCGATCCCAGGTGCCCCATTCGTGTTCGCGGAAGAACGAGGCGCCCAGCAGGGTGGTGATGAAGAAGGCGAACAGCACGATCGCACCGGGACCGGCCTGTTCGACGCCGTTGGCGTGCGGATAGCCGCCCGCGAGCCGCAGCTGGTACTTGTCGATCGGGGTCAGGAAGGCCATGAAACCGATCGGCAGCAGCGTCATGATGATCAGCTGCCACGGATCGGAGCGGATTCGATGGAAATCCGCCCACGACAGCGTCCGCACCCTTTCCAGTGCGGAGTCATGCAACAGCATCGGAACTCCTCTGTGAAGCGCCCCAACCGATTTCGGCCTCGGCGCGGGCCTCGGCCTCCGCCGCGCCGACGATGGCGAGGTAGGCGTTCTCCAGGTTGGGATGGTGGATCTCGGCCGACAGCAATCGGTCCGTCTCGCCGTTGAGGGTGGTGAACAGCTGCGCCAGCAACTGCCCGGGGCTATCGGTGGGGATGGTGAGCAACCGGGAGTCGGTCACGCTCGCGCCCGGGATGGCCCGGTAGGCGCCGAGGCCGTCCGGAACCGCGCCCGAGAACTCCAGGCTCACCGCCGATTTCGCGTACCGCTCGACGAGTTCGGCGGCATCTCCCTCGGCCAGGATGCGTCCGTGGTGCAGCACGACCACACGGGCGTTCAGCACCTCGAGTTCGGGCAGATAGTGGGTGGCGTACACCACCGCTGCCCCGCTGTCGGCGAGGTTGCGGACCTCGGCGAGCAGATCTTGGCGGGCCGACACGTCCGCTCCGACAGTCGGCTCGTCCAGCCACAGCACCGGCGGCTGATGCAGCAGCGCCGCGGCGGTGTGCAGGCGGCGCTGCTGGCCACCGGACAGGTTGTGCGCCCGGGTGCCCAGGAATGGCGTAATGCCCAGGGCCTCGGCCACATCCGCGATGCGGGCGGGCAGCACCGCGCGCGGCACGCCCATGATCCGGCCGAAGAACTCCAGGTTCTGCTTGGCCGTCAGGGTCGGGTACACGCCCAGTTCCTGCGGCGCCAGACCCAGCCGCCGCCGCGCCTGGCGCGGATCCTTGCGGATGTCGATGCCGTCGATGCGGACGGTGCCCGAATCGGCGGCGGTCAGTCCGGCCACGATCGATGCGGTCGTGGTCTTGCCCGCGCCGTTCGGTCCGAGTAGGCCCAGCACCTCACCCGGCCGCACGGTCAGGTTGACTCCGGTGAGTACCTTCTTCTTACCGTAGGACTTGTTCAGGTCGCGGATTTCCAGCACGCCACACCTCCTCGCTCGGTGCCGTCCACGCATTCGATCCCCCGAGTACGGTCACCTCGCCGGGCGCCGCGGGAGCCAGGAAGGCTCCGGCGATGCCGGCCGCGACCGGGCCGATCGGGTTGCTCTGTGCACGCCCGCCGGGGGTATTCGTCATTTCGGTCCACAGCCGCGGCGGCCGAGCCACCACGACGCGCCACGGATGGTGGCGGGCCACATAGTGGGCGAGCCCTTCGACCACGCCCTTCGCCGCCGCATAGTGCGGCCACCAGCGCGGCGGATCGACCACGGCCTCCGAGGAGACCAGCACGACCGTCGCGTCGGGTCGCAGCCGCGCGGCACACACCGACAGCGGGGTGAGCACCAATCGCGAACTGTCGCCGATGAATTCGACCGCCGGATCGATGGCGTCCGGCGCCAACGGCAGGGTCGGAATGGCCGGGGCCGCCAGGCTCACCACGCCGTCGAGCGGTTCGTCGGGCAGCGCGGCGGCCAGCGCCCGCGGATCGCGCGCGTCGGCGATCACCGGGATCAGCCGGTCCTGCCAGCCGGGTGCGGCGGCCAGCAGCGTCTCGGGCGGACGCGAGCAGCCGACCAGCACCCGGGCGCCCTGTCCGGCCAGCGCCAGCGAGACGGCCGCGCCCAGGCCGCGGCTGCCGCCGACGACCAGGATGGTCCGGCCCGCCAGCGACCGCGACACCGGCAGCACCGCGGCGATCTCGCCCGGCTCCGGACCCGGAACCGGTTCGCGCACCAGGCTTTCCACGGTGACGGCCGCATCCGCGCCACAGCGGGTGCGGGCCCGCAGCGTGATCAGCCCCGAGCGCCGGTCGATATCCGGTGTCTCGGTGGCGAATTCGATCGCGCCCGTGCCGAAGCGCTCCAGCTCGATCGCGCACGCCACCAACAGCGCGTCGCGGCCGGGGGTGTGCATACCGGTCCAGTAGCTGACCCAGCCGAGCAGGGTCGCCAGATGTTCGGGCACTCGCCCGCCGACCACCCGCTCCACCAGATCCGAGATCAACCGGTATCCGATCGAGAACGCACCCGCCTCGGGGCCCGGCGGATTCGCCGGATTCAGGCGGCGGGCGGTGCGCCGGTACGGGAGGTTGGGCGCGGTCTCGGTGGTCTCGGGCAGTTCCGGTCCCAGCGCGCAGCGGATGCCGACCGCCTCGATGCCGCCGAAGCTGACCTTGCCGCGGGCCTCGCCCTCGGAGACCGACCACTCGATCTCATAGCGCCGCCCCGGAATCGCGGGCTGCCGGAAGGTCACCCGCAGCTGCCGGACCACGCGCGGATCGATGCTCTCGAACAGCACGCCCAGCGCCATCGTGACGATCAGCGCGCCGTGCGCGATCGGCCGACCGTACGGGGATCGGCGCGCGAAATCGGCGTCGACGTGCAGCGGGTTGCGATCACCGGTCGCCATGGCGTAGTCCGCCACGTCGTCGTCGGTCAGCCGGAACGCCCGCGTGGTCACGGGGTCTTCGCCTTCTGTGCGTCGACGACCGCGGCGGCGATGTCGAGCAGGGAGACCTCGGAGGTCAGCAGTCGTTCGGGCAGTTCGACATCGAAGGCGCGCTCGACCGCGTAGACCAATCGCACCTGGGCCAGCGAATCCCAGACCTCCATATCGCCGCGGGCGGTGTCCGGACCGTGTACGGCGTCCTCGCCCACGACCGAGGAGAACACCTCGAGCAGTTGCTGTATCACCTGATCAGTGGCCATGTTGTAGCTGGGCCTCTCGAATATGGGGGCTGCGTGGCAGGGCCCCGGCGGTCAGGTCGTAACCGAAGACCGAGCCGCCCTGCTCGGTCTCGGACTCCACGGCGAATCCGCGCGTGGGGTACACCTCGCGGACCAGTCCGTTGCGGGCGGTGGGCAGATAGCGGCCGACGAGCCGCGAACAGCCGCGCGCTAGCGCCCATTCCGACACCGCGGCCAGCAGGCTGTCCTCGGCGCCGCGGCCGATGACGCGGCAGCTCAGCAGCAGGGTGTCGATCTCGGCGACCCCGCCGCGATCCTCGGCCAGCAGCACGCCGATGATGCCGTGGTCGGCGAACCGATCGCGCAGGCGCAGCGTGGCCGCGAACCACTGCGGATCCTCGGAGATCTTCAGCACCTGGGTCTGGGTGTGGCGGCGGGTGGTCAGATTGAACTGGTTGGTCTTGGCGACCAGCTGCGCGGCCCGGTCGATGGTGGTGGAGTTGATCGGCTCGACCACGGCCTGCATGTCCAGGCTCGCCAGGAACTCGTCGAGCGAGCGCCCCTGCGCCAGCTCCTCGGCGGCGGCCAGTGCCTGATAGGACCGCTGCCGGGCGAAGTCCTCCTCCGACAGCGCGCCCGGGTGCAGCCAGGGCAGCGCGGCCAGGGCGGCCGGGAATTTCGCCGGGGAGGCGGGCAGGGTCAGCGTGCGCACCTCCGGATGCGCCGCGGCGACCTGCGCGCATTCGGCGGCATTGTCGTCGACGAAGACGAAGCTGCCCAGCCCGAGCCGGACCTTCTCCGAAATCTCGCGCAGCTGTTCGGATTTGGGCCGCCAGTCGGCCACGATCCAGGTGAAGTCGTCGACGCCGAGCACCATGCCGGGCGCCTCGGCGATCGCCTTCAGGGCCAGCTCGCGGTCGTTCTTGCTGGCCACCGCGAGCAGCACCCCGCGCTCGGTCAGCGACTTCAGATAGCGCTGGAAGTCGGCGAACGCCTCACCCTCGGGTCCGGCGCCGATCCGGATGCCGTCGATACCGTCCTCGCCCAGGATGCCGCCCCACAGCGTGCCGTCCAGATCGAGCACCACGCAGCGGGCCGACAGGCCGCGATCGGAGGCGACGGTATCGGCGATGGCGGTGGCCAGCCAGGGCAAGCTGTCGGCGGCATAGGGCTGACGTACCCGGTACCAGCTGCGCGGGTCCTCCCAGTTGCGCAGCCCGACCTGTGCGGCCAGCTGTTCGACGTCGACGAAACGCACTCGGCCCGCGGCGGATTCGGCCAGCTGCGCATTCACCTCGCGCACCAGCGCCGAACGCGATTTGGCCGTGCGCCAGGCCACCGGACCGTAGGTGTCGGTGGCGGGTGGGGCGAAGCCGAGCTGGACCGCGCGCACGCCCAGCCGGGCCGCCGCGTCCCAGAGCCCGACCCAGCGCCGCACGGTCTCCTCCACGGTGTCGAACACGTCGTGGTGGGTTCCGGCGAGCACGACGTAATCGCCCTCGCGCAGCGGAGTCTGCGGATCGAACAGGATCTGCTCGAGCTGACCGAACGGGAATTGCAGCAGTTCCACCCGCAGACCCGCGCGGGCCCCGGCCAACGGCAGCAGTTCGGCCAGGAATTCGGTGGTGTGGGTGGCCAGCAGCGCGATGCGCACCGCATTGCCCTGCGCACCACTGTCCTTCGCGAAGGCGGTGGCACGCCGCACCCACGCGTCGTAGCCGTCGGCGGGCGACAGCTCGGTGGCCAGCTGGGTGTGCACGATCAATCTCCCTTCGTGCGACGGGCACCGTAGGCCAGGTGCTCGTCCTCGAAATCGGCCAGCTCGGTGAGGGTTTCGGCAATGAGTCCGGTGTTCACGGTGCCGCCGTGCTCGGCGCGCAGGCGCGCGTGCAGCAGCAGCGGGGTCAGGGCCTGCCAGCGCGCGACGGCGCGCTCCCAGTGCGCGCGACCGCCCTCGTCGAGCACCTCGGGGTCGTGTCCCGCCGCCCACAGCAGCGTCTCGCGCTGCCGCATGGTCTGCCACAGGTCCTCGCTCTGCGCGAAATCGGCCGGGGTGCGGGCGAATCGGTAGCGCGCGGCCAGGGCCAGCAGCGCGTCCTTACCCACCAGGCGGCCCTCCGGGGCGGGCGTGACCAGCGGGTCCGGATCGACCTCCAGCCAGCGGTAGGCGCGGTCCAGCGCGATGTCCGCGTGACCGGCCATGGCCTGTTCCCGCAACGCCGAGGCCGGGTGGTTGTCGCCCAGCGACGTTGCCCAGGAACGCAATTCGACCGGATCCGGAATCGCGATGCTGCTGCCGACCTGCGGCCCCAAATCGGTGGCGAACTCCAGCGGATCCTCGATCACCCAGCCGTTGCCGCGGTCGACGATGGCCAGCCAGTGCGTGCCGTGCAACTTGCCGTGGGCGCGCTGCCAGGGCAGATTGAAGTAGTCGGCGAGCAGCACGACCGCGCCGTGGCGCGAGATCTGTTCGGCCAGTGCGGCATAGGCGCAATCCCAGTCGTCGCTGCCCGCGATCCGCAGGCCCAGGGTGGGCAGCGGTGCGGCCGGATGGTGCTCGAAGCGCAGCAGCTCCCCCTCGGCCGGGCTCACCGCCAGATACGGGCCCTCGCTCAGCAGCGGCCGCCACCACCGCTGATCGCCGCGGGCGGTGAGCGCCCCGGCCAGCGCCGCGGTGAAGCAGGTCAGCTTGTCGCCGTGCAGCAGTGGTGTGGTCATCGCGCCCTCAGAACTCGCAGAGACTTGTCGAGATAGGCCTTGCGCGAGGCCGAGCGCTGGATCTTGCCGCTCGAGGTGCGCGGGATGGCCCCGGGGGCGACCAGGGCGACATCGTGCACACCGACCTCGTGAACCTCGAAGATGGCCTGGCGCACCGCGTTTCGCAGCTCGGCGGCGGTCGCCGCGCCCTCGTCGGTGTTCAGGTTGAGCCGCGCCTCTACCAGCACCACGATCTTTTCCTTGTCGTTCTCGTCGATGGAGAAGATCGAGCACCGGCCCGGCAGCACCAGCGGGTGGGCGTGTTCGGCGGTGGCCTCGAGGTCCGGCGGGTAGAAGTTGCGGCCGTCGACGATGATCAGATCCTTCAGGCGGCTGGTCAGATACAGCTCGCCGTCGTGCAGGAAGCCGATGTCGCCGGTGCGCATGTAGTAGCGGCCATCGGGCCGGGCCAACTCGGCACGGAAGGTCTGCTCGGTCTCCTCGGGCCGGTTGAAGTAGCCGCTGGCAATGGCCGGTCCGTCGACCCACACCTCGCCGAGCCGGTGCTCGGGCAGCGGCTCGCGGGTCTGCGGATCCACGATGAGCATCTCGACACCGGGCACCGCCCAGCCGGCGCCGACGATCTCCGCGCCGTCGCCCTCGACCGGCACCGCGACGCCGTTCGCCAACTCGTCGCGGTCCACGGTGATCGTCTGCACGCCGCCGCCGCTGCGCCACGGCGCCGACACGATCAGCGTGGCCTCGGCCAGACCGAATCCGGCGCACAGCGTCTTCTCGCGCAGCCCCTGCGGCGCGAACAGCTCGTTGAACTTTCGCATCGTGCTCACCCGCACCGGTTCGGCGCCGGCCAGGCCGTAGCGCCAGCGGCTCAGATCCAGTCGGTCGCGCTGTTCGGCGTCGATGCGCTGGGTGCACAGCTCGTAGCCCAGATTCGGGGAGGCCGAGAAGGTCTGCTGCGGGGTATCGCTGATGGCCTGCAGCCAGCGTTCGGGACGGCGCAGGAACGCCGACGCCGACAGCTGCACCACGTGATGACCGTGGACGACCGGCATGACCACGCCCACCATCAGACCCATGTCGTGAAACAGCGGCAGCCAGCTCACGAAGGCGATGTCGTCGCCCTCGATATCCAACCCCACCCGCGCGTACACGTCGTAGATCTGATGCGCGTTGGCCAGCAGGCCCCGGTGCGGCACCATCACACCGGCCGGGGTGCGGGTCGAGCCGGAGGTGTACTGCAGCAGCGCGATGTGCTCGGCGTCGATCTGGGGGTATTCCCACTTGTCCGCCAGCGCCTCGTCGATCTCCCCCGTGCTCAATATCAGACGGGTGGTTTCGATCGGCGAGGAGTCCAGCCAGGCGGTGACCCTGGGCATCTCGTCGTCGGTGGTGATCAGGCAGGCCGGATCGGCGTCGGTGCAGACCGCGTCCAGGCGCCCGTTGGCGTTGTGCGTGCTCGGCGGGAACAGCGGCACCGCGACGATGCCCGCGTAGAGGCAGCCGAAGAACGCCTTCACATAGTCCAGTCCGGGCGGCAACAACAGCACCGCCCGCTCGCCCGGCCGCGCCAGCTGCAGCAGGCCGACCGCGAAAGCCCGTGCGTAACGGTCGATCTCGGCGAAGCTGATGGTTTCCTTGACCCCGTGCGGATCCTGCGGATCCGGATAGGTGAGGAAGCTGTAGGCCACCGCGTCGGGCCGGATCTCACTCTGCGTCCGCAGGGCACGGACCATGGTGTCGTAGCGCACGGCCGGGGCGGTCGGAATCGTGGCGGTCATACTTCGACCTCCTGTCGGGACGGCGGGGCCAGGAAACCGATCTTGTGGAAGTAGTCGAGGTAGCGGCCGAACAGTTCGTGCGAGACCGGCGGGCACGCCACGCCGGAGCGGGCGACCTGTTCGTCGACCTCGAATCGCAGCGCCGGGCTCAGGCCCTCGCCGGTGCCGAGCAGGCTCAGCACCCGGTAGGACGCCGACTCCGGTCCGGCCGCGGCGGCATGCGCCTCGACCGCGTCGCGCCAGGCCATCGGGTCGATGAGGCGCACCGGCCAGCCCGCGTCGCGAATCCAGGTGACCGCGTTGGCGAATGCCGCGGGCGCGGGATTGCGCAGGTGGTAGATGTGCGGTCCGGGTTCGGGCGACTGCGCCCGCGCCAGTTCGACCATCGCGCCCGCGGCGAAGTCCGCGGGGGCCAGATCCACCGCGAATTCGACATCGGGTGCGAGCCCGACCTCCTGGCTGGCCTTGACCAGCAGCCAGAAGAAGTCGCTGGTCTGGCAGGCGCCGGTGGTGCTGTCGCCCGCGATGCGGCCGAGCCGGAAGATGTCGACCGGCAGGCCGCGCGCACCGGCCTCGCACACCAGCCGCTCGGCCACCCACTTGGTCTGCAGATAGCCCAGCCGCAGCTGCGACGGATCCCGCGGCGGCGCGGGGATCTCGACCCGGCCGTCGACGCCGTCGCCCGGCCCCAGCACGTACAGCGAGGACACGAAATGCAGTGGCAGACCGGCGGTTCGGGCCAGCTCGATCAGCTCGTCGGTGCCGGTCACATTGGCCGCCTCCAGCACCCGGTAGGGCAGGGCGAAGTTGACCTGCGCACCGTTGTGGTAGATGGCGTCCACACCGCGGCCCAGCAGCAGGAATTCCTTCTCACTCAATCCCAGTCGCGGCGCGGCCAGATCGCCCAGCACCGGGATCACCCGGTCGAAGTCCGCCCGCGGCAGCTCGTAGCTGTCGAAGGTCCGCGCCAGCCGCTCCAGCCCCTCGGCGCGGCTGTCCGCGCGGACCAGGCAGTGGATGCGATAGTCGGTGCGCGCCAAGAGCTCTCGCAGAATGAACGCGCCGACGAAGCCGGTCGCGCCGGTGAGCAGCACCGCGCCGGTGGCGGCGTGCGGCGTGATCTGCCACGGTCCCGCGGGCCAGTTCGCGGTGATCGCGCGGACCTCGGCCTCGTAGTCGATGGCCTCTTCGACCGCGGCGTCACCGGACAGCAGCGCGGCCACGCCCGCCACCGTCGGCCGGGCGAACAGCGAGCCGAGCGGAATGTCCTCGCCGAAGGTCTCCTTCAGCCGCAGCATGAGCTGCGCCGCGAGCAGCGAATGCCCGCCCAGGTCGAAGAAGTTGTCCTCGCGGCCCACCTTCGGGTTGCCCAGCACCTGGCCGAACACCGCGGCGATCCGCTGCTCGAGCACCGTGCGCGGCGGCTCGTAGGCGACCGGGTTGCGGCGCAGCACCGGCGCGGGCAGGGCCTTGCGATCCAGTTTTCCGTTGGTGGTCAACGGGAATCGGTCGAGCACCACCACGCCCGCGGGCACCATGTGCGCGGGCAGCCGCCGCGCCAGATGCGCGCGCACCGCCACGGCCAGATCGTCGTGGGCCTTGACCCGCAACGGATCCGAGAACAGCGCACCGTCGCGCCACTTGTCGGCACGGGCCGGGGCGTCGGCGACCGGGACATCCCAGCGGGTGGCGATCACGTCGAAGCGGCCGTCGCCGCGGCGCAGCGCCTCGACGCGGTACGACACCTGATCCGTCAGTGCGAGATACGCCTCGGGATTGACACCACCGGAGTCGGCGAGGCGGGCGCGCAGCTCCGGGGCGGACGCGCGCCCGCGCGCCAGCTCGGCGACGATGGCCAGCGGACCGGCCACGCGCGCGTCGAGCACGTCGGGCACCACGATCGCCTCGGGCTGTTCGCGCTTTAGCAGGTCGGCCAGCATCGCGGGGGTCGTGGCCGGGTCGAGCACCCGGGCCAGCGCGGGCCGTCGCGGCGTGCCGGCGTACAGCACCGCGTCGTAGCGGAACCGCGACATCTCGTTGAGGTGTTCGCCGCGGCGCAGCCGGATGCGCGAACCGGTGAGCCTCGGGTGCTCGGCCGCCAGTTCGGCGAAATATCGAGGCGCGAGCAGCAATTCGGCGTCCCGGTCGCAGGCGGCGCGGACCGCGCCGGCCAGCTCGGACGCACCGGCGGTGGGCGCGGCCGACATCTCGACCGTCGCGTGGAACGCCTCGAGCAGGCCCAGATCGCGCACGTCGCCGACGAACAGCACGCCGTCGGGGGCGAGCAGGTCGGCCGCGCGCCGCAGCACCCGGGTCAGATAGTCCGCGCTCGGGAAGTACTGCACGACGGAGTTGATGAGAATGACGTCGTAGGGGCCGGCCAGTTCGGCGGGCAGCTCGTCGGCCGCGCCCTGGAACAGCCGGACGTGGCCCAGCTCGGGAGACTGGCCGACGATGTTCTCGCGGACGTGCCCGAGCGCCGTCGCCGACATGTCGGTGCCGTCGTAGACCTCGCAGCCGGGAGCCAGCCGCGACAGCAGAAGACCCGTACCACAACCGATTTCGAGCACCTTGCGGGGCGCGAAGCCGCGTACCGCCGACACCGTGGAGTCCACCCATTCCCGCATGTGCTCCTCGGGAATGGCGGCGTTGGTGTAGGAGTCGTTCCAGCCGGTGATGTTGAAGTCGGCCTCGATGTCGTCGCGGTGCTGGCCGTAGGTGCTGTCGAAGACGACCTCCCAGTCCGACACCTGGTCGGCCTCGGCCGCCTCGGCCTGGGCGTAGACCTCCGCGCGCGGGGTCAGATACGCGACCAGGGCCACCGTGCCTCCGGCGTCCTCGCGGGCCAGCACCACCGACTGCTCGACGCCCGGGTGATCGTCGATGACCGCCTCGATCTCGCCGAGTTCGATGCGGAATCCGCGCACCTTCACCTGGTGGTCGATGCGGCCCAGATACTCCAGATCGCCGTCGGCGCGGCGGCGGGCCAGATCACCGGTGCGATAGAGGCGGCGCTCGCCGAGCAGGGGGTGGCGGATGAAGCGTTCGGCGGTCAGCTCGTCGCGGCCGAGGTAGCCGCGACCGACACCGGCGCCGAGCACGAACATCTCGCCCGACACCCCGTCCGGCACCGGGCGTCCGGCCGGGTCGAGGATGAGCACGCCCAGATCCGGCAGCGGCACGCCGATCAGGCTGCCCGCGGCGGATTCGATATCGGCCCGGCTCAGCGCGCGGTAGGTGACGTGCACCGTCGTCTCGGTGATGCCGTACATGTTGACCAGCTGGGCCTGCTCGCCGTGCCGGTCGTACCAGGGGCGCAGGCTCGGCAGGTCCAGGGCCTCACCGCCGAAGACCACATAGCGCAGCGCCAGCTCGTCGCCGCGCGGGCCGTCCAGGGTCGGGATCAGCTGCAGGAAGGCCGAGGGGGTCTGGTTGAGCACCGTGACCCGCTCGCGCACGAGCAGATCGGCGAATGATTCGGCGCTGCGGCTGATTTCACTCGGGACCACCACGACACGCCCGCCGTGCAGCAGCGCGCCCCACATCTCCCAGACCGCGAAGTCGAAGGAGTAGGAGTGGAACATCGTCCACACGTCGGCCGGGCCGAAGTCGAACCAGCGCGCGGTGGTCGAGAACAGGCGAACCACATTGGCGTGCTCGATGATCACGCCCTTGGGCACGCCGGTCGAACCCGAGGTGTAGATGACGTAGCAGGGGTCGGCCGGGGTGACGGGCTCGAGGTCGCCGGCCGTCGCGATGGCCTCGGCGGGCTCGTCGATCAGCAGCAGATTCGGCGCGGCCGCGCGCAGCGGCTCGGCCAGCGAGGTCTGCGTGATGACCAGGCGCGCACCGGAATCGGTGATCATGAACTCGATGCGCTCGGCCGGATTCATCGGATCCAGCGGTACATACGCCGCGCCGGCCTCGAGCACCGCCAGGATCGCGGTCACGACCTGCGCCGAGCGCTCCAGATGGATGCCGACGAAATCGCCGCGGCCGATGCCCTGGGCGCGCAGTCGGCGGGCCAGTTCGGCCGCGGCCGTGGCCAGTTCGGCGTAGCTCACCGACTCCTCGCCGAAGCTGACCGCCACCGCGTCGGGGGTGCGAGCGACCTGTTGGGCGAACAGCTCGTGCAGGGTGTGCACCGGCGGCGCGGCGTCGGCGTCCACCGGCAGCGCCGCGGCCAGCGCCTTGTCGGCCTCGTCGGCACTGAGGAAGTCCAGCTCGGCCAGCGGGGTGTCCGGGTGGGCGACGGCGGCGGCCAGCAGCGCGACGAAGTGCCGCTGGATGGCGGCGATGGTCGGCTCGTCGTAGAGGTCGAGGTCGTATTCGATCGCGCCGACGAGTTCTTCCCCCACCGGGGTCAGGGTTAGCAGCACATCGAATTTGGTTGTGCCGGAGTGCACCTCGAGGTATTCCGCGCGCACCCCGGCGACCGTCAGCTCCGGCATGGCGGTGTTCTGCAGCACCACCGCGGTGCGGAACAGCGGCGAGTGGCTGAGCTCGCGGTCCGGGCGGACATGCTCGACGACCAGGTCGAACGGGGCCTCCTGATGGTCGAAGGCGTCGAAGATGACGCCCTGTTCGCGCGAGAGCAGTTCGCGGAAGCTGGGATTGCCCGACAGATCGGTGCGCAGCGCCAGCGCGTTGACGAAGAAGCCGATGAGCTGTTCGACCTCGGGGCGCGTGCGGTTGGCGATCGGGGTGCCGACGGTGATGTCCTCGGCGCCGGTGTAGTAGCGCAGCAGTGCCTTGAATCCGGCCATCAGGCCGACGAAAAGCGTTGCGGGACGGTCGTTCCGGCGCACCTCGTTGACCAGGCCGCGCAGCCCGTTCACCACCTCGGCGGGCACGGAGAACGGCAGGCGCGCACCGCGGCTGTCGGGCTTCAGCGCGCGCGGGCGGTCCGGATGGAAGGTCACCAGCGGCGGCTCGTCACCGAGAACACCGCGCCAGTAGTCCAGATCGCGGCCGAAGTCGTCGCGCTCCACGCGATCACGCAGCCACTGCGCGTAATCCGGGTACTGCACGGCCAATTCGGGCAGCGCGGGGGTGCCGCCCTCGACCAGCGCACCGTAGACGCTCATCAGCTCACTGGCGAATACGCCCAGCGACCAGCCGTCGGAGATGATGTGATGCATCGCCACCGCGAAGATCGACTCCTCGGGGCTCAGCCGGACCAGCAACACCTCGAACAGCGAGCCGGACAGGTCGAACAGGGTGCGGCTGAACTGCTCCACGCGGGCGACCGCATCGGCCTCGGGCCGCTGCGGGTCCAGGTCCGCGCGCTCCACCACGGTGAACGGCACCGGTCCGGCCGCGCCGACCACCTGCACCGGAATGCCGTCGCGCAGTTCGATACTCGTGCGCAGCGAGTCGTGCCGGTCGATGATCACCGCGATGGCCCGACGCAGCGCGTCGACGTCGAGTGGGCCATAGAGCCGCAGCGCCAGCGGCATGGTGTAGGTCGGGCGGCCGGGGAACAGCTGCTCCAGGAACCACAGCCGCTGCTGGGCGGCCGACAGCCGCACCGCGCCGGTGTCGGTGCGACGGGGAATGGCCGAGCGGTCGGTGCGACCGGACGCCCAGCGCTCGAGCAGCTTGCGCCGCGAGCCGCGGATATCGGCGAGTTCAGGCATTTTCGGTGCTCTCCTCGGTGGTGCCACGCTCGCCGAGCAGCAACTCGACCTCGCTGTCGGACATGTCGTCGAGCCGGTTGATCAGGTCCTGGGCGATGACATCGGCCATGCCCGCGATGGTGGGCCGGGCGAACAGATCGCCGAGTACCACCTGCACGGGGAAGACGGCCCGCAGGCGGGTCGCCACGTGCACGGCCATCAGGGAGTCGCCGCCCACTTCGAAGAAGTTCGCGTGCGCGGCGATGTCGTCGGCGCCGAGCGCCTCGCGCCAGATCTCGGCCACGCGCTCACGGATGGCCTCGGTGAACACGTCGGCTTCGCCGTCTTCGAGGCCCCCGCCTTCGGCGGGGGACAGGGACGAGGATGCGGGGGACGAAGGCGGGGATGCGCTGCCCGCAGAAGGGTATGCGGTGCCCGCGGACGACAGGGCCGTCACGGAGGCGACGTCGGCCGCGGCCGCGAAGGCGGTTGCCGCCCCGTTGGGGGGTTCGGCCGCCACCACCGGTGTGGTCCGTTGCGGGGCGGCCGGGCGGGTGCGCACGGCCTCCGGCGGGTCGATCCAGTACCGCTGCAGCGCGAAGGGGTAGGTCGGCAGGCTGACCGTGGTGCGCTCGGTGTCGCCGTGCACGGCGGCCAGGTCGCTCTCGACGCCGTGCAGCCACAGCCGTCCCGCCGCCTCGACGATCGCCTGGGCGGCCGGGCGCTCGCCGGTGGCGGTTCCGGCAGTGGCGACGGCGACCACCTCGCGAGAGGTGGTGCGCAGGAACGACATCAGCGATTTGCCGGGGCCGACCTCGAGCGCGATCAGTTCGGGATGGCGGCGGGTGAGCTCCTCGGCGGCCTCGCGGAAGCGCACGGTGCTGGTCATCTGCCGGGCCCAGTAGTCCGGGTCGACGGCCTGTTCGGCGGTGATGGGCGCGCCGGTCAGGTTGGACCAGTACGGCTCGCGCGGGGCCTGACGGCTGACCGTGCCGACCAGTTCGGCGAACCGCGCGGCGGCCTCGTCCATGAGCGGGGTGTGGAAGGCATGCGCCACCGGCAGCGGTGAGTTCGCCACGCCCTCGGCCGACAGCGCCTCGGCGAATCGACCCACGGCCGACTGCGTTCCGGCGACCACGCAGCGGCTGGCGGAATTGTCGGCGGCCAGCCAGACGCCGTCGGGCAGCCGCTCGGCCAGCTCCTTCGCGCCGAGCGAGACCGCCAGCATCGCCCCGGGCGGGGCCGCGGCCATGATCCGGCCGCGCCCCACCACCAGGCGCAGCGCCTCCGGGAGTTCGAAAACCCCGGCCAGAGTGGCGCACACCAACTCGCCGAGACTGTGTCCCAGCAGTTCGCGGGGTGCGACGCCGAATTCGCGCCACATCCCCGCCAGCGCGTATTCGATCGAGAACAATGCCACCTGGGTCTGCTCGGTTCCCTCGCCACCGAGCAGGGCGGCATCCAGATCGAATCCGCTGTCCTCCCGCAGCAACCGCGCGCATTCGCGCAGCCGGTCACCGAATGCCGGTACCGCCCCGGCCAATTCGGCGAACAGCGGCCCCAGCGCGATCCCCTGCCCCGGGAACAGCGCCAGTACCGCCGGATCCGCGAGCGCCTGCCCAGCGCTCGGGCGCCGCAGCGCGGCGGCCGCCTCGGCGGTGGTCCGAGCGACCACCGCGCGGCGGTGCGGGAAGCGTCGCCGACCCGTATCCAGGGTCCGCGCGATCGCGCCCAGATCCTGGTCCGAATCGGTCAGATGAGCCGCCAGCCGCTGTGCGAGCCGGTCGGCATCCTCGGCCGTACGAGCCGAAAGCACCAGTGCCCGAGGGCCTTTCGCGGGTGCGGCGGCGGGCACGGGCGGCTGCTCGACGATCACGTGCGCATTGGTGCCGCCGATACCGAAGGCGCTCACCGCGGCCCGGCGCGGCTGCCCCTCCCACGAGCGCAACTCGGTGTTGACGAAGAATGGACTGGCCGCGAAATCGATTTCCGGGTTGGCCCGCGAAAAGTGCAGGCTGGCCGGAATCCTGCCCTCCCGCACGGTGAGCACGGCCTTGATCAGGCCCGCCACACCCGCGGCCGAGTTCAGGTGGCCCAGATTGGTCTTCACCGAGCCCAGCGCGCAGTACCCGGTGGCGTCGGTGTGCTCGCGGTAGGCCGCTGTCAGCGCCGCCACCTCGATCGGGTCGCCCAGCTTGGTGCCGGTGCCGTGCGCCTCGACATAGCCGATGGTCGCGGCGTCGATCCCCGCCACCGACAGCGCCTCGCGGATCACGGCCCGCTGGCCCGCGATACCCGGCGCGGTGTAGCCGACCTTGCGGCCGCCGTCGTTGTTGACGGCCGAGCCGAGAATCACCGCGTGGATGTGGTCGCCGTCGGCGAGGGCATCGGACAGCCGCTTGAGCACGACGGCCCCCGCGCCCGAACCGAACACGGTGCCCGCGGCATTGGCGTCGAAGGCGCGGCAGTGCCCGTCGGGCGAGAGGATCGAGCCCTCCTCGTAGACGTAGCCCGCCTCATGCGGCACCTGCACACTCGCGCCACCGGCCAGCGCCACATCGCACTGGAAGTCGACCAGCGCCTGTACCGCCTGATGCACGGCCACCAGCGAGGTGGAGCAGGCGGTCTGCACCGACACGCTGGGCCCGGTCAGGTTGAGCTTGTAGGAGATTCGGGTGGCCAGATAGTCCGAGGCGTTGCCGTGCAGGGCGTGCAGCTGCGCGGACGGGCTGTCGAAGGTCGCGGCGTGCCCGATCAGATTGCGCAGCAGATAGGTGCTGATGCCCGCACCGGCGAAGACGCCGACCGGATTCGGATTGTCCACCGGCACGATTCCGGCGTCCTCGAACGCCTCGTAGGCGCACAGCAGGAACAGCCGATGCTGCGGATCGAGAAACTGCGCCTCGCGCGGGCTCATCTCGAAGAACTCCGCGTCGAACCGGTCGTGATCGGCCAGCGTCGATCCCGCGTGCACATAGCCGTGCGGCGGGTCGGCGGGCATGGCCGACGAGCGCAGCGGCCGGATGGACTCGTGGCCGTCGCACAGGTTGCGCCAGTAGTCGGCGACGGTGTCCGCATCGGGGAAGCGGCACGCCATGCCCACCACGGCAATGCGGAAGTCGTTGTCTGCGTCGGTCATTCGTCACTCCCGTTGGTGTCCGGCGAGCCGGGACGGCGATGGGCGCGGCGACGGGCGGCGGCGGCGCGCCGGTCCCGGCCGCGGTCGGTGTCCTCCGGTTCGGTGGTGCGCCCGGCCAGCAGGCGGGCCAGATCCTCCACCGTCGGCGCGGCGAACAGGTCGGTCATGGCCAGCTGCACGCCGAGCCGGCGCTCCAGCAGGCCGCGGGCGCGGGCCAGGGCCAGCGAATGTCCGCCCAGGTCGAAGAAGTTCTGGCCCAGGCCGACCTCGCGCTCGAGCACCTCGCCCCACACCTCGGCGACGGCCTTCTCCAGCTCCGTGCGGGGCGGGGTGAAGACCGGATCGGCCGCGGGTGCGATCCGGGGCAGCCGGTTCTGGTCGAGCTTGCCGGTGAGGCCGCGCGGCAGCGCGTCGAGCACCAGATAGGCCGACGGAATCATGTACTCCGGCAACCTGGTTCGCAGATACGACGACAGCTCGCTGTAGTCCGGGGTCAGCGGTCCGTCCTGGGTCACATAGGCCACCAGGCGCGGCTCGCTGGAGTACCGGTCCAGCACCACCGCGGCCTCGCCGACGGTGTGATGCGACCGCAGCACGGTCTCGGCCTCGCCCGGCTCCACGCGGTGGCCGCGTATCTTGACCTGCCGGTCCTTGCGGCCGACGAATACCAGCTGTCCGTCGGTGAGGCGGCGGGCCAGATCGCCGGTGCGGTAGTACCGCACCCCCTCGGCATCGGTGCCGAACACCGATTCGGTCAGCTCCGGCCGCTGCCAGTAGCCCAGCGCAACATGCGGGCTGCGCAACGTGAGCTCACCGAAAACCTCCGTGGGCCGGCCCTTTTCGTCGACGATATCGACGTCGATGATGTCGACGGCCGCGCCGATCGGCACACCCACCCGGTCCACATCCTCGGGGGTGATGATGTGCTGCAGGGCCACCGAGCATTCGGTCGGGCCGTAGAGGCTGATGAAGGTGGTGTGCGGGCCGAAGTGCTGCCCGAAGTCGGTCACGTCACCCGGAACCACCTGTTCGCCGCCCAGGCCGACGAGCCGGATCTTCGACGGCAGCCACGGCTCGACCGCATCGCTGAGCAGATAGCGGAACAGCGTGGGCGTGCAGTGCAGCACGGTCACGCCCGCGCTCTCGATCTCCGCCCGCAGCGCCGCCGGGGTGAACAGGTGCGGGTCGATGACGTGCAGTTCCGCACCGGCGACCGCCGCGCCGAAGGAGTTCAGGATGCCCGCGTCGAAGGTGTAGCGCGCGGGCGCGGCCACCACGTCGTCCGGACCGATGCGCAACCGGCGGGCGTAGCAGACCGCATGGGCCAGCGCGTTTTCCGAGCTCTGCGCCACGCCCTTGGGGCGGCCGGTGGAGCCGGAGGTGTAGGTGATGTAGGCCGGATCCTCCGGTGCGAGAGCGTGTTCGACATGGTTGACCGGTCCGGGCGACAGATGCGCCTCACCCGGCCGGGCCGAGACCGGCAGGATGCGCGCCTCGCCCGCGATGGCCCGCGCGGTCTCGATCCGGGCCGGATCGCACAGCAGCGCGCTGACCTTCGCCTCCTCCAGGATCTCGATGAGCCGAGCCTGCGGTGCGCGCGGATCCAGGGGCACGTAGGTGACACCCGCGCGCAACGCCGCCCACACGGCGACGAAGCTCTCCGGCGAGTGGTCGTAGAGCAGCGCCACGCGCCCGCCCGGCTCCCCCACCACGCGCAGCAGCTGCCGGGCCGCGTCGTCGGCGAGTGCGTCCAGTTCGGCGTAGGTGGTGGTGCGCTCGTCGTTGCTCAACGCCTTTGCGGCCGCGCGGGTCCGGGCCACATGTGCGAGTCGGTCGGCCAGCGTCTCGCCCGGTTCGGGCTCGGGCACCGTCGGCAGGCCCGGCAGACCCCACACCACCGGCTCGGTCGAGCGGACCGGATCGCCGAGGGTGATCTCGCCGACCGAACGCCGCGGGTCGGCGGCGATGGTGGCCAGCGCACCGGCGAAGTGGCGCAGGAAGCGGCGGGCGGTATCGGCCTCGTACAGATCGGTGCTGTACTCCAGGCTCAACTTGATCTCGCCGCCGGTCTCGTCGACGGTCAGATCCAGATCCAGCTTGGCAGTGCGGCGCGGCGCGTCGACCATGGCCACGTCCACACCCGCCATGTCCAGCGCGGGCGGCGGGGTGTTCAGATAGTTGAACATGACCTGCGCCAACGGATTCCGGCTCAGATCCCGCTGCGGCACCAGCGCGGCGATCACCTTCTCGAACGGGCAGTCCTGGTTGGCGTGCGCCTCGAGGACGATCTTGCCGACGCGGGCCACCAGATCGGTGAACGACTCCTCCGGATCGACCTCGGCACGCAGCGCCAGGGTGTTGAGGAAGCAGCCCACCAGGGGTTCGGTGGCCGAGCGGGTGCGGCCCGCGATCGGCGAGGCGACCGTCAGGTCGTACTGCCGGGTGTAGCGGTGCAGCATGGTGTAGAACGCGGCCAGCAGCACGGCGAAGGTCGTAACACCCTGTGCGGCGGCGATTTTGCGCATCTCGGCCATGACCGCCGGATCGAGGGTGGCGTATTCGACCGCGCCGTTGGAGCTGCGCCGGGGCGGGCGGCGGTAGTCACCGGGGACCTCGGTGTTGAGCGCGCCGGTCAGATTCTGCCGCCAGTACTCCAGCTGGGCGTCCAGGTGGTCGGCGTTGTCGCGCTGCCAGACGGCGTAGTCGGCGTATTGCACGGCCAGCGGCGGCAATTCGGCCGTGACGCCGGACTGCAGCGCCCGGTAGTGCGCCGAGATCTCCTGGCTGAGTACCGCGATCGACCAGCCGTCGCAGACGATGTGGTGCAGCGCGATCATCAGCAGATGCTCGTCGGGACCGGTGACCAGCAGGTGGTAGCGCCACACCGGGCCGGTGGCCAGATCGAACGGCGCGCTGTACACACTGGCCGCGAGCTCGCGCTCGAGCCGGTCGCGCTCGGCGGACGGCAGGCCGGTCAGATCGGAGACCGGCAGGGTGCGCGGGGCGTAGGGGCGGACCTGCTGGCGCAGCTCACCGTCCTCGGTGGTCAGGTAGACCGTGCGCAGCACCTCGTGCCGCTCCTCGACCCGGTTCAGCGCCGACTCGATCGCCGCCACGTCCACCTTGCCGCGCAGGCGCAGCCCGCCGGGCATGATGTAGGTGCTGTTGCCCGGGGCGAAGGTCTCCAGGAACCACAGCCGCTCCTGGGCGTACGACACCGGCAGCAGATCGCCCTCGGCGCGTTCGGCCGGGCGCAGCGCCGCCACCGAATCCCCCTCGGCCAATGCCGATTCCAGCAGCCGCGCGGCCTGCGCGACGGTCGGGCGCTCGAACAGGTCGCGCAGCGAGATCTGCACACCGAACTCGTCGAGCAGCTGCGACAGCAGCCGGGTGGCCGCCAGCGAGGTGCCGCCGAGCAGGAAGAAGTCGTCGTTGCGGCCCACGGCCGCCACGTCCAGCGCCTGCGCCCACAGCTGGGCGAGGCGAATCTCCAGCGGGCCCTCCGGTTCGGTGGAGCCGTCTGCCGCGACCGACGAATCCAGCAGCGTGGCCGGGAATTCCGGCTGCTCCGGAATCGGCCGAGCGGTCCGCTCGGCCAGCCATGCCGCGACGGCCGGATGCAGTTCGGCCGGGGCGGGTTCGGTGGTCCAGGCCAGCAGGCGGCGGCCGAGTTCCCAGCCGGCCTCGTAGCTGTCCGGCGCGGTCGCGGGAACGAGAACCGTTCGACCGGAGAGGTTTTCGGGTAGCACATGCCCCTCGGGGGCGAGCGCGAGAATGCCGACTCCGGCCGCGGCGGCGCCGTCGACCAGCGCACCGGACGCGTCGCCGAATCCGCGCGGCGCGACCAGCAGATCGGTGCGGGCGTCGAGGGCCTCGTCAGCGGTGATCGGCAGCACCCGCGCGGGAATTCCGCCGCGGTACAGCGCCTCCGCCA
This sequence comes from Nocardia sp. CDC159, assembly GCF_023740735.1. GTDB lineage: Bacteria > Actinomycetota > Actinomycetes > Mycobacteriales > Mycobacteriaceae > Nocardia > Nocardia pulmonis. The sequence goes on from NZ_JAMRXH010000025.1 coordinate 61,025, forward strand.
AACCCGATGCGAGAGCGTCCTTTTCATCGGCGACGGCGATCACCAGGTGATGCCGCGGCAGGCTGCCGACCAGCCGGGCCACCGGCGCGTCCGGCTCGGCGGCGGCCGCCCCGGCGACGGACAGGAAGTCGTGCACCAGGTTTCGCGCCGCGTCCGCGTCGAGCAGCGCGGTGTTGTAGGTCAGCTCGCAGACCAGCTCCGTGCCCGCCTCCGCGATGTGCAGCACGAGATCGTAGAGGGTGGCCCCGGTCTCGATGGTCTGCCAGTCCACCTCGAGATCCCAGCGGCTCAGATCCGGCCGCTGCAACCGCTGCTGGACGAACAGCACCTGGAACACCGGGCTGAAGCGCGGATCCCACGGTCCGCCGACGGCCTCGACGATGCGCTCGAAGGGCACCGTCTCGTCCTCGTAGGCGGCCATCGCGGTGTCGCGGACCAGCCGCAGCAGTTCGGCGAAGGTCTGCCCCGCGGCGATATCCGAGCGCACCGGCACGGTGTTGACGAAATGGCCGATGGTGCGCGCCAATTCGTCCTGCGGGCGCGCGGCCATCGGGATCCCGATGCCGAAGTCGTACTGCCCGGTGTGCGCGGTCAGCGTCAGCTGATAGCAGGCCAGCAGGAAGACGAACGGCGGCACACCGTGCGCCGCGGCGGCATCGCGGATGGTGGCGGCCAGCGCCGACGGCACCGGCTCGTGCAGGCGAGCGCCGTCGTTGCGCACCCGGGGCGGGCGCGCTCGGCCGACCGCCACATCCAGCGGCGGCGCGCCACGCAGCCGGGCCGCGCGCCGCTCGATCGCGGTGGTGCGGGGCGGTTGGCCCGCATTCCACTCGGCGAAGTCGGCGTACTGGCGGGCCGGGGTCACCGGAGCACCGCCGTAGGCCGCCCACAGCTGCTCGACGAGCAGCGTCATCGACAGACCGTCGAGCACCAGGTGGTGGGCGACGATCGCCAGAATCCATTCGTTCTCGGCCAGCCGCAGCAGCGTCCAGCGCACCGGCGGCCCGGTCAGCAGGTCGAAGCGGGCGGTCGCCCGCGAGGCCAGCAGCTGCTGAGCCGCCTCGGCCCGCGCAGCCTCGGGCACCAGCCGCAGATCGTGCAGCTGCCAATCGAGTTCGAGGTCCTCGCGAACCTCGGCGACCAGCTCCGGCGTCGCGGCGAAGACCGTGCGCAGGGCGTGCTGTTCGCGCACCACGGCCGCAGCGGCCTGCCGCAGGGCCTGGGCGTCCAGGCTGCCGCCGATCTTCAGACCGACCGGCACGTGGTAGAGCGCGCCGTTGTCGGCGAGCTGCTCGTGCAGCCAGATGCCGCGCTGGGCGGGCGTGGCGTCGAACGGACCGGTGGCGGTGCGCACCGGAATTCCGGAGTCGCCCAGGCCCGCGGCGCGCTTCTCGCGCAGCCGCGCCAGTGCCAGATTGCTAGCTGGTGAGTTCATGTTCGTTCTCCAACAACGCATTTGCCTGCTCGACCAGCAGTTCCTCCAGCGCGGCCGCAACGCGGGCCACGGTCGGCTCCTCGAACATGACGCGGAGGGGGAACTCGATGTCGAACAGTTCGCGGACCCGGCGAGCGAATCGGGTGGCGAGCAGCGAATGTCCGCCGATGCGGAAGAAGTTCTCGAATACGCCGATGCGCTCGAGACCCAGCAGTTCGGCCCACATCTCGGCGACGAACTGCTCGTATTCGGTTCGCGGGGCGACGAAGTCGGCGTCGTCGGCGAACAGCGCGGTCTGCCGCTCCGCGGGCGCGGGCGTCTCGATGCGCGGCTGCCCGTCGACCACCCGGTAACTGCCGCGCTCGAACGGGTAGAGCGGCAACCGGACCGGCTGCTTGACAGTGGAATCGACGGCATCCCAGTCCAATTCGTGACCGCGCACATGCAGCTCGGCCGCCGAGGACAGCATGACCGTCAGATCGTCGAGCTCACGCGCCAGCGACGGCACCGCGATCCCGTTGCGATCGTGATGGCGCAGCAGGGTTTTCACCATGCCGCCGAGCACCGGATGCGGCCCGAGCTCGACGAAGGTCTGCACGCCCGCGCCGATCATCGCGCCGACCGCGTCGGCGAAGGCCACCGGATGCACCACCTCGTCGAGCCAGTACTGCTTGTCCAGCCGGGAGCCCGGGATCAGATCGCCGGTGACGGTCGAATAGAACGGAATCCGGCCGTCGACCGCGGTGATCTCGCCCAGGTCGTGGTCGAAGTGCTCGAGGCAGTCGGCCATCGCCGGGGTGTGGAAGGCGTGCTCGCCCGGCAGCCGCCGGGTCAGCACCGACTCCTGCTCCAGCGCGGCCAGCAGGCCGGTGAGCGCGTCGGCGTCGCCACCGATCAAAGTCCAACGGGGAGCGTTGATTCCGGCCACGTGCACGCCCGAGCCCGAGATCTTGTCCGCGAGTTCGTCGGCGGGCAGATTGACCACGGCCATGGTGCCGTTGCCTCGCACCTTGGCGGTGGCCTTGGCTCGCGCGGCGATGATCCGGGCGGCGGTCGGGCGATCGATCGCACCGGCGACGCACGCCGCGGCCACCTCGCCCACGCTGTGTCCGGCCACGGCGGCCGGCGTGATGCCCCACGAGCGCCACAGCTCGGCCAGCGCGAGCTGCACGGCGAAGATCACCGGCTGAGCGACGGCGGTGTCGGCGAGTTCGTCGGCGTCCCGGCCACGATCCACGATCTGGAACGGCGACCAGCCCAGCAGCGGGCGCAGCTCGCGATCGACGGCCATCAGGGTGTCGCGGAACACCCGCTGGCGGCGAATCAGGTTGCGGCCCATGCCGATCCACTGATTACCCTGCCCGGCGAACAGGAAACCGACCTGTCCGGCTCCGCTGCGCGGCACCCGCCCGGCGGCCGCACCCAGCGGCAGCGAGCCGCCCGCGACGGCCGCCAGCCGCTGACGCAGTTCCTCGGCGGTGCTCGCCACGACCGCCACCCGGTACGGGTGATGGGTGCTGCGCGCGGTCGAGGTGTGCGACAGCGCGGCCAGATCAGGCTCGGAGTCCTCGCCCAGCCGGGCGGTCCACGCGTCGACCAGCTCCAGGGCGGCCTGCTCGCCGCGACCGGAGAGCGCGAACAGCCGCGGGCGCTGCGCGGGCTGCTCGGGCGCGCCCGCCTTGGGCCGGGCCGCCCGGGGCCCCTCGGTCAGCACCACGTGGGCGTTGGTGCCGCCCATGCCGAACGAGCTGACCCCGGCCAGTGCCGGACCCTCGTGCGCGGGCCATTCGGTGTTCCGCGCGGCCACCGCGAAGGGCAGCTGCTCGAAGTCCAGGTGGCGGTTGGGCGTTTCGAAGTTCAGATTGGCGGGCACCCGTTCGTGGTGCAGGGCCAGGGCCGTCTTGATCAGGCCCATGATTCCGGCGGCGGCCTCGAGGTGGCCGACCACGGTCTTGACCGAGCCGACCAGGGCCTTGTCCGCCGAACGCCCCTCGGCCAGGACCGCGCCCAGCGCGCGGGCCTCCACGGCATCGCCCAGGGCGGTTCCGGTGCCGTGCGCCTCGACGTACTGGACGTCGCCCGGGTTCACCCCGGCCCGCTGATAGGCGCGGCGCAGCACGTCGACCTGGGAGCGGTAGTTGGGCGCGGTCAGGCCGTTGGTGCGGCCGTCCTGATTTACCGCGCTGCCCAGCAGCACGGCGTAGACGCGATCGCCGTCGCGTTCGGCCTGGGCGAGCGGCTTGAGCACGATCGCCGCCGCACCCTCGCCGCGCACATAGCCGTCGGCGCGATCGTCGAAGGTCTTGCAGCGCCCGTCCGGCGCGAGCATGCCCGCGTCGGCCAGCGAATCGGTGATCTGCGGTTCGAGAGTGAGCTGCACGCCGCCGACAATGGCCTGCTCGCAGTCGCCGTCGTGCAGGGCTCGCAGTGCCATATGCACCGCGACCAGCGACGACGAGCATGCGGTGTCCACGCTGACGCTCGGGCCGCGCAGATCGTAGTGATAGGAGAGCCGGTTGGCCGCGATGCTCGAGGCCGTGCCGGTGACCGCGGCGATGGAGCTGCCCTCGGTCGCGCGGCCCAGGTTACGGGCATGCTCGCCGGAGCTGATGCCGACGAAGACGCCGGTGGCGGTCCCGGTCAGCCGCTCGGTGGGCAGGCCGGCATCCGCCAATGCGTCGGCGACCGTCTCGGCCAGCACCCGCTGCTGCGGGTCCATGAACGCGGCCTCCTCAGCGGAGATGCCGAAGTATTTGGCGTCGAAGGCGTACGGATCGGGCACGAAGGAGCCGAACCGGGAGCGGTGGCCGTCGGTCTCGCCGACCGGTCCCCCGCCGCGATGCGCGGGGGCCGGGCCGACGAGCTCCTCGCCGCCCCAGAGGGTGTCCCACAGCTGCTCGGGCCCGCGGCGGTCACCGACCGCACAGCCGATGCCGACGATGGCCACCGGCTCCTGGGCGCCGCGCGGGCGGGGGGCGGGTTCGGCCGCGACCAGGGGCTCGGCCTCCTCGTCGGTCGCCTCGGGCACCGCGCCGGAGGCCAGGCCCTGGGCCATGTCCTTGACGGTCGGGAACTCCCAGGGGAGATCCGGCGGGAGCGAGCGCCCCATCCAGGAGGAGAGGCGGCCGATGAAGATGACCGCCACCGCGGAGGTGAGTCCGAAGTTCGCGAACGGCTCGGTGATCGCGATGTCGTCGGGAGCCATGTCCAGCAGCTCCCCGAGCGTTTGCACCATGAAGGTGCTGATCTCGTCGGCAGTCCGACGAGCTACCTCTGCAGACATTGCTGGTTCGCCTTTACTGCGCGATTACAGATCCGGCCTCCGAGGAATTGGCCGCGGCTGTCGCGGAATTCGTCGCGGCCGATTTCCCGGGAATTTCGGAGAGTCCCTTCGCCTCCAGATTCGCCCGGGCCAGCTTCAGTGGGAAGGCCAGCACCCGGAAATCGTGGAAGAGCTTCACGGCAATGGTGAGCCACAGCGAACCGGTTACCTGATACAGCAAACCGAGCGCGACGCCACCGAAAATAACCTGAAGCGAGACCATTGGACGGAAAGCGTGCCGCAGACCGTCGACCACACCGGCCGCCAGGATGATGAGAACCCAGAACGGCAGGTTCGGGAACAACAGATCCAGCGCGTAGATGGTGAACCCGCGGTAGACGATCTCCTCGGCCGGAGTGCTCAGCGAATTCATGATCCACCAGAAGCGCTCGGCGTTGTTCGCGGGCGTGATGAAGACGACGTACTCGATCTTCTCCGCGATCCACTCGCGACCGGCGCGGCCGGTGAGCGGGACGATGGCGGGTACGGTCAGGTAGCCCACGTAGATCGCGATGATCACCAGGCTGATGACCTTCTCGACCGGGGTGAAGTCCCGGAACACGACGAAGTCGAAGCCGCCGAGGCCGAGTTGGGTCAGCGAGGTGCCGTTGATCAGGAACGCGACGACGATGACCACCAGCGTCAGCCACGTCCGCAGCACGCCGCCCTGATAGAGCTTGATGCGAGCATCCGGCCGGTTGCCGAACTGCTCGGTGAATTTCTTGACCGAACTTATCTCGAAGTAGGGCTCCGCCAGGATGAGATATGCCAGGAAGATGACGCAAAAGAGTTTCATCGCCAGAATCCGCTCGAAGTCTTGGTGCAAATTAGTTTCAGGGCGAATCCAGTCGACATCGTTGGAGACGGTTCACCAGACATTCAGTTGGGCCGCGGCGACGGGGTGGGTGGTGGGTGGAGCACATGGCGCCGGAAATGTGCTGCCGAGTGCCGTCCGCCGTGGACATGAAGGGACAGTACTACCACGTGGAAGTACCTGTCTACCGATGGAATAGGCCCTGGTCTGTGACGTCAAGCACCGGTTTATTGCAGCTTCAAGCTACGCCGACGAAGGTTTCGATGTCCGAATTGTTCCTTTTTGGAATGGGTAGCTCAACGGTTGCTGAAGATATTTTATGGCGCATATAGTGATGTTTTGATGCTTTGTTAACTATTCGTTAGCTCCACTTTCAACCACTTCGCCGAATCGCACGCACGGGCTTGCCGGGCAACCGGCGGCGAAGATCGTTCCCGAGGCGGCGGCCGCGACGAATCATGTTCGGTACGGTGAGGCCCGTGAAGAAGAACGAACGCCCGGTCGGCACCGCCGCGCCGGCAAACCCGCGGCAGAGCGTCGTTCTGGACGACATCGACCACATCCTGCTCGACGAACTGGCCCGCGACGGCCGGATGACCAACAACGCCCTCGCGGCGGCGGCCGGGATCGCGCCGTCGACCTGTCTGGGCCGGGTCCGCGCCCTGGTCGAGCGCGGGGTGATCCGGGGCTTCCACGCCGATATCGATCCCGCCGCGCTGGGCCGCAGCCTGCAGGCCATGATCGCGGTGCGCGTGCACGCCAACGCCCGTCCGCAGCTGGCCGCGTTCGGCGAGCAGCTGGCCACCCTCGACGAGGTGCTCAACGTCTATTTCATCGCCGGAGCCGACGACTACCTCGTGCACGTGGCCACGGCCGACACCGAGGAACTGCGGCTGTTCGTCCTGGAGCATCTGAGCGCCCATCCGGCGGTGGCGCGTACGGAGACGATCCTGATCTTCGAGCACGTCCGGCCGCGGGTGCGGACCGGCCGGGACTGACGGCGTTCGGGGACAACGCAACTCGGGCACCGCTGAGTTCGCGACAGAAACCGCTCGGTTTGCGACATCCGACCGCTCGAAACGCGCCACCGGCTACGCCGTGGGCGCGGGTGCGCCGTGCCATCGCGGCGCGCACCCATAACGGTTCCGCCATGTTTGCGGCCGGAATCGCGGATGGATTCCGGCCGCAAACATGGCGGAAGGACTAGAAAACCGGTTCGGTTCCGCGCGGGATCGCCCCGCGCGGAACCGAACTCGATGTCCTGTCAGGCAGCCGACAGCGACTGCGCGGTGTAACCGTGGGCGGCCGCGACGGATTCGGACAGCAGCATGCCGCGATGCGTGCTCAGGCCGGCGGCCAGGCCCGGATCGGCGGCGGTGGCCTCGCGCCAACCCTTGTCGGCCAGCGAGATCACGTACGGCAGCGTGGCGTTGGTGAGCGCGACGGTCGAGGTGTAGGGCACCGCGCCGGGCATATTGGCCACGCAGTAGAACACCGAATCGTGCACCCGGTAGGTGGGCTCGGCGTGCGTGGTCGGGCGCGAGTCGGCGAAGCAGCCGCCCTGGTCGATGGCGATGTCGACCAGCACCGAACCCGGCTTCATCTGCGCCACAAGCTCGTTGGACACCAGCTTGGGCGCCTTGGCGCCGGGCACCAGCACCGCGCCGATCACCAGATCGGCCTCGCGCACCGAGTTCTCGACCTCCTGCGCGTTCGAGATGACCGTGCGGATCCGGCCCTGGTACTGCGCGTCCAGCTCGCGCAGCGGGGCGATGTTGAGATCCAGCACGGTGACGTCGGCGCCCATTCCCACGGCGACGGCGGCCGCATTGCGACCCGCCACACCAGCGCCGATGACGGTCACCTTGGCCGGGCGGGTGCCGGGCACGCCGCCCATCAGCACGCCGCGGCCACCGCCGGAGCGCATGAGGTGGTACGACCCGGCCTGCGGCGCCAGCCGCCCGGCGACCTCGCTCATCGGGGCGAGCAGCGGCAGCGAACCGTCGCGGCCGGTAACGGTCTCGTAGGCGATCGAGGTGATGCCGGAGCGCAGCAGCGCGTCGGTGCACTCGGCGGACGCGGCGAGGTGCAGGTAGGTGAACAGCACCTGATCCTCGCGCAGTCGCGAATACTCCTCGGCGACCGGCTCTTTCACCTTCAGCACCAGATCCGCGGTGGCCCACACCTCGTCGGCGGTCTCCAGCACCTGCGCGCCGACCAGGGTGTAGGCGTCGTCGGCGAAGGCCGAACCCTCGCCCGCGCGGGTCTCGATGACCACCTCGTGTCCGCGCGACACCAGCTCACGCACACCCGCCGGGGTACATGCCACGCGATACTCGTGGTTCTTCACCTCGCGGGGGATCCCGATCTTCACCTGCGCTCCTTTACATCCAGTCGGAAGTCCGTTAGGAGCGAGTATGAAGATCGTGCGCTTATCGGTCTAGTTCGTTGAAGATAATTCTTTATTGCCCCCTTGTTTCATTCATTACCTCGATACGGCGGGCTGCCACCGGCCCTCGCTCGAAGCATCTTCGACCCCGGATCAGGCCGCCCGGCGCTCGGAATCCGGCAAGCCGGGCAGATGCGCGATCACGGCCTCCTGAACCCCCTTCAGCAGGTCCAATCCGCGGGTGGTGCCGTCGGTCCAGGCCTGCGCCAGAGCGTCGAGCGGGCCGGCGGGGGCCGGGGGTTCGGGCGGGGCAACCTGCGGCGAACCGCCGCGACCGCGACCGGAGGTAGGCGGCTGAGCTGGGGTTTCGGCGGCCGTGGGCAATTCGCCGGGCGCCGGCGGGGCCGGAACCAGCTGCGGCGATTCGTCGCGCGGACCGCCCGGCGCCGCGAGCGCACCCGGGTCGGGAACCGGGCGCGCCTCGAACCGGCTCGCCGGCCAAGTCCCCTGGTCAGCCGCTATCGAGGCGGTGAGTAGCGCGGCCGCGGAGATCATGAGCAACCGCACAGACAGGCCGAGGCTCGGTTGTGCACTGTGTCTACCCATCAGCTACTTTCCTTGGAAATGCCCGACTCGGCCGAGCGGCTTTCGCGGCGAAAGATTAAGGCGCGCAAGTACTTCCGTCCAGAAACGTTAGAGATTCTTCACTGAAGTTAAGTCTTCGTTGAAACCCTTGTCACACCTGGACGCTTGACCACTGAATTTTCGATCTCTAGTTGAACCTTGTGCCACCCAGCGCTTCAGGCTTGAACGTGATCTACTTAACACGCGAAACAGAATGGTAAGTTTGACGATAGAACTACCTCACGGATACCATCGCCCCACAAGCCCGGCAGGCATCTAACGGACCATTTTTCTGCATTTGCGCCGGATCGATCTCCATGAACATGAAATGAACCAATGGCTAGCATGGTATTACCGATCTTGTCGATCGGAGCACACTCGAACTCGGTGATCAAGTCCCAACCAGGCCGTCGTCGGCGCGCCTCCGGGCACGGTAGATGAATCGATCGCCCGGCACGAAGGTCACCGATGTCTGAACATTCACTATCGACCCCCAACAGCATCACCCTGCGGCAGTTCGACTACTTCGTCAGCACGGTCCGGCTGGGTTCCATGTCGGCGGCCGCACGCAAGTTCGGCGTCACCCCGTCGGCGATGTCGCAGCAGATCGGAGCGCTGGAGGTAGCGCTCGGCCGCAAGCTGTTCGACCCGCAGTCGCGCCGCTCCAGCCTGACCAAGTTCGGCAGGGAGTTCTTCGCCCAGGCCTCGACGGTCGTCGACCATGCCTATCAGGCGCTGGCCATCGGGCAATCTTTCAGCGACGGTGTGCTCACGATCGGCACCACCTCGACGATCGCGCACAAGCTGATGCCGCCGCTGATCTACCGGCTGCGGCTGCAGTGCGATATCGACAACATCGAGGTGCGCTCGTTCGCCACCATGTACGACCTCGGCGCGGCGCTGGACCGCGGCACGATCGATCTGGCCATCGGCCCGCTCACCCGCTCCTCGGCGAAGTTCGTGCACACCGTTGGCGAGGAGGAACTCGTCGTCGCCTGTCACCGTAGTCAGGAAAGCCGTTTCGACGGCACCTGGCAGCGGCTGGCCGAGGTGCCGTGGATCGGATATTGCAACAGTTCCGATATCGCCAAGACCCTGGTTCAGGAATCGGGCCGCGCCAATGTCGACATTCGTTACGTCGTCACCGCGCCCGACGTTCCCACCGCGCTCAGCCTCGTCGAGCACGGGATCGGCATTGCCCTCGTCCCTAAAATGGCGCTGCACAATTGTTCGCGATTGTTGTCCGTCACTCGCCCGGCTCCTCGCATCAAAAGAAAATTGTCGGTCCACGTCAAGGACATGTCTCCGTACATTGAAAAATTCCTGGGTGTAGTCAGCGATATGGAATTGATCCGCAAGTTCCGGGCCGCCGGACTTCTCGAGGTGCGCTGAGCCCTTTTCGGTGCGCCGTGGTTCGTCATTACTACTCTCTGTCGAGGTGAATTCAGATGATTACTCCGAACCGCGGGCGCGGCGAATCCCCCCAGGTCGGCATCGGCGTGGCGATCGGTGCGGTGACCACGGTCTGCGCGACCACGACGGACGGCGACCGGGTTTCGGTGACCTCCCGCCCGACCTCGGTGACCATCGATCCGGACGCCAGTCCGGTCACCGAATTCGCGGATCTGGGTCGGAACCCGGAGACGGTCAGCCTGGGCGGGCGGATCTTCTCCCCCGCCACGCTGATCGCCGAGGCGGTGCGCGAGCTGGTGCCGTCCGATGCGAGCGCGGTGTGCACGCATCCGGCGAACTATGACGACAAGCAGGTGGCGCAGTTGCGCCAGGCGCTGGATCTGGCGGGTGCGCGCGAGGTGCGGCTGCTGTCCGAACCGCTGGCCGCGGTGGCCTGGCTCGACCACGAGCACGGCCCGCTGTCGCCGGGGCGGGTGCTCGTCTACGACCTCGGCGCGACGAGCCTGGACGTCGCGGTGGTCGAGGTGGGCGCCGACGGCGAGCGGAGTGTCGTCGGAACCCCTTTGCGCTCATACGATTTCGGCGGCCGCCCGCTGGGCGCGATGATCGTCCGGTATGTCGGCGACGTGCTGGGCTCGCCGCGCCGATTACCCGTCTCGCTCGCCGACAGCGATGAGCTGCGCGCCTGGCATGTGCGCGATTCGCTGGCCGTGCTGTGGGAGTGTCTGCACGCGGCCGAACTCGGTCTCGACGATATCGATCGAATCCTGGTGGTGGGCGGCGCGTCTCGCGCACCGGAGGTATCCGGTGTGCTGGCCGAGCTCGGCCCGCCGGTGGTGACGGCGGCCGATCCCGGGCACTGCGTCGCGGCCGGAGCCGCGTGGACCGCGGTGCGGCGGTCGGACCGGACGCTGCCGCCCGCGGTCGTGCGCGCGGGGCCCTCGCTGGTATCGGCCGTGGCCGCACTGTCGGTCCTGGGCCTGTCGACGGCCGCACTGCTCGCGCCGGTGCCGGGTTCGGGGGAATTGTGGCGACAGTCCCCGGCGATCGACGGCATGCCGCACGCGCAGGCGCCGCAGGGGCCGGGCGGCGAGAATCACCCGCCGGTAGCGATTCCCGATCTGATGTCGGCCACCGTGGGCGACGCCGCCAGCGGTCCTGCCCCGGCGTCGCCGACCGGAGAACCCTTGCCCGCCATGGCTTCTCCCGCGCCCAGGAGCACCGAGTCGACACCGTGCCCGGATGCCCCGGGTGCGATGGGCGGGCCCTATGCCGACCCGTCCCGATTCGAGAATCCGCTGCCCTTCGACCCGGCGGCCGCCGCACCGGCGCCCATCCGTCGCGCCGAACCCTTCGGCCCCACAGGCGGATCCGACAGTCCGGCAACGAATTTCAGCCCCCCGACACCGCCTTCGGGTCAGAGTGGCTCGACTCCCCCTGCGGGACAAGGTGGTTCAACGCCGACCGACCAACCCACTACTCGCACCACCCCCGGCGGCGGTGGCACCGCACCCACCGGCACCGATCCCGCCGGGCAGGGTCCGGCGACGGGCGGCGGGTCCGGCACCACTGGCGACACCACCGGCGGCCAGAGCGGTTCCACCCCGGGCGGTTCCACCGGCGGCCCGCCGACCGGCACGGGCGGCACCACGACTCCCGACCACACCCCGCCCGCCGGTGGGCCCCCGACCGTGCCCGGACCGGTCGGCGGCGGTCCTGTCGGCGGCGGAGGCCTGGCCGGCGGCGGAATCCATCCGAGCGGAGGCGGATTCGGCGGATTCGTGGGCCACTGAACCAAATCGGGAATCAGTCGCCCGGTTCGTGCCGGTGATACACCGCGATCCGGCCCGCGATGCCGAAGGTCAGGCGTTTCGCCTCGCCGATGACCTCGCCGTCGGTGGCCAGCGCCTGGGAGTCGGCCAGTTCCACGGTCAGCTCGCGCACGATCCGCTCACCGTAGACCTTGCTGTGCCCGAAGGCCGCCAGCAGCAGGGCGATCATCGCCCGGGTACGCGACCACCGCAGATCCGCACGCAGCCAACGAATATCGAGCAGACCGCTGTCCAGGTGCGGGCGATATGCCGGGACCGCACCGTGCGGGTGATACGGGCCGTTGCCCACGAACAGGAACCACACATCGTGCCAGCGGCCGTCGAAGCGGATCCGGATCGGCTCGGCGCGGCGCAGCGTCGCCAGTAGGGCCGCGGCGAAAGCGGGCCACTTGCCCCAGCGGTCCTGCCATTTCTCCCGCAGCCGCACCAGTTCCGGATAGGTGCCCACGCTCGCGGTATTGATCAGATAGTGCGGTTCGCCGTCGTCGAGCCGCACGCTCGCGATGTCCACGGCGATCGCCGCGCCCGCGTCGACGGCGGCGGCCACCTCGACGAGGTTGTCGACACCGACGTCGCGGGCGAAATGATTGAGGGTTCCGGTCGGGACCACCACCAGCGGCAGCCCGTGCCGCAGCGCCACCCCAGCCACGGCCGCCACCGTGCCGTCGCCACCCGCGACCCCGACGGCCGCGGTCTCCTCGGTGCGCTCGGCCAGCGCCCGCTCCATCTGATCGACGCAGTCGGTCTCGGGCTCGGTGCGCAGAATCTGTGCCGCCGGTAGCACCGCGGCGAGGTCGTCGGTGGGATCGTAGTTGGGGTCGCCGGACGCCGGATTCACCAGCAGCACAAGGCCCTTGCCGTCGACCAGGCGCGGCACCTCGTGTACCGGACGGGAGTGGCCGGCCGATTCGCGCACCGGCCACCAGCGCCGGGTCGCCAGCGCCACGCCCGCGCCGACCGAGGCGCCGACGAGCACATCGGAGCTCCAGTGCACCCCGGTGTGCACGCGCGAATAGGCGACGGTGGCGGCCAGCGGCGCCACCGCGAGGGCGGTCCGCGGCGATTCCATCGCGACCGCGGTGGCGAAGGCCGCCGCGGACGCACTGTGCCCGGACGGAAACGACGAGGTGGTGGGGCGGCGAACGAGACGGCGATCCGGCGGCAGCAGCTGGGCGGCCGGGCGACGACGGGCGAATATCGTCTTCAGCACCATATTGGCCAGAAAGCTCGCCCCCGCCAGCGAGACCACACCCCGCGCCGCGGCCCGGCGGGGCGCGCCCTTGCGGCTCGCGAGCGCCGCGGCCACCCCGAACCACAGCAGGCCGTGATCGGCCGAGCGGGTCAGCCGCCGCATTCCGGTATCGACCGGCGTGATCGGCAGCCGGGCCACCGCCCCGCTCACCGACCGGTCGAACCGGCCAACCACGATGAACCTGCGTCGAAACCAGCGTCTCACCGCTTCGACACTACCGGCCCGATCAGCGGATCCTCTGTGACGCGCGCCGCCGATTCGAATGCGGCGCAGCGGGTATGGCGGCGCTATGAGTCAGCACGACAGTGGGCCCCGCGAGGCCGTCGAAGGTGTGGTCGAGGACGTCAAGGGCAAGGCCAAGGAGGTCGCCGGGATAGTCACGGGCGACGAGGACCTGAAGGGCGAGGGACGCGCGCAGCAGGACAAGGCGCAGGCCCAGCGCCGTGCCGCCGAGCAGGAGGCCGCGGCGGAGAAGGCCCGCGCCGAGGCCGAGGTGGACAAGGCCCGGCAGGCCGGATTCCAGGACGGCTAGCGCCGTACCCTGGCCGCATGTGTGATCCCACGCGACTGCCCGACCTCGGCCCGCTGGTGGAGCTGGTCGCGGATCGGCGCGTGGCGGTGCTGACCGGGGCCGGGCTGTCCACTGACAGCGGCATTCCCGACTATCGCGGCCCCGGCTCGCCCCCGCGCACCCCGATGACCTATCAGCAGTTCGTCGCCGATCCCGTCTTCCGGCAGCGCTATTGGGCACGCAACCACGTGGGCTGGCGGCGGATGGACGCCGCCCGCCCGAACGCCGGACATCGCGCGCTGGCCCGCCTCGAACGGATGGGCGGGATCAGCGGGTTGATCACCCAGAACGTCGATCTGCTGCACACCAAGGCCGGTCACCGCCGCGTGCTCGACCTGCACGGCACCTACGCCCGGGTGCGCTGTCTGGGCTGTGACGCCCTGATCTCGCGCATGACCCTGGCCGACCGGCTCGAGGCCGCCAATCCCGGCTTCGCCGAGGCGGCCGTCACCGACGGCCTGGAGGTCGCGCCCGACGCCGACGCGGTCGTCACCGACACCGATACCTTCCGCATGGTCGACTGCGACCGCTGCGGCGGCATGCTCAAACCCGATATCGTCTACTTCGGCGAGAACGTCCCCAAGGACCGCGTCGCGGCGGCCTACGAATTGGTCGACGCGGCCGACGTGCTCCTCGTCGCCGGTTCCTCCCTGACCGTCATGTCCGGCCTGCGCTTCGTCCGTCACGCCGCCAAGGCGGCTTGCCCCGTCGTCATCGTCAACCGCGGCCCGACCCGTGGCGACGAATACGCCACCTTGAAACTGGACGGCGGCTGTTCGGAGCTGCTGACCGGACTGGCGGCCGCGCTCGACCGATCCGCCTCCGCGCCAACGCCTTCGGATACGGGCCGGCTCAGCGTGGGATAGTCAGGCCCGCGGGGCGGCCCGCGATGCGGTCGAGCCACTCCTCCATCAGTGACTGCTCGCTCGAGGTCAGCGCGGTGGTCTGCGGGAGCACCGCGCGCAGCGCGACCGCCGCACCGATGGGACCGGCGACGGGAGCGGCCGGGGCGTCGGTGGTGATCGCGGCCATGATGGCCTCGCGGGTGAGCTCGGACAGGGCGGGGTCGCGGACGTCCGGGGGCATCGAGATGAGCGTGAGCGTCGTGCCCAGACCGGCGGCGTAGACGAGGTGCGTGGCGCGCTCCTCCTCCACGCGTAGTCGGCCCGCCTCGGCCACCCGCTTCACCTTGCGCCCCAGCACCCGCAGCGCCGCGACGGCGGCGGGCGGCAGCGAGGCCGCCGGGCGTGCCTCTCCGTACATCAGGGCGAACAGCGCCGGATTGGCCAGCCCGAATTCCACATGCGCGTCCCAGCCCGCCCGCAGATCGTCGACCGGGTCCATATCCTTGTTCACCGCGGTCCGGTCATTGAGGTAGGCGCGAAATCCGTGCGACGCCACCGCGTCCAGCAGGCCCTGCTTGTCCCCGAACAGGCGATAGATCGTCGGCGCCTGCACCCCGGCCGCCGCACTCACCGCCCGCGTGGACACGGCATCCCGCCCGCCTTCCGCCAGCAGTTCGATGGCGGCGGCGATGATCCGCTCCCGAGTGTTATCCGCAGCCGCGGACCGAACGGTGTCCATGTTTTCAACGGTAACACCCTTCCGTTAGCGACGTTAATTCCGCTGCTAACGAGAGAGCGTTTCCGTCGTTATTTGCAGGTCGGGGCGCGAAACACGGGGCGTCCGGCGTGTCAGGTAGCGGTGCATCCCGCCGTGATTCTCTGCGTCCGGCATAACCGCTGATGCTGCACGGCGGGCGGGCACCGGTGGCGAATCAGAGGGCGAATTCGGTTCCGTCCGGCAGCACCTCGACGCCCGCCCGCTCGACCTGTGCGCGGGCGGCGGAGGCCGGGTCCAGCAGCGGGTTGGTGTTGTTGAGATGGGTGTAGATCCGGCGCGGTCCCGGATGCCGGGCCAGGGCGGCCAGGGTGCCCCCGGGCCCGGCTACCGGGAGATGTCCCATCAGGGCCTGTCCGGAATCCCGCCGCCCGACGGCCGATCCCAGCTCCGTCGCGTCGAAGAAGGTGCCGTCCACCAGCGCGCAATCGGCGTCGGCGAGCAGTGCGTCCAGGCCGTCCGGCCACCGCGCCAGGCATGGCGCGTACACCAGCGCACCACCGGTCGCGGGATCGTCGATGCGAAATGCGCTGACCCATCGGTCGTCCGGTTCCGGGGAGTGCACGTACTTGGGCGCCTTGGCGCCGACCGGCAGCCCCGTCACCCGCAGCCCGCCCGCCAATTCGAAGTCGCCGGAACCGTCACGCCAGGTCCACGGCGCGTAGCGGTCGAGCAGTCCGCGCAGCGGCAGTTCGGCGTCGAGTGCGGCCCGCACCGGCGCGGTGGCGTAGCCGGTCAGTCCCGCGCCGCCCCGCAGAATCGTCAGTCCCAGCGCGTGATCCAGCTCCGCGTCGGTGAGCAGCACGCCGCGCACCGGGGTCTCCCGCGGCCCGGGGCCGGGGCGCAGCGCGGGCGTGGCCGACAGTTGGGTGCGGATATCGGGCGAGGCGTTGAGCAGCCACCAGTCCCGCGCATTGCCGCTCACGGCGACGCAGTCCTGGGTGCGCGCGGGCAGCACGCCGCGCCGGACGTCGGCGCATCGGGCGCAGGCGCAATTCCATTGCGGCACACCGCCACCGGCGGCGGTACCGAGGAGGACAACTCTCACCCGATGGCCTGCGTCCGCATCAGGAGCTCACCCGGCTCCGCCTCCCGCAGCGCCGCGTCCACCAGCGGCCGATGCGGGGACAGCGCGCACACCGGATCGGTGGCGGCGGCGTCGCCGGTCAGCTGGAACGCCTGACAGCGGCAGCCACCGAAGTCGGCGAACCGTTCGGGGCAGGACCGGCACGGTTCGCGCATCCACGCGGTGCCCCGGAAGGCGTTGAAAGCGGTTCCCTCGTACCAGATCTCGGCGAGCGGACGGCGCAGCACATTCTCCTTGGGCAGGGTCGTGATGACCGATGCCGCCGGACAGGGCAGCACATCACCGTCGGGCGTGACCGTCAGCTGCAACCGGCCCCAGCCGTCCATGCACGGCTTCGGGCGGTCGGCGTGATAGTCGGCCACCACATAGACCAATTCCGGCCCCCCGGCGTGCTTTTCGCGGGCGCGTCGCACGGCGGCACGGGCGGCGTCGAGCTGATCCGCCGTCGGCAGCAGCGCCGCCCGATTGCGCAGACCCCAGCCGTAGAACTGGGTGTTGGCCAGTTCGATCCGGTCGGCCCCGAGGCCGACGGCCAGATCGATGATCGCGGCGACCCGATCGATATTGCCCCGGTGCAGCACCACATTGATGGTCAACGGGAGACCGGCGTCGACGACCGCCCGCGCGGCAATGATCTTCACGTCGTACACCCGCGCACCCGCCACCCGGTCGGCCGCGGCGCGTTCGGCGTCCTGCAGCGAGAGCTGCACATGATCCACCCCGCGCTCGGCCAGGTCCCGCGCCCGCCCCGCGGTCAGGCCGACGCCGCTGGTGACGAGATTGACATAGGCCCCCAGACCCCGGGCATGTGCGACCAGATCGGGCAGGTCCGGCCGCGACAGCGGCTCACCGCCGGAGAAGTGCATCTGCACCACGCCCAGTTCGCGCGCCTGGGTGAGCACGTCGAGCCACTGCTCCCGGCTCAGCTCCCGCGCCCGCGCCACCAGTTCGATCGGATTGGAGCAGTACGGGCAGTGCAGCGGACAGCGGTGGGTCAGCTCGAGCAGCATGCCCAGCGGCGGCTCAACCATCCAGCGCCACCACCCGTCGCCGGGCGAGCCGATCGAGCAGCTCGGTGACATCGGCGGCGCACACGTCGTCGTATTCGGCCGCGAGCCGCGCCACGATCTCGGCCACGGTCGACGCGCCGTCGCAGCGCGCGAGCACCGCCGCCGCGGTGTCGTTGAGCACCACCACTCCCTCGGGCAGCAGGGCCAGCTCGCCGCGCGCCGGATCGCGGGTCAACCGGACACCCGGCCGCAGCCTGGGCACCGACGCCTGCGACACCATCACCAGCGACCCCCGGTGTGATAGTCGAGCGAGTCCAGAATGCCCTGCAGGACAGCGCATTTGAAGGCCAGGGCGGCCACGCAGGCCTCCTGCTGCGCCCGGGTCTCGGCGTGGGCGACCACCAGATCCAGCAGCGACCGGCCCTCGTCCCCCACCACATCGATGCGCGCGGTGAAGTAGGCGAAACCGTCCTCGGCGATCCACGGATAGTGTTCGCGCATCCGTCCCAGCCGGTACACCAGCAGATTCGGCGAGAACAGTTCGGTCAGGCCGGAGGCCACCGCCTCCAGCCAGGGCCGCCGCCGCGCGAAGTCCAGATAGGCATCGACCGCGAAGCGCACGCCGGGCAGCACCAACCGCTCCGACAGCACCTCCTCGCGGCCGAGCCCGACCGCCTCGGCCAGCCGCAGCCACTTCTGGGCGCCACCCGACTCCGCGTCCACACCATCGTGATAGACGATGCGCGCGAGCCACTGCCGCCGCACCTCCGGCAACGGACAGTTGGCGATGATCGCGGCGTCCTTCTGCGGCAGGCAGCGCTGGTAGTACCACCGGTTGGCCGCCCACAGTCGCAGGTGCTCCTTGTCCAGCCGCCCCTCGTGCAATCGGCGATGGAAGGGATGGCGGTCCCAGTAGGAGCCCTCCAGCGCGTAGAGCTCCGCGCGGAACTCCGTTGCGCTCCAGGGATTCCCGGTCTGCGTCGCAAACTGCATGAACGTATCCCCTTCGCGCCGTGGCCGACTCAGTTACGCGCGGAGTAGGCGGTGACCTCCATCCCGGTGTCGTAGAACTCGAAATCCGGTCGCTGCCAAGGCTTCTTGTCCTCGACGACGGTGCGATTGCTGCCGGTAGCCTGCATGCGAGTGCCTCCGATTACTGGCGAAGTGCGTGCGATCTTCCACGAGCAGAACACTGGTGTCCAGCGAGCATAACCGATCGTCGGGCCTCGATGTGATCCGCCTCACTTCCTGTTCAGAAACGCTTGCGTTTCGCAATGCGGCGGGCTTTTACTTGGCCTTGCAGGCTACCGCTCAGCAACGACCCGGATAACCAACCAACCACCGGGTTACCGCGCTCGAGCTCGCTCCACGAGCGAAAGGAGGTGGCGTTTCCACAGTTCGATGCTCTGACCGAGGAAGGCTCGGGCCGCGGCTCCGGCCCGAGCCTTCGGCCACATGCGATCGAGATCTTCAATGACTACTTCGCCAATAGTTTGCCAATCATGATCGATCCGTCGGTTCGGGAGCCGAACCCCCTAGGGGATCGGAGAAGGGAGCCAACGATGACGACAGAGTTCTCCGACGGTGCCGACCGCGCGCTGATCGAGACACTGCTGACCCGATCGTCCGCGCGCGATGCGGACGGCGTCCTGGCCCCGTTCGCCCCGTACGCGACCGTGACGATGCCGTATCAGCCGCCCGGATTCCCCGCCGAGATGACCGGGGAGGCGCGGATCCGGGTGCGCCCGGCCGCCGAGCCGCACGCCTGGACCGCCGACGCCGAAGGCGAGGTCACCGGCCGCGCGAGCGCGCGCGTCTATCACTGCCGCCTGCTCGACCTGTTCCAGGTCCAGCACGGGAAGATCGCGCACATGAGGCAGATTCGCGATTCCGTCGATCAGCTCGTTTCGCTGGGCTCCGACATCACCGGCGTGAACATCCTCACCTAGCGCTCCGGCAGCAGATCCGGCCGTCCGGGTCCGATCAGCACGGGCGCGGCGGCCGTCGACCGGGGAATCGGATTCGGCGGTCACCGAATCGGCTGGCACACCGCGGTGTTCATCCCCATCCGAGCCAGTCGGCGCAGCTGCCGGTTGACTTCGACCCGCTGTTCCAACGGTGCGCAGTGACCGCCGGGTAGTTCGATCACACCGATCAATTCGGGTAGCCGATCGGCCAGGGCATAGGACTGCCGCACGGGCATGATCCGGTCGTCGGCCCCGCAGATGACCAGCGTGGGCACGGTCAGCGAGGCGGGGTCGTAGCTGTCGGAACGCAGGCCCAGCAACTCGCGGCCGAAACGCCGCCGGGTGGCGGCGGCCGTGGTCAGCAACTGTTCCTGCAGCAGCGCCCGAGCCGCCGGAGTGGCCTCCGGCGAGAGCGCCAGCGACGTCAGCGCCGCCCGTCCCGGCAGCCGCGCGGGCATCGGCGCGCCGCTGAGCAGGCCGATCGCCGTGGAGCCGTGCCGGTCCCGGAAGCCGTGGGTCCAGTTCGGGCACGGCAACAGGGTCCATTCGCGCAGGACGTCGCCTGCCGCGGTATTGATCAGCGCGACGGTGTCGGCACGCTGACGCACCGATTCGGGATGGCGGTGGGCCCAGGACTGAATGGCGATGCCGCCCGTCGAATGCCCCGCGATCAGCGCGCGCTCGCCGGGGCGCAGGGTGGCGCTCAGCACGGCCGCCAGATCGTCGCCGAGCCGATCGGCCAGGCCGCCGGTGCGGCGCGGACGTTCGCTGCGGCCGTGGCCGCGCTGGTCGTAGGCGATGACCCGGTACTCCAGGGCGAGTTCCTGAATCTGGTTGACCCAGAAGTCGATGGAACAGCTCATACCGTGACTCAGCACGATGGGATAGCCGTCCTCTGGTCCGGAGATCTCGACGTGGATGCGCGTCCCATCGGCCGAATAGACCTCGAGGCCACGACCCTGCCGATGACCGTTGTACCGACGGAACTCGATATCGTCGCGCAGTTTGGTCAATTGACCATTTCCGAGCGTCTGCCAAGACCTTGTCATCGCATCGCCTCTCAGGAGTGGCTACGGCCTGGCGTCACCCTGGCCGAGCGGACCGATTCGATCTTGTGGGCGCAAGTATCGCGCCCGGGAGACCCGCCGCGCCGTGATGTGGGTCACCGCGAGGCCGTCGCGCGCACAACACCGCGGGTCGGCGTCATCGATGTGACGCGAACGACCCGCCGCTACCGCTCACCCGGCCCCGTCGTCGTCCGATTCCTCGAGCGCGGCGCCCGCCAGATCCTCGAACAGCCGCCGCAGCGCGGGCAGGGCCGCGGCGATCTTGCGCCGGTCCTCCGCGTCCAGCCGAGCGAGGCGCTCGCTCAGATAGCGCTCGCGCACGGCGATGAAGTCGGAGAAGCTGCGCCTTCCCCGGCCCGTGACCGAGATCAGCGTCGCCCGGGCGTCGGCCGGATCGACACCGCGGCGCACCATCCCCTCGCGCTCGAGTCGGTTGACGGTATTGGTCATCGTGGGCAGCCGGACGCCCTCGATGAGGGCCAGTTCACCGACCCGCAGCGGTCCGCGGTCGACCAGCGCCCGCATCACGCGGTTCTGCGCATTGGTGAGCGGGTGCTGCGGGGTGAGCTGGCGTAGCACGGTGTACATGTCGGACACCAGAATCCGCAGCCGCCTGCTCAGATCGTTCGTCTCCGCGCCCACCTGGTCACGCTAACAAGGCTTGGTTAGCCTGACTATTGAAACGCGTCGTGGGAGTGGGTCCGAAATGAGCGAAACAACCGTCAGCGAACAGCATCCGATCGTCGTCGACACCGCCGCGGGCAAGGTCCGCGGGACGGTGGACACCGCCGGTGTGGCGGCCTTCCGTGGCATCCCCTATGCCCACTCCCCCGTGGGCGCGCTGAGATTCGCACCGCCGCAACCGCATTCGGGCTGGACCGGTGTTCGCGCGGCCGAGCGTCCGGGTCCCGCCGCACCACAGTGGCCGTCCCGGCTGGAGGCGGTGATGGGCACCCGGGTGCCGGATTGGGCCGAGGACGGGTGCCTGACCCTGAACGTCTGGTGTCCGTCCGCCTCGAATACGCCCCGGCCGGTGCTGCTGTGGTGGCACGGCGGCGGTTTCGGCAGCGGCAGCGGTGGCTGGGACTGGTACGACGGGGCGCGGCTGGCCGCACGCGGGAATATCGTCGTGGTCACCGCGAATTACCGGCTGGGCCCCCTGGGTTTTCTGTACCTGCCCGAAATCGGTGCGGACAACCTGGGTTTGCAGGATCAGGGCGCCGCGCTGCGCTGGGTGGCGGCGAATATCGCCGCGTTCGGCGGCGATCCGGCCCGGATCACGGTGGGCGGCCAATCGGCGGGCGCGTTCTCCGCCCTCGCCCTCGCGCTCGATCCGACGACGGCCCCGCTGATACGACGCGTGATCGGTCAGTCCGGACCGTGGGGTCTGCCCTCCCCCGATCCGGACCAGGCCGCCCACATCACCACCCGATACCTCGACCTCCTGGGCATCGCCGCCGACCCCGCTCCCGCCGCGCGGCTGCGCGAGCTGCCGGTGACGCGGCTGCTGGCCGCCAATGCCCGCCTCGCAGCCGAGACCGCCCGTCCCGGAACGATCGCCCCGGCCTGCTATCCGGTGCTGGGCGGCGCGGGCCACGGCGAAACCTGGCAGGACGCGCTGGCACGCGGGGCCCTGGCGGACAAGGATGTGCTGCTCGGCAGCACCGAACACGAGATGTCCGCCTTCTACGCCTTCAACCCCATGCTTGCGCTGGCCACCCCCGACGATGCGATCCGCGTCCTCGACACCCTCACCGCCGGTGCGGGGGCGGGCACCTACGCCCGCTATGGGGATTCGGCCGCCGATCCGGCCGCCGTGCTCACCGCCGCGGCCACCGATCTGTTCAGCCGAACCGGCATCGAAGCCATGGCGAAAACGCTCACCGCCCAGGGCAATTCCCCGTACGTCTACCTCTTCACCCGCCCCGCCCGCCCCGACCCCTATGCGCTCGGGGCGGCGCACTGTGCCGAACTACCGTTTTTGTTCCACACCTTCGACGCCTATCCCAACGCCCCCATGCTGGGCACGGTCGACGACCGGGATCATCAGCTCGCCAAGGACTTCGGCGGGGCCCTGTCCGCCTTCGTCACCACCGGCTCTCCCACCGGCCCCGGCCTCCCCGCCTGGCAACCATATGGCTCCGAATCGGCCATCCGGCGCTTCTGAGCCATGAACATTGCGCCCCAGTGGCTCTCGTCACCCTCGATCGACCGCTGGGCGGCGCATATCCGGGTATCCGCAAGGCGACAGACATCCGAATCCGCGAAGGGAGTCCGACATGCGCGAATCGCACGCGCATCCGTCTCCGCGCTTTGGTACCGAGCGGTCTGCCCGGCAACTGATGACCCTCTGGATCGTGGCGATGGCCGTGCTGGCCACCCTCCTGGTGTTGCTGTGAGACGTTGGCAGCGATAGGGCAAGGCCCTCCGGAGCGGTTCTCCGGCGGGCCTTTTCATCGTTACTCGCGCGTCGGTGTGCCATGCGAGGTGATGCCGAATGGCGTCACCGCACCGACTGCGGCGGTGATCGCGATGAACCACCAGCCGTGTCGGAAGGCCGCGAGCATGCGCTCGGCCGTCACATCCAGCGAGCCGAGCATGCCGACCAGCACCTCTTCCAACTCGATTCCGAAGAGCACACGGTCGACCACGCTCTAACCGCAATCGCCTTTCCGGTCGGCCAGCAGATGCGCCAACCGCTTGACGACCTCGGCCGCCAGCACGGCCTGACCCGAGCTCGAGAAGTGAATCCGGTCCGCGCTGAGCAGATTCGCGCGCTCATTGACCGGATGCGCCCACATGTCGACCACGACGGCGTCGTAGTCGGCCGCCACCCGGCGAGTGATCTCGTTCATGGCCAACACCCGCTCCCGCCAATCCGCGAAGGCCGCCACCTCATATGCCCTACCGAGGGTGAAGGTCGTCAACCGCGCACCCGTCCTAGCCGCGAGTTCGTACATCGCCCGCATCGTCTGCTCGATCTCCCCGAAGTCGGGCTCCCGACGCACGATGTCGTTCGCCCCGCACGGCAGATGCAGCAGATCCGGCCCGAACTCGTCCATCCGCTCGAACTGCCCACGAACGGTCCGCCCCGCCGTCGCCCCCCTCTCGGATGTATTGAGAAACACCAACTTCGGATTGACCAGCCGCAACACCTCCGCCACCCGATCGGCCCACCCACCCTCCGCATATCCGGGCGTGGGATCCCCAACCCCCGCCGACAGACTGTCCCCCACCACACCGAACCGCTGCCACGGGGCGTCGTAGAGCAGAGCGGCGGCATCGACGGTGGGCAGGCAGTAGGGGTCGTTTCGTTCGATCAGCACGGAGGTCGACATACACCAAGAGTATGTACGGCCGTATGTTCACGCCAAGTATTTCTCGCCATGAAAAAGCTTTCGGCACTTACGGTGGCGGCAAAGCCGCCGTGCCGTCTTGGCGCGATCCGAATGGTCAGCGATCGCGGTGCCCTTCGGCAACGGCGGGTGGGCCGGCCTGCCGCCCTTCCCCTCGCTGCGCCGTCAGCAGCGTGAGCAGGGCTCGTCGGATCGCGGCGGAGGCGGCGTCTTCGGACAAGCCGCAGCGTTCGACAAGGTGATGCCGGTAGGGCCAGCCCGCAGTGGCGTCGAGGAGGTCGAGCAACTGCTCGTCGACGCCGTCGCCGCCGGTCAATTCGGGCGCGAAGATTCGAGCGAGGCCCGCGCGAAGCCGCTCGTCGGTCAACCGCATTCGTGCGTCGACGGCGGCGCTGCGCTGTGATTCGAGCAGGCCCAGCAGGCGCGGGCGACGCTGTAGCGCATAGATCGCCGCGCTCTGACGCACCACCGCATCCACTCGCTGCTCCAGCGGCAGTTGCGCATCCGCCTGCGCCACCAGCGCTTCCACGGACGTGGACTGCTGCTCGGTGGCAGCGATGAGCAGGTCTTCGCGCGTCGGGAAATGGACGAAGACGCTGCGTTCGGAGGTGCCCGCGCGGGCGGCGATGGTTTTCGCGGTCGGCAGGTAGTCGCCGTCGTGCACTGCCGCGAGCAAGGCGTCGAGGATCGCTCGGCGGGTCAGTTGCGGGTTGCGACGCCGACCACCGGTGCGCTCGCCGGGCGGCCGCGCGCTCGGATTGCTGCTCATCAGGCCATTATTGCATAGGCACTGCAATAAAGGTAGCGTGAGGCTAGAGATTCAGCGGGTATGCAGCATGCTGCGAGTCGCTAGTCGATAGCTGGCGAGATGTCCGCTTACCGGTCGGATGCGGAAGGGAGAGCGACAATGGCGTCCCACGATGAGCTCGACAACTCGGAGAGGGGCAGCGGCCCTCGAGTGTCGCGACGCGGCGTACTAGGGATGAGCGCGGCGGCGCTGGCGGTTGCGGGAGTCGGCCTCACCGTCGTCGGCTGCGACAGCTCGGGCACGTCGTCTGCGGAGGAGACGTCCACGACCCCCGTCGGCCCGAGTGACCACATCGTCGATCAGCACAAGCGCGTGCAGCAGTCGTTGCCGTTCTCCGACACCGTCGATTTCGCCGACGCCGATCGCGGATTCATCGCTGCCCCGGAGTCGGAGATCGTCAAGGACGCGAACGGAAATGTCGTGTGGGACAGCGGGTCCTACGCTTTCCTCGCGGGCAGCTGCCCGAATTCGGTGAATCCGAGCCTGTGGCGGCAATCGCAGCTGGTGGTCAAGAGCGGACTCTACGAGGTGGCCCCGGGCTTCTATCAGGTTCGCGGCCTGGACCTGTCGAATATGACGCTGATCGAAGGTGACCGCGGAGTGGTCGTGATCGACCCCCTCATCTCCGTCGAAACGGCCAGGGCCGGGCTCGAGCTGTATCGGCGGCATCGAGGCGACCGGCCGGTGACGGGTTTGATCTACACCCATTCCCACGTCGACCATTTCGGTGGCGCGATGGGCGTGACAACCCAGGAGGAGGTGACCGCCGGGCGGGTACCGGTGCTGGCACCCCAGGGTTTCCTCGAACACGCGGTGGCGGAGAACATCTACGCGGGCACCGCGATGGCGCGCCGCTCGGCCTACATGTACGGCGCCGCGCTGCCGCGCGGGGAGCGGGGCCAGGTCGGAGTCGGACTCGGCATGACGACCTCGACCGGCACGGTGAGCCTCATCGCCCCGACCCGCGACATCACCCACACCGGCCAGGAGGAGGTGATCGACGGTGTGCGCATGGTCTTCCAGATCACCCCCGGCACCGAGGCCCCGTCGGAGATGAACTTCCACTTCCCCGACCACCGGGCACTGTGCATGGCCGAGAACGCCACCCACACCCTGCACAACCTGTTGACATTACGCGGCGCGCTGGTACGGGACGCGCACGTCTGGGCGCGCTACCTCACCGAGGCGATCACGCTTTTCGCCGACAAGACCGAGGTGGCCTTCGCCTCGCACCACTGGCCGATGTGGGGCACCGACAAGATCACCGAATGGCTGTCGCTGCAACGCGATACCTACGCCTATCTGCACGACCAGACGCTGCGGCTGCTCAACCAGGGCTATGTCGGCACCGAGATCGCCGAGATGATTCGGATGCCCCCCGCACTCGAGGCGAAGTGGTACAACCACGGCTACTACGGGTCCGTCAGCCATGACGTGAAGGCGATCTACCAGCGTTATATGGGCTGGTTCGACGGCAATCCCGCGCATCTGTGGGAACACCCTCCCGTCGAGGCCGCGAAACGGTATGTCGACGCGATGGGCGGGGCGGAGGAGGCGATGAAGAAGGCGCGCAAGGCCTACGCCGACGGTGATTACCGCTGGGTGGTCCAGCTGGTCAACCACGTGATCTTCGCCGACCCGGACAACCGGAAGGCAAAGATGTTGCAGGCCAGCGCCTTCGAGCAGCTCGGCTACGGATCCGAGAACGGCACCTGGCGCAACTTCTATCTCTCGGGCGCACAGGAGCTGCGCAACGGGAACTTCGGCACCCCTACCAAGGCGACCTCGCCCACCATGCTGGCCGCGCTCACCGTCGACCAGATCTTCGACTCCGCCGCCTTTCTCGTGAACGGCCCCAAGGCCTGGGATCTGCACCTGACCAACGACTGGACCATCACCGACGAGAACAAGACCTACCGGACCGAGCTTCGCAACGGCGTGCTGATCCACTACGTGCTGCCGCCGGACTTCCGCGGCCCGGCGCCCGATGCCGCGCTCACCCTGACCCGGCCGACACTGCTGGCCGTCCTGACCGGCGGCATGGATATCGCCGAGGCGGTGAAATCCGGCGCGGCCAGGGTGTCCGGCGATCCGGGCAAGCTGAAGCGGATCAATGACGTGCTCGACAAACCGAACCCGAAATTCAACATCGTGACCCCGTGAGGTCCGCAGGGATCGTAGTCCAGCTCAGCCGCGAAGCGCCCAAGCGGACAGCCTCGACCAGGGCGGCATGATCGGCCGCAGTGCGGCGGCACAGCCAGGCGCATGGTCGAAGGTGCTGGCTCCGAAGGATGATCTGGAATCAACGCCCTCGTCGGCTAGTTAGAAACTGGTATCACGATCGGGTCCCGGCCAGGATCCGGTCCAGGTGCCCGGTGGGGGTGCTCTCTCGTTCGGCTGCCCACCATCAGGGTTCGGTGTGGCTCTCAAATTGGC
>NZ_JAMRXH010000026.1 GCF_023740735.1 Nocardia sp. CDC159
AGCTCCTGGCGCATCTTGCGGAGCTGTCCGCCGATCGCGATGCGCAGCGCTGTAGGGCCGAGCTGGGCAATGCGCGGCTCGACCAGTGGTTCTAGACGGCGGACCGGTTCTGGGTTCATGAGGCCCTGCTCCGTTGCTCGAAGATCACCCTCGGGGTGGCCGTGTGCGCGCGTTTGCAAACACACGGTGTGCGATCTCCCATGGTATCCGTCGAAGCTGCCGGACCCAAACAATCCCGCGTTCTGATCGGTCGGTCGAATCGGGTTGGTACCGGTCGCCGACCTCGACACCGCCTGTCGCCGACGTGCTCGGCACGGCATGGTCGGACCCTGCTGGGCGCTGGGGGGAAACATCACGTCGATGCGGTCTGCGGCGACGATACGTTGGGCGGCGGCCGGAGTCGGTTGCGGTGCGTCGGTGGGGTTTCCCGGCTCGACGACGATGACACGACGTCTCGGGGGATGACGATATGCGAGACTGGCGCTGTGCAGCCCGAGCGCAGGATTCACTTCGTGGGCAGCTTGCCCGCGCAGTTGGACAGTCCAGAGAAGGCGATGGCGTTCGCCGTCGACACGGCCGGTGAATTCTTGGACGGCATGGTTCCGGGCGGTGAAGCGGATCCATATCGCGCCCGGTGGTACGTCAGACCCATCATCGACCGGTTCGGCAGCATCCCGGCGCTGGCGCGTGTGCGCCGTGGCGATTGGTCGACGTTGCGTTCCCGCGACACCTTTCGGCTTCGGGCAGGCCGATCGCTTGCCGAAGCCGATCTCGACGCCGCGCTCGGCTATGCGCAGGAGGCCGCGCGTGCCGGGGACGCGTTGGTCGACATGCGCCGAACCGACCCCGGTCTTCGCTTGCAGGTGGGTATACCGACGCCGTTTGTCATCGGTTTCATCGCCTTCGAGGCGCGGATGCTCGTATGGCGTCGAGGCTCGGTCGGCCGTAGCGACCGAGCCTTCCCCTATTACCGCCCGATTGTCGACGCCACTGTCAGGGAGATCGTCCGTATCCATGAGGCGTTGCGGGACAACGTCGTATTCCAACTGGAATTGCCAGCGGAGACGCTCCTCTGCGCGGGGACACCTACGGGCTTGCGGCAGGGCCCGGCCACCGTGGCGGGTCGAGCGATCGCACGCCTCGTCGCACGGGCCCCCTATGATTCCCGGTTCGGTGTGCACCTGTGCTACGGGAGCCTCGACGACAAGCCGGTCGTGTCGCCGAGATCGACAGCCCCGGTCGTCGCGTTGGCCAACGCGATAGCGCGCTATTGGCCTGCGGGGAGACATCTCGATTTCGTCCACCTTCCCATCGGCGACGGCAAACAGGCGCCGGTTCGGCCGCGGTACTACGCGCCCCTGGCACGCCTCGAATTGCCTGCCGCTACACGTGTTATCGCCGGGCTTGCGCATCCGACGCAGCCGCTCGAGCAAGCACGACAGGGGCTGGCCGCGGCGGAGTCGGCCTACGGCGGCCTGTTGGATGTCGCGGCCCCATGCGGACTGGGCCGCTACAAGACCATCGACCGGGCGCGGTCCGCGGTAGCACACGCGGTCGCCTTGGCCGAAACGGATTCAAGCCCGACCAAAGACGACAGTTGGAAGTAAGTACTGGTCGATCTGCCCTGGAGTGTTGGATCGTGTTGTGGCGGAGGGGGTTCGCCGATGGCACCATCGAAGGGCCGGTTCGGTCGGGCGAAGCCGCGCCTCGTTCGGGCAACGCATACTTCCACCACATCCAGGCGACGACAGATCTGTGGAGTCGCACACTCCCGAGGTGGCGGTCGGCTACGGTTGAACCTGTGGTCGATGGAATAGAAGGGCCTGCGCCGGAGAGCGAACGGACGCCGCAACCGTTCGACCCTGACGAGCTGAGCTCCGCCCGGGTGTACGACTACTTGTTGGGCGGAAAGGACAATTTCGAGATCGACCGAGAGACCGCCTGCCAAATGCTCTCTCGCGCACCCGAACTCAAGGTCTTGGTCTGGTTCGTCCGAAGTTTCACACTCAAAGCGGTCGAAAGGGCCGCTGCTGCCGGTATCCGTCAGTTCCTCGATCTCGGCTCGGGCATCCCGGCCTCGCCCAACGTGCACGAGGTGGCTCGGAAGATCGAGCCGTCGGCGCGGGTGGTGTATGTCGACTACGACCCACTCGTAGTCGCCCATTGCGACGCGCTGCTGGCCGGACCACCGGGTGTCGCGGCACTGCTGGGCGACGTTCGTCGTCCCCGCGACATCATCGATCAGCTCAGCGAGCGCGCCCTGATCGACTTCAACGAGCCGGTAGCCATCACGCTCTCCGCCGTGCTGCATTACGTGATGGACGACGAACACCCCGCCGACATCATCGCCGCTTTCCGCGATCGGTTGGCACCGGGTAGCTACCTGGCGATCGTTCATGGTTCCAGTGATTCCGCCCCGGAGATACTCCAGGTGCTCGCCGGCACGAACAATACTTCGGCCCAGGTCACCTTCCGGTCCCCAGCGCAAACGGAGGCATTCCTGGCCGGCTTCGAGTTGTTCGAACCGGGTGTGGCGCCGGTGCAGGAGTGGCTGGGCCCCGACTTGCCGGACACTTCGATGGTCATGCTCGGCGCCATAGGCCGCAAACCCTGAGAATCCGACACGAACAGGAGTAGGCTCGGATACGCCAATCCGTTGGCCGCCTGCACATTCGAGCGTGCAACAGGTGTTGTACCAGTCGATCAGAGGATGACGTCATGAAGACCTCCACAACTGTCGCTGGTGTCGCGTCGACGATCGTAGCGGTCGCCATGGTCACGACCGGCGCCTCTGTCATCAATGCCCCCGTCGCCTCCGCCGCTCCCGGGGATCTCATCACCGGAGATGTCCCCACGTTGAGAGAACTCGACGACCAGGTCGCGTTCCTGATCGAATTGCCCGGCTCCGACCAAGCCAAGGCCGCCCATATGGAAGGCGGCATGAACGCGGTCGTGGTCGCGCGCACCCTCTACAACACCGGCATGTACCGAGCTCCACGCGGGTCGAATGAGATCACCGGTCCCGAAACCCACGACGGCAACGTGCACACCGCCATGCTGCGCAGCAAGTCGGCGGGACAGCCGGACCTGGTGGCGCGCGTGGTCTGGAAGCGTATCGATGGTGTCTGGAAGCTGTCCAACAGCTCCGTATGCGAGGGCATCAGGGCCGTGGGGCTTCCGATGAACTGTCCCGCCTGACCGGCTCCGAGCGACGTGATCGAAATCCGTGACCTCACCCTGAGCTACCCAGGCGTGACCGTCCTCGAGGTCCCCGAACTGACCGTGGCAGACGGGGCACTCACCTACCTGATCGGTCTCAACGGCACCGGCAAAACCACGCTGCTGCGGTGCATCTGCGGCGTCATCGCGCCTGCTATCGGCACCGTCCGGGTCGACGGCACCCTCGTCCGGGCGCATCACACCACACCGGCAACGCTCGGAATGCACCTCGACTACCGAGCCTTCGACCCACGCCACACCGCACGTCGGCACCTGCGCTGGATCGCCCGTGCCCGCGGACTACCCCCCGGCCGGGTCGGCGACGTCCTCGACCTCGTCGACCTTGTCGGGGTCGCCGATCGTCGATTGGGGCACTATTCGCTCGGCATGCTCCAACGCGTCGGCATCGCCGCCGCATTGCTCTGCGAACCTCGGACCCTGCTGCTCGACGAACCCCTCAACGGCCTCGACATCGCGGGCATCCGCTGGATACGCGAACTGCTGCGCCATCTCGCCGATTCCGGGACCTGTGTCCTGGTTGCCACGCACCTGCTCGATGAGGTCGAACGCAACGCCGACCACATCGTCATCCTCGGAAACCAGCGCATTCTGGCCGACCAGCCCTACACCCACCTCATGAGCACCCTGGGTCCTGGCGAGACCCGCCTCGAAGACGCCTACCTGCGAATCGCCGGCCTGCCTACCCACCTCGAGTCCGGCGTGGCCCCATGACCGGCCCCGGTCCGGTCACCCTGGTCCGCCGCGGCATCGCCGCCGAATGGACCCGCACCACCGGACGCAGCTTCCTGTGGACCGTCGCTGTCCCCCTCACCTTCGTTCTGCCTCTGGTCGTCACCTTCGGAATCGCCGCCGTCGCAGAACGACTCGCCAAACTGCCCGGACAGCAATTCGTAGCCCCGGTCTCCACCACCAACTCCGTGTACTGGGTGATCACCTTGTCCGTGGCGGTCATGATGGTCACCGCCGCCTACGCCCATGCCACCCAATGGCGCGGGCAGACAAGCGATCTCAATGCCTTCCTGTTTCCCCGGTCCTGGACGGTCGCGCTGGCCCGGTGGATCTACTACGGCACCATCGCGGCGATATCGACAGCTGTGCTACTCGTCGTCGTCATGGTCACGTTGCCACGCCTGTTCCCGGAACTCTATGGGGCTGTGGACATCACCGACTCCGCCGGTATCCGGTTCCTGTGGACCGTCCCGAGCTACGCGTTCGCGGCATGCGGCGTGGGTGTCGCGGTCGGGTCACTGATTCACACTCCGTCCGCCGCCGTCGCCGTCCTCCTGTTCTGGGTCTATGTGGTTGAGATTGCCATGAATCTGCTACCCCATGGATACACCCTGCAGGCCTACGCTCCGTTCCTCAACGCCGTCGCCGCAACCGGCCAGGAGGTCGCCTTCGTCCCTCGATTCGGCCGCACCGGATCGCTGCTCTACTTCATCCTCGTCGCCGTCGCCCTCTTCGTCACCACAGCCGTCCTCCCCCTCCTCATACGCCGGAGGTCCGGACACCGCAGGACGACGCTCGCCGGATCGGGCAAGACCTGAGCCTAGGCCGACCAGCCCAGTGGCTACGGTGCCGATTGTTCGCCCGAGGGCGCGCAGCGCGACGACCAACGAGCCTTCGATGGCACCGAAGTCCGGATCCGCCGCGAGTCGTCACGGTCAACCGTGCGTTTCCCAGAAACCGGGCGAACCTCGAGCGGGAGCCTCCTCATCCCTGGGATCGGACCCATGGCCCGCGGGAGTTTCTTGGTTGTGACCTGCTGGAACTCCCACTTCGACAGCAGACTGTGGAGAGTCGTTTGCAGCACCACCCACGCAAAATTTCTTCCGATACACATCTGATTGCCCATGCTGAACGGAACGAAGCTCCGGCATTTGGACCCGGAGTTGGAAGGCGGCCACCGATCGGGATCGAAGGTGTTCGGCTCGGCGAAAATATGCGGGTTGCGATGAACAGCTGCAATGCTGTAGCCGATATCGGTCCCAGCGGGAAATGTGAAACCGTCGAGTTCCACCGTGGTGACGCTGCGTCTGGTCTGCAGTAGTGGCGAATGGATCCGCGTGACCTCGTTCAGGAACCGGTTCAGGTAGTCGAGCTGGTCGAGGCTTCGGGGGCTGAGTTCTCCCGCTTCGGAGATCTCCTGCTGCAGTTTCGACGCCACCTCCGGACGCTGGGACAACTCGTACAGAGCCCAGGCCAGCGTGGCGGCCAAGGCGTCGATCCCACCGAAGAGAATGGTCACGGCCTGCTCTGCCAAGAACTTGTCACTACGGTTTTCCGCAACCGCCGAATCCAGCAGGATGTCGATCAGGTCGTTCCGGCGCTCACCGCTGGCCCGGCGCGCAACGAGTAGCTCCTGGCAGTAGCTCCGCAGTTGCGTTCCAGCCGACAGGAATTTGCGGTTCACCGGCAATGGCAGGCTCGCCAATCGCTTCGGCAGCACACTGCCCACTATGGCACCCGCGCCTATGTCATCGATCAGACCCGAGATGAGTTGCAGCTCCTCGGTATCGGGCTCGTGCGAGAACATGGACCCGAGCAGGTCGGTAATCACCAACCCTACCAACGCGGAACGGGCCTCGACTATCTGACCTGGTTGCCACGAACTCGCCAGCGCATCCGCGTTACGCTTCGTAATGGGCGCGTAGCTTTCCAACTCTGTTCGGTGGAACGCTGGTTGAAGCAGACGACGAAGATCCCTGTGTTGCTGACCATCCGCGACGATCAGCGATTCCCCGAATATGAGACGGATGCGTTCGAAGAGGAGCCCTCGCTCGTAGGCGTCGGAGTTCTCTACCAACACCCTGTGGAGTAGTTCGAAATCGGTAATCACATAGACAACGCGATTGCCGATGTCTACACGTACTATTTTCCCGACGCTGGCCAGATCCACCATGAACTGGACGGGGTCACGCCACATTTTCCACCCGTGCCCGAGAACCGGCAAACGTCCGGGCCCGCACGGGACTTCACGAAGATCCACTGCATGCTGCCTTTCTGTCGGCAGGCTCGAGGTCGGAAGCTTCGGGTGATCGGATCGCAACCCGGACGGGAGCGATCCACTGCCTCCATGATGCCCGTCGGTGAGGTCGCTGAACAACCGGTCCGCGCCGTCGGCTGCGGCGGGGTCGGCTCCTGCCGAGCGACATGATCTTCACCGCCACGTCACACCTGTGGCTATGCCCCGTCGCCCCGTCGAGCGGCACGACGCTGGGCGATGGCACGGCCGATGTCGCAGGAAGCCCCGGCTACGAGAAGCGATCCTTCCGACTGGGTCAATCATAGCCAACTCCTGGATCAGCGTGTCGGGCAACGATCTCCTCGCAACTCTCGACAGACCTACCTCGGTCCCAGACTTCTCCCGATCCTCCACCCAGGGACGTCGGCAGGAGTAGGTGACAACCGAGCTGGATCACTGAGGGCCTGTTGTCCATCAACACGTTACATTAGCCGGGAATCGAACCGGCCACGACCTTTCTGCCGAAACGCCAACGACCCGAGCGTCATTCGCACCAGAGGCCGCCTTCCCTTTGTCGGCTTTTCCCTCCATTCAGGACTCGTCATAGGCAACTGGCCCAACCAAGGGCAAGGTCGAACGGTTCCACCACACCCTGACCGACGAATGGGCCTACGAACGTGCCCACCGCACCAGGGGCCATGTCTGTAACTAATTGGCTGCCCCACTCCGCACGCGCAAGCCAGTGCCACACAGCCTGTCGGCAAACGCGCAGTCGTATCGCCGTGTCCACGCATTCCACCCGGTCTTGGCAAGTTCCTGGCAAGCTGACGCGAGGGAAACGGCCACCTAACCTGGGCAGGATTGTGTTCACGGCAATCTCTGAACTGTCGGCTATCGAGTCCCGAAGCACTTAGACCAGTGCCATATGGGCGCCGCGGCCGTACACCCGCGGAGAGGCCTGCCAGTGTCGGTCCCGAATGCCGAGTTGCTCGAGCAGTTGGCCGTCGCTCGAGGTACGGCAGTTCGATCAGCGGGCGGTGTCCGATATGCAGCAGGTCGAAACACGACATAGGTGGCCGGCGTGCTCGCGGCCAGAGCGGCGATCTTCGCCCGTCCGCGCTGGTGCATGCGCGGTTGCTGTGCTGCGAACGAGGGCTCGTCGTCGACGAAGGCGACGATCTCGCCGTCGATAACAAACGGCGGATGTTCTGCGGCGCAGTCGATCTCGCTCGTAAATCCGGCCCGAACGGCAGCAGAATTCCTTACCGCGTTCGGACGGTGATCCGGACCCGAGCTTGTAGGTTCTGGTCACCCAGGGGCGCCGGGCATGGCTTTCAGGATTCTGCAGTTGGATGGTCCCTGGTGATTGGCCACCCGGCATCTCGCGACGACTCGACCGCTGATCGAGAGACGCGATGCGATCGCTGTGTAAGGACACGACGGCGTGGTCGTCCGCCGGGCCCCCTCCTGAACCATCGAGCGAATGGAAACTGGTTGTGCAGCAACACCTGTGGGCTGGAGTCGATGCCGGTAAAGGTGCTCACCACTGCGTCGTCCTAGACGCCGATGGGCGACGAATCCTGTCCCGCCGAGTGGACAAAGACGAAGTAGAAGCAGTACAAGGGCCGCGCACGTGGCAAGATCAGCCGAGATACCCGTCTCACGCTTCTGATGGATATGTGGCTCGAGGAGGCGAAGCGAGACGAAGGGATCGGTCAACAGTCCTATGACCGATACAAAGGTGAGCTCGACGCGAGCGATGACAAGCGGGCCAAGAAAGATGTGATCAAGCTGCGCCCCGCTCTGGGCAATCTTCGTGTGTGGGAAGCGGATGCGGGCCGACTGGACGACATCCAGTCGATTGCTGCTGCCGGGCTGAAGTCGAAGGCGCGGCTGCACAAGGTCATTCTGACCGGCATCATGGGGCTCGCCGTTCGGTACGGAGTCCTGACGGAGAACCCGGTACGTGACACCTCTCGCATGCGCAGACGCAAGAGCAGGCCGCAGACCATTGAACGGGACCGCTTGGACGGCCTGCGCGCCCAGCTTCGGGAGTGGTTGGCGGGGAAGGGGATTCCGGGAACACCTGCGTATACGCGCACGGTCCGAAACGGAATCGGCTTGTGCTCGACGTCGCCGATCTGGTCCTTGGCTCCGGAGTGCGGCCGGGAGAAGCGCTGGCGGCGTCCTGGGGCAGTTCGACCTCGAAGCGGACCCGACGACGTTTACTGTCTCGGCGACCGTCGTCAGGCTCACCGGGAAGGGATTGTTTCGGCAGGAGTGGGCGAAATCCGATGCGGGGTACCGGATTGTCACGCTGCCGGAGTTCACGATCCAGATGCTGAAGCGGTTGCGAGACGACCCGGCCCACGGGCGAATGTGTGAGGTGAAGGCACTGCGACGTGACGCAGTACACGTTCCGGAAGGCAGTGGCCACGTTGATCGCCGAGGCGTCGGACTCGAAGACAGCGGCCAAGCAGTTGGGGCACTCCCGCGAGGGGATCACGGAGCGGCACTACATCGCCTCGCCCGAGCAGGCACCGGACTCATCGGCCGTGCTGGAGATGGGTTTCGGCACGGGCCCCCAGCTGACGAACGGGTGGCGCTGAATTTTTGGTGTTTTTTTGGAAACGGCCCGACGAAACGGACCAACGAAGAAAGCCCCTGACTGATATTGCCTGGTCAGGGGCTTTTTGTTGTGCGCCATCAGGGACTCGAACCCCGAACCCGCTGATTAAGAGTCAGCTGCTCTGCCAATTGAGCTAATGGCGCTGGTGCTTCCGGGCGGGGCGGTTGCTCCGTTCCGGTGCGGGGAAAACCATAACAGGAGCGGGGGCGGAAAGTGAAATCGGCTGGTCGGGGTGGGTTTGGGGTGGGGTGTTAACGATCTAGGGGGTGTGGGGGATGAAGGGGGCGCCGGGGTGAGTGTGTCGAACGTCTCGGTGGCCGGTCGGGCTGAGGCAAAATGGTCTGACGTGGTCTCGACCGGCCTGCGGGTGCGTACGAGACAGGGAATTGGGGTTGGACATGAGCATATGGCGAGGGCGACATCGCTCGAGAGTGCTGAGCGCGGTGGCCGCGCTCGCGGTGCTGGCCGTGGTCGGCGGCACGGCCTGTACGAAGTCCCAGGCCAGCGGTGAGGGGCCGATTCCGCAGGGGCGTCCGATCGGTGAACTGCTCCGGCCCAAGATCGGCACGCCGGTCGCCGACGGGGCGGTGGGGGTGTCGGCGGGGGATCCGCTGCAGGTTCGGGTCGAGGACGGGCGGCTGACCGCGGTGACGCTGCTCAATCCGGAGGGGGGCCCGGTGGCGGGGCAGCTCGCGCCGGACGGGTTGTCCTGGCGGGCCACCGAGCGGCTCGGGTTCGGGCGCACCTATCGGCTGCAGGCCGAGGCTGTCGGACTGGGTGGAACCGCCTCCAGCGCGGTGACTTTCACCACCATGACCCCGCGCAACAAGACCCACCCCTGGCTGCTGCCCGCCGAGAACGAGGTGGTCGGCATCGGCCAGCCGGTGGCCGTGCAGTTCGACGAGAACATCCCCGACCGCCGCGCCGCGCAGGCCGCGATCAGGATTACGGCCGTGCCGCCGGTGGAAGGGGCCTTCTACTGGGTGAACAATCGCGAGGTGCGCTGGCGGCCGGAGCGCTTCTGGGCGCCGGGCACCAGGGTCACCGTCGAGGTGGACACCTACGGCCGCGACCTCGGCAACGGCCTGGTCGGCGACGCCGACATCCACTCCTCGTTCACCATCGGCGACGCGATGATCTTCACCGCCGACGACCACACCAAGATGGTGACCGTCGAGCGCAACGGCGAGGTGATCCGCACCATGCCGACCTCGATGGGCAAGAATGCCACGCCCACCGACAACGGCATCTACATTCTGTCCGACCGGTTCGACCACATGATCATGGACTCGTCCACCTACGGCGTCGCGGCGACCGGCCCCGACGGCTACCGCACCCCGGTCGACTGGGCGACTCGGATGTCCTACAGCGGCATCTTCATGCACTCCGCACCGTGGTCGGTCGGTCAACAGGGCTACACCAACACCAGCCACGGCTGCCTCAATCTCAGCCCGGCCGATGCCCGATGGGTCTACGAGAACGCCAAGCGCGGCGATATCGCGATCGTGAAGAACACCGTGGCGGGCACCCTGTCGGGCGTGGATGGGTTGGGGGACTGGAACATTGCGTGGCCGGAGTGGAAGGCGGGTAACGCCGACGGCTGACCCGCCCGGTCAATCGGCGGAGAGAACGGCCGCACCCTCCTCGGGCGTCGGATAGGCCGCGCGCAGCCGCGCATGGGCCGTGGCGTCCGCGCCGAGATGATCGAGCCCCAGCAGCGCCGCGCCCAGAACCGGTGGGGCGACGATGATTCGGGGTTCGGCCAGGGGCGCGGCCACCGCGAGGCGGGCCATCAGATTATCGATCAGCAGCGGCTGCCGCGCGGCGAGCACACCGCCGCCGAGCACCAGCGGCGTCGGCTCACCGAGCAGTCCCAGCCGCCGCAGCGCGACGACCGCGAGGCGGGTGATCTCGTCGGCCTGCCGATCGATCAGCCGCAGCGCGGTCGCATCGCCCGCCTGCGCGGTGGCGAACAGCACCCGCACGATCTCGTGCAGGCGCTGTCTCGGCAAGCGCCCCAGATGAATTGCCTCGGCCACGGCATTGGCCCCGGCCATTCCGAAGTGTCTGCCGATGGCCGCCGACAGCGCGGTCGGGTGGCCGCGGCCGTCCTCCGCGCGGGCCGCATGCCACATGGCCTCCGCGGCCATGCCGCCCCCGCCGCCCCAGTCGCCGGTGAGCTTGCCCAGGGCGGGGAAGCGGGCGGTGCGGCCGTCGGGAAGCAGTCCGACGCAATTGATTCCGGCCCCGCACACCACCGCCACCCCGCGCGGGCTGTCGGTACCGGCGCGCAACAGGCCGAAGGTGTCGTTGCCGACGGCCGCGCTGCGCCCCCACGGCCGGGCGGCGACGGCCGCGTGCAGGCGCTGTTCCTCCACGGGCAGATCGACATTGGCCATGCAGGCGCTCACTCGGGTGGTGAGCAGCCGCCCAGGCGCGAGCCCGGCCTGTTCGGCCACCGCGTCGATCAACGGCGTCAAATTGTCGATCGCGCGATCGGGCCCGTCGCGATGCGGTTCGAAGCCCTCGCCCCGGGCGGTGCCCAGAACCGTTCCGTCCATTGCGACCAGCGCCACGTCGGTCTTGCTGTTGCCGCCGTCGATGGCGAGGACGCCGGGTATCTGCTCTTTCACGCCCAGCTCAGATACGCGCGGTTGTGGGCGATGAGGCGGTCGGCCAGCGGTTCGGCGGTATCCCACTGACCGATCAGCGGATGGGCGAGCAGCGCGTCGACCACCCGGTCGCGGCCGCCGTCGAGCGCGGCGCGCAGTGCGAGCTGCTCGTAGGCGGCCACATGCGCGATCAGGCCCGCGTAGAGCGGTTCCACCGGGCGCTGCGGCAGCGGCCAGACCCCGTCGGCGTCGATCTGCGCGGGGACCTCGATCACGGCGTCGTCGGGCAGGAACGGCAGGATGCCATCGTTGCGGGTGTCGACCACGTGCACATCGGTGCCGTCGCCGGTGCCCAGCAGCGGGGCCAGCAGCTGCACCGCGGCCTCGGAATAGTAAGCGCCGCCGCGCTTTTCGAGCAGTGCGGGTTTGTGGTCCAGCGCCGGATCGGCGTACAGATCCAGCAGTTGCCGCTCGATCTCGGCCACCTCCGCGGCCCGCGAGCCCGTGGCGCGCTGCTCCTCCACCACGGTGTCGTGCTGATAGAAGTAGCGCAGATAGTAGGAGGGGACGACGCCGAGGCGCTGCAGCAGCGAATGCGGCAGTCGCACATCGGCCGCGATCGCCTCGCCGAAATTCGCCAGCAGTTTGGGCAGCACCTCCTGCCCGGTCGCCGCGCCGGGGTGATCGAGCAGGGTCACCCCGCGTTCCCAGGTGAGGTGGTTGAGGCCCACGTGGTCCAGCCGGATCAGCGCCGGTTCCACGCCGAGGTGCCGGGCAAAGCGGCGCTGGAATCCGATGGCGACATTGCACAGGCCGACGGCCCGGTGCCCCTCGTTCAGCAGCGCCCGAGTCACGATGCCGACGGGGTTGGTGAAGTCGACGATCCAGGCGTTCGGGCTGGCCGTGCGGATCTGTTCGGCGATGTCGAGGACCACCGGGACGGTGCGCAGCGCCTTGGCCAGCCCGCCCGCGCCGGTGGTCTCCTGACCGACGCAGCCGCAGTCCAGCGGCCAGCTCTCGTCGGAGTTGCGGATGGCCTGCCCGCCCACCCGCAACTGCAGCAGCACCGCATCGGCATCCGAAACGCCTTGCAGCACAGAGCTCGTCGTCACCACGCGGGTGTCGCGGCCGTATCGGTCGAAGATGCGACGAGCCAGTCCCGCGATCAGCTCGAGCCGCTGCTCGGCGGGATCGATGAGGACCAGCTCGGCGATGGGCAGGGCCTCGTGCAGGCGCGCGAAGCCGTCGATGAGTTCGGGTGTGTAGGTCGAACCGCCGCCTACGACGGCAAGTTTCACTGCGGACATCAGCCTTTGACCCCCGTGAGTGTCACGCCTTCGATGAAGGCCTTCTGGGCAAAGAAGAACAGGATGATCACCGGCGCCATCACCAGCACGGTCGCGGCCATGGTGAGGTTCCAGTTGGTGTGGTGGGCGCCCTTGAACGACTCCAGCCCGTAGCTGAGTGTCCAGGCCGCCGGATTCTCGCTGGCGTAGATCTGCGGGCCGAAATAGTCGTTCCAGCAATAGAAGAACTGGAACAGTGCGACCGCCGCGATGGCCGGTTTGGCCATCGGCAGCACCACCTGCAGCAGGGTGCGCACGTGGCCGCAGCCGTCGATGCGCGCCGCCTCCAGATATTCGTCCGGAATGGTCAGCAGGAACTGCCGCAGCAGGAATATCGAGAACGCGTCGCCGAAGGCCATCGGGATGATCAGCGGCCACAGCGAGCCGGTCAGATGAAATTGCTTGGCCCACACCAGATACATCGGAATGACGGTCACCTGGGGTGGCAGCATCATCATCGACACCACCGCCATGAGCGCCAGATTGCGACCCCGGAAGCGGAATTTGGCGAGCGCGTAGGCGACCGGCAGGCTGGACAGCAATGTCAGCGCGGTTCCCGCGACCGCGTAGACCAGGGTGTTGCGCCACCAGGTGAGAAAGCCCGGCGTGTGCCAGACGCGGACGTAGTTGTCCCAGCGCCATTGCGCGGGCCACAGATTCGAGGTCAGCGCCTGCTGGTCGGACATGACCGAGGTCAGGAAGACGAAGACGAACGGCAGCACGAACACCAACGCGACGGCGATGGCCAGCGAGTGCAGCGCCACCCAATTCAAAAACGTTGTGCGCCTGCCGGTTCGCGGCTCGGGCTGGTCGAGGGCCACGGGCGGCGGCAGCACGGAAGTCACGGCCATGGCTCAGTCCTCTCGCAGGAAGCCGGATTTGCGCCGCAGTAGCAGTGCGGTGCAGGCCATCGAGAGCGTGAACAGGATCACCGCGACCACGCACGCCGAGCCGGTGTCGAAGCGCTGGAAGCCGAGGTTGTAGATCAGCTGCGGCAGCGTCCAGGTGGAGCCGTGCGGGTAGCCGGGCTCGAAATCCTCACCGGCATTGGCGATCTTGCCGCTGGCGACCTTGCCCGCGACGATGGCCTGGGTGTAGTACTGCATGGTCTGGATCACGCCGGTCACGACGGCGAACAGCACGATCGGCATGATGTTGGGCAGCGTGATGTAGCGGAAGCGCGCCGCGGCCCCCGCGCCGTCGAGCCGGGCCGCCTCGTACTGTTCGCGCGGGACGTCCAGCAGCGCCGCCATGAAGATCACCATCAGATCGCCCACACCCCACAGCGCGAGCATGGTCAGCGCGGGCTTCGACCACGCCGGGTCGTTGAACCAACCCGGTTGGGGCACACCGATCTTGCCGAGCAGATGGTTCACCGGCCCGGTACCCGGATTCAGCAAAAAGGCGAAGGCCATGGTGGCCGCGACCGGCGGTGCCAGATACGGCAGGTAGAGCACCGTACGGAAGGCCCCGACCCCGGTCTTGATCTTGGTGACCAGCAGTCCGATGCCGAGTCCGAAGATCACCCGCAGCGACACCATCACCAGCACCAGCCAGAGCGTGTTGCCCAGGCCCTGCCAGAAGAACGGATACTTGTCCAGGACGTAGTTCCAGTTCTTCAGCCCGGTGAACGTCGGCGCGGTGAACCCGTCGTAGCGCATGAACGAGAAGTAGACGGTGGAGATCAGCGGGTAGGCGAAGAAGACGGCGAAGCCGATCAGCCACGGTGACAGGAATGCCACCGTGCGGATCGTCCGCCGGGCCCTGCGGCCGCCCGACGTGGTTGTCGCCGACGCCATCACTTCGCCTGATCGATCGCCTCGTCGATCTCCCTGGCCGTCGCGGCCAGACCCGCCCGCAGATCGGTCTGCCGACCGGCCTCGAAGTCGTAGCCGAGGTTGCGCATCGACACCTGATACGCGCCGCCGTTGATGCTGGCCGGGGTGGTCGAGGAGTGCGGATTCCGGGCGATGTCGATGAACGTGCGGAAGTTGGGGTCGGCGCTGAGCTCGGGGGAGGCCAGCGCCGCATTGGTGCTGGGCACGTTGTGGATGGCGTTGGCGAAGTTCACCAGCGCGGTGGTGTCGGTGGTCAAATACTTCACCAATTGCCAGGCGGCCGTCTGCTTGCGACTGGACTTGGTGACCCCGATGATGGTGCCGGTGATGTAGCCGCGGCCGTAGGTGTCGGCCTGATCGTCGGGGACCGGGAAGGGCGCTGTGGCCCAGTCGAATCCGACATTGGCCTCGGCGATCATCCGGGTCCGCCACTCACCGTCGAGCGACATGGCCACCTGGCCGGTGTGGAACGGATTCTTGGCGCTGAATTCCTCACCGAAGGTGGTGCGGTACTTCTCCAGCTTGTCGAACCCGCCCAGCTTGTCGACCAGACCCTTCTGCCAGGTGTACATGGCGGCGACCTTGGGGTCGGTGGCGATGTTGGATTTGCCGTCGGCATCGAAATACGTTGCGCCGTACTGGCCCAGATAGTGGCTGGGGATGGTCTCGTAGCCGTGGTAGGTGGGCATGAAGCCGAGTTGCTTGTAGCCGTCCCCCTCCGGCTGGGTCAGTTTGATCGCGGCGGCCTCGAACTCGCTGAACGTCTTCGGCGGGGCGGTGATTCCGGCCGCGGCGAAGGCGGTCTTGTTGTAGTACAGGCCATAGGCGTCCCCGAGCAGCGGCAGCGCGCACTGATTGCCCTGGAACCGGGTGTATTCGCGCATGGGAGCGGGGAAGGTCGTGACCGGATCGATGCCGTCGCGGGCCAGGAACGGTGCGAGATCGAGCCAGACCCCGGCCGAGCAGAACTTGCCGACATTGTCGGTGGTGAAGGAGGAGGCCACATCCGGGGCGTCGCGGCCGCCCGCGCGCAACGCCTGCTCGATCTTGTCGTCGGAGACGTTGCCGACCAGCTTGACACGGATGTTGGGATGGGACTTCTCGAAGGCGGCCACATTCTCGGTGATGGCCTTGACCTCGTTCTCCTGGCTCCAGCCGTGCCAGAAGTTGATGGTGACCTCCTTGCCGGCGTCCGAGCCGTCGTCGGCACCGCCGGAGTCGGTTCCGGTACAGGCGGATACGAGCAGAGCGAGGGTGGCGGTCGCGGTGGCGGCGGCGAGGGTGCGGAGCGGGGTTCTGCGCATGGGGTACTCCTGGGCGATCAATGGGTGGAGAAGACGGCTTCCCTCGTGGTGGCCAGGGCGCGTTCGAGCGCGCCGTGCAGGACGGGCGAACCCGGTACGGTGGTGCGCCGCACCTCGGTGCGCGCGAACGTCAACTGCGCCAGTGCATCCTGGACCAGCACTCGCAGCCGCTCGCCGCCCGCGCGCGGGACGGGACCGGCCAGGATGACCAGTTCCGGATCGACCACCGCCACGATCGAGGCGAGCCCGAGCGCGAGCCGGTCGGCGAATTCGGCCAGGAACCCATCGCCCGCACCGGGGGTCTCGAGTGCCTCGGTCACCGCCGACGCGGCCGTGGGCGCGGACAGGCCATGGCTGCGCGCCAGCGCGGAAACCGCTGGGGCGCCCGCCAATTGCTGGAATCCGCCGGAGTTCTTGCGACGTACGTCGTGCACGATCGGCGCGCCGGGCAGCGGCATGTACCCCACCTCGCCCGCGCCGCCGTGGTAGCCGCGATGCAGCCGTCCCGCGATGACGATGGCCGCGCCGACGCCCGCGGCGGTCCACAGCAGCACGAAATCCTCGCAGCCCTGCGCCGCACCGTGCGCCTGTTCGGCGATGGCCGCGAGGTTGACGTCGTTCTCGATCGATACCTCGGCGCCGATCGCATCCGTCAGTTCGGCGATGAGCCGGGGCGAATGCCAGCCCGGCAGATGGGTGGCGTAGCGCAGCGTGCCAGTGCCCGGATCCATCGCACCGCCGAGTCCGATGACGACCTCTCGCAAGGCCTCTCGACGCACACCCGCCAGCTCCGCCGTCTCGGCGACCGCCTCGGCCACCCGGCCGATGGTGCTCGCGGCCGACCAGCCCTTGGTGCGCACGGCGTGCTCGGCGAGCACCTCGCCGGTGATGTCGGCGACCGCGATACGCACCTCGCTGTTGGTGACGTCCACCCCGGCGACGTAGGCGGCGGCCGGATTCACCTGGTACAGCTGGGCATTCGGCCCGGGACCGCCGGGTGCGGTGCCGACCGGAACGACCAGCCCAGCGGCCTCGAGGCGAGAGAGAAGCTGGGACGCGG
Organism: Nocardia sp. CDC159; assembly: GCF_023740735.1. Taxonomy (GTDB): domain Bacteria; phylum Actinomycetota; class Actinomycetes; order Mycobacteriales; family Mycobacteriaceae; genus Nocardia; species Nocardia pulmonis. The sequence goes on from NZ_JAMRXH010000026.1 coordinate 16,995, forward strand.
TGGGTTTGGAGAGACCGGTGAGCGTCCCGATCTGGGTCCGGGACAGCGGGCCGTTGGCGAGCAGCAACTCCAGCGCGGCCCGATCGTTGATGGCCCGCAGCAGGCTGGGCGTTCCGGCGAGGGTAGGTCGCGTCTCGGCCACGTACCCTCCTCGACGCCTTCGATCATGAACTGTTAGGAAAGTTTCCTTACTTGGTGTGGAGACTGTAGGCCCGCGGGCAGAGGGTGTCAATGGCGGCGCGGCAATCGGTTTCGTCCTGTCGAAGGTGGTGGGATGGCGCATATGGACGCTTCGCCGACGCTGTGGATTGTGACCGTGGTGGGACTGGGCGTGCTGATCGTGGTCGATTACCTGGTCAGTGGGGCGCCGCACGAGGTCTCGATTCGGGAGGCCGCGGTCTGGTCGATCGTCTGGCTGGTGCTGGGCATCGCGTTCGGGGTGGGGCTGCTGGTGTGCGCAGGTGCCCAGCCGGGCGGGGAGTTCTTCGCCGCCTTCGTCACCGAGAAGTCGCTGAGCATCGACAATCTGTTCGTCTTCGTGGTGATCATGGCGTCGTTCGGGGTCCCGCCGCGGTATCGGCAGCATGTGCTGCAATTGGGTGTGGTCGTCGCGCTCGCGCTGCGGGCGGTACTGATCGCGGCCGGTGCGGCGCTGATCAACCGCTTCTCGTGGGTGTTCTACATCTTCGGCGCGCTGCTGATCAGGACCGCGATACAGCTGATCCGCAACGCCCGTTCCGCTCCGGAAGGCCGGGATTACCAGGGAAATCCCCTGCTGCGAACGATGCGGCGGCGGTTCCGGACGACCGACCACTATTACGGAACGAAACTCGTCGTGGTGCGAAACGACCGACGGATGATGACACCGATGCTGGCCGTGGTGCTGGCGATCGGCACGACCGATCTACTGTTCGCCTTCGACTCGGTGCCCGCCGTCTACGGCCTGACCCAGAGCCCCTACATCGTCTTCACCGCCACCGCGTTTTCCCTGATGGGCCTGCGACAGGGATATTTCCTGGTCGGCGGGTTGCTGCGCCGACTGGTGCATCTGAGCTACGGCCTGGCGGCCATACTCGGATTCATCGGGGTCAAACTGGTGCTGCACGCCCTGCACGCATCCGGTGCCGACGTCCCCGATATCTCGAACAACCTCTCCCTGGCCGTCATTTGCGCGATTCTGATCGTCACGACCATGACCAGTCTCATCGCCTCACACCGGAAGAACCGGGCGGGCTGATGAAATCGCCTGTCCTATGGAAGAAGAGCCCCGGCCAGGTTCAGCAGTACCTCGACCAGCGACAGTGAGCCGGTACCGAAGGCCGTGGCCAGCGCGCAGCCGATGAGGACGTCCTCGGCGGTGGGCTCCGGCGGTCCGACCGTCACACCCAGAGCCTTCAGATCCACCGTTGTGGCCCAGTCGAATTCGATCGATCCGTCGGCCCGGGCGCGCAATTCGGCGAATCGCCTTTCGATTTCGTGTGGTCGGCCGTCGATGAATTCGCAGGTATACATGTCCTTGGGGCGGAGGCTGACGATCCGGTCGTCGACCTCGGCCAGAACGCGGTAGGTCCGCTTCGGTAGGCGGCCGCTGCCAGGGGTGATCGTGAGCGGCCGATCGTTCACGCTGGCGCGCAGCTTGCGCGGGTCGCGGGTGCCGATGGAAACGCTCTTGCGGGTACGGGGGCCGAGGCGCTCGATGGTGACCACCGTGGAGTCGTCGGATTCCAGTCGTGCCGAGATGCGGTCGTCGGAACGGGTGACCAGCACGTTGCCGAACAGGAGGCTGTCGGAGACGATCGGTCCGGCATCGGGCGTGGTGGTCATCGGTGGTCCTTCTGGTCGGTCGAACTCGTGTCGAGTCTGCGCCAGCGAGAAGGGGGTTGGCCATAGTGGCGGCGGAAGGCTCGGGTGAAGGCGGCCTCGGAGTCGTAGCCGATTCGGTGGGCGATATCGGAGATCGGGGTGCTGGTGGAGCGCAGCAGGTCCGCGGCGCGGGCCAGGCGGCGGTCGGCGACGTAAGCGGCGGGGGAGCGGCCGAGGCGGCGGGTGAAGCGTTCGGCGAAGGTGGTGCGGGACAGGTGGGCCAGGGCGGCGAGCTCGGGAACGGTCCAGGGGCGGACGGGGTCGCGGTGGATGGCCGTCAGGACGGGGGCGAGGGCGGGATCCATTGCGGCGGTGAGCCATCCGGGCGTCGCGTCGCGTGCGGACCAGGCGCGCAGGGCATGCACGAACAGGAGATCGAGGACGCGGGAAATCATCACCGCCGTCCCGGGGCCCGGATCGGTCAGTTCGAAAACCAGTGAGCGCAGGCTGATTTCGAGCCACTCGCGGCCGGGTACCGCGGCCGACAGCGCGATCGTGGCCGGGAGCACGGAAAGCAGTGGCGCCGCGACGGTTTCGTCGACGAGAAAGGTGCCGGTGATCCAGCGGGCGGGGGTGAGCGCGCGCAGCGCGTGCTCGTCGCCGCGGGCCAGCAGGACCAGATCGCCGGAACGCACTGTGCTCGCGTCCTTTCCGGCTGTCACGGTGAGCTCGGCGGTGCCGGACTCGAGGATGTGCAACAGGCGGTGGCCGGGGCCGAAGTGCACCGTTTCCTCGGCCGCGGCCGCGTGCCGGATCAGCTCGTCGCCGCGTAGATGCACGGTGTGCAGGATCTCCGACAGGGCGTCGACCCGCTCGGCCGGAGGATCGGCAAGGAAATCCGGCGAAATCGCCATGGTGTTTGCTCCAGTATCCGAATAGCGTCTGCGGTGCCCGCCATCGTTCCGGTGGCGAACCGATCGAGCAAGAAGGATGTGGACATGGCCGACAAGCCCGCAGTGGTTCTGGTGCACGGGTTCTGGGGCGGGGCGGCCCATTGGGGCAAGGTCGTGGTGGAGTTGCGCCGCCGCGGCTACGAATCGCTGCACGCGGTGGAGAATCCGCTCACCGCGCTGGCCGACGATGCCGAGCGCACCCGCAAGATGATCCGGCAGATCGACGGGCCGGTCCTGCTGGTCGGCCATTCCTACGGCGGCGCGGTGATCACCGAGGTCGGTGAACTGCCGAATGTCGTCGGCCTGGTGTATGTCGCGGCCTTCGCGCCGGACGCCGGTGAGAGCGTCGGACAGCTCACCGAGCAGGCGCCCCCGGCAGCGGTCGACGCCATCGCCCCGGATTCGGACGGCTATGTGTGGATCGCGCAGGACCGCTTCCGCGACAGCTTCTGCCAGGACCTGAGCGCGGACGAGGCCCTGGTCATGGCGGTGACCCAGAAGGCCCCTATCGGTTCGACCTTCGGCGACCCGATCACCGCACCGGCCTGGAAGACCAAGCCGTCGTGGTACCAGGTCTCCACCGAGGACCGAATGATCAACCCCGACAACCAGCGCCGCATGGCCGAGCGCCTCGGCGCTCGCAAGATCGTCGAGCTGCCGACCGGCCACGCCTCGCTCGCCTCGCGGCCGACGGAGATCGCCGATTTGATCGATGCGGCGGTAGCGGAGCTGGGGTAGCGGCCCCCGGGCGGCGAGCGCGGGGGCCGAACCGAACTACTCGAGTTCGCCGATATTGCCGATCACGCGGTTCAGCTTGACCCGGCCCTCGGACAGCTTGTAGGTGACGCAGGCGATGGCGAGTTCACCGGCCTCCACCCGTTCGGCGACGGCCGTCGACCGCTGCCGCAGCAACTCGCCGGTTTCTTCGACGTGCCGGGCCTCCAGTTCGTCGACCGTGCTGAGGCCGTCGCGGCGGCCGAGCAGAATCGACGGGGTGACCCGTTCGACGACACTGCGGATGAACCCGCCGGGTACCGCGCCGGTGTCGAGAGCGTCGATGGTCGCCCGCACGGCGCCGCAGCTGTCGTGGCCGAGCACCACGATCAGCGGCGCCTTCAGCACCTGCACGCCGTATTCGATCGAGCCGAGCACCGAGCCGTCGACCACATGACCCGCGGTGCGGACCACGAACATATCGCCGAGGCCCTGGTCGAAGATGATCTCCGCAGCGACACGGGAGTCACCGCAGCCGAACAGAATCGCCGAGGGGTGCTGTCCGGCGGCCAGCTTGGCCCGATCGGCCGCCCCCTGATTGGGATGCTGCAGCGTGCCGTTGACGAAGCGGTCGTTGCCCTCGCGCAGGGCTTTCCAGGCAGTGATGGGATTGGTTTGCGGCATATATCCCATTCTGCCCAACCTTCGCGCCCGTCGCACATTCGCAGCTATTCCCCCGGGTCGAGCGGCGGTAGGAGGCAGAGGCAGGCTCGATGCTGACGGCGGCGTCGGGCGAAGGGTTCATTGCCGGCTGTCTCCGGGACGCACCTGGTAGATCCGCTTGTGGCCGGAGAGTCCGGCCAGTCGGAACGGGCCGAGCGCCTCCTCGACGAGGGCGTGATCGCCGCCGTCGGTCGGCAGTGTCATCTCGTGCAGGGAGCGGTATCCGAGATAGTCGATGGGTCTTCTGTCCGCGATCGCGGATCGATGTGCCGCGGTACGCATCTGGTCGCGGTAGCCGGGAACCACGGTGCCGCCGAAGAATTCGGCGACGCTACCGGATCCGTAGCTGAACAGGGCGATAGGGCGATCGGCCAGATCGCCACGGTGATCCAGCAGCGAGGCGAGACCGACGTACAGCGAGGCGGTGTAGCTGTTGCCGATGACCCTGTTGTAAATTGTCGTGCTGTGGATCGCGTCGTGGATGTGATCGGATTCGGTGCCGAGGCCGGTGAATTCGGCCAAATGACGGTGCGCCTTGAAGGCCATCTTTGTGAACGGCTGGTGATAGCAGAAGGCCGCGAATTCTTGGATCGGCCGCCCACCCTGTTCGACATAATCCTTCCACGCGCCCTCCACGGCCTGCAGATACGCGGTGACCGACATCTTCCCGTCGACGACGGCGGTCGATCGGTAATTGGGTCGCCAGAAATCCATGATGTCGGCCGCGAACAGCCCCGACGGCGAATCCAGGCGAAGGATCGCGGGATCCGCGGTGACCAGCATCGCCGTGGCCGCCGCGCCCTGGGTCGGCTCGCCCGGAGAATCCAGATCGTATTTCGCGACGTCGGTCGCGATGACCAGCACCCGCTGCGCTGGATCCCGGCACACCAGGGCGGCGGCGAACTGCAGGGCCGCGGTGGCGCCGTAGCATGCCTGTTTCAGTTCCAGAACCCGTGCCGCCGAGGGCAATCCAAGTAGCGAATGAACGTAGAGCCCGGCGGATTTGGCTTGGTCGACAGCCGTTTCGGTGGCCAGGAGCACGGTGCGGATCTCAGCGGTACCGTGCCGGTCGATGATCGGCCACGCCGCGGCCGCCGCCATTGTGACGATGTCCTCGTCGGCGGCGGGCAGGCTCATGGCCTCCTGGCCGATGCCGAGATGGTACTTGTCGACATCGACCCCGGTGTGGCGGGCGAGTTCGCGGTGTTCCAATACGTAATGGCCGGTCGCGAAGGATATGTCGTGAATACCGACCGGAAAATCCTCGTGCACTTTCTTCTCCTCAGTGTCCCGATATCGAATCGCGTTCCAGACGGACGTGCGCGCGCATGAGTTCGCCGGGATTCGTTTGCGCCGCGAGCAGGGAAAGCTCGCCGCAGAGCACCGTCGCGGCCACGATCACCGCGAGTCTTCTCGCGCCGTCGCCGACGCGGAGGTCCCCGCGACAGCCGAGTCGATCGAGGTTGTCCTGGACGAAGTCGAGCCCCTTGCCGTTACCGACGCTTCCGACGATGAGGTTCGGCAGCGTGCAGGAAAAATAGAGATCGCCGTCTCGGTCCTCGGCATGGGTGATGCCCTGCGACCCCTCGACGATATTGGCCGCGTCCTGACCGGTCGCCAGATAGAAGGCGAGCAGCATATTGGCGTAGTGCGCGTTGGCGGTGCGGATACTGCCGGCCACGACGGAGCCGATCAGATTCTTGCGCACATTGAGCGCGGCGATCCGCTGCGCCGACGTATGCAGTACCTCCGCCACCACGGCCCGCGGCACCAGCAACTCGGCGACCACGTTCTTGCCGCGCCCGAGAATGCCGTTGACCGCACTTGCCTTCTTGTCCGTGCAGTAGTTGCCGGAAATCGACACATAGGAAACACCGGGGACCGTCGTCAGGATGTGGCGCATCAGCGCGTCGGCGGCCAACGTCGCCATATTGTGGCCGGACGCATCGCCGGTGACGAATTCGAAGCGCAGGAATATCAGGTTGCCGACCAGCTCGTGCCGCAATCCGACCAATTCGACGAACCGACTACTGGCCGCGGCCACCTTGCGCAACTGTTCGGTATGCGCGTCGAGCAGCCGCACCGCGGCGTAGGCGGTCGTGGCGTCCAGCGCCTCGAGCAGGATGGAACGGGTCATCCGCTCGTCGACCAGGGTCGCGATCACACCGTCCGCCGTCGCCCTGGAGACCTTGGCCCCGCGCTGTACGGAGGGCCACAGCGGGGATTCGAAGGTGGCCAGCGGCACCGTGGTCTCGATATCGGCGACGTTGCCCGAGATCCTGATCGGCCCAACCCATTTCACCGGTATCGGTACCGATGTGCGATTGTCGTCCATTGATGAACCGCCCTTCTACCGGTCCGGGACCGTGATGGTCAGCGGGTGTATGCCCACACGGCGCCATCTCGTCCGGAGCTCATCCAGCTCCGACCGCGCGGCGCCGACGAAGGCGGCGATACCGCAGTCGCCGCCGCCCGAGCCGGAGGGTTTCGCCGCACCGCCGACCTCCGCCGCGGTGCGGCACAGCGCATACAGCTGGTCGGTGAAAATCCCGATGCGCGCCACCCGATCGGCCGTCTCGAGCAGTTCCCGGAACCGGCGGATCTGAGCCGTCAACCCGTCGCCGTCGCCGTCGCGAAGCGCGGCGAGACCCAGCCGCACGCATTCGTCACTACGGGTCAGGAACGAGCGGTAGAAGGCACTGTATTTGCGGTTGTGCCGGGCCAGCTCGGCCACCATCGCCGGGCTCGAGGACGGCACTCCGGTCCAGCCGACCGCCAATGTCAGATTCGTCGGCGGCCGCAGCGTCTGTACCGAAAACCCCGGCCAGTCCGCGTGAATCGTATGGTCGACGCCGAATCTCTCGGTCATGGCCAGGATTTCGACGCGATCGGGCGCGCTGTAGGCGACCCAGCCTGCCCAGGTGCTGGCGGCCAGGTCGCCGCCGGACGACTTCGGATCGACCCGTGCCGTGGCCAACATGGCCAACCGAAACCGTTCGTCCAGCGACAGGTCCAGCCCGTGGAAGGCGCCGACGGCAGCTATCGTCGCGACCGTGACGGCACCACTCGAGCCCAGCCCGAGTTTGATTCCGTTCTCGTGCAATTCGCTCGTGACGGTGATTCGAATCGGAACCACCGGCAGGCCGCGTTCCACCACGAGGCGCTGTATCACTTCCAGCGCCGACACCAGGTGGCGAAACCGTAGCGCGCTCGCGGTATCCGCGCCCACCGGTTGTAACCGCAGGCCGACTCGGGTGAATCCGGCTGTGCCGGAATACATATCGGAATCCACCGTGACATCCGTTGCCACGCCCTCGGCCGCGGCGACGGTGACCGATACGTGGCGGTCCACCGACACGACGATCGCCGGCCGACCCGAATTCACCACGGCGTACTCGCCGACCACGAACAGTTTGCCCGGTGCGGTGCGCGTGATCATCGCGGCTCCTTCTCGACGATGCCGGCGGCGGGTCCCGGACCGGTGACGATCACCTCTCGTGTCACCGCGAGCCCCCGCAGCGCGGTCGCGACCGACTCGGCCGCGCTGCGCCTGCAGATGACCTTCACATTCGGCCCGGCGTCGACCGTGGCGTAGGCGCCGATGCCGGCTCGGCGCAATGCGCACACCTCGTCGAGCACGGTGTGCGACGCACCGGACAGGTAACGCACCGCGGGACGGGCCGCCAGCATGGTCGCGTGCATGCCGAGGGCATTGCGCTCGGCGATCTCACCGAGCATTTCGACGTCGCCGTGATCGATGGCCGCCAGCAACGCCGTGAGATCGTGTCGGCTCGACGCGAGCCATGAGCCGTACAGCGGTGAGGTCGCCACCGTCCGGCGCATGGCCTCGCGGCTCGAGATCGGTTTGGCCGAGGTCTCGACGACGGCGATGACCAGCGCTAGATCCAAGCTGGCAGCGAGCGGTCGGGCATAGGAGTGGCGATCGCCCTCCGCGCCCTGACCGGTACCGGCGTACCAGATGCTGAAACCGCCGTAGATCGAGCGGCACGCCGATCCGGATCCACGTCGAGCCAGGGCGGACAGCGCGACGGGATCGCTGTCGAGTCCGTAGACGCCTGCCGCGGCGAGGGTGAGGGCGGCGAAACCGCTCGACGACGAGGCCAACCCGGCACCCGTCGGCACCGTATTCACCGTCTCGACGATCACATGCTCGGTGCGATCGGTGCGGGCTCGGACCAGCTCGAGGAAACGCTGAACCCGCCGAAGCGCTTCGCCGGTCGCGGGCGCCCCGTTCAAGATCAACCGGTCGGACGTGCCGGCGTGCGTTCGCACGGTGGTCGTGGTCGGATAGCTGTCCAGTGTCACCGACAAACTGTCCGAGTAGGGCAGGGCGTATTCCTCGTCCCGCTTGCCCCAGTACTTGATCAGGGCGATGTTCGGGTGTGCGACCGCGGTCACCGTCGAATCGTGCGTGGCGCTGACCATGTTGCCTCCTTCGATGCGGGTCGGCCGGGTGGGCATCCCGTGGTGGCGGTCCAGGTCGCGGTGGCGCCCGCGGCGTGCAGTGTCTCGGTCACCGCCGTGACGTCGGCGGACGGCCCGACGAGTGCGACGACGCAGCCGCCGAGACCGCCGCCACTGAGCTTCGCGCCCGCACATCCGGTGGCGAGTGCCGCGTCGACCAGGCGGTCGGTCTCGATCGTGCTGAGGTCGAGGCTGCTCAGCAGCTCGTGGTTGTCGGTGAGCCGCCGCCCCAGCTCGCGGACCCGGCCGCGGGCCATGTCCTCGACGGCGGCCGCGGTGATCCGGGAGGACTCGCGCAGGAAGTGGCTCTTGGCCGGTGGATCGGCATCGAATGTCTCCCGCAGCCGTGCCACCGCGGTTTTGGTCGAACTCGACACACCGCTGTCGGCGACCACGAAGACGGCATCGACGCCGATGGCCAATTCCTTGACCGCACCACCGCGGAACCAGATGGGAACAGGCGAGCCGGTGGCCACGGTATCCACGCCGCTCGGCGAGCCGTGCGCCGCCCGTTCGGAGGTCTGCACCAGATCGAAGACGAAGCGGGCGTCGACCGCGACGTCGAACAGATCGGCGAGTGCGAGCACTACGGCACGGGCGCATGCGGCACTCGAGCCGAGCCCGCGACCGAATGGAATCGCGCAGTCGATACCGAGATCTATCGCCGAACAGCTAATTTCGGTTTCCAGTCGGAACGATTCGATCAGGGTGGACAATCCGGGGTCGAATCGCATCCGCGCATCCGGCTCTGCCGCCGGATCACCGGTGACCTCGGTCAGCCGAACCTGTCCGTCCATCGAACCGGATCGCCTGGCCCGGACCGTGACCCCCAGATCCGGGAGGGGCAGGGCGACCGCGGGTGCACCGTAGACCACCGCGTGTTCGCCGAAGAGGATGCTTTTGGCGTGAGCTCGGCCGACGCCGACGTCCTTTGTATTCACCGACCGTTCCGATCGGGATCGCCTTTTGTCGTTTGTGCGGTCATGACGCCACCTCCGGGTGAGAATCTCGGCTAAGGAATCGGGAGGGCGATTCGGGGATCGGTGGTGGCGTGTGAGCCCTGCGCGACCGGCCCCAGCCGCACCGGCACCCGGCCGAAGCCGCGCAATACCACATAGCCCCGCGACTCCGGCTCGCCTTCGAGCGTGAGGTCGGGGAAGCGCTCGAACAGCATGCGCAGTCCGATGGCGCCCTCGAGCCGGGACAGGCGGGCGCCGAGGCAGACGTGGATCCCGTGGCCGAAAGCCAGGTGTTCCCGCGCGTTTTCGCGGGTGATATCGAAACGACCGGGTTCGGTGAACAGCCTCGGATCACGGTTGGCGCCGCCCAGCAGGAGCACGATCACCTCGGCCGCCCGCAGGGTGTGGCCCGCGATCTCGACGTCCTCGTGCGCGGTACGCAGCGTCAGCTGGACTGCACTCTCCAGGCGCAGAATCTCTTCCACCGCGCTCGGCCACAGCGAGGGGTCCGAGCGCAACAGGGCGAGTTGTTCGGGATGGCGCAGCAGCAGCACGATGCCGTTGCCCAGCATATTCATGGTGGTCTCGAATCCGGCGCCCATGAGGTTCGCCGCGGTGGCCAACAATTCGAACCGGTTCAGGTCGCTGTTCGCGACGATGTGGCCGAAGACGCTGGAGCCCGGCTGAACTCGCAACTTGTCGACGTGTTCGCCGAGGTATTCCCTTGCCTCGCTGAGCCCTTCGACACCGCGCCGATAGCTCGCGTGGCCCACGCCGATATCGAACAGGGCGGCGGCTTTGTCGCCCCACTCGAGCATTCTCGGTTCGTCCTGCGGCGGCACGCCGAGGAGACGGGCGATGACCGCGACCGGCAGCCGTGCCGCGAAATCGCCGATCATCTCGGCATGCGATTGGGATTCGAGCTCATCGAGCAGTTGTCCGGTGACATCGGTGATGCAATCGGTCAGATCCGCCATCGCGCGAGCGGTGAGGGCCGCGACGACGTGGCGGCGGATGCGGCCGTGTTCCGGCGGGTTCGAGCCGATCATGGCAGGCGGGTCGGTGGGGTTGGGCACGCCCTTGGTCCGCTCCAGCGTCCAGCGCACCGGCCGGGGCAGGTTCATGTCCGTGGGTGAGGTGGTGCCGAATCGCTTGTCCCGCAGAATTGTTCGGCACACCTCATGATCGACGCTGACATTGAGCAGGGGTGTACGCACGATGCGGCCGCGCCTGCGGATTCGTTCCATATCGGGATACGGGTCGGCGCTGCGGTTGGGGCCGACGAGGACCGCGGCGAAGGGGTCGCCGCGCCGGGCCTGTCTGCGCAACATGACCCCCGCCGCGCCGTGCAGCACCAGCCAGCGAAGCCAAATTCTGAGCTGTAGTAGGAGTTTCGAGGAATTCATCATGCACCCTTTCGCTTCTTCGCCGCCGGATCACGGTCGGAAAAGCTCGGCGATCGCGAAATTAGTTGCTGCGGTAGTCTTTTCGTCATGATCGCTGCCTTTGTCGATGTGGACGAGACCCTCGTCCGGGAGATCACATTCCTGTCGCTGTTCTGCTTCGATGCCCGCAGCCGCGGCGTGGATCCGGAGCCGCTGCTGGGGGAATTCCGGGCATTGCGGTCGGCGGGTGTGGGTCGCGCCGATTCTCATCGTTGGTTCTATCGACACTGGCGGGGACGGCGAGTCGAGGACGTTCGCCGGGTCGGGCGGGACTGGTTCGCCGAGCGCGCCGCGACCGCGAACTTTTTCAACATCGCCGTCGCGGATGTGCTGCGGGACATGGCTGCCGCGGGAACACGAATCATTTTGGTTTCCGGATCGTTCGAGGCGGCGCTCGCCCCGATCGCCGAGCGCATCGCCGCCGACGAGGTGCTGTGTACCGACCTCGTCGTTGCCGACGGTTGTTATACCGGGGACGTGCGCGCCACGATGGTTGGTTCGGACAAGGCCGCGGCGCTGCGGCACTATGCCGAGCGGACCGGCATCGACCTCGGTGCGTGCGCCGCCTTCGGCGACCACCACTCCGATATCGCGATGTTCGATCTGGTCGGCCGTCCCGTAGTGGTCGGCGACACTGACGACCGCCTACGGAACTATCCCGCCGAGCGATTGGCGGGATGACTCAGGGGGTGATCAGATTGCCGATCGTCATCAGCACCGCGCCCGCCCAGGCGAGCCGGCGACCGAGCAGTCGGCCCAGCAGCGGATTGCGCTTGATCGCCCCCAACTGGAACTGGACCAGCCGGGCCGCGAACACCGGCAGCAACAGCGCCAGGAACAGCACGGGCAGCCAACCGGTCGCGACGAGCGCGATTACCGCGACGATATCGGCGACGGCCAGGACGCCGAGCAGCGCGATATAGCTGCGCTCACCGGTCAGAGTCGCGATGTTGATCCGCCCGACCTCGCGATCGGCCGCGATGTCACGCAGGTTGGAATACCAGGACACCATCATCAGCCAGAACGCGAACAGCGCGCCCTCGATCACGCTGCGGGCCGAAACCCCGCCGGTCAGTGCGTAATACGGAATGAGCACCAACTCGAGGGTGAACAGCAGCAGCACCAGCTCCTGAAATCCGATGTGGCTGAATTTCAGGCCGTAGGAGTACTGCACCGAGACGCTCCCGCCGACCACCGCGACCACGATCAGCCAGAGCGGATGGTACGGCGCGACCAGCAGGCCGGTCACCAGCAGGACGAACCCGGCCACCACGCAGGTCCATGAGAACCGCAGCGCCTGAGCGAGATTGAGCTCCCCGGTCACCAGGGGTTTCCAATGCGCCCGCCGCAGGGCGCTGGGATTGTCGCGGTAGTTCTTGGCATCGCTGCCGTCGCGGAATCCGGTGATGTCATCGAATGCGATCACCGCGCAGTGCAGGAGAAAATATCCGACGATCATCAGGGCGAACGCGGCCCAGGTGCGGCCCTCGCGCAGCACCGCGGCGGGCAGCAGGGTGGCCACCATGGGGTAGGCGAGGTTGTAGTCGAGGAAGTACAGGTTGGCGAGCCGCCCGTACGCGCGCACGGAGGCGACCGGCGTCATCACTTGAACCAACGGGGTATTCCAATCGTGTTGTACGGCAGGGCCCGCGGTCAGATGATCTGGATCCGCTGCATGTGTCGGGTCGTCGGGCCGGTGAATCGGTTGCGGCCGTGCAGCAACGCGTGGTTCTCGGCGATCACGATATCGCCGGTCTGCCAGGCGTGGTCGTAGCAGTAGCGCGGATCGTGCAGTCGGTCGCGCAGATCCTCCATCACCCGTACGGCCCCTTCGGAGGACACGCCCTCGACGGTGAGGAACAGCGGGTTCTTGTAGCGCGCCGGGTCGAGCGGTTCGGCGTAGCGGATGGTGGTCTCGCCGGTCGCCGGATGGGTGGCCAGCAGCGGATGGGTCATCGTGCCGCCGTAGTGGGCCAGTCGATCGGTCCGGTAGGTGACGGTGGTGTGCGCCCACAGCTCGCGAAGTTCCTGGGGCGCTTGGCGATACACCTCTGTCGAATCGCAGAAGACCGTCTCGCCGCCCGAGCCGGGTTCGCAGCCCTGCCGACACTGGAACAGGAAGTACCGCGGCGCCCGCTCCGACCAGGCGCCGTCCCAGTGGAACGGGACGTCCCCGGAATCGAACAGATAGTTCTTCGGGTCGTCCTGGACCACCAGATCCAGGATGGTGCCGAACTCCCACTGCACGAGCTCACCCGCGGCCAGGCAGTAGGCCTCCAGATCGGTCTTGTCCAGCAGGCCGAAACCGCGCAGCACGAGCACCTTGGTCGCAAGCGTGGTCGCGAGCAGTTGGTCGATCGGCACATCGGCCAGCGTGAGGCCCGGCGCGTCGGCGGTGACGACGCGGCCGAACGGTTTCAGATCGGTGCCGTCGAGCAGGGCGGTGTCGAGTTTCTCGGTCACAGTTGTCCTCCTGATAGAGCGAATTCCGGTGTGGCGCCGGCGATATCGATCGGCTGTTCGACCACGAAGTGACTCGGTCGGCTGTTGCGCCAGACCAGGCGTCCCCCCAATTCCTCGGCGCGGGCCCGCTTGACCAGGACCTGGCGCACCCCGTCGTCGAGCACGACGCCGTGCCACGGGGTGAGCCAGCTGTCGTCGGTGCGTAGCAGATGGAAACCGATCTTGCTGTGATGCGGGTCCTGCGGGTGGATGGACAGCCGCACCGAGCCGGGGAAGACCTGCTCCACCAGCCGGCTCCAGGCCTGGCTGCGCTGCACCACCTCGTAGGCCGTCTGCTTGGCGCGGTTACGCCGTTGGGTCGCACTGAGTTCCGCCAGCAGGACCGCGTGGTCCTCGGTGACGAAGCGGTGGATGCCGTTGAACATCCGCCGGGCGGTCTCGTCGGTGCGTACCGATTCCCGGATCTCGTCGATGGTTTCGGCGTACTCGTCCAGCAGGCGGACTCGACGCCGGTCCCAGGACATGTTCGGCATGGCGTCGCGCAGGCCGTACAGCCCGATCGCACCGCCGCCGATCGAGCGGATGATCCGCATCAACTCGGCGCCGTAGTCGTCGATGTGCTCGTCGGGGATGCCCAGCGCATCGCTGAACACATGGCCGTCCGAGCAGATGGTGACCACCGCGCCGGGCGAGTACACCGCTGAGACCTGTTCACAGAAGCTCTGCACGGATTCGAGCGCGAGCTGTTCGCCCAGATCGGGGAGCCGCCCGATGGTCTTGCGGTGATTGCGCGATTTGGCCGGGAAGGCCGGAATGACGAAGCTGATCGGCTTTCCCGCGGCGATGAATCGACCGACGGTGTCCAGATGCGGTGCGAGGCATTGCGGGCACGGTTCGCTCGCGCAGGGGGTCGTGGGATCGGCGATGCGGCGGCGGCGGAATACAATGCGCAGAATCCGTTCGGCGACAGCGTGTTCGGTGAGCGGTTCGCGGGTCTCGCCGATCTCGGCGGTGGCGAAGGTGGTCATGACGACACCGCCTCGGGGGCGTGCAGCGGGCCACGCCATCGCTCGGGTAGCTCATCCGGTGGCGTGAACGGCCACAGCCGCGGATTCGCCGGCATTGCCGCCAGTTCCTCGAGCTGCATCCGGCACCACGGCGAGATCCGCAGCGCCTCGCTGCTCACCAGCGACCGGAACCCGGCCCAGTCGATCCAGGCGTATTCGCCGACCTCGGCCGGATTCGGAACCGGCTCGTCGTCGACGAATGCCAGGAAGACCGGGCAGATCTCGTTCTCGACGACCCCGTTGTCCATGACCGCGCGGTACCGGAAATCGGGGAGCACCATGCCCCACCGCGCGGGTACCAGACCCAGCTCGTCCGACACCCGGCGCAGCATGGCCTCGGCCAGCGTCTCACCCGGTTGCGGATGGCCGCAGCAGGAATTGGTCCAGACCCCCGGCCAGGTCTTCTTGTCGATCGCGCGGCGGGTGCACAGGAAATGACCGTGCGGACCGAAAATATAGCAGGAGAATGCCAGATGCAGCGGCGTGTTCTGATGGTGAACCGAGCTTTTCTCGGTGTAACCGATAGGAATTCCGGTGTCGTCGACCAGTACTACGTTTTCCATGAAAACTCTCAGATCATGATTTCGACGGCGACACGTCGCGCGCCTTTCGATACCGACCGGGACCGAAGATACCGCACCCGATCGGGGCCGCGCAACGACGATGTGGTTGTATGTCGACTGCCCTGGTTTCTACTACATTGTGTCATTTATTTTCGAAGATGACACATTATGAGAGAGGGTGACGGGGAAATAATCCCCTACGTCGTAGATTTCGACCTGACAAATTATCGAGATGACAAACTCTGTGCGATCGATCCGCCGCGGTCGACATGACAAACTATGCAGAATCTGGTGCGCCGACATGACAAATACGCATCCGGGGTGTGTGTCCAAGGTCGCTTGCCGGGTATTTGCGCTCGCACGTCGCGGACGGCGATCGAGTTCGGTAAACCGTTGCGACACAGCGGAATACGGTACTTCTCGACTCCTTTGTGCCGGTGCTGGCAAGCCCGGTCGGAGCCGGTTGTGGCGCGAGCCGGATGAGTAGCATTCGCGGTGATCATGAAGTTCGCGCTGAGCGCGCGGTGGCGTGGTATCGCATCAATCGAGCGAACGGGAGAATTGTGGCTCCGGATGTAGGGCAAGTGCAGGTCGATCGTGCAGTGCCGCGCGAGGAGGATTCGGCGACCGCCGACCCCCGCCGCTGGCTGACATTCGCGATCGTTCTGGCGGCGGGTTTCATGGATTTGCTCGACGTCACCATCGTCAATGTGGCGGTGCCGAGCATCCAGGCCGATCTCGGCGCCGCATATCCGCAAATCGAATGGATCGTCGCGGCCTATGTACTCGCTTTCGCGGCGGTGCTCATCACCGGCGGTCGGCTCGGTGACCTGTACGGGCGCAAACGCGTCTTCCTGATCGGGATGACCGGTTTCACGATCGCCTCGGCGGCCTGCGGGCTGAGTTCCGGGCCAGAAATGCTGATCGTTTCGCGCTTCCTGCAGGGCATCGCGGCGGGTCTGATGGTGCCGCAGATTCTCGCCATTCTTCGGGTGACCTTCCCGAAGCGCGAGCGCGCCAAGGCGATCGCGGTGTACAGCGCGGTCTGCGGATCCGCGACGGCGGTCGGGCTCGCGCTGGGCGCGCTGCTGGTGGAGTTGAATCTGTTCGATCTGGACTGGCGGCCGATCTTCCTGGTCAACATTCCGATCGGCATCCTCACGCTGATCGCCGGCTGGCGGGTGATGCCGGAGTCCCGCTCGACCGAGACGGCGCGGCTGGATCCGGTGGGTGTCGTGCTGGTCGTCGCGGCGATCCTGCTGCTGACCTATCCGCTCACCGAGGGACGCCGACTCGGTTGGCCCGCTTGGACTTTCGTCATGATGGCGGCGTCGGTGGCGGCGCTGCTGCTGTTCGTCCGCCACGCGCGCGGGCGGCGCCGAACGGTCGGCTCGGCGCTGGTGGACCTGGATCTGTTCCGGTCGTTGCCGTTCGCCTTCGGTCTCCTGAGCTGGTTGCTGTTCTGGATCTGCTTCGGCGGATTCTTCCTGGTGTGGACGTTGCTGATGCAGGTCGGCCTCGGCTGGTCGCCGCTGCGCGCCGGGCTGACCGCGCTGTTCTTCGCGGTGGCCACCGGGGTGGGTGCGGCCATTTCGGCGGGGGCCCTGGCGCCGCGGTTCGGGCGGCGCGTGCTCATCGCGGGCGGCCTGGTCGTCACCGCCGGATTCGCCGCCTACGGCTGGCTGGTGGCCCAGCACTACGGCCCGTCGATCACGTCCTGGCAGATGATGATTCCGCTGGTCGCCATTGGACTCGGCTTCGGGTTGGTGGTTGCCCCGACCATCGATCTACTGCTCGGCCAGGTGCCCGTGCACGAGGCGGGCGCGGGCTCGGGCCTGCTCAACACCGGACAGCAACTCGGTATGGCGCTCGGTGTCGCACTGGTCGGTGTCGTGTTCTTCGGCCGCCTGGATCACGACTCCGCGCGCGGCATCGACCAGGTGACCCCGTCGATCCGCGCCGAGCTCACCGAACTGGGCGTGCCCGCCCCGGCGCAGTCGGAGATCATCGCCGGATTCCGCGCGTGCGTACAGGATCGGCTGGCCCAGATCGACCCGGCGGAGGTACCCGCCAGCTGCCGGGAGACCGGGACCGGCGACGTGTCGGTGGCCCGGGTGCTGGCCGCGGCGGGCGAGCGGGCCAAATCGGTCGACTTCACGAACACCTTCCAGTACACGCTGGCCTTCGGCATCGCCGGGATGGTGCTCATGTCCTGTGGCTTCTTGGCGCTGCCCCGCAACGCCCGGCTCGCGCCCGAGGCCGCCGCGGTGGCTCAGTGACGCTTCGCCAGGTTCGAATCCCCTTGCGGCGCTTCTGAAAGGCTGCCGCGGAAGGCGGCGCGGTAGCTGCCCGGGCCGGTGCCGACGATACGTTTGAAGTGGTCGCGGAAGGCGGCCACCGAGCGGAACCCGACCTGACCCGCGATCCGGTCGACGGAGTTGTCCGTGGCCTCCAACAGGTACTGCGCCTGCCGGACGCGGGTCCGGTGCAGCCATTGCAGCGGTGTGGTGCCGGTCTGTTCGCGGAAGCGGCGGTTGAGCGTTCGGGTGCTCATGCCCGCCTGTACGGCGATGTCGTCGAGGGCGAGATCGGTCGAGGCGTTCTCCTGCATCCAGCGCAACACCGGTTCGAGCACGGAACCGCGCGGCGTCGGCGGATTGTCGTGGACGATGAACTGGGCCTGCCCGCCCTCCCGCTCGAGCGGCATCACCGAGACCCGCGCGGCATCGGCCGCGACCGCCGACCCGCAGTCGCGGCGAATCATGTGCAGGCACAGGTCGAGTCCGGCCGCCGCTCCGGCCGAGGTGAGAAATTGACCGTTGTCGACGTAGAGCACGTCCGGATCCACCTCGATCAGCGGGTGGCGTGCGGCGAGTTCATCGGTCATCCGCCAGTGGGTGGTCGCCCGCTGTCCGTCGAGCAGGCCGGTGGCGGCAAGGATGAAGGCGCCCACGCAGATCGAGGCGATCCGGGTGCCGTTGGCGGCCGCCCGGCGCAGCGCGCCGAGCACTTCGTCGGGAACGGATGCGAGGGGGGCGGCGCAGCCGGGCAGCACGATGGTGTCCGCCTCCGCCAGGGCATCGAGCCCCCAATCCGCTTTCAGCGTGAAGGTTCCCGCGTCCACGGTGGGGGTGGCGGCACAGACCCGCAGCCGGTAGGGCGCCCGGCCGTCGGGAAGCCTGGTGTGGGTGAAGATCTCGATCGGGGTGGCCAGATCGAAGGGAACGACTTGGTCCAGGGCGAGGACGACCACCGTATGCATGGCAAGACAGTAGACCCGCTCGCAATTCTCGCCAACCGATTCAAGCGATGTGACGGGCGTCTCCCCAGGTGGGGAAGTTGGCCAGATCCTGAACAAAGTTGGCGATCCAGCCGGTTCCGGGGTCGTCGCTGTGTTCGTTAGCGTTGCCTCGTGATCAAGGTCCAGCTAGCCATCCATGTCTTGGCCGTGATCGTCGCGATCGGTCCGATCACCGTGGCAGCCAGCAGATTTCCCAAGGCAGCACGGCAGGCGTTCGCATCCGGCAGCGACCGTGATCTCGCCGTGCTGCGTACCCTGCACCGCATCTGCCGGGTCTACACGGTGGTCGCGGTGGCGATCCCGGTGTTCGGCATAGCCACCGCCAAGAGCCTGCATGTGCTCGGAAGTGCCTGGCTGATCACCTCGATGGTGCTCACGGCGATGGCCGCCGCGGTGCT
The DNA here is from genome assembly GCF_023740735.1 of Nocardia sp. CDC159. Taxonomy (GTDB): domain Bacteria; phylum Actinomycetota; class Actinomycetes; order Mycobacteriales; family Mycobacteriaceae; genus Nocardia; species Nocardia pulmonis. Next base: position 35,869 of record NZ_JAMRXH010000026.1, read on the forward strand.
CGCCCTCGTCGTCCTGCCCGGCCAGAGCCGGGTGCTCGCGGCCTTCGCGGCGGAGCCCGCCGGGCCAGTGCTGGGACTCGCCGCGCGACTGGCCATGTTCACCGGAATCTTCAATCTGCTGTGGGTCGTGGTCACGGTGCTGATGATCGTGCGACCCGGTTCGACGACGGGAGTCTGACGTGGGTACATCCTTGCGGCCGTTGCAGATCGCGGCGGGTGTGGAAATGCTGTCGCTGCTGGTGCTGCTGCTCAATCTCGCCACGGTGCACTATCCGGCGGTGGCGTCACTGCTCGGGCCCACCCACGGGTGTGCCTATCTGGTCTGCATCATCTACACCTTCCGGCGAAAGGACGCGACACCCGCGACTCGGGCGACCTCGCTGATTCCGGGCATCGGCGGGATGCTGACGCTGCGGCGATTCTTGGCCATGGGCCGAGTCGAATCCGCGCGCGTCTGATTTGCTGGTCCGGTGTGGTGAATGTCAAATCTTTGGTCAGATCGGGATTGGGGTCCACGCAATTTGCGATGATGGCAACGACAGATCTTCGTCAAATGTTGCTGCGACCGCCGCGACGGCTCTCGAAACTCGCGTAGGATAACGGAGTCGGGCAACGGATCCACAGGTGGGGCGCCCTTTTATGGGCCGCTCCAAAATACCGTGGAGCGAGTAAGGTCGTGGGGGCATTCCTGTGTTCGAAGATTACCGTGAGGCCACCGAGCTGTGCCGTGTGCTGTTCTCGTCGTTTCCGCGAAAGGATCAGCGGACGCGCGCGACCCAATATTTACAAGGATTGCTGGAATCGCCCGGGCGTAAATCCGTGCGTAATATAGCCCGTGCCTTCGGCGGCTCGGCGTCGGGTCAGGGACTGCATCATTTCATCAGCGTGTACGACTGGGACTGGATGCCGATGCGCCGGGCCCTGGCCGGATACGTGCTCCGGACGCAGCAGATCGACGCCTGGGTGGTCGACTCGATGGTGATCAGGAAGGCGGGGCGGCATTCGGTGGGCGTCGAGCGCCGCTTCATGCCGTCGGAGGGGCGGGTGCTCAACGTGCAGCAGGCCACCGCGCTGTGGGCGGTCTCGGCCGAGACCACCAATCCGCTGGATTGGCGCATGCATCTTCCGCACACCTGGCTCGACGACGAGTACCGCCGCGCCTCGGCCGCGATCCCGGCCGAGTTGCGGCCGCAGCCGGTGGAGGATCTGATCGTCGAACTGTGTCTGCACGCGAAAACCGAATGGCAGCTGCCGGTTCGGCCGCTGGTTCTCGATGCGCGCAATCTCGATGTGGTCGCGATGGTGCCGCGGCTGCGCGCCGCCGGGATTCCCGTGCTGGCTCGGGTCGGCGAGGCGACCAAGCTGTATGTCGCCGAGAAGTCGCTGTCGGGTCAGCACAGCCAGCGCTCAGTGGCGGCGAGCGAGATCGCGCCCACGTCCGGGAGAGGGCGTCGAGTCTCCCTGCGGCCGAACGGGATCGTGCCCGCGGTCGGCTTTCCGGCGCGCGCGCATGCCGGTGGCCGGGGGTCGGAACTGTCGCTGGTCGAACTGCCCGTGGCGGCGGATCCGCGGGCCCGGGCGCTGTGGCTGACGGATTTGCCGACCGCCCGGACCGGTGAAGTGATCCGGGCGGCAACGGCTTCGGCGCAGGTCGAGCGCGACTGCGCCGTGGTGTCCGACCAGGTCGGCGCGCGCGATTACTCCGGTCGCACCTACGGCGGTTGGCATCGGCACATGACCCTGGCCTCCGCCGCTCACACACTCATGATGCGGGCAATGGCAGATCGCGCGAAGGCCGCGGCGCCGAAGGCCGGATGAGTCCGGCCAGCGCCGCGCGGGCGGCGGCCGTGGTGCCCCGATCCCTGTCCTCCGGACCGGGACGCGCGGGGGAGACCGCGATCACCGACCCGCGTCCCGCCCGCATGGCGGGATGTCGCCGCGCGATCTGCGCCAGGCCCTGGCCGGGGCCCGTCTCGACACAGACGACACGATCATGGGACGCGATCAGCCGGTCGAGTGCGGGCCAGAACCGCACGGGTGCGACCGGCTGATCCGCCCAGAACACCGGATCGGCGATCGTCGCGTCATCGAGGGGGTGGGTGGTGTAGCACGAGACGACCGGTATCCGCGGCGACCGCGGCGTGAGCGCGGCGAGGTGTTCGACGCTGCCGCGGGCGGCGGCCGCCAGCACCGGACTGTGAAAGGCGCTCAGCGCCGGTACCCGGCGGCACGTCCGTCCCGTCGACCGCAGCTCGGCGGAGATCCGCTCGAGTTCCTCGTCCGGTCCCGCGAGGATCGTCTGCTTGGGTGCGTTGATCGCCGCGATCGAAACCGTCTCGGAGACATACGGTCCCAGGGCGTCGACCGAGGCGGCCACCGCGAGCATGCCGCCCGGCGGCGCCGCGTCGATCCGATGTACCCGGTCGAGCAGGACACCGGCGGCCTCCGGTAGCGAGAAGATGCCCGCGAGTGCGGCCGCCACCAATTCGCCCACGCTGTGGCCGATGAGGACGTCCGGACGCAAGCCCCAGTTCATCACCATGCGGCCCAGGGCGTAGTCGACCGCGAACAGCAGCGGCTGGGCGCGCGTGACATGGTCGATCGAGACGGTCGGCGTGACGCCGAGCCAATCCTGCCGCAGCGCTTCGCCTTCCGCGCCGAATGCCGCGAATACCTCGTCGATCGCCGCGGTGAAGGACGGCTCGTGTCGATACAGTCCGGCGGCCATCCGGTCGTACTGCGAACCCTGACCGGGCAGCAGTAGCGCCAATGTCGGATCAGTCAGCGGAATCCCTCCCTGTCGTGGTGTGCCAGGGCGGCCGGTCGATGATTTCGACCACCGCGCAGGACCAGGTGAATCCGGCACCGACGCTGACCAGCAGGCACAGCTCGCCCGGACCGACGGCGCCGCTGCCGACGAGGTGGTCCAGTCCGGCGATCGGGTCCCCGGCGCCGAGATGCCCGATGGTCCGGCTCCACGACCAGGTCGTCAGCTCCGGCTCGAAATCGAACTGGGCCAGGAAACCCGCTTTGATGCGCCGGAAGCCCATATGCGGCAGCGAGAATCGCGCGATGTTCTCGAGCTTGACACCGGCCGCGGCGAGCGCGCCGGCCACCGCGGCCTTCTGGCCCGCGGCGATCCGGTGCGCGGTGGGCATGCGGCCCTTCGCGGCGATGTATGCCCGTTTGTGCGCCTCGAGATCGACGATCGGCTGTTCGCTGGGGACCGGAACGCCCTGCGGGTCGCCCGCGCGGTGGATACCTTCCAACTCCGGATCGGAGACGGTGTGCTTGCCGCGCACCACCGCGAAGCCGGAGCGTCGTGAAACCACCAGGGCCGTACCGCCGTCCGCGTAGACGGTGCCCGGATCGCTGCGCCAGCGGTCGAATCCGGGCGGACCCATGCGGTCGCCGCTGGTGATCAGCGCGCAATCCCGCGCGGGGTCGGCGGCGAGGTAGGCGTCGGCGAGTTCCAGCGCGGCCATCGCGCCGTTGGATGCCTGCCGGATCTCGATTGCGGGGCAATCGTTTCCGACCGCCGTGCGCTGCACGTACGAGGCGGGCGACCACAGGTGGTGGCCCTGCAGGTACACGCTGGCGTGCAGGACGAGCGAGACGCGGTCGGGGGTCAGCCGCGCGCGCCGCAGCGCGGTGCGCGCGGCCCGGGCCGCCATCTCCGGTGGTGATTCGTCCGGTGCGGCGACGGCCACCGATGTCATGCCGGTCGACTGGGCCAGTGCGCGTTCGCAGTCGCCCGCAGCGATGGCGTCGTCGACCGGGACCCGCGGCGGCAACCACACCGCGCAGCCGGCGATGTACAGATCGTCGGTCATACCCTTGCCGCACCCGTCGCCTCGAGCCGCGCGGCCAGCAGGGACGGCAGCTGCTCGGACGCCAATTCGATGTTGCGCGCCACCAGATCGTCGGGCATACCGGCGATATCGGCCCACAGGATCAGATGCCGCACCGGCAATCCCGCGATCCGCTCGGCGATCCGGTCGGCCGCCTGCTGGGGCGTCAGGACTTCCAGAATGCCCCAGGAACCGTCGTCCGGTCGCCGCCGGATGTCCTCGGGGCCCAGCTCGGGTGGCAGGGGCCGATCGGTGCCCTCGACCGAGAGCCTGCGGTAGGAGTTCTTCTGGTAGACCATGTGCGGAACGATTCGGTCCCAGGCTTGTTCGGGATCGTCGGCCAGCACGACGGGTACCAGATCCGCCACCCGAGCCTGTTCGGGATCGTGGCCGCCCTCGATCAGCCCCGCACGGTAGTGGGTGAACATCTCGTGGGAGATGTGCATCAGGCCCATGCCGAGCCGACCGGCCAGCCGCGCGCCGCGCGGACCGTAGAATCCGCCCCACAGCGGGACCGGGTCCTGGACGGGTCCCGGCGTGACGCCGCCGGTCTCCCACAGTCGCCGGACCTCCTCGATGGCGGCGCCGGTGCGCCGGAACCGCTGGCCGAAATCGGTGTCGAACAACTGATATTCGGGCACCCGGTACCCGGCGCCGAGGCCGAGTTCCAGCCGCCCGCCACTGATCAGATCGACCACCGCGGCTTCCTCGGCCAGCTGGGCGGGCTTGCGCAACGCGGGCAGTACCACCGCGGTTCCGATCCGGACGTTGTGGGTACGCGCTGCGGCCGCGGCGGCGAATGTCAAAGGCTGGGGCAGATACCCGTCGTCGAACAGGTGGTGTTCGGTGAACCATACCCCGCCCGCCCCGCGGCGATCGGCCTCCTCACAGAACTCCAGGGCGCGCGCGTAGCGATCGGCCCACGGCCGGTGCCAGCGCTGTGGATTGCGCAGATCGAAGACCAGTCCGACGTCCACGGGTGCGCTCCTCGTCTCCGACACCTTGCCGCTCATTCGGGCCGCCTTTCGCTGAGAAGTTGTTCTGCCGCGCAGAATTCGATGGTTCGGCGCAGCGCCGTTTCCAGATCCACCATGGGTTGCCAACCGGTCGCGGCGCGGAAGGCCGAGGAGTCGACCGTGAGACTTTGCAGATCGCCCGCCTCGGCATGCTCCGGGGGCGGCACCGACACGACCGGCACCCGGGTGCCGGTCCGTTCGGCGACCAGATCCGCGATCGTGCCGAACAACTCCTTCAGCGCGAGCCCGCGTCCGGAGCCGAGCACCCAGGCACGACCCGCCAGCTCGTCGGCGTGGTCGGCGGCCGCGGCCAGCGCGCGGGCGACGTCCTCGACATAGAGGACATCGCGGCGCACCGTGCCGTCGTGCCACATGGTAAGCGGCTGACCGGCGAGTGCGCGCCGGACCATGGTCGACACGACGCCCTTGTCCCGCGCGGTCGAGTGCGGGCCGTAGCCGAAGACGGTCGGCAGCCGAACCGAGACCGCACGATGCGGACCCGACCGCAGCCCGTCCAGCAGCAGCCGCTCCGCGCGCAGCTTCTGCCGGTCGTATTCGCCTGTCGGACGGTCGATTTCGGTACCGTCCACAATCTCGCGCGCGCCGCTGCCGACCTGCGAGACCGCGCCCGCGAACACGACCCGGGCCGGGTGCGACCGCTGGCCGAGCGCCTCTACCAGATCGGCGACCGTGCCGACGGTGACCCGTTCGGCCGCGTCGTCGCCCTCGGCGATGCGCCAGGTCGTGGTTCCCGCGATGTAGGCGACGCAGTGCACGACGACATCGGCGTCCGCGACGGCCCGGGCCACCGCGCCCGGCGCGGTCAGATCCTGGGTGTCGACATCGATCACGGCGGCCGCGTCGGTGGGCACGGCCACCGGATGCCGGGCGACCGCGCGCAGCCGGATCGGGTGCGCGGCCAGCTCGCGCAGCACGGCCGAGCCGACGAATCCGGTCGCTCCGAGCAGGGTGTAGCGCAGAGGTTTCACCGCCACAGCCGGGCCTCCACCTCGCGGCAGACCGCGTACTCCGGGAGCAGTCCGCGCTCGCGGGCCTGTGCCAGCGTGGGCGCGGTGCGGTCGCGTTCGGACTGCGAAACCGGCTGGGAGATCGGCAGTCCGAGCTCGGGATCGAGGGGTGAGACCGCCAGCTCGTTGGCGGGGTCGTACTCCTCCGACATCAGGTACACCACGATCGACGCGTCCACCTGGGACAGGAAGGCATGCCCGACGCCCACCGGGATGAAGATCGCGCGACCGGTGTCGTCGCCCAGTTCCGTGTGTGCCCAGTGTCCGAAGGTGGGCGAGCCGACGCGCAGGTCGACCAGGAAGTCGGTGACCCGGCCGTGCGGGACGTACACGTACTTGCCGCGCCCGGGCGGAGTGGTGGTGTAGTGGATGCCGCGCAGCACGTCGCGGGCGGACAGGTTGTGGCTGACATCGCGCACCGGAAACAGGCCGTGCCCCAGGGTGTCCCGGAACACGGTCTCCCGGAACGGCGTGGTGAACAGCCCGCGGTCGTCGCGGTGTACCGGTGCGGTGAACTCGATCGCGCCCTCGATGGGCAGCGCGCGCGCCTCGGCGGTGATGGTCATGCCTTCCTCGGTTCGGTTCGGGGGGCGGATCGCGGCAGTCCGGCGCCGATGGCGGCGGTGATCCGGTCGACGACGACGCTCGGGGTGGGCATGGCGTGCATCTCCGCGGCGACCTCGGTGGCCGCGGTGCGGTAGCTGTCCGAATCGAGCAGTGTGCCAAGGGCTGTGGCGATGACGTCCGCATCGATTCGATCGGATTCGAAGCGCAGCGCCAGCCCGCGCGCCGCCGCGATCCGGGCATTGGTGTCGCCGTCGGTGTTGCGATCGGGAATCGCCACCTGCGGCACACCGGCGTCCAGGGCCGCGTACATCGATCCCGCGCCGCCGTGGTGCACCACCGCCGCGCAGGAGCCCAGCACGGCGCGCAGCGGCATCCACGCCACCGGCCGCACGAATTCGGGCAGCGGCCCGAAGCGCGCCGGATCATCCAGTGTCACAACCAGTTCGACGTTCAGTTCCGCCGCGCCCGCGATGATCTTCCGGACCAGCGAGCCGTCCCCGTAGCTGGCCGACATCGAGCCGAGGGTGGCCAGCACCCGACGTCGCGGCGGTTGCGCGCGGACCCAGTCGGGCAGTTGCGCGCCGCCGTTGTAGGGGATGTAACGCATGGGTTCGATGAGATCGGCGTAAGTTTCGGCGGGAATCGGCGTGCTCGCGTGGTGGATGGCCTCGAGCGAGGGCGGGCTGAGATCGATCTCGATATCGGCCTCGGCGCAGTCGGTCACCCCGAGCTCCGTCGCGATATCGCGCAGATGCGCCAGCGCGTAACCGAAGGTGGGCCAACGGGTTCCGATGCCGTGCAGAATCGCGGGTCGGCCCGTCGCGCGCGCGGCGACCAGGCCGGCGACCGCCATCGGGGTGTAGACCACCGCGTCGGCGTCCCATTCCCGGATCGCTCGCACCAGGCCGTCGACCATGCGGATGCCGGTCTGCCCGAAAGCGGCGGCGAATTCGGCCCAGAGCTGTTGCGGCGGTAGCTCCTTGGTGATGTCGGTTTCGCCGATCCGGCGCACGATCTCCTCATAGGGCCGGGCCGAGGCGCCGTCGTCGACCGCGACCGCGGGCAGTCCGGCGGCCACCGCCGTGGGCAGCGCCGCACCGGCGCACACCACCCGAACCTCGTGGCCCGCGGCCAAGGCGGCGTGCGCGAACGGCACGAGGGGCAGCAGATGCGAGGTCGCGGGCATCGTGGTGATCAGATACCGCATCACACCCGCCCGCGGAAATTCGGCACCAACATTTCAGAGTCCCTCCTGAGTCGATTTCTCATCCTCCCCATAATTACGGGCGGCCCGCGGGCGAGCAATACGCCCAGCGCCAATTCTCTGTCAACCGTCCGTCAATTCCGAGCGGCCCGTGGACGTTGACGTTCGGCAATAAATGACATGTTCCTGACATTCGCGATAATCGGACATAGCGGACACCCTTGCAGGGCCCGAATATTTGACATCACTCTGACTGTGTGCAGCTTGAATCTTTGCCGAGCGATTCAACATGATGGTGAGCGAGGGTGAATTGCCGGAGTTAGGAGAAATTTCCGATGCACAGCACGTTGATCGTGGCTCGGATGAATTCTGAAGCGCAGACCGATATCGCGGGCCTGTTTGCCGAATTCGACGGCACCGATATGCCGCATCGCATGGGCACCCGGCGGCGGCAGCTGTTCTATTACCAGGGCCTGTATTTCCACCTGCAGGATTTCGACACCGACGACGGCGGCGCGCGCATCGACCAGGCCCGCAGCGATCCTCGGTTCATCGGCATCAGCGCGGATCTGCGGCCGTTCGTCTCGCCCTACGACCCGAAGACCTGGCGCTCGCCCGCCGATGCCATGGCGACCCGCTTCTACAACTGGACGGCGTGATCGTGAGCGGCAGAAGGGTTGTCATCACCGGCGTGGAGGTGCTCGCACCCGGCGGCGTAGGCCGGGACGCGTTCTGGGAGCTGCTGAGTTCGGGCCGCACCGCGACCCGCGGCATCACCTTCTTCGATCCGACGCCGTTCCGCTCCCGGATCGCGGCCGAGGTGGATTTCGATCCCGAGGCACACGGCCTGACCCCGCAGGAGATCCGGCGCATGGATCGCGCGGCGCAGTTCGCCGTCGTCGCCGCGCGAAACGCGGTGGCCGACTCCGGAATCGACGTCTCCGCCTACGATCCGTACCGGGTGGGCGTCACGGTGGGCACCGCGGTCGGCGCGACCATGACGCTGGACTGGGAGTACCGCGTGGTCAGCGACGCCGGGCGGCTGCATCTGGTCGATCACGACTATGCCGTGCCACATCTGTACGACGCGCTGGTCCCCAGTTCGTTCGCCGCCGAGGTGGCGGGCGCGATCGGTGCGCGCGGGGCGAGCACGGTGATCTCGGCGGGCTGCACCTCGGGCATCGACTCGGTCGGGCATGCGGTCGAGCTGATCCGCGAGGGTTCTGCGGAGGTCATGATCGCCGGGGCCACCGATGCGCCGATCTCGCCGATCACTGTGGCCTGCTTCGACGTCATCAAGGCGACCACGCCGCGCAATGACGAGCCCGAGACCGCCTCGCGCCCGTTCGACGGTACCCGCAGCGGCTTCGTTCTCGCCGAGGGCGCCGCGATGTTCGTGCTCGAGGAACTCGATGCGGCCCGGCGCCGCGGTGCGCGGATCTATGCCGAGGTCGCGGGCTACGCCACCCGCAGCAATGCCTATCACATGACCGGCCTGCGCGCCGACGGCATCGAGATGGCCGAGGCCATCCGGGTCGCACTCGCCGAGGCCGAGATGAACGGCGACGAAATCGATTACATCAATGCGCACGGCTCGGGAACCAAGCAGAACGATCGGCACGAGACCGCGGCGTTCAAGCGCAGCCTCGGCGAGCACGCCCGCCGGATCCCGGTGAGCTCGATCAAATCGATGGTCGGGCATTCGCTCGGCGCGATCGGCTCCATCGAGATCGCGGCGTCGGTGCTGGCCATGCGGCACAACGTCGTTCCGCCGACGGCCAATCTGCACACACCGGATCCGGAATGCGATCTGGACTATGTGCCGTTGACCGCGCGCGAGCACGTCACCGATGCCGTGCTCACCGTCGGCAGCGGCTTCGGCGGTTTCCAGAGCGCCATGGTGCTGGCCGACTCGGAGCGGAGGATCGCATGACCGCGGTGGTGACCGGATTCGGGGTGGCGGCGCCCAACGGCCTCGGCGCCGAAGCCTTCTGGGACGCGACGGTTGCCGGCAAATCGGCGATCGCCCGGGTGTCGCGGTTCGACCCGAGCCGCTATCCGGCCCGGCTGGTGGGCGAGGTGCCGGGCTTCGAGGCGGCCGACCATCTGCCGGGCCGCTTGTTGCCGCAGACCGACCGGATGACCCAGCTGTCGCTGGCCGCGACAGACTGGGCGCTCGCCGACGCCGGGCTCGTGCCGAGCGATATGCCGGACTACGAGATCGGCGTGATCACCGCGAGCTCCTGCGGCGGCTTCGATTTCGGCCAGCGGGAACTGCAGAACCTGTGGAGCCGTGGCGGCCAGTACGTCAGCGCGTATCAGTCCTTCGCCTGGTTCTACGCGGTGAACAGCGGCCAGATCGCGATCCGCAACGGATTGAAGGGCCCCAGCGGGGCGTTGGTGACCGATCAGGCGGGCGGCCTCGACGCGATCGCGCAGGCGCGCCGGGCGATTCGCAAGGGCAGCGCCGCGATCGTCAGCGGCGCGGTGGATTCCGCGCTGTGCCCGTGGGGCTGGGTGGGACAGCTGGCGAGCGGGCGATTGAGCACCAGCGACGAACCCGGGCAGGCCTATCTGCCCTTCGACGCGCGGGCCGACGGCCATGTGCCGGGTGAGGGCGGTGCGATCCTGATCGTGGAATCCGGCCAGCACGCGCGCCGGCGCGGTGCGCGGTCGGCGGGCGAAATCGCCGGCTACGCCGCCACATTCGACCCCGCCGGGGACGCCGCCGCACCGGGTCTGCGCAAGGCCATCGAACTGGCGCTGGCCGATGCCCGGCTCACGCCCGGCGATATCGACGTGGTCTTCGCCGACGCCGCCGGCGTGCCGGAACTCGATCGCATCGAGGCGCGGGCGATCTCGGAGGTGTTCGGGCCCGAAGCCGTCCCGGTCACCGCGCCCAAGACGATGACCGGTCGCCTGTACTCCGGCGCCGGACCGCTCGATGTGGTGACCGCGCTGCTGGCCATGCGGCACGGCCTCATCCCGCCGACCGTCCACATCGAACCGGATCGGGATCACCGCCTGGACCTGGTTGTGACCGAGTCCCGTCCGGCCTCGATCCGCGCCGCGCTCGTGCTGGCGCGCGGCCACGGCGGATTCAATTCCGCGCTCGTGCTGACCAACCCCCACTCGTAAGGAAGTAACACCATGGCACATCATTTCACCCTCACCGATCTGGGCCGGATCATGCTGGAGGCCGCCGGTGACGAGGGCGTGCAATTCGCCGACTCGATCCTGGACACGCAGTTCGACGAGCTCGGCTACGACTCGCTGGCGCTGCTGGAGGCCAGCGGCCGGATCGAGCGCGAATTCGGCATCTCGCTCGACGAGGACACCCTGCTGTCGGCCACCACGCCGCGTTCGCTCATCGACGCGGTCAACACGCATCTGTCGGCCGCGGCCTGAGGGGAGCAGATCATGTCGAACGACGGCGCAGACCGGCCGGTGGCCCTGGTCACCGGCGCGACCAGCGGCATCGGCCTCGCGGTAGCCCGGCTGCTCGGCGGGCGCGGGTACCGGGTGTTCCTCGGCGCCCGCACCGCCGAAAATGTCAGCGCGACGGTGAAACAGCTGCGCGAGGAGAATCTGACGGTCGACGGCGACGCGGTGGACGTGCGGTCGGGTGAGCAACTGCGGCAGTTCGTGCGATCGGCCGTCGACCGGTTCGGACCGATCGATGTGCTGGTGAACAACGCGGGCCGCAGCGGCGGCGGGGTGACCGCGGAGATCGCCGACGAGCTGTGGGACGACGTCATCGCGACCAACCTCACCAGCGTCTTCCGGTTGACCCGCGAGGTACTCACCACCGGCGGCATGCGGGCCAAGAGCAGCGGCCGCATCATCAATATCGCCTCCACCGCGGGTAAACAGGGCGTGGTGCTCGGCGCCCCGTATTCGGCGTCCAAACACGGCGTCGTCGGATTCACCAAGGCGCTCGGCAACGAGCTCGCGCCGACCGGGATCACCGTCAACGCCGTCTGCCCGGGTTATGTGGAGACGCCGATGGCCGCGCGGGTGCGGCAGGGCTATGCGGCGGCCTACGGCAAGACCGAGGAGCAGGTGCTCGCGCAGTTTCAGGCGAAGATCCCGCTCGGGCGCTATTCCACCCCGGAGGAGGTGGCCGGACTGGTCGGCTACCTGGCCTCCGATACCGCCGCGTCCATCACGGCCCAGGCGTTGAACGTCTGTGGCGGGCTCGGCAACTTCTGAGTCGAACAGCGAGGAGTTTCGATGACCACCGGCATTGTGCGCGAGGTCGAACACGAGATCGAGATCGCCGCGCCCGCGGACGCCGTCTACGGGCTGATCGCCGACGTCACCGCTTGGCCGCGCATCTTCGGGCCGACCATCCACGTCGAATACCTGGAGAAATCCGAAGGCGCCGAGCGGATCCGAATCTGGGCGACCGCCAACGGCACCGCCAAGAGCTGGACCTCGCGGCGCGTGCTCGATCGAGGCGAGCGCACCATCACCTTCCAGCAGGAGGTTTCCGCGCCCCCGGTGGCCTCGATGAGCGGCACCTGGCTGATCGAGGCGACGGCGGACAACCGTTCGCGGGTGCGGTTGCTGCACGGCTACCGCGCCGTCGACGACGATCCGGAGGGGCTGGCCTGGATCGATCAGGCGGTGGACCGCAATTCGCGCAGCGAGCTGAAGGGCCTGCGCGCGAGCGTCGAATCCGCCACGGGCACAACCGATGCCACCTTCTCCTTCGAGGATTCGGTGCGCATCGACGGCACGGCCGCCGACGCGTACGCCTTCATCGATCAGGCGCAGCTGTGGTCGCAGCGGCTGCCGCATGTGGCGCGGGTGGTGCTCGAGGAGCCGATGCCCGGGCTGCAGTCGCTCGAGATGGACACCCGCAGCGGTGACGGCCCGGTGCACACCACCAAGTCGTATCGGGTGCTGTTCCCGCATCATTCGATCGTCTACAAGCAGGTGACCCTGCCCGCCCTGATGTCGCTGCACACCGGACGCTGGACGTTCACCGAGGACGCCGACGGCGTACTGGCCACCTCACAGCACACGGTGACGATCGCGACCGAGCGGATCCCCGCGGTCCTGGGCGCGGACAAGACGCTCGTCGAGGCGAAGGTGATGGTGCGCCGCGCCCTGGGCGCCAACAGCACGGCCACGCTGAATCTCGCCAAAGCCTTTGCCGAGCAGCGTGGTTGAGCCGGGCGGTGACGTAATGACGGAACAGACGCAGGTGGTCGTCGTCGGCGCGGGCCCGGTCGGCTTGATGCTGGCCGGGGAGCTGCGCCTGCGCGGCGCGGCGGTGACCGTGCTGGAGCGGCGGGAGCTGCCCTCGACGGAGTCGCGGGCCTCGACCCTGCACGCGCGCACGATGGAGATTTTCGACGCCCGCGGTCTGCTCGACGAGCTCGGCACCCCGCCGCAGGAGAGCACCGGGCATTTCGGCGGGATCCCGCTCGATCTCGTGGTCGGAAGCCGGTTTCCGGGTCAGTGGAAGGTGCCGCAGACCCGGACCGAGGCGGTGTTGCACGCCTGGGCCGCCGCCCTGGGCGCGGATATCCGTCGCGGCTGGCGGGTCGACGCGGTCGACGATTACGGCGGGGGCGTCGAGGTCTGTGCCGAGACCGGCGGCGGAAAACGGCGGCTGCGAGCCGATTTCGTGGTCGGCTGCGATGGCATGGACTCCACCGTGCGCCGCGTCCGCGGCGTCGAGTTCGCAGGCTCGCCGGCCACCCGCGAGTTGCTGCGCGCGGATGTGGCCGGAATCGAGATCGCGCACCGGCGATTTGAGCGGCTCGAGCGCGGATTCGCCACGGCGGTCCGCAATCCTGCGGGAATCACCCGGGTCATGGTGCACCGTTTCGGATCTGCCGCGGCCGGGCGCACCGCCGAACCGGACTTCGCGGAGATCGTGGCGGCCTGGCACGAGGTCACCGGCGAGGACATCGGGCACGGAAAACCGCTGTGGGTCAATGCCTTCGACGACGCCAGCAGGCAGGTGCGGCACTATCGCAGCGGCCGGGTGCTGTTCGCGGGCGACGCCGCGCATCAGCAGATGCCCAGCGGCGGTCAGGCCCTGAATCTGGGCCTGCAGGATGCGGTGAATCTGGGCTGGAAACTCGCCGCGGTGCTCGGCGGCGCGCCGGACGAGGTGCTGGACAGCTATCACCGGGAGCGGCATGCGGTGGGCGAACGAGTCCTGGCGAATATCCGAGTCCAGACCGAATTGCTCCTCGGCGGTCCGGAAGTCGAGGCGCTGCGGACCACGATGCGCGAGTTGATCGGGCTGGAACGGGTCCGGGCGCATCTGGCCGGGATGATCAGCGGCGTCGACGTGCGCTATCCCGCGGAACCGGGCGAGCATCCGCTGCTGGGCGCGCGGCTGCCGGATCTACTGCTGCGCGAGGGCAGTTCGACCACGGCGTTGCTGCGCGACGGTCGCGGCCTCGTGCTCGGCTTCGGCGAGCAGCCGCTGGACGCGCTGCACAAGGTCGCCGGTCCGTGGTCGCATCGCGTCGGTGTGGCCGCGGTCCGGGGCTGCGGACCGGCTGCCACGGACGCCGTGCTGGTGCGGCCCGACGGCCATGTGGCCTGGGCCGGCGCCGCGGGTGCGGATCTGGAGGCCGTGCTCGGGCGCTGGTTCGGGGCGGCGCGGACAGGAGAGGGGGAGACGTGGACACCGATGTGATCGTGGTCGGCGCTGGGCCGACCGGACTGATGCTCGCGGGCGAACTGCGCCTGGCCGGCGCGGAAGTCGTCGTGCTGGAACAGCTGTCACAACCGAGCAGGCAATCGCGTGGGCTCGGCTTCACCGCCCGCGCCATGGAGACCTTCGACCAGCGCGGGCTGCTCGCGGCGTTCGGCGCGCTGGAAACCAGTGCGATGGGCCATTTCGGCGGGCTGGTATTCGACTACACCGAACTCGCGGACTGCCACTTCGGCTCCCGCGGCGTCCCACAGTCGCAGACCGAGTCGGTGCTGGAACGGTGGGCGAACGATCTCGGCGCGGACATCCGGCGCGGTGTGACGGTGCGCGGCCTGACCGACGATGGTGCGGCCGTAGCGGTTACGGCACTGGCGGCGGACCGGGAAATCACGCTGCGCGCCCGCTATCTGGTCGGTTGCGACGGCGGCCACAGCACGATTCGCAAGCTGGGTGGATTCGAGTTCTCGGGCATGCCGGCCACGCGCGGGATGTATCTGGCCGACGTGATCGGCTGCGATATCCGGCCGCGCTACCTGGGCGAGCGGTTGCCCGGCGGCATGGTCATGTCCATGCCACTGGGATCAGGCGTGGACCGGGTGGTGCTCTGCGAGCGTGGCGCTCCCGCCGTCGACCGCGGCGCGCCGGTCGATTTCGCCGAACTGGCCGCCGCCTGGGAACGCATAACCGGGGAGTCGATCGCGCACGGCAGCGCCGCGTGGGCCAGTTCGTTCTCCGACGCCACTCGGCAGGTCGCCGAATATCGCAGGGGCAGAGTGTTTCTCGCGGGCGACGCGGCCCATATCCATCTACCGGCCGGTGGGCAGGGTTTGAGCACCGGCGTGCAGGACGCGGCCAACCTGGGCTGGAAACTCGGCGCGGTGGTGTGCGGGCGGGCCGCCGCGGAGCTGCTCGACACCTACCATGCCGAACGCCACCCCGTCGGACGGCGGCTGCTGGAAAACACTCAGGTGCAGGGCATGATGTACCTCACCGGTGACGAGGCGGATCCGCTGCGTGCCCTGTTCACCGAGCTGATCGACCACGCCGAGGTCAGGGCGCATCTGGCGGGCACGGTGAGTGGGCTCGACATCCGCTATCCGGTCGAGCATGGCAGTCATCCGTTGGCGGGAAGGCGAATTCCGCCGCGTCCACTGCGCACCGCAACGGGCACGACCACGACCACCGAACTGCTGCATCCCGCGCGCTGGGTACTGTTGGATTCGGGCGCGGATGTCGCGGCGGCGGTCGAGCCGTGGCGCGATTCGGTGACGATCGTCGCCGTCGAGCCCGAGGACCGCGCGGGACTGGGCGGGGTGCGGGCCGCGCTGATTCGCCCCGACGGTTATGTGGCCTGGGCGACCGACCGCGCTCACGACACCGCGTCGCTGGCCGAGGCGTTGCGCGGCTGGTTCGGCGACTCCAGCGTCCCGCTCGATCGGGCGGCGGCCCGGTGACCACCGCCGAGCTGAGCCACTCCGCCGGAGTCCGCCGGGTGACATTGGAGGCCGACGGAATCACGCTGTCCGCCTTGGTGAGTCACCCGGAACAGCGGCCACCCCGGGCGACCGTGGTCGCACTGCACGGCGCGGGCGCGGGCGCGGGCTATTTCGACGGCCAGGCCACACCCGCGGTATCGCTGCTGGCCCTCGGTGCGCGACTGGGCTACACCGTGCTCGCCGTGGATCGGCCCGGCTACGGCCGCTCCCAGGCGCAACTACCCGAAGGGCAGCCGATGGCCGCGCAGGTGCGCACGCTGCGCGCCGCGCTGCGCGGATTCGCCGCCGCGGAGGATATCGGCGGCGGGCTGTTCTTGCTGGCCCACTCCTTCGGCGGCATGCTGGCCCTACAGCTGGCCGCGGGCGCGAACGCCCCGGAACATCTACTGGGCGTGGACATTTCGGGCTGCGGGTACCGGCATCCGCCCGATATTCTGCGGGTGCGCGATCCCCGGCGGCGGGCGCTGCGCAGTTGGGGACCGCTGCGGCTGTATCCGCCGTCCACCTTCCGGCCCGGCGTGGCGGCCGTCGCGCCTGTTCCGAGCGCGGAACTGGTCGAGCCGCTGCGCTGGCCGACGATCTTCCCGCGCGTCGCGCGCGGGGTCGCGGTACCCGTCCGGTTCACCTTCGCCGAGCACGAGTCGCTGTGGCGGCACGACCCGAAGACCCTGCGGGAGTTGCGCGCTCACTTCACAGCCGCGCCGCGGGTGATCGTGGAGCGGCAGGCCGAGGCCGGACACAACATCAGCCTCGGCTGGGCCGCGCGCACCTATCACCTGCGCGCTCTCGGATTCCTCGAGGACTGCCTGCTGCGGAAGGGAGGCGCGTGAAAGGGATAATCCTGGCCGGGGGCAGCGGCACCCGGCTGCATCCGGTCACCCGCGTGGTGTCCAAGCAGTTGCTGCCGGTCTACGACAAGCCGATGATCTACTACCCGCTCTCGGTGCTGATGTTGGCCGGTATCACCGATATCGAAATCATCTGCACCCCCGAGGATCTGCCGCGCTTCCGGATGCTGCTCGGCGACGGGTCGGAGCTCGGTCTGTGCCTGAGCTACGCCGAACAGGAAAAGCCGAGGGGGCTGGCCGACGCGTTCCTGGTCTCGCGCAAGCACATCGGGGACGATTCGGTCGCTCTCGTATTGGGCGACAACATCTTCCACGGCCCCGGCTTCGTGGAGGTGCTGCAGACGAACAGCCGGGCGGTGGACGGCTGCGTCCTGTTCGGCTATCCGGTGCACGACCCCGAACGGTACGGGGTCGCCGATCTCGACGCCGACGGCACGCTGCGCGGCCTGGTCGAGAAACCGGCGCAACCGCGGTCGAACCTCGCGGTCACCGGGCTGTACTTCTACCACAACGACGTGGTGGCCATCGCCGAGGATCTGAAGCCGTCCGAGCGCGGCGAACTCGAGATCACCGACGTGAACCGAGCCTTTCTGGCGCAGCACCGCGCTCGTCTGGTGCCGCTGGGCTGCGGCTTCGTCTGGCTCGACGCGGGAACCCACGAAGCTCTGATCGAGGCCGGGCAGTACGTGCAGATCATGGAGCGCCGCCAGGGCGTACGCATCGCCTGCATCGAGGAGATCGCGTTACGCATGGGCTACATCGACAGCGAATCGTGCCATCGGCTCGGCAGGCGACTCGCCAAATCACCCTACGGCCGCTACGTCATGGATGTCGCCGCGGCCGCCGGAACTACGACAGGAGTGTCCGATGACCATCCGAGTGTGGGATTACCTGCCTGAATACCAGAAGGAGAAGGAGGACGTCCTCGACGCGGTGCACACCGTCTTCGAATCCGGTCAGCTGATCCTCGGCGACAGTGTGCGCGGATTCGAGCGCGAGTTCGCGGCCTACCACGGTGTTGCGCACTGCACCGGCGTCGACAACGGTACCAACGCGGTGCAGCTGGCGCTGGAGGCGATCGGGGTCGGGTCCGGCGACGAGGTCGTCACGGTATCCAACACCGCCGCACCCACGGTCGTCGCGATCGTGGGAACGGGCGCGACCCCGGTCTTCGTCGACGTGCGGGCCGAGGACTACCTGATGGACACCGACCAGGTCGCCGCCGCGATCGGCCCGCGTACGAAGGCCATTGTGCCCGTGCATCTGTACGGTCAATGCGTCGATATGGATCCGCTGCGGCGGCTGGCCGCCGAACACGGCATCGCGATCGTCGAGGACTGCGCCCAGGCTCACGGCGCCCGCTACCGGGGTCGCCTGGCGGGCACCATGT
Organism: Nocardia sp. CDC159; assembly: GCF_023740735.1. Classification (GTDB taxonomy): domain Bacteria; phylum Actinomycetota; class Actinomycetes; order Mycobacteriales; family Mycobacteriaceae; genus Nocardia; species Nocardia pulmonis. The sequence continues at coordinate 53,954 of NZ_JAMRXH010000026.1, forward strand.
CCGATGCGGCGGCCTTCTCGTTCTATCCGACCAAGGTGCTCGGCGCCTACGGCGACGGCGGTGCGGTGATCACCGCGGACGAGGCGGTCGACCGCAACCTGAAACAGCTGCGGTACTACGGCATGGACCGGGTCTACTACGTGGTCCGCACGCCCGGACACAATGCGCGACTGGACGAACTGCAGGCCGAGATCCTGCGCCGCAAGCTGGGCCGCCTCGACGACTACATCGCCGGACGCAACGCGGTCGCGCAGCGCTATCGTGAGGGCCTCGGCGATCTGGCCGAATCGCACGGATTGCTGCTTCCCGCAACCAATCCCGGCAATACCCACGTCTATTACGTCTATGTGGTGCGCCACCCGCGGCGGGACGCGATCATCGAGGCACTGCGCGAACACGACATCTTCCTGAACATCAGTTATCCGTGGCCGGTGCATACCATGTCCGGCTTCGCGCACCTGGGCTGGCGCACGGGACAGCTGCCGGTCACCGAGCGGCTGGCGAACGAAATCTTCTCGCTGCCCATGTATCCGGCGCTCACCGAGGCCGACCAGGACCGCGTCATCGAGGCATTGCGTAATACGTTGGCGGGGCTGTGATCACGCGGTCGGTACGGACCCGCTCCAACGAGGATCTGTCCGATCGGTTGGCGTTGTCCGCGGCGGCCACCGACGCGGGAGCGTGGCTGCGGACCGCGGATTTTCCGGACTGGCTGGCCGAGCGGGCGGCGGCCAACCGTTTCCAGGTGCGGCGTATTCCCTTCCGAGAGCTGGATTCCTGGTATTTCGCCTCCGATACCGGGAACCTGCGGCATCGCACCGGCAAGTTCTTCAGCGTCGAGGGTTTGTCGGTGCGGGTGGACGAGGGCACGGCGGGGGAGTGGCAGCAGCCGATCATCGTGCAGCCCGAGGTCGGAATCCTGGGCATCCTCGCCAAGGAATTCGACGGGGTGCTGCACTTTCTGATGCAGGCCAAGATGGAACCGGGCAACCGCAACCTGCTGCAGCTGTCGCCGACCGTTCAGGCCACCCGCAGCAACTACACCGGGGTGCATCGCGGCGGCGCGGTGCGATACCTCTCGCATTTCACCCGACCCGGTGCGTGCCGGGTACTCGCCGATGTGCTGCAATCCGAGCACGGCGCGTGGTTCTACCGCAAATCGAATCGAAACATGTTGGTGGAGACCGTCGACGACGTCGCGGTGCATCCCGATTTCTGCTGGCTCACCCTGGGGCAGATCGGCCGCCTGCTGCGCGCGGACAATGTCGTGAACATGGATTCGCGCACCGTGATCGCGACCTTCCCGATGAACGGGACCGGCGCGGTGGCACTGCATTCGGATGCCGAACTGCAATCCTGGTTCACCGCTGAGCGGGCCCGCCACGATGTGCAGGCCGAGCGGATGCCGCTGGCCGAGGTGGCGGGCTGGGAGCGCGGTGAATCCCAGCTCGGCCGGGCCGACGAGAAGTTCTTCCGGCTCGTCGCGGTCGCGGTCCAGGCGGGCAATCGGGAGGTCACCGCGTGGACGCAGCCACTGTTCGAACCGATCGGACAGGGGATCGCTGCCTTCGTCTTCCGCCGCATCGACGGTGTACCGCACGTGCTGGTGCAGGCGAAGGTGGAGGCGGGTTTTCTCGACACCGTCGAATTGGCGCCGACCGTGCAGTGTGTGCCGTCGAACTGGGATCGGCTGCCACCTTTTCTGGAGGTGGTGCTGGGTGCCACGCGGGACCGAATCCGCTACGACGTCGTGCATTCCGAGGAGGGTGGTCGGTTTCTCAACGCGGAGAGTCGCTATATGTTCGTCGAGGCAGATCTGCCGCTCACACCCCCGCCTGGCTATTGCTGGGCTACCCCCGCGCAGTTGAATTGGTTCGCGGGGCACGGGCACTATCTGAATGTTCAGGCCCGGACCCTGCTCGCGAACCTGAACGCGGGGGCCGTCTCACTCAATCGCGATTTCGCGCATCAGATGTGAAATGCGATACCGGCGCCCGCGGGGGCGCCGGTATTCCTCAGGCGACGAAACGGAAACCGATTCCGCGCACGGTGGCGATCCACTCGCCGTTTCCGATTTTCCGGCGGAGACTGTTGATATGGGTATCGATGGTCCGGCCGGACATCGACCCGTGCCAGATTTCCTCCGCGATGGTGCTGCGCTCGATCACTTGACCGGGGTTCGCGACAAGCAGCACCAGCAGATCGAATTCCTTGCGGGTCAACCGAACCGGGCGGCCCACCAATTCGACCCGCCGATTGGCGACATCGACCGACAGCGACCCGTGCTGAATGCGATCCGCGGGCGCGGATGTCGGATGCCACTGGGCGGGATGGAATCTGCGCAATACCGCCTCCACGCGCGCGATCAGCTCCCGCGTGCCGTAGGGCTTGGTGATGTAATCGTCTGCGCCGGCGCGCAATCCGAGCACCCGGTCCAGATCCGACTCCCGAGCGGTCACGATGATGATCGGAACCACGCTGGCCTCCCGGATCGCGCGGCAGAGCTGGATACCCTCCAGATCCGGCAGGTCCAAATCGAGCATTACCAGGTCGGCCGCGTGATAGCGCTCCAGTGCGTCGCCCGCGGTGTCGACTGCGGTGACCGTGTAGCCATGTCTTGCCAGTCGTTCGCTGAGCGAATCCCGATCGGTCTTGTTACTTTCGGCAAGCAAAATGTTGTGGGTCACCGAACGCTGGTCGGCTTCCACGCAACGCAATCCCATCAACCCCTCCAAAACAAATCGCTACCGTCCGTGCATTCGATGCATCGCGTTATCGGTGCCCACCCCCAGCCGAATCGATTGCGGCCCCATCGTTGTCGAGACCCTACTTCCTTTGTCCTCCGTTCGGGTGAAAGTGCCTTGTAGGCAGGGCATTTCACCGTCGTACGGCGAAGGCTACCGTGTGGTACTGTCGGCGATGCCGCCGTCGTGGCGACTCTCGGTGCGGCGGACGTTCCACGCGGGGCGCGATTGCCCTGGTCGCCTGTTCGACTGCAAGAAACCTCGGGGGGTGTTCCACGTGCAATTCGATCGATGGCTCGCCGGACAGCGAATTCTGATCGCGGACGGAAATGTGGCGTCTCGAACGGAATTGGCGAGATACCTTGTGCGTCACGGGTATACGGTGACAGAGGCGGAATCCGGAACGGAGGCCATCGAGGGTTCGGGCGACTGCGATCTGGTGGTCGTGAACCTGGAGCTTCCGGATGTGGACGGGCTGTATGTCTGCCGAGTCGTCGCCGACGACAGCGTGCCGATCATCGCGACGGCCGAACGCAAGTCGGAGCTGGACTGTGTGCTGGCGCTGCAGGCCGGCGCCGACGACTACGCCGCCAAGCCCTACCATCTGGCCGAGTTCGCGGCCCGGGTCGACGCCCTGATATGGCGCCGGTCGAACCGGTTGGCCGTCGCGGAGCCGACCTTCGAACACGGGCCGCTGCGCATCGATGTGCGTGCCCGCGAGGTCACGGTATACGACCGCCGAATCGAGCTGACTCGCAAGGAGTTCGACCTGTTGGTGCTGCTGTCGGAGTACTGCGGCCAGGTGGTGCCCCGCGGGCAGATCATGCGCACGGTCTGGGGCCACACCTGGTCGCGGCGCACCACCGACACCCATATCAGCAGCCTGCGCGCCAAACTCGGCCTCAGCGAATGGATCGTGTCGGTCCGCGGGGTCGGCTTCAAACTGGTCTGCGAGGCGCACTGGTCCGCCGCCCCGCCGAATCCCATGGCGGAGACGGGCTGACCGCGCGCCGGAAGCCGTTGCCACCGTGTCAGTTCCGGTCGCGGCGGAAGACGTCGGTCGGTCGCGGAGTCCCCTCGATGGTGACGACGTCGACACACCTGCCGACATTGCGGTTCTCGGCGGCCTCCCGAACAAGGGCGTCGGCCAGATCCACCCGCGAGGTGTAGCGGCCCGGAATGCTCGACGGCGCGATGGTGTAGTTGGTGATCCGGGAGCCGTCGAACAGGCCCGAGGCGCGGACGATGGTCCAGTCCAGGCCGCTGTTGCGGACCAGATGTTCCATGCGGCCCATGTCGTAGTAGGCGGTGCGGCCCAGGGTGAGCAGCAGCGGGAGCAGCACCGTCCGGAACATGAAAGTCTCGCCGGGAGCGGCCTTCCCGGCCACACAGACCGAGCTGACGCACACCAGCCGCCGCACGTCGTGGGTCGTCATCGCCTTGATCATGCAGCCGAGGCCCTCGGAGAACACCGAAACCGGCTTTCTGGTATAGGTTCCGCCCAGCACCGAGATCACCGCGTCATGTCCGACCACCGCCCGCTCGACGGAATCGATATCGCGCGCGTCGGCGCGGACGACCTGTAATCCGGGGTCGGTGAACGGGAATTCCTCGGGTCGGCGCACCGCGGCGGTCACGGTGTGGCCCTTGTCGAGCGCTTGCTTGACGACGTGCAGTCCGGTCCGCCCCGCGGCACCGAAAACGGTGAATTTCACCCGTTGCTCCTATTCGATTTCTCCGCTACCGGGAATGTCCGGTGAGCAGTGGAACGACCAGCGAGTCGATGATTCGTTCGTAGAATGCGCCGTCCACCGAACCGGCCTGATCGAGCAGGCGATAGAACACCATGGCCGGGACGATGTGGGCGATCAGTTCGGTATCGGCCTCGGGCGCGATCTCACCGCGCTCGCGGGCGCGTTCGACGATGGCGGTGTAGGCGGCCCGGCGCGGCTCGGCGATGACACGCTCGACGGTTTCGCGCAGCCGCGCATCGCGATTGACCGCGGAGGCGATGGCCGACAGCATCGCGTCGCGCGGACTGCTGCGGTCCAGATACATGGCGCCCACGGCCAGCAGGTCCGAGCGCAGGCTGCCGGTATCGGGCACGGGCTCGTCCCAGCCGAAGGATTGGATGGCGTCGCGGACGAGTTCGGCCTTGTCCTTCCAACGCCGGTAGACGGTGGCCCGCCCGGCGCCTGCCCGGCTGGCGATGGCGTCCATGGTCATTCGGTCGTAGCCGACCTCCGGGAGGATCTCGGCGACCGCGGCGAGCAGCATCCGATCCCGCTCCGGATCCCGGGGGCGGCCGGTCGGCTTCGGCTTGTTCTCGCCGTCTTGTTCTGACACCACGCGGTCAGCCTAACCGCTGCGGACTTACGAAACAAGTGTGTCTTGTATCGTATTTGAAAAACGAAATGAGACTGTATCGTTTCGTAAATACGACGGATGGGAGAGACCAGGTGAGTGCAGGTCAGGGTGGATGGAGCAGGCGGTTCGAGCTGTCTCGTCGCCACTTGTTCGCGATCGGCGGGGGACTTGCGGTGGCGGCCTGCAGTCCCGTCGGCGGTGCGGAGCGGGCCGAGCCCGCCGACGACAGCGGGTTGCGGTCGGCGGTGCGGGGGCGGGTGCTGCTGCCCGGTGACGCGGGCTTCGATCGGGCCAGGACACCGTGGAATCTGACGGTCGACCAGTCGGTGCGCGCGGTGGTGGAGCCGGCCGACGCCGATGATGCGGTGGCCTTGGTTCGCTACGCCCGCGACACGGGTCGCGACCTGGCGGTGCAGCCCAACGGTCACAACCCGTCGGCCGCGGTGAACGGGACGATACTGGTGCGGACGCGCGCGCTGAACGAGCTCCGGATCGATCCCGCCACCCGCTCGGCGCGGGTGGGTGCGGGCGTGAGCTGGGGGCAGGTGCAGGCGGCCGCGAGCGGGCATGGCCTGACCGGTGTCGCGGGCAGCTCGCCCGCGGTTGGCGTCACCGGGTACACCCTCGGCGGTGGGCTCAGCTGGTTCGCCCGGCGCTTCGGCTGGGCGTCCGACAGCGTGACCGCCTTCGACATCGTCGACGCCGACGCCACGGCGCGGCGGGTGACGAAAACCTCGGATCCCGAACTGTTCTGGGCACTGCGCGGTGGCGGCGGCGACCACGCGCTGATCACCGCGACCGAGTTCGATCTGCATCCGGCCCCCGCGCTCTACGGCGGCAAGATGGTGTGGCCGGTGGCCCTCGCCGCGCGGGTGCTGGCGGCGTTCCGGGAGATCACCGCGTCCGCGCCGGACGAGCTGACGCTGTGGTGGAGCCTGCTGCGCGTCCCGGACGCCCCGCCGATGGTCGCGGTCGACCTGACCTACCTCGGCGAGGCGGGCGCGGCCGAGACCCTGCTGCGTCCCCTCGACCGCATCGAGGGACGCCTGCGCGACACCCGGCGAAGCATGCCGCCAGCCGAGCTGGGGACCATCGTGGGCGAGCCCACCGATCCCAGTCCGATCAGCTCGCACATCGAGTTGTTGACCGCGCTCACCGACGCCGATGCCGTGAATCTGCTTGCCGAGCCGATGGATCCGCTGGTCGGCGTGCAGGTCCGCCATCTCGGCGGCGCGCTCGCGCGGCCGTCCGACAGTGCGGCGGGTGCGGTCACCGCGCCGTACTACCTCGGGCTGATCGCGGTCCAGCCGGCGCCCGCGGCCGCCGCCGCGAACGAGGACCGGGTGGCGAAATTTCTCGGCGCCCTCGAACAGTCCCGGAGTCGGCGAACGCCCCGGACCCTGCTCGGCCCGCGGCAGACGGCCGCGGACGCGTTCGGCTCGGACACGCTGAACCGCCTGCGTGACATCAAACGTCGCTCGGATCCGAAGGACCTGTTCCGGTCCAACTTCCCGGTGCTGAACGGTACCGCCGGTCGCTGATCGCGGACAACTACTTCCCTCAACCGGATCTGTCAAGATCGGAAGCGGGAGTTAGTCATCTGATCTATCAACGAAACTATTTGGTGTGAAACGTGTTACGGTGATCAAAGGAGCCGGCCGTCCGGCGGGGGCGAGGTACGAAAGGTTTGCTTCCCGAGTCCTGGCATTGCGGTGCAACGGATCCCGATGCTCACCACCACCTCGTTCTCCGTGGCTCGCTGCGTGGCTCCAGTTGTTGAAACCCGAATCAGTCTGTCCGGCAGTGCAACTGCCGGAACGTGCGATGCGGAGGTGAAGCGCCGTGTTCGTCGTGGGTCGTGCGACGACCCACATCCCTGCGAACGGTTAGGAGTGGCTGTTGCGCTGGCCGGAGGTCGTTGCCGGTTTCGCCGCGCGGCGGAAGTGGTTGTTGATAGTGGTCTGGGTGGCGCTGCTCGGTGCGGGCGCGCTCGGCGCCGGTGCGGTCGGTGACCGATTGAGCAACGGCTCCGGCCCGCCCGCCGCCGCGGACAGCGTCCGCACCGACGCCCTGCTGGCGCGCGGTTTCGAGGGACGCGGGCCGACCAGCGCGGTTCTCATCGTGCACGATCGGCGAAACGAGGCGGGCAGCGCCGAATTCGACGATCGCGCCCGTGCGGTCTTCGACGCGGTGGCCAGCGATCCGCGCCTCGAGGTCACCAGCAGTTTCGGCTGGAGCACGCAGGCGCCGGGGGACCGGGACGGCTTCCTGGGCAAGGATCACCGCACGGTGGTCACCTCGATCGGACTGGGGCTCGACGACGCGGCCGCGACCACGACGCTCCCCGCCATCCAGAAGGATCTCGAGAACCGCTTCGCCGGAGCCGGACTCGACGTCTCGCTGGTGAGTATCCAGGCCTTCCAGGGCGAGTTGACCGAGCAGAGCGCGACCGGCCTGGCGAAGGCGGAGCTGCTCGCGCTGCCGCTGATCGTGATCGTCCTGCTGCTGCTGTTCCGCAGTGTGGCCGCCACCGCGGTCGCGTTGGTCACGACGATGGCCGGAATCGTGCTCGCGCTCGGGCTGCTCGACCTGCTCGCCCAGGTGATGCAGCTCAACATCTTCGCGAAGAACATCATCGTCATGCTCGGGCTCGGCGTCGGTGTCGACTACGCGCTGGTGATGCTCAAACGCTTCAAATCCGAACTGGCACAGGGGCGGGACGTGTCCGCCGCGGTCACGCGGACGGTGGCGACGGCCGGGCATACGGTGATCGCCTCGGCGCTGACCATCGTGGTCGCGGTCGCCGCGCTGTTCATCGTCCCGCTGTCGACGGTCGTCTCCCTGGCCATCGGCGCGGTGCTCGCGGTGGTGCTGGCCATGCTCGTGGCCCTCCTGCTACTGCCCGCGCTGATGCATCTGCTCGGCAGGCGTATCGACGCCGGACGGATCCGGCTGCCCGAGTCGTGGCTGCACCGCGAATCGGATGCGGAATCGAGCCGGTGGCATCGGATCACGCTGCGGGTGATGAATCGTCCCGCGACCTTCCTGACCATCGGCATCGTCATCCTGCTGCTGCTGGCGATTCCGACGGTGAGCATGAAACTGTTCACCCCCGACGCCCGGATCCTGTCCGCCGCATCGCCGGTGACGCGCGGCGCGGATCTGGTCGCGGAGCAATTCGGTCCCGGCGTGGCGACGCCGATCGTGGTGGTGTTCGACAGCGACGCCCGCGCCCCCGACGCCGCGGCCTTCGCCGAACTCGAGCGGTTCGTCGCCGACGTGGGTGGGCTGCCGGATGTCGCGGCGGTCGGGTCGGCGCTGCCCGCGCTGCGGGCGATCGCCCCGTCCGATCCGCGGGCCGCCCTGGAACCGGCTGTGCTGGACCGAATTCCGCCCGATGCCCGCGCTGGGGTGCACCGCTACGTCGCCCGCGACGGCCGGACGTTCGTCGTGGAGGTGGTGTCGGCGCACCGCAGTTCGGACGATGCGACCACGCGCCTGCTGGACCGTGTCCGCGACCGGGCCGCGGCAGTACAGTCGATGACGACGGCGGTGGGTGGCGAGACCGCCCGCGGCGACGATTCCAACCGCGAGATCGCCCGCACCCTGCCGTGGGTGTTCGGTCTCATGCTCGTCGCCGTCTACCTGGTACTGCTGGGCACCTTCCGCTCGGTCTTCCTGCCGCTCAAGGCGATTGTGGCGAATGTGCTCACCGCGGGTGCGACGTTCGGCGTGATGGTCGTGATCTTCCAGTTCGGCTGGCTGCCCGAGTGGCTGGGCCTGGGGCACGCCGGTGCGCTGTTCTTCATCGATCCCCTGGTGGTGTTGGCGCTGATCGTCGGCCTGAGTACCGATTACGAGGTGTTCCTGCTCAGCAGGGTGCGCGAAGAGTATCTGTCCGGCGGCGACAACCGGCTCGCCGTCGCCCGCGGTATGAGCCGGACCGCACCGATGATCACCGGCGCGGCCCTGCTGATGATCGTCGTGTTCGGCGCCTTCGGCTTCGCCGGGATCATGCCGATCCAGCAACTCGGTATCGGCCTCGCGGTCGCGGTCGCCATCGATGCGACGGTGGTGCGGGTCGTGCTGGTGCCCGCCGCGATGCAGCTGATGGGCCGCTGGAACTGGTGGAACCCGTTGGCCCGTACGGGCCCGCCGAGATCCGGCCCGCCGGAACCGGCCGTGGTCGGCACCGGCGTGCGGGGTGCGGACCGATGAAATGGTGGAGCACGAAACGACAGCCCCGATTATCTGGGTATTGCCATGCTTATTTCTGAGTAAAATTATCTGAATGTAACACAGAATTCTTGAAACCCGGGGTAGTCCTCCGTAACATGGCAGGGGCCGAGGGTTGATATTCGGCAGAGATTGTGTTGGCGAGAATGACGTGAACCCTATTCTTCGTATTCCGATTCGCTGTGCCGTAGACGTGTTAGTCCTGCAATATCAGAAGGGGGCGTGTAATGCACGAGCCTTCACATCGAGACCTACCGGCATCGGTTGCCCGGGCCAAACGTGGCGGGGTGGCGGTGAGCGCTGTCGCCTGGCAACCGACCGCGACGATGAAGTGCGAAGAATGGCTTCGCCACGGTGAGCAGCTCGGTACGATCGGGCGGGCCGCGGCCTGGTGGATCGGCGATTGGGTCAACTACGGAAATGTCAAGTTCGGTGAAAAATATTCGCGCGCGGCGCGTATCACCGGCTATGATGTGCAGAGTTTGATGAATATGGCCTATGTCGCTTCCCGATTCGAGCAGCGGCGACGCAGAGAAAGACTCTCGTGGAGCCATCACGCAGAGGTTGCGGCGCTGGAGGTCCACGACCAGGACCGATGGCTGCGGCACGCGGAGGACTCCCAGCTGTCCGTGCGCGGCCTGCGGGAATTGCTGCGCGCCGAGCGTCGCCGGTTGTCCGGCGGCTCGGCGAGCCGGAAGAATCGGATGGAACCCGCGGTCGAGGAGAGCGGGCATATCACGGACCCCACGCCCGTCTGTCCCAACTGTGGTTTCCATCTGGCCGAGCGCGGTCTGTCCCATGAGAAAGGGCTCAAATCGGCATAGTCCCGCGCTGATCCGAGGTGCCGAGGCCGCCGCCCGCGGATGCGGGTGGCGGCCTCGGCATTTCTGAATCTCCCGACGTCGGGAGATTTTGCGACGATATCCGGCAATGCGGTAGCTTCGGACGCCGGGAGCTGCCCGCTGTTCACAGGTGATTCGAGGTGCGGTGATCCATGGCGGACGACGAAAAGATGCTGGACTACCTCAAGCGGGTCACGGTCGAGCTGCGGGCGGCACGCCGAAAAATCGACGAAAATGTCGAAAGAGCGCATGAGCCGATCGCCGTGGTGGGAATTTCCTGCCGGTATCCGGGTGGTGTCGATTCGCCGGATGAATTGTGGCGGCTGGTCCGCGACGGTGTCGACGCGGTATCGGATTTTCCGGCCGATCGTGGCTGGGACCTGGATACGATCCACCATCCCGACCCCGATCATCCGGGGACGACCTATGCGCGCTCGGGCGGCTTCATCGCCGGGGCCACGGAATTCGATGCCGCGTTTTTCGGTGTCGCTCCGCGCGAGGCGCTGGCGATGGACCCGCAGCAACGGTTGTTGCTCGAGGGAACCTGGGCTGCGTTCGAGGACGCGGGCATCGATCCCATGTCAGTGCACGGCGGCGAGGTCGGGGTGTTCATCGGCGGATCGACCTCCGATTACAGCCATATCGCTCGCTCCAGCGCCGTCGATCTCGGCGGGTACTGGGGTATCGGGACGGCCGCGGCCGTGCTGTCGGGTCGGGTGGCGTATGCATTCGGGTTGACCGGCCCAGCGGTGACGATCGACACCGCCTGCTCCTCGTCGCTGGTCGCGGTTCACCTTGCCGCACAGTCACTTCGGCGGGGCGAATGTGAGTTGGCGCTGGCCGCGGGTGTCGCAGTGAACGCGACTCCCGGTGTGTTCGTGGAGTTTTCACGCCAGCGCGGCCTGTCACCGGACGGCCGGTGCAAGTCCTTCGCCGAGGGTGCCGACGGGACCGGCTGGTCCGAGGGGCTGGGCGTGCTGGTGTTGGAGCGGTTGTCGGAGGCTCAGCGTCGCGGGCATCGGGTAATGGGTGTAGTGCGGGGTTCGGCAGTGAATCAGGATGGCGCGTCGAACGGTTTGACCGCGCCGAACGGTCCGTCGCAGGAGCGGGTGATCCGGGCGGCCCTGGCCGATGCCGGAGTGAAGACCACCGATGTCGACGCCGTGGAGGCGCACGGCACCGGGACGGTGCTGGGCGATCCGATCGAGGCCCAGGCTCTGATCGCGACCTATGGGAGCGGGCGCTCCGGTGACCCGCTGTGGCTCGGCTCGATCAAATCCAATATCGGCCACAGTCAGGCCGCCGCCGGGATGGCCGGACTGATCAAGATGATCATGGCCATTCGGCACGGTGAGCTGCCCAGGACCCTGCATGTGGATACGCCGACGACCAAGGTCGACTGGGCGGAGGCGGGCGTCGCGCTGCTGACCGAGGCCAGGCCGTGGCGCAAGGCCGACCGTCCGCGCCGGGCCGCGGTGTCCTCGTTCGGGGTGTCGGGCACCAATGCCCATGTCATCGTCGAACAGGCGCCCGAACCGGCACCCGTGCCGGTCTCGGATGCGAGCTCGCCGTTCACGGCGGCACCGCTGGCGTGGGTGCTGTCCGCGAAATCCGCTGCGGCGCTGGTAAACCAGGCGCGGCGACTGCGCGAGCGCGTGTTGGCCGAGCCGGGGCTGGATCCGGTGGATGTGGCCTGGTCGCTGGTGACGACGCGGGCGACGCTCCGGTTTCGCGCGGTGATCGTCGGCGCGGATCGCGAGGAACTGCTCGAGGGTCTGGACGCGGTGATCGAGGAGCGCTCACCCGCGGGGACCGCGCAGGTGATCACCGGCCAGGCCGACCGGTCCGGCCGGGTGGGTTTCGTCTTTCCGGGGCAGGGTGCGCAGTGGGCCGGGATGGCGGTCGATCTGCTCGACTCCTCGCCGGTGTTCGCGGCGCGGATCGAGGAGTGCGCGAAAGCGCTGGAGCCGCATGTGGATTGGTCGCTGGCGGCGGTATTGCGCGGCGAGCCGGGCGCGCCGTCGTTGGATCGCGTGGATGTGGTTCAGCCCGTGTTGTTCTCGGTGATGGTGTCGCTCGCGGGGCTGTGGGAGTCGTTCGGTGTGCGTCCGGACGGGGTGATCGGGCACTCGCAGGGTGAGATCGCCGCCGCGTGTGTGGCCGGGGCGCTGTCGCTCGAGGATGCCGCGCGCATCGTGGCCGTGCGCAGCCGACTCATTCAGCACGAGGTCGACCGCGGCGGCGCGATGCTGTCGATCGTCGAATCCGAGGCGACGGTGCGATCCATGCTGAACGGAGACGCCGAGCGCATCGCGATCACCGCGGTCAACGGCCCGCGATCGGTCGTGGTGGCGGGTGAACCGGAGGTGCTGGCGACCTTCGAACGCCGGTTGGCCCGCGCCGGGATCATGCGCTGGATGGTGCCGGGCGTCGACTTCGTCGCCCATTCGGCGGCCGTGACGAATTTGGAAGACAGGCTGATTCGCGAACTGGCGACGATCCGGCCGCGGGCGACGGAGACCGCCTTCTACTCCACGGTCGACGGCGCGGCCGCGCGGACCTCGACGCTGGACGCCGGATACTGGTACCGGAACCTGCGTGAGCCGGTACGGTACGCCGCGGGCGTCCGGGCGCTGCTCGGTTCGGGACACGATGTGCTCATCGAGGTGAGCGCGCATCCGCTCCTCACCCTCGGCACCGAGGAGACGATCGCCGACATCGGCGCCCGCGCGGGCGTGACGGCGACCCTGCAGCGCGGCGCGGGTGACCCGCGGCGCATGCTGACCGCCCTCGCCGAGGCGTTCGTGGTCGGCGCGCGGGTCGACTGGCCGGTGCTGTTCGCCGGTCGGTCGGCGCGGCGCGTGGACCTACCAACCTATGCCTTCGACCGCGAGCGCTTCTGGGTCACCGGTGACGACGGCGGCGACGCGCGGGCGCTGGGCATGCGCCCGGAGGAACATCCGCTGCTGGCCGGATCGGTGCGGCTGGCCAACGGTTCCGGGTGGCTGTCGACCGGGCGCTGGTCGATCGATCGATATCCGTGGCTGGCCGATCACACCGTCTTCGGCGAGGTGGTGATCTCCGGTACCACGCTGGTGGAATTGGCTGCCGCCGTGGGGGATCGGGTGGGTTGTCCGGTCGTGGCGGAACTGGTCCTCGAAGCCCCGCTCATCGTCCCGGTCGGCGGCACGGTCGCCGTGCAGCTGTGGGTCGGTGAACCGGATGCCGACGGCCGGGCCGAATTCGAGGTGTACTCCGGGGCCGACGTGCTCGAGGGCGGCTGGACGCGTCATGCCAGCGGCACGCTGACCACCGGTGGGTCGGACGCGGCGTCCGACTGGGACGTCCGGCCGCCCGAGGACGCGGTGAATATCGCTGTGGGCGAATGGTATTCGGCGATGGCGGTGCGGGGGGTGGGCTACGGTCCGGCGTTTCGCGGTTTACGGTCGGTGCGGCGGCGCGGCGACGAGGTCTTCGCCGAGGTCGACACGGCCGGGGACGCGGGCTTCCGGGTGCATCCCGCGGCGTTGGACGCCGTGCTGCATGCGGTGCTGGTTGCGGACGATGACGCGGAATCGGTTGTGGCACTGCCGTTCTCGTGGTCGGGGGTGCGGATGTACCCCGAAGCCGACCCGCACTCGCTGCGGGTGCGGCTGACCCGGACCGGTCCGGCATCCGTCGCGCTGGTGGCCACCGATGGGCGGGGCCGCGCCGCGCTGACGGTGGACTCGGTGTCCATTCGGCCGGTCTCCGTCGAGCAGTTGCGGGCGGCCCGTCCACAGCGCGCCGATTCGCTGTTCACGCTGGACTGGACGGCTGCCGAACCGAGCTCGGCACGCCCTGCGAATTCCCTTGCGCTGATCACCGAATCCGTTGCGCTGGAAGAGATCTCGTCGGGCACGGCCGAACGCTATCGCGATCTCGCCGCGCTGGTCGCGGACGTCGCGGCGGGAGCGTCGCCGCCCGCGGTGGTCGTCGCCCCGATCGTCGCCCCCGCGGACACGGACGTTCCCGGGGCGGTCCACGCGGTGACGCGGCAGACCCTGGAGCTGCTGCAGGATTGGCTGTCCGCTCCGGTGACCGCGCATGCCGATACCCGCCTGATGATCGTGACCACCCGGGCGATGGCGGTGGAAAAGGATGTGGCGCCGAATCTTGCGACCGCCGCGATCTGGGGTCTGGTGCGCAGCGCACAGGCCGAACATCCGGACCAGCTGGTGCTCGCCGACCTCGAACTCGACCCGGTCGACGATCCCGCACGGTGGTGGCGCGAGGTGGAACTGGCCGCGGGCGCGGGCGCGGCACAGGTCGCGGTGCGCGGCGGCCACATCCGGGTCCCCAGACTGCGGCACGCTCCGGCGACCGTTCCGGCGGCCCCGGTGTTCGATGCCGAGTCCACCGTGCTGATCACCGGCGGCGCAGGCGGTTTGGGCGCACAGGTGGCCCGGCACGCGGTGCGTGAACACGGCGTGCGATCGCTGGTACTGGCCAGCCGCGGCGGCGCGAGCGCGGCGGCGCGGGCACTGTCGGCGGAACTGACCGAGCTCGGCGCGCGCGTGCGGCTCGCGGCCTGCGACGTGACCGATCGGGCCGCCGTGCACGAGCTGGTCGCCTCGATCGGTGACGAGTTCCCGCTTCGGGCGGTCGTGCACTGCGCGGGTGTCCTGGCCGACGGCGTGATCGCGTCGATGAGCGCGGCGCAACTCGATCGGGTACTGGCCGCCAAGGTGGATGGCGCGTGGCATCTGCACGAGGCCACCCGAGATCTGAACCTGGCCGGATTCGTGCTGTTCTCGTCGGTGGCCGGTGTGGTCGGCGCACCCGGACAGGCGAACTACGCGGCGGCGAACGTATTCCTGGACGCGCTGGCGCAGTGGCGGCAGGTCGCCGGGCAGGCCGCCACCGCGCTCGCGTGGGGCTTCTGGGAACAGGACACCGCCATGACACAGCAGTTGGGGGAGCTGGACATCGCGCGCCTGGCCGACCTCGGTGTGGCCGCCCTGTCCGTCGACGAGGGCCTGGCGCTGTTGGATGCCGCGCTGTCGCGCACGACACCCGCGCTCTGCCCGGTCCGGCTGGATATGGGCGCGCTGCGAGCGCAGGCTCGCCTCGGTGCGCTGCCCGAGGTGCTCGCGGGACTGGTTCCCCCCGGCGATACGCGCGGCGAATCCGGTGCGCGGCTGCGGACTCGGCTGGCCGGTCTGCCCGCCGAGGAGCGGGAGGATCAGCTGCTGCGGGCGGTGCTCGACGAGGTCGCCACGGTCCTGCACCATCGCGACGCGCGCGGGATCGATCCCGAAAGCGCCTTCCGGGACCTGGGTTTCGATTCGCTGGCCGCCGTGCAGTTCCGCAATCGTCTGGCGGCCACCACCGGATTCACCCTCTCGCCCACCCTGGTCTTCGACTATCCGACCCCACACGCCCTCGCGACCTATCTGCTCGAGCTCATCGAGCCCGCCACGCCGCGGCAGGCGCCATCGCGCGGCGGCGTCGGTTCGGCTGCGACGGATGTGGATCCGATCGTGGTGGTCGGGATGGCCTGCCGGTATCCCGGCGACGTCCGGTCACCGGAGGCGCTGTGGGAGTTGGTGGATCGAGGCGTCGACGCGGTGACGGAGTTCCCGGACGACCGCGGGTGGGATGTCGAGGCGCTGTACCACCCGGATCCGGACCATCCCGGTACCAGTTATGCGCGGACCGGTGGATTCCTCTCGGATGTGGGCGATTTCGATGCGGCGTTCTTCGGTGTGGGTCCGCGGGAGGCGTTGGCGATGGATCCGCAGCAGCGGTTGCTGTTGGAGGGTACGTGGGAGGCGCTGGAGGATGCGGGGATCGATCCGGAGTCGTTGCGGGGCAGCGATACCGGCGTCTTCGCCGGTGTGATGTATCAGGATTACGAACTGTTGGCACGCACCCGTCCCGATCTCGGCGGATATTGGGCGGTGGGTTCGGCGGGCAGTGTGTTGTCGGGGCGGGTGGCCTATACCTTCGGGCTGACCGGCCCCGCGTTGACGGTCGACACGGCCTGCTCCTCCTCGCTGGTCGCGGTGCATCTGGCCGCGCAGTCGCTGCGGCGCGGCGAATGCGGGATGGCGGTCGCGGCCGGGGTCACCGTGAATTCGACACCGACTGTGTTCGTGGAGTTTTCGCGGCAGCGTGCGATGTCGGTTGATGGTCGGTGTAGGTCGTTCGCGGAGGGTGCGGATGGGGCGGGGTGGTCGGAGGGTTTGGGTGTGTTGGTGTTGGAGCGGTTGTCGGA
>NZ_JAMRXH010000027.1 GCF_023740735.1 Nocardia sp. CDC159
CATGGGCTCGATCCGAGCCCAGGCCCGATCAGTTACCTCACCTCGACCAACCACCGCATACAGCTAACACAACCACGACACCGACTCACCCAAACCCGCACAACCACTTACAGGACACGCCCTAGCCCCGCCGAAGAATGGCGGGGCAACCACTGATTCAGGCCGAGCACAACGAGTGTTCGGCCCGAATATCACTCAACTCTTCCAGGTTCGGGGTGGTCGTAGTCCCAACCCAAATATCCCGTGGCGCACAACTCGCGCAGAACCATGCGGATCTCGCCGGCCCAATCCTGCGCGTCGCGCGGGACGTAGGGAAGCCGTGGGATGGTTCGTCGGAAGAAATCGGTCGGCGTTGACAAGTCGAGGTCGGTGGGCACGGTTACCCGCTGCTCGGAATAGGTACCGGTGGTGCGGCGCTCGAACCCGATCACCGCGTCCTGACCATCCAACCGCACCGATACCAGCCGCACGTCGTGACCGATAGCGCCTTTGGGACGCAGCTCCTTCAGCAACGCTCGTGCGCCCGCCTGGATGTCGTCTGGTCCGTTGCCGGTCAGCTCGACCTGCCACCGTAGGCTTTCCGGGGGCGTCGACGCCACCACCGTCTCTGGCGCCGGACGGCCGTGCTCGTCGCGGCGCAGACTCCGCACCGCGACCTGGCCAGTACCTTCCGGGACGGTGGCGATACCCCAACCGCCCGGTATGGCGGGGAAGAAAAAATCCTCCGGCGCTGGGAGCACCCGACCTTCGCGGTCGACGAGCACCACAGCGTAATGGATGTGATCGAATTCCCCGCCCGAGCAGCGGAAGAAATAACCCTGCTCGGCCCAGTCGGGACCAAGCAGCGCTCGCACCCACCCCTCGGACTCGACGACCGGCAACCCCGAACCGACGTCCGGCTCGCCGGTCCGCTCCGCTGTGCCGCTGCCCCACACCGACACCAGCACCCCCGTTACCCGGACACCGTCGGCGAAACTCCCGAGATCCGAAGCGTCGATATACGCGACGTCGGTGTGGACGTCCAGGTCCGGGACGGTCACCGCCGGCCCGACAACCTCACGGACGGCCCGAGGCCACTGCTCCTCCTCGATGTTGGACCATCCTCCGCACCGCACAACCGATCGGTCGGCTGCCCGCTGGGCAGCCACCTGCGCCGGGAAACGTCGCTCGATCTCGGCTGCTACACCCTCAGCTGTAGTGGTCACCACGTCCGTCCTCCTCGTCGAGCAATCCGGGTACGGACCTCGGTTGCGAGCCTCGGACTGCTCATTTGAAGATATCCAATGACGTGTTCACCCACGATTCACAGCGCAGCTTGGTGGGATCCCCATAATTGCAGTAGAAGGTTATCAACCCGATTGGGCTTCCCGTCGGCATGTCATAGGGGTCTTTCCCCTCGCCCCTGGAAGCCACAGCGATGACCTCCTGTGACTGGATGACTTTACAGTTGTTTCCGGAGTCGTCACACCGTTTTTTCCTGGCCCATGCGTGAAATTCGTAATTTCCTCGCGGGTTACCGGTCCCTCTACTGTTTCTCAGGGTGAAGTCAATTACTTTTATTCTGGTGATATGATGCCGATAGCGCGCTTTGTCCATGCCGAATCCGTAGCCGTATGTCGATTCCGCCACCTCGTTACCCTCATACTTCTTGGGTACGCAGTAGTACCCGCGGCGAATAGGGATGTCTCCGATCGTCGTCGGCACGGTTCGTTCGATGTTCGAGCTGTCGTGTTTGAAGGGAGGCCTGCGTTTGTCGCAGTCGTCTGTGGCCTGAGCCGAGGCCGGGGCCACAACCCAAAACTCCCCCGCCGAGCAGGACGAGTGCCGCCAGAACTACTCTAATGATGTTCATTGTTCTTCCACCCAAAGCTTGTAGCCGAAAAATTCACAAAGCTTGTCACTCGCCATAGTCGGCCTGGTAGACGGTTCCGTCCGCAGCTCGTGCGAGCGCACCTTTCTGAAAACTCTGGGCGAGCACCAAGCCGTCGTTCAAATCTGTGGTCCGCGGGTTTTCGGTGGGATAGCCCAGCGGACCACGTTCGGACCTCAGCTGCTTCCACACGTTCACGACGAACGGTGGAATACGCCACGCACCGATGACAGGAAACCAGTAAACGGCGGCGCCGTTCTCGAAGAAGACGTAATGCCCTGTGTTGTCGGGGGCTACCAGCTCGTCGGATGTCGGCAACCCCATTTCGCCGTCCTCGCGCCCGACTTCGGCCCACCGGTCCCGGATCGCGCCGTACAGTAGCCGGGACCCGGTCGGGCCGGACCAGGTGATCGTCCCGTTCTCGAAATTGTTGAACCGACCGTCGTTCTTCCGGACGGGCAGTTCATCGGTGTTCGGATACCCCAGCGGTCCGCCCTCGGCACCCACGCTGTTCCATTTCTCCCGGATCGCCCCGCCGATCGCGTAGGCCTCGTTGAGGTGCCAGTAGATGACGGCACCGTCGAACTCTTGACGTCGTCCACCGTTCGCAGAGGGAATCTCGTCGGTTCTCGGATAGCCCAAGTAGCCGGCTTCCCAGCCGTGGCGCTGCCACGCGGCGAAGAAGTGGTTCACCACCGGATGCGCGCCACCCCACGACGACCAGTAAATGGGCCCGTTCTGGAACGTCGAGCGCTTGCCGACATTATCCGGGTTCGTCAGCTCGTTGCTCGTCGGGAACAGCAGGAAGCTGTTCGGACCACCGAGCTCGTTGTACTTGTCCCGGATCGCCCCGCACACCTCGTACGGTGCAGGCCAATACACCTGACACCCATCGGTCATCCGAAGCTGCGCATTGCGGGAAGCCGTGCGGGCCTCCATCGTCTCTGCTTTGTCGGCCTGCTCCTTGGTGAACCCGTCGGGGACCTTCTCCCGGTCCGACCGCATCTTCCCGGGAACGACCGTCGCGTTCGGATGCTCAGTCGGTTTCCACTGTCCGGCAGGCGCTTTCGGCGGAGCCGTAGTTGTCGACGGCGCAGCCGGTGACATGGACGTAGAACCGGTCGCCGGTGCGCTCTGTGAGGGTGAGGGCTTCACGAAGGTGGATGGCACCGATGTCGTCGACGAACCCGACGGAGGCGAGGCTGGAGGGGTACCGCGCGATGGTGTGCTCGGCGGCGCAGGCTTGGGTGTCACCGACGCTGGGGACGAGGGCACAGCTGCGGTCGTGGATGTGACCGATGGAGTCGCGCTGGGCTGCGCGGTGGCGATGGCTCCTCCGGCTACGATGGCCGCGAGTACCGAGGCCACGCCAGCCGCTCGGACCACGCGGGTCAACCTTCGTCCCCTGCTAGATGGATATAGCCGACCAGACGTCATAATCCCCTCCTGTTCACCCAACCCAGACTTGCCGCGCCAAACCCGCGAAACATGCTCTGGCTCAACGGGAAACGCGACCGGCACGCACGCTAGGCGACTTAACGAGCAGACCGCCGGGTTTCTGCCGAATGGAACCGAGCACCCCCTACTGCGGACAGCCCTGCACAGAGCTCGTCCGCCCGAAATCCAAATCTGCTATCTCTGCACGTCACACACGGTTTGCGCCTGAAGCTGTTGTTCATGTGACCTGCAGTCGTTCGGCGGCGCGCACGGCGTTTGGTCCCCGACTGGTCCCCAACTCTGGAGGGTGCACCAGTCATCGAAGCGCCGACAACGTGCAGTGCCAGCCAGTAACCTTCGGAAGGTGTCTACGGCTCTGGGTTCGGATGACGAAGAGCCGAAATGTCCTCCGCCACGGCCTCGGCCGTCATCGATGGGTCATTGAGCGCACGATTTCTTGGCCGGGCGGGGCGGTGTGTCTGGTGCGGCGACGCAAAACCGTTGGAAATCAACGTGAGCCACCTACCTCACCAGCGACCAAGCCGAAATAGGAACGGAGCAATCGTAGTCATGGAGCCACACAACACATCGGCACAACGCCCTGAAACACGCAGTGCCAGCACGGGCGTCGGCCGACAGACCGGGACGATCGATGCCAACGCCTACATGGACCGACTTCAGGCGGACAACGCCGCCGGTCGGTGCTTCATCTGCGAACTGGCCGACGAGCAGACAACTCGCGAGCACGAAACCGTCGCCTATCGTGACGAACACTGCGTCGTGTTCTTTCCGCCCTGGCCTCGCCTCTACGCCTACTGCCTGCTTGCCCCCCGGCGCCACGCGACGGAGGTCGTCTCGGACTTCACCGAAGACGACTACCTCGCACTGCAACTGCGCATCCATCGCCTCGGTCGGGTCCTCACCGAGATCACGCCCACCGAACGCCTCTACGTGTTCAGCTTCGGCAGCATGCAGGGTGTCGCGCACGTTCACTGGCACATCGCGCCGCTCCCGCCGGGGACGCCCTTTCGCGAACAGCAGTTCGCCGCAGTCGACAAGCCCGAGTACCTCGTCATCGCAAAGGCCGAGGTCGACGAACTGGCAGAGAGGGTGGGAGCTGGCATGGCCGCCCTCGCGGCGCCAGAACGCGACCGATGGAGTGGATCGAACACCGGCGCGAAGCCCTCTCTCATCCCCTAACCCCCAGAAATCCGGATTCATACTCGCACCAGAGGAAGTACCGGCACCGGTGTCCAGAAGGTGCGGGCCGACACCTTGTTGGCGAAGACGACCGGAACACCAAACTCCCGGGCGTAGAACTCGGCGATGGTGCTGAACTGGCGATGAAACTGCCCGGCCAGCAACGGAAGTCGGGGTGTCGATGCGGAGTGCGGCATCAGCAGCAGATCGGGCGCCTGATCGACCGTGTGCCGGAAGAACTCAGCGGTCTGGTTGTCGTGCAGATCCCGATCCCGAGACGGCCGACGTCTGTGTCGATCACTTTCGGCTCAGCCGACGGTGCGAAATACCAGCCTTCGAAGGCGGGCAGCGATCCCTTGCACACCCGGCCAAGTAGCTCACCACCCGGCCCGAACAACGCGAAGGTGTTGTAGAACTGATCGTCGTCGGCTTCGAGATAGCTTGCGCCGATATATATATCGTACTCAGGATGCGAGGCCGGCCAGCCAGCGTTCCTTGACACCGCCCCAGGGTTCGCCACTGTCTGAACCGTCACGGGTACACAACCGAAGAGATGGCGGCCCTCTTGAAGGTAGACCCGTCCAGCCTGCGACGCTGGCGCACCGCACGGCCGCCACAAGGCCCGCCGTTCGTCCAGATCTCGGGCAGGGTCACCCGGTACCACGGCGCCGACGTCATCGCCTCCTCAAGGGCAAACGGATCGATCCGACGGTTGCCTGATGACCGACGGCCAGGTTCATGTGATCCCGATCGGTGCCGCAGTCCGAGGCGACATCGAGGTGCGCGGCAAGGGCCCGTCCTGCCGTGCCAGGGTGCGCTGGTCGGATCCAGTGACAAAAAAGCGGTCCTCGAAATCGCAGACCTTCGACACGCCGGAGGAGGCCCAAGAATGGATCGACAAAATTCATCAGGCCGCCGCCCGGGGCGTCGAAGTAGCAGAAAACCCTCTCCGACCCAGGTCAGAGAGGGTTTTTCCGTGTCGGGCTGACAGGATTTGAACCTGCGACCCCTTGACCCCCAGTCAAGTGCGCTACCAAGCTGCGCCACAGCCCGTGGCTTCCCGCTCTCGCGGGTGCTCGAAGAGATTACCCCACGGACCCCCGATGGGACCAAATCGGCAGGAGGGAGGGGGTTTCGTGGGGGTCAGAGGGGGCGGAGGTGGGCTGTGGCTCGGGGGGTGGAGTGGACGGCGAACAGGAGGGTGAGGGTGTCGGGGGTGCGGAGGGGGTGGAGGTGGAGGGGGTCGCCGAAGTGGATGGGCTTGTTGTATTCGAGGATGTAGCGGTGGGGGGTGGTGGTGAGGTCGGTTGCGGGGGACGCGTATTCGTGGACGGCGTGCCAGTAGGCGGTGTTGGTCATGTGTTCGAAATGGTCGATGTCGCTGCGGCGCAAGGGGAATGGGATGCCGGGGGCGTCGGGGACGGGGGTGTGCAGCCACTGCTTCCAGCGCAGGCGGTGGTCGGTGGCGGTGGTGGCCATGAGGTCGGCGAATTCGTCGTGGATGCGCGACGGGCTCATCGTGTCCTTGTTCATGTGGATCCAGAAGCCCTCGGTCTCGATCAGGCCGCCGTTGTCGGCGTCGATGCGCACGCGCATGGCCAGCCAGCGCGAGGACAGGGCCGAGCACCAGCGCCGCACGCGCAGCTGGGCGGGCCATTCGATCGGGCGGATGACGTCGATGACGGTGCGGCGCACGATCCAGTGCGGATGGGTGTCCATCGCGCCGGTGGCCACCAGGTGATCGACACCGGCCTCCTGCAGGTGCCGGGCGATGCCGTCGAGGCGCAGGTAGCGGTGTTCGTCCATGTCGACGGTGCCCAGACGGCGCTCGACGTCGAAGATGTGGCCGCTCGACGGGACGGGGGCCAGCGGTCGCGTCATGGCCTCGTCGAGGGCGGGAAGTGTCGCGAGCTGTGTCATCGGCATGACCTCCACTGGGGACGAATCGGGGTGACTGCGTCGGGCGTCGGCGTCGAGGCCCCGACCATCGCGTGCGCGCCTCGGGCCGCCGCGATCCAAGCCGAGATTAGTGCAGTCTGCCAACGTTTTCAGCGTGGCACCCCGCGTATTTCAAGGTCCACCTACACCAATCGGCGTCCGCGGCGCACAACGCACCACGGACGCCGACAAGGAGCGCCACCTCGGCTCAGCGCACGACCTCGAACTGATCGCCGGTATTGATGTAGTCGTAGAACGCCTTGGCCCCCTCGGGCACCATCCGGATGCAGCCGTGCGACTGCTCCTCGACCGGGCCGATGTGGGTGGCGATATCGCCGTTGAAGAAGATCGCCCACCGCATCTCGGCGTTGTGCATGGTGCTCCAGTGGTACTCCTTCTTGAACGCGGCGCGGAAGATACCCGGCGGCGTCTCGAAGCCCGGGCGGCCGTGCGAGATCGGAGTGGGGCCGTAGACCACGCGGCCGCGGTCGAGCAGCCAGCCCTCGTTGGTCGACAGCTGCAGGCAGGCGCGTGTCTCGGCCGAGGTGCACGGCGCCTTGATCGGCGCGGGCGCGACCAGCGCCCCGACGCCGGGGATATCGGGCCCGCCGGGCCACAGCGGTGCGGCTTGGGCGGGGACGGCCACCGCCAGGGCGGCGACACCGCCGAGCACCGCGGGCCCGAGGAAACGCATTCTGCTCATCGACAACCTCTCTATCCCGTCCCGCCCACCGGTGGTGGGGCGAGGGACCACTTCTTCGGCACGAGCTCGAAATCAAGCTGGAGGTGAAACGTGATCATTGTGGCCCGCGCCCGTGCCCGCCACCGGCATTTTCGCGACCGTGCCGCTCATCGCGCCGCGGCGCGGCGGCGCCGATCCGCGCGCAGCCAGCCGAAGGTCAGCTCGACCGCGCGCTTCCAGTTGTCGTATTCGTCCTCGCGCAGCGCCGGATCCATCCGCGGCGTCCACTGCGCGGCCACCCGCCAATTGCGCCGCAGCCCCTCCAGATCCGGCCAGTAGCCGACCGACAGTCCCGCGGCGTAGGCCGCGCCCAGCGAGACCGTCTCGGCGACGAATGGGCGCATCACCGGCACGTCGAGCACGTCGGCCACGATCTGCATCAGCAGATTGTTCGACGTCATGCCGCCGTCGACGCGCAGCGAACGGGCCTGCAGCCCGGAGTCGGCGTTCATCGCGTCGACCACCTCGCGGGTCTGCCAGGCCGTGGCCTCGAGCACCGCGCGGGCCAGGTGGCCGCGGGTGATGTAGGAGGTGAGCCCGATGATCAGCCCGCGCGCGTCGCCGCGCCAGTGCGGCGCGTACAGCCCCGAGAAGGCCGGGACGATATAGCAGCCGCCGTTGTCGTCGACCGTGCGGGCGAGGGTTTCGATCTCCGGGGCGCTGGCCACCAGCCCGATGTTGTCGCGGATCCACTGCACCAGCGAGCCGGTGACCGCGATCGGCCCCTCCAGCGCGTAGACCGGATCGCGGTCGATCTGGTAGCCGATGGTGGTCAGCAGCCCGCGCTCGGATTGCACCAGTTCGCGGCCGGTGTTCATCATCAGGAAGCCGCCGGTGCCGTAGGTGCACTTGGTTTCCCCACGGGCGAAACAGGTTTGGCCGAACAGCGCCGCGTGCTGATCGCCCAGCGCCGCCGCGATCGGCAGTCCGGGCACCACCGCGCGGGTGGTGCCGTAGGAGGCCGTGGAAGGGCGGATGTGGGGCAGCATGGCCGCGGGGATGCCGAAGAACTCCAGCAGTTCGGTGTCCCAGGACAGCGAGGCCAGATTCATCAGCAGCGTGCGGCTGGCGTTGGTGACGTCGGTGACGTGCAGGCCGCCCTCGACGCCGCCGGTGAGGTTCCAGATCAGCCAGGTCTCGATGGTGCCGAACAGCACGTCCCCGCGCTCGGCGCGCTCGCGCAGGCCCGGGGTGGTGTCGAGCAGCCAGCGCAGCCGGGGCGCGGCGAAATAGGTCGCCAGGGGTAAACCGCACCGCTGGCGGATGCGCTCGGCCCCGGGGCGGGCCTGCAGCTCGCGCACCAGTTCCTCGGTGCGCACGTCCTGCCACACCACCGCCCGGCCGATCGGCACGCCGGTGCGCCGGTCCCACACCACGGTCGTCTCGCGCTGATTCGCGATCCCCACGGCCGCAACCTGTTCCGCGCTCACGCCCGCCTCGCGCAGTACGCGGGGCAGGATGCGCTCGAGGTTGCGCCAGATCTCGGTGGCGTCCTGTTCCACCCAGCCCGGGCGCGGATAGTGCTGCTGATGCTCGCGCTGGGCCATCCCGACCAGCCGGGCGCGCTGATCGAACAGGATGCACCGGGTGGAGGTGGTGCCCTGGTCGATGGCCAGCACATAGCGTTGCGTCATTCGTGGTCGCTTTCGGTCGTTGCTGAAACTCGTTGCCCGCCACCCAGATCCCGTGACACCGCCGCCGCGGCGTCGCGCACGTGCTCGACCAGTATCGGCCGCGGGCGCAGCTGCGCGTCGCAGATCCCGTCGAGTGCGCCGCAGATCCCGATCGCGCCCACCACCAGTCCGCCGCGCGCCCGGATCGGGGCCGCGATTCCCGCCAGATCCGGTTGGTATTCCCCT
The DNA here is from genome assembly GCF_023740735.1 of Nocardia sp. CDC159. GTDB lineage: Bacteria > Actinomycetota > Actinomycetes > Mycobacteriales > Mycobacteriaceae > Nocardia > Nocardia pulmonis. Next base: position 9,047 of record NZ_JAMRXH010000027.1, read on the forward strand.
GCGTCCCGGGCGAATCCGCGCTCGCGCACGGTGGCGAGCTCGCGGCCGAGCGCGACGCGATCGACGATGGTGCGCCGGGTCAGCGCGGACAATTCGCGGGCGCGCACCGCGGCGGCCAGGCCCACGTCGTAGGCCAGCAGCACCTTGCCCAGCGCGGTGGCGTGCGGGGGCAGCACCTCCCCCACCTCGAGCGCCTGCTCGCTGTTGTCGGGCCGAAAGACGTGGTGGATCACCGTGATTCGATCTCCGACGCGCGCGGCGATGCGTACCGCCTCGCCGGTGCGGGCGGCCAGGGCGTCGGCCCAGTTGATCGCGCGCGAGCGCAGCTCGTTGGTGTCCAGATAGCCCGCGCCCAAATCGAGCACCGCCGCGCCGAGCCGGTATCGGCCCGAGACCGGGTCCTGTTCGACGAAGCCGACCCCGGCCAGGGTGCGCAGAATGCCGTGCGCGGTCGGCTTGGCCAGCCCGAGGGCGGCGGCGATATCGCCGACGCCCAGCGGGCCGCGGGCCAGCAGCCGCAGCATGGCCGCCGCGCGCTCGATGGATTGGATCGGACCGGGCATATACGCGAACCTACCTTCGAGCATTCGACAATGTCGAACAGCCAGTGATCGTCGAGCAACATCACCCGGCTACCGCTGTGATCTGCGTCACTTTCAGATGGATACGTCGACAGTAGTGGCATCGCACCCAGGCGGCCACGCTGGTTGTTCGACAATGTCGAACGCGTCCTGTGTCCGGTTTGCCGAATGCCTCGTAACGTCACGATCAATGCGGTCGCACCGGCGACCGGCACGGCATATGGAGGTTCAACGGTGAACTTCGGCTCGATCTTCGTGAGCGAGGCCTTCGGCACGGGGGTGCTGATCCTGCTCGGCGCGGGAGTGGTCGCGAATGTGTTGCTGGCGAAGTCGAAGGGGTTCGACGGCGGCTGGCTGCTGATCAACATGGGCTGGGGTCTGGGCGTGATGGCGGGGGTGTACGTCGCCTACAAGACCGGCGGCCATCTCAACCCGGCGGTCACCCTCGGCATCTGGACCAGCGGCGCGCAGGAGTACGCACCCGGGATCGCGATCACCGCCGCGAACACGCTCGCCTACGTCTCCGGCCAGATGGTCGGCGCGTTCCTCGGCGCGGCGGCCGCCTTCCTGGCCTACCGGCGGCACTTCGCGGCCGAACCGGATCCGGCCAAGAAGCTGGCCGTATTCGCCACCGGCCCCGAGATCCGTTCCTATGGCTGGAATTTCGTCACCGAGGTGATTGCCACCTTCGCGCTGGTGCTGGTGATCCTCGGCTTCGGCCACACCCCCACCGGTCTGGGACCGCTGGCGGCGGGCCTGCTGGTCGTCGGCATCGGCGCCTCGCTCGGCGGCCCGACCGGCTATGCCATCAACCCCGCCCGCGATTTGGCCCCGCGTCTCGCGCACGCGGTGCTGCCCATGGGTGCCACGGCGCCCGCACCCGACGAGCGGGTCGCGGTCGCCGCGGGCAGGCATGCCGAATCCCCCGATACCGCAACCGGTCCCGGGCTCCCGCGCGCGGATTACCCGGCGCACAAGAACTCCGACTGGTCCTATGCCTGGGTGCCGGTGCTGGGCCCGCTGCTCGGCGGCGCGCTGGCCGGTCTGGTCGCTCAGCTCCTGTTCTGAAACGTCCCTTCTGCCAAGAGTTTTACCGAAAGGAACGAAGGTGAGCGAGCGTACCAACGGCGGTCCGCGCTACGTCGGAGCGATTGATCAGGGCACCACGAGCACCCGCTTCATGGTGTTCGATCACGGCGGCAACGAGATCGCCCGGCACCAGCTCGAACACGAGCAGATCCTGCCGCGCGCCGGGTGGGTCGAGCACAATCCGACCGAGATCTGGGAGCGCACCCGCGCGGTCATCCAGACCACCCTCAGCCGGGCGAACCTGTCGGCGGAGGATCTGGCCGCGGTCGGAGTGACCAACCAGCGCGAGACCACCGTGGTGTGGAACCGCCGCACCGGCCGCCCCTACTGCAACGCCATCGTCTGGCAGGACACCCGCACCGACCGCATCGCCGCCGAACTCGAGCGCGCCGGGCACGGCGAGACGATCCGCCGCAAGGCCGGATTGCCGCCCGCCACCTACTTTTCCGGCGGCAAGCTGCGCTGGATCCTGGACAACGTGGCGGGCGTTGCCGCCGACGCCGAGCGCGGCGACGCCCTGTTCGGCACCACCGACAGCTGGCTGCTGTGGAATCTGACCGGCGGGGTCGACGGCGGCGTGCATGTCACCGATCCCACCAACGCCAGCCGCACCATGCTCATGGACCTCGAGACCTGCGACTGGGACGACGAGCTGCTGGCGCTGTTCGGGATTCCGCGCGCCATGCTGCCGCGGATCGCACCCTCGTCCAATCCCGACCTGTTCGGCCAGACCCGCGCCGACGGCCCGTTCGGCGGCGAGGTGCCGCTGGCCGGTGTACTCGGCGATCAGCAGGCCGCCACCGTCGGGCAGGTGTGTTTTCGCCCGGGCGAGGCCAAGAACACCTACGGCACCGGAAACTTCCTGCTGCTCAACACCGGCACCGAGATCGTGCGCTCGCAGCACGGGCTGCTCACCACCGTCGCCTACCAATTCGGCGACGACAAGCCGGTGTACGCGCTGGAGGGCTCGATCGCGGTGACCGGCTCGGCGGTGCAGTGGCTGCGCGATCAGCTGGGCATCATTTCCGGTGCGGCACAGAGCGAATCGCTGGCCCGCCAGGCCGCCGACAACGGTGGAGTGTACTTCGTGCCCGCGTTCTCCGGACTGTTCGCCCCGTACTGGCGCTCCGACGCGCGCGGGGTGATCGTGGGGCTGTCCCGGTACAGCACCAACGCGCATCTGGCGCGCGCCACACTGGAGTCGATCTGCTATCAGACCCGCGACGTCGTCGAGGCGATGCAGGCCGATTCCGGTGTGACGCTGGACGTTCTGCGCGTGGACGGCGGCGTGACCGCCAACGAGCTGTGCATGCAGCTGCAGGCCGACTTCCTGGGCGTGCCGGTGTCGCGCCCGGTCGTGGCCGAGACCACCGCCCTCGGCGCCGCCTACGCCGCGGGACTGGCCGTCGGGTTCTGGCAGAGCACCGACGAATTGGAAGAGAACTGGCGCGAGGACAGGCGCTGGCATCCGACCCTGCCCGAGGCGCAGCGCGCGCGTGGCTACGGCCGCTGGAAGAAGGCTGTTGCGCGCACCCTCGACTGGATCGATGAAGAAGACGATTGAGGTTAGAAGGAGTATTGCGGTGAACGTACGTTTGGATGCGGCCTACCGGGCCGATGCCCTGGATGCGCTGGGCGACAACGAGATCGACGTCCTGGTCATCGGCGGCGGCGTGGTCGGCGCGGGTGCGGCGCTGGACGCGGCGGCGCGCGGGCTGTCGGTCACCCTGGTGGAGGCCCGCGACTTCGCGGCCGGCACCTCGAGCCGGTCCAGCAAGCTCATCCACGGCGGGCTGCGCTACCTCGAGCAGCTGGACTTCTGGCTGGTGCGCGAGGCGCTCAAGGAGCGCAAGCTGTTGCTGCACAAGCTGGCTCCGCATCTGGTGCGGCCGGTGTCGTTCCTGCTGCCGCTGCAGCATCGGGTGTGGGAGCGCGCCTACATCGGCGCCGGTGTGGCGCTCTACGACACCATGGGCGGGGCCCGGGCGCTGCCCATGCACAAGCACATCTCCCATTCGCGCGCACTGGAATTGGGCCCGGCCCTGCGCGAGGACGCGATGATCGGCGCGATCCGCTACTTCGACGCCCAGGTCGACGACGCGCGCCACACCATGACCATCGCCCGCACCGCCGCCCAGCACGGCGCCACCGTGCTGACCCGCACCAAGGTGACCGGGCTGCTGCGCGACGGCGAGCGCGTCGTCGGCGCGCACGTGACCGATCTCGAGACCGGCCGCGAGTACACCGTGCGCGCCCGCAGCGTGATCAGCGCGACCGGCGTGTGGACCGATGAGATGAATCGCATGACCGGCGTGGACTTCCCGTTCCACGTGCGCATGTCCAAGGGCGTGCACATCATGGTCCCGCGCGAGCGGCTGGACCTGCACACCGGCATCGCGGTGCGCACGGAGAAGAGCATCCTGTTCGTCATCCCGTGGCACCAGCACTGGATCATCGGCACCACCGACACCGACTGGGCGCTGGACAAGAACCACCCCACCGCCAGTCACGCCGACATCCGCTACATCCTCGATCACGTCAACGCGCTGCTGCGCGAGCCGCTGACCGAGGACGACATCGTCGGCACCTACGCGGGCCTGCGCCCGCTGCTGGCCGGTGCGGAGTCCAGTGACACCACCAAGCTCTCGCGCGAACACGCGGTGGCCGAACCGGTTCCGGGTCTGTTCGTCATCGCGGGCGGCAAGTACACCACCTACCGGGTGATGGCCGCCGATGTGGTCGATGCCGCGGTGCGCGACTTCGGCACCAATATGGCTCCCTCGGTGACCGAGCACCTGCCGCTGCTGGGCGCGGTCGGCTACAAGGAGCTGGCCGACGATGTCGCCGCCGTCGCCGCGCGCGCCGGGCTGCCGACCGCGGCGGTGGAGCATTTGCTCGGCCGCTACGGTTCGGGCGTGCAGGAGCTGTTCGCCATGATCGAGGCCGATTCCGAACTGGCGCGGCCGATTCCGGGCGCGGAGGAGTACCTGGCCGTGGAGGCCGTCTACGCCGCCACCCACGAGGGCGCGCTGCACCTGGACGACGTCCTCACCCGGCGGACCCGCATCTCCATCGAGTTCGCCGACCGCGGCCTCGAGGCGGCCACCCACATCGCCCGTCTCATCGCGGGCCCGCTGGGCTGGGACGCCGAGACCACCGACCGCGAGATCGCCCGCTACCGCGACCGCGTGGCCGCCGAACTGGCCGCCAACAAGGCCGCCACCGACGAGGCCGCCAACGCGGCCCGGCTGGTCGCGGTCGCCTGATTCGCTTCGGCGACTGTGCCCGCGCCCATCCCGGCGCGGGCACAGTCACCTCTGGATGACCTCCCCTCCGAACGTCACCCATTCGCCGCGCCGGATCGCAGTCGCGAGCCTCCGTTCCAGGCAACCCGCGGTTCCGTGTGAGCGCCCGCGGCGAAGTGCCCGGGTAAGCCAACGGCTGTCGCCCGATCCGTCACGAAGGCGACTTTAGGGCGACTTCAAAGCGACTGTCAACGCCAGTTCGTCTGCCTCGTGTCATCAGGAATTGAGTCCGGACGGCTCGACCAGCGGGTAACACATCTGTTGCGCTGCTGGGAAGGTGTTCCGATGTACCATCCAGGCATGGACGAAGAGGCGACACTCAAGGGTCTCGAGTCGTTCGGGAGGGCGATCTACGAGTTTCGCTGGGAGTACAAGCATCTGACTCAGGAGCAGGTCTACGCCGGCGGGCGCGGACCCGCCAAGAGGGTTCAGCAGCGAATCGAGAACGGCCAGCAGGCTCCCCGCCCCGACACATGTGCCAAGTACGACACTGTGCTGGGCCTGGAGCCGGGCAGCACCTGGAACACCCTGCAGACCGGTGCCCCGCTGGTCGAAAAGAAGCAGGACGCCCCGACCTACAGCAAGGTCGAAGTGGGTCAGCTGATGGAGCTGGCGCGCCTGCTCGAACGCCTCGGCGTCACTCGGGCGCCGCTCGCGCGCAGTTTCGACAGCCACGACGATCGCGGTTACACCGTGCCCATCGACCTGGTCCCCGGTCTCATCGACGTTTTGAAATCGGCGCTGCCCAACGACGAGACCGCTCGGGACGGCCGCCGACAAGCCTAGGTCGACGAGCCCCCATCTGCGCCTGTGGCCGAGAGAGATTCGGCGCGGACACCCCGCTGCGCGAGCTGGTCTGCGGCATCCACCAGGGCTTTTGCAGGTGCCCACAACCGGAGCAAGGTCGGTTCATCGGGTGCCATGAGGGCGAACGCGTCACGCTCGCCAGGGCTACGCCGTGCGGGGTGGGCCGTGCCGTGGGCGAGTCGGCGAGCCGCTAAGACCATCTCGGCGACCGACCGCATATCTTCTTGGTCGGCAGCCTCGACGGTGTCATCGATCAGGTCCTGGACAGCGGCGGGCAGCGGCGCAGCGGCGCTGGCGACGAGCCGTGCCGCGTCCTTGATCTCGATGCGGCGATCGTCGACCTTCGCCTGCGGAGACATGCCCCGGCGGTCCTCGGGTTCGAGCCGCAGCACGACCGTCGGGACAGCAGCCGTCAGATCCCGCCACACCGGATACATCCGGCGCAACCTGATCAGGTGTCGCACCTCCTGCACCCAGGACGGGATCGCCGCAGTCCACAACACGGCGCTGAGCAGCAGGTCCAGCTCACCCGAGGCGAGTGCCTCGGACGCCAGGCGGTAGGCCGCCGCGGTGAGCGTGGTGCCGGCGCCCAACGCACCCAGCACACCGAAGAGCGCGAACGATGTCGCGGGGAGCATGGAGACCGCGACGAACACGAACACGATCGTCACGACGAACCGTTCCGAGGAGGTTGTCGCACGCCGCCACATGGTGACGCAGACACCGACCAGGCAGCATGACGCGACCACGGGCAGCGCGGAATAGGCCCCCATATAGACGGCGTAGCGCCACCCCCCGTACGCGGCGATCGATACCCCCTGCGCCCGGGCCGGGCTGCTCAGGACCGGCAGCGCCAGGGCGAGGCCCACTCCCACCGCCATCAGGGCTCTGAAGGGGCGCCGATACCGAGCCGCCCCGTAACGACGCAGCGGCAGCAGGCCCAGCCGCCACACCCACGCGACCACGACAAGCCCATGCCACAGATCGAACAGTGCCGGAAGACCGCCGGGCACGAGGCCCGCGAGCTGGCGGGCGACGGCAGGCTCGCGCAGTACGACCGCCACGGCCCAGACCACCGCCTGCCCGTTGATCAGGTGATCGGTCTCGGACGACCGCCGTACCACGACCAGCCGGATGACCGCGGCGACGACCACGAAGACCATCGCCGAGACGGTGACCCAACCGGGCAGCCAAGCCTGCGGCCACATCACAAGTCCCGCAACATGTCGTCGCGTCGAGGGCCGGCCAGGCGGATTGTGCGCCCGAGATGACGCGCTACTTGTTCGGCCTCGTACTCCTGCGGCGCCTGATACCCCGCTGCCCCACCGCGGGCGGTCACGACCGCGGACAGGTCGATACCGCAGTCGGATCCCAGCCAGGTTGCCAGCTCTGTCATCGATACATCTCGGCCGTGATCGAACGCCACATGCGCCAGCTCGTGCAGGAACACATGCCGCTGTTGGGCGGTGTCCAGGCCGTCGGTGCGCACGAGTATCACATTCCTGTCCCGACACCGCAGCCACAGCCCACACACGTCGTCCGGCATCGATGCCGGCAGCGGCGAGCACTCTATGGGTCCCCGCACGGCCGCCACCGCCTCGACAAGCTCTTCCAGCGTCGGATCGGCAGGCAACTCGAGGCTGTCGACGAGGGCTTGCACACGGACACGAGTGGAAGATCTACGGGCAGAAATTTTCTGCCTTACCAGCGTCACAAGATTCAGCACGTCGCCTGTCACTCTTCCCCGAGCACCCGGAGCGGATTCACTCAGCGAAAGTCTACGATCTCACGCCGATCTGCTGGACACACCCTGCGCCGGACGGCTCGACCAACCGTGAGGTCGCCAAAGTCCTTGCGCTATAGCGTGGTTCAAGATAAGCGCGACCGTAGTGCAGCCGCAGACAGCACCAGTCGGCGGTCGAGCACGGCACGCACCTCCGGCGTCCACCAGGACTCGTGGCGAGGCTGGACCGCGACACGGATCCGTGGCAGGAAACAGCGTAGACAAGCATCGGTTGGCGGTGGTCTCGGAGCCCGTTGCGCAATGGGCGGTGGGGAACGGGTCGTGTCAGACTGTCGTGGGCGCGGCCGAGGGAGACCGCGCGGTGTGAACGTGGAGGGTGAACGGTTCGATGACGACGACCATCTCGCAGGCTCGGGACACGGGTGTGGCGGCGGCGCGACTGGCGGCGGCGGAAGCGTTCGCGATGCCGTTCATGACGTCGGCGCAAATGCAGGTGGCGTGGTGGTTGCGGCATCCGGTGGAGGTGTCGCGGCTCGAGACATTGCGGCGGGGATTGATCGAGGGACCGCTGTCGAGGCGGCTGGTGGCGGCGCGGGTGCCGGGCGCTCGGCCGTATTGGTCCCGCAGTGCGCACGACTATCCGGTGGTCGTCGAGGACGGCACGATCCCGGCCGCGCAGGCGGTGCAATGGGTGGAGCGGCAGGCGGTCACCGAGCTGGACCTGTACGCGGGGCGCGGCTGGGTGTTGTCGGCCACCGATCTCGACAACGGGGAATCGGTGGTGTCGCTGGTGGTTTCGCACGCCATCACCGACGGGCAGGGCATATCCGCGGCCATCGATCTCGCGGCACGTGCGGATAGCTCACACACGGTCCCCGATCTCGCGCCGCCGAGCCTGGGCGCCGACGTGCTGGAGGCCGCGAAATACGGTGCCCTGCTGCTCCCCGGCGGGGCACTGCTGCGGTTGCTGGCTCGACGCGCGGCTCGCAAGGGTGAAGCCGGTCCGCTCGAGGCCCAGCTGCCCGCGATCGTGGCCATCGACAGCGCGACATTGCGTGCGTCGGCCGAGCAACACGGCGGTACCGCGACCGGATTGATCACTACGGCCGCCACCAACGTCGCGCATGCGCTCCGCGGTCGGCCGGGCGGGGATCTGCGCGTCGCGTCCTGGGTCAGCCATCGCGAGGACGGGGATATCGGTACCGGCAACAAAGTGAAGCTGGCGGAGTTCCCGCTCACGCTGCCCGGCGACGGGCGCTACACCGATCTCGCCGAGGTCCGCAGCCGCAGCAAGGCCGCCTACGCCGCTGCGGCCCTGCCGAATGTGTTCGCCGTGGGTGCGGACGCGGTGGTCTCCAATACCGGACCCGTGCCGCAGGCCATAATCGGGGCGGTCGGCACCGCACGCGCCGCCGCCGCTCGCGCCTGGATCCCGAAGACCTCGCTGCTCGACAAGCCCTACAACCGCGGCGTCCGGGTCTTCGTCCAGACCACGCCCGATACCACCTTCCTCACCTTCCAACCGCCGCTGCCCGCGACCACTCCCCTGACCCCGCTTGTCGTCGATGAATTCGAGCAGTGGGGCATCACACCCGAATTCGTCTGGTAGTCAAGCCTTTTCGACAAGCGTCCGGGCGGGTAACTCCGGCGTGCGGGTGACTGTCACACCCGCATCCCGCGCGAGCCGGGCGAACACCACCGCGTCGTGCACCGCGGCCCCGCCCGGGTCGTTGTTGAAATAGACGAACACGTCCCGGTCGTCGCTCCAGGTCTGCCCGAGGCGCTCCACCCACGTGGCCAGCACCTGCTTGCGGTATCGGGGCGGATGCTGTTCCCGGCCCGAATGCAGTCGCAGATAGCCCCACTCGGCCGTGCGCCATAGCGGCGTCACCGGATGCGCCCGCACATCGGCCCAGCACAGCGTGGCCCGATGCTTTTCGAGCACCGCACGCACGCCGGGTATCCACCACGACTCGTGCCGTGGCTCGACGGCCACGCGCACCTCGCGCGGAAAATAGCTCAGGCACTCGTCGAGCAGCCCGGCGTCGGCCTGCAGGGTCGGCGGCAATTGCAGCAGGATCGGGCCCAACCGATCCCCCAGCCCCGCGGCATGGTCGAGCAGCCGCCGCACCGGCTCCTCCGGTTCGCGCAGCCGCTTGATATGGGTCAAGAAGCGGCTGGCCTTGACCGCGACGACGAAATCGTCCGGGGTCCGCTCCCGCCACGCGGCGAAGACGTCCCGACTGGGCAGCCGGTAGAAGGCGTTGTTGCTCTCGACCGTGGCGAAGCCGGCGGCGTACTGCTCGAGCCACAGCCGCTGCGGCAGCCCGGTGGGGTACAGCACGTCCCGCCAATCCCGGTACTGCCATCCGGAGGTGCCCACGAGCATGGTCACCCCTCCATGTAACCACTTATCCGGTGCGGCTGGGTTTGCCGTTCTCCAGGTGACCGGCGAACCGCCGCCGCCAGGTCGTGCTCCCGTTCAGGGTCAGGCTCACGTCGTACCAGCCGTCGGCGGCCGGGATCGGCACCTCGGTGGACGCACCCGGCGCGACGGCGAATCCCGAACCGTCCTTGATCGTGAAATGGGCGGGCACCAGCCCGGAATTCCTGATCCGCAACACCAGTTCGGGCCGCTCGATGCTGCCGGTCAGCACGGCAGCCACCACCAGATGCGCCGTCTCGGGCCCGCCCGCCGCCGTCACGAGAAATCCGTTGGGCGCGTGCACCGCCAGGTCGTAGCCGCCGCCCTCGAACCGCTCGGTGGCCTCGGCATTCGGCCCCACCACGGTCTGGCGGACCGGAGAACCCTGGCTCTGATACGGATAGGTCTGAAACGGCACGGCCGCACTGCCGCGGTTGCCGTAGTGCACGGTCACCGCGCCCGCGCCCGCCTGCACCCAGGCCACCGGCTGATACGGCAGCGGCCGCGCCTTGGCGTAGCCGGGGTCCTGGAACGGTTGCTGCTGGGCCGAGGAATTCGGCGGCTCGGGCTTGGGCAGTTTGGTCTGGGTCCGATCGGCCTGGCGGCGCAGCTCGTTCGCGTCCGGCAGCAGCGGAATGCTGAGGTCGCGCTCGGTGAAGTCGAAGCAGCTGGTGAGATCGCCGCATACCGCGCGCCGCCACTGCGAGATATTGGGTTCGCGCACCCCCGTCCACGCCTCCAGGAACCGCAGCACCGAGGTGTGGTCGAACACCTGGGAATTCACCCACCCGCCCCGGCTCCACGGCGAGATCACCGTCAGCGGCACCCGCGGCCCGAGCCCGATCGGCACCATCGGCCCCAGCGCCGCCGACAGATCGGCCAGCTCGCTGAACTGCCCCAGCGGCAGCCATTCGTCGGCGGCGCCGGGCGGCGGGGTCGGCGGAACGAGATGGTCGAAGAAGCCGTCGTTCTCGTCGTAGTTGATCAGCACGACCGTGGACTCCCACAGTTTCGGGTTGTCCCACAGCGCCTTCAGCACCCGCTGGGTGTAGACCGCGCCGTCGACCGGGCGCGCCGCCGGGTGCTCGCAGTACCCGTACGGGGCCACCAGCCACGACACCTGCGGCAGCGTGTTGTTCGCGCACGCGGCCACGAACCGCTCGAGCACGCTGTCGACCTCGGTGCCGTCGACGCCGTCGGCGGGCTTCCACCCCTTGGTCACCATCGCGCGCTCGGCCAGCTGGCGCACCGCGGGATCGTCGGAGTCCAGCGCGTCGTGATACTGCTGGAACAACCACAGCGGATTGTCGCCGTAATCACCGAGGAACGGGGCGTTGGTGGTGTCGTCGCCGACCCGGTCGTCGGCGAAAACCTGCCAGCTGATTCCGGCCTGCTGCAGCCGTTCCGGATAGGTCGTCCAGCGATAGACCGGCCGATAGTCGGCGGGATTTCCGGTGGCCGGACCACCCGCCGTGCCGCCGGGGTCGATCGTTCCGGTCCAGTGGTACAGGCGATTCGGCGTGGTCGGCCCCTGCAGCGAACAGAAATAGTGATCGCACAGTGTGAACGCCCCGGCAAGGGCGCGATGGAAGGGAATGTCGGCGTCGGTGAAATAGCCCATGGTCATGCGGGATTTCGCCGGAATCCAGGAGTTGTAGGCGCCGCCCGCCCAGGCGACGTGGGTGGTATGCCAGTCGTGTGCCAGATCGCCCATGTCCTGACCGTCGACGCGACCGGTGTCGACTCGGAAGGGCAGCAGATAGCCCGTGCCGCTGCCCGCGTCGGGCTGTCGGAACACCGGATCGCCGCCGCCGGGCAGCCGCAGCGCGGCGCGGTCGCCGAAGCCGCGCACCCCGGCCATGGTGCCGTAGTAGTGATCGAACGAGCGGTTTTCCTGCATGAGGATGACGACGTGCTCGACCTCGTCGAGGGTGCCGCGCCGCCGCGGTTCGGCCAGTGCGGTGGCCATGTCCTCAGGTATACCCGCCGCGCCCGCCAGTCCGGCGGCCAGCAGCCCGCCCAGCACCATGCGCCGGTTTGCCGTGCCGAAACTGCGACCCATTGTCGAGCTCTCCGATCAGTGCGCCACCCCGCCCAGCATATTTCCGTTCGAAACATACGAAAGCGCTCGCAGTGGCGGCAATTCGATCTCTCGACGCGTACGGGGTCGCCACCGGGAATTCACATCTCGTTCAAAGCGAAGTAGCGACGGTCACGCAGTGGTCATCTCGTCGTCAACGGATCGGACCCGCAGCCGTGCGGGCTGCGGGTCCGATACCAGCGATCGGTCAGCGCACGGTCACCATCAGGGTGTAGGCCTCCCGCTGGCCCTGGGCCCAGGGCTGCTTGGCCACCGGCACCAGGGTCAGCTTGGTGGAGCCCGCCTTGGCGGCGGTGAAGATCCACACCACCGTGCCGGGCGTGCCGGGCATCGGGTTGTTGCCCTGTTTGAACTGCGGCTCACCCTCCTGATGCAGCACGGCCTGATCGAGTTCACCGAGCTCCCAGACGAATCCGGAGGACGGGTCGTCGGGCAGCGCGACCGCGAGCTCCTGCCCGACGGTCAGCTCCTGCGACTGGCCGTTGCCGTCGGTGCCGACGACGACCGGCGCCGAGATCGGCGACGCGATGGTCGGCACGGGACCCGCCGCGGCGGCGGTCGTCGCTCCGGCGGCCAGGGCGGCTCCGAAGGCGATCATCAGTAAAGGTGTACGCACCACAGTCCTTTCATGAGATAAGGGGCGCCCACACCATACCGGCGTCGGCGGCGTCGGTATCCGCGCATCGGCGAAAACCGTTCGACCCCAGCGCATCCGGCGGAAATCAGCCCTTACGCGCCAGTCCGCCGTAGGCGCCCGAGGACTCCGGATGCGCACCCACGTCGGCCGGATGCTCGGGCCGCCACAGCGGCAGATGCACCAGTCCCGGCTCGATCAGCGACCAGTCGTGGAAGTAGGCGGCGATCTGATCCTTGGACCGCAGCACGATCTCGGTGGAGGTGCGGCCCGACAGCTTCTGTGCCTCGAGCACCTCGGTGGGCTGGCCGTCGGCGGTGGCGTGAGTGATCGCCAGATAGCTGCCGGGCACCACGGCCTGCTGCAGCCGCGCGACGCAATCCGCCGGATCGGCCTCGTCGGGCACGAAATGCAGCACACCGAGCAACAACACAGCGACCGGTCGGTCGAGATCGAGCAGCTCGCGCACCTGCGGATCGTCCAGCACATCCTCGGGCGCGGCGACATCGGCCTGCACCACCGCCGCGTTCGGATTGCCGGACAGAATCGCGCGGCTGTGCGCCACCGCGACCGGGTCGATATCGACATAGATCACCCGCGCCGCCGGATTGCGAGCCTGGGCCACCTCGTGCACATTGCCCACCGTCGGGATGCCCGAACCGAGATCGAGGAACTGATCGATGCCCGCGTCGACCAGATAGCGCACGCATCGACGCAGCAGATCCCGGTTGGCGCGCATGGTTTCGGCGACATTCGGGGTGAATGCCTCGATCTGCCGGGCCAGCGTCCGATCGATCTCGAAATTGTGCATGCCGCCGACGAAATAGTCGTATACGCGGGAGGCGCTGGGGCGATCCAGGTCGATGCCCTCGGGCGCCCAACTCGGTCTGGTCATCGGAAACCTCTCTGCGAACCGGCCCGCCGGAAGAGCAAGCATCGCAATCGTATTCGAGCGCCCCCCGAAAATGCCTGCGTTCACAGATGCGCGATCGCCCGGCTACGATCGGATTTCATGGCGTGGGATGGGTCCGATCTCGACGGCCCGCACGCAGAACTGGCCGGGCGGTGGGCGGCGGCGCTCGGCGGCGGTGCGCGCGATCACATCGTGCCGCTCAGCGCGGCAGAGGTGCGGCAGCTGCTGGCGGAACTGGCCGCCGATCTGCTGGCGGCCGCGGCCGCCGACGGCGCGGCGAAGGTGGCCGAGGTGGGCGCGGCCCTGGCGCGGGCGCATTTCGTGGGCGATGAGGTGCTCGGCCGCAGCCTGGCCGTGCTGAGCCGATATTTCGCCGAAACCGGTGTGGCGCCGGGCCGTTCGGCCGAACTGCTCGGTTCGTTCGCCGCCGGATACGTCCGCGCGTTCCGGGCCTGGCTGCTCAGCGAGCAGGAGAGCGTGCGCACCGCCGATATCGCCGCGCGGCGGCTGGTCGAGGAGCAGCTGCGCGCGAGCGAGGCGCGGCTGCGGGCGGTGTTCTCCCAGGCCGGAATCGGCACCGGCCTGTCGGATATGACCGGGCGCATCATCGAGGTGAATTCGGCGTTCGCGCGGATGCTGGGCTATCTGCCCGAGGAGATGGCCCGGCTCGAGGTCACCGACCTCACCCATCCCGAGGATCCGCCCGGCATGTGGGAGCTCTACGCCGGGGTGCTCAGCGGTGCGCACGACAACGTGCAGTTGGAGAAGGCCTATCGCCACCGCGACGGCCATACGGTGTGGACCAACCTCAACGTCTCGCTCATTCGCGACGAGCACGGCGCGCCGCAATACACCCTGGTGCTGGTGGAGGACATCTCCGAACAGCGCGCCCTGCGCGAGCGGCTGCGGTATCGCGCCCACCACGATCCGCTGACCGGCCTGGCCAACCGCTCGCGCTTCTTCGACGCGCTCGCCACCGCCTTCGCCGACCCGGCGGCCCGGGTCGGGCTGTGCTACGTCGATCTGGACCATTTCAAGACCGTCAACGACACCTTCGGCCACTCCCTCGGCGACGAACTGCTGTTTCAGGCCGCGACCCGATTACAGGGCTGCGTGCGCGGACCCGACCACCTGGTCGCGCGCATGGGCGGCGACGAATTCGTCATCCTGATCCCGCGCGCGAGCGGCACGGGTGAGCTGGCCGCGCTCGCGCGCACCGTCCTGGCCGCGTTCGCCCGGCCCTTCGAGATCCAGGGGCACCGCCTGACCGTCACCGCGAGCATCGGCGTCATGCTCGAACAGGCCGGGCTCACCACCACCGACGCGCTGTTGCAGGCCGCCGACACGACGATGTACTGGGCCAAGACCGGTGGCCGCAGCCGCTACGCGGTCTTCGATCCGGACCGCCGCCGCCGCGAACACACCCGCGCCGAACTGACCGCCGCGCTGCCCGCGGCCGTGCGCCGCGGCGAATTCTTCCTCGACTACCAACCCATCGTGACCCTCGCCGACCGGCGGCCCGTCGCCGTGGAAGCGCTGGTGCGCTGGCAGCATCCGGAACTGGGCGTGCTCACTCCCACCCGGTTCATCGAACTGGCCGAGGACGCCGGACATATCGGCGCACTCGGGGCGATGGTGCTGGAGGCAGCCTGCCGCGAGGGACGGCGCTGGCACGACCGGTTCGGGGCGCGCTCACCGGTGGTGAGCGTCAACGTCTCCGCCGCCGAGGTCGCCGATCCGGCGTGGCTGGCCCGCGTGCAGGCGACCATCGCCGAGACCGGCATCGATCCCCGCAGGCTGCAGCTGGAACTGACCGAGCGCGCGTTCATGCACACCACGGGGCGGCCGCTGCAGGCGCTGCGCACACTGGCCGATGCGGGGGTGCGCATCGCCATCGACGACTTCGGCACCGGCTACTCGAATCTGGCCTACCTCGGCCAGTTACCGCTGCACGTGGTGAAACTGGCGGGCCAGTTCATCCATCGCATCCGCTCCTCGAACACCGCCGATCGCGGCGATCTGCTGGTGCTCGAGACCATCGTCGATCTCAGCCACGCCCTCGGGCTGACCGTCACCGCCGAATGCGTCGAGACCCACCACCAGGCAGATCGCCTGCTCGGACTGGGCTGTGACACCGCGCAGGGTTGGCATTTTCACCATCCCATGCCCGCCGATCGGCTCACCGATCTGCTCGCCGGGACCGGTAGTGCGACGAACCTCGGCCCGGCATAGGACACTTGATCACTATGCTCACCGTGTACTACAACCTGTTCCTGCTGTTCTTCGAGAGCGAGCGGCTGCTCGAACAGATCCTCGGGCGCGCGGCCTGAGGCTCAGCCGATGCTGGCCGACAGATCCGGGATCATGCGGAATGCCTGGTCGGCCCAGTTGTTCCAGGCGTGGATGCCGAAGGGCGGGAAGTCGTAGTTCACGTTCTTCGCGCCCAGCGACATCATCCGCACCTGGAAGGCGCGCGTGTTGACCTGGGCCAGCGCCTCGAGACCGATGCCGTTGAGGGTGTTGATGTTCGGCCCGTCGGTCGCGGTCGGGCGGCCGGTGCCAGCCGAGATCCACAGCCGGGTGTTGTTCTGGATCAGCCGCGGCCCGAAGACGAACGGGTCCATGCGCAGCCACTTGGGATCCCACGGCGGGGCCATGGAGTCGACGTTGTAACCACCCGCGTCGAGCATGGCGACCCGGATCGCCTCGCGCATGCCGGGCGCCGAGATGTTCAGATAGCCCGAGAAGGAACCGGCGAAGCTGAACTGATCGGGATGGTAGGCGGCCAGGGTCAGCGCCGCGCTGCCGCCCATCGACAGCCCGAAGATGCCGTTGCGGTTCGGATTGAAGCCCAGCCGGGCCTTCAGCGCATTGCGCAGATCGCGGGTCAAAAACGATTCCCAGTCGTAGCGATAGCTCTTGCCGGGCCCACCCGAGAAGATCTGGGTGGCGCCGGAGCCCGATGTCGAACCGGTGTTGAGGCCCGCGATCGGCGGGATTCCGAAGAAACTCGACGGCGAATTCCAGTCGAGATAGAAGCTGGACTGACCGCCCACCGGCATGACCACATTGATGTTCGCGGCGGCCATTTGACGCGCGACATCGGTCTCGATCTCCCAGCCGTTGAGGTCCTCACGGGCGCGCATACCGTCGAGTGCGTAGACCACCCGGGAGGTATTGCCGTCGGCCGCGCGGAAGATTCGGGACTTGATGGGTCCCATGACCGGGGAATCGACCCAGAAATCGAACCCTTCGGGCGTGAACGCGGCCGAGGCCGTGCCCGCGCCGCCGGTCAGTGCCGCGCCGAGGGGCAGTAGCACGGCCAGGACCAGCGCGAGCAGCCGCCGAGGGGATCGATCATGAATTTGCCGAGGGCGCAACAAACGCATGGAGGGGAGCACCTTTCGTCGACGCGTGTCGCGCGTAGTGTCGCCGAACCGACCGGTCTCCGTTACCGAGGTGTGATGTGCTCCCCACCGCTACGTCCGCGGGAATAACGGACAAACAACTCAGATAGCGCGGTATTCGATCATGGCATTTCCGAATAACCAACGGTCCGAGGGTAACTCGCTCATGAAACGCGAGTCCGGGTGCCGCGCCGGAAATCGGCTCGCGATTTCCGCGGGGTGTTTAGCTGTAGCTTACAGCTTTCGAAACCCCGCACACGCGCGCCCGCGGCAGGCGGCCGCCGCGCGTCAGCGCTTCGGGAACCCGATCACGAACCCGAGCGCGATGATCACGGACCCGACCACGGAAATGGCGACCATACTCCACATGAGGACCCCTTACCCGACTGTGCGACAAGCGGATTCACCCTACAGTGGCACCCGTCACAGCCGCGGCGAAACGGCGATCTTCCTGTGCCCCCGCCATCCACCGGAGCTCAATTCGCCTGGGAATCCTTGAATCTCGCCTCCATCTCCGCGGCGAGCCCCGGCCGCTCGGCCGCCATCTTCTGGACGTAGGCCACCGCGTCGGCGACGGTTCGCAGGCTCGCCAGATCCTCGTCCGCGACCGTCAGGCCGTACCTGTCCTCCAGTTGCACGGCGATCTCCACCAGCGACAGCGAGTCGATGTCCAGATCCTCGACGAAGGACTTCTCCAGCCCCACCTGCGCCGCGTCGATGCCGGTCACCTCCTCGACGATCTCCGCGATAGCGGCGACGATTTCTTCCTGCGTGGTAACCACGAATCACCCTTCCTCGGTGCGATCAATGTCCACAGCACGCTAAGAGCTCCACCCGGGTGGAGATTCAACTCGTTGTGACCGATGACACGTCGGCCGAGCCGGTACGCTGAGGGCTCCATTGGGGCGGAGGCAACAGTCGTGACCGATGACGCGCATGCGAGCGCGCTGGTGAGCATTGGGGAATTGGCGCGCCGCACCGGACTCGCGGTGCGCACGATCCGGTTCTATTGCGACGAGGGCATTGTGGAATCCCGTCGCAGTCCGGGCGGGCATCGGATGTTCGACGCCGCCACCGCCACCGAACGGCTGCTGCTGATCCGGCGGTTGCGCGCACTCGGGCTCGGGCTCGACTCCATCACCGAGGTGCTGCGCGGGGAGCGATCGATCGCCGAGGCCATCGCCGCCGAAAGTGCGCGACTCGATATCGAATTCAGGTCACTGACCTGGCGGCGGGCCGCGTTGCGAGCCGTGGAGACGGCTTCCCCGAGCCAGCGGGACGAGCGGCTCGCGGTGCTGGCCGCCGCGCAGGACGGTGGGGCGGTACACGATTGTCTCGTGGGGTTCTGGCGGCGGGTTCTCGCGCCGATACCTCGCCGCGACGTCGACATCTATGTGCACTGGAATGTTCCGGAGCCGCCCGCGGATCCGTCGGTCGACGAGGTGGTGGCGTATGCGGAATTGGCCGCTCTGGTCGCCGATCCCGAGATGACGGCCGTTGTGCGACAACAGCTCTGGCGGGGTCGGCCGGAGTCGATCCGTGATCGGCCCGGACTGTATGCCGCCGTGGACAACGCACTGACCGATGTGGTGCCGCTGGTCTCGAAGGGTGTGCGGCCGCGCGGCGGCGGTGAACTCGATCGGTTCGTCACCGCTCATGCCCGTGCGCGCGGGGAACGGGACTCCGCGCGCTTCCGCAAGCACCTGCTGGCCGACGCGACCGACACCGACCACCGTATTCATCGCTACTGGGCGCTGACCGCGCAGTTCCTCGGAACCCGGGTCACCGTGGGGCGCGCCCACCACTGGCTCTACGACGCACTGACCCAGTCGATCCGGGTCACGGACCGGCGGTCGGGGTGACCGGGGTCGCCCCCCGCGCCGCGTCGCGGCGTTGCTCGGCGCGATGGGCGAGGGCGTCGACGATGCGTTGCCACGCCGGGGCCGCCTGGGCGATACGAGATACGACCAGCCGCACGTTTCGGGGGTGGCTGTCGCGTTCGTGTTCGATCTCCCAGGCATCCAGGTCGTCGATGAGCCCCGCCAGGCGCGGATCGCCGGGATCCATCCAGACCAGACCCGCCACGTCCCACGGAAACAACTGCGCGAACCGATGGGCGTACAGGCCACCGAGCGAATGGGCCGCGAGAACGTAAGGGCCAGCGATGTTCTGTGCCCGCAGCAGCTGCCGCAGTTCCCCGGCCACCGCCGCCGCGGTACGCGGCAACGGGAGCCGATCGCTGTAGCCGGTACCCCCACGGTCGTACACCACAGCGGTGGTGAATCGCGAAACCCCCTGCTGGACACCGAAATAATCCAAACCCACCGCACTCGCGCCCGGCAGAAACACCACCGCCGGTCCGCCACCTCCCGCCCGATGCACGAAAACGCGCCGCCTCTCGACCTCCTGAAACCCTCCGACCGGCGGCACGAACCGCGCCGAGGAAATACTGTCCTGCGTCATAGGGCAATCCTGCGACCCTGACGCAGCGTCAAGGTCAACTCCCACTTCCCCTCCCCAGCTTCTTCCGACGCAAGTCGCCATTCCCTGCGCTTACGACGCTATCGGCTTACATGTCTAGATGCGCATATAAACGTAACACTCTATTGCAGCGAGGATTTGCCCGTGCGGTGGGATCGTTCACCGGCCGCCAACGCTGCGTGGCTCCAGGCTTATCGCTCTGGCACGCATCCACTACTCGATGACGGATCACGGTGCGGATTTCTTGTTGAGACGGCTTCCATTCCGATAGGCTCCCGTGTCCGGGTCCGGCCACCCCTTCTTCGAGCCGCCTCGGGCGAGCTGGCACAGTCCGACTACCTTCCGTTTATCGTCCACAATCCGCGATGAAATCGACTACCTCGGACGCTAGTTGATCCCATGACGGGATCTCGCTGTTCGGGTGTACGGTTCGCGACAACAAGGCGCGAGCCGCCGCGGCAGCCTCGTTCACTTCCCAGGTGAGGCATGCCCCGGTCCGATGAGCTGCCCAATGCGAGGTGACCGCACAGTCGACCAGCGCTCCGGTTTTCGCCAGGGTCATCACCACCCACCGTTCGGGCGCATTCGTCCCGACGACTCGCCGCGTTCCGGCGAGTCCGCTGCAGTCTGCGACCGTTCGCTCTCACTCAGCGCCGCATCGGCCAGCCTTTCCATCCTTGTAGGTAGGCGAGGAGGCGATCGGCACACTGCACATATTCTTCGACTCCTGGGAATCTCATCAGAATCTTGTCCTTCTCGGACCATGCAAGTATTGCCGTCTCGAGGCGGACGATCATCCGCCGATTGCCGTATTTCGCCTAAACGGGCTCGGCAGCCGATTGGTCTTTGGGTCAACCGCAGCGGTAAGCCTCGCGTTGCCTCCGGAGGCATACCTTCACAAGTCCACTATCTGGCCACCACCGCGAACACTGCCTAGGCCGCGAACTCCGGCTGGGCGTCCACAGCCGCGCTGTTACCCACTACCCGCGCCAGCAGGTGGGCGAGGGCCGCCGCGACCGACTCGGGCTGTTCGAGGATGACCGAATGCCCGGCGCCCTCGATGAGCACGAGCTCGGAATGGGCGGCGGCGGCCATGGTCACCGAGTGGGAGGGTGGGGTCATCAGGTCGGCGGAGCCGCACAGGGCCAGGGTGGGGATGGGGGTGAGGAGGGGGAGCACGGCGGTGCGGTTGTAGGTCGTGAAGGTGCTCAGGAAGCTCGCCATCGTGACGATCGAGGTCTGGTTGTGCATGGCGTTGTTCAGGGCGAGCACGCGGGGGCTGACCGCGCGGTCGCCGTATTCGGCGGCGCGGACGATGGGGGCGAATATCTTGCACGCCAGCAGCTTCGCGCGCTGGGTCCAACGCGGGGCGAGGCGGACGGCCGCTTGGAAGAGGGAGATCAGCGGGTTGCGCAGCAGACGGCCGAAGCCCGCCTCGGCGAGGTTGCTCGCGGCGGTCGCGATGAGGGCGACACCGACGATGCGGGCGCCGATCTCGTGCGGATGCTGTCCGGCGTAGGTCAGCGCGGTCATGCCGCCCATGGAGTGGCCGACGAGGACGATCGGTCCGGTGGGAGCCACGGCGGCGAGCACGTCACGCAGGTCGTGGCCGAGTTGCTCGAGGTGGTAGGTCTCGCGCGGCGCGGCAGCCGAATTGCCGTGGCCACGATGGTCGTAGGACACGAACCGAACATCGGGACAGCGGCGCCGCAGCGCGTCGAGGACGTAGGTCCAGGATTCGCCGCGCTGACAGTGCCCGTGCAGGAGTACCACCGTGAGCGCCGCGTCGCGGGGGCCGTATTGCCGAACCGACAGTGCCACAACGTCTTTCGCCTGGACCACGGCACGGCTCTGCGAGGCGGCGGCGGTGGTGCGGGAGGTCGGCATCGGGGCTCCGGTTCGCGGGGTGGTGACTCCTCCCCACTGTCCACCACGATCGCCGCCGGTTCGACACCCCCGAGTGCTGAGGTGAGACACCCGAAGGGGGAACAGATCCCCACCAAGGTGGCACCCGTCAACGGCGGCTGGCGCGCCGATATCCGATCGCGGCGGGCACCGCGAAGACGACGATCGAGCCCAGCGACCACAGCAGCGTCAGCGTCAGCGGATGCGCCAGGGGCCCCCCGAGCGACAGCGCCTTCATCGCGTCCACCGCCACCGACAGCGGCTGATTGCGCACCACCGGCTGGATCCAGCGCGGATAGGCGGGCAGTGGCACGAACCCGGTGCTGAAGAACATCAGCAGCGAGGACAGGATCGTAATCCCCTCCACCAGAGTCGCTTTCGCGGTGAACACCGCGACGGCCGTGACCATGGTGGCGAAGGCCAGCCCGAACAGCACCGGCACCAGCGTGAACGCCAGCGCCGCGAACACCCCCTGCTGAAACCGGAACCCCAGCAGATATCCGACCGCGATCACGACCACGGTGCCGACGAGGATGCGGCACCCCTCGGCCAGCACGCGTGCCGCCGGTCCGGAGGCCCGGTGCACGGGCAGCACCCAGAACCGGGCGAGCAGGCCCGCGTCCCGCTCGCGCCCCAGCATCACTCCCCCGGCCACCGCGCCCGACAGCGCACCCACGATCGCCACCATCGGCACCGACCCGTACAGCGCGCTGGCACCGGAGAACCGCTCGATCTGCCCGCCGACGACGGTGTCGAGCATGATCAGCAGCAGACACGGGATGATCAGCGTCTCCAGCAGCGTCACCGGACTGCGCGACCAGCGCAGCAGCAGCCGCTGCGTCTGAATCATGGTGTGCCACACCAGCGCCCGCGGCGAGGTCTCCGAAGCCGACGACACCATCATGCGCGCCTCCTGCTCAGCCGGACGGTGAAGAACAGCCCCGCCCCCAGCAGGGCCAGCAGCCACAGCAGCGGCGGCCCCATCAGCGCCCAGCTCACCTCGCCCGCATTGCCTTTGGTGTCACCGGCCAGCGCGCGCAGTCCGATCGCGAATTGCGACACCGGCTGATTGCGCACGAAAGGCTGTACCCAGTGCGGAAACTGGCTCGCCGGAGCCAATCCGGTGGACAACATGCCGAAGATCAACGGCGGCAGCACCAGGGCCTGGGTGATCGCCTCCGGACTCCTCGCGGCCGTGCCGATGGCATCCGCGCCGAGGGTGAACGCGATTCCGATGAGCAGCGCGAACAGCAGAAATCCCAGGGTGTGCGCGGTATCGAGGCGGAATCGGAACCCGATGACGTGCCCGCATGCCAGGGCGGCGGCCAGGGCGATCAGCAGCCGGAAGACATTGCCGGACATGCGCGCCGCGATCGGCACCAGCGGCGCGATCGGCATCGCGCCGAAGCGTCGGTCGAGCCCGGAGACGGCATCGGTGGCCGCGCGGAACGCGGCGGAGATGGCCGTGAACGCCGCCGCCTGCAGCACCACGATCGGCATCATGAACTGGGCGTAGCTGCTGAATCCCGTTCCGCTGAAGGACATCACGCGATCCAGCGGGATGTAGAAGCTGGCCGTGAACGCGGCCGGTGCGAGCACCGAGGCCAGCACCTCGCCGGTCCGCACCGAGGGTGTGATCAGCCGGGTCGTCAGCACCCACCACTGTTGCGCGGTGGCCGGGGTCGCGCGCGCCGCGGTCAACCAGCCCGTTGTCACGCCCGCTCCTCGTCTCGTGCGAGATGCCCGGTCAGGGTGAGGAAGACATCGTCGAGCGACGGCCGCCGCAGCGCGATGTCGACCAATTCCACTCCCGCACCGTCCAATCGGCGCATCACCTCGGCGAGGGTCCTGACGCCCTCGGGCGCGGGAATCGCGATCCGATCCGCCTCACCACCCAGCGCCACACGCGCCTCCGGGGGCAGCAGCGAACCGAGCGCACCGGCGATGGCGGGCAGATCCTTCAGATCCAGCGGCACCACCTCGCAGTAGCTGGTCCCGGTGCGCGACTTCAGTTCGTCGGCGGTGCCCTCGGCGATCACCACACCGTGGTCGATCACGATGATGCGGTCGCACAGCGCATCCGCCTCCTCGAGGTACTGGGTGGTGAGCAGCGTGGTGATGGCCTCCTTGCGGAATCCGGCCACCAGATCCCACACGCCCTGGCGGCTGCGCGGATCCAGCCCGGTGGTGGGTTCGTCGAGGAATACGACGTCGGGCCGCACCACGAGGCCGCAGGCGATATCGATGCGCCGACGCATACCGCCGGAGTAGGTGCCGACCCGGCGGCCCGCGGCGGCGGTCAGATCGAATTCGGCGATGAGCTCCTCGGCCCGGGCGCGCGCGGCCCGCTTGCGCAGACCCATCAGCCTGCCGAACAGCACGAGATTCTCGTAGCCGCTGAGCATATCGTCCAGGGCGGCGAATTGACCGGTCAGCATGATCGAGCGGCGCACGGCCGCCGGATCGGCGAGGACATCGTGCCCCGCCACCGTCGCCCGGCCGCGGTCCGGGGCGATGAGCGTGGACAGGATGTTCACGGTCGTGGTCTTTCCGGCCCCGTTGGGGCCGAGGATGCCGAGCACCTCCCCCGGCTCCGCCACGAAGTCGACCCCGCGCAGCGCCCGCACCGCGCCGAAGGATTTCTCGATGCCCTCCACCAGCACCCCGCCAGCTCCTGACCTCACTGTCCAGCCTCCAGATGTTCGTCGAGGACGCGTGCGATGACCGGCAACACATGCGGTGCCGTCAACTCGTCGTGGGTGGCCTCGATGTCGTAATTGGTGATCGAGCCGGTCACGTAGCGCCGCCAGCCGGACGGCCCAAAGATCTCCGAGGTGCCCACGGTCGCACTGAAATACAGCACGTCGCCGCGATAGACGGGACGTCGATATCCGGTGCGGGTGCGAGCGGAGGCGTTGTAGGAGGCGGCCATCCGCTCGATGGTGTCGGCGTCGATGATCGCCACCCCGCCGGTGCGGTCGCGGATCGCCGCGGCCGCCTCCTCGGCGGTGGCGCTCGCGGGCACGTCGTCGATCCCGAGCACGCCACCGAAGGTGTTGACGAACGCACCGGCGCTGAGCCTTTCGATGCTGTCGCCATCGATATCGGCGGTATCGGCGTCCAGCAACGCGACCACCCCGACCCGTTCCCCGGACTGTTCGAGCCGGGTGGCGACGGCGTGTGCGATGAGGCCGCCGAACGACCAGCCCAGCAGGTGATAGGGTCCGTCCGGCTGTACCCGGCGGATCTCGCGCGCGTACCGGTCGGCGAATTCCGCGATGGACCGGGCCGCCGGTTCGCCGCTGAGATCCGGGGCCTGCAGGCCATAGATGGGGCGGCCGGACCGCAGCAGTTCCGCCAATCCCAGATAGGTCCAGGCGATTCCGGACGACGGATGAATGCAGAACAGCGCGGGCTCGGTGCCGTCGGGCCGAATCGGCAGCAGCACATCCAATCCCAGCCCCATCGGCGCCGGACCCGGCGCGGCGGCCAGCCGCTGCGCGGCGGCTCGCTCCCTCGCGTCGTCTTCGGCGGCCTGCCGCGCGAGCGGAGATTGAGCGAACAGGGCTGCGGCGGTGAGAGTTTCGATCCACAGGCGGGCGAGTTCGGCGACATCGTCGGCGGACAGTAGGGTGTCCGGATAGCCGAATCCGGCCTGCAACCGATCGCCGACCACAACGGCGTTGATATCGATTTCCGCCGTCAGCGGCACATCCGGGCACTCCCGTGTGTGCAGGTCACCGAATTCGTCGGTGGGCAGCCAACCCAGCCCGTCCAGTCCGGCCGGAATGTCGCCCGCGGCGTAGCGGCCGAGGTAGTTGAACGCGATCCGGCCGGGCAGCCGCTCCGGCAATCGCTGGGCGGCAGCGGGATTGAGATAGCGCAGCAGTCCGAATCCGATACCCCGGTCGGGGACCCGCAGTAGCCGATGCTTCACCGATCGAATTGCCGCGCCCATGGCCGCGCCGCCGATGAGGGCCTCGTCGATATCGAGTCCCGCCAGCTCCACCCGGAACGGATAGACGCTGGTGAACCAGCCGACGGTGCGCGAGAGATCCGCGCCGGGCACGATTTCCTGCTGTCTGCCATGGCCCTCGAGCCGCAACAGCACGCTGTCGGGCCGATCGGTCCGCCACCGCGATACGGCCAGCGCCAATGTCGCCAACAGCGCGTCCTCCACGCTGCCGTCGAAGATCGCGGGCACCGTGGTGAGCAGCGCGGTGGTGACATGTTCCGGCACAACGATTTCCACGGTGCGCAGGGTGGCGGTCCGATCGATCGCCGGATCGAGATCGCGCTCGCCCAGCCGCGGATCGGGGCCGTCGACGACGGTGCGCCAGTAGTCGAGCTCGGCGATCCGCTCGGTGCGGTGGGCCTGCTCTTCCAGCGCATACGCCCAGCGGCGCATCGACGTTCCGGGCTCGGGCAGCACGGGTGTGGCGCCCGCGGAGACCTGGGCCCAGGCGGCCATCAGATCGGGCACCAGGATCCGCCACGACACCCCGTCGATGACGAGATGATGGGCGACCACGATCAACCGGCCCGCTCGGCTGCGCTCGCCCGCGTCACCGATCGGATCGAGCCAGACGAATTGCAGCACCACACCGCGCGCGGGATCCAGCCGGTTCATGGCCGAATCCAGTTCGACGACGGCGTATTCGCGCAGATCGACGCTATCGGCATCGGCGGCGAACTCGACCCGCCGGATCAGTGCGTCGACATCGACGGTGCCCGGTTCCGCCACCCGCAGCCTCCACTCGCCGTCGCGAAACAGCCTGGCGCGCAACATGTCGTGCCGATCGACCACCGCGGTGAGGGTGGCCACCAGCTGCGCGCGTACGATCCCGACCGGCAGTTCGAGCACCGCGGTCTGAGCGAAGCGATCGAAGGTGCCGCCGCGTTCGATCATGTACCGCACGATGGGGGTGAGCGGGATGTCACCCACGCCGCCGCCGGGCAGTTCGTCCAGGATCACCTCGACATCGGCGGCATCGGCGGCGGCCGCCATGGCCGCGACGGTCCGATGCTCGAAGACCTGCAACGGCGTGAGGGTGATGCCGCGCAGCCGAGCACGCGACACCAGTTGGATCGCGAGAATGCTGTCGCCGCCGAGGGCGAAGAACGAGTCGAGCACACCCACCTTCTCGCGCCCGACCAGCTCGGCGACCACGGCCGCCAGCGCCTCCTCGGTCGGCGTACTCGGCGGTGCGTATTCGGTGCCGACATCGTCGAACACGGGCTCGGGCAGGCGCTTTCGGTCCAGCTTGCCGACCGCGTTGATCGGCAGCTCGGCCAGCACCACGAACGCCGACGGGACCATATAGCCCGGCAGCCGGTCTTGGGCATGCGCCCGCACCGCCGCGAGATCGAGCCCGGTCGCGCGCGGTACCAGATAGGCGGCCAGCGCGGCGGTTCCCGCGGGTGTGCGCACGCCGAGTGTCACCGCGAATTCCACCCCCGGCGCCCGCCCCAGCACGGCATCGATCTCACCGAGCTCGATGCGCTGGCCGCGCACCTTGACCTGGAAATCGGTGCGCCCCAGATATTCCAGCTCGGGTGCGCCGAGCGAGCCGACCCAGCGGACGAGATCCCCCGTGCGGTACATCCGCTTTCCCGCCGCGCCGAAGGGATCGGCGACGAACCGGCCCGCGGTCAGATCCGGTCGCGCGTGATACCCGCGCGCCAGGGCGGCCCCGGACAGATACAGCTCACCGGCGACGCCGAACGGCACCGGACGCAGCCGATCGTCGAGCACCAGCACCGCCGCGCCGTGGACGGGTCCGCCGATGGTGATCGGCGCACCCACGGCCAGCGCCCGCGAACCCGTTGCCCAGATGGTGAATTCGGTGGGACCGTACAGGTTCACCATGGTGCGCCCGAGCGCCCACCGTTGCACCAGTTCGGCACTGACCGCCTCACCGGCGACGGCGAGCACCCGCACCCCGGACATCTGCGCGGGTTCCACGGTCGCCAGCGCCGAGGGTGTGATCACCATATGCGTCACCGCCTCGGCGGCAACGAGTTCGGCGAGCGCGGACCCGCCGAACACCTCCGGTGGCGCGACGACGCAGCTGCCGCCGGACCCGAAGGCCATGAGCGCCTCGAACACCGACGCGTCGAAGCTCGGCGAGGCCACCTGCAGCACCCGCGAGTGCTCGTCCACGCCGAGCGAATCACGCTGCGCCGCAATCATGTCCGCGATGCCGAGGTGCGATACCGACACGCCCTTGGGCGTGCCCGTCGAGCCGGAGGTGTAGATCATCCACGCCGGGTGGTCCGGGTGAACGACGACCGGTGGCGCGGTCGTCTCGGCCTCGTCCCAGCGCGCCGCGAACTCCGGATCGTCGAGGACCAGCCAGCGCACCACGCCCGGCAGCAGGGGCCGGTGCGCCGATAGGGTGAGCCCCAGGCGCGCGCCCGAATCGCCCAGCATGTGTTCGATCCGGTCGATCGGGTGCTTGGGGTCGATCGGCAGGAATGCGGCACCGGTCTTGGCCGCCGCCCACAGGCCGGTGAGGAGTTCACCGCCGCGCGTCAGGCCGAGGGCGACAACGGTTTCCGGGCCGGCGCCCGCCCGTGCCAGCAGGGCAGCCAATCGGGTCGCTCGCGCATCGAGCTCGCGGTAGGACCAGCTCACCCCGTCGGCGACGAGCGCGGTCCGATCCGGGTGGGCCGCCACGGACTCGGCGAGTACGTCCGCCAGGGTGGCGGTGCCCACGGTGTGCGGTCCGTACCCGGGAACCAATGCGGCACGCTCGGATTCACCCAGAATGTCGATGTCGGCGACGGGCCGCGCGGCATCGGCGACAACGGCGGCCAGTACCCGCTGCCAGCGATCGGCGATCGATGCCGCGCCGTATTCGTCGAACAGGTCGCGCGCGTAGGTAAGCACCGCGTCCACGCCCGCGGGCTCGCCGTCCGAAAAGCGTTCGCGCAGATCGAAACTCAGATCGAACTGCGACCCGTCGCGCTCGAACGGCTCCACCCGCACCCGCAACCCGGGCAGTTCCAGCGCGGGCTCCACGAAGTTCTGCAACGACAACGAGATTTGGAAGATCGGATGGTGCGCCGTCGACCGGGTCGGGTTCAGCACCTGCACCAGCCGCTCGAAGGGCACATCGGCGCGGGCGAACGCATCCAGATCGGTGCCGCGCACCGTCGAAAGGAATTGTTCGAAGCCGAGATTCGGGTCCACTACGGTCCGCAGCGGCACAGTGTTGACGAACATGCCGACCAGCCCGTCCAACGCCTGCTCGCCCCGGCCCGCGACCGCGGTACCGATCACCACGTCGTCGGTCCCGCCGAGCCGGGCCAGCAGCACCGCCAGCGCGGCGTGCAGCACCATGAACAGGCTGGCATCACCCGTCGCGGCGAGCGCGGACAGCTCCCGATGCAGCCGCACGTCGAGGGTGAACCGCAGATCGGCGCTGCGCATGGACTGCACCGCCGGGCGCGGACGCTGCGCGGGCAGCTCCAGCGCGTCCGGCGCACCGGCCAGGGTGTCGGTCCAGTATCGAATCTGACTGGCCGCCAACGACTTCGGATCCGATTCCGCACCCAGCAGCTCCCGATGCCAGAGCGCGTAATCGGCGTACTGCACCGGCAGCGGCGGCAGGGTCGCCGCCACCCCCCGCGCATGCCCCACATAGGCGGTCAGCAGATCCGACGCCAGCGGCGCCATCGACGCGCCGTCCGCGCTGATGTGGTGCACCACCAGCACCACGACGTGGACGTCCGGGGCGATCCGGAACAGCCCGATCCGCAGCGGCGGCTCGCGCGTCAGGTCGAATCCGCTCCCCGCCAGCCGCGCGATGCGCTCCCCGAGC
The DNA here is from genome assembly GCF_023740735.1 of Nocardia sp. CDC159. Classification (GTDB taxonomy): domain Bacteria; phylum Actinomycetota; class Actinomycetes; order Mycobacteriales; family Mycobacteriaceae; genus Nocardia; species Nocardia pulmonis. The sequence continues at coordinate 38,265 of NZ_JAMRXH010000027.1, forward strand.
TCCGCACCGTCACCGGTCTCGACGACCGCGACCTCGGGCGTGACGGCCTCGGCGTCGAGCACCACCTGGCGCGGACCCTCGGCGTCCGCCGGATAGATGGTGCGCAGGCTTTCGTGCCGGGCCACGACATCCCCGACCGCCCGGCGCAGCGCGCCGGCGTCCAGCTCCCCGGTGAGCCGCAGCGGCGCGACGATGTTGTACACCGCCGAGCCGGGATCCATCCGGTTGAGCACCCAAATGCGCTGCTGCGCCGCCGACAACGGGATGCGGTCGGGCCGAATGCGCGCCGCCAGGGCGGGGCGGCCCGGACCGGCCTCGGCGGCGGGGGTGATGCGCGCGGACAGCTGCGCGACCGTCGGCGCGTCGAACAGATCGCGCAGGGCGATGGTCGATCCGAGCGCCGCATTGACCCGGGCGACAACCTTCGTGGCGCTGAGCGAATTGCCGCCGAGGTCGAAGAAGGATCGGTCGATGCTCACCTGTTCGCTGCCGGTCACCTCGGCGAAGACCGCGGCGACGGTCCGCTCCACCGGCGTGCGCGGCGCGAGATAGCGCTGGTGCAGATCGGCGACGTCCGGTGCGGGCAGGGCGCCGCGATCCAGTTTGCCGACCGGTGTGAGCGGAATGCTGTCCAGCTCGAGGATGTAGCCGGGCACCATATAGCCGGGCAGCGCGGCGGCGACGCTCGTCCGCAGCCGCTCGGTATCCAGTGCACGCCCGGCCGCCGCGACTACATACGCCACCAGTACGGTCGCCCCCGTGGGGCCGGGCGCGCCGATGGTCGCCGCGTACTCGACGTCCGGATCCCGCGCGAGCACCGCATCGATCTCGCCGAGTTCGATGCGCAGACCGCGCACCTTGACCTGAAAGTCACTGCGGCCCAGATACTCCAGCCGCGGGGCCGGGCCGTTCTCGACCCAGCGCACCATATCGCCGGTCCGATACATGCGGCTGCCGGGCGCACCGTACGGATCGGCGACGAAGCGGGCCGCCGTGAGCCCGAACCGATGAAAATAGCCGCGCGCCAGCGCCGTTCCCGCGAGATACAGCTCCCCCGTCACCCCCGTCGGCACCGGCCGCAGCCAGCCGTCGAGCACCATGGCCGCCGCGCCGTGAATGGGTCCGCCGATCGTGATCGGCTCACCCGGCCGCAGTTCTCCCGGACCGGTCGCCCAGATGCTGAACTCGGTGGGCCCGTACAGGTTCACCATCCGGCGACCGTTCGACCACTCGGCGACCAGCTCCGGCCCGACTGCCTCTCCGGCCACCGACAGCACCCGCAACTCGGGCAGATCGTGCGGCTCCATGGTGGCCAGCACCGAGGGCGTGATCACCGCGTGGGTGACCCGCTGGGTGCGCAGCAGTCGTTCGAGTTCGGTGCCGCCGTAGACATCCGGCGGCGAGAGCACCAGCCGCCCGCCCATGGCGTGCGCCTTCAGCAGTTCGTGCACCGAGGCGTCGAAACTCGGCGAGGCGACCTGCAACACCCCGGCGCTGGCATCCAGGTCGAGCGTATTGGCTTGGGTCGCGACCAGATTCGCCAAACCGCGGTGGCCGACCAGCACCGCCTTGGGCTTGCCGGTCGAGCCGGAGGTGTAGATGAGGTAGGCGATCTGGTCGAGCAGCACCGGCCCACCGCGTTCGGCGTCGGTGATCGGCGCGTCGGAGACGGTCATCACCCGCCGGATGGTGTTGAGATCGTCCAGCAGCAGCCAGTCGATGGTGCCGGGCAGCGTCTCCCCGACCTCGCAGATGGTCACCCCGATCGGGGCCCGGGAATCGGTCAGGATGTGCTCGATCCGCTCCACCGGATAGTTCGGATCCAGCGGCAGGAAGGCCGCGCCCGTCTTGGCCAGCGCCCACACCGCGACCACCGACTCCACCGAGCGGGTCAGTGCGAGCACAACGAAGACCTCCCGGCCCACCCCGCGGCGCAGCAGCACCCGGGCGAAGCGGTTCGACCAGGCGTCCAGGTCGCGGTAGGTCATGGTGAGGGCACCGGCCTGCACGGCGATCCGATCCGGATCGATGCTGGCACCGTCGACCAGAATCTCCGGAAGTGTGCGCGGCGCAACGGCTTGCGGGCCGCGCACCGGCAGCAGCGCGGTACGTTCGCGGGCATCGCAGTGCTGCAACCGCGCGACGCGCTGCCCCGGCTGTTCGGCGATCTGGGTCAGCAACGCGACGAACCGGTCCAGCAGCCGCCGGGCCGCGGCCGAATCGAGGTGATCCACCAGGAATTTCACGCTCACCCGCAGTCCATCGGGCAGCGGAATGACCATCAGGTTCAGCGGATACGGGGTCGCGTCGGTTCCGGTCACATCGAGGATGCGCATCCCGCCGATGTCGAGCGCCCGCGACAACGCCTCCCGATCCATGGGATAGGACTCGAAAACGACCAGCGTGTCGAACAATTCGGGCAGCCCGACGGCCCGATGGATCGCGGCCAGCCCGACGTGCTGATGATCGAGCAGCCGCGCCTGTTCGGCTTGGACGCGGGCGAGCAGATCCGCGACCCGCTCCCCCGGATCCAGCCGCACCCGCACCGGCAGGGTGTTGATGAACAGCCCCACCATCTCCTCGACACCGGGCAGCTGCGGCGGGCGGCCGGAGACCGTGCCGCCGAAGACGACGTCGGTGCGCCCGGTCAGCATGGCCAGCAGCAAGGCCCACGCGGCCTCTACGGCCGTGTTCACGGTGGCGCCCGCCGCCCGCGCGGTCGCCGCCAGCCGTTCGACGTCGGGCTGTGCCAGGTCGACGGTCACCATCTCGGACTCGGCGGATTCGATGCCGGCCAGCGTCGGCACCGCCCGGGTAGGTGCGTCGACGCCCGCCAGCGACCGCGACCACGCGGCCAGCGATTCCCGATCGTCCTGTGCGGCAAGCCAGGACAGGAATTGCCGATACGACGGCGGCGCGGGCAGGGCGCTCGCCGATCCGGACAGCAGGCCGAGGTAGGTGGTCAGCAGCTCGCGCACCAGCAGCGGGGTGGACCAGCCGTCCAGCACCAGATGGTGGTTGGTGAGGAGTAGGGTCCAGGCGTCGGCCGCGGTGCGCACGAGGGCGAATCGCAGCAGCGGCGGGTGGGTCAGCTCGAAACGGGTGCTCGCGTCCAGGGCGATCAAGCGCTCGAGTTCACGGGCCCGGTCCTCGGGGGTCGCGAGCTCGGTGAGATCCACCTCCCGCCAGTCCGGATCGGCGGTGGCAAGAACCAATTGCCTTGGGCCGTCCTCGGTTTCGACGAAGGCGACGCGCAGATTCGCATGCCGCTCGACCACCTGCCGCGCGGCGGCCCGCAATCGCGCCGAATCCACCCGGCCCGCGAGGGTCAGCCGCGTCTGCACGGTGTAGTCGTCGGCGGTATCGGTGTCGTAGCGGGCGTGGAACAGCAGGCCGTACTGCAACGGCGACAGCGGCCACACGTCCACCAGGTTCGGATGGTCGCGCTCCCACTGCTCGATCTGCGCCTGGGTGGCTCGGACCAGGTCGAAGTCGGAGGGTGTGTGACCACCGGCTCCGGCCGCGTCCGCATGCGCCGCCAGCGCCCGTATCGCCTCGCGCCACAGGTCGGCGAGTGCGGCCACGCGCGGCTCGTCCAACAGCCGGGTGGCATAGGCCCAGCTGACCTCGAGCCCGGCATCGGTCCGGATCGCATTGATGTCGACGGCGGCGGGCAGCGGTGCGCGCGGGTCGCGGGTGGATGCGAAGCGCCGGGGCAACCAGGGTCCCTCGTCGCCGGTCGCGGCCCGGCCGAGGTAGTTGAAGCTGATTTGCGGGGTGACCGAAAGACCCAGACCACCTTCGGGATTCAGGTACCGCAGCATGCCGTAGCCGACGCCCTTGTCGGGCAGTTGCCGCAGCTGCTCCTTGACCGACTTCAGGGCCGCCCCCGCCGCCGGCCCGCCCGCGAACGCGTCGTCGAGGTCGATGTCGGTCAGATCGAGGGCGACCGGATACACGCTGGTGAACCAGCCGAGGGTGCGGGCCACATCGGCCCCGGGCAGGATCGCGTCCTCGCGCCCGTGTCCCTCGAGGGTGAGCAGGGTGGTGGTGTGCCCGCGCCAGCGGCTCACCGCGAGCGCCAGCGCGGTGAGCAGCGCCTCGTCCGCGCCGCAGTGGAATCGTTCGGAGACCCTCTCGAGGACCGCGCTCGCGCTGTCGAGGTCGATCACCGTGTCCAACTCCGCCACGGTCGCCACCACGTCGACGGCCGGATCGAACGCGACCGCGCCCAGGGCCGGATCCGCGGTGCGGGAGATCCGTTGCCACAGTGGCAGTTCCGCGCCGCGTTGGTGCGCCTGCTCGCGCTGTCCGTGCGCCCAGCGCCGGAACGACGTGCCCACCGGGGCGAGCGGGCCACCCGCGTACGCGGTCGCCAGATCCGGCAGCAGGATCCGCCACGACACACCGTCGACGACGAGGTGGTGCAGCACCAGCCACAGCAGCGGCGCGGCCTCGGCCGATTCGATCAGCGCGAACCGCGCGACCACCCCGCCGCGCGGGTCGAGCCGGTCGGCGGCACACTGCAATTCGGTCTCCGGATCGGCCCCGGCCGCGACGATGTCGAGCAGGGCCGCGGCATCGATCGAACCGCGTTCGCCCACAAGCCATTTCCATTCCCCGTCGTGCTGGCTCAGTTCACAGCGCAGCAGGTCGTGATGATCGATGAGGGCCTGCAACGCCGCGGTGAGCCGGACCCGATCGAGATCGGCGGGCAGCCCGATCAGCACGGCCTGCGCATATCGATCCCAGGGCGCGCCGTGGGCGAGCATGTCGTGCACGATCGGGGTGAGCTCGATCGGCCCGATCCCGCCGCCGGGCAGCTCCCGCACGGCCTCGGCGCCCACCTCGGTGGCGATCGCGGCCAGACCGGCAACGGTCCGGCGCTCGAACACCTCTCGCGCCCCGAAGCCCAGGCCCGCCGCCTTGGCCCGGGACACCAGCTGGATGGCGATGATGCTGTCCCCGCCCAGGGCGAAGAAATTGTCGTCCACGCCCACCGAATCCAGCCCCAGCACCTCGGCGAACAGCTCGGCCAGCACCCGCTCCCGGGGAGTCGACGGCGCTCGGCCGGTGCCGGTGCGGGCGCGGAAGTCCGGACGCGGCAGGGCGCGGCGATCCACCTTCCCGACCGGGGTGAGTGGAATGTGATCGAGCACCACGATCGCCGCGGGCACCATATAGGCGGGCAGGATCTCGCCGAGGGCGGCCCGCAGCGCGTCCGGGTCCAGATCCGCCTTCTCCCCGAGCACATAGGAGGCCAGAGCCGTTGCGCCGGAATCGGTCTCGACACCAAGGGTGAGAGCGAACTCGACGCCGGGCTGCCGCTGCAGGGCGGCGTCCACCTCGCCGAGCTCGATGCGGAAACCGCGCACCTTCACCTGCGCGTCGCCGCGTCCGGCATACTCCAGTTCGAACCGGCCATCGCGGCACTGCCAGCGCACCAGATCACCCGTGCGATACATCCGCGCGCCGCCCGCCGTGGGATCGGCGACGAATCGTTCCGCGGTCAGGCCATTGCGCCGGTGATAGCCGCGCGCCAGGCACGCGCCGCTCAGATACAGCTCCCCGGTCACCCCGGGCGGCACGGGCCGCAGCCATGGGTCGAGTACCAGCGCGCGCACGCCGCGCACGGGGCCGCCGATGCGCACCGGATCGCCCGGTGCGAGCGGGTCGCTCAGCGTCACCGTGACCGTGGTCTCGGTCGGGCCGTAACCGTTGAGCAGCGTGCGGCCGGACCATCTGCTCAGCAGTTCCGGTGGGCACGCGTCGCCGCCGACCACGACCGTGCACAGCTCGGGCAGTGTCGCCGGATCCAGTGAATTCACCACGGCGGGAGTCACATTGAGATGGGTGACGCGCAGCGCGCGCAGCACCCGCGCCAGCTCCACACCGGCATAGGCGGCCGGAGGGACCACCGCGACCGTGGCACCGGCGGCGAACGCCACCAGCAGCTCCTCGACCGAGATGTCGAAACTGGGCGAGACGGCGTGTGCCATCACCGAATTCGCGTGCACACGAAAGGCCGCGCCCGAACTCGCCACCAGATTGGCCAGGCCCCGGTGCGAGACGAGAACGCCCTTCGGCATTCCGGTGGATCCGGAGGTGTAGATGACGTAGGCGATATGGTCGAGCCGCACCGGGGAGCGGCGGTCGGCATCGGTGATCGGCGACGAATCCTGCTGTGCGACGGCCGCTTCCGAAGCAGCTGTGTCGATCTCGAGCCAGCTCACCCGGTCCGGCAGCGCACCGCGCACGCCCGCGACCGTCACCCCCGCGACGACGCCGCTGTCGGCGATCATGTAGTCGATTCGATCGGCCGGATAGGTGGGGTCGATCGGTACGAATGCCGCACCGGTCTTGGCGACCGCGTACATCGCCAGCACCGATTCCCTCGACCTCGGAATCGAAATCGCCACCATTCGTTCCGGGCCAGCGCCGGCCTCGATGAGCAGGCGGGCCAGGCGATTGGTGTAGTCGTCGAGTTCGCGGTAGGTGAGCTCGAGGTCGTCGGTCGCGATCGCGATCGCCTCGGCGTCGACGCGCGCACCGGCGGCGAGGATGTCGGGCAGCGGCCGCGCCGGCACATCCGCCGGGCCGCGGGCGGGCGCGGATGCGGCGCGCTCGGCGGCGCTGGTCACCGATACCGAGACCAGCGGTGCGTCCGCCCCGGCGGCCAGGAATCGCGCGAGATAGTCGAGGAATCGGCCGTACTGGGCGGCCAGGGCGGCCTGGTCGTACAGATTCGGGTTGGCCTGGAAGTCGATATGGGTACTCTCCCCGCCCACCCCGGGATACACATTGACGAACAGATCGTCGATCAGCCCCGAGGTGAGCACGTGCAGCCGCCCGGTGACGCCGCCGAGCTGAATTCGACTGTCCACCATCATCAGGTTGACCGTCGGGCCGAACGAGGTGACCTCCTCCATCGACCAGCCCAGATCGCGGATGATGTCCTCCTGCCGGTACCGCTGCCGCCGCAGCGCACCGGTCAACTCGCCCTGCGTGGCCCGGATCAGCTCACCCACGGTCCGGGTGGGGTCCAGGCGCAGCCGCAGCGGCACCACATTGGCGACCATGCCGCCCGAGCGCCGCAGCGTCGCGGTGGTGCGGCCCGATACCGGCAGGCCCAGTACCACCTCGGCCGCTCCGGTCATCGCCGCCAGGTAGGCGCCGAATGCGGCGACGATGATCGGCGCGGCGCTCGAGGACTGCTCCTTGGCGGCGAGTTCGATCAATTCCGCTGTGTCCAGGGGCAGTTCGCCACTCACCAGATTCGGCTGGGCGTCGACACCGGCCTGTCGCCCGGCCAGCGTCACCGGCTCGGCCATGCCTTCCAGATGGGTGCGCCAGTACTCGCGGTCGGCGTGCAGGCGGTTCGAATCCCGGTAGGACAGATCGTCGTCGACGATCTTGCGCAGATCCTCCGCGCGCCCGGGCGGGATCTCGCGGCCGGTCACCGCGCAGTCGTAGATCTCGGAGGTGCGCTGCATCATCGTCAGCGCGCCCACCCCGTCGAGGACGATGTGGTGCAGCCGCGAGTACCAGAACCAGCGATCGTCGGCGATGCGGAGCATGGCCATCCGCACGAGCCGATCGGTCAGCGGGTCCAGCGGGGCGGAATACTCCGCGCGCATCCAGGCGTGTGCGGCCGACTCCGGGTCCGGCGCCTCGCGCAGATCGATGAGGTCGACGTGATCGTCGAGGGTGGTGTCGACCAGTTGGTATGGGGTACCGTCGATCTCGATCAACCGCAGATATCCGGTGCCGAATTCGCGACCGGCCTGCCGCGCCGCCCGCGCCAGCAGTTCGACGTCGACCGCGCCCGCGAACTCGACGTACTGCGCGATCGAGATCGGGGTGTCACCGGCGAAATGCTGGGCGAACCAGATGCCGCGCTGCGCCGCGGACAGGGGAAAGGCACCGGCGGGCGGTGCGGAGGAGCCCTGGGACATGGGGGAATTCCTGCATGGAGATCTCGAAACGGCTGCAGGTCACGCGGCCTGATATGCCGTGCGGCGGTCCGCCTCGGTGATCGGCGCGTCCGAACCCGTCAGGTAGTGCACCAGGGTCGAGCGGTCGTCGAGCACCAGCCATTGGATCGAATCGGTCAGCGAACGCCGCCCCGCCTTCGTCGTGACCCCCAGATCGGCGCGGGGAGCGGAAGCATCGATGTCGATGGGCACCACGGTCGCACCCGTCTTGGCGACGGCCAGTCGAGTGACGTCCGATTCCAGTTGCGGTGTACCGGCAATGGCGATGCGGGCGCCCGGGCGGGCCCCGAGCCCCAGCAGGATCCGAGCCAGCCGGTTCGACCACCGGTCCAGATTCTGGTGGGTGAGATCGGCCGCGGGATCGGTCGGCTCGGTCGGGTCGATCCACTCGCACATGCTCATCATGCCCTCTATCGCTCTCGCATCGTGTCGGTTCGGGATGTATCCAACTGTCGCCTTTTCGGGCCCGACCCGACACCAACCCCAGTGGTGGCGAGCACACCTTCGAGGGGTGGGCGTTTTCACCCCTAGGGGTGCAAGACGGGAAAAGCCCCGGCCCCTTCGGGGCCGGGGCATGCGAGAGCGGCGGTGGGCCGGGGCATGCGAGAGCGGCGGGCCGCGGCCCACCGCCGCGCTCAGCGCTTGGCGCGCTCGCGCTTCTCTCGCACCCGCACCGAGACGCGGATGGGGGAACCGTCGAAGCCGAATTCCTCACGCAGCCGGCGTTCCAGGAAGCGGCGGTAGCCCGCCTCCAGGAAGCCGGTGGTGAACAGCACGAATGTCGGCGGGCGGGTGGTTGCCTGGGTGGCGAACAGCACGCGTGGCAGCCGACCGCCGCGCATCGGCGGCGGCGTGGCGGCGATGACCTCCTTGAGCCAGGTGTTCAACCGGCCGGTGGGGATACGCTTGTCCCAGGATTCCAGCGCGGTTTCCATTGCGGGAACGAGCTTTTGGATGGCCCGGCCGGTGTGGGCGGAGATGTTGACCCGCTGCGCCCAGCGCACCTGGACCAGTTCGCGGTCCACCTCGCGCTCGAGCTGTTCGCGGCGATCCTCGTCGACCAGATCCCACTTGTTGAACGCCAGCACCAGCGCGCGCCCGGCATCGGCGACCATGCTGATCACCCGCAGATCCTGCTCGGTGATCGGCAGCGAGGCGTCGATGAGCATGACCACCACCTCGGCGGCTTCGATGGCGGCCTTGGTGCGCAGCGAGGCGTAGAACTCAGTGCCGCCCGCATTGTTGACCTTGCGACGCAAGCCCGCGGTGTCGACGAAACGCCATGTCTTGCCGCCCAACTCGACCAGGGAGTCGACCGGGTCGACGGTGGTGCCCGCCACATCGTGCACCACCGAGCGCTCCTCGCCCGAAAGCTTGTTCAGCAGACTCGATTTGCCGACATTGGGCTTGCCCACCAGCGCCACCCGACGCGGGCCGCCCACGACACCCGTTCTCTCACGCGGAGTTTCGGGCAACACCTCGAGCACGTCGTCGAGCAGGTCGCCGGTGCCGCGGCCGTGCGCGGCGCTGATCATGCGCGGCTCCCCCAGCCCGAGCGACCACAGCGACGCGGCTTCGGCCTCCAGCCGCTCACCGTCGACCTTGTTGGCGACGAGGATGACCGGAGTCTTGGAGCGGCGCAACACCTTCGCCACCGCCTCGTCGGTCGCGGTCGCCCCGACCTGGCCGTCCACCACCAGCAGGATCGCGTCGGCGGTCCGCATGGCCAGCTCGGCCTGGCGCGCCACCGCCTGCTGCAGGCCCTTGGCGTCGGGCTCCCAGCCGCCGGTGTCCTGCACCAGGAATCGTCGACCGACCCAATTCGCCTCGTAGGAGATGCGATCGCGAGTCACGCCCGGAATGTCCTCGACCACCGCCTCGCGACGGCCCAGGATGCGGTTCACCAGGGTGGATTTGCCGACGTTCGGACGGCCCACGATGGCCAGCGTCGGCATGGCGATATGCGCTTCGGCGTCGGCATCGTCGGCGAAATCGGCGATGTCCCACTCGGATTCGTCGCTCCAGATGCCGTCACCGGCGAAGGTGTCCTGCGTCATCGGTTACCTCCTGCCGAAATCTGCTGCACGACAACTCGATACAGCTCGTCGATGACCTGATCCATGGACAGGTCGCTGGTGTCGACGAGCACCGCGTCCTCGGCCGGGCGCAGCGGCGACACCGCGCGGGTGGAGTCGAGGTTGTCGCGGCGCTGCACATCGGCCAGCACGGCGTCGTAGTCGTCGCCGCGTCCCTCGGCGATGTTCTGCTGGTTGCGCCGGTGGGCGCGGGCCTCGGCGGAGGCCGTCAAATAGATCTTGGCGTCGGCATCGGGCAACACGACCGTGCCGATATCGCGGCCCTCGACCACGATCCGCCCCGCGCTCGCCGCGATCTCCCGCTGCAACGCGACCAGCTGCTCGCGCACTTCGGGCACCGCCGACACCGCCGAGACCGCCGTGGTGACGGCATTACCGCGGATCTCGGCGGAAACGTCCTCGCCGTCGAGTTCGATCAGCTCGCGGCTGGGATCGGTGCCGATGGTCAGCGGCAGATCCTTCACCGCGACCGCGATGGCGGCCGGATCGGTGAGATCGACGCCGCCGCGCAGCACGCGCAGCGTCGCCACCCGGTACATCGCGCCGGTATCGAGATAGCGCGCGGCCAGCCGGGTCGCGAGCCGACGCGACACGCTGGACTTACCGGTGCCCGACGGGCCGTCCATGGCGACGACCAACGACGTCGAGTCGGAAATCTCCGCGTCGGCCACGCCGCCTCCTCGAACGTTCCGTCCCAGCATCTGCACACCGTTCACGCCACAGCTCCGTCCACGTCCTTGATCGCCCTGCGAGGTCCCACTGTCACAACGACACCGCCTCGTAGAGCTTCCCGATTTCGTCCCGACCGAGTACCCGCATGCTGCCCGGACGCTGATCGCCCAGGGCGATGGGGCCGATATGGGTGCGGACCAGTCCGATGACCGGATGGCCCACGGCCGCGAGCAGGCGGCGCACGATGTGCTTGCGGCCCTCGTGCAGCACAACCTTCACCAGCGATTTACCCTCGCCGATCTCGAGCACCTGAAAGCGATCGGCCTTCGCGGGGCCGTCGTCGAGTTCGACGCCGTCGCGCAGGCGCTTGCCGACCTCGCGCTTGACCTCGCCCTGCACGGTGGCCAGATAGGTCTTGGACACCTGGAACGAGGGGTGCATGAGCCGGTGAGCGAGATCGCCGTCGTTGGTGAGCAGCAGCAGTCCCTCGGTGTCGGCGTCGAGGCGGCCGACGTGGAACAGGCGTTGACCGGCCATCACGCGTTCGGCGACGATATCGCCGATACAGGGGCGGCCCAGTTCGTCGGACATGGTCGACTGGAAACCCTTGGGCTTGTTCAGCGCCAGGTAGACCTGTTCGTCACGGACCACCACGCGCACGCCGTCGACCCGCACGATCGCGGTATTCGGGTCGATGCGCAGGCCCTGCTCGCGCACGATCGCGCCGTCGACCTCGACCCGGCCCTGGTCGATGAGTTCCTCGGCGGCGCGGCGCGAGGCCACACCCGCCTTGGCCAGCACCTTCTGCAGGCGCTCGCCCTCGCCCCAGGGCAGCTTCTCCGGTCCGGTCGCCTCGGGCTCGACATGCTGGCGGCGCGCGGGTTTGGCGAAGCTGAGCACGGTCTGCTCGCGGCGCTGCTTCTGCGGTTTGCGGCTGGGCGCGGGCTTGGGGGTCAACGGGCGACCGCCACCGATCCGCCCGGCGGTGCTGTTGCCGGTGAGCGAACGGCTGTCGCCGCGTCCGGCGAGCCGTTCGGGCATCGGGCGACCCGACATCGAGCCGCCACGGCCGGAACCGACGCCGCGGCCCGAGCCCTCGGCTCGATATCCGCGCTCGCCGGTGCCCCGCCGGTCCTGCCCGGAACGGCCACCGGCCGAACGATCGAAACCGCCGCGCTCCCGGTCGAATCCGCCCCTGCCGTGACCACCGCGTTCCTGGCGCTCGAAACCACCGCGTCCACCGCGGCCGTAGTCGTCACGATCGGATCCGCCGCGCCCGCCGCGCTCGAATCCACCCCGTCCGCCGCGGTCGTACCCACCGCGCTCGTCACGATCGAAACCACCGCGCCCGCCCCGGTCGAATCCACCCCGTCCGCCGCGGTCGTACCCACCACGCTCCTCGCGGTCGTACCCACCGCGGGCACCGCGAGCGGATCCGCCCTTGGCGTCGCGATCGAAGCCACCGCGGCCGTAGCCACCCCGGCCGTCGCGATCCTCGCGGCCGTATCCGCCGCGCTCGGTCTGATACCCCCCGCGGCCGCGGTCGCTACCGCGGCCTCGGGCCGATCCGCTCGACGGCGGTTCGGCCCTACGTTTCCTACGATCCGGTGTGCCATCTCGGCGAGCGGGTGTATTCACGTGGTCCTGTCAATCCTCGGTGCCGAGGTCGATATCCGACTCGGCGGGTTTCTTCAGCCTGGTGTACCGGGGATCGGACTCCAGGCTCTCGTTGATCTCATCGATCAGGTCGACGCCCGGCAACAGGGGCGCCAGCGGCGGCAGATCCGCCAGTGACGCGAGCCCGATCCGTTCCAGGAACAGCTCGGTGGTGACGTACAGGGTGCCGTTGGTCTCGGGATCGGTCCCGGACTCGGCGATCAGGCCGCGCGCCACCAGGGTGCGGATGACGCCGTCGACGTTCACCCCGCGCACGGCGCTCACCCGTGCTCGCGTAACCGGTTGACGATAGGCGATCACCGCCAAAGTTTCCAAAGCGGCCCGGGTCAGTTTGGACCGCGAACCGTCCAGCAGCATGCGCTCGACATAGGGCGCGTACCGGGTCCGCGTGTAGAAACGCCATCCGTCGCCGACATATCTGAGATCTATGCCACTGTCTCGTGCGGACAGCTCCGCCGACATCTCCCGCAGCGCCTGCTCGACCCGCCGCTCGGTGTCGTTCAGCGCCGAGGCCAGCTGTTCGACCGGCGCGGGCGCATCGACGACCAGCAGCATCGCCTCGAGCGCCGCGCGGAATTCGGCGTCGTCGAGCCGCTCGACGATCTCGGCCTCCTCCTCCGCGTCGGCGACCCCGGCGTCGAGCGCGGCAACCTCGGCGGCACCCACCCCACCGCCGGGCCGCGCGGAATCCTCCGCCCTCACCCCCGCGTCGCCGAGCGCGGCAGTCTCGGCCGCGGCCGTGGTGTCGCTGGGTCGATCGGATTCCGGCGCCACGGCCTCGTCGAGCCGCTCGGTGACCTCGGCGTCCTCGGGACCGGCGACGGTCGTGTCGAGTTCGTCGGGGCCCGCTGTCGTCGTCATCCGTAATCCTCGTCGATAGTCACTGTCTCCGTTGACTTCTCACCGTCCGGCTCCCCGATCCAGCTGACCGCCAGGGGCCCCAGCGGATCGGGCTGATCGAACTCGATCGTCTTGCCCCGATACAGTTCCAGCAGCGCCAGGAAGCGCGCGACGATCTGAACCGGCACGTCGCAGTCGGCGCACAACTCGCGGAAGGTGGTCCAGCCACCGGCCCCGCGACTCTTGAGCATTTCCAGCACGAGCGCGGCCTGCTCGGCGACCGAAATGGCGTGGGAGTGCAGATGGTCCAGTCCCACCTTCGGCGCCGGACGCGGCCGGAACGCCGCCGCGGCGACCTCGGCGAAGCCGACGGCGTCAACTCCCAGCGTAACCTCCGGCAGCAGGTCCAGGTACCGCTCCTCCAGCGAGACCGCGCGCGGGTAGCGCCGCAGCGCCGCCTGCTCGAGTTCGCCGAGCAGCTCGGCCACCTGCTTGAACGCCCGGTACTGCAGCAGCCGCGCGAACAGCAGATCGCGCGCCTCGAGCAGCGCCAGATCCTCCTCGTCGGTCACCTCACCCGAGGGCAGCAACCGCGCGGCCTTCAGATCGAGCAACGTCGCCGCGATCACCAGGAATTCGGTGGTCTGGTCGAGAATCTTGTCCGCGCGCAGCGTCTTGTCCTGGTCGAGACTGGCGGTCAGCGCCTTGACGTAGCCGATGAATTCGTCGGTGACCTGGTGCAATGCCACCTCGGTGACATCGAGGCGACGCTGGCTGATCAACTGCAGCAGCAGATCGAACGGGCCCTCGAAATTGGCCAGGCGCAAGTGGAACTTATTCGATCTGTCCGAATTGTCCGGCGCGGTGGTCTCGTTCGGGGCGGTCGGAGCGCTCTCGGTCACCGGCCCGACCGGTGGATGACTTCCCGTGCCATCGCCCGATAGGCCTCGGCGCCACCGGATTTCGGCGCCCAGGTGGTGATCGGCTCACCGGCCACGCTGGCGTCGGGGAAACGGACGGTTCGGGCGATCACGGTGTCGTAGACCAGATCGCCGAAGACCTCCACGACCCGGGCCATCACCTGCCGCGAGTGCAGTAACCGCGCATCGAACATGGTGACCACGATGCCGTACAGGCTCAAACCCGGATTCAACCGGTCCCGCACCTTCTCCACGGTATCGGTGAGCAGCGCCAGTCCGCGCAGCGAGAAGTATTCGCATTCCATCGGTATGACCACGCCGTCGGCGCAGGCCAGCGCGTTGACGGTGAGCAGGCCCAGCGACGGCTGGCAGTCGATGAGGATGTAGTCGTACTGATCGCGCAGCGAGGCCAGCGCGCGGCCCAGGGTCTGCTCGCGGCCGACCTCGTTCACCAGCTGGATCTCGGCCGCGGATAGGTCGATGTTGCTGGGCAATAGATCCATGCCCTCGACCTTGGTGTGCATCAGCACGTCCCGGGCCGCGGCGCGTCCGCCGACCAGCAGGTTGTGCACGGTCAGTTCCAGGTCGTGATGGGCCACGCCCAGACCCGCCGACAGCGCGCCCTGCGGATCGAGGTCGACCAGCAGCACGCGGCGGCCGTATTCGGCCAGGGCGGCACCGAGATTGATGGTGGAGGTGGTCTTGCCGACGCCACCCTTCTGATTGCACATGGCTATGATCAGCGCGTCGCCGGTGTGCGAAACGGGCGGGGGCTCGGGAATGTCCCGCAGCGGGCGACCGGTCGGTCCGATTTCCGCGCCGTCCGCCACGATGTCGTTCGCCTCCCACAGCGTCTGGGCCGCCTGCTCGATGCGGGGGGCCGACCTACCCGAAAGCGGTTCTGCCGCAGCACTCCTCGGCGGCTCGGCCGCACCGGCTGTCGTCATATCCGCTGCTCCTTCAGTGTTCTGCGCCCAATTGCCCCGCCGAGCGCAGCGAGGCAGCTCCCACCCGATACCACCGTAGGGTGACATCAGGACCCCCATAGACGCTACCGCCTAGGAAGGCAAGAGCTACGCTCGGACACGCATTGTGAGCATGGCATCAGTGCGCCGCGGCGCCGATCTGAGCGCAAAACGTGGGCCAGCATACCGGCGTCGGCGCGAGATACCGGGAGGCGCAACACTTCCGCGCGTCGACTCCTCAGCGCGCGCGGGGATGGGCGGTCGCCCAGACCTCGTGCAGGGTGTTGACGGTGACCAGGGTGTAGATCTGGGTCGTGGTCACCGAGGCGTGGCCGAGCAGTTCCTGCACCACGCGCACATCGGCGCCACCGTCGAGCAAATGGGTCGCGAACGAGTGACGCAGGGTGTGCGGTGACACCGCCGCGCCGATGCCCGCGCGCTCGGCCGCGTCCTGCAACACCTGCCAGGCGCTTTGGCGCGACAGCCGCCCACCGCGGTGATTGAGGAACAGGGCCGCGTTTCCCTTGCCGCGCAGCGCCAGCGCGGGACGCCCGCGCACCAGATAGGCGTCCACCGCTGCCAGCGCGGGACGGCCGATCGGGACCATTCGCTGTTTACCGCCCTTGCCGTGCAGCACGACCGCACGCTCCTCGGTGTCGATATCGTCGACGTCGAGGCCGACCACCTCCGAAATGCGCGCGCCGGTCGAATACAGCAGCTCGAGCAGCGCCCGATCGCGCAGCCCGCGCGGTCCGCCGTCGGCCTCTCCCGTACCGCCCGCGGCCTCGAGCAGCCTCGAGATCTGCTCATAGGGAAGCGCTTTGGGCAGCCGCCGCCCTGGCGTGGGCGGCTTCACCGGATGGGCGACATCCCCCGCGGTCATTCCCTCGGCCGTAGCGAACCGATGCAGCCCCCGCACCGCCACCAGCCCCCGCGCCGCCGAGCTCGCCGCCAGCGGCGGATATCCATTCCCCCCGGCCCGCAGCGACACCACGAAATCGGCGATATCGCTCTCACTCACCCCCTCGAGTCCCCCGATCCCCCGCTGCTCCAAGAACTCCCGATACCGCCCGAGATCCCGCCGATACGCACTCAACGTATTGCGCGCAGCCCCCCGCTCGACGGTGAGGTGATCGAGATAGGCCGCAATCTGCCGCTGCAACACCCGCCCATCATGTCAGTCCCCACCCACACACCCGTCGACCGCAACGCGCGACAACCACCACAACGCTTTTTGCCCTGCACCGCCCGCTGGGCGGACGGTGCAGGGAAACAAGGGGGCGCTGGCGGGGATGCACATGGAGCCGACCCGGCGCGCTCTCCTACTTCCCTCGCACCGTCCGCTTACTTCCCTCGCACCATCCGCATACATCCCTCGCCCCGTCCGCTTAAGTCCCTCGCACCGTCCGCTTACGTCCCTCGCACCGTCCACTCAGCGGGCGGTGCGAGGGCAACACGCTCGCAGCAGCCGAAAGCTACTCCCCGGCCGCCTTGCGATCGAAAAACGCCGTGGGCATACCCGGCCACGGCGCGTCGGCGGGGCGCAGGGGGAGGTCTCGGCTGCGGGCGGTGGACAGGGCCAGCACGCCCGCTACCGCGGTGGCGTTGACGATCTCACCCGCCAGTGCCGCACGGATGGCCTCGTCGACCGGCATGCGCACGATCGAGAGGTCGGCCTCCTCCAATTCGGGATCGGGGCGGTCGGTTTCGGAGAGGCCGGTGGCGAGGTAGATGCGCAGGGCCTCGTCGGTGAAGCCCGGGGACAGGGCGACGTCGACGAGCACCGACCAGTCGCGGGCGGCCAGGCCGGTTTCCTCGGCGAGTTCGCGCTGGGCCGCGGTGAGCGGATCCTCGCCCTGCTTGTCGAGCAGGCCCGCGGGCAGCTCCAGCAGGCGGCGGCCGATGGGGTGGCGGTACTGGTTGACCAGGACCAGATTGCCCTCGTCGTCGACCGCGGCCACCGCCACCGCGCCGTGGTGCTCGATGACCTCGCGCTCCACCACCCGGCCGCCCGGCATCCGGACCTGGTCCAGGCGCAGGGCCAGGATCGCGCCGGAATACACCGTCCGGCTCGACACCGTCTCGAAATCGTGTGTGCCCGGTCCGTTTCCGGAGCTCACTGCGAAACCCGCTCGCCCTCGTCGACCTCGACCTCACCCGGGATCTCCACCGGAAGCCGCTCGGCGGCCTTGTACTTCAGCGCCGCCGCGATGAGTCCGGCGAACAACGGATGCGGGCGGGTCGGCCGGCTCTTCAGCTCGGGATGCGCCTGGGTGGCAACGAAGTAGGGGTGCTTGTCGGCGGGTAGCTCCACGAATTCGACCAGATGCCCGTCCGGCGAGGTGCCGCTGAACTTCAGCCCACTCTTGGCGATCCGATCGCGGTAGGCGTTGTTGACCTCGTAGCGATGCCGGTGCCGCTCCGACACCTCGGTGGTGCCGTAGGCCTGCGCGACCACCGACCCCTTGGCCAGCACCGCCGGATACGCGCCCAGGCGCATGGTGCCGCCCAGATCCGCCTCACCCGCCACGACCTGCTGCTGATCGGCCATGGTCGAGATGACCGGATGCTTGGTGTCGGGCTCGAATTCGGCGGAGTTGGCGTCGTCGAGACCGACCGAGCGGGCCGCCTCGATGACCACGCACTGCAGGCCCAGGCACAGACCCAGCAGCGGGATGCCGCGGGTACGGGCGTAGCGGATCGCGCCGACCTTGCCCTCGATGCCGCGAATGCCGAATCCGCCCGGAATCAGCACGGCGTCGACATCGTGCAGATGCTGCTGCGCGCCCGCGGGAGTCTCGCATTCGTCGGACTGCACCCAGCGGATGTTCACCTTGGCCCGCGCGGCGAAGCCGCCCGCGCGCAGCGCCTCGGTGACCGACAGATAGGCGTCGGGCAGATCGACGTACTTGCCGACCAGTGCGACGGTGACCGCCTCGCGCGGATTGTGCACCCGATCGAGCAGATCGCCCCACACCGTCCAGTCCACGTCGCGGAACGGCAGGCCCAGCTTGCGAACCACATAGGCGTCCAGACCCTCACGGTGCAGCACGCGCGGGATGTCGTAGATCGAGGGCGCGTCCGGAGTCGAGATGCAGGCGTCGACGTCGACGTCGCACATGAGCGCGATCTTGTTCTTCAGCGGCTGCGGCACCTCGCGATCGCAGCGCAGGATCAGCGCGTCGGGCTGGATACCGATATTGCGCAGCGCGGCAACCGAGTGCTGGGTGGGCTTGGTCTTGAGCTCACCGGAGGGGGCCAGATACGGCACGAGGGTGACATGCAGGAAGAAGACGTTGTCGCGACCCACCTCGTGGCGGATCTGCCGCGCCGCCTCCAGGAACGGCTGGGACTCGATATCGCCCACGGTGCCACCGATTTCGGTGATCACCACGTCCGGGGCCTGCCCGTACAGATCCGGTCCGGCCATCGCCAGCACGCGGTTCTTGATCTCGTCGGTGATGTGCGGAATGACCTGCACCGTGTCGCCGAGGTACTCGCCGCGCCGCTCCTTGGCGATGACGGTCGAATACACCTGTCCGGTGGTCACATTCGCATCCCGCGACAGATCCCGATCCAGGAACCGCTCGTAGTGCCCGACGTCGAGATCGGTCTCGGCGCCGTCCTCGGTCACGAACACCTCACCGTGCTGGAAGGGGTTCATGGTGCCGGGATCGACGTTGAGGTACGGATCGAGCTTCTGCATCGTCACGCGCAGACCGCGAGCGGTGAGCAGCTGACCGAGGCTGGAGGCGGTAAGACCCTTACCCAGAGAGGAGGCGACACCGCCCGAAACGAAGATGTGTTTGGTCGCCGCGCGCGCCGGAATCCGTGATTGACCCACGGGACTTCACAGTAACACGGAATTCGGTTGCGGATCGAATGCCACGCACGGTAGCCACGAGTTGGCCGGAACTGCCTCGTCACATCCGTCCCACTCGGTGTCGCGCGCAACACCCGTCCCGGTTCACCCGGGCAGGCCCGCGGTAGCGTGCGGGTCGTAGCGATAGCGGACGATTCCGCCTCCGCTACTTCGGCAGCGCGACCACCGTGAGCGAGTTCGCCCTGGGACCCGTGCCGTAGCGGCCCGCGCCGCCGCCGAGCTGTTCGGTCAGGCCCAGCGCCGTGGTGAGGCGGCCGATCTCCCGGTCGGCGTTGTCGACGGTGGTGACCGTGTTCGCCAGCTGCCCGTCCGCCCGCACGACCGCGATCGGTCCCGCGCCGTCGGCCGCGCCCGACCGACCGGCCAGCACCACGCCCGCGCCGCGGCCGCGCAGGCCGCCCGCGAACCGGCCGATGATCGAACCGCGGTTGTTCACCTCGGATTTCGCGCCGTCACCGGTCACCACGACCGCCAGCTGCGCGGGCTGCACCTCACCGAAGTTCACGAAACCGCCGCCGCGCAACGTATCCAGGATCAGCGTGCGCTCCTGCGGGGTGGCGCGCGGCTGTCCGGTGCCGGGATCGACGAGGAAGGCCAGGCCCAGCAGATCACCGACCAGACTGCCCTGATCGACCGCGCCGGTCTGCAGCTGGGCCCCGGCGGGGATCATATTGGTGGCCGCGGTCCGCAGCCGGTCGCCCTGACCGGAATCGACGAATGCCTCGGTGAGCGCGACCTTTCCGGTGACGGCCGCACCGGCGGTCGACAGCACCTTGGTGATCGCCTCGACATCGCCGTTGTCGGCGTCGGGCGTGGTGAACATCAGCACGCTGCGCCCACCCAGCGTGCCCCCGAGAATCCGGCCCGCCGATCGAGCGATGAAACCGTTGGCGGCGTTCAATTCATCGGTCAATCGGCCGTTCTGGGTGGTCAGGGCGGCGGTGCGCTGTTTGTCCCGCGACCACGGCGCGGCCTGCGCCCCGCCGTCGAGCAGATGGGAGCCGAGCAGCAGTCCCAGCGCCAGCGCCAGGAATACCGCCGCGAGGGAAATCGCATGCTGCCGTAAGGAAATCACCGAGCCCCCTCGCGCGCGCCGTGTAACAGGTCGTGCACCGAGGCCTGCGCATGGTGCCAGGTGGAGCCGACCCAGTCGAGAATCTCGTTGCCCATCTGCGAGGCCAGTACCGCGACGATGAGCGCGACCAGCGCCGCCAGCACGACCAGCGCCGCCGCCCAGGCCGAGGTGCGGTGCTGGTACAGCGTCGCGACGGCCTTGGCGTCCATGAGCTTCGCCCCGGTCTTGAGCCTGGTCAGGAAGGTGGCCGGGGTGGACTCGCGGCGGCCGCGGTCGAAGAAGTCGTCCAGCGAGGCGGCCGCGCCGCAGGTGACGATCAACGAGGCGCCGTGGTGGTCGGCCAGTAGCAGCGCCAGATCCGCTGCCGAGCCCGAGGACGGGAAGGTGGTCGCGCCGATGCCCAGATCCTGGATGCGCTCGAGACCTTTCGCGTGGCCGTCGGTGTCGGCGGGCAGGATCACCTCGGCGCCGCATTTGAGGGTCGAGGCGGTGATCTCCTCCGGATCGCCCACGATCAGATCCGGGCGATAGCCACTGCGCCGCAGGGTGTCCGCGCCGCGCCCGACGCCGATCAGGATCGGTGCGTACTCCTTCACGAACGGCTTGAGCGCCTTGAGATCGGCGTCGTGATCGGGTCCGTCGGCGACCACCACGACATGCCGGTTGCGCATCGACAGATCCAGATCCGGCACGCCCAGACCGTCGATGAGCAGGGCGCTCTCGGTGCGGAAGAACTCGATCGTATTGCCCGCGAAGGCCTCCAGATGATCCGCCAGCCCGGTGCGGGCCTCGATCATGCGCTCCGCGATCTCCGGTTCGGTCAGCTCCACCGCCTCGATGAGCGGCTCGGGCTCCTTTTTGGTGAGCCGGTCGGCGTAGACCACCCCGTTGTCGATGCGGACCTTGCTGCCGTCCTTGATCTTGGTGAACACCTCGGTGGAGCCGGCGTCGAACAGCAGGATGCCATTGGCGACCAGAACCTCCGGCCCCAGATTCGGATAGCGGCCCGACATCGAGGGGGACGCGTTGATCACCGCCGCCACCCCGGCCTCGACGAGCCGGTCCGCGGTCAACCGGTCCAGGTCCATCTCGTCGAGCACGACGATATCGCCCGGCCCCACTCGCTGGAGCAGACGCCTGGTGTTGCGGTCGGCCCGGGCGATCCCCGACAGACCGGGCAGCGTCGCGGTATTTCTCGACAACAGCGCCAGCACCTTCATGAGGTCTGATCATGACCGCGAACGCTGAACCTTTGCTGGAGGCGCGCCGCGCCGCGGTAGCACATTCGTCACTGTGATACCAGTGACGCGTGGTGACGGACGATGCGGGACAAGCGTTATGCTCCGGCTCACACATCCGAAGGAGATACGCATGGCCAGTACGACCGTCGACGCAGTCATCCCCGCGCCCCGCGAGCAGGTGTACAAGCTGTTCATCGAGCGCGACAGCTTCAACGCCTACCTGCCGATCAACTTCACCCTGAAACGGCCCGGCGCCACCGAGCGCACTGGCGTCGGCGCGCAATACAAGGTCGGCGTGGGCGGTTTCGGCATCACCGAGGAGACCATCCTGCTGGTCCCCAACGAGCGCTTCCAGTACAAGATCGTCGCCGGTGCGCCGGTGAAGAGCCACACCGGGACCGTCACCTTCGCCGACGCGCCGGGCGGGGGCACGCTGGTCTCCTACACGATGGAGTCCTTCCCGAAGCTTCCGGTGCCCGAGCGCGCCACCGAGCTGTTCCTCAAGGGCCTGATCTCGCCGTTCCTGAGCGCGGCCCGCAAGGCCGTCGCGAAATAGCCCGAATCAGCTCGCCGCGGGCGCGGCGTCCTTCTCCGCGCGGGCGGTCTCCAGCAGCTCCTCCGCATGGGCCCGGCCGGTTTCGGTGTCGTCCAGACCGGCCAGCATGCGGGCCAGCTCCTTGACCCGTTCGTCGTTGGCGAGGGCGTGCACGCCGCTGTTGACGCCCTTGCCGTCGTCGACCTTGTCGACCACCAGGTGGGTGTCGGCGAACGCGGCCACCTGGGGCAGATGAGTCACCACGATGACCTGGTGCGTGCGCGCCAGGCGGGCCAGGCGGCGGCCGATCTCGACCGCGGCACGGCCACCGACACCGGCGTCGACCTCGTCGAAGACCATGGTGGTCCCGTGTTCGGAGCTGGCCAGCACGACCTCGAGGGCCAGCATGACCCGGGAGAGCTCACCGCCGGAGGCGCTCTTGCTCAGCGGCAGCGACTGCGCGCCGGAGTGGGCGGCCAGGCGGAACTCGACCTCGTCGACACCGGTGGAGCCCGCGTGTAATTCCTTGCCGTCCATGGTGATCGGGGCCGAATCCTGCGCGCTGGCGGGCACCGGGCGCACCTGCACCTCGAGTTTGGCGCGGCCCATGGCGAGGCCGCCGAGTTCGGCGCTGACCGCGGCGGCCAGCTTCTTGGCGGCCTTGGCGCGCGCGGCGGTCAGGCGCTTGGCGGTCTCGCGCACCTGCTCGGCCGCCGCGTCGACCTCCCTGGCCAGCGCGGCCAGCGCCTCGTCGGAGACGTCGAGGGAGTCCAGGCGGCTGCGCGCGTCGTCGGCCCAGGCGATCACGCCGTCGATGTCGGGCGCGTACTTGCGGGTCAGCGTCTTCAGTTCGGCCTGGCGGTTGAGCAGCGCATCCAGCGCGCTCGGATCCGACGGCAGATCCGACAGATAGGTACTCAGTTCGGTGGTCAGGTCCACCACGACCGAGATCGCGTCGCCGAGCCGCGGCGCGAGCTCCTGCAGCGTCGCGTCATCGGCCGTCTCCAGCCGCGCCCGCGCCGTGCCGAGCAGATCCAGTGCCCCCGAACCCTCCCCGGGCGCATCGGCCGGACCGGCCAGGGCATCGTGCGCGGCGGTCGCGGCCTCGCGCAGCGAGTCCAGATCCGACAGCCGCCGCACCTCGGCCACGATGCGCTCGTCCTCTCCGGGTTCCGGTGCGATGGCGTCGATTTCGTTCAGCGAATACTTCAGCCGGTCGGCCTCGAGGGCCAATTCCCGGCCGCGCGCGGTGCGTTCGAGCAGTTCGTTGCGCGCCTGCAGCCAGGTGCGCCGGGCCAGTTGATATTTGCGCAGCAGCCCGGCCACGGTCTCGCCCGCGAACTGGTCCAACGCCCGCAACTGCTGGTCGGGGCGCTGCAGGCGCAGCTGGTCGTTCTGCCCGTGCACGGTCAGCAGCGGCGCGGTGAAATCGCCCAGCACGGCCGCGGGCACGCTGCGCCCGCCCAGATGCGCGCGTGAGCGTCCGTCGCTCGAGACCGTGCGCACCGCGATCACGCTGCCGTCGTCGTCGCGTTGCGCCCCAGCCGATTCCAGTACCTTCTCGACCTCGTCGCGGGCGTTGTCGTGCGCCTCGTCGAGGGTGAAGCGGCCCTCCACCACCGCGCGCGCCGCGCCGCGCCGCACCCGGCCCGCGTCGGCCCGGGCTCCCGACAGCAGGTGCAGGCTCGTCACCACCATGGTCTTACCGGCGCCGGTCTCACCGGTCAGACACGTCAGACCCGCGTGGAATTGCGCTGTGGCGGAGGAAATAACGCCCAGGCCGTCAATCCTGATCTCTGTCAGCACTCGTGCTCTCCGTTCGGCGGCGGCCCCGCCAGCCTGTCACGGGCAACTGGAACTTTCGAACCATCCGGTCGGCGAACGGCGCGGAATCCAACCGCACCCAGCGCACCGGCTCGGACCCCCGGACCGCCTCGAACCGCCCGCCCTTGGGCAGGGCCAAGGTTCGGCGACCGTCCAGGAAAACTATCGCATCGTGGCCCGTCGCAACAGTTTCCACCGCGATCCGGGAATCGGGGCTGGTCACCAGGGGACGCGCGAACAGGGCGTGGGCATTGCTCGGAATCACCAGCAGCGCCTCGAGTTCCGGCCACACCACCGGACCGCCCGCCGAGAACGCGTAGGCGGTGGACCCGGTGGGGGTCGCGATCAGCACCCCGTCGCAACCGAATTGCGAAACGGGGCGCCCGTCGACCTCCAGGACCACCTCCAATACACCCATCCGGGCGGCGTTTTCGATACTGGCCTCGTTGAGGGCCCATCCGCGTTCCACGATGACATCATCGACCCGGACACTGACATCTATCGTCATCCGCTGCTCGAGGCGGTAGTCGCCACGCACCACCTGGCCGAGCGCCTCGTCGAGATGTTCGGCCTCGGCCTCGGTGAGAAAGCCGATGCGGCCCAGGTTGATTCCCAGCACCGGCACCCGCGCGGGCCGGGCCATCTCGGCCGCGCGCAGGAAGGTGCCGTCGCCGCCGAGGGCCATCACCATCTCGCAGCCGACCGCGGCGTCGGGGCCGTGTTCGACCACCCGCACCGGATAGCCGTCCGGTTCACCGGCTTCGTCGCAGTCGAGTTTGGTGCTGTAGGCCTCGTCCTCGAGGACCCGCAGGCAGATTCCGGCATCGGCGAAGATCTTGGCGACGCGCTGCGCGGTCTCGATGAGCTCGGGACGGCCGGGGTGCGCGACGAGCAGAATCTCGCGTTTCACTGCGGGCCCTCCTCCACCGCGCGCCGCACCAGGGCCGCGACATCCACCTCGGGTGCGCCGCCCGTGTGCAACCACAGGAAGTATTCGACATTGCCCGACGGTCCGGGCAGCGGGCTGGCCACCACGCCGTGGGTGTGCAGGCCGAGTTCGGCCGCCGCGGCCGCGACCTCGTGCACGGCCTCGGCACGCACAGCCGGATCGCGCACCACACCGCCGGAGCCTACTCGGTCCTTACCGACCTCGAATTGGGGTTTTACCATCGGCAACAGGTCGGCCTCGGGTCCGCAGCAGGCCGCCAGCGCGGGCAGCACCAGACCCAGGGAGATGAAGGACAGATCGGCCACGACCAGCTCGACCGGTCCCTCGATCGCCGCGGCGGTGAGGGTGCGGACATTCGTCCGATCGAACACCCGCACGCGCTCGTCGTTGCGCAACCGCCAGACCAGCTGGCCGTAGCCGACATCCACCGCGACCACCTCGCGGGCGTCGCGGGAGAGCAGCACATCGGTGAACCCACCGGTCGAGGCCCCGGCGTCCAGGCAGCGCTTGCCCGCCACGCACAGCCCCTGCGGTTCGAACGCCTCGAGCGCGCCGAGCAGTTTGTGCGCGCCGCGCGAGGCCCACCGCACCTCGTCGGGTTCCTCGCGCACCAGCAGTGGCGTGCCCGCCTCGACGGCCGTCGCCGGTTTCGACGCGACCGTGCCGTTGATCAGAACGCGACCCGCGCCGATCAGCTCGACCGCATGTTCCCGCGATCGTGCCAGTCCGCGGCGCACCAGTTCGGCGTCCACCCGTGCCCGTCTGGCCACCTCAGATCTTGTCCACCGTCGCCAGGGCCCGGACCAGCACATCGTGGGCCTGCTCCAGGATGCGGGCGCGCCGGGTGATATCCACACCGGCCTGCTCGGGGTCCGAATTGCGCGCTCCCGCAGTCAATTCCGCCAGCAGCTCGTCGACCTCGGCACGGACCGCGGCCGGGTCGGCGAACTCCGCCGGATTGGCCCCGGACAGGTGCTGACCGGGCAGCGGTACCCCCGGGGTCGGCCCGGCGGCATGCGGACGAGGATGCGGCGTAGTCATGGTGCCGACAACGCTACCGGAGATGGCATTCGAACACACGTACCGACTGCGCCGACCGAGTGTGAGGCTGCACAATGTGGGGTTGTGCGAGCTGATCGAGGCGGTGCGAATCCGTGGCATACGGCCGCGACCGCGGGTATCTGGATGATCGCGGTCGTGGCGGCGGCGGAATGGCTGCATTGGCGCGCCTCCCGGCGGCTGCTCGGGGCCTCCACCGCCGCGGCCCGGACCGAAGCCGTTGTGGTGCTGGGCTTCCCGGTCCGCCCCAGTGGGCGGACCCACCCGCTGCAGCGGTGGCGATGCCGGATCGCCGCCCGTTCGCTGGATCCCCGCGCCGAGAGTGTGCTGGTCTTCACCGGTGGCGCGGTGCGCCGCGAACCGGCCGAGGCCGAGGCGATGGCCCGCTACGCCCGCGACACCCTCGGCGTGCCCGAAGACCGCATCGTCACCGAGACCAAGGCCGAAAGCACCTGGCAGAATATCGAATTCAGCATCCCGCTGATCGAGCATGCCGACCGTATCAAGATCGCCTCGGACCCCATGCACGCCGCCCGGGCCCGCCGCTATCTGGGCATACAGCGACCCGATCTGGCCGCCCGACTGGCCGCGGCCGCCGATTACCGGCCGCTGGAACGCTGGTGGCTCAAGATTCCGACCGCCGCCCACGAGCTGGCCGCCATCGCCCGCCGCAATGCCGGTCGGCTCATTCGTCATCTGGTTCCTCGGGAAGTCTTCGATCGATGACCGATTTATCGAGTTTGGGGTGTTCGAGGACGCTGCGCAGCCGGTCGATCTCCCTGCGGAGCAGGCGGTTCTCCTCCTCGAGGGAGCGAATGACGGCATGGGTCGTCGCAGGCAGGTCCTCGGGCAGAACCGGCCGCTGCTCGAGCCGATCGATGATTCGGGCGCGCAGCTCGTCCGGTACGACACCCCGGCGCACCAGAATCTGAGCCCCCACCCCCTCGCCCTCGCGGACCACACCGAGCAGCATGTGCTCGGTGCCGATATGGGAGTGCCCGAGCTGGACCGCCTCCTGCTGCGAAATCTCGAGAACCTTCTTCGCGCGCGGCGTGAAAGGGACATATCCCGACGGCCCCCGCTGCCCGCGGCCGATGATCGTCTCCACCTCCTCCCGCAGCGACACCAGATCGACACCGAAGTCGTTCAGAATCTGGGCGGCGAGCCCGTCCCCCTCGGCAACCAGCCCGAGCAGCAGATGCTCGGTCCCGATGTAGTTGTGATTGAGGGCGCGAGCCTCCTCCTGCGCCAACACCACCACCCGCCGCGCACGATCGGTGAACCGTTCGAACATGGGACCATTGTCGTCCCGCGAGTGCGCTTCCGGAGGCGATCGACCTCCTCGGCCCTCAGGAATTCGTCTGGGCCAGCGGGTATTCGACTGTCTCGACGGCACCCACCATGCACACCGCGGCGGCCGAGAAGCGCAACACTCCAATCCCGAGCGCACCCCAGCGGCGATCGGGCCCGTCCGACCGGAGTCGGTGCCGACATCGGGATGCGAAGGGCCGCCCGGCCCCGCTCACCGAA
The DNA here is from genome assembly GCF_023740735.1 of Nocardia sp. CDC159. Classification (GTDB taxonomy): domain Bacteria; phylum Actinomycetota; class Actinomycetes; order Mycobacteriales; family Mycobacteriaceae; genus Nocardia; species Nocardia pulmonis. The sequence continues at coordinate 65,525 of NZ_JAMRXH010000027.1, forward strand.
AGCGACACTTGGCTCCAAGCGGAGCCGAGTGCGCTTGCGTTCTCGTGCGCCCGACGTCGCGACGCGATGGCATCGTCCGGTCGGGGTCGGGTTCGGCGGTGGTCGGTCTCGCTCAGGAGCCGATCGGGATGGCGCGGCCCGGATGTTGTTCGAGTAGATCGGCCAGGCGGTCGACGAGGTCTTCGTCGGTGGTGGGGAGCGGGTCGGTCGGTGCGATCGGATGGTTCAGGGCATCCAGAGAATCCGATACGTAGGTGGGCAGCCGGCCGGCGGGTTGTTTGCGGAGGTCGGCCAGCGTGCTGACACCGGTGAGGACCAGCAGAGATGGTAGGTCGACGCAGTGGGCGCCATCGATGTCGGTGTCGAGGCGGTCGCCGACGACCAGTGCGCTGCGGGTGCCCACGCGGGTGAGCGCATCCTCGAGCAGCGGCGCGTACGGTTTGCCCGCGACGACCGGTTCCAGATCGGTGGCGGTGCGCAGGGCGGCGACCATCGAGCCGTTGCCGGGGGCGAGGCCGCGCTCATTGGGCAGCGTCGCATCGGTATTGGCCGCCACCCACAGCGCGCCCGCGCGCAGGGCGTAAGCGGCCTCGGCGAGGTCCGGCCAGGCGGTCTGCGGCGAATGTCCCTGGACGACGGCATCCGGCGCCGCGCCGTCGAAGCGACGGATCGGGCGCAATCCGACCCGTTCCACCTCGGCGGCCAGGTCGTCGGTGCCGACGATCAGCACGGTCGCACCCGGATCGAGCCGATTGGCCAGCACGTGGGCCGCGGCCTGCGCGCTGGTGACCACCTCCTGTTCGGTGGCGCCGAAGCCGAGATCGGCGAGGTGGGCCGCGACCGCGGTGGCGGAGCGGCTGGCATTGTTGGTGACATACATCAGCCGCTGTCCCGTATCGGCCGAAAGCGCTTCGGCCGCACCGGGAATGGCGTCATGGCCGCGATACAGCGTGCCGTCCAGGTCCAGCAGCAGCGCGCCGAACCGTTCTCGTAACCGTGCCACTCCATCCACCTGCTTCTGCGTTGCGGTCGTGCTACTCGGCGTCGTCGTCGGTCGCGGCCAGTTCCTCGGCCCGCTCCTCGGCGTCGGTCTCCCCGTCGAGATCGGCGGAGGCGGCATTGAGGAACCACTTCAACGCCTCGTCGGAGCGCCCGGCGGCGAGCAGGGCCTCGGCGTAGGCATAGAAGAGGCGGGCGGCCGCCGAACCGGTCCGGGCCGGATCCAGATCGGGGGTCTGCAGGGTGACGACGGCCTGGTCGTACTGGCCCAGATCCATCCGCGCACCCGCGACCACGATCCGCAGCTCGGTGGCCTCGTCGCCGCTGAGCTGGCGAGCCTCGTCGCCGCGGCCCAACTCGATTGCCCGCTCGGGACGGCCGAGGCCGCGCTCGCAATCCGCCATCACGGCCAGCAGACCGGTACCGCCCTGCATGCGCCGCGCGGTCCGCAGCTCCGACAGCGCCTCGGCCCATTCACCCGCGTGATAGGCCGTGACACCGGCGGTTTCGCGCACGACGGCGATGCGCCCGGCCCGCTGCCGGGCGGCCCGCGCATGGGCCAGCGCCTGCTCCGGATCGTCCTCGATGAGCCGCACGGCCATCACCAGATGGCGCGCGACGGTCTCGGCATTGCTCTTGTCCAGGCTCAGCAGATCGCGCCGCACAACAGGGTCGAGATCGGATGCCTCGACGTCCTCGGGCAGCGACGGCTCATCGGGCCGCCCGGCCCGTCGATCGCCGCCCCGGCCGCCGGACACCCACGCACCCTCGCCCCCACGCCGACGCTCGGGCACGAGTTCACCCTCGTCCGCCGCGTCCTGCGCATCGTCGGCTTCGCCACGCTCCGAGGCGGATTCGTCCGACTGCCTCGCCGTCACGGCATCGGCGCTGCCCGCCGCGTCGAGATCGTCATCCTGCGCCAGTTCGCCGCGTGCATCGCTCTCCCGAGACTCGTGCTCGAACCGATCATCCCGGTCGGAGGCGACTCCATCTTGCCCCGAGCCGCGACGCTCATCGTCGCGATCGAAATCGTCGCGCTGGCCGCCCCGGCGGAAACCACCACGCTCGCCCTCATCACGCCCCGAACCGCCACGCTCATCACCGCGATAAAAACCGCCTCGCTCATCACCACGACGGGAACCGCCCTGGTCGTCGCGACGGAAACCGCCACGGCCGGAACCACGTTCGTCATCGCGGCGGAACCCACGACGGTCGTCATCACGGCGGAAGCCGCCACGCTCGTCGTCACGGCGGAATCCACTGCGCTCATCATCGCGGCGGAACCCACCGCGGTCGTCGTCGCGACGGAAACCGCCACGGCCCGAGGCACCCTGGTCGTCGCGACGGAAACCACCACGACCCGAGCCACCCCGCTCATCATCACGACGGAAACCACCACGACCCGAGCCACCCCGCTCATCATCACGACGGAAACCACCACGACCCGAGCCACCCCGCTCATCATCACGACGGAAACCACCACGACCCGAGCCACCCCCCTCGTCATCGCGACGGAAACCACCACGGCCGGAACCACCGCGCTCGTCATCGCGACGGAAACCACCACGGTCATTGTCACGACGGAAACCGCCTGGCCGCGAACCACTTTGATCCTCACGGCGGAACCCACCGCGACCGGAACCGCCACGTTCGTCATCGCGACGGAACCCACCGCGGTCATCGTCACGACGGAAGCCGCCACGGCCAGAACCGCCGCGCTCGTCATCGCGACGGAAACCACCGCGATCATCGCCACCAAAGCCACCGCGACCCGAGCCGCCACGCTCATTGTCGCGACGGAAACCACCGCGGTTGTCATCACGACGGAAACCGCCACGACCGGAACCGCCGCGCTCGTCATCGCGACGGGAACCGCCCTGGTCGTCGCGACGGAAACCGCCTCGACCCGAATCGCCGCGCGCATCGTCCCGTCGGGACCCACCGCGGCCGAAATCGCGGCGATCGTCATCGCGGCGGAAACCGCCGCGCCCCGAGCCGCCCTGATCGTCGCGACGGAAGCCGCCTCGACCGGAATCATCGTTGCGACCGTAACCGCCCCGGCCCGAACTGCCGCGTTCGTCGTCTCGGCGGGAGCCACCGCGGCCGTAACCGCCGCGCGCGTCACCGCCTCGGTGGTCGCGGTCCGAATCCTCGCGGCGGAAGCCGCCCGACCTGCCGGAGCCGCCCGATCCCTGACCGGACCCGCTACGGCGGAACGGCTTCCGACCGTCGTTCTGCTCCGACACGGTGATCCCTTTCTCTGCTTCTCGTTGCCCGGCCACCGGATGATGTGCGCGAGGCCGGGCCGCGGGCCCGCCTACTCGAATTCAATCACGCGCGCACGCTCCGCCACCCATGGCATCGGGCCCGGGCGCGCGGCGACAGGCTGCTGAACGTCGAAAAGGGGGCCCGCGATATGGGCCCCCTTTTCGGGAAGTATGTCCGGCGGTGTCCTACTCTCCCACACCCTGTCGAGTGCAGTACCATCGGCGCTGGCAGGCTTAGCTTCCGGGTTCGGAATGGGACCGGGCGTTTCCCCACCGCTATAACCGCCGTAACTTTATGAAACTGTACACAGCAAGCCAAGACCCAGGAGCACAAACACTCCCATCCCTCGTCTTCTGGTATCTGTGTGTTGTTTCAGATACCGCACAGTGGACGCGTAGCACCTTTGTTGGTAAGCCCTCGGCCTATTAGTACCGGTCACCTACACCC
>NZ_JAMRXH010000028.1 GCF_023740735.1 Nocardia sp. CDC159
TCAACCGGCTCAAACAATTCCGGGAGCTGGCCACCCGCTACGCCAAACGCGCCGCCTACTACCAGGCCGAACTCACCATCGCCGCCATCATCCTCTGGCTGCGATGACTTACAGGACACGCCCTAGTAGGCGATGAACAGGATCTCGTCGCGCGAATAGTCGTGGCCCGGATGCTTTTCGGCGAGGTGGGCTTGGGTCTTCTCGACGAGGTCGTCCTCGTCGGCGCCGGTGATGTATTCGCCGCACGGGCAGCTGAGTCTGGTCTTCATGATGCCTCTTCGATCCGTTGGTACGACGACTCTCAATCTGCCATGGAACCATGGTTCGCGCAGTCACGAACCATCATGAGCACCGCGTCGTCGTCGACGGTGATCGCCGCCCCCACCGGCACGGGCCGATCCCCGTACACGATTCCTCGACCATCCGGCAGATACCCTCGCCGCACATAGATCCGCTGCGCCGCACCGTAATCGGCGGACAACCCCACCCCCAGCCCGACGGCCCCGCACCGATTCAGCGCCATCTGCTCGACCGCATCCAGCAACCGCCCACCGATCCCGCGCCCGCGAAACCGCGGCAGCACATTCAGATCGGAGATCTCCGGAATCCCCGCCGCCCGAAACGGCTCATACGACGACTCCCACAGCAAGGTGCAGTACCCGGCGAACTCTCCGCCCCACTCGGCAACCCACCCGACCCGGACCCCCGCGCGCTGCTCATCCAGATAGCGCCGATACAACTTCACCGGCTTGTCCCACCCCAGGGCCCCGAATGCCGCGGCGATCGGCTCCGGGTCCGTCGAAGCCAGGGCCCTGATGACAATCTCGTCGCACACCTGTCGAATCGTCATGTCTCCCATCGAGCTCGGCAACCGAATATGTCGGTGATCTCGTCGCCGCCCTGGAACGCGGTCCGGGCAGGGTTCGCGCTCGGGGTCCAGCGCGTCGGAACTGGCTCGCGACAGGGCGGGTCGTACTGCGCCAGCATGGGGACATGATCGAGATGACCGCGGTGCTCGGGGTATGTGTGGCGGCGTTGGGGATGGTGCTGACGCCGGGGCCGAACATGATGTATCTGGTGTCGCGGACCGTATCGCAGGGGCGGCGGGCGGGGATGGTGTCGCTGTCGGGGGTGGCGGTGGGGTTTCTGGTCTATTTGGGGGCGGCTACCGTGGGAATCACGGCGGTGTTCGCGGTGGTGCCGGGGTTGTATCTGACCCTGAAGTTGGCGGGGGCGGGGTATTTGGCCTATCTGGCGTGGAAGGCGTTGCGGGGTGGGGTTTCGGTATTCGAGGCGGCCGAGTTGCCGGTCGACCCCGCGCGTAGGTTGTTCGCCATGGGGCTGGTCACCAATCTGCTCAATCCCAAGATCGCGATCATGTACATGGCGCTGATCCCGCAGTTCGTCGATCCCGCGCACGGCCGGATCTGGCTGCAGAGCCTGTGTCTGGGGGTGATTCAGATCGTCGTCGCGCTGAGCGTGAACGGGCTGATCGTGCTCGCCGCGGGCGCCATCGCCGCCTTCCTCGCGGGCCGCCCGCTGTGGCTGCGCGCGCAGCGCTGGGTCACCGGCACCCTGCTCGGCCTCGTCGCCGTCCGGCTCGCCACCGACAAGGCGCGTCCGGTCGCGGCGTGATGGGCGCGCTCGACTGGGACCACAACGCCTTCTACCGCCGGACGCTGCGGTCCCGGCTGCCGCCGCGGCCCGCCCGCGTGCTCGATGTCGGTTGCGGCGCAGGGGCGTTCGCTGCCGAACTGGCAAGGACGGCGGAGCGGGTGGACGCGATCGACCGATCGCCGCAGATGATCGCGGCGGCCCGGCGGATCGCGCCCCCGAACGTCATCTGCACGCTCGGCGATGTACTGGAAATGTCACTGCCGCAGCGGGAATACGATGCCATCGTCTCGGTGACCGCGCTGCACCACATGCCGCTGGAGCGTGCCCTGCCCGCGCTGGCGGGCGCCCTGCGGCCGGGCGGGGTGCTGGCGGCGGTGGCGCTCCCGCGTACGGATCTGCCCCGGGAACTGCCGATCGAACTCGCGGCGGCGGTGGGGCATCGGGTGCTGGGGGCGGCGTTTCGCGGGCTGCGGAGCCGGACCGATCGACCTTGGTACGCCAAGGAATTCGACCGCGACATGCCCCTGCTGCTCGATCCCGAGCTGACCACCCGGCAGGTGCGCGGGCTGGCCCGGGAACTGCTGCCGGGCGCGCGGGTGCGGCGGCTGGTGTTCTGGCGTTACCTACTGACCTGGCGCAAGCCGCTCTGAGCCGTTGTGCAGCCACTCGTCGTCGCGCAGCAGCTCCGCCTCCGCGGCGGTGCGAACCTGTTCGGTGTAGACGGTGCAGGCGTCGGCGGCGGCGCGGCAGACCGCGGCGCAGACCGATTCGCCCAGGCGGTCACAGCGTTCGGCGGTGTCGGTGCAGACCCGGGCGGTCAGCTCGCACAGCTGCAGCGCCCATTCGGAATGTCGGTCGAGCAGATCGCCGGTGACCCGACACAGATCCGAGCAGTCGGTGAGGGTCTGGATGTGATGGGCGGTGGCGTGTTCGCCGCCGAGATCCAGCGATTCCCGGATCTGGTGTTCACTGCGCCGGTGCGCGCCGAGTAGGTGATTGATCGCGTTCTGCCGGATCGGATCGGTCATCGCGGGTCTCCTCGGCGCGTCGCTCGGCGGGTCGCGGACAACGCTCAGATTGGCACGAAACGGACAGTTTGCTCAGTTATCCACAAGTTTGCTAGGGCGTGTCGCAATCATTCCAACCAGTCGTAATGACGTCAACTGGAGATTTGCTTAGCAGGTCATCCGCCGTTGGTATTCCGTTTACGGACGATTGTGACGAAGTTACTCGTGGGTTCCGGGGGAATGTGGTTGCCATCGCAGATACGAGGCCATATTCTCGTCCCCGTGCCGAATCCCGCCGCCAGTCACAGCGCCGCGCCGAACGTCGCCGACCGCGACCGCGCAGCGCTCCTTTCGCTGACCGCGATTGTGGCTGCTGGTCGAATTCTCGTAGTACGCCGCCGTAGCGGGGTCTGATTCGGACCGGCCCCCTCGCTGCGGCCGTACACCCAGATTGCTTGCGCTGGTCCCCTTCTGTCACCAGACACGACAAGGCTTCGGGAAGACCTAGTCCAATGACGATCACGATTGACACACACGACTTCATCGCCGCCGCACCCAAGGGCCTGCGGGCCGAATGCGCCGGTTTGACACCCGCCCAGTTCTACGACCGCTACTGCGGCCCGACCGGCCCGGTCAGGCTCAGCGACTGGACCCGCATCGGACGTACCCAGCCGTCGGCGACCTATTCCGCGACGCTGGAATTCGCCGGTCACCTGCGGACCGTGGTCTCGGCCGGTAGCCCGGTCGCCGCGCTGACCTCGGCCCTCTACGAGGAGGGCTACCCGGTCGAGATCCTGCAGTTCCACCAGCGGCGGACCGCATCCGGCACGGCCACCTTCGTGCAGTGCGAGTCCAACGGCCGCCGGGGCTGGGGCGCCGCCCTCGCCGACGACGGCGCCGAGTCCACGGTGCGCGCGATGATCGCGGGCATCAACCAGCTCGGCCGCTGAGGGACGGGAAGCGCCGCATCACCGAGCGGTGATGCGGCGCTCGCGTGCGGCCGGAGATTCGCCGAAGGTCAGGACTGCTGCTGTTCGGCGAGTTGCTTGCGGACCTCGTCCATGTCGAGGGCCTTCACCTGGGTGACCAGGTCTTCCAGGGCGGCGGGGGGCAGGGCGCCGGGCTGGGCGAAGACGAGCACGCCCTCCTTGAAGGCCATGATCGTCGGGATGGAGCGGATGTTCGCCGCCGCGGCCAGGCCCTGCTGGGCCTCGGTGTCGACCTTGCCGTACACGACGTCGGGGTGCTGCTCCGAGGACTTCTCGAAGGTCGGGGCGAACGACTTGCACGGCCCGCACCAGTCGGCCCAGAAATCGACCAGCACGATGTCGTTCCCGGTCACGATCTCGTCGAAGTTCTGCTCGGTCAGAGTCTGGGTGGCCATGAGATCCTCTCGTTGGTTGTACCGAGTGCAACGGTGCGCGACCCGGTTATCTTCCGCTGGCGGTTCCACGGGCGACAGGCCATTCGCGCCGTAGATCGCCGTCCCATCGTCGGATACCCATCACCGTAGCCGGAAAATCGCGATCACTGGCCACCGCGTGGATCGCCTCCCCCAAATGCTGGGGTCGCAGCCGCCGCGCCAGCGTCACATGCGGGGTCCAGGCATCGGGCCGCACGTTCGCCGGGACGCCCGGGCACTGCGCGACGACGGCGAAGACCCGTCGTTGCAACTCGAGCAGCGCCTCGGTGGGCACCACCAGCCGGACCAGGATCGGATTGCGCGCCCCGAACACCAGCAGGCCGCCGAGCCGGATCGGCAGTGGCCGGAACTCCTGCGCGCCCAGCGCCTGCTCGAGACGCGGCCAGATCTGGCGGGCCACCGCCAGGGTGATGTGCGGCCGGTGCTCGGCCGCGGGACTGTGCACCCCCGCCTCCGTCAAGAGTTGCCACTGTCGGCGGATTTCCGCATCGGCCGAGTCGTCCAGCAATAATTCCACCGACTGCACCATGATCTTGGCAAGATACGCCGGTCATCGGCCCGGCCGGGGCGGTTCGGGGCATCCGGTGTCCGCCCGCCGAAGCGGACCGTCCAGGATGGACGGGTGAGCGAGCGGACTTCGATACGACTGGGGTTGATCGAGGGCGATGGCATCGGGCCGGAGGTGGTCCGGGCGACCCGCGTGGTGGTCGACGAGGTGCTCGGCGCCGCCGTCGAATGGGTGGCGCTGCCCATGGGCCACGCCGCCATCGACGAATTCGGTTCTCCGCTGCCGCAATCCACCCTCGACGCGCTGGCCGATCTCGACGCCTGGATCCTCGGCCCGCACGACAACGCCTCCTACGCCCCCGAGCACCGCACCGGCACCCCGCCGGGCGGGGCGATCCGCAAGCGGTTCGGCCTGTACGCGAATATCCGTCCGGCCCGGACGTTTTCGGGCGTGCGCGCCACGGCGGCCGCGATGGACCTGGTGATCGTGCGGGAGAACAGCGAGGGCTTCTACGCCGACCGCAATATGGCCGCCGGATCGGGGGAGTTCCGCCCGACCCCGGACGTGGCGCTGGCGGTGGGCCTGGTCACCCGCGCGGCGTGCGAGCGGATCGCGCACGAGGCCTGCCGCTTGGCGGTCGCCCGGCGCAAGCGGCTGACCATCGTGCACAAGGCCAATGTGCTGCCAATGACCATGGGCCTGTTCCGGGACGTGTGTTACGAGGTGGCGCGCGGCTACTCGGGCCTGACGGTCGACGACGAACACGTCGATGCCGCCGCCGCGCATCTGATCCGCGCGCCGGGCGATTACGACGTACTGGTCACCGAGAACCTCTTCGGCGACATCCTGTCGGATCTGGCGGGTGAGCTGAGTGGTTCGCTGGGGCTGGCCGCCTCGCTCAACTGCTCGGCCACCCAGGCCATGGCCCAGGCCGTTCACGGGGCCGCGCCCGCACTGGCCGGACACAACCGCGCCAATCCGGCCGCGCTGCAACTGTCGACGGCAATGCTGCTGCGCTGGTTGGGATCCCGCCGCGCCGACGGCGCGCTGACCCGGGCCGCCGATCGCATCGAGCGCGCGGTCGCCGCCACCCTCGCGGCCGGGATCGCCACCGCCGATCTGGGTGGAATCGCGTCGACGGCCGAATTCACCGAGCAGGTGTGCGCCCGGGTGCACCGCTGGTGAAGCGGCAGCGCTTTATCAGCGCCCCGCCATCGATCGAAGCGGAATTCTGCGAGTCCGTGCCGAATCGGAAAACCGTATTCGGGACGGCTCTACGCCAGGCGCTGATTCCAGCGGCGGGCGCCCGCCGCTGCCCCGAACTCTCGGGGCGGCGGACCGTATTGTGAACCATCGAGCCAGTTCGATCTTGATTTTCCGACTCGATTGTACAGGTGGGCAGGGTTGAGTTTGCGCCCCTCGATTTCCCTGAGTTTGCGACCGCTGATTGTCACTCATTTCGTACCAGTTGAAAATAACCTCTGTGCAGGTAAAGCGGGTGATCGGCCGGGTCTGCTCGATGTTATCCGAATGTTGATCATGATATCGACGGGCGGAAAGTCCTTGACATCAAACCACCCCGTGTTAATCTCGTGTAGGAATGATCAGCGTGGTTTCTCGCACGCGTCGGGGGGGACTCATCTGGTCGTGATTCCAATGTAAGTCTGTGACTATCTGGGGGTACTTATGTCGCGACCCGTGCGCTTTGCTGTCGATGTCAATTCTTCCGAAGCGGTGGCGGAAACGATCAGCCAATGGCTGCACCGCCCCGAACGCGAAGTCGATCAATTACCCGCGTCCGAGCGCGAGGCGGTCCTGCGGGCCATCTATCTGCTGAATGCGAAGGCGGCCGCGGGCGAGCCCGAGGCCGCCTACTGGCAGCAACTGCTCCTGTCGAGGATTTACCGGATCCTGACCCAGCTCCCCGACGGCCCCGTCGCCGAGGGATCGATCCTGATCGCCGAGATCACCCGCCGCCTGGAGGCGCAGATCATCGCGTCGGAGGACCGCATGATCCCCGACCGGATCTACGCCGAGGCCCCGGTGGAACCGCGGAAATATCTGTCGTGGCTGAAGGGGCTCGCCAAGGACCATCGGGTGTACAAGCATCCGTACTACGTCGATTTCATCCGCAACTCCGCGACCGCGAAAGATCTGCGGCGCTACGCCATTCAGGAATCGGTGGTCGACGGCCGATTCGATGATCTGCTCGCGATGATGCAGGTGGGCACCTCCGGTGCGGCGAAAATGGAGATCGCGGGCAACTACTGGGACGAGATGGGCAACGGGAACGAGCACGAGGTGCACACCCACCTGTTCAATCTGATCTACGAGGCGCTCGACATCACCGACGCCGAGGCCGAGGCCGAGTTGACGGCCATGGATCTGCTGTCGGGCAACCTCGCGGTCCTGGTGTCCCGCTATCGGCATCTCTACGGCGAGGCGGTCGGATTCCTGGGCATGACCGAATGGCTGGTGCCCGATCGGTTCACCAATGTCGTCTCGGCGTGGGAGCGCCTGGGTCTGCCGGACGTGGGCATCACCTATCACCGCCTGCATATCACCGTGGACTCCCGCCATGCCGCGGGCTGGTTCCACAATGTGGTGCTCCCCGCCGCCTCCGATGCCGCCATGCGACGCGCCATCGCGCGGGGCGCACTGTGGCGGCTCAATTCCTCCGCCCGACATCTGGACGAGCGGCTCGACCGAGCCGTCGTGGCCTGACAATTCAGCCGAGGTGAATTTCAATGCCAAATTTCGGACCCGAAGGTTTCAAGCTCGTCGACCTGCCGCCCGTGGGAGAGGATATCCTGCGCAGCTATCACGAGGTCGAACTGGATCCCTACATTGCCAGCGGAACGCGATACAAGCGCTTCTCCCAATACCGGCTCACGCATACGAGCGACCATGGCTGGGAGTTCGAACTCCTTCCGCATCGCGCCTATACGGCATTCAAGAAATTCAATCCCGTGGCCGGTGGCATGCTGCGCGAATACCAGCCGATTTCGGTCGACTTCCGCCCGCTCGTCAAGGCCGTGCTCGACGAGCACGACTTCTTGGATCCGTCGGTCGACTGGCAGATCAACGTCCACCAGAACCGAAGCGTCACCACCCACGAGAAACCCGCTCCGCTGACGCCCGAGGGCAAACACCAGGACGGGCACGAATTCGTCATGATCTCGGTACTGAACCGGACCAATGTCGTTGGCGGTCAGATGCGGCTGTGGCGTGATCCGCAGGATACGCAACCGCTCTGGGAAGGCACCCTGCAACCGGGTGATGCCGCGCTGCTGGACGACCGCGCGGTCTACCACGACGTCACCGATATCGTGCCGGGCCCGGAGGGGGACACCGGGTCCCGCGACATCCTCATCGTGTCGTTCTCGCGCTGGGACGAGAAATGGTACGGCGACGAGCACGATCAAGCCGTGTTGTCCGAGGCGGCAAGGTGATCGAACGGCATCTCCCGCTGGTCGAGACGGGCACGCGGCACCAGGTGCACGGCGCGTGCCCGCTGGACTGCCCGGACGGCTGCAGCTGGGAGGTCACCGTCGACGGCGACCGGGCCGTCGCCCTGGCCGGTCGGAAGGACCACCCCTACACGCGCGGCGTGCTGTGCGCGAAGGTCAACCATTATCTGGATCAGGTGTATGCCGAAGACCGGCTGCTGTATCCGCTGAGGAGGCTGGGGCCGAAGGGATCCGGCCGCTTCGAACGCGTCACCTGGGACCGGGCGCTGTCCGAAATCGCCGAACGCCTGACCGCGATCCGCGACGACTACGGCGGTGAGGCCATCTGGCCCTATCAGGGGACCGGCAATCTCGGCTATATCCAAGGGCTGCAGGGCAAGGCGGGCTCGCGGCTGTGGAACGCGCTCGGGGCCTCGGAACACGCGATGACGATCTGCTCGATCGCCGGACAGGTCGGCATCGACTACGCCACCGGGACCTCGGCCGGAATCGATCCGGAATCGCTGCGGGCCTCGCGGCTGATAATCCTGTGGGGCGTCAACACCCTTACCTCGAGCCACCATCTGTGGCGCTCGATCACCCGGGCGCGCAACCACGGCGCGCGGGTCGTCGCGATCGATCCGGTCGCGACGCGGACCGCGCGGCTGGCCGATGAACACATCGCCCCGATCCCCGGCTCGGACGGCGCGCTGGCGATGGGCCTGCTGCATGTCGTGGTCGCCGGCGACCGGCACGACCGGGACTACCTCGACCGACACACCGTCGGCTGGCCCGCGTTCCGGCGACGAATCCTCGATTTCACCGTCGCGGACGCGGCCCGGATCTCGGGTGTCCCAGCGGCGGCGATCATCGCGCTCGGCGAGCGGATCGCCGACACCCGGCCGACCGCCATCCGCGCCGGAATCGGCCTGCAGCGCCACGCCGGAGGCGGCAGCGTCCTGCGCCTGCTGGCGTGCATCCCCGCCGTCACCGGCGACTGGCAGCACCACGGCGGCGGCCTTGCGTATTCGACCGATGGCTACCTCGGGGTCGATCGAGAAGTGCTGGCGCGCACCGACCTACGGCCCCGGCCGGTTCGCAGCCTGGCCATGACCCGGCTTGCCGACACCCTGCTCCACGTCCAGGACCCGCCCGTGCGGGCATTGATCGTCTATGGCGCGAACCCCGTCGTGAGCGCCCCCGATCAGGAGAACGTGCGCGCGGCGCTGTCGCGCGCGGATCTGCTCACCGTCGTGATCGATCACTTCCGGACCGACACCGCGGACCTGGCCGACTACATCCTCCCCGCGACCATGCAGCCCGAACATCTCGATGTGCACGACGGATACGGCCAGATGTACGTGGCGTGGAACGAACCGGCCGTACCGCCGCGCGGGGAATGCCTGCCCAACTCCGAGATCTTCCGGCGACTGGCCGAACATCTGAACCTGTCCGATCCGTGTCTGTACGACAGCGACGAGGCGATGATCGAGCAGATGTTCGCCACCGACCATCCCTCGCTCGCGGGCATCACACCCGAAAGCCTGCGCGCGACGGGCTGGGCCCGGCTGAGTTATCCGGAGGAATTCGTGCCCTTCGCCCACGGATTTCCCACGCCCTCCGGACGATTCGAGTTCCATTCCGAGCGCGCCCGCCGCGACGGACACGATCCGCTGCCTGGATATGTGGGCGCCCGCGAGGTCACCGACGCCGACCGGGCCCGCCGCTACCCGCTGAGCCTGATCGCGGCCGCGCCGCACTATCTGCTCAACTCGACCTTCGCCAACAACGCGACGCTGTCGACCCGGCAGGGCGCGCAGACCCTGTCGATGCACCCCGACGACGCCGAGGCCCGCGGACTCGTGGGCGGCAGCCGCGTGCGGGTCTTCAACGACCGCGGCGGTTTCGATGCCGTCGTCACCGTGACAACGGCGGTTCGGGCCGGGGTCGTGGGCACGACCAAGGGGCAGTGGCGGAAGCTGGCCGGGGATTCGACGGTCAACGCCACCGTCGACGAGCGCGACGCCGATATGGGCGGTGGCGCGGTCTTCCACGACAACCGCGTGCAGGTATGTGCGATCCCCGACGCGCCGGAGGTGAATCCGGACATCACCACACAGCCCGAGAAAGATCGAGGAGAATCCGATTCATGATCGATCCGTCCCTGTACGCGGCCTTCCTCGTCGCATCGGTCCTGCTGGTCCTGGTCCCCGGGCCGGACATGCTGATGATCGTCGCGCTGGGGATGCGCAACGGGCCGATCGGCGGTCTGATGGCGGCCGCGGGCGTCGCGGTCGGCCTCGGCGTGCACACCGTGGCCGCCGTCTGCGGGTTGTCGGCGGTGTTCACGCATTTCCCCGTGGTGTTTCAGGCGTTGAAATGGGCCGGCGCGCTGTATCTGATCTACCTGGCGATCGGCGCGTTCCGTGATCGTGGGGACTGGTCGGAGATCACCCCGACCGAGGCGTCCAAATGGCAGTGCTTCAGCCGGGCCGTCATCACCAACGTGCTCAATCCCAAGGTCATCATCTTCAACGTGGCGTTTCTGCCGCAGTTCGTCAACTCCGACCTGGACACCAGCGTCGGCGCCCAGCTGGCCATCCTGGGCGTGACCCTGGTCGTGGTCGATTTCATGATCGACGGCCCCATCGGGGTCGCCGCCGGATCGATGGGCCGCAAACTGATGGCCAGTAACAAGCGAGTGGTCCGCGGGCTCAATATCACCTGCGGCGTGGTGTTCTCGGTGCTGGCCGGAAAACTCGTATTCGGATGATGGGCGCGGGCGGGTGAAGTTCTCGAAATATCAGGCATTGGGCAACGACTATCTCGTCGTCGATCCCGCCGACGGGCCGACCGGGGGCCTGACGAGTGATCAGGTGCGTGCGATCTGCGATCGCCACTACGGCATCGGGGCAGACGGCGTCCTGTACGGGCCGACCACGGTCGACGCGGCCCGTGCCGACTACGGCCTGCGCATCTACAACTCCGACGGCAGCGAATGCGAGAAGAGCGGAAACGGCCTGCGCATGTTCGCGCTCTATCTGCGCCATCGGTATTCGGTCGGGTCGGGGCTGTCCATCGCGCTGCGCGACGAGACCTGCGCCGTCACTTTCGAGGACGAGCGCACCAATCGCATCTCGGTGGCCCTGGGCCGCGGCACCGTGATCGATCCGAATCGGGCCGTCACCGTGGGAAATCGCGCCCTCCGGGCGACCGTCATCGATGTCGGCAACCCACATGCGGTGCTGTTCCTCGACCGGGTCGTCCCCGCCGACGCGCAGACCCTCGGCAGGGAACTGTCCCAGGACACGTCCCAATTCCCGCATCGCACCAATGTCCAAATGGTGCAGGCGATCTCGCGAGAGCGGATCGGGATCGAAATCTGGGAGCGGGGAGCGGGCTATACGCTGGCATCCGGAAGCAGCGCCTGCGCGGCGGCCCTCGCCGCGGTCCACCACGGCCTGACCGAATCCGCCGTGCGGGTCGACATGCCCGGCGGCTCACTCGACGTCTCCGTCTCCGGTACCGGCGAGCTGACCCTGACGGGCGGATGCGACTATATCGGACGCGGAGAGTTTGCCGGTTCTCCGGCCTGACCCCTTGCCGACCTGGGCGGACCGATGCCGACCAGCGGATACACCGAGTGGGTTCGCGTCGCCCTCCGTTGCGGATGGTAGGGTGCCGAATTCGGCGTGTAGGGCACCCGCCGACCCGGCGCGGAACAACCTTCGGTAACCGGCAGGCACGGTCGGTCCGAATCGCCTAGATTTCGAACGGCGGGCGGCGCCCGGTTGTCGCCCACCCAAACATGGAGGGCTGCTGTGTCTGTTCGATCCGGCGCCCGCAGGTATGTCCTGCGGGCCGCGTGTGCCGTCGTCGGTGGAGCGCTGGTGTTGGCGGGTTGTACCACCAACACCGAGGGCGACGCGCCGGCGGTGGAGAAGGTGAAGGTCGAGAAGGTCGATTCGATCGCCGCGAAGCTGCCGGACAAAATCAAACAAGCCGGAAAGCTCATGGTAGGGGTGAACATCCCCTACGCCCCGAACGAGTACAAGGATCCGGCGACCGGCAAGATCGTCGGTTTCGACATCGACCTGATGGACGCGGTGGCCTCGGTGCTCGGGGTGCGGGCCGAGTACCAGGAGTCCGACTTCGAGAAGATCATCCCCTCCGTCGAGACGGGCACTCTCGATCTGGGCGCGTCGTCGTTCTACGACACCCCGGAGCGGCAGCGGACCATCGATTTCGTCGATTACTTCTCCGCCGGAATCCAGTGGGCCCGGCAGAAGGGCAAGACGGTCGATCCGGACAACGCCTGCGGTCTGCGGGTGGCCGTGCAGCGCACGACCGTCGAGGAGACCGAGGACCTACCGGCCAAGAGCAAGGCGTGCGTCGAGGCCGGTAAGCCCCCGGTGCAGGCGGTGGCCTTCGACGAGCAGAGCGCCGCGGCCACGGCCCTGGTACTGGGCCAGGTCGACGCGCTGTCGGCCGACTCCCCGGTGACCCAGTACGCGATCAAGCAGAACAAGGACAAGCTCGAGGCCGCGGGCCCGATGTACAAGGCGCTGCCCTACGGCTGGCCCGTGCGCAAGGGTGATCCGCTGGCCGCGGTGCTGCAGGAGGCCGTGCAGCATCTCATGGATTCCGGTGACTACCGCAAGATCTGCGAGAACTGGGGCGTCCAGGAGGGCGCGATCACCAAGTCGACCATCAACGGGGCCAAGGGCTGATAGCAGGTGAGTTCGCAGGATCCCGACAACGCCACCGAGCCGACCGGCGCGGTGGCGGCGCCGACCGCCGAACCGGCCCCGATCAAGGCGGTGCCGCTGCGGCATCCGGGCCGCTGGGTGGCGGCGGCGGTCGTACTCGCGCTGCTGGGACTGTTCGCCTACGGCGCGGCGACCAACCCGGCCTATCACTGGGACACATATCGAAAGTACTTGCTGGACACCAGAATCGCCTCGGGCGCGGTGGTCACCCTCGAGCTGACCGTGCTCGCGATGCTCATCGGCGTCGTGCTGGGTGTGATCCTGGCGATCATGCGGCTGTCGCCGAATCCGGTGCTGCGGTCGGTGGCGTGGGTGTATCTGTGGGTGTTCCGCGGCACCCCGGTGTACGTGCAGCTGGTCTTCTGGGGCCTGTTCCCGGGGCTGTATCAGGTCATCCATCTCGGAATTCCGTTCGGAGGACCGCATTTCCTGGAACTGAACGTCCTGGACTGGCGGGCGCCGTTCTTCTTCGCCATGCTCGGCCTGGGTCTGAACGAGGCCGCCTATATGGCCGAAATCGTCCGTGCCGGAATCACTTCCGTTGGTGAGGGCCAGCGCGAGGCGTCGGTCGCGCTGGGCATGTCGTGGGGCCAGACGATGCGCCGCACGGTGCTGCCGCAGGCGATGCGGGTGATCATCCCGCCGACCGGTAACGAGCTGATCAGCATGCTGAAGACCACCGCGCTGGTGACGGCCATTCCGCTCACCACCGAGCTGTACGGGCGGGCGCGTGACATTTCCAGCGTCAACTTCCAGCCGGTGCCGCTGCTGCTGGTCGCGGCCACCTGGTATCTGGCGGTCACCAGCATTCTGATGGTGGGCCAGTACTACCTGGAGCGGTACTACGCACGCGGGCAGAGCCGACAGCTGAATACGAAGCAATTGGAGGCGCTGGCCAAGATGCAGCGGTCGGAGGCGAACGTCGTATGAAAACCGCGACAAGCACTTCGGCGCAGGACACGCCGATGGACAGCACCGTGCCGATGATCCGCGCCGAGCAGGTGTGCAAGAACTTCGGCGCGCTGCAGGTGCTCAAGGGCATCTCGCTGGAGGTGCCGCGCGGCGAGGTGATGTGCCTGGTCGGCCCGTCCGGCTCGGGCAAGTCGACCTTCCTGCGCTGTATCAATCACCTGGAGCAGGTCAACGCCGGGCGGCTGTACGTCGACGGCGAGCTGATCGGCTATCGCGAAAAGGGCGACAAGCTCTACGAATTGAGCCCCAAGCAGGCCGCGGCCCAGCGCCGCGACATCGGCATGGTGTTCCAGCACTTCAACCTGTTCCCGCATCGCACCGCGCTCGAGAACATCATCGAGGCCCCCACCCAGGTGAAGAAGCTGCGCAAGCAGGACGCGATCACCCGGGCCAAGGAGCTGCTGGACCGGGTCGGGCTGGCGGACAAGGCGCAGGCCTATCCCGCCCAGCTGTCCGGCGGCCAGCAGCAGCGCGTCGCGATCGCGCGGGCGCTGGCCATGGATCCCAAGCTCATGCTGTTCGACGAGCCCACCTCCGCGCTGGACCCCGAACTGGTCGGCGAGGTGCTCGGCGTCATGCGCGAGCTGGCCTCCTCGGGTATGACCATGGTCGTGGTCACCCACGAGATGGGCTTCGCCCGGGAGGTGGCCGACCAGCTGGTGTTCATGGACGGCGGTGTGGTCGTCGAGTCGGGCAATCCCCGTGAGTTGCTGGCCAATCCGCAGCACGAGCGCACCAAGACGTTCCTGTCGCGCATTCTGTGACGGCTCCGCCGCGGTACGGCCCTCAGTGCCGTGCCGCGGCGGATTCGCCGGTGTACCAGAGGATTTGACGGGCGGCCAGCACCGTCCAGATCAGTGTCACCGCGATCACGGTGGGGTTCTTGATCGCCAGCAGCAGTCCCAGGTAGAGGTCGTGTGACCGCTCCGGAATCCAGTGCACGAGTACCTGTTCCGGGAGCAGGTCGAACACCGCGACCGCCGCCGCCAGCAGGGCGAGCTGGATCAGCAGGCTGGGCCAGTGCCCGCGAAGGAACCGCCCGGGCTGCCCCTCGCCCTCGTGCGGGGTGCGCACGAAGGCCCAGTACACGATCAGGCCGACCAAGCCCACGCGCGCGGCCACAGTGAGCAGTTCCAGCAGTACGGGCAGCGGATCGGGCGGCCGGGTGAGCACGGAGACGAGCCGTTGCGCGGCCGGAATCGACGAGATGGCGACGATCGGGACCAGATGGCGGACGTAGAGGGCGAGCGCCTGGCGTGGCACCTCGACCGCGGTGGTGAGCTGGTGGCGTAACATATTTCAGTGTACCAAATATTTTAGTGCACTGAAATGAATGGAGGGCCGGTGGCGGAGGACCGAAATGCCCTGGGCCGCAGGCTCAGTACCGCGATCGTGCTGTTCCACGAGGCCGTGGGCAGGCGCGTCGGGCTGCGCGCGGCCGATCATCGCGCGCTGCTGCTGATCGAGGAGCACGGCCCGCTGACGGCGGGGGAGCTGGCCCGGCTGACCGGGCTCACGCCGGGTGCGGTGACCGGGCTGGTGGACCGGCTGATCGAGGCCGGATTCGCCGGACGCACCGAGGACGGCGCCGACCGCCGTCGCACCCTGATCACGGCCACCGGCGCCCGCAGTGCCGAATTGGATGCCGCCTTCGGCGAATTCGGGCGGCGGATGGGGCAGGTGATGAGCCGCTACGACGAGCGGGAGCAGACACTTATCGCCGATTTCGTGTCGAATGCCGTCAGTGTGCTGCGCGAGCAGACCGCCCGTTTGACGGCGGCCGAGGCGGAGGAGCATCGGAAGATCACCGAGACATAGGCTTTCGGCGGGCCAGGGCGATACGCAGCTGTCCCAGCAGAACTTTCGCCGCGGGTGAGGTGAGTCGATCCGTCCGCCAGGCCAGGGCGAGCCGCCCGCGCAGTTCCGGCTCGACGATCGCCATCGTCCGCACTCCCACGGCCGCGGCCTCCGCGGGGGTGAGCTCGGGAACCACCGCGAGACCCAGGCCGCGCGCGGCCAGTCGCAGCAGCAGCGGGGGAGCGGCCGCCTCGTAGGCGACGTCGGGCTCGAAACCGGCTGCGGCGCAACGGCGTTCCAGCACACCCCGCACGCCGGTCCCGCGCGTCAGGCAGATCAGCGGGCGATCGCGCAGCTCCGTCAGCGCGATGCGGTCGCGTCGATCCGGATCCTCGGCCGCGACCGCGGCCACGATGGCGACGTCGAGCACGATGTCCAGGCTTAGTCGGGGATCGAGCTCCTGTCCGGTCAGCCCGACCAGGGCGATGTCGAGGGCGCCGCGCTCGAGATCGGCGAGCATGGCGTCGGAACTCGTTTCGGTGAGGGTGATTTCGACCTGCGGATGGTCGGCGTGGAATCCTGCCAGCACGTCGGCGATATCGAATTCGCCCATGGCCACGCCGGAAATCGTGCCCAGGCGGATATGTCCGCGCAGCAGGCCGGTGAATTCGTCGACGGTCTCGCGGACGCGTTCGGCCGCCGCCAGCGCCGCCCGGGCATGCGGCAGCACCGCCGCCCCGGCCGCCGTCGGGGTGACCGTGCGGCCCGAACGGTCCAGCAGCGGCTGCCCGAGCTCGCGCTCGAGCTGCCGGATCTGCGCCGACAGCCCCGGCTGGGCCAGATGCAGCCGCGCGGCGGCCCGGGTGAAGTTGGCCTCCTCGACCACGGTGACGAAATAGCGCAGCTGGCGAAGCTCCATAACTATCGATTCTAGTTTTCAGAAAATCTATCTGTTTCACTTCTAGGCAAGCCTGCGGAATCGTCGATGGCATGACGAACACCGACTTCCCCACCTTCACCGGCCCGGTCCTCCGCGCCGGCGAGGACGGCTACGACGCCGAGATCGCGGGCTTCCAGACCGCCTACACCCATCGTCCGGCCGTCGTGGTCGGCGCGGCGCACGCCGAGGATGTGCGCGCGGCCGTGGAATACGCCGCGCGTCACGGACTTCCGATCGGCGTGCAGGCGACCGGCCACGGACTGTCGGTGGCCCTCGACGGCGGGGTGCTGATCAGCACCCGCCGCATGACCGACATCGGCGTGGACCCGGCGGCCCGTACCGCGAGGGTCGCGGCCGGCGTTCGATCCGGGGCGCTGGTCGAGGCGGCCGCGGCGCACGGGCTCGCGCCGCGCAGCGGCTCGTCGCCGTCGGTCGGCGTGATCGGTTACCACCTGGGCGGCGGCCTGGGCATTCTCGCCCGGACCTTCGGTTACGCCGCCGATCACGTCCGCGCGATCGAACTGGTCACCGCCGACGGCCGCCTGCGCCGCCTGGTCCCAGGGGACGAGCTGTTCGGCGCGGTGCTCGGCAGCGGCGGCAATTTCGGCGTGGTCACCGCGCTGGAACTGGAACTGATCCCGCTCACCACCGTCTACGGCGGTCGGCTGGTCTTCGACACCGCGCTCGCCGAGTCGGCGCTCGAGGTGTGGCGGCGGTGGACCCGCACCGTGCCCGAGGAGATGACCTCGGCCATCACGCTCATGACCATGCCCGATGTGCCGGTGATCCCGGAACCGTTGCGCGGCCGCTACATCGCCACCATCAACATCGCCCATACCGGCCCGGCCGAGGAGGGTGAGCGCCTGGTCGAGCCGCTGCGCCGGATCGGCGAGCCCCTGGCCGACGAACTGCGGGAGATGCCGTATGCCGAAAGCCACGCCATCTACCGCGATCCCGATTTCCCGCATGCCTACACCGCGACCAACGTGCTGCTCTCGGAGCTGAATGCCGATGCGGCCCGGGCCTTTCTGGATGTCACCGGGCCGGACGTGCCGGTCGCGGTGGTGGCCGGATTCCGGCACCTCGGCGGCGCGCTGCGCCGGGCCGGAGCCGCGACCATCGATCACCGGGACGCGGAGTACATCGCCCGGTTCATCACCGAACCCGGCGAAGGCGCGGTGCGCGCGCAGCACGAGCTGATCGCGAAGACGTTGTCCCCCTGGACCGTCGGGCACAACCTCAATTTCCTCTACGGCGCGGGCGAGTGGGCCGACGAGGACCAGACCCGGGCGGGCTATACCCAGCACACCTATGCGCGGCTGGCGGCGCTGAAGTCGAAGTACGACCCCGCCAACCTGTTCCGGGCGAATCGCAATATCCAGGGGAAGTGAGGGATGCCAGCGGCGCGGCGGCCATGCTATCTTCGTGATATCACTTCGATATTGGGAGGATGTCATGGAGCTTCGTCCGGCCAGCCGGGTGAATGGGTTCGCCGTGGCGGCGGTCCTGCTCGTGCTGTTCATCGCGGCGGTGGCGGGGGCGGTCGTCGGTTTCGTCCAGGCGGCCGACGGCGGTGGAATGGGACCGCTGGCCGGGGCGATCGTCGCGACGGTCATCGCGCTGCTGCTGCTCGCCTCGGCGACCGGGTTGACGGTGGTCAATCCCAACGAGGCGCAGGTGGTCCAGTTCTTCGGCCGCTACATCGGCTCGGTCAGCGAGCCCGGCTTCTTCTCCGTAGCGCCGCTGACCGATCGGCGGCCGATCTCGCTGCGCGTGCGCAACTTCGAGACCCAGCGCCTGAAGGTCAACGACGCCGACGGCAGCCCGGTCGAGATCGCCGCGGTGGTCGTCTACCGCGTCGTCGACAGTTTCAAGGCCGCCTTCGCCGTCGACGATTACGAGGAGTATGTGGAGACGCAGTCCGAGGCGGCGGTGCGGCATCTGGCCACCACCCATCCGTACGACGCCCACGATCCGGACCGCACCAGCCTGCGCGACGGCGCCGAGGTGGCCGAGGAGCTGACCATCGAACTGCGCGAACGCACCTCGACCGCGGGCATCGAAATCCTCGAGGCCCGCATCACCCACCTCGCCTACGCGCCGGAGATCGCCCAGGCCATGCTGGTCCGCCAGCAGGCCGCGCAGGTGGTGGCCGCGCGCACCCGCATCGTGGAGGGCGCGGTGGGTATGGTCGGCCTGGCCCTGGAACGGCTCACCGCGGAGGGCATGGTCGAACTGGACGAGGAGCGTAAGGCGGCCATGGTGTCCAACCTGCTGGTCGTGCTCTGCGGTGACCGCCCGACCCAGCCCGTCGTGAACACCGGCACCCTCTACGCCTGATGACCAAGCGCGAGCCGAAGAAGGTGCTGCTGCGGCTCGACCCGGCCGTCCACGAGGCCATCGCCAAGTGGGCGGCCGACGACTTGCGCAGCATCAATGGTCAAATCGAGTACGCCCTGCGCCAGGCGCTGGAGCAGGCGGGGCGATCCCCCAAGAGCCGGGGTTAGAAAAAGACTCCACACCCGCTATGTCCGGTAATTATTACCGGTAAGTCACGTGTTGGGCACAAAATATGTATAGACGTGCGAATACGTCACGAGTCGGTAGCGTGGTCGCGTGCCGATCGCGTTCGATACCCGAGGACTACAGCAGCTCGATCAGAACAGGTGGGGCAATCCCGTCACCGGTGATGTCGTCACCCTGACGTATCTCGATCTGGTGCCCGATCTGCCCGCGTCGCTGGACGACCCCGACACGCTGCGGCGGAAGCTCACCGAACTGCAGGCCGAATTCGGCTGCCTCATCGAGGCGCACGCCATCACCGTCGACGGCCAGCCCGCCCTGCTGCGACTGGAGAAGTTCCCGCTCACCGAGCGGTCCGGCCTCGGCTTCACCGCGGGGATCGTGGTGCCCAAGGCGAGCTGTAGCGCGATCCTGAAGATCCAGTGCGTGGAGACCGGTCGGTCTGGCGTGCGCGAGGCGGCCGTCGTGCCGCGGGTCGGCTTCCAAAACATGTTCCCCCCGCATCCCTACGCTCCGGAGATCAAGGGCAAGCTGCCCTACAACGCCGCCGACGACGCGCGCTGGGATCCGCAGTTCCCCGATCATCCGCTGACGCGGGCGCGGGCCTGGGTCACCTACGTCAGCCGCACCGCCCGCATCGATCCGCGCTTCGTCGCGCTGCCGCCGTTCACCGGTCCGGCCGCGGCCAAGCCGAGCGCGGCGGAAACCGTCGCGATTTCGAGCGGTGCGGTGCGCGCGCGGGCCGCGGCCACCGCGCCGGGCGGGGGATCCGCACAGGCCGGGACCGCCACGACGGGTGCGGAGCACGCGGCCATCCCGACGAGTGGGGCGCATGCGCAGACCACGGCCATTCCGACCAGCTCCGTGCGCGCGGAGACCGTGCCGATCAGGCGGGAGCAGCCCGCTTCTCGGTGACGAAAATGGCTGTGCCCGGGAAGATCTCGCCGCGCAGCGGGCTCCACTGCCCCCATTCGCGGTCCAACCACTCGGGCCAGTCCGGCTCCACGATGTCGAGCAGGGTCAGACCGGCCGCGACGATCTCGCGGACCCGGTCGCCGATGGTGCGGTGGTGTTCGACATAGGTCGGCTCGCCCGTCACGTCGAGCTCCACATAGGGGGTGCGATCGAAATAGGGGATCGTCGCGCGCAGCCCGTCCGGACCCGGATCGTCGGGGAAGATCCAGCGCATCGGGTGATTCACCGAGAACACCCAGCGACCGCCGGGGCGCAGCACGCGGGCCACCTCGCGCATCACCCGAGCCGAATCGGCGACGAAGGGCACCGCGCCGAATGCCGAACAGGCCAGATCGAACGACTCGTCGGCGAAGGGCAGGGCCTCGGCATCGGCCTGGACCAGCGGCACCCGCGGACCGCCCCGGTCCATGGCCGCCACGCCGCGATCGAGCATCGCCCGCGACAGATCCAGGCCCACCGGATGCGCGCCGCGCCCGGCCAGCCAGCGCGAACAGGGCGCCGACCCGCAGCCGATCTCCAGGATCGTCTTGCCGGTGACGTCGCCGAGCAGTTGCCAATCGCCCTCGTGCAGGCCCTCGGGACACCAGATGAACTCGCCGGTGGGGGAGTCGACACCGAGGAAGTCGGCGTGCGTGTCGTGATACTGCGCGGCGTCGGCATCCCACCAGCGTCGGCTGGCGCGTCGGCTGGCCGTCGAGTCGATCTTCGCGCGGGTCACCCCGGTGGTGCCGAGTAGCGCATTGGCCTGAGCGTGTCGATCTTCGTCCAGCGCAACGGGATGATCATCGGGCATCATGTAAGGGTATCCACTTTGCCCAGGGGGACCCGTGTTTGCTTGTCGCAACCGGCGTCGCGTACGCTGTGTCCCGCGAGTGTCTTCAGTACTTGCGTACCGAAGTCGCGCGTGCTGTGTGATTCATGCGCCTAGTGCAGCGTTGTGTAGTGCGGCAGCGATGTGCTGAGCATGTTCAACGTAGTCCCCTGGCTGTGATCCCACGGCAAAACCGAAAGTACCAATGTCCACTACCGACCACAATCCGTCCGGAGCACCCCAACATATGCCCACCACGACCACCTCGCCGCAGGTTGCCGTCAACGACATCGGCACCGCCGAGGACTTCCTCGCCGCAATCGACAAGACGATCAAGTACTTCAACGACGGCGATATCGTCGAAGGCACCATCGTCAAGGTCGATAGGGACGAGGTCCTGCTCGACATCGGCTACAAGACCGAAGGTGTCATCCCTTCCCGCGAGCTCTCGATCAAGCACGATGTCGACCCGGCCGAGGTCGTTTCCGTGGGCGATGAGGTCGAGGCCCTGGTCCTCACCAAGGAGGACAAGGAAGGCCGCCTGATCCTGTCGAAGAAGCGCGCGCAGTACGAGCGGGCGTGGGGCACGATCGAGGAGCTCAAGGAGAAGGACGAGGCCGTCAAGGGCACCGTCATCGAGGTCGTCAAGGGTGGTCTGATCCTGGACATCGGCCTGCGCGGCTTCCTCCCCGCTTCGCTGGTGGAGATGCGCCGCGTCCGCGATCTGCAGCCGTACGTCGGCAAGGAGATCGAGGCCAAGATCATCGAGCTGGACAAGAACCGCAACAACGTGGTCCTGTCGCGGCGCGCGTGGCTCGAGCAGACCCAGTCCGAGGTCCGCAGCGAGTTCCTGCACCAGCTGCAGAAGGGCCAGGTCCGCAAGGGCGTCGTGTCCTCGATCGTCAACTTCGGCGCGTTCGTCGATCTCGGCGGCGTCGACGGTCTGGTGCACGTCTCCGAGCTGTCCTGGAAGCACATCGACCACCCGTCCGAGGTCGTCGAGGTGGGCATGGAGGTCACCGTCGAGGTGCTCGACGTCGACCTGGACCGCGAGCGGGTCTCGCTGTCGCTCAAGGCGACTCAGGAAGATCCGTGGCGTCAGTTCGCCCGCACCCACGCCATCGGCCAGATCGTGCCCGGCAAGGTCACCAAGCTGGTTCCGTTCGGTGCGTTCGTGCGCGTCGAGGAGGGCATCGAGGGCCTGGTGCACATCTCCGAGCTGGCCGAGCGCCACGTCGAGGTGCCGGATCAGGTTGTGCAGGTCGGCGACGACGCGATGGTCAAGGTCATCGACATCGACCTGGAGCGTCGCCGGATCTCGCTGTCGCTGAAGCAGGCCAACGAGGACTACCACGCCGAGTTCGATCCGTCGAAGTACGGCATGGCCGACAGCTACGACGACCAGGGCAACTACATCTTCCCCGAGGGCTTCGACCCCGACACCAACGAGTGGCTCGAGGGTTACGAGAAGCAGCGCGAGGAGTGGGAGTCCCGCTACGCCGAGGCGGAGCGTCGCCACAAGATGCACACCGCCCAGATGGAGAAGATGGCCGCCGACGCCGCCGCCGAGGCCGCGAACGGCGCCCCGTCCAACTACTCCTCCGAGAGCGGCTCGCAGTCGGCCTCGCAGTCGGAGCCGGCCGGTGGTTCGCTGGCCAGCGACGCGCAGCTGGCCGCGCTGCGGGAGAAGCTCTCCGGCAACGCGTAATTCGCGAAGCAAGTCACTGAAGGCCCCGGTCCATCGGACCGGGGCCTTCGCCCATCGATGGCGTATCCGCCCGACATCGCGGTGCGCGCCGCGATAGCGTGGTGGCGTGACCGAAGGTGCGCGTACGCCGGAGGAGTTCTTCGCCGATTCGCCCACCGGCGCGGCCATCGCCGACGCCGTGGTGCGGGCGATCGATGCGATCGGCCCGGCGCGGATGCGGATCACCAAGAGCCAGATCGCGTTTCGCCGACGCCGCGGCTTCGCCTATCTCTGGCGGCCCGAGCGGTACGTCCACAGCGATGTTCCGGCCGTCCTGTCGATCGCGTTACCCCACGAGCTGACCTCGGCCCGCTTCAAGGAGATCGCGCATCCGGCCGCCACCACCTGGATGCACCATCTCGAACTTCGTGCGCCCGGCGAAGTGGACGACGAGGTGCGCGCCTGGCTGGCCGCTGCCTACGACCGCGCCGCGTGACGCGCACACGTCCCGGTTGGTCGAGTTGATCTCTCTCGGGTAGCCTCAGCGAAGTTCTCGAAACTGTTCTATTTCACAATCCTGAGAAGGTTCGGCGTATGGGGCTGTTCGACGGCATCAACCGGCGTGATTTTCTGGCGAAGGCGATGGCCGCCGGTGGCGTCGCGACCCTGGCGTCCTGGGCGAATCCGATCATCGAGCGGGCGCATGCGGCCGATCCGGCCGGAATGGGCGGGCTCGGGGATATCGAGCACTTCGTCCTGCTGATGCAGGAGAACCGGTCGTTCGACCACTACTTCGGCACCCTCTCGGGCGTGCGAGGCTTCGGCGATCCCTCGGCGGCGTGGCGGCAGTACGGCTACGCGCCCGGTGTCGGCCCGACCCCCGACGGCTACCTCGAGCCGTTCCGTCTCGACACCACCAAGGGCGCGACCCTGGACGGTGAGTGCATCAACGACCCGGACCACAGCTGGAAGGGTATGCACGAGGCGTGGAACGACGGGCGCAACGACCGCTGGATGCCGATGTCGATCGCGAGCGTGGGTCCCGGGAACGGCCCGGCCGCAATGGGTTACTACACCCGCGAGGACATTCCGGTCCACCACGATCTGGCCGACGCGTTCACCATCTGCGACCACTACCACTGCTCGGTGCTCGGGCCGACCGACCCGAATCGGCTGTACTGGGTCTCGGCGACCATCGATCCCGACGGGCTGGCCGGTGGCCCACTGGTCGAGACGCCCACCCTCATTCCGCAGAACGCCTACAGCTGGCGCACCTATCCGGAGAATCTGTCCGAGGCCGGGGTCAGCTGGAAGATCTACAACAACCGCGATGTCGGCCCGATCTCGTCGGTAATTCTGGACGGCATGATGGGCTGCTTCAAACAGGCCGCCGATCCGAATTCCGAATTGGCCAAACGGGGTAAGGCCCCGGTCTATCCGAACGATTTCGCCGCCGATGTGGCCGCCGACCGGCTGCCGTCGGTGTCGTGGGTGATCCCGCCGCTGTTCAACTGCGAACATCCGGCCCTGCCGCCCGCGCTCGGCGCCGTCGGCATCATGCAGGTTCTCGACATCCTCACCTCGAATCCGCGGGTGTGGGAGAAGACCGCGCTGATCGTGAGCTACGACGAGAACGGTGGCTTCTTCGACCACGTCACCCCGCCCACCCCGCCGCCGGGCACGCCGGGGGAGTTCCTGACCGTCGACCTGAACCGGGTGTCGAAGTCCGAGGGCATCGCCGGGCCGATCGGATTGGGTTACCGCGTCCCGTGCCTGGTCATCTCGCCGTATTCGCGCGGCGGTCTGGTGGCCTCGGAGACCTTCGATCACACCTCCCAATTGCGCCTGCTGGAACGCCGTTTCGGTGTCGAGGTCCCCAATCTGACCGCCTGGCGGCGCGGCGTCACCGGCGATATGACCTCGGCCTTCGACTTCGCCGCCACCCCCGACGCCGCCCGGCCCCGCATCACCGACCCCAATACCCGCACCGCCGCCGCGCTGGCTCAATGCGGCCCGAATATCGCCCTCGGCACCGCCGTCCAGGGCGTCCCGTATCCGGTGCCGCCGAACAACATGCCGGTGCAGGAGCCGGGCGCGCGCCGCCGCCCGAGCGGAATCGTCTGACCCCCAGCGCTTTCGGCATACCCGGCCGCGCCGGATTCGATCGAGCGAATTCAGCTGGCGGTGGCCGGGATCCAGCGGGCGGAGGAGAGGGTGCGCCTGCGCATGGCGGCGAAGCTGTGCCGGGCGGGGCTGAGCAGTGCGGTGAGCCAGGGGCGGCGGTATTCGGCCAAGGCCGCCGCGACGGCGGGGAGATGGATGCAGTGCACCGTGCCCGGCATACCCAGTCGGTGGCGACCCGTCTGGATGTTTTTGGTGCCCAATGGTGTTCCTTTGCTAGCTCGAGACGGCCTGGATCGCCTGCGGCGAAACATTAGCGGAACAAAAGTGTGAAGTGCCGTATTTTGCGAAACTTCGGCCCCGGCGTGTCGGAAAGTTGCGGACCTACGGTCCGGATAGGGAAGCAAGGTTTCGAATTGATATCGCACCAGTCACGGAACGGGCAATTTGCTGAAAATGGGGTGAGAGTCGTTGCGTGGGTGGGTAATCAGCCCGATTGGCCGGAGTGGGGTGCGGCGCGCGGCTCCTGGCCGGGGATGCGAGACTGATCGAATGTTGCGAATCGGTCTCACCGGAGGCATGGGAGCGGGCAAGTCGACCGTGGCGCGGCTGCTGGTCGAGCGGGGCGCGGTGCTGGTGGACAGCGACGTGATCGCCCGCGAGGTGGTGGCGCCCGGCACCGCGGGGCTGGCCGCGCTGGTCGAGGCGTTCGGCCCCGAGATCCTGGCCGCCGACGGCAGTCTGGACCGGCCCGCATTGGCGGCCAGGGCATTTGCCGACGACGAATCCCGCGCGCAGCTGAATTCCATCACGCATCCGCTGGTGGGTAAGCGCACCGCCGAGCTGATCGCCGCCGCCCCGGCGGATTCGATTGTGGTGCAGGATATTCCATTGCTCGTGGAAAACGGGCTCGGAGCGCTGATGAATCTGGTGGTCGTGGTGACCGCCGACGTCGAGACCCGGGTGCGGCGACTCGAGGAATTCCGCGGGGTTTCCCGCGAAGACGCCCTGGCCCGGATCAAGGCGCAGGCGACCGATGAGCAGCGCCGCGCGGCCGCGGATGTGCTGCTGGACAACAACGGTTCGGCCGAGGATCTCGAACCTCGAGTGCGGGCGCTGTGGGAGGAGCGGCTGGTGCCCTTCGAGCGCAATGCGCGCACCCGCACCCGGCCCGCGCGCGGCGAGGTTCGGCTGGTCGGGCCGGATCCGGAATGGTCGGCCGCGGCGCAGCGCTTGATCGGCCGCCTGGCCGTCGTGTGCGGCGCGTCGGCGCGGCGCATCGACCATATCGGCTCCACCGCGGTACCGGGCCTGCCCGCCAAGGACGTCATCGACATCCAGATCACCGTCGCCGATCTCGAGGTCGCCGACCAACTGCGGGAACCCTTGGAGCAGGCGGGATTCCCCCGCATCGTCGAATACGACCACGACGATCCGAAGCCGGGCGCCGATCCCGCGCAATGGGGTAAACGGGTGCACGTCAGCGCCGACCCGGGTCGCTCGGCCAATATTCATGTGCGCGTGGACGGCTGGCCCAATCAGCGCTTCGCGCTCGCGTTCCGGGACTGGCTGCGCGCCGAACCGGATGCGCGCGAGGAATATCTGGCGGTGAAGCGCACGGGTGCGGCCGCGGCGGCCGAACTGTCGGGCGAGGCGGCGATCCAGGCGTATCTCGATGTCAAGACGCCCTGGTTCGAACAGATCTATCCGCGTGTCGCGGCGTGGGCCGGGCTCAGCTCCTGACCCAGGTCAGCTCGATATCCAGCGATGTCAGCCAGCGGTCGAAATTGTGGCCGTGCCGGGCGAGGCCGTCGATGGTGGCGGTCGCGACGGTGACCGCCTGCTGGGCCGCGGCGAGGTCGAGGTATCCGGCGGCGTGCGCGGCGAGCAGCTCGTCGATGTCGAGCAGCCGCGCGTCGTGGTCGTTGCGCACCACGATGTCGAGGTAGTGGTCGATCGAGCGCCACCGGCCCGGCTCCACCTCGCCGAACTCCCCGATGTCGAGGTAGTAGTCCTGCCTGCGGGTGTAGCCGGGGTTGTAGTGGAAGACCGTCGCGCGCAGGCCCAGCGCGGGCAGCAGCCAGGACTCCAGATAGTGGAATTCGACGTGGTCGGCGGGCCTGGCCATGTACAGCCCCCAGGGTTCGACGTGGTAGCGCTCGACCGCGCGCACGAAGCCCTTGGGATCGATATTCGTCAGATCGGCGACATCGAAGTACTCGACCTTGGGTCGATGCAGATGCACCGTCTGAGCCCGGTCCGTCTGTGCCCGCGTCATCCGCGCCGCCTCTCGTGTGTGCAGGCCACCCGGGTTCCGCCGCATGGCCTGGTCACAGGTTTCTTCCTGGGGCGAACGAGATCGGTCGTCGCCTGGGGAGATTATGCGCCATCGCCATGCGGCGGCTACCCGTGCGCGCGGGGCGGGACCCCGTCGGCCGGACTAGAGCCAGGTGAGCCGGATGCCCCGCGAGGCCAGCCAGCGCTCGAAGTTGTGGTCGTGCGAGGCGATCCCGTCGACCACGGCCGTCGCGCGCTCGAAGGCTTGCTGTGCGGTTGCCGCATCGATGTGTCCGGCGGCGTGGGCGGCGAAGAGCTCGTCGACCCCGCGCAGTTCGGGCACGCGTCCGTTGCGGGCCACGATGTCGATGTAGTGGTAGGTGCCCCGCCACCGCTTCGGCTCGATCCGGGCGAACTCCCCGACGTAGATGTGATAGACCGGATCGCGATCGTGGCCCGCATTGGCGTGATGCATCGTGACCTGGATGGACAGTTCGGGCAGCACCCAGGTCTCGCTGTAGCGGTTCGGCGGTGCGTCCGCGCAGCACACCAAATACAGACCGAACGGTTCGACGTGGCAGCTGTCCACCGGGTGGACGAAGCCGCGGGCGTCGGTCTTGCTCAGTTCCGAGATGTCGAAGTATTCGACATGCGGCCGGTGCGGAATTCGCGCTGGCTGGGTGGCGGCGGAGTTGGCACCGGTAGTGCTGGGACGCTTGGCAAACATGGGAAGTACTCCATCGGACGCGGTGCTCCGCGAGGCTCGGGCGCGTTCCACGAGTCCGGCGAGCGCGGGTACCGCCAGAAGCGATATGTGAAAACCGGCCATGACACTGCCCTTCTTGATTCTGCCGAATCTCGGACCGTGTCAGAGTACACCTCAGCAACCCGAGTCGTGTGAACGTGAACAGACCGGAATTCTCCTGTCGCAGAATCGCTATCGTGACCGAGGTCGTTTGCGGCACCGGACAATTCGGACATTGGACGCTTGATCTACACGGTGCTGTTCGGCGTAGCCGCCGCTGTGCTCGGCGGCCTCGGCAACCCTGATTCGGACGCCCGACTCGGTATTGCTCGAATGCTGCCGCCTGGGAGCGGTTGTTGTCCGAATTCGGGCGGTCGGTCCGCGTGTCGCCGGATGTGAAATATGACTTCGAAACAATTTCGGCGAATGATCGAACTCACGATTTCGCCTGTGCGCCAGTGGCGTTGCCGAGGGATTCGAATGCGGGCGGCGTGGCACCCGGGTATGCGGCGATCTTCGGCCGTCGTGAAAATGCCGCCGACGCAGCGGGTTTCGGTGCGAGACGGGTGCGTGGGACGCGTCGGCGGCGGTGGGCTCGGAGTGTGCCGACGGGGTGTATCGGTATCCACCCGGCCTGTTGCCAAAAGATAGCTGAAGTGGGTGTTGGGGCGTTGGACGGCTCGCTCGGCGCGTGCTGTGCCCACCCGGTGGACGGATGCCGCACGCCGGTCTCGGGCCACCTGAAGTGATATGAGTCACGATCCCGCATCGGCGCGTCGCCCCCGCGATCACGCCGTCCGGCTCGACCGGCCAGAAGAGTGCGGGCCGAGCCCGGAATCCCGTGCCTCAGTCGCTGTGCACCAGATCGGCAACAGCGTGCACCACCTCGGGCGGGGCGGTCGCGATGACGGTGTCCAGGGCGCGGCGGGCGGCCTCGAGGTCGCGGATGCCCGCGTCGATGCGCTCGCGTTCGCGGTACAGGTCGACCAGGAGTTCGGGGCAGTCGGCGATGAGTCGTCCGTCGCCGGTGGACAGGCAGGGCAGTAGATCGGCGATGGTGGTGGTGGACAGGCCCGCGGCGAGCAGGCTGCGGATGTTCAGCACGGTCTGCTGTTCGTCCGCAGGCAGGGGGCACTCGCCGATCCGCTGCTGGATCTGCGGCTGTTCGGCACGCCGAGTTTCCGCGCGGCGCTGCTGATTCTGCTGTTCGGCCTGGGCACGGTCGGTGGCATCTATCTGTTCGTCACGCAATACCTGCAACTGGTACGCGGCCTGACGCCGCTGGCGGCCGGGCTGTGGCTGCTCCCTCCGGCGGGGGCGCTGATCCTCGCCTCGATGCTGACGCCGATCCTCGCGCGCAAGCGCGAGCCGAGGTTCATCGTCGCCGCCGCGCTGGCCGTCGCGACCGTCGGCTATCTGACGCTGGCCTTCGTCGAGGCCGTCAGCGGGGTTCCGGTGCTGGTGTCCGGATTCGTGCTGGTCCATGTCGGGATCAGTCCGCTCATGGTGCTCGGTACCGATCTGGTGATCGGGGTGACGCCGCCCGCGCAGGCGGGTTCGGCGGCGGCGATGTCGGAAACCAGCATGGAGTTCGGGATAGCTATCGGCATCGCCGTGCTCGGCGTGCTCGGCGCCGCGGCCTATCGGGCGGATGTCGTGGACGCCTCGCTGCCGGGGGTGCCCGCGCAGGCGCGACAGGCAGCGAAGGATTCGCTCGGCACCGCCGATGCCGCCGCCGCGGATCTGCCCGCACCTCTCGGCGAGCGCTGCTCGGCGCCGCTCGCGAGGCGTTCACGAACGGCCTCAACGCCACCGCTCTCGCCTGCGCGGCGATCACGGCCGTGCTCGCCGTCGTGGCGTCGACCTCGCTGCGATCGGCCGCGGTCGAGACCGAGGAGGATCGGCGCCCGACCGCGGCCGGCGACAGCGTGGTCGGGTGAGGGATATGGCGTGCGTCACCCGCGTGGACGCGAGCGCCTGTTTGTTGTCGGTGGGTCGTCCTAGGCTGGTCACATGGCTTTCGCAACCGAGGTTCCCGCCGAGGGAAATACGCCGCTGGCGCATTCGGAGTTCCGGCCCATCGGCGAGATCGAGCGGGCCGACGGCCGCTTCCAGGTGGTCAGTGAGCACCGACCGGCCGGTGATCAGCCGACCGCCATCGACGAGCTGGAGCGCCGCCTGCGTGCGGGGGAGCGCGATGTGGTGCTGCTGGGCGCCACCGGTACCGGCAAGTCGGCCACCGCGGCCTGGCTGATCGAGCGCGTGCAGCGGCCCACGTTGGTCATGGCGCCGAACAAGACACTGGCCGCCCAGCTGGCCAACGAACTGCGGGAGATGCTGCCCCACAACGCGGTCGAATACTTCGTCTCCTACTACGACTACTACCAACCCGAGGCGTACATCGCCCAGACCGACACCTATATCGAGAAGGACAGCTCGATCAACGACGACGTCGAGCGGCTGCGGCATTCGGCGACGCAGAACCTGCTGTCGCGCCGCGACGTCGTGGTGGTCGCGTCGGTGTCGTGCATCTACGGCCTGGGTACGCCGCAGTCGTATCTGGATCGATCGGTTCCGCTGGAGGTGGGCGCCGAGGTCGATCGCGACCGCTTCCTGCGGCTGCTGGTCGACGTGCAGTACACCCGCAACGACATGTCCTTCACCCGCGGCACCTTCCGGGTGCGCGGCGACACCGTGGAGATCATTCCGTCCTACGAGGAGCTCGCGGTCCGCATCGAATTCTTCGGCGACGAGATCGAGGCGCTGTACTACCTGCACCCGCTCACCGGCGATATCGTCCGGCAGGTCGACAAGCTGCGGATCTTCCCCGCGACCCACTACGTCGCCGGGCCGGATCGGATGGAGCGCGCGGTGCGCGACATCGAGGCCGAGCTGGAGCAGCGGCTGGCCGAGCTGGAGCGGCAGGGCAAACTGCTCGAGGCGCAGCGGCTGCGCATGCGCACCCAATACGACCTGGAGATGATCCGCCAGGTCGGCTTCTGTTCCGGCATCGAAAACTACTCGCGTCACATCGACGGCCGCCCGGCCGGATCGGCGCCGGCGACGCTGCTCGACTATTTCCCCGACGACTTCCTGCTGATCATCGACGAGTCGCATGTGACCGTCCCGCAGATCGGCGGCATGTACGAGGGCGATATGTCGCGCAAGCGCAATCTGGTCGAATACGGCTTCCGGCTGCCGTCCGCGGTGGACAACCGCCCGCTCACCTGGGAGGAGTTCGCCGACCGGATCGGGCAGACGGTGTACATGTCGGCCACGCCGGGCCCGTATGAATTGGGCCAGACCGGTGGCGAATTCGTCGAGCAGGTCATCCGCCCGACCGGCCTGGTCGACCCGCATGTCGTGGTGAAGCCGACCAAGGGCCAGATCGACGATCTGCTGCACGAGATCCGGCTGCGCACCGAGCGCGACGAGCGCGTGCTGGTCACCACCCTGACCAAGAAGATGGCCGAGGATCTCACCGACTATCTACTCGGCCTGGGCGTGCGGGTGCGGTATCTGCATTCGGAGATCGACACGCTGCGCCGGGTGGAACTGCTGCGGCAGTTGCGCCTGGGCGACTACGACGTGCTGGTCGGCATCAACCTGCTGCGCGAGGGTCTGGACCTGCCCGAGGTGTCGCTGGTCGCGATCCTCGACGCCGACAAGGAGGGATTCCTGCGCAGCACCACGAGTCTGATCCAGACCATCGGCCGCGCGGCGCGCAACGTGTCCGGCGAGGTGCACATGTACGCCGACAAGATCACCGACTCGATGCGCCAGGCCATCGATGAGACCGAGCGCCGCCGCGCCAAGCAGATCGCCTACAACGAGGCCCACGGCATCGACCCGAAACCGTTGCGCAAGAAGATCGCCGACATCCTCGACCAGGTCTACCGCGAGGCCGACGAGACCGAGGTGGTGGAGGTCGGCGGCTCCGGCCGCAATGCCAGCCGCGGCCGCCGCGCCCAGGGCGAGCCCGGCCGGGCCGTCAGCGCGGGCGTTTACGAGGGGCGCGACATCAAGTCCATGCCGCGCGCCGAACTGGCCGACCTCGTCAAGGAGCTCACCGCCCAGATGATGAACGCCGCCCGCGAACTCCAGTTCGAGCTGGCGGGCCGCCTGCGCGACGAGATCGCCGACCTGAAGAAGGAACTGCGCGGCATGGACGCCGCGGGCCTGAAATGACCCGTCGGCGCGGACATCCCATGCCCGATCTGCTCGGAATCAACCATCTGACGCTGTCCACGCCCGACCTCGACCGGCTCGTGAGGTACTACACCGATTTGCTCGGAGCACGGCTGGCGTTCGAGCGTGCGGCAACGTCCGCGGATCCGCGCATCGCGGTCGTCGATGTCGGCAACGCCGATCACCTGATGATCGTCGAGATGACGACCGACCCGGCCACGGATCTCGATCCCTTGGGCCGGGCCGGATGGGGACTACGCCTGAGAACCTACGAGCAGCTGTGCGAGGTCCGCGAACGAATCCTGGCGGCCGGTTGGCCCGCCGGGCCACTGGAAACCCTGCCGACGCAATGGACGGTGACGGTACGTGATCCCGACGGGCGTCCCGTGGATATCCGGGCCCACCGCCGCGATACCACCTCGCCGGACCGCCGCCGCGATGCCTGATCGGTCGGCACGGCCCCGCCGCGGCCGCGTCGGCTCACCCCTGCTGGGCCAGCCATTCGTTCACCCGACGCTCGGCCTCCGCGCGCGGAACGTCCTCGACGCGGGTCATCACGACCCAGCGGTGGCCGAAGGGGTCCATCACCGCGCCGAAGCGGTCGCCGGTGACGAAGGTCGACGGATCCTCGACCCGGCGGGCGCCGTGTGCGCGGGCGCGCTCGATCACCGCGTCGACGTCGGGGGCGTAGTGCATGACGCTGGTGTGGACCCAGTCGTCGGCGGGGGCGCGCAGGCCGTGTTCGGCGACCGGCATGCCCACCTGGAGGGTGGAATCGCCGATCTTCAGTTCCGCGTGGGCGGCTTGGCCGTCGGGAAGGTCGTTGCGGCTCAACACCTCCGCGCCGAAGACCGCGGCATAGAACTCGATGGCCTTGTCGGCGTCGGCGACCGCCAGGAAACAGGTGATGGAGTGGTAGCCCTCGGGGATCGGATGCACTGTGTTCGTCATGGCTATCACTCTCGCCGCCGGCCACTCGCGAATCTTGTAAGAACGCGACAGCTCCGTCGCGGAGGAGCAACGGGTCGTGCCTGAGCACGCGAAAAGTCCTGCGCCCGAGCTGATTCCGGTGCCACCCCCGGAGGTCGCCAAGGGTATCCTGTATCCGCGTGAGCAGGAGCGGCACCGCACCCTGGGCCGGTTGCCCGCCCGCGGCGAGACTGCCCGATTCATCGAGTGGTACTGGTCGGTGAGCTGGGATCTGCGCGGCCGCCCGGACTATCGGGCCGAGGTCCTGCCCTACCCGTGCGTCAACCTCACCTTCGAGCGGACGCACACCCGCGGCGGCGGCTGGGTCAACGGGGTGAGCACGGTCAAATACATTCGCGAGCTGTCCGGTCAGGGGGAGACCTTCGGCGTGAAGTTCCGTCCCGGCGGCTTCGGCGCGTTCACCGGGCTGGACGTCGGCGCGCTCCGCGATTCGGCGGCCGAGCTCACCGCGGTGCTGCCCGAGGCCGTGGGCCTGTCGGAGAAGGTGCTGTCGGCCGCCACCGACGAGGAGCGCCGCGACATCGTCGAGGAGTTCTTCACCGACGCCGCGCGCCGCATCCCGCCCGACGAGTCCTACCGGCTGGTGCTGCGCATCATCGCGGCGATGGAGTCCGATCGCGATCTGACCAAGGTCGAGCAGGTCACCGAGCGGTTCGACATCCCGATCCGCACGCTGCAGCGGCTGTTCCGCCGCTATGTGGGCGCGGGACCGAAATGGGTGCTGCGGCGCTATCGGCTGCAGGACGGCGCACATCTGCTGGCCGAGGGCCGTACCGGCGACCTGGCCGCGCTCGCACTGGAACTCGGCTACTTCGATCAGGCCCATTTCTCCCGTGAGTTCGCCCGGGAAGTCGGAATGTCGCCGCTGGAATACGCCCGTAGCGCGCTGCTGTCCGGTTGAATCCGGTACTACCGGCCCGACGGCGGGCCTGCGGACTACTGACAGGAGTGGGCGATGGATGTTCTGGTGCTGATCGGGCGGATTTTGTTCGCCCTGTTGTTCCTCGGTTCGGCGTTCGGTCATTTCACCCAGACCGATGCCATGGCCGCCTACACGGCGAGCAAGGGTGTGCCCGCCGCCAAGGTCAATGTGCTCTTCTCCGGCGTGATGCTGCTCCTCGGCGGCCTGAGCGTGCTGCTCGGGGTCTGGGCCGATCTGGGCTGCCTCATCCTGCTGGTCTTCGTCCTGCCCGCCGCATTCCTCATGCACGCGTTCTGGAAGGAGAGCGATCCGCAGGTCAGGCAGGGCGAGATGGTGAATTTCAACAAGAATGTGGCCCTGGGCGGCGCGGCCCTGATGCTGTTCGCGTTCTTCGCCCACAACCGCGACCTCGGGCTGACCCTCACGGGACCGCTTTTCCACCTCGACTGAGGCATTTCGCGCCGCCCATTGAAATCCGCCTCGCGAACTACCAGCAGGACGTGGGCCGTGCAATTGTGAAGTGTCACCGTCGGGCTGTTTACCCACGTCACCCCGTCGCCGCGGGTGTCCGGCGCGGCCCGTAGGCCCGTGCGGGCGGCCGGTATGTGATGGAAATCCCAGTGCCACAAGACCGTTCGGTTCGTGTCGGGAATCTCGCTCTTCACCCGGCCTGGAGAATCGGCGCAGGTAGCGCGGGCCAGTTATGGCATATGGTCCGCGAACGTGTGCCGGGCGTTACTCGACCGCCAGGTGTGATGTGTTGCGATTCGGGATATTTCCGGCCCGGTAAAGGTTATCGTCTAGCGCAGTTGCCGCGCGGTACCCGTCGTCACGGGCAAATCGCGCCGCATCCGACCCCTTGGACGTTTGGAGGACAGATGACCGCCTATCGGACCATTGTCGTCGGTACCGATGGCTCGGACTCGTCGTACGTCGCCGTCGAGAAGGCCGCGGCACTGGCCGGCGCTTCGGGCGCCACCCTGTACATCGCCTGCGCGTACTACCCGACCGATGACCGGGATGTCGCCGCCGCGGCCGATGTACTCAAGGACGAGGCATATCAGGTCCGCGGCTCGGCCCCCACGCACGAAATCCTGCGTACCGGCCGCGACCGCGCGACCGCCGCCGGCGCCGTCAATATCGTCGAGCGCGCCGTGGTAGGCGAGCCGGTCGAATCCCTGCTCGCCCTCGTCAAGGAGGTAGGCGCCGACCTCCTGGTGGTAGGCAACCGCGGCCTCAACACCCTCACCGGCCGCCTCCTCGGCTCGGTCCCCTCCGACGTGGCCCGCAAATCCCGCACCGACGTCCTGATCGTCCACACCGTCCGCTGACCCCCAACGGCGGCCCACCCCCGCCGTCCCGGCCCTTCGCACCCTTTCTCGCCTCTCGCACCCCTTATGGCCCGCCACAACGGGTGCGGAGCGCGGGAAAGGGTGCGGCGATCCTGCCTGCCTCCAGTCCTGCCGACGCCCGGCCTCTCACTCCCGCCGCAGCGCTCCCAGTACCTCGGGCAGCTCCTCGCTGTGCACCACCGACAGCCGCTGGGTGGCGCGGGTGAGGGCGACGTACAGGTCGTTCAGGCCTCGCGGGGACTCGTTCAGGATGGTTTGTGGTTCGACCAGGATCACCGCGTCGAATTCGAGGCCCTTGGCTTCGGAAACCGTGAGTACGCGCACGGAATCGCTTGCTACCTCGGCGAATTCGTTCACCAGGGCGTGGGGGGCCAGGATGGCGCTGATGCCGGGGCGGTCGGCCTCCTCGGCCACCAGCTTGGCTACCTGTTCGGGGCGGTCGGCGGGGTCGACGCGCAGTGCCTGTGGGGGATGGCCCGATTCGCGGACCGAGCGGGGGGCGGTGGCGTCGGGATCGATGGCCGCGAGGACGTCCGCGGCCACGGTCATGATCTCCGCGGGGGTGCGGTAGTTGACGGTGAGCTCGGTGAGCTTCCAGCGCTTGGCCACATACGGTTCCAGCATGCGCTGCCAGGACGAGGCCCCGGCCGGATCGCCGGTCTGCGCCACGTCGCCGACCACCGTCACCCAGCGGTTCGGGATGCGGCGCATGACCATTCGCCACGCCATCTCCGAGAGTTCCTGCGCCTCGTCGACGATCACGTGGCCGTAGGTCCAGGTGCGATCCCCGGCGGCGCGTTCGGCCGTGGTCTGGCGGGCGCGCACCTGCTGGCGCTCGGCCAGCTGGCTGGCGTCGATCAGGTCGTAGGCCATGAGGATCTCCGGGTCCAGCTCGTCCTCGAGGTCCTGAGGCGCCGAGCCGGTGAGGATGTCGAGCGCGTCCTGCGCCTCGGCCAATTGGGCGCGCCAGCGCCGCCGGGATCGCTCGCGCTCCTTGGTGTCGTCGACGCCCAGCAGTTCGGCCAGCTCGTCCAGCAGCGGCGTGTCCGCGGCGCTGAAATGCCCGTTGTCGGGCCGGTACAGCTCCTTGCGATCCTCCTCGGGAAGCTGATCGGCCGCGCGGGCCAGCCGCTGCGGATCGGCCCACAGCCCGGCCAGCACCTCCTGCGGGGTGAGGATCGGCCACAGCCCGGCGATCGCGCGCTGGATGTCGGCGTCGGCGCGCATCTCGTCGCGGATCTCGGTGAGATCGGCCTGGCTCAACAGGTTCCTGCCGCCGGTGAGGTCCTTACCCATGGTCGCGGCCAGCTGATCGGTCAGCGCGTCGACCACCGAGGCGGCGAAGATGGGCCGCGCCAGATTGTGCGCCCGGCGCGAGGAGCGGGCCCGGCCGCGGGCCTTGGTGGCGATCTTGCGGTCCAGGGTGAGGTCGTAGCCGTCGAAGCGCAGCCGGATCGGCTCGCTGGGCACCTGCTGCCAGTCGCGCACGCCCTTCTTCAGGACCTCGATCATGTCCAGCGAGCCCTTCAGCTCGCCCGCGCGCAGCGAATCCTCCAGCGTCGCCCGCACTCCCGGATACAGATTGCCGATCGTCGACAGCAGCACCCCGGTCTCACCGAGTGAGGGCAGCACCTGGCCGATGTAATCCAGGAAGGTGGAGTTGGGCCCGACGATGAGCACCCCGGCCTTGTCCAGCTGCTGGCGATAGGTGTAGAGCAGATACGCCGCCCGGTGCAGCGCCACGGCCGTCTTGCCCGTGCCCGGCCCGCCCTGGACCACCAGCACGCTCTTGTGCTCGGAGCGGATGATCGCGTCCTGCTCGCTCTGAATCGTCTCGACGATGTCGCTCATATGCCCGGTGCGAGCGGCGTTCAGCGCGGCCAGCAGCGCGCTCTCGCTGCCCACCCCGCCCTCGTCGGCCTCGATCGCCCCGGCCCGGCGCGCGGCCTCCAGATCCAGGTATTCGTCGTTGATCGCGGTGAGCGTGCGGTTGCGCGAGCGAATGTGGCGACGCCGGAGCACGCCGTCGGGCTGGGCGGTGGTGGCCAGATAGAACGGCCGCGCCAGCGGGGCCCGCCAGTCCAGCAGCAGGGTGGCGTAGTCGTTGTCCTCGTCGAGGATGCCGAGACGGCCGATGTAGCGGTGCTCCTCGGCCTCGCTGTCGGACAGGTCGATGCGGCCGAAGCACAGACCGTGCTCGGCGGCATCGTATTTGCTCAGGTCCTCGGAGTAGAGCTGGGTGAACGACTCGCGCTCGCTGCGCGCCTGCGGGGTGCCCCCGGTCTCCAGCAGCACCTCCCGCAGCCGCCGCTGGGCATAGGCGCGCATCTCGTCGAGCCGCTGGTACAGCTGCGTGAGGTAGGCCTGCTCGCGCTCGAATTCGGCCGCGCGGTCGGTCGCCTGGCTGTCCTCGGTGAGGCGGTCGGGCAAAGCGGAACTCCTTGTCACCACAGCCGGCCGGGCAAGGGCCGCGCGCGAGCAGAAAACAGAGTTGTCGAGTCTAGTTCGGGTTCGGCGCGCTCGCCGTAACCGCAGGTGAATCCGGCGGTGTCGCCGCCTTCACGGCGGTGAGGTGTTCGACGACCGGGAACGGCTCGTAGCAGTGGTGCGGCAGTTGCTTCCAGCGCTGATACCCCGCCGAGCCGGGGAAGCGCTCGGTGTGATCCGCCAGGCGATCCCACTCGACCAGCAGGTAGGTGTTCGGCGTCCCCATCGATCGCGACAGCGTGAGCGAGCGGAAGCCGGGCGCGCTCGCGATGATCTCGCGCGCCCGCGCGAAGGCGACCTCGAATTCGGCGGTGCGTTCGGGCAGGGCGGGAAGCAGCGCGTGCTCCAGGATCATCGGCCTGTCTTTCAGGATGCGTGGGTGCTGTTCGGCCGCCGCCCCAGGGCGCCACCCTCGCGGTGGGGGGCCGGTTTCGCACGGTACATCGCCAGATCCGCGTCGTGCAGGACGGCCTCCGGACTGCGGGTGTCGCCGGGGCGCAGCCGGGTGACGCCGATCGAGGCCTCGACCTGGATGCGGTGGCCGCGCGCGATGATCGGTTCGGCCATCGCGGCGCGCAGCCCGTTCACGAGGCCGTCCAGATCGACCGGCAGGACGCGCCCGGACAGCAGCATCAGGAATTCGTCGCCGCCGATGCGGCCCACCACGTCGTCGGGGCGCAGGCCGCGCTGCAGCCGCTGCGCCACGATCTGCAGCACCGTATCGCCGACCGCATGCCCGAGCGTGTCGTTGATGCTCTTGAAGCCGTCCAGATCGATGAACAGCACGGTCGAGACCGGTTGTTCCTCACTGCCCAGCGCGGCCGCCAGCCGTGACAGCACGAGCGAGCGGTTGGCCAGTCCGGTCAGCGGATCGTGGGTGGCCTGGTACTCCAATTGCCTTCGGCTGGCGCGAGATTCGGTGATGTCGTTGAACGACGACACCGCCGAGGAGGTCGGATCGTCCGGATTGAGCAACCGGCTCGACGCCGACAGCCAGCGGCGCTGCCCGTCGGGCCGATCGATGCCGAAGACGAAACGCGTGATCGTCTCGCCGGTGGCCAGCGTGCGCGTGATCGGATGCCGCGCGGGCGGCAGCGGTTGGGCGTTGGCGTCCAGCAGCGCCACCGCGAGCGTCTCGATCGACAGTCCGACCAGATCCTCGTCGTCGCGGCCGAAGATCCGCTTGGCCGCCGGATTGATCGATTCGATGCGTCCGTACCGATCGGTCACCACCACACCCTCCTCGAGCTGGGCGACGACCGTGGCGAAATGCTGCTCGGCACGCCGCTGCGCCGCCTCGGCGCGGCGTTGCGCGGTGAGATCGTGCACGACCACCTGATACGCCATTCGGCCGCGCCAGACGGTCAGCGCCGAGACGGTCTCCACCTCGACCAGCGCGCCGTCGCAGCGGCGCAGGATCATCTCGGTGGGATCCGACGCGTCACCGGTGGCCTGGAGGTGGTCGAGTCGCTCCAGCATGTCCGGTACCGAACTGGGATGCACGAACCACGTCACGGGGCGGCCGATGATCCGATCGACGCTGTCCGCGGCCAGCAACCGCATCATCGCGGGATTGGCATAGACGACCACGCCGCGCTCGTGCACCACCACCCCGTCGGGGCTGTGCTCGACCAGGGTTCGGTACCGCTGGGCAAGCTGCTCGGCATCGACCGCGCCGTCGGCTTCGTCACCCCACTCCACCTCGTGTACCCCCTGATCGTCGGTGACTTTCGTCAATGGCCACAGGATCATGCCGGGGTCGGCGTTACAAGACCACAGCGCCGACATTGTCGGATCGGTCACACCGCGCGCGTTTGATCGGCGCTCGTGCGGTGATCATTACAAGCGGGGTGCGCACCGGCCGGGTAGTCGGCCACATCGGTCCGCCGCGCCCCGGAAGAACGTACGCTGGATGGGCGGTCGCCGTCGGGCGGCCCGCAATCCGTCGGCGACAGCCGAAATCCTGTTCCGTGCCTGGTCGGCAGCCGTCCGCCGAAACTTGTCGGTGGGTGGTCCTAGCATGGCGGCGGGGATGAATCTGGATGCCGAACACGAGGAAGAAGGGACGGCCTGTGGCGGATCGCCTGACGGTGCGCGGAGCGCGGGAGCACAACCTCAAGGGGGTGGATCTCGACCTGCCCCGCGACAGCCTCATCGTGTTCACCGGGCTGTCCGGTTCCGGTAAGTCGAGCCTCGCGTTCGACACCATTTTCGCCGAGGGACAGCGCCGCTACGTCGAGTCGCTGTCGGCGTACGCGCGCCAGTTCCTCGGTCAAATGGACAAGCCCGATGTGGATTTCATCGAGGGCCTGTCCCCGGCGGTGTCGATCGATCAGAAGTCCACCAACCGCAATCCGCGCTCGACGGTGGGCACCATCACCGAGGTCTACGACTATCTGCGCCTGCTGTACGCCCGCGCGGGCACGCCGCACTGCCCGGTCTGCGGTGAGCTCATCGCCAAGCAGAGCCCGCA
Source organism: Nocardia sp. CDC159 (assembly GCF_023740735.1). Classification (GTDB taxonomy): domain Bacteria; phylum Actinomycetota; class Actinomycetes; order Mycobacteriales; family Mycobacteriaceae; genus Nocardia; species Nocardia pulmonis. Next base: position 40,034 of record NZ_JAMRXH010000028.1, read on the forward strand.
GCAGATCGTCGACCAGGTGCTGGCGATGGCGGAGGGCATCCGGTTCCAGGTCCTCGCGCCCGTGGTGCGCACGCGCAAGGGCGAATTCGTGGACCTGTTCGACCAACTGAACACCCAGGGCTATTCGCGTGTCCGGGTCGACGGCGTGGTGTATCCGCTCACCGATCCGCCGAAGCTGAAGAAGCAGGAGAAGCACGATATCGAGGTGGTGGTCGACCGCCTCGCGGTGAAGCCGAGTTCCAAGCAGCGCCTGACCGATTCGATCGAGACCGCGCTGCGGCTGGCCGACGGCATCGTGGTGCTGGACTTCGTCGACCGCGACGAGCACGCGCACGACCGCGAGCGCCGCTTCTCCGAGAAGCTGGCCTGCCCCAATGGCCATCCGCTCGACATCGAGGATCTCGAGCCCCGCTCGTTCTCGTTCAACTCGCCCTACGGCGCCTGCCCCGACTGCACCGGCCTGGGCAACCGCAAGGAGGTCGACCCGGATCTGGTGGTGCCCGATCCGGAGCTGAGCCTGAACGAGGGTGCGATCGCGCCCTGGTCGCGCGGGCAGACGGCCGAATACTTCAACCGGTTACTGCAGGGCCTGGCCGACGCGCTGGGCTTCTCGATGGACACCCCGTGGAACAAGTTGCCGCTCAAGGCCCGCAAGGCGGTGCTCGAGGGCAGTTCCGAGCAGGTGCACGTCTCCTACACCAACCGCTACGGCCGCAAGCGTTCCTACTACGCCGATTTCGAGGGCGTCATGCCCTTCCTGCAGCGGCGCATGGAGAACACCGAATCCGATTCGGCCAAGGAGTACTACGACGGGTACATGCGCGACATCCCGTGCCCGGTCTGCAACGGCGCCCGGCTGCGCCCGGAGATCCTGGCCGTCACGCTGAACTCCGAGGCCGGCCGCAAATCCATCGCCGAGGTCTGTGACTTCTCCATCCGCGACTGCTCGAAGTTCCTCAACTCCCTCGAGCTGGGGGAGCGGGAGGCGGCCATCGCGGGCCAGGTGCTCAAGGAGATTCAGGCGCGGCTGGGCTTCCTGCTCGACGTGGGTCTGGAATATCTGACGCTCTCGCGCGCCGCGGCGACGCTGTCCGGCGGTGAGGCGCAGCGTATCCGGCTGGCCACGCAGATCGGATCGGGCCTGGTCGGCGTGCTGTACGTGCTGGACGAGCCGTCCATCGGCCTGCACCAGCGCGACAACCGCCGCCTCATCGAAACTCTCACGCGGCTGCGGGATCTGGGCAATACGCTGATCGTGGTCGAGCACGACGAGGACACCATCCACTCCTCGGACTGGGTGGTCGACATCGGCCCGCTCGCGGGCGAGCACGGTGGCCAGGTGGTCTACAGCGGCCCTTACAAGGGCCTGCTGGAAGACCGCAATTCGCTGACCGGCGCGTACCTCTCGGGCCGCGAGCGCATCGAGGTCCCGCTGGTGCGGCGGCCGGTGAACAAGAAGAAGCAGCTGACCGTGGTCGGCGCGAACGAGCACAACCTGCGCGGCATCGACGTGAGCTTTCCGCTGGGCGTGCTCACCTCGGTGACGGGGGTGTCCGGTTCGGGCAAGTCGACGCTGGTGAACGACATTCTCGCCACGGTGCTGGCGAACAAGCTCAACGGCGCCCGTCAGGTGCCCGGCCGCCACACCCGCGTCAACGGCCTGGACCATCTGGACAAGCTGGTGCAGGTGGACCAGTCACCGATCGGTCGCACCCCGCGCTCGAATCCGGCGACCTACACCGGCGTCTTCGACAAGATCCGCACCCTGTTCGCGGCGACCACCGAGGCGAAGGTGCGCGGCTATCAGCCCGGCCGATTCTCCTTCAATGTAAAGGGCGGCCGCTGCGAGGCGTGTTCGGGTGACGGCACGCTGAAGATCGAGATGAACTTCCTGCCCGATGTGTACGTGCCGTGCGAGGTCTGCCACGGCGCCCGCTACAACCGGGAGACGCTGGAGGTGCACTACAAGGGCAAGACCATCGCCGAGGTGCTGGACATGCCCATCGAGGAGGCGGCCGAATTCTTCGAGCCGGTCACCTCGATCCACCGCTACCTCAAGACGCTGGTGGACGTCGGGCTGGGCTATGTCCGGCTGGGCCAGAGCGCGCCGACACTGTCCGGCGGTGAGGCGCAGCGCGTGAAGCTGGCGGCCGAACTGCAGAAGCGCTCCACCGGCCGCACGGTCTACATTCTCGACGAGCCGACCACCGGCCTGCACTTCGAGGACATCCGCAAACTCCTCGGCGTCATCAACGGTCTGGTCGACAAGGGCAATACGGTCATCGTCATCGAACACAACCTGGACGTCATCAAGACCTCCGACTGGGTGATCGATATGGGCCCGGAGGGTGGTTCCGGCGGCGGCACGGTCGTTGCCCAGGGCACTCCGGAAGATGTTGCGGCCGTTGCCGAGAGCTACACCGGACAGTTCCTGCGCGAGGTCCTGGCGGCCAAGCCCGCCACCGATCCGAAACCGGCCAAGAAGACGACCAGGGCCAAGAAGTCCGCGACCAGGAGCAAGGTCGCGGTGAGCTGAGGGCGCGGCGAATGTTCCCGATCGTCCCAGCCGATCGGGAACACGCCGTGACCGGATCGGGTGAACGCGCGAGGGATGGGCCGCCTTCTCCCGCAACGGTATTCAGGCTAGGGTCGATTCGCCGCACCACTGTGGCGACGACCTACCAGGAGGCGGGGGCATGCTGACCGTGGCGGAGGAATTCCTGCTGCTCGCGCTCGACGACAGCGGCAAGCAGCGGGTGGCCGACGCCGTGCTGGGAGCCGCGCTGGCCGGTGCCGCGCTGGTCGAGCTGACCCTGGACGGCGCGCTGCGCGTCACCGAGCGCGGCGATCCGGCGCACAAACCCGGGCGACTGGCCGCGACCGAGCGACCGCCCAGCGACGCGCGGCTGGCCGATCTGGTGGGAGTCGCGCAGGGCCGCAAGCCCAAGGATGCGATCGGCAAGGTCGCCGGATTCGGCGGCTGGCACCGTCGAGCCAAGGATCTGCGCGAGGCGCTGCTGGGCGATCTGGTCGACCGCGGCTACCTCCGCGTGGCTCGGGGCCGAGCCCTCGGCCTGTTCCCGACCACGGTGTGGCAACCGGTCGATCCCGCGCCTGCGGTGGAGATCGTGGCGCGCGTGCGAGCGGCCGTCGAGGGTCGTTCGCCCGATGACCGCACCGCCGCATTGATCTCGATCCTGTACGCGGTGGGCCTGCTGCCCAAGGTCGTATCCGATATCGACAAACGAACGGTCCGTCGCCGCGGCAAGGAGATCAGCGCGGGTGAATGGGGCGGACCGGCGGTGCGCAAGGCCGTTCAGGAGGTCCAGGGCGCCGCGGTGGCGACGATCGTCGCCGTGAGTGTCGCAACGAGCACCGGCGAATGACGGTGCCGGTGTTCATTCAGCCGAAACAGTCTGTGCCGCAGACTGTCCGCTGAGCGACGAGCCGATTGCCGGACACGACCGTGACGGCCCGCCGCGTGCCGCGGCGCGACCCCGTGCGGATGCACAACTCGGCGCTCATCGGGTCGTGCACGTGGGCCGGGTCGTCGTCCGACCGCCGATCGAGTTTGCGAAGTGTATACATCCAGTACATCTGCGGTACTCGGCGCGACAGCAAAGTTGCGGGATGGTTGACGAAGCCTCGCCGCTCGGTCGATGACGCAGTTTCAGCCCCGAATTCGTCGCGCCGACAACGGTAATGGACGTCTCCGACGGCGAGCGCCGATCGCATGGCTACAACGGGATTTCGAGAGGAATGACGTGAGTAGTGCCCTGCCGCAACGCGTTCCCGGCGCCACGCTGCCGATATCGGCCGAGCCGTTCGAACTGCCGCCGGTCGAACTGATCGAACGCGTCGCTCGCGCCCTGTCCGCATACGACCCGCACGCGTCGCGGTGCCGATGGGGCGGACCCGGCCGGGACTCCCGGAGCCGGGAGCCATGACGCAATGGCAGCCGCCGCCCCACCGCGGCAGCGGTCGCGATGATGTTGCCTGCCAGACCTTTCGAGGAATCGGCTCGACGCCGAACCATCCCGCCCACCCGCAGGCCTACAACTCGACGACGCCGGGCGCGCCGTCCCGCACTCCGTAACTCGCCCGCGTCCGCACCGGCGCACCCGGCCTGCGGACATAGGGAACCACCCGGAAATCGCCGCGCCACAGGCGGTGATCGACCTCGACCCGGACGTAACCGCGCTGGGCGTTGAAGAACTTCAGGTCCGGATTGGCGGCGAGCAGGCGGCGGCCGGTGGGGTCGAGGTCGGCGCCGTCGCCCGCGCTCGAGATCGAGGTGCCGGTGAATTCCGCCGCCACGATCGGGGATTCGGGGTCGGTGTAGTCGCGGCGCAGGTCGCTGACCTGGTTCTGATGACGGTCGCCGGTGATCACGACCAGGTTGCGGACCTTCCGGTCGGCGGCCGCGCCGAGCACCGCGCCGCGGTCGGCGACATATCCATCCCAGGCGTCGGTGGACACCGCCACCCCCGGGCCCGGATCGCTGTCGAGCTGCCCCAGGCCCACCTGGTTGCCGATCACCTGCCAGCGCGCCGCGGAGCGGGTGAGGCCGTCGAGCAGCCAATCCCGTTGTCGGGCTCCGAGAATCGTCCGCTCGGGATCGAACCGGACCGGGCAGTCCGCGGAGACGTTGCCGCCGCAGGCCTGCCGGGTGCGGTACTGGCGCGTGTCGATCATGGTGATCTCCGCGAGGTCGCCGAAGCCGAACCGCCTGTGCAGCAGCATCGATGGCCCGGCGGGCAGGCTCTCGACGCGCAGCGGCTGATGTTCGTACATGGCCTGGAAGGCGGCCGCGCGGCGGCGGCGAAACAGCGCGGGTAGCAACGAGATATCGATGCCGAGCCCGGGGGAGTCGCTCGCCCAGTTGTTGTCGACCTCGTGATCGTCCATGGTGACCAACCACGGGAAGGCCGCATGCGCCGCCCGCAGCGGAGGTTCGGCCTTGGCCTGGGCGTAGCGCAGCCGATATCCGGCCAGATCCACGGCCTCGGCGGTCAGATACGGCTCCACCGACATCCCGACGCGGCCCCGTCGCCAGCCGCGCTCGTAGATGTAGTCGCCCAGATGGACGACGAGATCGAGGTCCTCGGCGCTCATATGGTCGTAGGCGGTGAAGTAGCCCGAGCTCCAGGACTGACAGGAGGCGAAGGCGAACCGCAGCCGCGCCGTCGGCGCCCCCGGCAGCGGCGCGGTGCGCGTGCGCCCGACCGGCGAGATCGCCGCACCCGCCCGAAACCGGTAGAAATACCACCGATCCGGCTCCAGCCCGTCCACCTCCGGATGCACGCTGTGCCCGAGCTCCCGGGTGGCCACGGCCGTCCCGCGCCGCACCACCCGCCGGAAGCCCTCGTCGTGCGCCACCTCGTACTCGACGCCGACCGGCGCCCGCCCCATCCCGCCGAGCCCGTCGGGAGCCAACGGATCGGGAGCCAGCCGGGTCCACAGCACTACCCCGTCCGGCCGCGGATCTCCCGAACCCACCCCGAGCGAGAACGGATCCCCCAGCCACCGCGGGGCCCGAAACCGCCCGCTCCCCGCCCCGGAAATCCCTACCAGCACCGCCCCTGCCCCCGCCGCGCCCAACCTCAACAACTGCCGACGAGCCAGAGCCATACCTCAGGTTATTCCGCGGCCATCCTCCGGCGTCTGTCGGAGCGTACGTCAGGACAGCCGCCAGCGGGTGGCCCCATGGGGTTCGGCGGTCGCCACGCCCACGACGGTATGCGGGGTGACGTAGTAGAGATGCCACGGCGGGCGACCGGCGCTGGGGGCACTGTACTGGGCGGTGAAGGCGTGCCCCCGCACCTCGACCGGCCAGCCCGCCGCGCGATAGCGAGCGGCGATGCGCTCCAAGGTGTTCGGATCGGTGACGATCGCCGCGGTGCCCTCCACCACGAGATCGAGATCGTCGAAGGGGAAGGCGAGGGCGCAGGCCGGGTTGGCGGCGAGATTGCGGGATTTGCGGGTGCCGGGGCCGCTGACCAGATAGACCCCGTCGTCCAGCCACAGGGCTCCGATGCCGGTGGTGTGCGGGCGGCCGTCGGGGCCGCAGGTGCTCAGATAGGCCCGCCCGTCCGGATCGGCGATGAAATCGTGCAGGGCCGCGTGCGCCCGCGACCACGGCAGGGGGTCGTTACCGTAGATGTCCAGATTGGTTGTCTCGATCTGCATGGCGTCCTCCAGCGTCGGCTACAAGTGCTGACCGGACGGCGGCCGGAAACTCATCGTCCGCGCGATTCGAACCGGAAAGTACCCTCGGAACGGCGATATCCGATCGGGGAGGGATTCTTGGACTACGGCAATCTGCCCACCCAGCCGCTGCCGGTGTTACCGGGTCCGCATCCGGAGTCGGTGCGGCCGAGGCGCACCCGGACCCTGGCCCGCGCGGGCGGTCACGTCGCCCTGGCCAATGTGGCGAGCAAGGTGACCGGTTTCGCGAGAACCCTCGCGCTGGCCGCCGCGATCGGGGCCGCCGCGGTCGCCGACTCCTACAATCTGGCCAACAACATGCCGAATATGGTGTACGAACTGATGCTCGGCAGCGTATTCGCCAGTGCGATCGTGCCGCTGCTGATCCGGGCCCGTCGGCTGGGTCGCCGTGGCTCCCGGGAATTCACCCAGCGCCTGCTGGTCGCGGCGGTGATCGTCGCCGCGGCGGTCACGGTGGTTACCGTGCTGTGCGCGCCGCTGCTGGTGCGCATCCTCGTCGCCCATCCCGAACAGCGGCGGCTCACCACGATATTCGCCTACCTGCTGCTACCGCAGATCTTTTGTTACGCCCTGACGATGCTGCTGACCGCCGTGCTCAACGTCCGCGACAGCTTCGCCGCGGCGGCCTGGGCTCCGGTGGTCAACAACGTGATCGTGCTGGCGACACTGGGGATATTCGTGCTGCTGCCCGGCCCGGTCACCCTGACGCCCGCGTCGATGACGGCCGCGCAGGTGCTCACCCTCGGCCTCGGAACCACCGCGGGCATCGCCGGACAGGCCGCCTGGGTGGCGGTGGCGCTGCGGCGCAACGGTTTCCGATGGAGCTGGCGGGTGCGTCCGATCCCGCACACCTGGCGGCCGGTGCGCGCCGCGGTCCCGCTGCTGGGCTGGGTGCTGGCGTACGCGGGTATCAGCCAGGTCGGTGTGGTGGTGACGCTGCGCGTCGCCTCCGACCACGGCGGCATGTCCGTCTACACCTATGCCGACCCGCTGTTCCAGGTCCCCTACGGCATTCTCGCCGCATCGCTGCTCACGGTGCTGATGCCGCGCATCTCTCGCGCCGCGGCCCGCGGTGACCGGCCCGCCGTGATCGCCGATCTCGGCCGCGGCGCGCGGTATTTGGTCGTCGCCATGGTGCCGGTGACGGTGGCGATGGCTTTGCTCGGACCGGTCCTGGCCACGGTGGTGTTCACCGGTCGCGTCGACGCGGCCGCGGCCCGGCTGATCGGTGCGGCCGTGGCGTCCGCGGCCTTCGGCCTGGCCCCGTTCGCGCTGGTGATGCTGCAGCTGCGAGTGTTCTACGCCGACAACGACACCCGCACCCCGACGTTGATCAATATCGCCATGGTGCTCACCAAGATCGGCGTTCTGGCGCTGTCGGTCACGGTCCTGCCCGATCCCGGCGTCGTGGTGATGCTCGGCGTCGCGGGTTCGGCCGCCTACGTCGTCGGCGCGCTGACGGGACACCTGCTGCTGCGCCGCCGTTACGGCCTGCTCGGCTTCGCCACCGTCGCAACCACATTCGCGCGGGTGATCTGGGCGGCCGCGATCGCGGGCTGGGGCTGCCTGGTCGCCATGGCGCTGGCCCGGCACGCCGTCGCCGACCCGACGCTCGGACGCGTGCTCACCGTGTCGGTCGGTGCGGCGATCGGTGCGGCGACCTTCCTGCTCGCGGCCAAGATCATCGGCATACCGGAGGTCCGGCACGCCCGGGCGTTGCTGCGCGGGTGAGCGGGCGTGCCGCGAATCAGTTGGCGACGCAGGCGGACCCGAGATTGATGCCGGTGCCGACGTCGACGGCCGCCGACACCACGGTCGTCGCGCCCGGCTGGAGGGCGTAGATGTAGGTGATCTTCGTCGACGACGGAGTCCACGTCGCGGTCGCCACGCCGTTGGACGGCTTGGCGTCGGCGAAACCGCTGGGGCCCTGGCCCTGCTCGAAGAAGTAGACCGTCTTGGTGTTGTCGTCGACCCGGGCGGTCACGGTGTAGGAGCAACCCGTCCCGTACTTGTGCGAGCCGAGGCTCAACCCGGGCGCGACCTCGAGCGCGGTGACCGTCGCCGCGGCCTGCGGTGCGGCCAACGCGGTGACGGTGGCGGCGACACCGAGTGCGGCGGCTCCGGTGGCGAATCGAATCGAGGTGGGCGAGTTGATGATTCGAGCCATGATGTGCAATCCCTCCAGTATTGCCCCGGAACCCGTTGCGCCGGTGGTCGATTCGAGCATCCGAAGTGTATCCGCCCGGCCCGGACGCTTGATGCCCCAATTTTCCCTGCCGCGATCCGGGCCGTGGCACGCCGCAGCAACCCATCCGGCGTCTCCAGCCTCGGCCGGGTGGCCGGTGGCCGTCCATTGCGTGGCCGCCGGTGAAACCATTCCTGAATATTGTTAGGCCGCAACGACATCCGGCGTCATATGGCTCCGGATCGGCATCCGGCACGCCCACTCTGCCGACGGATCCGGGCCGGATGATATTTCAGTACGGCCACTATATCGGCATCTGGTGTAACTGTTTCACCGAAAAACATTCATGTCGGCAATTTCTGGGTACACACACCTGCAAGCCGGGCCGGACCCGGAGGCACGAAAACGAAGAAGTACGATCATGCGTAGAGCAACGGCGCTCTTCGCCGCATTACTGTTGGCCATCCTGTTTTCCTTCGCGCACTCGACCGCGCCGCAGGCCCACGCCGCCAACTGCACCGGCAACTGGGCAATCGGTATCGGCGGTCTCGGGGACAACACCTCCTCGGTGTTCATCCCCTTCGTCGATCAACCCGTCGGCTACAACTCGCTCGATCCGATGTCGGGATTGAACGAACTCAATCGCCTGTTCTGGCTGCACCGCGGCGAATGCCCGGGCGACCACATCAGGATGATCGGGCACAGCGAGGGCGCTGGCATTCTGCACGCCTGGGTCACCGCGAACCAGTACGTCGGGAATGCCAATGCCATTCTGCTGGCCGATCCCAAGCGTGCCCCCGGACCCGGTTGGGGCGGCCTGTCGTCGGCCCCGGGCAATCACCTCATCGGCTATCCGCTGGCCGGGGTGGACGACTGGTTCGGCCCCTTCCCGACGCTGACGGTCTGCAACCACGACGACCAGATCTGCGACACCTCGGCCGGGTGGTACGGCTACCTGTTCGCGGGCGCGCACAGCCGCTACGACTTCAACGTCTGGCACTACGGCGACTGGGACGACGGCGTCTGGTATCGGTAACCGCCGATTTCGGGGATCAGTAGCCCTGCGGCACTGGTCCCCATTGGCTGAAACCGTGCCCCATCGATGTGCACATCGCCACGCCTCGATAGGTGATTTCGCATGTCGCCCCGGCATAGCTGATCGAGTACCGCGGCGCGTGGGCGTCGGCGGACTCGATCCGCGCCAGCGCCGGATTTCCGCCGGGCAGGGTATGGCTGCCGTTGGAGTTCCACTGCGGATGAGCGGGCATCGCGGGCGAATCGATGATGATGGCGGGGACATTCGGCAACGACACCTGCGCGCCGGCATACAACACATTCATGGCCGGGGCCGGTGGATTCAGATCGCAGCCCACCGTGCCGTCGCCGCGGATCGAGCAGTTCCACCCGCCCATGGCGAAATAGACCGTGTCGGCGGCGTGTGCGGTGCTCGCCCCGGACAGGCACGCGGCGGCACCAAGAATTCCCCCGCAAACCGTTGCGGCGACGAACTTTCCGGCAGCCATGAAGAAAATTTATCACCACGCGGCGTAAAGGCAAGAGTTTGTCGAGGGGGCCCGACAGAATTGGCGGGCGATGCAATCGACGGGCGATTCCACCGATAGGGGAGACTGGGCGGATGATCGACGACGAGACGCAATTGTTGGTGGTCGACGCGGCGAATGTAGTCGGCTCGCGTCCCGACGGGTGGTGGCGCGATCGGGCGGGTGCGGCGCGACGACTGCTGGACCGGTTGGGAGTGCTGAGCGGTCACCTGTCCGCCGATATCGTCGTCGTACTCGAGGGCGCGGCGAAAAAGGCTGTCGACGAGCATGATTCGGCACCGGGGCGGATACGGGTGGTCGCCGCCGAGGGATCGGGCGACGATGCGATCGTCGGCGTGGTGGCCGCCGCGGTCGATGCGGGCGTCGCATCGGTCGTCGTGGTCACGGCCGACCGTGGGCTGCGCGACCGGGTCGCGGCGCTGAGGGCGAGGACCACCGGTCCGCGCGAATTCTTGGATCGCATCGACTCGCTTCGCTAGGCCGGTGCGCCCGCGACTCCGCCGGGAAGGACGCGGGCGGGGTCATCGACTAGGAGATCGCGGAGGACATCGTCGCCAGGCCGGGGAACATGCAGGCCGACAGGCTGAAATTCATGGGCGAGCAGTCGATCGGCGTTGCCTCGGTGGGCTCCGGGGAAAGGGGAAGCGGTTCGGCGGACGCCCCGGCGGCTCCGAGAACGGTCGCCGAAACGAACAGAGCGGCAACGGTACCGCGGTGAACCAGCTTGGTGATGCGCATTCGCACTCCTTCGAAATCAAGGTCATTTCCCCGACGCGCTCACGCTATCGATCGGTCCACCGGCCCGGCATGCCCCCAATTGGCCTGCCCCCCAAGCGCGCTGGTCGCTACCCGCGCCGCCGCCCCTGCCGTCGCCGCTTGAAGAACACCTCCTCGACCGATTCCGCGGGAATCGCCCGCACGAGCACGTTCAACCGCGGGTCGTCGCGGTGATCGGCCAGATGCCAATGCAATCCGGCCCGCCGCTCCGGCGGCAGCGTCGCCCATACCGCGCCGATATGCGCGCGGACCTCGGCATCGGCGGTCGCGAGAAGGTCCAGCATCGACGCCCAGATGTCGGCCTCGGTGGCGTGGGCGGGCAGGTCGGCGAGCGTGGCCGGGGACAACCCCGCCAGCAGCCGAGCCGCCCGCAGCCGCAGCTCGGTATCGGCCGCGCCGAGCGCCGCGAACAGGCCGCGCCAGCTGTCGGGGCGGGCATCGCCGTCCAACGCGGTGATCAGCGCGCGCAGCGCGGGTTCGTGGGCGAGGATCGGCAGCGCGGCCAACCGGGCCAGCGCATCGGGACCGAGGCGACCGGCCACCGCGAGCAGCTGCGGCACCGCGCCCACTCGGATGGCGGTCTCGATGAGTCCACCCAGCTCCGCGGCCGAGCCGACGGTGAACAGGATGTCCCCGACGGCGGCCACCGCATCGGGCTCGCAGCGCGCGAAGACCGTCAGCGCCGCGGTCTGCAACTCCGGCGGACCAATCAACACCGTTCGGATCATCCCCGGAACCCGGTGTTGCGTACCGACGAGCAGCTGGCGCACGATGGCGCTGACCGCATCGGCGGAGTAGGCGTAGGCCGCCGAGAAGATCAGTCCGGCATCGTCGTGCACACCCCGCTCGACGGCCTCGATCAGCGGCGGGGTGGCGTAGGCGAGAAACGGACCCGCCGTGACATAGTCGCCGCGGCGCAGGATCTCGTTGACGATGCCGACCACCGGCTCCGGTGGCGCCACATCGGCGAGCTCGCCCACCGAGCGCGGATCCAGATAGGGCGCACAGTCGGCGGCATACGAGGGATCGAGCAGCGCAAGGGTTTCCGCCGCCTTCTTCGGATGTTCGACGCCAACCGCGCCCGCCGCGCGCCCGGTCAGCATCGGCGGCACCAGTCGCTGTACCAGCGGGATCGAGATCGTGAGCGGAATGATCGGCACCAATCTGCTGATCCGCCCGAAGGTTTCGGCATGCCGATCGAACAGGACCGCGGCCATCCGCTGCTGGATCTCGTGCACCTGCTCCGCGCCGAGTCGTTTCAGGTGGGCCAGCCGTTCCGGCGGCACGTGCAGGGTGCGGGCCAACAGCACGATCTGCGCGCGCGTGATCGGATCGCTCATCGATCGAGCCGGTCGCCGAACATGATTCGCTTCGTGATCCCGCGCAGCGGCCGGGGCAGCGCGCCCACCATGGCGTCGATCGCCGCATTCAGCGTGGCCGCCTCGTGCCGGTGCGCCGCGCGGAAAAGCCCCAGTAGATCGGCGATTTCGGGCTCGGTGAGGTCGTCCAGGGCCCCCGGTGACCCGCCCAGCTCCCGTTCCAGATCCGCTCTCGCGTTCATGCCGCTCCTGACCGTCCGTGCCTCGCATGGTAGGAGTGGGCCCGGTCGGCGCGTGGCGAATCGAGCGGGTTTTGATCGATATCACGTCACCGGCGTGCGCATCCGCGCAGCCGCGCCCGCCGTCCGAACGACCGAAAATCGTTGGTGTGGTTCGTGTCTGGTGGGTACTCCCGCTGTGTGCCGCCCGGATCCGCTGTGGACCGGCCCGCGCCGTCGCCGCCGCGTCGATACCTGGGGCACATGACGATTCCCGACGCGGGCGGCAGGGGCCATGATGTGGGACGAGGGTTTCGACAGCGTCGCTCGACGCGATCTACTGATCCGAGCGGTCCGACTCGCGGCCTGTGCGGGGGCGGGTGCGCTGGCGCCGGGTGCGATCGCGCTCGCGGTGGCGCGCGCGACAGGGCCGCTCGCGGCGGCGGACGGTTTCGCGCTGGACACCATGCGCGCGGTCTGTGTCATGGTCTTTCCCGGCCCCGACGAATGGTCGCGGGTGCAGGGCGTATCAGGGGCGGGCCCGGGACCGATCGAATTCGGCGGCGGGGAATTCATGGTCGGCCTGTTCGACAACTATCTGGCCATGGGCGATCAGCTGACCCGGCCGCTGGCCCTGGCGGTCGCGCAGGCCCTGGGCGAGCTGGGGCTGCCGGTCGCACCGCTGCTCGGGGTGACGCCCGAACAGGGTCGCCGGATCGACGAGGCACTGGGCTATCTGTACTCCGATCGGGTGCTGCCGCTGTCGCTGCTGATGGCACTGCTGCTGAACTTCTGCACGCTGCTGATCGCGCCGGGTGCGGTGGCCGGGCCGCTGGGCTCGCCGTTCGCGCGGCTGAGCCTGCGGGACAAGTGCCGGGTGCTCGAGCTGATCGAACGCCCGCTCCCGCAACTGGTCTCGATCGTCGATCGCGGCCTGCCGCAGCCGCTGCGCGGTTCGGGGACCGGGTTCCTGCGGTTCGGGGGTGGAATTCTGTTGGAGGCCACGGCCTTCGGGGTGCATTCGGAGCTGGAACTGTTCGATCCGCGCACCCGCGACGTGGCGGTGCGGCCGCCGTCGTGGGGACTCACCGGCTACCGCCCGGACGGGCTGGTCGACGGCCAGCCGGAGCTGATCGGGTACTACCAGGGGCGCAGGGAGGTGCCGGTCGATGCGTGATGTCATCGTGATCGGAGCGGGCGGCGGGGGTCCGGTCGTCGCGGCGGAACTGGCCGGGCGGGGCCTGGACGTGCTGCTGCTGGAGGCCGGGCCGCGCCACGACGACCCGCGCGCGCAGTGGTCGCATGCGGAGAACGACGCCAACAATCCCAACGACGGTTATCTGCGCTTCGGTCCGCAGGATCGCCGCAAACCCGCCTGGTTCCGGGAGTGGGCGTCGAATATGTTCGTCTGGGAGCTGTCGGGGGTGGGCGGGACGACGGCCCACTACTTCGGCAATTCGCCCCGGCCGTATCCGGGTGTGTTCCAGGGCTATTCCGGTCCGGACGCGGCCGCCTACGATCGCGCCCACGAATTCCCGTTCGGCTACCACGAATTCGTGCCCTACCTGGAGTGGGTCGAGGCGACGCTGCCGGTGCAGACCGCCGCGATGGGCACCAAGGAGGCCCTCACCTTCCGCGGCTGCGAACGGATGGGCCTGCCGGTGCAGACCACGCGCACGACCACCGGCGACTCGTTCCGGCCGCAGCAGAACGCGATCCTGCAGCCGGGCGGCAATGCCGGGCGCACCGACCGGACCGACCTGCTGACGCATCCGGCCGCGACCGGGTGCACCTTCTGCGGCCACTGCTTCCAGGGCTGCTATCAGCCGGTGCGCGCGCCGCGCAATCTGTTCGCCAAACGCTCGACGGATAACAGCTATGTTCCCCTGGGCCTGGCGGCCGACGCCGTGCGCCCGGGTGGGCGGCCGGTCGAACTGCGCGCCGATTCCTTTGTCACCGCGATCAATTCCGAACAGCGGGGCGGGGAGGTGGTGGCCACCGGCGTCACCTGGCGCGACAACGGCAGCGGCGAGCGCCACACCGAGGACGCCCGCGTGGTGGTGCTGGCCGGGGGCGCGTCCGGCAGCCCGCGGTTGTGGTTCGCCAGCGGCCTGCCCAATCCCAACGACTGGGTGGGACGCGGTCACACCGATCACTTCCTGGACTGGGTGGTCGGGGTGTTCGACGAGTACACCGGCAATTCCAAGGGTGCGAACTCCGCGGCGCGCGTGGAGTTCCCCGGCTACGGCGGAATCGAGAACGTCGGCCTGACCCCGGCGATCCAGGCGTTCTCGATGTGCCTGTCCGACAGCGGCATTCGTGGCGTCTACGACAACGGGCGGGGACCGGTCGGACCCTGGGACGGGCGCGCGGGACGATTGGTCGGCGACGAGCTGATGGAGCTGCTGGGCAATGGGATCGACCGGCTGCTGAATTTCCTGGTGCTCACCGACGACCACGTCGAGGCCGGCAATCGGATCACCCCCTCGCTGTTTCCCGCCGACGAGAACGGCGCGCCCGCCAAGATCGACGTCTCGGGGCGGCGGCGCACGGCGAAGACGGTGGCGAATCGGGAGTTCGTGGCGGCGCGGGCCGCGCAGATCATGCGGGCGGCCGGGGCGCGGCGGGTGTATCGGATGGACTGGGCCCCGCTGCTGCTGCATGTGCATTCCTCGATGCGGATGGGCGCCTCGGCGGCGAATTCGGTGCTCGACACCGACGGCGAGGCCCGCTGGGTCGGACGGCTTTTCATCGCCGACAATTCGGCGCTGCCCAATTCCCTCGGCGGGCCCAATCCGACCCTGAGCGCCCAGGCGCTGGCCACCCGGACGGCGGAGAAGATCTTCCGGAGATATTTCGGCGGTGATCCCTGGGTGGGTCGCGAGGCCCCGATCGTGACCACCGACCCGCGCATCACCGAGCGGCTGACCCGGCTCGGGTTGTGATCAGCGCTCGGCGACGGCGTGAATCAGTTCCGCGAGCTCCACCGGCCGCGACCACATGGGCCAGTGTCCGGTCGGCAGATCGATGTAGTCCGCCTCGATGCGGGTCAGCTCGGCGAACAGCGGTTCGGATCCCTTGTCGCGCAGCTGTCGCACCAGGTCGGCGCTGAAGCTGGTGCAGATGATCGTGGTCGGAATGCGCAGGCGGGCCGGGGAATCGCTGAGCTCGAGCGGGGCGGTCGCGATGCTCGCGGGTTCGGAGACCGCGCGTTGGCGAAACCGCTTCAGCGCGGCCTCGTCCAAACCGGCCAGGCTGTTACCCGCCGCCTCGAGCTCCGGCCAATCCGCCAGCGGCAGTTCCCGCGCGGTGGCGGGCAGCTGCGGAATGAGGACGAAGCCGCTGGGCAGCGGTGCTGAGTCGACATACACCGCATGCGAGAAGCGTTCCGGCGCAAGGTCGGTGGCCAGATACGCTGGCGCCGCACCACCGGAATGCGACACCAGCACCATCGGATCGTCCGCCGCCGCCTCGACGATCGCCTCGGCCTGCATTTTCAGCGTGGCGTCCAGGCGTCCGGGATCGGCCGGGTCGAGTCCGGGCAGGGTCAGCGCTCGCGGTTCGTCGCCGCGCCGCCGCAACTCCGTGGCGACCTCGTCCCATGCCCATGCGCCCAGCCAGAAACCCGGGACCAGAAGTATCGGTGTCGCCATGGTCTCGAGCATGGCATGCCGACGCCATGACCGCCCGAACTTTTTCTGAGCCGTTGTGCGCCAAGGGTTCTCGTTGTACGCGCGGGTATCAGGGCCGGCGGCCGACGCCGCCCACGATCACCACCGGCGGGACGGCGGCCCGCGCATCGAGCCACTGCTGTACCGGGGTCACGCCGGGGCCGAGCAGGTCGAATCCCTCGAAGAACTTCTCGACCTCGGCGCGGGTGCGATACGCGAACTGCGCCGACCCGCCGACGGATTGGGTCGCCAGGTCGCGGAAGTCCCGGACGGTGTCGTCGGTGGCATGGGTGAGGATCAGATAGCTGCCCGGGGCCATCACCTCGCGAAAACGCGCGTGGATGCGGTCCGGATGCTCGGTGTCCATGACGTAGTGGATGACCCCGCCCAGCAGAATGGCGACCGGTTCGGCGAAATCGATCAGCCGCTCGGCCCGTAGCCGCTCGACGAGCTCGTCCGCGCGGCGCACATCGGCCAGCAGCGGGATCACTCCAGGCACGCCCGAGAGGAACGCGGTCGCGTGCGCGTGCACGACTGGGTCGTGGTCGACCGAGACGACCCGCGCCCCCTCGTCGACCTTGTGCGCCATTTCGTGGACGGCGGGCGAGGTCGGGATGCCCGCGCCGATATCGAGGAACTGCCGTACGCCCGCCTCGGCCGCGAGCAGCACGGCCTGCAGCAGGAACTGACGGTGCGCCGCGGCCGTCGCCTGGATGTCCGGCGCGATCCGCACCATCTGTTCGGCGAGCACCCGGTCGGTCGTGTAATGGCTCCGGCCACCCAGCAGGTAGTCGTAGACCCGCGCGGAGTTGGGTTTCGACGGATCGACTCCCCTGGGCGCACGCTCGATGTTCGACACCGCACCTCCCTCGCCGCGAACAGTCATGGTAGCAAGCGGGCGGCGCGCGCGGCCGGGGCGGGTTTGCTGGATGAATGCCCGAATCCGTCTGGTATGTCGCGAATTTCGTATCGTCCGTGCCGATGGCCCGTCTCGGGTAGCGCCATCGGATTCGGTGTCTGCCCCGGGCCGAGCACCAGGAACTGGCCCATCATGCCGCGGTCCTCGTGTGGCAGCAGATGGCAGTGGTACATGTACGGATAGGTCGGATCGGCGTGGGTCTCGAACCGCATGGCCAGCGTATCGACCGCCGCGCCCGGCGCCACCAGCGGCGCGATCTCGGCAAGGGCGGCGGGCAGCGGCGCGGACGGGCGCAGGCTGGCGGCCGGTCGCAGCAGCAGGATGTCGAGGGTGTCGTCACCGCACGTGGATCTGACCGCCCGCGAGCGCGAGGTGCTCGATCCGCTCACCGATGGCGCGAGCAATCAGGAGATCGCCGACCGGCTGCACCTCGGCGTCACCACGGTCAAATCCCATATCGCCCGGCTGATGGACAAGACCGGCTGCGACAACCGCGTGCGGCTGGCCCGCTCCGGCGATCGGCTGCGGACCAGCTCCGCGGATCAGCAGACCGGGCCGGTGTACTTCTCGCCCGGACCCTTGCCGGGCTCGTCCGGATGCGCCGAGGACTCGCGGAACGCGCGCTGCAGCGACTGCAGCCCCTCGCGCAGCGGCCCGGCGTGCGGACCGAGATATTCGACCGAGGCGGTGATCAGTCCGGCCAGGGCGGTGATGACGCGGCGGGCCTCGTCCAGATCGCGGCGCGGGCTCGAGTCGGGATCCTCGTCGGCCAGGCCCAGCTTCTCGGCGGCCGAACTCATCAGCATCACCGCGGCGCGGCTGATCACCTCGACGGCGGGGATGTCCGCCAGCTCACGCACGGTCTCGGGCTCGTTCAGCGACGCCTCACTCATGCCCGTAGCATGGCATCCGGAGCCGATGTGCCTGGTCGCGGGGGCGGGCGATTTCAAGGTTCGAGTCGGGGGATGTTAAGCTGTTCTGCGACGACCGCCCCGGTCCGGTTACTGCAACTGGTTGGGGCCATAAGTGGAGCCCGACTCCCACCGTCCACCGGCGACACGCCAGGTACGACGGTCCGGTCGCCCATCATTTTCGATGGGTTCCTCGCGCGGGGTTTCCCCAGCGCAGGGTCGATGCGAGCGACTCGCGTCGACGGCCGGTCGACATCGGGCCCCGTGGCGGTGAAATACCGCGACGGGGCTTTCGTGTTGGATATGGGGTTGCAGTTATAGCTTGCGGTCGTTGGACGACACCGCTTGACCTAGGAGGCCCCATCAGCACTGAGACCCGCATCAACGATCGCATCCGCGTACCCGAGGTCCGGCTCATCGGACCGGGCGGCGAGCAGGTTGGGATCGTGCGTGTTGAAGATGCACTCCGCGTCGCCATGGAGGCGGATCTCGACCTGGTCGAGGTCGCACCGGATGCGCGCCCACCGGTCTGTAAGATCATGGACTACGGCAAGTTCAAGTACGAGACGGCGCAGAAGGCGCGCGAGTCCCGGAAGAACCAGCAGCAGACCGTGATCAAGGAGCAGAAGCTCCGACCCAAGATCGATGACCACGACTACGAGACGAAGAAGGGTCATGTCCTGCGCTTCCTGCAGGCGGGCTCGAAGGTCAAGGTCACGATCATGTTCCGTGGTCGCGAGCAGTCGCGACCGGAACTCGGCTTCCGCCTGCTGCAGCGGTTGGCGTCCGACGTCGCCGAGTTCGGCTTCGTCGAGACCTCGGCCAAGCAGGACGGCCGGAACATGACGATGGTCCTCGCGCCGCACAAGGGCGCGAAGACGCGGACGAAGGCACAGCAGGCGGCGTCGTCGCAGCGTGATGCCGCGCCCGCCACCGGTGGAGACGCTCCGGCCGCCGCGGCCGACGGGGCCACTCCGCAGTAACCCGATACAGCTCCGGTCGGATTCGCGCCTTTGGCGTGCCCGCCGGTATGAGACAGATTGAGGAATCCATGCCGAAGATGAAGAGCCACAGCGGCTCCAGGAAGCGCTTCAAGGTGACCGGCACCGGCAAGCTGATGCGTGAGCAGACCGGCCGCCGCCACCTGATGGAGCACAAGTCCAACCGCGTGACCCGTCGCCTGGAAGGCAAGGAGGTCGTCGCCAAGGCCGACGTCCGTCGCGTCAAGAAGCTGCTCGGCATCTGAGCTCGCACCCGCGATCCGGTAACGGACGCCTTTCCGACCATCCCTCCGGGCGCCGCGAGCGCCCCTCGATCGAAACAAGGACTGACAAGTGGCACGCGTCAAAAGGGCTGTCAACGCGCAGAAGAAGCGTCGCACCGTTCTCGAGGCCAGCAAGGGCTACCGTGGCCAGCGGTCGCGGCTGTACCGCAAGGCCAAGGAGCAGCAGCTCCACTCGCTGACCTACGCGTTCCGGGACCGCCGGGCGCGCAAGGGTGACTTCCGCAAGCTGTGGATCGCGCGCATCAACGCCGCGGCCCGCGCCAACGACATCACCTACAACCGCTTCATCCAGGGCCTGAAGGCCGCGGGTGTCGAGGTGGACCGCAAGATCCTCGCCGAGCTCGCCGTCTCCGACGCCGAGGCGTTCGCCGGGCTGGTCGCGGTCGCCAAGGCCGCCCTGCCGGAGGATGTCAACGCCCCGGCCGCCTGACCCTTTGGGTACTCGGAACTCGGAACGACCCGTGGACGCGCTCTCCGAGCGCAATCCGCGGGTCGTTTCCGCTGTCAAGCTGCATCGCGCCCCGCAGCGCCGCAAGACGGGCCTGTTCCTGGCCGAGGGCGCGAATTCGGTGGCGGCGGCACTCGAGACCGGGCGCGTGAGCGAGCTGTTCTATTCGGTGCGTGCCGCCGAACGCGAGCACGAGCTGGTGGCGGGCGCGGTCGCGATGGGTGTGCGCGCGACGCTGGTGAGCGAGCGGGCCGCCGAACATCTGGGGGAGACGGTGACCCCGCCCGGTCTGGTCGCGGTGTGCCACTCGGTGGATGTGCCGCTGCCGCAGGTGCTTTCCAGCTCCCCGCGCATGCTCGCGGTCCCGGTGGAGATCGCCGACCCCGGTAATGCCGGAACCCTGATCCGCGTCGCGGACGCGGTCGGCGCGGATGGCGTTGTGCTGGCCGGTGATTCGGTGGATCCGCACAACGGCAAATGCGTCCGCGCCTGCGCCGGAAGCCTTTTCCACGTCCCGATCGCCCGCGAACGCGATACCGACGCGGTTCTCGCGGCCCTGAACGACGCCGGAATCACCGTCCTGGCCACCACCGCCCGCGGCGAGGTCGATCTCGACGACGCCGAGGAGATCCTGCGCGCCCCGGTGGCGTGGCTGTTCGGCAACGAGGCCCACGGCCTGGACCCGGCCGTCGCCGCCCGGGCCGATCATCGCGTCCGCATACCCATTCACGGGCGGGCGGAGAGCCTGAATCTCGCCGCGGCGGCGGCGATCTGCCTGTACGCGAGTGCGCGCGTGCAGTATCGCTGACGCGGGTCGGCTAGTTTCCGATCGGTGTCCGCGCCCGCGAGGCGCGGCGGGCCGCCACGTAGGCGTGCGGTGAGCGGCCGTACGCGGCCAGGAATCGGTGGGTGAGGTGGGCCGGTGGCATATCGATGTCGCGGGCGAGCGCCTCGATGTTCAGGGGCCGGGCGTATTCGCGGTCGAGGCGGTCGCGGACGCGGCGCAGCCGGGTCAGTTCCTGTAGGTGCTGGGCCGCGGCGGCGTGCATGAGCTGGCACATCGTGATTTCTCCTCGGTCGGGTTGTGCGGATCACGCTAGGTCCGGATCGTGCTGTGACGCTTCTCGATTCCTGACCGGTGGCATCGAACCGCCCGAATCGGCGCGCCCGGAAACCGCGATGTCTGGTACCGTACGGCGTCGTTTCGAAGGAGGGGGCCCATGCCATACGCGCTCGTCGGGTTGATCACGCTCGTCCTG
Source organism: Nocardia sp. CDC159 (assembly GCF_023740735.1). Classification (GTDB taxonomy): domain Bacteria; phylum Actinomycetota; class Actinomycetes; order Mycobacteriales; family Mycobacteriaceae; genus Nocardia; species Nocardia pulmonis. The sequence goes on from NZ_JAMRXH010000028.1 coordinate 60,816, forward strand.
TGGGTGTACTGCCTGATAGATGTGATCACCAGCCCGGAATCGGAGATTCGCCACCTACCCAAGGCGCTGTGGCTGATCATCGTCATCCTGGTACCCACCCTCGGCGCCCTGCTCTGGCTGATCCTGGGCCGCCCGGTCGGCAGCGGTCGCCGCTCCACCACCACCCGCTACCCCGAATACGACCGCCCCGGCCGCTACGTGGCGCAGAATCCGGAGGACGACGAGGAATTCCTCCGCCGCCTGCGTGAGCGCGCCGAGGCCCAGCGCCAGGAGGCCCGCCGTCAGGAGGCCGCCCGCCAGGCCGAGCAGGATCGCCGCCGCGAGGCGGGGGAGGCGTAGGTCGCCGGACCTTCCGAACCAGGCTTCCCAGGGCTCGCCCGCCGCACCCTGCCACGGCATTAATCGATCGCCCCGGTCCCTCCGGCATGGCAATATCGCCGCCATGCCAGAAGCCATGACGACCGAACAGCTCGCCGACCGCACCGCGCGGGCACGGGAGGCGGCCGTCGCCGCGGGCCGGGAGCTGGGGCTCACCGTGACCGATGCGACCGTGCTGCACGACGTGTTCTCCGTCGTCGTGCATCTCGCTCCCGCGCCGGTGGTGGTGCGGGTGCCCACCGTGCTGCCCGACTATCTCGATCTCGAGGCTCAGACCGCGCGCCAGCGCACCGAACTCGACGTGGTGGCGTGGCTGGCCGGACGCGGCGAGCCGGTGATCCCGCCGAGCCCGCTGGTGCCGCGGGAACCCGTGCGGCGCAACGGTTTCTCGATGACGTTCTGGCAGTTCGTGGAGCTGGACGACAGCACCGAACCCGATTACGCGCGCAACTGCGGGCTGGTCGCCGACCTGCACGCCGCGCTGCGCGACTATCCCGGCGAACTGCCGTACCTGTCGGCCGCCGAACCGAACATGGTCGAGGACGGCCTCACCGCGCTGCGGGAGCGTCCCGACCTGCTTGCGCCCGACGACCTCGACCGCGCCCGACGCGAATGGGATGCCCTGGCCCCCATCGTCGCGTCGCGCGCGGCCTTCGAGGCGGCCTTCCCCGGCATCGATCTACAGCCGATCCACGGCGACGCCCCCGCCGCGAATATCGTCGACACCCGCACCGGCACCCGCTATTCGGATTTCGAACTGGTCACCCTCGGCCCGCCCGAATGGGATCTGGCCTTCTTCGGCCCCGAACACCTCGCCGCCTACAACTCCACCGCCCGCGAGCGCGGCCTGCGCGAATTGGACTCCGGGGTAATGGATTTCGTCAACGCCGTGGGCATGGCCCGCACGGTCGCCTGCCTGGCCCTGGTACCCCGCCTCCCCGTGCTCGCGGACTCGTTGAAACCGGCCCTAGAGCTGTGGCGCTCCACGCCGCCATTCGAGGGCGTCCGCCACGGCTGAGCGGGTCACACCCGGGCGTCGAGCCAGGCGGCGAAGCGGGGAAAGTCGCTGGGCCGCAGGCCCAGTCGAGGATCTACGCGATGCAGCAGGGCGCGGCCGGGATGATGGGCCGCGACCCAGTCCCGGTCGTTGTCGGTGATCTCGTCGTCGATCCAGAGGAACGGTCGGCCCGCGGCTCGTTCCACCACGGGTCTGGTCTTCCAGTGCAATCCGAACCATGCGTCGACGCGATCGTCGTCGGCGTCCGGCCATTGCAGTACCGGCAGCACCGGAAGACCCAGGGACGCGCCGATGGCCCGGTTGGCGTCGTGCATCCAGGTGGTGGCCCATACCAGCTCGCAGCGGAGGGCCAGCAGGAGCGGGCCGAGCCCCGGATCGAGGCGGTCCAGCAGCGGATTGGAATCGCTTGGCAGCGGCGATGATTCGCGGCCCGGCCCGAACGGCAGCAGAGGTCCGTCGACATCGAGGAACAGCAGCGGACAATGGGTCGTGTCCAGCACACATCCAGACTAGGTGCACCGACTCTCACGTGCAGTCGAAGCGGTGGTCGTAGGGCGGTCGGGGCAGCACTCCTTGTGTGCAGCAACAGCTTCTTCTGGACGCCGGTGGTCCGCGAGCTGGCGCTGCTGGGGCACCGGAGTCTGCCGGTGGACCTGCCCGGACACGGGCTCGATGCCGCGTATCCGCTGTCCTATCAGGCACCGCAGGATCTCGCCGCCTTCGCCGCCGCACCGTCGCCGGTGGCGGAATTCACCCTGGCGGACAACGTGAATCGCGTGGTCGATATCGTGCGCGAGGTGCGGCGGCACGGCCCGGTGGTGCTGGTCGGACACAGCCTCGGCGGCGTCACGATCGGCATGGTCGGCAATGTCATTCCCGATGCCATCGACCGGATGGTCTATCTCTCGGCCTTCTGCCCCTCCACCCCGGACGCGCCCAGCGCCTTCGCCCTGAGCCAGACCCCTTCGACGTGTACTCACTGGCCGCCAGTCACGCGGGCGTCATGCTCCGGTCGCGTGAACTGGCGGCCATACTCGGCGAATTCGCCTGAGCGCGAGGTTATTCGGCGACCGCCGCTCGGATCGCCTGGACCGCCGCGGTCGGCTGGTAGCCGTCGGGTACGCCCTCGACCAGGATGATGTCGCCCTCGATGTGCCGGGAGCGCAGCGGTGCGATCTCCCGGTAGGCGGGGGAGTCCCACCAGGCCCGGGCCTCGTCGATGCCGGGAAAACCGATCATCACGACGGCGCCGGGCCAACTGCCCTCCTTCACCTCGTGCTGCGCCATGTGCACGAGGTAGCGACCGCCGTACGGTTCGAAGGTGCCGGGCAGGCGCTCGATGTAGTCCGCGATCTCCGGGTGTGGGGCCGCATCCTGCAGGTGAGCGATGACGTAGGCGGGCATGGGTTTCCTTCCGGCGATCGGGATTTCGTTGCGTCCTGATCCTGGCACGCGCACCGAGCCGGAGCGATTACCCGACAGGTAATCGAATCACACCTTCTGCGTGACGATCTGGATGAGATTGCCGCAGGTGTCGTCGAAGACCGCGGTCGTGAAGTCGCCGTGGTCCAGCGGCTCCTGGGTGAAGCGCACACCCAGCCCGCGCAGCCGCTCGTACTCGGCCTGCACATCGTCCACGGCGAAGGAGGTGAACGGAATGCCATCCTCCACCAGGGCCTGCCGGAACGGGCCCGCCGCGGGATGTCCGCTGGGTTCCAGCAGCAACTCCACCCCGTCGGGATCCTGCGGCGACACCACGGTCAGCCAGCTGGCCTCGCCGACCGGAATATCGTTCTTCTTCACGAAGCCGAGTACCTCGGTATAGAAACGCAGGGCCTCGGCCTGATTGTCGACGAAGACACTGGTCACGTAGATGCGCATCGGTTACTCCTTCAGCCAGCGGTCGGTGAGATTTCGCAACGGTTCCCGGTTGAGATAGTGGAACTTGTACCGGCCCTCCCGGCGCGTGATCACCAGGCCAGCCGCGGACAGCACGTCCAGATGCTGAGAAATGGCCTGCCGCGACGACGACATCCGATGCCGCATCGTCAGCCGCCCACACAACTCGAACAGCGTCTGCCCATCCCGCTCGGCGAGCTCATCGAGGATCACCCGGCGCGTGGGCTCGGCCAGCGCCTTGAAGACCTCACCGGGGTCGGTTCCCGCATCCACGGTACCACTATAGGCAAGTATCTACTTGCCTGTCACGGGTGAGTTCACGGCGCTGTCGCCGCCGGGCTCGGTGCCGATCCGAAACAGTGGCGGCTAGGGCGTGTCCTGTAAGTGGTTGTGCGGGTTTGGGTGAGTCGGTGTCGTGGTTGTGTTAGCTGTATGCGGTGGTTGGTCGAGGTGAGGTAACTGATCGGGCCTGGGCTCGGATCGAGCCC
>NZ_JAMRXH010000029.1 GCF_023740735.1 Nocardia sp. CDC159
TCAGCATCAACGCGGTGGTCGGCTCGATCTGCCCCGGCGCATACCCGTGCAGCCGGTACACCTCCGGTGACCACTCCCACCGCCGGGTCGCGAACCAGAACCGGAACCCGCCCACCGCAGGCCCACCGAGCCCCGGTACGTCGGAGCTCGATGGATTCGGTGTCACGGGTGCTCGCACCGAACCAGTATCCCCTTCATCGGCGGGCCTCGTGCTCTTGGTGGGGTCGATCACCGCGGGCGAACCGGCCACGTGCGTGCACCAGCGCGCGGGGACGCCGGGCGCCTGTCACCATGCGTAATTTTCTCGGGCGTGGGTGCATAACAACCGGTGGCACCGGATAAGCCGGAAATGCCGGAGATGGCTGTACGCAGCCTCCCCTGGCGGGCCGGGAGTGGTTGAGCAAGCAGCCTCACCCGGCATCCGGCAATTCTCAGGGTAGTCGCCCCGATGAAACTGAGCCGCAGAAACCGTCGACGGTGCGGCCGTCGGTGGCGGCGGCCCAGCTGAGGCCCGCGCCGCCTTCACTTCGGCATCACCCCGTGGAAGCCGTTGCCCGCCAACCAATCCGAGGGCTGACCAACACGCGCCCAAGGCCTCGACACAAGACGAACCCGTCTTGTGTCGTTCGCGACGGGCCCGCAGGAGCGCGGCGAATTCGCGAGGCGCGCCCATCGTGCCGCTCGCCCTCTTCTGACCCTCGGGCGCGGGTGGGATTGGCGTTACCAGGAAAAACTCTCCCTTCCCCCGGTCCGCGCATGGCAACATCCTGGTTATTGATATGTGGAGTACGGATCGGGCGGACACTGGAAAAGGAGTTTCGTACTGGTGTTCGTCAGGTCCGTCGTTCGCTTGGACGAGGTCAGCGCCATCGCCCTCGGCTACCCCCACGACACTCTGGCCCGCGACCGCGGCCGCGCCCTCGGCGGCATGAAGTCGAACCGCACCTCTGAGAAATGAAGGGAGCAGGGAGATGAGCGGCACCATCACCAGCGGCCCCGCGACAGGTGGATCGGTGACGGTTGGCAAGCTTGCCGTTCCACCTCGCGAGAGGAATGGGGAGCTATGGATCTGAGTCTGCATTACTGGAGCTTTTCGATTCCGGCGGATCCAGCACGGATGGCCGGCACGCTCGGCGACAGTGCGCGCCTCGCCGAGCAAGCCGGGTTTGCCGAATTCACCGTGATGGACCACTTCTTCCAGCTGGAGAACGAAGCGCCTGCCGACGATCCGATGCTGGAGGCGTACACCACCCTCGGGTATGTGGCGGCGCTGACCGAGCGCATGCGGCTGTCGGTGCTGGTGACCGGTGTCATGTACCGGTATCCGGGTCTGCTCGCCAAGATCGTCACCACGCTGGACGTGCTGTCCGGTGGTCGGGCCCAGCTGGGGATCGGCGCCTCCTGGTACGAGCGCGAGCAGCTCGGGCTCGGCGTGCCGGTGGTGCCGGTGAAAGAGCGGTTCGAACGGCTGGAGGAGACGCTGCAGATCTGTCTGCGGATGTGGAGCGACAACAACGGCCCCTACCAGGGCGCCCACTATCAGTTGGCCGAAACCCTGTGCGTGCCAGCGCCATTGACCCGGCCGCGGCCGCCGATTCTCGTGGGAGGAAGCGGTGAGCGCAAGACGCTGCGACTGGTGGCCCGGTACGCCGATGCCTGCAACCTGGTCGAATCCAACCCCGAGGATGTCGCGCACAAGCTGGACGTGCTGCGCGGCCACTGCGAGACCGAAGGACGCGATTACGACGCGATCCGCAAGACCATGTTCTACACGGCGCCCCTCGGCGATCCGGACACGGTACTGGCCGATGCGCAACGCTATGCGGCCATGGGTATTTCGCAGTTCAACATGATGCCCGACCGACACCCCATCGAATATGTGGAGCGGGTCGCCGACCTGATTCCGAAACTGGCGCACGTATGACCGTTCCGCGCAACGGACGTAGTCGCTCGCCGTTGGCGTGCATCCTGTTCACCGGCAAAGCGTCCGCTGCGGAGGGCATCGCATATTTGGCGTGCGCGGCCTGTCGAGGATGTCGTATCGTGGTCGAGTCCTGTACCGAGGATTCCTTCGGCGGCAGGCGCGGACTTCCTGATGCTTCTGTAGTGGATTCGAGGTGGTGACCTATATCCCAGGCCATGTAGCCGTCCGTGTTCCCCCCACGTCCTGATTTCTGAACGTGTCCGGGGGCGGACGTCGCGCTGGCCTGAGTTGCGTCACCCACCCCCTTGTTTTCTGTCATTTCCCGGGTGCAGCTCTGCCGACTGCCCCGGGTTTCGTGTTGTCCGGCCCCTGGTGTGGTTGACGGCGAGCTCCCCGATTCCTGAACCAGGAGTCCTACCGTGAATTCCTCCGCGCTCGACAACGAGCCCGAGCACACCCCCGAGCCCTCGACTCATACCCCGTCCGGCAGGTCGTCGACGATGACGACGGCCGCCAAGATCGCCCTCGCGGTCGTGCTGACGGGCGAACTGATGAACATCCTCGACGATTCGGTCGTCCTGACGGCCATGCCTACTCTGCAGCAGTCGCTCGGCGCCGGACCAGCCGTGGCGCAGTGGCTGACGGCGGGCTATGCGCTGACCTTCGCGCTCGGGCTGATCACCGGTGGCAGGCTCGGCGACCTCTACGGCCGACGCCGGATCTTCCTGCTCGGCACCGCCGGGTTCACCCTGGCCTCGCTGCTGTGTGGCCTCGCGGCCGACCCCGGCATGCTGATCGCCGCGCGCGTGCTGCAAGGCGGTGCCGCCGCGGTGATGATCCCGCAGGTCCTGGCCACCCTCCACGTCGCCTTCGACGGCGAAAACCGCAGCCGCGCGTTCGGCCTCTACGGCGCCGTCCTGGCGACGGCCAACGTCGCGGGTCCGGTGCTGGGTGGCCTGCTTACCGAGGCCGACCTGTTCGGACTGTCGTGGCGGCCGATCTTTTTGATCAACGTGCCCGTCGGGCTCGCGGTGCTCGTCCTCGGACGCAAGTTCATCCCCGAGTCGACGGCGGCGAAGGCCGACCGTCTCGACGTCGCGGGCATGCTGCTGTCGGCGATCGCGGTGGTATTGATCGTCTTCCCACTCACCGAGGGCGACACCCACGGCTGGCCGCTGTGGTGTGTGGCCATGCTCGCCGCTGGTCCGCTCGTGCTGGGCGTCTTCGTTGCTCACCAGCAGCGCCGCAAGAACGATTCGCCACTGGTGGCGCTGTCGCTGTTCAAGGCCGGTCAGTTCCGCGGCGGTCTGGCCGTGCAGTTGACGATGGCGTTGCTGTGCGGGCTGTTTTTCATGACCTGGAGCCTGTACCTGCAGCACGGGCTGGGCATGAGCCCGGTGATGGCAGCACTGGCCTTCGTGCTGCTGGCCCTCGGCGAGGTGGCCGGTGCGATGACCGCGACGAAGACTGCTGGGCGCTTCGCACGTCGCCTGCCCCAGGTCGGCGCTCTTATCGCTCTCGCCGCGGTGATGGCCTACGGGATCCAGATCAGCGGGCAGGCCGAGTTGACCCTGCTCGCGATGACGGTGCCCGTTGTGCTGCTCGGGTTCGGCTTCGGCATGATCGGCGGACCGATCGCGGACCTGACTTTGGCGAAGGTTCCGCACGAGAGCGCCGGTTCGGCCTCGGGCCTGTTCAACACCGCGCTGCAACTGGGCTACGGCCTCGGTGTCGCGCTGACCGGTCCGCTGTTCTTCGCCGCCACCGGCGGCGCACCCACCAGCACGCTCAACCGCGACGCGTTCACCGGCGTGTTGTGGTGGGTCGGCGGCGCATTGGTCGTGATGTGGGCCTTGATGTTCTGCCTGCCCCCACGCACGAAGGGCCAAGCCGAGGAGGCCGTCGGGCAGTGACACTCCCGGTCGTGCTGGATCCCATTTCCGGAGGTTGGAGCGCGCAGTCGATCTCGTGGTGTCGACCGCGCCACCAGCGGCATTTCCCTGCGTCCAGTGGCTCGACGGGAGGCCAAGGCCGGGCGAGCCTGTGCGCGAATCTCAGCTTGGTCGGTTCGAAGACCCGACCGCCAGCGAGCTGGATGCACCCGCCGAGCAGGACGACTTCAGGCGAGGCGAGCCCGAGATGCAGGCATCGAGGGCGGACAAGTTCGACCCGTACACCCAAGGCGCATAGCCCGACAACACTCCCGAACGCAGGTAGCCGACACGTCAAGCGGCAGGCTGCTCGGCCCGGTCCGCAACTTCGTCCCGGGCTCCACGATCCGCCGGCAGGTCACCTACCGAAGGTTGCCTGACAAGCCATTAGCGCTTGGTGGCGAGATCCTTGGCGCAGGCGTCGAGGATTCGCCCGAATACATGGCCGACCACGGTTCTGGCGATCCTGCCGACGATTGGGCCGACATCGACGGTGCTGGCCCAGACCACCCGTGTGCCGCCCGGCGTTGGCGTGAACGTCATCGTCGCGCCTGTGTGCGGTATCGAAGGAAAGCTACGGTCGACGATGTAGTCGAACGAATGCGGCGGATCGTAGCGGGTGATGCGCTCATGGAAGCGGCCGATCAGCCAGGTGTGCAGCCGGATTGCGCCGACCCCGTACGCCGCGCCCTCGCCGGGACGGGTGAGCTTGTCGCGCAACACCCAGACGGTGCGCTCGTAATTCGTTGTGATGGCACACCAGTCGAAGACTTCCTCCGGCGGGGCGGCGATGGTGCGCTCGACGACGATGGTTTCCATGTCGGTCCTCTCCCTCGGCATTGATCCGAACATCACCTTGGACACCACTCGATCCCCAACCGTGACACCCAGCGTTGTGGTCTCCATCACGGAAGCGCCGCCGACTCACTGGAATCGGCATGTGCGGATGTTCTGGGCGGCAACACATCTCACCCGTCCACCGCGCGAACATGACAGGACGTCGTGAGGCGCCGAGCTTCTGTTCACCAAACGGGACAGCACTCAGCTGCCGACAGCTCCTGTCGTTCGTCATGGTGTGCGCTGCCGCGAGCCAACTTCAGTGACCAGGTGTGATCGGGTTGCGGCGGCTGACGCTGTTGCCGCTGAGCCGGTCGCCGGCTCCGAGGTCGGCATGGGTGGTCTCCCGTGTGGAAGATATGACACCGCTAGCTTGTCGCGGGCTCACTCGTCTCGGGCCGGTGCTGCCGTTCACTCAGCACGAGCGCGCCCGCCGCCAGCAGGTAGAACGGCGACAGGAACAGCAAACTCGATCCCGCCGTGTCGTTGTGCTCGAGCGCCGACATCCCCAGATATCCGTCTACCGCGCCGAGAACGGCCAGAATACCTGCGGCCCAGCGCGTTCCGGGCCGGGCATACCTGCGCGGCAGCACGAAGACGACTGCGGGCAGCAGCACCACGAGGCCGGACTCTGCGACATATTCGAGCCATTGCTCGAGCAGCGGCGGCGGCGTGTAGGTCACTTCGTAGAGCTTTTCGACGGCCACCACGGCCTCGTCGTGGATCGCCCCGGCGTCGCTGTCCGGCAGCTCCGGGAAGTGCGCAGTGAGCACCTGTGGTAATGCGACCAGGACCAGGGTCAACACGCGCCAGCAGGTGACGGAGCGCCACCACCGCCCCAGCGACACCATCATGCCTCCGTCCAATCCGACCGACCTCTGCGCGGGCGACGCTACCCGCGCAGCCCATCCGCAGCGAATCCTGTCCGGGCCCGCCGAGGACCTGAACAACCCTACTGTCATTCCGGCGTGCCTTCGACCGAAACCACAGGCCGACAACGGATCCCGTCAGAAGGCATGCCGGGATGACGAAGATGGGTGCTGGAGACTGCGAACGCCCGGGACACCAGAGCTACGGCACCCGGAGATGACAACGAGGTGCGCGCGTGACAATCGCCTGGACCTATCCGTTTCCCACCGAACAGGTTTTCGACAGAATCAAGTGCTGCTGCCATGCCAGCGGCGTATCACCGGATCGGATTCCCGCGCTATTTCTCGATGTTCTCGTAATCGAATTGGCCGTTCCAGGTGAGGGCGACGTTGCGGACCTTGTCTGAATGGCCCGCCTGGGCTACGTAGTCGAACAGCGGAATGCTCGGCATGTCCCGCAGCAGCAGGGCCTGGGCCTGACCCACCAGCTTGTAGGAATCGGCGTCGGTGGGCGCCGCCAGCGCGGCATCGATCAGGCGATCGAACTCCGGGTTGGCGTAATTCGTGTTGTTGTAACCAGCGGTGCTGTAGAAGTTCGCGGTGAGGAATTGCAGCATGGTGGGGTAATCGCCCTGCCAGCCGTAACGAAATCCCTTGCCGATCGTCTTGGCCGTGATCGCCGACCGAATGTCCTTGAACGTCGGATATGGTGCGCCGACGACATTGATGCCGAGAGTGTTCTTGATGCTGTTGGCCACCGCGTCGACCCACGCCTGGTGATCGCCGTCGGAGTTGTAGGCGATCTCGAAGGTCCCCGACCACGGCGACATCGCGTCGGCCTGGGCCCACAGCTTCTTGGCCTCGTCCGGGTTGAACTTCAGATCGTTCACCCCGGGCAGGTTCGGGTCGAATCCGGGCAGCGTGCTCGCGGTGAAATCACGCGACGGGATGCGGGCGCCATGGAAGATGTTGTCGCAGATCTGTTCTCGGTTGACCGCCATCGACATCGCCTTGCGGCGCAACACACCCTCCTGGCCGCCGAAGTGCGCCAGGGTCGGTTGCAGGCCGAGTTGCTGGTTCTGTGCGGTCGATTTCGTGATGGCGCGGTCGCCGAGATCGGAGCGGAAGCTCGACAGCGCGCTGTTGGGAATGGTGTCCAGGGCGTCCAGGTTGCCCGCCTGGAGATCCGCGTACGCGGTGTCGATGGATTGGTACATCACCAGCCGCAGCCCCTTGTTCTTGGCCGGGCGGGGACCCCGATATTCCGGATTGGGCACCAGGTCGATCTTGACGTTGTGCTCCCAGGCTCCCGTGCGCGCGAATTTGTAGGGGCCGTTGCCGATCGGATTCTCGCCGAACGCCTTGGGATCGGCGAATGCCACCGCGGGCAGCGGATAGAACGGCGACCAGCCGAGCGCGTTCTCGAAGTCGATCGACGGGCTGGTCAGCTCGACGGTGAAGGTGTGGTCGTCGACCACCTTCAGCCCCGACATCGTCTGCGCCGTCGGCGTTTTCCCGGCCACGGCGTCATAGCCGACTATCGGGCTGAACACGTAGCCCTGGATCTGGGCATTGGTGCCCAGGGCCGCGAAGTTCCACGCATCGACGAACGATCTCGCCGTGACCTCGGTGCCGTCGGTGAACTTCCGATTCGGCTCGAGGATGATCCGGTAATTCTTGCGATCGGAGGTCTCGATCGACTTCGCCATGTCGTTGTGTGCCACCCCATCGGCGTCGTAGTACTTCAGGCCGGCGAAGATCCGATCGAGGACGCGACTGCCGTTGTTGTCGTTGGGATTCGCGGGCAGCAGCGGGTTCTGTGGCTCGCCGAGATTGGCGGTGACGACGCCCGCATCGCCACCGCCGTCCGATGAACACGCCGTCAGCGCGAGTCCGGCGGCCAGCAGCACCGCGGCGGCAAGGGGGGTCACTCTGTGGAGTCTCACCGGGTTCTCCGATCGAGAGGCAGGTCCGAACCGATGAGGGCGCACAACGGTGGGCGCGCCCACGGCGATCCGCGTAGGTTCCTCGGACAGTAGTCAATTCGGATATTCCGCAGCGGTGAAACGACCGATCGAGTTCGTCACGGGCGCAACAGATTGGATTCGCCGCGTCATCGTCTCGGCGCCCTTCACGGAGGCGGTTGGCCAGGGGCGTACTGCTTCACGATCCACCGGCAGATCGCTTCCACCACATAGGCTCGCTCGGCGGCGTCGAGTGCGTGCCCGGCGGGAATGCCGTGCCAGCGCGCGAGGCAGGTGCGGCAGCACGTCGCGGTGGCGTGCTGGGCGACGAAAACGGGATGTCCGCGGTAGGGCGTCTGTCGGCCGTCGTTGAGCGGTTCGGCCGGGGCCAGCCTGCGGGCGATCAGGTCCTCGGCGTGCTTGCGGACGGTCGCGATCCCGCGCAGGTCGACCACCGCACGGTCGCGTCCGCGCAGCCGGAACTTCGCACGGAAATGGTGCTGGCCGATCCGGTTCAGCCTGTCGTCGAGTTCGTCGGTCATCGGTGCGGGATCGCTTCGAGTGCCGCGGCCATGCGATGCCCCGGTAACTGTTCGAGCCCTGACGACGAGGGCCGCCCCGCACGAGCGGCACCACTCGAGCACCCTCCGGAACCGACCGGCGTCGCTCTGATCGTCACGAAACGGACGCTACCAGCACAGACCGTCACCAACCTGAGAAGCACCCACCGGCGACCATACGCAGCAACATGTAATCGGCATGTGCGTGCGTTGGAAAGCCACGCCGGCCAACCGATCCGGACGGCTTACCCAACGCCCGCCCAGCGGCGTTACAGCTCATTCGGCGATCCGCTGTGCAGCACCTCAGTCGGCGAGGTAGCGCATCATCACCGCCGTGTTGAAGTGCCTCGTCTCGATCAAGCGGAGCTGGATGCGCTTGGCCAGGGGTGGGAAGAGCGGTGTGCCGCCGCCGAGCACCACGGGTGCGAGGAACAGCTGGTACTCGTCGATGAGCCCGTGGGGCATCAGCGCGGACGCGAGGCTCGCGCCACCGACCTCCATGACGCCATCGCCTCCGGCCTTGAGCCTGCGAACCTCCTCGACCGCGTTCTCGCTGACCAGGGTGCTGTTCCAGTGGACCTCGGTGAGCGTCCGAGAGAAGACGACCTTGGGTTTCTCCGTCCACAGGCCGCCGAACTCGCGCTCGATGCGCGACGCGTCCTCGGGTACGTGCGGCCAGTACTCGGCCATCAGCTCGTACAGGCGGCGGCCGTGCAGTGCGATTTCGATCTCACGGTAGCGGTCGTTGTGGAACTGGTGCAGCTCCTCGTCCGGGTCGGTCCAATCGATGCTGCCGTCGCGGTCGTTGATGTAGCCGTCGAGGGACACGCCGAACGTGTAGATCAGTTTCCTCATGACCAGATAGACCTCCTCCGCGCTCGAAACTCATCGGACGGTCTCGAGGTGAAATCAGCCCGTTCCGCTTATCGAGCAGGGCACGTCCCACACCGTTGCCCCACACACCGGGGTGCACACCGCGATAGCGGATCTCGGTGACCGCGGGCTCGTCCGCTATGCCCGCAAAGGCAACGAAGCGATCGCCCGGATCCGGGGGATCCGCGTTCAGAGCACCACGCGCTGCTCCTCGGGAAGGAACAGTTTGTCGGTGGGTCGCACGCCGAAAGCGGTATAGAACTCGGGGATATTGCGGATCACCTGATTGCAACGAAATTCGCTCGGCGCATCCTGGTAGGTGGCCAGCCGAGCTGCCAACGCCTCGGGGCGGATCTTCTCGCGGCGGATGCGCGCGTACGACTGGAATACCGCCGCGTAGTCGGGGTTCACCACACCCCGCGCCCGCTCGGTGATTTCGTAGGCGGTCACGGCGAGCAACAGGCCGTGCAGATCCGCCAAGTTTTGCCCGACAGTGAGCGCACCGTCCACATGGTGCTCCGGCAGCAGGTCGGGCACCAAAACGTTGTACTGTTCGATCAGGGCCTTGATCTTCTTCTCGAAAGCGGCCCGGTCCTGCGGAGCCCACCAGTCGCGCTGCTTGCCGTCACCGTCGTACTTGGATCCCAGATCATCGAAAGCGTGCCCGATCTCGTGGCCGATGACCGCGCCGATCCCGCCGTAGTTGACAGCGCGCGCCGCGTCCTTGTCGAAGTACGGCCTTTGGAGAATCCCAGCGGGAAAAACGATCTGGTTCAGCGACAGGTCGTATCCGGCGTTGACCGATTGCGGGGTGAGATACCAATCGCCTCGGTCGACGGGTCTGCCGAGCTGGCCGACCTGGCGTCTGGTCTCGGCGATGTTGATCGACAACAGCGACGTGATCAACTCTCCTGGAATCACGGTCACCCCCGAGTAATCCCGCCACCGTTCGGGATAGCCGATCAATGTCTCCATCTTCTCGAGCTTCGCGATGGCGGCCGCACGAGTGGGCGGCGACATCCAGTCGCTGCGCTCGAAACGAGCGCGGCAGGCCGCCTTCAGATCGGACACCAACTCGAGCACCCCCGACTTCGCCTCGGGCGGGAAATACTTTGCTAACCAATGTTTTCCGAGTAGTTCACCAAGAGTGTGGCCGAGCACCTCGATCGCCCACTTCCACCGTGGCGGTCGCTGCTGCTGCCCCTCGATAGTCGTGCCGAAGAAGTCGAAGTGCCGGTCGGCGATGTCGGTCGGCAAGTAGGGAGCGAATGTGCGCACGACGGCGAGTCGGAGATACTCACACCAGACGCCGGGGGGCACCTCCTCCCATAGTCGGCCGACCGCGGTGACGAACGACGGCTGCCTGACAATGACGGTGTCGAACGAATCGGACCGATCCGAGATCGCGGCCAGCCAACCGTCCCAGTCGAATCCCGGTGCGAGGCTGCGCAATTGATCCCAACTATGTGGATTGTAGGTTGCTATGGGGTCCCCGGCCCGCGCGTTGTCCCAGTGCTGGGCCGCGATTCGCTGCTCCAGATCCGCAACGCGCGCGGCGCTGCCGACCGGATCACCGAGACCCGCGCCGCGGGCGATCGACTCCAGATAGGCCCGGTATCGGGCACGGATATCGGCATGCTGCGGCTCCCGATAATACGACTCGTTCGGCAGACCGAGACCCGACTGGGCGATGAACGGTCGATAGCGGGTGGCATCCGTATTGTCCGTCCCCACCGTCAGTTCCATCGGGCCGACCGAGGCAACCGCATGCATCAGTCCACGCGAGGCGATCGCATGCAGCCGCCCCATCACCCGCGCCAAATCCGCTTTCGTTGCCGCGCCATCGATGTCGGCGAGTAATCCCGCGATCGGGGAGAGGCCCAACTTCTCGATCGCTTCGCGGTCGAGAAGATTACGGTACATATCACGGAGTTTCTGTTCCTCCGCGCCGGACGCACCGGCGCCGATCGACTCCAGGATCTCCCTCAGCTGCGGCTCGATCCGCTCACTCGGCTCATCCCAGGCCCCGAACGACGCCCGGTCGGGAGGCAGCTGATATTCACGCAACCAGCGACCGTTCACGTGGCGATACAGATCGTCCTGTGGCCGGACCGCCGGGTCCGCGCCCGACATATCCGGTCCCGTCGGCGCGGAATGTTGCGTCGAACAGGCGAACAACGCAGCCGGAATCGCACCGAGAGCCAGCAGGAACGGTCGCCGACCGAAGCCGTCCATGATTGCCGCGCGCGCACCGTCAGCTCGGGGAGCCGAGCAGCGGGATCTTGGCCCGCATATTCGGCAGCGCGACCCAGTCCCACACCACCCGGCCGTCGACGTCGACGACGCGGGCGAGCACCCGGTTGTCGCGGCGCACCACGACGGTGACCTCGAGGTTCTTACCATCGGCGTCCCAGGTCGCGCTGAGCGAGCCCGCCACCGGATCCTCGCCGCCCGGTTCGCCCCAGTTCACCGAGGGGGCTCCCGACACCAGGCCTTGAAAACCGTTTCTGCTGATGAACTGGACCACGGTGTTGTCGGGGGTGATCACCAGCGCGTCGAGCCGGTTCTTGTCCGAGGGATGCTGTACGAGTGCCACGTGATTGTCTCCTGTCGCTGCGAAGTGCGCTTTCGCTGGCGGTACGCCCGGCCCGGGCCAGTTGTCGTCGGTGACCAGCGAGATGTCGTAGTGGCCCGGCGATCCGTGCCCCGGCTGGGCCCACTGGCAGGCCACCGCGCCCTCGAATCCGTGCTCGACGCCGGTCGGATCGGCGACCCACAACGCGTAGGTGAGTCCCTCGCAGGCGGTTCGCACCGCCGGTATGGACGATTTGCTGCAGTAGATCGTCGGCCGCTGCAGGCCCGCCGCCTGACGCATCCTGATCCAGCCCGGCGCCTGTTCCGGCTCGGCAGCGCCCGGTTCGACGTCGAGTACCTCACCGTTGTCGGTTCGCGGATCCACGGCAATGCCCACCTTGGTGGCGTTGGGAAACAGGTCCCAATCCGCCTGGGACCATTTCGGTCTCCCGTCGACATACCCGGCCACCATCGTGGCATCGGCGGGGATGGCCTTCGCCGTATCGGAGTCGTACATGGTGCGAGCCATCACGTTCCCCATCCGTGTTGTAGGTGATCTGCTCGGCACAACGGCCAAGGCCCCCGTCGCCCGCCCCCGGCCGCGTGATGTCGCGTTCCTCTCAACTGTGCGCCGGGTGCGAAAAATTCGCATGCCCCCATTTCCTCCGACACTCGAAAGTGCCATTACCGTAAAGACCAACCGTATCGATTCTTGCTTCCGGATCGAACTAGTTTGTTTTCAATCAAAACGATATGCACGGAATCCGAGCGACAGGACGCCGGTGATCATCACCGCGATAATGGCCGACATGGAGGAAGTCGAGGTCGTCGTCGCCCACCGCGAGCGCGCGACACTGCGCGTCGGCGACATGTTCCTGAAGGTGGACGCCGAGCGGACCCGCACCGACCGCGAGGTCGCGGCGATGGCCTTGGCGCCCATCCCGACTCCGGAAATCCTGTGGCGCAAGCCGCCCGTGCTCGCGCTCGCCGCCCTCCCCGGGACGGCGCTCGGCCGCCTCGGCGAGCCGTCGCCCGCCTCGGCGGCGGCGTGGGCCGCCGCGGGCGCCGCCGCACGGATGCTGCACGACGCGCCGCTGCCGCCATGGCCCGGGCGCGGCCTCGACGAGATCGCCTCGCACCTCGACAGCGAATGCGCGTGGCTCGTCACCACCGGCGTCCTTCCCGCCGAGGTGGTCACGCGCAACCGCGAAGTCGCCGAGGCCGCCCTCCGGCCGTGGACACCGGTGTTCACCCATGGCGACCTACAACTCGCCCACGTGTTCGCCGACGGCGACGAGATCACCGGCGTGATCGACTGGTCCGAGGCAGCCCCGGGCGACGCCCTGTACGACCTCGCCACCTTGACCCTCGGCCACGAGGAGCACCTCGGCGACGTCATCGCCGGCTACGGCACCGATGTCGACCTCGACGTGATCCACGCCTGGTGGTCGTTGCGAAGCCTGCGGGGAGTCCGCTGGCTGGTCGAGCACGGCTTCGACCCGACCGCGCCGGGCTGCGAGGTCGACGTGCTGAGAACTCGGGCAATGCGGGATTGACGAGCACGGGCCATCCCCTCAAACCCCGGTCGTCGCCGTCACATCCGAAATCCGCTCCGCCTTCGCGATGGTTTCCGCGAGAAGATCCGCTGTCGACTCCAGTTGCGCTGCGGTGTGTTCGGAGGTCAGGAAGAAACGAAGTCGTTCCTGGCCCGCCGGGACCGCGGGGGCCGAGATGTTGCCGACATAGACGCCGTGTTCGAGCAGGGTGGAGGCGACGAAACCGCAGCGGATCTCGCCAGGAACGATGACCGGACAGATCGGGGTACCTTGGGAGACACCGAGATTCAGGCCGCGCTCGGTCAGGAGCGCGTGGAAGTGCTCGGCGTTGGACCACAGGCGGCGCAGTCGGACGGGTTCGGCCTCGAGGACGTCCAGCGCGGCCTGCGCGGCGCCGATCGTGGACGGGGCCGGGCCGCCGGTGAGCATGGCGACCCCGGGGGCGCTGGATTTCATCGCGCCGATGAGGTCGGCATCGGCGGCGACGAAGCCACCGGCGCTGCCCAGCGCCTTGGACAGGGTGCCCATCCAGATGTCGACCGCCTCCCCGGCCAGCCCGTAGTGCTCGCGGATGCCGTGGCCGCGCTCGCCGAAGACGCCGAAGGAGTGCGCCTCGTCGACCATGACCGCACAGTCGTATTCCCTTGCGATAGCGGCCAATTCGTCCACGCGACCGATGGTGCCGTCCATGCTGTAGTGGCCCTCGATCACCACCAACGCCCGGTCGAAACCGGCCCGCGACATCTTCAGCACCGATCGCAGCGACTCCGGGTCGTTGTGCCGGAAACTCAACCGCCGCGCGGCCGACCACTGCACGCCGGAGATGACGCTGCCGTGCACCAGCGCGTCACACACCGCGACGTCGCCGGGACCGAGCAGATATCCGATGACACCGGCGTTGGTGAGGTAGCCGCTGGTCGTCAGCATGGCGTCGCCGACGCCGTAGATATCGGCCAGCCGCCGCTCCAGCTCCTGATAGAGCGGGATCTCCCCGGCCACGATGCGGCTGGCCGATGCCGAGGCGCCGTAGCGATCCAGCGCCCGCTTCGCACCCTCGATCACCCGGGGGTGGTTGCCCAGCCCCACATAGTTGTAGGCGCTGAAATTCACCAGCTCGGCGTCGGCCAAGCGCGGCTCGGCGACCCGGATCACGGTGTCGTTCGGGCCGGTTCGGGGCAGGAACAGCGGGTTCACCAGCGGGTTCTGCTCGTACAGGGCCGCGATCATGGCCCGCCGCCGCACGGCCGCGGCCACGCCGGGATGATCGGCGAACTGCCTGCCCGGACCGCGGCGCGAGCGGGTGGGCTGCTGCCGGATGGGCGGCGGCGTCGGGACAGCCGTGGCCGTGCCGGCCCCGGAGCTGGTGCCCGCCAACAGCTTTCGTGCCAGCTCACGTGCCGATTCGCTCATGCCGCCACCTCCTCGGCCGATGACAGGCCGAGCGATCCGGAGCCCTCGACGATCGCCTCGGCCGCGATGGCCCCGGCCTGCTCCAGGCTGAACGAGCGGCCCAGCTTCAGCGAGATCAGGTCGACGCCGAGGGTCTGGGTGACCAGCGAGCCGAATTCGACGGCCATGAGCGAATCCAGCCCCAGCTCCGGCAGCGGCACCGTCAGGTCGATCGACTCCGCGGCCACGCCCATCACCGCGGCCAGCTGTTCGGCAAGCATGTGGGCGACGACCTCCCTGCGCTTGGTCTCGTCGAGCGCGGCCAGCTCGGCCCGCAATCGACTTGCCGCCGAGTCGTTCTGAGCCGCCGCGGCGATCATGGCCTCGATGCGACCGGTCAGCGCGAGCTGCGGGCCGGTGGCCGCCACCCGAGCCCAGCTGATCGGGAAGATGTCGACGCGGGTCACCCCCAGCCGCAGGGCTTGTTCCAGATACAGCGGGCCGTCGTCCATTTCGATCGTGTCGAAACCGGTATTGACCAGGTAGCGTGCCAGGTTCTCGTCCGCCGCGGCCATACCGGCTCCAGCCATGTGGCCCCAGCCGACCGCCAGCGCGTTGACGCCCTGGCGGGCCAGCGCCTCGGCATAGGCGTTCACCGCGATATTGGCGGCGGTGTAGGAGTAGTGGCCGATGCCGCCGAAAATCGCGCTACCAGAGGAGAACAGCACGAACTGGTCCAGCCGCGCCCCGGCGGCCACGACACCCTCCCATAGCGCGCGGGCACCGATCAGCTTGGGCCGGAACACCTTTGCCAGACTCCCGCGGTCCATCGCGCCGATCCGCTTGTCGTCCACCGCACCCGCGGTGTGGAAAATGCCCCGGAGCGGATGTTCGCGAGTGTGCGCCCGCGCCACGACCGCGGCGACCGCCTCGGCGTCGGCCACGTCGACCAGTTCGGTGGTGATCGCCACGCCCTGCTGCTCCCACACCGCCAGCTGGCGACGGGCCTCCTCGGTGGCGGGTCCGCCGCGGCCGAGCAGGGTCAGCCGCCGCGCGCCCTTGTCGACCAGCCAGCGCCCGACGGCTAGGCCGAAACCGCCGAAGCCGCCGGTGATCAGGTACCGCGCGCCGGAGTCGATGACGACGTCGGGGATCCGCGGACGTACCAGTGGCGCATCCTCGTCCAGATCCAGCGCCACACGGCCGATCCGGCTGGAACGGGCCACCTCCTCGAACGCCCGCGCCACCTCGGCGGTGCCGTACATCTCGAACGGCAGCGCCCGGTAGGTGCCGTCGTCGATGCGGCCGTTGACCGCCTTGGTGTATTCGAACACCTCCTGCTGGCGCAGCTTCATCATGCGGTCGAGGTCGAAGGAGAAGTAGGCCACATTCTTGTCGAAGTGCCGCAACTCCAGCACGCCACCGAAGTAGATGTCGGCCTTGCCGACCTCCACGATGCGCCCGAATTCCGCGACCGCGTCGAAATTCTGCACCAGGATCTCCCCGGGCGCCGAGCTGATCACGACGTCCGCGCCGCGTCCGTTGGTGAGCGCGAGCACCTCGTCGACGAAGTTGAGCGATCGCGATCCCAGCGCGTGATCGGCGCCCTGCTCGAGCACGTAGGCGCGGCGCTCGTCGGTGCTGGCGGTACCGATGACCCGGGCGCCGTGCAGTTTTGCGATCTGCACCGCCGCCGAGCCGACGCCACCGGCCGCGCCGTGCACGAGCACGGTCTCACCCGGCCGCACCCGCGCCAGTTCCAGCAGCGCGTATTCGGCGGCCACGAACGAGGTCGAACTACTGCAGCGGCCCGGTTCGAAGCCCTCGCCGACGCGCCAGACCAGATCCTCGGCGAGGGTGTTGAACCGGCCGATCATGCCCCGGCAGGCCAGGCCGACCTCGTCGCCGACGCGGAAGCCGGTGACGCCCTCGCCGAGGCGGACGATCACGCCCGCACCCTCCATGCCCGGTTCGGTGCCGAAGAAGGTGTCGCCCAGTTCGCGGTCGCCGAGCACGCCGATGACCCGCAGCGAATCCTTGTAGTTCAGTCCGATCGCGGTCATCCGCACCTCGACCTCGCCCGGCCCGGGCGCCCGCCGCTCGCCGCGACGCCACCCGAGCTTGGCGAAGGTCTTGTTGCGGGGCAGCTCGAGCCGGAAATCGGCCTCCCGATCGGTCAGCGGCCGCGCCTCGTCCAGCGCGTCGAGACGCTCCTGCAGGGTGCGGCCCACCACGGTGACCCAGCGAATCCCGTTGTGCAGGAATACTTCGTCGGCATGGTCGTGGGTGAATGCGCCCGGAATCGTCAGTTCCGCGGCCAGATCCGCGTCGGCAACCTCGCCGTCGGCGTCGATGAGCCGCCAGCGCAGCCGGGTCTGCTCGTTGAGCAGCGCGCGGCGTGCGCCCGCGAGCGCGGCGTGGCTCGGATTCGGCGCGGCCTCGCCGTCGGGGTGGGTTCGAGCGTGCTCGGTGATGAGCGAGGCGTAGTAGGTGCCGTCGCCGAGCAGTTCCATCTCGGCGCCGTGCTCGGCGAGCCAGGCGTCCAGGACGTGCTCGGCGGTCAGGGCGATTCGGCGCAGCGTCCAGAGGCTGTCCATCTCGTCGTAGTCGTCCCCGGCCACCACCACCAGGTGCAGGCGCTCGACACCCGCGCGGCCGCGTGCCCGGCGAATCCGCTGGGTCAGTTCGTCCTCCAGGTCCGCGCGGTCGGGATCGCCGATGACGAACAACTCCGAGGAGGCGCGACCGGTGGCGGTGACGGCCGCGATCCGCTCGGCGATCACGGTGGACGCGGGGGCCATGACGGCGACCACGGTGTGCAGGCCGTCGGTCGCGGGCAGGGCGGCGGATTCGACGGGATCGCGCATCTCCCAGCGGTCCTCGTAGAAGAAGTCGACCATGCGCTGCATCGGGCCCGGCCGCGGCGCGATCGAACCGAACCGCAGGCCCCGGATCTGCACGCACACATGGTGATCCGCGTCGAGCAGATCGATATCGGCGGTCGGCTCGCCGGTGGTGTCGACGCGGGCCACCACGGTGACCTCCTCCGGCAGCGGGGCCAGCAGCCGCATTGCGCGCACGGCCACCGGCACCATGGCGCCGTCTCCGGTGCTGCCCGCCCCCGCCAGCAGCGCGGCCACGCTCTGCAGCGAGGCGTCGACGACGGCCGGATGCGCGGGGTGCCGGGTCTGCCGGGCAATGGTGCCGTCCAGCCTCGCCACCACCGTGCCGCCGGAGACGCGGATCGAGATGGCGCGGCGGAAGGCGGGGCCGTAGTCGAGTCCGTGCGTAGCCAACTGGGCGTAAAATTCGGCCGGGTCGATCTCGACCATCGAATCATCATCGGGCACATCGACCTTGGCGCGTTCGTAGACTCCCTCCACCAACCGGCCCATGGCGTTGATCGTCCAGACCGAACCGGCCAAGCCGCGGGAACGGATGGTGAAACGCCGGGTCGATTCCTCGAGGTCGAACCGCATGATCGGCGTCTCGCCGTCGTCGATGACCAGCGGAGCGACGAAGCGCACCTGTTCCACGGCCACCCGCGTGGATTCGGTACGCAGTGCGGCGACACTGAGCGCGGCATCCAAATACGCTGCGCCGGGCAGGATCCTGGATCCACCGACCACGTGATCGGCCAGCCACGGCAGGGTCTCGTTGCTCAGCTCCAGCTGCCAGCTCGCGGTCTCGTCGGGTTGCTGATCGCCCAGCATCGGGAGGGTGTCGGGGGCGCCGTGGCGGCGCAGCCGATGGATCGGCAGATCGTTGCGCAGGTGCGTGCGCTGCCACGGGTAGCGTGGCAGATCCAGATGCGGGGTAGGAGTGGGCAGCTCGGCGAACAGCGCGTCGATATCGAGCACCCCGGCCGCGTACAGCCCGGCGACGCTCTGCCGGACGCTCTCGGCGTCGGACTGCTTGCGATTGAGGGTGGCGACGGTTGTCCCGGATTCGCCTGCCGCAATCAGGATTTCGCGGATGTTCGCGCCCAGCACCGGATGCGGGCCGACCTCCAGGAAGACCCGGTGACCCGCGCGCACCAGTTCGGTCACCGCGTCGGCGAAACGCACCGATTGCCGGACGTTGGCGCACCAGTATTCGGCATCCCAGTCGCCGGTGGTGACCGGTGCCCCGGTCACGGTGGAGTACAGCGGAATCCGCGGCGCAGACAGGCGCAGATCCGCGAGGACCGTGCGCAGCTCGTCGAGAATCGGATCCATCAGATGGCTGTGATAGGGCACCTCGACCTGGAGTCGCCGCGCGAAAATGCCTCGAGCGGTGAGGGTTTCGGCTATCTCGTCCAACCGCCCCACATCGCCGGCGAGGGTGACCGCCGACGGGCTGTTGACGGCCGCGACGTCGACGCGGTTGTCGCCCTCGATCAGGGCCTGCGCCGCGGCCAGGCCGATACCGACGGCGAGCATGCCGCCCGAGCCCGCGGTGGTGGCCTGCAACCGGGCGCGGTGGTAGCCGACCAGCAGGGCGTCGTGCAGCGACAACATGCCGGTGACGTAGGCGGCCGAGACCTCGCCGACGCTGTGGCCGACGATCGCGGCCGGGTGGACGCCCAGCTCGGCCAGCAGGGCGACCAGCGACACCTGCACCAGGAAGTTGGCGGGCTGTGCGACCGCGGTCGTGGTCACCCGCGACTCCTCCTCGGGCCGCAGCAGTTCTTCCACGATCGACCAGCCCGCGATGGCGCGGAATTCCGTGTCGATGCGCTCTGCCTCGGCCGCGAATGCGCCACCTGCGGTGAGCAATTCGCGGGCCATGGCCCACCACTGCGGACCCATTCCGGTGAACACGAACACCGGCTCGGGGGCCTTGCGCGCGATCACGCGGCTCACTCGGCCCGCACCACCGGCGAAGTCGACCAGATTCCGGACCAGTTCGGTGTCGTCGCCGAAGGTGATCCCGGCGCGGAACGGGTGATGGGCCCGCCGGGTCCACGCGGCCTCGGTCAGGCGGCCCGGATCGGCGCCGTCGGCGATACGTTCGGCGAAGCCTCGGGCCAGATCGCGCACGGCCTGTTCGCTGCGTGCCGAAATCGGCAGGACGCCAGGATGTTCGGGTTTCCGGGGAGCGGGCCGCGGTCCGGTGTATTCCTGCAGGATGGCGTGGGCGTTGGTACCGCCGTAGCCGAATCCGTTGACCGCGATGGTGACCCGGTCGACCTCCGGGCCGACCTGTTCGACCTCGAGCTGCAGCCGAATGCCCAGCTCTTCGAACGGGATGTCCGGATTCGGCGTGTCGATCCAGCCCTGCGGGGCAATCGTCCGCTTCGACACCGCCAGTGCGGATTTGATGACGCTCGCGATGCCGGAGGCGGCCTCGGTGTGGCCCAGCTGGGCCTTCACCGAGCCGACGCCCACCGGCGTGGTGCGACCGGGCACGGCGCCGTAGGCATGGCCGATGGCCCTTAGTTCCAACGGATCTCCGACCGGGGTGCCGGTGCCGTGCGCCTCGATGTAGGTCACCTCGTGCGGCTCGATCCCCGCGCGTCGGATGACGGCCTTGGCGAGGGCCTCCTGCGCATCGGCGTTGGGAACGGTGATGGCCGTGGTGCGGCCGTCCTGATTGGAGTTGGTCGCCTTGATCACCGCGTAGACGCGGTCGCCGTCACGTTCGGCGTCGGCGAGTTTCTTCAGCACCACCATGCCCACGCCCTCGCCGCGGCCGTAACCGTCGGCGGACGCGTCGAAGGGCTTGCTGCGGCCGTCCGCGGCCAGGAAGCCGCCCTTGCACATCGAGACGAAGGGTTCCGGCTCGGCCAGCACGGTCACCCCGCCCGCGACGGCGATCTCACAGTCCCCGTTATCGATGGCCTGACACGCCAGATGCAGCGCGACCAGGGAGGATGAACAGGCGGTGTCGACGGTGATCGCGGGCCCGACGAGGTTGAGCGCGTAGGCGATCCGGTTCGAAATCATCGTGTAGGAGGCGCCGGCCGCTGTGTGCATGTCGACATGCGGCAGCGCGGGACCGCCCACCGAGACGCCCAGCTGATCGAGGGTGAACGCGCCGACGTAGACACCCAGCGGCGCGCCCGCGGTACGTCCGGCGATGCCCGCGTCGTCGAATGCCTCCCAGGTCACCTCGAGCACCAGCCGCTGCTGCGGGTCCATGGCCGCGGCCTCGCGCGGGGAGATGCCGAAGAAGTCCGGGTCGAAGGCCCAGGGGTCGCCGGTCATGAACGCCGCCCGCTTGGTGTACATCCGGCCCGGGGCGCGCCGGTCCGGGTCGTAGTAGCGGCGCCAGTTCCAGCGCTCGGGCGGTATCTCGCGCACCCCGTCCCGCTTGTTCACCACGAAATCCCAGAAGGATTCCGGTGAATCGATACCACCGGCATAGCGGCAACCGATTCCGACGATGGCAATATCCGACACTACGACTCCTCGGCCGACTCGAAACTCTGGCGATTACCCCCCGGAAAAGAACGACAGCCGCCGACGCGGAATCAGACGGTTTCCGCGCGGACCGGCTGCCGGAGCATCACATTCATCGAAGGCCCGTGGGCGCCTATTCCGGCGCGGTCCACTGCCTCGAATCCGAACCTTCGGTAGAAGGCGACGTTGCCGTCCTTACAAAGACCATGGATCGCGACGTTCTCGGCATCGGCCCGCTCCACAAGCGACCCGAACAGCGCGCTGCCCACACCTCGGCCCTGCACCTCGGGGTCACAGCCCAGGTGGACGCACCACAGATGCGGCTCGTCGGGAGCGAGGCGCGCGATGGTCGCGTCGACATCCATCCCGCGCCGGGTCGCCGAGCCCATGGCCGCAAGCAGCTTCGGCCCGGAAACAACCTCGTGCCACAGGGATTTTCGGTAATCGGCCGGATACCACAGCAGCACCCCCACGATCCGCTCGCCCAGGGTCGCCACCGCCGCCCCACCGGAAGGCAAGAAGCGATGCCGAATCATGATGCTGGTCATTCGTTGCGCGCGCCGATGGCGGACGCGCTCGTCGGGGAATATGTACTCGTCGATCGGATCGTCGTGGTCGAATGCCTTTCCCAGCACCCGCGCCATTCCGGCGATGTCGTCATGCGCGGCTTTCCGCACGACTGAGATCTCCGGTTGCACCAAAGCTCTTGTCCCTCACATATTTCTGCTCTTGTCCGCCCGTCGTTGTGCAGTCTCACAAGCCGGACTTCCGTCAGACTACCGCAGAACGAAAGCTTCTCTACCGGCCAGTAATGTGCGGTAGGACACAGATTTTATACATTGCACAATCACTTCGACTTCCCGTACAGTACGCACCCATTCCGTCCCGCTCGAACCAAAAGGACTGCCACTCGGATACTTTCGAGGACCGTGCTCGAATTCATTCCGCGCACCACTCCCTGGCCGTCATGCCGAGAGGACAGGCACCGAGTCATATTCGCCAGTGTGGGGCTCCCCTCCGCTCGGCAGACTGCCGGGAACAGAGCGAACCGGAGCGACGAGCTATCGCGAGATACCCAGGCCTCAGGAATGAGCCGACGAACGGATGAACTACGGGCAGAATGGTTCTCGAAGCGGTCGGACCGCCGCTGAGAACGCGCGCCCGAATCAATGGTATTGCCAAGGCAATCCGGCGCGCGATCGATACCGTCGAACACGCCCATCCGTTCTACTGACCTTCCGTTCGAAAAGAACTTCGGCCGACGCCGATACCGAAGGCGCGCAGGGGTAGATCGCCAGTGGTGGTTCTCCGCCCATCTCGCCCGCAGAAACGTGCCGCGCCTGGTCGTCCCGACCCGCGGCATACCCATCGAGACCCCCTCGACCCTCAACGCGGCCCTGCGCCACACCGTCAATAGATCCGGGCGAAACGAACGCACGGCGATGGATCTGTTCCAGAGCTGGTGGTGAGCCCGCTACGGCTGGTGCGCGCCACCAGTCATCGGGTCTACCTCGCCATGCCCGCGCCGCCGGACAATGGACGTGGATGTCCCAATTGTCCAATACGAGTGCCACCGTGGTCGCCTAGCGTCCGGCACAGCAGATCAGCGCGACCGACGAGGATAGATGACTCAGGGCAGCACACTTGCGCCGCTGCGGCGCGAACCCACCGAATCTGTTGTGCCCAGGGGTATTTGGGCCGGGCGAGTCACGCTGAGCGCGGGGTGGCTGACCGTCCTGCTGTTCGGCGTGCTGGCATTTCAGCGCCGGTGGATCGGTGACGACGGCATGATCGTGGTTCGGGTGGTGCGGCAGATTCTGGCCGGGGCGGGGCCGAACTACAATCCGTTCGAGCGGGTCGAGGCGGCGACCAGCCCGCTGTGGGTGTGGTTGCTGGCCGCGTTCGCCTATGTGCGGCCGGGGGATGTCGCGGCGGCGGCGGTCGCGCTGGGGCTGGTGCTTTCGATCGCTGGGATGGGCGCGGGGCTGGCCGGGTGCGTGCGGCTGCACCGGGCGCGCGGTGAGATCGGAGTACTGGTGCCGCTGGGTGCGCTGGTGCCGCTCGCGGTCGGCGGGTTCTGGGATTACGCGACCTCGGGGTTGGAGACCGGACTGAGCCTGTGCTGGTTCGGGTATGTGTGGTGGCTGCTGGTCTCGATCAACGAACGGTCCGGCCCGGGACGGGTGCTCGCGACCGCGGTGGTGATCGGCGCGGGACCGCTGATCCGGCCGGATTTTCTGCTGGCCTCGGTCGTATTCGGGGCGGCGGCGCTGCTGCTCACCCGGCCGGGTTGGCGGCGTGGCCTGGGGTACTGCGGGGTCGGTCTGGTGCTGCCGGTCGGCTACGAGATCTTCCGAGCCGGGTACTACGGCATCCTCGTGCCGCTGCCCGCGGTGGCCAAGGAGGCGAGCAGTGCGCGCTGGGGGCAGGGGGTTTCGTATCTCAATGATTTCGTCGACGCCTACCTGCTGTGGATTCCCCTGCTGATGATCGCCGTCATCGGAACCCGCCTGCTCGACCGCATCGCGATCGATCGCCGCACCGCGGTATTGCTGGCGACGCCGGTGCTGGCGGCCGTTTGCCTCGGGATCTACCTGGTTCGGGTCGGCGGCGACTACATGCATGCCCGGCTCTGGGTGCCCGTGCTGTTCGCCCTGCTGCTGCCGGTGCTGATGGCACCGCTCGGCCGTCGCCGCCTGGAGTCGACCGGGGCGGCGCTGCTCGCGGTCTGGGCGCTGATCGCCGGGTTGTTCCTCGGACCGCCTTATCACGGAACACAATTCGGCCCCACCGGCCTGACCGACGAACGTGATTACGAGACAGTGGCATTCGCCGACCCCCACCCCTCCGCCGAGTCTCGCCGCAAGGACACCACCCTCATCGCGACCCTCGCCGCGCTGACCGACCACCGCGACCGAACCCTGGTGCTGCGGACCGGCACCGCCGCCGACGGCAACCTCTGGACCATCCCGCTCGCACCGTCGTTACCCGACCGCGGCGGCTACTTCTACAACAACATGGGCATCGCGGCGGCGGTAATGCCGTTGCAGGGCACCGTGATCGACGTGAACGGCCTCGCGACCCCGCTGGCCGGTCACCTCCAGCTCGAACAGCGCGCCCGACCGGGCCACGAGAAATGGCTGCCCGCGGCGTGGGTGCTCGCCCGCTACGCCGACCCCGCCGCGATCGCGATGCTGCCCGACACCCCGGACGCGACCAAGGCGCAGGTCTACGCCGCCCGCGACGCGCTGTCCTGCGGCCGCCTCGCCGAACTCGTGGACTCGACGAGTCGGCCGCTGACACCGGAGCGTTTCTGGGCGAATCTCACCGGTGCGCTGTCGCGGACCGGCCTGCGGATACCACAGGATCCCTTCGCCGCGAAACAGCGCTTCTGTCGCTGAAATCGGCCGTGTAACGTCTTGGCCGCCAGTCCGATTCAGCCTGTGCAGTGCGAAGACAGGACTGTGGCATGAGCGAACTGCGCAGACGACAGCCATGGCGGCTGTGGCAACTGTGGCGACTGTACGAGCTGTGGCGGGTGGCGCGGCTGTGGCGGATAGGGCTGGCGAAGAAGTCACAGCTGCAGGCGGTGGCCGGTGCCGCGGCGGCAATGGGAATAATCTGTGGGAGCGTCGCATTGACCTGTTGCGCGTCCCCCACCCCGAAGGACTCCTACCCCATCAAGATCGCACCGGTCACCAAGCCGTTGCCCCCGAATTATACGCCGAGGTAAGGAGATTGGGCGTGTCGTCGGCGACACGACCGCGGCGAAGAGGCTTCCATTCGGAAGAGCATCTATCGTGGGGGGATGGCTATTCGGCGCATAGTCCTGATCGCGTTCTTGAGCGCGACCGTGGCCGCCTGCGGCGGCAACTCCGCATTCAACCCCGGCGCAAGCCCGCCCGCCGACGCCGCGGCGTCGGCGAAGGCCAAGGACGCACTGCTGCGTGGGCTCGGAGCGAACAGCTTCGCCGATCTCTGCGACCGGGTCGACTGGGCCTGTCCGATCACCGATGTGGCGGCCGAATCGGAATACGTTGTGTCCGTTCGGTCCTCGCGCACCGACACCCGCTGGGAGCCCGCCGGACGCGGCGCGCGCAGCGTGCTGAGGTATCTGCGGCAGGCCCCCGAGACGTCGAAGGTCACCACCGTCAAATACGTCAACGCCAACGGCGTCGTCCTCGACACGGCCGACCGGCTGACCTCCGCGGTCGGCGGCGACTGCGCGCTGCCGTGCGGTCGGCCGGGGTAGCGGTGGGACTCAGCCGGTGCGCTGCGAACTCAGCGGCGCGGCAATACTTTCCAGCGACCGCCCCTCGGCGCGCACCCCCAGGATCAGCTCCGCGATACCGCCGACCATCATGACGACCGCGCCGATGGTGAAGGCCAGCGCGGTGCGGCTCGGATCGCCGTCCTCGGTGAGCTCGGCGAAGACCAGCGGTCCCGCGATACCGCCCGCGGCGGTGCCCACGGCGTAGAAGAAGGCGATGGCCATCGCCCTGGTCTCCATCGGGAAGATCTCGCTCACCGTGAGATAGGCCGAACTCGCACCGCACGAGGCCACGAACAGCACCACCGTCCAGCACGCGGTGAGCGTCACGGCGGTGAGATCACCGCGCACCAACAGCATCGCGGTGCCCAGCAACAGGATTCCCGACCCCAGATACGAGCCCGCGATCATGGGTTTGCGGCCGACGGTGTCGAAGAACCGGCCCAGCACCAGCGGTCCGAAGAAGCTGCCCAGGCACATGACGGCGTAGAAGTAGCCGGTCCGGTCGCTGGGCACATCGAAGGATGTGCCGAGGATGACCGCGAAGTTGAAGGTGACCGCGTTGTAGAGGAACGCCTGCCCGACGAACAGCGCCAGGCCGAGCGTGCTGCGGCGCGGGTACCGCCGGAGCATGACCGAGGCGATCTCGCCGAACCCGGTGGAGCGGCGCTGGCGCACCTCGATGGTCTCCTCGACCTCGGGCAATCGCGCACCGGTTTCCCGGCGCACCCGATCCTCCACCCCCGCGACCAGCTCCTCGGCCTGGCGGTCGCGGCCGTGGATGAACATCCACCGCGGGCTCTCCGGCACATGCCGCCGCACCACCAGCACCAGCAGCCCGAAGATAACGCCCATCCCGAACATCAAGCGCCAGCCGATATTCGGCGCGAACAGCTGCGGATTCAGCGCGGCCACCGACAGCAGCGCCCCACCGGACGCGCCCAGCCAATAGGTGCCGTTGATGATGATGTCGATACGGCCGCGGTACTTGCTCGGAATCAGTTCGTCGATCGCGGAATTGATCGCGGCGTACTCGCCGCCGATGCCGAGCCCGGTCAGGAACCGGAACAGCACGAACCACCACAGCGAGAAGGAGAACGCCGTCAGGGCGGTCGCCACCAGATACACCACCAGCGTGACGATGAACAGCTTCTTACGGCCGTAGCGGTCGGTCAGCCAGCCGAACAGCAGGGCCCCGACACACGCGCCCGCCACATACATGGCCGCCGCCAGCCCGGACACCTGCGCCGAGGAGATCGGCAGGCCGCTGTCCGGTTCGGACAGCTTGGCCGCCACGCTGCCGACGACGGTCACCTCGAAGCCGTCGACGATCCATACCGAGCCGAGCCCGACCACGATCATCCAATGCCAGCGCGCCCACGGCAGACGATCGAGCCGGGCCGGGATCTTGGTCCGCACCGTGCTCATGCCGGTGATCTTTCCCCGCCGCGGGGTCGGGAAACCTCAGCGACGGTCGCGTTCGAAGGTGCGCAGCAGGTCGGCGGCGACGCTCACCGCGATCGTGGCGGGCTCCTTGCCGGTGATCTCGCTCAGCCCGATAGGGGTCTTGATCCGCTCGATGGCGGCGGCGTCGTGACCGCCCTCCTCGGCCAGCCGACGCCGGAACCGTGCCCATTTGGCGGCCGAGCCGATCAGCCCGATCGAGCCGAGACCGGCGGTGCGCAGGGCGGCGTCGCACAGCGCGGCGTCCTCGGCGTGATCGTGGGTCATGATGAGGATGTGGGCGCCGGGCGGCAGTTCGGCGAGTACCTCCTCCGGCAGCAGCGGGGTGTGGTACACGTGGACCTGTGCGACCGCATCGGCGAGCACGCCGAGCCGCTGCTCGGTCAACTGGTCGGGGCGGGTGTCGATCAGATGCAGATCGAGGTCCTGTCGGGCCAGGATGCGGGCCAGCTCCAAACCGACGTGCCCGACGCCGAAAATCGCCACCGCGGGCACGACGGGCAGCGGTTCCAACAGCACGGTGACCGCTCCCCCGCAGCATTGCACGCCGTGGCGGTTGGTCACCTTGTCGTTGAGGGCGAATTCCATCAGCTCCGCCTCCGGATCGGGCGCGGCGAGCAACTCGCGGGCCCGATCGATCGCGACGGCCTCGATATTGCCGCCACCGATCGATCCCCACGTCTCGGCCTGCCCCACAACGAGTTTCGCGCCCGCTCGCCGGGGTGCGTGGCCGCGCACGGTCGCGACGGTCACCAGCACGCCGGGTTCCCGGCGGGCTCGCAACCGCGCGACCGCGGCCACCCAGGTCATCTCAGGCACCGGTCAACGCGCTCGCGCGGGCCCTGTCACCACCGGCCTGACCATTTCCGTTGCTGCCGTTGCCGTTTGCGGAATACCCGTTGACCGGCACAGCGCCGCGGCGCGCGGCCTGGATCGCCCAGTACACCGCCTCCGGCGTCGCGGGCGAGGCCAGCTCGACGCTGACACCGTCAGGGCCGAATGCGGCGACGGCCTGGCGCAACGCCTCGCGCACCGAGAAGGCCAGCATCAGCGGCGGCTCACCGACCGCCTTGGACCCGTAGACCGCGCCCTCCTCGGTCGCGTTCTCGAGCAGGGTGACGTTGAACTCCTCGGGCATCTCCGAAAAGCTCGGCAGCTTGTAGGTACTCGCCGCCTGAGTGAGCAGCCGGCCGCGGTGCGGACCGTCGCCGGTGTCCCAGCGCAGATCCTCGAGCGTCAGCCAGCCCGCCCCCTGCACGAATCCACCCTCGACCTGACCGAGATCGATCAGCGGGGAGAGGCTGTCACCGACATCGTGCACGATGTCCACCCGCCGGATGCGGTAGGCGCCGGTGAAACCGTCCACCTCGACCTCGGTCGCGGCGGCGCCGTAGGCGAAGTACTTGAACGGCGAGCCCCGGAACGTCTTGGCGTCCCAGTGCAGGCCCTCGGTCCGGTAGAAGCCCGCCGCGGACAACTGCACTCGCTGGAAGTAGGCGGTGCGCACCAGATCGTCCCAGGCCAGTTCCCGCTCGCTGCCCAGGGCGCGCGCGACGCCGTCGACGATGCGCACATCCGAGGCGTTCACCCCCAATTGGGAGGCGGCGACATGCAGCAGCCGCGTGCGCAGCTGCTCGCAGGCGTTCTTGACCGCCGCGCCGTTGAGGTCCGCGCCGGAGCTGGCGGCGGTGGCGGAGGTGTTGGGCACCTTGTCGGTTCGCGTCGGGGCCAGGCGCACCTTGTGCAGCGGGATGCCCAGGGTGGTCGCGGCGACCTGCAGCATCTTGGTGTGCAGGCCCTGCCCCATCTCGGTGCCGCCGTGGTTGATCAGGACCGAGCCGTCCTTGTAGATCAGCACCAGCGAGCCACCCTGGTTGAAGGCGGTGAGGTTGAACGAGATTCCGAACTTGATGCCCGTGATCGCCAGCGCCCGTTTGGTGTTCGGGTGGGCGGCGTTGAAGGCCGCGATCTCGCGAGTGCGCTCGGCGACAGCGCCGTTTGCCCGAACCTGGTCCCAGACAATGGAAATCCGTTCCGGGTGGCCGACCGGCTGCCCGTACGGCGTGCACTGCCCCTGCCCCGGCCGGTAGAAGTTGCGCTCGCGCAACTCCATCGGGTCCAGGCCCAGCAGCGGCGCGCAGCGGCCCAGGATGTCCTCCATGACCAGCATGCCCTGCGGGCCGCCGAAACCGCGGAAGGCGGTGTTGGACACCGTGTTCGTCTTGGCGATTCGACCGGCCACGCGGGCGTTGGGAATCCAGTAGGTGTTGTCGATATGGCACATCGCCCGGGCCAGCACCGGCTCGGACAGGTCCAGGCTCCAGCCACCGTCCGCAGTCAGGGTCGCGTCCAGGGCGCGGATGCGCCCGTCGGCGTCGAAGCCGATCTTCCACGAGGCGTGGAAGCCGTGCCGCTTACCGGACATGGTGAGGTCCTGGGTCCGGTTGAGCCGCAGGCGAACCGGGCGGCCGGTCAGCGTCGCGCCGAGCGCGGCGACGGCCGCGAAGCCGTGCGGCTGCATCTCCTTGCCGCCGAAGCCGCCGCCCATCCGCAGGCACTGCACGGTCACCTCGTGGCTGTGCAGACCGAGCACGTGCGCGACGATTTCCTGGGTCTCCGAGGGATGCTGGGTGCTGCTCTGCACGAACACCTGCCCGGCCTCGTCCACCTGGGCCAGCGCCGCATGCGTCTCGAGGTAGAAGTGCTCCTGCCCGGCGAACTGGAATTCGCCGGTGAACACATGCGCCGAATCGGCGAAGCCCGACTCCACATCGCCGGTCACCATCACCGGACGCGCGCCGTGATAGCTCTCGGCGGCCATGGCGTCCTGCAGCGTGATCAGCGCGGGCAGCTCGTCGAGTTCGACCTCGACGGCGGCCGCGCCCAGCCGGGCCGCCTCCAGGGTCTCGCCGAGCACCCAGGCGACGGCGTGGCCGTAGAACATGACCTCGTCCGGGAACAGCGGTTCGTCGTGCTTCATCCCGGCATCGTTGACGCCGGGCACGTCGGCCGCGGTGAGCACACGCACCACGCCGGGCACGGCCAGGGCGGGCTCGGTGCGCAGCGCGGTGATGCGGCCATGCGCGTGCATGACCTGGACCGGATGGGCGTGCAGCACATCCTTGGTGCGATACACCAGGTCGTCGGTGTAGAGCGCGGTGCCGGTGACGTGCAGGGTGGCGCTCTCGTGCGGCATGGCCACGCCGACCACGGACCGCTCCGGACGCTCGGACAGATCGCTCATGACAGCACCGCCTCGGTGGTCTGCGTGTACAGCTTCAACAGGCTCTGGCCGAGCATGGCCGCGCGATACTCCGCGCTCGCGCGGTGGTCGCTCATCGGCGTGCCCTCCGACCGCAGGACCGCGGCGGCGGCCTCGACCGTCTCCGCCGACCAGGGGCGGCCGATCAGGGCGGCCTCGGTGTCGCGGGCGCGGACCGGGGTGGCGGCCACGCCGCCCAGGCCGATGCGCGCGGCGCGGACCATCCCGTCCTCGATGTCGAGCGCGAAAGCGACCGCGACGCTGGAGATGTCGTCGAAGCGACGCTTGGCGATCTTGTGGAATGCCGCCACCGGGGCCAGCGGCAGCGGGATGCGCACGGCGCGGATCAGCTCGTCCGGCCGCCGCACGCTGCGGCGGTAGCCGGTGAAGTAGTCGGCCAGGTCGATCTCCCGCTCACCGTCGGCGTCGGCGAGCACCACCGACGCCCCGAGCGCGAGCAGCACCGGCGGGCTGTCACCGATGGGTGAGCCGGTACCAAGATTGCCGCCCAGGGTCGCGCCGTTGCGGATGAGCCGGGAGGCGAACTGCGGGAACAGCTCCGCGAGCAGCGGCACACTGCCGTCGAGCCGCCGTTCGATCTCGGTGAGCGACAGCGCGGCTCCGATCTCGATGCGATCGGCGTCCACGCGCAGCTCCCGCAATTCGGGCAGGCGATCGATCGCGATCACGTAATCCGCCCGGCGCGCACGGATATTCACCTCCACGCCCCAGTCGGTACTGCCCGCGACGACCACCGCGTCGGGGCGTTCGCGCAGCAGCCGCAGCGCCTCGGCGAGGGTGGCCGGGCGGCGGAAGGTGCGACCGTCGCTGGTCAATTCGGTGGCGACCGGCGCGGGCGGGGACTGCTCGCGGCGCCGGGCGAGCGGATCGTCGTCGCTCGGCGTGCCCACGGCATACGCGGCATCGCGGATCGGCCGGTATCCGGTGCAGCGGCACAGGTTTCCGCTCAGCGCATGCAGGTCGAAACCGTTGGGGCCGTGTTCGCAGTCGTGCGGATCGGAGTGCGCGCCATTGGATTCCGCCGGGGCGCAGCGGTCGGGCCGGTAGTATTCGGCGGCCATGCTGCAGATGAATCCCGGTGTGCAGTAGCCGCATTGCGAGCCGCCGCGCACGGCCATCTCCTGCTGCACCGGATGCAGATCGGCGGGCGTGCCCGTCCCGCCCGCGCTGCCGAGTCCTTCGGCGGTGACGATCTCCTGGCCGTCGAGGGCGGCGACCGGGACCAGACAGGCGTTGATCGCGACCCAGTCGGTGGGCTTGCGCAGGCCCGGGCGGGCCACCAGGACCGAACACGCGCCGCATTCGCCCTCGGCGCAGCCTTCCTTGCTCCCGGTGAGGCCGCGCTCACGCAGGAAATCCAGCACCGTTGTATGCGATGCGGCCGGGGAAATCGGGGTAACCTTCCCATTGACCGTGATCCGCGCCGCTACCATGGCACATCCTCATTTCGGTATGCGGTCGATCCAATAATTCTAGTCGCCATTTCAGGAGCTTTCTATTTCGGTGGCACAGCCCGAGAGACGCGTGTCGATTCGCGCGGTGACTACAGAAGCGAAGAGGCCGGGGCCGCGCGGGCACGCCGGTAGCAGGGCTGCTCAGCAGCCGTGCGCTACCCGGCCCGGAATCCAGGACGTCCGATGAGCGAGGCGACGCAGGTCGGAGATGGTCGACATCCGACTTCGCCTCCTTTCAGCAGCCCACGAGTCGGTGCGCTCGAAACTACGTCGCGGCGGGCCGATCGGTCAAGCCGACGTGGGCGGACCGGTGGCGGTTTGTAGGAATCCATAACCGACGCCCGGCCGTTCTCGAATTGTCTCGGCGCATCGCACAAATGGATATTGCGGCAATGTTTCCGGCGGTTGACGCGCCGTTGTGAAAGTCTACGAAATGCCGGACTCGGCCTGCGGATGTCTTCATGTGTTCCACCGCTATCCGATACCGCCCGGTCGGCGGTGTACTCCTCACGCCAGTTTGCCGCAACGCAGGGGATCCCCTTGCCGGACAAGGAGTTCCCGTGCCGATCCAGCGCAAGCACACCATGCACCACTCGACCATCGTCGACGCCGATCCGGACACCGTCTGGGCCGTGGTCCGAGACGCCATGCAGGTGGTGCGCATCGTATCCGGCCACGCGGCGCGGGACGTGAGCTGGACCGAGGGCGGTGCGGTCGAGCGAGTGCCCGCGCGCTACGACTTCACGCTGGTGTTCAACGACGGCCTGGTCCAGCAGGAGGTGGCCGGGCGCGACGAGGTGCGCCGCTCGCAGACCTATCGGGCCGTCGCGCCGACGATGGGCGTCACCGCCTACCTGGCCACGATTCGCGTCCGCACGATCACCAACGATCCGAACCGCAGCTTCTTCGAATGGTCCCGGGAGCTGACCATCGCCGAGGACGCCGATCCCGAGGTCATCGAGGCGATCATCGCCATGATGGCCAAGCAGACCGACGCCGTCCGGGATCATTTCGCCGCCTCAGGGCACTAGGCGATCACCGCGACATACATCGAGGAGCAACCTTGACCGATTCAACCTCCGGTCGTCACATCGAAATCGCCTGGCCCGCTGTGGGTATCACCGTGACCGCCGAACTCGACGATCGCAACGCCGCACTGGCCGACGCGCTGTGGGAAGCGCTGCCCTATCGGAGCCTGCAGGGGCACGCGCTGGTGGCGGGACATCATCTCTATCACGCGGCGCCGATCCCCTCCCTGCTGCATCTGCCCGCGACCACGCGATTCGATCGGCGCGAGGCGCCCGACGGGACCGTATTCTGTTCGGCGCTCCAGCATCTGGGCATCAAATACGGCACGCTGACCGAACCTATGCCCGCCTCCCCGGTCGGCCGGGTGCTGCCGGCGGACATGCCCGCACTGCTCGAAGTCGGTCGCGCCGTGTGGGATTCGGTGTATTCGACCAAGCAGCCCATCCTCGCCGAGGTCCGCAAGGCGGGCACGGCGGGCGGGCATCGCATTCCGCATGTGACCGCCGCCGATCCGGAGGCGAACCGCCTGATCCACGAGGTACACGCCGAGACCGAGCGGATCTGGCTGTCCGAACCACCCGAGCTCGCCGATCTGCACCGGGGTAGGATCCCCTCCGGCGCGGGGAGTTTCGACACGGTGCTGCCCACCCTGCTGTTCGTCAACGGCGAGACGCGCCCGCTGGGATATGCCACCTACGGCGGGCTGGTCCGGGCCGCGGTCGCGGAGATGCCGATGGATTCGCTGCGCCAGATGGCGCGGTTGCTGATCGGCGTTCCGGCGGAATTCCTCGGTTACTGCGGTCTGGAGCGGCTGTGGGCCTTCACCCAGCGCTTTCTGGCCTGTCTCGACCGGCTCGACCGCGACGACTTCCTGGCCGTGGCGAGCCAGATGGCCCTCTACGTCAACTGCCTGGGCGGCTGGAATCTGCACCTGTTCCCCTGGAACACCGGTGACCATCTGCGGCAGTTGCGCCCGGCCGAGGCGGGACGGCCGTCATGAGCGCGCTGCCCGAACGGACCGACGTCCTTGTCATCGGCGGCGGCGTCATCGGGACCTCGATCGCATGCCATCTCGGCGCGGCCGGGGTGGGCACCGTGCTGCTCGAACGTGGCATGCTCGGATCGGGTGCGTCCGCGGCCACCGCGGGCGTGCTGCGGACCTACTTCCCCGGGGCCGCCGCGACCGGCGGCCTGGCCGTGCGCAGCCTGGCGGCGTATCACGGCTTCGCCGAGCGCACCGGGACTCCGCTGGGCCTGCGGCGGGTCGGGTTCCTGGTGCTGTTCACCGAGGACCATCAGGTGGCGGAGTTCCGGCGCGAGCAGGCCGCCCAGCGAGCCGCCGGGGTCGAGATCGAGCTGGTCTCGGCTTCCGAAGCGGCGCAACTCAATCCGCTGCTCGACGTGCGCGCCGTCGTGGCGGCGGCCTGGTCGTCGCAGGCGTATGCCTGCGACCCCCTCGCCATCGTGCGCGGGTACGCGGCGGCGGCGCAGGACGCGGGCGCGATGTTGCGCACCGAGACTCCCGTGCTCGGTATCGAGCCCGATGGTCGGGTGCACACACCCGTGGGCAGCATCCGGGCCGACACCGTCGTCTGCGCGGCCGGTCCCTGGGCGGGGGCGGTCGCCGCGCTGGCCGGGGTCGACCTGCCTGTCACCACCTACCCCATCGAACTGCTGCTCACCGATCCGCCCGCCGCACCGCTCACCACCGTGCCGATGACCCTGCACGCCGCGACCGGGCTGCGCATCCGGGCGTGGCGCGACCGCGTCCTTGTCGGGATGGGTGTGCCCGATTCGGGCGAATCCCGGGCGGACTGGCTGGGGCGGCTGGCGAAGCAGCTCGGTGACACGTATCCGGCCCTGGCCGGTACCCGCCTGCATCGGGGGTGGAGCGGGCCCTTGGATGCGAGCGCCGACGGGTCCGCCGTCATCGGCCGGGCGCCCGCGCGACCCTTCCTCTATGCGGCCGGATTCTCCGGTCAGGGAGTGTGTCAGGCGCCCGCTGCCGGGGAGATCGTTCGCGACCTGCTGGCCGAGGGGAAGGGATTGTCATGATTGTGTTGGGGTGCAACGGTTTCACCCGCGTCTCGCAATACTTCGCCGAGAATTTCGATGCGGTCGGCACCGAGCGGCACTATCTGCTGGGCCACGACGCCGGGGCCGCGCTGCTGGTGGATGGCGAACTGGTCGCGGCCGTGGAGGAGGAGCGGCTCAATCGGGAGAAGAAGACCACCGATTTTCCAGTCGGTGCGGTGCGGTGGTGTCTCGACCATGCTGGGGTGGACTTCTCCGATATCGATCTCATTGCCATTCCGTGGGACTTCTCCGCCGAGGTCTTCGACGGGCTGTTGCGCGACATCGTGTCCGCGCCGATGCCGGCCGCGAACAAGGTGGGTCTGGTTCGGGCCATCGGCGGGTTGTGCACCGAAATCGTCGGCCACGAGGCGATGCTGGCCGACTTCGCCGCGCGCACCGGTTTCACACCCGATCCGGACAAGGTGGTGTTCGTGCCGCATCACCTCGCCCATGCGATGACCGGCTACTACCTGGCGGGCATGAAGGATGCCGCGTTTCTGATCAGTGATGGTCGCGCCGAACGGTTTTCGGCGCTGATGGGCGAGATCCGCGACGGGCGGATCCGGGTCTTCGACGAAACGGCCATCGGTGCGGAGTATTCGATCGGTCTGCTGTTCGGGGCGATCACCCGGTACCTGGGGTTCGTGCCGAACAACGACGAATACAAGATCATGGGCCTGGCCGGATATGCCGAACCGCCGTCGCCGAATCCGTTTCTCGAGCATTTCGTCGAACTGCACGAGAATGGGCGATACAGGTTCCGGCAACCGCTCGAGACGGATAACCCGCGCGGCCTCGAGCCGCTGTTCGAACAGTATTTCGGGCCCGTGCGGCACACTCTGGAGTACCGGGCCCGGATGGCAGCGGCGGCCCAGCAGATGCTGAGCGTGGTCACCAGCCATCAGCTGCGCGCGCTGGCGGGCAAGACGGATCTGAAGCGGGTGCTGTTCGAGGGCGGTGTGGCGTTGAACTGCCTCAACAACACTCCGTTGTTGGCGGGGTCGCGGTTCGACGATATGGACGTCGGTTTCGGTGCCAGCGATACCGGCATCGTCATCGGTGCGGCGGTGCATGCCTGGCTCGGTCGCTCGGGGAGGGTGACGACCGCGCCGACGGTCACGCCCTATCTGGGACCGGAATACGACGATGCGACGATCGAGCACGCGCTGCGGGAATTCGGCGGGCGGGTGGTATGGCGGCGGCACGACGATGACGAGGTCGTCGATCAGGTGGCGAAGCTGCTCACCGAGAAGGTCGTCGTCGGATGGTACGAAGGCCGGATCGAGCATGGGCCGCGGGCGCTGGGGCACCGCAGTATCCTTGCGAATCCGCGGTTTTCGGATATCAAGGACGTCATCAATACCAGGGTCAAACATCGCGAACCGTTCCGCCCGTTCGCGCCGATCGTGCTCGAGGCCGACGCGCCGCGGATCTTCGAGATGGGGCGCAAGACCCGGTCGCCGTATATGACATTCGTATTCCCGGTGCGGCCGGAATTCCGGGACGTGATCCCGGGTGCGACCCATGTGGACGGCACCTCGCGGGTGCAGACGATCACCGATCGGGACACCCCGCGGCTGGCGGCGCTGTTGCGGCGGTTCACCGCGTTGACCGATGTGCCCTGTCTGATCAATACGTCGTTCAATGTGGCGGGCGAGCCGATCGTGTGCACCCCGGCAGACGCGCTGGGGTGTTTTCTCGGCACGGAGATCGACTAT
The DNA here is from genome assembly GCF_023740735.1 of Nocardia sp. CDC159. Lineage (GTDB taxonomy): Bacteria > Actinomycetota > Actinomycetes > Mycobacteriales > Mycobacteriaceae > Nocardia > Nocardia pulmonis. Next base: position 36,155 of record NZ_JAMRXH010000029.1, read on the forward strand.
CTGGTACTCGGCAATTACCTCGTCACGAAAACCGAGGCGGCGCAATGACATTCCCCGGCGATCCCGGGACGGCGACGACGCTGCTACTGCTCCGGCACGGTGCGACCGCGCTGACGCCGGAGCGGCGGTTTTCCGGCAGCGGCTCGGACCCGGGACTGTCGGCGGCGGGATGGCGGCAGGCCGAGGCCGCCGCGCAGATGCTCGCGAAGCGCTGGCCGGTGCGGGCGGTGGTGTCCTCGCCGCTGCGCCGGTGCCGGGAGACCGCCGCGGTGGTCGCGCGTCGGCTGGGCTTCGATGTCCGGATCGATGCGGGCTGGCGCGAGGCGGACTTCGGGGTCTGGGATGGGCTGACCTTCGCCGAGGTGCGCGAGCGCCATCCGGACGAGCTGGCCGCGTGGCTGGCCTCACCCACGGCGGTGCCGGGTGGTACGGGCGAGTCGCTGGCGGCGGTGACGCGCCGAGTCGAACCGACGCGGGACAAGTTGCTGGCGGGTCACCCGGGGCAGACGGTGCTGGTCGTCTCGCATGTCGCGCCGCTGCGGACGCTGGTCCGGCTGGCGCTGGGCGCGCCGCCGGAGGCGCTGTTTCGGATGGAGCTGGCGGCCGCATCGGTGTCGGCGGTGGCCTATTCCGAGGAGGGGAATGCGTCGGTGCGATTGCTGAACGACACCTCGCACCTGCGCTGAGGGCGGTAGGAATTCCGCCTGGAATCACCTTGTCGAAGTCTACGAAAACCCGGTGTCGGCCCGTCGGCGTCTTTATGTCTTCCGCCGCTATCCGACGCCACCAGTTTGCCTGTGTACTGCTCATGCACATTGAAACAAAAGGAGTGACCGTGACCGCGCACACCCGGGAAATGTCCGTTCAGGAGCTCGAGCGCGCCTGGATGGACGAGGCGATCAGGTTGGCCACCGACAGCGTCCTGAACGGCGGCGGCCCGTTCGGCGCACTGGTCGCCAAGGGTGGCGAGATCGTCGCGATCGGTAACAACCGGGTCACCGCGACCCTGGACCCAACCGCCCACGGCGAGGTGAGCGCCATGCGCGCGGCCTGCAAACAACTGGGCACCTTCTCCCTCGAGGGCTGCACCCTCGTCACCTCGTGCGAGCCCTGCCCGATGTGCCTGTCCTCGGCCCTGTGGGCGCGAGTCGACCGGATCATCTATTCCGCCGATCGGCACGACGCCGCCATGGCCGGATTCGACGACCGCAAGTTCTACGATCTGTTCGAAAAGAAGCCCCAGTCCATGTGGCCCACCCGCGTCGAACAGCTCGACCTGCCGAACCGCACCGCGCCGTTCGAGGCGTGGCTGGCGAAAACCGATCGCATCGATTACTGAGGCCACACCGAACACGTTGATGCGCAAGCTGTTACGGTCGCGCGGTGCCGTCCTGTTACCACGTCACGTCGGTACTCAACCGCGCCTCGATCGCTCGATACGGTCTGGACTGGCGCCGCATGGGCGCCGCGCGTGGGATCGCCGGTAGCTACCGGCCCGAACAGCAAGGCTGTTTCCTCGCGTTGAACGAGTTCGAGTGCGAATGGTTCGTGCGCATGAACAACACCGGAGGGCCCGTGGACGTGTGGGAGGTCCACGGGATCGAGACCGCCGACCTTGTCCTGTCGCCGCACGGCTTTCATTACTTCCCAGGCGTGATCGCGCCCGCTCGGCTCCATCTGCTGCGGCGGGACGTGCCGCCCGAATCGGACTGAGCGCGCGTCCGAAAAGATCGACGGTCACCTCGACAATGCTGATACGGTCTGGCAATGAAGCCTCTGTCGCCGTTGGCATTCCGCGTCTTCAGCGTAGTGTGCGGGTTCCTGATCGTAATCTGCCTGCTGACACCCATGCTGGTGAACGGGGCAGGTTTCAGCGGAATCATCGGATGGGCACTGGCCGGGGGCTTGCTCGCGGTGTGGATCGCGTCGGCCGTATCGGTCTGGCGCGGGGGCAGGTGACCGGCACACCAGGTCGGCGTCACCACACTCCGTCGGGCATCTGGCCGCAGCGATCGATACCGCCGTTGACTATTCGCAGAGCTGACCCGTTCGAATGGGTCGCGAGTATCGTAAGCTATTAATTAGCTATCGCCATTGGCGGCGTCACTCGGCAAGCTCGACTCGGATTGTCGACGGGAGGCTGGACCGCGAATGTGGATGATGCGCCGGATGGTCTTCGGTTTCGCAACCTCAGTCGCGCTGATCGTGGGCGCGAATTCGGTCGTGGTGGCCGATGAGGGCTACAACCCGCTCGATGGTGTCGCGCCCGCGATGCCCACGCTCGGCGGGGCCGATCCCTGGTATGACGCTCCGCCGCTGCGCGGGGACGAGCAGCCGGGGACGGTGCTGCGGGTGACGCCGTTCGAGGCGCAATTTCTGGTGGCGCGGTTTCCGAATATCGACTCCTACCGAGTCATGTACGTGACCACGGGGCCGCGGGGCGAACTCGCGACGGTGACTGCGGCGGTGTTCGTGCCGAAAAATCGGTCCGACCGTCCGCGCGTGCTGCTCGGTATCGGTGGAATCGACGACAGCATGGGGAGCTACTGCCATCCGACCAGTTGGTGGTCGGGCGGGGATCCGATGGATGCGCCGAATGCCGCGGCGACGGCGCAACCGATGCTCGCCGCGCTCGGCGCGGGGTCGGTGCTGATGATGCCGGATCTCGGCAACAACGGTGGCCAGGCTCCGCTGCCGGTCATGGTGCCGCGGTTCAGCGGTCACGCCATGCTGGACGGCCTGCGCGCGGCCCTGCGAATGCCGCAGGCCGGACTCGATCCGGCGGTACCGATCGGGATATACGGCCCCAGTGGGGGTGGTGGCATCGCCGCGGCCGTCGCCGCCGAACAACAGCCCGATTACGCGCCGGAATTGAATCTGCGGGCGGTCGTCGAAGGCCAGATCATTCCGGATCACGAGAACTTCATCCGCGCGAACGACGGCGGAATGGGTTCCGGGTTCGCCTTCGTCGACCTGCTCGGCCTGGCGGTCGGATATCCGGAAATGCGGGTCGACGAGCGGCTGACCCCGCTGGGCCGCACCATCGCCGACACCTTCCGGCGCACCTGCGGGGTTCAGCCGTTTCTGGGGCTCGGTTTCGTCCCGCTGCGCCTGCTGTTCACCGATGGAATCAGCCCCGCCGATTTCCCCGGCTACCGATCGGCATTCGACGACTCCGCGATCGCCACCCCGAATTCCCCCGCTCCGCAGGCGAAGCTGCGCATGTTCAGGTGTACCGACAACAACAGCATCACCTCTCTCACGCCGGTATCGGATCTGGCGCGCGCGGTCGCGAACTACCGCGCCGCGGGTGTCGACGTGGACGAGCACATCATCGATTGCGGGCGACCCGATTTCAAGATGGACAACGGCGATATGGACTGGCTGCTGCGACAGACCCTGTGACGGTGTTGCCGCGATCATCGACCGGTGAGGAAGCCGTCGATCGGGGCGGCGCAGGCGGGGGCGTCGTCGAGCCACGGGTTGTGGCCGCCGGGGACGACCGCCAGCTCTGCAGCCGGGATCTGCTCCACGCTGCGACGGCCCCGCTGGGGTGCGCAGAACGAGTCCTGTTCGCCCCAGACGAACAGCAGCGGGGTCGTGATGCCGGTGAGCTCCGCCTCGCTCAGCACGTTCTCGGGGCGAGGGTTTCTGCCATTCATCAATCGGCACAACAACTTCCGATACGAGGCGGCCTTGCCCGGCAAGCGCAGCGGCAGGCGATGCAGGTCCAGGAGCTCGTCGGACATGCCGCGCGCCGCGTCCATCCCGATCGCCTCCGCGAGGGCGGCGCGTGCGACGAAGCACGGGGACGGTAGCCGCATCAGCTGCTGCTGGACCCGCCCCCACACCGGGGAGGTCAGTGCCGCCATCGACGCGGTGCCGCGCGTGCCGGGCAGTGCCGTCGCGGGCGCGCCCACGATCACCGCTCGCGATAGGCGTGCGGGGGCATCCAGCGCGGTCCACAGGGTGAACAAGCCGCCGAGCGAACTTCCGACGACACTCGCCCGGGCCAGCCCGAGCCGGTCCAAGGTTCCGGTGAGTACCTCGGTCGCCAGTTGACGCAGCGGCGGGCCGTGCCAGTGGTAGGCGGAGGCGAGACCGTGTCCGGGCAGATCGACGAGGAGGTGCCGGTATCCCGGTAATCGCGCGGCCAAGGGCGCGAAACCCATGGCCGGAGTGGAGATCCCGTTGATGTACAGCACCGGCTCACCCGCGCCCGCGGCCAGGACGCGTAGCCGGACCGACGGCCGCTCGAGAGCGACGACGCACTCGGTCAGCCGCAGCCCGCACGCGTCGGCCACGCGCCGTTCCGCGGCCCGGATCCGTCGCTCGAGTCTGGCAGTCATGGAGCCACTGTCGCCGCAGGGGGTGGCTGGTGTCTTGGACGAATGTCCCCGCCCGTCAGCACCATCCGCGTCCGACCGTCGGCGGTGACTCCGGTCATAGCGCGCCCACGCGAGGCCGCCCGGACCTGGTCGCTTACCTGAACGTTGGGCAACCACCAGGGCAGGTGCGTACTTGTCGCCGACGATGCGGGTGCGGAGACTCGGTCCTCGTGAATACTCCGGTAACCGTGCTCGGCACGGGCTCGATGGGATCCGCGCTCGCCACGGCCTTTCTCGCGGCGCGACATCCGACCACCGTGTGGAACCGCGACCCGCGACGGGCAGCTCCGCTGGCGGCCGCGGGCGCGAACCAGCGGCTCGACATCGCCGACGCCGTCGCCGCCAACTCGCTGATCATCGCGTGCCTGACCACCTTTGCGGCCACCCGCGAGAGCCTGGCGGCGGCGGAGACCGAACTGCGGGGGCACGCGCTCATCACGCTGAACAGCGGGTCACCCTCCGAGGCAAGGGAATTCGCGCACTGGGCGACCGAACGCGGGGCGCGTTTCCTCGGCGGGGCGATCAAGAATGTGCCCTCGGCCGTCGGCAGGCCGGACACGCTGCTGTATTTCGGCGGCGAGCGAGCGGTCTTCGACGAGTATGCCGACACACTGCGGGTGCTGGGTGGTGACCTCGTGTACCTGGGCGCCGAACCGGATCTGGCCGCCCTCTACGAATCCGCCGTCGGAGCCACGCTGCTGCCCACGCTGCTGGGCTTCTTCGAGGGCGCGGCGGTGCTGGCCGCGCGTGGTCTTCCGGCGCGCACGATGGTGCCGTATTCGATCAAATGGCTGCAGATGATCGAATCGCTCCTACCGATCATCGCCGAGGAGATCGATACCCGGGACTACACCCGGCTCGGCTCGTCGGTCGCGCTGTTCGAGACCGCGATCGGCGCCGACGAGCGGCTCGGGCGGGAGTCGGGCATCGATGTGTCCTGGCACGCTCCCATGCACGACCTGCTTCGCCGCGCGGTGGCCGAGGGCCGGGGGAGCAGAGCATCACCGCACTGGTCGAACTGCTCGCCGCACCGTCCGGCTCCGACAAGTCCTGAGTACCACTGGCTTTCGGACGCCTCCCCGCTCCAGCCGAACTGGATATCGCTTAGCAGAGATTCTCCGTATCTGCTGAGATGATGCCATTGGCCATCGGTGGCGAGGAGAACGACCATGCGAATGCCGCGGCTACTCGTTCCACTCGCCGCCGCGACGCTCCTGTTGTCCGTCTGCGTGGGCGACGCCCTCGACCCGGCGAACAAGCCCGCACGCGACGCCTACTACGACCAGAATGTCCGCTGGAAGCACTGCGCGAAGGGCGAGGGGCGCAGCTGGTTTCTGGATATCCCGGCCGACGGCCGTCTGTGCGCGCGCATCCTCGTTCCGCTCGATTATCGGGGCAGCCGCCCGGTGGCCCCCGGGCGGGTGAAATCCGTCTCGCTCGCCGTCGCACGGCTGGTGGCGACCGGCGAGAAACACGGCACGCTCGTGCTGATCAGCGGCGGCCCCGGCCAACCGGGTCTCGGCATGCTGGATATGCCTTTCCCCGAGCCGATCCGGCGGCATTACGACATCGTCTCCTACGACCCACGCGGTGTCGGTCGGTCGACGCCCGCGATCCACTGTGCGTGGAACAGTGCCGAACTCCTCGATGAGCAGGACTCGGCCACCGCCACCGAGGCCGCGCGCCGCGAGTTCGTCGACTCCTGCGTGAACCGCACCGGCGCGAGAGTACTGCGGCACATCGGTTCCGACGAGGCCACCGACGATCTCGACATCATTCGCGGGGTGCTGGGCGAGCAACGGCTGAATCTCCTTGCCGCGTCGTACGGGACTCAGATCGCGGCGATGTACATCGACCGCTATCCGCAGGGTTACCGAGCCGCCGCGCTCGACGGTGTCGTCGATGTCACCGAAGGGTTTTTCGAGATGTGGATGGGACAAATGAGGGGCTACCAGGACACGTTCAATCGGGTAGCCGCCTACTGTGCGGGACCGTATCGCACGGAATCGCGCGGCGAATGCCCGCTCGGCGGCGATCCAGCCAAGGCACAGAACGTCTTTCACGGCATCCTGCGCGGCCTTCACGAGCGTCCGGCACCGGCGGACGAGCGTGCGCCGGTCGAGCCGGGCACCGTACTGCAAGCCATGATCACGGGATTCCTCTGGCCGGAGGGCTGGGCTCCCTTCCTGGACGCGCTCGTTGCCATCCAGCACGGCGACGGCACCCCCATGCGCAAGCTGGCGAACGAGGAGTACGACGAGACCCCGCCTCGAACACCGTATGACAGCATCCTCAGCGACAATGCCCTGGTAGCGATCACGTGCGCCGATATCGCCGAGCCCACCAGCGACCGGGCGGCCAGGCAGGCCGATCTGGCGGCGCTGCACCACGCGGCGACCTACGACGACTACCGGCCGCGTCCGACCGAATTCCCGCTCGGCACCTGCGATTTCTGGCCGACCCCCGGCACCGCCAAGGCCTACCGGCCGCACCGCGCGAACGGATCGCCGCCGGTCCTGTTCATCGGCACCCGCCACGACCCGACCACCCCGCTCCGCAACGCCGAACGCATGGCCCAGTACCTCCAAAGCCCCCTGCTGATCCGCGAGGGCGACGGCCACACGTTCGTCTTCAACGACGTCAACTCCTGCATCGATGATCTGGTCGTGCGCTACTTCGAGAATCCACCCGCCGCCCGCAGCGCGATCTGTGACTAGGGCGTGTCCTGTAAGTCATCGCAGCCAGAGGATGATGGCGGCGATGGTGAGTTCGGCCTGGTAGTAGGCGGCGCGTTTGGCGTAGCGGGTGGCCAGCTCCCGGAATTGTTTGAGCCGGT
>NZ_JAMRXH010000003.1 GCF_023740735.1 Nocardia sp. CDC159
AGCATGGGCTCGATCCGAGCCCAGGCCCGATCAGTTACCTCACCTCGACCAACCACCGCATACAGCTAACACAACCACGACACCGACTCACCCAAACCCGCACAACCACTTACAGGACACGCCCTAGCCGCCGAGTGTCGTTGTCGCCGAGTGTGATCGCCGCCTCGGCGACCTGCGACCTCAGCGCTCCCACAGTTTCCACATGGCCAGCTCGTCGTTGTACCCGCGGACGCGGTGCGCCGCGTCGCGCAGGGGCCGTCCGGCGGTGAGTTCGTAGAACAGCAGGAGTACGGCCAACAGCGCCGTATGTCCGCCGGGCGCGCCGGTCGGAGCGAAGTAGGCGGCGGCGCCGCTGTCCAGAAATGCCTGGGCGAGTGCGGGTTTGCCGGTATCGCAGCCGGTGGAAATGACCGCGCTACCGGGAACGCGCAGATGCCGGCGAACACGTTTGGGCCCCATCCGGTCGGTGAACGGCTGCTCGGCGGCGATCGAATCGGCGAGTTCGGGAAGCAGGATGCGCCCGTCCTCCCCGTGGCAGCAGATGATCACATAGGGCGCGACCGGCCGGGCCCCGCCGAGGGCGGCGAGCACATGACGCGGCTGGCCGATCGGGAAGTAGTTGACCCGGACCCCGAACTCCTCCAGCACACCTCGCACCGAGAGCGCCGAACCGTCCTCGATGTTCAGTAGGTCGACCTCGGTCCAAGCGAGCTGGCCACCGACTACATCCTCGATCCGTGAACGCGACACCGAGCCGACAGTACCGAGCCGGGCCCGCGAGTCGAGCGGCTACCACCTGGTACGGCACCGAAAGTTGTTGCGACCGAGATAGTGCCGTGATCTGCGACCGAACGCCGCACTCCATGATCGTTTAACATACCCGATCGCGTGCGGATTCGCTTCGGCAAATCTCCTGCCCTGCATCATCGCCCGCTCTCCCTGAAGTCTTTCTTACGTCACTCGTAGGCCGTATGCACCGTCCATACCCTTGCCTCCGGAATGAATGACAACGAATTCCGTGACAACAGAATGACAACCGACAACAGAATGACGATGCGTAGGCAGATGTACGGACGGCGGCTGTCTCTGGCCGCGCTGATGACCTGTATGGTGACCGGGCTCGGCTGGTTGGTGGCGGTCGGACCGGGCGAGGCGGCGCCGGGCGACGGGCTCGACGACGCGGTGAAGGCCACCGTGGCCGAGGAGCCGGACCTCGACGCCACCGAGAATGTGAAGCAGGAGGCCACCGTCGTGGATCGCCTGCGCAGCGAGGGTGATTGGGTATTCGGCGGCGCGACCCTTCCGCCGGGGGAAAAGGATTCGCCGTTATCGACGTTGTATGTGGCCAAACACCAGGGCAATCGCAAATGGCAGGTCGCTTTGCAGGGCACCGAGGAATTCAACGGATTGGCCCAGCAGGCGCCCGAATCGGTGGTGAGCAAAGACGAGAAGGCGGCCTTGGGGGCGCAGCCCGCCCGGCCGAATCGCACCGGGCTGGCGCTGCCCTGGCGGCAGGGCGAGGCGTGGTACATGGGCGGGGGCCCGCACGGCAACAGCGGTGACAGCCGCCCGTTCAACTCGATCGACTTCAACGGCGGCGACGGCCGGGTCCTGGCCCCGGCCGGTGGCCGGGTCTACAAGACCTGCGTGCGCAATGGTAGTGCGGAGGTGAAGATCGTCCATCCGAACGGCTACACCACCTCCTACTACCACATGACCAACATCATCGATGTCCGGGACGGCACCGAGATCGCGGCCGGAACCTATCTCGGCCACATCGGTGTCCAGTTGCCCTGCGGCGGCAGCGCGAGCGGCGCGCACGTGCACATGTCGCTGTATCAGGGCAGTCGTCCGGTACCGGTCGACGGTATGACCCTGGGCGGCTGGACCTTTCACGAGAGCGGCGGGCCCTACGGCGGATTCGCCGAACGCAACGGCCAGCGGGTGGGCCCCGGCGGCAGGCTGACCAACTTCGGGGGCGGTGACGCCCCCGCACCCGATCCGAAGCCCGAACCGCCCAAGCCGACCCCGAAACCGCCCACACCCAAGCCGGATCCGAAACCGTCTCCGGCGCGCGGCACCGTCCGCCCGCATCCCGACCGCTGGCGCGCGGTCAATCTGCGCGCCGAGCCGAGCCTGCGCGGCACCGTCACCGGCAAGCTCCGCAACGGCGACCAGGTGACGATCGTGTGCACGGCCACCGGCGACCGCGTCGGCGGCAAATGGGGTGCGACAACGCTGTGGAACAAGCTCGACAACGGCGCGTGGATCAGCGACGGGTTCGTCGACACCGGCAGCAATCGTCCGGTGGCACCGGCCTGCGACGACAACGCACCGACACCGAAACCGGATCCGGCACCGAAACCCGACCCCACACCGAAACCCGATCCGGCACCGAAACCCGATCCGGCACCGAATCCCGCGCGCGGCACCATCCGCCCCGCCCCGGGCTCGCCCGCGGTCAATCTCCGTTCCGGACCGAGCCTGCAGAGCTCGGTCGTCGGTACCAAGCGCGACGGTGAGGTGGTGACCATCGCGTGCACCACCACCGGCGGACCCGTCGCCGGCCGCTGGGGCCGGACCACGCTGTGGAACAAGCTCGACAACGGCGCCTGGGTCACCGACGGCTTCCTCGAGACCGGCAGCAACGGTCCCGTGGCCCCCGCCTGCGGCGGCTGATCGGGCTAGTGGGCCGCGGCGTCCCAGCTGCGGCCCACACCCACCGACACCTCGAGCGGCACCGACAGATCGATGGCCTTCGACATGTGTTCGCGGGCCAGTGCTTCCAGGGCCTCGCGTTCACCCGCGGCGACCTCGAAGACGAGTTCGTCGTGAATCTGCAGCAGCATGCGCGATTTCAGGCCCGAGGCGTGCATCGCGTTCTGCACGTTGATCATCGCGACCTTGATGATGTCGGCGGCCGTGCCCTGGATGGGCGCGTTGAGGGCCATCCGCTCGGCGGCCTCGCGGCGCTGGCGGTTGCTGGAGTCCAGATCGGGCAGATAGCGGCGGCGGCCGAACAGGGTTTCGGTGTAGCCGACCTTGCGGGCCTGCACGACAGCGTCCTGGAGGTAGTCGCGAATATTGCCGAAGCGGTTGAAATAGACCTCCATCTGGGCCTTCGCCTCCTCGGCGCTGATCTTCAGCTGCTGCGACAGGCCGTAGGCCGAAAGCCCGTATGCCAGACCGTAGGACATCGCCTTGATCCGGCGGCGCATCTCCGGATGCACCTCGCCGATCGGGATGTCGAAGGCCTTGGACGCCACGAAGGTGTGCAGATCCTCACCGGAGTTGAACGCCTCGATCAGCCCCTCGTCCTTGGACAGATGCGCCATGATGCGCATCTCGATCTGGCTGTAGTCGGCGGTCATCAGCGATTCGAAGCCGGGGCCGACGACGAAGGTGTCGCGGATGCGGCGGCCGGTGTCGGTGCGGATCGGGATGTTCTGCAGATTCGGCTCGGTCGAGGACAGCCGACCGGTCGCGGCGATGGTCTGGTTGAACGTGGTGTGGATGCGGCCGTCGTCGGCGACCGACTTGAGCAGGCCGTCCACGGTCACCTTCAATCGGGTCGCGTCCCGGTGCGCGAGCAGATGTTCCAGGAACGGATGCTGGGTCTTCTCGAACAGCGATTCCAGCGCGTCGGCGTCGGTGGTGTAGCCGGTCTTGGTGCGCTTGGTCTTGGGCATGTCCAGCTCGTCGAACAGCACCACCTGCAGCTGTTTGGGCGAGCCGAGATTGATTTGCTTGCCGATCACCTCGTAGGCGGCGTTGGCGGCATCGGTGACCCGACCGGCGAATTCGGACTGCAGCTGCTCCAGCTCGGCGACGTCGACGGCGATGCCCGCCTCCTCGAGCTCGGCCAGCACACCCAGCAGCGGCAGCTCCATCTCGGTGAGCAATGTGGTGGATTCGATGCCCCGCAGTTCCGCGTCGAAGGCGTCGGCCAGATCGGAAACCGCTCGCGCGCGCAGGATTTCGGCCTGGGCGAGTTCGGCGTCGACCTGCTCGGAATCGTCGAGCAGCGACAGCTGGGTGTCCTCGGCGGCCTCCACGCGCAGCTCGCGCGACAAATAACGCAGCGACAGATCGTCGAGATTGAAGGTGCGCTGCCCCGGGCGGACCAGATAGGCGGCCAGGGCCGTATCGCTGGTGAGCCCGTCCAGCTTCCAGCCGCGTGCGCGCAGCGCGTGCATGGCGGATTTGGCCTCGTGCACCGCCTTTGGGATCGAGGCATCGGCCAACCAGGCGCCCAGCGCCTTCTCGTCCTCCGGCGTCAGCGCGACCACATCGAAGTAACCGCCCTCCCCGTCGGCCGCGGCGATCGCGATCGCCTTCACATCGCCGTGCACGGGGGTGCCGGTGCCCGCGATCGAAACGCCGTGGCGCTGACCCGCTTTGGCGTGTTCGGCCAGCCAGTCGGCGGCCGCGCCGGATTCGACCGCGCCGCCGGAGATCTCGAAGCCGGACTCGGCCTCGGGCTCCGGCGGGGCAAGGGTCTCGAACAGCCGGTCGCGCAGCACCCGGAATTCCAGATCGTCGAACAGCCGATGGATCTTGTCCCGATCCCACGGCTGCTGGGCCAGCTGGTCGGGGGTGTAGGGCAGCGGGACGTCCTTGACCATCTCGGTGAGCTGGCGATTGAGCACCACGCTGGACAGGTTGGCGCGCAACGCGTCACCGACCTTGCCCTTCACCTGGTCGACCCGATCGACCAGGGTGGCCAGATCGCCGTATTCGCGCACCCACTTGGCGGCCGTCTTCTCTCCCACGCCCGGAATGCCGGGCAGGTTGTCGCTCGGATCGCCGCGCAGCGCCGCGAAATCCGGATACTGGGCCGGGGTCAGACCGTACTTCTCCTCCACCGCGGCGGGGGTGAAGCGGGTCAGCTCCGATACGCCCTTGCGCGGATACAGCACCGTCACATCGTCGTTGACCAGCTGGATCGAGTCGCGGTCGCCGGTGACGATCAGCACCCGGAACCCCTGCGGCACGGCCTGAGCGGTGAGGGTGGCGATGATGTCGTCGGCCTCGTAGCCCTCGATCGCCATCGTCGGGATGCCGAGCGCACCCAGCACCTCCTGGGTGATCTCGACCTGGCCGCGGAACTCGTCGGGCGTGGTGATCCGGTTGGCCTTGTACTCCGGATAGGTCTCGGTGCGGAAGGTCTTGCGGTTGACGTCGAAGGCCGCCGCCACGTGCGTGGGTTTCTCGTCGCGCAGCAGATTGATCAGCATCGCGGTGAACCCGTACACCGCGTTCGTGGTCTGCCCGGTGACGGTCTTGAAGTTCTCCGCGGGCAGCGCGTAGAACGCGCGATAGGCCAGCGAATGCCCGTCCAGCAGCAGAAGGGTCGGCCTCTCCCCGGAGGCTGCTGCGGGCACGCTGCTCTGACGCTGATCGGTGGTGGCTGGGGTCACGGCACAGAGTCTATGTACCGGCACCGACAACCCGCGACGCCACCACCGCGGCGGCTATCGAAGCGGCGCGTTCAGGTCGTAGACCGCGACGCCACCGATGCGGGTGACCTGGAAGTGCGCGGCCACCCAGTCGGCGATATCGCGATGCGTGGCCTGCGCCCACGGGGTGGTGACCAGCGGCGCGGACGGGTCGTAGCGCCAGGTCGGCGGCAGGCGCATCTCCTGGGTGACGTAGTAGCCGATGCGATGGTCGTCCACCAGCTGCTGGAAACGGCCGAGCGAGGGCACCGGATCGTCACCGGCGAAACCGCCGACCGCCAGCACCGCGGTGTGGCTGGCCAACTCCATCGCCGCGGCGATCGAGGACCGCTCCACGGCCGCCGACCAGGTGGCGTCGCTGTGGCGCAGCCGGTCCACGATGCGCGGATCGGTGAACGCCGTGCCGTCGGCGAAATTGCGCAGCTGTGCCTTCACGATGGCCTGGAAGCCGGTCTCCGGCGGGGGCGGCGGACCGACGACCGGGCTGCGGCCGGTGTGCGCCTGCGGCAGGGTGGCCGCGGCATAGGCGGTCGAGCCGCCGAGCCCGGCGATCAGGCCCACCACGACCAGTACGGCGGCGGCCCCGGCACGCACCCGGTCGAAGGAGCGGACCAGCGCGGTCACGACCAGGCCGAGCGCGGCCCCCGCCGTGACCGCGAGCACGAGCCAGCGCACCGCGGGCTGCCAGTCCGCATTGCGTTGCAGCACAACGAAACTCCACACGCCCGCGGCCAGGACCACCGCGGCCGCGCCGAGCCGCCCGAACGCCTCGTCGCGCCGCCGCCACAGCTCGGCCACGCCGACGCCCAGCGTCCCGGCGACGGCGGGCGCGATCGCCAGCGAGTAGTAGGCGTGCTCGGCCGAGGTCATCGCGCTCAGCGCCGCGCCGACCAGGATCAGCCAGACGCCGAACAGCAGTGCGGCGGCGCGGATCTCGTCGGTGCGCGGCGCGCGCCACCGGGACGCCAGCACCAGCACCAGGGCCACCAGCGCGGCCGGTACCAGCCAGGAGATCTGGAATCCGCTCTCCCCCAGGAACAATCGGGCCGGTCCGGCGGAGCCGAAGTCGTTGAAGCTGTTGAGCAGCTGGGTCGGCACCCGATATCCGGGCGGCAGCGGCGTCTGCCCGCCGATCTCCTGATTGCCCAGGAAACGACCGAAACCGTTGTAGCCGAGCACCAGATCCATGAACGAGTTGTCGGTGGACCCGGCGATGTACGGTCGCGAGGAGGCGGGCCACAGCACCGTCAGCAGCACGTACCAGCCCGAGGAGACGATCAGGGCGAGCGCGGCGATCGCCAGGTGGATCACCCTGCGGCCCAGCGCGATCGGCGCGGCCACGAGATAGACCAGCGCCAGGGCGGGCAGGGCCAGCAGGCCCTCGAGCATCTTGGCCAGGAAGGCGAAGCCGAGGGCAACGCCCGCGAGGGCCAGCCAGCGCGCGTCGGCCCTGGGCAGCGCGCGGATCACGCAGTAGGCGGCCGCGGTCATCAGCAGCACCATCGCGGCGTCGGGATTGTTGAACCGGAACATCAGCGCCACCACCGGTGTGACCGCCAGCACCGCACCGGCCAGCAGGCCCGCGACGTCGTTGCGGGTGATCCGGGTCACCGCCGCGTACAGCAGCCCGACCGCGGCCACGGCCATGAGTGCCTGCGGCACCAGCATGCTCGCGCTGGAGAAGCCGAACAGCCGCCCGGACAGGCCCATCACCCACAGGGCCAGCGGCGGCTTGTCGACGGTGATGAAATTGGCCGGATCGACCGAGCCGAACAGCCACGCCTTCGCGTCCCGGGTGGCCGACCAGGCCGCACCCGCGTAGAAGTTGTTGGCCATCGCGCTGTCGGTGATCCGCCACAGATACGCCGCCGCGGTGGCGACGAGCAGCACGGCGAGCCCGGCACGCGGGGCCAGACGTGCGGGCCGTGGGGTCGAGGAGGACGGACTCGGGTCGATCGGTGGTTCGAGCCGGGGTTTCTCGGCGACGGAAGCTTCCACTCGGAAGAGTGTCGCAAGGGGGTCATACCCTCGCAACAGCTACCCGGCAGCACTCCTATCGGATTGATCACATAATCAGTGGGTTTATCGTCACAACCACCGGAATTTCGGGCGGGGAGTCCGGATTGGGCTATTCGCCGGAATCCCCGCCCGAGCGCTCACGCCACGCCGAGGTAGGCCGACTTCACCGCCGGATCGGTCAGCAGTTCGCGACCCGTGCCGGTCTTGGTGACCTCACCGGTCTCCAGGATGTAGGCGCGGTCGCTGCGCACCAGGGCCTGCTGGGCGTTCTGCTCGACCAGCAGCACGGTGGTGCCCCGGGCGTTGATCTCGCCGATGATCCGGAAGATCTGCTGGATCACCATGGGCGCCAGCCCCATCGACGGCTCGTCGAGCAGCAGCAGCTTGGGCCGGGCCATCAGGGCCCGCGCGATGGCCAGCATCTGCTGCTCGCCGCCGGACAACGTGCCGCCGACCTGCCTGCGCCGCTCGGCCAGCCGCGGGAACAGCTCGAACACCCACTCCAGGGTCTTGGTGTAATCCGAGCGCTCCTTGAACGGCCGGGCGTGACAACCCATGTCGAGGTTCTCCTGCACGGTCATCCCGGGAAACACCCCGCGCCCCTCCGGCGCCTGGATCAATCCGGCCATCACCCGTTCGTGGGCCTTGACGCGGGTGATGTCCTTGCCCTCGAACAGGATTCGGCCGCGGGTGAGCGGTAGCAGGCCGGACAGCGCACGCATGGTGGTGGTCTTGCCCGCGCCGTTGGCGCCCAGCAGGGTCACCAGCTCACCCTGATCGACCCGCAGCGAAACGCCGTGCAGGGCTTGGATTCTGCCGTAGTTGACGACCATGTCCTCGATCACCAGCAGCGGTTCGCCGCCGGATTCGGGCACCGCGTGCAGCGGCACCGGCTCGCGGCCCGGTGCCGTTGCGCCGCTGCCGGATTCGTCGGCCGCCACCCCCTGCTCGGAGACCTCCGCCGCGATCTCCGCGACCGCCTCGGCCGAGGCCCCGGCACCGAGCTGTTCGTCGGCCACGCCCAGGTAGGCAGCGATGACGGCGGGGTCGTCGCGGATCTCGCTCGGCAACCCGTCGGCGATCTTGCGGCCGAACTCGAGCACCACGATACGGTCGGTCACGCCCATGACCAGCCGCATATCGTGCTCGATGAGCAGCACCGTGAAGCCGTCGTCGCGGATCTTGCGGATCAGATCCATCAGCGCCGACTTCTCGGCCGGGTTGAATCCGGCCGCGGGCTCGTCCAGGCACAGCAGCTTGGGCTCGGTCGCCAGCGCGCGGGCGATCTCCAGGCGGCGCTGATCGCCGTAGGAGAGGTTGCGCGCCTTCTCCACCGCCCGCGGCGCGATGCCCACGAACTCCAGCAGCGCCATGCCGCGCTCGATGGCGTCACGCTCCTCGCGCCGATGCCGCGCGGTGCGCAGGATCGCGCCCGCCACCGAGGTCCGATGCCGGGCGTCGGCGCCCACGACCACGTTCTCCAGCGCGGTCATCTCTCCGAACAACCGGATGTTCTGGAAGGTCCGGGCGATGCCCAGCCGGGTGATCTCGTTGCGTTTGGTCGTCGTCAGCGGCTCGCCGTCGAAATACACCGCGCCCGCGGCCGGTCGGTAGACGCCGGTGATGGCGTTGAAGCAGGTGGTCTTGCCCGCCCCGTTGGGACCGATGAGACCGAGGATCTCGCCGCGGCGAATCTCGAAGCTCACCTCGTCGAGCGCGGTCAGACCGCCGAACTTCACCGTCAGACCCTCGGTGCGCAGCAGCGGCGCACCCACCGCGGTCTCGAATTCCCTTGTGGGCGCGACCACTTCGGCGACCGCCTCGGCGTCGGCCAGTTCCGGCAGCACCTCGGCGACATCCACCGTGCCCGCGGCCGGTTCGGTTGCCGCGTCCCCGGCGTAGCCCGCGGCCATGTCCTCGTTGTCGTACAGCGCGCCACCCGCGCTCGGACCGGTCATCGGTCCCCTCCCGTCGCCCCGGCGACGGCGGGCCGCCGCACCGCTCGATAGATCTGCAGGCCGTAGGCGAGCAGCTTCTGTCGCACCGGGAACAGGCCCTGCGGACGGAAGATCATCACCACCACCAGCGTGACACCGAAGAACAGATATTTGAGATCGCCCAGCGACTGCCCGCCCACCTCGACGGACATGAACCGGTTGGGCAGGTAGACGATGAGGAACGCGCCCACGATCACCCCGAGCTTGTTGCCCTGCCCGCCGAGCACCACCGCGCAGAGGAACAGCATCGAGTTGATGACGTTGAAGCCGGTCGGATTGATGAACTGCACCTGACCCGCGTACAGCGCGCCCGACAGACCGCCGACCGCCGCGCCGATGGTGAAGGCCCACAGCTTGAATTTGAACGTCGGCACGCCCATCATCTCCGCGACGTCCTCGTCCTCGCGGATCGCCACCCAGGCGCGGCCGACGCGGCTGCGCTCGAGATTGCCGACCAGCAGCAGGACCACGATCACCAGGGCCATGCCCACCCAGAACCACCAGGTGCCGGAGTTGGCGCGGTCCAACGGATTCCAGGTGCCGGGGTCGCCGAGATTACCGGCGGAGAAGAAGCCACCGGCATGTTCGGCGGACTCACCCACGCGCGGAAACGCGATACCGGACAGGCCCAGGCTGCCGTTGGTGATCTCGCCGAGGTTGTCGGCCAGCAGCCGCACGATCTCGCCGAAACCGAGGGTGACGATGGCCAGATAGTCGCCGCGCAGCCGCAGCGTCGGCGTGCCCAGGATCAGGCCCGAGATCGCGGTGAGCAGAATCGCCAACGGCACGCACGCCAGCCACGCCCACTTCGGGTCGAGGAAGCCGTCCGTCCGATTCCACGGACTGTTCGGGCTCGTCAGCAGACCTACCGAATAGGCGCCGACCGCGTAGAAGCCGACATAGCCCAGATCCAGCAGACCCGCCTGTCCCACAACGACATTGAGACCGACGGCGATCAGCGCGATCATCGCGAACTGGGCCATCACCCCGCCGAAACTGGTGCCAGGCGTATTCAACAGCGGCGGCGGGAACAGCGGCAGCAGGGCCAGCAGGATGATCGCGGGAACCCCGATCGCCCACTGGGCGGGTCGCGACAGGCCGCCCCACCATCCGCGCAGTGCGTCACCGACGCCGCGCATGGGCCGCTGCTGCGCGGCCGGTGTTTTCGTCGTCACGGTCATACTCGCGCCTTCCCCAGGCTCTCTCCCAGGATGCCGGTCGGCCGGAACATCAGCACGGCCACCAGCACCACGAACGCGACCACGTCGCGCCACTGCGTGCCGAACAGGATCTGGCCGTAGTTCTCGGCCAGGCCCAGGGCCAATCCGCCCAGCAGCGCGCCGCGCAGATTGCCGATGCCGCCCAGCACTGCCGCGCTGAACGCCTTGATGCCCAGGATGAAACCGCCGCTGAACACGATGCCCTGCGGCACGCGCAGGGTGTAGAGCAGCGCCGCCGCACCGGCGAGGATGCCGCCGATGAGGAAGGTGAGCATGATGACCCGCTCCCGGGACACGCCCATCAGCGTCGCGGTGTCGGGGTCCTGCGCCACCGCGCGGATGGCGCGGCCGAATTTCGTTCTGTTGATGAGGATTTCGGTGAGCGCGGCCAGCACCACGGCCGCCAGCACGATCACGATCGCGATGTTGGTCACCGAGGCGCCGAAGAGGGCGAACTGCTCCCGCGGTTCGGCCAGCTTGATCGGCTGCTGTGGATTGCTGCCGCCCAGCCCGTTCACGAATCTCGGCAGCACATAGTGCACGAACTCCTGCAGCACGAACGACATGCCGATCGCGGTGATCAGGAAGATCAGCGGTTTGGCTCCGCGGCGGCGCAGCGGCTTGTAGGCCACCCGTTCCAGTCCGACCGCGGCCGCACCCGAGACGGCCATGCCGAAAAGCATCGCCAACAACAGATAGACGACCGTCATGACAACGCCCTCGGAATAGGCGTTGCCACTGGGTGCGAAGCCCAGCAACTGCAGACCCACATACTGGCCGAACATGCCCAGCATGAAAACTTCCGAATGGGCGAAATTGATGAGCCGCAAAACACCGTAGACGAGCGTGTAGCCGACAGCGACCAGCGCATAGATCGCGCCGTAACTCAACCCGTCGACAGTGAGCTGCCAAAACTGGTCGGCCACACCGAATACATTGAATTCGATCGACCCGGCCAGTAGCGCCGGATCGGTCATGGATGTTGACATTCGTAACTCTCGGTCATCGAGGAAACAGCGTGCGCCGGGGTCCGGATAGTTCCCGGCATCGCCGGGAAGACGGAATGCACCTACCGGGGTAACGGGGTGCGGCTACCGGGCCCGACGCGGTGGACGCCGACCGACGCACGCTGCTTCGGCAATTCGGGTGGTGCCTTACTTGACCTGGTAGACCCAGATCAGCGCGTTCGTCAGCTCACCCGTGGCATCCCACTTGTACTTGCGAGCCAGTCCCTGACCTTCGTAGTTACGCACATGATCGACCAGCGCGGAGCGGGTGACCTTACCGGAGTCGATGGCCTTGAGCACGATCGTCGACAGGTCGTAGCCCTCCACCGAGTAGGTGCCCGGATCCTGCTTGTTGAGCGCCTTGTAGTCGTTGGTGAAATCGTCCGGCTCCGGGCCACACGGGCACGACAGCAGGGCGTCCTTGGCGGCGTCACCGGCTTGTTTGATGAACTGCAGATCGCGGCTGCCGTCACCGGAGACGAACGGGGTCTTCACCCCCGCCGAGCGCAGCTGTTGGACGAGCGGGGCCGATTCGGCGTAGTAGCCGCCGTAGAAGATCGCGTCCGGCTTCGCCGAGGACAGCTTCGACACCGCGGCCGAGAAGTCGCGGTCGTTGGCCTTGATGTTCACCGCGCACGACGGGTCCGCGGCCGCGCCGAGGCCGGCGATGACCGCCTGCGCCAGACCGGTGCCGTAGTCGGAGTTGTCCTGCACGACGCAGATCTTCTTGTAACCGGCGACCTTGGTCAGGTACTTCGCCACCGCCGGGCCCTGCAGACCGTCGTGACCGAGGCCGCGGAAGAAGGTCTGCCAGCCGTTCTTGGTCAGATCGGGGTTGGTGGCCGAGGGGGTCAGCGCGAGCAGCCCGGCGCTGTTGAAGATCGGGCCGGTGGCCTTGGTCTCGCCGGAGAACGCCGGGCCGATCATGGCCACGATCGACTGGTCCTGCACGACCTGGGGAACCAGCTGGCTGGCCTTCTGCGGATCGCCCTCGGTGTCGAAGTTCTTCAGCACCACCTGGCAGTCCGGGTTGGCCTTGTTGTGCTTGTCGACGGCCAGTTTGGCGCCGTAGTTGATATTGATGCCGAGCGCGGCGTTCGGGCCGGTCAGAGCGCCGACGTAGGCGATGGCGGTGTTCGGGGCGCATTTGGCCTTACCGTCGCCCGCGGGATCGGCCGCCGCCGAGGTGTCAGCCTTGGGGACCTCGTTGCCCTGGGCGTCGACCTGGATCAGCGGCGTGATCTTCAAAGCTTCCGCGGCGCCGCCGCCGGAGCCGTTGTTCGTCGACTTGCTGCTGCACCCAGCCACCGCGAGCGCGGCCGCGGCTCCGATCACCAGCGCGCCGCGGGCCACCCGACGGGGCGTGGCAGTCCGCGTTATTGAACCAAGCACGATTCACCTCTATGTCCAGCTGAACCCCCGGGGTCACCGAGGAGGCCGACTCCGTCGGCCCGGCTCAAAACTTAGCGGCGTCGCGTTAGATCTGCATCACATTCAGGTCATTCGTGTGACTTCGACCCCGAGTTTTTTCCGCAGCGTGTTGCCGGGGTGTTGATTTCCGGCAATCACGCGGGCGGAACTCGCCGATCCCGGGCGGACAAGACCCGATAATTTCCGGCTGGAAAAATACCGGGACCAATTCGTCCTACGATTTCGGAGCGAGGTTCTCCAAAACCACCTCGGCGACCGCTTTCATGGTGGTTCGGCGGTCCATTGCGGTGCGCTGAATCCACTTGAATGCCTGGGGCTCGGACAAACCCTGGGTCTGCATGAGCACCCCCTTGGCCCGCTCGACCAGCTTGCGCGTCTCCAGCCGGTCGGCCAGGCTGGCGACCTCGCCCTCGAGCGCGGTGATCTCGTGGAAGCGGCTGGCCGCCAGCTCGATGGCCGGGACCAGGTCGGACTTGGTGAACGGCTTCACCAGGTACGCCATCGCCCCCGCGTCGCGGGCCCGCTCGACCAGGTCGCGCTGGCTGAACGCGGTCAAAATCACCACGGGCGCAACGCGTTTGGAGGCGATCTCGGCCGCCGCATCAATGCCGTCGCGGCGCGGCATCTTGACGTCCATGATCACCAGATCCGGACGCAACTCCTCGGCCAGGTCGACCGCCTGCTGGCCGTCGCCCGCCTCACCCACCACCTGATACCCCTCTTCGGAGAGCATCTCCACCAGGTCCATCCGGATGAGAGCCTCGTCCTCGGCCACCACCACCCGCTTGGCAGCGGCGACCGCATCCTTCTTCGCGCCCCCTGCTGACGTTCCCATAGACAGACCCCTCGTGATTCCGATGCCGACACTCGCGGCCCACCGCGACCGGGCGCCCACCCACGCCGGCCCCGGACGCACCCGAGTGCCCTAAAGCGTACCGTTCAACCCCACGAACAACCCATCTACCCAGCGCAAAGCCGCCAACACCACACCGATTCGTCCCCCGAGCCCCCCACCCGCTATCATTTCCCCCCGGTGCGCCGAGTTGGCGGAACTGGCAGACGCGACGGTCTCAAAAACCGTTGTCCTCACGGACGTGTGGGTTCGAGTCCCACACTCGGCACCATGTCGATGGCCCCGGACCGGCCGTACGGTTCCACACTCGCCATTCCTTGCGCCACTTCGCCATTGGCGTTCACCACCCCGATACCGGCCGGGACGACGAGCCGCGCGCAGTCAGCAACCGCCGCGCTCCGCTCCGATGCAACCAAAGTTTATGGGGCACAACGCGATCGACTGAGCCGCCACTACCGCGACCAGGCTCACGGCCCGGCGGGCATCTCGACAGTTCCCGAGGAGATACTCGTCCGGATCCGGCGCAGATTCGAGGGCGCGGGTGCGGGTAGGAAGGTTTTGGCTGGATTGATGTGATGGCGCGATGAGATGGAGGGCCGGGATGCGGTTGGGTCGGTGGGTCGGGTTGGCGATGGCGGTTGTGGTCGGGGTGTTGGCCGGGTGTTCGGCGGGGGGATCGCCGAACGAGGCGGTGAGCGCCTCGCCGGGTGCGGAGGTCGGGCGGCGGTTCGCGGAGTTGGAGGGGAAGTACGGGGCGCGGTTGGGGGTGTTCGCGAGTGGGCCCGATGGCAAGCGGGTCGGTTATCGCGAAGATGAGCGGTTCGCGTTCGAGTCGACGTTCAAGACGCTGGTGTGTGGCGGGTTGCTGCGGGAACACCCGCTGGCGACGGGGTACTTCGAGCAGGTTGTGCATTGGTCGAAGGAGGATCTCGTCACGTACTCGCCGGTGACCGAGACCAGGGTGGACTCGGGGATGACCGTGGCCGAGTTGTGTGCGGCGGGGATCACCAGGAGCGACAACACGGCGGGGAATCAGTTGCTGAAACTGCTCGGCGGCCCGTCGGCGCTGACCGGATTCCTGCGGTCGATCGGGGATACGGTCACCCGCTCGGATCGGTGGGAGACCGAGTTGAACACCTCGCTGCCCGGCGACGAGCGGGATACCACCAGTCCGGCGGCCATCGCGGCCGATTACCGCGCGCTGGTGGTGGGCGATGTGCTCGGGGCCGCCGAGCGGGACCTGCTGAAATCGTGGCTGGTCGCCAATACCACCGGCGCGCAACGGATTCGGGCGGGCGTGCCGGGCGGTTGGCTGGTGGGTGACAAGACCGGCACCGGCGACTACGGATCGGCCAACGACGTGGCGGTGGCCTGGGACGAGCGGGGGCGACCGGTCGTCATCGCGCTGCTGAGTGTGAAGTCCGAGCCTGAGGCGCAGGCCGACAGCGCGCTGCTGGCCGACGCCACCCGCGCCGTCGTCGACGCGCTGCGCTGAACCCGCGACCCGCGGGCGCCGTAGTTCCGAACAGGGGGCCCTCGAGCGGAGGTCGCGGACATGCGGGTGAACCGGCTGACGGCGGACCTGTCGGAATATCCGGATCTGGTCGTCATCTATCTGGGCATGCGGGTGCGCACGCCGCGGGGTCTGCTGCGGCTGCTGGGCCTGGGGCCGAAACTCTATCGCTCCCATCGCGATCGCCCGGACGGGCTGCTGCTGCACGAGGATGTGATCTGGTCGCTGTTCCCGCCGCACTGGGGTGCGCGGCAGTACTGGCGCGATCTGGACAGCCTGGAGCGCTGGACCCGCTCGGCCCCGCACCGGGACTGGTGGCAGCGCTTCCTGCGGGACTCCGGCGGGACCGGCTTCTGGCACGAGGCGTACTTCGCACGCGGCGGCATCGACGCCATGTACGACGATATGACCGCCCCGACCGGATTGGCCCGGTTCGCGCCCACGGTCCCCTCCCGCGGCAGGTTGTTCTCCACTCGCAATCGGGTGCACCACACCGATCCCAAGGTCGCCCCGGTGATCGAGGAATCCACCTACTATCCTGACAATTCCAATTGAAAACGCATAATGATCTACCCCGTACGACCACTACCGGGCCAACACCGGTACACGACGCACTACGGGTAGGTGAACATCTGACCAAAATCGGGCCGAGGCAGGCATTTCGGTTACGAATCGGACACGGGCACGGCTTACCGTTTTTGCCATGCACGTCCTGTTCGTCTGCACCGGCAACGTTTGTAGGTCGGTGATCGCCGAGCGTCTGACTCGCGCCATGGCCGCCGAACACGGAATGTCCGATCTCACCGCGGAAAGCGCGGGCACCCGCGCCCTGGTCGGATTCGGCGTGGAACCCCTTGCGGCCCAGACCATCACCGGACTCGGCGGCGACGCCGAGAATTTCAAGGCCCGTAAACTCAAACCCGAGATGGTGGAACGAGCCGATCTCGTACTCGCCATGACCGAGCAGATCCGCGACGACGTGATGAAAATGGTCCCGGCGGCGTCCGCACGCACCTTCACCCTGCTCGAGGCGCACCGGATCGCGAAGGTCAGCGGCGCGCGCACCATCGCCGAAATCGACCAGGCCCGAAACGATCTCGCACTGGTCGGCCGCGAGAACATCGCCGATCCGGTCGGCCTGTCGGCGGAGAAGTACTGCGAGGTCGGTGACCGCATCGCCGAGGCGCTGGTTCCGCTGTTGCTGGCCTTGCACATCCACGAGGGCCGCGACACCGACGATCGCGGGCGGCCGCGGCTGGTGGTGCTGCCGGGCGGGCGCGCCGAACCACCCCCCTTCACAACGATGATGACGCAGATGGGCCGCCACGCGTAAATATGTCCTCCCCATTTCGGCCCTGGAAGGATTACACTCCCCGCGGAACAGTCCCGCCGCTGGTTCGACACAAGAACAGGACTCAGACATGCCGAAACGCATTTCGGATGTTTCGCTCCATGTTTATGTGACACCGGAAACCCTCGAACGTGTCGTGGAAACCGTGCGTCACGTGGTCGATGATCATGTGGCCGACCGGGACATCTTCGCCTGGCGCTTCACCCTGCCCGTGGACGCCGATCAACCGGATCACACTGTGCTCGAAACCCAGTGGCGGCTGGATCATCCCGGCGCCGATCCCGCGGGGCGGCGCACCTACGAGATCGCGCTGAGCCTGGTCGGCGACAAGAAACTGCTCACCGAGGCGAATCTGGCCGCCTTGGAAAGGAAACTGGTCCTCGGAATTTCCACCGAGGACGCCGTCCCGCACTCCATCCACGCGCTGCATCGGGAAAGCTTCGACCTGGAAGAGAATCGGGAATTGATCTAGATTCTCCGATCAGCGGCTCGGGAAGTGGCGGATGACGCCCTCCTGCACCACCGTGGCCAGCAATTCTCCGGCGCGGGAATAGAAGTGGCCCGTGGCCAGGCCGCGTGAGCCCGCGGCCACCGGGGACTGGGTGGCGTAGAGCGCCCAGTCGTCGAAGCGGAACGGGCGGTGGAACCAAATGGAGTGGTTCACCGTCGCGGCGATGATGCGGTCGAAGCCCCAGGACAGGCCGTGGGTGGTGATGATCGAGTCCAGCACCGTGGTGTCGGACGAATAGCCCAGCGTCGCAACGTGAATCAACGGATCGTCGGGCAGCGGGCCGTCGGCCTTCATCCAGACCCGGTTGTAGTCGAGGGTGCCGCCGGTGCCCTTGAGAATCCACGCCGGATCGTTGGTGTAGCGCATATCGATCGGATGCGGCGCGTTGACGAACATCTTCAGCCGGTCCTCGAGACCCGCGAAGGACTCCTCCACGCGCGGCAGCTGTTCCGGATCGGGCACCTGCGGCTGCGGGGCCGCGTGCTCGAGGCCCGTGGCCCAGTCCTGGAACGCCGCCAGCATGACGAACAGCTCCTGATCGTCCTGATAGGCGGTGACGGTGCGATTGGCGAACGAGCGGCCGTCGCGGTGGCGTTCCACCCGGTACTCGATCGGCTTCTTCACATTGCCGCCACGCACGAAATGCGCGTTGACCGCGTGCACCGGGCGTTCGGGTCCCACCGTGCGACCCGCCGCGACGATCGCCTGCGCCACCAGCTGCCCACCGAAGGTGCGGCTCCACACCTTCTCCGGGTGATGGCCCAGGAATCTGTCGTCACCGATCTGTTCCAGATCCAGCAGGCCCAGCAGCACCTCGAGGTCGCTGCCAGTGGAAACCGATTCGCCCAGTGACGCGCTCAAATCAGTGGTCCTCCTCGCCGATGCGGTGCACGTGAATGAGGTTGGTGGAGCCGATGGTGCCCGGTGGGGAACCGGCCACGATCACGACCAGATCGCCCTTGGAGTAGCGCCCCAGCGACAGCAGCTCCTTGTCGACCTGGCCGATCATCTCGTCGGTGGTGCCCACCGGCGGCACGAGGAAGGTCTCGGTGCCCCACGTGAGGGCGAGCTGGCTGCGCACCTCCGGCAGCGGCGTGAACGCCAGCAGCGGCAGCGGGGTGTGCAGGCGGGCCAGGCGGCGCACGGTGTCACCGGACTGGGTGAACGCCACCAGCGCCTTGGCGTTGAGCCGCTCACCGATATCGCGGGCGGCGTAGGAGATCACGCCGCGCTTGGTCCGCGGGACGTGCGTCAAAGGCGGTACCCGCGTGGAGGATTCGGCCTCCACCGCGTGCACGATGCGGGCCATGGTCCGCACCGCCTCGATCGGGTACTGGCCGACCGAGGTCTCCCCCGACAGCATCACCGCGTCGGCGCCGTCGAGCACCGCGTTGGCCACGTCGGAGGCCTCCGCGCGGGTCGGGCGGGAGTTGCCGATCATCGACTCCAGCATCTGGGTGGCCACGATGACGGGCTTGGCGTTCTCGCGGGCCATCTGGATCGCGCGCTTCTGCACCAGCGGCACCTGCTCGAGCGGCAGCTCCACGCCCAGATCGCCGCGGGCGACCATGATCGCGTCGAAGGCCAGCACGATCGCCTCGAGGTTGTCGATGGCCTCGGGCTTCTCCAGCTTGCCGATCACCGGCACGCGGCGGCCGACGCGATCCATCACGTCGTGCACCAGCTCCACGTCCGACGGCGAGCGCACGAACGACAGCGCGATGAAGTCGACGCCCAGCTTCAGGGCGAATTCCAGGTCTTCGATGTCCTTCTCGGACAGGGCGGGCACCGACACGTCCATGCCGGGCAGCGACACGCCCTTGTTGTTGGAGACCGGCCCGCCCTCGGTGACCCGGCAGACCACGTCGTTGCCGTCGACGCGGGTGACCGTCAGGCCCACCTTGCCGTCGTCGACGAGCAGGCGGTCGCCCGCCTTGGCGTCCTGCGCCAGTTGCTTGTAGGTGGTGGAGACGCGGTCGTGGGTGCCCTCGATGTCATCGACGGTGATCCGCACCTCCTCTCCGGTGGCCCAGGTGGTGCGGCCGTCGATGAAACGGCCGAGGCGAATCTTGGGGCCCTGCAGATCGGCGAGAATGCCGACGGCGCGGCCCAATTGGTCCGCCGCCTTGCGAACCTTGTGGTAATTCTCGGCGTGATCGGAGTGTTCGCCGTGGCTGAAATTCAACCGGGCCACGTCCATGCCGCTTTCGACAAGTTCGCGGATCCGGTCCTCGGAGGCCGTTGCCGGCCCGAGGGTGCACACAATCTTTGTCCGTCGCATCACGTGCTCGAGCCTAGTCCTGTCGATGATCGACTGCCGCGCGGGCATACCCCTCGCTATCAATCGAACAAACCATGACGCGCGTCACCTGGCCACATGCCGCGCAAGCCGGGTTTCCAGGCGGGTTTGCGCAAATCCCAGTATCAAACAAATTATCCAGTAGTACACCGCCGCGACACCATAGAGCGCGAAGAAGTCGAACGTCGGCGCGGCCGCCAACTGCGCCACCCGCAACAGTTCAGTCACCAAGATCGTGGACGCCAGCGAGGTGTCCTTCACCAGCGAGATGAGGGTGTTGGACAGCGGCGGCACCGCGATGCGCGCGGCCTGCGGAAGGATGATCGAGCCGAGGGTCTGCACATGCGACAGGCCCAGCGCCTGCGAGGCCTCCCACTGGCCGTGCGCGACCGACAGGATCGACGCGCGCACCACCTCAGCGGCGTAACCGCCGACATTGAGGCTGAAGGCGACGATCGCGGCCGGGAACGGGTCGATCACGATGCCGAGCTGCGGCAGCGCGTAGAACACGATGAACAGCTGCACCAGCAGCGGCGTGCCGCGGATGATCGAGATGTAGAACCTGGCCGCCGCCGACAGGGGCCAGATCGTCGACATGCGCGCCAGCGCGACCAGCAGCGCGATCACCAGGCCGATGACGAAGCTGATCGCGGTCAGCGGCAGCGTCTTGGTGACCGTCGCCTCCAGCATCGGCCAGAGGTTGTGTCGAATGAGCGTCCAGGTAGCTGAGTCCATACCGGGGGGCTAGGTTACCCGGCTATTTGCTCACATCCGTACCGAAGTACTTGTCGGAGATCTTGGCCAGCGTGCCGTCGGCGCGCAGTTGGTCCAGGGCCTTGTCGACGTCCTCGATCAGCCTGGTCTCGTCCTTGCGCGCGGCGAGGACCTGCTTGCTGGTCTCGCCGGTCTTGGTGACCACCTTGATTTCGCTGGTGCCGTGCTGCTTGGTGTACTCGCCGACGGCCAGGGTGTCGTTGACGGTGGCGTCGACGCGGCCCTGCTTGAGCAGCTGGACCGCCTGCACGAAGCCCTCGACCGCCTCGACCTTGCAGCCCGCGCCCGCGGCCACCTTGCCCCAGTTGCTGGTCGCCGACTGGGCGCAGGTCTTGCCCCGCAGGTCGGCCAGGTTGGTGATCGAGCCGTTGTTGACGTTGGTCACCAGCACACCGTCGGAGGTGGTGTAGGGCTGGGACAGGCTGTACTTGTTCTGCCGGTCGGCGTTGAGCGTCACCTGATTGGCGACCAGATCGAAGCGCTTGGACTCCAGTCCGGCGAAGATGGCATCCCACGGGGTCTGCACGAATTCGACCTTCTTGCCGAGCTTGTCGGCCACGGCCTGCACGACCTCGATGTCGTAGCCGGTGAGCTTGCCGTCGCCGCCCTGGAAGCTGAACGGGGCATAGGTCCCCTCGGTGCCGACCTTCAGCACGTTGGGGTCACTCCCGCCGCCACAGGCGCTCAGCAGCCCGGTGGTGGCGACGACGGCGACTACGGCGGCGAACAGCTTGCGACGCAATGGAGTACCTCTCCGGCAGTATGCGGACATTTCTCGCACACGAGACACATAGAACCGCCACAGCCTACGGCCCTCGCTGCGCTCGGGCCACTATTGGGATCATCGTGGCGTTTTTCGGTCCTATGGCCAAGCCTCCCCGTTTCCGAGCGAAGCGAGGAATCAGCTCTCCTGCAGCGGCAGGCCGTTTCGGTCGCGGACCTTGCCGGTGAGGATGAGGATGCCGTCGATGATTCCCCAGATGTGGCCGACGCCGCAGGTGACGACGCTGACCACGAGCTGGGCCACGCCGATGCCCGGGTAGCCGAGGTAGAAGCGGCCGACGCCCGCCCAGCCGAGGAAGATCTGCAGCAGGCCCGCGACGAGTTTGGACTTGTCGGAATACGGCTCGCCGTAGATGTTGCGGCCGTAGGGGGCCGCGGGGTCCATGCCGGGCGGGACCGGGGCGGGCGGGTAGGCGCCGTAGGGCTGGCCGTACTGGGGTTGCGGGTAGGTGGGCTGCCCGTCCTGGGGCTGGCCCGGACCGGTGCCGGGCGGGCCGTACTGCGGGCCGTAACCGGGCTGTTGCTGGTAGGGATCGGTCACTGCTGGTCCTCCTCGATGCCGGACCGATCCGGCGGTGCGGATCGGCCCGCTGCTCAATCCTGGCCGGATTCAGCGGCTTTCGCCGCCTTGGTGGCGGCCGAATCGGTCGAGGAGTTATCGCCCTTCGACTCGGATTCGTTGCCCGCGTCGGCCCGCTCCGGCTCGGCCTTGGCAGCGGTCGTCGCGGCCTCGCTCGCCGGGGCGGTCGTCGCGGCCTCGGTTTCCGAGACGGTCGGCTCGGCCTCGGTCGCCTTCGGCGTCACCACGGTCGGCTCCGTTGCGGAGGGCTCCGACTCAGCGGCCTCGGATTCGGCCTTCGCCGCCCGCTTTTCGCTCGCGGCCACCGAGTCCTCCGATGCCGCTTCGGCTTCCGACTGCGCCCCGCGGGCCCGCAGTGCGGCCAGCTGCCACGGCCACGGGCGGTCGGTGCCGGGCCGCAGCAGCTCCGCCGTCTCGCGACCGCGGGTGGCGAGCAGGAAATACGCGATGGCGCCGAGGAACACGATCGTCGAGGTGTAGGTGTTGATGCGGATGCCGAACAGGTGGGTGGCCTCGTCGTCGCGCAGCAGCTCCACCCAGAACCTGCCGAAGGTGTAGATCGCCACGTACAGCGCGAACAACCGGCCGTGACCGATGCGGTAGCGCCGGTCCAGCCACACCAGCACCGCGACGCCCAGCAGATTCCACAGCAGTTCGTAGAGGAAGGTCGGCTGCACGACCTTCTGCACCACGCCGGTGGAGACCCCGTTCATCATGTCCAACCGGCCGTCGGACCCGAAGCGCTCGTAGATCTCGAGACCCCACGGCAGATCGGTCTCGCGGCCGTAGAGCTCCTGGTTGAAGTAGTTGCCCAACCGGCCGATGGCCTGCGCCAGCAGGATGCCCGGCGCGATCGCGTCGCCGAAGGCGGGCAACGGGATTCGATACACCCGGCAGCCGATCCAGGCGCCGACGCCGCCGAGCAGCACCGCGCCCCAGATGCCGAGGCCGCCCTCCCACACCTTCAGCGCGTTCATCGGATTGCCGTCCGCGCCGAAATACTTCTGCCAGTCGGTGGCCACGTGATACAGCCGTCCGCCGATCAATCCGAACGGCACCGCGAACATGGCGACGTCGAGCACCGCGCCCTGCTGCCCGCCGCGCTGCTGCCACCGCTTCTCACCCCACCAGATGGCGATGATGATGCCCAGGATGATGCACAACGCGTACGCCCGCAGCGGCAGCGGCCCGAGATACCACACACCGCGCGGCGGGCTGGGCAGGTAGGCCAGCACGGCCGACGACGCAACGACACTGTCTGCCAGGACTGGAAAAGTCACGGCCCCACCGTAACGGAATACGCCGACGACGCGCCCGCGGGTCCGGGCGTGCCTCGCTCGGTCGGTGCCGGACCCCTCGACCGCGCGCCGCCCGTCCGACC
This sequence comes from Nocardia sp. CDC159, assembly GCF_023740735.1. Lineage (GTDB taxonomy): Bacteria > Actinomycetota > Actinomycetes > Mycobacteriales > Mycobacteriaceae > Nocardia > Nocardia pulmonis. The sequence continues at coordinate 23,179 of NZ_JAMRXH010000003.1, forward strand.
GGCGCACCCAGCATCGACACGGCGAGTCCGACCGGCCGCACCGCATCCGAGAACGACGCGACTACGCCAGCGACAGTGGCGAATTCGGCCACAGCAAGCCAGCGACTCGTCCGGGTACGGCGGGAACGGCCATCGGCGCACCCCATTCCGTTCACGGTCCCGCGAAGGACCGCTATCGGGAAATACGACGTAAGCCGGTGAACGGTTCAGGACGCGACGGCGGCCGAGCGCACACCCTCGGCGAGTTCGGCGGTGAGCGCCCGCACCGCGTCCAGGCTCTCGGCCGCGGCCGAGACCAGCGCCGAACCCACGATGACACCGTCGGCATAGGCGGCGATCTCGGCGGCCTGCGCGCCGCTGCGCACGCCCAGGCCCACACCGATCGGAATATCGGAATGGGCACGGATGCGGGCGCACAGCTCCGGCGCCATCGTCGACACCGTGTCGCGGGCGCCGGTCACGCCCATGGTCGAGGCGGCGTAGACGAAGCCGCTCGACGCCTCGAGCGTCATGGCCAGCCGCTCCTCGGTCGAGGACGGGGCCACCAGGAAGATGCGATCCAGATCGTGTGCCCGCGCGGCGGCCAGCCACTCGTCCGCCTCGTCCGGAATCAGATTCGGGGTGATCATGCCCAGCCCACCGGCGGCGGCCAGATCGCGGGCGAACCGGTCGATGCCGTACTGCAGCACCGGATTCCAGTAGGTCATCACGACGGCCTTGCCGCCCGCGGCCGTGATCGCCTCGACCACGCCGAACACGTCGCGCACCCGCACCCCGCCACGCAGCGCCTGTTCGGTGGCGGCCTGGATGGTCGGGCCGTCCATCACCGGATCGGAGTAGGCGACGCCGACTTCGATGATGTCGCACCCGGATTCGACCATGGCGGTGCAGGCGGCGATGGAACCGCCCAGATCCGGATATCCCGCGGGCAGGTAGCCGATCAGCGCGGCCCGGTTCTCGGTGCGGCAGGCGGCGAAGGTGGCCCCTAGGCGGCTCACGGCGTCGCCTCGCTGGCGCTCGGCGCCGCCGTTCGCCGAGGGCGCTGTGCCCGATGGTTCGGTCGCAAGCTCCCTCACTTCCCGGCCTCCTCGTCGAACAGCCCGAACCAGCGGGCCGCGGTGTCCATATCCTTGTCGCCGCGGCCGGACAGGTTCACCAGAATGATTGCGCCCTCGCCCAATTCGCGGCCCAGCTGCAGCGCGCCCGCCACGGCGTGCGCGGATTCGATGGCCGGGATGATGCCCTCGGTGCGCGAAAGCAGCAGCAGCGCGTCCATCGCCTCGGTGTCGGTGATCGGTCGGTACTCGGCGCGGCCGATGTCCTTGAGCAGCGCGTGTTCCGGGCCCACGCCGGGGTAGTCCAGACCCGCCGAGATGGAGTGCGAGTCGATCGTCTGCCCGTCCTCGTCCTGCAGCAGATACGAGTACGCGCCCTGGAACGCGCCCGGGCGACCGCCGGTGAAAGTGGCGGCGTGCCTTCCGGTTTCGACGCCGTCGCCCGCGGCCTCGTAGCCGATCAGTCGCACGCCGGGATCGTCGATGAAGGCGTGGAAGATGCCGATGGCATTGGAGCCGCCGCCCACGCACGCGGTCACCGCGTCGGGCAGCCGCCCGGTCCGCGCCCGCACCTGCGCCCGCGCCTCGAGCCCGATGACGCGCTGGAAATCGCGCACCATCAACGGGAACGGATGCGGCCCGGCCGCGGTACCGAAGCAGTAGTAGGTGTCGTCGGCATGCGAAACCCAGTCGCGCAGCGCCTCGTTGATGGCGTCCTTGAGGGTCTGCGAGCCGGTGGTCACCGACACCACCTCCGCGCCGAGCAGCCGCATGCGCGCGACGTTCAGCGCCTGGCGCGCGGTGTCGACCGCGCCCATGTAGATCACGCACTCCTGGCCCAGCAGCGCGCAGGCGGTCGCGGTGGCCACGCCGTGCTGGCCCGCGCCGGTCTCGGCGATGACCCGCTTCTTGCCCATGCGCTTGGCCAGCAGCGCCTGGCCCAGCACATTGTTGATTTTGTGAGATCCGGTGTGGTTCAGGTCTTCCCGCTTGAGCAGGATGCGCGCACCACCGGCGTGCTCGGCCAGGCGCTCACATTCGAACACCGGCGACGGGCGACCGGCGTAGTCGCGCTGCAGCCGATCGAGCTCGTGCAGAAACTGCGGATCGACGCGGGCCTTGCCGTATTCGGCGGTGACCTCCTCGATCACGGCCATCAGCGCCTCGGGCACGTGGCGGCCGCCGTAGACGCCGAAGTGGCCGCCCTCGTCGGGCTCGTGGCTGCGCTGGGTGATGCCCTCGCTGGCCTGCGGCAGGGCGTATTCGTGCAGACCGGTCATCGGCTGGCACCCCGGCGCAGCGGGCGCGGGCACGACGGGTGGGTGCCCGCGGTGACCAGTTCGGAAACGGCCGCGCGCGGGTCGCCGCTGGTCACCAGGCTCTCGCCGACGAGCACGGCATCCGCGCCCGCACCGGCGTAGGCCAGCAGGTCGGCGGTGCCGTTGATACCGGACTCGGCGACGCGGATGATCTCGGTGGGCAGGCCGGGGGCGATGCGGGCGAATACGTCGCGATCGACCTCGAGGGTCTTGAGGTTGCGGGCGTTCACGCCGATCACCGAGGCGCCGGCCTCCAGGGCTCGGTCGGCTTCCTCTTCGGTGTGCACCTCGACCAGGGCGGTCATGCCCAGCGATTCGGTGCGGTCGATCAGCGAGGCCAGCACGTCCTGTTCCAGCGCGGCCACGATCAGCAGGATGACGTCGGCGCCGTGGGCGCGGGCCTCGTGGATCTGATAGGGCCCGACGACGAAGTCCTTACGCAGGATCGGCACGTCGACCACCGCGCGCACGGCGTCCAGGTCGGCCAGCGAGCCGTGGAAGCGGCGCTGTTCGGTGAGCACGCTGATGATGCGCGCGCCGCCGTCCTCATACGCCTTGGCGAGCTGGGCCGGGTCCGGGATGTCGGCCAGCGAACCCTTCGAGGGGCTGGCCCGCTTGACCTCCGCGATCACTCCCACGCCGTCCTGATGCAGCGCGGCCAGTGCGTTGCGCGGCGACGGCGCCGCGGCGGCGGCCTTCTTGACGGCCTGGAAATCCAGGATGGCTTCCCGAGCGGCCACATCCGCCCGGACCCCGTCGAGAATCGAGTCGAGTACCGTCATCTGGCTCGAATCCTTTCTGGGGAGACGGACTTACTGCCTGAGAATCCCCCCAGGCGCTGTCTCACCGATGCTGATAAAGAGTAAATGGCTATGTTTGTCGGACCGACGGCGGGGTGTTCTGCGTCGCATCGAACCCGAGGCCTTATCATCGCCGTCCCGGATCGTCGTCGGTCGGATCGGCGCCCGCGTCCAGGGCGTCCCACAGCACGCGCTCGGACAACTGGCCCGATGCCGCCTGGTCGGCCGGGCGGTCCGGGGTATCCGATTGCCGCCGCGCGGCTTTCGCCTGCCGTTCGGCCACCTGTTCGGCGGCCGCGGCGCGCCGGAAGACCGGATTGTCGTACTTGCCCGACAGCCGGGCCGTGGTCTCGGGCATGCGCGCCAGCAACACCCCCGCCGCGAAGGCCGCCAGCGCGCCCAGCACGCTCAGTAATGCGGGGAACGTGGCCGTGGTGACCTGGTCCACCCGCGCCCGCGCGGGCAATTCGGCCAGCGTGGCCGCGCGCTCGGTCACGTTGCCGCGATGGGCCAGCATGGCGGCCCCCGGCACCGCGGCCGCCGCGGCCACCACCGCGACGATCACCCCGACCAGCCGCCGCAGCCACCCGCGGGTGGCCAGGACGGCCGCGACCGAGGCCAGCAGCACCAGGGCCAGCGGCGTCAGCGCACCGAACCACAACCCACCGTTCAGATGCCGAGTCCGCGGCTCGGTGAGCCCGTCCGAGGACGTCAGCGTCACCCATGTCAGCCGCGACGAGCCCCACAGCGCCACCGCCGCCACCGCGAGCAGCAGCACCGGCCCGATCGGATACCTGCGCGGATTGGCCGCCGCGTCCGAGGGGGCCTGCCGCGGGTCGGCATCGGCGCGATCGGCACCGGCCGGGTCCGGTGAATTCGGCTGCGGGCGTTCGGGTTCCGGAGCGGTCATCGATCCTTGCCGTCGGAGTCGGGGGCGAAGGTGCGCACGGTCTGGGCGGCGGCGACGGCCTTGAGGACGGCCATGGCCTTGTTGCGCGATTCGGTGTCCTCGTAGTCGGCCTTGGAGTCGGCGACGATGCCCGCGCCCGCCTGCACGTAGGCGATGCCGTCCTTGAGCAGCGCGGTGCGGATGGCGATGGCGGTGTCGGCGTCGCCAGCGAAGTCGAGATAGCCGACCACACCCGCGTAGACGCCGCGGCGGGTCGGCTCGAGCTCCTCGATCAGCTCCATCGCGCGGACCTTTGGCGCGCCGGAAAGGGTGCCCGCGGGGAAGCAGGCCTGCACCGCGTCGAGGGCGATGCGGCCGGGTGCGAGCCGGCCGGAGACCGTCGAGACCAGATGCATGACATGGCTGTAGCGCTCGACGTGGCGATAGTCGGTGACCCGGACCGTACCCGGCTGGCACACCCGGCCCAGATCGTTGCGCCCGAGGTCGACGAGCATGAGATGCTCGGCGTTCTCCTTCTCGTCGGCCAGCAGATCCTTCTCCAGCAGCAGATCGTCCTCGTCGGTCGCGCCGCGCCAGCGGGTGCCCGCGATCGGATGCGTCGTCGCCACGCCGTCGACCACCGTCACCAGCGATTCCGGGCTGGAACCGACGATCGAGAAGGCCGTGCCGCCCGAGCCGTCCGGCACATGCAGCAGATACATGTACGGGCTCGGATTCGACGCGCGCAGCATGCGATACAGATCCAGCGCGCTGCCGTCGTAGTCCATCTCGAACCGCTGCGACAGCACCACCTGGAACGCCTCGCCCGCCTCGATCTCCCCGACCAGCCGCCGCACGCCCGCGCCGAACTCCTCGGCGGTGCGCTGGCGACGGAAGTCCGGATCGGGCCGGTCGAAGATCGAGACGGTCGACTCCGCGGGCGCGGCCAGCGCCGCGGTCATCCGGTCGAGCCGGGCGAGCGCGTCGTCGTAGGCCTCGTCGACATGCTCGTCGGTGCCGTTCCAGTTGACCGCGTTGGCGATGAGCGTGATCGCGCCCTCGTGATGGTCGAACGCGGCCAGATCGGTGGCCAGCAGCATCACCATGTCCGGCACGTGCAGATCGTCGGTGGCGTGTTCGGGCAGCCGCTCGAGCCGTCGCACGATGTCGTAGGCGAGATAGCCGACCAGGCCGCCGGTCAGCGGCGGCAGGCCGGGCAGCCGCTCCGAGCGCAGCAGCTGCAGGGTGTCGCGCAGCGCGACCAGCGGATCCCCGCCGGAGGGCGCGTCGGCCGGGGTGGCGCCCAGCCAGGCCGCCTGCCCGTCCACCACGGTCAGCGCGGTGGGACTGCCCGCGCCGATGAACGACCAGCGCGACCAGGACCGCCCGTTCTCGGCGGACTCGAGCAGGAACGTACCCGCCCGATCGGCGGCCAGCTTGCGATAGGCCGAGAGCGGAGTCTCCGAGTCCGCCAACACCTTTCGCGTCACCGGCACCACACGGTGCTCGGCCGCCAGCGCCCGGAACTGCTCGCGCGTCGTGGTGGTGGGATCGTTGAGCCGGTCGGATGAGGGGCCGTGCATTTCTTCATCATTCCAGGCACGGGCAAGCCGGTTTTCCGCACCCCGTGACCGGCGAAAACGGGTATGGGCCGCCCGCTCGGGGTCTAGCCTTACCAGCACCGCCGCGCCCCGCCGAATCCCCCGGCCCGCGGTCGGACCTGATGAGCGCGCTGGCGATCGAACAGAGCCGAGCCCCGTTCTGCCTCGAATAAGTAGGCGTAGACGAGCAGTCCCGATCGGAACGACCCGCTGAGACGACCCGCACGCGCGAGTCCTACGAGCGTCGTTCGCGGCCGTCTCGTCGTTGAGCGGTCGAAGCGCATGCGCGAAGCGCGAGTCTCGACCGCGCAACGACGAGACATGAGGGCCGCGAACCCGCCGCAGCGAAGCGGAGGCAATCCAACACAGAGAGGAGTTCAATACCGATGTACCCCTCGAATCCGGTATCACCGGAGGGTCCCCGGCACGCGGCTCCGCAGCCGATGGGTGGGATGCCCACTCAGGCGCCGCGGATGATGAGCATGAACCAGCAGCCCGCGGGCGGGATGAACAAGCACAACGCGCTGGCGTCGTTCGTCACCTACGTCAAGGCGCTGGAAAGCCTGGACCGCAGCAGCTTTCCGCAGGAGTACGCCGAGCACACCGACCGCATCAAGGAGCTCAAGCCGTTCCTGAAGGCGCACGGCATTCTCGACGTCATGGACATCAAGAATCCGGAAGTGGCCGCGCTGCTCGGCGTCTGAACGGGATTCGCCGGTACCGGGTGCGCCCCGTGCGCCCGGTACTGTCCAGTTCATGAAGCAAGGCCAGCGCGCTCCCCAGTTCGAGCTCCCCGATCAGTCGGGCACCATCCGGTCTCTCGATTCGCTGCTGGCGGACGGGCCGCTGGTGTTGTTCTTCTTCCCCGCCGCCAACACCCCGGTCTGCACGGCCGAGGCCTGCCACTTCCGGGATCTGACGGCGGAATTCGCGGCCGTGGGCGCGTCCTGCGCGGGTATCAGCACCGATTCGGTCGACACCCAGGCCGGCTTCGCCGACCGGCAGGGACTGTCCTATCCGGTGCTGTCCGATCGCGACGGCGCGGTGGCCGAACGCTTCGGCGTCAAGCGCGGCCTGCTCGGCAGGCTCGCCCCGGTCAAGCGGCAGACCTTCGTGATCGACACCGACCGCACGGTCTTGAAAATCGTCTCCAGCGAACTTCGGGCGAATCACCACGCCGATTCCGCCCTGAACTTCCTTCGCCAACGAAACGGCTGATCCGAAACACCGCTCGCGACAACCACACAGCACGCGGCCGGGCGCATACCCTTAGTGACATGACTTCGCGAAGCGTGGAGCAATCACCTGGCACCGGACCCACCCTGCGCACGTGGCGCAACCGGATAGTCGGCTTAGTGCTCGTGATCGCCGCGCTGGTCATCGCCTATCTGCTGCTGGCGGCGTTCATCCCGCGCTGGTGGGCCCAGCGCATCGCCGAGATGTCCGGGCACGGCAGCTTCGCCAAGGGCATCTGGTCCGGGCTGTCGATCGGGTTCCTGTGCACGCTGGTGCCGCTGCTGCTGTTGCTGTTCGCCGCGCTGATGTGGCGCAAGCGCGGGGGCAGGTTCCTCGCCGGTGCGGCGGCGGTGCTCGCCGTGGCCGCGGCCGTGCCGAACCTGATGACGCTGACGATCATCTGGAGCGGAAACAACGCCGCGCACGCCGGAGAGCGGATTCTGGACGTGGATGCGCCCGGCTTCCGGGGTGCGTCGCTGATCGGCGCGATCGTCGCGGCCGCGCTGTTCCTGCTCATCGTCTTCGGGGTCGCGCGCCGCCGCTTGCGCAAACACCGCGCGGCCACCCGGCAGCAGCCGGTCGCGGAGGCGGGGAGCCACACGGGAACGGCCGATCAGGTCGACTGACCAGGCGTGATAGATGTCACGTCATTCGAAACGAGGGTTGCCTGCGAGCGAAATCGTGGCAAACTTGAAGCCGCAGGTGACTGTGAATTGAAGTTTCAATAATCACTAGGATTGCTAACGACATCACGTCACTTGGGCTGCAAGAGAGGGCGCGAAGTGACGAAGTGGTTGAACCCCATCGAACAGCGAGCTTGGCGTACCCTTGTCGCGCTGACGACTCGACTGCCCGCGGCAATGGACACCCAGCTGCAACGCGAGTCAGGCGTGACGCATTTCGAATATTTCGTCATGGCCTTGCTGTCGGAAGAACCGGGACACCGGTTGCAGTTGAGCGAACTCGCCTATAAGGCAAATGCATCGCTATCTCGGCTTTCGCATGTGGTGACCAAGCTGGAACGGCTCGGCTGGGCCCATCGCGAGGTACTGCCCGGACGCCGCGGCGCCCATGCGGTGCTCACCGACGCGGGCTACCGCAAGGTCGAGGAGGCCACCCCCGGCTATCTCGATGCCGTGCGCGGACTGGTCTTCGACGGCTTGGACGCCAACCAGACCCGCCAGCTGCTCGAGCTCGGGCAGGCGCTGGTGCATCAGCTCGATATCGGGACCGAACGCGGCATCGGGCGGTCCAGCGGGCGGCCCACTCCCCCGGCCGATTCGATGACCGACTAGCCGTCGGCCAGCAGGATGTCGCCGTCCCAGCAGGTGTGCGTGCCGGTGTGGCAGGCCGCGCCCTGCTGATCGACGATCAGCAGGATGGCGTCGCCGTCGCAGTCCAGCCGGACCTCGTGCACGTACTGGGTGTGGCCGGAGGTCTCGCCCTTGACCCAGTACCGCTGGCGCGAGCGGGAGTAATAGGTGGCCTTGCGGGTCGCCAGCGTGCGGGCCAGCGCCTCGTCGTCCATCCACGCCATCATGAGCACATCGCCGGTGGCGCGCTCCTGGGCGATGGCCGCGACCAGACCGGCCTCGTTGCGCTTCAGCCGGGCCGCGATCCCCGGATCCAAACTCGAGCTCACCGTACGACGATACCTTCGGCGCGCATGGCGTCCTTGACCTGCGCAATGGTCAGATCGCCGAAGTGGAAGACGCTCGCGGCCAGCACGGCGTCGGCCCCGGTCCGCACCGCGGGCGCGAAATGCTCGACCGCGCCCGCGCCGCCGCTGGCGATGATCGGCACCGAGACGGCCTTGCGCACCGCGTCGATCATCGGCAGATCGAAGCCGCCCTTGGTGCCGTCGGCATCCATCGAATTGAGCAGGATCTCCCCGACACCCAATTCCGCGCCGCGCACGGCCCATTCGACCGCGTCGATGCCGGTGCTGCGCTTACCGCCGTGCGTGGTGACCTCCCAGCCGGACGGGGTAGGCGCATTGCCCTCGGGGACCGTGCGCGCGTCGACCGACAGCACGATGCACTGCGAGCCGAACCGCTCCGACATCTCGCGCAGGATCTCCGGATTGGCGATGGCGGCGGTGTTCACCGAGACCTTGTCCGCGCCCGCGCGCAGCAGCCGGTCCACATCCTCGACCGTGCGCACGCCGCCGCCGACGGTCAGCGGGATGAAGATCTGCTCGGCGGTGCGGGTCACCACATCGATCATGGTGGCGCGGTCGCCGGTGGAGGCGGTGACGTCGAGGAAGGTCAGCTCGTCGGCGCCCTGGGCGTCGTAGGCGGCCGCCAGTTCCACCGGATCGCCCGCGTCGCGCAGGTTTTCGAAGTTCACACCCTTCACGACGCGACCGGCGTCGACGTCCAGGCACGGAATCACGCGTACGGCCAGGCTCATCGGTTTCGGTCTCCTGTCGTGCGGCGGGCGGTTTCCCGGTCCACCGCGATATCGATCAAGTCCAGCAGTTCGGAGTGCACACCGGGCGCGGCCGCGAGCACGGAATTCGACGCCAGCGTCCAGGGTTCGCCGCGCAGGTCGGTCACCACCCCACCGGCCGCGCGCACCAGGGCGGCCCCGGCGGCGTTGTCCCACGGGTGATTGCCGAAGACGACCGCCCCGCCGAGCACACCGGAGGCGGTGAAGGCCAGGTCGATTCCCGTCGAACCGTGCATGCGCACTCGCCCCGACAACCGGCTCAGCGCGCCGAGCAGATCGAAGCGGAACCGCCCCGGGATGCGGCCGTGGCTGTCGATGTTGAAGGTGCCGAAGCCGATCATGGCATCGGAGAGTCTGCCGGGCGCCAAGGGCGGCAACGGTTTTCCGTCCAGATACACCGGCCCGCCGAGTGCCGCGGCGTAGCGGCGGCCCAGCAGCGGCAGCCAGGTCAGCCCCAGCACCGGCTCGCCGTCGTCGACCAGCGCCAGCAGCATGCCCGAGAGCGGATGTCCGGACGAGTAGTTGAAGGTGCCATCGATCGGATCGAGCACCCACGCCGTGCCGGAGGTGAGTTCGGGGCCGCCGAATTCCTCGCCGTGCACGGGGATTCCGGTGCGCTCGCGCAGCTGCTCGGTCAGCGTGCGCTCGAGTTCGAGATCCAGGGCGGTGGCGAAGTCGCCGCGACCCTTCTGCACCGCGCTGGGTGCGCCGATGCCCTCCGCGAAACGCGGTGCGGCCGAATCCAAAATCTCGCTCGCGAGGGCGAGCAGTGCCTTCGGGTCCCGGACGGCCATCGCCTCAGCGCACCGCGGCCAGGGCCTCGGGCAGCGTGAATCGCCCGGCGTAGAGCGCCTTTCCGACGATCGCGCCCTCCACACCCTCGTCGACCAGTTCCGCGATGGCCCGCAGATCGTCGATGGTGGACACGCCGCCGGAGGCGATCACCGGGGCGTCGGTGGCATTGGCGACCTCGCGCAGCAGATCCAGGTTGGGGCCGGTGAGGGTGCCGTCCTTGGTGACGTCGGTGACCACGTAGCGGGTGCAGCCGTCGCGTTCCAGGCGCTCGAGCACCTCCCACAGGTCGCCGCCGTCGCTGACCCAGCCGCGCCCGCGCAGCCGGTACTCGCCATCGATCAGGCGCACGTCCAGGCCGACGGCGATCTTGTCGCCGTATTCGGCGATCGCGCGGGCGCACCACTGCGGATTCTCGAGCGCCGCGGTACCGAGGTTGACCCGGGCGCAGCCGGTGGCCAGCGCCGCCTTCAGCGAGTCGTCGTCGCGGATGCCGCCGGACAGCTCGACCTTCACGTCCAGCTCGCCGACTACCTGGGCCAGCAGCTCCCGATTGGAGCCGCGCCCGAAGGCGGCGTCCAGATCGACCAGATGCACCCATTCGGCACCCGCCTGCTGCCAGGCGAGCGCGGCGTCACGGGGCGCGCCGTAGCTGGTTTCGCTCCCGGCCTCCCCCTGAACCAGGCGCACGGCCTCCCCATTGGCGACATCGACGGCGGGTAGCAAGACAAGACGACCGCCGCCGCCTCGCTGGCGCTCGGTGGCGCCGCCCGTCTGGGACGCTGTGTTATCCGGTTCGCTCGCAAGCTCGCTCACGACCGCAGCTTACTGGGCATTCTTTACGCTATCCGAACCGGGATGTCTCGAATGGGACGCCCGTCACGCCATGTGGTCGGCCCGGGCGGGGTTTGGCCGGTCGGTCAGCGGGCAACAGAGAACAGAGGACGTGTCATGGTGGGCGCGGCGGCGTGGGGGCCGCCGCTACCCATCGGTGGGGACCGGGCACGCACCTTCGTCCATGCCGCCGACCGACAAGAGGAAAGCCATGTCCCGAATCACGCTGCCGCGCTGGGCGTTCGCGCTGCCGTCAGCGGCCCTCGGGGCGGCCGTCGCGCTGGCCCCGCCCGCCGCTGCCGCACCGGCGGACCCGCTGACCCAGGCGGCCTGCGATTTCGGCTGGCAGTTCACCACCTACGACTGGGCCAACTACGACGACTACGCCCGCCGCGTACTCGACCGCTCGACCGGCGAATTCCGCGGTCAATTCGAGGGCACCGTCCCCGACCGCCGCGCCCAAGCTCAGATCACCCATACCCGCGCCGAGGCGGTGGCGGTCGAATGCCGCACCGACGCCGCCGATCCCCAGCACGCCCAGGCCGTCATCACCGTCGACCAGAACACCGCCAGCGACGCCACTTTCGGCATCCCGCAGCAGGCGCGCACGGTGCTGCGGGTGAACCTGGACAACGTGGGCGGGCGCTGGCTGGCCGGGCGGGTGGAGCCGGTGGCCCCGCCGCCGCGCTAGAGCGAATTCACCCAGTTGCGCAGCAACTGGGCGCCGGCGTCGCCGGACTTCTCCGGGTGGAATTGGGTGGCGCTGAGCGGGCCGTTCTCGACGGCGGCCAGGAACGGGGCGCCGTGCTCGGCCCAGGTGAGCTTCGCCGGATCCAGCGGGCCCTCGTCGGACCACTCCCATTTCTGGGCGGCGTAGGAGTGCACGAAGTAGAAGCGGGTGTCGGCGTCCATGCCCGCGAACAGCGTGCTGTCGGCGGGTGCGGAGACCGTATTCCAGCCCATGTGCGGCAGGATCGCGGCGGGCAGGCGCTCGACGGTGCCGGGCCATTCGGCGCAGCCCTCGGTCTCGACGCCGAATTCGACCCCGCGCGCGAACAAGATCTGCATGCCGACGCAGATGCCCAGCACCGGCCGGGCACCGGCGAGGCGCTTGCCGATGATGCGCTCCCCGCGCACGGCCCGCAGCCCGGCCATGCACGCGGCGAACGCGCCGACGCCGGGAACCACCAAACCGTCGGCGCGCAAGGCGATCTCGGGATCGGCGGTGACGGTGACATCGGCACCGGCGCGGATCAGCGCGCGCTGGGCCGAGTGCAGGTTGCCGGAGCCGTAGTCCAGCAGGGCGACCGACTTCGTCACAGCGTCCCCTTCGTCGACGGCACACCCTCCACGCGCGGGTCGAGTTCCACGGCCGCGCGCAAAGCCCGTGCGACGGCCTTGAATTCGGCCTCGGTGACATGGTGCTGGTCGCGCCCGTAGAGCACCCGCACGTGCAGCGCGATGCGAGCGTTGAGCGCGATGGACTCGAAGACGTGCCGGTTCAGCACGGTCGAATAGGGCGCGCCGGGGCCGTTGGTGGGAATCACGGTGTGCAGCAGGTGTTCCGGCTCGCCGGTGTGCACGCAGTACGGGCGGCCGGACACGTCGACCGCGGCGTGGGCGAGGGTTTCGTCCATCGGGATGTAGGCGTCGCCGAAGCGGCGGATGCCCTGCTTGTCGCCGAGTGCCTTGGCCAGCGCCTGGCCGAAGACGATCGCGGTGTCCTCGACGGTGTGGTGGGCCTCGATCTCGATATCGCCCTCGGCGCGCACCGACAGATCGAAGCTGGCGTGCGCGCCCAGCGCGGTGAGCATGTGGTCGTAGAACGGCACGCCGGTGGCGATATCGGTCTTGCCGGTGCCGTCGAGATTCAGCTCGACGACGATGCTGGACTCCTTGGTGGTGCGTTCCACCCGGGCGGTTCGGTTCATGCTCACTTCCGTCATCGCACGACCTCCGTACTCGCCAATTTCTCACTGACGCGGAGGAATTCGTCGTTCTCGGCGGCCAGGCCGATGGTGGCGCGCAGATAGCCGGGTATGCCGACATCGCGGATCAGCACGCCCTCGTCCAGGTAGCGCTGCCAGGCCGCGGGCGCGTCGGCGAACCGGCCGAACAGCAGGAAGTTGGCGTCGCTGGGCGCGACCTCGAAGCCCAGCGCGGTCAGGGCCCGCGCGACCCGGTCTCGCTGCGCCGCCAATTCGGCCACGCTGGCCAGGGTTTCGTCGGCATGACGCAGCGCCGCCCGCGCGGCCGCCTGGGTGACCACCGACAGGTGATAGGGCAGCCGGACCAGCAGCAGCGCGTCGATCACCGCGGGAGCGGCGGCCAGATAACCCAGCCGCCCGCCCGCGAAGGCGAACGCCTTCGACATCGTCCGCGTCACAACGAGTTTCGCCGGATACCGATCGATCAGCTCGATCGCGCTGGGGGCGCCGGAGAATTCGCCGTAGGCCTCGTCGACGATCACCAGACCGGGCGCGGCGTCGAGGATGCGCACCAGGTCGGCGAGCGGAATGCTGTGGCCGGTCGGGTTGTTCGGGCTGGTCACGAACACCACATCGGGCCGCCGCTCGCCGATGCAGGCCAGGGCGTGGTCGACGTCGAGGGAGAAGTCCGCGGCGCGTTTGGCCTCGATCCATTCGGTATCGATGCCCTCGGAGATGATCGGATGCATCGAATACGACGGCACGAAGCCCATGGCGCTGCGCCCCGGCCCGCCGAAGGCCTGCAGCAGCTGCTGCAGAATCTCGTTGGAGCCGTTGGCGGCCCACACATTCGACACGTCCAGGGCCACCCCGGTCTGGCGGGTGAGATACGCCGCCAGGTCGGTGCGCAGCGCGACCGCGTCGCGATCGGGATAGCGGTGCAGATCGGCGGCGGCCGCGCGAATCGACTCGGCCACATCCTCGATCAGCGCCCGGCTCGGCGGATGCGGGTTCTCATTGGTGTTCAGCTGCACCGGAACCGTCAATTGCGGTGCGCCGTAAGGCTTCTTGCCGCGCAGATTATCGCGCAGCGGCAAATCGTCGAGCGTGATCGACGAACCGGGGGCCGTCACGACAGCGCCTCGAAACGGATCCGCACGGCCTGGCCGTGTGCGGGCAGGTCCTCGGCGTCAGCGAGCGCGACCACATGTCCGGCCACGTCTTTCAGCGCCGCCTCGCTGTAGTCCACGACGTGGATGCCGCGCAGGAAGGTCTGCACACTCAGGCCCGAGGAGTGCCGGGCGCAGCCCGCGGTGGGCAACACATGATTGGAACCCGCGCAGTAGTCGCCGAGGCTGACCGGCGACCACGGTCCCACGAAAACCGCACCGGCGCTGCGCACGCGGGCCGCGACCGCGGCGGCGTCGGCGGTCTGGATCTCGAGGTGTTCGGCGGCGTAGGCGTTCACCACGCGCAGACCCTGATCGATGTCGTCGACCAGCACGATGCCGGACTGCTTGCCCGACAATGCCTCCGCGACGCGGTGGTGGTGTTTCACGACCGTCATCTGAGTGTTGATCGCGGCGTCGACGGCATCGGCCAGTTCGACGCTGTCGGTGACCAGCACGCTGGCGGCCAGCACGTCGTGTTCGGCCTGACTGATCAGGTCGGCGGCGACGTGCGCGGGATCGGCGGTGGCGTCGGCGAGGACGGCGATCTCGGTGGGACCGGCCTCGGCATCGATGCCGACCAGGCCCCGGCACAGGCGCTTGGCGGCGGTGACATAGATATTGCCCGGGCCGGTGATCATGTCGACCGGTTCCAGTCCCGCGCCGTCGGTGTCGGTGCCGCCGTAGGACAGCAGCGCGACCGCCTGCGCGCCGCCGACGGCCCAGACCTCGGTGACGCCGAGCAGCTTCGCCGCGGCCAGGATGGTCGGATGCGGCAGGCCGCCGAAGCGCGCCTGCGGCGGGGAGGCCACCACCAGCGATTCGACGCCCGCGGCCTGGGCGGGGACCACGTTCATCACGACGCTGGACGGGTAGACCGCATTGCCCCCGGGCACGTACAGGCCGACGCGCTCGACCGGAACCCAGCGCTCGGTGACCGTGCCGCCCGGCACGACCTCGGTGGTGGTGTCGGTGCGGCGCTGATCGGCGTGCACCGTTCGGGTGCGCGCGATGGCGACCTCGAGAGCCGTGCGCACGGCCGGATCCAGTCCGGCCAGCGCCTCGTCCAGCGCCGCGGCCGGGACCCGCACCGAGGCGGGCGCGACGCCGTCGAACTTCTCGCTGAACTCGATCGCCGCGGCCACGCCGCGATCCCGGATCGCCTCGACCACCGGCCGCACCTGATGCAGCACCGAGTCGACGTCGACTCCCCCGCGCGGCAGCGCGGAGCGCAGCTCGGCGGCGGTGGGAGTGCGACCGCGCAGATCGACGCGGGCGAGCTCGATGCGGGATGTCATGGCGGTGCGGGATCCTTCGTCTGTGCTGGTCATCAGATGGCTTCTGGCCAGCTACCAGACTATCGGGTACCTGCCAGTGGATATTCACCGCCGTCGGCGAGCGGAACTCGCTCGCCTGCGGGAGGTGGCGGGAGGCGCACCACGACCGTCGCCGTCAGGTGGGCGCGCCCATCCGCCGCCGCAGCGTCGCCACGCCCGCGCCGTCGAGATCGGCGAGCGCGGCCCGGCGGCCGACCATGGCCAGCGCCAGGGCCTCGCCCGGCCCGCGCACCTCCGGACCGGAGCCGGAGGTCCAGTCGATATCGGTCGCGACGAATCGCAACCCACGGGTGTAGCGGCCCGGCCGGGCGAACGGGTCGGGGTGGCTCAGCACCGCCCGCAGCCGGTCCGCGGGGATTTCGCGGAACCGGCCGAGCGGGCGGCGGATGTCCTGCTGATGGACCAGCATGTCGGCCAGGCCGACGCGCGGGACCAGCCGGGTGATGTGCTCGCCGGAGTGCTCCAACTTGCTCACCAGTCGCGCGGTCGGCAGCGCGCGGGACCTGTCGACCAGCACATTGTTGGTCCGATCGGCGGAAAGTCCGCAGCGCAGGAACACCCCCGCGTAGGTCGGTGCGGGAATGGCGTCGTACAGCAGATGCCCGACCACATCGCGCACCCGCCACCCCGCGCACAGCGACGGCGTCAGCCACTCTTCATCGGACAGCGCGCGTAGCAACGCGATCAGCTCCGCCCGCTCGGCCCTCAGCAAATCCCGGGTGCTCACGACCGAAAGCCTAACCACGCCAAGGCATATCGCGGAAGAGATGATTTCGCTTGGCAGCGAATACTATTCGGCAACCAACCGGCGAATCACCAACGGCTCGGCCAGGATCTCATCCAGCACCTTGGCCACCTGCTCGAAATGCGGGGTGCGGAAATGCTCGTCCAGCACCTCCCCATCGGTCCACTCCTCCACGATCACCACATGCGCCGGATCGCTCGTATCCACGAACGGCCGATACGACACACACCCGGGCTCGGCCAGCGACGGCTCGACCATCGCCTCCACCGCGTCCCGCAGCCGCTTCTCCTGCCCGGGAACAGCACGCATTTCGGCAATGACGAACAGGCTCATGGGTCCACTCCTTCCGGCTCGCGACGGCGACGGGTGCCACCGTCGCAGCCCAGCATGGCCCACCGCACGTCGCGCCACGCGGGCATCGCGGCGCCGGATGCGCACCGCCCCTACGCGCCAGGAACTCCGGAGGGCATGCGGTTATCGCTCAGGAGGCCCCGCAGACGCGGGGTGTCGCTCAGGAAGCCCCGGGGGACATGCGGGTATCGCTGTCGATCAGCGCGCGCCCGCCGCTGCCGATGATCACCCGCAGCGCCATCCGCTTGGTCCGGCCACCAGCGGTCACGCTGGACACCGACATGTCCACCGAGCCATCGGAATTGGCGCTGGCATTGCCGCGCGCACCCTCGATGGTGCTGTAGCGGGTCACCGGATTCTTGGTCCAGTAGTTGGCGAACTCGGCCTGGCTGCCGTACACCTGCTGCGCCGCCGGAGTCAGCATGGACCACGCGGCGCCGGTGTTCTGATCGACCAGGGCGCTGTAGAACTGGTCGATCATATCGGCCGCACCGCCGACATCGGCCTGGCCGTTGCTCTTGGTCTGTCCCAGCCCGGCCGCGGTCGGCGTGGTGCTGCTCCCGTTCGGCGTGCCGCTGGCCACCGGCGGATTGCCCTGTGTACCGGGTGAATTCGGCTCCCCACCGCTGAACATCGCCGCCAACGCGACGGCCACGACCACCAAGCCCACCGCGAACCCACCGACGAACAGCAGCGGCTTGCGGTTGCGCGCCGGGGGTTCCGGGGCGTACTCGGGATGCTGGACCGGATGCGAGCGGGTCGGGTGCGCACCCGGCGGGGCCGGGCGGACCGGGGGAAGCTCGGGCTCGGAAATCGGTGCGGCGGTTGCCATCATCTCCGCGGTGGAGATATCCGCCTGTGCCGCACGGCGATCCAGGGTGCGGACGGCCTGCTGGCGGCGCGGGGCCGCGCGGTGCGCGGTCGGGCGGCGGGTGGCGAGCATGTGGGTCGGCTCGGAATCCGCGCCGTAGTCGGCGAAATCGGCGAGCTGGTCGCGGACCTCGGGCATGCTCGGGCGATCCTCGGGATCGAAGCTCAGCAGATCCAGCAGCAGATCGGTCAGCGGCCCGGCATTGCGGGGCTGGCTGAGCTGGCCGTTGGCCGCGGCATACAGCAACGCCAGCGGGTTGGGGTTGGTGCCGTAGGGCGGCTCACCCTCGAGTGCGTGGAAAAGCGTTGCGCCCAAGGCGAAGACGTCGGCGGCCGGGGACGGCTCCGCGCCGCGCGCCACCTCGGGCGCGAGATAGGCGGCGGTGCCGGAGATGAGGCCCGTGGCGGTCAGCGTCACATCGCCCTTGGCCTTGGAGATGCCGAAGTCGGTGATCTTGACCGTACCGTTCTCGCCGAGCAGCACGTTGCCCGGCTTGACGTCGCGGTGCACGATGCCCGCCCGATGCGCGGCCACCAGCGCCGAGGCCACCTGCTCACCGATGCGGGCGACCTGCGGCAGCGGCAGCGTGCCCTGCGAGGACAGCACCACCGCGAGGCTCTGCGAGGGCAGGTACTCCATGATCAGGCACGGATCGCCCTCGTGGTCGGTGATGTCGAAGACCACGATGGCATTGGGGTGCTGGAAGCGGGCGGCGTTGCGGGCCTCGCGCGAGGCGCGCTGCCGCACGATCTCCTTCTCACCCGGGGGCAGGCTGGGCTGGGTGAGGATCTGCTTGATCGCCACCGATCGTTCGAGTCGCTCGTCGACGGCACGCCAAACGACGCCTGTGCCGCCGCTACCAATCCGTTCGACCAGGCGGTAATGCCCTGCGATCACTTGGCCGGTTTCGATGGCACTACTCCGAGTTTCTCCGCGATCCGTGACTTACCGAGGTGCGGTTGCCCGCGTGTTCCCCGCACGAGTGTAGCTGGCTCGACCGGCTGCTCCGCCGCCGGAGTGAGATCTGAGCGAAATATGTCCGACACCTGTGCGATGAAGGCGAGATCACTGTGTGATCCCCGGGAGACTTTTCGTGATCAACATCACTTCTCCGCTCGCAAGAACCGCCCCGCCGCGTCCACGGCCGGGCCGGAGCTGCCCGCGTCGGAGACGAAGACGGCAAGCGCCAGATCGCCGTTGATGCCGACGAACCAACCGTGCGCATGCTTGTCGTCGATGTACTCGGCCGTGCCGGTCTTGCCCAACATGCCGGGAATGTCGCGCAGCTGGGTGGCGGTGCCGCTCGTAATCGTCTCGCGCATCATGGATTTCACCTGGTCGGCGATGGCGGGCGGGAGCGGCTCCGGATTACGGTCGGGCACACCGGGTTTGCCGTTCACGATCGCCGGGGCGGGCACCGAGCCGCGCGCGAGCGCCGCCGCGACCAGAGCCATCCCGAACGGCGAGGCCGTCACCTTCCCTTGACCGATTCCCTCCTCCACGCGCAGCGCCGGAGTGTCGGCCACGGGCACCTTGCCGGTGACGGTCGTCATGCCGGGCGCGGTGTAATCGATGCCCAGCCCCAGCTGCGCGGCGGCCGCGGTGAGCCCCTCCGGCGGCAGATTCACCGCCAGCCTGCCCATCGTGGTGTTGCAGGACCGGGCGAAGGCCGTATGCAGGGGCACCCGGCCCAGGTCGAAGTTGTTGTCGTTGGGGATCTGCCGCCCCTCGATATTCTCGGTGCCGGGGCAGCCGACCACGCTGTCCGGGGTGACCTGACCGGCCTGCAGGGCCGCGGACACGGTGACGGTCTTGAAGGTCGAGCCCGGCGGGTACAGGCCGGTGAGCGCGATCGGTCCCTGCGCGTCGGCGGGCCCATTCTGAGCCAGCGCCAGCAGATTTCCCGTGGAGGGCTGAATGACCACCATGGCCGCGGGCGTCGGGATCGGGGCCAGCGCGGCCGTGGCCGCCCGCAGCATGCCCATATCGAGTGTGCTGGCGATGTCGGCGACGGGTTTGGCGTCCTGGCCGCCGACGCGCTGGGTTCCGTTCGCCGTCTGCGCCCGCACCGCCCAGCCCGCCGCGTCGTCGGCCTCGCGCTGCCACAGTTCCGACAGCCCGGACAGCGTCGGCGAGGCCAGATCCTTGTCGGTGACCAGCAGCCGGTTCTGCGGGGCCAGGGTGACATTCGGCAGCGCCGAGAGTCGGTCGGCGATCGGGGCCAGGTCGGCGTCGCGCAGCGTGATCGCGGTGACGGGTTTGCCCTGGGCGCTGGACAATTCGGATTGCAGACCGGCGGCGGTGATGCTCGGATCGATCGGATTCAGCAGCGCCGCAATCGCGTTCAGATCCGCTCCCGGGGCGATATTGACCAGCGTGGCGACCTGCTGGGTGAGCAGTTCGGCGCCCGTGCGGTCGAGCACCCGCGCGGCCGGGCTCGGATGGACGGCGCTGTAGGCGAGCGGACCCGAGTCCAGTCCGGGCGCGACGGTCGCGGGATTCCAGTGGATCTTCCAGGTGTCACCGGAGCGGGCGGCGGTGCCGGTGGTGGTGTAGGCCCACTCGTTGCGGCCGTCCTTGCCGAGCTTCCAGGTGGTCTTCAGCGTGAAGGTGGCGTCGTCGGCCTTCTTGTCGACGCTGCCGACCTCCACGCGCACATCCTTGCCGAGGCTGTCGAACAGCTTGCCCAGGGTGCCGGTGGCCTGCGCGGGATCGCTGGTGACCGCGGCCGCGGCGGCCGGATCCTCGCGGCCCAGCGCGTCGGCGAAGGTGTGCAGGGTGCTGTTCAACCGGTCGGTCGCTTTATCACCGGAACAGGCGGCCAGGGCTAGGGCCGGGGTGGCGAACAGGGCGAACAACCTCGTACTCGTGCGCACCCGCCCGACCCTACCGGCACCCGGAGCTACCGCCTGGAAACGTACGTTTTGTCCCGTGTCATCGAATCCACCAGCCCGTCGCCAGGCGTTCGGCATCGGCCTCGGCCGGTTCGATGTCGAACACCTCGGCCAGGACCTTGGGTAGCTCGCTCGGTGCCAGTTCCCGCGAATGCCCGGTGCCGTCGGGATATTCGGTGGTCAGCGTGATCCCGTCGAGGATGTGGTGGACATCCGGCAGGAAGCGCTGAGCGTAGGGACGGGTGACGAACGGCGAACGCGGCGAGGTGGACACGAAGTGGTTGCCGACCGCGTAATCGATGCGGTACTGCGGATTCAGCGTGAAGCTGTGCCGGTCGATCCAGCCGTCGCGGGCGAAGTGGTGCAGGGTCCACAGCTGTTCGCCCAGCTCGCCGTGCCCGCGTTCGAGCCGGAAGCGCCATTCGCCCGCGGTGACCTCGCCCGCCCGCGGATTCAACTCCAGCGGGGCCAGCGGTCCCGCGCCGAAACCAACGTCGCACAGCCAGATTCGCTCGTCGTCGGCGGCGGTCACTCGCAGCACGGCATGCGTGGCCGGACGCAGCGAACCGGCCGCGCCCATACTCACCCGGGCGTGCAATCCGGTGACGCCGAACCCGAGCCGCTCCAGCGCCGCGGCGAACAGGCCGACATGTTCGTAGCAGTAGCCGCCGCGGCGCCGCCGAAGAATCTTGTCCTGCAACGATTCCAGGTCCAGCGGAACGGGGCGGGCGAAGACCGCCTCGAGGTTCTCGAACGGAATCGTGGTGGTGTGGGCGTACTGCAGGGCGCGCAGGGTCGCCAGGCTCGCGGTGCGCTCGCCGTCGAACCCGATGCGGGTCAAATAGGCGTCGAGGTCCAGGGCGTCGCCGTCCCAGTGGTAGGTCGAGTCCGCGGGCTTGTTCATGGCTCCTTCTTTCTCCGGTATCCGCTCGGGTCAACCATCGGCAACCCCAACATGTTCCGGGGCGGGAGGTAATCTTTCGCGCATGCGTTCGATTGATGTGGCCGAGCGGCGAGCCCGGGTGGCGGTGCGGCACCGGCTCGCCCCGACCCACCGCGCCGAGGACGCGACCGTGATCGCCGATGCGATGGTCGCCCTGCATGCCTCCGATCCCGCGACGGTATTCCTGTCGGTGGCCGCGCGCGGCATCGGGCTGGAACCGGCGCATGTGGAGAAGGCGCTGTACGAGGACCGGACACTGCTGCGCATGCTGGCCATGCGGCGGACCATGTTCGTGGTTCCGGTCGATCTGGTGCCCGCGCTGCAGGCGTCGGTGGCGAATGCGCTGGCCGACAAGCAGCGGCGCGCCTATGCCCGCTATCTCGCCGAGGTCGTCGACGGGGACGTCATGGCCTGGCTGGCCGAAGTCGAGGCGGAGACCCATCGCGAACTGCTCGCCCGGGGCAGCGCGACCGGGGCCCAGCTGAGCGCGGCGGTGCCGCGACTGCGGACCCGGATCGACACCGCGCCCGGCAAGCCGTACTCCAAGCCGACCAACATCACCACCTGGGTGCTGGTGACCCTGGGCTGCGAGGGCGGCATCGTGCGCGGGCGACCCAACGGCACGTGGGCCAGCAGCCAGTACACCTGGGCGCCGATCGAATCCTGGCTGCCCGCGGGGATTCCCACACTGCCGGTGGATCAGGCGCGTGCGGAGCTGGCGCGCCGCTGGCTGCGTACCTTCGGGCCCGCGCCGATCGCGGATTTCAAGTGGTGGACCGGGTGGTCACTGGGCGATGCGCGAAAGGCTCTGGCGCCCTTGGACATCGTCGAGGTGGATCTGGACGGCACGACCGGGTTGCTGCTGGCCGACGACCTCGATCCCGTGCCCGCGCCCGAGCCCTGGGCGGCGCTGCTGCCCGCGCTGGATCCCACGCCGATGGGGTGGCAGTCGCGGGAGTGGTTCCTCGGTGAGCACGGGCCCGCGCTGTTCGACAGCAATGGCAACATCGGCCCGACCGTCTGGTGGGACGGTCGGATCGTTGGCGGGTGGGCGCAGCGCCGGGATGGCGAGATCGCTTGGCGGACTTTGGCGGACGTGGGGAGCGAGGCGGTCGCCGCGATCGAGGCCGAGGCGGAGCGGATGCGGGAGTGGTTCGGGGAGGTGCGGGCAATTCCTCGGTTTAGGACGCCGCTCGAGCGGGAACTGTCCTCCTGAACAGCCATTTGTGACTCAAATCACATCGATGTAATTCGGGTGGGGCGGATGTCGCGGACGGTGTGTGCCGAGATCGCCGGGCCAGGGTGTGGAGCGTGCGGGCGGGGCGCCGGGGGTCCGGTAGGCGGGCTGGTCATCGGTCTACCGCGTGGGCGGTCGTTCCACCGGCAAGCGGGTTGCCTCGGCATTGCCCTCGACGTGTCGAACGTGGCGGACTGAGGTGACCGTCTCGGTTGCGACCGATTTCCGCGCGTCGGCGGATGAGGGTTCTGTTAGCGTCGGCCCATTCCACAAGTTTTGTTTCGGGTTGGTAGGCGGCCGGCCCGAATGTTGTCCGCGTTGGGGGTAGTACCTTGTCCATTGCCCACCGCCCTGACTCCAGCCGTGCCCCGGAAGGATTGCGCGACAGCGCCTTTCGCGATGCCGCCGTCGGCGTCTGCGCCCTGGTCACCACCGCCGGGACGACCGGCGATCCGGATCGCCGGACGCGGATCGCCGATCGCCTCGGCAACGCCGACGTGCTGCACCACTTTCCGCAGGGTGAATTGCGAAATCTATTCGAGGACAACTGGCTCCGGCTGACCCTCGATCCGGCCTTCGGCCGCGCCTATGTGATGCAGCAGGTCGCCCGCGCGACCGACCGGCCGGTCCAGGCCCGCGCCGCCGTCCGGATCGGTCTGGAAATCGCTGGCGCGGATGGGGATGTCGACGGCCAGGGCGCGGACGCCCTGCGCGAATGCTGCCGGGTGCTGCGCCTGACCCCGGCCGAATTCGGGCTATAGATCCAGGCCGAGATCGAGGGCGCGCACCGAGTGAGTGAGGGCGCCCACGGCCAGATAGTCCACGCCGGTGCGGGCGTAGTCGGTGGCGACATCGAGCGTAAGCCCGCCGGAGGATTCCAGTTTCGTGCGCGGTGAGCGGGCGTCGCGGCGCTGCACCGCGGCCTGGGTGGCCCAGAGCGGAAAGTTGTCCAGCAGCACCAGTTCCACGTCCTCGGCCAGGACGGCATCCAACTGCTCGAGGCTGTCGACCTCCACCTCGCAGGCGATATCCGGCGCCATCTCCCGCACCGCCCGCAGCGCCGCCACCACCGATCCGGCCGCCGCGACGTGATTGTCCTTGATCAGCGCCGCATCCCCCAGCCCCATCCGGTGATTCACGCCCCCACCCACGCGCACCGCGTACTTCTGCAACGCCCGCAGCCCCGGCAGCGTCTTACGGCTGTCACGAATCTTGCAGCTGGTCCCCGAAACCGCATCCACCCACGCGGCAGTCGCCGTGGCGATCCCCGACAAATGCGTCACCAGATTCAACATCGTCCGCTCGGCCACCAACAGCCCCCGAGTAGGCGCCACCACCCCCAGCACCACATCCCCCGCCCGCACCCGAGCACCCTCCCCCACCCGCTCGATCACCTCATAGTTCCCCGCCCCGATCACCTCATCGAGCACCAACAACCCCACATCGATTCCGGCCACGGTTCCCTCCTCCCGCGACACCATCCCCGCCTTGACCACGGCCTCCTCCGAAACCGTAGCCAAGGTGGTCACATCGGGCCCATACCGCAAATCCTCATCCAACGCCGCCCGAATCACCCGAACAACATCATCCCGCCCAAGCCCCGAATCCAACGCCATACTCAACTCCTGCTCACTCCGAAACCAATGCCGTCATCCCCGCCACACATCGCTCCGCGCTGCGCCGCGGGGAACAGGGGCGGTCCGCCCCAGAGGAGGGACGGCCATTCCAACGATTGTGCGCGGCCGCAAAGAGAAGACCGTTCCATAGCGCTCAGTCGATCCCCGCCACACATCGCTCCGCGCTGCGCGGCGGGGAACAAGGGGTGGGGTCGCATACCGACCGAGCGACCTCTGCCTGCGGTCGTGCCCGACTTTGGTGGAGGCCACCTGCCGCTGATGCGGGCTACAGTCTCCACCTCGCCGGCCGCTGCTCCCCCAATTCCCGCAGCCTTCACCACTCGCACCCCCAAACACCCGCCGCAGCCCCGATCCCCGCAATCCTCGCCACACGCACTCCCCCAATACGAGCTGCGGCCCCAATTCTCGCAGGGGTCGGTGTTCTTATTTCCCCGCCGCGCAGCGCGGAGCGATGGGCGGCGGGGAGCGTGGGGGTTGGGTTCACGATGCTCTCGGGACGGGGAGGGCGGTGGGGTCGGTCAGGAGTTGGGGGCGGGCGTCGGGGCCCAGGCGGATGGGGAGGGGGTGGGTGAGGGTGGGGCGGGGGGTGGGGTGGTCCGAGCGGGTGTGGCAGCCTCGGGTTTCGGTGCGGGCGGTGGCGGCTAGGAGGAGGGTGCGGGCGGTTAGGGTCAGGGCCGCGTCTTCCAGGGCTGCGGTGGGGGTGGCGGGGGCGGGGGGCTCGGTGCGCAGGAGTTGGAGGAGGCGCAGGACTGCCGAGCGGAGGCCGTCGGCGTCGCGGACCACGGCGGCGTGGTCGGTCATCAAGGCCTGCAGGGCGTTTCGGTCGACTCGGGGGAAGGACAGGGGGGTGGCTTCGGTGACGCGGGCGCGGATGCCGGTGCGTTCGGCGGCGGCCGCGCCCGCTCGTTCGCCGACCACCAGGCCCTCGAGCAGGCTGTTGGAGGCCAGGCGGTTGGCGCCGTGCAGGCCCGTGCGGGCGACCTCCCCGGCGGCGTACAGGCCGGGGACCGTGGTGCGACCCGAGGTGTCGGTGACGACGCCGCCGCACTGGTAGTGCGCGGCGGGGGCCACGGGGATGAGGGCGGTCCGCGGGTCGATGCCCGCCGCCAGGCAGGAGGCCGTGATGGTCGGAAACCGCTGGGCGAAGTCGTCGATCGCGCGGGCGTCGAGGTACACATGGTCGGTTCCGGTGGCCCGCATGCGGGCCGCGATGGCCCGCGACACCACATCGCGGGGCGCGAGGTCACCGCGCGGATGCACCCCGGCGGTCACCGAATCGCCCTCGTGATCGACCAGAATCGCGCCCTCGCCGCGCACGGCCTCACTGATCAGCGGCCGCCGCCCCAGCCCGCCGGGGGTGAACAGCACGGTCGGATGGAACTGCACGAATTCCAGATCCGCCACGACCGCACCGGCCCGCAGCGCCAGCGCCACCCCGTCGGCGGTCGCACCGGCGGGATTGGTACTGCACGCGTACAGCTGCCCCAGCCCACCGGTGGCCAACAGCACGGCCGGGGTGTGCACGACACCGAAACCCCTGTCCGACAACGCGATCACACCCCGCACCCCCTCGGGCCCGGTCACGATGTCCACCGCCGCCGCGCCGAACAGCACCGGCAGCCCGGCGGCGTTGAGCGCCCGCTGCACCTCGGCCCCGGTCGCGTCCCCACCCGCGTGAATGATGCGCCGCGTGCTGTGCCCGCCCTCCCGGGTCCGCGAGATCTGCCCGTCCCGGCCGAGATCGAACACCGCCCCCAGATCGGTCAGCGCCGCCACCGCGGCCCCGCCGCCCTCGACGATCGACCGAACCGCCTCCGGATCGCACAGCCCCGCCCCGGCGACCACGGTGTCGCGCACATGCGACTCCACCGAATCTCCTTGCGGCGCAACGACGGCAATCCCACCCTGCGCGTACTGGGTGGCGGTGTCGGTCGGCCCGCCCTTGCTCAGCGTCAGCACCCGAAGCCCGCGCAGTGAGGCGGTGCGCGCCGCGGTCAGTCCCGCGACGCCACCGCCGATCACCACCAGATCGGCCTCGGCCTCCCAGCCGAGGCTGGTCATTCCCCGCCGCCGGGATTGCCGATGGCGATCATCCGCTGCACCGACTTACGGCCCGCCGCAGCGGTTTCCGGATCGACGTGCACCTCGTCGCGGCCCTCGACCAGGCAGCGCAGCAGCGCCGCGGGGGTGATCATCTTCATGTACTTGCACGAGGCGCGGTCGTTGACGGCCTGGAAGTCGATGCCCGGCGCGGCCTTGCGCAACTGGTGCAGCATGCCGATCTCGGTCGCGACCAGCACCTGATTCGACGTGGCGGCCTTGGCCGCGTCGATCATCCCGCCGGTGGACAGGATGTGCACCCGCTCGGCCGGGAACGCGCCCTCGCCCGCGAGATACAAAGCCGAGGTGGCGCAGCCGCACTCGGGGTGCACGAACAGCTCCGCGTCCGGATGGCTGCGGGCCTGCTCGGTCAACTCGTCGCCGTTGATCCCCGCGTGCACATGGCATTCCCCGGCCCAGATGTGCATATTCTCCCGCCCGGTGACCCGCTTGACGTGCGCGCCCAGGAACTGATCGGGCAGGAACAGCACCTCCCGATCCGGATCGATCGAGGCGACCACGTCCACCGCGTTCGACGAGGTGCAGCAGATGTCGGTGAGCGCCTTCACCGCGGCCGTGGTGTTCACGTACGACACCACCACGGCGTCGGGATGCTCGGCCTTCCACGCCCGCAGCTCCTCGGCGCTGATCGAGTCGGCCAGCGAGCACCCCGCGCGCTGGTCCGGGATCAGCACCGTCTTGTCCGGGCTGAGGATCTTGGCCGTCTCGGCCATGAAGTGCACACCGCAGAACACGATCGTGTCCTCGGACGCCTGCGCGGCGATCCGGGACAGCGCCAGCGAGTCGCCGACGTGATCGGCGACGTCCTGGATCTCGGGCAGCTGGTAGTTGTGCGCCAGAATCGTCGCATTGCGCTCGCGCGCCAACCGCTTGATCTCGCGCGCCCACTCCGGGGTCGCCTCGACTCCCGTGAACCCCGACGGACCATCCACTACGTGCCCGGCAAGCATCATCGTCGCCATGGCAGGCTCCTTCCTCATGCGTTCGGCGCCCGTGCCGTTCGCACACACCCAGTTTTCGACTTATAATCGAAAACGTGCCCCATAGTAGCACCATTCACGAATCGCTCACCGCCGTGTTCCAGGTTCGTCGCTTCCCGGACAACATCGCCGCAGGTCAGGGCGTCAGCGCCGCGGTCGACCCACTCGCTCGCCCGGCGCCCGGTTGGCATTCCGAACTAGCGGTGCTGCTGTGGGAGCGGGCGATGGAACCCCAGACCGGCACCTGGTCGCTACCGGGCGGTCGGTTGCGCGACGACGAGGATCTCGACGCCTCGGCGCGGCGCCAGCTCGCGGAGAAGGTGGACGTGCGCGAGCTGTGGCACCTCGAACAGCTGTCGGTCTTCAGCGATCCGCACCGCGTCCCCGGCCCGCGCCGCATCGCCTCGGCATACCTGGGCCTGGTCCCCCTGACCGCCGATCCCCGGCTGCCGACGGACACCCGCTGGCACCCGGTCTCCGCGCTGCCGCACATGTCCTTCGACCACGGCACGGTGGTCCGGTACGCCCGCGCCCGCCTGGCCGCCAAACTCTCCTACACCAATATCGCCTTCGCCCTCGCCCCCGCCCGCTTCACCATGTCGACTCTGCGCGAAATCTACTGCGCCGCACTGGGATACGAGGTCGACACCACCAACCTGCAACGAGTCCTGTCCCGCCGCAAGGTCATCACCCCCACCGGCGCCACCGCCGCTCCCGGTAGGGCCGGCGGCCGCCCCGCCGCCGTCTACCGCTTCACCGACGACGGCATCCGCGTGACCGACGAATTCGCCGCCCTGCGCCCGCCGAGCTGACCGCGCATAGTCGGTATTTCGCCCGATTTCAAGTCACAGCTACGCCACGGTAACCGAACGGTTTGCGACATCCGCCGGGAACTTCGCGACAACGCCTCCGGGATCCCCGGGGCTCTGGTATCGAGGATCCAGAGCTGGAAGCCGTTGTGCGACTGAGCGGCCCGAGTGGGAGGTACGCGGTGACCGAGGAGCTGTTCGACGTCGAATCGGGGCGGGAGGCGCTCAACCGAGTTCGGCATTGGCACGGGCTGCTGGACGGGGCCGGTGACGATGTCGCGGCGCAGGAGGAGATCGTCACGCAGAAGCTGGTGGCGGGCTCGGAGGCGGTCGCCTTCGGCATCGCCGAGGAGACCGTGCAGGCGGCGGGGGAATTCTCCGCGCGGCAGATGGACGAGGTTCGGGCGGGGGCCGCCGAGATTCGCGCCGACGACGAGGAGATCGCGCGCCACACCCGTGCGGCCGCGCCCGAGAACGAAGAGCGCCGCTAGCCGTCGCCGTCGAGCCGGTCGATGGTCGCGAGGGAGGGGCGGCGGGTGCGGCGCAGGTCGCGGGCGACGTCCTCGGCGGCGCGCAGCACGCGAACCGCATTGTGCCAGGTGAGTTTCGCGATATCCGGCTCGGACCAGCCGCGGCGCAGGAGTTCGGCGACGAGGTTGGGGTAGCCGGAGACATCGTCGAGGCCGCGGGTGACGAAGGGGGTGCCGTCGAAATCGCCGCCGATGCCGAGGTGGTCGATACCGGCGAGTTCGCGCATGTGATCGAGATGGTCGGCGATGGTGGCGACCGTGGGTTCGGGACGGGGGTGGGTGGCCTCGTGGGCACGGCGGCATTCCAGGCCCGCGGGGGTGGAGTCGAAGGGGTCGAAGCCGTGCGCGCGCATATGCTCATCGGCCGCGGCCGTCCAGGAGATGGCCTCGGGCAGTACGAATTTCGGTACGAACGTCACCATGGCCACACCTCCGTTGGTGGGCAGCGAGGTCAGGACGTCGTCGGGGATGTTGCGCGGATGGTCGCAGACGGCCCGCGCGGAGGAATGCGAAAAGATCACCGGCGCTTCGGAAACGGCGATCGCCGCACGCATGGTGTCGGGCGAGACGTGCGACAGGTCGACCAGCATGCCCAGTCGATTCATCTCCCGCACCACCTCCCTGCCGAATGCCGTCAGCCCACCGGCCTTGGGTTCGTCGGTCGCCGAATCCGCCCACGGCACATTGTCGTTGTGGGTCAGCGTCAGATAGCGCACCCCCAGCTCGTACAGTGCGCGCAGCGTCGCCATCGAACAGTCGATGCTGTGCCCGCCCTCCGCGCCGAGCAGCGAGGCGATGCGCCCGTCCGCGCGGGCGGCCTCCATATCGGCGGCGGAAAGGGCCAGGCGCAGCCGGTCGGGATAGCGATCGACCAGCATGCGCACGAAGTCGATCTGCTCGAGCGTCGCGCTGACCGCATGATCCCCGGCCAGGCTCGCGGGCACGAACACCGACCAGAACTGCGCACCGACCCCACCGGCCCGCAATCGCGCCAGATCGGTGTGCAGTCGGTCGCTTTGGTCGGCCGCCAGGTCGACGGCGTCCAGGTCGTAGCGGGACAGGGTTCGCATCGCCCATGGCAGGTCGTTGTGGCCGTCCACCACCGGGGCGGTCCGCAGCAGAGCACGGGCACGCTCGATCAACTCGGGTGTCATCCTTCCGTTCTATACCTTCGCCCGCCCGGCGCGGAGATCAACGACACGCCCGAGCGCACCACACCCCGAGAACTCCAGCGCGCGAATCGATTCCGTGCCGCGGCGCGGGACGTCTCGCGCATACTCGGGGGATGACAGCGGCAAAGGCGTATCTCGAGGGGGGACCCGCGGCGCTGCCGGAGCGGATCGTCCCCATCACGCACCCGGGTATCGAGGTGAAGATCCAGTACCGCGGCGGCTATGAGCACTTCACGGCCACTCCGCGGCATGCGGACACCGAGGAGGGGCGGCTGCCGGTATTCCAGTGGTCCTATCGGACCGCGATCGCGGAGTAGCCGGTCAGAACTGCTCGCGCTTGCGGTGCTTGACCGCGCGCCGGTAGGTCCGCTTGCTCGGAACAGGCTGGGCCGCAGCGGACCTGCGCAGCTCGTGGCGGCGGCGCCAGGCCGTGAGGTCGGCGCGCTCGGGTTGCGCCGTCTCCCGGGTGGGCCGCTGTCGCGTCTCGGTCATCGCCGAACCTCCTTTCGTCGTTCGTTCGCCACGGTATCCGCGAGGCGGTCGGCGCCGCCACCGAATTCACTCGGTGATGGTGGTCTTCGGCTTCGGCGGCGGCCCGCACACATCCGTGGCGATCCGCGCGCCCAGCCAGAACGCCGACTCCACCAGCCAGAACAGCAGCAGCCACAGCTGCACCACCGCCACCGGCACCGCCAGGAACAGCACCGACAGCGCCAGCACCAGCAGAAATCGCGCCACGTCCAGCGGTGGCGCACCCGCCAGCCGGGACGCCGCCCGCACCCCGGTCCACATCATCCAGCGCTGCGGCAGCGACACACCCGCCTCGCGCAGTACCCGCCGGAACAAACCATCGGCGTCCCGCAGGCTCACCACGCCCGACTGGCACAGATAGTCGTGCAGGATCGCCGCGCGGGTGTAGGCGCCGTAGCGGGGTATCAACCACACCAGCACCCGCGGCACCGAGGCGAAGTCGGTGAGGAAGCCCGCCGGAATCACGAACCGCTGCTGCCTGCCCTGATAGACGATCGGCTCACGCACGCGCCAGCACACGGCGTCGATCTCCTCGACCACCGGCCCGGCCCCGACAAAGCCCACCGTCACACCCCCAAACCTGTTGTGACCTCAGGTTACGTTCCGGGTGAACACAATTCGGGATACGTTCGGACAAGATCCACGAGCGGATGAGGAGGATTTGTGGCCGAGGACATCTCACGGGCGCATTACGTCTTGCTGACCACCTATCGGCGGGATGGCACGCCCGTGGGGACGCCGGTGTGGGCCGTCGAGGATTCGGGGCGGCTGCTGCTGTGGACCGAGACCGACTCGTTCAAGGTGCGGCGGATTCGGCGGGATCCGACGGTGAGTGTGCGGCCCTGT
This sequence comes from Nocardia sp. CDC159, assembly GCF_023740735.1. Taxonomy (GTDB): domain Bacteria; phylum Actinomycetota; class Actinomycetes; order Mycobacteriales; family Mycobacteriaceae; genus Nocardia; species Nocardia pulmonis. The sequence goes on from NZ_JAMRXH010000003.1 coordinate 54,257, forward strand.
ACGTTTCGGGGTGTGGTTTACGGGCAGGCGCGGCGGGGGCGCGCCGAACTGCTCGACCGAGCCGGTACCGATCGGGTGCGGAAGATGTTGGCGCGCAAGTACGGGATATGGGGGCGGCTGGCCGTGCGCTGGCCGTGGCCGTCGTACTTTCGGCCGTCCAGGCGGCTGATCCGCGACGTCGTGACCGGCAATCGGCCCGCAACCGTCGGGATCGCGATCAGCTTCGATCCGATGTAGGTCGGGGTGCGCCCCGGAAACGCAAGGGGAACAGGCGGATTCGGTAGGCGGGGGCTGCGCGAACAGCCGGAATACGGGGGCGGAAATGTTGCGATCGACGCGCACGAGGCGCAGGCGGGTGTCCTAGCTTTCGTTCTGTGTGGAAATGTCTTGTTTGTCTGTTCGTCGCGTTGACGGCGATCATCGCCCCCGCACCCGCTCGGGCCGCGGAGGCGTCGGTCGAGGTGCGCGGCACGGTCTTCCTCGACGGCAACGGCAACGGGGTGCGTGATGTCGGCGAGATCGGGCTGCCGAACATCTCGGTCACCGACGGGGCGGTCTGGGCGACGACCGGGATGGACGGCGGCTATCGGCTGGAAGTAGATCCGGGACGCCGGGAGACCGACCTGGTCCAGGTCGTATCCCCCGACGGGTATACGCCGGTGCTGCGCGAGGATTCGGTGCCGCGCTTCTTCCGCGCCCTGAAGGAAGGGGAGGCCCGGCAGGACGGGGTGGACTTCGCCCTGGTCCCGGACAAACACGCCGCCGATCCGCGCGAGACGTGGCTCATGCTCTCCGACAGCGAGACCGACAATCGCAGCGACGACTCCGCCGCGAACACCCTCGCCCAGTGGACCGGGCAGGTCGAGGCCATGGCGCGCAACCGGCAGGCCACCGTGGCCATCGCGACCGGTGACCTCACCGTCACCGACTACACCGCGGCCGAACGCCGCCAGGGCAGCTACGACATTCTGCGCACCGGACTGACCAAGGGCCGCTTCGGCCGTCCGTTCTATCCGGTGATGGGCAATCACGACGCCGGTGGCACCGGGAGTACGCAGGGTTACGCCGCGAGTATGGAGATCTATCGCCGCAATCTGGGGCCGGAGTGGTACAGCTTCGATCGCAACGGCCGTCATATCGTGGTGCTGGAGAACAACTACGACACCGCCGGCCTCGCTCCCCAATTGCGATGGCTGCGTGAGGATCTGCGCCGCCATGCCGCCAAGCGGCAGGTGCTCGTCTTCGCACACCGCTCGCTGTTCACCAAATGGGGTCCGGGACAGGCGATCGCGCCCATCGTCGACGAGCTGGCGAACTACGACGTGCGGATGTTCGCCGCCGGGCACAATCAGCAGAGCGAGTTCCGCCGTGGCGTCTTCCCGCGCTCGGTGGAGGTCAACAATATGGGTGTCACCTATGGAATCGACGGTGCGCGACCGGGTTACAAACTGCTGGACTTCGCCGCCATCACCGACGAGCGGGTGACACCGGCCAACGAGGACACCGGTTACATCACCGGTACGCATCGGCAGTTCTTCGTGCGCGACCGGGCGGCTTTGGTGAGTCCCGCCCCCGACAGCGTCCATCGCGGCGACGCCGCGATTCCGGTGGATCTCTACCTCGAGGACGCCGGCCGCACACCCGGCAGCGCCCGGGTCCGGGTGCGCGACGAGCGCGGCGGCGAGGTGTGGAGCGCGGAGCTGCGATTCGGCGTCACCAAGGCCCAGCTCGGCAGGGTGAACTGCTACACCCCGCCCGGCGGCACCGCCGAACCGTGCCCGGCCCCGCGGGCCAATTGGGCGACCGCGCACGACACCATCCCCACCCTGCGGCCCGGTTCGTATCGCGTCGAGGTATCGGCGATCGGCGAGAAATGGCCCGATATGAAGGGCGATTTCCGTGTGGTGCAGCAGAATTCGGCACCGGCCCGGGGCGCGGACTGGCCCCGGCAGGGCGGCGGCGAAGCGGGTAGTTCCAGCGCCGCCTCGGATCCCGGCGACACCCTCGATCAGCGATGGTCGGCCAACACCGGCGAGCACTTCCACCTCAACGGTGCTGCGGTGGCCGGTGACGCCGTGATCGTGGCCTCCCAGGCCTTCGCCTCCCCGTACAACCAGGTGCTGGCCTACCACCGCGAGACCGGCCGCGAGCTGTGGCGCACCTATCTGGACGGCGACGCGGAATCGTTCCCGACCGTGCACGGTGGCCGGGTGTATCTGACCACCGGTGTCGGGCGGGTGTACGCGCTCGCCGCGGATACCGGTGCGGTGGTGTGGGAGACGATCGATGACGAGCACCGCACCGGACAGACCGTGCGCCGCTACGGCCGAATGGGCGGCCCGGTCAGCGTATTCGACCTTCCGGCGCAGCGTCGGGCGGTGGCGGTCTACCAGCAGTACGACCGGATCGTCTGCCGCGATGCCGCGAACGGCAAGCAGCTGGGCGGCGGTTTCGCCGCGCCCGCCGGATGGGGTGAATTCCACGGCACGGCCGTGCGCGCGGCGGATTCGACTACGGCGTACCTGCATTCGGGATCGAGTCAGACGCTCATCGCCATGGATCTGACCACCTGCACCAGGCGATTCTCCGTCGACACCAAGGGCGGGCTGTTCAGCCACTCCTCCCCCGCGCTCACCGAGGGGGCGCGGCAACTGGTCACCATGACCGCGGGTGGTGTGACGGGCCACGACCCGCGCGACGGCCGCACCCTCTGGCACGCCGACATCCCCGGCAGCGCATGCGAACCCGGCCCGCCCCCGATCACCGCTCCCGCGGTCCGCGGGCAGCAGGTCTACGTCGCATCGATCGACGGTAGGGTCCGCGCGTTCGACACCGCCGCGAGCGATCCGGCGAAACCGCTGTGGGAGACCGCGGTCGGCTACCTACCGGGCACCGGCCCGCTCGACGATCCCGCCCGAGTCGCGGCGGGCTGCACGGCCGCACCGAACGCCCCTGCCATGCACGCCCTGGCCACCGAGACCGTGATCTACGCCGCCACCTGGGACGGCCGCGTGGTCGCCCTGGACCGCAAGACCGGAAAGCTGTTGCGCCAGTACGACCTCGGCGGCGCGGTGACCTCGGCGATGTCGGTGAGCGGAGATTGGCTCTACGCCCTCACCACCGACGGCACCGTACACGCCCTGGCGCGCCGGGCCGGGTGATCGATCGGCACGGGGGGCTTGCGTGACGACGCCCGTCCGCAAGCGCCTCGTGCGCCCGCAGAGGACGGTGGCCCGGGGCCGCATCTGGCCCAGGACGGTCAGCGGAAGTCGGCGTCCTGGAAGGGGCCGGTGCGGCCGACGGTCGGCGCGGAGCCGTGCGGGATCGGGGCGCCGTAGGGGCCGTAGGTCACGTCGGAGGCGTATGGCCTTGCCCCGCCCGGGGTTTCGGGGGCAGCGCGGCCGGTGCCCAGGTCCTCGGCGGTGGACAGGGCCGACAGGATCAGCACCACCAGCGAGGCCACCAGCGGCTGGACCAGCAGCGCCGTCCAACCGTCGACGGTCGGGGCGAATTCGACGATGGTGTGCACGGCCGGTTTCGCCGGGCGGGTGTGCAGCGCGCCCGCGAGCAGTTCGCCGCACAGCGACATCAGCCATGCCCCGACCAGCGACCCGAACAGCAACGCGCCCTGCAGGAGTGGCCCGCGGAAACGCCGCAGCCGCCACATCGCCGCCGCCGAGACCAGGCCGACCACCACGCCGATGCAGACGAAGATGGCGAGTGCGTCGAATCGGTGCGCACTCTCTCCCGTCAGCGCCGCGCCGCGGCCGGGCTCGACCACCACCACCCGCTCGGTCGGCGCGAGCAGGGCCCACACCACCCCGCCGAGCGCGCTCACCACCAGCACGGCCAGGGCGAACCAGCACGCGGCACGCACTTCGGCGCGCGGCGCGCGGATCGGTTCGGCGGTGGAAAGGTGTGCCATCAGCGATGTTCCAGGCTCGTGGAATCGATGATTCCGTGCCGGGAGCATTTCGCCCACCAGCCGTCTGGACTGATCTGCACGATCATCCGCCGCCCGCACTGGGCGCAGAACCGCGGCGGCTCGAGCCCCAGCGCGGCCGCCTGCGGCAGGGCATCGGCGCGCCCGGCCACCACCGGCTCCCCGGTGAACGGGTTGTAGCGCTGTTGAATGTCCACGACCACCTCGATGCAGTACTCGTCCCCGGCGTGCCCTCGGCTTCGGCCGAAAGACGACCCTACCCGAATCGTCCGCCCCCGCCGGGAACCCGTGCCTCAGAGCGTCTCGTTCAGGGCCTTGATCGGCATCTTCAGATCCGACAGCAGGTCCAGATCCTGTTCGGCCGGGCGACCCAGGGTGGTCAGGTAGTTGCCGACGATGACGGCGTTGATGCCGCCGAGGATGCCCTGTTTGGCGCCCAGGTCGCCGAGGGTGATCTCGCGCCCGCCCGCGAACCGCAGGATGGTGCGCGGCAGCGCGAGGCGGAAGGCGGCGACGGCGCGCAGGGCGTCGGCGGCGGGCAGCACCTCGAGATCGCCGAAGGGCGTGCCCGGACGCGGGTTGAGGAAGTTCAGCGGAACCTCGTCGGGCTCCAGTTCCGCCAGCTGCGCGGCGAATTCGGCGCGCTGCTCGAGCGACTCACCCATGCCGAGGATGCCGCCGCAGCACACCTCCATCCCGGCCTCGCGCACCATGCGCAGGGTGTCCCAGCGCTCCTCCCAGGTGTGGGTGGTGACGACATTCGGGAAATGGGATTTGGCGGTCTCGAGGTTGTGGTTGTAGCGGTGCACGCCCATGGCGGCCAGCTGATCGACCTGCTCCTGGGTGAGCATGCCCAGCGAACACGCGACCTGGATGTCGACCTCGTTGCGGATGGCCTCCACCCCGGCGGCGACCTGGGCCATCAGCCGCGCGTCCGGTCCGCGCACGGCGGCCACGATGCAGAATTCGGTGGCACCCGTCTTGGCGGTCTGCTTGGCGGCCTCCACCAGGGAGGGAATGTCGAGCCAGGCCGCGCGCACCGGCGACTGGAACAGGCCCGACTGCGAGCAGAAGTGGCAATCCTCCGGGCAGCCACCGGTTTTCAGCGAGATGATGCCCTCGACCTCGACCTCCGGGCCGCACCAGCGCATGCGCACCTCGTGTGCCAGCGCCAGCAGTTCCTCGAGCCGCTCGTCGCCCAGCCGCAGCACCGCCAGGGTCTGCTCCTGCGTGAGCCCGACGCCCCGTTCGAGCACCTGCTCGCGGGCGACGGCGAGAATGTCGCTGTCGACTTCGGTCCGGACCGGTGCCTGAGTCATGCGCGCGAATCCCTTCGTTCGGCCGGGTGGCCGTGCAACTTGAACGGCGTTCAGGCTAGGGTAGCGGGCGGAAGCGAGTCAAAGCGAAAGAGGTCGGACAGTGCAGTTGCATCGCGCGGACGTGGTCGACGGGGCCATCGCCATCCTCGACCAGTACGGGCTGGCGGATCTGACGATGCGTCGGCTCGCGACCTCGCTGAACGTGCAGCCCGGCGCGCTGTACTGGCACTTCCCCAATAAGCAGGCGCTGCTCGGCGCGGTCGCCGACCGCATCCTCGTCCCAATGGACGAGCCGGTCGAGGCCGAGGACTGGGCCGCGCAGATCGATGAGCTCATGCATCGGCTGCGCTCGTGCCTGCTGGCCTACCGCGACGGCGCCGAACTGGTGTCGGCGACCTACGCCTCCCGCCTGACCACCAGCAAGGGCCGGGAGCGGGTGGCGAGCGCACTGATTCGCGGCGGGATGACCCGCGAGGAGGCCGACCTGGGCGCCTACACGCTGCTGTACTACGTGCTCGGCGAGACCGTGGACGAGCAGTCGCGCATGCAGATGGATTCGGCGGGTGCGCTGCCGGAGGAGTCCTCGCCGCTGTACGAGAACACCAGCGCCACCGAGCGTTTCGACTTCGGCCTGCAGCTGTTCCTGGGCGGCGTGCGGCACCTGCTGGGCGACCGGGTGCGCTGAGCGGACAAACCGGGCGGTAGAGTTCGCTCGTCCTATTCCGGCGGGTGTGGGAATCCGGTGCAATTCCGGAACGGTCGCGCCACTGTGACCGCGGCGGCGCCGCGGAAGTCAGACCTCCCTCGCCGGACGCCACTCTGAAGAAGGTCGCGAATGCCTGTGGAGTCTCGGCGATGATCCGTGTCCGGACATCGATCGTGCTGCCCCTGCTGGGGGTGTTGCTGGGGTGCGCCATGGTGGCGGCGACCGGATTCGGCGCCGAGACCCTGCCGACCGCGACCGTGGTCGAGGTGCTGCGCGACCATCTGACCGGAACGTCGAGCGCGGACCCGGGGATGGACACCATCGTGTGGCAGTTGCGAGTGCCGCGCACGATTTTGGCGGCGGTGGTCGGGGCCGGATTGGCGCTGGCCGGGGCGGCCATGCAGACCCTGGTGCGCAACCCACTGGCGGATCCGTATCTGCTCGGGGTCTCCTCGGGCGCGGGGGTCGGCGCGGCATCGGTGGTCACCTGGGGATTTCTCGCCGGGGCCGGGGTGTGGGCGCTGGCGGGCGGGGCGCTGGCCGGAGCCTTCGCGGCGGCCGGGCTGGTCTTCGTGATCGCGCTGGCGCAGGGCGGGCTCACACCGCTGCGGCTGGTGCTGACCGGGACCGTGCTCGGTTCGCTGTTCTCGGCGCTGAGCAGCTATTTGATCTTCCGCAGCTCCGATCCGACGGCGGCGACGCGGGTGCTGTTCTGGTTGCTGGGCGGTCTGGCCGGGGCGGATTGGACGAAGGTCGGGCTGCCCGCCACGGTCGTCGCGGTGGCCGGGCTCGCGCTGTGGGCGGTGTCCGGGTGGCTGGACGCCCTGCAGGTGGGCGCGGATACGGCCGCGTCGGTGGGAGTTCCGGTGCGAGCGTTGCGGATCGGGCTGTACGTGGGGCTGGCGGTGCTGGTGGGGGTGCTGGTCGCGGTGTCGGGCGGGATCGGATTCGTCGGGCTGGTGGTGCCGCATGCGGCCCGGTTGCTGGTCGGGTCACCGCATCGGGTGCTGCTACCGGTGTGCGCGCTGTGCGGGGCGGTGTTCCTGGTGGTGGCCGATGCGGCGGCGCGGGTGCTGGTGCGGCCCACCGAGGTTCCGGTGGGGGTGCTCACCGGATTGATCGGGGCGCCGGTGTTCCTGCTGATGCTGGGGCGGCGCAGCTACCGGTACGGGACGGCATGATGGTGCCCGACACGCATTCCGGCACCGCGGCCGTCGCGGTCGAGGAGCTCGCCTGCGGTCGCGGACGCCGGACGGTGTTGCGCGAGGTGTCGTTCGCGATTCGGGCCGGGGAGACGGTCGGCATCGTGGGGCCCAATGGCAGCGGGAAGACCACCCTGGTGCGCACGCTCGCGGGTCTCGCCCGGCCGCGAGCGGGGCGGGTCCTGGTGAACGGGCAAGCGCTGCACGGGCTTTCGCCGCGGCGACGGGCCCGGCTGGTCGCGCTGGTGGGCCAGGACGAGCAGCCGCCCGCGGATCTGCGCGCGGGTGAGGTGGTCGCGCTCGGGCTGACGCCGTATCTGCCGCCCTGGGGGCCCGGTAGTCCGCGGGAGCGGCAGGCGATCGAAAACGCCCTGCGCGCGGTCGATCTGGATGGTTTCGCCGAGCGGCCGGTGGATCGGATGTCCGGCGGCGAGCGGCAGCGCGTGCTGCTGGCGCGGGCGCTGGTCCAGGACACTCCCCTGCTGCTGTTGGACGAGCCGACCAATCACCTGGATGTGACGCACCGGCTTGCCCTGCTGGAGCTGGTGCGGGAGCTGGACCGCACAGCCGTGCTGGCGCTGCACGATCTGGCCCTGGCCGACCGGTACTGCGATCGAGTCATGGTGGTGCACAACGGAACCGCCGGTCCGCTGGGGCCGCCGGAGATCGCGCTGGATCCGGTGGTTCTGGCCGAGGTCTTCCAGGTGCGGGCCGCGCGGGTGCGACATCCCGGGACCGGGCAGATCCATCTGCTGCTGGGCGCGGAACGGCCGGACGGCCGGACGGAATTTCGAGAGGAGACGGGATGAAACGATGGGTTTCGACCTTCGGCGTGCTGGCGGCGGTCCTGACGGTCGCCGGATGTGGCGGCTCGCCCACCGCGGCGGGAAACCTCACCGTGCGGAACTGCGGGCAGGAGGTGCGCTTCCCCGCGCCCGCGAAACGGCTGTTCGTCAATGACGGCAATCTGATCTCGATGGCCCTGGCGCTGGGCGCCCAGGATTCGGTGGTCGCGGTGTCGAGCATGCAGCGGGATGCGGATACGCTGCGGCGGCACTACGGTCCGGCGGTAGATGGGCTGAAACAGGTTGCGCCGGAATATCCCTCGCGCGAAACCGTGCTGGCCCAGCGCCCGGACGTGATGGTCGCCGGATGGGGCTACGGCTACGACGAGACCCGCGACCTCACCCCGGACTCGCTGCGCACCAACGGCATCGCCGGATATGTGCTCACCGAGAGCTGCCGTCAGCGCGATGGCGAGAAATCGCGCGGCGTCGTCGACCCGTGGTCGGCCCTGCGCACCGATCTGACCAATCTCGGCGCGATCACCGGCCGCACCGACCGCGCCACCGAACTCGTCACCGATCTGGACCGGCGTCTCGAGGCGCTGAGCCAGGCGCCGCATGCCGAGCGCAGACCCACCGTGTTCGTCTTCGACAGCGCCTCCGACACCGTGTTCTCCAGCGGCAAATTCGGTGCGCCGCAGGCGATTCTGGAGGCGGCGGGTGCCCGCAACGCCCTCGACGACGTGGCCGACACCTGGACGGCGGTGTCGTGGGAGCGGCTGGCCGCCGCCGATCCGGACGCCATCGTCTTCGTCGACTATCCGCCGCAGAGCTATGCCGAGAAGCTGGCGGCGCTGCGGGCCAAGCCGGGGATCAACCGGCTGCGGGCGGTCACCGAGCAGCGCTTCTTGAATCTGCCGTATGCGATGTGGACCAGCGGACCGCTCAATATCGATGCCGCCGAGCAGATCCGCGTCCAGCTGGAGCGGTGGAATCTGGTGCCGCCGTCCGGAATCCGGCCGCGGGCCGACGACGCGGTGCGCTGACTTCAGCGGGAGGCGGCGGACTGGGTGCTGTCGACCTGGCGGATGAACGGCACGATCTGCTGGGCGATGACCGTGTTGTACTCCCCGGGCTGCTGCCTCGGATTGGCGTGGCCGGTGGTGCGGGTCAGCACCACCAGCAGCGTGCCGTCGATGCCGCCGACCCGATCGATCAGCACCTGATGGGTGTAGACGGGGTCGACGATCGAATCGCGCTCGGGGTCGTGCGGGCGGATGAACGCGATTGCCGGGCGCGGCTTTCTGTCCGCGGGCTTGGCCAGCGCCCGCAGATCGTCGACCGCACCGCCCGCCACGATCGCCTTGAACTGCGCCTCGATCAGGCCGTTACTGGCGACGTCGGAGTTGAAGACCTTCTGCTCCAGCACATCCGACACCGTGCGCCACAACCGGCCCGCGCGGATACCCGGCGGCACGCTGCCGTAGTCCACGAATCGCTCCCTGCGGGCATAGGTCTCGACGAGCAGACGCATCGTGCGGCTCTCCCGCACACCGGGCATCCAACCGGTCCACCGCAGCAATTCCTCGCCCTTGTCGCGACTCTCGGGACGCACGGCGCCCAGATTCACCGGCGTGCAGTCCAGCAGCACCGCCGAGAGTTTCTTGGTGCTGCCGGTGTGCACATGCTTGCCGATCTCGAGCGCGATCACCCCACCCATGCTGTGCCCGACCAGCACGATGTTATCGATCCCGGCGGCCTCGGTGACCTTGACGATCAGGTCACCGATCACCTTGGTGTCGATACCGGTGTTGTCGTAACGCACCGCCCACACCGAGCCCAACTGGGTCAGCGACGGCAGCGCGCGGGCGGTATCGGAGGCATCGAGCGAACCGAGCCCGACCAGATCGAATACCGCGGTATCGCGCAGCTGCGGGCTCGCCGGGGCCGCGATGGGCAGTACGGCCGGTTCGGTACGGGCCAGCCGGGCCCGCTCGGGCTCGACATCCCCCGCCCAGTACTGAGCGAACAACGTGCCAACGATCAGCGGAATCAGCGCCGACCGCAGCAACACCAGCCGAGTACGCCGGAGAATCCGCCAATCATGCCCGAGCCGCGTCTCGGCCAAGCGCGCCTGCCGCCGCGCATCGTCGTAATCCGCGACGGTGGACGGGTGCCGGTCCTGGTAAAGCATCCCCATCCACTGTAAGAGCACCAACGCCCGAAGATCATCCCCTCCGCCCCCGACTCGAGTTCGCCCAGCGAGGGGCGGAAAGAAATCCCCGCCGTGCATCGCGCTGCGCTGCACGGCGGGGAACAAGGTGGGCAGCGCCACGACCGGGAACACAACGGAAAACGGCACGATGTCTCAGCGAGCGGCCTTCGCTTACACCGCAGAACGGCGCGGCCTTTTTGTTTTCCCTGTCATGCGGCGCAGCGCGATGCATGACAGGGATCAGGTGAGATAACGAGCGGCCCAGTCGTTCTCGAACCAGGTCCGCGCCTCGGTGGTGAAGCGTTCGCTGGTCCTCCGCCCCGCCCCCTCCGGCACGATTCCGACCACGTCGACGCCGGTGACGGCGGGGAGGTCGGTGCGGTTGCATTCGGCGGCGAGGTCGGGGGTGGTGGGCCAGGAGCCGATGATCAGGCCCGCGCAGTGCAGGCCGTGGGTGGTGAGGGTGCGGGTGGTCAGTTCGGTGTGGTTGAGGGTGCCGAGGGTGGCGGTGGTGACGACCAGGACGGGGGCGTGGAGTTTTTGGGCCAGGTCCAGGAGGGTGAATTCGCCCATGCGGACCAGCAGGCCGCCCGCGCCCTCGACGAGGGTGAGGTCGGCGTCGGAGAGGGCGTCGATGGCGGCTACCGTCTCGGCGAGGGTCAGGAGCGGCTGGCCGCAGCGGCGGGCGGCCGTGTCGGGGGCCAGGGGGTCGGGGTAGCGGGCCAATTCGACGGTGCGGGTGACGCCGGAGAGGCGGCGCACCTCGGACAGGTCGCCGGGTTCGCCCGGGGCGACGCCGGTCTGGGCCGGTTTGCACACCGCGACCGAACGGCCGGACGCGCGGGCGACGGCCGCCAGTGCCGCGGTGGTCACGGTCTTGCCGACATCGGTGGAGGTGCCGGTCACGATGAGTACGGTCACAGGGTCTCCTCCTCCGGGTATCGGTTCTGCGCCAACACTTCGGCGAGAACCGTTGCGATGGTGTCCATTTCGGCATCGGTGAGATCGGCGCGGGCGGTCAGGCGCAGCCGCGAGGTGCCCTCGGGCACCGATGGCGGCCGGAAGCAGCCGACGCTCAGGCCGCGCGTCCGGCAGGTCTGGGCGGCAGCGTAGGCACGCCGGGCCTGCCCCAGCACGACCGAGACGACCGCCGAATCCGGTCGCGGCACAGCGGCGATCCGGGCGATCTCGGCGGCGCGGGTGAGCACCCGGGTGGCCATCTCGGGTTCGCGCCGCAGCAGGCGCAGCGCGGCGCGGGCCGCACCGACCGCGGCCGGCGCGAGCCCGGTGTCGAAGATGAAGGTGCGCGCCGCGTCGATTAGATGCGCCCGCACCCGCTCATCGGCCAGCACCACACCACCCTGCGCCGCAAGGGCTTTCGACAGCGTGGCGGTGATCACCACATCCGGCTGACCAGCCAGTCCCATCTCGTGCACCAGGCCGCGCCCGCCCGCACCACGCACGCCGAGACCGTGTGCCTCGTCGACGATCAGCACCGCGCCGCGGGCGCGCACCACCCGGTGCAGCTCCACCAGCGGCGCGAGATCACCGTCGGCGCTGAACACCGAATCGGTCACCACCAGCGCCCGCTGCTCGGCGCGCCCGGCCAGCAGCCGGTCCACCGCCTCGACATCGCCGTGCGGCGCGATCTCCACCCGAGCCCGCGACAGCCGGCAGGCATCGACCAGCGAGGCGTGGCTGCCAGCATCCGACACCACCAGCGCACCCCGGCCCGACAACGCGGTCACCACTCCCAGATTGGCGGCGTACCCGGAGGCGAATACCAGCCCCGACCGCGCACCCACGAACTCCGCGAGTTCGGCCTCGAGCTCCTCGTGCTCGGTGGTCGTGCCGGTCACCAGCCGCGATCCGGTCGATCCGGTTCCCCACTTGCGCACCGCCTCGACCGCACCCTCGGCCACCTCGGGATGCCGGGAAAGGCCCAGGTAGTCGTTCGAGGCCAGATCGATCAGCCCGGTCTCCGGCGCCCGCGCCCGCAGCTCCCGCCGCAGCCCCGCCCGCACCCGCTCGGCGGCCCGCGCGTCCAACCAGCTCAACGGATCACTCACAGGTCGAGAGCATACTTGAACGGCGTTCAGGGGCAAGTGGCGGGGAGTTCCGGGCGCCAACTCGCGGTCGGGCCGACGCCACGCAGGGCGAGGGCGGGCGGGACGAGACGAATGGCGCTGTCGCGCAGGAAGGTCGCGAACGGATGGGACCACTGGGCGACGACTCCGACGCGACGCGATCGGCGCGCGATGGCCTGGGCGCGCGGGCGGCGCAGGCGATCGTACGCGGCCAACCCGGCGTCCACGGGCCGGTCGCGCAGCAGGGCCGTGAGCGTGGCCGCGTCCTCCAGCGCCTGATTGGCGCCCTGGCCGAGATTCGGCGTCATCGCGTGCGCGGCGTCGCCGAGCAGCGCAACGCGTCGGCGCACGAAGGAGGGCAGATCCGGCAGATCGTAGATGTCGTGGCGGAGAACCGAATCGGGGTCCACCGCGTCCAGCAGGCGCGGAACCGGGTCGTGCCATGACCCGAAACGCCTTCGCAATTCCTCGAATTCGCCGCCCGCCGCCCGTCCACCCGCGGGTGCGTTCGCCGCCGCGAACAGGTAGAGGCGGCCGTCGATCAGCGGGGCGATGCCGAAACGCTCACCCCGACCCCAGCTTTCACCACCACTGGCAATCCCCGTGACCGGTCGGGTCACCACGCGCCAGGTCGTGTAGCCGCAGTAGCGCGGCCGGAGAGCCCGCGGCCAGACCGCCGAGCGCACGGCGCTGCGAATGCCGTCCGCCCCGATCACCAGATCCGCGGAATCGGCGCCCGCGCTGTGCTCGACGGTGGCGCCACGCTCGTCGTCGATCACGGAGCGCACGGTAATGCCCAGCCGCAGTGCGCCTGCCGGTAAGGCCGCGGCGAGGATGTCGAACAGATCGGCCCGATGAATCATCACCAGCGAGCCGTAGCGCCGCTCGAACTCGGCCGTATCGATCCTCGACAGCCACCGCCCCCGGGGATCGCGGATTCCGCCCGCCATCTCCGGCAGCCCGCGCCCCCGCACCCGCTCCCCCACCCCGAGCGCGTCCAGCGCCCGCAACCCGTTGGGCCACAGACTCAATCCCGATCCGACCTCCCCCACCACCCCGGCCCGCTCGAACACCCGCACCTCCCACCCGAGCCGCGCCAACCCGCTCGCCGCGGCCAACCCGCCGATGCCCCCACCCACCACGATCGCCCGCATGCCGCCTCCACTACAGCTGTAGTTACACTTACTACAGTTGTAGTCCACCGAGCGAGATATGGGAAGCCACCGTGACCGACACCGCAGATCGCCCCACCCGCCTCGCCGACGCCGCCATCGAAACACTGGCCCGCCATGGCATGCGCGGTCTCACCCACCGCGCCGTCGACAAGGCCGCCGACCTCCCGGAAGGCTCCTGTTCGAACCACTTTCGCACCCGCGAGGCCCTGTTGGTCGCCGCGGTGACCCGCCTCGCCGAACTGGATACCGCCGAAATACGCGCCGCGGAAACGACATTCACCGACCCGGACACCGCGACCACGGCGCTGGCCACCCTCCTGGACCGCTGGTTGACCACCGACCGCCACCGCATGCTGGCCCGCTACGAACTCTCCCTCGAAGCCACCCGCCGCCCCGAACTCCGAAACGCCTTGTCCACCAGCGGCGCCCGCCTGCGCACCCGCGCCGAGCAGGCACTGGCCGCCCTGGGCGCCGCGGATCCCGCGGCGACCGCCCCCACCTTCGTCGCCTGCCTGGACGGACTGATCTTCGATCGCCTGGCGGGCGCGGGCGACCCGACGACGAAGGACCTGCGCACCGCCGTGCACACCCTCCTGCGCGCCTTCCTCGCCTGAGGCACCCGATCGGCGAGCCTCGCAGGAACTGTGCCCAGTCGCCAGAACTCACAGAATCCTCCTTCACGAACACCGTTGTTCATGTAGTGTGCGACACGCAGTTCCGTTCGCACACAAGGAGTTTCTGTGGCGTCCTCCCTTACGAAACGGCTGGCCGCGCTCTTGGGCGCATCCTGCGCGGCGTTCTCACTCGCGATATCCGCGGCGGGTCCCGCCCGTGCCGACGACGAGCCCTTCGACAACCCGGACGGTGTGGCCGCCGCGTGTTCGACGGCACCGACCAATGGCACCAAGCAGATCGACAACTTCGACGGTCGGCACTACCGCATCCGCGTCCCCGCCGGAATACCCGCCAGCGGCGCACCACTCGTGGTCGTCATCCACGGTGGCTACGGCTCCCCGCAGGGCATCGAATCCCAGTCGGGCTGGAACTCGATCGCCGATCAGAAGAAGGCTATCGTGGTCTATCCGCGCGGCAGCAAGCCGGAGAATTCGGGGTGGGGCTGGGACGCCGGGGCCAATGCCTACGACATCACCCATATCAAGAAGGTGGTGGCCGACGTTCGCGCGAAATACTGCGTGAACCCCAAACGCATTCATCTGTCGGGCCACTCCAACGGTGGTCAGATGGCGTCCCGCGTCGCGTGCACGGAACCGGGCATCTTCGCCTCGGGCGCGGTCTACGCGCCCGCGCCCCCGCCCACGGGCTGCGACCCCTCGCGCGCGGTTTCCTGGGCGGTGTTCGCATCGGCGGATGACAGGACGGTCCTGGAACCCATCGCCTACAGCCATGTCATGTACTGGAGCTGGGAAAACCGCCCGTGCCAGAACGAGCGACCGGACGGCGGCACCGACGTCAAGGACTCCAAACGCTGGGATTGCGACGCCGGCACCCAGGTGGTGTGGCGCGTCTACAACGGCGGCAGTCATTCGTGGCCGACAGGCCCGCGACGTGACGAGATGCTGAACCGGATGTGGCAGTTGTTCCAGGCCTACCCGCGTCCATAGCTCGATCGGGATCCACCGCCGCGAGGGGGGCGGTGGATCCCGTAAGCGCGAGTGAGCTGCCACACACCCTGTCACATCGAGCGATCCCGCGCTGTCTTGTGGTCGAACCCTTGAACCGAAGGAGGACACCATGGGTACCGATGTGATCGTGATCGGCGGCGGGTACGCGGGCGTGATGGCGGCCAATCGCCTGACCCAGCGTGACGATGTGACCGTCACCCTGGTCAATCCGCGGCCGAGCTTCGTCGAGCGAATCCGGCTGCACCAGTTGGCGGCCGGATCCCATGACGCGGTCGCCGAGTACCGGAAGGTGCTGGCCGAGCGGGTTCGGCTGGTGGTCGACACCGTGACCGGCATGGATGCGGCCGAGCGCGGTGTGAGCCTGGCGAGCGGCGGCACGCTCGACTACGACTATCTGATCTACGCCGTGGGCAGCGGCAGCGCGGACCCAGCCGTGCCCGGCGCGGCCGAATTCGCCTATCCGCTGGCCAGTTTCGAGCAGGCGCGGCGGCTGCAGCCGGTGCTCGACACCGCACCCGCCGACGCCGCGATCACGGTCGTCGGCGCGGGGCCCTCCGGTATCGAGACCGCCGCCGAACTCGCCGAGCAGGGCCGCCGGGTGACGCTGGTGTGCGGTGGGGTGCTCGGCCCGTACCTGCACCCGCGCGGGCGGCGCGCGGTGGCCGCGCGGGCGGCCAAGCTCGGGGTCACCGTACTCGAGGGCGGCGAGGCGAAGGTGACCGAAGTCCGGCGAGACGCCGTGCGGCTCAGCGGCGGTCATACGCTGCGCAGCGCAGTGACCATCTGGACCGCCGGTTTCGGGGTGCCCGATCTGGCGTCCCGCAGCGGCCTGCGCACCGATGCGCTGGGCCGCCTTCTCACCGACGAGACGCTGACCAGCCTGGACGATCCACGCATCATTGCGGCCGGGGATGCGGCGGCCCCGTCGGATCTGCCGTTCCGGATGGGCTGTCAATCCGCGATTCAGTCGGGCCCGCAGGCCGCCGAGACGGTGCTCAGCCGAATCGCCGGTGCCGAACCCGCCCTCGTCGACGTGGGCTTCGCCGGTCAATGCCTCAGCCTGGGCCGCCACCACGGCCTCTTCCAGTTCTCCGACAAGCACGACACCGCCAGGCCCTACCACCTCGGCGGCCGCCCGGGCGCGCTGCTCAAGGAGATGATCTGCCGCAGCACCGTGTGGCAATTGGGTTACGAGGCCCGCAAACCCGGTGTGCGCACCTGGTGGGCCAAGGATGACAAGCGTCGGGAACTGCTGCGGCACAGGGGCATCGAAGCCGCCCCCGCCCGCTGATGTGATCCCCCGGCGCTCAGACCGCCGCCGCGGCGACGACAGCCGCGGCGATGCGGTCGACGTCCTCGGTCGTGCTGATGTACGGCGGCATGGTGTAGATCAGATTCCGGAAGGGCCGCAGCCACACCCCGGCCTCCACCGCGGCGTGCGTGGCCTTGCGCATATCCACCGGATGATCCAGTTCCACCACGCCGATCGCGCCGAGGACGCGGACATCGGTCACCACCGGAATCGACTGCGCCGCGGCCAGTCCCGCGGTGAGGCTCGATTCGATCGCGCTCACCTCGGCCTGCCAGCCGCGCGCGAGCAGCAGCTCGATCGAGGCGATGGCCACCGCGCAGGCCAGCGGATTACCCATGAAGGTCGGGCCGTGCATGAGCGCGCCGTGGCCCGTGCAGATGGTCTCGGCCATCCGCGCGGTGCACAGGGCGGCGGCGAGGGTGAGATAGCCGCCGGTGAGCGCCTTGCCGACACACAGCACATCGGGCGCCACCCCGGCCCGGTCGGCGGCGAAAAACGTTCCGCTGCGGCCGAACCCGGTCGCGATCTCGTCGAAGACCAGCAGCACCCCGTGCTCGTCGCACAACTGGCGCAGATCGTTCAGATAGCGCGGATGATGAAACCGCATACCGCCCGCACCCTGGACGATCGGCTCGACGATCACCGCCGCCAGCTCGTGGGCATGCGCGGCGAGCAGTCGCTCCAGCCGCGAAACATACTCCGGCTCGTAGTCTTTCGGCGGCATCGGCGCGAACACCTGCTCGGCCAGCACATCGGTCCACAGCGAATGCATGCCGCCGCGTGGATCGCACACGCTCATCGGGGTGAAGGTGTCGCCGTGGTAGCCGCCGCGCCAGGTGAACAGCCGCCGCTTCTCCGGCCTGCCCAGCGCGCGCCAGTACTGCAGGCACATCTTCGCCGCCACCTCCACCGACACCGAGCCGGAGTCGCAGAGGAAGACCTTGTCCAGCCCGGCGGGGGTGAGCTCGACCAGCAGCTGCGCCAGGCGCACCGCGGGCTCGTGGGTCAATCCGCCGAACATGACGTGACTCATCCGTTGCGACTGCGCCACCAGCGCGGCGTCCAGCACCGGATGCCGATAGCCGTGCAGCGCGGCCCACCACGAACTCATCCCGTCGATCAGCTCCCGCCCGTCGGCCAGGGTGAGGCGGGTGCCTTCGGCCGAGGCGACGACCAGCGGCTCGGTCGCCGGGGGCAGCCGGTCGTAGGGATGCCAGACGTGTGCGGCGTCGAGTGCGGTGATCTCGTCGGGTGTCACGGAATTCCTCCACGAAGCGGTCTTGAACGCCGTTCAAGTTACCACCGGACCGCGAAAAACACGTCCACACCGGCCGAACGCGGAGTAATCTTTGACACAGTCAAAGGATTGGAGACGATCATGACCGCCGTCACCGTCGACGCCGAGCACATCGCCGCGGTCCGCGAATTCAACCGCCGCTACACCCGGCTGATCGGGGTGCTGCAGGAACACCTCGTCGACAGCGACTTCTCTCTGACCGAGGCCCGAATCCTGTTCGAACTGGCCCACTTCGGGCCGCTCGAGGTGGTGCGCCTGCGTCAGGATCTGGACCTGGACCCCGGCTATCTCAGCCGCATCCTGGCCCGCTTCGAACAGGCCGGACTCGTGCTGCGGCGGCGCTCCGAGCAGGACGGCCGCCGCCAACTGGCGGAACTGACCGAGCAGGGCCGCACCGTCTTCGCCGATCTCGACCGGCGTTCCAACGAGGGCGTGTCCGCCCTGCTCGCCACCCACTCCCCCGCCGCGCGTACCCGGCTGATCCATGCCATGCACACCATCGAGCGCATTCTCGACGGCCGCGCCGCCGCCCCCTTCACCATCCGCGACCCGCACCCGGGCGACTACGGCTGGGTCGTGCAGCGCAACGCCGCGCTCTACGCCGCCGAATACGGCTGGGACCTCGGCTACGAGGCCCTCGTCACGCGGATCGTGGCCGACTACCTGGAATCCCATGAGCCCCAGACCGAACGGGCCTGGATCGCCGACGCCGACGGCCAGCCGGTCGGCTGCGTGTTCTGCATGCGCGAGGACGACACCACGGCCCGACTGCGCCTGCTGCTGGTGGAACCGAGCGCGCGCGGCCTGGGCGTCGGCACCGCACTGGTCGAGGAGTGCCTGCGCTTCGCGACCGGCGCGGGCTATCGGGCCATGGTGTTGTGGACCAACGATGCGCTCGCCGCGGCACGGCGGATCTACGAGCGTGCCGGGTTCGAACTCGTCGACTCCGAACCGCATCACAGCTTCGGCAGGAATCTGGTCGCCCAGACCTGGCGGCGCACCCTGTGAGCCGTCGCGGCCCGATCACCCGCCCGCTACGAAATGATCAAAAGTCCAGCTCCCGGATGTGACCGGTCCGGCCACTGTTGCACCCGCGCACCGAACCCGTCGCGAATGCACGTAACACCGGCACTCACACACCACGCGCATCGACCCGTCGGCGCCTGCGGTTACTGTCGGTGGCATGGTTCAGCCCGATGACGTGGCCCCACTGGGCGTGTGGCCGGGAACGCCCTACCCTCTGGGTGCGACCTACGACGGGGCGGGCACCAACTTCTCGGTGTTCTCCGAGGTCGCCGAGCGGGTGGAGGTCTGTCTGATCGACGACGGCGGCGGCGAAACCCGAATTCCGCTGGAGGAGGTCGACACCTACGTCTGGCACGCCTACGTGCCGACCGTCGCCCCCGGCCAGCACTACGGCTTCCGGGTGCACGGCCCCTTCGATCCGAGTCGCGGATTGCGCTGCGACGCAAGCAAACTGCTGCTCGATCCGTACGGCAAGGCGTTCGCGGGCGAATTCGACGGCCACTCCTCGCTGCACACCCACGGCCAGGATTCGCTGGGCCACACCATGACCGGCGTGGTGATCAACCCGTTCTTCGACTGGGCCGACGATCGCGCGCCCACTCGCCCCTACCACGAGACGGTCATCTACGAGGCCCACGTCAAGGGCATGACGATGACCCACCCGGCGGTGCCGGCACAGTTGCGCGGCACCTACGCGGGCATCGCCCATCCGGCCGTCGTCGACCATCTGAAGTCGTTGGGCGTCACCGCGATCGAGCTCATGCCGGTGCATCAGTTCATCCACGATCGGATGCTGCTGGACCGGGGGTTGCGCAACTACTGGGGCTACAACAGCGTCGGCTATCTGGCCCCGCATCACGAGTACGCCGCCGACCAGCGTCCCGGTGCGGCGGTGACCGAATTCAAGGCCATGGTGCGGGCGCTGCACGCCGAGGGTATCGAGGTCATCCTCGACGTGGTCTACAACCACACCGGCGAGGGCAATCACCTGGGCCCCACCATCGGCCTGCGCGGGATCGACAACGCCGCCTACTACCGGCTGATGGAGGACGATCCCTCCCACTACATGGACTACACCGGCACCGGCAACAGTCTCAACGTGCGCCATCCGCACACCCTGCAGCTGATCATGGACTCGCTGCGGTACTGGATCCTGGACATGCACGTCGACGGCTTCCGCTTCGATCTGGCGGCCACCCTGGCGCGCGAATTGCACGATGTGGACCGGCTTTCCACCTTCTTCGACCTGGTGCAGCAGGATCCGGTGGTCAGCCAGGTCAAGCTCATCGCCGAGCCGTGGGACGTCGGCGAGGGCGGCTATCAGGTCGGCAACTTTCCCGGCCTGTGGACCGAGTGGAACGGCAAGTACCGCGACACCGTACGCGACTACTGGCGCGGCGAGCCCGCGACCCTGGGCGAATTCGCCTCCCGACTCACCGGCTCCTCGGATCTGTACGAGGCCACCGGCCGCCGCCCCAGCGCCAGCATCAACTTCGTCACCGCCCACGACGGCTTCACGCTGCGGGATCTGGTGTCCTACAACGAGAAACACAACGAGGCCAACGGCGAGGGCAACCGCGACGGCGAGAGCCACAACCGCTCCTGGAACTGCGGGGTGGAGGGCCCGACCGACGATCCGGAGGTGTCGGCGCTGCGGGAACGCCAGAGCCGCAACCTGATCGCCACACTGGCCCTGTCGCAGGGCACCCCGATGCTGTTGCACGGCGACGAGATGGGCCGCACGCAGCATGGCAACAACAATGCCTACTGCCAGGATTCGCCGCTGTCGTGGATGGATTGGACACTGGCGCAGAAGAATTCGGATCTGCTGGAGTTCACCCGCGCCGCGATCGCGCTGCGCGCCGAGCATCCGGTGTTCCGCCGCCGCCGGTTCTTCGACGGCCGCCCCACCCCCGACCACGACCATCCCGGTGACATCGCCTGGCTGACCCCGGCCGGTGAGGAGATGACCGCCGCCGACTGGGACTCCGGCTTCGGCCGCTCGCTGACGGTATTCCTCAACGGGGCGGCCATCAAGGAGCCGGGGCCGCGGGGGGAACGCATCACAGACGATTCCTTCCTGCTGTGTTTCAATGCCCACGACGCCCCGATCGAGTTCACCCTGCCGGGCGCCGAGTTCGGCGAACAGTGGTCGGTGGCGTTGGACTGCTCGACCCCGACCGGGGCGTCGGAGGCGGAATATCCGGCCGCGGCGAGGGTCGAGCTGACCGCGCGCTGTCTGCTCGTTCTCCGCCGTACTGCATGATCGATGCGAGATGACTGAAACGCCACAGCCTGACGAGGTCACCGGGCCGATCGACCACCCGACCCCGGTACGAAGCATGTACCGGTTGCAGCTGCGCCCCGACGCGCTCACCTTCGCCGATGCCCGCGCCCTGGCGGAGTATCTGCAACAGCTGGGCATATCGCATCTGTATCTGTCCCCGATCCTGACCGCGGCCCACGGCTCCACTCACGGCTACGACGTGACCGATCCGACCACGGTGTCGGCGGCGCTGGGCGGCCCGGCCGGGCTGAAGGCGCTCGCGGACGAGGTGCGCGCTCGTGGCATGGGGTTGATCGTGGATCTGGTGCCCAATCACGTGGGCGTGGCCGATCCGCGCCAGAATCCGTGGTGGTGGGATGTGCTGCGCAACGGCAAGGGCTCGCAGTTCGCGCACTTCTTCGACATCGACTGGAGTCCGGGCAACGGCGCGGGCGGGCGGCTGGCGCTGCCGGTGCTGCAGAGCGAGAACGATCCGGCCGCGCTGACCGTGGACCGCAGCGGCCCCGAGCCGATGCTGGCACTGCACGATCTGCGCTTCCCCATCGCGCCCGGCACCGACGGCGAGAACGCGCTGCGCATCCACGACAGGCAGCATTACCGCCTGGTCAGCTGGAAAGCCGGGGTGTGCACATATCGGCGCTTCTTCGCGGTGTCGAGCCTGGCCGCGATCCGGCAGGAGGATCCGGCGGTCTTCGAGGCGACCCACCGCGAGCTGGCCGCGTGGTGCGAACACGACCTCATCGACGGCGTGCGCATCGACCATCCCGACGGCCTGGCCGATCCCGCGGGCTATCTGGCGAAGTTGCGCCGCCTGATCGGCCCGAATCGGCTGCTGCTGGTGGAGAAGATCCTGTCGCACCGGGAACCGCTCGACGCCACCCTGCCCATCGACGGCACCACCGGCTACGACGCGCTGAACGTGTTCGGCGGCGTGCTGGTCGATCCCGCCGGGGAGCAGGCCCTGACCGAACTGTCGAACGAGCTGTGCGGGCACGGCAGCGACGCCGAGTGGTTCGCCGACACCGAGCACCGCATCAAGCGCGCGGTCGCCGAGAAGCTGCTCGTCCCCGAGGTCCGACGGCTGGTGGCGGCGATCAAGCGCGACGCCGGGGCCGAGGATTTCGACACCATGGCACTGACCAACGCCACCATCGAGGCGCTGTCGCATGTGCCGGTCTACCGCACCGACTACGCGCCACTGGCCGGGCTGCTGAGCGGCGTCGTGGCCGAGATCGAAAGGCGCAACGGCGAATTGGCCGCGCCGCTGGCGGTGCTGGTGCGCGCGCTGGCCGCGTCCGGCGAGGCGGCGGTGCGCTTCCACCAGGTCTGCGGGGCGATCACGGCCAAGGCGGTCGAGGACACCATGTTCTATCAGGCCGCCCGGCTGGTGTCGCTGCAGGAGGTCGGCGGCGATCCGGCTCGATTCGGGCGCTCGGCACTGGAATTCCATCTCGCCAATGCCGAACGCGCCCGCCGCTGGCCCGCGTCGATGACCACGCTGTCCACCCACGACACCAAGCGCGGCGAGGATGTGCGCGCCCGCATCGGGGTACTGTCCCAGGTCGCCGAGACGTGGTCGCGGGCGGTCGCGGCCTGGAACGACATCACCCCGCCGCCGGACGGCGCGACCGCACTGTTCCTGCTGCAGAACATGTTCGGGGTGTGGCCCGCCGACGGGCGCGACGCCGCCGCGGTGCCCGGGCTGCGCGAGCGCCTGCACCTGTTCGCGGAGAAGGCCGTTCGCGAGGCGGGCACCCGATCCTCCTGGGAGGAGCCCGATGCGGAGTTCGAGGCCGAACTGCACGGGTGGATCGATGCGGTGATCGACGGTCCGGTGGGCGCGGAGCTGGGCGAGCTGGTCACCCGGCTGGCCCCGCACGCCTGGTCGGATGCGTTGGCGCAGAAGTTGTTGCAACTGTGCGGCCCCGGCATCCCCGACCTCTACCAGGGGTGCGAGCTGTGGGAGGACGCGCTGGTCGATCCGGACAACCGCCGCCCGGTCGACTTCGGAGCGCGCCTGGCCATGCTGCAATCGCTCACCGGCACACCGGATCTGGACGCCTCGGGCGCGGTGAAGATGTGGGTGGTCGCCTACGCGCTGTGGCTGCGCCGCGAGCGGCCGGACTGCTTTGTCGGCGGCGCCTACCACCCGCTGTTCGGCACCGGCGAGCGAGCGCGACATCTGCTCGCCTACGGCCGCGGCCGATCCGGTGAACCGCCGCAGGTGATCGTCGCCGCCACCCGCCACAGCGTCGGCCTGGCCGAGACCGGCTGGGGCGATACCGCGCTGGACCTGCCTTCGGGCACCTGGACCGACCGGCTCACCGGCTACACCTGCACCGGACCCGTGCGGGCGGAGAAGTTGTTCGCCCGGCTTCCGGTCGCGCTGCTGGTGCGATGACACGCCCGGTTACGCGACACGCTGTAGGACCACACGGTCCCTTTTGTGACTGGTGAGACATAGCATCATCGGCTGCATCCGCACGATCATCGCGTTTCGTCAGGAGGCAGCTCGATGGAGTTCGGTTCCCGCGCACGTCGGATGGCACTCGGCTGGTGCGCCGCAGTCACCGTGATCGGGTCGCTCGCCGCCCCGGCCTCGACGGCTCCGCCGGTACCGGACCTTCCCGCGGATTTGGTCGCGGCGCTGCAGCGGGACCTGAAGATCGGGGCCCAGCAATATCTCGACCGCATCCGGACCGCCGAGCGGCTCACCGAATTCGCCCACACCGCACGCATCGCGCATCCGAACGCCTTCGCCGGGGTCCGCATGGACGGCGACCGCGGCATCGTCGCCCTGGCCGAGGG
This sequence comes from Nocardia sp. CDC159, assembly GCF_023740735.1. GTDB lineage: Bacteria > Actinomycetota > Actinomycetes > Mycobacteriales > Mycobacteriaceae > Nocardia > Nocardia pulmonis. Next base: position 78,062 of record NZ_JAMRXH010000003.1, read on the forward strand.
GGTCAGCGCCGAGTCGGCCCGCAAGGCCGCCGCGGCGGCGGGCTTCGTGGTGGAAACGGTCGCCGACAGCGAGGCCACACTGCGCGGTCGGCGCACCGCCTTCGAACAGTGGCTGGCCCGCCAGCCCCGCTCGATCGCCGATGCGGTGGTCGGCTACGGCGTCGACGTGGCACACAACAGTCTCACCGTGCGGGTGGCCGAGGGCACGACGCTGCCCAGCGAGGCGGGCCGCATCCGCGCCGTCACCGGCAAGGTCCCGGTGATCCAGCCCTACAGCGGGACGATTCCGCTGCAGCCCGCCACGGGCGACGATGCCGTCACGGCGGTGGTCGGCGGTCAGCCCTACGCCTTCGAATTCGACGGCAAGACCGGCAAGTGCTCGTTCGGATTCAATGCCACCGACAAGGCCGGTCGCACCCTGAACATCTCGGCGGGACACTGCAATCCGGACAACCTGCTCGACCCGGCCAGCCGGTCGAAGGAGCCGCGGCACATCTACGAAACGCCCTTCGACGCTCACGACAAGCGGCGCGGCGCGGACCTCGGCTACTTCGAATCGTCGAATCTGGGCCCGCAGGACTTCGCGGTCATCCGCATCAGCGACGATGCGGCGGCCCGCTTCCGCAACAACCTCATCACCACCCGGCGCGTGACGGTACCGGGCCCGATGTCCACCGGTTCGGGACTCGGACTGCACCTGCCGACCAGCAGCACCGAGGGTTCGGCCGGACCGCCCCCGACCGGGGAGGACATCCGCATCGACGGCGCGATGGATCCGGTCGTCGGGGGCATCGTCTGTAAGGCGGGCATGCGCACCGGCTACACCTGCGGGCAGGTCATCGACGTCGATCTGGAACTGAACGTCAAACAGCGCCCCGAGGATCCGAACCCGACCAAACTCGAGCACATGTTCGCCGCCAATGTCTGCGGCCAGCACGGTGACAGCGGCGGCCCGATCTTCTCCGGCACCAAGGCCGTCGGCATCACCAGCGCCGTCGCCATGGATCCCACCTCGCCGTCCGACGGCTGCGGCTTCATTCCGCTGCTGATCGGCCAGCCCCTCAAGCCCGTGCTGGACGCCCAGGGCTTGAAGGTGCGGACCAGCTGACGGCTCAGGCCGTAATCGCCTGCGGCAGTTTGGTTTCGGTGCTGCCGACGGGAGTGGCCGGCTCGTAGGGAAGCGAGCCGGCCAGCTCACGCTCCCAGCGCAGCACGTTCGGCGGGCAGAATTCCGTGCACGGCTGGGCCGTGGGCGACAGATACACCTGCTGCGCGGGATCGCCGAGCCGACGCCAGGAGTCGGCGTAGAACCGGCGGTTGCGCGGGCGGACCAGCTTGCCGAGCGTATTCAGCACCCGGTAGGCGACGGTCAGTGAATTGTGCGGTGTCACCGCGTTGTCGAAGCCGGGAGCGCGGGCGATCAACTGCTCGAGCCGATGCCGATCGAAGGTCAGGCCCTGCCGCTCGGCCTCGTCCACCATCCAGCGCAGCGTGATGTCCGACAGCCTGCTGTCGGGGTAGCCGCCGCCGATATCGGTGTGCACACCCTTGAACCACACCTGCTTGACCCGCTCGGGATTGCGCTGCTCGTCGTCGGTGACCTCCCACAGGCAGGGCGCGAAGATGCGGCGGCGCTCGTTGATCGCGAGGGCCTGGCGGGCGCATTCCACCTGCGGCGAGAGCCGCACGTCGTGGAAGCGGTAGCGCCACGAGGTCACGATCGGCACGCCCATCGCGCCGACGGTGTCGAAGACGCCGAGGAATTTGATCGGCACCGGATGGTGGCAGTTCTCCTCACGGAAACGCACCCACTCGGCCGGATCGGGAGCGTCGGGATTCGCCTTGCGCTGCCGATAGATTCGCAGTGCCTGCGGATATTTCCGATCGATCATGGCGTCGGCGGTCAGCAGCCCCAGGCGGTTGATCATGCCCGCCAGGCTGCGGGCGGTGTAGGCGCCGCGGCTGAAGCCGAAGATGTAGATCTCGTCGCCCGGCTCCCAGTTCAGCGCGAGCTGCCAGTACATGGTCGACAGATTGGCGTCGAGGCCGAGCCCGAACGCACCGCCCAGCACCTTGTCGGCCAGATAGCCGCGGGAACCGGGACCGTCGACATAGAAGACGCGCTGCCCCACCACCTTGCCGGTCGGCCCGATGTGGCGCATCCGGACCGATTCGGCGATTTTGACGATGTTCGACACCGTGGGATTGCTCTCGGCGCCCCACGTACCGTCGCAACAGACCACCAGTCGTTTCATGGGGAAAATCCTCCCGCCCCGTGCGTCCCGCGGCTTGCGTACCCGACTACCCGAATCATCGGGCCGGTGGTACCCGAGCGTTAATGGACGCACCGATTCCTCACGAAGTCACTGCCATTGTCGCGGATATGTTCCCCGGGCGGTGGCACTCCGACCGTCTTCGCCGCGTCTGTTGCTCGACGCAGCGGCACGCCGTGGACTCCGGCGACGCCGGGCCGTCGACGCGTCCTGACACCGGATGTGAACCGGGCGACAGCCGCGTCGGCGCGGACATGAATCCGGAGCACCGGCTACCGGAGCGCAAGCGCAGCGCACAGCGTTGCCGCGCGGAAACGGCCGCGCCGAGAAGTACCGTCCGCCACATGACCACGCGCGCGCATCGACCATCGCTTCAAGCGACAATCACCCGGTGAGCACACTCACGGCAAATTACTTCCATTCGGACGCTAATCTCGCTTGAACTGGACGGCCGACCAGTTTGAAGTAATCGCTCTGCGCACGTTTTCGAAGGCAACACCATGAGAAAAGCTGTACGCCGCAGGCCCCGCGCCGCGGTGATCCTCGCCGCGGCCGCCGCCGTCGTCCTCGGCCCGGTGACCGGGACCGCATTCGCCGCCTCCGGCTCGCATTCCTCCGATACCATCGGCTACGGGCCGATATTCACCGACGAGGCGGTCGCCTTCGGCTACGGCCTCGCCAATCCCGATGTGGCGCCGCAGGGTTCCAACAATTGGCACTGCAGGCCCGATGCCGCCCATCCACGCCCCGTGGTGCTGGTACCCGGCACCTGGGCCAGCGCGTTCGGCGCGTATTCCTATATGTCACCGCAGCTGGCCAAGGCCGGATACTGCGTATTCACCTTCAATTACGGCCGCGCCGACAATCCGGGTGACGGACTCGTGCAGCCGACCATCGGGGCCACCGGCTATATCGAGGATTCGGCGAAACAGTTGGCGGCCTTCGTGAATCGCGTGCTGGCGGCCACCGGCACCGCCCAGGTCGATCTGATCGGCCATTCCCAGGGCGGTGTCGTCGCCCGGCAGTATCTGAAATTCGACGGCGGCGCGAATCCGGCCGATCCGGCTCGCAACAAGGTCCGTCATCTGATCACCTACGGCGCGACCAATCACGGCACGACGATGTCGGGTCTGGGCAATCTGCTCGGAATCATCAAGGCGCGCACCGGAACCGACATCACCGCGCCGACCGAGGACCTCATCGGCCACGCGGGCATCCAGCAATTGATCGGCTCACCGGTGCTCACCCGGCTCAACGCGGGCGGTGACACCGAGCCCGGCGTCGACTACACGATCGTCGCCGACACCCTCGACGAGGTGTCCACCCCGTCGACTCGCACCTTCCTCACCGCGGGACCGGGTGCGACCGTGCACAACACCACCCTGCAGGACGGCTGCCCGCTCGACACCTCCGACCACAATTCGATGCTCTACTCCCCGCGCGCGGTGTCCATCGCACTGCACGCGCTCGATCCGGCGGGGTATCCGAACCTCGTGTGCACGGCCAATCCCTGGCTGCTCTGACAGACTGGGGCCGTGACTGAGCGGCAGACGGGCGAAACAGGCACGGCCGATCGCGGGACGGTGATCGGCAACGGACTGTTCTGGATGGCCAAGTGGTCGCTGTGCATCGTCGCCATCGCGGCGGGCGCGTGGGTCATCGGAAACCTGCTCGCCAAGCTGTGGGTCGCGGTGCTGCCGGTGCTGCTGGCCATCGTCATCGCGACCGTGCTGTGGCCCCCGACCCGGTGGCTCACCCGGCGGGGACTGCCGCCCGCCGCCGCTGCCGGGCTCACCATGCTGGGCTTCATCGGCGTACTGGCCGGAGTCGTGGCCGTGATCGTGCCCTCGGTGGTGGATCAGGTGCCCCAACTCGCCGACAGCGCGACCGACGGCATCAACCGGGTGACCGACTGGCTGCACGGCCCGCCGCTGAACATCCGTGACGAGCAACTGAATTCGGCGAAGGACGCGATCGTGTCCCGGCTGCAGTCGAGCGCGACCCGGATCGCCTCCGGCGTGTTCACCGGCGTGAGCGCGGCGACCAGCGCGATCGTCACGCTGTTCCTGGTCCTGATCCTGACGTTCTTCTTCGTCAAGGACGGCCCGCGCTTCGTGCCGTGGATGCAGGCGCTGTTCGGCCGCCGCGGCGCGCAGCACGTCGAGGAGGTGCTGAACCGGGTCTGGGCCACGCTCGGCGGATTCATTCGCACCCAGGCCGTGGTGAGCCTGATCGACGCGGTCTTCATCGGCGCGGGCCTGGTGATTCTGGGCGTCCCGCTGGCGATGGTGCTGGCGGTGATCACCTTCATCGGCGGTTTCGTGCCGATGGTCGGCGCGTTCGTGGCCGGGGCGCTGGCGGTGCTGGTCGCCTTGGTGGGCAAGGGCCTCACCACCGCGCTGATCGTGCTCGCCATCATCATCGCCGTCCAGCAGCTCGAGGGAAATGTGCTGCAGCCGGTGCTGCAGAGCCGCAGCATGAAGCTGCACGCGGTGGTGGTCCTGCTGGCGGTGACCGCCGGGGGCTCGCTCTACGGCATCGTCGGCGCGTTCCTGGCCGTGCCGGTCGCAGCGGTGGCGGCCGTGGTCATCCGCTACATCGGCGAGCAGATCGATGTGGTCACCACGCCCCCGGAGCCCGAGCCCGAACCGGAGGACAAGATCATCACCAGCACCGAATCGGAGCAGGCGCCGTGAGATCGATTCCAGGACACGCAGAATCGCGACACGCCGATCTTGTTGAGCCCCTGACCAGGCACGTGACATATACCATGTGCCGCCTCGGCGAGTCGCGCCCCGGCAAGACCGTTTTCGTCGGTGGGTGCCTCTAGAATCCGATGGCGTGTCAGCCTCGGGATCCTTCGTCCATCTTCACAACCACACCGAGTATTCGATGCTCGACGGCGCGGCGAAGATCACGCCCCTGTTCAAGGAGGCGGAACGGCTGGGGATGACGGCGGTCGGCATGACCGACCACGGCAATATGTACGGCGCCTCGGAGTTCTACAACTCCGCCAAGAAGCAGGGCATCAAGCCGATCATCGGCATCGAGGCCTACATCGCGCCGGAGTCCCGGTTCAACACCAAGCGCGTGCTGTGGGGCGATCCGTCGCAGAAGAGCGACGACGTCTCCGGTTCGGGTGCCTACACCCATATGACCATGGTCGCCGAGAACGCGACCGGGCTGCGTAACCTGTTCAAGCTCTCCTCGCTGGCCTCCATCGAGGGTCAGCTGGGTAAGTGGGCGCGAATGGACGCCGAGATCATCGCCGAGTACGCCGAGGGCATCATCGCCACCACCGGCTGCCCCTCGGGCGAGGTGCAGACCCGGCTGCGCCTGGGCCACGAGCGCGAGGCCCTCGAGGCCGCCGCCAAGTGGCAGGAGATCTTCGGCAAGGACAACTTCTTCCTCGAGATCATGGACCACGGACTGTCCATCGAGCGCCGGGTGCGCGAGGGCCTGCTCGAGGTCGGCCGCAAACTCGGCATTCCGCCGCTGGCCACGAACGACTGCCACTATGTGCACGAGTCCGACTCCGCCAACCACGAGGCGCTGCTGTGCGTGCAGACCGGCAAGACGCTGTCGGATCCGACCCGGTTCAAGTTCGACGGCTCCGGCTACTACCTCAAGTCGGCGGCGGAGATGCGCGCCATCTGGGACGCGGAAGTCCCTGGGGCCTGCGACAATACGGTGCTCATCGGCGAGCGGGTGCAGTCCTACGAGGAGGTCTGGGCGCACCGCGACCGGATGCCGGTCTTCCCGGTGCCCGAGGGCGAGACCCAGGCGACCTGGCTACGCAAGGAGGTCTTCCGCGGCCTCGAGCGTCGATTCCCGGGCGGCGTGCCCGACGAGTACGCCCGCCGCGCCGACTACGAACTCGACGTCATCATCCAGATGGGCTTCCCGGCCTACTTCCTCGTCGTCGGCGACCTGATCGGCTACGCCCGCTCGGTCGGCATCAATGTCGGCCCGGGCCGTGGTTCGGCGGCCGGTTCGCTGGTCGCCTACGCCATGGGCATCACCAATATCGACCCGATTCCGCACGGTCTGCTGTTCGAGCGCTTCCTCAATCCCGAGCGCGTGTCGATGCCCGATATCGATATCGACTTCGACGATCGCCGCCGCGGTGAGATGGTGCGCTACGCCACCGAGAAGTGGGGCAGCGACAAGGTCGCCCAGGTGATCACCTTCGGCACCATTAAAACCAAGGCGGCGCTGAAGGATTCGGCCCGCGTCCAGTTCGGCCAGCCCGGTTTCGCCATCGCCGACCAGATCTCCAAGGCGCTGCCGCCGCCGATCATGGCCAAGGACATTCCGCTGTCGGGCATCATGGATCCCGAGCACGAGCGGTACAAGGAGGCCGCCGAGGTCCGGGAGCTGATCAACACCAACCCGGACGTCGCCAAGATCTACGAGACCGCGCGCGGTCTCGAGGGTCTGATCCGCAACGCCGGCGTGCACGCCTGCGCGGTCATCATGTCCAGCGAGCCGCTCACCGACGCGATCCCGGTCTGGAAGCGGCCGCAGGACGGCGCGATCATCACCGGCTGGGACTATCCGTCCTGCGAGGCCATCGGCCTGCTGAAGATGGACTTCCTGGGGCTGCGCAACCTCACCGTGATCGGTGACGCCCTGGAGAACATCAAGGCCAACCGCGGCATCGATCTCGACATGGACAATCTGCCGCTGGACGATCCGGCGACCTACGAGCTGCTCGCGCGCGGCGACACCCTCGGTGTGTTCCAGCTCGACGGTGGCGCCATGCGAGATCTGCTGCGACGCATGCAGCCCACCGGCTTCGAGGACATCGTCGCGGTGCTCGCGCTGTACCGCCCGGGCCCGATGGGCATGAACGCCCACAACGACTACGCCGACCGCAAGAACGGGCGGCAAGAGGTCAAGCCCATCCATCCGGAGCTCGAAGAGCCCCTGCGCGACATCCTGGCCGATACCTACGGGTTGATCGTGTACCAGGAGCAGATCATGCAGATCGCGCAGAAGGTGGCCGGGTACTCGCTCGGCCGAGCAGACATTCTGCGCCGCGCCATGGGTAAGAAGAAGGCCGAGGTGCTCGAGGCCGAATTCGAGGGCTTCGAAAAGGGCATGCTGGAGAACGGCTTCTCCAAGCCCGCTATCAAGGCGCTGTGGGACACGATTCTCCCCTTCGCCGGATACGCGTTCAACAAATCGCATGCCGCGGGCTACGGCCTGGTGTCGTTCTGGACCGCCTATCTCAAGGCCAACTACAAGGCCGAATACATGGCGGCGCTGCTGACCTCGGTCGGCGACGACAAGGACAAGGCCGCGGTGTATCTGGCCGATTGCCGCCGCCTCAACATCCAGGTGTTGCCGCCGGATGTGAACGAGTCCGAGCACAACTTCGCCTCCGTGGGCAACGACATCCGCTTCGGCATGGGCGCGGTGCGCAATGTCGGCGCGAACGTGGTGGCCTCGATCATCGCCGCGCGCAAGGAGAAGTCGAAGTTCACCGACTTCTCCGACTATCTGAACAAGATCGACGCGATCGCCTGCACCAAGAAGGTCACCGAATCGCTGATCAAGGCCGGTGCGTTCGATTCGCTCGGCCATCCGCGCAAGGGCCTGCTGCTGGTGCACTCCGATGCGATCGACGCGGTGATGGCCACCAAGAAGGCCGAGGCGATGGGCCAGTTCGACCTGTTCGGCGGGCTCGACGACAGCGACGAGTCGATGGCCTCGGTCTTCAATGTGAAGGTGCCCGACGAGGAATGGGACACCAAGCACAAGCTCGCGCTGGAACGGGAGATGCTGGGCCTGTACGTCTCCGGCCATCCGCTCGACGGCGTCGCCCACGTGCTCGCCGCCCAGGCCGACACTCAGATCCCGAACATCCTCGAAGGCAACCTGCAGGACGGCGCCCAGGTGACCGTCGGCGGCATCCTCGCCTCGGTCACCCGCCGCATCAACAAGAACGGAATGCCCTGGGCGTCGGCCCAATTGGAGGACCTCTCCGGTGGCATCGAGGTCCTGTTCTTCCCGCAGGCCTACTCTGTCTACGGCATGGACGTGGTCGAGGACGCCGTCGTCCTGGTCAAGGCCCGCGTCTCCGCCCGCGACGACCGAATCTCGCTGATCGCCAACGACCTGGTCGTCCCCGACCTCTCCGCCATCGGCATGGAAAAACCCCTCGCCGTCACCATGCCCACCCGCCTGTGCACCCCCGACAAGGTCGACGCCCTCAAACGCGTCCTCCGCTCCCACCCCGGCCCCGCCGACGTCCACATCCGCCACATCGGCGCCCGCGAAAAAACCACCCTCCTCAAACTCGACGACAGCCTGCGGGTCTCGCCGTCGTCGGCCCTGATGGGAGACCTGAAGGCGCTGCTGGGTCCGGGGTGTCTGGCGGGCTGAAAAGCTCTGTCGGGTAGTCGGTCCGGTCGATACGCCATTCGACCGCGCTGCCGTTCCAGGGCAGCGCCAGCACGGCACGAACCGTGTCGTGATCGGTGTCGAACGATAGTGGCGCGGGGACACCATCGGATTCACCGTCGTGCACCAGCCACCAGCATGCCGCCAGCACGGCGGCGATGAGCAGCACCGAGATCACGACGGACAGCGCACCCATCGGCCCTCCCGCTTCCGTGACCCCAATCCCAGCCATTACGAATTGTGTTGAAGGTAGCCAATTCTGGGGCTCGGAACATCCAGTGAGGGTTTCATTTCGAATGAAACCCGCTGGATAGGACGGGGGTACGGTCAACTCGTGGTGGGGCGGCAGTATGCCGTGGGTTGACGCTGGCGCGCGGGGATGGCGCGGGTCAGAGCCAGGTCGGGTCGCCGAAGACGGCGCCGCTGTCGTCCACGTCCTGGGAGCGGGTGTAGACGTAGGCGTAGTGGCGCAGGGTGACCGGGCCGCTGCACTGGTTGACGGTGAGGTGGAAGTCGCGGATCACGATCTGGACGGTGCGGCCGGGGGCCATTTCCTTCTCGCCGAGGGGGACCTCTTTGACCTCGCCGGGGGCCAGGCTCAGGCTGATGATCGGCTGGGCCTGGACCTGGACCTGGGGCAGGCCGCTCTGGCTGCCGGGGCTGGTGACGGTGATCTGCGGGGTGGTGCCGATATTGCCGCCGCCGATATTGACCGCGCAGCCGACGTGGTAGCCGGTCTTGAGGATGCCGATGGCCTGGCCGTCGATGCGGCCGTAGGAGATGCCGCTCAGCAGCGCCTCGCGGGTGCTGCCCATGAGGTTCAGCGGCGGGATCCGGTTGATGGTCTCGAACCGGCTGCCGACGGTGAAGCTGCCGAAGGCCGAGCCCATGGTCTTCTCATGCGGGGTGAGTTGCTCGACCTCCGCCCGTGCGGTCGGCCCACACCAGACGACGGCACCGACGGCGATCGCACAGACCCTCCACAGAGCGGACGTCATGATCGAAACTGTAGTAGCCGACGGCTATCTCCCCAGGGCGGACACGCGGTCTAACGCGGGGTTGTCGAGCTTTCCCGCACCACCAGCGTCGGCGTCACCGGCGCTGGCTCCGCATTCGGGTCGGCGGATTCGAGCAGGCGCAGCAGCAATCGCATGCTGCGCCTGCCGACCTCGTCGAAGTCCTGGCGCACGGTGGTCAGCGCGGGTGTCAGATAGGCGGCCTCGGGAATGTCGTCGAAGCCCACCACCGACACCTGTTCGGGCACCCGGATGCCGCGTTCGGCGAAGGCCCGCAGCAGCCCGAGCGCCATCTGATCGTTGGCGACGAAAACGGCCGTGACGTCCGGATTCTCGGCCAGGACGCGTCCGGCCTCGTAGCCCGAGCGCGCACTCCAGTCCCCGACGGCCACGGGCGGCTCGGGCGCACCCGCTGCGGCGAGCGTGCGCCGCCAGCCCGCGCGGCGGTCGCGCGCCTCCCAGAATCCGTCCGGTCCGGCCAGATGCCAAACGGTCTCGTGCCCGAGGTCGAGCAGATGGCGCACCGCGAGCCGACTGCCCTCGAGCTGATCCACCGACACCGACGGCAGGCCCACTTCCGGACCCGCCTCCACCACCACCGCCGGGAGCGGGGTCGGCAGGCTGTGCAACGCGGTCGCCGCGGCCTCCTGCGGCGCGATCACGATCACCCCGTCCACACCCTGATCGGTGAGCGTATGCACCGCCGCCAGCACCCCGTCGCGATCCACCCGCTCCAGCGTGACGATGCCGACGCCGTAACCCGCTGCGCGCGCGGCCCTTTCGATCCCCAGCAGCATGCAGGCCGGACCGTAGAGAATGGTGTCGAAGGTGACCACGCCCAGCACCTTGGACCGTCGGCTCACCAGCCCCCGAGCCATCGCGTTCGGCCGATACCCCAACTCGGCCACGGCGGCCAGCACCCGTTCGCGCGTCTCCGGCCGCACCTGCGGGCTACCGTTGAGCACCCGCGACACGGTCTGATGCGAAACCCCCGCCAGCTTGGCGACGTCGGTCATCACCGCTGGCCGCTGTCTGTCCGTCACATGCCACCTTCCGGCCCGCCCGATCCGGCTCCCAGGTTAGCTTTCCAGCACGACGGGGCGGGTAAATGCGCGGCACCACATGGCTTGTGCATCGGCACACATGCCGCTCGCACCATGGCAGCCGCCGGGTGTGGGCGAGGATCGGGACCGTCGAGGCGATGGCCGCCGTGGCATCGGGGGTCATCGTCGGCGCATCGAAGCGTCCTGGAACTGGACGGCAATCGGCGCGGAAGCGGCGCGACGGGCGTTGGGCCGCAGGGATTTACGGCTTGTGCGCGAGTACCGCGGTGAGGGTGACCGAGACGTGGTAGTCGTCGGCGGCGACGCCGGCGTCCAGATCGGCGAGGAACTGCTCGCGCTGGGCCGGGCCGATCGCACCCGCGGCCTCGGCGCGCCGGGCCAGTTCGGCGTACGGGGGGCGGAACTGGTGAGGTTCCCAGACACCGGCCACGGCCGTGGTCCGGTCGACGGCACAACCCGCGGTGGCGAGCTGACCGCGTAGTCGCCGCCCCGCGGCGGGGTTGGGGATTCCGGCCAGCATGTGGTCGTGCAGTGCGCGCAGGATCACCGGATCGGCCGGGTGCACGATCGCGGTGTACCAGTCGGTGTCGATGAGCACCACCCGCCCGCCCGGCCGCAGCACCCGCACGATCTCGGCCGTCGCCAGCCGCGGATCGTCGAGGTGCTGATAGACCCGCTCACAGCGGATGGCGTCGAAGGAGGCGTCGGGAAACGGCAGCCGATACACCGAGCCGGTGACGAAGCGCACGCCCGCGGTTCCGGCCGCCCGCGCGGTCGCGAGTTCGATCATGCCGGGATTGGGATCCACGCCGACCGATTCGCCGGTCGGGCCGACCTGCTCGGCCGCGGCCAGCACCTCGGTGCCGGTGCCGCTGCCCACGTCGAGCACGCGCTCGCCGGGCCGCAGCGCCAGCGCCGTACGCGACCACTCGCGCAGCTGGCGAATGCCCGGCACACGATCCTGCACGTCCAGCAGCCACACCTGTTCCTCGAGCCGCTCGAGCTCGGTGCTTTCGTGGAACGACAGGGCGTGCGCGCTATCGGACATGGGTGTTCGCCTCGCAGTTTCGGAGCTATTTCGGACCGACCCTACGATTGGCGCTGACCTACGGATTTTTCAACGTGACAGCTGCCACTTTTCTCGCCCGACGGCTATGACCCAGCGCAGGGCCGCGACCGCGGCGGCCGCGAGCACGGCCACCTGCGGGGAGCCGGTGACCAGAACGAGAACGAGGCAGGTCAGCAGCGCGAGGGCCAGCGCCTCGAGCTTGTATACGGGCCACGCCGAACCGGCGATGTCGACGCTCGCCGCGCGCGGGGTGGGGTTGACCGCTGTCATTCTGTCAGGGTACTCGGATTGTCAAGTTCGGTGAGTCGAACTTTCGAGGTGAAGCGCATCGGGAATACATCTGGGGTTGCTGGGAATTGTCCGAAGCATGCCACTCACCGGAGAGTACGAACCCAGCACATCCGACTGGGCCCGCGAACAGGCCGAGAAGTACGAGGCGAGCAACGGCGCCGAGGCCGGCACCATCAAGGGCAGGCCGATCGTTCTGCTCACCACCAAGGGCGCCAAGACCGGCAAGCTGCGCAAGTCCGCGCTGATGCGGGTCGAGTACGACGGCGAATACGCCGTGGTCGCCTCGCTGGGCGGCGCGCCGAAGAACCCGGTTTGGTACTACAACATCAAGGCGCACCCGCATGTCGAACTGCGCGATCGCGACGTGGTGAAGGACTACGACGCGCGCGAGGTGTTCGGCGAGGAAAAGGAGCTGTGGTGGAAGCGGGCCGTGGAGGCGTGGCCCGATTACGCCGAGTACCAGAAGAAGACCGACCGCCAGATCCCGGTCTTCGTCCTCACTCCCCGCTGAGGTCGCGGGTTCGCCCGGTGCCGACACGGGTGGTGCACCGGGCGAACTCGCCGAGCGGGACGAGGGGGTCGCGCCGCCCCCGGATAGCATGTCTGAATGTCCAACCCGCTTGATGTCGCAGAGAAAGTATCCGGTCCGCTGCCCCAGCTGAGCGCGGACGAGATCGATGCTGCCGCCGAGCGAATTTCGGACATCATTCAGCCGACTCCCCTACAGCGGGTGGAGCGGCTGTCGGCGCTGACCGGTGCGAACGTCTACGTCAAGCGCGAGGATCTCACCTCGGTGCGCTCCTACAAGCTGCGCGGCGCCTACAACCTGATCGTCCAGCTCACCCCCGCCGAACGCGCCGCGGGCGTGGTGACCGCCAGCGCGGGCAACCACGCCCAGGGTGTGGCCTTCGCCTGCCGGGCGATGGGCATCAAGGGCCGCATCTACGTTCCGACCACCACCCCGAAGCAGAAGCGCGATCGCATCCGCGCGCACGGCGGCGAATTCGTGCAGTTGATCGCGACCGGCGACACCTACGACGCCGCGGCCGCCGCGGCCGCCGACGATGTCGCCCGCACGGGTGCGACGACGGTGCCCCCGTTCGACGATCCACGCACCGCCGCCGGGCAGGGCACCATCGCCGCGGAAATCCTCGAACAGCTCGGCGCCGCACCCGATCTGGTGATCGTGCCGGTCGGTGGCGGGGGCTGCCTGGCCGGGATCGGGACCTATCTGCGCGAACGTGCGCCCGGCACGGCGATTCTCGGCGTCGAGCCCTCGGGGGCGGCCTCGATGACCGCCGCCCTGGTGGCCGGTGGGCCGGTGACACTGCCCGAGATCGATCCGTTCGTGGACGGTGCGGCGGTGCGTCGGGTCGGCGATCTGCCGTACGCGACGGTCGCCAAATTCGGCGGCCGGGTGATCTCGCACGCCTCGCTGCCGCTGCTGACCGCGACCGAATCTCCCCGGGGCGCGGGGTCTTTCCGCATCGCCCTGGTCGACGAGGGCGCGATCTGCACGACGATGCTCGAGCTCTACCAGAACGAGGGCATCATCGCCGAACCCGCCGGTGCGCTCGCGGTGGCCGCCCTCGGCGACGTCCGCGTCGAGCCCGGTGCGACGGTGGTATGTCTGGTCTCCGGCGGCAACAACGACGTCTCCCGCTACGGCGAGATCATCGAGCGCTCCCTGGTCCACCAGGGCCTCAAGCACTACTTCCTGGTCGACTTCCCACAGGAACCCGGTGCCCTGCGCCGCTTCCTCGACGAGGTCCTCGGCCCCGAGGACGACGTCACCCTCTTCGAATACGTCAAACGCAACAACCGCGAAACCGGCGCCGCCCTGGTCGGCATCGAACTGGGCGCCCCCGAAGGCCTGGAGCCCCTACTCAAGCGCATGCACGATTCCCCGATCCAATGCGAGCGCCTCGACCCCGACTCCCCGGCCTACCGCTATCTGACCTGACCCCCGGCCGCATCGGGCGGGTGACCAGTAGTAGACACCCGCCCGGCACCCCGCATTCCCCGCCCGAGCGAAGCGAGGGCGGGGCTACGCTGCGCGGTCGAGGGCGGGGGTGGAGCGGCGGAGGGCGTGGGCGTTGCGGACGGCCAAGGGGAGGACCCAGCTGGCGGCCAGTTGGTCCCAGGCGAATTTGTTGAGGGTGAGGCGGTTGTGGACGTAGCCGACGGAGAGGGCGGTGTGGGGGTCGGACCAGCCGAAGGAGCCGCCCAGGCCGATGTGACCGAAGCCGTTGTGGGCGCCGGGGACCGGGAGGGAGTGGTAGCCGAGGTGCCACAGCATCGGGAGATAGAACAGGGCGTGGTCGAGGTGGTAGCTCTCCACCTTGCGCAGGGCGCGGGTGGTGCGGGCGGAGAGGTAGCGGCGGCCGTCGGGGGTGCTGCCCGTGGCCAGGGCGCCGTACAGGGTGGCCAGCGCGTGGGCGGTGCAGACGCCGTTACCCGCGGCCAGTTCGGTGGCCAGGATGGGCGGTTCGTCGCCCTCGAGCATGGCCTCCAGGCCGGGCAGGAACAGGGCCCGGGTCGCGGCTCCGGCCGCGCCGGGGATGCCGGAGGCCCGACCGAGGAACAGCGCCCCGAGCGCCGAACCGGCCACGGCCAGCCGCGAACCCGACAGCGCGGCGACCGTCGTGGGCGCGCCCACGGGCGGACGGCCCAGATACATCCCGTCGATCCCCAGCGGCTCGGCAACCTCGGAGCGGATCAGCTCACCCATGCCCCGCCCGGTGACCGCGCGCGCCAGCCCGGACAGCAGCCATCCGAAGGTCAGCGCATGATAGGTCGGAACCCCCAGCAGCCGATCGGGTTTCGCCGCCGCCAGCCGCTGCTCCATCAGCCGGTGGTCGAGCACATCGTCCAGCCCGGCCGCGATGGGTCCCAGCCCGGACAGTCCGGCACGGTGAGTGAGCAACTGCCGCACCGTGATTCGGTCCTTACCGGCCGCACCGAACTCCGGCCAGTAGTGCGCCACCGGCGCGTCGTACTCGATCAGCCCGCGATCGGCGAGCCGGTGAATCACCGTCGCCGCAATGCCTTTCGTCGCCGAGAACACGATGCTGCCGGTATCGCGGGTCCACGGCACCCCCGGCGCCGCCTGACCGGTCCAGATCTCCACCAGCGGCTCGCCGTGCCGATGCACCGACAGCGCCCCACCGGCCCCGCGCCGATTGCCCACCAGCCGGGCGAAAGCCCGCACCAGTGGCTCGAATTCGGCGGCCGCATACCCGCCGACCCCGGCGGGCAACTTCGCGCCACCGGAGGAAAAAGCCTCGTTGCTCACGAAAACCACGGTACTGGCGAACAATAGCGGTCGGCAATGATATTGACCGACCGGTGATTTTCCTGAAGCAACGGCCCCGCCACGGCTAGGCTGGGTTATGGGATCGTTGCGATCGGTAGCCATCGTCGTATTCCTCGTGGCCCTGGTGGCAGGCTGCTCGCGGGCCGAACCGCCCCGGGCGATCCCCGCGCCCGCCCCGCATCAGGCCCCGATCGGCGACTGGACCGGACGACTCCCCCTTCCGAATCGCGAACTGCCCCTCGGCGTGACCATCGCCGCCGACCGCATCACCGTCTCGATCCCCGAACAGGGCATCATCGACAAGCCCACCGTCCAGACCAGCACCGACCCGGACAACCTCACCTTCACCCTCCCCGACATCCCCGGCCTGCCCACCTTCCAGGGCCGCCACGACCGCACCGCCGACACCATCACCGGCGAATTCCGCCAATCCGGCCAGCACTGGCCCCTCACCATGACCCGCGGCAAGGTCACCGCACCACCGCGCCCGCAGGAACCGAAACCACCGTGGCCCTATCGCGCCGAGGAGGTGACCTATCGCAGCGGCCACCTCACCATCGCGGGCACGCTGACCCTCCCGAACGCCCCCGGCCCAGCCCCCGCGGTCGTGCTGATCAGCGGCAGCGGCCCCCAGGACCGCAACGAGGAACTGTTCGCGCACAAGCCGTTCCTGCTCATCGCCGACGCCCTCACCAGGGCGGGCTACGCCGTGCTGCGCACCGACGACCGCGGCGTGGGCGGCACCGGCGGCAAACTCGACCACGCCAGCTACCTCGACCTGACCAACGACATCGTCGCCGGAATCGATTTCCTGCGCACCCGCCCGGACATCGACCGCGCCCGCATCGGCCTGTTCGGCCACAGCGAGGGTGGCTATCTCGCTCCGCTGGCCGCCGCCCGCCCCGACAGCGGCGTGGCATTCGTGATCATGATGGCCGGACCGGCCGCACCGGGCGGCGATGTCCTCATCGAACAGAACTGGCGCATCCTGGCCGCGCGCGGCGCGAGCCCGCAGGAGAAGCGCGAACAGATCGAACTGGTGAGCACCCTCGTCCCGCTGGTTCGCGGCGGCGACGCGTATCAGACCCGGCAATTCCTCGTCGACCACAACATCGCCACACCGGCCGAGGAACAGCTCCCCTCCGAAGCGATCGACTTCTACACCTCCCCGTACTTCGCCTCGTTCATCGGCCACGACCCCGCTCCCGCCCTGCAGGCCCTGCGCATGCCGGTACTCGCCTTCTACGGGTCCAAGGATCTCCAGGTCCCGCCCCGCCAGAGCGAACCCCTGGCCCGCCGATACCTGGCCGCCAACCCGGATGCCGACATCCACGTCTTCGACGGCCTCAACCACCTGATGCAACCGGCCGGAACGGGCCTGATGGACGAGTACCCGAGGATCGAAACGACCGTCGCCCCCGAGGTTCTGGACTACGTCGCCGCCTGGCTCACCACGCGGATCCCGCCGGCTCGCTGACCGTCTCCAATACCGCGAAGCAATGCCCCGGAAGCGTTGTGCCCGTGACGTTCTGCTCGACCTCGTCCCACGCCAGCAATACCTTCCCGGCGCACGGCACCACGACGGGAGTCTCGGAGAGATTGCAGGCCAGAAGAATTCTGTTGCGCCGTACGACGATCCACCGCTGCGCCTCGTCGAACTCCACCCCCACTCGAGCCAGCCACGGATCGGCGAGATCGGCATGCCCCCGTCGCAACGCCAGCAACGCCCGATAACACCCCAGCAGCCGCGCGTGTTCGGGCCGCGACAACTCCGACCAATCCAGCCGCGACCGTTCGAAGGTCGCCGGATCCTGCGGATCGGGCACCTCCCCCGCGGGCCACCCGTGCGCGGCGAATTCCTCCCTGCGCCCCTGCGCGACGGCTGCCGCCAACTCCGGTTCGGGATGGGAGGTGAAGAACTGGAACGGCGTTCGCGCGCCCCACTCCTCCCCCATGAACAGCATCGGCGTATACGCCGACAGCAACACCAACGCCGCCTTCACCGCCAGCTGCCCCGCGCTCAGATACGCGGAGGGCCGATCCCCGAGCGCCCGATTACCGATCTGATCGTGATTGCAGGTGTAGGCGAGCAAGGCGCTACCCGGAATCACCCGGGTATCCAAGGGCCGTCCGTGAATCCGCCCGCGAAAGCTGGAATACGTTGCGGCATGGAAGAATCCGCTCCGCAAGGTATGCGCCAGACAGTGCATCGAACCGAAATCCGCGTAGTAACCCTGCCTTTCACCCGAGACTGCGGTGTGCACGGCATGATGCAGATCGTCGTTCCACTGCCCGCTCAGCCCGTACCCACCGGCGGCCCGGGGCGTGATCAACCGCGGATCGTTGAGATCGCTCTCCGCGATCAGCGTCAGCGGCCGCCGCAGCCGCGCCGCGAGGCTGTCGGTGGCGACCGCCAGCTCCTCGAGTAGATGGATCGCCCGCTGATCGGCCAGCGCGTGCACCGCGTCCAGCCGCAGCGCGTCGATGTGGAACTGTTCGAACCAACGCAGCGCATTGCCGATGACGAACCGCCGCACCTCGTCCGACCCCGGGCCGTCCAGATTCACGCTCTGCCCCCAGGTATTCCGGCCCTCGCTCAGATACGGGCCGAACCGGGGCAGATAGTTGCCGGACGGTCCGAGGTGGTTGTAGACGACATCCAGCGCCACCGCCAATCCGCGCGCATGGCAGGCGTCCACGAACCGCTGCAATCCGTCCGGCCCACCGTAGGGCTCGTGCACCGCGTACCACAGCACGCCGTCGTAACCCCAGTTGTGCACGCCGTTGAACGCGTTGACCGGCATCACCTCGACCGTGGTGACGCCGAGTTCCACCAGGTGGTCGAGCCGCCCGACCGCCGCATCGAAGGTGCCCTCCGGCGTGAACGTGCCGATGTGTAGTTCGTAGAGCACCGACCCGGCCAGCGGTCGCCCGGTCCAACCGGAATCGCTCCACCGGCCGACATCGAGCGCGTGCACCGCCGAACGGCCGTGCACCCCGTCCGGCTGCCGCGGCGAGCGCGGATCGGGCAGCACGGCCGGATCGTCGTCGAGCAGGAATCCGTACCGCGCGCCGTCGGCGGCGGGAAGTTCGGCCCGCCACCACCCGCCCGCATCCGCCGCCAGGGCGTGCACGGCGCCGTCGACGTCGACCCGAACGCGCCGCGCCCGCGGCGCCCATACCTCGAACAAGGTCACGGTCCCAGCATGGCACCCCGCTGTCCGCGTCTGGGCTCGAGAACCGCCTCGAGCTGTTCGAGATAGGACAGCCGCGAGCTGTCCAGCCGCACCTTCCCCGCCTCCACCAGCACCACCAGCGCCGCGGCCTTCTGCGGGCAACTGCTCACATCACAGCCGCGGTGGGCCTGCCAGATCAGATGTGCGGCATTCGCCGTGAGCGGCCGGGCCCGCCGGATATGCCTGCTCACGGCCGCTCCACGTGCCGGACCCGCGACCGGCGCGCCGCGCGCCGACCCTGGTTGGCCCCCGCGCAGAAGGCGGAGATCTTCACGAATCGGCGTAACCGCGTATCCAGCCGAGGTCGCCCGCAACGCTGCGCGGGAGCGATCGAAACGCCCTGCGCGCCAGTATCTTCCGATGTTTCCATCGTGAACCGCCTCTTGCCTCCGCTAATCTTGGGCATTCGGTACATCCCGGTCACCGACCGCTCGGTCGCCACGAATCGAGACCAACTTTTCACACCGGATGCACGTGCAATTGTTCTTGCAGATGTGCGTTATGCGGTAGCGTTGCGTTGTTGCCAGTAGTTGCCGGACTGCGCAACAAGTCGATGAAAGTTGTTGTACTCAAACGGATTGTTGGCGGTATGAACGACTGGCAGGCATTCGGGGGCGAGTTGCGGCGGTTGCGCCTGCAACAGAACAGGTCACTGCGCGGCCTGGCCAAGAGCATCAGGTACGACGCGGGGGCGCTGTCGCGGATCGAGAACGGACTACGCAGACCGCCGCTCAAGATCGCCCAGGATCTCGACGCCGAACTGAACGCGGGCGGCTCGCTGGTGGCCCTGGCGGGTGAATGCGGCGCGTTCGCTGCCGATGGCATCAGCGCGGCGGCCGCGCGCTCCCTGGCGTTCGCCGACTGGGCGACCGACGGTGCGGCCGATCAACTTTCGGTCGACAGTCTCTACTACGAGCTCACCCGCATCGCCACCAGCTACGTCCACGCACCGCCGCAGCCGCTGTTCGTCGACCTGCAGTTGCTGCGCGATCAGGTCTGGCAACTGCTGCGGCGCAGCCCGCCTCCCGCCCGCGCGCGGGAGCTGATGTTCCTCGGTGGCGTGGCGATCGTGTTGCTGGCCCAGGTGACCGACAACCTCGGCAACTCGGTGGCGGCGATGCAGCACGCCCTGGCGGCCGAACGGCTCGCCGAGCGGTCCCAGCACACGGCGCTGCTGGCCTGGGCGGCCGGGGCGAAGGCGCTGATCGCCGAGTGGAGCGGAAATCCCGCGCGCGCCATCGAATTCGCCCGTCAGGGCGCATTCGTCGCACCACCCGGCGAACAGCGCGTCCGGCTGGCGGCACTCGAGGCCCGCTGCGCGGCCCGGCTCGGCCGCGCCGAGGAGGCCCGGGCGGCCGTGGGCCGGGCCATGGCGGCCGCCGAGCCGTCCTGCGATACCGACGACATCACCGAATTCGGTGGGGTGCTGCGCTTCTCGATGACCAAGGCCGCCTACTACGCGGGCAGCGCCTTCCGCCTCATCGGCGACTTCGACGAGGCCGAGCGGTGGGCCGACCAGGCCATCACCACCTACCAGTCCGGTCCCAGCCACGAACGCAGCTACGGCGACGAGGCATTGGCCCGGGTCGATGTGGCGATCGCCCGAATCGCGCGCGGCTCGCTCGACGGCGCGAGCGAGGTCCTCAACCCCGTGCTGGCGTTGCCACCCGGGCAACGCATCCATCCGGTCGTCGAGGGACTGCGGCAGGTGGACGCCCACCTGCGCGGCCAGTCCGGGACCGGCCGCCGACTCCGTGACGAAATCTCCTCCTTCAGAACTCCCGAGACATGGACCATGCACTGACCGACCGGCCCGCCGGTCCCACGCTCGAATCCGCCTGCCGTCGTGTGGGTCTCGACCCCCGCGCCGCCCGGCTGCTACACGCGCACTCCAATATCGTCTACGTCCTCGAGCGCGAGGCGGTGGTGATCCGAATCAGCGACTCCGGCAACGACGGGCTGCGCGCCCGGGCCTCGGTCGCGATCACCCGCTGGCTCGCCGATCAGGGGCTGGCGGTCACCGAACCGGCGCTCGACGACGTGATCGAAACCCACGGGGCGATCGTCACGTTCTGGCGGCACTATCCCCAGCCCACCCGGGCCCGGCCGCCCGCGCGTGAACTCGGCGCGATCCTGCGCGATCTGCACGGGCTGACCGATCCGCCGTTCGAGCTGCCGACCTACCGGCCCCTGGCCGGGCTGGCGCAGGCGCTCGACGCGCGGCCGCGCAGCCTGCCCGAATCCGATCGGCGCTGGCTGGACGAACGCCGCGCCCTGCTCGTCGAGCGCTACGACGAGCTGGACTCGCATCTGGGCGTGGGCATGGTGCACGGTGACGCGTATCCGGGCAACACCCTGTGGGACCGAGATCGGGCGCTGCTGGGCGACTGGGACGAGTCCGCCCTCGCGCCGCGCGAGCTGGATCTGGTCAATATCTATCAGGGCGGCGTCCGCTTCGGGCACTGCGCGACCGAACTGCACGCGTTCGGCCTGGCCTACGGCTGGGACGTGCGCGACTGGGACGGCTTCGAGGTGCTGCGCCAGATCCGCGACCTGCACACGCTCAGCTCCTACATCCGCCGGGCCGAGTCCGGCGATCTCGCCGCCGCGGCGGAATTGCGCCACCGGATGTGCAGCCTGCGCGATCCGCGCAGCTCCGACGCCCGGTGGCATGCGGTGGCCTGAGGTGCCAGAGTGGGAGCCGTGGGTATCTACAGCGATCAGGTGCTTCCGCGGATCGTCGACGTGACGTGCGGTATCGCGCAGAACGACGACAAGCGGCAGCGGGTGTGCGCCGGGCTGAGCGGGCGGGTCGTCGAGATCGGTTTCGGATCCGGGCGCAATGTGCCGTTCTATCCGACGACCGTGGCGTCGGTCAGCGCGGTCGAACCGGCCGATCTGGGCTGGCGGCTCGCGGCCCGGCGGCTGGCGCATGCCCCGGTCCCGGTCGAGCGCGCGGGCCTGGACGGCCAGTCGCTGCCGTTCCCGGACGACAGCTTCGACAGCGCCCTGTCGACCTGGACGCTGTGCACGATTCCGGACGTCGACGCCGCCCTGCGCGAGCTGCGCCGGGTGCTGATCCCGGGCGGCACACTGCATTTCGTCGAACACGGCCTCGCCCCCGACACCGACGTCCAGAAGTGGCAGCACCGCCTCGACCCGGTCCAGAAGACCCTGTTCGGCGGCTGCCACCTCGACCGCGACATCCGCGCGCTGCTGGAGAGCGCCGGTTTCGAGATCCGGGAGTGGGAGCGGTTCTACGAGCCCCCCGCCCCGAAGTTCCTTGCCGCGCAGGCGCTCGGCGTGGCCGTCTCACCCTGAGTCAGGGCCGCGGCGGCACCGCCGAGTACTCCTGTTCCGGGCGGCCGGTGCTGCCGTAGCGCAGCTGCATGCGCAGCGCGCCGGTGGCGACCAGGTTGGCCAGATAGCGCTGGGCCGTGGCACGGGAGACGCCGGTGACCGCGGAGACCTCCGCGGCCGACATCGGGGCCGTCGAGGCCAGAACCGCTTGCCGGACAAGGTCTTTGGTGGGTGAGGCGGGCGCGACGGCCGTGCCCGGCACACCGGAGGGGCGCAGCGCCTCGACGGCGGCATCGATATCGCGCGCGGTCACCACCGAGGCCGAGAGCAGGCGGCGGTAGCGGGCGTAGCCGCCCAGCCGGGTGGCCAGCACCGAGTGGTCGAAGGGTTTCACCAGATACGCCAGGGCCCCGGCGGCCAGGGCGGAGCGGACGGTGTCGGCCTCGGTCGCGGCCGTCAGCATCATGGCGTCGAACCGAATCTCGCGCACCAGATCGATGCCGGAGCCGTCGGGCAGATAGACATCGATCAGCGCCAGATCGAACCGCGCCCCCGCGATCGCCGACCGCGCCGCCGACAGCGAATTCACCACCGCGCCCACCGCGAAACCCGTTACCGCCGAGACGATTCCGGCATGCAGATTCGCCACCCGGAAATCGTCGTCCACCACCAGCACGGTCAAATCGACTGCGCCCACACCGTCTCTCCCTCCACCAGCACCCCCGGCAACCGCGCGATGAACTCCGCACCGCCCGGTACGGTCGCCCGGCCCCCGGGGTGCGCCAGCACCACATCACCACCCAGCGCCCGCGCCACCTGCCGCGACAACGCCAACCCTACCCCGCGCCCACCCGGGACCTCGTTGTCCGCCTTCGTCGAAACCCCTTCGGTGAAAACGGATTCCGCCAACTCCGGCGATACCCCCGGCCCACTGTCGGCCACCGCGATATGCAGTGTCGACCGCTCCTGCACCAGCTCGACCTCCACCTGCCGCTCGTCGCCCGCCGCATCGATTCCCGATCCCTCGACCGCGCCGTCGTTTCCGTCACCGCTCGGCGCGGGCCCACCCATGACGGGATGGCGCGCCCATTCGGCATCCGCATCGCCCTCGCCGGCGGCGGCCCCGCCGATGCCGCGGCCGGCCGCGTCCGAGCCCGTACGCGCGGCCTCGATGGCATTGTCGATCAGATTACCCAGTACGGTCGTAACCTCCACCGGCGCAACCAGATTGGCGTCGACCCAGGTATTCGGCCCCAGGCACAGCCGGACATTGCTCTCCCGCGCGTGGGCGGCCTTGGCGGCGAGGAAGGCCTGCAGATACGGATCGCGGATCGCGTCCATGCCGGGCAGGGCCGCGCCGAGCGGGCCGGAGCCGAGCAGTTCGTCGATGTACTGCGAGGCCTCCTCGGGGCGGCCACCGTGCAGCAGGCCGCTGAGCAGGTGCAGGCGATTGGCGAATTCGTGGCGCTGGGCGCGCAACACGGTGCTCAGCGAGCGGACGGCATCGAGTTGGCGGGTCAGCGATTCCACGTCGGTGCGGTCGCGCACGCTCAGCACCGCACCCAGCGGCCGCCCGTCCCGGCTGACCGTGCGGGCGGTGAGGATCACCAGTCGATCGCCGACCGCGGCGGGCACCGGCTGCCCGTCGGCGGCCCGAAACACCTCCAGAACCCGTGGGGTGAGGCCGATCTGGTCGACCGGGCGCCCGCCCGCATCGCCAAGGCCGAGCAGTCGGCGCGCCTCGTCGTTGACAACGGTGGTGCGCCAGCGATTGTCGACCGCGACGACACCCTCCCCGATGCCGTGCAGCACCGCGTCCTGCTCGCGCACCAGTTCGGCCAGCTCCGCCGGTTCGAGCCCGAGGGTCAGCCCGTGCCAGCGGCGGGCCAGCAGCAGCGATCCGGCCACCCCGGCCAGCAGTGCGACCGCGGCGAACCACGCGGCCCGGGCCAGATCGCGCAGCAGCTGCTCGTGCACCGCCCGGGTGGAGATGCCGACGCTCACCTCGCCCACCACCCGCTCGTTGTCCGGTTGCAGCACCGGCACTTTCGCCCGCACGGATTCGCCGAGGGTGCCCCGCTCCTGGATCACCACCTCCGCGCCGCCCAGCGCCGCCGACGGATCGGTGCTGACCGGCTGCCCCAACCGCGAGATTTCCGGATGCGCCAGGCGAATGCCCGCGTCGTCGGTGATCACCACGTACAACGCGCCGGTCCGAATGCGGGTCGCCTCCGCCAGCCGCTCGAGCAGGCCCCCGGACAGCTCACCGGACAGCTCGGGTCCCACACTGATTGCCGTCGAATAGCGAGTCACCTCGGCTCGCACCTCCGGATCGGCCGCGACGGTGCGCGCGATCGCCAGCGCCCGCTGCCCGTACTCCCCGGACAACCGCTGCTGACTGACGTACGCGAACACGCCGAACGCGATACCCAGCGTCAGCGCGACCAGCACGACCTGCAGCAACACGATCTGGGTCCGCAGCCGAACACCGCGGCCGAACACCTTCATCGCGACACTTTGTATCACCGTGCCCGGAATGATCACAACGCCTCATCGGCGTTGCGCGGCGTGTGCCATCGACCTCGAGCAGAATGCGCACAACGCGAACATTGCGGGTAGCGGCGGTTGTGCGCACAAGCGGTGCGGTGTGACCCGCGGCACTTATGTTCGGTGCGCAGGCCGCGCATCGCATGGCGCGGCATCGAAGTCGCAGGAGCTCGTCATGACCAATCCACTCATCGAGTTGCGGGGCGCCACCAAGCGCTTCCCCGGCTCCGGCGGTGGCATCCACACCGCGGTGCGGGATCTCCACTTCACCGTCGCCCCGGGCGAATTCATCGCCGTCGTCGGCCCCACCGGCTGCGGCAAGTCCACCACGCTGTCGCTGGTGTCCGGCCTCGAGCGGACCTCGGCCGGGCGAACCCTGGTGCGCGGCAAGGATGTCGACGGCATCCCGCCCGGCATCGGCTACATGTTCCAGCAGGACGCGGTGCTGCCCTGGCGCACGGTGCTCGACAATGTCGCGCTCGGCCCGCGCTTTCAGAACGTGTCGAAGGCGCGGGCGCGCGAGCGGGCCGCGGAGTGGGTAGGCAAGGTCGGCCTCGCCGGATTCGAGAAGTACTACCCGCATCAGCTGTCCGGCGGTATGCGCAAGCGGGTGGCGCTGGCCCAGACACTGGTCAACGAGCCCGAGATCCTGCTGATGGACGAGCCGTTCAGCGCGCTGGACGTGCAGACCCGCCAGCTCATGCAGGACGAACTGCTGCGGGTGTGGTCTGGTACCGGCGCGGCGGTCGTATTCGTCACCCACGACCTCGAGGAGGCGATCGTGCTCGCCGACCGGGTGATCGTGATGACCGCGAGCCCGGCCACGGTGTGCGGCGATTTCCGGGTCACCCTGGACCGCCCGCGCGATGTGGAGGAGGTCCGCCTCACCGACGAATTCCGGCAGTTGTACACCGAGATCTGGGGCACGCTGCGCGACCAGGTCGAGGCCGCCCGCGCGAAGGGAGCCCGTCGTGTCGCATGAGACCATCGAGCGGATCGCCACGGCCGCACCGGAGGTGGTGGCCGAGACCGAGGAGCAGATCCTGAGCCGGGCCCGCACCCGGGTGCGCCGCTCCAAGCTGCAGACCTGGGGGCTGCGCGCGGTGCTGGTCGTGCTGTGGCTGGGCTCATGGGAGCTGGCCGCCACCATGTGGATCGATCCGTTCTTCTACTCCAAGCCGTCGCTGATCTGGGATCGGCTCGTCGAATGGTTCACCGAGGGGACGCAATTCGGTTCCATCTGGTTGCAGATCTTCACCACCGTCGAGGAGGCGGTCCTGGGCTTCGTCATCGGCGCCGTGGCCGGGGTGGTGCTGGGTGTGCTGCTGGGCCGCAGCCGCTACTGGGCCGAGGTGCTGGCCCCGTTCATCAAGGCGCTCAACGCGGTTCCGCGAATCGTGCTGGCGGTGCTGTTCATCATCTGGTTCGGCCTGGGATTGAGCTCGAAGGTCGCCACCGTGGTGGTGCTGGTGTTCTTCGCGGTGTTCTTCAACGCCTTCACCGGCGCGCGCGAGGTGGACGGCAACGTGATCAACAATGCCCGGATCCTGGGGGCGAGCCGCTGGCAGGTGCTCGGTTCGATCGTGCTGCCCAGCGCCACCACCTGGATCCTGTCCAGCCTGCACACCGCCTTCGGCTTCGCGCTCATCGGTGCGGTGGTCGGCGAATATGCCGGCGCGAGCAAGGGATTGGGCCTGCTGATCAGCAATGCGCAGGGCACGTTCGACGCGGCCGGCATCTACGCGGGCATGATCATCATCACCGTCGTGGCGCTGCTGGCGGAATGGCTGCTCGGCCTGACGGAGAGCCGCCTGCTGAAATGGCGTCCGTCGCAAGCTAATTCGGCCCACGGAGTGTGAGATGAGCTACCGCAAGCACGTCGCGATCGTGCTACTGGCCGTCGCCGCCCTGCTGCTGGTGACCGGCTGCCGCGACTCCCGGCGCATACCCATGGCCGACGGCCGCCCGCAGATCACCATCATGGTCGGCGGCCTGGAGAAGGTGATCTATCTACCCGCCATGCTCACCGAGCGACTGGGCAACTTCGCGCGCAACGACATCGATGTGAAGTTGCTCGGCGAGCAGTCCGGCGCGAGCGCCGAGACGGCCCTGCTCACCGGGGACGTCCAGGCGGTGGTCGGCTTCTACGACCACACCGTGGATCTGCAGGCCAAGGAGCAGTGCATCCAGACGATGGTGCAGTTCGCCGACGTTCCGGGCGAGGTGGAGCTGGTGTCGGCCGAGGACGCGGCGGCCATCACCTCGCCGAAGGATTTCGCGGGCCGCAAGCTGGGCGTCACCTCGCTCGGCTCCTCCACCGATTTCCTCACCCAGGCGCTGGCGGGCCAGGCCGGGCTCGGCACCGCCGATTACACGCGGGTGAAAGTCGGTGCGGGACAGACGTTCATCGCGGGCATGAACCACGGCGGCATCGACGCGGGCATGACCACCGACCCGACCGTCGCCAAGATGGTCGCCTCCGGCGAGGCGAAGATCCTGCTGGACATGCGCAACGAGGCGGGCACCCGCGCCGCGCTGGGCGGGCTGTATCCGGCGGCCTCGCTCTACCTGCGCTGCGAGACGGTCGAATCCCATCCCGATATCGTGCAGAAGCTGGCGAATGCGTTCGTGGCGACTCTGCGCTGGATCGAGGCGCACTCCCCCGAGGAGATCGCCGCGGCCATGCCCCCGCAGTACGCGGGCGGCGATCCACAGCTGTACGTCAAGTCCATTCGCGATTCGATCGGCATGTTCAACGGCGACGGTTTGATGAAACCCGAAGGGGCCCAGAATGTTCTGAACATCCTGGGCAAGTACTCCCGCAATGTCGCGCCCAAGCGGGACAGCATCGACCTGGAGCGGACCTACACCAACGAGTTCGTGCGCAAGGCCCTCGACAGCCGCCAGTGAACGGTGAGTCTCCTGTGCCCGGCCCGGGGGCCGGGCACAGGGGATGTGCTCACTCCTCGGGCCACCCACCGTAGGGAACGGTGATCAGCTCCAGGAAGTGACCGTTGGGATCCTGGAAGTACACCCCACGACCCCCGTCGTTGTGGTTGATCTCGCCTTCGACGTTGCCGTGCGGATCCGCCCAGAAGCGCAGTTTCCACTGCTGAATTTTGGCGAAGGCCGCGTCGAATTCCGCCTCGGAAACCAGGAATGCGTAGTGGATCGGCGCAATCTCGGTGATATGGGGTGGGACCGGGGCGAAGTCGAAGGTGACTCCGTTGGCGACGGTGACCGGAATGAACGGCCCCCATTCCTTACCGACGTCCAAACCCAGTAACTCCGCCCAGAATTCGGCGGTGACCCGATTGTCGCGACAGCCGACAATGGTGTGGTTGAACTGAACAGACAGTTGGATTTCTCCTCGTGTTCGTGACGATCCCGACCCTGGACCGGTACAAGTCGGCCGACAGGAGCATCGCCACGACCGAAAACCTTACACCGCGTCGTCCGCTTTGCGAAGTCGCGCGGTCCGCAGCGCGTGCGCGGTGAAGACCGCCAGCGCCAACCAGATCAGGCCGAATCCGGCCCACCGCGACGCGGGCATGGGCTCGCGTCCCACCAGCACACCCCACGCCATTTGCAGTGCGGGAGTGAGGTATTGGAGGATCCCGATGGTCGACAGCGGCACCCGCGCCGCCGCGAGCGCGAACAACAGCAGCGGCACCAGGGTGACCGGCCCGGTCGCGATCAGCAGCGCGGTGCGGCCCGCGCCGTGACCAAAGCTCGCCTGCCCGCTCACCCCGAGGCCGATCGCGACCGCCAGCGCGACCGGCGCCGACACCAGCCCCTCGGCGGCGACGCCGCGCAGCGCATCCAGGCGGATCACCTTCTTCACCAACCCGTAGATCGCGAACGAACAGGCCAGGATCAGCGCGATCAGCGGCGGCTTGCCGTAGTCGACGGTCAGCACGATCACCGCGACCGCGCCCAGGCCCAGCGCAAGCCACTGCGGCCAGGCCAGGCGCTCGCGGAAGATCACCACGCCGAACAGGACGGTCACCAGCGGATTGATGAAATAGCCCAGCGCGCATTCGACCACATGCCCCGAGGTCACGCCGTAGACGTAGACGCCCCAGTTGGCCGCGATCGCCACCGCCGCGACCGCGGCCAGCCGCCAGGTGGCCGCGTCGATCGACCGCAGTTCCCGCAGCCGCCCCGCGACCAGGAGCAGCACCAGCACGACCACCAGGGTCCACAGAATGCGCTGGACCAGGATCTCGACCGGGTTCGCGAACGCCAGCAGGCCGAAGAACGCCGGGAACAGGCCCCAGATGAGGTAGGCCCCCGCCCCGAAGGCCACGCCGCCGGGCCGGGGCCGCGCCGTCCGATCCGCTTGCACCGAGGAACCGCGTAACTGCACCGAGTAGACGGTAGTTCCGGCCGGTATCGGTGTCGAGCGCTTCGGCACCAGAACCGACCGGTTAGTCCGATAGTCGCACCACGCCATCGAGATAGCGGTGGCAGCGGCCCGCCAGCAGCACCCGGTCCGCGGCGAGTGTGCAGCGCAGCCGCCCGCCGCGGGCGGACAGTTGCCGGGCCGTCAGATCCAGGCGGCCGAAATCGCGGGCCCACAGCGGCACCAGCTGGGCATGGGCGGAACCGGTGACCGGATCCTCCGGCACCGCACCGGGCGCGAAATAACGCGAGACGAAATCCGCGGTGTCACCGGGCGCGGTGATGATCACCCCGCGCGAAAGTTTCGGAAAGGCCGCGACATTCGGCCGCGCCGCGCGTACCTCGGCCTCGGTGGCCACCACCAGCACCTCGTCCTGACCGGTGAGCGCGCGAATCGCCCGCACCCCCACGGCCGCCGCCAGATCGGGATCGGGCACCACGTCCACCGACGGCATCGCCGGGAGGTCCAGGACGTACTCGTCGTCGTCGGTGCGGTCCACGGTCAGCCATCCGCTGCGGGTGAAGAAATGCACCCGGTCCGCGCCGGGCTGTAGATCCTCCAGAATCTGCGCCGCGGTCGCCATGGTCGCGTGCCCGCACATATCGATCTCGGCCTCCGGCGTGAACCAGCGCAGGTGGAATGCGAGACCGTCGGCCGGGGCCACCCCGGCCGACGGCGGCAAAGCCGAAGTGTAGAAGGCGGTTTCGGCGAGATTGTTCTCCTCGGCCAGCTGCTGCAGCAACCCGTCGGGCAGCCAGTCCAGCAGCGGCATCACCGCCGCCGGATTGCCGGTGAACGGCGCGTCGGCGAAGGCATCGATCTGATGCAGCAGGACCTCCATACAGCCGAAGGTACCCCCGCCGCGAATCGACAGCAGTCACAACGCAGTTCACGGCGCGCCGTGGCATCTGTCCAGTTCACCGGACACCGAATGCGCGCGGTTGTCAGCCCTTTTCGCCGGGTGCCTCCGGCAGCAGTCCGCGCTGTTCGCCGGTGAGCCGCGCACTGAGCCACCAAGCGGCCTCGACCAGCACGATGCCGATCACCCCGCAGGCCGCGGCGGTGCCGGTCAGCGTGAGATTGGACGGGTCGAGCTTGAAGAAGTGTTTGGTGAACGGCACGGTGAACAAGATCAGATAGCCCGCCGCCGAACCGAAGATGAGCAACAGCTTCCACCAGTTCCACGGCCGCGCCACGATCGCCAGCACCCACACCGCGATGATCAGCAGCGTGATGAGCGCGGTCGTGCCCGCCTGCACCTTCTGCGTCTCGGTCTGATTCGCCCCCTCGTAGGCGATCAGATAGGCGATGAAGGTCATCACGCCGATCACCACGCCCGAGGGCACCGCCAGCCGCAGCACCCGACGCACGAAACCCGTTCGCGCCCTTTCGTTGTTGGGCGCCAGCGAGAGGATGAAGGCCGGAATGCCGATGGTGAACCAGGCCGCGATCGTCACATGCCGCGGCAGGAACGGATAGGGCATCGGATCGTAGTGGAACAGTTCCGAGCCGACGCCCACCACGCCGACCAGGAATGCCAGCAGCACCGAGTACACGGTCTTGGTGAGGAACAGATTCGAGACGCGCTCGATATTGCCGATCACCCGGCGGCCCTCGCCCACGACATACGGCAGCGTCGCGAACTTGTTGTCCAACAGGACGATCTGCGCGACCGCCCGGGTGGCCGGGCTGCCCGCACCCATGGCCACGCCGATGTCGGCATCCTTGAGCGCCAGGACGTCGTTCACGCCGTCGCCGGTCATGGCGACCGTATGTCCGCGCGACTGCAGCGCCCCGACCATGGCCCGCTTCTGATCGGGACGCACTCGGCCGAAGGTGGTGTCGTGCTCGAGCACATCGGCCAGCTCGTCGCGGTCCTCGGGCAGCGTGCGGGCGTCGACGGCATGGTCACCGCCGGTCAGGCCGAGCGAGGCGGCCACCGCGCCGACCGAGACGGCATTGTCGCCGGAGATCACCTTGATCGCCACGTCCTGTTCGGCGAAGTACTCCAGCGTCGCTCGCGCGTCGGGGCGCACCTTCTGCTCGAGCACCACCAGCGCCTGCGGCGTCACCCGGCCCGGCGCGTCGGGAGCGTCGACCGCACCGTCGCTGCTGGCCAGCAGCAGCACGCGCAGCCCCTGCGCGCCGATTTCCTGTGCGGTGGAGGCGATTTCCGACCCCGAATCCAGCAGTACGTCCGGCGCGCCGAGCAGCCAGTTGCCATGCTCGCCGTAGGAGAATCCGCTCCACTTCTTGGCCGAGGAGAACGGCGCGATGCCCGTCGGCCGCCAGCCGGGACCGTCGCCGGTGGCCTCCTTGATGGCCAGCACACTGGCATTGGGCCGCGGATCGTCGGATGCCATGGCCGCCAACACTTCTCGCAGCGTCGCCTCGTCCGCGCCGTCGACCGTGCGGATTTCGGCCAGCCGCATGCCGTTTTCGGTCAGCGTGCCGGTCTTGTCGGCGCACACCACATCCACCCGGGCCAGGCCCTCGATGGCGGGCAGCTCCTGCACCAGGCATTTGCGCTGACCCAGCCGCACCACGCCGACCGCGAAGGCGATCGAGGTCATCAACACCAGGCCCTCGGGGACCATCGGGACCAGCGCGGCGACCATGCCGTTGAGGGCCTCGCGCCAGGATTCGTGACTGGAGAACAGCTGGTTGTAGATGGTCACCAGACCGGCCGGAATCAGCAGGTAGGTGATGACCTTGAGGATCGTGTTGATGCCGTTGCGCAGTTCGGAGTTGACCAGGGTGAACTTGCTGGCCTCCGCGGCGAGTTTGGCCGCGTAGGCGTCCCTGCCGACCTTGGTGGCCCGATAGCAGCCCGATCCGGAGACCACGTAGCTGCCCGACATCACCTGGGCGCCAACGCCTTTGTCGATCGGATCCGCCTCCCCGGTGAGCAGCGACTCGTCGACCTCGAGCAGTTCGCACTCCACGACCTCGCCGTCGACCACGATCTGATCGCCCGGCCCGAGCTCGATGAGATCGTCGAGCACCACATCCTTGGGCGCGACCTCGTGCGCGCTGCCGTCGCGGCGCACGACCGGCTTGGCCTGACCCACGATGGCGAGCTTGTCCAGGGTCTGCTTGGCGCGCAGCTCCTGCACGATGCCGACGACGCTGTTGGCGACGATGAGCAGGCCGAACATGCCGTCGATGATCGATCCGGTGGCCAGCACCAGCACGAACAGCACGCCGAGGATGGCGTTGATGCGGGTGAAGACGTTGGCCCGGATGATGTCGGCGACCGAGCGGCTGGCCCGGTCCGGCACATCGTTGGTCCGGCCGTCGTGAACACGCTGTTCGACCTCGGCCGCGGTGAGCCCCGGAGCGCGCGCGGTCTGCTCGGTGATCGACATGCTCGACAGCCTACGGCGTCTCGGTCCGATCGGGTCGCAGCTGGTGGGGGTGGCGAACGGTGCGCGGGCGCATGATCAGCGCGGCGACGTAATAGGAGCACGGGGCGTCGGAATGGTTCGCGTAGTGCAGGGTGGCGTCGGCGGCCAGGTAGATCGAATCGCCCGCACTCAGTTCGACCACGTGCTCACGGTCGACGGTGAGGGTGACCGTGCCGGATTCGACGTAGATGAACTCGTGCGAACCCGGTGCGTACGAGGGATATTCGCCGGGGACGCAGCCGGGCGGGAGGGTGGAGCGGATCCACTCGAAATTCACCCCCGGCACGACCGGGGTGAGGATCGTGCGCTGCCAACCCCGCTCGTGGATCACGTCCTGATCGGCGGCGCGGCGCACCACCATCCGCTCGTCCTCGGACTCGGCGACCAGGACCGACAGCCGCACCCCCAGGCCGCGCGCCACGCGATCCAGCACGACGACGGTGGGTGCCTTGTCGCCGTGCTCGACCGCCGAGAGCATGCTCACGCTCACCGCCGAGAGCCCGGCGAGCTCCTGCAGGGTGAGTCCGCGCTCGCGGCGGTACCGCTGAATGCGCTGGCCCAGCGCGACCAGATCCACCTACACTATAGTAGTGACTGCTTCCTCTATAGAGAAATCACCGACGCTCCGGCACGCCACCGAGGCGGACCTTCCCGCGGTCGCCGAGATCTACGCCCACTACGTCGCCGAGACGGTCTCCACTTTCGAATTCGACATTCCGGACCAGGGCGAATGGCGGCAGCGCTTCGCCTCGATCACCGCCACCGGACTGCCGTTCCTGGTCGCCGAGTTCGACGGCCGCATCGCGGGCTACGCCTACTGCGGGCCCTGGAAGCAGCGCCCGGCCTATCGCAACACCGTCGAGAACTCGATCTATCTCGCTCCCTGGGCCACCGGCCGCGGCCTGGGCGGCATCCTGCTGGACGCCCTGCTGATCGAATGCCGAGCGCTCGGCATCCGCGAAATCATCGCCGTCATCGCCGATTCCGGCGATCCGTCCTCGCCCGCCCTGCATCGCAGCCGCGGGTTCGTCGAGGCCGGGCGGCTTCGTCGCGTTGGGCACAAACACGATCGCTGGCTGGACACGATCCTGATGCAGCGCAGCGTGTGATCGGCCGAGTTCCGAGCCTTCCGCGAAGCGTTAGCGACTGCTAACGTTAGCGCATGCGAACGCGATCTGAAGGGGGCAGGCGATGACCACATCCGACGACCCCCGAACCGATGCGGCCCTGCGTGCCCTGGCCGAGCCGCGGCGGCGGGCCATTCTGCGGCTCGTGGCCGACGACGAACTGGCGGCGGGCGAGATCGCCGCGGCCTTCGAGGTGACCCGCACCGCGGTCAGTCAGCATCTGACCGTGCTCAAGAACGCCGGACTCGTCAGCGAGCGGCGCGCCGGGACCCGGCGGCTGTACCGGGCGAATTCCGAAGGGCTGGACGGGCTTCGGCGCTACCTCGACGAGATGTGGTCGGCGTCGCTGGATACCGCGCGCCGGATCGTCGAGGCGGAACACGAGCAGTCGCGGCAGGAGGCGGGATGAACCGGATCGAGCGGTACGAGCGAGCGCAGGAGCAGTTCCAGCAGGTGCTGGAGAAGGTCGCCGCGGATCGGTGGGCCAACCCGACCGCGTGTGCGGACTGGACCGCGCGCGATATCGCCGGGCATGTGATCTGGGGGTTGGACATGATTCGAACCTTGGCCGCGGGTGCGGAATTCGATGATCGGGTGGGCGCGCCGGGCGCGCCGCGGCCCCGCGATTATCTCGGCGACGATCCGCTCGCCGACTGGCATCGCAAGCGGGCGGTCACGCTGCGGGCGCTGACGCCGGGGGCGCTCGATCGGGTGGTGCCGGTGCGGCTGCGCGGGCCGGTGCCATTGGCGGAGATCGTGACGGCGCTGACGGTCGACTTCCTCACGCACGCCTGGGATCTGGGACCGGCGATCGGCGTGGATGTCCGGTTGGATCCGGAGCTGGTGGACTACGCCTGGGGATGGGCGGAACAGACCGCCGACGGGCTGCGCGGGCCGGTCACCTTCGCCGCCGCGCTACCCATCCCCGAGGACGCCGATCCGCAGACTCGGCTGCTGCGCTTTCTGGGCAGGGACGCATGACCGGCGAGGACACGACCGTCGCCACGCCTCGGCCGCCCGTGCGACAGGCGGTGCTGGTGCGCAGCGGCCGGGCGCACACCTTCGACGTCTTCGTGCGCACCATCGACGCGTGGTGGCCGCGCACGCCGTTCTCGGCGGGGCACGAGCGGGTCCGGGAGGTGCGCTTCGAACGGTTCGAGGGCGGGCGGGTCTACGAAATCTGGTCGGATGGAACCGAAGTCGACTGGGGGCGGCTGCGGGTGTGGGAGCCGCCGCGGCGGTTCGTGCTGAGCTGGCGGCTGACCGGGGTCGAGACCGAGGTCGAGTTGGCCTTCGCCGAGCTGGGCCCGGCGCTGACGCGGGTCACCGTCGAGCATCGCGGGTGGGAGAGGCTGAGCGAGGCCCAGCTCGCGGCCGCGTGCAGGACGCCCGGCGGATATTCCGGCGGCGCCTTCGACGAGGGGTGGGCCGCCATCCTCGGGCGACTGCGAAGCGCGGCGGAAGGCTGATCAGTTCTGCGGCACGGCACCGTCGTCGGGGCCGGGCGCGGCCACCTCGGTGTATTCGGGCAGCAGCGGCACCACCGCGTAGACCCCGGCATCCGCGGGCAGGGCCTCGACGGCGCGAATATCGGTGCGGGCGGACAGCTCTCGCAGCTGGGGAAGCCGCCCGCGCACCACCAGCCCGACCGTGCAGGCACATCCGGCGCGCAACCGGGCGGCCGAGACCGCGGCGATGCGAGCCGAGCGTTCGTCGGGCGGTTGCGTGGCGGTCAGCAGCGCGGCGGCGGCGCGAGCCGAGGCCACGGCGGCCTCGGCACCGGCGGGGACCGGGATGGTGACCGTCGGCGTGTAGACGCGATCGATCGAAACATGATGCAGCACTTGGGCGATGCGCAGGCCGCCGGCGTGGTCCGGTATCCGATCGGGTGCGATCGCGGCGGTGAACGACACCAGTGCCCAATGTTCCCCGGAATCGGTCCCCGACAGCGAACGCCGCGCCGCGGCAAGGTAATCCGCGACCGGCTCGCCCGCCTCCGGGCCGAGCCGGTCGGTGGAGATCACCGAGGTGCGCGGCGGGCGGGCCCACCCCAGCGCCAGCACGACGACCACGACAACGACCACGGCCCCGGCGATCCCCGCAGCCCAGAGCCGCTCACGCATGTCGCAGCACGTCCAACGCCTGCTCCAGATCGGCCGGGTACTCGCTGGTGATCTCGACCCAGCGCCCGTCGGCCGGATGAGCGAAGCCGAGGGTGCGGGCGTGCAGCCACTGGCGTTCCAGGCCCAGGCGCTCGGCCAGCCGTGGGTCGGCGCCGTAGGTGAGGTCGCCGCAGCAGGGGTGACGGATCGCGGAGAAGTGCACCCGAATCTGATGGGTGCGACCGGTTTCCAGGTGGATGTCGAGCAGGCTTGCCGCCTGGAATGCCTCGATGGTGTCGTAGTGGGTCACGCTCGGGCGGCCGTCGGCGGTGACCGCGAACTTCCAGTCGTTGCCGCGGGCGCGTCCGATCGGCGCGTCGATGGTGCCGCTGGAGGGGTCCGGATGTCCCTGCACCAGGGCGTGATAGCGCTTGTCCACGGTGCGCTGCTTGAACGCGCGCTTGAGCACCGTGTACGCGTGCTCGGACTGTGCGACCACCATCACCCCGGAGGTGCCGACGTCGAGGCGGTGCACGATGCCCTGCCGTTCGTGCGCGCCGGAGGTCGAGATCCGATAGCCCATGGCCGCCAGGCCGCCGACCACCGTCGGCCCGCTCCAGCCGACGCCGGTGTGCGCGGCCACGCCGACCGGCTTGTCGACGGCCACGATGTCGTCGTCGGCGTAGAGGATCTTCATGCCCTCCACCGGCGTTGCCTCGATGGTCAGTTCGCGCTTGGGCTCCGGGAACTCGACCTCGAGCCACGCGCCCGCGGCGAGCCGGTCGGATTTGCCCACGGCCACGCCGTCGATCTGGACCGAGCCCTCCTCGGCGAGCGCGGCGACGGCCGTACGCGACAGGCCCAGCAGCCGCGACAGCCCGGCGTCGACCCGCATCCCGTCGAGCCCGTCGGGCACCGGCATGGCCCGCGTCTCCCTCATGCTGTGTCCTTTCGCGCATGAGCCGGAGCCCCTACATGGTTACGCAAGCTGCCTGCTGCGGGGCCCGACCGGCTCATGCGGTCGCCTCCCCCGCGTGATCCTCCCCACCGGAGCGGGTGCCGTCGGGCTCGAAACCGAAGACGGTCAGGATCACCAGCAGAATCGCACCGCACACGATCGACGAATCGGCCACGTTGAACACCGGCCACCACTTGGTCACCGCAATGAAGTCGACCACATGCCCCTGCAGCGGCCCCGGCGCGCGAAACAGCCGATCGATCAGATTCCCGACCGCACCCCCCAGCACCAGGCCCAGCCCCACCGCCCAGCCCACCGACCGCAGCGACCGCCCGATCCGAATCACCCCGACCACCACGGCCACCGCGATCAGCGTCAACAACCAGGTCATCCCGGTAGCCATGGAAAACGCCGCCCCCGGATTCCGCACCAACGTCAACCGCACCACATCATCAATGATCGAAATCGGCTCCCCCGGCTTCATTTTCGCCACCACCAGCACCTTCGTCCCCAGATCCAGCGCAAACACAACCGCCGCGACCAGCAACAACGCGGGCAGCCGCCGCGGCCGCAACACACCCCCGACACCCGCGCCCTCCGGCACGTCGCCCCCGGTGGTCGTGCCGGGCCCGTTCGCGGTCGTACCTGGCTCGCCGCCCTTCCCACTCGTGCCCGGCGCGCTGTCTACTCCGGTCCCCCGTGCGCTGCCGCTCTCGGCCACTCCCGCCGCGCCACCCGCCTCGGCCATGCCCGGCGCGCTGTCGCTCTCGGTGACCCCCGCCGCGCTGCCATTTCTCACCGCGCCCGACACGCTCCCTTTTTCCGTTCCCGGCGCGCCGCCGTTCTCCGTTCCCAGCGCGCCGCCCCTTTCCGTTCCCAGCGCGCCGCGCCTTTCCGTTCCCAGTGCGCCGCCCCTCTCCGTTCCCAGCGCGCCGCCGTTCTCCATTGTCCCCGGCGCGCCGCCGACCTCCGTGCCTGGCACGCTGCCCTTCCCCATCGTCCCCGGCGCGCTCCCCTTTTCCGTTGCCCCCGGCATGCTCCCCTTTTCCGTCGCCCCCGGCATGCTCCCCTTTTCCGTTGTCCCCGGCATGCTTTTCGCCGGGGACTCGTCGTGGTCGTCGGGGTGCGGCTCACGCTGCCGGTCGTTACTCACAGCAGACATCATCCCTTATAGGGATAGCGGCCCCGTCGCTCGGCGCTCGCACCGGCCCCGCCTCGCCGGAGATCGCCGCGTCCCAGCTGATTTTCAGGAACCGGTCGTACCCTGTTCGGCGTGACGGTGTTGTCTTCCCGCTCCCGCTCGCCACTCGGGGTGCTCGCGCGCGCCGGGCATGCGCGATCCGCCCGCTCGGGCGCGCTGCTGATGGCGTTCGCGGTCGCGTTGTCGGCATTGGGTGTCGGATGCGGTGATCGCACCGAGTCCGGCAGTGATGCCGAGGTGGAGCCGACCGGACTCGGCAACGAGGTGACCATGCCGATCGCCGCGGCCATGACCACCGTGGTGCACCACGGCGACGAGCCGCGCTCGTTGCTGCGCCCCGATATCGCGCCGGGCACGGCGCAGCAGGTCACGCTGAGCACCGAACACCATGTCGAACAGCAGCTCAACGATCAGCCCATGCGGGACTTCTCGCCGCCGTCGGTGTCCATCCCGCTGACCGCTCGGACCTCCCAGGACGGCATCGACCTCACCCTCGGCGCGGCCACCTCACCGGATCCGACGCTGTCGCAGCAGCTGCTCGCCGCCGACGGCTCGCACGCGGGATTCCAATTCGGCGAGCTCGGTTCGGTGACGGCGCTGCGGCTGGCCCCCAAACCCGCCACCCCCGACACCGCGCGGCTCGCCCTGGAACAGGCCTTCTATCAAGCCGTCTATCAATCGATCACGCTGCCCAAGGAGCCGGTGGGCGAGGGCGCGGTCTGGTCGGTGCACCAGCAGGTGTCCGCCTCGACCGGTCTGCTGCTGGATCAGATCACGACGGCGACCCTGACCAAGCGCGAGGGCAAGCGGCTGACCATCCAGCTCGATGTGAAGCAGACCCCGAAGACGCAGGTGTGGAAGCTGCCCAACAATGCCGGTTCGCTCGACATCCTCAACTACCTGATGCACGGCAGCGGGACCATCGACGTGGATCTCGGTCTGCCGCTGCCGGTTTCGGGCTCGGTGACGCTCGGCGGACATCAGTCCTACCGCGATCCGCACACCAAGGTCGCACTGCGCCAGAACATCAGCACGCAGGTGCAATGGGGCGAGTGAGGCGTGCCGGGTGGCTGCTGGCCGCCACGGCGGTCCTCACCGCCGGATGCGGCTCCGACCAGGATTCGCTGCCCGAATTCGGATCGGCCGCGACCGCGCCCCGGGCCGCCGCTCCCGTCATCGATTCCGTCGCGCTGCAGTCCCGCCTGCTGACCACGGCCGATCTGCCGCCAGGCTTCACCCGGCTCGAGGACGCCACACCCGGCAACGGACCGACCCAGCCGGTGGACCGCTCCCGCACCGATCCCGCGTCCTGCGCGAAGGTGCTCGCGCCGGTGAGCGATCAACAGCCCGGTGCCGCGGGACGCGCGGCTGCGCACTTCACCGCGCCGGATTTCACCAGTATCGATATCGATGCGGCCAGCTATCCCGATGGTGTTGCCGCGCAGGCGTTCTCGTCTATCCAGGACCTACTTCGCAAGTGCCGCGAGTACTCCGGCACCGACGCGGACGGCACGACCATCGGCTACCGAACCGGCGCCCTGGACCAGCCGCAGGCAGGCGACGCCTCCATCGCCTTCCAGGTTCACACCACCAGCGAGGGCCTGACGCTGTACTCGGCCGCCACGGTGGCCGTGATCGGCAGCACCGTGGTCCAGATCGCCCGCACCGCAACCGAACCCATCGACCCGGCGGCCCTGCGCGAACTGACCGCCAAACAGGTC
This sequence comes from Nocardia sp. CDC159, assembly GCF_023740735.1. GTDB lineage: Bacteria > Actinomycetota > Actinomycetes > Mycobacteriales > Mycobacteriaceae > Nocardia > Nocardia pulmonis. The sequence goes on from NZ_JAMRXH010000003.1 coordinate 117,503, forward strand.
ATGCGCCTGCAGGGCATGGCCGGACCCTGACGAAATAAATGGAATGCGCCGCCCCGGCGCCCGCTGCTACGGTCTGGTCCCATGTGGATCGCACTGTTCTCCTGAGCGCGTCTAGCGCCCCGCCCGGAGCCCTGCTCGCCCCGAGGCGGAATTCTCCGCCGCCACGCGGCATCCCGACCCGGCCGGCCACCACCCGGTACGTCGGCCCACATCTCAGGAGGTCCCCATGCCTGCATCCAACCACGTCCCCGACCCCACCCCGTCGGAAAATCCCCCACTGTCCCGCCGCGACCGCCGCCGCAAGACAACCCAGCCCCAGCCCGGCAACAACTTCCCCACCACGAAGTTCGCCTCCCAGGGCAGAGCGGCCGTCCCGGCACACAAGTACCTCAACTATCGACGAGGCTGACCCGCCCTGGCCTCGGCGCCGACGCGCCGAGGCCGGGACGTCGACCGATCGGAGGGGATAAGCCCGACGATATGGCTCAGTGCCCTCGCTCATCGCGGCCTCAATCATTGCTCACGGTGTGCTGACATGGCAGCCCTGGGCGAAACCTACCGGTCACCTGCGACCGGTAACGGCGCCGGACAGCGCAGCGGCGGGGCGGGCGTATCGGTTAGCGAGGAAGCCGGTTGTAAAGGCGCGCGAGTTCCTCGGCGGTGGTGCGTGCCGCGGCGCAGCCGTTGTGCGCTCTGATCCCAATGATCTCGGACTTCCCGTGATCGTCGGACTGCTCGTCGGTGCCGGGTCTGGCCTCCGGCGGCGGTGCAGCGGTCGCGAGGTAAATCCAGCAGGCACCGGCAAACACGGGATCGTCGCGAGAACCCGCACTCTCCACGGCTCGCAGGCCGCCGATCGTGATTTCCTTCGCGGTACGGCCGCGGGCTCTGGCGCTGTCCAGAGACCAGCGGGAAAGGGCTGTCGCCAGCAGTCCCGAACCAGGTTTTGCCGCTTGGACAACGATCCGGCGTGGCCTACGAGAGCTGGACGGGATGAGGGTGGACCCCGGGGGAAGGGGTACCGTCGGCTCGTGCGACTACTGCTGATGTCGGATACGCATGTGCCGGTGCGGGCCAAGCGGCTTCCGGGCGAGTTGTTGGAGCAGGTCGGGAGCGCCGATGTGGTTTTCCATGCCGGTGACTGGGTGGACACGGAGACGCTCGATCTGCTCGAGGGGCGGGCGCGGCGGCTGGTTGCGGTGTACGGGAACAATGACGGGGCGGATTTGCGGGGGCGGTTGCCCGAGGTGGCGTATGTGGAGTTGGCGGGGGTTCGGTTCGGGGTGGTGCATGAGACGGGGGCGGCCAAGGGGCGGGAAGAGCGTTGTGCCGCAAGGTTTCCCGAGTTGGATGTGCTCGTGTTCGGGCACAGCCATATTCCGTGGGACACCGTGGCGGGCGGGCGGCTGCGGCTGCTCAATCCGGGCTCGCCGACCGATCGGCGTCGGCAGCCGTACTGCACCTATATGACCGCCGAGGTGTCGGCGGGGCGGCTCACGACGGTGCGGTTGCACCGGCTGCCCGATCGCGCGCGGGGTCGGTGAACACCGGGGAAGAACGGTAACTCGGGTCGACACGGCACCGGCGCGGCGGTCGCCGGTGCCAGGGCGTACGAAACGGCACGCGCGAGTACCGACGTATGAGGACTCGCCCAACAGAAACACCGACGGCGCTACCAATTGGTGTTGATATGCCCCGGACTCCAGAGCCCCGTATGCGTCTCCTGCGTTACCACCGGAATGGCGGGCGTCGCATTGCGATCGATGGGAGTCAGCCGCTGCAGCTCACCCCAGTCCGAACGCCAGTCGTGGTTGAGATAGGTGGCGAGGGTTTGCGAGTGCAGCAATTGCTGGCTCCAGCCCAGCGGGCCACCCCCGTCGTGACTCTCCCACAGATTGGTGTCGTGCGCGCCGCCGCGGTCGGGCAGGATGCGCCAGGCCGGGGTCTGGGCGATGCCGTCCCGGTGGTCGTAGGGGCGCTGACACGGGAACTGCAGGCCCACGGCCCAGTCCAGGAGCACCGGGCTGTGCGAGCCGACCAGCTCGTTGAGGGTCTGGGTGCGCGGCACGCGGGGCGGGGTCAGCGCGAGCCACTGGCCGGGATCCAGGCTGCGGGCACTCGCGACGACGCGAATCACGTCGGCCTGCGCGGGAATTCGATCCATGGGGAACCGCAGATTCCGCCACGACGGCGCGGGGCCGATGTCGATCGGGGCGAGCCGCCCCAGCGGCTGCGCGGAGGTCGCGGAATCGGTTGTGCCGTATTCGATCTCGACAGACTGGCCGGGTGTGACGACACCGTCGGCGTCGACCGAGCGAATGCGACCAGCCGCGGCGATCGCCACGATTCCGTCGCGGTTGCCGCCCTCGGGCAGGCGGTACCAGCCGGTGGTGAGATCGGCCGTGCCGGGATGTCCGGCCGTCCCCAGCTCGGGCGTCGTCGCCGAATCCAGTCCGAACGGCAGTGGCGCGCCGCCGGTTTCGGTGCCGCTGTCGCCGCCGGGCTTGTTGTCGAACGCGTTGGCGATACTGCTGCCATTGTTCGGCTCGCCGTCGGGGGTGAGATCGCCGACGCCGCCGCGCACGAAACCGTTGGCCTGCGCACCGAAGGTGGCGAAGGCGTCCCCGGACAGCGGCGCCAGCAGCGAGGCGTTCGGATCCGTCTCGACCAGCACCTCGTTCGCCAGCCCGCACGGCTTACCCAGCACCGCGTTGATATTCGACTTGGCCAGCGAGAACGCCGGATACTGCGACACCGCGCCCTTGGCGAACGAGGCGACCTCGAACAGCACCAGCAGCGCCGCCGCCACGGTCAGCGGCGGAATGGTGGCCAGCCGCCAGGCGCGCGGCGAGATCTGGTGCGGCGTACCGGGTTCCGGCGCGCGCACATGCCACCACCCGGCCAACAGCAGGAACCCCAGCGCGGCCGCCAGGAACACCAGGTAGAACCCGAAGCCGTGGAAGGATGGGGCCTTGTCGTGCCAGGGAATGCCGAAACTCGAGATCCACCACCACTCGTTGACGCTGGTGAAGATCTGCGCCAGCGCCAGCGAGATCACGGCCGCGAACAGGGCGCGATTGCGCGGTGACCGCATCACCCGCGGCCCGACCGCGACCGCGGTCAGCACCGCCACCGAACCCGCCAGCCCGGCGTAGATGCCGTTGTGGTGGGTGAACTTGGTCGGCGTGATCGCCATGAACAGCATTGCGCCGAAGGTGATTCCGAGCAGCCGCTTGGCCGGTCCGGATGCGGTGAACGGAATCCGCCCGCCCTTGCGCAACAGCACGAACACACAGACCAGCAGCCCGAGCCACATGGCCACCATGGCGAACCGGCGCGCGATCGAGCCGTCGGCGGTGGGCATGAACAGCCACTGGTAGGCCAGATAGTCGTTGTACCAGGGGTCGGCCGGTCCGACCGCCTGATGGACCCGATACATCTCGAGCGTCGCGGACAGCGGCTGGACGCCGAACATGCACACCAGCATCACCGTGCCGGACGCGATCAGCGGGGCCACCATCGCGCCGTACCCGCGCACCCAGGACCACCACGAGACCCGCTGCGCCGCATCGGATTCGGCGAGCTCGCGAGCCCGGGCCGCACCGGTGCGCACCGCGGTGCGCATACCGGCGATCAGCGGTGCGAGGCAGATGTACGCCGACGGCGCCGCGGTGAAGCTGAAGGCCGCGACCACAATCGCGATCGCGTACGGCAGCAGCCGCCGCGTCGCAATGGACCGCTCGACGAACACCCAGGTGAGCAGCACACAGATCGCGATGACGGGCTCCGGCCGCAGACCGTTGTTGTAGGGCAGCCACACCGCCAGGAAGACGAGCGCACCGGTCCACACCGCGATCCGATTGTGCCGCACGGCCACACCCAGCCGCGGCACCACCTCCCGACTGAGCACCAGCCAGGTGAGCACCCCCGCCAGCAGCGTCGGCAGCCGCACCCACGGACTGGCGGTGCTGATCTCCGCCATCCGCGCGATCACATCGTAGGGCGGTGTGCCCACCGGGTTTTCGGGCACCCCGAAGAACCGGAAGTAGTTGGCCATATAGCCGGACGCCAGCGAGGCCCGCGCCATTCCGAACTGATATCCGTCATCGGAGGTCGTGGATCCGATGAAATGCCACACCACCAGCGTCCCGACCACCACGGCATCGACTACCGAGAACGACCGCCACCGCCGCGGCATCCACCGCCGCAGCCGCCGTCCGTCCAGCGCGTCCAACCGATGCAACGCGACCAGCGCGATCACCGTGAACAGCACCGCCAGCACACTCGCGGCCCGTTTGAGCAGTGTCGGAGTGACGGAGAACCGGCTGTCCACCTGCGCGCTGACCCGCACCCCGTCCGCGGCGGGCAGATCACTGAAGATCCCCACCAGCTGCGGGCGGTTGTCCCCTTGCAGCTCAACCGGTTTCACCCCGGGAGCGGTGACCGTCGTGGACGAGATATCGGAATGCACGGTGACCGCGCCACCACCGAGCGCCTCGAGCGGCATACTCAGCAGCGCCTGATTGCGCAGCACCAGCTCCAGCCGCGCGGGCTTGTCGTCCTGCGCGGGCCGCACCCGCGCGACGAAGCCGTAATGCTCCAGATCCGGCGCGCCGTCGGGCAGGGTCGAGGTCACGATGCCGCCGCGCTCGCCCAGCTGCGCCGCGGCCGGGCCCGGAATCGTCGCGTCGAAGCTCAACGGCGCGTAGGAGATCAGCGGCGCGGTGATGCTACGCGGTGAATCCTGTTGCGGCCAGGACAGAGTCGTCCTGTCGACCCGCACGGGCAGCAGTGGCACCGCGATCGCGAAGAGCGCGGCGAGCAGACCGGCGACGAACGCGACCGGCTTGGCCCAGCCACCCCGCGGTCCGGCATCGCGGGACAGCTCGCCTGCCGCGGACGTTTCGTCCGCTTTCTCCATCGTGTCCGTCACGGAGGCAGATGCTAGCGTGACGCTTTCCCGGCAGGCCAAGTCCGCCCGACGATTCTCAGCGTCCGCTTATTTTTCCGACCGGAAGCGACGGCGGCCGGTATCCGATCCCACGGATACCGGCCGCGCCGCGCATGCGGTGACTAGCTGCAGGCGGGCGAGGTCTGGCCCAGGTTCTGCAGACCGGCGCACGCCCAGCTCTTCTGCAGCTTCCACTTGCCGTCCTGGGCGACGAACGGCACGTCCGCCGGGGTCGGGGCGGCGCCGTTGACCGAGAAGTTCACCTGCGCGGTGAGCTGGTCCAGCAGCTGGCGGACGTCGATGACCTCGATCTTGGCGTTGTTCTGCTGGTACGCGGTGACCAGCTTCTTGATCATGTCGGGATCCTTCTGCAGCGCCTGCTCGCCGTCCTCGAGGTACTGCACCTTCTGGGCGTCGGGCACGTTCGGATCCAGCACCTGCGCCAGCTGCTGGTTCAGCTCCGCGGCGGTGGGCACCGGCGGCGTATTGGGCGACGCGGCGGCCGTCTGGCTGGTCGTCGCCGCCGGCTTCTTGTCGTCGCCCTTCTTGTCGCCGCTACCGCACGCCGACATCCCGAGCGCCGCCACGACGGCCAGGGTGGCGACCGCGATGCGTCCAGTCATCTGAAGCTTCAATGCTCGTCCTTTGCGTTCGAGTTGGTCTGGTTCCGTGCACGTGACAGCTACCACCCGACCGGCAGCGCTGCACGAGTGGCCTCACGCTACCCGCCGAAATTCAACGAAGACTAAGGAGCGGGTCGGCCGGTGCGAGATCGACATCGTCGGCGGCAAAGGTATACGCCGGACCCGGTCCTGTCGAGCGGGTCTCGAACCGTATCGTGACGCGTCCGTGCCCGCTGCCCTGCACCCAGCCGTGGCCGTGTTCGCGATGGGACACATCGCGGCCCGGGTACCAGAACTCGGTGGTGTAGGAGCGGGTGGCGGGCGGCACCTCCGGTGTGGGATCGGCGACGGGTTCGGCGATCGCCAGAGTCGGCTCCGGCGCGACGAATTCGCCGAGCGCGTCGAGCGCACCCGGCTCGCCCTCGGCCCGGCCGGGCGGGCGGCGCGCGGCGCGATCCTGGTCCAACTCCGGGAACAGCGACTCCTGCCGCACCGTGGACAATCCGCCGAAACCCACCCCCACCAAACGAATCGGACCCAGCTCCCCCGGGTCGATGGCCGAGCGCAGCGCCGCCGCGGTGAGCGTGGCCGGATCCTCGGTGGCGTAGGGCAGCGTGAACGAACGCGTCACGATGCCCATATCGGCCTTCTTCAACTTCAACACCACCGTGCGGGCCGCGCGGCCGTCGGCGGTGAGCCGCCGATGCGCGTGCGCGGCCATCTCCTCGATGGCCGAACGCAGCTGGGCGAGGGTGAGAATGTCGCGCTCGTAGGTGGTTTCGGCGCTGATCTGCTTGGCCTCGGCACGCTCGGCGACCGGCCGGTCGTCGATGCCGCGGGCCAGCCGGTGCAGGGCCGCGCCCACACTGCCGCCCAGCAGCGACACCGCCTCCTGCTCGGGCAGCGCCGCGAACGCGCCGACCGTCTCGATGCCCACCGACCGCAGCCGCCCCTCGGCCACCGGCCCGATCCCCCACAGCTTGCGCACCGGCAGCGCGGCCAGCAACTCCTGCTGTTCGGCGGGCGAAACGACCCGCACACCATCGGGTTTGGCCAGACCGGAGGCGATCTTGGCGAGCTGTTTGCCGGTGCCCGCCCCGACCGAGGCCACCAGCCCGGTGCGCTCGCGCACCAGCGTCCGCAGCTGTTCGCAGAAGTGGAGCACCTGCCGCGCGGTGGCCCCGGCCAGCTCGTTCGGCTCGCCGAACGCCTCGTCGAACGACAGCGTCTCCAGCACCGGAATGCGCGAGCGCAGCGTGTCGAACACCTGCCCGCTGACCTCGCCGTAAACCACCCCGCGCGGCGGCACCACCACCGCGGTGACCCCGACCAGCCGCCGCGCCATATGCATGGGCATGGCCGAGCGCGCGCCGAACATCCGCGCCTCGTAGCTCGCCCCCGCCACCACGCCGCGCGCCCCCGTGCCGCCGACCAGCACCGGACGCCCACGCAGCGTCGGCCGGGTGAGCTGCTCGACCGAGGCGAAGAAGGCGTCCATATCGATGTGCAGCACCCAGCGCCGGGCCGCGACGTCCAGACCGCTACCCCCGACCCCCGGATCCTGACGAATTGCTACGGAATAGCTGTTGAATTCCTGACGATCCGAACCCGCTCGCCCCGATGCGCCGCTACCCTGCCCTACCCCCACGAATGCCCTCTGACCAGGCCAAAACCGTGGCGTAGCCGGGGCGGGATCGCGGTTCATGCTCCGCAATCTACGCCCGCCTACCGACAATTCCTGGCGAGCGAGTATGTGATGATCTGACCATGACTATCCGCAAGGCCGTGATCCCCGCCGCTGGCATCGGTTCTCGCCTGCTGCCGCTGACCAAGGCCATCCCCAAGGAGATGCTGCCGGTCGGCGACAAGCCGGTCATCGAGCACACCGTCCGCGAGCTGGTGGCCTCGGGTATCACCGACATCACGATCGTGGTCAGTGCCGGCAAGTCCCTGATCCAGGACCACTTCCGGCCGAATCCGGCGCTGGTGGCGCAGCTGCGCTCCGACGGCAAGACCGCCTACGCCGACGCGGTCGAGGAGGTCGGTGAACTGGGCCGCCTGGGCCATATCACCTATCTGGACCAGCACGGTCCCTACGGCAACGGCACGCCGGTGCTCAATGCCGCCCGCAATCTGGGCGACGAACCCATGCTGGTGCTCTGGCCCGACGACGTCTTCGTCGCCGAGGTCCCGCGCGCCCAGCAGCTCATCGACGCCTACAACAAGACCAAGGCCCCGGTGCTGGCCCTGATGCCGATGGACCCGGCCGATTCCAAGCGCTACGGCGTGCCGGTGGTGCGCGAAACCCTGGAAGACGGACTGCTGCGCATCGGCGGCCTGCGCGAGAAGCCGAAGCCGGAGGACGCGCCCTCGGCCTACGCCGCTATCGGCGGCTACGTGGTCACCCCGGGCATCATCGAGGAGCTGCGCAAGCAGGTGGCCGACTGGTACACCCACCGCACCGGTGAGGTGTATCTGACCGACGCCATCAACACCTTCGCCGCCTCGAATGCCGTGTACGGACAGGTGATTCGTGGCCGCTGGTACGACACCGGCAATCCGGGCGACTACCTGGTGGCCCAGTTCGCCACGGCGCTGGCGCATCCGGAGTACGGCCCGTTGCTGCGGCAGCTGGTCGCCGGTCAGGAGTCGTCGGGCGCGTTGTAACGCACCAGATATTCGGCGAGCCGGGCGATATCGCGATCGTCCCAGTCGCGAAATCGCTCGGTGAACGCCCGCCCGCGGGCGCGCTCGGCCGCGCGCGCCACCTTCTTCCCCGCGGCGGTGGCGCGCAGGATGTGGTTGCGACGGTTGGCGGGATCGACCTCGCGGGTCAGATAGCCGTCCCGCTCCAGCGCGGCGACCTGGCGGCTGACCGTCGACTTGTCGAGCAGGAAATGCTCGGCCAGCCCGCTGGCCAGGCAGCCGTCGCGATCGATGACCAGATCGAGGATGCTCGCCGCGACCAGTGACAGTTCCGGATGCAGCTCGGCGGCGCGACCCCGCGCGCGCCGGGCGAAGGCCGTCAGCTCCCGCTGAATGGTCTGGATCGCCGCGTCACGAGCCGTGGGGGTCATAGTTGCATAGTACAACGATCCAGTTGTAGAGTACAACCATCGATAGTTGTATTTACCAACTTTTGGAGTGGATTGCATGGTCTCCCACCAGCTTCGGCATGTCGCCAGACATCTGCTGACCCCGCTGCTGATGTGCGTCGGTATGGCGCTGGCGTATCTGGGCGCGTTCCATCAGCCGGAGCCCAATCATCTGAAGGTGGCGGTCGTGGGTGCGGACGCGCAGGTGAAGGTGCTGGCGCAGACGATGAAGGACACCGCGGGCGATCGGCTCGAGGTCGTCACCCTGCCCGACCGCGAGGCCGCGGTGCGCGGGCTGCGCGACCGCGATCTGGCCGGAGCCTACGTGCCCGCCGCGAAGCAGCCGGAACTGCTTGTGGCGAAGGCGAATTCGGATACCACGGCGATGGCCGTGCAGACGGTGTTCGGCCGCGTCACCGCCGCGCAGAACGTACCGCTGCGGACCACCGACATCACCACCCTGCCCGCCGGGGATCCGACCGGCCAGGGGCTGTTCTTCCTGCTGGTGGCGTTGAGCATCGGCTCCTACGGCAGCGTCGCCGCGATCGGCGCGGCCGGGGCCGGGCTGAGCATGGGGATGCGGGCGCTGTGCGGGCTGGTGACCTCGCTGCTGGTCGGCACCATCGGAATCGTCATGGCGGGGCCGGTATTCGGCGTCGTCGACCACGATTACGCCCAGATCTGGGCGATGGGCTGGCTGTACTCGGCGGGCATCCTGCTGATCGGCATCGGGGCGCACACCTTCCTGCAGCGGTGGACCACGCTGGCGATGATGGCGCTGTTCGTGATGTTGAACTTCACCAGCGCCGGGGGCGTCTACCGGCCGGAGCTGCAGAACGACTTCTTCGGGGTGCTGCACGGGTTCTGGAACGGGGCCGGATTCGTCGAGGGGGCGCGCAGCCTGCTGTACTTCGACGGCGCGGCCGGATTCGACGGCCGAATCGTGAGTCTGGTGCTGTGGTTCGCGGCCGGGGTGGCGCTGGTGGTCGTCGCGGCGGCGGCCGAACGCCGCCGGGCCGCGGCGGCGGTTCCCGCGGCCCACGGTCGGCACGCGGTCGAGTCGAGCCCGGCCGAGGAGGAGATGGAGGAGGCCGTGGGCGTGTAGGTTTCGCGCGTTCCGCCGGTTCAGAAGAACCGGCGGATCGCGTAGATGTGGAACTGGTTCAGCGGCGTGAGCACCACGCCCACCCCGTCGCTGTGGGCATTGAGCAGCATCCCGCCCCCGGCGTAGATGCCCACATGCGAGCCGTCCGGATTCACCACGACCACGTCGCCGGGCATCATCGCGAAGAACGGCACCGGACTACCCGCCCGGGCCTGCTGCCAGGTCGTCCGCGGCACATTGATGCCGACGTGCCGAAAAGACCACTGCACCAGGCCCGAACAGTCGAAACCCCCCGGGTCGGTGCCACCCCAGACGTAGGGTCGGCCGATCTGCCAGAGCGCCACCTGCAGCGCGCCCAGGGCGCGCGGGCTGGCCGCTGGCAGATTCGCCAGGCCGTCCGCGCTCAGTGAGGCCGACCCCGTTCCGGAGCCGGAGCTGCTACCGCTGATGAAGTGCGTATCGGCCGCCGCCGGGGCGGCCCAGATGGAGCCGATCAGAAATCCTGTCAGCGCGGCCCGTAGGAGCCGGGCATGTCCGCCGTGCAGTGTTGTCACTCTTCGCTCGCCCTCCGGTCGGCATACACCACCGCGGACAAGCCCGGCTAACGCTCAACACCTCCGGGCCCTGCCGGGTGGTGCGGTTGTCTCAGCTGGGTCGATCGGTACAACACAAAGCTCAACTAGACAGTGATAGTTGCTGAGCATAACTCCTGAACGGAGCGAAGTACGGCAAAATGCGCCATTCGGAAACTTGCGCCCGACCAGTCTGAAACGCCGGAGTACGGCAGCGTCACGTCCCCGGCAGACCACGAAGGCCCGGCCAACAAGGCGCGACCCGCAGGATCAAAGGCCCGACCAGCCCATCCGGAGGTCTGACCAGCCCCGTTCGAAGGCCGGGCCAGCCCTATTTCGAAGGCCAGGCCAGGCCCTATTTCGAAGGCCCGACGAAGGGGGGCTCACCGTGCTCGGCGGACACGACCAGGTGGCGTCACTGTTGGGCGTCGCGCCCGCCGAGCATCGGTTTCGCATTCCCGGAACCATGGCCCCGGGAAGTGGGCGACAGTGATCGAGCTCCCCTCTCGCGAGAGCGGGCCGCGGGAGTGGGCCCGATCACTGCCATGGCGGTAACAGTACCACCATTTGCCGCTGAACAACGGCACGTTAGATAACGGTCCGATGTATTTTGCCGCGCTCGACGAGAATGACCGGGTGGCGTCACGAAAGGGGCACGCCCGTCGAGCGTCGGCTCACCTCCCCGGCGCGGCCGACCGGAGGAAGAACATGAGGTTGGCCGGGCGCTCGGCGAGTCTCCGGACGAAGTAGCCATACCATTCGTCGCCGAAGGGCACATACACGCGCAGGTGCTGCCCCATGCCCACCAGCCGATCCTGCTCGGCGGGCCGGATGCCGTAGAGCATCTGATATTCGAAGTCCTCACGCCCGCGCGGCACCGACGTCGCCAGCAGCGCGGCCGCCTCGATCATAGCCGGATCGTGCGTAGCGACCATCGGATATCCCTTGCCGCCCATGAGGATTCGCAGGCAGCGCAGATACGAGGCGTCCACATCGCGCTTGCGCCGGAACGCCACCGTCTCCGGCTCGTTGTAGGCGCCCTTGCACAGCCGGATGCGTGCGCCCTCCTCGGCGAAGGCCCGGCAGTCGTCCTCGGTACGACGCAGATACGCCTGTAGCACGGTGCCGACCGTCTCCGGATGATCGCGGCGTAGCTCGCGCACGATCGACAGGGTGGAATCGGTCGTGGTGTGGTCCTCGGCGTCGAAAGTGACCCAGACGCCGGCGTTCTCGGCCGCCTCGACCACCTTGCGCGCATTGTTCAGTGCCACCGTGTGGCCGTCCCCGGGCAGCGCCTGCCCGAACGCCGACAGTTTGACCGAAACCTCCAGCGCCCGCGCCCGTTTCGGCTCGAACCCGACCGGCAGCTGGGCCAGCGCATCGATCAGCGCGAGGTACTCGTCCACCACGTGCTGGGCCTGCGCCGGATCGACGGTGCCCTCGCCCAGATAGTCGATGGTGACGAACCTGTTGTGCGCCAGGAGGTCTCGGATAGCGCCCAGTGCCGCCTCCCGGGTCTCCCCCGCCACGAAGCGGTCGACGATGCGCTTGGTGACCGGCATGCGGGTGAGGCTGCGCTCGGCGCGGGGTGAGCGGGAGGCGGCCAGCAGCGCGGGCCGCAGGGGGTTGGTGAGAACCGTGCTCATCTACGCCTCCTCGAGCTGATGTGGGTACTCGTGGGTCGTCGGGGCGACGAACGTCTCCTTGATCGACCGCGGGGAGGTCCAGCGCAGCAGGTTCAGCGCGGAACCGGCCTTGTCGTTGGTCCCCGAGGCGCGCGAGCCGCCGAACGGCTGCTGCCCGACCACCGCACCGGTGGGCTTGTCGTTGACGTAGAAGTTGCCCGCCGCGAAACGCAGTGCGGCGCTTGCCTTGTCGACGGCCGCACGATCGTTGGCGATGACCGCGCCGGTGAGCCCGTAGGCCGCACCGGAATCCACCAGCTTCAGCACATCCTCGAAGGCGTGCGGGCGGGCGTCGTCGTAAACGTGCAGCGACAGGATCGGGCCGAAGTATTCGGTCCGGAACGCTTCGTCGGTCGGGTCGTCGCCGACCAGCAGGGTTGGATTCACGAACCAGCCGACGCTGTCGTCGTAGGTGCCGCCGGCGGCCACGGTCAGGCTGTCGGTGGCCTTGGCCCGCTCGATGGCGGCCACATTGCGGTCGAAGGCGCGCCGATCGATTACGGCCCCACCGAAATTCGTGAAATCGGTGACGTCGCCGTAGGTCAGGGTGCCGATCCGGCCGATCACTTCGTCGCCGATGCGCGACCACAGCGACTTGGGCACGAACGCCCGCGAGGCGGCCGAGCACTTCTGGCCCTGGTACTCGTAGGCGCCGCGGATCAACGCGGTCATCAGCACCTCGGGATCGGCCGAGGCGTGCGCCAGCACGAAGTCCTTGCCGCCGGTCTCACCGACCAGGCGCGGGTAGGTGCGGTAGCGGTCGATGCGATTGCCGACCTCGCGCCACAGATGCTGGAAGGTGCGGGTGGAGCCGGTGAAGTGGATGCCCGCCAGGCGCGGATCGGCCAGCAGCACATCGGAGACCTCGGGGCCGTGGCCGTGCACGAGGTTGATCACGCCCGGCGGCAGTCCGGCGGCCTCGAGCAGGCGCATGGTGTGGTACGCGGCGACGGCCTGGGTCGGCGACGGCTTCCAGACCACCGTATTGCCCATCAAAGCCGGTGCGGTGGGCAGATTTCCGGCGATGGCGGTGAAGTTGAACGGGGTGATCGCGTAGACGAAGCCCTCGAGCGGGCGGTAGTCGGTGCGGTTCCACACGCCCGCGCTCGAGATCGGCTGCTCGGCCAGCAGCTGGCGGGCGAAATGCACGTTGAAGCGCCAGAAGTCGACCAGTTCGCAGGGCGCGTCGATCTCGGCCTGCTGCGGCGATTTGGACTGACCCAGCATCGTTGCCGCCGCGATGGTTTCGCGCCAGGGCCCGGCCAGCAGATCGGCGGCGCGCAGGAAGACCGCGGCGCGTTCGTCGAAAGGCAGTGCGCGCCAAGCGGCTCCGGCCCGCACGGCGGTGTCGACCGCGTCCTGCACATCGCCCGCCTCGGCGACGCTGAAGGTGCCGAGCACGGCCGCGTGGTTGTGCGGCTGAACGACGTCGACGCGGGCGCCGGTGCCTGCGCGGTGCTCACCGTCGATGACGTGGGGCAGCTCGGTGGGATTGCTCGCCAACTCGCGCAGCGCGGCCTGCAGCCGGGCGCGCTCCGGGGTGCCGGGTGCGTAGGAGTTGACGGGTTCGTTGGACGGTGCGGGAACCGTGGTGATCGCGTCCATAGGCAGGAATAAACAGCATTCGGACATTCCGGGCCGTTGTCCGGCAGGACGAATTGCGTCCGTGATTTTCGTCCGATTGAATGAAGAGTGTGAACCGGTTCATACCGCTGTCGGAGCTGCTATCCGCCCTGACCAGCGCCGTTGCCACGCTGCTGGACGCGCCCGCGGGCGAGGACGTGATCGTGGATTCGGTCGCGTTCATGGATGTGGACGACCTGAACATGGATATGCCGCCGGGACGGGCGCTGCCGGAGGTGTATCTGCAAGTAGGGGTTGACGACTCCGACGCCACCCGGTGGCTGCACGATCTGGGTGAGCGGTGCCCGCCCGAGCATCGGCCGCGGGTGGTGTTCTCCAAGGGCGCCTCGCCGCGGCTGCGGGCCGCGGCCCTCGACGCCGGGATCGCGGTGGTGGCGGTGCATCCGCATGCGCGGTGGGAGATGGTGCATTCGCTGATCGGGCGGATCATCGGCGACGGGGCGGGGCCGCGGGCGGTGGAGTCGATGCCCGCGGTGGACACCGATCTGTTCGGGTTGGCGCATTCGGTGGCGGAGTCGACGCACGGACTGGTGAGCATCGAGGACGATCAGTCGCGGCTGCTGGCCTATTCGGCGGACAGCACGGCCTCGGCCGATGTGGTGCGACGGGCGTCGGTGCTGGGGCGGCAGGGTCCGGCCGGGTATCTGCACTGGTTGCAGCGCGAGGGGGTGTTCGATCGGCTGCGCAATACCGGTGACGTGGTGGAGGTTCCGGCGCAGTCGGAGTGGGAGACGCGGCGGCGCATCGCGATCGGCATCCGGGAGCCGGGGCGGCGCGGCGGGCGGGGGCGCACGTGGCTCGGCACCATCTGGGTGCAGGAGGGCGACGCACCGCTGGACGCCGACAGCGCGCGGGTGCTGCGGGGCGCGGCTTCCATTGCCGCACGGGTGATCTGGCGGACCCGCCACGCCCCCACCTCGGACGCGCTGCTCATTCAGCGGTTGTTCGGCGCGCACGGCGGCGAGGTGGACATCCCGACCTTCGCCGAAACCTTCGCCGTGCCCGCCGACGGCCGCGCGGCGGTGGTCGGCTTCGCCCCGCATACCGCGGGCGAGCCTGACGACGACGCGCTGCGCCGAGGCACGGTCACACTTCGCCTGCACGCCAGCGCGTTTCGGCAGGATTGTGTGACGACCCGGATCGGCGATCGGCTGTATGTGCTGTTCCCCGAACATCATTCGGTCGACCGGGTAGCGTCGTGGACCCGCCAGGTGATCGGCCAGCTCGCCGACCGCTCCGGACTGGACCTGCGCGCCGCCATCGCCGCGCCCGTGGACGGGCTGGCCGATATCGCCCGCGCCCGCGCCGAGGTGGACCGGGTACTCGGCCGCACCGCCACCCTGCCCGACGCCGATCGGGTCACCACGCTCGCCAGCTCCCGCACCACCGTCCTGCTCGCCGAGATCCTCACTCTCGTCGGCGAGCACCCCGAACTGCGCGACCCGCGCCTGCACACCCTCATCGACTACGACGAGAAATACTCCGCCGAACTACGCCTGAGCCTGGAGTCCTACCTCACCCACCGCGGCGACGTCCGCACCGCCGCAACCCATCTCCGCATCCACCCCAACACCCTCCGCTACCGTATCCGCCGAGCGACCCAGCTCATGGGCATCGATATGGACAACCCCGCCGACCGCCTCCTGCTGGAAATTCAGCTCGCGGTCCATCGCCAATCCACCGACTCCTGATCCGGCCAGGCACCGCGACGAATCGTGTCGACAACGAGATTCGCGATATTCCAGGCATCATCTCCCCCGCGATGATGAGTCCCCTCGAGCGCCATCTCCCGAACCCGCAGCGCCTCGGCCATACCGTAACGCTTTGCGGTCCCGAGTGATTCGGAAAACACTCGTTTGGCATTGATATGCCGCACACCGAACGGGTACGGCACACCCGTTGCCGCACATTGCCTTTCGAACTGCCTCCGATCGTCATCTCTCCAGCTCGCCCAGGCCCGCGCCGCGGCGCCATGCTCACTACGCAACAACTCACACGCGGCCGCGAACTCCGCCCCCGAATCCACCTGCTCCTGCGTCAAAGTCGTAAGCTCCGTACAGAATTCACTCACCACCGACCGCACAGGCCGCACCACAATACTGCGCCTGCCCACCCGCTCGAGCGCCTGCAGGTCCACCACACACAGCCCGATCTCGATGATCTCACTCACCTGCCCAGGCGGAACCGCCCCCTCCCAACAGGTCGCCTCCACATCGACTACGTTGAGGTAGCGCTCGTCCATTGCCATGACGGTAGGCGCCGAAGTCATAGGGGGCCAATCATTTACGTGGCCGTTTGGTCCCCGCATCCGGCGCTGGGGCGCCGGATGCGGGGAAACAAGAAGACGGACGCTGGGGAAACAAGAAGACGGACGCTGGGGCACAAGGCGGACCGCCGGGGAAACACGGCGGACCGCCGGGGAAACACGGTGGACCGCTGGGGAAACACGGTGGACCGCTGGGGAAACAAGACGGACCGCTGGGGAAACAGGGTGGACCGCAGCGGCCGGCCCGTCCCTGTTGCCCGGCGTAGCGCCGGGCAACAGGGGGTGGGTCAGACCTTCGTGATCGACGCTCGAACGCCGCCGACCAGGTCGGCCGGGTTCGCGGTGGCCTCGCCGAAGGTGAGGGTCGTGGCGAGGACCTCGCCCGCGATCAGGTCGCGGTGGGTTCGGGCCCAGGCGAGCTTGTCGGCGGGGACCTCCAGGACGAGCGAGATCCGGTCGGAGACGTCCAGGCCCAGGGACTTGCGGGTTTCCTGGAGGTCGCGGATGAGGTCGCGGGCCCAGCCCTCGGCCTCGAGATCCTCGGTGACCTCCGAATTCAGCACGACCAGGCCCGCGTTGCCGGGCAGGGCCGCGGTGGATTCGGGTTCGGCGGCCACCAGGCGCTGGGTGTACTCCTCCGGCAGCAGGTCGATCCCTGCGGCGGAGACCACGCCCTCGGGGCTCTCGGTCCACTCCCCGGCCTTGACCGCCTTGATCACCGTCTGGACGTCCTTGCCCAGGCGCGGGCCCGCGGCGCGGGCGTTCACGACCAGCTCGAAGCGGCCGTGCGCGGCGACGTCGGTGGTCAGATCGACCTTCTTGACGTTGATCTCGTCGGCGACCAGATCCACGAAGGGGGCCAGCCGGTCGGCGTCGGGGGCGGCGATGGTCACCTCCGACAGCGGCAGGCGCACCCGCAGGTTCTGGGCCTTGCGCAGGCTCAAGGCCGTCGAGCAGACCGCGCGCACCTCGTCCATCGCCGACACCAGCTCCGGATCCTTCGGCAGTTCGTTCGCGGCGGGCCAGTCGGTCAGATGCACCGAGCGGCCGCCGGTCAGACCGCGCCAGATCACCTCGGTGATCAGCGGCAGCAGCGGTGCGGCCAGGCGGGTGGTCACCTCGAGCACCGTGTGCAGGGTGTCGATGGCGTCGCGGTCCTCGTCCCAGAAGCGCGAACGCGACCGGCGTACATACCAATTGGTGAGCGCGTCGGCGAAGGTGCGCAGCTGCTCACAGGCGGCGTTGATGTCGTAGACCTCGAGTGCCTCGGTCATCGCGTCGCGCGTGGCCGCCAGCTTCGCCAGGATGTAGCGATCCAGCACATGCTGCGAATCCGTCCGCCACTCGCCGGGTTTCGACGCGTACAGCTGCAGGAACGTCCACGCGTTCCACAGTGGCCGCAGCGCATGGCCGACGCCCTCACGGATGCCGCGCTCGGTGACGATGAGGTTGCCGCCGCGCAGGATCGGCGAGGCCATCAGGAACCAACGCATGGCATCGGAGCCGTCGCGGTCGAAGACCTCGTTCACGTCCGGATAGTTGCGCTTGGACTTCGACATCTTCTGCCCGTCGTCGCCGAGCACGATGCCGTGCGCGACCACGGATTTGAACGCGGGCCGATCGAACAGCGCGGTCGAGAGCACATGCAGGTTGTAGAACCAGCCGCGCGTCTGCCCGTTGAACTCGACGATGAAATCGCCTGGGCTGTGCGCGGCAACGTCCTGCGTGCCCTCGAACCACTCCTTGTTCTCGAACGGGTAATGCACCTGCGCATAGGGCATCGACCCGGACTCGAACCAGCAGTCCAGCACCTCCGGCACCCGCCGCATCATCGACTTGCCGGTCGGATCATCGGGATTGGGCCGCACCAACTCGTCGATCCCCGGGCGGTGCAGATCGCTCGGCCGCACGCCGAAATCGCGCTCCAACTGATCCAGCGAACCGTACACATCGACGCGCGGGTACTCCGGATTGTCCGACACCCACACCGGGATCGGCGCACCCCAGTAGCGATTACGGCTGATGTTCCAGTCGCGCGCGTTCTCGAGCCACTTCCCGAACTGTCCGTCGCGGATGTGCTCGGGCACCCAGGTGATCTGCTTGTTCAGCTCCACCATCCGGTCGCGGAACTTGGTCACCGCGACGAACCACGACGGCACGGCCATGTAGATCAGCGGCTGGCCCGAACGCCAGCTGTGCGGATAGGAGTGCTCGATGGTCTCGTGCCGCAGCAGCTTCCCGGCCGCCTTGAGGTCCTTGATGATCACCGGGTTGGCATCGAAGACCATCAGGCCCTCGTACGGCGGCACCATCGAGGTGAACTTGCCGCCCGGATCCAGCGGCTGCACGATCTCGATACCGTTGGCCGCGGCGACGTCCATGTCCTCCTCACCGAACGCCGGTGCGAGGTGCACGACGCCGGTGCCGGAGTCGGTGGTCACGTAGTCGGCCTCGAGCACGCGGTGCGAGTTCGGGTGGCCGAGGAAGAAGTCGAACGGCGGGCGGTAGCTCAGCCCGACCAGCGCCGCACCCACATGCTCCGACAGGATCTGCGGCTCGTCACCCAGTTCGCGGGCGTAATGCGAGACGCGTTCGGCGGCCAGCAGGTAGCGCTTGCCGTCCTTGCCCCGCACGTGCACATAGGTGATGTCCGGATGCACGGCGATGGCCAGATTGGACGGCAGGGTCCAGGGCGTGGTGGTCCAGATCAGCGCGTTCGCGCCGTCGAGCTCGCGCAGCGGATGATCCTCGGGCACTCCGAGCACCATGTCCACGGTGACCGCCGGGTCCTGACGCATCCGATAGGCGTCGTCCAGGCGCGCCTCCTGGTTGGACAGCGGCGTCTGCTCGTACCAGCTGTAGGGCAGCACCCGGAAGCCCTGATAGATCAGCCCCTTGTCGTACAGCGACTTGAAGGCCCACATCACCGATTCCATGAAGCTGGGATCGAGGGTCTTGTAGTCGTTGTCGAAGTCCACCCAGCGGGCCTGACGGGTCACATACGCGCGCCACTCATTGGTGTAGCGCAACACCGACGATTTGCACTTGGCATTGAATTCCGCCAGGCCCATCGCGTCGATCTGTGATTTGTCCGTGATACCGAGCTGCTTCTCCGCTTCGATTTCCGCGGGCAGGCCGTGGGTGTCCCAGCCGAATCGGCGCTCGACCTTCTTACCGCGCATCGTCTGGAAACGCGGGATCAAATCCTTGACGTATCCGGTGAGCAGGTGTCCGTAATGGGGCAATCCATTGGCGAAGGGGGGACCGTCGTAGAAGACGAACTCCTCGGCGCCGGAACGGTTCTCGATGCTGGCCCGGAAGGTGTCGTCGGCGGCCCAGTAGTCCAGGACACGCCGCTCCAGCTCCGGAAACGACACCTGGCCGCCGGTACCCAGATCCACGCGTGGGTAGGCGGGAGCGACGCGATGGGACTCGCGAGCCTGCGTAACCATGGAGGGAGCCGCGGACGCCTCAGTGGGCACAGAGTTGCGGGTGGCTGCTTCGTCCGCCATGTCGGGCAGTGGTCTCCTCGTGCCAGTGCGCCTGCGGCGCATCCCGGTGGGCACGGGGACGACCTCGGCGCCGGTGCGCCGAAACCGCGGTACCACCCCGCTTGTCCGAATGCGGACCTCTCGTTCGTGAGCTGTGACGGGCTCACCCGTTCGGTTCTACTGAGCGTCGGGGCCGACGCCGTTCTTCCGAAGGCTCCCCGGTGATGGCCGGATCGATGCCGTTGCTTCGTGTTTGATTGTAGCCGTGCCGGGCAAACCTATTCTCGGCCCCGGCGTTCGCCGGGGAAATGAGAGGAATCGCCTGGATAACGAGTGGCTTTACCCGGGTACCGAGTGGCTTCACCCGGGTACCGAGTGGCTTCGTCCGGGTAACCAGTTGCTTCGTCCGGGTACCGAGTGGCTTCGTCCGGGTACGGAGTAGCTTCATCCGGGTATCGGGCCGAAGCGCCTGGGTATCGGGATGAATCAGCCGGGTACCGAGCGGAATCGCCCGAGTGCCGAGGAGCCGTGTCGCCCGAGTGTCGAGGAGCCGAATCGCCCGGATATCCCCGCCGCGCGGGCGGCGCCGCGCGTTTGGCGTGACGAGCGGGACGGGACTGCGTATCGTCCTCGGCGTCGCGCATCGACAGCGCGCTCACCAGCAGCAGCACCGCACCGATGACGCACACGACAATGCACCCCCAGGCCCACATCACCGATCCGGTGGTCAACGCGGTCACCAGGAGGGCGAAGCCGATCGCGGCCAGGACGAGCGTCAGGACGAGCATGGTCACCCCCTAGACGGGCCAGGTGGCTCGACGGACTTCCGACCACACATCCGCGCTGCCGCACGAGATCGCGTGGCGGGCGCGCCGATATTCGAGAGTACGTGCCTACGAGACTACTTGCCGCCCTTGGCGAAGGAGGCCGGGGCGTGGTTGTGGCCCGCACCAGCGCCCTCGAACGCGTCGCCACCGTCGACCGGCACGGCCGAACCGCGGTTTTCCAGCTCCTCGAGCTGCGACTCCAGGTAGGACTTGAGCCGCACCCGGTACTCGCGCTCGAAGGTCTTCAGCTGCTCGATCCGGCTCTCCAGCACGCTGCGCTGCTGGGTGATGGTCGCCATGATCTCGGTGTGCTTACGCTCGGCGTCGGCCTGCAGGGCGTCGGCCTTCTCCTTGGCCTGACGCAGCTGGCTGTCGGACCGGGACTGCGCATCCGACAGCATGGCCTCGGCCTTCTGCCGGGCCTCGGCGATCATGCCCTCGGAACGGGTGCGGGCGTCGCTGACCAGACGCTCGGAGTTGGCGCGCGCGTTGGCGAGCAGCTGCTCGGCCTCGGTCTTGGCATCGCTGGTGAGCCGGTCGGCCATCTCCTGGGCCAGGCTGAGCACCTTGGCGGCCTGTAGGTTCGCGTCCGCTCCGGCCGGATCCTTGGGCGCGGGCGGGGCGGCGGGCATCGGGGCGGGCGGCGCCACGGGCTGCGGCTTGGGCGGTTCGGGCTGCGGTGGAGCCGGTTTCACCGCCTGCGGGGCCGGGCGCGCCTTCTTCGCATCGGCCAGTTCGGCGTCGAGCTCGGCAACCCGCTGGCGCAGATCGGCATTCTCCTCGATGAGGCGTGAGAGTTCCTGCTCGACCAGGTCGAGGAAGGCGTCGACTTCATCCTCGTTGTAGCCGCGCTTCCCGATCGGCGGTTTGCTGAACGCGACGTTGTGCACATCGGCTGGGGTCAGCGGCATGGAAGGATCCCTTCACGCTTCGTACGGAGATCTAGCACTAGATCTAGCAAGCTATTCTTCACGGCCCATTCTGTCACACCGGGCCTACCGGCTGCCCGAGCCTGCTCGTGATCGTCATCAAGATGAAGACGATGAAAAGCAGCACCATAATCGACAGATCGAGGCGAATTCCACCCAAGTTCACGGGAGGTATCAATCGCCTCAGGAGTTTCACCGGAGGGTCGGTGATCGTGAAGATCACCTCGAGGATCACGACGACGACGCCCCGCGGATGCCAGTCGCGGGCGAAGCTCCGGATGAACTCGACGATGACTCGGCTGATCAGCAACAGCCAGAAGAGGAATAGGAGCACATACAGCACCTTGAACAAGGCCACGGGTCCACTCTGCCTCAGATTCGGTGTCCTGCAAACTCCCCGCGCCGTCTCGCACGGCATGACTCCCCCCGCTCACGGCGTGTCGACCGGTCGGACGACCAGACACGCGACCCCCGGTGAAACGTCCTATTTCTGGTTGTAGAAACCGTTTTCGGCAATGCGCCGACGTTCCTCCGCCGATACGTCGACATCCGCCGGTGAGAGCAGGAACACCTTGGTCGCGACCTTGTCGAACGAGCCGCGCAGCGCGAACGCCAGGCCCGCGGCGAAGTCGACCAGCCGACGCGCGTCGGCATTGCTCATCTCCACCAGATCCATGATCACCGGGGTGCCGTCGCGGAAGCGCTCGCCGATGATGGCGGCCTCGGCATAGGTGCGCGGACGCAGCGTCGTGATCTTGGACAAGGGCCCTCCGTCCTCGAAGACCGGCGCGCGCCGCGGCGCCGGCTCGAAGCGGGCCCGCTCCTCCACCCGCCGTTCTTCCAATCTGCGCTCGACCTCGGGGTCCATCGCCAGTGCGCCATGCGTGGTGCCGCGGACCATCGGGGGCGTGCCCAGCCCGCGCGAGCGGCCCGAGGGGGCCGATTCGATGCGGGTGGGGCGGCGCGGGGGCTCGTAGCGGTCGTCGACGTAGGCCTCGTCGCCGTAGTCCTCGCGCCGGGCGACGGTGTAACCGGGCTGATAGGGCGCCTTGTAGGTGGGCTCGGGATAGCCGGGCTCGTCGTCGTAGCGATCGTCGGCGAAACGGGACCGACCGGTGGGCTCGTAACGCGGCTCGGCGTAGTCCCGAGGCCGGTGCGAACGATCCTCCACACCCCGCGGTCCGCGATCGTCGACGTAGTCGTCTTCGTATTCCTCGAGCGGAACCATGCCGAAGTACGCCTTGAACCTGTGCAGCGTGCTCATCCTGGTCGACCTTCCTACGGCACCCGGCTGGCCTGGGGTGTTGAAGTCCTGCTCAGTCCTCGTCCGCCACAAGCATATGTTTCGAATGTGACTGATGAGGTTTGTTTGCTATCCCGAGGTTATCGGTCGAGCGCCCATCAAGGCAGTACCGACACGCACGCAGGTGGAACCGTGTCGAATTGCCGCCTCCAAATCTCCCGACATACCGGCCGAAAGCTCCCTCGCCTGCGGATGATCGGCCAGCAGCCGGGCGTGCAGCTGGGCCAGGCGCGCGAATTCGGGCTCCGGATCGACGTCCAGCGGCGGGATAGCCATCAGGCCTGCCAGCTGCAGATTCTCCGAGGCGGCGACCCGTTCGGCGAGGCCCGGCAGATCGGCCGGGGCGACACCGCCGCGGCCGGGGTCGCGATCCAGGCTGACCTGCAACAAGATTCGCAACGGCGTGTCGCGCTCTCCGGCCGCGCGCGCCGCGCCGACTCCGGCGTCGAGGGCGGTTGCCAAACGTTCACTATCGACCGAATGGACGGTATGCGCCCACCGGGCGACCGACTTGGCCTTGTTGCGTTGCAACCGCCCGATCATGTGCCAGCGTATGTGGGACAGGTGTCCCAAAGTGGCCACCTTCCCCGCGGCCTCCTGATCACGCGATTCGCCGAATTCCCGGCGGCCCAATTCATAGAGAATCTGGATATCCGACGCGGGAAAAAATTTCGTGACCGGAAGCAACCGTACGTCGGCGGGATCGCGTCCGGCGGCCCGGCAGGCGGCCTCGATCCGGGACAACAGACCGGTCAGCGCGCTGGACAGTTCCGCGGTGCGAGTGGATACCGCGGCGGCGGTGCCGGATTCGGCGGTCATAGAAGATCTCCCTGAAATGCGAAACTCATCACGAATGCACCTGAATGCGCCGATTCGGCGAATTGCCCGCGCTTAACCGGAACCTCGACGGCGGACAAGCCCGAGGAATTCGTGGCGCTCACTCGGCCGATCCCGCGGTGTCCATCCAGATCACCCCGGCGAGCCGGCCGGTCGGCGCGCCCCGCCGATGGCTGAACAACGTCTCGTCCTCGATCGTGCAGCGCGGATCCACGGCCACCGCACCCACCCCGGCCTCCTCGAGCTGACGCGCGATCCCGGCCCGCAGATCCAGCCCGGGCGTGCCCTTGGCGGTGGTGGTCGCGCTGCCCGGCAGGTGCTCCTCCACATCCGCGCGCATGGCCGCGGGCACCTCGTACCGCCGTCCGCTCGCGGCCGGTCCCAGGAAGGCGCCGATGCGCTCGGGCCGCGCGCCGACGGAGACCATCGCCTCCAGCACCCGCGGCACGATGCCGATGCGCGCGCCCACCCGCCCGGCGTGCACGGCCGCGATCACGCCCGCCTCGTCGTCGGAGAGCAGGATCGGCACACAGTCCGCGGTCAGCACCACCAGCGCCAGATCCGGCACGGTGGTGACGAGCGCGTCGGTCACCGGAACCGGTTCCGCGCGCGGCCCGTCCACGACGGCCACATTGCGACTGTGCACCTGCTCCATCCACACCAGCCGCTCCGGCGCCAGCCCGATCCCCTCGGCCAGCCGTACCCTGTTGCGCCGCACGGCCTCCGGATCGTCCCCGACGTGATCGCCGAGATTGAACGAGTCGTAGGGCGGCTTGGAGAACCCACCCGCCCGCGTCGTCGTGACCCGCCGCACCCGAACCGAAGTAGTCGTCATGACCCCGAGATTAGTAGCCACCATGGGGCGACCCACCGCCCTCGCCGCGCGACCGGTCCCGACCACTGCCCACGCACCCTTTCCGGCCCCTCGGACGGCCCGCAGGCGGTCATACCCCGCGCGGGTGATCGGAAACCGGCGGGCCGGATTCCGGGCGGCGAGAAAAGGTGTGAGGGTTCGGGAAACGCCAAAGCCCCCGCCTCGCCGAGGGCGGGGCGGGGGCCGAGGGGGTCGGTCAGCGGCGCATGAAGGACGGGACGTCGACGTCGTCGTCGGAGTCCTCGTCGGGGGGCTGGATGTGGGAGCGGCTGTTGCCCGCGACCGTCGGGTCGGGGGAGGTGCGCGGGTGGCCGTAGTTGGGAGCCGGGCCGCGCTCGATCGAGCTCGACGGGGTGCTGGAGGGGGCCGGGTCGGCGGTGCGGGGCTCGGCGGTCGGAGTGGTCGCGCCCCGGCTCAGTTCGCCCGCGCGGGCGGTGATGGTGTGTGGGCGGGCCGTGGTCTCGATGCGGCGGGCGGGGGTGCCGCCGTCGAATCCGGCCGCGATCACCGTGACCCGCACCTCGTCACCGAGCGAATCGTCGATGACCGTGCCGAAGATGATGTTGGCCTCGATGTGCGCGGCCTCCTGCACCAGCGAGGCGGCCTCGTTGATCTCGAACAGGCCCAGGTCCGAACCGCCCGCGATGGACAGCAGCACCCCGTGCGCGCCGTCCATGGACGCCTCGAGCAGCGGCGAGTTGATCGCCGCCTCGGCGGCCTTCACCGAACGGCCCTCGCCGCGCGCCGAGCCGATGCCCATGAGCGCGGAGCCCGCACCGGACATGACGCTCTTGACGTCGGCGAAGTCGACGTTGATCAGACCGGGGGTGGTGATCAGGTCGGTGATGCCCTGGACACCGTTGAGCAGCACCTCGTCCGCGGACCGGAAGGCGTCCATCAGGCTCACCGCCGCGTCGCCGAGCTGCAGCAGCCGGTCGTTGGGGATCACGATGAGGGTGTCGCAGGATTCGCGCAGCGCCTGGATGCCCGCCTCGGCCTGGTTGGAGCGCCGCTTGCCCTCGAAGGAGAACGGCCGGGTCACCACGCCGATGGTCAGCGCGCCCAGCTTGCGGGCGATGCTGGCGACCACGGGCGCGCCACCGGTGCCGGTGCCGCCGCCCTCACCGGCGGTCACGAAGACCATGTCGGCGCCCTTGAGCACCTCCTCGATCTCGTCCTTGTGGTCCTCGGCGGCCTTGCGACCCACCTCGGGGTCGGCACCGGCGCCGAGGCCGCGGGTGAGCTCACGGCCGACGTCGAGCTTGACGTCCGCGTCACTCATCAGCAGCGCCTGCGCGTCGGTATTGACCGCGATGAACTCGACTCCCTTGAGTCCCTGTTCGATCATCCGGTTGACGGCGTTCACGCCGCCGCCGCCGATACCGACGACCTTGATCACTGCAAGGTAGTTGTGCGGGGGCGTCATGGGCTCTCGCCTTCCTTCGATCCAAGCCTGTCGTTTTCGGATTCTCGGCAGAGCGCCTGGCAGGGGTGGGGCAAATCCGGGCTTTCGCCCGGACAAACCCTAAACCTCAACCATAGGGTTAGCGTTATGTCAAGTATCCGACTGTTGCGGAACGCTATTCGCACCGGCCGCAATAGGCGCGCAGGCGCGCCGAAACGAGGGACAGAATCTTGGTGTGATCCGTCTCGTCCGAGCCCGCCCCGCATCGTATCGCGAACGGCCGTCCCCGGTGCGGGGAATCGCTCCTCGTACCCGCCGTCGATTCGGTGAGCACCGAAAACTCCGTGGGCACAACATGTGTCACTTACTTTACCGTCACCAGATCGGGACTCGAAACGTCGAATACCGTTCCGGGGCGCGACAGCACCGGTAGCACCACCGCCGCCTTGCGTTCGGAGTCGCCCGGACCGCCCCACAGCACGGTCCGCCCGTCGGTCAGATTCAGCGCGATATCCGAAACAGACCGCGCCACAACCTCTCCCACCTGGGCTCGCAGGCCCGGCGGCGCGGCGTCCAGCACCGCCACGGCGGCGCGGGTAACCGGATCGCTACCGCCCGGATGTTCGGTGGTGAGTTTCGGCACGCCGGGTGGCGGTGGCTCGATGGCGAATTCCGTGCTATCGCCGTCGAGCAGGTGTGTGCCCTCGGGTCCGTCGAAGAACAGCACCGGCATCCGCTCGTCGACGGTCACCCGCACCGTCGCCGGGAACACCCGCTGCACCCGCGCCGAGCGCATCTTCGGCAGCGCCGCCACCCGCCGCGCCACCGCATCGGTATCGATACGCAGCATCGAGATGCCCTCCGGAATCCGCAGCACCTCGCGCACCTGCTCCTCCGGCACCGACTTCAGCCCTCGGATCTCGACCGTGCGCACCGACAGCGCGGGGGTGAACCACGCCACGCCCGCCAGCACCCCCAGCATCGCCACAACGGCCAACGACCACAGCGCGATTCGCCGCCGCGACAGCTCCGGAAGCGACCGCCCGGCACGCCGCAATCGCGCCCGGCGCAACCGCTCCCGCGCCCCACCGGGCACCGGATCGGAGGCATCGTCGAATTCGTCGATCTCGGCATCGATCGGCTCGTCGGCCCGAGACCCTTGTCCCGCACGACTTCTCATAGGTCCCCCACTTCCGTGGCGGTCGGTTTTCGATGGGGCGTCAAGGCGACGACTGATCGGGTGCCTGTCACCGCCCGACCGGCGGACGCACCCGCAGGCCGTCGAGGATCTGGCCGCCGAGCATCGTGACATCGCCCGCGCCCATGATGATCACCACATCCCCCGGCCGGGCCAGGCTCGCGACCTGGCGGCCGACCCGGGACATATCCGGTTGGTAGTGCACGGGTTTGGTGACCGACTGGGCCACCAGCGCGCCGTTGACACCCGGCAGCGGCTTCTCCCGAGCGCCGTAGACGTCGAGCACCACGACCTCGTCGGCCAGCGACAGCGAGGTGCCGAACTCCTGCGCGAAAGCGGCTGTGCGGCTGTACAGATGTGGCTGGAACACCACGATCACCCGCCCCTGACGCGAGCGCGCCCCGTCGGCCGCCTCCTGGCGGACCAGTTCGGCGGCGGCCCCGAGCACCGCGGCCACCTCGGTCGGATGGTGGGCGTAGTCGTCGAACACCCGCACGCCGTTCTCCCGCCCGACGAACTGGAACCGGCGATGTACCCCGCCGAAACCCTCCAGGCCCTGCAGGATCTCGTCCAGATCGGCCCCGGTGTCGCGCGCAGCCAGCAGCGCGCCCAGCGCGTTGAGCGCCATATGCCGGCCCGGCACCGACAGCCGCAGCGTACGCGGCGCGGGCTCGTCGCTCAGCTGCAGCGTGGCCACGCCGCCGACATCGCGCGGCTCCCAGGCCAGCAGCCGCACCCCGACCGGAACCGGCGCATCGGCCAGTTCGCCCGAGCCGTAGCCCAGGACGCGAATATTCAGTTCCCCGGTCGCGATTCGATCCGCCACCCGCTGCGCCAGCGCCAGCGAGCCCGGATCGTCCAGGCACACCACCAGCAGCCCACCCGGCACCAGCCGCGCGGCGAAATCGTCGAACACCCGCACATAGGCCTCCACGGAACCGTAGAAGTCCAGGTGATCGGATTCGATATTGGTGACGACCGCGACGTCCGGTTCGTATTGCAGCAGCGAGCCGTCGGATTCATCGGCCTCGGCGACGAAGAAGCCGCCGGTGCCGTGATGGGCGTTGGTGCCCGCCTCGTTCAGCTCACCGCCCACCGCGAACGACGGATCGAAGCCGCAGTGCTGCAGCGAGACCACCAGCATCGAGGTGGTCGAGGTCTTGCCGTGCGTGCCCGAGACCAGCAGCGTGCGATGGCCGCGCATGAGCTCGGCCAGCACCGCCGGGCGCAGCAGCACCGGCACCCCGCGCCGGTTGGCCTCCACCAATTCGGGATTGGTCTTGGGAATGGCGGCATAGGTGGTCACCACGGCGGTCGGCCCGCCGGGCAGGAGATCCAACGCGGAGGCGTCGTGCCCGATGCGCACCTCGGCCCCGCGCGCCCGCAGCGCCAGCACCCCGCGGCTCTCCTTGGCATCGGAACCGGAGACCGCGCCGCCGCGGGAGAGCAGGATGCGGGCGATACCCGACATCCCGGCCCCGCCGATGCCGATCATGTGCACCCGCCGCAGCAGCGGCGGCAGCTCGGACGATCCCAGAGCCTCGTTCGTCCCGGTCATCGACCCGCCACCTCCACCACGATCCGCGCCACCTCGTCGGCGGCATCCCGATGCCCCGCACCCGCCGCCGCCACCGCCATGGACGACAAGCGCGCTGGGTCGGTGAGCAGCGGAATCACCTCGTCGATCACATACTTCGGAGTCAACTCCGCATCCGGCACGATTCTGCCACCGCCCTTGGCCACGATCGGGCGGGCATTGAGCTCCTGCTCGCCGTTGCCGTGCGGCAGCGGCACGTAGAAGGCGGGCAGGCCGACCGCGGACACCTCGGCCACGGTCATCGCGCCCGAACGGCACACCGCGGCATCGGCGGCGGCATAGGCCAGATCCATGCGCGACAGATACGGCACCGCCACATACTTCGCCGGACCGTCCGGATCGACGCCGGAGATCTCGATGGTGTTCTTGGGCCCGTGCGCGTGCAGTACGGATATCCCGGCGGCGGTCAGCTGGGTCGCGGCCGCCGACACCGCCTCGTTGAGCCGCCGCGCACCCTGGGAGCCGCCGAATACCAGCAGCACCGGCCCGTCCGCGGGCAGGCCGAAGTGTTCGCGCGCCCGCGCCCGCAGCCCCGCCCGGTCCAGCGTCGAGATGGCCTCGCGCACCGGAATTCCCACGAGCTCGGCCTCGCCGCGCCCGCGCGCGTGCACGCCGGAGTCCGGCACCGCCGCCAGCACCCGCGCGGCCCGGCGCGCGCCGATCTTGTTCGCGATCCCGGCCTTGGCATTCGCCTCGTGCACCACCACGGGCACCCGGCGCCGCCGCCGCAGTCCGCCCCCCGCCGCGAGGTAGGCGGGCAGCGCGACATAACCGCCGAAGCCCACGATCACATCGGCCTCGACCGCATCGATGACCGCCCGCGCCTTCGCCACCGACGCCCGCACCCGACCGGGCAGGCGCAGCAGATCGCCGGAGAGCTTGCGGGGCAGCGGCACCGGCGGGATCAGCTCGAGCGGATAACCCCGCTCGGGAATCAGCGTGGTCTCCAGGCCGCGCTGGGTACCCAGTGCGGTGATCCGAATGGACGGATCGAGCCGGCGCAGCGCATCGGCGACCGCCATGGCCGGTTCGATGTGCCCGGCCGTGCCGCCACCCGCGACGATCACCGAAAGCGTCCGTCCCCCGGCCTGTTCCGTGCCTCCGGACCTGCCGCTTCCGCCGCTCGTCACCTCGAATTACCCCGTTCTCTCGCATGGTTGATCGGATACGTCGGCTCCCACGCCCGCGTGGTGCGCCACGACATCGTGCTGCGGCTCTCGCCGCGGCCGGGATCGCCGCGCCCGGCCGAACCGGCGCGCCGCCGCGCCGAATCCGAATCTATCGACCGTCGCGGCGGCGCGTCGGCGCCACCCCGCCGCCGCGCGGGCGGCAGTTCCCGCCGCGGGGGCGCGGCGCGCAGGCCGCCGCGGGCGCGCGCGGCCTGGGCCCGGCTCGGCGAGTAGACCTCCGGCTTGGGCAGCCGCAGCAATCGGCTGAACCGCCCGTCCTGGCCCGCGTGCAGCGCGGCGACCGCCTCCGGTTCGTGCCGCGCGGCGCTGGCGATGAGCCCGAACATGAACAGCGTGATGGCCAGCGACGAACCGCCCGCCGACACCAGCGGCAGCTGCAGCCCGGTCACCGGCAGCAACCCCACCACATAGCCCATGTTGATCAGCGCCTGTCCGGTGATCCACACCGTCGCGGTCGCGGACATCAGGCGCAGGAACGGATCCACCGAACGACTCGCGATGCGCAGCCCGGTATAGACGAACAGCGCGAAAAGCCCCAGCACCAGCGCGCATCCGAGGAAACCGAGCTCCTCGCCGATGATGGCGAAGATGAAGTCGTTGTGCGCGTTGGGCAGATAGCTCCACTTGGCCCGGCTCTGTCCGAGGCCGCGGCCCCAGATGCCGCCGTCGGCCAGGGAGAACAGCGCCTGGCGCGCCTGATAGCCGATGCCCTGCGGATCCTCGCTGGAATTCAGGAACGCGCGCATGCGGTCGGAGCGGTAGCCCGCGGTCATCGCCAGAATGACCGCGGCCACGACGCCGGAGACCCCGATCGTCACGAACAGCCGCACCGGCAGCCCGCCGAACCACAGCAGCGCCGCCAGCACCAGACCGACCGCGATCGTGGTGGACAGATTGGGCTCCAACACGATCAGCAGGCACACCAGCAGTCCGGCGGGCACCAGCGGCATGAGGATCTCCCTGTAGGAGGACCGCTCCGAACGCCGCGCCGCCAGCAGATGCGCGCCCCAGACGATCAGGGTGACCTTCACGATCTCCGACGGCTGCACCGACACGAATCCCAGATCGAACCACCGCCGCGAGCCCTGCACCCGGGAACCGATGCCCGGAATCAGCACCAGCGCCAACGCCAGCACCGAGGCCGCGAACACCGGGAACGACAGCCGCCGCAGCACGCGCAGCGGAATCCGCAGCGCCACATAGAACGCCACCACACCCAGCACCGCGAACGCCGCCTGCTGGATGAACAGCGAATATGCCGAGCCATCGGCCGAATACGCCTCGACGCTCGACGCCGAGAGCACCATCACCAGCCCCAGCATGGTGAGCAGGGTGGCGATGGTGACCACCAGGTGGAAGTCCGCGAACGGGCGCGCCAGCCAGGCACCGAACCAGGTACCGGAGGACTTGCGCGCTGTGCCCGATCCCGCCCTACTCCCACCCGCTGTTGTCACTGCGGGCTCCCGATATCTCCCTCGTCGAGCGCCTGCACCGCCGCGACGAAACTGCGTCCCCGGTGGGTGTAGTCGGCGAACATGTCCAGTGAGGCCGCCGACGGCGCCAGCAGCACCGTGTCACCGCGGCGGGCGTATCCGGCGGCGATGCGGACCGCGCGGGCCATCACCGCGTCCGCACTGTCGAATTCGGACGTGAATTCCGCACCCATCACAGCATCGTCACCCGAAGCGAGCTCGACCACGGGGACATCGGGCGCGTGTCGCGCCAACGCGGCCGCGAAAATCGGGGCGTCCTGGCCCAGCAGCACGGCGGCCACGAGCCGGTCGGCGACCTCCTCGACCAGATCGTCGATATGCGCGCCCTTGAGCTGACCGCCCGCGATCCAGACCACCTGTTGATGGGCCAGGATCGAGGTCCGGGTGGCGTGCGGGTTGGTGGCCTTGGAGTCGTCCACGAATTCGACACCGGCCAGTTCGCGCACGAACGCGGCGCGATGCGGGCCCACCTTGTGCTCCTGCAGGCCCTCCTTGACGAATTGCGGTGCCACGTCGATGGATCGGGTCAGCGCGGCCGCGGCGAGGGCATCGGCGACACCGGCCGGGCCGGGCGGGCTGATATCACCCACCTCGGCCAGGATGGCGGCCTTGGTGAAGGCACGATCGAGCAGTTTGCCGTCGACCACGCCGAGTTCGCCGTCGGCGGGCACACCGACCCGGAAGCCGACCGTGCGGCGCGCCTTGGACTTTCGCGCCAGCGCCGCCGCCACCGGATCGTCCAGGCCGACCACGCCGACCCGGCCGGTCAGCGCGCGCGCCTTGGCGGCGGCGTAGGCGTCCAGCCCGCCGTGCCAATCCAGGTGATCCTCGGCCACATTGAGCACCACACCGGCCTCCGGACGCACCGACGGCGCCCAGTGCAGCTGGAACGACGACAGCTCCACGGCCAGAATCTGCGGACCGGGATTACGCCGCAGCGCATCCAGAATCGGCAGTCCGATATTGCCGCAGGCCACGCTGGCGATGCCCGCCGCGCGCAGGATGGCGTGGGTCATCTGGGTGGTGGTGGTCTTGCCGTTGGTGCCGGTGATCACCAGCCACTTGCGCACCGGCCCGTACAGCCGCGCCTGATCCACCCACCAGGCGAATTCCACATCGCCCCAGACCGGAATGCCCTCGGTGACGGCCGAGACCAGCACCGGCGAATCCGGCCGCCAGCCCGGACTGGTGATGACCAGCGCGAAGCGGTCCAGTGCGCCGGGCTCGAGCAGTTCGTCACCGGCGGCGGTGGCCAGGCCCAGTTCGGCCGCCTCGGCCATCGCCTTCTCACCGGCGTCGGTGACCACCGGACGGGCGCCGATGTCGCGCAGTGGCTCCACCAGCGAGCGGCCCGACACCCCCCATCCCGCGACGAGAACGTCACGGCCACGCAAGAATTCGAGCATGGGCCCCGGAGATCGCAAGGCCCGCGGATTGTGTTCGACCATCGCTGCTGTTACCCGACCTGAGAGAGGTATTCGCTGTAGAACAAGCCCAGTCCGACCGCCGAGGCGATACCGGCCAGCAACCAGAACCGAATGATGACCGTGGTCTCGGCCCATTTGCTGAGTTCGAAATGATGGTGGAAGGGCGCCATCTTGAACAATCGATTGCGTGTGGTCCGGAAGACCGCCACCTGCAACACCACCGATGCGGCCTCGGCGACGAACAGCGCGCCGATCACGACCATCAGCAGTTCGGTGCGGGTGGTGATGGACAGTCCGGCGATCAGGCCACCGAGGGCCAGTGAACCGGTGTCACCCATGAAGATCTTCGCGGGAGCCGCGTTCCACCACAGGAATCCGATGCACGCGGCCGCGCCCGCCGCGCAGACCAGCGCCAGATCCAGTGGATCGCGCACGTTGTAGCAGCCCGCCTCGGCCTTGACCTCGCAGGCGTGGTAGTACTGCCAGAAGGTGATGATCACGTAGGCGCCCAGCACCAGGCTCATCGAACCGGCGGCCAGGCCGTCGAGTCCGTCGGTCAGATTCACCGCGTTCGACCAGGCGACCACCACCAGGCAGACGAAGGCCAGAAAGATGATCACGCCCATGGACACGGTGTTGATATCGCGGACATAGGACAGGTGGCGGCTGGCCGGGGTGCGCCCGCTCGCGCCCGGGAACTGCAGCGCCAGCACGCCGAAGACGATCGCCGCGGTCAGCTGGCCGATGTATTTGCCCGCGGCCGTGAGGCCCAGATTGCGCTGTTTGCGGATCTTGATGAAGTCGTCGACGAAGCCGACCATGCCCAGTGCGGTGGCCAGGCCGAGCACCAGCAGCGCCGAGGTCGTCGGGCCCTCGGCGCGATAGCCGATGCCGATCAGGTGCGAACCCCAGTATCCGGCCCACATGCCGATCAGGATGGCGACGCCGCCCATGGTCGGAGTGCCGCGCTTGGCCTTGTGGCTCTCCGGGCCGTCGATGCGGATCTCCTGGCCGAAGCCGCGGCGGGCGAACATGCGGATCAGCAACGGGGTCAACAGGATCGACACCGCCAGTGCGATGCCCGCGGCGAACAGGATCTGTCTCATCGGGCCGCCTCCGTTTCGGTCAGGTGCTGCGCGACCGCCCACAGACCGACGGAGTTCGAGGCCTTGACCAGCACCACGTCACCCGCCGCGAGCTCGTCGTCCAGCAGTGCGATCGCGGATTCGATATCGGGCACGAGCACCGACTCCTCACCCCACGAGCCCTCCTGGACCGCGCCCTGATGCATGCCGCGCGAGGGGCGGCCGGTGCCGACCACGACCAGCCGATCGACGTCCAGGCGCACGGCGAGTCGGCCGATGCGGTCGTGCTCGACCACCGATTCCTCGCCCAGCTCGGCCATTTCGCCGAGCACCGCCCAGCTCCGCCGCGGTCGCTCGCCCGCCTTGGACATGGTGACCAGGGCCTTGAGTGCGGCCCGCATGGAATCCGGGTTGGCGTTGTAGGAATCGTTGATCACGGTGACGCCATCGGCGCGCGTGCGCACGTCCATGCGGTGCGCCGAGGCCACAGTCGCGCCGGATAGCGCGCGGGCGACGGTGTCGAGATCCGCGCCGCATTCCAGCGCCACCGCCGCCGCCGACAACGCGTTGCCGACCTGGTGCTCGCCGTGCACGGCCAATCGCACCTCGACGCTGGAACCCTTGGCCGACAGGGTGAATCGGGCGCGAGCGGCCTCGTCGAGGACGACGTCCGTGGCCCGTACCTCGGCGCTCTCGGCCTGCCCGACGCGCACCACCCGGGCCGCGGTGCGCGCGGCCATCGCCACGACGTTCGAGTCGTCGGCATTGAGCACCGCGACGCCATCCGCCGGAAGCGCCTCCACCAGTTCACCCTTGGCCTGCGCGATCGCCTCTCGGCTGCCGAACTCGCCCAGATGCGCCGTCCCGACATTGAGCACCACCCCGATCCTCGGCGGGGCGATCTCGGTCAGCGCCTTGATATGTCCGTGCCCCCGCGCCGACAACTCGAGCACCAGGAACTTGGTCTCGGTGGTCGCGCGCAACGCAGTCCACGGATGCCCGATCTCGTTGTTGAACGAACCGGGCGGCGCCACAACCGATCCCAGCGGCGCCAGCACGCCCGCCAACAAATCCTTGGTCGAGGTCTTCCCCGACGACCCGGTGATCCCGACAACGGTCAGCCCGTTCTCCGCCACCAGCCGATCCACCACCACCCGAGCCAGTCTGCCCAGCGCGGCCAGCACCGCCGCCCCCGAACCATCCGCGTCGTGCGCCAGCGCATACGCCGTGCCGGTGGGCGCGTCTTTCGACTCCCCAGCACGCGCACCCCTCGACTCCCCGGCACGCGCATCCCTCGACTCCCCGGCACGCGCATCCCTCGACTCCCCGGCACGCGCATCCCTCGACTCCCCGGCACGCTTTTCGCCGGGGAGCGGCTCGACGACGATCGCGGGCACGCCCACCGGCCGCGCGGCCAGTACCGCTACCGCGCCCGCCGCGACTGCCGCGGCGGCGAAGTCGTGGCCGTCGACTCGTTCGCCCGGCAGGGCCAGGAACAGGCCGCCGGGTTCGATTCGGCGCGAATCGAATTCGACCGCGCCGGTCACCGTCACCGCGGGGTCGGGCACATCGTGCAGCGTCCCGCCGACGACGTCCGCGATCTCCCGCAGGGTCATCTCGATCATGAAACCGTCAGGTCCTTCGTTTTCCGAGAGAGGGCCTCCGCCAGCACCTCGCGGTCGTCGAACGGATACTTCACACCCGCTATCTCCTGCCCCGTCTCGTGTCCCTTGCCCGCCACCAGCACCACATCGCCGGACTGGGCCCAGTCGACGGCGGCGGCGATGGCCGCGGCGCGATCGCCGATCTCGGTGACCTCGCCGCGCTCGGCCTCCGCGATGCCCTCCGCACCCGCGCGCACCGCCGCCCGGATGGCCGCCGGTTCCTCGCTGCGCGGATTGTCGTCGGTAATGATCAGCAGGTCCGCGCCGCGCGCGGCGGCCGCACCCATGAGCGGGCGCTTGCCGGAATCCCGGTCACCGCCGGCGCCCACCACCACGGCCAAGCGACCGCCCGTCTCCTTCAGGTGCGCGCGCAACGTGGCGATCACCGATTCGACGGCCTCCGGCTTGTGCGCGTAGTCGACCACCGCCAGGAAATCCTGACCGCGATCCACCCGCTGCATCCGACCCGGCACATCGACCTCGGCCAATGCGGCCGCCGCGGTCTCGGCGGATACCCCCGCCGCCGCGCATACGGCCACCGCGAGCAGCCCGTTGGCGACGTTGTAGTCCCCCGGGAGCCGCAGGCGCACATCGACTTTCGCATCCGGCCCGGTAGCGGTGAACTCCTGGCCGCCGCCCGGCAGCGAGGCGACCTCGCCGACCGACCAGTCGGGCTCGGCCTCACCGGTCGGGCTCGGCTTGGTCGCCGCGGTGATCACGGAGGTCCGCCCGCCGATCTCGCGAACCAGGCGCTTACCCCAGGGGTTGTCGATACACACCACGCTGGTGCTCGCCGCGACCGGCGACTCCGGTTCGAACAGCCGCCGCTTGGCCGCGAAGTAGTCCTCGAAGTCGGCGTGGAAGTCCAGATGGTCCTGGGAGAGATTGGTGAACGCGCCGACCGCGAACCGCACCCCGTCCACCCGGCCCAGCGCCAGCGCGTGACTGGACACCTCCATCACCACCGCCTGCACGCCCCGCTCGACCATGAGCGCGAACATGGCGTGCAACTGCGGCGCCTCGGGCGTGGTCAGCGCGCTCGGCACCCGCTGCCCGCCGATGCGGGTCTCGATGGTGCCGATCAGTGCCGTCGACAGCCCGCCCGCCGCCAGGCCCGCCTCGATCAGATAGGAGGTGGTGGTCTTACCGGAGGTACCGGTGATGCCGATCACTCGCAGCCGCTCGGACGGATCGCCGTAGATGGTCGCCGAGATCTCCCCCAGCACCGCGCGCGGTTCGTCGTGGACCAGCACCGGAACATCGATCTCGCCGATCAGCTCCGCCCCGGCCGGGTCGGTGAGCACGGCCACCGCGCCCCGCTCGACGGCATCGCGCGCGAAGCGCGCGCCGTGCGCGTGCGCCCCGGCCAGACCGGCGAACAGGTCCCCGGGCTGCACGGCATTGGAACGCTGCTCGATACCGGTGACGGCGAGGTCGCCGATTTCGCCTGCGCTCGGGCGAATGCCCGTGCGCTCGGCGAGGGTCCGCAGGGCTGTGGTCGGCGGCACGGCCGGACGCAGCACCTGCGGGCTGGGCTGCACGGGCACGAAGCTCCTTTCGATGGACGACGGTTCCGGGTTCAGCGGTTCCGGCAAAATCGGATTCGGATCGACGAGTCAGGTTACCGACGACCGATCACGGCCGGGCAACGCGGCTCGGAGAATTCGCGTCGGCACCGATCGGGCCTGATGGTCGCACCCGTTCAATCGGCCTGCAACACCAGGCGCGGAGCGGGCGGCGAGGGCGGCACCCGATCGCGCTGCAGGGCCCACGACGCGATGCTGTGGAACAGCGGCGCGGCCGACTGCCCGCCGCTGCCGTCGGAGCTGCGGATCGGGGCGTTCATCATGATGCCGATGACGTAGCGGGGATTGTCCGCGGGCGCGATCCCGGCGAAGGTGATCCAGTAGCGATCGTTGGAGTAGCAACGGCATGATTTGTCGATCTGCTGGGCGGTACCGGTCTTACCGGCGATCTGGTAGCCCTCGACCGCGGCCGAGGGACCGGTGCCGGTCTGGGCGGAATTCATCGGATCGCGCTGGGTGACCGACTGGAACATGGTGCGCAGCGTGCGGGCGGTCTGCGGGCCGACCACCCGGACCCCCTCGGGCTGCGGCTCCTCGGTGCGCGGGCCGTCCTTGGGCGCGACGGTGGCCTTGACGATGCGCGGCGGAATGCGCACGCCGTCGTTGGCGATCGCCTGGTACATACCGGTCATCTGCAGCAGGGTCATCGAAAGGCCCTGTCCGATGGGCAGATTGGCAAAGGTGGAGCCGGACCACTGATCCCGGGGCGGCACGATGCCCGCGCTCTCGCCGGGCAGGCCCACGCCGGTGCGCTGGCCGAGCCCGAATCGCCTCAGCATGTCGGCGTAGCGGTCCTCGCCCACCCGCTGGGCCAGCATGAGGGTGCCGACGTTGGAGGAGTGGCCGAAGATGCCGGTCGTGGTGAACGGCACCGTGCCGTGCTGCCACGCATCGCTGACGTTCACTCCGCCCATGTGAATGCTGCCCGGCACCTGCAGCACCTCGTTCGGGTTGGTCAGGCCGTACTCGAGGGCCGCGGCGGCGGTCACGATCTTGTTGACCGAACCGGGTTCGAAGGTGTCGGTGACCGAGCGGTTGCCCATCTGGTTCGGATCCCAATGCTTGGGTCCCAGATCGGGATTGAAGGTGTTGTCGTTGGCCATGGCCAGCACCTGGGCGGTGCGCGCGTCGAGCACCACCGCCGACACGTCCTCCGCGCCGGAGGCCTGCTTGGCCTGCTGCACCTGCTGCTGAACCTCGTACTGCAGGTCGGCGTCCAGGGTCAGTTCCACCTGGGAGCCGTCCACGGCGGGCTGGCGATCGCGCTCGCTGCCCGGAATGACCGCACCGTCGGAGCCCTTGTCGTAGGTGTGGGAGCCGTCGGTACCGGCCAGCACCGAGTCGAGCGTGGACTCCAGCCCGAGCTGCCCGTGCCCGTCCCAGCCGGTGGCCCCGATGACATTGGCGGCCAGCGATCCGCCCGGATGCACCCGCGAGGGCTCGTCGTCCGCGCCGACCTCCGGGAACTTCTCGCGAATCTCACCGGCCACCCGCGCGTCCACATTGCGCGCCAGATAGACGAATCCCTCGTCTCCGCGCAGCTTGGCCAGCAGCTCGGCCTCCGACGGCCCGTCCTTGCCGAGCTTCTGATGAATCGTCTTGGCGATGGCCTGTAACCGCTCGTCGGGATCGGGCGCCTTGGCGCTCTTGGCGCGCGCCTCCGCGAGCTGTATGCGCACGATCACCGGCTGGAATCCCAGCGACTTCGTCGCGATGCTGAAGGCGAACGGCTTGCCGTTGCGATCCGTGATCGCCCCCCGCAGCGCATGATCGGCCTGCCGCACGGTCCGCTGATTCGCGGCCTCCGCCGACAACCTCGGCGCGGAAACCGTCTGAATCCACAACAACTGCGCCGCCACCACCACCAGCGCCACCAACATCACCACCCGCCCCACCCCGAACCGCAGAACCCCCTCGGCCCCCCGCCGCCGAGCCCTCCCCCGCACCCGCGGCCGCCTTGCCGTCGCCCCCCGCCGCCCCCGCTGTTGCACCCCACCACGCCCCGCCATCACCAACCGCCCCCAACTACATCCCACACCTGGGCACCGAACCCGGCTGTACTCGTGACCCCTGCACCAAACCTCGCAGCACCCCTGTCCCGGACACCGAACCGCGCTGCCTCCCTCGCCTCGGCACCGAAACTCACCGCACCCCTCACCTGGGCAGCGGACCTGGCTGCATCCCTCTCCTCAGCACAGAAACTCGCCGCATTCCTTGCCATCGCACCCAACACCGCCGCGCACCGCCCGATACGAGCCGACCCGGTCATCGCGCGT
Source organism: Nocardia sp. CDC159 (assembly GCF_023740735.1). Classification (GTDB taxonomy): domain Bacteria; phylum Actinomycetota; class Actinomycetes; order Mycobacteriales; family Mycobacteriaceae; genus Nocardia; species Nocardia pulmonis. The sequence goes on from NZ_JAMRXH010000003.1 coordinate 156,626, forward strand.
TCGGAATTTCGTGTGCCGGTGATCCGCCGCGCGGGGCCGGACCACGCCGAGCGAATATCGACGGGGACCGGCGCGTGGCCGACGGCGCTCGCGGACCGGCCCGTGGGCACCGGCGTGGCCTTTCGTCGCGGTTGCGACATGCCGCACCGGCTCGCCGTCATCGGGCGGCTCCGGCGGCGGCGTCGGGTACGGGCTGGCCGGGGGCCGGGGTCACCGTGTCGAGCGGGGTGGGGGCGGACGCGGGGCTTGGCGGGGCCGCGGTTTCGCCGGGAGTCGCTGCGCCGGTGGATAATTCGGGGGATGGGGCGGGGCCCGCGGCGGGCTGCGGGGCCGCGGCGGCGGGAACCTGACCGGGGGCGGGTGGGGCCGCGGCGTTCAGGCTTGGCTGCGGGACGTTCTGGGTGGGGTTGGGCGGGGTCGTCGACGGAACCGGGACCACGCGTTCGCCCTGGGCCTGAACCAGTTTCGGGGGCGGGGCGGCCGGGGATGCCGGGGCGGTGTTCAGCGGCGGGGCCGGGGTGCCCTCGGCGGGGGTCTCCTTGCCGATGACCGTGACCGAGCCGTCGGGGGCGACGAGCAGGCGGACCGGATCCTTGGCGGGGATCATGCCGAGTTCGCGTGCGCGATTGGCCAATTCGGGGGCCGAATCGGCGGCCTCGACCTCGCGCTGCAGGGCGGCGCGCTCGTCGAGGAGCTGACGGTTCAGGCGGCGGGCGTCGCCGAGTTGGTAGCTGTCCTCGGCGGCGCGGGTGGTGAGCAGCAGGGTCAGGGCCAGACCACAACCGAGCAGCGCGATGATGCCCGCCACGAACGGGAGCCGACCGGCCATGGCCGACGCGGCCCGGCCGGGCAGCGGCCCGAGTTCACCGCGCGTCTGGGTCCGGCTGCGCCGACGGGCGTAGGCCCGTTGCGCCGCACCGGATTTCACCCGATCCGCGGATTCGGCCCGCCGCGGCGCGGCCTTGGCCGGTGGCGCGGACCGCCGCGCACCCCGATCCGGGGCGTCCACCCGTGTGCGCACGCTCATCGTCTCGCCTCCCCTACTCTCACCGACCCCGCTTCCCTGGCGCTGCCTCCACCGCGCTGACGCTCGGCCCCCGGCATTACCGCGAAAACGGCTGTGTCCACTCCCGATTCGACGCGCGCGCTCATTCGCCCGCCTCGATTCGCTCGGCCGCGCGCATGCGCACGGGCGCGGCGCGCGGATTCTCGGCGATCTCCTCCTCGGTCGCCTTTTCCGCGCCACGGGTCAAGATCTTGAATTCTGGGCCCATACCGGGCAGTTCGACCGGCAGGCCGACCGGGGTCCGGGAGGCCGACCGCTGCGCGAGCAGCTGTTTGACCAGCTTGTCCTCCAGCGACTGATACGACATCACCACGATCCTGCCGCCGACCTCGAGCGCGTCCAGCGCCGCGGGCAGCGCGGCCTCGAGCGATTCCAGCTCGCGGTTGACCTCGATGCGCAACGCCTGGAACGTGCGCTTGGCCGGATGACCGCCGGTGCGCCGGGTGGCCGCCGGGATGGTGTCGTAGAGCAGCTCCACCAATTCGCCGCTGGTGGTGAACGGTCGACGCTCGCGGCGCTTGACGATCGCGCTCGCGATGCGCCCGGCGAAACGCTCCTCGCCATAGTTCTTGAGAATCCGGGCCAGATCGCCGTGCGCATAGGTGTTGAGCACATCGGCCGCGGTCAGGCCGCTCGTTGGATCCATCCGCATATCCAGCGGCGCGTCCACCGAATACGCGAAACCGCGCTCGGCCTCGTCCAACTGCATCGACGACACCCCTAGATCCATCAGGATCGCGCGCACCGAATTCGTCGGCGACAGCTCGGCCTCGCGCAGCGCGTCGGCGATGCCGTCGTAGCGGGTGTGCACCAGGGTGATCCGATCGGCGAACGGCGCCAGCCGCGCACCGGCCAGTTTCAGCGCCTCGGTATCGCGGTCCAGACCGACCAGCCGGGTATCCGGATAGGTACGCAGGAAATGTTCGGCATGTCCGCCGAGCCCCAGCGTCGCATCGACCAGCACACCGCCGGAAGTCAGTGCGGGGCCGAGTATTTCATCGGCTCGCCGGAGCAGAACTGGCACATGGCGGGGGCCGGGGTCTTCATGGTTCACCTCGACCTCCCGGATCCTGGGCGATTGGACTCTCACGTCGGTGGTGAATGCCCCGTGGTCTCTGACCGAGCGACGGCACCTGGCGTTGGGGAAGTACGTCAGGGTCCGCCGTCGGGCAGAGGCCGCAGGGCACTCGCCTCGCTCGGGGGCTAGAAGATTCCGCCCAGCGACTCGTCTCTGGCCAGCGAGTAATCCTCCTCGTGTTCGGCGAGGTAGGACTCCCACGCCTGCTTGTCCCAAATCTCGAGGAAGTCGACCGAGCCGATCACCACGCAATCCTTCGACAGGTTCGCGTAGCGGCGGTGTTCGGCCGACAACGTGATCCGGCCCTGCGCGTCCGGACGCTGCTCGTCCGTGGAGGCGGCCAGGGCCCGGACGAAAGCCCTTGCCTGCGGATTGCTTCGCGACGCCGCGGCGGCCCGCCGCGCCAGGGCGGCGAACTCCTCCTTGGGATACACGGAAAGGCTGTGGTCCTGACCTTTCGTGACCATCAACCCTCCCGCCAACTCGTCGCGAAACTTCGCAGGCAACGTCAGTCGCCCCTTGTCGTCCAGCCGGGGCGTGTAGGTACCGAGAAACACGTCTCGACACCTCCCGCTCGATCACCCCGTCTGGTCGGCCTCCTCAGTGCGCGCTCCACATTACCCCACTTTCCCCCACTTTCAATCGAAAGCCGCGGTGATCTCGATCCCCGCGTGGCGGATTTCGCAGGTCACACCAGCTATCACCAGGGTGGGGAGATTTCGCCGAGTTCCCCCGACACGCACCCCCGGCACCGCTATCGACCCGACAACCGCCAGCAAACCCGCAGGACACGACCGGTCAGGGTGCGCGGTGGGGGCCGGTGGGGGAACCGCGTGGGGAGATGTGGGGTGTGTTGGGGCGGGGCGGAAAGGGCCCCGAAAACAGAACGACACGCCGTGCATCACACGGCGTGTCGCCTAGAATTCGATCTTGTTCGCCCGCCCGGCCGACGGGCGTGGTTCAGCCGCCCTCTTCGAACCGACGCCGGAACCGGTCCTCCATGCGGGCGGAGAATCCACCCGACTTGCGCTGCTTCCCGCGGCTGGCGGTCGCGCCGCCGCCCGGGGCCGCCTCGCCGCGACGGGCCGACCCCGGCGCGGCCGGACCACCCATCAGCAGCAGCACGCCCGCACCGAACATCACGATGAACCCGAGCAGGCTGATGACTGGGAACCCACCCGGCTTCACCGGCAGGGCGATACCCGCGACGAGAAGTACGAGGCCGAGGACGAACAGGGCCGCGGATTGCAGCCTGCGTCTACCGCTGGCCGAACGTAGCCGTCCACCGCGCACGGTCGAAGCGAATTTGGGGTCCTCAGCATAGAGCGCGCTCTCGATCTGTTCGAGCATGCGCTGCTCGTGCTCGGAGAGTGGCACGGTACCTCCCCCGGCACTAGGTCGTGGTGGTCGCCTCCGGGTAGGCGACTAGTAGCCGACCTTGGCGGCTACCTGCCACCAATGATACGAGTTCGATCAGCGTGCTACCACCTACTCCACGATGTTCAGGCCGTGCCGTCGGCAACCCACCCGGGGATCGGCCGCAGGCGGGCCGCCGCGCTGACCAGATCCTCCACGTCGTGCAGGAATGCCCCTACGCGCGAAGCGAACTCGTCGGCCCGCGCGGCGTCGACCGGACGATCGAGCCCCGCCTCCAGCGCCGCGCGGGTCTCGGAGTGGGCGCTGAAGTAGTCCGACCACATCACGAATTCGGGCGCGGCCTGCTGCATCAGCACCCAGGCGTTGCGCGAACGCGCCCGCGGCGCGCGGTCGGCGCCCGTGAGCGCCAGCACAGCCCCCGCACCCCGCAGCGCCGCCAGATAGGCGGTACGGAAACGTTCGCGCGGATCGGGCTCGGCCGCGGCCTGCAGCAGCAGACCGTCGGCACGATCGAGCAAATTCCCGGCCCGCCCGGAACGCCCCGGATGCTTCATCCGATCAGCCATGGCGGTTACCTCCACACCCCTCGCATACCGAACAGGTATTCGAATGTCGTTCAGGTGTGAATATAGAGAGGACCACCGACAACTTTTTCGCGTCGAACGAGAGCCGCGCCGCCGAGACATGACCGTCGTCAGACCCCACCACGCCCCCGCCCCCGTCGTCGTCGACCTCTCGGCCGCCACTCTGCGCGCCCGCCTGCACGACGCCCTGTCGGTATACGTCGCGGCCATGGGCTATCCCCGCGGCACCGAACATCACCGCGCCCCCATGTGGACCGAGCACACCACCCGCCCGGGCTGGCAGGCCGTCGGGGCCGTACTGCCCGACGACAGCGGGGAATTCGATCTGCGCACCGCACCGCTGGTCGCGGTCGCCTACGGCTATCGCGGCGCGCCGCATCAGTGGTGGCATCAGCAGGTGCACAGCGGCATGCGCCGCTCCGGCTGGCCCGAGCACTCGACCCGGGATCTGCTGTCGGACTATTTCGAACTCACCGAACTGCACGTGCATCCGAGCGCGCAGGGCCGCGGCATCGGCGAGACGCTGCTGGTGCGACTGCTGCGCAACCGTCCCGAACGGGCGGCGCTGCTGTCCACCCCCGAGGTGGACCGGGAGGACAATCGGGCCTGGCGGCTGTATCGGCGGCAGGGATTCACCGATGTGGTGCGACATTTCGTGTTCTCCGGTGACACCCGCCGCTTCGCCGTGCTGGGTCGGCGGCTGCCGCTGGACGCGTCGCGATCATGACCGTGCTGATTCTCGGTTCCGGCCACAACGCGCTGGTCGCGGCCTGTTATCTGGCGCGGGCGGGCGAGCGGGTGGAGGTGCTCGAGCGCGACGAGGTGCTCGGTGGCGCGGTGTCGACCGTCGAGCGCTTTCCGGGACATCGGGTCGATCGCGGCTCCTCGGCGCACATCATGGTCCGCCACACCGGCATCGTGGAGGAGCTCGACCTGGAGCGCTTCGGGCTGCGCTATATAGACTGCGATCCCTGGGCTTTCGCCCCCGCCCCGGCGGGCAGCGATGCCGCGCCCCTGGTGTTCCATCGCGATCTGGATCGCACCTGCGCCTCGATCGCCGCCGCGTGCGGCGCCCGCGATGCCGATGCGTATCGGCGGTTCGTGCGGGTGTGGGGGCCGCGGGCGCAGCGGGTGATGCGGGCGTTTTCCGGGGCGCCCGGGCCGGGGCGATTCGTGCGCTCGTTCTGGGGGCTGGACGCGCGCGGCGGCGGCAGCGTGCTGTCGCGGGAGTTCCTCCAGTCCGGGGACGCGCTGCTGGACGGGTATTTCGACGATGAGCGGCTCAAGGCGGCGCTGGCCTGGTTCGGCGCGCAGTCCGGGCCGCCGATGTCCGAACCCGGCACCGCGCCGATGGTCGGCTTCGCGGCGCTCATGCATACGCTGCCGCCGGGGCGGGCGGTCGGCGGCAGCGGGGCGCTGACAACGGCACTAGCGGCCCGGCTGCGCGCCGACGGCGGCGTGATCTCGGCCGGTGACGCGGTGACCGAGCTGCGCCGCATGGATGCGGGCTGGCGGGTGCGCACCGAGTCGGGCCGGGAACTGTTCGCGCACACGGTGATCGCGGGGACCCACGTCCTGACCACGCTGGAATTGTTGCGGCGCGGCGGATTCGACGCCCGCCTGCTCGACGAGTGGCGGCGACGCATCCGGGTCGGGCCCGGTATCGGCATGGTGGTGCGCGCCGCCACCACCGCGCTGCCCGCCTACCCCGGTGCCGCGCAGGATATTTCGGCGAGGGGCCTGCAGTTGCTGGTATCGGATCGGCGGCAGCTGTGGTCGGCGCACGGCGCGGCGCTGGCGGGGCAGCTGCCGCCCCGGCCGGTGGTGCTGGCCATGAGCTTCAGTGCGCTGGACCCCTCGATCGCTCCGGCCGGGGAGCATCAGCTGTCGCTGTGGGCGCAGTGGCACCCCTATCGACTGGCCGACGGCGACTGGGCCGGGCAGGCGGAGCGGGAAGGTGATCGGATCATCGCCGAATTGGACGCGCTCGCACCGGGTTTCGCGGGCTCGGTGCGGCAGCGACTGGTGCAGACGCCGGTCGATCTGGAGCGCGAACTGGGCCTGCTGGGCGGCAATGTGATGCATGTGGAGATGTCGCTGGACCAGATGTTCTTCTGGCGGCCGCTGCCGGAGCTGTCGGGACAGCGGGTGCCGGGAGCGCCCGGACTGTATCTGACCGGCGCGTCCACCCATCCCGGCGGTGGCGTGTCGGGCGCGAGCGGGCGGACGGCGGCGCGGCTGGTGCTGCGCGACTCGCGGCGCGGTCGGTTGCCGCGATTCGGGCGCCGATGACGAGGCCGCGTGGGCGCCCCGCCGCTAATCGATGGGCGAACGAGCGCCGCGGACGAGCATGCCGAATTCCGCTGACGCTGCGGGACGGCTGCGATGACGGAACGGCCCGTGATCCGGAAAGGCGGGCGATCAATACCGCGGCGGTGAGGAGGAGACGGCCCGTACTCGTACGAACGGCGTCGATCATCACTGCGCGCACTACGGGATGGTGCGCACGGGAGGGGTGGCGTTGATTACCGCCGTTCGCTCGGCGAGGACGACGCTGCCCGCAGCCGCGGCGCTCGCGTGGGTCGTGGCGCAGATCTGCTACCCGCTGACCGTCGGCGCGGCGCGGGATCGGGTGACGGTCGCGGTGGTGTTGCTCTCGGTGACGATCGCGCTGACGCATGCGTTGGCCGAGCGGGGGCCGCGCTACGCGGTGGGCTATCTGCTGATCGTGGCCGGAATCGGGTTCGCCGCCGAGATGATCGGGACCGCATCGGGATTTCCGTTCGGCTGCTACGTGTACGCCGAGGGTCGGCTCGGTCCAGCCGTGGCGGAGGTCCCGCTGGTGATCCCGCTGGCGTGGGCGGGCGGGTTGTATCCGGTGTGGGTGGTGACCGGGTTGCTGTTTCGCCGCGCGTACGTGCGGATTGCGATGACGGCGGTGGGCGCGGTGGGGTGGGATCTGTTCCTGGATCCGCAGATGGTCGCCGATCGGCAGTGGTCGTGGTGTTCGGATCTGCCGGGGCTGCCGGGGATCTCGGAGATTCCGTATACCAATTTCCTGGGCTGGCTCGCGGTGGCGTCGCTGATGGCCGTGCTGCTGCACCTGCTCGAGCATGCCCAGCCCGCCCGCGGCGCGTCGCCGGTCGTACCGGTCGCGGTGTTCCTGTGGACCTGGCTCGGTTCGACGTTCGCCCATGCCGTATTCCTCGGCCTGCCCGCCTCCGCGGGTTACGGATTCGTCGGTCTCGGCGTGCTCGGTATCCCGTCGCTGGCGTGGATCGGCCGACGGGCCCGTCGCGTGCGGCTTCGCTCGGCGTGTCATGGCACGATGTGAGCCGTGCAGCCGAGTCCGACGCCATCGACAACCGACGTGAGCCATTCGAGGGCACCGCGTCGCAACCGCCATCGCGCCTGGTCCATCGCCTTTTTGGCGGCATTGCTGCTGCCGCTGCTGGCCGGGTGCCTGCGGGTGCAGGTGTCGATGGGGGTGTCGTCCAACGATCGCGTGTCGGGCCGGATCGTGGCCGCCGCGGTACCGGCCAACGACAAGGACAAGGGGCCGGTGCTGAAGGCGCCGGAGTCGCTGGTGGCCAAGGTGCGCGTGGAGCCGTACGCCCAGGACGGTTACGTGGGCAGCCAGGTGTACTTCGACGATCTCACCTTCGGCGAGGTGCAGCAGCTGAGCGGGCTGTCGGATCAGACCCAGGGCATGTTCAATCTGCAGTTCACCCGCTCCGGTGATCGGGTCGCCCTGAAGGGTCGCGTCGACCTGAAAACCGTTCCGCCCCAGGGCTCGGACGTGCAGTTCACCGTCGCCTTCCCCGCCCGCGTATCCACCACCAACGGCACCCGCGAGGGCGATTCGATCGTCTCCTGGAAGCTCCCGCCCGGCGAGGTCACCCCCGTCCGCGCCGAGGTCAGCTACGCCGACCCCAACACCCGCTCGTTCGCGGGCTGGGCAGGCATCGTCGGCGGTATCACGCTGGCGGTCGCCGCCCTGGTAGCCGTGCTGGCCTACATGAGCCGCAACCCCGCCCCACCCTGGACCCGCGACCACGGCTGACGCCCTCGCGCTTGCCCCGGCGCTGGCCCCTCGCCCTTGCCCCGGCGCTGGCGCGCCGGGGCAAGGGAACAGGAGGATGCCCGCGGCATGGAACGAGAGCGCGCCCGGGGCCGAGGGAGCAAGAGCACGCCCGCGGCAACAGAAAAGAGCGCACCCAGAGTAAGAGAACAAGAGAATGCCCGTGGCTGGGGAACATGAGCTCGCCCGGAGCAAGAGAACAAGAGCTCGCCCGGAGCACAGTGGGAGAGGGCGCTAGGCCAAGGGAACGAGGGGCACCGGGGTCAGGGAACTAGAGGGCGCCCGAAGCACAGAAACGCGAGCACGCCCGGGCAAAGGAACGAAAGCAGGCCTGGGGCAGTGGTACGGGAGAGTGGCCGGGCGGGGAGCGGGCGATGGAACGTGGGTGTTGAGGGCTTCGGTGGCGCGGTAGCGTCGGGGGCGACAGGCGGTAACTGGGTGTGGGAGGCTGGACTTCGCATGGATACGGTTACGGCTCGGGGTGTGGTGGCCGCCGCCGCGGTGGTGTCGGGGGCGGGGTGTGTCGTGGCGGCGTTCAATCGGTTGACCGTGCGGCAGTTGGGGGCCGTGGCAACCTCGGTGATCGAGCCGGTGACCGTGTGTGTGCCCGCGCGCGACGAAGCCGAACGGCTGCCCGCGTTGATCGGGGATCTGCGGGCGCAGCGCGGTGTGCCGCGGATGCGGGTGCTGATTCTGGACGATCAATCGGAGGACGGGACGCATCAGGCCGCGGTGGCGGCGGTCGAGGGTGACGATCGGTTCACCGTGATCACCGCCGAGGCCGCACCCGCGCCGGGCTGGACCGGTAAGTCGGCGGCCTGCGCCCGGTTGGCCGAGATCGCCGGTGTCACAGCGGGTTCGGAGTCGCCGCGGGGAGTGTTGATCTTCCTGGACGCCGATGTGCGTCTGGGTCCGGGCGCGATCGCGGCGGCGGTCGACGAGCTGCGCCGCTCGGGTGCGGCGCTGGTGACGCCGTGGCCGTATCAGCGGGCCGAATCGGTGGCCGAGGCGATCGTGCAGCCGCTGCTGTGCTGGTCGTGGGCCACGACGCTGCCGGTGCGCCTGACCAACCACAGCCTGCGGCCCTCGACGGCGGTGTCGTGCGGGCAGTTCCTGGCCTTCGATGCGGCGGCCTACCGGGCGGTGGGCGGCCACGTCGCGGTGGCCGAGGACGTCACCGAGGATCTCGCGCTGGCGCGTGCGCTGCGCCGCGCGGGCCGCCGCAGCGTACTGGTCGCCGCGGGAAAGGTGGCGAGTACCCGGATGTACCGCAGCGCAGCGGATCTCGACGCGGGCTACACCCGCTGGCTGTGGTCGGCCTACGGCTCCGCCGCCGCGGGCGCGGCCGTCGGCGCGACCGCCGCCCTCGCCTACTGGACCCCGCCCCTGGCCGCACTCCTCGGCCGCGGCGCCCTGCGCCGAATCGGCCTCGCGGGCTACGCCGCCGCCGTCACCGCGCGCCTGCTCGCCCGCTCCCTGGAGTCCGGCGGCCTGCCCGCTCCCGCCGATCTCCTTGCCGCCCTTGGCCATCCCCTGTCGATCGCCGCCTACCTGCGCCTGTCCATCCGCTCCCACCGCCTGCACCGCGCGGGCCAACTCACCTGGAAGGGCCGCCCCCTCGCCGCACGCGCGGGTTGATCACGGCACGCTGACGATCCCGACCGTCGGCAGGAAGAAACAGGTCTTCACTCCATTGCGGACGGTGCCGAACATCACCGCCAGCACGGTCCCCGAGCCGGTGTCGACCGGGGCCACCCGCACCCCGCCGAAGGGCAACATCCGGGTGATGAGGTTGCGCACGATCAATTCCGCCAGGGGCCGGGCGGATGCGGGGACCTCGGGTGGAACCAGAACTCTGACCAGGTCCGACAGGGGGCCCATCGGGACGAAACCGCTCTTGCCCGTACTGACGTTGAGCCAGGCCAGCTGCATACCCGAGGTGTCGGGGCCGTCGGGCCACAGGCCGAACGGCACGAAGGCGAACAGGGTCTGCCCGGCCTTGACCCCCGACAGCTCCAGCCCCGGAATCGCGATGGTGTGCTTGGGCCACGGTCCGGGAATCGCCCCCGCCACGGCTGGCGCTATGCCGCCGTAATCGGGATCGAAATCGCTGCACATCGGCGAGATGGACGGCCACAGGAACGGCTGCAACCCCAGCCGCTGCAACCGCTGCATCGAATCGTCGTAGTCGGCGAAGACGTCGGGCGATACCGAAGCCCGGTCGGCCCGGGCGATGGCGGCGGCCGGATCGGGTTCGGCGGCCGCGGTGGGACCGGTCCAGGCTCCGGTGAGCACGGCCGCACCGGCCACGACCGCGGCGAGACGAACGAGCGAAAGCGTTACGGCCATCGGCATTCTCCTCGTCGGAGGCATTCGACGTCAGCGACGACGTGACGCTACCCCGGCCGGTCGTCGAAAAGCCGCTACCGCGGCACGAAACGCCGAAGTCAGGCGCTGACCGGGGCCGCGGACACCGTATAGCCGAGGTTGGTCAGCACCTCGCTGGTGGCCTTGGCGAAATTGAGCGTGATGAAGTGCAGGCACGGGGCGCCCTCATCGATCAGCCGCTGGCCGATCTCGGTGGCGATCTCGATGCCGACCGCCCGCACCGCCTCGCGATTGCGCTCCGGATCGTTGCCCGCCGCCCGATGCAGCCGCTCCAGCAGCGGCGCGGGCAGCGGCCGCCCCGACAGCTCCTCGGCCCGCTCCACCGTGCGCAGCGAGGTGATCGGCATCAGCTCCGGGATGATCGGCTTGGCGCCCTCGACCGGATCGCACGCCACCACCCGGTCGCGCAACCGCAGATAGTGGTCCACGTCGAAGAACATCTGGGTGATCGAATATTCCGCTCCCGCACGCAGTTTCGCGCACAGATAGCGGGTGTCGTGGTCGAGGTCGGGCGAGCGGTGATGCCCCTGCGGGAACGACGCCACGCCGACGTGGAAATCGCCGAGCCCGCGCACCATCCGCACCAGTTCCTCGGCGTATTCCAGGCCCTCGGGATGTTTGCGCCACTCCCCCAGCGGATCGCCGGGCGGATCGCCGCGCAGCACCAGCAGGTTGCGAATACCGGAATCGGCGTAGGTACCCATGATCGAGCGCAGTTCGGCCACGCTCTGCTCGACGGCGGTGAGGTGGGCCACAGTCAGCAGCGTGGTCTCGCGGGCGAGCTGTCCGGTCACCCGCGCCGTGCGGTCGCGGGTGGAGCCGCCCGCGCCGTAGGTCATCGATACGAACGCCGGATGCATGCGCTCGAATTCGCGTGCGGCGCGCCACAATCGGGCCTCGGCCGCGGCATCGCGCGGTGGATTGAACTCCACCGAGAACGGGATGGTCCCATCCGCGCGCCTGCGCAGCGCGTCCACGACGGACGGAGTTCCGGAAACCTGCGGCGTCCGGGCGGGGCGACCGGCGCTCGGCAGGCCCCGTACGTTGTCAGAACTCACCGGTTCAGTGTAATTGGCGGCCCGGCACGACCCCCGGCCTCGGGCCTGCCGGCGGGCGGGCGGCGGTTCGGTCGGTCGGTTACGGCAGTATCGTTTCAGCGGGCACATTCGCGTGCCCGATGGGCCGAGTCACCTTGGGAGGTTCGCGTTGTCCGCAGGCCGGGGTAGTGCGACACGTCCGGCACCGACGGACACCGTGACGCTCGTCACGGCGGTGCGGGACGCGCTGACCGAATTCTTCGACACGCGCCGCGAACTCGTCGACGAGCTCGGACCGGTCTTCGTCACCGCCGCCGACGCGCTGCGGGATTTCGTGCTGCGCGGCGGCAAGCGCACCCGCCCGGCCTTCGCCTGGACCGGCTGGCTGGGCGCGGGCGGCGATCCGGACGGCCCCGAGGCCGTCGCCGTGCTGCAGGCGTGCTCGGCGCTGGAGCTCGTGCAGGCGTGCGCGCTGGTGCACGACGACATCATCGACTCCTCCCGCACCCGGCGCGGATTCCCCACGGTGCACGTCGATTTCGAGCGCCGCCATCGCGAGCGCGGCTGGGGCGGCGATTCGGCGCATTTCGGGACCAGCGTCGCCATCCTGATCGGCGATCTGGCGCTGGCCTGGGCCGACGACATGGTCGCGGCCGCGGGCCTGAACCCCGCCGCATATGCCCGATTCGCCCCGGTCTGGGCGGCCATGCGGACCGAGGTGCTGGGCGGGCAGTTGCTCGACATCCACGGCGAGGCGGGCGCGGACGATTCGGTCGAGGCCGCGCTGCGCATCAACCGCTACAAGACCGCCGCCTACACCATCGAGCGGCCGCTGCACCTGGGCGCGGCGCTGGCCGACGCGGACGCGGAACTCATCGCCGCCTACCGCGAATTCGGCACCGACATCGGCATCGCCTTCCAGCTGCGCGACGATCTGCTCGGCGTCTTCGGCGATCCGGCGGTCACCGGCAAGCCCTCCGGTGACGATCTGCGCGAGGGCAAGCGCACGGTGCTGATCGCCGAGGCCCTGCGCCTGGCCGACGCGAGCGATCCGACCGCGGCCAAGCTGATTCGCAGCAGCCTCGGCACCGACCTCAGCACGGACGAGGTGGCCGGGCTGCGCGCGGTCATCACCGAACTGGGCGCGGTCGCGGAGGTCGAGCGGCGGATCACCGATCTGACCGAGCGCGGGCTGGCCGCCCTGGAGGGCAGTTCGGCGGCCGAGCCGGCCAAGCGTCGACTGCACGCCATGGCCGTCGCGGCGACCGCCCGCGTCGCATGAACGACGCCCGAGCCGGTCACGGGCCGGGCCCGCGTCACGGGAGACGGCATCGCGGCGGCGCGGCGCATCGCCGGGGCGGGCGCGCTGTGCACCGGCCGACGCGCGTTATCGCGTCGGGACGGGCCGGCACCTCACCGGCCAACCACTCGGCACCGACCGCATAGGAGCCGTCGAGTCATGAAAACTGTTGCCGGACCGACGGATCGCATCATCGTGGTCGGCGCGGGTCTCGCCGGACTGTCGGCGGCACTGCATCTGACCGGGGCGGGACGAGCCGTGACGGTGCTCGAGCGCGCGGATCACCCAGGCGGGCGAGTAGGGGTGTATCGCGGACCGGACTACGAAATCGACTGCGGCGCGACGATTCTCACCGTGCCCGATCTGATCGACGAGGCGTTGGGAGCGGTCGGCACCGACGCGCGGACCCAGGGCCTGCGCATCCGCCGTCTCGACCCCGGCTACCGCGCCCGCTTCGCCGACGGCTCCACGATCGCGGTGTTCTCCGATCCCGAGCGAATGGCCGCGGAGGTCGAGCGCGCCTGCGGTCCCGCCGCGGCGGGGCGCTATCGCGAGCTGCGAAAGTGGTTGGGGCGCATCTACGAAGCCGCCTTCGACGAGTTCATGGACACCAACTTCGATTCGCCGCTGGATATGGTCCGCATCCCGGCCAAGCGCGCGGCGCTGGCGGATCTGGTGCGGCTGGGCGCATTCGGCCGCCTCGGGCCGAAGGTGGGCCGCCTCCTGCGCGAGCCGAGGCTCGCGCGGCTGTTCTCCTTCCAGGCGCTGTTCGCGGGTTTGGCCCCCGCACAGGCGCTGGCGGTGTACGGGGCCATTCCGCATATGGACACCTCACTGGGCGTGTACTTCCCCGAGGGCGGCATGCGCGAGGTCACCGCGACCCTCGCCCGCGCCCTCGTCGCCGCGGGCGGGCGGCTCGAGCTGAACACCGAGGCGACCGGCATCGACTACACCGGCGGCCGGGCGCGGCGGGTGCGCTGCGCCGACGGGCGGGCCTTCGACTGCGATGCCGTCGTCCTCACCGCCGACCTCGGCGCGCTGGAGCGCTTCGGCGTCCGTCCGCGACGGCTGCGCGCGGCCCCCTCGGCGGTCGTCGCGCACGGCACGATTCCGGCCGAGGTGGCCGCCGCCTGGCCGGTCCAGGCGCATCACACCATCGACTTCGGTGCCGCCTGGGATCGCACGTTCGCCGAGATCGCGGGCCGTCGCGGCCGGTTGATGAGCGATCCGTCGCTACTGCTCACCCGCCCGGCGCTCACCGATCCCGGGCTGTTCGTCGACCGTGCCGACGGCCGTCACGAACCCCTGTCGCTGCTGGCCCCCTGTCCGAATCTCGATGCGGCGCCGCTGGATTGGGTTCGGCTCGGACCGGCGTATCTGCGCGAACTGCTCGCGGTGCTCGAGGCGCGCGGTTATCGGGGGATCGCCGCGCGTTTCACCGTCGACCACCTGGACACCCCTCGAACATGGCGGGACCGGGGCATGCTGGCGGGCACACCGTTCTCGGCGGCGCACCTGTTCGGCCAGACCGGTCCCTTCCGCACCCGTAATCTGCCGCTCGCCGCCGCCAATGTCGTGCTGGCGGGCTGCGGCACCACACCCGGCGTCGGCGTACCGACTACGCTGCTGTCGGGAAAGCTGGCCGCCCAGCGCATCACCGGCGACCCGCGGCCCACCGGAACGCTCCCCGGACGAACCGGCGCGCTAATGTTCCCGGCGGACTACTAAACTGTCCGGCGACCTATCAATCGCGGTCGGGAGACCGCACCGACTTTCCGGGGGGAAACGACGACCTATGCCGACCCCCGAACCGGATACCGCCACCGCGGCCCCCACGGTGACCCCCGAGTCGCTGCCCCTGGGCCCCGCGACGGTATCGCACACCCAGAGCTGGCGCACCCGCGTCGGCGATTTCCTGCGCAGCCCCGAGGGGCATGCCGCCCTGCTCGGCTTCTGGGGCGCGCTGATGATCACCTTCGGCGGTCTCGGGGCGGGCGCGGTGCGCCGCAGCGATCCGCTGCTCGAGCAGGCGCACCTGTCCTGGCTGCGGTTCGGCCACGGGTACGCGCTCGCGACGATCGTCGTCTGGCTGGGCGTGCTGGCCATGATCCTGGCGTGGGTCCGGTTGGGGCGCATCACGATCGGGACCGGCGGGCACGCGGGCACCGTCACGCTCAACGAGCTGCGGGCGATCGTGGGCATCTGGATCTTCCCGCTGCTGTTCGCGGTGCCGATGTTCAGCCAGGACGTCTACTCCTATCTGGCGCAGGGCACGCTGCTGCGCGACGGCTTCGACCCGTACCGGGTGAGCCCGGTGCAGGGGCTGCAGTCGGGTGTGCTGCTGGACAATGTGAGCCGGGTCTGGCTCGACACCACCGCGCCGTACGGGCCGATCTTCCTGCTGCTCGGGCGGGTGATCACCACCGTGACCCACGACAACGTGGTGGCCGGGACGATCGCCATGCGGCTGGTCATGCTGCCGGGTCTGGCGCTGATGATGTGGGCCATTCCGCATCTGACCAAACATCTGGGCGGTAAGCCGACGATCGCGCTGTGGCTGGCGGTCCTCAATCCACTGGTGCTGATCCATCTGATCGGCGGCGTGCACAACGAGATGCTGATGGTCGGGCTCATGGCCGCGGGCATCGCGCTGGTACTCGAGCATCGGCATGTGGCCGGGATCGTGGTGATCGCGATCGGGGTGGCCATCAAGGCGACCGCGGGCGTGGCGCTGCCATTCCTGGTGTGGATCTGGATGATTCACGAACGCGAGCGCCGGGCCGCGAAGAACGAGGGCCCGCTGCCGCATCCGCTGTGGACGTTCTTCAAGATCGGCGGGCTGGGGCTGGCCGTGTTCGCGGCCGTCTTCGCCGCCGCCTCGGCGACCGCGGGGGTCGGCATCGGCTGGCTCACGGCGCTGTCGGGCTCGAAGAAGATCATCAACTGGCTGTCGCTGCCGACCGTGCTGGCCTACGCGGTCACCTGGGTGACGCCGCTGCGCTTCGAGACGGTGCTGCCGGTGACCCGGGCGCTGTGCGCGCTGGCGCTGGTGGCGATCCTGGTGTGGACGTGGTGGCGGTTCAAGCACAGCGAGCGCGAGGCGGTGCTGGGCATCCTGATCGCCTTCGTCGCGATCGTCATCCTGTCCCCGGCCGCGCTGCCCTGGTACTACTCGTGGCCGCTGGCACTGGCGGCGGGCTTCGCGCTGTCGACGCCCACGCTCATGGTGCTGGTGGGGCTGTGTACATGGTTGATGCTGGTGTTCCAGCCCGGCGGATCGATCGGGTTGTACAACTTCTGGCATGTCGCGGCGGCCACCTGCGTCGCGGTGCTGGCGGCGGTCTCGCTGCGCACGGTGGATCCGCTGCGGCTACGCGCCGACAAACCCAAGCAATGAATCGTGCCGACGCGGGTGGCGAGCCGGCGGCCTATCGGCGCTGCGCACGAATCGCCGCTGCCCACGGCCGCACCTACTTCCTCGCGGCCCGGCTGCTCTCCCCCGAACGCCGCCGGGCCATGCACGCGCTGTACGCCTTCGCCCGCACGGTGGACGACATCGTGGACGGGCAGGCCGAAGACGCTGCGGCGCAACTGGATCGGATCGAGAAGGACCTGGACGAGCGACTGGTCGCCGGAGATCCGGGCGAGCCGGACGATCCGGTGCTGTTCGCGGTGAGCGACACCATCCTGCGCTACGAGATCGCGCGCGAACACTTCCGCACCTTCCTCGACGCCATGCGCATGGACGTCCCCGGCTCCCCGCTGTTCCGCAACCGCTACGCCACCATGTCCGAACTGCGCGAGTACATGCGAGGCTCCGCCGCCGCCATCGGCCTGCAACTACTCCCGGTCCTGGGGACGGTGGTCCCCATCCCCACCGCCGAACCCGCGGCCGCCGCCCTCGGCGAGGCCTTCCAACTGACGAACTTCCTGCGCGACATCGCCGAAGACCTCGACCGCGACCGCATCTACCTCCCCACCGAGGCCCTCACCGCCTTCGGCGTCGACGAGCCCCTCCTCCACCACTGCCACCGCACCGCCCACACCGATCCCCGCCTCCGCCGCGCCCTGGCTCACCTGATCGCCCTCAACCGCGACCTCTACCGCACCGCGGTCCCGGGCATCGACCTCCTGCACCCCCGGGTCCGCCCGGCCATCCGCACCGCGGCGCTCCTCTACGGGGAAATCCTGCACGAGATCGAGCACTCGGGGTACGCGGTGTTCGATCGCCGCGCGGTGGTACCGGGCCACCGGCGATTGTGGGTGGCCGCGAGGGAGTTCGCGGGGGCGCGCAGTCCCCGTCGCTCCGGCCTGGGGGCCGTCACGACGGGGAACAAGTAGAAACTCCAGCCCCCGCGCCGGGGAACGGCGGATCCCCGCAGGGCGGCCATTCCCGACTCCCCGGCCGTGCCCGATCCCCTACGGTTGCTTCCCGACTCCCCGGCCGTGCCCGATCCCCTACGGTTGCTTCCCGACTCCCCGGCCGTGCCCGATCCCCTGCGGTTCCTTCCCGACTCCCCGAGGCTCCTTACCGATTCCCCGAGCGAAGCGAGGGGTTAGAACGGATCCGCAGCAGCCCTGCGCAGCACCTCCCTGGCGAGGGGGCCGTGGATGGCGTCCACCGGGCGGCCCGGCAGCGTTTCGTCCTCGGTGTAGATCCACTCCAGGATTTCTTCGTCGGTGTACTTTGCGTCGCGCATCACAGTGATCAGGCCGGGGAGGGGTTTGACCACGGCTCCGGTGGAGTCGAAGAAATCCTTGGGTACCCCGGCTATGCCATCGCGGCGGACCGCGAGGAGCTGATGATCGCGCAGCATCTGATGGACCCTGGTCACGGGGATGCCGAGCTGTTCGGCCACATCCGGGAGCGGGAGCAGGGTCACCGCTTCCGGAAGAACATCGTCGCTGCATGGAAATGCACTCACGTCCATAACGGTAGTAGGTCGCGCCGGGCCCGTCGTGAGACACCCTGACCGATTCGGCCGATACCATCGGGTGAGCCGCCACGGGGGCGGCATCCGCTTGTCGCACCCGAAGCGAGAGGTGAGAGCTTTGTGAAAGTCGGAGGACAGCAGTTGATCGGCCAGATGCTGGACGGGCGCTACCGCATCGACGCGCCGATCGCGCGGGGCGGTATGTCGATGGTGTTTCGGGGGGTCGACACCAGACTGGACCGGCCGGTCGCCATCAAGGTGATGGATCCGAAGTTCGCCGGAGATCCGCAATTCCTGACGCGGTTCGAATTCGAGGCCCGCTCGGTGGCCAAGCTCAAGCATCCATCCCTGGTCGCGGTCTACGACCAGGGTATCGACGGCGACTACCCGTTCCTGATCATGGAACTGGTCGAGGGCGGCACGCTGCGCGAACTGCTGCGCGAACGCGGCCCGATGCCCCCGCACGCGGTCCGTGCGGTCGCCGAGCCGGTGCTCGACGCGATCGGCGTCGCCCATCGCGCGGGGCTGATCCATCGCGACATCAAGCCGGAGAATGTGCTCATCTCCGATTCGGGCGAGGTGAAGATCGCCGACTTCGGCCTGGTCCGCGCGGTCGCCGGATCGAATATGACCTCGGCCAGCGTCATCCTCGGCACCGCCCACTACCTCTCGCCCGAGCAGGTCACCGACGGCACCGCCGATGAGCGCAGCGACGTCTACTCCTTCGGCATCCTCATCTTCGAAATGCTCACCGGCCGAACCCCGTTCACCGGCGACAACTCGTTGTCGATCGCCTATCAGCGGGTGGAGAAGGATGTGCCCAGTCCCGGCCGCCTCATCGCCGGGGTGCCGCCGCAATTCGACGAACTGGTCGCCCGCGCCACCGCGCGCGAGCCCGCGCACCGCTTCGCCGACGCCGACGAGATGGCCGCCGAACTGCGCCGCGTCGCCGCTGAACTGCGACTACCCGATTACCGCGTGCCCGCGCCGAAGGAATCGGCCGAACATCTGTCGACCCGCTATCGCGCCGTTCCCGCCACCCCGGCCCCGCCGCCGCGCCCGGCCCCACCGGTCGCCACGCCCGACGCGACCACGCGACTACCCGAACAGCGCCCGCCCATGCCCCAGCCGACCCGGGTGCTGACCGCGACGCAACATCTCCCGGAGTCCAACGGCCGCACCGCGATCGCCGAACCCCCGCCCCCGCCGCAGCGCCCGGCCTACGCCGGTGACGATCGCGGTCGCTCGCGCCGTCGCGTGCTGATCTGGACGGGCATCGTGGTGGCCCTGGCGCTCCTGCTGGGCATCGGCGGCTGGTACCTCGGGGTGGCGCGCTATTCGGCGGTGCCACCGATCGCCGGAATGGATGCCCCCCAGGCCACCACGGCCCTGCGGAATGCCGGATTCGACACCACGGTGCGCAACCGTGCCTCCGACATCATTCCGGTCGGGGGCGTGGTGGGCACCGATCCGCCCGCGGGCACGCGGGTCGTGAAGGGTTCGACCGTGGCGATCCTGGTGTCCAGCGGCAAACCGCAGGTGCCGCAGTTCCAGCCCGGCCAGGACGTGAAGACCGTCGAGCAACTCATCCGCGACGCGGGTCTGCGCCCGGTCGACGGCGGCGAGACGGCCAATACCGCTCCCAAGGGCACGGTGGCGCAACTGGATCCGAAACCCGGCACCGTCCTGCCCACGGGGGCCTCGGTGAAGGTGGTGCGCAGCAAGGGGTCTCAGCCGGTGAAGGTGCCCGATGTGCGCGGCAAGACCGTCGAGGAGGCGACCGCCGCGCTGCAGAAGGCGGGATTCACCGTGGGCGACACCAGAACCGAGTTCGATTCGAAGATCAAGACCGGTCAGGTGATCGGCACCGATCCGGCCGCGGGCCAGAGCGTGCTGTCCGGCGGAAATATCGCGCTGATCGTCTCCGATGCCGTGAAGATCCCCGACGTCACCGGCATGACCGCCGACTCCGCCCGCGCCCAGTTGGAGGGCATGGGGCTGAAGGTGGTGTTGAACAGCGTCTTCGCGGGCGATCACGGCACCGTCCGGGTGCAGACCCCGTTCGCCGGATCGTCCGTCGAGCCGGGCGCGACCGTCACGCTGACGGTGCTGCCGTTCTAACCGGCCGCCAGCCCCACGCTGGCGCCGCCCAGCAATTCGGCCTCGCTGATTCCCAGTCGCGACGAGCAGAGCTCGAGCGCCTGCCGCAGCACCGCGCTGGCGCTCGCGCCGACGACCTGCGACTGCTCGAGCCGGCCCGGACCGCGCAGCACCTTGACGCGACAGCGCCAGGCGATACCGGCCAGGTCGACCTCGGGGCGTTCGATCACCACCGACACCGGCACGCCGTCCTGCTCGAACTCATGTCGCGCCAACGGCGTCGCGCGCCGTTCGGGAGCCACTCGCAATTCCCCGGCTACCGATACCCTTTTCATCAGGCCTCCCAGAACTGGTCCCGCATGGTGCCCATTGCGTAAAGAACGGGACACGAACGAATCTAGTTCAGGTGACCAGAATCAGCAATCCTTCAGCAAACTTTTTACTATGCCCATACGCCGCTAGGCCACCGCGAGCAGCGGCGCACCCGTCTCCGGATCGTTGATCGCCACCACCGCGGACGTGCTGAACACGTCCACGGGCGCACCACCCACCGCCGGGCTGATATTCGTGGTGACCTGCGCCGATACGGCCGCCGGATCGTAGCCCCAGGAGATGTTGAAGATCAGCAGGCGGCTGCCGTCGCGCAGCACGACCTCCGACGGGATTCCGTCGCGGTCGCGATCGCGCAGCAACCGAAGGATCGTGCGGTCCGCCGGGCCGACCCGGCGGGTTCCGCCTCCGCGAAAGACGACGTTCACGCGTCGCCCGTCACCGCAGCATCTCGGCGACCAGGAACGCCAGCTCCAGCGACTGCTGGGTGTTCAGGCGCGGATCGCAGGCCGTCTCGTAGCGGTCCTCGAGGTCCAGATCGGAGATGTCCTGGGCCCCGCCGAGGCATTCGGTGACATCCTCGCCGGTCAGCTCGATGTGCAGACCGCCCGGATGGGTGCCCAGCGCGTGATGCACCTCGAAGAAGCCCTGCACCTCGTCGACGATGCGGTCGAAGTGGCGGGTCTTGTAGCCGGTGGAGGACTCGTGGGTGTTGCCGTGCATGGGGTCGCACTGCCAGATCACCTGATGCCCGGTGGCCTGGACCTTCTCGATGATCGGCGGCAGCACGTCGCGAACCTTGTTGTTGCCCATGCGCGCCACCAGCGTGAGGCGGCCCGGTTCGTTGTTGGGGTCCAGCCGCTCGACGTATTCCACGGCGAGCTCGGGCGTGGTGGACGGGCCGATCTTGAGGCCGATCGGATTGGCCAGCAGCTCGGCGAGGGCGACGTGCGCGCCGTCGAGCTGGCGGGTGCGCTCGCCGATCCACAGAAAGTGCGCCGACAGGTCGTAGAGCACCGGATCGCCCGCGGCGTTCTCGGCCAGCCGCAGCATGGCCCGCTCGTAGTCGAGGACCAGCGCCTCGTGGCTGGCGTAGATCTTGGCGGCCTGCAGGCTGGGGTCCTGCACGCGGCAGGCGTTCATGAACGCCAGGCCGCGGTCGATCTCCTCGGCCATCTGCTCGTAGCGGGCACCGGCCGGGGAGCGGGCGACGAAGTCGCGGTTCCAGTCGTGCACCTTGTGCAGGTCGGCCATGCCCGCGCCGGTCAGCGCGCGCACCAGATTCATCGCGGCGCTGGCGTTGGCGTAGGCGCGGACCAGTCGCGATGGATCGTGTTCGCGCACTTGGGCATCCGCGACCAGGGAATTGATCATGTCGCCGCGGTAGGACTTCAGGCCGAGGGCATCGGTATCGGCCGAGCGCGGTTTGGCGTACTGACCGGCGATGCGGGCCACCTTCACCACCGGCAGGCTGGCGCCGTAGGTGAGCACGACCGCCATCTGCAGCAGGGTACGGATATTGCCGCGGATATGCGGTTCGGTGTTGTCGGCGAAGGTTTCCGCGCAATCGCCGCCCTGCATGAGGAAGGCCTCGCCCCGAGCCACCTCGGCGAGGCGCTCGCGCAGTTCCTCCACCTCGGCGGGCACGCAGATCGGCGGCACGCTCTCCAGCACGGTGCGCATCTTGGCGGCCAGATCGGGATCCCAGGACGGCTGCTGTAAGGCCGGGCGGGACAGGGCATCGTCGAGGCGCCGACGCAGCTCGGCGGGCAACGGAGGCAGTTCCGGCAGGCGGTCGATCGGTACGTCGACGGTCCAGTTCACCAGATCAGAATAATGACCGTAGCCGAGGATGGGGTACCCGGATGTCTGGGGGCGGCGCGCCGGGCCAGGTCAGGTGGTCCGTAGGCTCGAATCGACCGTTGCCGGTGCCGCCCACCGGACCGACCGCACACGAGGAGTAGAACGATCGCGCTTCGATATTTTTACGACTGCGAATTCATCGAGGACGGGACGGTCATCGACCTGGTCTCGATCGGTGTGGTCTGCGAGGACGGGCGAGAATACTACGCGGTCTCAACGGAATTCGATGCCGACAAGGCGGGCCCGTGGGTGCGGCGCAATGTCCTGCCCAAACTCCCCTCCCCCGCCTCACCGCTGTGGCGCGGCCGCGACCAGATCCGCGACGAGCTGTATCGCTTCTTCCTGCCGCGGCAGAGCGTGGAGCCGGAGCTGTGGGCCTGGGTGGGCGCTTACGACCATGTGGCGCTGTGCCAGCTGTGGGGTTCGATGGTCGACCTGCCGACCGCCATGCCGCGCTACACCAACGAACTGCGTCAGTACTGGGAAATGTCCGGCCGCCCACCACTTCCCCCCGTGCCGGCCGACGCCCACGACGCGCTCGCCGACGCCCGGCACAACCTGGCCAAGTTCGAGGCCATCGAAGCATACCGACGCCGCCAAGCGTCCTAGCCCAACCGACCCAACCTACCGGCCGGCAGAGCACCTAACAGCCGCACCCTTTCCGTGTCTTCGCACCCCTTGTGGACGCCCGTAAAGGGTGCGAGGGCCTGGAAAAGGTGCGAACCTGTGGCTCTGCCGGCCGGTAGACGGACCGGCGGAGCCACAGCGTCCAGGAAACCTCAGCTCGCGATCGTCTCCGGAATGCGCTCGGCATCGGGGCGGGCGCCGGCGGGGACGCCCTTCTTCAGGCTCGCGGCGTAGACGTCGACGTACTCCTGGCCCGACATCCGCATGAGCTCGTACATGATCTCGTCGGTGACGGCGCGCTCGACGAAGCGGTTGCCGCCCATGCCCTCGTAGCGCGAGAAGTCGATGGGCTTACCGAATTTCACCGTGACCTGCTGGCGACGCCAGCGGAACGGGCCGGGCGGGCAGACCTCGTAGGTGCCGATCAGCGCCACCGGGATCACCGGAACCCCGGTCTCCAGCGCGAGGCGCGCGACACCGGTCTTGCCCTTGTACAACCGGCCGTCGGGCGAGCGGGTGCCCTCCGGGTACAGCCCGACCAGGCGGCCCTCCTTCAGCAGCTTGCGCGCGGTCTCGAGGGCGTCCTCGGCGGCCGAGGCGCCGCTGCGATCGATCGGGTACTGCCCGGTGCCGGAGAAGAAGAACTTCTGCAGCCGACCCTTGAGGCCCGGGGTGGTGAAGTATTCGGCCTTGGCCAGGTAGGTGATTCGGCGCGGACTCATCAGGGGGGTGAACAACCAGTCGGTGAACGAGAGGTGGTTACCGGCGAGGATGGCTGCGCCCTCGGCCGGGATGTTCTCCACCCCTTCGACCTTGGGTCGGTTGTAGAGATGCATGAAGGGTCCGACCAGCACGTACTTCAGCAGCCAGTAGAACATCGCGTCCTTTCCCCTGTGAGATTCCCGGGACCGGCCTCTTTGCGCGGGCACCACCGTCCGTTGCCGACTTTACCGCTGCTACCGAGTTGTGACCAATCCCGCACATGGATTTCACACCGGCCACGGAACACACCCGTCAGCGGCGCGCACCCGCCTTGCCGTCCGGGCTCGCCGCGGCCTTCGCCGGACGCCGCGCCCCCGCCGTCGCCCGGCGGCCCGGCGCGGCCTCGCCGTCGCGTCGGCCCTCGGATCGCTCCGGCGCCAACGCCGCTCGCGCCAGCTCCGCCGCGCCGATCATCCCGGCCGCCTCGCCCAGTTGCGTGGTGCGGATGCGGGCCAGCGGCCGATGCCGCGCCCCGGTGATCGCGGACGCGTAGTGCTCGCGCGCCTCGTCGAGGAACAGTGCCGCCGAGGAGCTCACCCCGCCCGCGATCACGATCAGATCCGGATCGAAGATATCGCTCACGAACGCCAACCCGAGCCCCAGCCAGCGAGCGAAATCGGCCATCACCCGCAGCGCGACCTCGTCGCCGTCCTGGGCCGCCCCGGCCACCCGCCGACCGGTCAGCGAGCCCGGATCGCGAAACACCTCGCGCGCGAGGATGGTCGAGCGCACCGGATCGGTGGCCAACATCTCGATGGCCGTGTCGACCAGAGCCGTTCCGCTGCAATAGCGTTCCCAGCAGCCGCGTTTGCCGCACGGGCAGGCGCGGCCGTGCGGCACCACCTGCAGATGTCCCAGTTCGGGCGCCACACCGTAGCTTCCGCGGTACAGCTCGCCGCCGACCAGCAGCGCCGCGCCGATGCCGGTGCCGATCGCGACCAGCACGCCGTTGCGCGCACCGGCCGCCGCGCCGAAGCGGTACTCCGCCCACATCGCGGCATTGGCGTCGTGTTCCAGGATCACCGGCAGCCGCAGCCGCTCGCCCAGCCGCAGCGCGACCGGGGTGTCCTCCCACGGCAGGTGCGGGGCGAACCGCACCGAGGACCGCGTCTCGTCGACGAATCCGGCCACCGCCAGCCCGACCGCGCCGATCTCGTGGCGGGCGCACAGCTCACGCACCGCGCGCTCG
The DNA here is from genome assembly GCF_023740735.1 of Nocardia sp. CDC159. Taxonomy (GTDB): domain Bacteria; phylum Actinomycetota; class Actinomycetes; order Mycobacteriales; family Mycobacteriaceae; genus Nocardia; species Nocardia pulmonis. The sequence goes on from NZ_JAMRXH010000003.1 coordinate 181,342, forward strand.
AGACCGTCCTCGAGCGCCTGCTCGGAATGCGGGGTGGGCGCCTGCACGGTGTCGAGCACCTCACCCGCGCCGTCGACCACCGACGCGCGAATATTGGTGCCGCCCACATCGATTCCGACGGTCAGCGGGGCCTCCCGCCCGATCCGCGTCGTCATCGGTTGATCTGCACCGGAATCGGGACGTATCCCGAGCGGCCGCTCGATCGATCCTTACGTATGTGCTCGCCCGGTCGCTGACCGTTCGGTTCCGGCCGGGAATCACGGGCCGGGGCGGTCGCGGCCCGCCCGGCCAGGGCGCCGAGCAGCGTCGCACCGAGTGAGGGCTTACCACCGGCGCGATTCGATGCGCCGCGGCGGCCCGCGGCGGCGGAGTTGTCGGAGGCGTCGGACACTCGGCCCATCGTGCCATCGGGCTCGGCGGGCACATCATCCGCATCACCCGAGCGCACCTCGTCGCCGCTGGTCTCCGGCGAATTGTCTTGGGGCGCATCATGATCGAATTCGGGCGGCATCACCGGATCGACCGGAACCCCGGCCAGCGCCTCGCGCAGCACGGTGACGATGGCGGTGCCGTTCTCGGCGATCGCGGCCACCACGTCGTGATGTTCGCCGCGGACCAGCGCGGCCGCCGCGCACACCGGGCACCAGCTGCAGCTCTCCCAGTCGGTGCGGCCCTCGGCGGCCGCCCGGCGCAGCACCGGTTCGACCCGTTCCAGCACGGCCTCGGCAAGCAGCCGCAGCTCCTCGGCGAATTCGGCGAAGTGGTCCTCGTGCGGGTCGGAGTCGGTGGAGGTCATCGCGGCCACACCTCCGGATCGGGGCGGAAGCGCACGACCAGCCGTTCGCCGTCGAGTTCGGCGCCATCGACCGTGCATCGCCGCAACACCGGTGCCAGCGGCAGGCGGCGCCGGACCCCGTCCGCTCCCACGATCAAATCGTCCTCCACTCGTCCCAGTCGCAGCGTCGCCGGGTCGACCACGGGTAGCCGCATCGACAGGGTGAACACCGAGTGCAGGCCGGTGCCCGATTCCAGACGTACGCTCGTTTCGTCGCCAAGCATAGGGTCTGCCTCGGGTACTACCCGGTTACCGCGCGAATCCACCAGGCGCGCCAGGGCATCCAGCGCGTCGGGACCGATCGGCTCCGGGCCGCTGTGCGGGGCGACCAGGACCGGCACATCGGGCAGGCGGCGGCGCAGGTCGGCGACGACCTCGAGCTGTTCGGCGCGGCGATCGAGATACCAGCGCAGCGCGGGGTGCGCGCCGTCGCCCTCTGGGACCGGGGGCAGCACCTTGTTCACCAGCACATCGGCCAGGCGCAGCCCGAGCAGCGCCGCGGCCGAACGCACCCGGGCGGATTCGGCGACGGCCACCCGCTCGGGTCCGGTGATCAGATGTGCGCTGGTGCGCTCGGGATCGGCGAGCAGGTCGCGCACCGACCGCACGGCCGCGGCGATCCGTTCGACGGTGGTGGCCAGCACCGCCCGGCGCAGATCCGGTCCGGCCAGGCTCAGCGCGCGGGAGTGCGCGGGCCAGATCCGGTCCAGATAGCCCAGCAGGGTGTCCGGGGCGGTGATGATGCGCAACATATCCGCCGAGGGCGGGCAGTCCACGACGAGGACGTCCCAGTCGTCCTCGTCGGCGAAATCGGCGATCTCGGTGAGCATCAGCAGTTCCTGGACGCCGGGCAGTCCGGTCAGCTCGGCCGGGTCCAGGGCGGCCAGGTCGATCCCGTGCTCGTGGCCCGCACCGGCGAACATCCGCACGGCCTCGCGGAAGCGATCCTCCAGCAGCGCAAGGGAATCGATCTCGATCACGTCGAGTCCCGGCCGCACCGAGGTGATTCCGGGGACGGTGCCCGCATCGTGCGGGAAGCGGAAGCCGAGGGCGTCGCCGAGGGAGTGGGCCTGATCCATCGAGGCGATCAGCACTCGTTGTCCGGAGCGGGCGTAGGACATGGCCGTGGCGCAGGCCAGGGTCGTCTTACCCACCCCGCCCTTGCCTATGAACAGCTCCAGACGCGTCAGCCTTCGACCCGTTTCTTGAGTTCCTTGAGGGCCGTGTCGGTGATGACCTTCTCGGCCTTGCGCTTGAACATGCCGATCATCGGGATCGTCAGGTCGACGGTCAGTTCGTAGCTCACCTGGGTGGTGCCGTCGGGCTGGTCGAACAGCTCGTAGGTGCCGTCCTGCGCCTTCTGTAAATCACCGCTGACCAGCTGCCAGGTGACGGCCTTGCCGTCGGGACGCCAGGTGTAGGACAGCACGTAGGTGTCCTTGACCACCCCGGCGTCCAGGATGAAGCGCGCCGTGCGGGCCCGGCCGTCGGGGAATTTGTCGAGCACCTCCACCGAGCGCGCGGCCGACACCCACTCCGGGTACGACTCCAGGTCGGCGATGACGGCCATCACCCGATCCGACGGGGCGTCGATGATGATCGACCTCTGGGTCCGGTCGGCCATGGCGGGAAGCGTTTCCTTTCCGGCTGCGAGACAACGGTTTCCGGCGAGTGCCGGAACTAGGGCACGGGCACGGGGCTGACGCCCGCCGGTCGCCCGGCCTCGAGGCGCGCCTTCACCTCGAACGACATCCGCTTACCGGCCACCCGCCGCTGCCGATTGGCGGCCAGCAGCGCCCGGGGCGTCAGGCGCGCGGCGTTCCATGGTTCGGCGTGCAGGAAGTAGTGCAGGATCACCCCGTCCAGGCTGGGCTCGAGCCATACCTCCATGGTGCCGGTCAGCGGGCCCGCGACGGTCCAGCGAATTCCCTTCTCGGCCCGGTCTTCTCGAACCTCGAGCGCCAGATCCGGCCACCAGCGCCGCCAGCTGTCGCGATCGGCCAGCACCGCCGCGACGGCACTGCCCGGGGCGGCGACGAACGTCTGGTCGGCAACCTGGATCGAACTCATGCGCCCGAGCCTAGCTCGAGACGCCGCCGTGGCTCGATCGCACAGTTCCGTCGAGCAGTTCGCGCAGGCGGGCGGCGAGCACATCCCAGCGCCAGTGCTCGCTCACCCAGTCCCGGCCCGCGGCGCCCATGGCCGCGGCGGTGTCCGGATCGGACAGCAGGGTGACGATGGCATCGGTGAGCTGCTGCTGGGAGCGGCCGTCGACGACGGTGCCGGTGCGGCCCTCCCGCACGGTCTCCGGTGCGCCGCCGGAGTTGCCCGCGACCACCGGGACGCCGGTGGCGGAGGCCTCGAGGAACACGATGCCCAGGCCCTCGACGTCCAGTCCGGCGCCGCGGGTGCGGCAGGGCATGGCGAAGACATCGGCGATGGTGTGGTGGGCGGCCAGTTCGGCGGCGGGGACGCGGCCGGTGAAGATCACGTCGTCGGCCAGGTCGAGGGCGGCGGCCAGGCCGCGCAGCTTGTCCTCGTAGGGCCCGCTGCCCGCGATCACCAGGACCGCGCCGGGGACGCGCTTGCGGATCTCGGGCATGGCCAGGATGAGCATGTCCTGGCCCTTGCGCGGGACCAGCCGGGACAGGCACAGCACGGTCGGCCGCTCCCCCAGCCCGTAGCGGGCGCGCAGTTCGGCGCGCGCCGCCGGATCGGGACGGAACACCTCGGTATCGACGCCGGGCGGCAGATACTCCAGCCCCGCCTGCGGTCCGAAGGCGGCCGCGAATCGCCTGCGGGTGTATTTGCTGACGTAGGTGACCGCATCGGTGTGATCGCCGATCACCCGCAGCGCCTGCCGCGCCGCGGGCAGCATCGACCAGCCGACCTCGTGCCCGTGCGTACTCGCCACGATCCGCTCGGCCCCCGCCCCCCGCAGCAGCGGCGACAGCAGCGCCAGCGGCGCCGCCGCCCCGAACCACACGGTGTCGCACCGCTCGTCCCGTAACAACTTCGCCGCCCGCCGCCACACCAGCGGCGTCGGCACCATCAGCGTCGTCGGATGCCGCACCACCTGAAACGGCTGCTCGGCATCGAATTTCAAATGGCTGTCCCCCCGCCACCGCGGCGCATACACCACCAACTCATTCGCGGGCAACCGCACGGCCAGCGAATGCAGATACGACTGAATCCCCCCCGGCCGCGGCGGAAAGTCGTTGGTAACCAGCAGGGTGCGCGCCATGCGCAGAGTCTATTGCCGCCCCACCGGCACCCCATTCCCGCCCCACACCGCCTTGAAACCGCTTGCGCCCCAAGGTCCTGATGGCCCTGGCCTCGGCGCTGCGCGCCGAGGCCAGGAATGCGAGGAGCGGCGCGGCGCGGCCCCGCTGGATCCCTTCCCGGCGCGGCCCCGCTCGATCCCTTCCCGGGGTGGCCCAGCTCGATTCCCTTGTCCGGACGGAGTCCGGACAAGGGTCAGTCGGTGCGGTCTCTGATCCAGTCTCGCCAGCGGGAGATGAAGGTGGAGTGGCCGATTCCCAGGGTGTCCTGGAGGGCGTCGTCTACGGCTGGTTGGTCTTGGGGGCCGGTGGCGAGGCGGTGGTAGAGATCAACCAGGCGGGGTTCGCCGAATTGGTGGGCGGTGAAGGCGTTGGCGGACCAGGCCTGTTCGTAGGCGAGGGCGGCGTTGTTGCCGGGGGTGGGGGCGAAGTCGGCGTCGGCGGGGAGGTCGGTGGGCAGGACTCCGGCGCGGGCGCGGGCGGTGAGGGTGGGGGCCAGTTGGGCGAAGCCGATCTGTTCGCCGCGGTGGGCGGAGTATTCGGCGAAGCCCTCGAGGACCCACTGGGGGGAGCCGTCCATGGTCCGCGCGCGGGCGGCGATGTGGGTGAGCTCGTGGCGCAACGTATCGCGCAGGCCGTCGGTGCCCAGACGGCGGCCCGCGTCTGCGGCGAAGACCACCCGCTGACCCGTGGGCCGGGAACCTGGCAGGAACGGATCCGATACCGAGGCCGCGGCCACCTCGCTCGACACCGGGCCGGTCGCATGGGTGAGCGCCGCGAATTCCGCGGCCGACGACGTCACCGCGACCACGGCCGCCCGCGACCAGTCCCGCCCCCACAGCGCGGTGACCGAGTCGATGGACGGGCCGATTTCCCGCGCGAGGATATCCACATCCCCGCGCTGATACGGATGCCCGAACACCACCGACAGCTGCCCCTCCTCACCCGAAACCTGCTGAGCGACAACGGGGCCGTAGGACTCCATGATCCGCCGCACCTCCGCCAGCTGCGGATCGGCGGGTAGCAGCGGCGCCGCGAACTGCGCGGCCGCCGGTTCGGGCCGCACCTTGGGCAGCGCCGACTTCGGTAGCAACACCAATGCACCGGTGATGGCGGTCAATGCGATCACCGTGGCGACGGTGGCGACGAATTCGAAACGCCGCCGTGCCGTCAACCAAGTCCGGACCCGCTCCAGCGCGTTCATCCTCACCTCGGTTGTGTTACGGCATACCGATCCAATAGCGACGCGCCGAGTGGTACGGGGTCGAGCCCATCGGAGCCACCTGGACCGGGATACCGAAGGTCGAGGCGTGCAGGATCAGGCCGTTGCCCGCATAGATTCCCACATGCGAAGCGTCGGAGTAGAAGAAGACCACATCTCCGGGTTGTAAATCGTTCTTGTCGACCGGTGTACCCACCGCCGACTGGGCTTGGCTGGTGCGCGGCAGATCGATGCCGACCTTCCGAAATGCCCACTGCACCAAGCCCGAACAGTCGAACTGATCCGGACCGGTCGCACCCCACACATAGGGATCGCCGACTCGGGTCAGCCCGGCCGCCAGTGCACTGGTCCCACTGCCCGGGACCAGCCCGCGCAGCAGAGTATCGCGATCGAAGCCGGGCGGAAAGAGCGCACCGGCCAATGAAGCCTTATCGCCCGCCGACAGCGAGCCCCACGCCTGGATGACCTGAGCGATCGAGCCCTGCAGATCGGCGCGCTTGCGTTCCAACTCCGCGCGCACCTGATCGGCCTTCTGCGAGGCCGCGCGGGCCGCGTCGTCGGCGGTGCGGGCGGAGGTCTGCGCCGTGGTGGCGGCGTCGGTGGCCTTCTTGTACTGCGCCAGCTGATCCTGGGTCTGGGTGGCCAGCACGTCCAGGGTGGACATCTGATCCAGCAGCTGCTGCGGGGAATCGCTCACCAGTACCGAGAACAACCGATTGGTACGCGCGCCCTGATAGGCGGCGACGGCCGTACGGTCCACGGCCGGTTGATATTTGCGGATCTCGGCCTGCGCGGCGTCGACGGCCGCGGTGGCGGCGGCAAGCTTGGCATCGGCGTCGCGGGCCACGGCCTGTTTGGCGTCGAGATCTTCCTGCGCGGCGAGGGCCTGCTGATTGAGCTGCTCGGACTGGTGGGACAGGTCGATCAGTTTCTGCACCGCGTCGCTCGCGCTGTTCGGCACGGCCACCGGCTCGGCGCCGACGCCGCCGACCGGGCCCCCGAACATCAGGACGCCCACGGCCAACGATCCGCCGATCAGGCGTCTGGTTCTGTCGATGCGACGCTGAGCTGTCACTGCCTGCCGTGCCCCGTTTCCGCGGTGTCCGAGCTGGGTACTCCTGAAGGTCTCGATCAGGTTACGGAACGGCGACCGTCTGTGTCCAGCAGGCCACAAAATGATCACGACCGCCGTCCCGTATGACCGAAATTTTCAGTAGCGGCGGGCTCCCGCGATCGGCATCGAGGACATGGCCGCGATAGCCACCGGCTTGCCAGCGGTCGAGGCATGGATGACATTACCGTCGCCCACGTACAGCCCGGAATGGCTGCCGCCGTAGAACGACACGACATCGCCGGGCTGCAGATCGTCGATCGACACCGGCGCGCCCGCGGACAGCTGCTCGTAGCTGGTGCGCGGCAGCTCCAGCCCGGCCTGCTCGTAGGACCACTTCACCAGACCCGAGCAGTCGAAGGCGTTCGGGCCCGCGGCGCCGTACACGTAGGGCGCGCCGAGCTTGCTCATCGCGGCGTCGACCGCGCGCTGACCGACGGTCTCCAGCTGCGGGGCGGCCGGACCGGAGGTCACGCCCGGAATCTCGACGCCCGGCGGGAGAATGTTGGCCGGGATCGCCCCCGGCGGGATCTGAGCCAGAATCTGATCCGGCACGTCGAAGCTTCCGACGCCCGGAACGGTGACCGGCGCCGCCGAAGCGGGCGCGGCGGGCAGCAGCAAAGCGCTGAGGGTGGCGGCTCCAACGGCTCCCGCCGCAACGGCCCGGTGGGCGTTGCGATGCAGCCCCAGGACCTGTCGCTTGATCGCCATGATGCGGTACTCCTCATCTGCCCCACGACGCCGCACCCGGTGGTGCGTCGGACTCCGTGAGGTCTCGACAAGATTACGAACCCATAACGGTGGGTTGTAAAGCGGCGAGCATGCGTTAGGGGGTTGGTCAACTTTTCCAACCGTCGTGTCGTGCGAGATATATCACACCAATCACGAACAGATAACGAAGGCGCTCGACCAGGGCTTTTGCGGTTAGTCTTGATCACGTCAATCGGAGCTCCACCCGGTCGGTTTAAGCTCTGACTAAATGGGGAATCAGCACGTAGACGAGAGCCTTCGACCCCGGAAGCGACCGATCAGTTTCGCTGCGGTTAACGAATGGGCCCGGATCGGCAAGCCCCTCGGCCACACCGGCAGGCCGCCGGGCTCGCAATCCCCCTGATTGATTCATAAACCGAATCAATGTGACCTCAGCCACATTCGGGTGTAATCCGGCCCGGCACAGCCGTTACCGCCACGGCCGTAACTTGTCGTACCCCCGCCCTACGCTGCACGCCGTGCCCCAAACCGCGGCGGCCCAGCTGGCCTTCGACGAGCTCGACACCCCGCTGTACGACACCACCTTCGTCGTCGTCGACCTGGAAACCACCGGTGCCAGCCCCGATGCGGACGCCATCACCGAGATCGGCGCGGTCAAGGTGCGCGGGGGCGAGGTGCTCGGCGAATTCGCCACGCTGGTCGATCCGGGCTGTCCCATCCCACCGCAGGTCGTGCAGATCACCGGCATCACCACCGCGATGGTGCGCGACGCCCCGCGCATCGAGGCGGTGTTGCCCGGATTCATCGAATTCGCCTCGGGCACGGTGCTGGTCGCCCACAACGCCCGTTTCGACATGGGCTTCCTGAAGGCCGCCGCCGCGCAGTGCGAAACCGCCTGGCCCGCATTCCAGGTGCTGTGCACCGTACAACTGGCCCGGCGCATCCTGCCCCGCGACGAGACGCCGACCGTACGCCTGTCGGCGCTGGCGCGGCTGCTCGGCGCCCGGACCATGCCCACCCACCGCGCCCTCGACGACGCCCGCGCCACCGTCGACGTGCTGCACGCGCTGATCGAACGGGTCGGCAATCAGGGCGTGCACAGTCTCACCGAACTCGTGGACTACCTGCCCGAGGTGAGCAGACGCCAACGCTCCAAACGCTTCCTGGCCGCCGACCTGCCGACCTGCCCCGGCGTGTACCTGTTCCGCGGCCCCTCGGACGAGGTCCTATATATAGGGACGGCCGTGAATCTGCGCCGCCGCGTGCGCAACTACTTCACCGGCTCCGAAACCCGCACCCGGATGCGGGAAATGGTGGCGCTGGCGACGCGGGTCGACCACGTCCCCTGCGCGCACGGTCTGGAGGCGGGTGTGCGGGAGCTGCGGCTGCTCGTCGCGCACACCCCGCCCTACAACCGCCGCTCGAAATTTCCGAAACGCGCCTGGTGGCTCGTCCTCACCGACGAACCGTTCCCCCGCTTCGCCGTCAGCCGCACCCCGACCCGCGATGCCCTGGGCCCCTTCCATTCCCGCGCCGACGCCACCGAACTCGCCGCCGTCGTCGCCGAATACTGCGGCCTGCGCACGTGCACCACCCGCATTCCCCGACACGGCCGCCACGGCGCGGACTGCCCGCCCGCGGCCGTCGGCGGCTGCCCGGCGAGCGCCGCGGGAGAGCTACTGGACATCGACGACTACGCGGCGGCCCCGCGGGCCGTGCGCGATCTGTTCACCGGCCGCGCCGACGCCGCGCTGCGAACCATGCGCGACCGCATCGAGACTTACGCCGCCGCCGAGAACTTCGAGGCCGCCGCCCGCCTGCGCGATCGCACGGTCACGGTGGTGCGCGCCCTGCGCCGCACCCAGCGCCTGGCCGCCCTGGCCCGCATCGCCGAACTGATCGCCGCCCGCCCCGACGGCGCCGGTGGGTGGGAATTCGCGGTCGTGCGCTACGGCCGCCTGGCCGCCGCGGGCGTCGCCACCCGCGGCACCGCGCCCATGCCGGTCGTCGAATCCCTGGTCGCCTCCGCCGAAACCGTCATCCCCACCCGCTTGGACGGCGACGACCAGCCCGACGCCCTGGTGGACCCCGACGCCTGCCATCCCCCACTGCGCGGCGCCCCGCCGGAGGAAACCGCCGTCATCGTCCGCTGGCTCGACCAGCCCGGCACCCGAATCGTCCGCACCACCGACGGCTACCACGAGCCCCGCCTCGGCGCGGGCCCCTGGCTGGCCTGGGTCGACCGCGCCGAATCCGCCGCCCGCGCGGGCGGACTCGACTACGAGCGCCTCACCAGCACCTGATCCCGATCCTCGGCGTCGAACCACCACCCCGCCCAATAGACTCACCCCATGATTACCGCGATCGTTTTGATCCACGCCGAGGCCGCCCGCATCCCCGAGACCGCACAGGCGCTGGCCGATCTCGAGGGCGTGGCCGAGGTGTATTCGTGCGCGGGCGACGTGGATCTGATCGCCATCGTGCGCGTGCGAGACCACGAACAGATCGCCGAGGTGGTCACCGGCCGCGTCAACAAGACTCCGGGCGTCCTGCGCACCGACACCCACATCGCCTTCAAGTCGTACTCCCGCGCCGACCTGGAGGCCGGTTTCTCCATCGGGGAGTGAGCGAATCCCCATCAGGGAACCAAGCGACCCCCCAACCATCGCCTGAGCGCCCCCCAAACCAACTGACTGAGCGCCCCCACCCAATCGCCTGAGCGAAGCGAAGGCCCCGAGTCGAATCCGACTCGGGGCCTTCGCTTCTGTTGTGACGCCGCCAGCGGGGCTCAGTGGCCGTGCTTGCCGCCGTCGCCGTTGGTGCGCTCCTGGTAATCCGCCAGGACGGCGAGCTGCTTGCGCTCCTGCTCGTGCTCGTACGCCACCAGCGCCTCGGCCTGATCGGCCGGATCCGGGCGGGTCAGCGAGCCGAGGCCCGGCTTACCGGCCCAGCCGAGCTTGTTCATCTTCTTCGGCACCGGGGCGCCCTGGTACTCCAGCGGGATCGGGTGACCGTGCTCGTCGACCGGACCCAGCGGCTGGTGCACCTCGATGTACTCACCGTGCGGCAGACGCTTGATCACACCGGTCTCGATGCCGTGCTCGAGCACCGCGCGGTCGGACCGCTGCAGCCCCAGACACATCCGGTACGCCAGGAAGTAGGCGATCGGCGGGGCGACCAGCAGCGCGATCCGGAAGAACCAGGTCGTCGCGTTCAGCGAGACATCGAACTTCAGCGCGATGATGTCGTTGACACACGCCAGCGTCAGCACCAGATAGAACGCGATGGCCATCGCACCGATCGCCGTGCGCACCGGCACGTCACGCGGCCGCTGCAGCAGATTGTGGTGCGCGTCGTCGCCGGTCAGCTTCTTCTCGATCCACGGGTAGGCGATCAGCACGGTGAACACCAGGCCCATGATCAGCGCCACCCAGAACACCGCCGGAACGGTGTAGCGACCGAGGTACAGCTCCCACGGCGGCATGAGACGCGCCATGCCGTCGGTCCACATCATGTAGAAGTCCGGCTGCGAACCCGCCGACACCTGAGAGGGGTTGTAGGGACCCAGGTTCCAGATCGGGTTGATCTGCAGCACACCACCCATGATGGCGACCACGCCGAGGGTGAACATGAAGAACGCACCCTGATCGGCGGCGAACACCGGCACGATGCGCGCACCGACGACGTTGGTCTCCTTGCGGCCGGGGCCGGGGAACTGGGTGTGCTTCTGGTACCACACCAGCGCGACATGCGCCGCCACCAGCGCCAGCATGATGCCCGGGAACAGCAGCACGTGCGCGATGAACAGGCGCGGAATGATGATCGTGCCCGGGAAGTCGCCGCCGAAGATCAGCCAGTGCATCCAGGTGCCGATCAGCGGGATCGACATCGTGATACCGCCGAACGCGGCGCGCAGACCCGTACCCGACAGCAGGTCGTCGGGCAGCGAGTAACCGAAGAAGCCCTCGAACATCGCCAGGATCAGCAACAGCGAACCGATCACCCAGTTCGCCTCGCGCGGACGCCGGAACGCGCCGGTGAAGAAGATCCGGAACAGATGCACGATGATCGACGCCGCGAACAGCAGCGCCGCCCAGTGATGCACCTGGCGCACGAACAGACCGCCACGCACCTCGAAGGAGATGTTCAGCGCCGTCTCGTACGCCCGCGACATGGTCACACCGCGCAGCGGCTGATACGCGCCGTTGTAGACGACCTCGCTCATCGACGGATCGAAGAACAGGGTCAGGTAGATACCCGACAGGATCAGGATGATGAACGCGTACAGCGCGATCTCGCCGAGCAGGAACGACCAGTGGGTCGGGAAGACCTTGTTGATCGACCGCTTGACGAACGCGGCCATGTGGTAGCGCTCATCCATTTCATTGGCCTGTGCGGCCGCTTTCGAAGGACTCATGAACGACGCTCCCAGTAAGCCGGGCCGAGCGGCTCGATGAAGTCGCCGTTGGCGACCAGGTAGCCCTCGGTGTTGACGGTGATCGGCAGCTGCGGCAGGGCGCGGGCGGCGGGACCGAAGACCGGCTTACCCCACTCGGTCGCCGAGAACTGCGACTGGTGGCAGGGGCACAGGATCCGGTTGGTCTGCTGCTCGTACAGCGAGGTCGGGCAGCCCAGATGGGTGCAGATCTTCGAGTAGGCGAAGTAGTCGCCGTAGTTGAAGCTCTCCTGGCCCTTGCGCTTGATCGCCTTCTGCGCGTCCTCGGTGCGCAGGCGGATCAACATGACGGCATTGCGGATACCGCGCAGCGACTCGAGCGTCTCGTGCTCGTTGCCGCGCCACTCTTCCTTCCACGGGAAGACCGTCTCCATGCCGCCCGCGTCCAGATCCTCCGGCCGTACCAGCACGATGTCCTCCGGACGACCGGTGTCCTTGCGCAGGTAGATGGTCTGGCCCGGGTAGTCCGGGGTCCAGCCCGAGACCCACAGCTCGGACTTGTCGCCCTTGGCCCACGGGTTCTTCACCAGACCGCCGACGAACATGAACAGCGCGCCGATGCCCAGCACGCCCGCGCCCAGGCCCGCGGTGCGGGTGATGAGCTTGCGGCGGCCCAGCGTGGAGGTGTCCAGCGCGTCGGACAGCTCGGCGACCAGCGTGCGCCGGTTGACCTCATCGGACTTGCCGTCGTGGCGGTCCTGGATGGAGATCTCGGCAGGGATGAACTTCTTGCGGATGATCACCGCGGCGATGCCGATGGCCAGCACCGCGACGCCGAGCAGGATGCCGTAGAGCGGCGTGGTCAGCGAGTAGAGGCCCGCGCCCTCCTCATGGCGGCTCTTGTACTCCCACGGCCAGAACAGGAACACCCCGATCAGGCCCAGGCCGGACAGCGTGGAGATCACGAACCACAGCGCCACCTGCCGCTCGGCCCGCTTCTCCGCGCGCGTGCCCGGCACCGGCCAGCGCGGGGCGCGGTAGGCGACGTCGACGCCGTCGAGTTCGGTACCGAGCTTGACCAGCTCGTCCCGCGACATCGCATCGAGCTCGTCGTCGGTCGGGTTTGCTTTCGCGTGGGGGTCAACGGGGCGACCCATGTCCTTTGGCTCCTGTCCACTCATGAGCGAGATCCAATCCACATCGCCGAGCCGACCAGGATCACGATGCCGACGACCCAGATGGCCAGGCCCTCGGTCGCGGGACCGAAGCCGCCGAGGCCGTAACCGCCCTCGGGGTAGGACTCGGTGCGGTCCTTGATGTAGGCGACGATGTCGCGCTTCTCCTCCGGCGTCAGCTGGCGGTCGGAGAACTTCGGCATGTTCTGCGGACCGGTCAGCATCGCGGTGTAGATCTGCTGTTCGCTCGCGGGGGTCAGCGGCGGGGCGAACTTGCCCGAGGACAGGGCGCCACCGCGACCGGTGAAGTTGTGACACGACGCGCAGTTCATCCGGAACAGCTCACCGCCGCGACCGAGGTCGGCGTTCTTGATCAGCGACTCCTGCGCGATCTTGCCGTCGGCGTCGCGCACGACGGTGGGACCACCGCCGTTCGCCGCGATGTAGGCGCCCAGGGCATCGGTCATGCGCTCGTCGAACTTCGGCTCCTTGCGCACGATCTGCGCGCCGTTGGCCGCGGCCGGCATGCGGCCGGAGGAGACCTGGAAGTAGACGGCCGCCTCGCCGACGCCGATCAGGCTGGGTCCGCGGTCCTGAACGCCCTGCAGATTGGCGCCGTGACAGGTGATGCAGGAGGTGTCGTAGAGCTGCTTGCCCTCGCGGATCAGCGCGGACTGGTCCTCGTTCGCCGTGGCGACCTGCGCGTTCGGGGTCAGTGCCGCGGCCGCGAAGCCGGCTCCCACGAGGCCCATCAGCAGTACCAGGCCGCCCGCGAGCTTGCGGCGCATCCGGCGCTGCTTGCGGGTCTTGGTGGCCAGGTCGCTCGTGGCGCTGGCGACCCCGGGGCTGGTGGGGTCCGGCGCTGACGGGGGAGATGAACTCATCTGTGTCCCTTTTGGAGTAGACGGAACCGGGGCTGCTGGTCCTGCTTTCAGCGGACGAAGTAGATCGTGGCGAACAGCCCGATCCACACGATGTCGACGAAGTGCCAGTAGTAGGAGACGACGATCGCCGCCGTGGCCTGCGCCGGGGTGAACTTGCTGACCGTGGTGCGGACCAGCAGGAAGACGAATGCGATGAGACCACCGATGACGTGCAGGCCGTGGAAGCCGGTGGTGATGTAGAACACCGAGCCGTAGATGCTGCTCGAGATCGTGGTGCCCTCGTTGTAGAGGTTGTGGTACTCGTACGCCTGGCCGAGCACGAAGAACAGGCCCATCAGGAAGGTGACCACGTACCAGCGCCGCAGGCCGAACACGTCGCCCTTCTCCGCCGCGAACACGCCCATCTGGCAGGTGAACGAGCTCAGGATGAGCACCGTCGTGACCGGCACGGCCAGATACATGTTCAGCTCGGTCGGCTCCGGCGGCCAGTTGCCGTGCGCCTGCGCGCGGGCGACGAAGTACATGGCGAAGAGGCCGGCGAAGAACATCAGCTCGCTCGACAGCCAGATGATGGTTCCGACGCTGACCATGTTGGGCCGGTTCAGCGAGTGCACACGCTGAGTAATGGCCGATCCTGGGGTCCCTACTGCGGTCGTCACGCCGGTAAGTATGACTCGTCGTAGTACGACAGGCGTACCCGGGTGCGAATCTTCACGTTCCGTGTCGGAATCCGCACGGCGAGACCGGGTCTGGGCGGGGTACCGGCGTGTCACGCGAACGCGCAGTTCGAACGGGTGTAGGCGGGGTTTCTATTGTTGAAGTCGGATGTTCGGGGCCCCCGGTTCCCGGATCGCGAAAATTTTTTCGGACACGGTCGGGCCGGGTCCGACGACCCGGTCTCACCGGGTCCCGACGACGAAGGAGTTGGAATGGGACTGCGGTCGGTGTGGCAGCGTCTGATCGGGCGCGGCGACGCCGCGGAACTGGACCCGGACCGTCCGGACCTGATCGTGGTCGCCGCCAGCTTCGACGACGCCGAGGCCGCCTCCACCGCCCTGGCCCGCGCCGAGCTATGGACCCCCGACGCCCCCGCCGTCCTGCGCCACCACCTCCGCCTGCCCGCCGACCGGGTGGAATCCGCGATCGCCCTCGCGGCCCAGGAGGGCTACTCCCCCGCGGCCACCGAATCCGACGGCCCGACCGTCGAATTGATCCTGCGCCGAGTGCAACTGCTCGACGCCCTGCACTGCGCACAGGAGCGCTCCCGCATGGCGGGCCTGGCCCAACGCCACGACGGCGTCGCCCTCGGCTGGGACGCTTTGCAGCCGGAGGCCAAAGAAGTTGCCCCGCCGCACTAGGCTGCTACATCGGATCCACAGTGACAGGAGATGGCAGTCATGAGCGCGCGCAGCTGGCCCGGGATTCTCGGCGCCCTCACCGACGGGGTCGATCTGACCACGGAGGAGGCGGCCTGGGCCATCGACGAGATCTTCTCCGACAACGCCACCCCCGCCCAGATCGCCGCCTTCGGCGTGGCCATGAAGATGAAGGGCCCCACCGCGACCGAGCTGTCCGGCCTGGCCCAGGGCATGCTCTCGCATGCGAAGCGGGTGTCGCTGGATGTGGCCGCGGTCGATATCGTCGGCACCGGCGGTGACCGCTCGGGCACGGTCAACATCTCGACCATGTC
Organism: Nocardia sp. CDC159; assembly: GCF_023740735.1. GTDB lineage: Bacteria > Actinomycetota > Actinomycetes > Mycobacteriales > Mycobacteriaceae > Nocardia > Nocardia pulmonis. Next base: position 196,647 of record NZ_JAMRXH010000003.1, read on the forward strand.
CTCGATCGTGGTGGCCGCGGCCGGTGTGCCGGTGGTCAAACACGGCAACCGCGCCGCGTCGTCCAAGAGCGGGGGCGCGGACGTGCTGGAGGCGCTGGGCGTGCGAATCGCCCTGGGCCCCAAGGCCGTCGCCCAGTGCGTGACCGAGGTGGGGATCGGTTTCTGCTTCGCCCCGCTGTTCCACCCGGCGCTGCGCTACGCCGGTGCCGCGCGCCGCGATATCGGCATCCCGACCGTCTTCAACGTGCTGGGCCCGCTGACCAATCCGGCCCAGCCGCGCGCGGGCCTGATCGGCTGCGCCTTCGCCAATCTGCTGCCCGTCATCGCGGGCGCCTTCGCCGAGCGCGGCGCCAACGCCCTGGTGGTGCGCGGCAACGACGGCCTGGACGAGATCACCACCGCCGACACCACCGAGGTCTGGGTCGTCACCGGCGGCCACCTCACCCACACCACGATCGACCCCACCCGCCTGGGTATCGAACGAGTCCAGCCCGAGGCCCTGCGCGGCGGCGAGGCCGAGACCAACGCCGTGATCGCCCGCAATATGCTCGGCGGCGCCCCCGGCCCCGTCCGCGACGCGGTCCTGCTCAATTCCGCCGCCGCCCTCGCCGCCTGCGACCTCACCCCCGAAACCGCCGACCAGGACCTGCACGACGCCCTGGCCGCCGCACTGGAGCGCGCCGCCCACGCCGTCGACAGCGGCGCGGCCTCGACGCTGCTGGATCGCTGGGTGACGGTGAGCAATCAGCTCGGCACGGACTGACCGCCGGGCGAACAAGCAACCAAACCGCCAACAGAGGCCCGAAATTGTCATCTTTCGACAAAGTTGGCGTTTTGATTGCAGAGATGAGACCTTCCAGAACGTAAGATGAGCGGGTGCTGATCCGCTTCGAGGTCTCGAACTTCCGGTCCATCCTGGAACCGGTCGAGCTGTCGATGGTTGCCATCGACCGGGATCGCGACGCGGCGCGAGAGGCTTCGATGCTGGGCGAGAGTCTGTTGACTGTCGCGGGCATCTACGGGCCGAACGCGTCCGGCAAGTCGAACGTGCTCGCGGCGCTGCGGTGGATCAGCGACGCGGTTCGCTCGTCCGTCCAGTTCTGGAGCGAGTCGATTGCCTTGGATCGCTTCGCATTCGGCGACGGGCCACGCCGCACGAGTCAGTTCTCGGTCGAGATGCTGATAGCCGGGGTGCGATACGAGTATGTAGTGGAGCTCGACTCGGCACGGATTCACTACGAAGGGTTGTTTCACTATCCGGAGAAGAAGCGTCGTCGGCTGTTCGAGCGCGAGGGTCTGCACCTCGTCCTGCAACGTGGGCTCGGCGACCTGTCCGGAACGAGGCAGTTGCTTACCGATCAAACCCTCGCCCTCTCTGCTGCACGGCGCTTCGAGGAACCCGTAGTTTCCGACTTTGCCACTGCCCTGCTCGACCTGCGTACCCGTGGCGTGACTCGCATCTTCCCCGGCGCGAAGGAGCCGGATTGGGACACCGACTCCTGGTTCGGTCGCCATGTACTGCAACTGGAACGAAACTCGGAAGGTTTCGCCCCGACCGACTCCGAGCGTGCCGAATTCGAGCGCACCCGCAACCAGGCACTGGCGCTGCTCCGCCTGGCGGATCTCGGGATCGAAGACGTGGAGTTCGTGGTCGACTACAGCGAATCCCCGGCGGGCGAGATCCTTCCGCGGTTGGTTCATCGATCATCCGCTGAAGCCGCCCCCCTGGATTTCGCGGCGGAATCAGCAGGCACCCGCAACTGGTACCAGCTCATCGGCCTCTTGCTCGGCACGTGCCACTCCGGATCGATCCTGTTGCTCGACGAGATCGACGCAAGTCTTCACCCCACGCTGTCTGCCCAGCTACTCCATCTCTTTCACGATCCGACCACGAATCCACGGGGGGCACAATTGATCTTCACCACGCACGACACCAGCCTGCTCAACCATCTCAACCGGGATGAGGTGTGGTTCACCGAGAAGCATGACAACGGCGCGACGAGACTCGGCGCATTGGCCGAGTTCGCGGGCGAGCGCGTCCGCAAATCTCAGAATCTCGAAAACGCCTATCTGCATGGGCGCTTCGGTGCGCTACCCGACATCGATCGAGCGGAATTGCTGCAGGCTCTCGGCTTCATCGCCTGATCCCATGGCGGCTCGACGCCGGAAGCCACGTCCCCTTGCACGACCGACAGCGGTCCGCGCGGAACTTCGGACGATGGTCATCTTCTGCGAGGGAATCAACACCGAGCACGACTATCTGCGGGCGGTGAAGAACTTGCCCGCCGTCCGCGCCAACACCTCGATCCGGATCGAGCTCGATCCGGAGCAGGGAGCACCACTGACACTCGTCCGGCGCGCGGTGACCCGGCTGCAGGACAGTGAGATCGACGAGTGCTGGTGCGTCTTCGATGTCGAATGGCCCCAACACCATCCCCATCTTCGGGATGCGGTGCAGTTGGCCCGTGCGCACGGCATCGGCTTGGCGGTATCGAACCCCTGTTTCGAACTATGGCTGATCCTGCATCACCGGGAACACAATGCGTTTATCGACACCGCCAGCGCGGAAAGGGACAGCCGCAGGCGCGACGGGCGCGACGGGAAGCATATCGAGGCAGCCATCTATATGCCGTTACGCGCGGTGGCGGCGCGGCGAGCGGCCGTGCTCGCGGAACGTCACACACGCAACGGCTCCACCATTCCGCACGACAACCCCTCATCGTCGATGTACGAACTGCTATCAGCCCTCGAACCGTCATGAATCATCGACATCGCGCTTCGCACCTACGTTCACCGCCGAGTTTCTAGAATCGAGGTAGCAGGCCGAGCGAGGAGCGGTGCCATGGGCTTCGACAAGGTTCCGGCGGGTTCGCGGGGGCGCGGTGAGCCGTTGCCCAGCGCGGTCGTCCGGGTCGTCACGCGGGTCATGGAGCGGTATCACCGGCTGCGCCGGGATCGGTTCATGGGGATGGATCTGCTGTATCTGACCACGGTCGGGGCGAAGTCCGGTCGGCGACGGCGGGTTCCGCTGACCCGGTTCCCGGAGGAGAAGGGCTGGTTGATCGTGGCCTCGGTGGGTGGGGCGCGCGAGCATCCGGCCTGGTATCACAATATCGCCGCGCATCCGGATCAGGTGTGGGCCGAGGTCGGGGGGACGACGTTCCGGGTGCGGGTCGAACAGCTCGAGGGGGACGAGCGCGCGACGGCCTGGGAGCGGATCACGGCCGAGCAGCCGCGCTATCGCCGCTACGCGGACAAGACCGACCGGCAGATCCCGATTCTGCGGCTGATACCCGCGACGTGACCCATAGGGGTCGGTTGCGAAATCCCCGGTGGGGCCGTCCGGTTCCGGCGATCATGATCCCGATGTGCTGACCGCCGCGCCGGTGGTTCCGGCGCGGCCGCCTCGGGAGGTCCGATGTTCGAGCAGATCCGTCCCCTCGCATTGCTCGGCAAAGCCGCTGCCGCACTGGCGCTTACGGCCGGTGCACTCGTCATGACCACGCCAGCGGCGCGCGCCGAGACTCCGCTGCTGCCGCCCGGCTTCACCCTGCCCGGTCTGCCGCTGACCGCGGGCCTGGGCCCCGACACCGCCATCGTGGTGCTGGGCTACGGCCTGCAATCCGACGGCACCATGCGGCCCGAACTGCTCGAACGCCTCTACGCCGGCTACGTGCAGGCGCTGCTGTGCCCCGAGACCCCGATCATCGTCACCGGCGGCAATCCGGAGAACGGCGTCACCGAGGCGCGGGCCATGGCGGATTGGTTCACCGCCCGTGGCATCTCCCCCGCCCGCGTGCACATCGAGGACCGCGCCGCGTCCACCGTGCAGAACGCGCAGTACTCCGCGCTGCTGATGCGCGCGATCGGCGCGGTCAACGCCGTCCTGGTCACCTCGTCCGACCACATCCAGCGGGCCCAGGGCGATTTCGTCGCCGCGGGCATCCGGGTGGTGGCGACGCTGACACCCGATCAGGCGCCGTCATCGGCGCTGCCGTTCGGTCCGCGTTAGATCAGGTACCGCACAATGCTTTCCGCGACGCAGGCGGGCTTGTCCGCACCGTCCAGCTCGATGGTGACGGTGCGGATCGCCTGCGCCCCGCCGGGAATGTCGTCGACCGAGTCGAGGATGACGCGGGCGCGGATGCGCCCGCCCGCCGGCACCGGTGTGATGAAGCGAACCTTGTTGAACCCGTAGTTGATTCCCATCCGAATGCCGCCCACCGAGGTGGCCTCGTTCACCAACGGCACCATCAGCGAGAGGGTGAGGAAGCCGTGCGCGATGGTGCACCCGAACGGCCCCCGCGCGGCCTGCTCCGAATCGACATGGATCCACTGATGGTCGTCGGTGGCATCGGCGAACCTGTCGATTCGGTCCTGATCGACGGTCAGCCATCCGCTGACCCCGATCTCGGTCCCCACCGCGCCCCGCAGCGCCTCGAAGTCGGCGAAATGCGTCATGGCATGAGCATCCCACGTTCCAGCCGACACCCACCACGGCTCCGCGGCACTGTCACACCGCCCGGAAGTACTCCTCGACCTGTGCTTCGGTCAGCCCGTAGTCGTCGAGTGCGTACCGGTGCACGGGTTTGCGATCCCCCATGCGGCTCTCCTCGTCGAGTGCGACCATCGCCGCCCGCGCCTCGGGGGTGAACTCGATTCCGAATGCCCGATAGATGGCCTCGACGGTACCCAGCGGATCCGCGCGCAGATCCGCGAAGTCGACATCGAGGAACTGCGCGCGATCGTAGCGCCTGCGCGCCGCGGTGAATTCGCGCAGCCCCCGCGACCACAGTTCGAGCTGGGTCTGCCCGATCACCGTGCCGGAGAACGTATTCGACCATCCGCGCGCGGCATGCTCGGACAGGCTGCACACCGAGGCGAGCACTGTCGCCGGATCACGGTGGGTCTGGATCACCAGCGCATCCGGATAAACGGCCATGAGCGCGTCGAGGGCGAACAGGTGGCTGGGGTTCTTCAGAATCCAGCGGCGGTCGTCGCCGAGCCCGATCAGCTGCAGGTTCCGGCGGTGGCGGGCATAGGCATCGGTCCAGTCCTGTTCCCGCAGCCACCGCGAATACGTCGGCAGGTACGAAAGGCATTCGTAGGAGACCGATTTCACCGTCTGCCGCAGCAGCTGCCAGCACTCCTCCACCTCGGCCGCGTTCATGAAATGCAATCCCATGAACTCCGGATTCTCGATATGGTGCTGCGCGAACCCGGCATCGATGCGCTGATAGATCGGATTGTCGGCCCAGGTGTCGCGCGGCGGACGGGGCTGCGGGAATTCGGTGAGCCACATCTCGAGGGCCTGGTGCCGCGGATCGGCGGCCAGCAGGCGGTGCAGGGCGGTGGTGCCGGTGCGCGGCAGGCCGGTCACGAAGATGGGCCGGGCAACCGGGGTTTGCGCGTACTGCGGATGCGCCCGCCAGGACGCCTCGCTCAGCGCCCGCGCCACCAGCGCGCCGCGCAGGAAGTAGCGGTTCATCTTGGAGCCGAGCTCGGTCAGATCGGCGTCGCGTCGATAGGATTCGAGCAGCACCCCCAGCGCCTCGAGATAGTCGTCGGGGCCGAAATCGGTGTGGCCGCAGGCCTTCGTCGCCGAGGCGTGCAGATCCTCGATGGTGCCCACATCGGTGCGTACGGTCATTGCTGATTCCTATGCGTGGTACTCGCCGCAGTTCACGTCGAGGGTCTGGCCGGTGACGGCGCTGGCCCAGTCGGAGGCCAGAAACACCACGGCGCGGGCGATTTCGTCGGGTTCGGGCAGACGCTCGAGGTCCGAGCGGGCGGCGGTCTGTCGATAGACCTGGTCGACGGTGGTGCCGTACTTCTCGGCGACCTTGCCGAAGTACCACTTCAGCTGATCGCTCCAGATGTAGCCGGGGGCGACGCTGTTGACCCGAATTCCCCTCTTCCCCAGCTCGGTCGCCAGTGTCTGCGACATGGCCAGCAGGGCGGCCTTGGACAGTTTGTAGCTGCCGTAACGGGGTTCGGAGTGCCGGATGGCGGCCGAATTGATCATCACCACCGCGCCTTTGGCCTTGGCGAGCTCATCGGTGAAGGCCTTGGTCATGCGCAGCCCGCCCAGTACGGTCAGGTCCAGGCTGTCGCGGATCTGCTGGAAGTTGGTGTGCTCCAACGACTTCATCGACGGCACCGAGAAGGCGTTGTTCACCAGGGCGTCGACGCGGCCGAAGGTCTCCACCGTACGCGCGAGCAGGTTCTCGACCGCGGCATCGTCGGTGATGTCGGTGGGCACGCTCAGGGTCTGCCCGCCCGCGGCCTCGATTTCGGCGGCCACCTCGCGCAATCGCGATTCGGTGCGCGCGGCCAGCACCACCTTCGCCCCCGCGGCCGCCGCCTGCGTGCAGATCGACCGCCCCAGCCCGGGCCCGACGCCACTGACGACGACCACCTTGTCCGCGAGCAGACTCATACTGTGTCCTCTCTCATGCCAGCATCCTCTCCGCGAAGGCGCGCTGTCGCTCGGCTATCCTTGCCCGCCACCCGCTTTCATCGATTCGATTGCTCTCGTAGTGGGGCAGCTGGCCCGCGATCTCGTCGAATGCAACGACGGCGATGGTCGGCCCGTCCGCGGCCGTCATCGCGCGATCGGTGCGCTGCCAACGGAACTGGAGGATGCCGCGCCGCCGCCCGGTCGTCTCGATCCAGTTGACAATGCCCGGATCGCGGGCCGACACCACCATCCGGATCATGCCGTCCGGATCCACCTGCGCCTGGGCGCTGTTCAGGCTGGTCTGGTGGTTGACGTAGTCCAGCGAGATGTACCAGCGGCTGCCGAGCTGGAAACCCTGATACGGCGCATCGGATTTCGGCACGGTGATCACCAGTGCCTGATCCTCCGCCAGATCGAAGTGACCGACCGAGGAGTACTGCGTGCTCAGCCCACCCGGGGTCGGCCGCGGCTCGGTCAGGGTGTTGACCGGCAGATCCAGGTAGAACCACCGGGGGAAGTTGAACCACGTGTGGATGCGCTGCACCAGCATCCGCCCGGCCGCGCGGTAGCGCTTGCGCAGCTGCTCGACATCCGGTTCGGCGGGCGCGGTGCCGATCGTGTCCACGCGCTCGATTCGGATGCTGCCCTTGCGTTCTCGGGCCCAGTCGCCGTAAACCTCGCGCACCGCGAGCATCGACGCCCCCTCGCCCAGGACGAAATAGTTTGGGCCGGGATCGTCCTTGGGTGGACCGAAGCGCAACCGATAGCCGCCGTCGGCGGCGATGCGCAGCCGCCGATCGTCGAAGGCGTCGTCACCGTTGGGCACGTCGGTGGCCGTGTAATCGCCCTTCAGGACCTGGAAACTCAGATCCACCGTACTGCCGCGCGTGCCGGTGACCAGGTACTCCGCGCCCGGCTCGATATTGGCGTGGTAGTAGAGGGTGTCCGGGTTGTCCAGGCCCATCTTGGTGTACGGGCCGGTCGAGGTCACGAAGTACGGGTGGCTCGTACCGTGCGCTCGCGACAGGTGCAGCACGGCCTGCACGCTGCCCGCCAGATAGTCGTAGCCCTCGGCCAGATCGTGCTCGTCGGTAATGAAATCCGCTGTGGCGATGAGCTTCTCGGCCTCGGCGATCGCGGCCACGAAGGGTTCGGTCAGCGGTGCTGCTGGTATCTGCATGAATGTCCCAGATGTCTAGAGGTTGAGTTCCCGGCGGATGCGGGCCGCGATCTCGGCGGGTGTGCCGCCGTCGGTGGTCACGACCAGATCCGGCCGCTCGGGCCGCTCGTACGGCGAGTCGATGCCGGTGAACTGCGGTAATCTTCCGGCCCGGGCGCGGGCGTAGAGGCCCTTGGGGTCGCGGCGTTCGCACACCTCGAGCGGGGTGTCCACGAACACCTCGCGAAACGGCAGCGCCCGGCCGTCGTGGATGGTGCGCGCCTGCTCGCGCTGCGCCGCGAACGGGCTGATCAACGAGACGATCGCCACCACACCGGCATCGGCGAACAGGGCCGCCACCTCGGCCACCCGCCGGATGTTCTCGCGCCGATCGTCGTCACCGAAGCCGAGGTCGGCATTGAGGCCATGTCGCAGATTGTCGCCGTCGAGCAGATATGCCGGACGCCCCTCGGCCACCAGCTGACGCTCCAATTCCGCTGCGATTGTGGACTTTCCGGAGCCCGACAGCCCGGTCAGCCACACCGTCGCCCCGTTATGCGCGCGCCCGGCCCGTCCGACCGAGGAGCCGTGCCAGACGACCTCGCGGTCGCGGCCGGTGTCCCGCGCCAGGATCATTCCGGCGGCCACGGTCTGATTGGTGACGTCGTCGATGAGGATGAAGCTGCCGGTGCGCCGGTTGTCGCGGTACGGGTCGAACATCAGCGGCCTGCGACTGCGCAACGTCACTCGGGCAATGTCGTTGAGCGCCAAGCTTTGTGCGCCCACCTCGCGATGCAGGGTGTTCACGTCCAGGCGATAGTCCAGCCCCAGCACCCGCACCGAGGTGGCCTGCGCGGCCGTGCGAATGGTGTACTCCCCGCCCGGGTGCAACACCGCGTCGTCGGCGAACCAGCACACCATGGCGTCCAGCTCCCGGTCCAGACGCGGCCGATTTCCCGGGCGGGCCAACATGTCTCCGCGCCCCACATCGATCTCGTCGGCGAGGGTCAGCGAGACCGCCATGCCGGTGAACGCCTCCTCCACCGTGGTCCCGCCCGGCCCCCACACCCGGCGCACCCGGCTGGTGCGGCCCGCGGGCAGCACCACCACCTCGTCGCCCGGTTTGAAGATGCCGCCCGCGACGGTCCCGGCGTAGGCGCGATGGCCGTCGGACCGAATCACGTACTGCACCGGCAGGCGGGCATCGATCAGATTGCGGTCCGAGGCGATGTGCACATCCTCGAGGTGACGCAGCAGCGGCGGTCCCGGGAACCACGCCAGCCGCGGCGAGTGCTCGACCACATTGTCGCCGAGCAGCGCCGACACCGGGACGAAGCTCAGATCGCCGACGGTCAACTTGGCCGCGAAATCCGCGAATTCGGCGCGAATCTCGTCGAAGCGCTGCCGCGACCAGCCGACCAGGTCCATCTTGTTCACGCACACCACCAGATGCGGCACCCCCAGCAGCGTGGCCAGGAAGGCGTGGCGGCGGGTCTGCTCGATCACACCCTTGCGGGCATCGACGAGGATCAGCGCCAGATCCGCCGTCGAGGCACCGGTGACCATATTGCGGGTGTACTGCACATGCCCGGGGGTGTCGGCGATGACGAATTTGCGTCGCGGCGTGGCGAAGTAGCGATAGGCCACATCGATGGTGATGCCCTGTTCCCGCTCGGCCCGCAGGCCGTCGGTCACCAGCGCCAGGTCCGTTGCCCCGTCGCCGCGTCGAACGCTGGCGCGCTCGATGGCGGTCAGCTGATCGGCGAACAGATTCTTGGAGTCGTAGAGCATCCGCCCGATCAGGGTGGACTTGCCGTCGTCGACGCTGCCCGCCGTGGCCAGCCGTAACAGGTTGCGGCTCATCAGAAGTAGCCCTCTCGCTTGCGGTCCTCCATGCCGGACTCCGATATTCGGTCGTCGGCGCGGGTCGCACCGCGTTCGGTCAGCCGGGTGACGGCGGTCTCGGCGATGACGGCGGCCGGATCGGCGGCCTCGCTCTCGATGCAGCCGGTGCAGGTGGCATCGCCGACCGTGCGGAAGCGCACCGTGGTCTCGAAGGTCTGCTCATCGGGCCGGGCTTCCAGAAAGCCGTTGGCGGCCAACAGCATTCCGTCTCGGCGTACCACCCGCCGCCGGTGCGCGTAGTACAGCGACGGCAGGTCCACGGCCTCGCGATCGATGTACTCCCAGATGTCCAGCTCGGTCCAGTTCGACAGCGGGAAGACCCGGATGTGTTCGCCCGCACGGTGTCTGCCGTTGTAGAGATTCCAGATCTCCGGTCGCTGCGCCCGCGGCTCCCACGCGCCGAACTCGTCGCGGAAGCTGAACACCCGTTCCTTGGCCCGCGCCTTCTCCTCGTCGCGCCGCGCGCCACCGAATACGGCGTCGAAGCGTTGCTCGCCGATCACGCGCAGCAATGTGGTGGTCTGCAGGCGATTGCGACCCTCCCCCGCGCGCTCCACGACCCGTCCGGCGTCGATATCGTCCTGCACCCGCCCCACCAGCAGCCGGGCCCCCAGTCGCGCCGCCGTGCGATCGCGGAACTTGATCACCTCGTCGAAGTTGTGCCCGGTGTCGATGTGCAGCAGCGGGAACGGCAGCGGCGCGGGCCAGAACGCCTTGCGCGCCAGCTCCAGCATCACCGCCGAATCCTTACCCCCGGAGAACAGCAGCACCGGCCGTTCGAAGGTCGCCGCCACCTCCCGGAAGATGTGCACCGACTCGGCCTCCAGGGCCGCCAGATGCGACAGCTCGTATCCCGTCCGCACAACTCACCCGCCCGCTTGCAATGTCGAATATTCGACGCTATCGTTCGATATTGTGACACCGACGATAGGCCGCCCGCGCCGCGCCGGTCAAGAACCTGTTTCAGAAATGGGTTCCGGCACCGCCCCCGCATCCCCGCCCACCCACCGCGTGGTGCAGGTGATCGAGCTGCTCTCCCGCCGCCCAGCCGAGCACCTGTCCCTCGCGCGGATCGTCCGCGAGACCGGCATGTCCCGGGCCACCGCCCACGCGGTGCTGACCCAGCTGAGCGCCGACGGCTGGACGATCCGGGACGCGGGCGGCAACTACGGCCTGGGCCTAGGCCTGCTCACGGTCGCCCGCCGGGCCGAGGCCGCGTTCCCGCTGCGCCGCCTCGCCCAGGAACCCATGCGCGAACTCACCGCCCGCCTGCGGGTTCCGGTCTTCCTCGCCGAGCGCGACGCCGACTCCATCCTCATCACCGAGGTGCTCGGCACCCCCTCGGTCCCCTGGATCCGTCCGGGCCGCCGCCTCCCCCTCGCACCCCCGGTCGCCCGCGAGTTCATCGCCTGGGCACCGGAATCCGATCGCGCCGCCTGGCTAGCGACCGCCGACCCCACCCACCGCGACCGCCTGCTGACCGTCCTCGACGCCATCCGCACCCGCGGCTACTCGGTCGAGCGCCTGGCCGACGATTCCGCCCCCATGCTCGAAGCCCTGGCGTCCCTGCGCGATTCCCCCGTCACCGACCCCCTCCGCCACCGCCTCAACGCCCTCATCGCCGACCTGATCACCATCGACTACCTCCCCACCGAACTCGGCCCCGACAACGCGGTGGTCACGGTCGCCGCCCCCATCTTCACCACCACCCCCACCACCGTCACCGCCACCATCGTCGCCTGCCCCGACACCCACCTGTCGGCAACCGAACTCGAAACCATGGGCGCCGCGGTCCGCGCCACCGCCGACCGGATCACACAATCGCTCGGCACCACGGCGTGAGCCGCGGCCGAGTGCAGTTCCGGTTCTCGTATTCGAGGGACGACGAGGAAGGAATGTCGCGAGGACGAAGATCGACAGCGACAGGCAGAGCACAATGAGAATTCCTGTGTGCCAGTCGAAATCGATCACGACGCCGCCACCTCGTCCTCGTCGTCCTGCTCCTCCGGGCCGACTGGGAGGCACCTGGACACCGACCCGCTCGGGACGAACAGTTCGAGATAGACTCCAGGACCGCTGTCCTCGTCGGGTTCATCGCCGTAGTCGAAGAGCTCCAGCACACCGCCGTCGAACACAAAAAGTCTCGCCCACCTGCACATCTCCAGCTCCCGTCACTGCCGTCGCGGATCTGATGCCATGTGACGCTACGAAGCGATTCATCGAGAGTCCATGCTCATGCTCCAATATGCTTGTTTCCCATAATCAGTGCACAGAAGGCATGTGACTGCGAGACCATCGGATGAGCGCAAGCATGAGTGCGCATGAACCCTTCGACAGGAGGCTCCGATCATGTGGTTACTGTTCTTGGGCAAGGGCGGCACCGAAGGCGGCGGGTGTCCCTCGCTGTATGCCACCGACAGAAACACCTACATCGTTCAGGGATGGAAGACGAACACACCGGAATCCATCGAGATACCGCATCTCCTGCTCGGCTTCCTTCAGCCGGATACGTACATCGGCGCTCCTCTCGCCGATAGCGGGCGCGGAACCTTCGTCCTGTCCGGCACACCGGTCACCGACCTCGAAGCACTCGATCGGATGGACATTTATCCGGACGAGGCGTGCGTCGAGGTCCCCAAGATGGAAAGGACTTTCCACGGACATGCTTCTGGCGCAGGGCAACTCGTTTGACGATCTATTTCGCGCGGCGAAGAGGGAGGCCTTCCACCTCGAGGTGAGGGATAACTACTATCCCGACGACTACCCACCGCTTCAGCGCTTCCTCGCGAACAGCCCCGACGACTACGAGTGGTTCCAGCCCTGGTTGAACCTGGTGCGGGAGACGACGTCCAGGGGCGTGGCCGTCAAGCGAGCGAGGGTGGTCACCGAGCCACACAACGACTACACCCGATACGCGAAGCACGTTGCCCGCTTGAACATGGAGGCCGGGGAGGAAATCCGTTATCTCGCACGCCATCTGATCGATCCGGACGAGCTGACCGTCGACGATTGGTGGATATTCGACGACGAGGTCGTGGCCTTCACTCTGTTCGAACCGGGAGAGGTCGGGCGCTGGACCGGAGGGGCGGTCACGGTCGATCCCAGGATCGTCGACTACGTCCGTGCCGTGAAGAATCGGGTCTGGGCCATCGCAGTTCCGTTGCCGGAATACCGCGAGCGGTGACCGGCTCGGTTCACCAGGAGAGGGAGGCTCTCGGAGGGCGTCTCCGGGAGCTTCGTCTGGACGCGGGCCTCTCGGGCACCGAGCTGGCGCGGCGGGCCGGGTGGCATCAAACCAAGGTCTCGAAAATCGAATACGGAAAGACCAAGCCGACGGAGGACGATATCAGGGCCTGGTGCTCGCTGACCGGCGCCGAGCGACAGCTGCCGGACCTCATAGCCACCGCCCGCAATATCGAAGCCGCCTATCTGGAGTGGCGGCGGATACTCGGGACAGGAACGAGAAGGCGTCAGCAGGCTTCGATCAAGCTGGAATCGGAGACGGAGTACCTGCGCGTCTATCATCCGACGTTGGTACCGGGGCTGCTTCAGACCGCCGAATACGCGGAGGGTGTCCTGCGCAGCGTCATCGAGTTCCAAGGAGTTCCGAACGATCTGGACGCGGGTGTGGCCAAGAGGTTGGAAAGACAGCAGATTCTCTACCGACGAAACCATCGTTTTCATTTCGTCGTAGCCGAGCAGGCCTTGCGGACGACGGTAGGCAATGACCAGGTGATGCTCGGCCAGCTGGATCGGCTGCATGCTGTGGTGGGCATGCCGCGAGTACTTCTCGGAATCGTCTCGGATACAGCGCAATACCGGGTGCCGATGCAGAACTTCATGATCTTCGACGACAAGCGGGTCATGGTCGAGAACGTCACGGCCGAGCTCACCATCACCCAACCGCGGGAAATCGCCCTTTACGGTCGAGCCTTCGACATCCTCGTCAAACAATCGGTCACCGGCGCGGGGGCCCGCGAACTGATCCGCAAAGCGGCCGAAAGCCGAGGCCGCTAGAACGCCCGACGCAGTTCGTCGGATGTCAGTCGGCGAGGCCCGATGTAGTACAGCACCGTCCCCGCCTCGAGTTCCGTTGCCCAGCCGGGGTTTACGGTCAACCCGTCGGCGGTGCGGATGGCGAGGACCGTGATGCCGTGGTGGCGGCCCAGGGTGATCTGGCACTGTTCCATCGTCAGTGGGCCGATCGAGTCCGGGATCGTCACCGAATAGGTGTCCGCGCCGCCGTGGGTCATGAGGTCGGTGTAGACCTCGGTGATGCCGGGGGAGGTCATCTCCTCGGTGATCATGCGGGGGGAATGCCATTGGACGCAGCGGATTTTCGGGTCCACGTAGTGGAGCAGGGTGGTGCGGTCCAGATCGCGCAGGGTGACCACGGTGTGGGCGTTGGGGTTGAGGTGGTCGACGATGGTGGCCAGGGCCAGGGCCTCGTTGTCGTCGCGGGCGTCGACCAGGACGACGGCCGCGCGATGGACTCCGGCGCGGCGGAGGGTGGCCTCGTCGGTCAGGTCGCCGCGCACGAAATCGACGGTGCGGTCGGGCATCGGGTGGGTGGGAGTGTCGGACCAGGCGCACAGCACCAGGCGCGGGCAGCCGTCGGCCAACAGGTCGGTGACGAGGCGTTCGGTGCGGCCGGGGAGATAGCCGAGGAGCACCGTGTGCCCGGTGGCGCGGACGGTGATGGTTCCCTGCACGATTCGGCCTTTCGCCTCCGACAGTGTGCTCACCAGCCGGGTGAATACGGTGGTGAGGGCGACGATGCCGCCGATGATCACGTACGCGCCGACGACGTGGCCGAGGCCGGTCTTCGGGAAGAAATCGCCGTAGCCCACGGTGGCGGCGGTGACCACGAAGAACCACCAGTAGTTCGCCGGTCGCACCAGTTCGCTGTCCGCGGGCTCGGCCAGCGCCATCAGCGGCCAGCTGGTCGCGAACACGAAGGAGATCACCACGATCGGAGTCAGCCAACCGAGCAACGGCTCGAGGCGCCCCAGCAGGCGAGACAGAACGAACAGCACAGCAAATCCCAGCGACGAGTGCACCCACCCTAAGCGTCCCGCGCTTACGAACCGGGCGAATTCGGCAGAATGTGCCGATGGAGGTCGCTAACCGCGCGGTCTGAGGTGCACGCGGATGTCCTCGGCCGCCCACAGCACGAAACGCTCGACGGGTGTGACCTCGTGTCCGGCGACGAGTTCGAATCGGAAGCGCCGGATCAGCATCGCCAGCACCAGCTGCGCCTCGACCATGGCCAGGGCCGCGCCCTCGCAGCCGCGCGGGCCGAGGCCGAAGGGCAGGTAGGCGAAGCGGTGGCGTTCGGCGATTCGTTCCGGGGCGAAGCGTTCGGGGTCGAATTCGGCGGGGGCGGGCCAGTATTCGGGGTTCATGTGCACGGCGCGGAACGGCAGGAAGATGGTGGTCCCGACCGGGATCGGATGGCCGCCGATGGTCATGTCCTCGGTCGCCTCCCGGGCGCCGTAGGGGCCGGGTGGATACAGCCGCATCGTCTCCTGCAGCACCATCCGCAAATAGCGCAGGCGTTTGAGGTCGCCGTAGGCGGGCGCGTCCCGGTCCCGGAGCACCGCGCGCACCTCCTCGGCGACCCGGTCGGCGATCGCGGGGTGGCGGGCGAGCAGATAGAGGGTCCACGAGACCGCCACACCGGTGGTGTGATGGGCGGCGAGCATCGTCATCAGCACCGTGTCGCGAATCCGCGCGGCCGGTTGGCCCGCGGCCGCCAGCGCGGCGATGAGGTCGCTGCGGTCGACCGATTCCGGCGCCTCGGTCGCGTGCGCGGCCAGGACCTCGTCGACGGTCGCCCGCAGATATGCCAGGGCCGCCTCGGCGCGCGCCTCGTCACCACCGTCGGGCTCGTACAGCCGCCCCAGATACTCCCCCAGCACCTCCTGGAACGCCGCCACCACCCGCGCCGCCCGCTCCGATCGCCAATCCGAGCCCAGCGCATAGGCGCAGATCATTCGCAGCGACAGCGCACTGAGATCGTGCTGCAACCCGATCGGGCCGCCGGCGGCGGCCCACCGGTCGGCCAGCTCCCGGGTCAGCGCCACGAACTGCTTGAAATGCGCCTCGTGCGACTGCCGTCCGGCCAGCACCGACAGCAGCACCCGCCGCCACGGTGCGTGTTCGGCGGCGGTCATGGTCTGCAGATTGCCCGACTCCTGCAGTGGGGCAAGGAATTCGAACAACCGCTGCGGCCGCGCATCGATCCTGGCGACCGGCTCGAGCAGCACCGGATCGGCGATCGACACCGCCCGAGCCGTACCGGGCAGGACGAATCGCACCACCGGCCCGTACTCGTCGTGCAGCGTCAGCTGATAGTTGTGCAGCCCGCCCGCGGCAGCGATATCGGCGGGCCCACCACCCTCCGGCCCCGGAATTGCCCTCCACGCACTGTCGACCCCGACCCTCACGACACTGCTCCCCTCGGTCATCTTTCCGGCCATCCTCCTCGCCTCCCCCAGGCGGCGCAATAGCGAAAGGCGTTGGCACGAAAAAGATCTCGGATCGACGACGACCCGCACTTGACCTCGAGTGGACTTCAGGTTCTACCGTCGGGACCGACGATATGGAGGAACCGATGAGAATTCGTGAAGTAGCCCTCACCGCGACGGACCTGCGGGCACAGGCCGACTTCTACCGCGATGTGCTGCGACTTCCGACCGAGCAGTCGGCCGACCGGCTGCGCGTCGACATCGGCACGAGCCGATTGATCATCACTCGGGACGAGGCGTTCGCCGGGGTGCATCACCTCGCCTTCGGCATCACCCCGGGCGATCTCGACACCGCCCTCGCCTGGCTGCGCGAGCGGGTCGAGCTCATCCGGGCGAACGGATCGGAGCTGATCGACGGTCCCGAGGGGTGGCTGTCGCGCTCGCTCTACTTCCACGGCCCGGAGGGCATCGTCCTGGAACTCATTGCCCGCCAAGCCGATACGGACCGTACCGGCGGGGACGGGAGCACGCCACGGCTGCTGTCGATCAGCGAGGTGGGCATCGGCGTGCCCGACGTCCCCGCCGCGGTACGCACCCTCGCCGAAACCTTCGACCTGCCGCCCTTCCCGCCGCAGCTCCCGGACTTCGCCCCGGTCGGCGACCACGACGGCCTGCTGATCCTGGCCCGGACCGACCGCATCTGGTTCCCGACCGAATCCGACCGCCCCGCCCGCGGCCCGCTCGCGGTCCATATCGAACTACCCGAGCGGCACGGCAAACTCGCACTCACCCCCGGCGCGGACATCGAGGCGACCGCGTCCTGACGGGCCAGGGCGCGCCGAGCGAGGCGACCGCGACCTGAACGGCTACCCACGCAGCCGGTAGGAGGCCTCCGGATCTCCGGCGACATATTCGGCCCAGGTCTGCACCCCGTCGGGATGCTCGGGACAGAGGTTGGCGCCGGTGCGATAGCCGTGGGCGACCTTGCCCGGCAACGGGATTCGCACGATGCGGCGGGGGCGGCCGCGATGCCGACGCCAGGTCTCGGCCAGCTCGGCCAGCGTCAGGACCTCGGGGCCGCCGAAATCCGGTGCGCGGCCCCGCGGATCGTCCTCGACGAGATCGGCGACCCGCAGGGCGACGTCCTCGGTGGCGACCGGCTGGAACCGGAAGTCCGTCGGCAGCGGCGCGATCGGCAGCCGCTCGGCCGCCCGCAGGGCGGTGGCGACCAGATCGTGAAACTGGGTGGCGCGCAGGATGGTATGCGGCACCGGGCTTCCGGAGATCAGCTCCTCGCAGGCGAGCTTGTTGCGGTAGTACCGCAGCGGAATCCGATCGATGCCCACGATCGACACGTACAGCAGTTGCCGCACGTCACCGGCGACCGTCAGCAGATTGCGGGTCTGCGCCACATCGGGTTTGCCGGAGCGCCGGAAGTCCGAGGCCGCGTGCACCATCAGCTCCGCGCCCTGCGCGGCCGCCCGCACCCCCTCACCGGTGGCCAGATCCCCCACATGCGTTCCGGCGCCCTCGCGGCGGGACAGCACCCGCACCTCGTGGCCCCGCACCCGCAGCCGCTCGACTATCCGCTTGCCGAGGGCTCCGGTGCCCCCGGTCACGAGAACCGTGCTCATATCCTCAGCTAACCCCGCGCGCCGCGCTCACCACAAGGACTCCGCCGCATGTCACACCGCGCCGCCCGGGCACTAGGCTCGGCCCGGTGCAACGGATCCTGGTATCCGGCATTTCGGGTGCCGGAAAGACCACCATGGCAAGGGCATTGGCGCGCCGCCTCGGCCTGCCGTATCACGAACTCGACGCCCTGCACCACGGCCCAGGCTGGACCAGGCGTCCCGAGTTCGAATCCGACGTCGAACGCTTCAGCACCGGTCCGCACTGGGTCACCGAGGACCAGTACCACTCCCTGCTCGGCGATCGGCTCTGGGACCGCGCCGACACCGTCGTCTGGCTGGATCTGCCGCGGCGCACGGTGATGCAGCGGGTGATCCGCCGTTCGGTCACCCGCGCCCTGCTCCGCGCGGAACTGTGGAACGGCAACCGCGAATCCTTCCGCGACTGGCTCTCGCCCGAACATCCGATCCGCTGGGCCTGGGCCCGGCACGGCTATCGCCGCGCCCGCACCGAACAGCTCGCCCGAAATCACCCCGACGTCCGAATCATCCGGCTCCGCACGGCGGCCGCGGCCCGAACCTGGCTGTCGCATGCGAATATCCACGCCTGAGCGACCGACCACACCGATCCGAAACGTGGCGCTTTCACGCCACCGACGCCCCTTCACCACGGCCGTCACCAAGCCGCTACGCCAGGGGCAGACGAAGCGCCGCGGGTGTGGTTAGCTGTGGGGCCATGAGCACGACGCTGGCCGCACTGCCGGAGGAATATCTACCCCGCGACACCGCGGATGTCGTTCGTACAGTTCGCGATTCACGGCCGCAACCACTGACCGTCTACGGCGGTGAACCCACCGAGGACGAACTCGGTCCGCCCGATCGACGCGTCGTGCTGTCGCTGCGGCGGATGAACCGGGTGCAGGCCGTCGACGCCGACGCCCGGCTGGTCCGCGTGCAGGCGGGCGCCCGCCTGTCCGATATCGATCGCACCCTGGCCGCGCACAAGCTGGGCCTGCCGATCGTGGGCGACCACCGCGAGATCACCGCGGGCGGCTTCGCGGCCGTGGGCGGGCTCAGCGGCGCCTCGCACCGCTACGGCATGTTCAGCGACAATGTCGTCTCGCTCGAATACGTGGACCCCGAGGGCCGATTCGGCACCTGCGGGCGCAACCACCACGCCGACCGGTTCCGCCGCATCCTCGGCAGCGGCGGCCGCGCGGGCATCATCACCGCGCTCACCCTCGAGGCCGTCGAGGTCGACAAGGACCACACCTGGCTGACCTCCGACGCGCACCGGTTCCTGGACTTCGACACCTTCGTCGAACATTCGCTCGCCGAGATCGTGCGGCCCGGCGACGCCATGCTCCAGGTCGGCCGCTGGGTCGACACCGCGCCGCTGCGGGTCTCGCGGCCGGTCGGCACCGGCAATATCCAGCTGGGCACCGTGCGCTTCGGCCAGTGGTCGAGCCTGCATCCGACCGCGGCCACCCCGTCGCTGCGCGCCCGTCGCGAGCTCGGCGCCCGGGCCCGCAAATCGCTGGGCGCCATCGCCTCCGCGGCCAAGGGCCCGGCCGGTATGCCGGTCCGCAACGCCGCCGCCGGTGCGCTGATGTTCGCACCGAAGGTGCTGACCCTGCGCGATGCGGAATATCTCGCCGATACGGTGATCACCTCCTCCGAGCGCGGTCCGGCCTACCGCGTCGCGGTGTTCGCCCCGCTGTCGACCTACACCGCGGTCTTCCACCAGCTGCACGACCTGCTGACCGAGCATCGCGAGCGCAACGGCGCGTTCACGGTCATCTCCGCCCTCACCTACGGCGTGCGCTCCCCCTATCTGCACGAGCAGTCCAGCGAGGACCACGGCTTCATCTCCTTCACCTGCCGCCTCCGACCCACCGGCACCTATTCGGCCAAGTCCGGCAGCCCGGAGCTGCTGCGCGACATCGACTCCGGCATCGACGACATCTGTCGCGCCGAACGGGCCCGGCTGTATCACACGACCGACTAGCGAAGTCCCCGGCGCGGATTGGCCCTCGATAGCCGGGGTATCGCTGCCGCATGTCCCATATTCGGCGATGGGGAGCGGTCTACGTGCTGCTCCTTCTGTTCGTGGGGTCGTGGATCGGCCAGTTCTTCGCCCAGCTGATCGAGTACCGCAACACGCAGCAGTCGCACGGGCAGGCCT
Source organism: Nocardia sp. CDC159 (assembly GCF_023740735.1). Classification (GTDB taxonomy): domain Bacteria; phylum Actinomycetota; class Actinomycetes; order Mycobacteriales; family Mycobacteriaceae; genus Nocardia; species Nocardia pulmonis. The sequence goes on from NZ_JAMRXH010000003.1 coordinate 216,457, forward strand.
TCGAGTGGTCCGGCTACTGGCCCGATTTCCTGACCAGCACATTGGAGAACTGGCAGAGCGAGTGGCTGCAGCTCGTCTTCCAGGCGATCCTGCTGCTCGGCGCGAAGCATTGGCTGTTCCGAGTCGACGCGGAGGACCTCGAGCGCATCGAGACCAAGCTCGACCGAATCGAGACGACCCTGGCCGCGGCGCCCGCGCGCGGCACGCACGGCCTCTGAATCGACGAAGAACGCCCGGTCGGAGACGACCGGGCGTTCTTCGTCATGCGCCATTCGTGGCGGCGCAGCGGATCAGTGCTTCTCGGGCCCCAGGTGGTACTCGAACACCAGCCCGCCGACGGTGATCAGGATGCAGATCACGCCGATCGCGATCAGCCACAGCTGGAAGAACGCGAAGCCGATGGCCGTGACCGAACCGGACGCGGCGATCAGGATGGGCCAGAAGCTGCCGGGCGAGAAGAAGCCCAGGTCACCGGCACCGTCCACGATCTCGGCATCCTCGTAGTCCTCCGGGCGCAGATCGAGGCGGCGCGCCACGAAGCGGAAGTAGGTGCCCACGATCAGGGTCAGGCCCGCGGTCAGCACGATCGCGGTGGTACCGGCCCATTCGACGCCGGTGCGCGACTGGGCGGTGAAGAAGGCGTAGACGACCGCCACGATGATGAAGAACACCGTGAGCAGCTCGAAGATGCGTGCTTCGACCTTCATGTCAGTTCAGTCCTCACTTGCTCTCGGCGACGGTCGCGCCGCGGGCGGTGCGCTCGGTATCGAACGGGTGGGTGGTGACCGCCACCGGGGACTCGCCGATGCTCGCCAGCGCCTCGGCGTTGGTCTTCCCGGCCTCGCGGGCCTGCAGGTACCGCTCGAACTTCTCCGGCGTGACCGCGCGGACCTCGAAGTTCATCATCGAGTGGAAGGTACCGCACATCTCCGCGCAGCGACCGACGAAGGCGCCCTCCCGCTCGATCTTGGTGATCTGGAAGGTGTTGTCGGAGTGGTTCTCCTTCGGGTTCGGCATGACGTCCCGCTTGAACAGGAACTCCGGCACCCAGAAGGAGTGGATCACATCGGCCGCGGCCAGCTGGAACTCGATCACCTTGTTGGTCGGCAGCACCAGGACCGGGATCTCGGTGCTGGAGCCGATGGTCTCGACCTTGTCGTAGTTCAGGTAGGTGATGTCGTTGGCGGGCTTGCCGTGCACCGGACCCGGCTGCGGATGGCCGCTGGGCGACTTGCGCTCCTTGTACTCCTCGATGATCCGCTGGTCGAGACCCTGGCGGGTGTGGTCGACACCGTCGTAGACCTGGCCACCGGCCAGCACGGCCTTCTGGTAGCCGAACTTCCAGTTCCACTGGAAGGCGGTCACGTCGACGACAACGTCCGGGTTGGCGCTCTTCTCGTGCACGTAGTTCTGCACGACCACGGTGAAGTAGAACAGCACCGCGATGATCACGAACGGAATCGCCGTGTAGGTCAGCTCCAGCGGCACGTTGTAGCCGGTCTGGCGGGGGAACTCCGGGGAGTTGGGCTTCTTGCGGTGGAAGGCGACCGTCCAGAAGGTCAGGCCCCACACCAGCACGCCCACGATCAGGGCGGCGACGACCGACCACGTCCACAGTTCCCGCATCTTGGTCGCCTGCGGGGTCACACCCGTGGGCCAGCCGAATCGAAGCACGGGATTGTCGATCGAGCAGCCCGAGACGAGCAGCACGGTGATCCCCATGGACACCGCCAGCCCGGCCCGCCGAAGGATGCGGCCCCGGCCGGAGGTCGCGCCTCCGCCGGGTCGTGCCCCTATCGCTTCGCTCGCCTTGTGCGCCACGCTCAACGCCTTCCTGGTCGTCTATCCGACTCGGCGCCGCCCGACCTGCGGGCGGCGCATATTCAGCACGTTCGGGGCACTCGCGGGCGGACGGGTGCAACGCACGATCCGCCCCGGGAGTTCCCGAGTACTACGCAGCGTAGACCAAACCGGGTGCTGTGTTGTGACCGGGTCGATTTCGACACACCGGGCCCAGCGGGAATCCCGCGCCTACGGCATACTCGGAGACCGGGTTTCACCCGACTCCCCCGATTCGGAAACGAGGTTCTCTCCGCAGTGTGTGGACTGCTCGGATTTCTGACAGCCGATGTGGCGACCGACGACGTCGTACAACAGGTCTACGACGCCCTGCAGTGTGGCCGTCATCGCGGCCCCGACGAGCGCGGCACCTGGCACGACGACCACGTCATTCTCGGCTTCAACCGGCTGTCGATCATCGATATCGAGCATTCACACCAGCCGCTGTTCTGGGGGCCGCCGGAGAATCCCGAGCGTTATGCGCTGGCGTTCAACGGTGAGATCTACAACTACCTCGAGTTGCGTGAGCAACTCACCGCCGAGCACAGGGCGCGGTTCCACACCGAGGGCGACGGCGAGTCGATCGTCGCGGCCTACCACTTCTGGGGCACCGAGGCGTTCGCCCGGCTGCGCGGCATGTTCGCCTTCGCCATCTGGGACAGCGAGACCAAGCAGATGGTGATCGCCCGCGATCCGTTCGGCATCAAACCGCTGTTCCTGGCCACCGGGCCGAACGGCACCGCGTATGCGAGTGAGAAGAAGAGCCTGCTGGAACTGCTTCCGGCGCTGGGGCTTTCGGACGAGCTGGACGTGCGGGCGCTGGAGCACTACACGGTGCTGCAGTACGTACCGGAGCCGGAATCGCTGCACGCGAACATCCGGCGGCTGGAGTCCGGCTGCTATGCGACGCTGTCGCCGGGTGAGCAGCCCAGGCCCAAGCGGTATTTCGAACCACGGTTTCGGGTGCGTCCGTTCGCGGCGGGTGGCGAGGACAAGCGGTACCGCGAGATCGCCGAGGTGCTCGAGGATTCGGTCGCCAAGCATATGCGCGCCGATGTGACCGTCGGCTCGTTCCTGTCCGGCGGCATCGACTCCACGGCCATTGCGGCGCTGGCGATTCGGCACAATCCGAACCTGCTGACCTTCACCTCGGCCTTCGAGCGGGAGGGCTACTCGGAGGCCGATGTGGCCGCCGAGACCGCCGCGGCGATCGGGGCCAAGCATTACATCCGGGTGGTGAGCCCGGAGGACTTCGCCAACGCGATTCCCGAGATCGTCTGGTATCTGGACGATCCCGTGGCCGACCCGGCGCTGGTGCCGCTGTACTTCGTGGCCAAGGAGGCCCGTAAACACGTCAAGGTGGTGCTGTCGGGCGAGGGCTCCGACGAGCTGTTCGGCGGGTACACGATCTATCGGGAGCCGTTGTCGCTCAAGCCCTTCGAATACCTGCCGCGCGGGGTGCGCAGGCTCGCGGGCCGGCTGTCGGAGCGGATTCCGGAGGGCACGCGGGGCAAGAGTCTGCTGCATCGGGGTTCGCTGACGCTCGAGGAGCGCTACTACGGCAACGCCCGCAGCTTCAACGACGCCCAGTTGCGCGCCGTGCTGCGCGATTTCCGGCCGGAGTGGACGCATCAGGACGTCACCGCCCCGATCTACGCCCGTTCGCGAGGCTGGGACCCGGTCGCGCGCATGCAGCATCTGGACCTGTTCACCTGGTTGCGCGGCGACATCCTGGTCAAGGCCGACAAGATGACCATGGCCAACTCCCTCGAGCTGCGGGTGCCGTTCCTGGATCCGGAGGTCTTCGCCGTCGCCGAGCAGATCCCGTTCGACCAGAAGATCACCAAGGACACCACCAAGTACGCCCTGCGCAAGGCGCTCGAGACGATCGTCCCCCCGCACGTCCTGCACCGCCCCAAGCTGGGCTTCCCGGTCCCGCTGCGGCATTGGCTGCGCGGCCCGGAACTCTACGACTGGGCCGCCGCCCAGATCGCCGACTCCCAGACCGACCACCTGCTGGACAAGACGGCGATCAAGCTGATGCTCGACCAGCACCGCGAAGGCATTCTCGACCACAGCCGCCGCCTGTGGACCCTGCTGGTCTTCATGATCTGGCACGGCATCTTCGTCGAGAACCGCATCAAGCCCGATATCCAGGAGCCGACCTACCCGGTGCGCCTGTAGGGGACCGACCACCGGCGGTCCCTCCCGATTCCCCGGTTCACCTCCCGTTGGTCGTGTCGTGGCGATTCGAGCACCGACTGCGGGTTAGCTGTGGCCATGACCGAGCATGAGGGGACCGAGAGGGACGCGGAACCGTCGCGGGGCGTCAGCAGGCGGTGGCTGTTCGGGGCATCCGGGGCGGCGGCGCTGGCCGGGCTGGCCGTGGGGGCCGGGACGAGTGCGGTGCTGCGGGAGGACGAGGGCGGGATCGACTACTGGCCTCGGTCGGCGGAATTGCTGGTCGGACCGGATCGGGTTGCGGCGCCGCGAGTTTCGGGGCTGCATCTGCAGTTCGGGGCCGATGCCGCGCGGGAGGCGGTGGTGTCCTGGCATACGGTCGGGTCGGTGAGCGATCCGAAGGTGCGGTTCGGGACGGCCGCGGACGGTTTCGGCACCGTCGTGCGGGCGCGCACCCGGACCTATCGGGATACCAAGTCGGGCCTGGAGATTCAGGCTCATCACGCCCGGCTCACGGGGCTCGCGCCCGATACCGACTACGTCTACTCCGCCGGTCACGACGGGGCCCCGCCGGAGCTGGGCACCCTTCGCACCGCGCCGAAGGGGCGGGCGGCGTTCCGGTTCACCAGCTTCGGCGATCAGGGCACGCCCACGCTCGGCAGGCTCGACAACGGCAGGTACGTCAACGACAACCTCGGCTCCCCGTTCGCCGGTGACGTCACCGCTGGGGTCGAGCGGCTGAATCCGCTGTTCAATCTCGTCAACGGCGACCTCTGCTATGCCAATCTGGCCACCGACCGGGTGCGCACCTGGAACGACTGGTGGGCCAGCAATTCTCGCTCGGCGCGCTATCGCCCCTGGATGCCCGTGCCCGGCAATCACGAGAACGAACGGGGGAACGGCGAGATCGGGTACGAGGCGTTCCAGACGTACTTCACCGTCCCCGACAATCGCGGCGAGGAGCTGGCACGCGGGCTGTGGTACTCCTTCACCGTCGGTGGGATGCGGGTGATCGCGCTGGCCAATGACGACATCTGCTATCAGGACGGCGGCGACAGCTATGTGCGCGGCTACTCCGGCGGTGCCCAGAAGCGTTGGCTGGAGACCGAATTGGCCGACGCGCGGGCCGATCGCGATATCGACTGGATAGTGGTGTTCATGCATCAGACCGCCATCTCCTCGGCCGACCGGTTCAACGGGGCCGACCGGGCCATCCGCGAGGAGTGGCTGCCGCTGTTCGACCGGTACGAGGTCGATCTGGTGCTCTGCGGGCACGAACATCACTACGAGCGTTCGCATCCCGTGCGCGGCACCCTCGGCACCGAGACCCTCACACCCAGGCCGGTCGACACCCGCACCGATGTGATCGATACCAGCAAGGGGACGGTGCACCTGGTCATCGGCGGGGGCGGGACCTCGGCTCCGTCCAACCAGCTGTTCTTCCCCGGACAGCAGTGCCGCGTCATCACCGCCGTCGGCGACGCCGACCCCGCGACGGGGAAGAAGACTCCCGTCTATGTCCTCGAGCAGGCCCCCTGGTCGGCGGTCAAGGATGCCGAACATCCCTACGGGTTCTGCTCCTTCGATGTCGATCCGGGCCACCCCGGCGGGAATACCACCATCGCGGTCACCTATTACGCCCTGGTCGGCCCCACCAGCGAACTGAAGGCCGTCGACAGCTTCACCCTCACCCGGCCGCGCTCGGACCGGAACTAACAGCGCAGCGACAACACCGCCGCCGTCACCGCGACCGCGATCTCGACGGCGGCGCCGAGCACGTCCCCGCTGATGCCCTCGAACCGGCGAACACAATGGCGGACGACGAGTTTCGCGACGACCAGCGCCGCGCCGACGGCCACCGCGCCCAGCCACCACCGCCCGGGAACCACGAAAAGTCCCGCCGACGCGGCGATCACCGGCCAGGCGGCGGCCGTGGCTCGCCCCTGGGTATCGGCCACCAGCGCCCCGAATCCGGCCCCCGGCGCGGCCGCCGCACCCCGGCACGCGGGCACCACCGCGACCCGGCCCACCGCAACCGCCAGCGCGATCGCCCACCACCGGCCGCACTCGGCCAGCGCCGCGTACGAAAACGCCTGCACGCCAATGGCGAAGACCAGGGCCGCGACCGCGAACGGACCGACCCCGCCGCTCTTCATGATCTCCCGGGCCCGCTCCGGCGGACCGTAACAGCCCAGCCCGTCGGCGGTGTCGGCCAGCCCGTCCAGATGCATCCCCCGGGTCACCAGTGCCAGCGCCCCGACGACCAAGAGTCCGGCCAGCACGAAACTCGTTCCGGCCGCGACGAATACCCTCATCAACGCCGTCGCGCCCAATCCGAGGGCCACGCCGACGAGCGGCGCGAACGCGATCGCCCGGCCCGCGACCACGCGATCGACCGCGGCGGGTCCCCGCACCGGCAGCACGGTCAACCACGAGAACGCCAGCCGCACCGCGTTCACCGGCAACACCATCCCGGACCGGCGGCCGGATCGAATCGCGTGCGCGCGGTCAGGGAGCGACCGCCCTCGGCGCCTCGGCCGTGCTCACCCCGGCCTCGTCGAAGGTGGCCATCGCGCTCAATGTTTCGACGGCGGCACGCAGGATCGGCAGGGCGGTCAATGCCCCCGAACCCTCGCCCAGGCGCATATCGAGGTCGAGCAGCGGCTGCAGGCCGAGTTTGGTGAGGGCCATCTGGTGGGCGGGCTCGGTGGAGCGATGACCGGCGATCCACCAGTCCTTGGCGCCGGGGGCGAGCATCTCGGCCACCAGGGCCGCCGCGGTGATCACCACGCCGTCGAGGACGACCGGGGTGCGGCGGGCGGCGGCCTGCGCCAGATAGCCCGCGGCGGCGGCCAGGTCCGCGCCCGCGGCGACGCGCAGCAGGGCGACCGGATCCTTCAGATGCGGCCGGGCCCGCCACATGGCATCGCGCACCGCCGCGGTCTTGCGCATCCAGCCCGCGTCGTCGACGCCGGTGCCGCGGCCCACCGCCAGCACCGGCTCGGTATCGGTGAGCGAGGCGATGAGAACCGTTGCGGGCGTGGTGTTCCCGATGCCCATATCGCCCGCGATCAACAGATCGGCCCCGCCGTCGATCTCCTCGTCGGCGATCGCCCGCCCCGCGGCCAGCGCCGCGTTGACCTGCTGGTCGGTGAGCGCGTCCTCCCGGTCGATCGAACCGCTCGAGCGCCGAATCTTGTAGTCGGACACCGCCGGATCGGTATCACCGTCGACCGCGATATCCACCACCCGCACACTGGCCCCAGCCAGCCGCGCCAGCACATTCACCGCGGCCCCACCCGCGCGGAAGTTGGCGACCATCTGCGCCGTCACCTCACTCGGGTACGCCGAAACCCCCTGTCGCGCAACGCCATGATCGCCCGCGAACACCACCACTCGCGCCCGCTCGAATTGCCGGGGCGGACACGCCCCCTGACAGGCCGCGATCCAATTCCCCAGCACCTCGAGCCGTCCCAGCGCCCCCACCGGCTTGGTCAGCCGCAGCTGCCGCGCCTCGGCCTCCGCCCGCACCAGCGCATCCGGCGCCCGCACGGTCGCGAAAACCGGCGGCACATCGAAACTCCCCCCACCGCGCGCAATCCACGACGACGCACCATTCGCGGCCGTCGAATCAGCCCCTACGCCAGCGCTTTCCGCGCCACCGGCAGCCGAGATGCCCGTAGCGGCTCCCCCGACCACACCTTCGGCCCCATCGACCGGCGGTATGCCTGCGCCGGAACCAGCAGTCGCGTCTTCCACGCCCCCGGCCGCCGATACCGCCGCACCGGTCTCCGACACCCCCGCACCGGCAACCCCGGCTCCGCCTTCCGCATGGCCGCCCGCGGCCGTCGGATCGGCGCCCGTGGCACCCGCACGGCGCGGCGACCCACCGGAAGTACTTGCGGCCGTTGCCTTCTCACCACCTGGCGTCGATCCGACGGCCGGATCCACCCCGACACCGCCCGCGACCGACGCCCCCAGCGCCGCCCCACCGCCCAGCACCGCGGCGGTTTCCGCACCCGTGCCGCGCCCGGCCTCGACGCCCGGCTTGATCCGCGTCGCCACCCCCGCCACCACGAGGTACACCTCGTCACACACCGCGGCCAGCCGCTGGTTCAGCTCGCCGATCTCATCGGCGAACAGCCGTCCCGACCGCGTCGCGGGCACCACACCCAGGCCGACCTCCGGGCTCACCAGCACCAGACCCCGCGGGTAGTCGCGGACGGCGGACACCAGCGCATCGATGTCCTCGGCGACCGTGCCCCGGGGCGCCTCCCATGCCGCTCGCGCGTCGATTCGGCCGGTCAGCCAGGTTCCGAGGTCGTCGACCAGCGTCATGCGCACCGGCTCGGCCAGCGCCGCCACCGGATCGCCCTCCACGACCGTCCACTGCCCGGGGCGCCGAACCCGATGCGCGGCAACGCGTTCGGTGAAATCCGCGTCCTTCGGATCCACCGCGGCCGTCGCGATATACCGCACGACCCCCGCTCGCCCGGCCAGCTCCTCGGCGAAGGCCGACTTTCCCGATCGGATCCCACCGAGTACCAGTGCCCGCCCGCTCGCAGCATCGTTCAACACGCCAGCACGGTACCAACCTCACCCCGGATATCGGGACACCGTGCCAGGGGTCGGCGACACGTGCCCGTGGCCGAGGCCAGCATCCCTTCCTCCTCACGGCGCGACCGGTACCGGACCGAGCTGACCGAAGCGGCGGCGGTATTCGGTCGGCGCGATGCCGACCAGTCGCTGGAAGTGGTGGCGCAGGAGCGCACCGGAACCGAAGCCGCAGCGGCCCGCGATGGTTTCCAGGTCGAGGGCGGTGCCCTCGAGCAGATGTTTGGCCAGCAGGACGCGCTGGTTGGTGAGCCATTTGACGGGCGTGGTGCCGGTCTCGGCGACGAAGCGGCGGGCGAAGGTGCGGGTGGACATGGCCGAGCGGGCGGCGAGGTCCTCCACCGAATGCGGGAAGTCCAGATGTTCGCTCATCCACTCGAGGGTGCTGCGCAGGCTGTCGGAATTGCATTCGGGGACGGGCTGTTCGATGAACTGGCGCTGCCCGCCGTCGCGCTGGGGGGGCACGACCATCCGCCGAGCGATCTTGTTGGCGACCGCGCTGCCCAGCTCGCGGCGCACCAGATGCAGGCAGGCATCGATACCGGCCGCGGTGCCCGCGCTGGTGATGAGCGAACCCTCGTCGACGAACAGCACGTCCGGATCGACGGTCGCGGCCGGATACATCTCGGCCAGCTTGTCCACATAGCGCCAGTGCGTGGTGCACTTGCGCCCGTCCAGCAGCCCCGCGGCCCCCGCCAGGAACGCGCCCGAGCACACCGTCAGCACGGTCGCCCCGGCCGCCGCCGCCTCGCGCACGGCGTCGACGACCCGCGGATCGATCCGCTCCGAATCGTCGACCGGAAAGGCGGGAATGGCCACCAGGTCGGCGTCGAGCAGTTGGTCCAGGCCGTATTCGGGAGTCACCGAAACCCCGGGCGAGGACGAGTGCAGCGGCTTGCCGGGCTCGGCCCCGCAGACCCGGAAATCGAAGACGGGCAGCCCGTCGTCACCGCGGTCGAGCCCGAATACCTCACAGACGACACCGAATTCGAACACGGCGAGCCGTTCGTTGAGCACGACCGCGACCTTCGAGAGCATGCCCCGAGTGTACTTGGCCGAATCTTTACGAACAATGACATTCCCGCCACTGGTGGCAGCAACTGGATGAGCGAAAACTTACTGCCATGATCGCATCGCTACTTCTCCTCGCCGCCGCGGCGGCCATGATCACCGCCCTGGCCGCCCCCTCCCTGTTCCTCCGCCACAACCTCACCCTGCCCCTGCTCGGCTGGACCGACGTAACCGACCGCGACGCCGACCGCGTCGACGCCGAACTGCGCGCCATCATCTCCATGCGCGAACAGTCCGTGCACGAACACGGCTGACCGAGCACCAAACGATGTCGACGTCCGCCCCACCCAACCCGGTCCGGAGCGAGTCTTACGAGCGACCGTTCGCGGCCGTCTCGTCGCTGCGCGGTCGAAGCGCATGCGCGAAGCGCGAGTCTCGACCGCGCAGCGACGAGACATGAGGGCCGCGAACACGCCGCGACGAAGGAGCGGCCATCGAACACAGCGCATGCGCGAAGCGCGAGTCTCGACCGCGCAGCGACGAGACATGAGGGCCGCGAACACGCCGGAGCGAAGCGGAGGCCAATTACACAGCGTCACCAGGATTGACGCGCGGCTTCGGCGCCCGCATCCGCCGAATCTGCGAGGCGCGCACGAACGCGTACCACCCCAGCGAGAACGGCCGGTCGGTGTGCTCCGGGAAGCGTTCGCGCACCCGCCGGTTGATGGTGCGGCCGAGCAGCACGCCCTCGCCGAGCATGAAGACGAACATCACCGTCATGCCGAGGGTGACGTAGCCCTGCACGACCGGGGCCAGGAACATGGTCATGATCATCAGCAGCGCCAGCGGCATGAACAGGCCCACCAGATTGCGCCGCGCGTCCACCAGGTCGCGGACGTAGGCGCGCACCGGACCGCGATCGCGCGGCAGCAGGTACTTGTCCTCACCGGCGAGCATGCGCTGGCGGCGGTCGGCGGCATCGCGGCGGCGCTCGGCGGCGGCCGCCTTGCGCTCCGCGCGGGTGCCGCGCGCGGCCTTGCGGCGCGCCCGGGCCTCCTTGGCCGTCATCGGCGCGGGCGCGACCGGGCCGCGCCTGCGGCCCTGCGCATCGCGCCGCTTGGGGGTGGGCCTGCCCTTACCGGCGGTGGCGGCCGACCGGTTGGAGGTGGCCGAGCCGCCGTCGGAATCGTCGCTCGTGGCGGCCGAGGTCTCGTCGGCGAGGTCGTCAGTGGTGCTGGCATCGCCGCGGCGGAGGAACTTCACGCCGACCAGGCTATTCGATAGCAGATCAACCGGGAAATCCGGTTCGGCCCGGACGGTCGGCACGACCTGCCCGACGGCCACTCCAGGGGGGTCGACGCTCCCACTCGGACGATTCGAGTGGCAAGATTGGAAATAGCCACCCGCGAAGTGGCGTTGACATTGCGCGAGCCGTTTCACGGGTAACACAGGTCCCTAGGAGAGTTCATGACTGTGCAGAACGAGACCGCCACCCACGGTGTGACTCTGACCGAGGCCGCCGCCTCGAAGGCGAAGGCGCTGCTCGATCAGGAGGGTCGTGACGATCTGGCGCTGCGGATCGCCGTGCAGCCCGGCGGCTGCGCCGGTCTGCGCTACCAGCTCTTCTTCGACGATCGCACCCTGGACGGCGATCTTACGGCCGATTTCGGTGGCGTCACGCTGACCGTCGACCGGATGAGCGCCCCTTACGTGCAGGGCGCCTCGATCGACTTCGTCGACACCATCGAGAAGCAGGGGTTCACCATCGACAACCCCAACGCCACCGGCTCCTGCGCCTGCGGCGACAGCTTCAACTAACCCATATCGGACGAACCCGTCAGCGCGGATCCTGCTCCGAGGTTCCGCGCTGACGTCTGCCCGGGGCCCAGATTCCCTGCGGCACAACGGAAACCGTCGGGTGAGACCCCCAGCACCTTGGTCTGGTGAGATCGCCGCTGGACGGTGTACGTTACCGACGACCGCCCAGCGCACCACAAAGGACCCCCAGTGACGATCGCCGTGTCCGGTTCCATCGCGACCGACAACCTCATGCACTTCCCGGGCAAGTTCTCCGAGGCACTGCTGGCGGACCAGCTCGAGCACGTATCGCTGAGCTTCCTCGTCGACGATCTGTCGATCCGCCGCGGCGGCGTGGCGGGCAACATCACCTACGCCATGGGCCTGCTCGGCCGCTCCCCGCTGCTGCTGGGCGCGGTCGGCCCGGACTTCGGCGAGTACCGGGAGTGGCTGGAGAAGCACGGCGTGGACTGCTCGGCGGTGCACGTCTCGCAGAAGGCGCACACCGCCCGGTTCATCTGCACCACCGACGACGACATGGCCCAGATCGCCGCCTTCTACCCGGGCGCGATGAGCGAGGCCCGCGACATCTCCATCGCCGAGGTGGCCCGCGGCCGTGCGCTGGAACTGGTGCTGATCGGCGCGGACGATCCGGACGCGATGCTGCGCCACACCGCGGAGTGCCGGGAGCTGGGCATCCCGTTCGCCGCCGACCCCTCCCAGCAGCTGGCCCGCCTCGACGGCGAGCAGGCGCGGCAGCTGATCGACGGTGCGACGTATCTGTTCACCAACGAGTACGAACTGGGCCTGCTGCGGCAGAAGGCCGGGCTGAGCCTCGACGATATCGATGGGCTCGTCGGCATCCGGATCACCACCCTGGGCCCGAAGGGCGTGCAGATCACCGACCGGGACGGCACCGAGATCAATGTCGAGGTGGTACCGGAGACCTCGAAGGTCGATCCGACCGGCATCGGCGACGCGTTCCGGGCCGGATTCCTCACCGGGCACACGGCCGGACTGAGCCTCGAGCGGTCCGCGCAGCTGGGTTCGCTGGTGGCCGTGCTCGTGCTGGAGACCGACGGTCCGCAGGAGTGGACGCTGGACCGCGACGCGGCCCTCGAACGTATCCGCGCCGCCTACGGCCCCGAGGCGGCCGACGAGATCAGCACTGTGCTGCACTGATTCACTGCGCCGCAGGTGGATTCGCGCCGAGCACGGTCGAACTGGGCAATTCGCAAAATCGGCGGCCGTGTCCGAAGGAATGCCCGCGCGCGCAGTGAAGGTTCACAGTGCGCCGGGATGCGCGAAATTCGCCAGCGAGCAATAGGGTGGAACGCATGTCATCCGACCGCGTGTATTTTCGTCAGCTGCTGTCCGGCCGGGATTGGGCGATCGGTGATCCGATCGCGACCCAGATGCGCAATTTCGCGTATCTGATCGGTGATCGCGAGACCGGCGACTGCGTGGTCGTGGACCCGGCGTACGCGGCGGGCGATCTGGTCGATCTCGCCGCGGCGGACGGAATGCGGGTGGCCGGTGTGCTGGCCACCCACCACCACCCCGACCACGTCGGCGGATCGATGCTCGGTTTCACCCTGCGCGGGGTGCGTGAACTGCTGGACCGGACCCAGGTGCCGGTGCATGTGCAGCAGCTGGAATTGCCCTGGATCGCCAATGTCACCGGCATCGCGCCCAGCGAGCTGACCGGGCACGAGCACGGCGACAAGGTGAGCGTCGGCGGGCTGGAGATCGAATTGCTGCTCACGCCCGGCCATACCCCCGGCAGCCAGTGCTTCCTGTTCGACGGTCGCCTCGTGGCCGGGGACACACTGTTCATCGACGGCTGTGGCCGCACCGATTTCCCGGGCGGCGATTCCGACGAGATGTTCCGCAGCCTGCGCTATCTCGCCGACCTACCGGGCGATCCGATCGTTTATCCGGGCCACTGGTATTCCCAGGAGCCCAGCGCGGCGCTGTCCGCGGTCCGCGGGAACAATTACGTACTGCGCCCGCAGACCCTCGAACAGTGGCACATGCTGATGCCAGGCTGACGACTCACGCCAGCTCGCGCATCCAGTTGTGAATGTCGGCGAAGGTGCCGCGCTGAATACCGGTCAACGTATCGCGCAGCGCCATCGTCACCTCGCCCGGTTCGCCGTTTCCGATGGTGAATTCGCCCTCGGCCGAGCGGACCGAGGCGACCGGGATGATCACCGCCGCGGTGCCGCAGCCGAAGACCTCGGTGATCTGTCCCGACTCCACGCCCTTGCGCCACTCCTCGACCGAGATCTTGCGCTCCTCGACCTGGTAGCCGGAGTCGGCGGCCAGGCTGATCAGCGAATCGCGGGTGATGCCCGGCAGCAACGAACCGGACAGCTCGGGGGTCACCAGCCGCGCCTGCGAGCCGGAACCGAAGACGAAGAACAGATTGTTGGTGCCCATCTCCTCGACGAAGCGGTGCTCGGTGGCGTCCAGCCAGACCACCTGATCGCATCCCTTGTCCGCGGCCTGCTTCTGGGCCAGCAGCGAGGCGGCGTAATTGCCCGCGACCTTCGCCTCACCGGTGCCGCCGGGGGCGGCGCGCACGTATTCGGTGGACAGCCACACCCGCACCGGCTTCAGGCCGCGCGGAAAGTACGGTCCCGCAGGCGATCCCAGCAACAGGTACTTGTATTCCGCGGCCGGTTTGACGCCGAGGCCGGACTCGGTGGCGACCATGAACGGCCGCAGGTACAGCGACTCCTCACCGCCCGCGGCGGGCACCCAGTCGCCGTCCACCTCGAGTAACTGGCGCACCGATTCGATGAACAGTTCCTCCGGCAGTTCGGCCATGGCCATGCGCCGCGCCGAATTCTGGAAGCGGCGGGCATTGGCGTCGATGCGGAAGGTGGCGATGCTGCCGTCGCCCTGCCGGTACGCCTTGAGCCCCTCGAAAATGGCCTGACCATAGTGGAAGACCATGGTCGCCGGGTCCAGCGACAGCGGTGCGTAGGGCTCGACGCGCCCGTTGACCCACTGGCCGTCGACATAGTCCAGGCTCACCATGTGATCGGTGAAATAGCGCCCGAAACCGGGCGCCGCGAGAATTTCCTGCCGTCGCTGCGCGGGCGTTGGGGCGGGATGCGGAACACGGGTGAACTGCGCAGCAACGGTCATGCTGCTGATCCTAGAACGCCCTGCCCAGGTCACGATGCCCGGTCCGGCAAATCGAATAGAACCAATCGGGGGTGCTGTGCAGAGTGCTCAGCACCCCCCAACCGTCCCCCACCCCCGTTTAGCGACACGCTCACCGAGCCTCGCACCCTTTCCCGCCTCTCGCACCGGTTGTGGCCGCCCGTAGGGGGTGCGAAGCGCGAAAAAGGGTGCGGCTCTGCGGGGGTTAGGAGGTGTGGGGGGTGACGAAGGGGGGACGCACGACCTCGGCGCGCAGGCGGCGGCCGCGGACGTCGACCTCCACTTGGTCCCCCGGCTCCAGACCCGCGTCGGTGTTCAGTAGGGCCAGCGCGATACCGATCTTCAACGTGGGCGAGAAGGTGCCCGAGGTGGTCTCGCCGACGATCTGATCCCCGCGCAGCACGGCCTGCCCCTGCCGCAGCACCCCGCGATCGAGTGCCTTGAGCCCCAACAGGATTCGCCGCGGCCCCGCCGACTTCTCCTGTTCCAGCGCGGCCTTGCCCCAGAACTCGGGCTTCTTCCAACCCACCGCCCAGCCGCAGCGGGCCTGCACGGGCGAGATGTCCAGCGACAGTTCGTGTCCGTGCAGGGGGTAGCCCATCTCGGTGCGCAGGGTGTCGCGGGCCCCGAGCCCGGCCGGTTGGCCACCGGCCGCCCGCACCCGCTCGAGCAGCGCCCGGAACAGCGGTTCCGCATCCGCCCAGCGCGGGAGCAGCTCGTAGCCGTGCTCGCCGGTGTAGCCGGTGCGGCACACCCGCACCGGGCGGCCGTCCCAGTCCGCGTCGGCGTAGGCCATATATTCCATGTCGGTCGGAAGTCCCAGTCCCGCAAGCACTTCGGCCGACTTGGGCCCCTGCACCGCGAACACCGCGAAGTCGCGGTGCTGTTCGGTGACGGTGATGCCCGCCGGCGCGGCCTTGCGCAGCTCGGCCACCACCGCGGCGGTATTGGCGGCGTTGGGCACCAGGAACACCTCGTCGTCGCCGACGTAGTAGGCGATCAGATCGTCGATCACCCCGCCCCCGGGGGTACAGCACAGCGTGTACTGCGCCTTCCCCGGCCGGATCCGGCCCAGGTCGTTGGTCAGCGCCGAGTTCACGAATGCCGCCGCCCCCGGTCCCGCCACCGTCGCCTTGCCGAGATGACTCACATCGAACACGCCGACCGCCTCGCGCACGGCGGTGTGCTCGGCCACCGTCCCGCCGTACTGAACGGGCATCTCCCACCCGCCGAACGGCGCGAAACTCGCAC
Source organism: Nocardia sp. CDC159 (assembly GCF_023740735.1). GTDB lineage: Bacteria > Actinomycetota > Actinomycetes > Mycobacteriales > Mycobacteriaceae > Nocardia > Nocardia pulmonis. The sequence goes on from NZ_JAMRXH010000003.1 coordinate 232,324, forward strand.
CCAGCTCGACGTGCACATCGTGAATCGGGCCTTGCAGCAGGTTCGTGTCGGTCACGTGGCGAGCTTAACCGGACGATTCCGGGCGGGCGGATCTCAGCCGCGGCACCACATGGGACGCAGGATGGGTCCGCCCTCGGGTAGGTGGATCAGGGCCCCGGTGTGGGTGAAGCCGCAGCGGGCGTACAGGCGGGCCGAGCGTTCGGTGCTGGCCTCCAGGTAGGCGGGCCGTCCGGCGTCGGCCGCGGCCTTGGCGCGCTCGGTCACGATGGCCGCGCCGCCGCCCGCACCGCGGTGCTGCGGAAGCGTGACGATGACCTGCAGGTAGCTGTGCGGGAATTCGGCGGGATGGGTCTCGGCCATGACGTTGGTGAGGGCGAGCAGGCGGCGGGCCGGTTGCACCGGCGCGCTGTCGAACAGGGCGCGGGCCCGCTGCAGGTCGGCGGCGAGGCGGTCGGGGCCGACCACCTTCTGCCATACCGAGATCGTCCAGATCTCGTCGTCGGCGCCCGCGATCCACACCTCGTCGTCGCGCAGGGCGGTCGCGATCATCTCGGGCACGTACTCCTCGCGGTAGGCCGCGGCGAAGTCGGGCTGGTCGGCCAGAATCCACGCGGTCACCACCTCGTCGACGCTGGCGGCGGCGAAGGCCCGCGCGACCTCCTCGGCCTCGCTCGGCTCCGCCCGGCGCACCCACGGCTTCGTCGTCATCGATCGTCTCCCTTCGTGAACACTGTGTGCACTCGCCAAGGTAGGCAGGCAGCTGCGGATGATCGACAATTTCGTCACACTTGTAGCTGTGATGAAAAGGGAGCGGGCATGTGCGGTCTGCGGCGAACCGTGCGCCCGGGCCGACCGCGGTCGCCGCCGCCGCTACTGCTCGCGCTCCTGCCAGGCCCGCGCCTATCGCGCCCGTCGCGCGGCCACCCCGCCGCGCCGCCCGCCGCGCCCCCGACATCTCACCGCGGTCGGAATCGTCCGCGCCGCAATCGAACTCGCCGACCACGAGGGCCTCGACGCGGTGACGATGCGCCGCCTCGCCACCGAACTGGGCGTCGCGACCGCGAGCCTCTACCGCTACTTCCCCGACCGCGACACCCTCCTGTCGGAGATGGCCGAACTCACCCTCGCCCAGGCCCCCACTCCCCCACCGGCCGACGACTGGCGCACCCGCCTGACCGCCGAGGCCCGCGCGGAATGGCAGCTCTACCAACGCCACCCATGGATGCTGGCCGTCCTGGCCCAGACCCGACCGCCGATGGGCCCGGCCCTCCTGGACGTCCTGGAACGCTCCTTCGCCGCCCTCGACCGCCCCGGCATGTCCGGCGAATCCATGCTGGCGATCTACCTGTCGATCTCGGCCCTGGTCCAGGGCCTGGCCCTGCTCCCCGGTTCCGAACACCGCCCCGTCGGCACCGGATCCGCGGCGGCCGAACAGGTTCGCGCCCAGGTGATCGACCTGGTCACCGCCGAATCCCATCCGACCCTGTTCCGCCACTTCACCGGCCACGCGGACGGCCTCGACGTCGACTTCGATCGCCTGCTCGACCATGGCCTCGCACTGTTGCTCGACGGGGTCGCGCGGCGGTACTTCCCGGCGGGCGAAGATCGGGACGGTGTTCAGTAGCCTGGTCGCCATGACTGGTGTTGCAGATCGTTCGCTCGGGCCGGAACTGGCCCGGGTGGTCGGCATCGGGGATGCCGATGTGCTTGTCGTGGGACTGTTCAATGGGGAGGACGGGCCCGAGCTCGCGCCCTCGGACGCCTTCGAGGATGTGCTGGGGGATGCGCGGGACGTGCTGGTCGAGCAGTTGCGGGCGGTGGGGGCCAAGGGGAAGGGGGAGGAACTGACCCGGGTGCCCGCGCCGGAGGGACTCGGGGTGACCAGTGTGCTGGCGGTGGGGCTGGGGGCGGCCGATCAGGTCGATGCCGAGCAGGTGCGCAAGTCCGCGGGGGCGGCGGGGCGGGCGCTGACCGGGGTCGGGACGGCGGTGACCACGCTGTCGGGCCTGGATCTGGGTGCGGCGGCCGAGGGGTTCTATCTCGGCGCCTACAGCTTCACGCCGTTCAAGTCGGACAAGTCCGCGCCCAAGCCGGACGAGCAGCCGGTGCGGCGGGTCGAATTCCTGGTGCCCACACCGGAATCCGGCGCGGAGGAACTGTTCCGGGCGCAGGCGATCGCCGAGGCGGTGGCCACCACCCGTGATTTCGTGAACACTCCGCCGAGCCATCTCTATCCGGCCGAATTCGCCTCCCGGGCACAGCAATTGGCCGAGGCGGCCGGACTCGAGGTCGAGGTGCTAGACGAGAACGCCCTGGAGGCAGGCGGTTACGGCGGCATCCTCGGCGTCGGTAAGGGCTCCTCGCGGCCGCCGCGGCTGATCCGACTCACCTATCGCGGCGGCGACAAGAAGGTCGCGCTGATCGGCAAGGGCGTCACCTTCGACACCGGCGGCATCTCCATCAAGCCCGCCGCGAACATGGAGAACATGACCTCCGACATGGGCGGCGCGGCGGCGGTCATCGCCACCACGCTGCTGGCGGCGCGGCTGAGCCTGCCGATCACCGTCACCGCGACCGTGCCGATGGCCGAGAACATGCCCTCGGCCACCGCGCAGCGGCCGGGCGATGTGCTCACCCAGTACGGCGGCATCACGGTCGAGGTCATCAATACCGACGCCGAGGGTCGGCTCATCATGGCCGACGCCATCGTGCGCGCGGGCGAGGACGATCCGGACTACCTCATCGACGTCGCCACCCTCACCGGCGCCCAGATGGTCGCCCTCGGCACCCGCACCCCCGGCGTGATGGGCACCGACGAATTCCGCGACCGGGTCGCGCGCATCTCCCAGCAGATCGGTGAGAACGCCTGGGCCATGCCCCTTCCCGCCGAGCTGCGCGCCGATCTCAACTCCAAGGTCGCCGATCTGGCCAACGTCGCCCCGCACCGCTGGGGCGGCATGCTCTCGGCAGGCCTGTTCCTGAAGGAGTTCGTCCCCGAAAACGTGCAGTGGGCCCACCTCGACGTGGCCGGTCCGGCGTACAACACCGGCGGGCCGTTCGGCTACATCGGCAAGGGCGGCACGGGCGTTCCCGTGCGGACACTGATCGCCGTGCTGGACGACATCGCCTCGGAATAGTTCGGGCGAGAAGCCTCCCCACGATTTCCTGGCACGGGGAGGCCCCTCGATTCCCTGTCGTCCGGCCGGCAGGCCGGACGACAGGGCACCCGAATTCCTAAGGCACGGTAAATCTTTCGATCAGTCCAGCCGGGGGTCCCGCAGTTCGTCCTCCAGCGCCCGCCTGCGCTCGATCCGGCGGCGGGCGTCGTAGTCGCGCATGCGCTGGGGGTAGCCGGTGCGCGCGACGTCGTAGACCGGGATGCCGAGCCAGCTCGACAGGCGGCGCGCGCCCTGTTCACCCACTATGCGGCGGGTCCATTCGCCGTCCGCGGCCACCAGCACGACTGTGACATCGGTCACAGTCGTCTTGGGTTCAACGTATGCCTCGACGCCGATATGGGTGCGTACCCAGTCGGCCAGGTACCGGGCGTCGTTCGCATCGGCGATCCCGCCCCGTCCGCCGCGGCGGAAACGATCCAGCAAACCCATCTCCGCCCACCTCCTCTTCCTGCACCGGAGATGTTCACACCCGGTGCATCGATAGTGCCAGGAATCGCGACATTCCCGACGGACGGCCCGCCCGGCATCCTCGCCCAACACGACCGCCCTGTGCCACGGCCCAAGGCGACGAGTGCAAGGATGGAGAGTCGGAACAAGAACCCACGGATCTCCGGTGCCACACAGAATGTTCGGTGGCGTTCGGACATCCGCCGCGACCCGCGGTGGGCGCCCGCCGAGAGACGAACTGTTGTAGACCCGTCGAGCAGTTAGAGGAGTCAACGGACATGGCCTTCTCCGTCCAGATGCCAGCTCTTGGTGAGAGCGTTACCGAGGGCACTGTGACCAGGTGGCTGAAGCAGGAAGGAGACACGGTCGAGGTCGACGAGCCCCTGCTCGAGGTGTCCACCGACAAGGTCGACACCGAGATCCCGTCGCCCGCGGCAGGTGTGCTCACCAAGATCGTGGCCAAGGAGGACGACGTCGTCGAGGTCGGCGGCGAGCTGGGTGTGATCGGCGACGCCAACGAGGCGCCCGCCCAGGATTCCGCCCCGGCCCCGCAGGCCGAGCAGGCCCCCGCCCAGCAGCCCGAGCCCGAACCCGAACCGGCCCAGCAGCAGCCCGCCGAACAGCCCGCGGCCCAGCAGCCCGCCGCCTCGTCCGGCCCCGCCGAGGGCACCCCGGTCAAGATGCCCGAGCTCGGTGAGTCGGTCACCGAAGGCACCGTCACCCGCTGGCTCAAGCAGGTCGGTGACGAGGTCGCCGTGGACGAGCCGCTGCTCGAGGTGTCCACCGACAAGGTCGACACCGAGATCCCCTCGCCGGTGGCCGGAACCCTGCTGGAGATCACCGCGCAGGAGGACGACGTCGTCGCCGTCGGCGGTCAGCTCGGTGTGATCGGCAGCGGTCAGCCCGCCCAGCAGTCGGCCCCGGCCCCGCAGCCCAAGCCCGAGGCCCCCAAGCAGGAGGCGCCCAAGCAGGAGGCCCCGAAGCAGGAAGCGCCGAAGCAGGAGCCCCCGCAGCCGCAGCAGGCCCCGCAGCCCGCTGCCCAGGCCCCGGCACCGCAGTCCTCCGGCAACGGCGAGGCCCCCTACGTCACCCCGCTGGTGCGCAAGCTGGCCGCCGAGCACAATGTCGACCTCGCGTCGGTGCAGGGTTCGGGCGTCGGTGGCCGCATCCGCAAGCAGGATGTGCTCGCTGCCGCCGAGGCCAAGCAGGCCCCCGCGGCCGCTGCCCCGGCACCGTCGGCCCCCGCGGCTCCGGCCGCCGCGCCCAAGGCGCCCGCCTCCTCGGCCCCGGCCGGGGTGCGCCCGCAGCTGCAGGCGCTGCGCGGCACCACCCAGAAGGCCAGCCGCATCCGCCAGATCACCGCGGCCAAGACCCTCGAGTCGCTGCACACCGCCGCGCAGCTGACCCAGACCCACGAGGTCGACGTCACCAAGATCGCGGCGCTGCGGGCGAAGGCCAAGGACGCGTTCAAGAATCGCGAGGGCGTCAACCTGACCTTCCTGCCGTTCTTCGCCAAGGCCGCGGTCGAGGCGCTGGGCGTGCACCCGAACGTCAACGCCTCCTACAACGAGGACTCCAAGGAGATCACCTACCACTCGGCCGTCCACCTCGGCATCGCCGTGGACACCGAGCAGGGCCTGCTCTCCCCGGTGATCCACAACGCCAGCGACCTGTCGCTGGCCGGGCTGGCCCGCGCGATCGCCGATATCGCGGGCCGCGCCCGCACCGGCGGCCTCAAGCCGGACGAGCTCGCGGGCGGCACCTTCACCATCACCAACATCGGCAGCCAGGGCGCGCTGTTCGACACCCCGATCCTGGTTCCGCCGCAGGCGGCCATGCTGGGCACGGGCGCGATCGTGAAGCGGCCCATGGTGATCTCCGAACACGGCGACGAGTTCATCGGCATCCGTTCGATGTGCTACCTGCCGCTGACCTACGATCACCGGCTCATCGACGGCGCCGATGCCGGACGCTTCCTCACCACCATCAAGCACCGGCTCGAGGAAGCGGCCTTCGACGCGGATCTGGGCCTGTAGTTCGGCCGCATGAAGGTCGTGATCGCCGGTTCGTCCGGGTTGATCGGGACGGCACTCGTGGCGGCGCTGCGGCGCGACGGGCACGAGGTGATACGCCTCGTGCGCCGTCCCGCCGCGGCCCGTGACGAATTCGGCTGGAATCCGGTGCGCGCGCAACTCCCCGAGCGGGCGCTGCGCGACGCGGATGCCGTGGTCAACCTGTGCGGCGCGGGCATCGGCGCGCGCCGCTGGAACGGCGGTTACAAACAGGAGCTGCGCGACAGCCGGATCACTCCGACCGATGTGCTGGCCACCGCCGTCGCCGCCGCGGGGGTGCCGACCCTGGTCAATGCCAGCGGCGTGCACTACTACGGCGGCGACACCGGTGACCGCGTGATCACCGAATCCGCCCCCGGCGGAAGTGGTTTCCTGGGGACGCTGTGCGCCGACTGGGAGGCCGCCACCGAACCCGCCGCCGAGGCCGGGGTGCGCGTGGTGACGCTGCGCAGCGCCGTCGTGCTGTCCCGGCAGGGCGGCATGCTGCGCATGCTGGAGCCGCTGTATTCGCTGGGACTCGGCGGCCGCCTGGGCAACGGCCGCCAATACGTCCCGTGGATCTCCCTCGACGACGAGATCGGCGCGATCCAATTCCTCCTCGCCCACACCGAGATTCACGGCCCGGTGAACCTGGTCGGCCCCGCCCCGGTCACCAACGCCGAATTCAGCCGCGCCCTGGCCCGCACCATGCACCGCCCCGCACCCCTGGTCGTCCCCGCCTTCGCCCTGCGCCTGCTGATCGGCGAACTCGCCCGGGAGGCGATCCTGCGCAGCCCCCGCGCGATTCCCGCGGTCCTCGAGGACGCGGGCTACACATTCCAACACCAGACCATCGGCCAGGCCCTGGCCTCGGTCCTCGACCGCCACCCCTGAACCACCCCACCGCTTTCCGATCGCCGCACCCTTTCCCGCGCTTCGCACCCGTTGCGGACGGCCACAGAAGGTGCGAAGCGCGGGAAAGGGTGCGGCCTCGACTGCTCTGCCGACCGGTAGGCCGTTATCGTGGGCCGGTGAGTGAGCAGGGGCGGGCGATCGTCCGCGAGGCGCTGGAACGGGATCTGCCGGAAATTCTGGCGATCCACAACGCGGCCGTCGCCGAGACCACCGCGATCTGGGACGAGGAACCGGTCGATCTCGCCGAGCGGCTGGGGTGGTGGCGCGAGCGGGTGGCCAAGGGATACCCGGTGTTGGTGGCCGAGATCGACGGTGCCGTCGCGGGGTATGCCACGTACTCACAGTGGCGGCCGAAGGTGGGCTTCCGGTACACCGTGGAGAACTCGATCTACGTGGCCGACCGGTTCCAGGGCCGCGGCGTGGCCACCGCCCTGCTCGCCGAATTGTTGGCGCGCGCGCGGCGCCGCCGCGCGGTGCATGCGATGGTCGCGGCCATCGAATCGACCAACACCACCTCGATCCGGCTGCACGAGAAGTTCGGCTTCCGCACGGTCGGCGAACTGCCCGAGGTCGGCCACAAATTCGGCCGCTGGCTGGACCTGACGCTCATGCAACTCACGCTCGCGTCCGATCCGGAGGACATGACGGGGTCGGTGGCCATCCCGCTGCGCGATATCGGGGATCGGTAGCCGATCGAGAGGCGAGGCGGTGGGCCCGATCCGGCCGCACGGGCGCGTCGCCGTCGTAGGCGACCATGGCGTACCGTCGAAGTCGTGAGCGAGCCGTCCTTACAGAGCACGCCTGACACGTCGGCGACCCCGGCGATCCCGGCCACCCGGCGCACGGTCGAATCCGCCCGCTACGACAGCACACCGGTCGTCGTCGAGGATCTGGGCCTGATCGACTATCAGCGGGCCTGGGATCTGCAGCGCGAGATCGCCGCCGAACGCGCCGAGGGCCGCGGCCAGGACCATCTGCTGCTACTCGAGCATCCATCGGTCTTCACCGCCGGACGCCGCACCGAACCCGAGGACATGCCCGTGGACGGCAGCCCGGTCGTGCGGGTCGACCGCGGCGGCAAGATCACCTGGCACGGCCCGGGCCAGCTGGTCGGCTATCCGATCATCCGGCTCGCCGAACCCGTCGACGTGGTGAACTACGTGCGCCGGTTGGAAGAGGCCCTGATCAGCGTGTGCGGCGGTCTGGGCGTGATCTGCGGGCGGATCGAGGGCCGCTCGGGGGTCTGGGTTCCGGCGGACGATCTGCGACCCGAACGCAAGGTGGCCGCGATCGGCGTGCGCGTGCAACGCGGCGTCGCCCTGCACGGCATCTCGCTCAACTGCGACTCCGCCCTCGACGGCTTCGACGCGATCGTGCCCTGCGGCATCCGCGACGCCGGGGTGACGACGCTGAGCCGGGAACTGGGCCGCGAGGTCACCGTCGCGGAGGTGCGCCCGCTGGTGGCCGCCGCGATCGTCCGCGCGCTCGACGGCGACCTGCCCGTATCCGATCACACTATTGCGCGCGTCACACCGGTCGGGGCGGCTGCCGGAGCACCCGCCAAGGCCGAATGAGACGGGCGTAGCATCGGTTCAGTGACCTCAGTCGACACCCCGACACCGAAGGACGGCGGGCTGAACCCAGCTCAGCCGAACGGACGCAAGCTGCTTCGTATCGAGGCACGCAACGCCCAGACTCCGATCGAACGCAAACCCAAGTGGATCCGCACCCGCGCCACCATGGGCCCGGAGTACTCCGAGCTCAAGGGCCTGGTCAAACGCGAAGGGCTGCATACGGTCTGCGAGGAGGCGGGCTGTCCGAACATCTTCGAATGCTGGGAGGACCGCGAGGCCACCTTCCTGATCGGCGGCGAGCAGTGCACCCGCCGCTGCGACTTCTGCCAGATCGACACCGGTAAGCCCGCCGCGCTCGACCGCGACGAGCCGCGCCGCGTCGCCGAGAGCGTGCAGGCGATGGGCCTGCGCTACTCCACCATCACCGGCGTCGCCCGCGACGATCTGGAGGACGGCGGCGCCTGGCTCTACGCCGAGACCGTGCGCGCCATCAAGCGGCTCAACCCGAACACCGGCGTGGAGCTGTTGATCCCCGACTTCAACGCCGATCCCGATCAGCTGGCCGAGGTGTTCTCCGCGCGTCCGGAGGTGTTGGCGCACAACGTCGAGACCGTCCCGCGCATCTTCAAGCGCATCCGCCCGGCCTTCCGCTACGAGCGCTCCCTGGCCGTGATCACCGCCGCGCGCGCGGCCGGACTGGTCACCAAGTCCAACCTCATCCTCGGCATGGGCGAGACCCCCGAGGAGGTCACCCAGGCCATGCGCGACCTGCACGAGGCGGGCTGCGACATCCTCACCATCACCCAGTACCTGCGCCCGTCGCCGCGTCACCATCCGGTGGACCGCTGGGTCAAGCCGGAGGAGTTCGTCGAACACTCCCGCGTCGCAACCGAACTCGGCTTCGCCGGCGTCATGGCGGGCCCGCTGGTCCGCTCCTCCTACCGCGCGGGCCGGCTCTACGCCCAGGCCCTGGCCCACCACGGCCGCGAACTGCCCGCCGAGATGGCCCATCTCGCCGAGGAGGGCAGCGCGGCGCAGGAGGCGACCTCGGTGCTGGCGCGCTTCGGTTCCTGATCACCCTCCTCGCACCGCCCGCGGGTCGCGTTCCGGCGCCGACCCGCGGGTTTGTTGTATCCCCAACCGCCTCGGGATCTTTCGAATCGCTGACAGGCCGTGGTCCGCGGTGGGAAGCTCGGATGAACCGCACATGTCGTACTCGGGGAGCGAGGGCCACATGGCCGAGAAGGCGAGCGCAGCTGCCGGCGGCAACGGCAGAGCAGCGATGGTCGAGCGTCCGGCGGACATCCGCAATGTGGCGCTGGTCGGGCACAGCGGTTCCGGGAAAACCACCGTGGTCGAGGCGCTGGCCGTGGCCACCGGGGCGGTCACCCGGGCCGGACGGGTCGAGGACGGCACCTGTGTGTCGGACTACGACGACATCGAGCAGCGACAACATCGCTCGGTGCAGCTGTCGGTGGTCCCCGTGTTCTGGAACGGGATGAAGATCAACCTGCTGGACACACCAGGGTATGCCGATTTCGTCGGCGAATTGAGGGCCGGTCTGCGAGCAGCGGATGCGGCCCTTTTCGTTGTCTCGGCCGCCGCGGGCGCCGACGGCGTCGGCGGGCAGACCCTGGCGCTGTGGGAGGAGTGCGCCGCGGTCGGCATGCCGCGCGCGCTGGTCATCACCCATCTGGACGCCGCCCGGGCCGATTTCGAGGAGCTGGCCGAAACCTGCCGCGAAATCCTCGGCGGCGGAGCGTCGGAAAGTATGCTGCCGCTGCATCTTCCGGTGTACGGCCCGAAGGCCGCCGACGGCCACCGCCCCGTCACCGGGCTCATCGATCTGCTCACCCAGCAGGTCTTCGACTACTCCGCCGGGGAGCACACCCGCACCGAACCCACCCCGGAGCAGAACGAGCTGATCGACTCCGCGCGCGGGCGCCTGATCGAGGGCATCATCGCCGAGAGCGAGGACGAATCGCTCATGGATCGCTACCTCGAGGGCGAGGAGATCGATCTCACCACGCTGGTCACCGATCTGGAGCGCGCCGTCGCACGCGGCAGCTTCCATCCGATCCTGATCGCCGCGCCCCCGCCCGAGGGCGCCAAACAGGGGCTGGGCATGGTCGAGATCCTGGATCTGATCACGCGCGGATTTCCCACGCCCGCCGAACATCCCGTCTCGGCGAGCTGTCCGTCCGACGGTTCGGGCCCGAAGCCGCTGACCTGCGATCCGCGGGCCCCGCTCGCCGCCGAGGTCATCCGCACCGCCTCCGACCCCTACGTTGGGCGGCTGTCGCTGGTGCGGGTGTTCTCCGGCACACTGCGCCCCGACGAGACGGTGCACGTGTGCGGGCACGGGCCCGACGTCGAGCGCAACCACGACCTGGACGAGCGGGTGGGAGCGGTCTCGGCCCCGTTCGGCAAACAGCAACGCCCGCTCGGCCAGGCCATCGCCGGCGATATCGCCTGCGTCACCAAACTCGGCCATGCCGAGACCGGGGATACCCTGTCAGCCAAGGACACTCCGCTGTTGATCGAGCCCTGGCCGATGCCCGAACCGCTGCTGCCGGTGGCCATTCGCGCGCACAGCAAGGCCGACGAGGACAAGCTCTCCCAGGGCCTGAGCCGGTTGGTGGCCGAGGATCCGACCGTGCGGCTCGAGCAGAACGGCCAGACCCATCAGCTGGTGCTGTGGTGTCTGGGCGAGGCGCATCGCGAGGTGGCGCTGGAGCGGCTGCGGTCGCGGTTCGGGGTGCAGGTCGACACCGTCGAGCACAAGGTGGCGCTGCGGGAGACGTTCGCGAGCACCGCGACCGGGCGCGGGCGGCATGTCAAACAGTCCGGCGGGCACGGCCAGTACGCCATCTGCGAGATCGAGGTCGCGCCGCTGCCGGAGGGCTCGGGTATCGAATTCGTGGACAAGGTGGTGGGCGGAGTCGTTCCGCGCCAGTTCATTCCGTCGGTGGAGAAGGGCGTGCGCGCCCAGGCCCTCAAGGGTGTGGCGGCGGGCTATCCGCTGGTCGATGTGCGGGTGACGCTCTACGACGGGAAGGCGCATTCGGTGGACTCCTCCGATGCGGCCTTCCAGACCGCGGGCGCGCTGGCGCTGCGCGAGGCCGCCGCGGCGGCGCGGATCAATCTGCTGGAGCCGATCGCCGAGGTGAGTGTCACGGTGTCCGACGACTACGTCGGCGCGGTGCTGTCGGATCTGTCCAGCCGCCGCGGGCGGGTGCTGGGCACCGAACCGGTGAGCGCCGGGCGCACGACCGTCCGCGCCGAGGTCCCGGAACTGGAGCTGAGCCGCTACGCCATCGATCTGCGCTCGATCTCGCACGGCGCGGCCCAGTTCACTCGCGCCTACATCCGCCACGAGCCGATGCCGCCCCAGATCGCCGACGGCATCCGGGCGCAGGCCAAGGCGTCGGCGTGAGGACTATCCGGGTGCCGAACGCCTGACCGGTTCCCACTATCCTGAGAACCATGGCAGCAGGTAAGGGCGGTAAGCCGTCGAAGGAAGCGAAGGCCGCGGCGAAGGCGGCGCGCAAGCAGGCGTCGAAGGAGCGGCGTCAGCAGCTCTGGCAGGCGTTCCAGATGCAGCGCAAGGAAGACAAGCTGTTGCTGCCGTTGATGATCGGCGCGTTCGTCGGCATCGCCGTGGTGCTGTTCGTGATCGGTCTGTTCTTCGGCCTGCAGTGGTTCCTGCTGCCGATCGGCCTGCTGCTGGGCGCGCTGGTGGCGTTCATCATCTTCGGCCGCCGCGTGCAGAAGAACGTCTACGCCAAGGCCGAGGGCCAGGCCGGAGCGGCCGCCTGGGTCCTGGAGAACCTGCAGGGCAAGTGGCGGGTCAGCAACGGCATCGCCGCCACCACCCAGCTCGACGCGGTGCACCGCGCGATCGGCCTGCCCGGCGTCATCCTGGTCGCCGAGGGCTCCCCCCAGCGCGTGAAATCGCTGCTGGCCCAGGAGAAGAAGCGCACCGCCCGCCTGGTCGGCGACACCCCCATCTACGACATCATCATCGGCAACGAGGAGGGTCAGGTCCCGCTCAAGGACCTGCAGCGCTACCTCACCAAACTCCCCCGCAACATCGACGCCAAGCGCATCGATCTCATCGAGGGCCGCCTGTCCGCCCTCGCCACCCGCGGCGGCCCGGCCCTGCCCAAGGGCCCGCTGCCCGCGGGCGCGAAGATGCGCGGCGTGCAGCGCAGCATCCGACGCCGCTGACCCGAAGCCCGATCGCACCTCCGTCCCGCACCAGGGCCGCCAGGTGCGATCGATCGGTGAGGTAGCCCGGTTCAGCGCAGCCGGATCAGCGCGGTCCCCGTGGCCCGGTCGTGCATGCCGCGGCCGTCGGAATCTGTGAACAGCGCGGGGACGACGAAGATCAGCAGGACCTGGCGGGCCAGCGCGCGGACGAAGCCGACGGGGGCGGCGGCGTCGATGCGGATGACGCGCATGCGGAGAAAGAATTGGCCGGGGGTGAAGCCGAACAGCGTCACCGTGACCAGGCCGATCACGAACCAGGTGAGCAGCGTGACGGTGTTGATCGTGCCGCTGCCGCGCGCGATCAGGGCGGCGATGCCCATGGCGATGAACCAGTCCACGAACAGGGCGAGGATGCGGCGGCCCATGGGCGCCAGCGATCCGACGCCGGATTCCGGTAGGCCCAGCAGTTTGCCCGGATACTCGTCGGGGGCGGGTTCCCCCGGATCGGCCGCATTCGGCCCGGACAGCCAGGAACCGGTAATTCGTGCCATGACTCCAGCTTAGGCAGCGCGGCCCGGCCCACCGCGGCCCGGTGCGGGACATCTGGTCCCCGAGGACGCCCAGGAGCCCGTCGTGGCGACCGTGCGCGAGACGCGGTCCGGGACCACCCGACCCGTCCGGACGAAAGTCCTTGCGGGCGGTACACTCTCGGCGGCACCCGGCCGACCCACTCGTCCTTACCGAATATTTGCGGGGTGTACCCGAGTCGGCGCACCGCCCTGGTGGCAGGATGTGCCGTGCCGACCGGACACCCATCGGTGACCGGCCGCGACGCCTGCGAGAGGCGCGAACAGCGCGGTCTTCAGCCTGGCGGCACGTGTAACACTGGCGAAACACAATCTTGATTACCGGGAAACACCGCATCCATAGCGTTCTGCGACGACACCCAGCAAGCGGCACTGGCTGGGAACCGATCCGTAAGGAGTACTAAGTGGCGTTCAGCACGGCCGACGAGGTCATCAAGTACATCAAGGAGGAGGAGGTCGAATACGTCGACGTCCGGTTCACCGACCTCCCCGGTGTGCAGCAGCACTTCTCGATCCCGGCGAAGGCTTTCACGGCCGATCTGGCCGAGGAGGGTCTGGCGTTCGACGGGTCCTCGGTGCGCGGTTTCCAGTCCATCGACGAGTCGGACATGCTGCTGCTGCCCGACTTCTCGACCGCGCGCATCGATCCCTTCCGTGCCGCCAAGACGCTGAACCTGAACTTCTTCGTCCACGATCCGTTCACCCGCGAGGCCTACAGCCGCGACCCGCGCAACGTCGCCCGCAAGGCGGAGGAGTACCTGCGCTCGACCGGCATCGCCGACACCGCGTTCTTCGGCCCGGAGGCGGAGTTCTACATCTTCGACTCCATCCGCTACGACTCGGCCATGAACGGCGCCTTCTACGAGATCGAGTCGATCTCGGGCTCCTGGAACACCGGCGCGGAGTTCAACCCGGACGGCACCCTGAACCGCGGCTACAAGGTCCGCAACAAGGGCGGCTACTTCCCCGTCGCGCCCTACGACCACTACGTCGACCTGCGCGACAAGATCTCGACCAACCTGCAGAACGCGGGCTTCGAGCTCGAGCGCGGCCACCACGAGGTGGGCACCGCCGGGCAGGCCGAGATCAACTACAAGTTCGGCACCCTGCTGGGCGCGGCCGACGATCTGATGCTGTTCAAGTACATCGTCAAGAACACCGCCTGGGCCGAGGGCAAGACCGTCACCTTCATGCCGAAGCCGCTGTTCGGCGACAACGGCTCGGGCATGCACGTGCACCAGTCGCTGTGGAAGGACGGCAAGCCGCTGTTCCACGACGAGGCCGGTTACGGCGGCCTGTCGGATCTGGCCCGCTGGTACATCGGCGGCATCCTGCACCACGCCCCGTCGCTGCTGGCGTTCACCAACCCGACCGTGAACTCCTACCACCGCCTGGTCCCGGGCTACGAGGCCCCGATCAACCTGGTGTACTCGCAGCGCAACCGCTCCGCCGCCGTGCGCATCCCGGTCACCGGCAACAACCCGAAGGCCAAGCGCATCGAGTTCCGCGCCCCCGACTCCTCGGGCAACCCGTACCTGGCCTTCGCCGCCATGCTGATGGCGGGCCTGGACGGCATCAAGAAGAAGATCGAGCCCGCGGCCCCGGTCGACAAGGACCTCTACGAGCTCCCGCCGGAGGAGGCCAAGAACATCCCGCAGGCCCCCACCAGCCTGGCCTCGGTCATCGACCGCCTCGAGCAGGACCACGACTACCTCACCGAGGGCAACGTCTTCACCGAGGACCTGATCGAGACCTGGATCCAGCTCAAGCGCGACAACGAGATCGCTCCGGTGAACCTGCGGCCGCACCCGTACGAGTTCGAGCTGTACTTCGACGTGTAGGCTACGGTGTAGCAAGCGCTTCCGAGGCCCCCGCCGAAATCGGCTGGGGCCTCGGTGTTTTCGGCGTTTGTCCAGCGGGAATCTCGGTGAGTGCCGATCCGGGTCCCGACCAGCGGGGCGTTACCACAGAACGCCGCCGGGCGCATGTCGGGGCCACCTACTCTCCCCCGGCATGAGGATATCGTTCATTTCATTGTTGGGGGCTTTCGCGGCCGTCTTTGCGTTGACCGCGACGAGTGTCACCGCCCAGCCGGAGGTGCAGCTCGCCGCGGGGGGCAAAATCGATTTGCAGGGGGCGGTCAACACCCGGGACATCGGTGGGTATCGCACCTATGACGGGAAGACGGTCAGGTCCGGCAAGGCCATTCGGTCGGATTCGTTGCAGTCGTTGACCGAGGCGGATGTGCAGAAACTCGCGGCGTTGCGGCTGAAGCAGGTGATCGATCTGCGGACACCGCAGGAGGTGCAGTTCCTGGGGGCGGACAAGTTGCCCGCGGGGGTGCCGCTGGTGGCGCGGCCGACCAGCGATACCGGGATGTTCCTGCTGATGCTGCAGTTGATCCAGTCGCGTGATTACGCGCGGCAGGAGGCGACGCTGGGTAACGGTGGGGCCGAGCGGATCATGCAGAACATGTACGTCAGCCTGGCCACCGATCCGGATACCAAAGCCAAAGTGGGGCAGACGATTCGCGATCTGGCCAATACCGACCGGCCCACCCTGTTCCACTGCACGGCCGGTAAGGATCGCACGGGCTGGGTGACCTACATCGCGCTGCGCGCGGTCGGCGTGCCGGAACAGACCGCGCGCCAGGATTATCTGAAGTCCAACGAGTATCGCGCGGCGGCCGATGCCAGGCTGCGCGAACA
Source organism: Nocardia sp. CDC159 (assembly GCF_023740735.1). Taxonomy (GTDB): domain Bacteria; phylum Actinomycetota; class Actinomycetes; order Mycobacteriales; family Mycobacteriaceae; genus Nocardia; species Nocardia pulmonis. The sequence goes on from NZ_JAMRXH010000003.1 coordinate 247,997, forward strand.
GGTGAGACAGGCGGGGCTGATGCAGCATCCGGATCTGCTGATCCCGCTGCAGGAGGTGCGCGACGCCTATCTCGACACCGCGCTGAGCAGGATCGGCGACTTCGGCCGGTACCTCACCGACGGCCTGGGCCTGGATCCGGGCACCATTCTGAAACTGCGCAGGAACCTGGTCGGCTAGCTCTCATTACTCTTACCGACGCCCCAGCGGCCCTGGGGCGTCGGCCTTTTCACGACCGCTCAGATATGCGGATGGCATCCCAGCGAGGCACTGAAGACCGCCGCCGGGCGCTGTGTGGCCGCCATATTGCGGCGCTCCTCGCGAGTGAGCGTGCGGCGTGCCAGCGTGCGACGCGCGTACGCGCGCAGCGCGGGCAACCAGGGGCGGTGGTCACCGGTTCGGAAGTTGGGACGGATCATCGAGACTCACTCTCCCCTCGGGCGGCGCTGGCGGACTTTCCAGTCTTCCACTAAATAATCACGAACGATGTCAAAATTTCATGAAAACAGAAGGTGAACTTCAGGTGTCGGATGCGGCCGGATGACGATCCGGTCACGACCGGACAGGACGCGGGCTACGACTCAGAGGACGCGCCGCCGCGCGATCGGGCCCAGTACGGTCAGATCCAGCTCCCCGGACGCCTCGGTCCAGCCCATCGCGCGCAGATCGCTCGGTGATTCGACGCCGAGCGCCTCGTGCAGACCGAACGCCACCGCCCCGGCCAACTGCAGCAATCCGGTCCGCGAGATCGGCCAGAACAGCATGCGGCGCCAGTTCTCCACCTCGCGCGCGGGCACCGGCGCACTCCAGCCGAGCTCGCGTAATCGACGTTCGGCCGACGCGGAAATCGGTACGGCCAGATAGTGATTGCCCGCGAGTTCGACCGTCAGCCGGATGTCGTACTGCAGGAACTGCACATAGCGATTGCCGGGCGCGGCGATGATCAGCGTGGCACGGGAGGGCAGCTCGGACAGACAGCGGGCCAGCGCTCGCACGAACTCGTCCCAGCCCGCTGCCACCGCATCGCTCATCTGTCCCCCGGCGCCCTTCTCACCGATGGGCCGATCATACGCCGCTCGGCCCGGGTCGCCACCGAATTGTCGTGGCGGGTAGAGCTTTCCGCGCGGACTATGTGGGTTCCCCCTTCAATGGACCTCGGTCAGCCGCGCGGTGAGCCGGGCCAGACGGGCGCGCACACCCGGGTTTTCCACCAGCGCAGCCGGTTTCGCGGGTACGCCGAGCAGGTAGTGACCGCCGTCGATCACCTCGGTGCGGGTGTCGCACAGCGGCGCGATCTCCGCCGCGACCTCGTCGGCCGGGCGACCGACATGGCCGTACAGCCGCAGCATTCCGGTCGTCATCGCGCCCGGGTCCACGCTCACGGCGGTGAGCGCGTCGCCATGGGCTTCGGCGAGCGTGCGGCTGAACATGGTCAGCGCCAGCTTCGACTGGGCATAGACCGGCAGCGGCAGATAGTAACCCTGCTTGCGGTCCAGGTCTTTCCAGGCGATCGAGCCGCCGTGGTGCAGTTCGGAGGAGATGTTCACCACCCGGCCCCGGGCGGCGGCGAGCGCACCGGTCAGAGCCTTGGTCAGCAGATAGGGCGCGAGGTAGTTGACCTGCAGCGTGAGTTCGTGGCCCGCGTCGGTGCGGGTGCGCCGCTCCGGGCCCGCGATGGCGGCGTTGTTGACCAGCAGGTCCAGGGTGGGCACCGTGCGCGCCAATTCGGCTGCCAGCGTCGCGATTTCGGCCATATCGGTAAAGTCGGCCACCAGCAGCCGCAGGCGCAGCGGCTCGGCGCCGTCCTTGACCAGATCCTCCAGGGCGCGTTCACCGCTGGCCCGGTCGGGGGCGTGCATGATCACCGTGGCCCCGTCGTCGACCAGGCGGCGGGTCAGCGCGAAGCCGAGTCCGCTGGTCGCGCCGGTGACCAGGGCGGTGGGAGAGGTCGGAAATGTTTCGGGCATGGGTATTTCCTCGAGACGGGCAGGAGCACGGTCCTGCGAATGAAAGGGGAACGCCGCGCGCATCCGACGCTGCCGGAGCGGTCCGCGGTCGGGCGGGATCCAGGCTCGAATATCAGGCGGTGCGGCCGCGCGACGGCGGCTCGTCCTCGCCGCCGAAACCGAAGCGCTCCACATGCGTCGGCACGGGCTCGGCGCACGCCGATCGGCCGCACGGCCCGGTGATCACCGGGTTCGGGTGCGGGGCACGAGAATTCGCGCGCGGATCGGCCATCTGTCCATCAGACCCGGCCGCCGCATCGCCGGGCAAGCGCGTGGCTTCGTCTTGACGAAAAATTTCCGATTCATCGCCGCGACCGCGATGTCGACATCGGCTCGTCGGCTCCGACGTCTCGAGTGAGGATGGGTCGACCGGGCGCATCCGCGATCTCGAAGGAGCTTTCGATGAAGTACGTGATCCTGATCCACTCCAATCCGCGGCCGTGGGGACATCCGACCGGTGACTACCTGCCGGAGTTCCAGGCGCTACCGCAGGCCGAACGCGACCGGATCAATGCCGAATTCGACAAGACGCTCGGCGAACTGCAGGAGCGGGGTGAGCTGATCTCCGGGGCGGCCCTCGGCGCGCCCGAGTCGGCGCGGCTGTACCGGTGGGCCGACGGCAAGCCGCTGGCCACCGACGGGCCGTATTCGGAGGCCAAGGAGCATCTGGCCGGATTCTTCGTCATCGACGTGGCCGATCGGGCGCGGGCCGAGCAGATCGTCGCGACGTTCGCGGGTCCGGGTGAGACCGTCGAACTGCGCCCGATCATGTCGATGGGCGGCGACGACCAGTGAGCGCACGGGCGGTGGAGGACGTGTGGCGGCGCGAGGCGGCGCACGTCCTCGCCGCCCTGCTGCGCAGGCACGGCGATCTCGGCGACTGTGAGGACGCCGCCCAGGAGGCGGCCGAGGCGGCGGCGGTGCAGTGGGATCGTGACGGGGTGCCCGGCAATCCGCGCGGCTGGCTGATCCGGGTCGCGTCCCGGCGCCTGATCGATCGAATTCGCGCGGACCGGGCTCGCGCGGGGCGCGAGGAGACGGTGGGCGTGGCCCGCCCCGCCGATGCGGATCTCGCCCCGGCGGCCGACCGCGCCCTCGCGGCCGATCACGACGACACCCTGCGCCTGTTCCTGCTGTGCTGCCATCCCAGCCTCAGTCGCCCCTCGCAGGTCGCGCTGACCCTGCATGCCGTCGGGGGCCTGCGCACCGGCCAGATCGCCGCCGCCTACCTGGTGCCGGAACGCACCATGGCACAACGCCTTTCGCGCGCTCGCACCACGCTGCGGGCGGCCGGTGCGCAATTCGAACTGCCCGGCGCGGCGGAGCTGCCCGCGCGCATCGCGGCGGTGCTCGATGTGTGTCATCTGCTGTTCACCGAGGGGCACACCCGCTCCGCCGGTGGCGCGCTGACCGATTCGAGCCTCAGCGAGGAGGCCATCCGCGTCACCCGGCAGTTGCACGCGGCGCTGCCCGATCACGACGAGGTCGCCGGGGCGCTGGCCCTGATGCTGCTCACCCACGCCCGCGCCGCCACCCGCACCGACAACGGGAATCTGATTCCGCTCGCCGAACAGGACCGCACGCGCTGGGACCGGGCGGCGATCGGCGAGGGCGTGGCCATTCTGGAGCGGATTCTCCCCCGCGGTCACGTCGGACGCTTCCAGCTGCAGGCCGCGATCGCCGCCGTGCACGCGGAGTCGCCGACGTGGCAGGACACCGACTGGCGGCAGATCGCCATCCTCTACGAGATGCTCGACCGGATCGCGCCCGGCCCGATCGTGACGCTCAATCGCGCGGTGGCCGTGGGCATGGCGTACGGGCCGCGGGCGGGTCTGGATCTGATCGCACCCCTGCTCGACGATCCGGCCATGCGACGCCACCACCGCACGCATGCGGTGCGCGCGCATCTGCTGGAGCTGACCGGCGATACGGCGGGCGCCATCGACGATTACCGCCGGGCCGCCCAGCTCACCGCGAGCGTGCCCGAACAGCGCTACCTCAACGAGCGCGTGCGTCGCCTCGTCGACGCGGTGAAATGAATCGCGGCCGAGCGGCGTTGTGGGCGAAATGGATTCGGCGTTCGACGGCTTCGTGGCCGCCATGCGGGCGATCGCGCCCGTCCCCGACGCACAGTTCGAGCGGGCGCGGGCGCTGTTCCGCCCGGTCCGGCTGGACGAGCGGGCGCATTTCGTGCGAGCCGGTGATCGCACCGATCGGGTGGGCTTCCTGGTCGAGGGGCTGCTGCGCTCGTACTATCTGACCGCCGACGGCGTCGAGCGCACCAAAGCGTTCGTCGCCGGTCGCCGCCTCGTCTGCCCGTATGCCGCCAATCTGCGAAAACAGGTGTCGGACCTGTTCATTCAGGCGCTGACGCCCGCCACGCTGCTGGTGGCCGAACGCGCCCGGTTCGACGAACTGGTGGCCGCCGATCCGAGCTGGCGCGCGGTGATCGCGGCGCTGACCGAGCGGCACTACCTCGAGGAGGACAGCGCCCATCGCCGGCTGCTGCTCGACGATCCGGCCACCCGCTACGCGCAATTCCTGCGCGAGCACGGCGAGCTCGCCGGACGCATCTCCGGCCGGGTGACCGCCTCCTATCTGGCGATCACACCGGAGGCGTTGAGTCGTATCCGGTCCCGGCGCACATCGCCGATCGGCGGGCATTGATCCGGATCAATGCCCGGCGCCGTGACGCTTCGTAGCGTTGCCGCCATGACGACGAAAGCCATCACCATCGAAACCTTCGGCGGGCCGGAGGTCCTTCGGCTGCGGCAGGTCCCGCTGTCCGCGCCGAAGCCGGGCGAGGTGCTACTGCTAGTCGAGGCGACCGGGGTGAATCCGGCCGACCTCGGCATGCGCGACGGCCGCTACCCCTGGGCGCGGCCGCCCCGGCTGCCGCTGGTGCCCGGATACGACATCGCGGGTGCAGTGGAGGCGGTCGGCTCCGGCGTCACCGCCCTGGCCCCCGGCGACCGGGTGACGGCCACGACCGCTCACGCGCACACCCAGATCGGCTCCTACCGTGAGCGTGTCGTCCTGCCCGCCGATCAGGTGGTGCTCGCCGCCGACCTGGACGTCGAGACCCGCGCAACCCTGCCCCTGGCCGGAACCGTTGCGCTGCAAGCACTGCGCCGTCTCGGACTGCGCGCCGGGCAGCGGCTGCTGGTGCACGGGGCGGCCGGGGCGGTAGGGGCCTTCGCCGCGCGGCTGGCCGTGCATCGGGGAATCACCGTGCACGGCACGGCGTCTCGCGCCGACCACGACTACCTCCGCTCGATCGGCGTGCGGCCCCTCGACCGCGACCTCGTCCCCGCGCGCGATGGATACGACGCGGCCTTCGACACCGTCGACGGCCCCTCGGCCAGGTCGGCCTTCGCCGCGGTCCGCGACGACGGCCGCTACGTCACGATCGTCCCCGAATTCTGGATTCCGGGCGGGCAGTTCGAACCCGAGCGCGGCATCGCTCCCGAACTGGTCGTGTACTCCCACGACCACGCCGACCTGAGCGAGGTGGTGCGGCTGGCCACCGCGGGCGTGCTGCGCGCCCGGATTGCCGACGTGCTGCCGATCGCCGACGCCGCCGAGGCGCATCGCCGCCTGCTGGCGGGTCGGGTGCGCGGAAAGTTGGTGCTCCGGCCGTAGCCGCGAACGCCTTGCCACGCTCGCGAGAAGGTGAGAAGATCGGATGTAAATTCTCTCATACTGTCGAGTGGTCAAAGGAGATCACCATGACCGCGTCCGTCGTCGGCATCGACCGAGACTCCCGACCGGATCGACGGGCATTCGGCCCGGGATCGCGCATGTGGGAGGACACGGGGCTGATCACCTTCTCCCTCACCGCGGGATCGGCGTTCCTGCTGCAGACGATGGAACCGTCGATCGCCGCGGTGGTGGACGAACATTCCTCCTTCCGCACCGATCCGATGGGTCGGGCGGCGCGCAGTGTCGCGTCGGTCATGATGTGGATCTACGGCGGCGAGGAGGCGCTGGCCGAGGCCGACCGGCTGCGCCACATGCACGCCTCGCTCAGCACCACCGACGCGCACGGCGTGCGGCATACCGCGCTGTCGTCCGGGCCGTGGGCCTGGGTGCTGCACACCGGTGTGTTCGCCTTCGTCGAGGGCAATCGGTACTTCACCCGCAGGCCGCTGTCGGAGCAGGAGAAGGAGCAGTACTACCAGGAGGTGGTGCAGCTCATGCGCAATTTCTCGGTGGCGCCCAAGGAGATTCCGCCGAACTATGCCGAGTGGGAGAAGTTCTTCTTCGACAAGGTCGACGGCCTGGAGCCGACCGGGGTGGCGTACGACTACCTGCGGGTGATTCGCAAGATCGCCCCACCCCACTCGCTTCCGCGCCCGCTCACGCCGCTGTGGCGGATGGCCGCGGCACCCGTGGGCCGGTTGCAGTACTTCTTCACCGTCGGCACGACACCCGAGCCGATCCGCCGCAAGCTCGGCCTGAGCTGGTCGGCCGCCGACGAACTCACCCTGCGCGGCCTCGGCTGGGCCATCGGCCGCACCGTTCCGTTGCTGCCGGAACGTTTGCGCTACTTCCCGATCGCCTACGAGGCGCGGCGGCTGGAACGCGACCGGGCGCGGTTGCGCCGGATGATCGACCTGCGCCCGATCTGATCCGGAAAAGGGGCACCCCGGTTCCAGGGGCTGGACCTATGTCCAGGCAGACTCGATAGTCCTATGGTGATCCGGACGTTGATCTTGCGTGGCCTGGCGGGGCTGCTGTTGGTGGCGGGTGCGCTGACGCCGGTGACGGCGGTGGCCGCGCCCAGCGTGCCGCATCAGTGGCGGCAGGAGTTCATCGATACCGCGGACGGGCTGCGGCTGCATGCCGATATCCTGCGGCCCGCGGGGCTGGCCGAGGATGTGCGCACCCCGGTCGTGCTGACGGTCAGCCCGTATCGCGCGCATCTGGCGTATCTGAGCAATCCGCGGCCGCAGGGCGGTCCGTCCACCGAGAATCTGCAGACCGAGATGTTCCTGCAGGCCGGGTACACCTATGTGATCGTCGATCTGCGCGGCTTCGGCGGCTCCAACGGCTGCCCGGACTTCGGCGGGCCCGGCGAGCGCGCGGATGTGGCGACCGCGGTGGAATGGGCGGCGCGCCAACCCTGGTCGACGGGCCGGGTGGGGTTGTTCGGCACCTCCTACGAGGGCTGGACCGGATTGATGGGCCTGGCCACCAAGCCGCAGGGGTTGGCCGCGGTGGCCGCCTTCGAGCCGGTGGTCGATCCCTACTCCTATCTGTACATGCAGGGCATCGCGTGGAAGTTCTCCGGGAAGCCGGTGACCGAGAGTGGTGTTCGTCCCGCCGATTTCGCCGGATTCGAACATCTGCTGATCTCGGGTACCCCCGCCTATCCCACCGATCCGGCCGAGTATCAGGCGAATGCGAATCGCAATCCGCTCGAATGCGCGCAGCCGTATGTCTCGAATATCGCCGATCACGACGGGGCGGCCCAGTTCTGGCGCGATCGGGATCTGGTGGACCGGTTGCGCGGCAATACGATTCCGCTGTTTCTCGGTCAGGGCTTTCTGGATTACAACACCCGCGCCTATCGGGTGTTCGACGTGTGGAACGGGCTGGGGCCCGGTGAACATCGGGCGTGGTTCGGGCAGTGGGGCCATCGCACCTGCCACAAGGACTGCGGGACACCGCAGTTCGATACCGAGGTGCTGGCGTTCTTCGATCGGCATGTGGCGGGCAAGGATGTGGCGGTACCCGGTCCGCGCATCACCGTGAATCGCTTCGACGGGCAGTGGCGGGGCGAGAATGCCTGGCCGCCCGCCGATGCCACGCGGGTGTCCGTAGGGCTGCGCCCGGGCGCCTATACCGATCGCGGGCTGCTGCCGGGCCCGGATCGCGAGCTCTGGTCGGTGTCCCAGCCGCTGCCGACCGATCAGCACCTGGCCGGAATCCCCACGGCCGCACTGTCGTTGCGCGGGCCCGCCGATGCCACCGTGGCGGTGGAGCTCTACGATATCGCGCCCGACGGCCGCGCCACCGTGATCACCCGCGGTATCGCGCCGGTGCGCGAGACGGCCGAAGTCCGGTTGCTGGGGCAGGACTGGGTGGTGAGCGCCGGGCATCGGATCGGGTTCCGCATCACCGATGTGGTGGACGACGTGTGGTCGCACACCCCGGTCAACGCCCGGGTCGAGGTCACCGCGGCGCGGGTGGAGTTGCCGCTGCTGACGGGAGTCCGCGACGGCGATGTGACGGGCGCGGTGACCGAGGCCGTCGGGAAGTGGCGCGCGGAGAAGAGCGGCACGGTAGCGCCGGATGTGCTGGACAATGCAGTGGTGACCATCTCCTTCCCCGACCGCGTCGCCGCTCGATGACCGCCGCGCCGCTACCGCCCGTCGACGATGCGACCGCCGAACGGCTGGCCGCCGCGCTGCGCTGCGTGACCGTCTCGTCCGAGGGCGGCGCCGCGCCCGACGCCGAATTCGACCGGCTGGCAGCGCTGCTCGAGACGTCGTTTCCGCTCGTGCACGCCGAACTCGAACTGGAGTGTTTCGGGCACAGCAGGCTCTACCGCTGGACCGGAACCGAATCCGGGGATGCGGTCATCCTGCTGGCCCATCTGGATGTGGTGCCCGTCGACGACGAGCAGCGCTGGACCCATCCCCCGTTCGCCGGGGTCGTCGACGACGAATTCATCTGGGGCCGGGGCGCGATCGACGACAAGAGCCGGGTGCTGGCGATTCTGGAGGCCGTGGAGGCGGCGCTGCGGGCGGGCCGCAAACCCCGGCGCACGGTGTATCTGGCATTCGGGCACGACGAGGAGGTCTTCGGCCTCGACGGCGCGACGCGGATCGCCGCGCGGCTGCGCGAGGAGGGCGTGCGGGCGGAGCTGCTGCTCGACGAGGGCGGGGTGATCCTGACCGGGATGACCGGGATGCGGCGACCGGTCGCCTCGATCATGCGTGGTGAGAAGGGCTGGGCCACGGTGCGGCTGGCGGTCACCGACGCGGGCGGGCATTCGTCGATGCCGGGTCGCCGCACGGCGGTGGGGCGGATCGCGCGCGCGGTCTCGCGGCTGCAGGAGCGGCCGATGCCGCTGCGCATGACCCCGGTGGTGCTGGACATGCTCACCGCCCTGCGGCCCGAACTGCCCGCGCCGCTGCGCCGGGCGCTGGGCGTCCTGCCGCACGGCGGGGCGGCCGTCGCCCGGGTACTGGCCCTGCGTCCGCAGACCGAGGCGCTGGTGCGCACCACCACCGCACCCACGGTGATCCGCGGCGGCGTCAAGGCGAACGTCTTGCCGCAGCAGGCCGAGGCGTTGGTGAATTTCCGCATCCTGCAGGGCGATTCGGTCTCCGGCGTGCTACAGCACTGCCGTCGCGTGGTCCGCGACGACCGGGTCGCGATCACCCTGCACGGGCGGTCCTCCGAACCCTCCCCGATCAGCCCCACCGGCCCCGCCTACACCCTGATCGCCGACCTCACCCGCGAACTCGTCCCCGACGCCGTGATCACCACCGGCGTCGTCCCCGGCGCCACCGACTCCCGCCACTACGAGGGCCTGGCCACCGCCCGCTGCAACTTCGCCCCCATCATCCTGTCCGCCCCCGACCTGGAACGCATCCACGGCACCGACGAACGCCTCTCCCGCCGAAACTACGCCCGCCTCATCGAATTCAACCACCGCCTCCTCACCCACCTCACCGAGCCCCCCGCCGCTCGCTGACGCCCGCGGCGGGGGGATGGGGAGCAACTCGCCCGGAGTTGGGTGCGGTGGTCGTGAGGTTCGGGGGTGATGTCGAGGATGGTGAGGAAGGCGGTGGCCGAGGACCTGGCCGTGGCTGTCGTCGACGAACTCGAACAGCCGGGCCCCGACCGGCACTTCACCGTCGCGCACTGAGCCGGAGTGCGAAAATCGGGCATCGCGGGCGGCCGGTGGGTGACAATGGCCCGGTTGCGACAGCACGGAGGCGAGCATGGCCCGCAGTGGGACCGGGGAATTCGACGGACGTGGCGGGCGGGTCTTCTGGCGCGCCTGGCTGCCCGAGGAGCGGGCGCGCGCGGTGATCGCGCTGGTGCACGGGGTGGCCGAACATTCCGGACGCTACGAACACGTCGGGCGGCGACTGGCCGGAGCCGGATACGCGGTTCATGCCCTCGATCACATCGGACACGGGCGGTCGGGCGGGGCGCAGGCCAATATCGGCTCGATCGACGGTGCGGCGGACAATGTTTCGGCGCTGCTCGAATTCGCGGCGGCGGAGCATCCGGGGCTGCCGCGGTTCGTTGTGGCGCACAGTATGGGCAGTCTCGTCGCGCTGTATTTGGCCACCCGTGCGCCGTTGCGGATCGCCGGGATCGCGGTGTCGGCGCCACCGCTGGTGATCGAGGTGGGGAATGCGGCGCAGCGGCTGGCGGCGCCGCTGCTGAGCCGGATCGCACCCAATCTCGGTGTGCTGAAATTGGATTCGTCGGCCATCAGCCGCGATCCGGAGGTGGTCCGCGCCTACGACGCCGACCCGATGGTGTTTCGCGGCAAGCTGCCCGCCCGCACCGCCACCGAGATCCTGAACGCCGCCGAGGCCGTGCGCGCGCGGCTGGACCGGCTCACCGTGCCGACCCTGGTCATGCACGGCACCGCCGACGAACTCGCCGCCCCGGCGAGCACCGACCTCATCGAGCGCGACGCCGCCGCGAAGGAACTGACCGTGCGCCGCTATCCGGGCCTCTATCACGAGATCTTCAACGAGCCGGAACGCGACGTGGTGCTCACCGATCTGGTCGAATGGCTGGATCGACACCTCGCCGCGCACTGAGCAAGATCACGATTTGCCCCGCAGCGCCCCGATTGTTCAGCTTATGGCAACCGTACGCTGCTAGCTTGCGGTCGTGTCCGCACGTCTGGTGGTGAGTATCCATGATGTCGCTCCGGCCAGCGAGGCCGAGACCGCGCGCTGGTGCGCCGATGCCGACGCGTTCGGGATTCCGGTCTCGCTGCTGGTGATACCCGGGCCGTGGCGCGGTGCTCGGCTGTCCGATGCGCCCGATTACGGAATGTTCTTACGCGAGCGTCGCGCCCACGGTGACGAGATCATGCTGCACGGCTGGGATCACACCGCGCCCGGCGACGGTTCGCTCGTGCGCCGGACGATCGCCCGGCTGATCGCCCGCGGCGCGGCCGAATTCGCCGCGCTCGACGAGGCCGGGGCCGACGCGCGGTTGCGGCCCGCGATCGCGGTCATGGACGAGATGGGCCTGGCGACAACGGGGTTCACCCCACCGGGCTGGCTGGCCTCCCCCGCCGCGCTGCGCCTGCTGTGCCGCGCCGGATTCTCACACACCACCGATCATTTCGGCGTGCGCGATCTGCGGACCGGCCGCCGCCACCGCGGCTTCGCGCTGTCCCAGCGACCGGGCGGGCGCGGCGAGCAGACCGCCGCCTGGCTGATGCGCACGCTGGCCCGCCGTACCGCCCTGCGCGGCGGATTCGTCCGCATCGCCCTGCATCCGGACGATCTACACCGCCCGGGCCTGCGCGACGCGGCGCTGCGCGCGATCGATGCCGCCCTCGGCGCGGGCGCCCGCCCGATGACCTATGCGGAGGTGATCGGCTGCGCGGGCATGCGGGTCGTCGCACCGCGCGAGGTGATCGGCTGATGCGAATCGTGCAGCTCGCCAACTTCTACACCCCGGCCTCGGGTGGGCTGCGCACCTGCGTCGACGAGATCGGGCGCGGCTATCTGGCCGCCGGGCACGACCGCGTGCTGGTGGTCCCCGGCCTGGCCGACGCGGACGAATCCACCCCCGCCGGTCGGCGAATCACCCTGCGCGGCCCGCGATTCGGCGGGGCGGGCTATCACGTGCTCACCGCGCGGCGCACCCGCCCGCTGCTACAGCGGCTGCGCCCGGACGTGCTCGAATGCAGCGACAAGCTGAGCGTGCGGTGGCTCGCGCCCTGGGCCCGCCGCGCCGGGGTGCCGCTGGTGCTGTTCTCGCACGAGCGCATCGACGCCATCCTGCGGCCGCGGGTGCCACCCGGCTTTCCGCTGTCGACGGCCGCGGACCTGGCCAACCGGCGGCTGTCGGCGCGTGCCCACCACATCATCGTCACCTCGGGTTTCGCCCGCGACGAGTTCACCCGCATCGGTGCGCGCAATGTGCACCGCATCCCCCTGGGCGTGGACCTGGAGACCTTCCGGCCGCTGGAGCCGTTCCCGGGCCGGTTGCGCCTGGTGGCCGATCGGCATATCGACCGGACCGCAACGCCTTCCGACCGCGGCGTGGTGGGCCTGGTCCTGGTGAGCCGACTGTCCCGGGAGAAGCGACCCGGCCGGGCGATCGAGGCCCTGCGGCTGCTGCGGGCGGGCGGCATCGACGCCGAACTCACCGTCGTCGGCGACGGACCGCTGCGGGATCGCCTGCGCGAGCGGTCATCCGGGCTGCCGGTGACCTTCGCCGGGCACGTCTCCGACCGCCGCGCCGTGGCCCGCATGGTCGCCGCCGCCGATATCGCGGTCTGCCCCTCGCCCGCCGAAACCTTCGGCCTGGCCGTGCTGGAGGCCCTGGCCTGCGGCACCCCCGTGGTGGTCCCCCGCGCCGGGGCCGCCCGCGAGCTACTCGGACCGACCGGCTCGGGACTCGAATGCGACGGCACCCCACGGGGTTTGGCCACCGCGATCACCACCCTGCTCACCATCCCCGAACACTCCCGCCGCGCCGCCGCCCGCCGTAGCGCCGAACGCTTCCCGTGGTCGGCCACGGTCGCCGAATTGCTCTCCCTCTATGCCGATTTCGAGCCCGAGATGCGCTCGGCCTGATACCAGTCGCCGCGCAGCAGTTCGTATTCGACCTCGCCGTACTCGGTTCCGGGCAGCGGATCGTCGAAGTGCAGGTGGAAGGTGCGCACGTAGCCCAGTCCGACCTTCTCCAGCACCCGGCGCGAGGCGCGATTGACCGCCATGGTCTGCGCCCAAACCCGTTGCACGCCATGATCGGTGAATCCCGCGCGAATCAGCGCCCGCGCGCCCTCGGTGGCATATCCGCGGCCCCAGACCGACGCCATCAGCCGATAGCCCAGCTCCACCTCCGTCACGTTGCCATCCCCGGGCGGTTGCAGCGCGAGCCAACCCACGAACGCCCCCGTCGCCCGCTCGACGGCGGCAAAGCGCCCCAGCGGTCCGTGCCGGTAGTCGCGCAGGATGCGCGGCAGCACCTCGTCGGTGATCTCGGCCCGCGGCGTGGGCTCGCCGGTGAGATAGCGCATCACGGCGGGATCGCTGTCCAGCTGGACCAGGTTGTCGACATCGGCCGCGGTGAATCGGCGCAGCATGAGACGGTCGGTTTCCAGGAATACCTCCACCCGGAAAGTTCTAGCCGACGGCAACCAGTTGCGGCACGTCCTTTTCGTCGTGCAGGGTGGGCGAATTCGCCAGCAGCGCGACACCACCGATGATGAGTCCCGCCGCCAGGGCCAGCGGGAGGGGGTAGACGTGCGCGGTGGTGACGAACAGGGTGAGCCCGGCGGTATAGCTGAGGACCGGATCGGTGATGGTCATGGTGGTGAGGGCGGTGGGCAGCGAGCCGCGGGCGAAGGCCTCCTGGGTGAGCAGCGCGCCGACCGTGGTCGAGATCGGCACTCCCAGCAGGGCCGGGCTCAGCTCGGGCAGGGCGGCGGCCGCGATGGACACCAGTACGGCCGTGGTGGCGACGCAGCAGCCGGAGGCCATCGCGATCAGCGCCGAGCGCAGCTGCGGGGAGCGGGCCGTGCGCGCGAGCGCCAACAACACCACGACCGCGCCCGCGACCACGGCCGCCGCCGCGGGTAGCCGGTCGACCCGCAGCGCACCGTGCGGCACCCCGTGCAGAATCAGCACCACCAGCCCGCAGCACACCGCCGCGGTCCCCGCCCAGTCGCGCCGCAGCAGTGGCCGCTGCCGCCGCCCCGCCGCCAGCGGCAGCGCGAACAGCAACTGCATCACCAGCAGCGCCTGCACCATCGACAGCGCCCCGTACCGCAGCGCGGCCGCATGCAGGACGAACCCGGTCGCACTCGCCCCCTGCCCCACCAGCCACCGCCGATTCGTCACCAATGTCCGTGCGATCCCGATGATCGCCAGATTTCGCACCCGCGCATCGGCCAGCGCCGCCCGTCGCGCACTCCCCTGCTGCAACGACGCCGCCACCGCGAACAACGACGCGGACAGCAGCGCCAGCACACCCCCCACCACCTCCCCGCGCGCCAGTCCCGTCATGTGTTCATCCTGAGCACCCCCGGTGAACCGCGGTTGGCCACCGAATGGACGGCTGTGATCGGCTGGACCGGATCCGGCTCACTCCCGAACGCGCAGCGCGAGGACCGACAGACCGGCGACGACCAGGTAGATTCCCACCACCCACAGCCCGGCCCGCTGGGTACCGGTCAGATCGCGCAGCCACCCCGTCATGTAGGGCGCGGCGAACCCACTGATATTGCCGAGCGAATTGATCAGCGCGATGCCCCCGGCCGCGGCCGCACCGGACAGGAAGGTACCCGGCAGCGCCCAGAAGGTGGGCAGCGCCGCCATCACCCCCGCCGCACAGATCGACACCGCGGTCATGGCGGCGAACGGATTGCCCAGATACAGCGCGATCGGAATGGCCAGCCCGCCGAGCACCGCCGGCAGCATCACATGCCAGCGCCGCTCGCGCGTGCGGTCACCGTGGCGGCCCCACCACACCATCGCGACCGCGCCGATCACATACGGCACCGCGGTGATCAGCCCACGCTGCACCACCGAATACTGCACGCCGTACTGCTGCTGGAATCCGGCGACGATGGTGGGCAGGAAGAAGCCCAGCGCATACAACCCGTAGGCGATGCCGCCGTAGATCGCCGCCAGCCCGAGTATGCGCGGATGGGTCAGCGCCTTGCGCAGCGTCCACTGCTCGTAGCGCTCGACCTCGGCCCGCTCGCGGTCGAGTTCGCCTGCCAGCCAGGCCCTTTCCTCGGGTGCCAGCCATCGCGCCCGCTCCGGACGGTCGGTGAGCCAGAACCAGGTCACCACGGCCAGCAGCAGCGCGGGCAGCCCCTCCACCAGGAACATGAACTGCCACCCGCGCAGTCCGAACACTCCGTCGCCGTACTGGATCAGCAGGCTCGACAGCGTGGACCCCACCGCGGTGGAGATCGGCACCGCCGTCATGAACAGCGCCACCACCCGCGCCCGATACGCCTGCGGGAACCAGTAGGTCAGATACAGCAGAATCCCGGGAAAGAATCCGGCCTCGGCCACCCCGAGCACGAACCGCAGCACGATCAGCACGGTCGCGTTCGGCACGAAGGCCATCGCCGTGGCGACGACACCCCAGCTCAGCATGATCCGGGCGATCCACCGCCGCGCCCCGAACCGGTGCAGCGCCAGATTACTGGGCACCTCCAGCACCAGATAGCCGAGAAAGAAGATTCCCGAGGCGAATCCGAACACCGTCTCGCTCAACCCGAGATCGGCCTTCAACCCGTTCGGCCCGGCGAACCCGATGTTCACCCGGTCCAGATAGTTCACGAAATACAGCAGCCCCAGAAACGGCACCAGCCGCAGCCCCACCCTGCGCAGTGTCCGGCGGGAGACGTCGTTGTCCACAACCACCGGACGCTACCGGGCGAATACGCCGTCCAGCCAATCGAACACGCGCTGGTGGGTGAGCAGCATGGCGCCCATGTGACAGTGTTCGCCCGCGCCCTCGGCGGCGGTGCCGACGAGGAAGTCCTTCGGGCAGCTCAGGGCCTGGTACACGCGCTCGGCCTCACCGGCGAAGAACTGGTCGTTCTCGGCGTCGAGAACCACGGTGGGACAGGTGATCCGGTCGATCACGTCGGCGAGGGTGTAGCCCTCGGTGCGACGCACGAAATCGGCGGGCGAGGCCGCGCGGAAAGTCCACACGCCGTTGCGGATCGCCCAGCGCATCTGGGTGTCGTACGCGGCCATCAGGTTCGCGACGGGATCGGCAGCATCGTCGCGCCCGGCGGCGATCCACTCCGCCAGGAACGGCGGCAGCATGCGCACGATCGCGGCATGGAAATCGAACAGCCCGTCGTTGAGCAGCAGCGCCGCGATCCGGGGTTCGAAGGCCGCGGCCCGCGCGGTCAGATAGCCGCCGAGGCTGTAGCCGTACAACGCGATTCGTTCGACGTCGACCTGCGGTAGTCCGACGGCGAAATCCAGCACGGGCGTGATCACCGCCTCCCAATCGGGCCGGAACGGCAGGCCCTGCTCGCGGATCATCGCGCCCTGACCGGGACCGTCGAAGGCCAGCACCTGATAGCCACGCGCCAGCGCCGCCGCCGCGAGCGCGAAATACGCCTCCTCCAGGGTGGAGTCGAAGCCGCTGTTGAAGATGACGGTAGGACGCGGCGCGTCGGAATCGTCGAGCAGGAACAGATAGCCGGGAAGTGCGGTGTCCGCGTAGGGAATCGACACCGCGCGCACCGGGGTGTCGAGCAATTGCGCTGCCGCGGCGAAGGTTTCGCGCGACAGCCGCGACAGCTCGCGCACCACCGGGTCGTCGGCCGGATGCTCGCGCCGGTAGAACTCGGCGGTGCGGTAGTAGTTCGAGGCGCGCAGTAGCGCCTCGCGGGCGCTCACCCGCCGCCCCCGGGCCAGGCAGTCGCGGCCGATCGCGTGCGCTCGCTGTGCGGTGGCGCGCCACTCGCGCAACCAGGACTCGTCGTCGCCCTCGACGATCCGCGCCGCGGTGACCAGTACCTCGCCCAGTTCCGCTCCGTGATAGCAGGCGAACCCGGCCGTGCGCAGCGTCTCGAAGGAGTAGGACTCGTCGTCGAACAGGAATTTCATGGACTGACCTCACGATTCACGTCGATACGGCACCGTTTCGCCGTACATGAGGAACGTTAGGTCACTCAACGACGAAACGCAACCGTTTCGGCGTTGCTAGAGTGATCGCCATGAAACGCACCCCCGCTGGCGCCGCCGTCCTGCAGCCCCAGGTGACCGCCGCGATCCGGGAAGCCGCCTTCGCCGAACTGGCCGAGGTCGGCTATGGAAAGCTGTCGATGGAGGCGGTCGCCCGGCGCGCGGGGGTCAGCAAGCCCACCCTCTATCGCCGCTGGCCCTCGAAACAGCAACTGGTCCTCGCCCTGGTCTCCGAGGTCGCCGTCACCGCGGCCGAGACGCCGGACACCGGATCGCTGCGCGGGGACCTGCGCGCCTACCTCGAGGCGACCGCCGCCGGGCTGGCGCATCCGCTGGCGGCCCGCATCATTCCCGATCTGCTGGCCGAGGCGGTGCGCACGCCCGAATTGGCACGGGCGCTCCAGACCGGCCTCGGCGAGCAGCGCCGCGCCCGGGTGGCCGAGCTGCTGCGGCGCGGCATCGATCGCGGCGAACTGCCCGTCGATCTGAATATCGAACTCGCGCTGGACTTCACGATCGGCCCGCTGTTCTGGCGGCAGACCCTGCGCGGCGACGCGACCGATCCGGACTACCTCGACGAGCTCGCCGAGATGGTGCTGCGCGCCCTGCGCGCCCGGCCCGACCACGCATAGCCCCTCCGGCACCCGCCGGACGCCCTTCCCATTCGTCCTAGTGCCGGTGGTGGCCCCCGGGCCAGGATGGTGATCATGAGCATCGCCGACGAGCTACGCATCGGAGCATTCGTATTCACCAGCCGGTACGAGGGGCAGACGGCCGCTGAGGTGCTGGCCCGCGGCGTGGCCACGGCCCAGGCCGCGGAGGCGGCCGAATTCGACGACGTGTGGGTGACCGAACACCACTTCGTGCCGTTCGGGGTCAATCCGTCCGCGCTGACCTTCGCCGGTTATCTGCTCGGCCGGACGAATACGGTGCGGGTCGGTACGGCGGTGACCGTGCTGCCGCTGCATTCGCCGGTCCACGTCGCCGAGCAGGCCGCGCTGCTGGATCATCTGTCCGGCGGCCGTTTCGATCTCGGGGTGGGCCGGGCGCAGCCGGTGGTGGACTACGAGGTGATCGGCCGCGGGGTCGAGTACTGGCAGCACGGACTGCCCGAGGCGCTGGATCTGACTCTGGCCGCGCTGGCCGGACCGGTCGCGGCCGACTCCGAGCTGTACCGCTTCCGCGAGGTCGTCCCCGAGCCCGGCCCCGCATCCGGCCGCACCACCCCCGTCTACCTCGCCGCGAACTCCCCGGCCTCGGTGGAGATGGCCGCGACCCGCGGCCTGCCGATGTTGCTGTTCTTCGACAAGGACCCCGACGCCAAGGCCGCCATGATCGCCGAACACGCCGAGATCGCCCGCGTCGCAGGCCATCCCGGCACCGGCTACGCCCACGGCGCGGCCCTGTTCGCGCACGTCACCGACGACCCGGCCGAGGCGCGCGCGGTAATGCACCGCGCCGCAACCGAATTCGTCCGCGCGAGCGGTCACTATCGACTGCTGCTGGACGTCCCGCAGCGCATCCCCCGCGACACCCCGCCCGAGCAGATCGTCGACCGCCTGACCGACAGCGCGCTGGCGACGCATCCGGTCGGCGACCCGCAGGTCTGCATCGATCGACTGGTCGACCAGATCCGTCGATCGGGCTGCCGACGACTGCTGTGCCAGGTGGAGATCGCCGGGGACCACGCCGCCGTGCTGACCAATGTCGAGCGCCTGGGCGCGGAGGTGCTGCCCGAGGTCCGCAAGCGGCTGAGCGAGTGAACGATACGGTGAGCCCACCGGCTTACACCGGTGGGCTCACGGTTCCTCCGGCCCGGAAACGATCAGCTGAGGCCGGTCACATCCTGGGCGATCGCCGCGAGCCGGGTCTGCGCGGCCGATACGACGCCCTGCCGGTTCTTGTTCGACTCCTCGTAGGCCAGCACCGCCCGCACATCGGCCGGATCGTCCAATTCCTTGATGGCGGCGACGGACTGGCTGACATTGAGCTCGTCGTAGTCGCGAATCGGCAGTTCGCCCGGCTCGAGGACACCCGTGGCGGTGCGGACCGAATGCAGGGCGTCGGCGACGGCGCCAGCCCCTTCGCGGCGAGTGATCTGCTCGGCCCGTTCCAGTGCGGCATCCCGCGAACCGGCCAGCGTCTTGACCGCGACATCGCCCGCGTGCGCACCCCGGGAGAGCAGCTCGCCGAGGGCGGGTGGGGCGGACCGGAAGGCGTCCAGCGCCCGATCGATGCCCCGCGCGGACCAGGTGACCGGGACATTGACCAACCGCATCGTGGTCCCCGTGGCCGCCTGCAACGGCGTGCGCTGCAACGCGGCCGGCCCACCGAGGGCCTCCTCGGCCAGCACGGTCGTGAGCCAGTCCACGGTCGCCGAATGCGCGGTGATCAACCGCTCGGCCAGCGTCACGAGGTCGTCGCGCTGCGCGGTGGTCGCGAGGGCCTTGAGGTAGCGGGCGCGGTCGAGCAGCTGATGCTCGAGCGCCAGATCGCCCAGCAGCGCCTCGTCGAACGGCTGGGCCTGTTCGAACATCGCCTTCACCGCGGCGGCGGCCCGCCCCAGGAAGGGTCCGACGAGCGCGGGGACCCCGCCGAGCTCGCGGATGGCGGATTCGACCGCCTCGGCGCGGGCGCGGGCGTTGTCCGCGTTCTCGGACAGCTCGCGGCGCACCGCCTCGGTCCGGGCCTGCGCGATACGCGTTTCCGCGATTTGGATCTCGGTATGGGTCAGGTCGCGGATGGCGCGCAGCTGCGCCAGCAAGGTAGTGGTGTCGCGTGTGCTCATGTGGATCTCGTCCTTCCACGTTGACGCATCAGGTCGGCGCAACGATGCACCGCTACTCGAACTACCCAGCTCGGGCGCGCGATAACGAACCGCGGGTAATAATCACGACAAATCGCCGAGACTGTTCGATCCGATCTCACCTGCGCCGGAAAGTTTTTCGTCGACGGCGGATTCGGCTAGCGAACGGGCCGGATGGCGTAGCCGCCGAGTGCGGGCTCGAGCGCGCCGAATGCCGTGTGCGCCTGGGCCGTTACCGCGCGCTCGATCTCGGCGTCGGCGTGCCCGTCGAGCGTGCGGCGCAGGGTCTCCTCGAACAGCAACCGCAGCACCCCGCACAACTGGACCGCCGCGACCCGGGGCGCGATATCGTCCGGGGCGGCGCCGGTCTCCTCGGCAAGTACTGCGGCCAGCGACTTTTCGCGATCGTCGTGGAATTCCCGCAGCCGCGCGACCAGGGCCGGGCTGTCGGTGATCATGCGGGCGAACTCCGGGCCGGAGAATCCGATGACCGGATCGTGCGCGGCGGCCGCGGCGAGGAAGGCGCGGCGCACCGCGGCCAGTGCGGATTCGCCCGGCTTCCGGTCCCGCACGGTCGCGGCGGGCTGCCCGACGAACAGGTCGTGCATGTCGAGGGCGAGATCCTCCTTACGGGGGAAGTAGTTGGTGACGGTCATCTTGGCGACCTGGGCGGCCGCGGCGACCTCGGCGATCGTCACGCGGTCGAAGCCGCGCTCGAGGAACAGCCTGGTGGCCTGGTTCGAGATGTTGTCCCTGGTCTGCTGCTTTTTCATGGCTCGGAGGCCCGGCGTCGGCGTGCTCATGACACCACCATACCTGTGTTCGACCAAAATTTGTTGTTGACACATTCTTGTGTTTGACCTAAGTTTGTAACCATGAACGCCGCACCCGCCCCGTACCGTATGAGCCGCACCCCGCTGCTGACCGCCGAACAGGAGGTGGCCCTCGGGCAGCGCATCGAGGCCGGGGCCCAGGCCCGGCGCCGCCTCGACACCGAGCGACTCCCGGCCGCGGAGCGGGATCGGCTGGAGCGGCTCGCCGTCGACGGCCGCCGCGCCCGCGACCACATGATCGAGGCCAACCTCCGGCTGGTCGCCTCGATCGCCAAGCGCTACCACGACTGCGGGCTCCCGCTGCCGGATCTGATCCAGGAGGGCACGATCGGGATGATGCGCGCGGTGGAGAAGTTCGACCACCGCCGCGGGCTGAAGTTCTCCACCTACGCCACCTGGTGGATCAAGCAGGCGATCGGCAAGGCCCTGGCCGACCAGAGCCGCACGATCCGGCTGCCCGCACATCTGGTCGAGGTGCTCAATCAGGTGACCCGGACCCGCCGGGCCATGCTGGTCGAACTGGGCCGCGAACCCGGCACCGCCGAACTCGCGGCCGCGCTCGGGCTGCCCGAGCACAAGGTGGAACTCGTCTTGCGCCATGAGCGGGAACCGGTCTCGCTGCACGCTCCGGTCGGCGGCGACGACTCCGACGGCGAACTGGGCGATCTGCTCCCCGACGACGCGCCGGGCCCGGCCGCCACGGTGGCCACGGCCGCACTGCGGCACCACCTCGACCAGGTGCTCGCGACGCTGTCCGAGCGCGAGGCCGCGGTGCTCAGCATGCGCTACGGCCTGGACGACGACCAGCCGCGCACCCTCGATCAGATCGGCGCGTGCTACGGATTGACGCGTGAGCGCATTCGCCAGATCGAATCCAAGGGCATGGCCAAACTTCGCCGCCCCGCCAGCACCCGCGTGCTCGCCGATCTGCTCTCCTGAAAGGACACCGGTCAACCGAACACTCGGACCGGACGGCGCGGTGTGGGCCGCGCTGGAAATCGGCGCCCTCGCCCCAATCGCGGCGACGGGAGCATACTGAACTCCCCGACGGGCATGGGCGGTACGAGTTGTCATGAGTGGGGAACCGACGATCGTTGCGGACGCAGTCGACCGAACTCGCTCGCTGCTGCTCACCCTGGTCACGCGGTTCGCCGCGGCCTGGGACGCCACCGGTGCGCCACCGGATCTGACCGAATTCCTGCCCGGCGCACCGGAACTGCGGCGGCTGTGCCTGACCGAGCTGATCAAGGTCGATCTCGAATACCGCTGGCTGCGCTACGACCATCCGAAACGGCTGGCCGACTATCTCACCGAATTCGCCGAACTGCGCGAGGGCTCGATTCCGCTGGATCTGGCGTACGAGGAGTTCCACGCGCTGCGCCGATCCGGGCGGGAGCCCGAATCGGACGAGAACCCCGAGGCGACCGAACCCGCCGGGGAGCGGACCGAGGTCGACTACCACAGCACGCTCATCGCCAGCCCGTGGGCGCACGAGGCGCTGGAGAATATCGAGGTCGGCGACCGGGTCGACGATTTCGATCTGCTCGTCGGCTTGGGCTCCGGCTCGTTCGCGCGGGTGTTCCTGGCCCGGCAGCGCTCGCTGCAGCGACTGGTCGCGGTGAAGATCTCGCACAACCGCGGCACCGAACCGGAGACGCTCGCCCAGCTCGACCACAACTACATCGTGCGGGTCTTCGATCAGCGGCTGATCGAGGACGACGAGCTCAAATTGATGTACATGGAATACGTTCCGGGCGGCACCCTGCTCGACGTGCTCAATCTGGTGCGCGAGCGGTCACCGGATCGGCGCACCGGTCGACTGCTGCTCGAGGCCGTGGATCAGGCGATGGTGAGCAAGGGCGCCACCGGCGGCGGCGAATCCGGGGTCCGGGCCGAAATCGCCGCCTGCACCTGGCCGGAGACCGTCGCCTGGCTCGGCAGCCGCCTCGCCGCCGCCCTCGACCACGCCGCCCGGCACGGCGTGCTGCATCGAGATATCAAACCTGCCAATGTCCTGCTGACCGCCGAGGGGATTCCCAAGCTCGCGGACTTCAACATCAGCTTCAGCCACCACATCGCCGGAACCAGCCCGCTGGCGTATTTCGGTGGCTCACTGGCCTACATGTCGCCCGAACAGCTGGCGGCCTGCCATCCGGATCTGCCCGCCAGCGCCGCGGATCTGGACGGCCGCAGCGATATCTACGCCCTCGGCGTCATGCTGTGGGAACTGCTGACCGGTCGCCGCCCCTTCGACGACGAGGCCGCCGCCGGGGGTTCGGACACCTCGCTCGAGCGCATGCTGGAGTTGCGCCGCCGCGAGATCGACCCGCGCTACCTGTCCGAACTGCCGCAGGACTGCCCGCCGACCCTGCGGCGGGTGCTGTTGAAATGCCTTGCACCGCACCGCGACGAACGCTGGTCCACCGGCGCCGAGCTGGCCCAGCAGTTCGAGCTGTGCCTGGACCGGCGGGCCCGCGACCTCGTCGATCCGCCCAGCGGTAGCCTGCGCGCCCGGTTGGGTCCCTGGTCGCTGCTGGCCATCGTCACGCTGGCGAGCGTGCTCGGCGGCGGTCTCGGCGTGCTGTACAGCAATCTGCACAACGGCCCGCTGATCCAGTCGTGGCTCACCACCGATCAGCGCCAGCGCATGCGCGAGATCAGCGCGATGCTGGAGCTGACGGTTCCGGCGACCGTCGCGATCGTGACCGGTTATCTGTGCCGCCGCGTCTTTCTGGTGTGGTGGGGACTGCGTCGGGGCAGGCACTACGGCGCACAAACCCTCGCGCGCACGCGGACCGACACCCTGCTCGACGGCGATCGCGTCGCCATGCTCGCCTTCGCCGGCTGGGTCGTCTCCGCGGCCGCGTTCGTGGTGGGTCTGCTCGTGCACACCGACCTCGCGCCGGGCCGGATCGTCCATTTCGTCGCCTCGCTGGTCGTCTGCGCGACGATCGCCGTGGCCTACCCCTTCTTCCTGGTGACGTTCTTCGTCGTCCGCTGCGTCTATCCGAGCCTGCTCGCGCGGGGCGCGACCAGCAGCGACCACGCCGATCTGCGCGCGCTGGGGCGGCGCTGCACCCGCTATCTGGCGGTGGCCGCGTCGGTTCCGCTGATCGGCGTGGTCACCGGCCTGATGTTCCTGACCCCGCAGGAGGTGTCGCTGGTCGTCGACCCGATCCGCTGGCTCTGCGTCGGGGGTGTGCTGGGCTTCGTCGGCAACTACTGGCTGTTCCGCAGGCTGGAGGAGGATCTGCGCGCCTTCGAACGCGCCGTCTCCGCGGCGCACCGGCGCTGACCGCGGACGGGCTCAGTCCTGCCGCCGGTGTGGCACGAACTCCAGTGTCAGCAGCGCCGCCGCGGTGAATACGATCTCGCGCCAGCGGATCAGCACGAAGCGCTGATCGGCAAAGGAATTGAACTTGCGCAGAAATCGGTACAGCGACTCCAGCCGGATCATCGGATCCAGCATGCGGGCCAGCACATAGAGGCTCTGCTTGGTCCGCGAGCGATCCTTGTCGCTGAACAGCTCCGGAAAGGCCGCGAATGCCAGCGAGATTCGCTGCACACCCTTGGCCCGGCCGTATTCCACCAGATCGACGATCATTCGCTCGTCCAGCCCGTTGGGGGCGTCCTTGCGCCGCCACGGCACATCCAGGCTCAGCTCGCTGCCGTGATTGGACGCGCCGTAGCGCTGAAAGCCCACCACCCGACCGTCGGCATCACGGGCCAGCACCACCAGCATGCCCGGATTCCGCCCGTCGAGCAGATGGTCCAAAATCATCGAGAAGCCACGGGTCTGCCGCCCGGAACGCCATTCGTCGACGATCTCGAGCAGCGTGGCGCGCAGCGCCGGATCCAGTTCGCGCTCGTACAGGATCTCGGTGGTCACCCCGAAGTTGTGCGTGCGGCTGACGGCCTGGCGCAGATTGCGGTATTTGCGCCCGACCATATCGAAGCCGTCGACCTCGATCACCACATCGCGCCCGATCGGAATCGCGTGCAGTCCATGGTGTTCGGCGGCCTCGGTGCGCCACAGCTCGCACAGCGCGGGACTGGCGCCCAGCACCGCGATGCGCCAGCCGTGATTGACAGCGAATTCGGAGAATTCCCGGATCAGCACGCCGAATTCGGCCCGATCCCCGATCGGGTCGCCCGCCACCACCGCGATGCCGAAGCGGGTGCGGTAGCCGATGGCCGCGGTCGAATTCGCGTTGAAGAAGTAGGTTTTCGACGAATGCAGCGCGAACGGGGCGATCGGATCCTCGACCGTGCGATCCACCAGCGCCGCGATCCGGAACCGCTGGTCGGGCTGCGGGCGCGAACCCTGCGGCAGCATCAGGACGAATCCGGTCGAGGCCAGGCAGACGAAGCCGATCAGATCGTGATCGCCGCGGTAGGCGATATTGGAGACCCCGAGCACGATGACCGCGACGGCGAAGTGCGGCAGGGTGATCGGCCGCCGCAGATGCAGCCCGCGCGCGATGCCCAGCCCGGAGATCGACACGGCCACGAACCAGGCGTGGTTCACACCCTCGCGCGCGGCATGGTCGGCGGCGTACACCAGCGCCACCCCCACCAGCAGCAGCACGGTGATCAGCGGCAGCCGCACCGCGCGGTTGGGCGACAGCGCCGCCTGCCTGTAGGTGCGATACACCGACAGGGCCGAGTCGGTCTCCGCCATGGCCGTCCTCCCGATGGTCATACCAAACGACACACTATGCGGAACGCAGGTTCCGGGTGTGCGACACCTCCGCAACCCGCGCGCCGGAGTTCAGGCGACCTCGGCGGCGCGGCGTGCGCTCCCAGATGACCTTCAACCGATATCCCGTCGCGGCTGTTCCCCGCAAACCAATTCTCACCCAACGACGAGCGAATTCGCCCCGGCCGAAACCGTCCGGATCGGGTGGATTTCGCCGCGTCCAGCGGCTACCCGCCTACCGGACCGGGCGCCCGCCCCGGCGTAGCGATCTTGGCCACACCGCTCAGGAGTCCCCGCCGAACACCCGTTCCACCACGGTCTTCGCCCGCCGCGTCACGCGCATGTAGTTGTCCAGGAATTCGCTGCCGTCGTCGTTGCGCCAGCCAGCGACGCGCGCCACCGCCGACAGCAACCGCCCCGGCCCGGGCAGCTGGTCGGCCGGTTTGCCGCGGACCAGCACCAGCGCGTTGCGGGCCTTGGTCGCGGTGAGCCAGGCATCGCGCAGCAGAGCGACGTCGGTGGGCTCGAGCAGCCCGGCGCGCTCGATCGCGTCGAGGGACTCGAGCGTGGAGGTGTTGTGCAGTTCCGGCACCTCGTGGGCATGGCGCAGCTGCATCAGCTGCACGGTCCACTCGATATCGGCCAGCCCGCCCCGGCCGAGTTTGGTGTGCGTGGCCGGATTGGCCCCGCGCGGCAGCCGCTCGGAATCCACCCGCGCCTTGATCCGCCGGATCTCGCGCACTGCCGCCGCCGAGACCCCGCCCTCGGGATAGCGCACCACATCGATCATGTGCAGGAATCGCACGCCGAGGCCCTGATCGCCCGCGACCTGATGGGCGCGCAGCAGCGCCTGCACCTCCCACGGCTGGGCCCACTGCTGGTAGTAGGCCTGATAGGCGGCCAGCGTGCGGACCAGGGCCCCGTTGCGGCCTTCGGGGCGCAGGCCGGCGTCGACCTGCAGCGGCGGATCGGTGCTCGGCGCGCCCAGCAGCCGCTGCACCTGCTCGGCCACCCCGATGGCCCACTTCACCGCGACCGTCTCGTCCTCATCCGGGCGCGGATCGCAGACGAACAGCACATCGGCATCGGAGCCGTAGCCCAGCTCCATCCCGCCGAGCCGGCCCATGCCGATCACCGCCAGCGCCGCCGGGGCGGGTCTGCCCAGCTCGGCCTCGCTCGCGCGGATCACCGCCTGCAGCGCGGCCTCGAGCACCGCCACCCATACCGACGACAGCGCCTTGCACACCTGCGGCACGTCCAACATGCCCAGCACATCGGCCGCGGCGACGCGAGCCAGCTCGTGGCGGCGCAGCGACCGCGCGGTGGCGATCGCCCGCTTGGGGTCGTCATAGCGGGCGGCCCCGGCCAGGATGCCCTCGCGCACCTGATCGGGCCGGGTCGCCAGCAGCAGCGGCCCGTCCGGACCGTCGGCGAACATGCGGATCGTCTCGGGCGC
This sequence comes from Nocardia sp. CDC159, assembly GCF_023740735.1. GTDB lineage: Bacteria > Actinomycetota > Actinomycetes > Mycobacteriales > Mycobacteriaceae > Nocardia > Nocardia pulmonis. Next base: position 274,686 of record NZ_JAMRXH010000003.1, read on the forward strand.
GTTGATGAGCAGATCGGGCAGATAGGCCGACGAGCCCAGCACGATCATCAGCCGCTGCGCGATCGCGCCCTCGTCGCGCAGCTCGCGCAGGAACCAGGTCTGCTCGTCGAGCCCCTCCGACACCCGCCGATAGGCGAGCAGCCCGGCGTCCGGATTCGGCGTCTCCCCCAGCCATTCCAGCAGCGTCGGCAGCAGCAGCGCCTGGATGCGACCCTTGCGCCCGACCTCGTTGGTGAGCGCCTTGAGATGGCCGAGCGCATTCTCCGGCGCGGCGTAGCCGAGGGCGGCCAGCTGCCGCACCGCCGCGGCGGGGCTCAGGCGCAGCGCGTCGGCGTCCAGCCGCGCCACCGATTCCAGCAGCGGCCGGTAGAACAGCTTGGCGTGCAGCCGCCGCACCCGCACGGTGTTGCGCTTGATCTCGCTGCGCAACACCCCGACCGCGTCCTGCCGCCCGTCGGGGCGCATATGCGCCGCACGCGCCAGCCAGCGCATGCCCTCCTCGTCGTCGGCGGCGGGCAGGGTGTGGGTGCGCTTGAGCCGCTGCAGTTGCAGCCGGTGTTCGAGCAGGCGCAGGAATTCGTAGGAGGCGGTGAGGTTGGCGGCGTCGTCGCGGCCGACGTAACCGCCCGCGGCCAGCGTGGTCAGCGCCTCGACCGTGCCTTGCACGTGCAGCGACTCGTCGGCCTTGCCGTGCACCAATTGCAGCAGCTGCACGGCGAATTCGACATCGCGCAGGCTGCCGTGCCCGAGCTTGAGCTCGCGCTCGCGCAGGTCCGCGGGCACCTGATCCTCCACCCGCCGCCGCATGGCCTGCACGTCGGCGACGAAATCGGGTCGCTCCGAGGCGTTCCAGACCATCGGCATGAGCGCCGCGGCGTACCGCTCGCCCAGCTCCAGATCGCCGGTGGCCGGGCGCATCTTCAACAGCGCCTGGAACTCCCAGGTGCGCGCCCACCGCTTGTAGTACGCCACATGCGATTCCAGCGTGCGCACCAGCGCCCCGGCCTTGCCCTCCGGGCGCAGCGCGGCGTCGACCTCGAAGAAGGCATTGCCCGCCACGGTCATCAGCTCCGCGGCCAGCCGGGTGGCGGTGGTGTCGGCCGGTTCGGCGACGAACACCACGTCCACATCCGAGACGTAATTCAGCTCGCACGCACCGCATTTGCCCATCGCGACCACGGCCAGGCGCACCGGCACCGGCCGGTCCGGGCAGATCCGCGCCACCGCCACCGCCAGCGCCGCGGTCAGCGCCGCGTCGGCCAGCGCGGTCAGCTGCCGCCCGACCTGCGGATAACGCAGCACCGGCTCGTTCTCCACGGTGGCGGCCAGATCGTGAGCGGCCAACAGCATCAGCTGATCGCGATAGCGCTTGCGCAGCAACGCGATCGCCTCCGGGCCGGAGATGCCCGCGCGATAGAGCATGGGCCCGGCGGCCTCGCCCTCCTCGGGCGTCGCCTCGACCGCGGCGAGCAGATCGGCGATCAGCTCGTCGCGGGTGGGCAGATCCCCGCGACGCAGCAGCTGCCAGCACTGCGGATCGGCCACCAGATGATCGGCGAAGGCGCTCGACGAGCCGATCAGCGCGAACAGCCGACCGCGCAGCGGCAGCTCGGTGCGCAGCGCCGAATCCAGTGCGGCCCAATCGGATCCGAGCCGCTCCTTGAGCCGGACCAGCGTCAGCAGCGCCAGATCGGCGTCCGGCGAACGCGACAGCGCCCAGAGGACCGGAATGCTTTCGACGTTGTCCCACGCCAACTCTCGCAGCGAGTCGGCGGCCGTCGGCTCGAGCAGTCCGAGCCGGCCGGCGCCGGGCACCGCGGGACGGGCGGTCGGTGGCCGTACCATGATTTCAACCTACCGGCACGACCCTAGAAATCCAGGTACTCCCGCAGCTCGTACGGGGTGATCTGGGCCCGGTAGCCCGCCCACTCGCGGCGCTTGTTGCGCAGGAAGAAGTCGAAGACATGCTCGCCGAGGGTCTCGGCGACCAGCTCCGAACGCTCCATCGCCTTGAGCGCCTCGTCCAGGCTGCCCGGCAGCTCGCGAAAGCCCATGGCCCGGCGCTCGGCCGCGGTCAGCGACCACACGTCGTCCTCGGCCTCCGGCGGCAGCGTGTAGCCCTTCTCGATGCCGCGCAGACCCGCGGCCAGCAGCACCGCGAAGGTCAGATACGGGTTGCAGGCCGAATCTGGGCTGCGGATCTCCACGCGCCGCGAGGACTGCTTGTTCGGGGTGTACATCGGCACCCGCACCAGCGCGGAGCGGTTCGACCGGCCCCACGACGCCGCGGTCGGGGCCTCGCCGCCGTGTACCAGCCGCTTGTAGGAGTTCACCCACTGGTTGGTGACAGCGCTGATCTCGTTGGCGTGCTCCAGGATTCCGGCGATGAACGCCCGCGCGGTCTCCGACAGGTTGATCGGATCGTCGGGATCGGCGAAGGCGTTCTGTTCCCCTTCGAACAGGCTCATATGCGTATGCATGGCCGAGCCCGGGTGAGCGGCGAAGGGCTTGGGCATGAACGACGCCCGCACGCCCTCGTCGATCGCCACCTCCTTGATGAGGTAGCGGAAGGTCATCACGTTGTCGGCCATCGACAGCGCGTCGGCGTAGCGCAGGTCGATCTCCTGCTGACCCGGCGCGCCCTCGTGGTGGCTGAACTCGACCGAGATGCCCATCGACTCCAGCGCGTCGATGGCGTGGCGGCGGAAGTTCGGCGCCTCGTCGTGGACGGTCTGGTCGAAGAAGCCGCCATTGTCCACGGGCACCGGATTGCCGTCCACCAGGCCCGATTTCACCAGGAAGAACTCGATCTCGGGATGCACGTAGCAGCTGAAGCCCAGATCCCCGGCCTTGTTCAGCTGCCGCCGCAGCACGTGGCGCGGATCGGCCCACGACGGCGAGCCGTCGGGCATGGCGATATCGCAGAACATGCGCGCCGAATGCTGGTGCCCCTTACTGGTCGACCACGGCAGCACCTGGAAGGTCGACGGATCGGGCTTGGCCACCATATCGGCCTCCGACACGCGGGCGAAGCCCTCGATGGCCGAACCGTCGAAGCCGATGCCCTCCTCGAAGGCGCCCTCGAGCTCCGCGGGAGCGATCGCGACGGACTTGAGATACCCCAAGACATCCGTGAACCACAGCCGTACGAAGCGAATATCCCGCTCCTCGAGCGTCCGCAGCACGAATTCCTTCTGGCGATCCATAGCCGCGAGCGTAGGCATACGGCGTTAAATCCGTGTTACATGGTGCGCTTCGTGTCCGTTGCGGATTGCTATCTATCCGCAAGTGAGCCCGGCCGGGGGTTCCTTCAGCTCGATCAGATACTCGAAAACGGCATTGTCGACACACGGCACGCCGCCCGAGAGGAAGGCGGTATGCCGCGTCCCGCGGTTGGTGATCAGCGCCGCGCCCAGGTCCTTGGCCAGGTTCACCCCCGCCTCGTAGGGGGTCGCCGGATCCTGCGTCGTCGACACCACCACGGTCTTGGGCAGTCCGGGCGCGGAAACCTGATGCGGGCCACCGGTATTGGGCACCGGCCAGAACGCGCACAGCTCCAGCGGCGCATGTCCGGTGCCGTGGCCGTCGTCCAGGAACGGGGCGACCTTGCGCAGTTCGGTGTCCTGCTGATCGGTGACCGCCCGGTCCTTGATCGCCGGATCGTCCACGCAGTGGATGGCCAGGAAGGCGTCCTGGGAATTGTCGTAACTGCCGTCGGGGCGGCGGCTGTTGTAGTCGTCGGCCAGGGCGAGCAGGGTGTCGCCGCGGCCCTGGGCCACCTCGGCCAGCCCCGCGCTCAGGGTCTCCCAGCGGTCCTCTGCGTAGAGAGCGTTCTGCACGCCGGTCACCGCGTCGCCGTAGCTCAGCGGGCGGCCGTCCTTGGTCGGCAGCGGGTGGTTCCACAGCGGTGCGAGCAGCGCGCGGAAGCGCGCGACCGACTGCGCCGGATCGGTGCCCAGCGGGCATTCGGCATCGCGGGTGCAGGCGGCGGCGTAGGCGTCGAACGCCTTCTGGAATCCGGCGGTCTGCTCGATGGTGTCCTGCACCGGCTGCTGCTCGGGATCCACCGCGCCGTCGAGCACGAGCGCGCGTACCCGGTCGGGGAACTTCTCCGCGTACGCCGAGCCCAGCCGGGTGCCGTAGGAGTAACCGACGAAATTGAGCTTGGGATCGCCCAGCACGCCCCGGATCACGTCCATGTCCTGGATTACCTCGCGGGTGCCGACGTGGGCGAGGAATTCGGTGCCCGTGCGCTCGCCGCATTTCTGGGCGAACTCCCGGTCCTCCTGCTCGGCGGCCGCGATGCCCGCGGGAGTGTTGTCCTTCGGCGGTTCGGCGCGCTGCTCGTCCCATTCCTTACCGGTCAGGCATCGGATCAGCGGCCGCGACGAGCCGACCCCGCGCACATCGAAGCCGATCAGATCGAACCGCTCGGCCAGCGGGGTCTTCATGGCGATCGAGGCCATCGACAGCCCGGCCACGCCCGGACCGCCCGGATTGAACAGCAGCGAGCCGATCTTCGGCCCGGTCGCCCTGATCCGTGAGACCGCGATCTCGGCCGTGGCGCCGTCGGGCTTGGCGTAGTCGACCGGGACGGTGAGCCGGGTGCATTCGGCATCCCGGGGGAATCGGACCGATCGGTCTTCGGAAAAGCCGTTGCAGCTCTGCCAGTCCGGCGTCTGGTTGTAGAACCGGTCCAGCGCCACCGGCGTCGGCGCGGCCGGGGCCGACGGGGCGGGCTGCTCCCTACCGGAGGTGGTGCAGGCCGCGGCCACGCACGTCAGGACCACGAGGGCGGCGACACGACCGGAACGCAACAACGACATGGTCCGATCCTGCCATCCCGGCCCCTGTGACCAATTCCATGGGCCGGACGGCTTATACCGACGCTCGGACCGGGGCAGACTGGATGGGTCACATCAACCCGGGGACCCGGATCGGGCCTCGAGGCGACAACGAAAGGGACGATGATGTCCGAGCAAGAGACTGCTGCCTACGGTGCCGCACCGAAAACTTCGCGGAAGAAGACTCGAGTACAGCACCTGCAGCAGATGAAGGCGGCCGGGGACAGGTGGGCGATGCTGACCGCCTACGACTACTCCACCGCGAAGCTGTTCGAGGAGGCCGGTATCCCGGTGCTGCTGGTCGGCGACTCGGCGGCCAACGTGGTCTACGGCTACGACACGACCGTGCCGATCTCGCTGGACGAGCTCATCCCGCTGGTGCGCGGCGTGGTGCGCGGCGCGCCGCACGCCCTGGTGGTGGCCGATCTGCCATTCGGCAGCTACGAGATCTCCCCGCGGCAGGCGTTCGAGAGCTCGGTGCGCCTGATGAAGGAGGGCGGCGCGCAGGCGGTGAAACTCGAAGGCGGCGAACGGGTTTCCGAGCAGATCGCGACCCTGACCGCGGCCGGGATCCCGGTGATGGCGCATATCGGGTTCACCCCGCAGTCGGTCAACACCCTGGGTGGATTCCGGGTGCAGGGCCGCGGCGACGGCGCCGAGCAGCTCATCGCCGACGCGCTGGCGGTGCAGGAGGCCGGGGCGTTCGCGGTGGTCATGGAGATGGTCCCGGCCGAACTGGCCGCTCAGGTCACCCGCAAGCTGACCATTCCGACCGTCGGCATCGGCGCGGGCGCGGACTGCGACGCCCAGGTCCTGGTCTGGCAGGACATGGCGGCCTACACCAGCGGCAAGACCGCCAAGTTCGTCAAGCACTTCGCCCAGCTCGGCGATCAATTGCGCGGCGCGGCGGCGGCTTACGCCGACGAGGTGCGCCGGGGCACGTTCCCGGGCCCCGAGCACTCCTTCTGAGCGCGGGCGCACGCCGGGACCGTCGTCCCGGCGTGCGCTCCCTCAGTACGCGCGGCCGAAGATCACGCGCTTGCCGTAGGCCGACGGCGCGCCGCACCGGACGCATCGCCCGGATTCGGAATCCCCCTCCAGCGGAACGCATCTCGGCGTGGCGGCGGTGACGGACTTGATATCGTCCTCGCACGCCGCGGCGCCGCAGTGCAGGGCCAGCGCCCATCCGCTCGCCACCGCGGCGGCGAACTCGTCCCAGTCGTCGACCGTGCGGGTGCGCTCGTCGCGGAACGCGGTCGCGCGCGCCAGCAGATACGCCTGGAACTCGTCGAGCAGCTCCGGCAGCGCCCGCGGCAGCGCGTCGATCGAGATCGCCCGCTTCCCCTCGCCGCCGAGGCGTTTCACCAGCATCGCGGTGCCCGCCTCCAGATCGCGGGGGCCGAGCTCGAGCCGGATCGGCACGCCGCGCATTTCCCACTCGTTGTATTTGAATCCGGGCGTGAGCTGGGCCCGCGCGTCGACGTGGGTGCGCACCCCAGCCGCGCGCAGCCGCCGCGCCAAATCCTGCGCGGCCTGTTCGACGGCCTCGTTGCCGCCACGCGTGATCGGGACGATCACCACCTGATATGGCGCGAGCCGGGGCGGGAGCACCAGGCCCTTGTCGTCGCCGTGGGTCATGACGATGCCGCCGATCATCCGGGTGCTCATTCCCCAGGACGTGGTGTGGCACAGCTCCTCCCGGCCCGACTCACCGGTGTAGCGGATGTCGAACGCGGTCGCGAAATTGGTGCCCATGTAGTGCGAGGTGCCCGCCTGCAGCGCGCGGCCGTCGCGCATCATGGCCTCGATGGTCAGCGTGTCGACCGCACCGGCGAAGCGCTCACCCGGGGTCTTCTCACCCGGCACCACCGGCATCGCGGCCAGATCCCGCGCCACCTCGTGGTAGAGATCCAGCGCGAGCCGGGTCTCGCGGCGGGCGTCGGCCTCGTCGACATGGGCGGTGTGGCCCTCCTGCCACAGAAACTCCGTGGTGCGCAGGAACATTCGCGGCCGCAGCTCCCACCGCACCACATTGGACCACTGGTTCAGCAGCAGCGGCAGATCGCGATGCGAGCTGATCCACTTGGCCATCATCTCGCCGATGATGGTCTCCGAGGTGGGCCGCACCACCAGCGCCTCTTCCAGCTCCTTGCCCCCGGCGTGGGTGACCACCGCCAGTTCCGGGGCGAAGCCCTCGACGTGCTCGGCCTCGCGGGACAGATAGCTCTCCGGGATCAGCAGCGGGAAATAGGCGTTCTCGTGGCCGGTGTCCTTGATCCGACGGTCGAGCTCGGACTGTAGAAGCTCCCACAGCCGGTAGCCGTACGGTCGGATGACCATCGTGCCCTTGGCCGGGCCTCGGTCGACGAGGGCGGCCTTGAAGACCACCTCGTTGTACCAGGCAGCGAAGTCCTCACTCTGGGCGGTCACACCGCGCTCGTCCCGTGCCATGACCCGAGATTACGCATCGCGGGTCACATCGAAGAAATGGATTGCGTACGGGCGAGGGGACCGAAGAAATGGCAGACTCGATGACCGACGCAGAGCAAACCGAGCAAAGGGAACAGATGTCGCAGAGCCGTTGGATGACTCGCGGTGCGCTGGCCGCCACAGCCGTGGCGGTGACCGCACTGATCGCCGGATGCGGGGGTGGCACGAGCGGATCGCCGTCGCCCGCCGGGTCCAGCGGCTCGATCACCACCACGGCCCACCCGAGCGGCACCGCCGCCCCCACCTCGGGCGCGCGGCCGGGCCCGGTGCCGATCACCGACGAGCTCGGCAAGCAGCTGTGCGACGCGCTCGCCCCGCAGCTGTCGGATTGGCGGGTGCAGGGCCCGACGCTGGGCCGGGTGGCGCTCAACATCACCGTGCACGAGTGGGCCGTCCGCAACGGCGGCATCAATATGCAGGTCCTGGCCGACAAGCCGGTGGTCGACCGGATCACCGAGAAGAACTGCGCGACCGTCCGCGCCGAGGCGCTGCGCGCGCTGGAGCTGCAGGACCTGGCCTCGGGGATCGCGTTCTGATGCGCACCCTGTACCCGCCCCTCGAACCCAACCGCCAGGGCATGCTGGACGTCGGCGACGGCCAGCAGATCTACTGGGAGGAAAGCGGCAACCCCGACGGCAAGCCGGTGGTGTTCCTGCACGGCGGTCCGGGCGGCGGCACCGCGCCGTTCCATCGCCAGTTCTTCGACCCGCAGGCCTATCGCATCGTGCTGTTCGATCAGCGCGGCTGTGGGCGCTCCACCCCGCACATCGCCGACGGCGCGAGCCTGGAGACGAACACCACCTGGCATCTGGTCGCCGATATCGAAAGGCTGCGTACCCATCTGGGCGTCGAGCGCTGGCAGGTGTTCGGCGGCTCGTGGGGTTCGACGCTGGCGCTGACGTATGCGCAGACCCATCCGGACCGCGTCACCGAATTGGTGCTGCGCGGCATATTCCTGTTGCGCCGCAAGGAAATCGACTGGTACTACAACGGGCACGCCGGTTACGTGTACCCTGACGAATGGGAGAAATTCCTCGCGCCGGTGCCGGAATCGGAGCGCCAGTCGGATCTGGTGAGCGTCTATCACCGGTTGCTGCACTCCCCCGATCCCGATGTCGCCACGGCCGCGGCCGTCGCCTGGTCCACCTGGGAGGGCGCCACGAGTTCGCTACTGCCGCAACCCGATCGGGTTGCCGAATCGGCCGAACCGCGGTTCGCGCTGGCGTTCGCGCGGATCGAGAACCACTACTTCGTCAACGGCGGATTCCTCGACGACGGGCAGTTGCTGCGCGACATCGACCGCATCGCGCACATCCCGGGCGTCATCGTGCAGGGCCGCCACGACATCGTGTGCCCGCCGATCAGCGCCTGGGATCTGCACCGGGCGTGGCCGAACTCCGAGCTGCACATCGTCGCCGACGCCGGACACGCGGCCAGTGAACCGGGTACGACCCATCACCTGGTCGAGGCCACCGACAAGTTCCGGAACAGCTGATGCGCACCGCAGCCGGTCCCGCCCTCGTCACCGCCCTGGCCGACGATCTGGACCGGCTGCTGTCGGCCGAGCCCGACGTGCGCGCCGACCGCCCGGACTCGGTGCACAGCATGCGCGTCGCGACCCGGCGGCTGCGCAGTGTGCTGCGCTCGTATCAAAAGATGTTCCACCGCACCGAGATCGACGAGATTCGCGACGAATTGCGCTGGCTGGCAGGGCTGTTGGGCGTGGCCCGTGACGCCGAGGTGCGCGCCGAACGATTCGCCGCGCTGACCGAGGAGCAGCCCGCCGAGCTGCGCCGCATCGGCAGGCGGCTGGTCTCGGCCGAACGGGCGAAGTACACCCGCGCACACAGGGCGGTGCTGCGCGCCCTCGACGGCGACCGGTACGCGGCCCTGCGCGACCGGCTCGAACGGCTGCGCTCGGACCCGCCGCTGCGTAAACGGCGCGCCAAGGCCGAGGCCGCCGACGCCTTCGCCACGGTGCTGCGCAAGGACTTCCGGCGACTGCGCAAACTCGTCCGCGCCGAGTCGGAGGTGGCCGAGACCGATCGCGTCGAACATCTGCACGAGATCCGCAAGGCCGCCAAGCGATTACGCTATTCCGCCGATGCCGCGGCGCGGGTGCTCGACGGCCCGGCCCAGGAATTGTCTCAGCGGTCCAAGAAGTTGCAGTCGGTCCTCGGCGATCATCGCGACGCGGTCGAGGCGATGGCCACCATCCAGTCGCGCGCCGACGCCGCCCGCAAGCGCGGCGCGGCCACCGGCGTGTACGACGAGCTGTATGTTTCCGAGGCGAGTGCGGCGCGCAAGGCCCTGGAGAACTATCCGGTGGCCGCCGAATTCCTCCAACGCAAGTTTGCCGATAGTTAGCCGTGTCATAGCGAATCGCTACCGGACCGTGGTTATCATCGCCCGGTGCAGCACCGTGCGAGGCGAAACGCCTGGGGTTGGGCCTGGGCCGGGCTCGTCGTCCTGATCCTGATCGGGGCCGTGGCCGCGAGCCTGGGCATGTACGCGATCGGCAAACGGCATGCCGGCACCGCGTACACCTTCGGCGATCTCGACGCCCGGGACCGGGTTCTGGTCAACGCCTGGATCGGCCGCTTCGATCCGGCGTCGAACGACGTGACGATAGAGGTCAGCGCCGGTCCCGAGGGCGCACTCGCGGACGCGGCCGGAGATTTCGCGGCCGAGGTCGTGCTGACTCCGTTGACCGCACTGAAATCCGATCCCCTGACGGTCGAGGCGGGGCAGCGAATGACCGCCACCGAGCTGCACTTCCCGATCGACGGCGTAATCACCGACTATCCGTTCGATCGGCACCGCCTCCGGCTGGCCTTCGAGGTCACCGGCGCGGATCGGCATCCGCTGCCGCTGGCGGTCACCGTCGCCAACGGCGACGCGTTCTTCCGGACCACCAACACCATCGACGCCACCGAAACCGGGGCGGTCGATCTGACCGTGCAGGCCCGGCGGTCCACGCCCACATTAGTATTCGCCGTCTTCGTCATGGTGTTGATGTTCGGCCTGGCACTCGCGGCGGCGACAGCCGCCTACTATGTGCTGCGCTGGCGGCGCGGTTTGCTGTTCCCGGCCTGCTCGCTGATGGCCGTCGTGCTCTTCGCGCTGGTGCCGCTGCGCAATGCGGTGCCCGGGAATCCACCGATCGGCTCGATCATCGACTTCGCCTCGTTCTTCCTGGCCGAGGGCATCATCTCGGTCGCGCTCATCGCCTCGGTGGTGATCGGCTATCGGATAGAGATCGCCCGGGAACGCATCGACGCACAGGTCTGACTCAGTCCGCGGGAAAGGCGAAGGTGACCGTCCGCTTGGCCGGATCGGATTCGACCAGCCGCACCCGCACCCGCCACCCCTCCGGCGGGGAGCCCACGCACTTGCCCACCACCGGCGGATCGGCCACGAAGATCTCGGCCGGGCGGCTGCCATTGGCCTCGCGCACCACCACCGCCCGGAACACCGACCCCAGCCGGTCCGCGAGCACGGTGGATTCGGTGAGATCGATGCACGCTCGCTCGAGCTTCCCGGCGACCGCATCGCTGCGCCGCATCGACTCCGCGGCCTGCTCGAGCCCGTCGCGCACCCACCGCGGCACCGGCTCCCCCGCGCACCGCGCCAGACAGATCTCGGTGGCGTAGCGATCGGCCAGCCGCCGCAGCGGCGCGGTCACATGGGCATAGGGGGCGCCGATCGCGCTGTGCTCCACCACCGGCGGCGTCTCGTCGCCGAGCACCGTATACGTGGCGCCGCGCAGCAGTCCCGTGGCCTCCGACATCAGCACCAGCGCCGCGGGCGTATTGGGATCGAGTCCGGCGAGCATCCGGCCGACGGAGACCTCGGTGGGCCAGTCCACCCCGAGCGCCGCCGCGGTTCGGCGCATCGATTCGACGGCCGCCTCCGAGGGCGGGGGCATCGTCCGGAGCACACCGATGCGATGGCCGCGCCCGGGGCCCGCATCGCCCAGCATGATTCGGGCCGCGCACATCCCCGTCAGCAGCGAGACCTGCTCGTTCCAATCGTCGGCGGCGGTGCGCGGTTCCAGCACCAGCTGCCAGTGCTGCCCGGCCCCGTCGTCGTGGCCGTCGCGCACCACGGTCTGGGCGGGCAGGCGCAGGCCGATCGCGCCGCGGGCCAGACCCGACTCGATGCGCAGCCGCCCGAATTCGGGCAGCGCGGCGATCGAGGGGTGCAGGCGACCGGCGTCGGCGTCGGCCTGGACGCCCGCGTAGTCGAGGCGGGCACGGGAGCGCACCAGCGCGCGCCGCACCGAAAATCGTTGCGGTTCGCCGGTTTCGTCGCATTCGATGGTCCACAGCGCGGCCGGGCGATCCTGGTCGGGCAGCAGGCTGGCGGACCCTTCCGAGAGCACCGGCGGATGCAGCGGCACGGTGCCGTCGGGCAGATAGAAGGTCTGACCCCGCGCGAGGGATTCGCGGGCGAGCGCCCCGTCGGGCGCGACCACGGCCGCCACATCCGCGATCGCGTACTGCAGCAGGAAGCCGGAGGAGGTTCGTTCCAGATACAGCGCCTGGTCCAGATCCAGCGCGCCGGGCGGGTCGATCGTGACGAGGGGAATATCCCTGCGATCGGCCCGGGAGCCCGCGAACGCGTCGACCGCGTCGCGGGCCTCCGAGACGGCCTCGGACGGATACTCCGAGGCCATTCCGAATTCGGATCGCACGGCGCCGAAGTCGACCGGCGCCGAGACGATCCGTTGATGGAGTTCCACGCGCAGGCGAACTACTGCAGCGCCAGCATGGTGCCGTTCAACTGATCGAACGGCCCGTACACCGTGAACACGACCCGCCCGTTCGGGTACTGCGAGGACAGGCCGGCGGCCGAGTCGAGCGCCTGCCCGAACGACGCGGCCGAGGGATGGGGCAGTGTGGCGATGGCATTCCCGATGTGCGTCTGATGCACCCACTGGGTGTCGGCCGGGGTGAGGTCCACCTGCACCCCACCCGGCAACGGAGTCACCGAGACCGCCGACGCGGACCCGGCCCCCAACACAGCCAAAACCGAAGCAGCACCGGCAATCATGGCACCGGCAACCAACTTGCGAACCACTCGCATAGAGATAGAACCTGCTTTCCGACGTCGTTGACACCCACAGCCCCGTTGCCGCCCCCCGGCAACGGAACTTTCCAACGCGCAACACTCTATGACGTTTGTCACGGATAAGGCCAGTTGAGCGAAGATTTCCGAGCCGGGCTCGGCGAGCCGAATCCATTCCCGCTCCGGCTCAACTGGATTCCCCGTGTTTCAAACGTGTCCAATCCCACCCGAAAACCCCGGCGAGACCCGGGTGCCTCGGCATTCACCCGCTCCGACGCTCCCCCGAAAGGCGCCCGTCGAACAACTCGATGGCCGATTGATGAACGCAAGACCAACCGGTCCGATTTGCCGGATTCCCTGCCCGCCACGCCAACTCACACCCCCTTTTCAGCATCAAGATCAAGAGCCAACGCACATAACTCGTCCGCCCAGCCCGTCCCCCGCACCACGCCATTCCACCCCCCTCCGGACAACCCCCAGCCAACTCCCCACTGCGCCGAAACCACCACGCCTGCACGAACCCCGGCCCGCTGTTACTGTGGCCCCGTGTTCGCGGGACCGGTCGGTCCCACCGCATCATCCAGTCGAGAAACAAGGGAGTTCCGCACCGTATGTCGTCCATCGTCTACGACTACCTGTTGCCACTGCTCGGCCCCGAACAGGCCACCTACTGGGCCCAGATCTTCGTCATCAACCCCGTGGGCTGATCCGGCAGACTCCGGCTGCGGCGGCACCCGACCGGGTGCCGCCTTTGCTTTTCCGGCCCCCTCGTACAGCCGCCGAATTCCGGACGCGACAGCCCTATTCGCTACGCTCGGGCCGCCCGCCGGAAGCCTCGATACCGCGCGGCTCATCCTGTTCGCCGGGAGTTTCCCCTGTCTCCGCCGATTCCGCGTTCACCGCGGGCGTCGACCGCTCCAGGAAGCGCAGCAGTTCCACCGGGAACGGCAGCACCAGCGTCGAATTCTTTTCCGCCGCAACCTCGACCACCGTCTGCAGCAGGCGCAGTTGCAGGGCCGCGGGGGCCTCGGCCATCGTCGAGCCCGCCTCGGCCAGCATGCGTGAGGCCTGCAGTTCGCCCTCGGCGGTGATGACGCGGGCGCGGCGTTCGCGCTCGGCCTCGGCCTGGCGGGACATGGAGCGCTTGAGCGATTCCGGCAGGGCGACGTCCTTGATCTCCACGCGGTCGATCTGGATGCCCCACGCCAGTGCGGGGCTGTCGATCATGAGCTCCAGGCCCCTGTTCAGCTGTTCGCGATTGGACAGCAGATCGTCGAGTTCGCTCTTGCCGATGATCGAGCGCAGGGAGGTCTGCGCCACCTGCGCGACGGCGAACAGGTAGTCCTGCACCTCGACCACCGCCTGGATCGGGTCGACGACGCGGAAGTACACCACCGCGTCGACCCGCACGGTGACGTTGTCGCGGGTGATCCCCTCCTGCGCGGGCACCGGCATGGTGACGATCCGCATCGGCACCTTGCGCATCTTGTCCACGATCGGGATCAGCAGCCGCAACCCCGGATCCCGCACCGCGTGCACCCGCCCGAATCGGAACACCAGCCCGCGCTCGAACTGTTCGACCACGCGCAGACCGAAGCCGAGCGCGACACTGCCCGCCACGGCACCCACACCCGCGAGGGATACCACGATCGCCACCAGGTCCATAACCCACCGCCCAGCGAAATGCCCGGCGCGCCAGAGAAACCGGGCCCTGCATCGATCATGGCACCGCGCGGGCGCGGGGGCGAACCAGATCGGCCTACCCCCACGTCAGCGGGTCGAGATCGAGATAGAACCGCAGCCGCTCGGCATCGAGTTCGACGCCGTAGGCCCGCGCGAACTGCCCATCGGCCGCCCGCGCCCGCTCCTCGTCCGGCCAGGTCTCCCGGGAATTGGCCAGCAGCAGCGCGAAATCGGCATGGGGATCGGCCGTTCCGAGCCGCCCCAGATCGATGAATCCGGCGACCTCCCAGGTTCGCGGGTCCAGGACGATATTGGGCAGGCACAGATCCCCGTGGCACACCACCGATCCCGCGGCCTCCTGCGCGAATCGATGCTCCAGTTGCGGCACCAGGCGTTCCAGCAGCACCTCCGGATCGACCATTCGCTGCTCATCGGACAGGAAGTCGGGGTCGACGGCCTTGCGCTCCACCACATCCCGCGCCCGCCCGAACATCTCGGCGAGCCCACGCCCGAATGGGCAGTCCCGCGTGGGCAATTCGTGCAACCGCCGGACCGCGTGCGCGATCGACTGCCACGCGCAACCGAGTTCGGCCGCCGACACCGCACTCGCGGGCACGCCCGCGACGGCTGCGGTGATCAGACAGGCCCCGGCGTCGGTCTCGATCCAGTCCAGCAGCGTCGGGCCCGGAATCCCCTGCGCCGCCAACCATTCCACCCGGTCTCGTTCCTCCGCGAGCTCATCGGCTCGCTCGCCGACCGCGCATTTCGCATAGCGAGCACCGTCGACGGAGCGCAAGACCGACGCCCCGGACTCCCCATCACCCACCGGCTCCCACCCGTCCCCCGGCAACCACTCCGCACAATTCGAATCGGACACTCTCGCGATCGTAGGTATCCGTCGAGCCCCCTGTCACGAATACCCAGTGACGGCAGCTGCTTTCGATCTTGTGGAACCGAGGTCCGGCCTCGGTGGTTCGGCCTTGTACCCGTATCGAGTGGAACCGGTGATCGCCCGGAGAAGGTGGGGCCCGTATGGTCCAGGCATTGCTCGCCGTCGTCGCGGCGGCGGCCGTCGCGATGGGCGTCTTCGTGATCGGCAGCCGGGTGTGGCCGAAGTCGTGGCAACAGTCCGGTGACGAGGATTCCGCCGGGGGCATGGTGCTCGACCTGGTCAATACGTTCTTCGTGGCCGTGGTCGCCTTCGTGGTGGTGCTGTGCTGGCAGCAGTACGACAACGCGCAGAACCACACCATCGCCGAGTCCAAGGCGCTGGTCGCCACCTACTGGATAGCCCACGACATGCCCGAGCCCGAACGCCAGCGCGTCCAGGACCTGCTGCGCAATTACACCGAGCAGGTCATCGGCCAGGAGTGGAAGGTGATGGATCGCGAGGGCCGCCTCAGCCGCACCGCGCAGAGCACCCTGGACGCGGCACGCGACGCCGTCTCCGGCATCCAGTCCGACGACAGTTCCGTCGCCGACCTGCGCAGCAAGGCGCTCGACAGCCTCCAGCAGGTCAACGACGCCCGCCAGGACCGCGCCATGGACGTCCGCCGCGGCATTCCCGGATTCCTCTACATCGCGCTGTGGTTCAGCACGGCCATGGTGCTGCTCAGCCCGGTGCTGTCCGGTATCCGGGTCAGTGTGAAGAACGTGCTCATGATCGGGCTGCTCGGCCTCGTCGTGGGTGCGGTGCTGTTCCAGATCCACAATCTCGACCGGCCGTTCTCGCGGCAGACCGTCGTTCCCAGGGACGCGTACGAGAACGCGCTGTCGAGTTACGAGCAGATCACATAGGGGTTATGAGATTCGATCGCAATGCCCCGCGAAACCGCGGGGCCGCATTCAGATTCACGGCCGCGGCCGCCGTTCTGCCCGCGGCGGTACTGTTCTCGTGCCCCCTGGCGAGCGCCGAACCGGGCGTTGCCGGATGGCCGTCGGGGATCTTCACCGGCAGTGCCGGGACAGGCACGGGCGATGCCGGAATGGGCACGGGCAGTACGGATTCAGGCACCGGCTCGGCCGCGGTGACCGAGATGCCCCTGGATCTCGGTTCCGCGGTCAGCGTGCCGACGATCTCCCGGCCCGTGATCTCCGCTCCGGACGTGTTTGTCCCCCCGCCAACGCCACCCACGCGCGGTTGGGACGAAAGCGCTTCGGACGATGAAAATCTCGTCGTACCCACCGCCGCGGCCGGCGCCACCCCGGCCGCTTCCTCCGACGACCTCGGCCTCGACAGCGGCAGCGTGCGGACCGCCTGTACCGGAAGCGCGATCCTCGGCGGTTCCGCCCTGCTGGCCGCGGTGGTCACCGGCAGCGGATTCGGTTCGGGCTCGGCCGGGCTCGGCTCTGGCGTCGGGCTCGGCTCCGGCCTGGGGCTCGGCTCCGGACTGATCGGCCCCGGTTACGGCGGCTCGGCGCTCGGCAGCGCGGCGGTGGGCAGCGCGGCCACCGGCAGCGCACTGCTCACCTGTCTGCTGCTGTTGCCGAGTATCCCGGCACCGCCCATCCCGGAATTCCCGCTCTTCCCGGGCCCGCCACCCGCACCACCGCCACCCGCACCACCGCCACCCGCACCACCGCTGCCCGGCCCACCCGCGGCGCCCGCGACACCGGCCGGATTCGTCAGCGCGCCACCGGAACCGGCGAGCCCGCCGATCCCCGCCCCGGTCCCCCGGACACCCCGCTCCCCCCGCCCGACCGCGGCCCCGGACCCGACGCCACCGGAAGGCTGGAATCTCGTGAAATTGATTGCCGTCCTGGTGATCTCGGTACTCACCGCAACCGCGAGCCGAACCGTGCGCCACGTGGTACGGGCGCGACACTGAACGCGCTCACGCCACACCCGCGGCCAAGTGTGCCGCCCAACCCCCGTCCAGCAGCGACACGAGATCGATCCGGCGCACCGCCATACTGCCGGCCCCGGTGAGGGCGGCATTGATCCGCTCTCGAAGCAGTTGCGCCGCAACCCGATCGACTCCGAAAACGGACCCGAGCAGCCCCGCCGCCGGATTGGGCGCGGCGATTCTGATCGGCAATCGCGCGGCCACCGGCGCGACCCGCACAACCAGCGCACACGGCGGCTCCGGCACCAGCCTGACCCGAGTCTGCACCCACGCCGCCCCGAGAAACCGCGTCCTGGTCCCAGCCACCCCCAACTCGAGCACCACCCGCACAGGCACCCCCACCCGCAACTCCGACAGATCCCCATCCACCGGCCCAACCTGCACCGCCCCCGGAATCCCCACCATGCTCACCGACCCGAGCCCCCCGGGCCCCACCCCCACCGGCCCGACCTCCACGCACCCACCCACCATCCGCTCGACCACCGCCGCAATCCGCCGCGGCTGCGCCACAGCCCGCAACATCCCCTCCACGAACCCGAGCCGCTCCCGCTCGGACAGCACCCGCGCCTCCCCTTCCGCAGCCCCCTGCCCCGCGGGCACGTCATCCGGCAATCGATCGACACGACGGAACAACTTGGACCTCCAGAAGTAGCTCTCCTAGGCCCGACTACCGCCATATCCGCCGCGGAAACCCGGTGCGGCGGCCGAAGTTCGAGAGACGAGTCGTTCAGTGAACCAGTCGTGGCCCGCACCCCCTTCGCCTCCCTCTGCCGGAGGGGGTGGGGCCACCCTTGGACCAGCACTGCTACGCCGGGCGCGCGAACACCCTAGGCGCGGTACCACCCCGTCCAACTGCCATTCGACCGCCGCTGATTATGCCAAACGCGGTTGTCGGTTCCCTTGCACTGGATCGCGAAGTTCCAGTGATCACGAGGATTTCTCCAAGCGAGATCAACTGAATCTTCACCCGGCCGAATGCACTGACCTCCCATGTCCGCCCAGTTGCTCAATCCACCACCGGAACTCCACTTCGTATATACTTTCTTGTTCGTTCCGATAACAAATGCCTGGTAATACCCATTGGGCAGTCCGTGGATATAGTCGCTCTTGCAGTAGAAATTTCCGGTCCACGGAGCGTTGTAGTGGCACCAGCCATCCGTACCCCGGTACGCAGTGCCCGGATGGCGAGGTGGCGCGGATTCCGCCGGAACCGGTTCGTTGGGTTCTTGCACGCCGGGATCGCCTGACGCTGGAGCCGCACCCAGCAGCGCGGCGCCCAAGAGCGCGACGGCATACGTGAACAATTTCTTTCCCCTGCTCATGACTTTCCCCTGTTTCGAATTAATCTTCGAGGCCGAAAAATCGGCTTCGTCGAAACTACCTCCCCCGGGAGGGCGGGACATCTCACAGCAGTGACAAGAGCGCGAAACCTTTTCCGTAGTAACGGAGGTTCCACGTCAACCGTCGGATGACAACCACGGCTATATCGCGCCAGGCCCCGTGTACGACTGCGAATTCCACCCCGTTCATCAACGGCCCTGGGCCGGAAGTTTTGGAGGACGAGTCGGTCTGTAAGCCGGATCCTGTCCCGGTCGAGACCGGGGGCGGCCATCCATCTGGGTGCACCGTCACCGGGCACCTCGAGCGGTCCACCCGCAGGCTCGGGCGAGCAGCCCTCGGGCACCTGCGCAGCCGCACTCCGAAAAGTGCGGCCTTCGACCTTGCTCCGGGCGGGGTTTACCTAGCCGCCCCGGTCACCCGGGGCGCTGGTGCGCTCTTACCGCACCGTTTCACCCTTACCGGCGTTGTGCACGCCGGCGGTCTGCTTTCTGTGGCACTGTCCCGCGGGTCACCCCGGGTTGCCGTTAGCAACCGCCCTGCTCTGTGGAGTCCGGACTTTCCTCGGCGACAGGCAGCGACACATCGTGTCCGTTCCTCTCGACGCGGCCGCCCGACCGACTCGTCTGGACCGATTATGCCGTACGCCCGCAACGCCTCGGCGTTCGGTCCGGTATGCCGGATTGCCGCCGGACCGCGGAAATGACCCCGGGATCCAGGTCAGCGGCGCGCTCGCCGAACCAGTACGGTATTTCGCCATGGAGCGTGTCGAGGTGGGGTTCCCGTCGGGAAGCGATCAGTGTGCAGCGTGGCTCTATCTGCCGGACGGTCCGCCCAAGCCGCGACCGCTGGTGATCATGGGGCACGGCCTGGGGGCCAATCGGGAGATGGGCCTGGACCGCTACGCCCGCCGGTTCGCCGCCGCGGGAATGGGCGTGCTGGCCTTCGACTATCGCGGTTTCGGCGCCAGCGGCGGCGAGCCCCGGCAGATGGTCAACATCGCCCGCCAGCGCGACGACTGGCGCGCCGCCATCGCCTTCGCCCGCACCCTCAAGGGCTTCGACGCCACCCGAATCGCGTTGTGGGGCAGCTCCTTCGGCGGCGGGCATGTGCTGTCGATCGCGCACGAGGACGACTATCTCGCCGCGGTCGTCGCCCAGTGCCCGTTCACCAGCGGTCGCGCCTCCACGCTGGCCAAGGGTCCGATCAGCATCATGAAGACCGGCACCCTGGCCGTCACCGATCTGCTGATCGGCCCGATCCGCCGCAAACCCATCGGCGCGCGCCTGGCCGGGCGCAAACGCTCGGCGGCGCTGATGAGCGCGTCCGACGTGCCGGAGGGCTACGGCCGTCTGGCCGAGGAGAGCGAAAACTATCAGCCGAAGGTGGCCGCCCGCTTCGGCCTGTCGGTGATGTTCGATTCGCCGTGGCGGCGCACCAGGGGCATCAAGGTGCCGGTGCTGTACGCGGTGTGCGACAACGACTCGGTGGCCCCCATCGGCCCGACCCTCAAGGCCGCCGAACGCACCAAGCACGCGGTCGTGAAGCGCTATCCCATCGGCCACTTCGACATCTACTTCGACGACTGGTTCGAGAAGGCGCTCTACGACCAGATCGACTTCCTGGTCTCGGTGCTGCGCCCGTAAGTCGGTTACCCGCCGTAATTTTCTTGCCGCGCCTCGCCCGTACCTCAGTGGCCCCGCCCATAAATCGCTTGGCCCGCCTCGCGCGTCATTCGATTGCCCGCCCATGATTCCCTTGCCCGCCTCGTCCGTACCTCGGTCGTCCCGCCCATAAATCGCTTGCCCCGTCGCACCGCCCGGGGCAGCATCGGCCGGGTGCGGGTGCGGCGACTGGGCGACGACGAATGGCGAGCGGCGCGTGACGTCCGCCTCGACACGCTGGCCACCTCCCCGCCCGGCACCTTCGCGCAGACCTTCGCCGAGGCATCGCAGTGGGACGAGCGGCGCTGGCGGCAGTGGTACGCGACCAGGACGATGTTCGTCGTCGAGTCGGAGCAGCGCGGCATCGGTTGCGCCGGAGTCCTGTTCGAGCCGACCGGCCCGCTGCTGGTCTCGGTCTGGGTCTCTCCCGCCGCCCGCGGCACCGGAGCGTCCGACCTGCTGCTCGACTCGATCGTCGACTGGGTGCGGGCCCGCGGCCATCACCACCTGCGCCTGTGGGTGCTCGACGGCAACACCCCCGCCGAAAAGCTCTACCGCAGAATGGGTTTCCTCCCCACCGGCCGCCAGCAGGTCACGTCCGCGCACAGCCCCGACCTGGAAAACGAGATGGTCCGCGTGCTGCGCTGAATCCACCCGGTTCGCTGGAACTCTCCGGCGGAGTCACCGATCCGCCCCGGCGATGGCCCCGGTGCGCCGCGAAGCACCGCCTCGATGACATATCCCCATGATCGGCATCGGCCACAGCCTCGAGGTCGCGGTCGCCGGATCGCTGGTGCTGTACTGGCCGGATTGTGCTGAGCCACCACACTCTTTAGACCAGCCTAAACACCCGCTCACTCCGGCCCGTAAGACCATAAATTGCCAGTATGAGCGCGTACGACGACGGCACGGAATTCGGAACGACGGCGCTGGTGAACGGCCATGTGTCCAGCGAGCACCCGTTCGAGCAGCTGCACGCGGCGAAGCTGACGGCCGAGGAATATGTGCAGGGTATGGCCACCGCCGCGGTGGAGCTGGACGCGGCGGTGGCGGACTTCGTCGCCGCGAATCGGCGGATGATCGAGGCCATGCACGCGGCGAAGCGGCAGGGGCTGGGCAGCAGCGAGATCGTGCGCCGCACCTCGATCGCGTGGCCCGCGGAGGTCGCACTGGACATCCTGGCCAAGACCGAGCAGACCGCGCGGGCCGCCCAGGTACTGCGCCGAGCGGGGGTCTCGGTGGGCGACAGCAGCAACGACGGCGACGGCGAGGTCACCGTATCCCTGCACAGCTCCTGGTCGCGCCGCCTGGTCTGCCTGCACATCAAGAAGACCCACACCACCGAGGACACCCCCGCGGCGGCCCGCCGCGCCGCCGCCACCGTCGTCGGCGCCCTGCACGCCGCCGGCTACCGCCTCCTGGCCCACCCCGGCGCCCCCTTGACCACCTCCTCGGCAATCGAATACTTCTCCGACCAGTCCGCCGTCCTCATCATCGAGGAGCCCGACAGCACGACCTCGCACACCACGTATTCCTAGACCCGCACCCGCCCGGATCGGGGCAGCCGCCGGCCGGAACCCGCATCGGCCCACTCGCATTCGATGATCCGGTTGAGCCACCAAGCTCCGTGCAATAGCGGAAATTCCGATGGGAGGACCGCTCCACCGGCCCCGCTGCTCAACAGGGTCCACTCGACGCCGTCCCAGACGGCCGCTGGGTGGTGGGTCAGGTGATCGACTCCGAAGGCGGATTCCGCAGAACCGGCCACGGCTGACCACGCCGCCTCACAGGTACGACGTCTCGTTCACCAACCGCACCGACGACCCGCCGTCGGGATAGAACTCCGCGATCGACAGCGACGCCAGATCCAGGTGCAGCCGGTACAGCAGGCTCGGGCCGACGCCCAGGGCCAGTTGCAGCAGGGTCTTGATCGGGGTCACGTGGCTGACCACCACGATGTTCTGGCCGGGATACAGGCCCACCAGATCTCGCCGCACACCCTCGACCCGCTCGCGGACCTGGTCGAAGCTCTCACCGTTGGGGGCGGGCAGGGACGGGTCGCCGAGCCAGCGGGCGTGCAGGTCCGGATCCCGCTGTGCCGCTTCGAGGAAGGTCAGGCCCTCCCAGTCGCCGAAATCGGTTTCGATGAGGCCGTTCAGGACCCGCACGGGGGCGGCGAGGGCTTGGGCGGCGGCCTCGGCGGTCTCGCGGGCGCGGTCCAGCGGCGAGGTGACGACGGCGGCGATATCCCCCTTGGCGGCAAGGTATTTCGCGGCTCGGGCGGCCTGGTCGCGCCCCAGGGCGGTCAGGGGTGGATTGCCGCGGCCCGAATAGCGGCGCTGCACCGACAGTTCGGTCTGCCCGTGCCGCAGCAGCAGCAATCGGGTGGGCCGTCCACGAGCACCGGTCCAGCCGGGACTGGATGTGGCAGTCGCGATCTCGGCGGGATCGGTCGCCTGCGCGGCGGTCTCGGCGGTCCAATCGGAAAGCGGTCGTTCCGCGCCGCTTGCCGTTCCGGCCGGAGCGATATCCCCGCCGATCGCATGGCCCTGCGCCGCAACGGAACCTGCCTCGGTCGAGTGGCCTGTCGATACCGTCCGATCCCAGCCCGACGCGTCCGCGCCGGAATCCGCCTCGCGCACTCCGTCGATCAGCTTCGCATCGTCCATCGCCTCGTTGGCCAGCCGATCGGCATGCGAATTCTCCGCCCGCGGCACCCACTGGAACCGCACCCGATCGAATCCGGCCACCAGCCGCCGCGCCCGATCCGCCAGCGGAATCATGGCCTCGTGCTTGACCTTCCAGCGCCCGGACATCTGCTCGACGACGAGTTTGGAATCCATCCGCACCTCGACCTCGCGCGCGCCCAGCTCCGCGGCGGCCTCCAGACCCGCGATCAGACCCCGGTATTCGGCGACATTGTTGGTCGCGATGCCCAGGGCCTGTTTGCGTTCGGCCAGCACCTGGGCGTGATCGGCGTCCCAGACGACCGCACCGTACCCGGCCGGACCGGGATTGCCGCGCGAGCCGCCGTCCGCCTCGACGATGACCAGCACCGGCGTCACAGCCCGGATTGCTTGGTGCGCACCAGGATCGCGCCGCATTCGGGACAGCGCACGACGACCTCGGGCGCGGTCTTGGCGATGCGGGCGATCTCCCCGCGGTCCAGCTCGA
Source organism: Nocardia sp. CDC159 (assembly GCF_023740735.1). GTDB lineage: Bacteria > Actinomycetota > Actinomycetes > Mycobacteriales > Mycobacteriaceae > Nocardia > Nocardia pulmonis. The sequence continues at coordinate 297,795 of NZ_JAMRXH010000003.1, forward strand.
TACGGCAGGCGCCGCAGCGGCGAGCCTGCAGCAGCGCCGCGCCGACACCGTGCTGTGCCCGCTGCTTGTCGTAGATCGCGAGCAGTTCGGTGGGGAAGGCGGTGAGCAGGCCGTCGCGGTCCCCGGCGCAGCGCTGGGCCGCGACCTCGAGGTCGGCGAGGGCCTCGTCGCGGCGACGCTGGGCGTCGGCCAGATCCGCCTCGGCCTTGGACAGGTTGGCCCCGGCGTGCTGGTGGTCGGAGACGGCGGCCTCGCGGCGCTCCATCACCTCGAGCAGATCGTCCTCGAGCACCGCGCGGCGGCGCTCCAGGCTGCCCAGCTCGTGTTGCAGCTCCGACAGCTGCTTGGCGCCGACGCTGCCACCCTCGAGCATGCCGCGGTCGCGCTGCTCACGCTTGCGCACGCCGTCGATCTCGGTCTCCAGCTTGCGGATGTCGCGGTCCAGGTCGTCGATCAGGATCTCGACCTTCACCGCCGCATCCTTGCGGGCGGTGCGCTCCTGCTCGAGCCGCTGCACCTCCTGGGCCTCGGGCAGCACCTTGCGGCGATGCTCGATGCGCGTCAGTTCGGCGTCGACGGCGGCGAGGTCGAGCAGCTTGGCCTGGATCGGTGGTTCGACATTCAACGCGGAACTTACTCCTCGACACTTCGGACGGTCGGGCCCCGGTCGGGTGCCCAGCACGGACCCTCAACCGTACCCCGCCCGCGCCGGGTTCGGTCCCAACCCCACCCCATTGGTTTCGGATCGGCGGCCGCGATATTTCGGCGGCGGCCGAAAGCGAGTCCGTGGCAGTCTCATTGGCATGCACAGCTATGAGGTGGAAGTGGTGTGGAGCGGGGCCACCACCGGCTATCGCGCCTATTCCCGCAATCACGAGGCATTCGCACCGGGCCGCCCGCCGCTGCCCAGCAGCGCGGACCCGATCATCGGCCGCGGCGACGCGGACCGCTGGAATCCGGAGCTGCTGCTGGTCGCGTCCCTGTCCGAATGCCACATGCTCTGGTACCTGCACCTGTGCACCGAGGCGGGCATCGTCGTGACCAACTACCGCGACGCGGCCGAGGGCACGATGGACGACGAGCGCTTCCACCGCGTGGTGCTGCGCCCGCGGGTGACCATCACCGACGCCGCGCGGATCGACGATGCCCGTGCGCTGCACGCCGCGGCCCACAAGCGCTGCTTCATCGCCAACTCGATGAACTTCCCGGTGGACCACGAGCCGCAGATCGTCGCGGGATAACGCCTCAGCAGTCGGCCGCGCCCAGCGTCCAGGGATCGGTGCGGATGGTCGACACCCGAGTGGTCAAGTCCGGCAGGGCCGTTCGCACCACCCGCTCGGCCTGGGCACACCATGGGAATTCGGTGGCCCAGTGCGCGGCGTCGACGAGCGCTGGACCGCCCGCGCGCAGATGTTCGTCGGCCGGATGGTGGCGCAGGTCGGCGGTGACGTAGGCGTCCACGCCCAGACGCGTCACGGTGCCGAGAAACGAATCGCCCGCGCCGCCGCAGACGGCGACCGTGCGGATCATCCGCTCCGGATCGCCCGCCGCCCGCACGCCCCACGCGGTGCCGGGCAGCGCGGCCCGGACGCGAGCGGTGAAGGCGCGCAACGTTTCCGGCCGGGTCAGCTCCCCCACCCGGCCCAGCCCGAGCCCGGACGGCAGCGCCGCCCGCTCGGTCACCTGGAAGGCCGGGGATTCGTAGGGATGCGCCGCGCGCAGGGCGGCCAGTACGGCGGCGCGCCTGCCCGGCGGGGCCACCACCGCGAGCTGCTCCTGCTCGACCACCTCGAGCTCACCGACCGCACCGGCCGCCGGATTCGCCCCGGCCACCGGCCGGAACTGCCCGGCGCTCGGCACCCGCGTGGCACAGTCGCGATAGTGGCCACTCCCGCCCGCGCCCGCCTCGAACAGCGCGGCCAGCACCGCGTCGGCGTGCGAGCGCGGTACCTGCACGGTCCACTCGTCCACCGACCCAGCGGGTTTCGGTTCCAGCGGCCCGGTGACGGTGAGCCCCAGCGCCTGGGCAAGAGCGTCGGAGACGCCCGGATCGGCGGAGTCGGCGTTGGTGTGCGCGGTGAACAGCGCGCCTCCGGCGCGGATCAGCCGATGCACCAGCGCCCCCTTGGGCGTGCTCGCGGCCACCGTGTCGACCCCGCGCAGCAACAGCGGATGATGCACCACCAGAACGTGTGCGCCCCAGTCGATCGCCTCGTCCACCACCGCCGCGGTCGCATCCACCGCGAACAGCACGCGCTCGACCGGCTCCCCGGTATCCCCGCACACCAGTCCGACCGAGTCCCACGACTCGGCCAGCCGCGGCGGATAGGCCGCCTCCAGCGCCCCGACCACATCCCCGACAGTCACACCGGTCAACCGGCCCTCCTCGCCATCGCTCGCAACCTCGTCCCCAAGAAGCTACCGCTCGGCCCCAGCCCGACCGGTTCGAGCTGTTACATCCCGATCGCGTACCGCAGCCAGCCGATGACCACGCCGACTATTTCCAGCGAAATTGATTCGACATTGCGCACCGTTACCGAGATTCGCCGATAGCCGCGATGAGGCGATCGACCTCGGCGGACGCGCGGACGGCCAGCCGTAGATGATCACCGTCCAGGCCGGGAAAGGTATCGCAGCGGCGCACGGCGATTCCCTGATCCGCCAGCCGTTTTCGCAGCAGTTCGCCATCGCGCACCCGGATCAGCAGAAAGGGACCATGCGCGGGTTCGTGCACCGCCACGCCGAGTTCGCGCAGCCGCTCGATCATGGCACCGCGATCGGCGGCGACGAGCTCCGCGCGCGAATTCGATTCCGCGACCGCGTGCGGTTCGGCGGTCGCCGCGATCGCCTCCAGCTGCAAGGTGCCCAGCGGCCAATGCGCGCGGCCGTGCGCCAATCGGGCCAGCAGCGGCGGCGGACCCAGCAGGTAACCACAGCGCAGCCCGGCCAGCGCCCAGGTCTTGGTGAGGCTGCGCAGCACCAGCACGTCCGCAAGGGATTGCCCGGCAAGGGATTCCGGCTCACCGGGCACGGCGTCGAGGAATGCCTCGTCGACCACCACGATCCGTCCCGGACGCCGCAGGGCGGCGATGGTGTCGGCCGGATGCAGCACCGAGGTGGGATTGGTCGGATTTCCCAGCACGACCAGATCGGCCGTGTCGGGAACGCGCGCCGGATCCAGCGCGTACGGGGGCTCGAGCACCACCCGCGTCACCGCCACCCCGGCCTCGCGCAGGGCGAGTTCGGGCTCGGTGAACGACGGATGTATCACCGCGGCCAACCGCGGAGCCAGCCGCGGCAGCATGGCGAAGCCCTCGGCCCCGCCGCCGAGCAACAGCACCTCCTCCGGCGCGCGCCCGTGCCGCCGCGCCACCGCGTCCCGGGCGCGGAACTCCTCGGTCGCCGCGGGGTACCGCCCGAGCTCACCCAGCCGCGCGGCCAATCGCTCGCGCAACCACGCCGGCGGCCCACCGGCCCGCACGTTCACCGCGAAATCCAGCATTCCGGGGGAGACGTCGACGTCCCCGTGATGCCGCAGCAGCTCCCGATCGAATTCCGCGCTCATCGGCCGCCTCCCCCGCGGCGACGAGGGACGGCACGGTGGTTCGCGGTGGTTTCGAGCACAGGCCCAGACCCTACGTGGCCGCGGCACCCGGCCACCGGACAGAATGGCTGTCGTGGGCGAGCTGCACGTGACCTTCATCTGCACCGGCAACATCTGCCGGTCCCCGATGGCCGAGAAGATCTTCGCCGCGCATCTGGAGCGGGCCGGGCTGGCCGATCGGGTGCGGGTGAGCAGCGCGGGGACGACCGCGTGGCACGTCGGATCCGACGCCGACGCGCGCACCACCGCCGTGCTGAACCGGCACGGCTATCCGGTCGGGCATGTCGCGGCCATGGTGGGGGCCGACCATCTCGACGCCGATCTGGTGGTCGCCCTGGACACCTCGCACGAGCGTGATCTCACCCGCCTCGGCGTCCCGCCCGAGCGCAGGCGGCTGCTGCGCAGCTTCGATCCGGACGCCGACGATCCCGATGTCCCGGACCCGTACTACGGCGACGACGCCGATTTCGAATTGGTCCGCGAGCAGATCGAGGCCGCCGTGCCCGCCCTGCTCGACTGGGTGCACGAGCGGCTGCCGCGATGAACCTGCTGCGTCGGCTGACCTTCCTGCTGCGACCCAGCTGGGCGATTCTGGCCGTCGTGGTCGTCGCGTTCGCCTATCTGTGCTTCACCATCCTCGCCCCCTGGCAGCTCGGCAAGAACAGCTCCACCTCGCATCGCAACAAGCTCATCGCCGCCTCGGTCGAGGCCGCGCCGGTGGATGTCACCACGCTGCTCGCCGATCCGGGCGCCACGGATACCGAGTGGCGGCGCGTAATCGCCACCGGCACTTACGTTCCCGGCTCGACCGTGGTCGAGCGCCTGCAGCGGCTCAACGACAATCCGGCCTACGGCGTGCTGGCGACCTTCCGCCTGACCGACGGCCGCGTCCTGCTCGTCGATCGCGGCCTGCTCGCGGCCGCCGACGGCATCCGCCTGCCACAGGTCCCCGAGCCGCCCGCCGGTGAGCAGCGCATCGAGGCGCGGATCCGCAAGTCCGAGGGCGTCACCCCGGGCAAGGATCCGATGACCCAGGACGGCTACCGGCAGGTCTATTCGATCGACACCGGCCAGCTCGCGACGGTATTGGGCAGCGAACTCACCGCGATCCCGACCGGCGGCCCGGGCGGCTACCTGCAACTGACCGAGGGCCAGCCGGGCGCGTTCACCCCCCGCCCGCTGCCACAGCTCGACGCCGGACCCTACCTGTCCTACGGCTTGCAGTGGATCGCCTTCGGCATCATGGCACCGCTCGGCCTGGGCTACTTCGTCTACGCCGAACTGCGCGAACGCCGCCGCGAACGCGCCACGCCCACGCGGGAGCCGGTGCCGACCGAAACCTCCCTTCCCCCTTCCGATCTCGCACCCACCACCGAATCACCCACTCCCCCAAAACCTTCGCCGCCACGCGAACGCACCAACGCCGACCGCCTGGCCGACCGTTACGGCAACACCCGCCGCTGACCACCCACGCCCCGAACCACTTCCCTTGCTCCGCGACCTCTCGGACGACCAACCGGCCAGCGCGGCGTCAGGAGCGCCGAACAGCGGTCAGGACGGCCACGGCCGCCGCCGCGAGTTGCACAGCCTCCGACAACCGAACCGCGCGGCGCAGATCCGGCACGCGGGGCGCGGGTCCGCTGCCGAGGGTGGGCCGGAGTTCGACGCCGTGCCGGTATTGCGTGCGGCCGCCGAGGCGGACGCCGAGGGCACCGGCCATGGTCGCCTCGGCCACACCGGCATTGGGGCTGGGATGGGCCGCGGCGTCGCGCCGCCAGGCCGCGAGGGCCGTGCGGGGGTGGCCGCCCACCAGGGGGGCGAGCAGGGCGGTGAGCACGCCGCTCAGGCGGGCGGGGACGAGGTTGGCCAGATCGTCGGTTCGGGCCGCCGCCCAGCCGAATTCGCGGTAGCGGTCGTTGCGGTAGCCGACCATCGCGTCGAGGGTGTTCACCGCGCGATATCCCAGCAGGCCCGGCACCCCCGCGACCGCGCCCCAGCACAGCGGTGCCACCGCCGCGTCCGAGGTGTTCTCCGCGATGGATTCCAGCGCCGCCCGCGCGAGGCCGTCGGCGTCCAGCACCTCCGGATCCCGCCCGCACAGCGACGGCAGCAGCGCCCGCGCCCCGTCGATATCGCCGGTCTCGAGCCGATCGGCCATCTCCCGTCCCACCCGCACCAGCGACCGCCCGCCCAGCACCGTCCAGGTCGCCAGCGCGGTCACCACCGCCCGGCCGAATTCGTTGCGCCCCAACCGCTGCGCCGCGGCACCGGCTACCACGACCCCGCCCACCAGCACCGCCTCGTAGACCACCCCGGCCGCTCGGTCGTCGCGGTACAGCGCCGATTCCACCGCGGCCGCGCCCGATCCGAACCCCGCCACCGGATGCCAGCGCCGCGGATCGCCGAACACCCGATCCAGCGCGAATCCCAACCCGAGCCCGGCGGCCGTCGACATCCCCTTGCGCACCGGGAGAGGGTAGCGGCCCACCGCCCACCCTCGCGCACGGCCACGCCTCCCCATCGCGATACCGGCACGGCCCCCGTGACCTCGGCCCCGAGCCCGCGGGACCGGGTCGCCGCGGATCCAGCCGCCGTCACACCCGCACCCGCCGCGTCGTCAACCGAATGACGCGGCCGCTAGGCTCCCGACGGAACGGAAGGATGACACGCGTGACCGAACAGCGCCCCGACGAGATCGACCAGACGGAATTGGCGCGTCGGTTCGAGGAGCACCGGCAGTATCTGCGGCGGCTGGCCTACAGCACGCTGGGCAGCCTCAGCGATGCCGACGACGTCGTGCAGGAGGCCTGGCTGCGGCTGCAGCGCTGGCACGAAAATCGTTCTCCCGGAATGGAAATCGATAATCTGCGGGCCTGGCTGTCCACCGTCGTCGGGCGGCTGGCGCTGGACCAGCTCGGTTCGGCCCGGGCCCGCCGCGAACAGTACGTCGGCGAATGGCTGCCCGAGCCGGAGGTGAGCGGCTGGAACGACGACCCCGCCGACCGAATCACCCAGGACGAGCGCGTCACCACCGCCCTGCTGGTGGTCCTGGAATCGCTGTCACCGGCCGAGCGCACCGCCTTCGTGTTGCAGGAGGTCTTCGGTATGAGCGGACCGGAGGTCGCCGAGGTGGTCGGGCGGACCCCGGCGGCGGTGCGGCAGCTGGCCTCCCGCGCCCGCAAGCGGGTCGAGGAGGGCACCCCGCGCTTCCCCGCCAGCCGCGACGAGCACGCCAAGGCGGTGTCGGCGTTCGCGATGGCCTGGCGCTCCGGCGATTTGAGCGCCCTGCTCGGTGTGCTCGACGACAAGGTCACCCTGACCGCCGACGGCGGCGGCAAGGTGCCTGCGATCCGCAAACCGATCAGCGGTGCCGAGCTGGTCGCCAAGGTGCTGCTGGGCTGGTACCGGGCGGGCAACGGGGTCTGGGGCCGATTCGTCTCGGTCAACGGCGCCCCCGGGCTCATCGTGTTCGACGGACAGCACGTCGGAGTGTGGTCGTTCATCATCGAGAACGACCGCATCACCGGCATCAATGTCGTCCGCAACCCGGACAAGCTGCGCGATCTGCCCGCGGCCGAACCGGATTGGTACATGTAGCCCGTCACACCGCCGTCGGCGCGCCCACCGCGAGCAGTCCGTGCGCCCGCGCCACCTCGTCGGAGAACAGCTGTCCCGCATCGGCGGTCAGCCCCTGCGCCAGCCCGGGATCCTGCGCGCAGGCCGCCCGCCACCCGCGGTCGGCGATGGCCAACACATACGGCAGCGTCGCGTTGGTGAGCGCCACGGTCGAGGTGTGCGGCACCGCGCCCGGCATATTCGCCACGCAGTAGAACAGCGAATTCGCCACGGGGAAGGTCGGATCGGCGTGCGTGGTGGGGCGCGAGCTCTCGAAACAGCCGCCCTGATCGATGGCGATGTCGACCAGCACCGAGCCCGGCCGCATCTTCGCCACCAGCCCGTCGGGCACCAGCCGCGGCGCCCGCGCGCCCGGCACCAGCACCGCCCCGATCACCAGATCCGCGGCCAGTACCGATCTTTCGACCTCCGCGGCCTGCGAGGCGACGGTGCTCACCCGCCCGCCGAAGCGAATATCCAGCTCGCGCAACCGAATCGGATTGGTGTCGAGCACGCTCACCCGAGCGCCCATCCCGGCCGCCACACTCGCCGCATTCGATCCGGCCACGCCGCCGCCGAGCACCACCACCTCCGCGGGCCGCACCCCGGGCGCCCCGCCGAGCAGGACCCCGGCGCCCCCGGCGGGCGACATCAGGTGATACGCGCCCACCTGAGCGCCCAATTTGCCCGCGACCTCGCTCATCGGCGCGAGCAGCGGCAGCGAGCCGTCGCGACCGCGAACCGTCTCGTAGGCGATCGCGGTAATGCCCGAGCGCAGGATGGCATCGGTGCAGTCCCGCGAGGCGGCCAGGTGCAGGAAGGTGAACAGCACCTGTCCGGCGCGCAGGCGCGGATACTCCTCCGCGATCGGCTCCTTCACCTTCAGCAACAGCTCAGCATCCTGCCAGACGTCGTCGGCCGAACCAACGATGCGCGCCCCCGCCGCGCGATAGTCGTCGTCACCGAATCCGGAGCCGACGCCCGCACCGGCCTCGATCAGCACGCGGTGCCCGTGCCGGGCCAGCTCGACGACCCCGGCGGGGGTCAGCGCGATCCGTTCCTCCTGCGGTTTGATCTCCCGCGGCACCCCGATTCTCATAGCGCCATCGTCGCCCACCGCAGCGGCGCCCGCCACGATCCGGCGGCGGCGATTCGCAAGATGGCAATCAACTGGCAACTATCTTGCTGGAATGCTGGACAAGGTGCATAGTTCGTCACGTCATCCATCCGAATCGCCCGCCTGACCGAAATCCGCTTCCATCAAGGCAATTGCGGCAACGGCGCGACCGGAACGATCGCCACCGACCCGCTCGGTCCGGATCACCCGTCCGGCCGGTTCGCCCCCGGCCGCCCACCGCGCCATGTTCGACAACAACTAAGTTCTCGGCCATGAGGATTCAACTGGGTGAGCACGCACCGCGGATCGACGAGAGCGCGTGGATCGCGCCGAGCGCCACCGTGATCGGGCGGGTGACGCTGGGCGAGCAGGTCGGGATCTGGTACGGCGCGGTGCTGCGCGGCGATATCGAGGACATCTCCGTGGGCGCGCGCAGCAATATCCAGGACGGCTGCGTCCTCCACGCCGACCCCGGCTTCCCGCTGACCGTCGGCACCGGAGTCTCGGTGGGACACAACGCGATCCTGCACGGCTGCACGATCGGCGACGATGTGCTGATCGGCATGGGCGCGACCGTGCTCAACGGCGCGGTGATCGGGTCGGGCAGCCTGATCGCGGCCAATGCGCTCATTCCGGAGAACGCCCGGATTCCGCCGGGCTCGCTGGTCGCCGGGGTACCGGGCAAGGTGCGCCGGGAATTGGGCGAGGCGGAGCGGGAGCGGATCAAGCTCAACGCCGCGGTCTACGTGCACAGCATCGCCACCCATCGGGACGACACCAAGCAGCTGTGATACAGACCACACTGGTCAGATGACCAGGTAGCTGTCTTGTTAGCATTCTGCCAGCGTGACCGGGGTTCGGACCTGCCGCCGACATGTGCCCGTGCGGCTGGGGCGCGTCCGTTCGTCGGGCTCGCGATGAGGGTGAGCAGGAGGTTTCACGGTGTCGCACGAGTCGTCCGGTATGCACCGGCCGAAGGGGCGGATCAGCGTGGCCGATATCGCCGCACAACCCGGCGGAATCGAGGCCCTGCAGCGCCGGGTGCATGAATTGCGGTCCAGCGGTAGCGATTTCGCGGCGAACGCGATCGAATGGGAGATGGCGACGCTGAATCTGCGGTGAGCGATAGGGGGTGTCGGGCGCGGCGGCTCCGGGCAGCGCGATCGGATGAGATAATGATTGTCCGCCTTCCGCATCGACGCGGGTGTCCGCCAGACGACTGGAGATTCGATGCCCACCGTTCCCCCCATCCTCGCGCGCATTCTGGAGAAGCCGCGCTCCGACGGCGAACAACTGCTGGAGAGCGCCCTGTCCGCATTCCTCGACTTCGGCATCAAGCGCACGAGCATGGGCGAGATCGCCCGCCGCGCCGGGATCAGCCCGGCCACCCTGTATCGGCGATTCGAATCGAAGAACGACCTGGTCGAGGCGGTGGGCGTGCGGGAGGCACAGCTGTTCGTCGCCGAGATCGAGGAGCGGGTCGGCACCATCGCCGAGGGTGAGGACCAGCTGGTCGAGGTGTTCGTCGCCTTCATCACGCTGCTGGCCCGCAACGAGCTGCTGCAGCGGCTGTTGCGCACCGAACCCGATATGATCCTGCCCCGTCTGACCATCGAGGCCGGTCCCATCCTGGCCGTCGGCCGCGCCTACCTCGCCGACAAGCTGCGCGGGCTGCAGAAGGCCGATGCCGAGCTGGACTTCGACGCCGATCTGGTCGCCGAGATCATGGCCCGCCTGGCGCAATCGCTCGCCCTGACCCCCGACGGCCTGATCCCGCTCGGCGACGAGGGCGCCGCGCGCGAATTCGCCCGCCGCACCCTGCTGCCCATGGTCAACTCCCAGCGCCGCTGAGCGTCACGGCCCCGACAGCGACCCGATACCGAAGGCGGCGGCCACGCGCTCGTCGAGTTCCCCGGCGTCGAGGTCGCGGCCGTCGACCAGCCCGCGCACCAGCTCGGCCAGCGCGCGGGCGGAGCTGGTGTGCGGATCGGGCAGCGGCAGGCGAGCGACGTACTGGGTGATCCAGCGCCGCCTGCCCGCATACAGCCGGTTGCCGCAGACCGCATCGTAGAACCGCAGGCCCAGCGTCGAATTGGCCACGCCCATCATGAGGTGGGCCAGGGTGTCGGAGCCGAGGTCGGGCACCGAGATCCAGTAGCAGTCGCCATTGACGATGGCGCCGCTGCGATCGAGGGCGAAGCGCGGCCGGACGCTGATATCGGGGAAGACCACCTTCGGCGACTTCCACAGCTGCGGTCGCTGCGGCACCCAGATCTCGAACCACTCGCGCCCACTCGCGGTCAGATAGTTCCGCGCGGCCAGCGCATCCTTGTGCTCGGCCAGATAGGCCGCGGCGCCGGGAAATAGGGCCAGATCCACCGGTGTGCGACGCGGCCGCGTCACATCGTAGGGATACAGCACCCGCGTATCGCGCATCCGCTCCACCCGCCACGCCGCCATATCGTGGTGGGTGAGCAGATCGAACAGCAATTCCCGCTCCGGCCGGGGCTCCCGCTCGTCCCAGCGATCGGAGATGAACACTCGATCCGCGGTCGTCTTGATCCCCACCCGGATTCGCGCCAACTCCCCGAACGTGCGCCAGGTGCCCCGCCCGACCCGCCCCAGCCAGGCATCGGTCCCCGGCCGCGACATGCGCCAGGGGACCGAGTAATCGATCGACGGCGCGGCGCGGCCGGTCTCGAGGGTGCCGACCTCGATCGCGATCCGACGCCCGAAGTGGTCGACGACGCAATCACCGGAGTGGGTCAGCGCGGCGAACAGGTCCATACCGGAATCCGTTGCCGCCCCGTCGATCTCGTACGCCGACACATACCGGCACCGCGCCGGGCGGACGCCGCGGACCGCGATGGTGATCGCGGGCAGCACCGCGGCGTCGAACAGCTTGGTATCGCCCAGGTCGTACAGCTCCACCGGCGACAGCTCCGAACACAGCAGCTCCCGCAGATTCGCCCCCGCCTTGGTGGACAGAAACCGGTTGGCGCACAACAACCCCAGCACGCCCCCGGGCCGCAGCAACCGCGGCATGCTCGCCACGAACGGGTGGGTCAGATCGATCCGCCCCTGCAATCCGAAACGCCTGCTGAGCAGCCGCGCCGTCTCACCCCCGAGCTGCTGGGTCCGTACATAGGGCGGATTCGTGATGACGGCGTCGAATCCCGCATCGGCTAGATCCGTTGCCGCCGAGAGGAAATCACCGACCCGCCACTCGATGCCCGGCTCCCGTGCCGCGGCCGCCCGCACCGCGCTCTCGTCCAGGTCGTATCCCACCAACCGCATCCGCGCCCCCGGAAACCGCCGCGTCAGCACCCGCCGCGCCGCCACCAACAACTCCCCGTCCCCACAGGCCGGATCCAAGATCCGTAACTCCCCGCCGCCCCACCCGCCCGCCAGATTCTCGACCAACCGCTCCGCCAGAAATCCCGCCAACCGCTCCGGCGTGTAGTGCCGACCGTGCCGCTTGCGCGCCCCCGCCCCGTCGGGCCTGTCGACCCGCCGGTCATCCGATGCCTGCGCGCCACAGCCATCCACACCCGGCATTCTGCCCCGCGATCGCACCCCTCGCCCGCACAACAAGCCGACCCGTCCGTCCTAATCTAGCTGGACAAACGCCCACTTGGGCTCAGTCCGGCGCGAAGATCCGCACCATCGCGACCCGTCTACCGCCCGAGGCGACCTCGAGTTCGGCAACCCCGCGCCCCGCCGTGCTCTCGACGGTCGCGGTGACGAATCGCCCCGCCGAAATCGGTTTACCGATACGCACTCCCGCCGCCCGCGCGACGAATTCCTCCGGGGTGATCGCGTTTCCGACGGGCCACTCGACAACCGCTCCGGGCGACAGGCCATTTCGAACAGCGCCGACGCTGCCCCGCCCCGCCGCCGCCAGCACATCCGTCGCCAGCCGCTTCCCCGCCGCACTCACCCGCACGAATCCGCGCGCGAAACCCACCGTGCCGCCGATCCCCTGATTCCCGACCAGCCGCGGCCCCAGCGTCGCGGCCGCGCGGAGTCCGGGCAGGCCCGAGGCCAGCAGCTGGCCGACCATCACCGGAAGCTCCCAATGCGCGCGCAGCTCAGCGATTTCCAATGTCTCCGCCGACCGGACGAGGTCGTAGCGCAAATGCATGGGCACCCGCAGCGCCACCCCCGCCATGGTGATCTCGATGGCCAGATCGCGAAAGACGCTCATCCCGCAGACCACATCGTGCTCGACATCGAACACGATCGAGTTCGGCGCGATGAAGGTGTCGTAGAAGCGTTCGATGGCGGCGGTGCCCACATGCGGGCGCGAGCCCACCGGATCCTCGATGCGGCCGTCGCGGGTGAACAGCCCCACCCAGCCAGTGCGATCGTGCGCGGCGACCGCCCGGGGCGACTGCTCGACGGCCGCCAGCAATTCGGCCTCGGATGCGGTGGCGGACATGGCTTCCTTCCCGCGGACAACGGTGTCGCGGGACCAATCTATAACCTGTTCCAGTCGGAGGGAAGGGCCTCGAACTCAGCGCGGAGCCATGCGAATGGCCCCGTCGAGCCGGATGACCTCGCCGTTGAGCATCGGATTTTCGACGATGTGCGCCACCAGCGCCGCGTATTCCGCGGGCGCTCCCAGCCGCTTGGGATGGGGCACCTGCTCCTCCAGCGAGGCCTTGGCCTCCGGCGGCAGGGCGGCCAGCAGCGGGGTGTCGAACATGCCGGGGGCGATGGTGACCACCCGGATCAGGTGGTCGGCCAGATCGCGGGCCAGGGGCAGGGTCATCCCCGCGATGCCCGCCTTGGATGCCGAATAGGCGGCCTGGCCGATCTGACCGTCGAAGGCCGCCACCGACGCGGTATTCACGATCACCCCGCGCTCGCCCTCGATCGGCTCCGCCCGGCTGATCCGCTGCGCCCCCAACCGCAGCACATTGAACGTCCCGATCAGATTCACCTCGACGACCAACCCGAACGCGTGCAGCGGCAGCACCCGCTCCCCGGTGAGCACCCGGCCGGGCAGCCCGATTCCCGCGCAGTTCACCACGACCCGCACGTCCCCGAGCTGGTCCGCGGCCTCGAAGGCGGCCTCGACCTCGTCCTCGTCGGTCACATCCGCGGGCGCGAAGACGGTCCCGATCTCGGCGGCGACCTGTTTACCCTCGGAGTCCGGCAGATCCACCACGACCACCCGGGCCCCCTCGGCCACCAACCGCCGCACGGTGGCCAACCCGAGCCCCGACGCGCCCCCGGTCACCACGGCCACACTGTCCCGAACCCGCATCGCTCGCACTCTCTTCACTCGTCGGCAATCCGGGCCATTACAGCAGAGATCACCACCTTCAACAAGATGCCTTTTTCAGAACTAGATTCCTTGTCGTCGACCGCGATCACCCGCGAACCGTGGTCTCGTACCGTGAACCCATGAGCGAACGCGTGGTGATCATCGGCGCCGATGCGGCGGGCATGTCGGCGGCATCGCAGGCCCGGCGACTGAAGGGCGCCGACGAGCTCGAGATCGTGGTGTTCGAGCGGGGACATTTCACCTCCTACTCGGCCTGCGGCGTCCCCTACTGGGTGGGTGGTCAGGTCGCCGATCGCGACGACCTCATCGCCCGCACGCCCGAGGAGCATCGCGCCCGCGATATCGATCTGCGTTTGCGCACCGAGATCGTCGAGATCGATGTGCCCGGCACCCGGGTGCGCGCCCGGGATTTGGCGAGCGGCGCCGAAACCTGGTGGGACTACGACAAACTCGTCATCGCCACCGGCGCGACCCCGATCCGCCCGCCGCTGCCGGGCATCGACGCCGCCGGGGTGCACGGCGTGCAGACCCTCGACGACGGGCAGGCCCTGATCGATACCCTGGCGGCCGACCGCGGACGGCGGGCGGTCGTGGTGGGCGCGGGCTACATCGGCGTGGAGATGGCCGAGGCGCTGATCAATCGCGGCTACGAGGTGACGATGATCAATCGCGGCACCGAGCCCATGTCGACGCTGGATCCGGATATGGGCGTGCTGATCCGAAAGGCCATGCAGGGCATGGGCATCCGGGTTGTCGACGACGCCGAGGTGACCGCCGTGCGCACCGACGACGCGGGCCGGGCCCGCGCGGTCGCCACCGCCGACGGCGAATACCCGGCCGACGTCGTCGTACTCGGCATCGGCGTACGCCCCGCCACCGATCTCGCCCACGCCGCCGGACTGCCGCTGGGCGCGTCCGGCGGCCTGCTCACCGACCTGGCCATGCGGGTGCGCGGCCACGAGAACATCTGGGCCGGTGGCGATTGCGTGGAGGTGCTGGACCTGGTCTCCGGCTCGCTGCGCCACATTCCGCTGGGCACCCACGCCAACAAGCACGGCCAGATCATCGGCGCCGGGGTCGGCGGCGACTACGCCACCTTTCCGGGTGTGGTCGGCACCGCGGTCAGCAAGGTCTGCGACCTCGAGGTGGCCCGAACCGGCCTGCGCGAGAAGGACGCTCGCCGGGTGGGCCTGCAATACGTCACCACCACGATCGAATCCACCAGCCGCGCGGGCTATTTCCCCGGGGCCGCGCCCATGACGGTCAAGATGCTCGCCGAACGCCGCACCGGCCGCCTGCTCGGCGTCCAGATCGTGGGCCGCGAGGGCGCGGGCAAACGCATCGATATCGCCGCCGTGGCCCTGACCGCCGGGATGACCGTCGAACAGCTGACCGCCCTGGATCTCGGGTACGCGCCACCGTTCTCCCCGGTGTGGGATCCGGTTCTGGTCGCCGCGCGCAAGGCGCTGGCCGCGGTGCGGCGCGGCTGACCCTCACCGCAGGCCGGCGGCGACCGTCGCGGCCACGTGCTCTCCGGATCGGACGGCGCCCTCGAGATATCCGGTCCAGCGCGGCGCGGTCTCGGTGCCCGCGAAGTGAATCGGCCCGACCGGCGTCGTGGCGTCGATGAGCGCGGCCGGTGCGCCGGGCTTGGGCAGCGCGCTGTAGCCGCCGCCCACCTGCGGATCGAGATGCCAGGACTTCTCGTGCCAGCTCAGTGGATTCGCGGCGGCGCGGCCGAAATGGCGGGCCAGTACCGTCAGCACGACCTCCCGGCGTTCGTCCGGATCGAGCCGGTCCAGGGCGAGGGCGCGGCGGCCGGGGATCAGGACGCACAGCTGACCCGGGCCGCCGGGCGGCGAGATGTCGAAGCATGCGGGCACCGGCCCGTCCAGGGTGAGCATTTCACCGCTGCCACCCCCGGCCCGCCAGAACGGGGTGTCGTAGACGGCGACCGCCTTGTAGATCGTGCCCATGACGGTATCGCGCTGCGCCCGCCGCTGTTTCGCGGGCAGCGGCGGATCGTGCCGGATCGCGGCCGCGATCGGCGGTGGGGCGGTGACGATCACCCGCGCGGCCCGCAGCGGACCGGCCGGGGTCTCGATGATCACCCCCTCGGCCGTGCACGCGATCGCGGTGGCGGGACGACTCAGCCGCACGGCCGGGGCCAGCTTCGCGGCGAGCACCTCCGCCAGCGCGCCCGCACCGCCGGACAGTAGTGACTGTTGCGCTCCCCCTGCGGTTCCGAGCATCACCCGCAGCCCGCCCGCCGATCTGATGCCGGTGATCAACGTCCGCAGCGACAGCTGGTCCAGGTCGGCGGCGAACGCCTCGGACAGCACCACTTCGAGCAGCCGCCGCACCCGGTCGCCGGGGATCCTGTCCACCCATTCGGCCACGGTGACACGCTCGGCCCGCGCACCGGCGAACGTCCGCGCCGACAACTCCAGCCGCAGCAGCGCCAGACCGACGCCCGCGATCGTGAGCGGCATACGCCTTGCCCCGCGCCCCTGCTCGACCACGAGTGCCGGACCGCCGACCGGCGTCGGCAGCAGCGTCATTCCCGATTCGGCCGCCAGGGTGGTCATGCGCGCGTGATCATGACCGACCCACTGACCGCCCAGGTCCACCGGACTGCCAGCGGCCGAGCGCACCGTGAGCGCGCGGCCGCCGACCCGATCGGCCGCCTCGAGCACCACGACATCGATGCCTCGCGACTGCAACTCGCGCGCCGCGGCCAGACCCGCGAATCCCGCGCCGATGACGGCGACTTCGGTCTGTTCCATACCCGCTCCCGTTATGCAACGCCTGTTTTACAACAAGTGTTGCACAACAGGCTATGCTCTGCCCATGCCTCGTCAGGTCGACCGCACCGCCCGGCTCGCACTCGTCGCCGATGCCGTGGTGGCCCTCGCCGTGGACCACGGCTTCCCCGCCGTGACGATCCGCGCGGTGGCCGAGCGCATCGGCGCCTCCACCTCGGCGGTGACGCACTACGTGGGCGGGCGAGAGGATATGTTGCGCATCGCGATTCGCCGCGAGGTCGACGCCCGCCGGGCCCAGGGGGAAGCGGCCGTCGGCGACGCCCGGGGCATGGCCGCGCTGCGCGCGCTGCTCGAATGGGCGGCCCTCGTTCCCGACGAGCGCACGCAGCGGTTCTGGCTGGCCCTGGTCGTCGGATCCCGCGACGATCCGGTCGTGCGCGCCGAACTGGACGCGTTCAACATCTGGTGGGATGCGCTGCTGCGAAATCTGCTCGCCGACACCGCGATCGCCGACCACGACACCGCCGTCGACGTGCTGGACGTCCTGGCCGACGGGCTCGTCCTCACCGGCTTCGACGAGGGCCGACCCTGGTCGGCCGCCCGCCGCAGCCGCGTGCTCACCGTCGTATGGCAGGCGCTGGCCCAGGCCGAGCGGACCGGTCGCCCCCTGGGGAGCGCGGCTAATGCCCCGCGGCCACCCCGCTCAGCTCGTTCGGCACACCGGGCAACGTGACGGTGGTCGTGACGGCGCCCGCGGCCAGATCGACGCGATGCACCTTCCGGGTGGCCGGGTCCGAGACGTAGACGTCGTTGCCGCGCACGAAGATCGCCGGGCGCGGTTCCTGCCACCGCAGCGGCTCCTCCCACGGGCCGATGACCTCGATCCTGCGCACCACCGTGCCCGCCACCGGGTCGACGACGTGCACACGGCCGTCGGTGCCCAGCACCAGGGCCTCGCCCCGGGGACCGCGGGCCAGGGAGCGGAAGGTGTAGCTGGTTCCGATGTCGACCAGGCGCAGACTCGCGTCACGGGTGTCGATCAGCGAAATACGCTGTGGCCGTTCCAGTTCGGCGTCTCGGTCCTGTTTGTAGTCGCCGAGCGCGATCGGCGAGGCATCGTTACCGGCCTGATTGCCGATCCGACCGTAGGGGGTCGGGCTGGTGACCTTGGTGAGCGAACCGTTGCGATAGATCAAGGCCCCGGTCTGGCAGCCCATCACCACGGCCTCGCCCCGCACCGCGGATTCGCCGTGCACCCCCGGGCAGTCCTCGTTGCGGGCGATTTCCCGGCGGTCCCGATCGAGGACGGCCACACCGGTTCGCCGCTCCGCGGTACCCACGGTGACCACGAGCTCGCCGGTGGTCAACCGCACGGCCACCCCGTGATGCGGTGCGGCGGCGCGATAGGTCTCGGTTCGCGGTGTGCCGCTGCCGAGTTCGTGCGGATCGAAGACGGTGACCTCGCCGCTGCCGTCGGCGAACAGCACGGTGCGCCCGCCGTGGCGGACCACATGGCCGGGTTCGCTCGCGGCGAAGGTGGTGTCGGTGAACCGCCCGCGCGCGGCGTCGAGCACGCGAAACCCGTCACTGGTCGACACCAGGACGTGGCGGTCGTCCCCCGCCGGGTTGAGGCGATTGAATCCCTCGAGCTTCACCTCCCCGGCGACGGTGAGCGAACGGCCGTCGAGCAGGTAGATGCCGCCGTCGTAGGTCACCGCGACCGGATCGGCGATCGCGGCGCGACCGGAATCGGCTGTGCCGCAACCGGTCAGGGCCATGATCGCGACCATCACACCGGAGACGGCCGCGGCGTGGGCGGGCAACCGCATGGATAACTCCATTCTGCTTGTCGATGCTCGGCTCAGGGCGAGCCGAGGCCGTTGACGATGGCGTCGGTATCGGCGCGCATCAGGTCCAGATAGGTAGGCGCGCCGCCGCCGGGCTCGGTGAGCGATTCGGTGTACAGGGCGACGACCCGCACCCGCACCCCGGCCTGCTCGGCCAGGACGCGGGCGAGCCGATCGGACTGGGCGGAATCGGCGAAGATCGCGGGAACGCCCGCGCCCCGGACGGTTTCGGCCAGATCGGCCAGATCGGCGGCGCTCGGCGAGGCGAGGGTGGTCCCGCCCGGGATGATCGCGCCGATCACCTCGAATCCGAAACGCCGTGCCAGATAGCCGAACACGTGATGATTGGTCACCAGCTTGCGCCGTTCGGCGGGCAGTGCGGCGAACCGTTCGGCCATCCAGCGCTCGAGCTCGCCCAGTTCGGACAGGTACCGGCCGGTGTTGGCCCGCACCGTCTCGGCGGCGATGCCGTCGACCGCGGTGATCCGGGCTGCTCATCACCTCCACGGCCCGGCGCGCCCGCGCCGGATCGGTCCAGAAGTGCGGATCCGGCCGGTCGGCGAGGTCGCGATAGGCGATCGGTTCGATCTGTTCGCCGACCGACAGCGTTGCCACGCCGGATTCCTCGGCCGCGCGGATCTGTCGCTGCGCCCCCTCCTCGAGTCCCAGCCCGTTGTGGATCAGCAGTGCGGCATGCTCGATCCGAGCCGCGGTTCTCGCGGAGATCGCGAATTGATGCGGATCGGCATTCGGTGGCATGAGGACCGTCACCGCGGCGGTATCGCCAACGATATTGCGGGCGAGGTCACCGAGAATATTGGTGGTGACGACGATTTCGGGCCGCTCGTCGCGCCGATCGGCACAGGCGGGCGCCGCCGCCAACAGGATGAGGAGCACGCAGGCCCGCAACACGGCCCTCATCGACCCGCCTCCACCATCCGCACCGGCGCGATGTCGAGGGGGAACGTGCGTGCCCGCCGCAGCCGGTCGCGGTAGTCGATCTCGTGCACCGCGCGGGCCGCGGCATCGTTGACATACGCACGGGCACTGTCGATTTCGATCATCGGCGGCCGATCGGGGCGCACCGGTCCGGTCAGCAGCGGAGCCTGCGCGAGTTGTGCGCCGGTGCCGATGTCGTGACTGTGCAGCACCCCGTCGCGGGTCACGGTGAGCAGCACACTGCCCTCTCCCGCGGTATTGGCCGCCGCCACCGGCCCGATCTCCAGCAGTCGCCACGTGCGCGCGCGGACGTCGAGCACCCATACTCCGTGCTCCCCCGCGGGGGCGACCAGCGTGGTGCTCGCGGGGCGGTGCGCGAAGGCCACCGGCCGCTCGGCATCCGGAACGGGCTGCGGGAAGGCCACTTTCGCCGCGTCGAACCGGCCCTCGACGGCGGTCACGACGATCGCGCCGTCGGCGCAGCCCACCACCAGCCCCCGCCGGGTGATCGCGGAACCGCGCGGCGCCGGGCACAGCGGCGTCAGCGTTGCCACCGGATCGCCCTCCCGGGTACGGATTTCGGCCCGTCCGCTGTCTTGCGCGACGACGGCCAGATGTCCGGCGTACGGCAGCGCCAGGACGCGTTCGAGCATGCGGCGCTCGGTGATTCGGCCCGCCTCCAGCGCGGTCCGGTCCAGCAGCACCGTGCCGGATTCGGTCACCACCGCGGTCACGACCGGATCGCCGTGCACCGCCACCAGCCCGCCGCGCCCCAGCGTGCCCACCTGCCGAATCGCGGTGCGGTAGTGGTGCATGTGGTCGCCGTGGTCGACGGTCCACGCTCCGGCGTCGACGATCCGAATCGACTCCGCGTCGCCCAGATAGCCGAACCGATCGTCGCCTCGAACCACCGTGACGCCCTGGGCATTTCCCGCCTCGACGGTGGTGCCCGCGATGAGGTCGACGACGCGGACCGCTCCCCCGGCATCGGCGACGACCAGCCGGGTCTGCGGCGAATCGGCCTCCTGCGCGCCCTCGACGAATCCATGTGCCGTCTCGGGCGCGGATTCACCGGTGCCCGAACCACATCCGGCCAGCGGCAACGCGGTGACCAGCA
Source organism: Nocardia sp. CDC159 (assembly GCF_023740735.1). Classification (GTDB taxonomy): domain Bacteria; phylum Actinomycetota; class Actinomycetes; order Mycobacteriales; family Mycobacteriaceae; genus Nocardia; species Nocardia pulmonis. The sequence continues at coordinate 318,092 of NZ_JAMRXH010000003.1, forward strand.
GCAGCACCAGGACCTGCCCACCCGCTCCGGACAGCCGAACCCGCGCCCGCAGCCACGCGAGCGCCGCCGAGGCAAGGAACACCCCGACCGCGACCGCAACGATGGTCGCCCCGGCCGCGGTCCCGGCATACCAGGACACCAGCAGTCCGGTCACGGTCGCGAATCCGCCGAACAGGGCCGCGAGCAGCATGATCACCGGAATCCGGGTGGCCCAGTAGGTGGCCGCTGCGGGCGGCGCGATCAACAGGCCGAACACCAGCAGCGTGCCCGCCACGTGGAAAGAGGCGACGATCGCGAGGGTCAGCAACCCCAGCAGTGCGGCCTGCGCCCAGCGCGGTCGCAGCCCCAGCGTATGCGCCTTGCGCGGATCGAATGCCAGGGCCACGAAGGCCCGGTGACCGAGCACCGCGACGACACCGGCCGCCGCTGTGGCGACGGCCAGCCAGAGCAGATCACGCTCCCGGATCGCCAGGACGTCACCGAACAGCAGTCCGGTCACATCGACCGCGAACGACTGCGAGCGCGACACGATGATCACCCCCGCCGCCAGCATCCCGACGAACACCAGCCCGATCCCGGTGTCGGGGGCGAACCGCGGATTGCGTTGCAGCGCGGTCACCGCCCACGCCATCGCCGCCGCGCTGCAGGCCGCTCCCAGCAGCAGCTCACCGCCGAGCAGCGAGGCCAGCGCGACCCCCGGCAGCATCCCGTGCGCCATGGCGTCGCCGAGAAATGCCATGCCGCGCACCACGACCCACGTCCCGGCCAGCGCGCAGACACACGACACCAGCAGCCCGCCCCAGACGGCCCGCTGCACGAAGGAGACCTCGAACGGGGCAAACAGGACATCCATGGCCGGACACTCTATAGTGAAAATGATTTTCAGAACAAGTAAGGAGTCCGGTGCCCGAATCGAACTCACCCGCGGTCCGCATCGACTCGCTTTCGGCCGGCTACCGCTCGGGCCTGGTGCTGCGCGACATCACCGCGACCATCCCCGCGGCCCGAGTGACCGCGGTCGTCGGGCCGAACGGATCGGGAAAGTCCACCCTGCTCGGCGTCATCGCCGGAGTCCTCGCCCCGAGGACCGGCACGATCCACCGGACCGGCGCCCACCGTCCCGCACTGGTTCCGCAGCACAGCGCCATACCGGCCACGCTCCCGATCACCGTTCGGGACACGGTGGCCATGGGCCGCTGGGCACACCGCGGTCTGCGCCGACTCGACCGTGCCGATCGCGAGACGGTGCGCGACTGCATGAGCCGCCTCGGCATCCTCGAGCTGGCCCACCGCCGTCTCACCGACCTGTCCGGCGGCCAGCGCCAGCGGGCCCTGCTCGCCCAGGCGCTCGCCCAGCAATCGGATCTACTGCTGTTGGACGAGCCCACCACCGGGCTGGATAACGAAGCACGCCAGGCTATTTCGGATATCGTTCGCGCGCAGAGCGCGGCGGGAGTCACCGTTGTACACGTCACCCACGACCGCGACACCGCCCTGCATGCGGACCACTGCCTGCTGCTGCGGGACGGTCGGCTGATCGCGCAGGGCGAACCACAGGCAGTGCTGCGCAACAGGATTCCGCTCGGCGCCACCGGCTAGCACACGGCGACCGCCGCCGCAGGCACCGAGCCGGTGCCTGCGGCGGCGGTCGCGACCCACGCGTTATTCGTGTGTGGGTGTTTCGGCCGCGACGGGGGTGCGACCGGGCAGGACGTCAGCGGCGGCATAGGTCTGCATCGCATCGGCGATCGCGCCGGTGTTGACCGTCAATGCCGTGTCACTGATGTTGGCGGTGGTATCGCAGGACCGGTGGTAGCAGGGGTCGTACGGGCGGCCCGCCTGGCCACCGAACAGCCGCTGCTCCTGGCTGGTCTTGATGCCCTCCGCACCGGTGAACAAGCCGCCGACCGGAATCCCGGCCCGCATGAACGGGCCGTAGTCCGAGCGACCGTCGAGGGGTGTGCGCACATGCGGCAGGTTGCGGGAATCGAAGTACCGGTTGAAGTTCTGCTCGATCTGAGCCGAGCCCGCCGGTCCGCTGCTGCCGTTGTAGATCTTGTACGCGAAGTTCGTCGAACCGATCATGTCGAAGTTGAGGTAGAGCTTGATCTTGGCGCGGTTGGCCGCGGACAGATTCTGCACGTAGTACTTCGAGCCGATCAGGCCGAGTTCCTCGGCGCCCCACCAGGCGAAGCGGAGCTTGTTCTTCGGCGTGACCGAGGCCATCTGCAGGGCGACCTCGAGCAATCCCGCACTGCCCGAACCGTTGTCGTTGATGCCCGCCCCGGCGCGCACCGAGTCCAGGTGCGCCCCCGCCATCACGACCTTGTCCGGGTTGCCCTGCTTGGACTCCGCCAGCACATTGTGGGTGGTGCGGGGCGCGCTCTCGGTGTCGGTCTTCAGCCGGACCACCGGTTTCGCCGCGGCGAGGTCCTTGCCGACGGCGAAGCTGGTGCCGACCACCGGCACACTGATGCCCTTCTCGTCCAGGGGTTCGGTGAAGGTGTCGGTCCGGCCGGGCTGGCCCTCGTTGAAGATGATCACGCCCGCGGCCCCGGCGGCCTGGGCATTGCGCGCCTTGTCGGCGAAGGTGCAGCTACCCCGCTGCAGCAGGGCGATATTGCCGCGGGTGAAGCCCGCGAAATCCGCCGCTTCGCATCCGGAGGTGGAGGAATTCGGCTGCGAACCCGGCGGCAGGACGAGATCGACGCCCTGTACCTTCGCCTTCGCCTCGCCCGAGCCCGAATAGGTCAGGGTGGCGAAGTCACCGAATTCGCTGCCCCCCGGCGCGGTCGGTTTGTAGGACGTGCGGCCGTTGGAGACCTGTTCCATGACCGCCGTCGTCCGTTCCCGGAAGGTCTGGAATTCGAACGCCTGCAGGGTTACCTGATAACCCGCGCGGCGCAGTTCTCCGGCCACATAGTCACGCGAGGCGTCGTAACCGGGCGTGCCCGCCGCGCGGGTGCGGCCGTTGGCGTTGGCAATGGCCTGGAATCTCTCCAGATGCTGTTTGACGTCGGGTGCCTTGATCGAATCGGCGATTTGTCGCTCGGGTGGCGCACCGGGTTCGGCATACGCGGGCCCGGTCGACGCGACCGAGAAGACGAGAGGCAGAGCGGCGGCCGCGACGATGACGTGACCGGCCCTGGCGCGACGGAAGATGCGGGGCATGTCGGCTCCTCCAAAGGGACGGGTGGATCCCGATGGCCGGAAGTTTGAGCCTTCGTGTCGGTTCGGTGAAACCTCGACTGGAATAATGGGATAGGGGTTGCCCCAACGGGTTTCGACTACTTCGATCATGGTGGTGACATCTGCCGGTCGGGCGGATTCACCTGCGCCGCTTTTCGGAATCGAAACCGTACACTGCTGCCGCGCAGCCGGGCCATCGTCCGGTCGCGATTCCGACGGATACGTTGCCAACCCGATTGCTCGCCGGTTGCGCCTGGTCATCCGAATAATCCGGCCGACCAACCAACCCTATCGAGGGATTCGAATATCAACCCGGCTGCCAGCAACTGCTGCAGCTATCCCCCGGCCGAACCGACCTGCAGAGACGGGCAGGCGGGGGCGACCGCGTGCTCGGGATCGAGGGCGTTGAGCGTCAGCCGGATCGCGATGGGATCGGCGGATATCAGCATGTGCTCGCTGAGATCGCGCGGGCAGACCTCCTGCAGCAGGATATTGGTGACATTGGGCCCCGGCGGCAGGAACGAGGTGGTGTGCGGGGTGGCGAATTCGTCGTAATCGGAACGAATCACGGTGTACTGCACCTCGGGCAGCACCATGTCACCGCTGTTGAGCCTGCGCATGAAATCCGAGGTGGGCAGCTCCTCGAGACACGCCGGGCACAGCACCCCCGTCGCCGCCGGAATCGCGGTCACCGGCAGCCCGATCACACCCCACGTTGTGCCCCGATTGTTGGGGGCCAGCCCGATGAGTGCGCGCACCTTCGAAGCGCCACCCAATGCCCTCAGGTAGTACCGCGGCAGCATGCCGCCCTGCGAATGCCCGACGATATCGACCTGCCGCGCCCCGGTCGCCGCCAGCACTCGATCGACGAATTCGGCGATCTCCCGAGCCGAGTCGGCCATCGGCCCCACCCCGGAAATCCACCCGCCCGCACTCTTGCCGTAGTCGAGGGCGAATACGCAATACCCCGCCCCCGCGAGCGCGGGCGCCATCGCGGCCCAATTGTCCAGCCGGTTCTCGAACGTCCCGTGCAATAGCACCACCGGCCGCGGATGCGCGGCGCTCGGGCGGCACGCCCAGTCGTTCGCCCCCGGCGGCGACGGCACGAGATCGACCTCGGCCGACCCGGTATCGGCCACGGCACGCCCCGCGATACCCGCCCCGAATGCGAGCGCGAGCGCGATGGTCAGACACGTCCGGAACAGGATCTGGCGCATGCCGCACTATGCACACGGACCGACCGGAATGCCTATGATCCAGCTCACAATGTAAGCCAGGGCTAAAAACCACGGCGACAAGGTCAGGACGGGCCGAATTCTCATTTGCCCGCCGATGGCTCGATATCCAACTCGAAGTTCTCCGGCGCACCTGGAACACTCATTCTCGGCAGCAGCCACCGCGATGGCGGCAATGCGCCGCGAATGCGAAAAGGATGTTCGCGCAATGCGTATCCGAACGGCCCACACTCCCCTACCGCCGAACCAGCGCCGCGCGCGAGAACCTCTCCGGCCCAACCGATCCCACAGGAAGGCCGGGATCGGCGGCAGCCGCACCCTATGCACGACACCGAAACCCCGCTTGCCACAGCGATCGAACCGTCCACCAGCGGGCGTCGACAGGCATCGAACACCCATACCTTCTGCGCGACAGCGGAATTGGTACGGCCGGACGGGATCGGTCAGCCGGTGGGGGTGCCGAACCAGCGGGGCAGGTGCGAGTCGAGGTCGGACTGCGCCTCGCCCGCCCAGGCGATATGACCGTCGGGGCGAAGGAGCAGGGCGGGGGCGGGGAGCGGGTCGGTGACGAAGTGATGGTCGATTCGGTCTTTCCAGCGCTCGATGGACAGCCGGCCGGTTCGGTCGAGCAGGAGGGGGCGACCGGCGTGCATGAGGTCGTAGAGATTGCCGTCGTCGAGGGGGAGGTCTCGCTGGCGGTCACCCATGAGGGGGTGGCCGGCGCCGAGGTCGTAGCGGACGTCGAGGGCGGTGATCTTCTCGATCAGGTAGCGGTTGACGTTGTCGAAGTCCATGAGTTCGGCGAGGAGGCGGCGAACCGCCCGAACCCCCGGTTCGGTGGACAGCAATTCCATTTGGGCACGGGTGTTGTCGAGCACCGCGGCGGCGACCGGGTGACGTTCGCTGTGATAGGTGTCCAGCAGATCGTCCGGCGCCCAGCCGCCGACGGCGGCGGCGAGCTTCCAGCCGAGGTTGACCGCATCCTGAATGCCGAGATTGAGACCCTGGCCGCCGGTGGGCGGGTGGATGTGGGCGGCGTCGCCCGCGAGCAGGACGCGGCCGGTTCGGTAGCGGTCGGCGAGCCGGGTGGCGTCGCCGAATCGGGACAGCCAGCGCGGGGAGTGCACGCCGAAGTCGGTGCCGGCGTAGGCCTTCAGCTGTCGCTTGAATTCGTCGAGGGTGGGCGGGGTGCGGTCTTCGGCCAGCCCCGCGGCCGGTACCACGACGCGATACACACCCGTCCCGAAAGGCCCCAGCCCGAAACGCTTCTCGGTCTCCCGCACCTGCGCGACCACGGCCGCGACCTCCTCCGGCGGCACGCTCACCTCCATCTCGCCGAGCAGCGTCTCCGACCGCGCGGGCTCCCCCGGGAACCCGACGCCGGCCAGCTTGCGCACCGAGCTCCGGCCACCGTCACACCCGACCAGGTAACGGGCGCGCAGTCGCGTTCCGTCGGCCAACTCGGCGGTGACCCCCGCCTCGTCCTGACCAACCCCGACCACCTCGCATCCGCGCCGAATCTCGGCGCCGAGTTCCAGGGCGCGCTCGGTGAGCAGGCGTTCGGTGACGGGCTGCGGAATGCCCAGGACATACGCATGCGCGGAATCCAGAGCGGGTGCGGGTTTGGTGATCGCGGCAAAGAATCCCCCGAGCGGATACTGCTTGCCGTTCGCGAGAAACCGATCCAGCAGCCCCCGCATGGCCATCACCTCGATACTGCGAACATGCAGCCCGAGCGCACGCACATGCGGCGTCGGCTCCGCCTGCCGCTCCACCACGACCACCCGCACCCCGTGCAACCGCAACTCCCCGGCCAGCATCAAACCCGTCGGCCCGCCCCCGACGACGATCACATCGAACATGAACCACCCATCCGTAGAAGTCGCATGCCACGACCCCGATCTGCGCAGGTCCCAGCGTCGGCCGGGCCATTCTGCGCCACACCCCGGGCCTTGCCGCAAGCCCCGGGGTGCGATATATGTTGAAGTGGGAGGGATTTCGCCTCACCCCTCGCCATATCTGGCTACCGTGCGGCGTCGCGAATGTGCCGGTAGTCGCCCGGGCGGATGCGGTTTAGATGATGACTTTTGTCATCGCCGGATCATGTTGACACTCATCGGGATTCGGTGACTGCGCTTACTACCGGCATCACGTCGTGTCCGTGATCGTTGAACCCATGAACAGCATTAGTCGCCCTCGACAAGACCGCGCCTTCCCTCGGTATCGGGTGCACACCGCAGGCCGCGGCAACGCCGATGTCATTTCGGCGCGCGGACTGCGCCGAACCTATGGGCACGGCAAGAATGCCTTCGAAGCGGTCAAAGGTGTCGACCTCCGCGTCGCCGCGGGGGAAGTCTTCGCACTGCTGGGTACCAACGGTGCCGGTAAGACCTCGACGCTCGACATGCTGGAGGGGCTCGCCACTCCTTCGGCGGGCGTCGTCGAGGTTTTCGGCCTCGACCCGCACACCGACCGCGAGCAGGTCCGCCCACAGGTCGGCATCATGCTGCAGTCCGGCGGCCTACCGGCCGAGTTGACAGTCCGCGAAACGCTCGAAATGTGGCGCGGCACGTGCACCAGCCCGATTACTGCGGAGACCGTCCTCGCGCAGGTCGATCTGATCGATCGTGCCCATGTTCGAGTCGGTGCGCTGTCGGGCGGTGAACAGCGACGCGTCGATCTGGCGTGTGCGCTGCTGGGGCAACCTCGATTGCTGTTTCTCGACGAGCCGACCACCGGACTCGATCCAGAAAGCCGCCGTGCGACGTGGCGGCTGCTCGCCGACCTCAAATCCTCCGGGGTGACCATCGTGCTCACGACGCACTACCTGGACGAGGCAGAGGCGCTGGCCGACCGCATCGCGATCATGCACCAGGGGGAGATCGCGCGCGCCGGCACGCTGCGCGAGATCGTCGACGGCCACCCGTCACGAATCGTCTTCGACCATCCCGGCTTTCCATTGCCGCCGCTGCAGGACGCGCGGATCGACGCGCAATCGCGCGTCACTGTCAGCACATACGACCTACAGGGACATCTGTTCGAACTGCTCGACTGGGCCCGCGAGCACGATCTGCGGCTGGGCGGATTCGAGGCCCGCACGGCCTCCCTGGAGTCGGTCTTCCTGAACATCGCAGGCGAGCCGGTCGATGCGACGACGGCCGCCACTCCCGAACCGATCGGAGCATTTCGATGACCACCCTCGCAACCCCTGCCACACGATTCCGCCGCCGCCCGCTGATCGCGCTCTCGAAGGCGGAGTATCTGCAGTTCCGGCGGAACAAGACGCTGGTCTGGATGGCGACCGCATTTCCGGTCGGAGTCCCGCTGGCCATGTATTTCCTGGCGATCAAAGACAAGGCGCCCACGCCGGGTTCGGCGGCGATGGCATTCGAGTTGCTCGCCTTGTCGGCCTTGCTGTTCGTGCAGTACTACTCGGTGCTGTCGATGGTCACGACCCGCCGCAGCGAGGGCGTGTTGAAACGGCTGCGCACCGGGGAGGCGGCCGACTGGCAGATCCTGACCGCGCCAGCCATTCCCGGTGTGCTGGTGACGCTTTCGTGCACTCTCGTCGTCGCCGCGGGGGTGTACGGCGCGGGCGCACCCGCCCCGATCAATGCGCCGGCGATTGCGCTCGGTCTCATCGGTGGGATCGTCCTGTTCTCGTTGCTCGCCCTGGCGACCAGCGCAGTGACGAAGAACGCCGAAGCCGCGCAGATCACCTCGCTTCCGGTGATGACGATCGCGTTTCTGGGTCTCGGATCCATCCGAAAAGTCCTGCCGGATCGGTTCGCGGATCTGGCCGATTGGACGCCCTTCGCGGCCGTCTCCGACCTCGTCTCCCTCGGGACGTCCGGTAAACCGGCCACCGGTAGCGCCTCCGACGCAGCCCTCGACTTCGCTGGCAGCTTCGCCGAACTCGGCGGTCCATTTGCCACACTGGCGCTATGGACCGTCCTGGCACTCGTGCTGACCCGCAAGAGCTTCCGCTGGGACGATCGCAGTTGACCCGCTGGACATCCTGGTGGAATCGATCGTCGGCACCGGCCAAGTTTCGGTTCTACACGCGCGCCTCCTTCCAGAGCGCCCTCGCCGCGCTGATCGTCGCAATAGCGATCGTCACCCACTCGCTGTGGTCGGCGCCCGGAATCGTGATCGCCGGGATTGGGGCGGTCCTCGCCGTGGAGGCACAACCCGACTTCGCACTTTCCTCCCGGGTGGTGGGGCGGCGCTGGGTACTACCTGTCGCCATCGCAATGCTTGCGGGGGTCTGGCTCGTCTACGCCGCGGTCGCCTGGGTGTCCACCGACGAGAGGACCGCGGCACCAGCGCATCTGACCAGCTTCTACGCGGCGGTGCTGGCACTGTTCGCCGTCGTTTCGTTCGTGCGGCACAAGTGGTGGCTGGTCCTGGGAGTCAGCGTCGCCACCGGACTGATCCTCGGCAAGTCGCCGATGACGGGATTGGTCACGGCGGTATTGGCCTTCCTTGTCGGCGTCTTCTTCGTCGGGACGACGCTGCTCACGATGTGGGGGTTGCGGGTGGTCGACGAGTTGGAACGCGCGAAGGTGGTCGAGGCCGAATTGCTGGTGGCCGAGGAACGGCTCCGCTTCGCACGGGACCTGCACGACGTCGTCGGCCGTGGCTTCTCGGCGATCGCGGTGAAAAGCGAACTCGCGGCGGTGTTGTCGCGATCCGGGGACGCCGACCGCGCTGCCAAGGAAATGGATGAGGTGAAGGCACTCGCCGTCGATTCCATGGGACAGATGCGCAAGCTGGTGCGCGGCTACCGCGGCATCGATCTGACGAGGGAGGTGGCCGGCGCACGATCGTTGCTGTCGGCGGTGGACTGCCGACTCGCCGTCGAAGGAGATGTGGCCAGAGTTCCAGCGCGGTTTCACGAGGTCGCCGCCTGGGTGGTGCGGGAGGGGACGACGAATATCGTGGAACACTCGTCGGCGACCTCGGCGGTTCTCGCACTCGGGGACGCGGGAATATCGCTGCGCAACGACCGCCCGCACGGCACACCGGGTGAGCATTCGGGGCTACGCGGCGTTGCTGAGCGACTCGAGGCCGTCGGCGCGACTCTCGAAGTCAGCGCGTCACACGACGAGTTCATGCTCGAAATCCGTTGGGAGAATGAATGATTCCTGTGTTCCTGGCCGACGATGAAACACTCATCCGGGCCGCGCTGGCCACCATGCTCGATCTCGAGGCCGACATCGAGGTGGTCGGCCACGTGGGCTCCGGCGAGGAACTCGTAGCCGCGTGGCGCCGCCACAGCGAGGACGGCGAACCCGTCGCGGTGGCCGTCATCGATCTCCAGATGCCCGGCATCGACGGTATCGCGACCGCCGTCGAACTGCAGCGGCTCACCCCCGGGGCAGGCACCTTGATCGTCACCAGTCACGGCCGACCCGGCTACCTCAAGCGAGCCCTTGCCGCGGGCGTCCGTGGCTTCCTGCCCAAGACGACGTCGGCAGCGACGCTGGCAGAAGTGATTCGCACCGTCCACAACGGCGGCCGATACGTCGATCCCGAACTGGCCGCCGAAGCCATCAGCGCCGGCGACACCGTCCTCACTGCCCGCGAGGCCGACGTCCTCGAATATGCCATCGACGGCGCCCCCATCGAAGACATCGCCCGGCGCGCCCGCCTCTCCCCCGGCACCACCCGCAACTACCTGTCCTCGGCCATGGCCAAACTCGGCGTCTCCAACCGCTACGAGGCCGCCCTCAAGGCCCGCGAGAAGGGCTGGATCTAACCCCTTCAATCCACGTTCTCCAACCTCGCGTGCAGATTCTCCGGTTCCGTATGGTTCGGCGAGACCGTATTCTCCGGCACCGCCGGCGAAACCGACTTCTGCTCGGCAACTTTCACGGGCGACGCCTCGTTCGAGGACACCACCTTTCAGGCGTCACCGCCTTCTACAGCGCCACCTTCCGCGGCAACGTCGGTTTCGCTGGGGCGAGGTTCAGGTCACCGAACGGCACAGCCCCGGTCTCCTTCGGCCATGCCGACTTCGGCTCCGGCACGGTCACTTCTGCGCGATCCCGCCGCTGGGGACCCCCGCCACCGGAGTTCGACAGGGATCACGACTCCCCGCCCGGCAAACACAGGCCCGCCCCTGGCCGCCGGAGCCCAAGCCGGGAGCAGGGCGTTTCGCGTGGAAGTAGCCGGGTAGACGTCAGAGCGTGACGACGAGGATGTCGGCGGCCCGCGAGGCATTGGCCGACAACGGGATCTACCTCATGTCTGCCGCCGAGACCGGATCGCTTCTGCGTGTGGGTGAGAAGGTGTGGGAGCGGTTCGGTGCGCACTGGAGCAACCTGGCGGTCGACCACTATGCGCGTGATCGCGGCACGCGCAGGCTGCGGCGATATGGCTGCTTCCGCCTGACCACCGCGACGGGCCGGTTCCAGTTGCTGCAACCGCGGCCTTTTGCGCAGCCTCAGAACAGTAATCCCCTCTATATCGGCGTGAACCGCATATTCGAGCCACTGACCGACACCTTCGTGGCCGATCCCGTATTCGCCGCAGTACTGCGCCTGCTCGCCGAATGCGCGGCGGCACTGAATGATCCACCCGAGTGGATCGTCAGCGTGCATCCGTTCCGCGTAATCGGCGCGGCCGACGCGGACGGGCTCGCCGCCCCGGAGGGCCGCCACCGCGACGGCGTCACCCTGGTGTCGACGCTGCTGATCGCTCGCCACAACGCGACCGGAGGCGAAAGCATGGTCCTCGATCTCGCCGGACGACCCCTGCTGACCGTGACATTGGACGAGCCAGGCACACTACTGCTCGCCGACGACCGCCGCACACTGCACGACGTGTCCCCGGTACGCCCGGCAGACAGCAGTAGTGCGGCATACCGCGATGTCCTGGTAACCACCTTCGCGTAGATCTGATTGGTCCGCCAAGCCGCGCAGTGCCACCGTGCCCCGGCTCATCATCCGTCGAGTAGGCAACTCACCTTCCCGCACTTCATACCGGCAGCCCACAACTGCGGCGGTTGCGCACACAACCCGATCAGCATGGTGAGTACCGTGGACAGCTTTGCCGGGCAACCAATCCGAAAGTGCGGCCAACGCGCACCCCGCGGCAATAGAGTGCGTTCGTTCGGCGCGGCCTCGGGCGCGTGCCGTGAGGAAGCACGAGTTCGCTGATCGCGTCACCGGCGTAACGTGCATAGGCATTTTGGCGGACCGGAAGGCCGCGTCACCCGGCCTGGGCAAAGCCCGCAGCGCGGTATCCTCCGACGAAAGATCATCGCAGTCCCTGCGGGACTGGACCAGGGATCGGGCAGGAGTCAGTCGTCGGTCAGCTGCTTGCGAAACTCCCGCCGCCACTGGGGGTTCTGACGACAGCTCACGACCAGGCCCAGGGCTTCTCGGGCCGGCAGGTTGAGCGCGTCGGCCAGGGCGCGGGCGGCCATGGCGCGGTCCTGCCAGACAGACCGGTCGTTCCAGTCGGCGTATGTCACCTGCGCCTCGGCGTACACGCGGCGCAGCCGCAGGTCAAGGGCGGAATCGTCGGTGATGCCGGGGCGGTCCTCCCCGCTCAGCAGCGACAGTGCGGCAGTGACCTCGTCATAGGTGTCGAGTCCGGTCTCGGTGGCCAGTGACGACATCTGCGAGGCGAGTGCGCGGCGCAGGCGCTCGGGCGTCGCGGCGTCGACGAGCGAGGTGAACCGGTCGGGCACGGGTATCCTGAAATTGTGCTCCCGGAGCCCGAAGTTGTTGTCCGGGAGCAGGGGAAGGATCCGCGCGCTGTCGAGTTCCCCGTCCAGGCCGGGCGGCGGCAGTGGGGTGCCGCAGCTGCGAACGACCGTGTCGCACACCGCCAGCAGCCGTTCCTGCCACTGCTGGGGTGTAGGTTCCTGACCCGGCGTCGGCAGACCGCCGACCACGGCCTGTCGGTCCGAATCCCAACGCGCCGCCCACTCGTCGTGCGGCGGCAGACCGGGGAAGACTTCGAACGGGTCGCGCGCGCCATCAGGCAGGACGGCCGATCCGGTGTGGTACTTCGTCACCAGTTCGCCGTTGTCGAAGAGAGACACCGAGATAGGGCCGCTTTCACCCCGAAAGCTGACCGACACCGCACGGGTGCCACGGGACACACGGCGCAGCACCTCATCGCGTGTGCCCTCGAAAATATGGCGACCTTCCTCGAGGCCGAATGCCCAACCGCCGTGGGTTCCCACGCGGACCACCGGCAGCAGCACCCTGGGGTTCTGCCACTGGTCTGGACTTTCCGCCTCCTCCCTACCTCGTGGGCGCCGGGTCTCGGGCAACGCACCGAACCGGCGCAGGAGTTCGGTCTCGTCCAAGGCCTGCGCGAAGGTCAGGCAGAAATTGTCGTAGCCGCTGGGCCAGGTCTTGTTCAGCGTGGCTTGGGAAGTCGGCCGGCGGGGGGTGGCGATGACCGGGTCGGCGAGCGCCAGGTCGAACAGAGACCGCGGCTCGTGTCGCCGTTCGGGAGCGAGCTCCCACAGCAGCATCCCGTCATCGACGACAGGCACATATGACAGTCCCACCGTCATGACGGTTCCGCCCTCCAGGGAGTCGGCGACCTGTTCCAGGAAGGCCGCAAGGCTTTCCCATTCCCCGAAGCTCACGCCCTCGGACTCCGCCTGCAAGCCCACCGCACCGAACGACTCGCCTCGACGGCAGTCCACGACCAGCCCGTCCGCACTGATATTGCGGGCGAAGGGTACGAAATCGTGGTGCCAGAAGTGCTCGAGCAGCGGGTCCCCTTCATACCTGGCCCACGACTCCTGGCGGCTCCGGGCCGAGGAGAGGATCTGGGCGAGGGTGTAGGGCTGGAAGCCGGGGAAGGTGAAACCGCCCTCCTCAGGGGTGACGTAACCCCGCTTCCCGGGGGAGACCCCGTCGTGGTGCCGCAGATACGCGACCAGATCCACGGGAAACTCCACCCCCAGCTCAGCAGCTGCGGCGCTGATGGCCTCCTGCGAGGCGGGTGGGCGCAGGGAGGCGAAGGTGCGCGGCGCGTGGGCGGCGAGCCAGGAGTCGATCCGTCGCCAGGACTCTCCCAGGAGGTGAACGTGCATCGTCCGATCATCACATCCCCCTGTGACACCTACGCCTGCTGATCGAACCGTAAGCGGCCTTTGTGGACGTTGGAGGGTGGTGGCCGAGACCGAGCGCGGCACCAATCAGCAGCTTCGAAGTCGTCGATCATTTTTTCGCTGACATTGCAGGTGCTGGCGAACATCCACTTCTGTTCGGGACGGCCAGCGCCCGCTTGTTGGGCACTCCTTCTCTCCTTGCCTCACGGCATTTCGTTGTCCGAGGTTTGTTGTCCACCACGCGAGTCACCGACCGTGGACAACGAATTCGGGCTGCAATGGACCTGCCGATGCGGCTCGTCGCAGACAGAAGCGGCGGACGCAGCGGCGAGTCCAGAGAACGCAAGGAGTCGATCCATGAACATTCGCAATCGCCTCGCAGTCGGGACCGCCACGGTCGCGCTCACCTTCGGCCTGGCGGCGATCCCGGCGACCGCCATGCCGGCCTATTCGTCACCCGCCGACAGCGCGTCCGCCACGAAGTGCGCGGACTGGAAGAGCGTGCAGCTGGCGGGGAACGTGGCCGGTATGAAGTACCAGGAGTGCTGGCGCACATACAACGGCAAGAAACAGGCCAGCGGCGCGATCTACCTATGGGACAACAAGAGCGACGGCAAAGAGGCGTGCGGCAAGATCACGATCGGTAACTGGTGGCGCGACTGGTGCTGGGGCAACGAGTCCCACCACAGCCCGAAGTACATCAGCGGCTGGCACGACGGGTCCGACGCCAAGTTTGGTCTTTTCCTGGCCTGACAGCCCCGGAATCCGCAGCTGTCCCGAGCCACAAAGGAGAACACACCGGTTCTCGACGCGATGTATCGGCACTACAGCGACGCGGCGCGACGCCGGAAGCTGACCGGCTGGTCCCGGATCGTCGCCGGCGGCCGCCCGACCCGGTGACAGTCCCGCTAAGGAGGGGATGGCGGGACAGTCCCGGGTGCGGCCGACTGGCCGACCACGGCCGGTCCGCAGCGTCTGATCCCAGGCTGGCAGCCACCTGATCCGCGACACCGCCGGGCATCCAACTCACCATCAACAGCACAGAATTCGCCGCCCAACGGATCTGCGCTACCACCCACGGCACCCTCACCCCCGAACTGTGGCAGCGCTACATCCCGAGCTCCCCTACAACCCACCCTGCTGAAAGCCGCGGACACCCCGATCGCGATCAAAGATTCCCTGTCCTGAAGGGAAGCGGTCTTCCCGTGCGGAGACCCTCCGTCGCCCTTCTAGGGGCTCGACGGGCGGGGCGAAGGTCGGGACAATGGTTGTGGTCGTTTGAGGGGTTGTGATGCCGAGGCACGAGCAGCCGGTCGGCGGTGACGACGCGATCGCACAGTTCGCGATCGACCTGCGACGGCTGCGGCAGAAGGTCGGCAGCCCGCCATACCGGCAGCTGGCCCGTCGTGCGCTGTTTTCGCCCTCGGCATTAGCCGATGCTGCCAGCGGGCGAAGACTACCGAGCCTGGCCGTCACCCTGGCCTACGTTCGAGCGTGCGGCGGCGACGTCGTCGAGTGGGAAGCACGCTGGCACGCACTGGCCGCCGAAACCGCCTACTGTGAACCGACTTCGGACGGCGTCGACGCGAACGGCAACCACCCGCCGAAGGCAAACAGCGCGGCAGCGGATGCGGCACCCCGCCGCACGCGTTGGCCCGGTGCGGTCGTAGCGGCAGGTGCGCTCGCGCTCGCACTGTTCGCCGTCCTCTGGCTGGTGGAGTCCGTCGGCAGCGATGGGACCTCGCCCGTGATTCCACATGTCACCACAGCGGCGCCCGTTCCCGGTAACCCGCCCTTGATCTCGCCAGTCAGCGAAGATACCTACGTCTCCCAGCTTGATCGGGATGTAGCCAAAGGGGCACTCAAAGAGTTACTCGTCTGCGGTTCGATCTGCGCGACCGAGTCCGACGCGGAACGGCGAGTCCTGCTGAAATTTTCCATCACCGAGCTACCCGACTCCAGTTGCGTATCGTCGGCCACGCTTCAACTGTGGTCCAGGACCACCACACCGGAGAGCAACATCTACACCCTGCACCGCACCGACCCCAACTCCTGGAGTGAGGCCACCGCCACCTGGAACAACCAGCCCACGCTGGGACCTCTGGTTGCTTCGCGTCCCGGCTCACCGGCCGCGAACTGGCTCACCTTCGACATCACCTCCGTGGTGACCGGTAACGGGATCTACTCGTTCCAACTACGTCAGGGCGGCAACGAGTTCGGTCGATTCTCCACTCACGAAGATCCGGTCGCCAACCGTCCAGCCGAAATAGTCGTCCAATACACCCAACCCGGATCAGACAACTGCCCACGCGCCAGCGCCTAGTCGGTGCATGCCGTAAGTCTGGCAATGCTTGGATCAGGTTGGCGACCGCTGCTTTCGCCGCCCCGTAGTCGACGTTGACAGCGCTGGGCGCGAGGGCATGGGTCGAGGTGATGTTGACGATAGAGCCTCCGCCACGCGCGAGTAGCAACGGATCTCGCCCCACCCGACCCGCGGCATGACAGGGCCTCTGCTTGGGAAGTGCGTCGAGATTTCTGGTTGATTTAGGACCGAAACTGTCCTAACTCCCCTACATACTCGAACCATGAGCGAAATCGAATCGACCGCGGGACAGCCGGAACAGACCGACCTCACCGGCGTCACCGATTACGACGATCCGAACGCGCCGTGGAACCAGGCGTGGGACGAGGAGGGCGGCATTGCCAATTGGAACGATGACGTGATCAAGGAGTTCCGGGAGAATTCGGGCAAGGTGGGTGGCGCTTACGCGGGTGGTGACCTCATCCTGCTCACCACCACCGGAGCCAAGAGCGGCAAGCGGCACACGACTCCGCTGGGACCTCTGTACCGGGACGAGACCATGTACGTGAGCTCGTTCATCGAGGACAAGTACCCGGCCTGGTGGTACAACATCAAGGCGAATCCGCAGGTCACCATCGAACTCCGGGACAAGACTTACCAGGCGACCGGCAAGGCGCTCGAAGGCGCGGACTACGACGAGTTCGCGGCTTGGGTGCTGGCCAACAACCCGCTGCTGGCGGATTTCCAGTCCAAGGTCGACCGGCCCATTCCACTGGTCGTGCTGACCCTCGACGGCGAAAGCTGAGCGCTCCTGGACCCTTACGAGGCGCGCAGGCCCAGCTGAAACACCCGACATTCGGCATGAGGGGACGTTCGGAAGCCTGAAATGATCTCTGCCCGTCGACCTTTACGGATGCCGCGTGACCGTTCCGAATCGCGCGCCACGCGGCATGTGCCGTGCGTTCGGCCGCAGACCGAGTTGCACCGTCGGACAGCTGATCAGATGCGGAACCAACATCCATTACGGAAGGCATACGCCCCACGCACCGTCACCCGGCAACGACACCCGGACGACACGGGTGCCCACCCGCGACCGACACTCGACGTTCTGGGAAACAGACCGACTCGCGACCGGCGGCCATGTGCGGATGTTCGTGCTCATTCGACTGCCGCCGTCGGAGTTTTAGCCGACGAGGCGAGGGGAACATACTTGCCGGCCGAACCGCGCACGTTCGGAGCGCTGTGCGGGGCTGGTTTTCGGGGCCCGGTGGGCCGGTGGGGCGGCTGCGTGGGCGGCGACCCTCGGCAACCACCGGGCTGACGATCGCTTCCTCATCTGTTTAGGGAAGCATGCTGCAAGTCGAAAGAACCCACAGGTTGTGACACGCAGTCGGCGAGCTGTCGAATGCCCGGCCTGTCGATACGCGCTGTGACCGACTCTACGGCACCGGCGCGATCAGACCGTGCCATTCGACCGAGACAGCCGCCGATGATCGTCAGGAGAGGCTGGTCATGTGGGAACAGCGCCGGGATCGGCGAGCCCGCACGGAACGGCTGAATGTCGCGACCGTGCAGCAGCGAGCCCGGGAAGCGATCGAGCGGGCGCGAGAACTGCTGGTATTGAGCGCCACTCGCCTCGACCGCAACGAGGCCGCGCTGGCGCGGACCGAAGCACGTCGCCACCCGGGCGGCCGTGGGCCTGCTCACCAGGCGACTGGATGGCTTCGAGTATCCGAAGGTCGACCAGGTGGGCATCCCCGACTACAGCTCCGGGGGCAGGGAGAACTGGGGATTGACCACCTTCCGGGAGCACACTCTCGTCCGCGGGTCACGGGGTGATGATCCGATACGGGTTGCGCTCGAACTGCTTTGGAAGACCGTCACCGACGATTTGACCGAGTTACGCGGACCTGGTTCAACGCACCGAAGTGGAATCCTTGGAGAACTGGCCGCCAGCATCCATCACCGACGAGTAAGAACCGCGCGGCCATAGTAGGGACATGGAAAGCAAGGAAATCGAGTTCCAGTTCGCGGGCACGGTGTCAGCTCCGTCTACACCAAGACAGATCAAGGCAACCACGAGGGACGGCTGGTTTCTGCTGGGGACTGCCCACGGGCAACTCCTCCACGACGCTCAGTTACGGCTCCTGCGCTGCAGTCCAAGTCCGGGTGTGCGGATACCGCACATCCGTTTTCAGGGAGCCGTTTCGGTCCGACGACGAACGTTGTGAGGGTGTGCTACCGCGGCATGCGAGCTTCAGCTCGTGACGGCCTCAGCAATCCGAAGGGCGGCCTGACCGGGCGTGAGGTCCGTGGTGTCGACGACCTCAGCCTCCGCGTGTAACCACGACTGGGCTGCCTCGGCATAGGGCTCGAGGTATTTGAGGCGGAACCATGAAGGGACTGGGGTCGCACCCTCGATGCGCCTGCGCAAAGTCTCCTGGTCAGCGTGGAGGACGAAATGCCTTACCGGGATTGCATGGTGGGCAAGGCCCGTGCTGATTTCGCGCCAGTACTGCTCGACCAGGACGGTCATGGGCATAACCAAAGTACCTCCGGTGTAATCGAGCACGTGGTGAGCGGTCTCGACGACGAGATGCCGCCACGGCGGCCAATGTTGAAAGTTGTCCGTCCCCGGCAACCCCGGCGCGATGTCCATGAGCGTCTCGCCGACCTTCTCGGCATCGAAAACTCTCGAATCCGGAATAAGTTGCTGCACAAGCACGCTCGTCGTGGTCTTACCTACGCCGTGGGTGCCGTTCAGCCATATGATCACGGGATTCAACCCTAGCGATGTACGGGCCAGGGAACATCGCAGCGCCGGGCACGGCCCG
The DNA here is from genome assembly GCF_023740735.1 of Nocardia sp. CDC159. Classification (GTDB taxonomy): domain Bacteria; phylum Actinomycetota; class Actinomycetes; order Mycobacteriales; family Mycobacteriaceae; genus Nocardia; species Nocardia pulmonis. The sequence continues at coordinate 336,737 of NZ_JAMRXH010000003.1, forward strand.
GACGGAAGCCCGTCCGATTGCGCTGAAGTCGGCATTATGGTGCGCTGCTGAGGTCGAGTTGATCTCTGCGCGTTGACCTTCCGGCGTTCCGCACGGCTGCGCCGAGGTGCCCGAGAGCTGGCAGCTGGGCCCAGCGTCAACCAGTCGGATCACACAGAGCTGTAGGGGTTTACCTCCGAGCTGACGCGTCCTTACCGTGCGGGTATCTGATTTTTGCTGTCGCCGTTCAGCTTTGGCAGTCGAACCGATCGAGCTGATGGCCGGATTGAGCCGCTGGAGCGCGCCCATGCGAAGGTTTTCCACCGGTGTCTGCGCGGTGGCATTCGCCACCGTCGTCGCCGTCCTGATGACACCGGGCGTCGCCCCGGCCGAGCCACCCGGAATTCCGTCGGCCGCGGCGGCGCGTGCCCTGCTCGCCGCTCTCACGGTTGCCGACGAAACCACGATGAGCGGCTATTCGAGAAACAAATTCCCGCACTGGATCATCGTCTCCGGCGACTGCGACACCCGGGAAAGAGTGCTGCAACGCGACGGCACCGGCGTGCGAGTCGACGCGAAATGCCATCCCACCGCCGGAAGTTGGTACTCCCCCTACGACGGCAAGACGGTGCGCGATGTCTCCGGCGTCGACATCGATCACGTGGTGCCGCTCGCCGAGGCGTGGCGGTCGGGCGCCCGCGAATGGAGCACCGCTCAGCGCGAGAAGTTCGCCAACGACCTCGACAACCCTCAGCTGATCGCGGTCACCGCATCCTCCAATCGCTCGAAAGGCGACCAGGACCCCGCCTCCTGGCTTCCGCCGAACGCGTCCTACCGCTGCACCTATACGCGGATGTGGGTCGCGGTGAAGTCGACTTGGCGTCTGACCCTCCAGCACACCGAGAAGACCGCTCTCGGGAAGGCGCTCCAGAGCTGCTGACCCCAAGTGAGTTTATGCCGCAACACGATTCATTCGACAGTACGGCTCGACCTCCAGCGGTCCTTGGCGACCGTATGCATCCCGCCTTATCGGCCGCGCGGCGAGCGGCATCTCCGTGTGTCGAGCTTCGGTCAGCCCCCAGGAACAATTGGACCGCTGGATATGCGCATGAGCGGGCGTTGCCGGGTACAGCGCAACCATCGGACCAGTAGGCTCCTACCGAGAGCGCGGAGGGGTGAGATCGGTTGTGGCAGAAGGACGCAAGAATTCACAGATCAGGTGGGTTGCGACGCTGGTCGTCATCGGCCTGTACCTGGCGGCGTCTACTGAATTGGTTGTCAGCAGAGACCTGAACGACCAGTTGGCGACTCGCCTGTTCGCCCTCGCGATATTCGGCGCTACCCTGGTGATCCTCCTCTCGGCCCTCGGGCGGGAATCGGCTGCGGCACATGGCCTGCGGAAGCGTTGGACAAAGCGCCGCGTGGTTGTCCTCCTTGCCATAGGCTGCCCGCTCCTGACCGGCTCTATCTGGTCGATTATCAGTTCGGGCACGCTCATGGGTCAGCTGGCGGGACAAACGACCTTCATCGCCGCCTTGCTCATCGTCGGATGGAACCCGATCATCCTTCAGCGGCGATGACGCATCGCGCTTCGGCGTGGTCCGAGATGCCCTCGTGCCCTTGTTCTTCGAACTGACCATGTGGCAGCGTGGAACCACGGACGCCGACAACCGGCCAATCCAGCTGTCGGGTGACGTGGATATCGGCCTTTCCGTGCATCGCAGAGGCCGAGATGACCTCTGCGCGTTGATCTTCCGGGGTGTCGTGGTCGCTCGCCGCTGAACGGAGGTTGTCATGCACAAGCTGGTGGTCCTGTATCCCGAGCCCGCCGATCCCGACCACTTCCGCGACTACTACGTGAGCAACCACCTCCCGCTGGTCACGCGCATGCCCGGCCTGCTCGCGTGGCGCTACAGTTTCGATGTGGCAGCGACGCAGGGACAGACGCCGTACTTCGCGGTGTTCGAGGCCGAGTTCGCTGACGCTGCGGCAATGACCGCGGCGAGGGAGTCTCCGCAGGGCCAGCAGGTGGCTGCCGATGTCGCCAACTACGCCACCGGTGGTGCGGTCGTCATCCACTATCCGGTGCAGAACGGCACCTGCTGAGCATGCCTTTACGCTTGCTGTGTCTGCGAAGTACGGGGCAAGGGGGTTGCGATGTGTTTGGTCTTCGTGGGGTGGCAGACGCATCCGGTCTGTGCCGTGGTCATCGCGGCGAACCGGGACGAGTTATATGCCAGGCCCACGGAACCGCTGGCCTGGCGTGAGATCGCGGGGGTCCGAATGTTGTGCGGGCTCGACGTGAGCAGCGGCGGCACCTGGATGGGCGTCACCGGCACCGGCCGGCTCGGCGTGATCACCGACGTCGTCGCCACTCGCAAGGGGTGGCCCACGGCCCAGTCCGGCGCCCGTTCGCGCGGGCGGCTGATTCCCGATTTCCTCGCTTCGAGCGTCTCACCGGCGCAGTACGCACGACGACTGGCTGCGGACGGCGCCAGGTACGACGGGTTCAATCTACTGATCGGGGACCTGGGCACGGGCGAGCTGTGGTGGACATCCAACCGGTGCACTGGCCGTGCGGAAGCACTGACCGAAGGTGTGCACGGGCTCGGCATCCTTCCCGGAATCGATCCATCATGGCCGAAAGTGGTTGGCGGAGCAGCCGATTTCGAACGTGTCTTTCGCGCCGACGATGGGGCCGACCGCTGGATCGAGGACTATCTGGAGGTGATGTCTGGACGGGCCGCCCGACGCCTGGCTCCGTCGCCGCCCCTGCCCGACATCGACGTCGTGTTCCCGCTACGGAAGCTGTCCTCGCCACGCATGATCCGCGCGGGGTTCTACGGCACTCGAGCGAGCACCGTGCTCCGAATCCGCCACTCCGGGCAAACCGACATGACCGAACGCCGATTCGGCCGCCTCCGCGTGACGGGCGAAACTACCATCCGGACCCGTGTCGACGCCGGCTGATGCCGCAGCCCCACGTGCCGGCGCGGGCGTCCCGCCTCGTGACCCAGGTGACCCGCAGCGAGATCGGTGACTGCTCGGGAGGTCGTCTTCCCAGGGAATCTCGTGCTCGTCGACGGCGAGGCGCAGCGCGGGACGCGGCGCATTTCGAGGCGCGATGAATCGGCGGAGATCGTGGCGTCCGGGTGGGTGCGTTGATTTGTCGCGTGCCCGAGGTTCGGTACGCACTCGTTGGGCCGCTGTGAGTATCGATACCGCGAAAGCGAATCGGTCGCGCGGGATGACGGCGACGCATTCAAGATGATGTGAAATATGTTGGGCCGCCACAGTGCACAACGCGATCGAACCCAGCGAGTGGCCGTTCGAGAGCCGAAAGCAGGAGTGGGCGTTGTTCCTGGGGCGGTGGGCGGCCTGCAAGGGCGGGCACCGGGCGCTGGATGCCGCGCATGCCGCGGGTATCCGGCTGGTGTTGGCCGCCAAGGGGAACGAACCGGCCGAACGCCGGTACTTCGACACCGAGATACGGCCGCGGCTCACCCGAGCGCGGCAACCGGTTTCATAGCCATCCCCTGGTCGTAACGAATTGCGGCGGCGCGACGGCGCATTGAGATGTGGGCCACGTTCCGGCCGATTCGGCTTGCGACTCTTCCCCGACTGGAGAGTACGGTGATTTGCGCTGACCAATAGCTGCCCCAACCCCCGTCGATTCGGAATCGTCCGGGTTCGCCATCGTGGCACGATCCATGAACGGAGCCTCGCTCGTGACCCCCGAGCATCGATCTCACAGTGCCGACTGGTCTGTTTTATCCGCGCTGCGTAATCCGAAACGCCTGCGTATCGAGGTGTTGGCCGGGCTCGTGACCGCGCTGGCGCTGATCCCCGAGGCGCTGTCGTTCTCCATCCTCGCGGGCGTGGACCCGCAGGTGGGGTTGTTCGCGGCATTCACCATGGCGGTCACCATCGCGATCACCGGCGGGCGGCGGGCCATGATCTCCGGAGCGGCGGGCTCCACGGCGCTGGTCGTCGCGCCGGTGGTCCGCGACCACGGGATGAACTACCTGATCGCGACCGTGCTGCTGGCCGGGGTGTTCCAGATCGTATTGAGCGCGGCCGGGGTCACCAAGCTGATGCGCTTCATCCCGCGCAGTGTCATGGTCGGATTCGTCAACGCGCTGGCGATTCTCATCTTCAGCGCGCAGCTGCCGCATCTGATCGGGGTGCCGTGGCTGGTGTATCCGATGGTCGCGGTGGGACTGCTGATCATCGTATTCCTGCCGAAACTCACCACCGTGGTCCCGTCGCCACTGGTGGCCATCATCGTGCTCACCGCGGTCGCGGTGGGATTCGGGCTGCGCCTGCCCACGGTCGGCGACGAGGGCGCGCTGCCGGCGAGCCTGCCGTCGCTGTTCTTCCCGCACGTCCCGTTCACCCTCGACACCCTCGCGATCATCGCGCCCTACGCGCTGGCGATGGCCCTGGTGGGATTGCTGGAATCGCTGATGACCGCGAACCTGGTCGACGACATCACCGACACCCCCTCCAACAAGTCCCGCGAAGCGTGGGGCCAGGGCGTGGCCAATATCGTGACCGGCTTGTTCGGCGGGATCGGCGGCTGCGCCATGATCGGCCAGACCATGGTCAATGTGAAGATCGCCGGGGCGCGCACCCGCATCTCCACCTTCCTCACCGGTGTGTTCCTGCTCGTCCTCGTCGTCGCGCTCAGCGATCTCGTCGCGCGCATCCCGATGGCCGCCTTGGCCGCGGTCATGATCATGGTGTCGGTGACCACCTTCGACTGGCATTCGATCGCCCCGAAAACATTGCGGCGCATGCCGATCGCCGAAACCACCGTGATGGTCGTCACCGTCGTGGTCACCGTCGCGACCTCCGATCTCGCGATCGGCGTCATCGTCGGCGTCCTGACCGCCATGGTCGCCTTCGCCCACCGTGTCGCCCACTTCACCGAGGTCACCCCGATCGGTGACGAGCGCGGCACCCGGGTCTACAAGGTCCGCGGTGAACTGTTCTTCGCCTCCAGCAACGACCTGGTCACGCAATTCGACTACGCCGGAGATCCGGACCGTGTCGTCATCGATATGAGCGACACCCACATCTGGGACGCCTCCACCGTCGCCGCGCTCGACGCCATCACCCACAAGTACCGCACCAAGGGCAAACACGTCGAGATCGTCGGACTCGATCCTGCCTCCCAACAACGCCACGACCGCCTCTCCGGCCACCTCACCGGCGCCCCCTGACATGGGTACGACCGAGCAGCGGTACCTGCGGATCGGTGCGGTCGCCGAGCGAACCGAGCTGTCCATCAAGACCATTCGCCACTACGACGAGGTCGGCCTGGTCACCCCCTCCGCCCGCAGCAGCGGCGGATTCCGCCTCTACACCAGCGCCGACATCGACCGGCTACTGATCATCCGCAGCATGAAACCACTCGGATACAGCCTCGACCAGATGCGTCGGCTCCTCGAATCCCTCGACCTACTCGCCGACACCGCGACCACCCCCGGACAACGAGCACAGGCCGCGGCCTACGTCTCCGAATGCCGCACGCTCGCCGAGGACAGCTGCGCGAAGCTGCGCCGCCACCTCGCCCACGCCGAAGAGTTCACCGAACTGCTGGCCAGGCACGGCTGAGGCGCGCCGCGCGGGTAGTACCAGCGCGGTCACCGCGACCGCGATCATGAACACCGCACGCGAGGCTCCCGCGCCAGCCGAAGAAAACCGACAACAGAGGGGACCGACTGGTCGATTTGCTAGCGGATGGCTCGCCGCCGCAGGCGAAAGTCCGGATGAAGCTCATCGCGCCGAAGAACTGCCAATCGCGAATTGCGCAGGCACCGCACGAGCCGTTATATCCACGTTTCTATATGGACGATTTCCATCCGGAGCGATGGAAGTAGGAAATCCTGGTGGGCGCAGAGGGGTTCGAACCCCCGACCGCTGGTGTGTAAAACCAGTGCTCTACCACTGAGCTATACGCCCTGGAACCTCCCCGGGTGGGTGGAGGTTGGGCCGGTCCTGGTGGACGCGGCGGTTTACGAATCTAACGCAGTGAGCGCTTTCTCCCAAGCTGCCTGGTCACGGGGCTCGCCGGGGCCGTTCATTTCGGCGAAGCGGATGATGCCGTCCTTGTCGACTACGAAGGTGCCGCGGTTGGGGTAGCCGGACTGGTCGTTGAAGACGCCGTAGGCCTGGGCTACCGCGCCGTGCGGCCAGAAGTCGGAGAGCAGGGGGAAGGTGTAGCCCTGTTCGGCCGCCCAGATCTTGTGGGTGGGCGGGGGGCCGACGGAGATGGCGAGGATCTCGGCGTTGTCGTTCTGGAACTTGGGCAGCTCGTCACGTACTTTGCAGAGCTCGCCCTGGCAGATGCCGGTGAAGGCCAGGGGGTAGAACACGATCAGGACGTTCTTGTGCCCGCGGTAGTCCGACAGGGTCACGTCCTGGTTGTTCTGGTCCTTCAGCGTGAAATCCGGCGCGACCGAGCCCACTTCGAGCGGCATGCGCAGTCCTCCCTCGTGTTCGTCGTGGCGACGTCCGCCGGGCAGCATGGCACACTGCCGCCCCGCGAAACCTTAGCCAAGGCAGCGATCAGCGCTGCTTCGAGGGCGTCTTGGGCTGGGTGAGTTTGGTCCCGGTCCAGGTGCCGAGGCTGACCGGCGTGGTTGCCGTCAGGCCCGCGGGGGTCGCCGACTCGCCGATCTCGCTCGGATCGACGTGGCCGGGCTGCCCGGTCTTGGGAGTGAGCACCCACACCACGCCATCGTCGGCGAGCGGGGTGATGACATTCAGCAATTCGTCGACCAGATCACCGTCGCCATCGCGCCACCACAGCAGCACGACGTCGACAACCTCGTCGGTGTCCTCGTCGAGCAGCTCGGAGCCGATGGTCTCCTCGACCTCGGCCCGCAGGTCGTCGTCGGTGTCCTCGTCCCAGCCCAGTTCTTGGACCACCATGTCGTGCTTGATGCCAAGCTTCTGAGCGTAGTTCTGCGCGTCCGCCGCGGCGACCACGGTGGTGTCCTCCTCAACTCCCGACAGTCAGGTCATTGCAAGCGAACATGGTTATCCGCCGCAACGCAAGCCGATCCGGCCAATTATCCACGGAAATGTCGCGCGGACATGGTGAAAATCAACGCGCGGGACAGGCGTTGCGCACCTCGTTGAGCGCATCGTTGACCCGTTTGCTGGCATCGTTCAGCGGTCCGACCGGCGCGGTATAGGTCATCTTGCGCGCCTCGGCGGCCAGCGCGCGGGCGGCCACGACGTAATCGGTGAACTTCTGGGCCAGATCCGGCGGCAGCGCATCGCCGGCGGCGCTCACCCGCCCCTCGACGGTCTTGGCCGCGTTCTCCAGGGTCTCGGCGGAGGCGTCGCGCTTGGCGTCCTGATCAGGGGCGTTGTTGTCGTGGGCGTCGACGAACTCGTTGTACTTGGTGACCGCCACCCCGGTGGTGTCGCGGAACGGAGTGCAGTTGTCGCTCACCGCCTTCGCCTGGGCGGCCGCGCGGCGGGAGGAGGTGGCCGCCGCCGAGGACGACGCCATCTCGGTCCGATACGCCGCGGCATCCGCCTGGTCCACGGTGGCGGTACCGTGGACAGCGTTGGAACAACCCGCAACCACCAGTCCGGTGCCGACCGCGATGGTCGCGCACGCCAACCCGAACCCACGTGGGTTCAGCAGTTTCATCATCTCCCCGCTTCTCGATGCCTCGACGGTGTCCGATGGCGGCGCCCGCGGGATCGGACGTTGGTTGACCGGGCTGCGCCTCCGGGCCCGTCGCGACCGACCGCGCCGCCTAGCGAACGGTACTGGATTTCCGACTGACATGATGACCGGGGACGCATCATCGACAAGGATGTGAGATGCGCCCCAACCGCAATCGACGGATAGCCGCTGCCTACCGGAGCGGCTACCCGGGGTCAGAGCCATCGTCCACCCCTGTACGAGGAGCATTGATTTTGACCGACCTGATGCACCCGATGTCGTCGAGTTCCGCCCCCAATGGTGCTGCCGCCGAACCGGGATCGGTCCGCAAGCCGAGCGGCGCCCGTGTGCGGGTGATCCGTGAGGGTGTGGCGTCGTACCTACCGGACATCGATCCGGAGGAGACCGGCGAGTGGCTGGAATCGTTCGACGAGATGCTCGACCGCGAGGGCCCCGGCCGGGCGCGCTATCTGATGCTGCGCCTGCTGGAGCGCGCCGGTGAGCGCCACGTCGCCATCCCCGCGCTGACCTCGACCGACTACGTCAACACCATCCCCACCGAGAACGAGCCCTGGTTTCCGGGCGACGAGGAGGTCGAGCGCCGCTACCGGGCCTGGATCCGCTGGAACGCCGCGGTCATGGTGCATCGCGCGCAGCGCCCGGGAATCGCTGTGGGCGGTCACATCTCGACCTACGCCTCCTCGGCGGCGCTCTACGAGGTCGGCTTCAACCACTTCTTCCGCGGTAAGGACCACTCCGGCGGCGGCGACCAGATCTTCATTCAGGGCCACGCCTCCCCCGGCGTCTATGCCCGTGCGTTCCTGGAGGGCCGCCTGAGCGAAAGTCAGCTCGACGGCTTCCGCCAGGAGTACAGCCACGGCGGCCCTGGCCACGGCCTGTCGTCGTATCCGCATCCGCGGCTGATGCCCGACTTCTGGGAATTCCCCACGGTCTCCATGGGTTTGGGCCCGATGAACGCGATCTACCAGGCCCGGTTCAACCACTACCTGCACGACCGCGGCATCACCGACACCTCCGATCAGCACGTGTGGGCCTTCCTCGGCGACGGTGAGATGGACGAGCCGGAATCACGCGGCCTGGCGCATGTGGCCGCGCTCGAGGGCCTGGACAATCTGACCTTCGTCATCAACTGCAACCTGCAGCGCCTCGACGGCCCGGTGCGCGGTAACGGCAAGATCATTCAGGAGCTGGAGTCGTTCTTCCGCGGCGCGGGCTGGAACGTGATCAAGGTCATCTGGGGCCGCGAGTGGGACGCGCTGCTGTCCGCCGACCGCGACGGCGCGCTGGTGAACCTGATGAACTCCACCCCCGACGGCGACTACCAGACCTACAAGGCCAACGACGGCGCCTACGTGCGCGAGCACTTCTTCGGCCGCGATCCGCGCACCAAGGAACTGGTGAAAGGCCTGTCGGATCAACAGATCTGGAACCTCAAGCGCGGCGGCCACGACTACCGCAAGATCTACGCGGCCTACGCGGCGGCGCTGGCGCACAAGGGCCAGCCGACGGTCATCCTGGCCAAGACCATCAAGGGTTACGGTCTGGGCAAGCACTTCGAGGCCCGCAACGCCACGCATCAGATGAAGAAGATGACGCTGGACGACCTCAAGGCCTTCCGCGATGTGCAGCGCATTCCGATCACGGATGCGCAATTGGAGGCGGATCCGAAGCTGCCGCCGTACTATCACCCCGGCAAGGACGATCCGGCGATCCAGTACATGCTGGACCGTCGCCGCACGCTCGGCGGGTTCCTGCCCGAACGGCGTTCTGCGGCAAAGCCTCTGCAACTGCCCGGCGACGAGCCCTACCGCTCGGTCCGCAAGGGCTCGGGCAAGCAGAACGTGGCCACCACGATGGCCTTCGTGCGGTTGATGAAGGAGCTGTTGCGCGACAAGGAGATCGGCAAGCGGATCGTCCCGATCATCCCGGACGAGGCCCGCACCTTCGGCATGGACTCGTGGTTCCCTTCGTTGAAGATCTACAACCGCAACGGCCAGTTGTACACATCGGTCGACGCGGAATTGATGCTCGCCTACAAAGAGAGTCAAGCGGGGCAGATTCTGCACGAGGGCATCAACGAGGCCGGTTCGACCGCGTCGTTCACCGCGGCCGGCACCTCGTACGCCACCCACGGCGAGCCGATGATCCCGCTCTACATCTTCTATTCGATGTTCGGCTTCCAGCGCACCGGCGATGGGCTGTGGGCCGCGGCGGATCAGCTCGCGCGCGGCTTCGTGCTCGGAGCAACCGCCGGGCGAACCACGCTGACCGGTGAGGGTCTGCAGCACAACGACGGCCACTCGCTGCTGCTGGCCTCCACCAATCCCGCTGTGGTGGCCTACGATCCGGCCTTCGCCTTCGAGATCGCCCACATCGTGCGCGATGGCCTGCGCCGGATGTACGGCGGGGGCAAGCCCGCGCCCGAGTCGACGGCACTGCCGGGCACCAACCCGCACATGCCGAACGACAGCTTCGGCGGCGAGAACATCTTCTACTACATCACCCTCTACAACGAGCCCTACGCCCAACCCGCCGAGCCCGACGACCTCGATGTCGAGGGTCTGCTCAAGGGCATCTATCTCTACCGGCGCGGCGGCGAGGGCGAGGTGCGCGCGCAGATCCTGGTGGCCGGGGTGACCGTGCCCGACGGGCTGCGGGCGCAGGAGCTGCTGGCCTCGGAGTGGGGTGTGCAGGCCGATGTGTGGTCGGTGACCTCGTGGAGCGAGTTGCGCAAGGAGGCGCTGGCCAAGGAGATCACCACCCTGCGCAACCCGGCCGCCGACGCGGGCACCCCCTATGTCACGCAGGTGCTTTCGCGGGCACAGGGGCCGTTCGTCGCGGCGTCGGACTGGATGCGCTCGGTGCCGGATCAGATCCGCAAGTGGGTGCCCGGCGACTACACCACCCTCGGCACCGACGGTTTCGGCTTCTCCGACACCCGTCCGGCCGCTCGCCGCGTCTTCAACGTCGACGCCCAGTCGATCGTGGTCGCCGCGCTCGAGGCCCTGGCCCGCGCCGGAAAGTTCGACCAGGCCAAGGTCGCCGAGGCCGCGGCCCGCTACCGCATCGACGATGTCGACGCGGCGCCGAAGTCGGAGAGCACCGAGGAACAGCTGGCGTGAGAGATGTGGGCTCAGCCCTCGATTGCCCCGGCGCGCTCTTGGCCGGGGCGGCACGCCCACATATAGGGGGCCTGTGGCGGCGTAATCGCCGCAAGGGAATATTGCATGGTGGAACGTAAACCGCCGCGGCCTCGGCGGATCTCCGAGGGCACGTCCGAACACCACGAGGTCTATCTGCCGACCGGGGCCCTGTCCCCGAATCGGCAGAACCGGGACCCGCTGCCGGACACCCTGCTCAAGCGGGTGCGGCAGCTGTCGGGGCGGCTGTCGACCGAGGCCATCGCCTCGATGGAGGACCGGCTGCCGTTCTTCGGTGATCTGGACGCCGCTCAGCGCGCGGGCGTGCAGATGCTGGTGCAGACCGCGGTGGTCAACTTCCTGGAGTGGCTGCAGGACCCCGAGAGCGATATCCGCTTCTCCCTGGACGCCTTCCAGGTGATCCCGCAGGACCTCGCGCGACGGTTGACGCTGCGCCAGACCGTGGACATGGTCCGGGTCGCCATGGAGTTCTTCGAGCAGTGGCTGCCCGCCCTGGCCCGCAACGACCGGCAGCTGGTCGCGCTGACCGAGGCGGTGCTGCGCTACGGCCGCGAGCTCGGCTTCGCCGCCGCCTCGGTGTACGCCAGCGCGGCGGAATCCCGCGGCGCCTGGGACACCCGGCTCGAGGCCCTGGTCGTCGACGCCGTGGTGCGCGGCGACACCGGACCCGAAATGCTCTCCCGCGCGGCGACCTTGAACTGGGACGCCACCGCGCCCGCGACCGTGCTGGTCGGCACGCCGGTCAACGACCAGGTGGCCGTGGTCGGTTCGGTGCACACCATCGCCGCCCGGCACGGCAACGCGGCGCTGGCCGTGGTGCAGGGCTCGCGGCTGGTCATGGTCGTCAGCGGCCATCTCGGCGAGGGCGGCTACCCCTCGCCGTTCCTGGCCGAGCTGCTGGCCGAGGTCTTCTCCGACGGGCCCGTGGTGATCGGCCCGACCACCCGGACGCTGTCGGCCGCGCATATCAGCGCGGTCGAGGCGATGGCCGGTATGGAGGCGGTCGTGGGCTGGCGCGGCGCGCCACGCCCGGTGCACGCCTCGGAACTGCTGCCCGAACGCGCACTGCTCGGGGACCGTGCTGCGATAGACGCTCTCAACGAGTATCTTGTGCTACCGTTGGCCGCCGCCGGATCGGCCCTGTCGGACACCCTCGACGCCTATCTCGATTGCGGCGGAGCCGTCGAGACGTGCGCCCGGCAGCTGTACGTTCATCCAAATACGGTTCGCTACCGACTCAAGCGCATCGCCGACATCACCGGCCGAGATCCCGTCAATCCGCGCGACGCCTACGTACTCCGGATCGCCGCAACAGTGGGTCGACTGACACGAATGCGTAACGAAACGCCGTCAACTGTCACAGAAGAGGCCTCTGACACCTTTTACGAAGATCGGCTGTAACGCCGAGGGGGAATCGGTCGATCGCGACATCTCACTTGCCGTTTTGTGGGGTCCACACAAAAGCGGTCGACAAGCTTCATTCGCGTCGACATCTCCGGATGGGCTTCCCACAGTGTTTTGTAGAGGGCGTGATCGCGTTGCTCGCCCCTGGACAGGGCTCACAGACCCCAGGCATGCTCGCGCCTTGGCTCGATCTTCCCGGCGCGCGCGACCGCCTCGACCTCTGGTCCCAGGCCTGCGGCCTGGACCTGCTGCGACTCGGCACCACCGCCACGGCGGAGGAGATCACCGACACCGCGGTGACTCAGCCCCTGGTCGTGGCCGCGGCGCTGCTGGCGTACGCGGAAATCCCGTCGGAAGCGATTCCGAGGGATACGATCGTCGCCGGACACTCGGTAGGCGAACTCGCCGCCGCTGCTGTCGCCGGTGTCATCTCCGCTGATGACGCGGTGCGGCTGGCCGGTATCCGCGGTGCGGAGATGGCCAAGGCGTGCGCGTTGGAGCCGACCGGAATGTCCGCCGTGCTCGGCGGTGATGAGGCCGCCGTGCTCGCCCGGCTCGCCGAGCTCGACCTGGTTCCGGCCAACCGCAACGCGGCCGGTCAGATCGTGGCGGCTGGTCGGCTCGATGCGTTGGCGGAACTGGCGGACAATCCGCCGGAAAAGGCGCGTGTTCGCGCGCTGTCCGTCGCCGGAGCGTTCCACACCGCGTTCATGGCACCCGCCCAGAACGCTGTGACAGAGGCCATCTCTGGGATCACTCCCGGCGAACCGACCCGGGTTCTCCTGTCGAACTTCGACGGAAAGCCGGTCGACTCGGGCTCAGACGCCATCGAGAAGCTCGCCGCACAGGTGACCCGGCCCGTCCGGTGGGATCTGTGCACCGAGACCCTCCGCGCGGCGGGAGTCTCCGCGGTGGCAGAACTGCCACCGGCCGGAACTCTGGTCGGTATCGCCAAGCGGGAGCTGAAGGGCACGCCCAATCTGGCATTGAAGACGCCGGAAGATATTGCTGCGTTGGCGGAGTTGTCGACAGTCTCGGCAACCAGCTAGCTTTCGTCGCGGCCCGCAACGATGCGGACCCGACCGGGACCGGCGGAAACAAAAGCCGGGCTCGTACCGAAAAAGAAAACGGACCCCAGAGAGTAACAAGAAGGGAGCCACGAAGTGGCCGCTCTGACCCAGGAACAGATCGTCGAAGAGCTCGCGAAGATCATCGAAGAAGTGACCGGCATCGAGCCGTCCGAGGTGACCTTGGAGAAGTCCTTCGTCGACGACCTGGACATCGACTCGCTGTCGATGGTCGAGATCGCGGTGCAGACCGAGGACAAGTACGGCGTCAAGATTCCGGACGAGGACCTCGCCAGCCTGAAGACCGTCGGCGACGCCGTCGCCTACATCCAGAAGCTCGAGGCCGAGAACTCCGAGGCGGCCGAGGAGCTGAAGGCCAAGTTCGGGCACGCCGAGTAAGGGCCGACAACGTGACCACTCCTTCCACCAAGAACGGGAACTTCCCCAACGTCGTCGTAACGAGCCTGGCGGCGACCACGTCGATCGCGGGCGATGTCGATGCGACGTGGAAGGGACTCCTCAACGGCGAGAGCGGTATCGATACGCTCGAGGATTCCTTCATCGAGGAATACGACCTGCCGGTTCGCATCGGCGGTCACCTCAAGGTCAACCCGGACACCCTGTTGAGCCGGGTTGAGATCCGTCGCATGGCGTATGTCGAGCGGCTCGCGACCGTGCTCGGTCGCGAGGTGTGGAAGAACGCCGGCAGCCCGGAGGTCGATCCCGAACGCCTCGGCGTCGCGATCGGTACCGGACTCGGCGGCGGCGATGCCCTCGTCGATTCGGTCGACAAGCTGAAGACCGGCGGCTATCGCAAGATCTCGCCGCTGGCCGTTCAGATGGTCATGCCGAACGGACCGTCCGCCGTTGTGGGCCTGGAGCTGCAGGCCCGGGCGGGAGTGGTCACGCCGGTGTCGGCATGTTCGTCCGGCTCCGAGGCCATTGCCAACGCCTGGCGGATGATCGTCATGGGTGACGCCGACATGGTCGTCACCGGCGGCGTCGAGGGCTACATCGACTCGGTGCCTATCGCGGCGTTCTCCATGATGCGCGCGATGAGCACCCGCAACGACGATCCGAAGGGCGCCTCGCGTCCGTTCGACTCCGATCGCGACGGCTTCGTCTTCGGTGAGGCCGGTGCGCTCATGGTCATCGAGACCGAGGAGCATGCCAAGGCGCGCGGGGCCACCATCCACGCGCGGCTGCTGGGTGCGGGCATCACCTCCGACGGCTTCCACCTGGTTGCCCCCGATCCCGAGGGCAGCGGCGCGGCGCGCGCCATGCAGCGTGCGATGCAGACCGCCGGACTGTCGCCCAAGGACGTCACCCACATCAACGCCCACGCGACCGCCACCCCGATCGGGGATACCGCGGAAGCCAACGCGATCCACAAGGCGGGCGTGCAGCACGCCTCGGTCTACGCGCCCAAGTCCGCCCTGGGCCACTCGATCGGCGCCGTCGGCGCCCTCGAGTCGGTGCTCACCGTGCTCAGCATCCGCGACGGCATCGTGCCGCCCACGCTGAACCTGGAGAACCAGGATCCGGAGATCGATCTGGATGTCGTGCACGGCGAGGCTCGCCGCCAGGACATCGAGTACGCGATCAACAACTCGTTCGGTTTCGGTGGGCACAATGTCGCGCTCGCCTTCGGCCGCTACTGATTTCCGGTAACGGTCACCACTGCAGCGGTCCTGGTGTGGTTTTCGAGCACGTACTCGTAGCTTGAAAACCACACCAGGACAACGACATTTTGCAGCCGCGTCAGCGACTCCAGATCCACGCGAGGAGATTACGCGATGACCATCATGGCCCCCGCCCAGACGGACACCACGACCGATCCCCGTGATCCGCTGGGCCGGTTGCAGCGCTTCTTCGACCCCGGAACCGTGCTGCCGCTGCATCCGCGGGACCGCTCCGGCGTGCTGGCCGCCATCGGCGAGGTCGACGGGGTGCGCACGGTCGCCTACTGCTCCGATGCCACCGTCATGGGTGGCGCGATGGGTGTGGAGGGTTGTAAGCACATCGTCGACGCGATCGATACCGCGATCGACTCCAAGGTTCCCGTGGTCGGCATCTGGCACTCCGGCGGCGCTCGCCTGGCCGAGGGTGTGGAATCGCTGCACGCGGTCGGCCTGGTCTTCGAGGCCATGGTGCGCGCCTCGGGCCTGGTCCCCCAGATCTCCGTGGTGGTCGGCTTCGCCGCCGGGGGTGCGGCCTACGGCCCCGCGCTCACCGATATCGTGATCATGGCGCCCGAGGGCCGCATCTTCGTCACCGGCCCGGACGTCGTCCGCTCGGTCACCGGCGAGAACGTGGATATGGCCACCCTGGGCGGTCCGGTCACCCACGGCAAGAAGTCGGGCGTCAGTCATATCACCGCCGACGACGAGGCCGATGCCATGCACCGCGCCCGCCGGTTGGTGTCGATGTTCGCCGAGCAGGGCGAATTCGATCCGGTCGCCGCCGAACACGGCGATGTCGACCTGCAGGCCCTGCTGCCCGAGTCGGCCCGGCGCGCCTACAATGTCAAGCCGATCATCCACGAGCTGCTCGACAACGTCGACGGCGAAAGCTCCTTCGAGGAGCTCCAGGGTGGCTACGCCCGCTCGATGGTGACCGGCATCGGCCGCCTCGCGGGCCGCACGGTCGGTGTGCTGGCCAACAATCCGCTGCACCTGGGCGGCTGCCTGGACTCCGAAAGTGCCGAGAAGGCAGCGCGTTTCGTGCGACTGTGCAACTCCTTCGGCATTCCGCTGGTCGTGATCACCGATGTGCCCGGTTATCTGCCCGGCGTGAGCATGGAGTGGGAGGGTGTGGTGCGCCGCGGCGCCAAACT
The DNA here is from genome assembly GCF_023740735.1 of Nocardia sp. CDC159. Lineage (GTDB taxonomy): Bacteria > Actinomycetota > Actinomycetes > Mycobacteriales > Mycobacteriaceae > Nocardia > Nocardia pulmonis. The sequence continues at coordinate 352,895 of NZ_JAMRXH010000003.1, forward strand.
GCTGCACGCCTTCGCCGAGGCCCGCGTCCCGCGCGTCACCCTGGTGACCCGCAAGATCTACGGCGGTGCCTACATCGCCATGAACGCCCGCTCGCTCGGCGCGACCGCGGTGTACGCCTGGCCCGGCTCGGAGGTCGCGGTCATGGGCGCCAAGGCCGCCGTGCAGATCCTGCACAAGAAGGCCCTGGCCGCCGCGCCCGAGGAGGAGCGCGAGGCCCTGCTCGAGCGCCTCACCGCCGAGCACGAGGAGATCGCGGGCGGCGTCGGGCGCGCGCTGGCGATCGGCGTCGTGGACGAGGTCATCGATCCGGCCAAGACCCGCTCCACCATCGCCGCCGCCCTGGCCGCGGCGCCGTCGAAGCCCTCGCACCTGAAGAACATTCCGCTGTAAGCGGTGGTGCCACAAGGGGTGGGCGGCCCTCGGGCCGCCCACCCCTTTTCTATTCATCGCCTCGGGACTCGGTCGGGTCCGGATCGTCGGAGCTGCCGACGACGGTGAGTTCCAGCAGCATGAGCCGGGCGGTATCCGGGGTCGGAATGATCGTGCCGACCGCGTCCACGACCGTCCAGCCGCCGCCCATCCGGCGCAGGCGCACCCCATCCACCCGGCCGTGGGTGCGGCCGTCGCGGGTCACGCGGTCCACCTCGGCGAGGATGCGGGCCACATCGTCGGGATGTGGGGTGTCGCGGTCGTCGACCATGCCCTTCCACTGAATGCCGGGCACCGGGTCGGTTATCCAGCGGATCAGGCGCACCTGCCGGGCGTCGGCCAGCACCAGGTGACCGTTGCCCGCGGCCTGCTGTCCCAGCACCGACAGCGCGGCGCCGTCGAGCGAAATCTCTTCGGGCGCACGGTATTGCGTGATGTCCTGGATCAGGCCGCGCCAGCAGTACGCGGCCGCGCCGACGCCGTTGCGCACCGCCAGCCGGTAGCGGCGCAACCGGTGGCCGAGGCGGGCGGTGACATCACCGGACCAGCGGCTGCCCGCGACCGGTTCGACGGTCCGCAGGATCAGCTCCATCGAACCGTCGAAGCGCTCGACGTACCGGAACGCCTCCGGCACGGTCCAACTCGACCGATCGCGCGGCAGCGGCCAGTCGAATGCGGGCCGGCCCAGCCGGATCGAGCACGCCTGCGAGGAATAGCCGAACGCCGCAACGGCGTACGGCTCCGGCAGCGGCTCGCCGTCGGCGGCGATCCGCACCTGTACGGCGTGCACGCGGCCGTCCGGACCGAAGACCGGACCGGCCGATACCGTGTGCTCCCCGAGACCGTGCCCGGCCAGCCGCATCTGCACCCGCTCGCGCCGCTCGTGGGCCTGTGCCACAAGTCGCAGCCCGCCGGGCGGTAACAATCGCGTCGGCGAGCGCCACTCGGTCAGGCGATCGTCGACCGCCAGCACCGACCAGTCCTCGCTCTCCCCCAGGGTCTCGATGAGAACCCGCGCTCCCTCCATGGCAGTACTCCCCTCCTGTCCTTGGGGAAACTGTGCCACAGCGACCGCGGGCCCCGGCCGCCGGACGAGCCCGTCTGCAGCACACGCCGGGTAATTCGCGCAGGCGAGAGGCCTACGGCCGCACCGGAATCGGCGTCATCCGGTGACCGCTCCGGACACTCGGGTGCTCACCCCACGTCGCGGCGCAGCCAGGTGACCTCCGCGCCCTCGCCCCCGCTGCGATACGGTTCGAGCTCGTCGTCCCAGGCGGTCCCGAGCGCGTGGTCGATATCGGCGGCGATCTCGGCGGCGCTGTGGCGGCCGCGCTCACGGGCGGCCCGGACGATCGCGCGCAGCCGCATCTCCCCCACCACCACATCGCCGTTCGCACTCATCGCACCGCACCACAGACCGAGTCCGGGCACGAAACTGAAGCGTTCGCCGTCGACCCCTTCACTCGGGTCCTCGGTCACCTCGAAACGCAAAACCGGCCAAGCCCGCAATGCATTGGCAATCCGTCCGCCGGTGCCGACCGGACCGACCCAGTCGGTGATCGCGCGCAGTTGTCCCGGCGCCACGGGCTGCGATGTCCAGCGCAATTTCGCCGGTGCCTTCAGCGTCGAGGAGAGCGTCCACTCGATGTGCGGGCACAGCGCCGCGGGCGACGAATGAATGTACACGGCACCGGCCGTCGCGTCCGCGAACTGATTCGATGCGCGCACAAGTACACCTCCAGCCTCGACGTGTGACGTCTTCCCCAACGACCCGTCGAGCCGGCGTGGCCCGAGTTTACTGGAGTGCCCGAAGTTACGGGTGTTACTTTTCGGCCGTGTTGTGTGACGTTGCGATCTCGTCCAGGACCGCGTCACTGAGCGGCGGCCACGCCGCCCGCGCCCAATCGCCGAAGTTTTCGTCGCTCAAAGCCACGCATGCCGCGCCCGCCGCGGGGTCGACCCACAGGAACGTGCCGGTCTGACCGAAATGACCGTAGGTGCGCGGCGAGTTGGCCGCACCGGTCCAATGCGGAGTCTTGTGATCGCGAATCTCGAATCCCAGCCCCCAATCGTTGGGGCGCTGGGAGCCATAACCCGGCAGCACGCCGCCCGTTCCCGGAAATTGCACCGAAGTCGCCTCGGCGAGCGTCTGCTCGGACAACAGTGTGGGATGCAGCAACTCTTCGGCGAATCGCAGCATATCCGCCAGCGACGAGCGCGCGGCATGGCCCGCCGACCCGCGCAGCAGCGAGGATTTCATTTCGAGCGGCTCGAATACGGCCTCGTGCAGATAGTCCTCGAACGCGATACCGGTCTGCTCGGCCACGAAGCGCGCGAGCACCTCGAATCCGGCGCTCGAGTAGATCCGCTTGGCGCCGGGCTCGGCCATGATCACCGTCGTGTCGAAGGCCAGGCCCGAGGTGTGTGCGAGCAGATGGCGCACGGTCGAGCCCGGTGGACCGGCCGGCTGGTCCAGGTCGATCGCACCCTCCTCCACCGCGACCAGAACCGCGTACGCCGCAAGGGGTTTGGTCACCGAGGCGAGCGCGAACACCCGATCGGCGTCCCCCTCGCTCGCGCTGGCGCCCCGCGCGGTCACCACACCCGCCGCCGCATGCCGAACCGGCCACTGTCGAATCTGCTCCAGTGCTCGCACGGGGACGAGCCTACGGCGACCGGCCCGGCGGCTACCATCGAGCCCATCATGACTGCACCACCCCGGATCCACGGCGATGTGGACACAGGCTTCGGACCGGTCGCCGATGCGTTCCGGCGCAATTTCGAGCGGCACGGCGAGATCGGGGCGGCCGTCGCGGTCTACGCCGGTGACCGGCCGGTGGTGAACCTGTGGGCCGGATATCGCGATCGCGCGCGCACCCTGCCGTGGGAGCGCGACACCATGGTGCCGGTGTTCTCCTCCACGAAGGGCATGGCGGCCTTCGTGCTCGCGCACGCGGTGTCGCGGGGCCTGCTGGACTACGAGGCGCCGGTCGCGCGGTACTGGCCCGAATTCGGTTGCCACGGTAAGGAATCGATCACCGTCCGGCAGCTGATCGACCATCGGGCGGGAATTCCGGAGTTGGATCGCGTGGTGCGGCTGCGCGATCTGGGCGATCTGGATGCGCTGGCCGAGGTCCTGGCGGTGCAGAAACCGCACTGGCGACCGGGGACCAGGCACGGCTACCACCCCATCACCGCGGGCCTGTACCAGGGCGAACTCATCCGCCGGGTCGATCCGGCGCGGCGCACTCTGGGCCGCGTGTTCGCCGAGGAGTTCGCGACGCCGCTGGGTCTGGATTTCTTCATCGGGCTGCCCGAGAGCGAGCCTATGGACCGCATCGCCACACTGTCGGCCACGACCGGGCTGGACGTGCCGCGCTACGAGCGAGATCTGCCACTGCGCATCGGAATGCAGCTGTACGCCCGGCGCGGGGCGACCTATCGGGCGCTCAACAGCCCCCGCCTCGGCGCGGCCGCGCGGGCGGCCCGGCGCGAATACCTCGGGGTCGAACATCCCGGCTCCGGCGGTGTCGGCACCGCCCGCGCCCTGGCCCGGGTGTACGGCGCGGCCGCCGCCCGCACCGGCGAACTGCCCATCGACGACGCCGTGCTGGACCGGCTGGCCGCCGCCGAGACCGCCGACGACGTGCCCGCCGAGGATCTGATCCTGCTCACCCGTAGCCGTTACCACCTGGGCTTCCGCAAGTCGCGCGGCTCGTTCCGCTTCGGCTCCGACAAACGCGCCTACGGCACCACCGGCTTCGGCGGCTCGGTCGGATTCGCCGATCCCAGTACGGGATTGGGTTTCGGCTACACCATGAACCGCCTCGGCATGGCCGTCCTCGACGATGTGCGGGCCCGCAATCTGCACCGGACGGTGGTGCGCTGCGCTCAGGCGTGAACGTCGTGCAGGTGGTGGATCAGGTCGTGGACGAAGTAGGTGGCCATGGAGTCGACGGTGAACAGCGAGCCGTTGCTGCGCCGGGCCGCCCGGCCGCGCTCGGCGACGGGCACGGATTCGAAAGCGCCGGAGACGGTTTCGGCGGCCACGGCCAGCTCGGCGGCGACGGTGGCCGGATCCTGCTCACCGTAGCGGCCCGCCACGGCCGTGACGTCCTGATCCCAGTTCTCGAAAACCGGTAGGCCGTCGGCGAATCCGACCTTGCCCTCGAATCCCGCGACCTCGGGTGGCGTACCCGGGCCGCCGAGGGTGACGTCGAGCCGGTGGACGAACACCCGGCACACGTCGCGCACGTGCGCGGCGTATTCCAGCGCCGACCAGGTCGAATCGTCCGGGCGCACCGTCGCATCGGCACGTTCCAGCACCGCGCCGAATCGTCCGGCGGCGTCGCGCACCAGCCCGGGCACGGCCTCGTAAGCGGTCGCGGGCCCGTCGAATCCGCATTCGGGGCACGGCTTTTCCAGGACCCAGGTCCAGTCCTTGGCATCGGGAACGATCGGCATGGACCAAACCTAAACTGGCGGAAAGTTTACCGCCACAAATAAACTGCCAATCCTCGACGAGATGCGGTCACTCGATCAGCCGGTGCGCCTTCTCGAACAGCTCCAGCGTGATCGCGTGCAGGAAGTCGCCCACCTGCTTGGGCGCCTTACCGGCGAACGCGCGGGCGTGCGTGCCCTCGAGGACGATGCCGAGCTTGAAGCAGGCCAGCACGGTATACCAGGTCACCGCGCTCAGATCGCGTTCGGAGAACTCGCCGTAGTGGGCGATCATCTCCTCGGCCGTGGGCAGCCCGCCCACCGCGCCGAGCTTGCCGACCAGCGCCGAACCGGTGGTGCCGGGCTCGGGCCGGGTCGCGATCTGCCAGCCCAGATCCAGCAGCGGATCACCGATGGTCGACATCTCCCAGTCGACCATGGCCGCCACCTGCGGGCCGTCATAGGAGAACATCATGTTCGCCAGATGGCAGTCGCCGTGCAGGATGCCGGGCGTCCACTGCGCCGGGCGGTGGCGATCGAGCCAGTCGCCCACCCGATCCACGCCCGGAATCTCCGGTCCCGGATAGCCCTCGTTGGCGGTGTAGGACTCGAGTTCGGCCAGCCAGCGCGGCACCTGCCGCTCCAGGAAGCCCTCCGGCTTGCCATAGTCGGACAACCCCAGCGCCCGGTAGTCGAGCGCGCCCAGCCGCGCGATGGCCTCCACCGCCGACAGGCCCATCCGGCGGCGGATCTCCGAATCGCTCGCATGCGGTTCGGGCAGTTCATTGGCCGGGTTGAAGCCGTGGATCGGTTCCATCAGATAGAACACCGCGCCGAGCACCGACTCGTCGGGGCAGGCGGCGATCACCCGGGGCGCGCGCACGCCGGTCCCGTCCAGCGCGCCGAGCAGGCGGGCCTCGCGGCGGATCACCTCGTTGCTCTTGGCGCGCAGGTGTTTCGGGCCGCGCCGCAGGACGTAGTCGCGGCCGCCGCGGGTGAAACGCACCATGATGTTCTGGGTGCCGCCGCCGAGCGGGGTCACCTCCTCGAAATCCCCGGCGGGCAGGCCCTGCTCGTCCATCCACTTGCCGACGATTCCGAAATCGACCACATCCCGCGCCACCGCGGCCGGTTGCACCACAGACATGTCCCACATTGTGCACCACGATCGCGTCACAACTGCGGGCACCTGCCATCAATGTGGTCTGCCCTCGGTTCGCCGGGACCCGCTACGGTGATCGGATGAGCACGACCCGGCCCCGTTGGCGCGCAGGGGCCGCCGAGGGAACCGGTCCGCTGCGCACGTTGCTGGTGGACAACTACGACTCGTTCACCTACAACCTCTTCCACCTGATCGGTGCGGTGAACGGGATCGAGCCGGTGGTGGTGCGCAACGACGAGGTCGACAAGCTCACCGAACTGGACCTGGACCGGTTCGACAATGTCGTCATCTCCCCCGGCCCCGGTCGCCCCGACATCGCCCGCGACTTCGGCATTTCCCGCCAGCTGATCGAGCACTGCGACTTACCGCTGCTCGGCGTCTGCCTGGGCCATCAGGGCATCGTGCTGGCCGCCGGTGGCGCGGTCGTCGCGGCCCCGGCCGCGCGGCACGGCCATCCCGAGCACATCGGCCACGACGGGCGCGATCTGTTCGCCGGGCTGCCCCAGGATTTCACCGCCGTGCGGTATCACTCACTGTGCGCGGCGCGACCGCTGCCCGACGCCCTGGCGATCACCGCGACCGCACCGGACGGGGTGATCATGGGTGTGCGCCATCGGCATCGACCGCAGTGGGGGGTGCAGTTCCATCCCGAATCCATCTCCAGTGCGTACGGCGCGGCGCTGCTGCGAAATTTCGCCCGGCTCACCCGGGAGTCCGCCGGTCGCCGCTCGACGCCGCGGCCGCCGTCCCGGCCCGCGGAAACGCCCGTGGCCCAGACGGATTCACCGGTCCGCCTGACCGTACTGCACGAGGTGATCGAGCGGGCGGTGGATACCGAGGCGGTGTTCGGGCGGCTGTACGCGGAGTCGGCGACCGCGTTCTGGCTCGACAGCGCGCATCTCGTGACGGGGATGGACCGGTTCTCCTATCTGGGTGACGCGGCCGGGCCGCTGGCGCGGGTGGTGCGGTATCGGGTGGGCGACGGGTTCGTGCGCGTCGATTCGGTTTCGGGCAGCCGCCTCGCGGCGGGGACGGTGCTCGACCATCTGTCCGCGGAACTGGCCAGGTATCGGATCGAGTTCCCGGACGTACCCTTCGATTTCGTCGGCGGCTATGTCGGCTACCTCGGCTACGAGGTGAAGGCCGACTGCGGGGCCGCCCCGGGCCATCGCTCGCCCATGCCGGACGCCCAGTGGATCTTCGCCGATCGGCTCGTGGTGGTCGATCACCTCGCCGGACGCACCCATCTGATCGCCCTCGCCGACGCGAACGCCGTTGCCACGGGCCGGGACTGGCTGGCCGCCACTCGCGCCGCGCTCGCGGACCTACCCGATGCGGCCGCACCGGTGCCGCTGCCGCTGGCCGCCGACGAACGCGCGGTCGCCGACGGGCTGACCCGCGGACGCGACCGCTATCTGGCCGATATCGCCGAGATCGAGGCGCAGCTGCGGGCCGGGGAGACCTACGAGGTGAACCTCACCGACAACACCTACGTCGACGCCGACTGCCCCGGCCTGGAGGTGTATCGCGTGCTGCGCCGATGCAATCCGGCCCCGTACGCGGCCTTCCTGCGCTTCGCCGACCTCGAGGTCGCCTGCTCCTCGCCCGAGCGGTTCCTGAAGGTGGATCGCGTCCGCACCGTGGAGAGCCGCCCGATCAAGGGCACCGCCCCGCGCGGCGGCACCCCCGACGCGGACGAGAACCTGCGCCGCGCCCTGGAGCTGGACCCCAAGACCCGCGCCGAGAACCTCATGATCGTCGACCTGCTGCGCAACGATCTGGGCCGGGTGTGTGAACTGGGCAGCGTGCACGTACCGCACCTGATGACGGCCGAGACCTACACGACCATGCATCAATTGGTGACCACCGTCCGGGGGCGGCTGCGCCCGGACATCGACGCCGTCGCCTGCCTGCGCGCCTGCTTCCCCGGCGGCTCCATGACCGGCGCGCCCAAACTGCGCACCCTCGAGATCATCGACTCGCTCGAGACCGAGGCGCGCGGAATCTATTCCGGCACCATCGGCTTCCTGGGCCTCGGCGGCACGGCCGATCTGAACGTCGTCATCCGCACGGCCGTCCGCCACGACGGCCGCTGGCGCATCGGTGCGGGCGGCGCCGTCGTCCTCGACTCCGATCCGGAGCAGGAGTACCAGGAGATGGTGCTCAAGGCCGCGGCCTCGCTGCGCGCGGTCACCGAGGCGGCGCGATCGCGGTCGATCGCTCCCCTGCAGGCCTAGTCGCGGTGTCGCGGCGATCGCGGCGTCCCCGGGCGAAACGCTGCTGAGAAACAACGGATGTCGCGAGGATGCGGCCTCTCCGGCGGTGAATCGGCCGTTGCGGAACGTCTTTCGCGCACCAAGAACGGTCGCTGAACCACCTGGACAATCACCACCCCCAAATCCGGCGAATCGGTCTATTCGGGCCACATAGTGGTTCCGAAGGGGACGGACCGCGGAGGCGAGGGATGACTTATCGGGCGCTGATGGCGGGGTTGCTGGCCGGTGGCGTGCTGCTGGCCGCCGGGCCGGGCAGCGGCATGTCGACGCTCCCGGACCCGGCACTGGTCCCACCGCGCACGGCCCTGTCGTTCCGCTGGATCATTCCCAGCGTCCGGTGGGGCACCGCCAACGAGCACGAGCGGCGCAACGGGTTGTCGATGGTCAAGCTGTACATGGTCGACTACGCGCTGCGGCACGGAGACGGATCGGCCGCGGATCGGGAGTTGGGTGAGCGCATGATTCGCCGCTCCGACGATGCCGCCGCGAGCCTGCTGGCGGCCAAATACCCGCGGGCGATCGATGCGGTGGCAGCCGAATACCACCTCGCCGACACCGTCGGCGGCGCGGACTGGGGCTCGGCGCTGACCTCCACCGCCGATCTCGCCGACTTCCTCGCGATCAAGATGCGCAGCGATCGCGGCTCACTCCTGCTGACCTGGATGGCCGACGCCGAACCGATCGCCGCCGACGGCACCGAACAGGACTGGGGCACCGCGAAACTGCCCGGTGTGCTCGGAAGTAAGTGGGGCTGGTCGGATTTCGGCCCGCCCGAGGTCGCCTCGGCATCGATCGGACTCGGTTTCACCGTCGCCGCGCACACCCAGGGCACCGCCGACGAGCAGACCGACGATGTGCTCGCGGTGTTGCAGGGCGTACTGCTGGACCTGCTCGGGGTGCCCTGACCCCGCTTTGTGCCGGATATCTCCCCAATGATGGGATGCGCGAGGTTTCAGGGTCGACCAGGGGTTAATCCCGGTACTGGACGAGCTGTCCAACAGCCATGCTGGGACAGACGGCGGCAGGTACGCGCAACGAGGCGTGTGCCGGAAACTGGCGGCACAGCGCGGTGCTCCCGGGCCCGGCCCACCGGCCGTCGTATCAGATCCGTGCGCCCTTGGCTCGGTTGCATGCCCGACACAGGATCTGCAGATTCGCCGCGCTCGTCGCGCCGCCTCGGCTGAGCGGGATGACGTGGTCGAATTCCAGATAGTGGGTGGCACCGCAGTCCACGCAGCGCCCGCCGTCGCGCTGCCACACCTGGGCCTTGAGCTCGGGTGGAATGGAGCGCCGGTCCCGGCGGCCGGGGGCGAGGGTCAGCCGTTTGGCCACGCGCAGCGCGCCTTCCAGCGCGGCCGCGACCAGGTCTGGATCCTCGACTTCGAAGGTGGCGCCACCGCGGGCGGAGGTGGCCGCCACCACGACCGTATGCTCGTCGGCCGTCACCGAGACGATGCGCGACCACGGCAGCTCGACGCCTGCCTCGGGGCCGATGAAGCGCAGCTTGCGGCTGGAGCAGACCAGCCGCCCCTCGGTCGGTCGCGGCCCGCGGGCCAGCTGCCGGACGCGGATCGCCGGAATGTCCAGGTGCACCGCCTCTTCCGGATCCAGATGCAGGCCGGGCGCGCGCACGGTCGGCAGCTCTCCCGCGCGCAGCCGCGACAGCGTGCGGCCGCGCTGCAGCCGGCGGCGCAGGTCCTCCACCTGCGCCCCGGTCAGCGCCAGCGCCGCGACGGTGGCCTCGAAGTCGTCGAGTTCGTCGGGGCCGACCTCGCCGTCGGCGATCACGAACGCGGCCAGTCGCTCCACATACGCCAGCCCGGGGCCGCGCAGTGCCGTGCGGCCGGTCTCGGCATCGATGCGCCGATATCGCAGCGCGGTCCACAGCTCGTCCCAGGCTCGCCCGTGTGGTCCGGTGGCGGTCAGCACGCGCCACGCGCGCGCCCGCCAACCCTCGAGGTAGCGCTCGACCTCTCCCGCACACGCCCGGCACGGCGCCGGCGTGCCGAGTACGCGCCAGCCTCGGCGGCGGCCGCAGCGCACGCAGATCCGCGGATCCCGCGGCGGCCGTGGGATCGTCGAATCCGTCCAGCGCGCGCCGTCCCACCAGCGCAGCGCGGCGGCGTCGTCGGGATCCGGCTGCCAGTCCGGCCGGGGATCGGCCGGGGGCGGGGTCGGGTCGTCGATCCGGGCGGCGGGTTCGTCGCGTGCCAGCTCCACCCCGCGCGGCACCCCGAAGGCGGCGAACAGCTCGGCCGCGCCGGGAAATCCGGTGCCGTCGGCGCGAAACCACCAGCGCCCGTCGCGCCGGAAGATCCGCGCGAACACCGCCGCCCGCGCCCCGGGCGCGGCCACGATGTCGCAGCGCGCCACCGGTCCCTCGGCATCGAGCACCGTCAGCGTGGGTCGGGCCAGCGCGGCCAGCTCGCCCTCGGGCACCGAGCCCGCGATCAGCAGGCACCCCACCTCGGGCACGGTGCGCGGCAGCGACACCGACAGCCGCGCCGTGCGCGGCTCGGGGCGCTGGTCCAACGTCACCGCCTGCGAGGGATGGCGCGGCGCGTTGAAGAACACCGCGTCGTGGCGCGACCGCACCCGCCCGTCCGCACCCAGCAGCAGGGCGTGCGCGTCCAGCGCCTGGGCCGAGCGCCACGAAAGCAGCACGCTCAGAAGCGAAGTCGGTAGCGGCGTCGCGCCGTCGTCGTCATCGGATCGCATCGTGATCGAACTATGCCAGGCCGGTCCGACACACTCGCGAATACCTGTGCCGCGCGGTACCGAAACAGGTTCGCCGCGGCCCCTATCACCCCCTATCCGAATATGCCGGAAGGATTCCTCCAAAAAGTCGTCTCACCTTGCCTTTTCGCACCGCCCGACGGTTAAACCCCGGTGCCATGGCCCCATTTTCCGGGGCCTACCTCCTGGTAACGTCCGACTCGGCATCGGGGCTGCTGTACCAAAGGTATCTGTTAATTCACGCAATACCTTTTCTTCGCAATCGGATTCGGTCCGAATCGAATTTTCATCCAAGAGAGTAGGGGGCCCATGCGTACACGTTTCGAATCGATCGGCGCCTACACGCCCAGCGAGGTCCGTTCGACCGACGAGGTGATCGGCGCACTTTCCATGCCCAGATCGCTGGACCTCGAACGCATCACCGGCATCCGCAACCGGCACGTGCACTCCCGCGATCCGCAGCGCTACGAATCCTCGTTCGAGCTGGCACTGGCCGCCGTCGACGACTGCCTGTCCCATTCCGACTACCGGGCCGAGGAACTGGACGTGGTGATCTCCGCCTCCATCACCCGCTTTCGCGGACCGGACTTCTTCTGCTACGCACCGGCTTTCGCGACCATGCTGCGCGCGGCGATGGGCGCCGAGCGGGCCCTGCACCTGGACGTGTCCAATGCCTGCGCGGGCATGATCACCGGCGTCATGCTGCTGGATCGGATGATCCGGGCGGGGGTGGTGCGCAACGGCATCGTGGTCAGCGGCGAGCAGATCACCCCCATCGCCGAGACCGCGGCCCGCGAGATCAGCCAGCCCTACGATCCGCAGTTCGCGGCGCTGACCGTGGGCGACGCCGCCGTCGCGGTAATCGTCGACGACCGCGGCGACGACGACGATCAGATCCACTACGTCGAGCTGATGACGACCGCCGCCGGGGCCGAGCACTGCCTGGGCATGCCCAGCGAGCGGACCACCGGCATCGCCATGTACACCGACAATCGCGCGCTCGCCAGCGAATCGCGTTATCTGCAGGGCATCACCCGCATGGCCGATTTCCTCGCCGAGCGCGGACTCGACTGGGAGAACGAAAAATTCGATTACTGGATACATCATCAATTTTCCGGCCCGGCGATCGAATACATCAGCCAGCTCACCGAGCGCCACTTCCGGACCCCGATGCCGCAGGCACTCAACGTTTTAGACGAATTCGGCAACACCGCCTCCACATCGCACTTCCTGGTGCTGCACGAACATCTTGCGCGACAAGCGATTCCGAAGGGCTCGAAGGTGCTACTCGTACCGGAGGCATCCGGTGTGGTGTCCGGACATCTGGCCGCGACCATTTCCCGATTGGAGGCGTGAAAGCATGTCTGCCACAATCGTTTCCGCCGCCGCCTGCGCCGACCCCGACACCGGCAGCTATTTCGATCTGGCCACCCGCGCCGGGCGCGCCTGCCTGGCCCGTGCCGCGCTGACACCGGACCAAATCGGCCTGGTGCTCAACGCCGGGGTGTTCCGCGACCAGAACATCTCCGAACCGGCCGTGGCCGCGCTGGTGCAGAAGCGGCTGGAAGTGGGCCTGGAGTATCGGACCGGCGACATCCCGGCCTTCTCCTTCGATCTGATGAACGGCGGCACCGGGATGGTGCACGCGCTGATGGCCGCGCAATGTTTTCTCGAGCTCGGTGACATCGAGTACGCCCTGGTCCTCTCCGGTGATGCCCACCCATCCACCGAACGCGGCGTCGACGGCTTCCCGTACACCGCCACCGGCGCGGCGATGGTGCTGCGCAGCGATCCCGACAGCGGGGGATTCGGTGAACTGCAACAGGTTTCGGCCGAGTGTCCGCGACCCGCCGCCTGGGTGGATCTCGCCGCGGCGGGTACCGAGGGGCGGCGGGCGGTGACGGTGCGCCCCGGCGGCGATCCGCTGTCGGCCGCGGCCGAGGTGGTCACCCGCTGCCTGGCGGAGGAACACCTGGAGCTCACGCCGACCGGCGCCCTACTGCTCGCCCCCGCTCCCGCAACGGATTTCGCCAGCCGCCTGGCAAAGCGACTGGGTGCGCCGCCCGATGCCATCGCGGGCGTCGACCCGGCGCTGGGCGATCCCTACACCGCCGCCCCCGTGCACGCCTACCTGGCCGCACAGGCCGCCGGACTCGTCGACGACACCCGGCCGGTGCTGTTCCTGGCCGTGGACGGCGACGTAGCGGCTTGCATCACATATCGTCCATGCCCAATCGCGCCGGTCGGCATTGATGCCAATCTGTGCGCGAAACAGCTTGACATGTAGCATAATTCACGCGACAGGCCGTCGTCTGCGGTGGTGGGATGCACCTAGGCGGCCGGACGAAAACCGTTGTGCACCGGCTGAATTCCCGTGTGTCCCGCGACGCACACAGCTGCAACGATGCCGCTTCCCAAGCTCGACCGCGTCACGGTCGAGACGCACCCCTTCAGTCGGGGCACATCAGATCGACGAAGGGACAACGAGCATGCAACGGTCGGTCGCTCGGGACCGAGGCCGGGCAGCGGTCGTCATCGGTCCACACGAACCCCACCAGGTCCGTCCACCCCGGACGGACGGCGACAGCCTGGCGGCCGTATTGGCCGCCGATCGGGTGCGCCATCGGGTCGCTCAGGCAATGGCGGTGCTGGGCGCCGCAGCCGACGCCGAATTCGTGGCGGCACTGCTGGAGACGGATCCGGAATCCGTGCGCGAGATAATCGGCGAACTGACCGCCATGGGCGTCGTGGAGGGACAGCGGTTGTATCCCGCGTCCCTCGCGGCCCGCCTGTTGCGCGAGCTGTCCGCCGACGAGCGCGTGCACTGGCACACCCGCGCCGCGGAGGTCTTGTATCGCAACGATTTTCCGGCCTCGGCGGTGGCCGCACAGCTGGTCGCCGCGGGCGACGCGCGCAGCACCTGGGCCGCACAGGTACTGGTGGAGGCCGCCGACGAGGCGCTGGTGCACGACGATATCGACGGCGCGGCACAGCGTTTGGAACTGGCCTATCGCGCGAGCCGACGGGCCAGCGGCCGCGCCGCCATCGCCACCCGGCTGGTTTCGGTCGAACGCCGCGTCAACCCGTCCACCCGCACCCGTAACTTCGCGCGCCTGAAGGCCGCGCTGTACACCGGCCGGGTCCCCGATACCGAACTGCCCACGGCGGTGCTGCACATGCTGTGGCACGGTCACACCCAGCATGCCGATCAGGCGCTGGCCCGGCTGGACCGGGGACCGCACCGGATCGTCGATCCGGCGGTGGATTTCCTGTGCGCCTGGCTGCGCTACACCCACCCCACCCACGTCGAGCGGCACAGACGGCTGTTCTCCACCCGCATCGGCGAGGGCGGGCGGGCGGCCTTCGACCGGCGCTCACCGCATCGGCAGTCGGCGGATCTGCTGGCCGCCCTGTCGGTGCAGCATCCACCGGCCGAGATCGCCGGTCTGGCCCAGCGCATCCTGGCCGGGCACCGGTTGGCAGTGACGACCGTGGAGGCCCTGGTCGCGGCCGTGGACTGCCTGATACACGGCGATCGGCTCGACACCGCCGACGCCTGGTGCACCTCGCTGCTGGCCGAGGCGCAGGCCCGCCGCGCGCCGACCTGGCGTTCGGTGTTCGCCGCGCTGCGCGCCGACACGTTGCTGCGCAAGGGGAATCTCACCGGCGCGATCGACAATGCCACGCTCGCATTGAATCTCGTGCCCGCCGAGCACCTCGGGGTGTGGGTGGGCCGACCGATCGCGGTGCTGGTGCGGGCGCTGACGGCACAGGGCCGCCACACCGAGGCGGCCGCGCAGCTGGGCCGTCCGGTGCCGCGGGCCATGTTCGAATCCCGTTTCGCCCTACCGTATCTGCACGCCTGGGGCCATCACTGCCTGGCGGTCGGGCGGCCCGACGAGGCGCTGCGGCAGTTCCGCCAGTGCGGCAACCTGATGCGCCAGTGGCATCTGGACTTCGCCTGGCTGGTGCCCTGGCGCAACGATCTGGCCGCCGCCTACCTCGAACTCGGGGATCGGCGGCGGGCCCAGGCGCTGGCCACCATGCACCTGGAGCTGATCGGCGGGGCCGACCGCCATCGCACCGGGGCCACCTCGCTGCGGCTGCTCGCCGCGACCGGTGACGCTCATCGCCGAGTGCTGCTGCTGCGGCGCGCGGTGGCGGTGGCCCGAGCGGGCGGCGACGACCACGAATTGGCCACGGCCCTGACCGAATTGGGTCGCGCCCACCGCACCATCGGCGATGCCGACAAGGCCCGCCCGCTGCTGCGCGAGGCGGTTCGGCTGGCCGAGTCCTGCGGATCCGGGGCGCTGGTACGGCGGCTGCGCGGCGACCGTCCCCCGGCTCCCACCGCACCGACGCAGCGGGTCCGGGTGACCGCGGGCAGCGTGGAAACCCTCAGCCCGGCCGAACGCCGGGTCGCGGAACTGGCCGCGCTCGGCAAGCGCAACCGCGATATCGCCGAATCCCTGGCCATCACGACCAGCACGGTGGAGCAGCACCTGACCCGCGTCTACCGCAAGCTGTCGGTGGCCCGCCGCGGCGATCTGCAGTTCGTGCTGTCTGCGCACGCGTCGGCCGCCGCCGAATCGGCGGTCGGCTGAGCCCCGCCCGGCTCGGCGACGGCCGAATGCCCTCGCCGAGCCGGGAGATCGGGCAAGGGGTAACCGCACGATTCGGGCTGGCCGCGGTGGCCGCCATCGTCCTCGCGGTCGCGGTGTTGGCGGCGGCCCGCTCACCGCCCAGCGGCGCGTGCGGTTATGGGCGGATGTCGAATCCGTTCGCGCGCAGTGCCTCCGCGGCGTCCGAGCGGCTCGATTCCGGCACCAGTACCAGATCGGCGTGGTAGGTGGAGGCGACGAAGACCGGAATACCCTGCTCCGCCAGCGGATTCGCCACCGCGGTGAGCGTATCCGGCCGCCGCGGCCCGCGTTCGGCGCCGCCGTAGAAGCCGATCCAGACCTCTCCTTCCTCCCATGGCGGCGCCTCGCGCACCACGGTCAGCCCCTCCGGGGCGCGGACCAGGGCGATCCATTCGTCGTCCTCCGGGAACGTCGACTGCGCCATATGCTCGACCACGAAACGGGACGGCACCACATGCAATCGTTCGGTCACCCGGCCATCGTAGAAGCGCGGACCGACAACTCAGGCCGTGGCGGTGAGCCGGGCGCGCAGGCCCTCGGCGAACCGCTGCGCGGCGGCGAAATCGGCGACATCGGGGCGACCCTTCTTGACCCCGCCGAACGGCTTGAACGGCGCCCAGGTGTCCAATCCGCGGCAGGAGAAGCTGCCGACCACCTCGAAGCCCTTGCTGCCCACCAGCCGGGCGAACGCGCGCAGATAGCGCCGGAACGGCGGTTCGGGAAATCCGCTCGAGGTGAAGACGAACGCCTTGTGCCGCTGCCCTTCCGGCAGCGACCGCACGAACCGGCGCAGCCGCGGATGGAGATTCATATTGAAGACCCCGGAACCGAAGCCCACCAGATCGTAGGTGGCGAGGTCGGCGGGGTCGATCTGCTCGGGCTCGACCACGGCGGCCCCCAGCACCTGCCCCATGACCTCGGCGACCCGCCGGGTATTGCCGTGCGATACCGAGACACACACGATGACGGCCCTCATGACAAGACTCCTTATCTCAGGGGGTGACCGGCCCTCCCCTCCGGCGAGTCGGTCACCCCATCCGGTTCGACACCCTTGGGACACCGCTCGCCCGGGCGAACGTGACAGCCGCCCGCTATGTCCTACCTCACACCGCATCCCGCGCGAGCGGGCGCAGCCGCTCGGCCGTGCGCAGCTTGTCGGGATTGCGGACAGCGTACAGCCCGGTGATGCGCTCCCCCGCCACCTCGATCAGCACCACCGAGTCCAGCCGGTCGTCGTCGCCGGACCGCAACAGAATCGCCGGAAGCGCGTTGTAGCTGCCCAATTCGAACCGCATGCCGGTGAGCCTGGTCTGGATCAGCCCGGCCGCGAATCGGGCGACCTCCGCGGCGCCGGTGAGCGGACGCCCGGCCACGACGACCTTGCCGCCGCCATCGGAGATCTGCACGACATCGGGCGCGAGCACCTCCATCAGGGTCCGCACATCGCCGGTGCGCGCGGCCGCCAGGAACCGGCCGGTCACCGCCCGGCTGGTATCGGAATCGGGCTGGAAACGCTTGCGCCGCTCCTGCACGTGTTTGCGCGCCCGATGCGCGATCTGCCGGACGGTGGCATCGGATTTGCCGATCATGTCGGCGATCTCGACCAGGCTGTGGCCGAACACCTCCGACAGCACGAAGACCGCCCGCTCGGCCGGGCCGAGCGTCTCCAGCACGAGCAGCATGGCCATCGAGACCGATTCGGCCAGCAGGACATCGTGGCTGGCGTCGTGCTCGGTGCGAATCGGTTCGGGCAGCCAGCTGCCGATGTAGTCCTCGCGGCGGCGGCGCGCCGAGCGCAGGTGATTGAGCGCTTGGCGCGCCACGATCTGCACCAGATAGGTCCGCTGATTTCGCACCCCGTCCGGATCGACCTCGCGCCAGCGCAGATAGCTGTCCTGCAGCACGTCCTCCGCATCGGCCGCACTGCCGAGAATCTGGTAGGCGACGGTGAACAGCAGTGGCCGCAACCGATCGAATTCGCTCGACTCCTCGATCTCGCGCGCCCGCGCACCACTACTACTCACCCGTAGAGTATCGCCTAGGCCCGGCCGAGCACGCGGTCGACGAGGTCCGGCGCCACCCCGAGATACTCCTCCGGCCGCAGCAGCCGCGCGAGCTGATCGGGATCGAAATGCCGTCGCACCGCCGGATTCTCCGCCAGCACCTCCGCCAGCGAGCGGCCCCGCGCCTCGGCCTCGAAGGCGGCCGACTGCAGGGCCTTCTTCGCCTCCGTCCGCCCGAGCAGCGGAATCAGCCGGATCGACAACCGCTCCGACACCACCTGGCCCCGGCTCAGCGCCAGCACCCGGCCCATGCGGCCGGAGTCGGCGGTCAGTCCCGCGGCCAGCTCGGCCGCGGTGTGCGCACTGCCGCCGACCAGCAGCAGACATTCGCGCAGCGGCTGCCATTCGGCGTGCCAGGCCCCGGGCGAGCGCTCGTCCTCGGCGAGCATGGCCGCGTACAGCGTGGACGACAGGGCGGGCACCTGCAGCGCGGCCGCGCGGATCAGGGTGCTGAGCACCGGATTGCGCTTCTGGGGCATGGCCGAGGATTCCCCGCGACCGGCCGCGCCGGGCTCGGCGACCTCCCTGACCTCGGTGCGCGACTGCGCGATCACGTCGACCGCGAACTTGCCCAACGCGCCGGAGGTCAGGGCCAGCACAGCGGCCAGATCGGCGATCGGGGTGCGCACGCTGTGCCAGGGCGCGTCGATCGGGGCGAGGGACAGCTCCGCGGCGAATTCGTCGCTCAGTCGGGTGTAGATCTGCGCGGCGGGCGCGGTGGCCAGCTCGCCACCGCTGCCGCGCGCGCACTCCACATAGGAGGCCGAAGTGCCCGCCGCGCCGCCCAATTGGACCGGCAGCCCGTGATCGCGGACCCGGCGCAGCCGGTCACGGGCGTCGAGCAGGCCCTGCATCCAGACCGCGACCCTGGCCCCGAAGGTGGTCGGCACGGCGTGCATGCCCAGCGTGCGGGCGGCGACCGGGGTGTCGCGGTGCTCGCGGGCCAGCCGCCCCAGCGCGTCCACCGTCGCCTCCACATCGGCGATGATCGCCGACAGCGCCCGCGCGGCGATGAGCATGGTGGCGGTGTCGAGGATGTCCTGGCTGGTCGATCCCCAGTGCACCTGATCGGCGGCGGTCGGATCGACCTCGGCCACCGCGCGATGCAGCTGCTGGACGAAGGCCACCACAGGATTCGCCGCCCCGCGCGCGGCCTCGGCGATCGCCCGGGTATCCCAGCGGTGCTCGCGCACGGCCGTGCTGATCCGCCCGACCGCCTCAGCCGGGATGATGCCCAGCCGCGCCTGGGCCCGCGCCAGGGCGAGTTCGACCTCGACCATGGCCTCGAGCCAGGCGTCGTCGGACACCAGCCGCTCCACCGGCACGCCCGCCCGCACCGGTGCGAGCAGACCCTTGTCGACCACCACCATGAGCTTTCAGTCCCTTCGCTGCAGAATGACGCGGGCGACCCGGTCGCTGTCGGCCAGGGTCACCGAGTCCACGCAGGGCCGCGGGCCCGCCGCGGTCACCCAGTGCACGGATTCGGTCGGCACGCCCAGCGCGAACCGGCGCGGATGGACCACACCCGCCGCGTCGACGATCGCATGCGAATCCGGGGCGACCGTGAGCCCACCGGTACGGTAGCGGTCGCCGCCGGGGTCGGCGATGGCGAAACCGTCGATTTCCCCGCGCCGCAGTAGATTACGCAGCAGGGCGTCGCCGGTGGTGCGCAGATCCGGTTCGGGCAGCCAGGCGTCGACGAGCACGCTCGCGGTGACGGTGGACCCGGCCACCAGCGGCGAATCGGTGACGAACCGGCCGTCCTCGATCCGCACGCGCATACCCGGGCCGACGATACGCACGATATCGGCCCGGATCAGGGCGGCCAGCTCGGCGATGCGTTCGGCGGGCGGGCCGATCGAGAGGAAGGCGTTCAACGGGGTGTACCAGCCGTCGAGGTCGTCGCGATAGGAGCTGCCGGTGATGCCGCCGTGATCGACGATCAACCGGACCTCGTTGCGCAGATCCCGCAGCACGTCCAGGGCCGACTTCACCGGACCGGCCACATTGCCCAGCCTGGCATGGCGGACATCGGCGTCGAGATAGTCGAGCAGCCAGCGGTGAAATTGCGCGGGATCGTCGAAGCGGCGGCCGCCGATGGGGTCGGCGATGATCGACCAGTTCCACCAGCGATCGCGCTCGATGCCGTACTCCGCCAGCAGGATCCGCGTATCGCGGGCGGTCGGCGCGTCGAGGTAGCGGCGGCGGAACCAGCGTTGCTCGACGGGGCTGATCCGGTCGGAGATCAACCGGGTGTAGTAGACCGCCTCCACCTCCCGGGCGACCAGCGGCCAGACATCGCGGCGGAAATCGACATCGCCGAAGCGGCGCGCCCGCTCGCGCAGGGCGGCGATGCGAGCCGAATCCAGCAGCGTCGGAACATGCCTGCCGTCGACGCCCTTCTGATTCTCCCCGCGCGCGTGATGCGGCACCCCGCGCCTGCAACCGGCTACGATCAGCGGTTCCCGACCGGAGGCAATGTATTCCAGGCCCCCGGCCGCCTGCGACTCCTTGAAACTGCCACCGCGACCGACAGTCAGCAGCGCCATGTAGTCGAAGAAGGTCAGTCCCAGGCCGCGCACGATGGTGGGGGCGTGTGCGGGCACCCGGTCGAGGTCGACATCGGCGGCATTGCCCGGGGCGATATAGCTCAGCCCGAATTCCTCGGCCGCCCGGGCGATCCCGCTCGCATCGGCCGAATGCCGCAGCGGCACATGCCCCTGCGCGAGCACGACCGCGTGCAGGTCACCGATGCGCTCGCCGTCGTCGAGCACCAGTTCCTGTAGTCCGCCCGGGCCGTCGCGCAGATCGATGACCGTCGCGGTGAGCTCGTGCGCGCGCACCCAGCGCGCATACCGGTCGCGGGTGCGCTCATAGGCCCAGCGCAGGTAGTGGCCGTAGAAGGACCGGGTCGGATAGGTGTCGGGGCCGAGGTGGCGCGCCTCGGCCAGCACCTGCTCGGGTACCTCGGCCACGCCCCCGATCTTCACCAGGAAGTTCGCCCATTCGAACAGGCTCGGCCCGGGCTCGACCGGCCCGTCCATCGTGACGCTCTCGTCGGTGAAGATGGTGACCTGGGCCGCGACCGTATTCATCAGCAGCTGCCGGGATTGATCGGTCCGCCAGACCGCACCCGTCCCCACGCGGGTGGAGTCGACCAGGTAGATCTCGATTCCGCCGCGCTCCCCGCCGCGCCGCGCATTCGCGCAGATCCGCTCGAAGACGCTCAGACCGCGGGGTCCCCCTCCGACGATCCCGATGCGCACCCGAAAAGTCTTTCCGGCTTCGGAGAGAAACGCAAGGCGAATCGGCTCGGCCATTCAGATATTCGACCGGCAGATACTTGCTATCGACATTTCGAAAAAGGGGTTGTAGAACAATATCGGGCCATTCGGCCCGATTCCGTCCCGCGCCGGAGCCTCACCGCGCCGGCGCAGCCACCGACAGGGGACACGTCAACTGCACTGCCCGGGTTCGATCCCGGTGTGGCACAACCGAACCCGAACGCCGTTCAATTGTCCGAACACGTGGCGTTTCGGGGCCTCGACACCGACCGGAACGCGGAAGATCAATTCCCCCAGCGGAATCCAGCAAACAATCGGCCCCGCCGCGCGAACATGAGAAGCCGTGCCGGGCAAGGTTTTTGGCAAAGACTCCGCAGAACCGGGCCACCTGGTCCGATGCCGAAGTGGCATGATGTCACCATTATGTGACTTGAATCACATTGCCGGGCGGTTCCACACGCCATACGGCAAGATCAACCCTCGCAGCGAGACAAGCATTACGAGTCATCGCGCGAACACCATCGGGGGGCCCGAATGGTGATTGTTCGTCAATTCGCGGAAGGGGTTGGAAGGCGCCGACGCGAGCCGGAGATGACAATACGGCAAGCCCATGATCACAAACATCGCGACCTAGATTTCAAATATCCTCGAATCGGAATGTGGGGCATGCAATTCGATTGTCGGGGTTTACATCTGCGCTGAGCGCCCGACATTTTCGCAGCTGAAAGCGAGTGTTTTCGATGGATCCGATGCTTCACCGTCAAACCCGCCCGCCCGAATCCCGTTCGCCGTTGGCGCTACTCACCAACCGGCAGCGCGAGGTGGCGGTCCTGGTGGCGCGGGGAATGACCAACCGGATGATCGCCAGCCACCTGGGGATCGCGGAATGGACCGTCGTCAACCACCTCAGACAGGTGATGTCGCGGCTCGATTGTCCGTCGCGGCTGCACGTGGCGCTGATCGTCCAGCGGGAATCGGGCGCGGAGACCGCCTGACCCGTGTCGACCGGCAAACCCGGTGCCGCGCTGATCGTCGGCACCGGGTTCTGCCGTTCGAGCTATCCGACGGTGAGGGACTTCTGGTATTCGAGGTAGGCCTCGATGACGGACTTTTCGGTGGGGTACCGATCGCCGAAGCGGTTCGGATTCCAGTCGTCGGCGGGGGTCAGGTCGCTGGTGCCGTGCAGGAGGATGTCGGTGAGGACCTTCGCGTAACCCGGGCCGTGGGTGATCCCGGCCTCGTTGTCCCCGACCAGAACGTGGAGCCCGTCGACCGCGGCGACCGGCCCGATCAGCGCCCGCCAATCGGGGGTGTAGCAGGGCGCGCCGTGTTTGACGCTGATACTCGACCGTCGAGCCAGGACCGGCATGGTGGCCTCGGCACGCCCGGCCACGCGAAGCAGTTCCCGCACACCGTCATAGGGGATCTCGTCGAGTCGTTCCGGCTTCGCGGCGTCCAGCAGGACGTTGCGCGGATAGGTTTCGTAGGCGCCGCCCCAGAGCAGGCCACCGTCGTGCCAGCGCACCCACAGCAGCGTTCCGCCGTCGGGATCCTCGGGAACCAGGCCCGACAGGAACAGCGCGGGCAGGGTACTGGGCAGGTCGAGGTTCTCGGTGATGATTCGCGAGGTGATCTGGGGCGCGCTGGGCAGGAAGATGCCGAGCGAACCGAGGAGTTCGTTGCTCCACGCCCCCGCGGCGACGACGACGGCATCACATCCGATCGTCCCGCGGGTGGTCTCGACGCCGACGATTCGCCCGCCGCGGGTGCGCAGCCCGGTCACCGGTCGTCGCGTGTCGACCACACCCGGGTGCCGACGCAGCCGCTCGGCGAGGGCCGCCCCCACCTTCGGCGCGAACACCTGCGCACCGCCGGGTTCGAACAACCCACCGCGCACCCCATCGCCCCGCACGACCCCATGGGTCAGCGCCTCGACCGCCGCGGCGTCCAGCACGGTGGCCGACCCACCCTCCTGCTCGTGGTTCGCGCTGATCTCCGCCCACGAGGACGCCCGCAGGTCCAACCACAAGATGCCGTTGCTCCGCAGGTCGATGTCATGCCCCTCGGCCTGCAGCCCGCCGTAGTAGTCCAGCCCGTAGGCGGTCACCGCCTGCTCCGCCTCGAGCGGCGTCCAACTGGCCAGAAATCCCGCCCCGGCCGCACTGGTGCCCTGAAAGAGCCCATCCCGTTCGACCAGCCGAACACTTCCCGCCCCTGCCTCGACCAAGTGCAAAGCCATACTGCACCCAAATATCCCGCCACCGATGACGACGACGTCCGAACGATCGGACACAATTCCTCCAGAGAATTCGAGTGATATTTCGATATCCCCGGGGCCCCTCGGGATGACCCGACCCTAGCCGACCGCAACCCCCACTCGCATATGACTATTTTCCGCTAGCCGCTGAACATGAAGTAGCACTCACGTTTTCGGCACCGGCCAGCCAGCTCGTGCTCATGGCCGACATCGCCGCAGGTTCACCCACTCGGGATGCAAAGATCGGGCGGAGATCGTGGTGAGTGATGACATCGAACGGATCGGTGCGGATTTTTCCGAGCGGTTGCCGGACCGCCGGACCTGTTGTTGTTCGGTCGGACAGTGAATGACCTATTCTGCTGCAAGACATTTGAAGAACTGCTGCAGGCTCCCGAATGTCGTCCAGATCCGAGGTCGTACCGTACGACGGCACCCGCAAGATATAGAGCTCGACAAGTGCTGTCCCGGATCGACACCTCTCAAACCCGCCAGCATTTACCCTGGTGAGCGGCGTTTTGTGGGGCGGGTGGGGCTCGAACCCACGACCAACGGATTATGAGTCCGCGGCTCTAACCGACTGAGCTACCGCCCCCGACCGCACGCTGCGGGCTGGAGCGATGCTACCGGGTGGGGTGTGGCTTCGCCTACTCGGACCGGGGGTTACGGATAGTGTGTCGGGCGAGGGCCGAGTACGAGACGGGAGGAGCGTGCGGTGAGTCTGTTCGCGAATGTACTGCGGGTGCATCAGTGGGTGTACGAGAAGTCCGGGGGGCTGGTGGGGCATCGGATATTGCTGGGGAATCCGACGCTGCTGTTGCGTACCGTCGGGCGCAAGACCGGGCAGCCCAGGACCAATGCGCTGACCTACGCGCGGGACGGGAAGGACTATTTGGTCACCGCGTCGAACGGGGGGTCACCGCGACCGCCGGGGTGGCTGGCGAATCTGAAGTCCGCGCCGGACAGCGAGATTCAGGTGGGGCGACGGCGGATCGCGGTGACGGCCCGGGTCACGTATCCCGACGATCCGGAATACGCGCGCCGGTGGGCGTTGGTGGACAAGGTGAATCGCGGGCGGTACACGCAGTACCAGAAGATGACCACCCGGCCCATCCCGGTGGTGGTGCTGACCCCGCGTTAGGTCATACGGTCAGGATCGTGCGCCCCACGGCCGTGCGCGCCTCCATGGCGGCGTGGGCGGCGGCCGCCTCGCCCAGCGGGAAGGTCTGGCCCACAACCACTTCCAACCGGTCGGCGGCGACCTCGGCCTGGGCCCGGCGCCCGAGGGCGGGCCAGTCCCCGACCGAGGCCGTGAGATCCATCAGCGAGACCACCGTAATGCCCTGCGCCGCCGCGGCTTCGGTATCGAACTCGGCGAATCCGCCCGCGGCGTTGCCGTAGCCGAGGAAGCGCCCACCGGGCGACAGCGCGCCCAGGGCGTCGCTGCCGATCCGGCCGCCCGCCCCGTCCAGGACCACCTGCACCCCGTCTCCGCCGCTCAGTTCGAGAACCTGATCGGCCCAACCGGATTCGTCGTAGTCGACCACCTCGTTCGCGCCCAGCCGCCGGGCCAGGTCGAGCTTCGCCGCACCCCGCGCCGCGGCGATCACCCGGGACCCGGCCGCGCGGGCCAGCTGAATCAGCAGGGTGCCGAGTCCCCCGCCCGCGGCGGTGATCAGCACCCACTCACCCGCGCGCGGCTCGGCCCGCTGGGCCACCGCCAGCGCGGTGCGCCCGTCGTGCACCAGCGCCGCAGCGCGCACGAAATCCAGCCCCGTGGGCAGTTCGTCGAGCGAATCGGCCCGCGCCAGGGCCCGCTCGGCATATCCCCCGATCGGCAGGCCGCCCCCGATCCCACTGGCGGCGGTCCGCGTCGCCACCCGTTTGCCGACCCAGTCCGGATCGACCCCGGGCCCGACCGCCGACACCACTCCGGCCACCGCGCCGCCGGGCACATAGGGCGGCTCGACCGGAAAGAAGTCCAGCCCCCAGCCGCTGCGCAGGCGGGTGTCGAGAAACATCACATCCGCCGCCGCGACATCCACCACCACCTCGCCCGGACCCGGCTCGGGGTCCGGCACCTCGCTGATCGCCAGCACCTCCGGCCCCCCGAACGATTTCACTTCGACCGCACGCATGTTCGCCCAACTTCCCTTCGGCATCGAGTACCGCCCCAGCCTCCAACCTCAACTTATGTTCAGGTCAAGCCCATCCTTCGATTGGCCGAGGAGCAAAAATTTCGCTATCCTGGCGCCCGAGGGGAGTACTTCCCAAGTGCCATGCCGGTCAGTACGGATTCCGCCGTCGGAATCCCCGGGTGGCCGCCCGAATTCGGGTGAAGGAGACCTCGGGTTTTTCGTCGTACCCGAGGAGACTTGTGACCACGTACCTTTCCGCCGCACCTCTGGACACCATCGGCTCGCCCTGGCTGTGGGCGGCGACGATCGTGGGTGTGCTGGCGCTGCTGGCGCTGGATTTCGTGGTCACCCGCCGCCCGCACGAGGTCTCGATGCGCGAGGCGCTCGGCTGGACGGTCTTCTATCTGGCGCTGCCGGTCGCGTTCGGCCTGGTGATCTGGGCGGGCTACGGCGGAACGCCCGCCACCGAATTCTTCACCGGCTATCTGCTGGAGAAGTCACTGTCGGTGGACAACCTGTTCGTATTCATGCTGCTGCTGTCGGCGTTCGCGGTGCCCGCGGCGCTGGCCCAGCGGGTGCTGCTGTTCGGCATCGTGGGCGCGCTGGTGCTGCGCGGGGTGTTCATCGCACTGGGCGCGGCCGCACTGGCCTCGCTGGACTGGGCGTTCCTGCTGTTCGGCGCGATCCTGCTGGTCACCGCGATCAAATTGCTGGTCGACGCGGTGCGCGGCGAGGAGCAGAAGGTCGACATCTCCCGGATGCGCTCGGTGCGCCTGATGCGCAAGCTGATGCCGGTCACCGACGACTACCACGGCACCCAGATGACCGTGCGCGAGGCGGGCCGACGCGCCCTCACCCCGCTGGCCCTGGTGGTCACCGCGGTCATGGCGACCGATGTGGTCTTCGCGGTCGACTCGGTGCCCGCGGTCTACGGCGTCACCGGCGACCCGTACCTGGTCTTCGCCACCAACGCGTTCGCCCTGCTCGGCCTGCGCGCCCTGTACTTCGTGCTGCAGGCCGCGCTGTCGCGACTGGTGCACCTGGCCTACGGCCTGGCCGTGATCCTCGCCTTCATCGGCGTCAAACTGGTCCTGCACTGGGCCCACGACCTCTGGGACGGCGTCCCGGAGATTCCCACCCTCGCCTCGCTGGGCGTCATCGTGGTCACCCTGGCCGTGGTGACCTTCACCAGCCTCTGGTCCACCCGCGACTCCGACGAAAAGGATTCGGCCGCATCGGCGTCCACGACGTAGCCACCGATGCGGCCGGAGCCTAGGTCAGCTTGACCCGGGCCGCGAAGAACCGGTGCAGGGCCGGGGCCAGGCGGTGGAAGTGGTACTGCAGGTGCGACTCCGGGGTCACCGGGACGATCGCGCGGTCGTGTTCGACGGCGCGCACGATCTGCTCGGCGACCTTCTCCGGGCCGTAGGCGCGCAATCGGTAGAGGTTGTCGTACCTGGCCTGCCGGGCGGCCTCCTCCTCGGCGGATACGCCCGAGAACTTGGTGGTGGCAACGATATTGGTGTGCACAATGCCGGGGCAGACGGTGTGCACGCCGATGCCCTTGCCCGCCAGCTCGGCGCGCAGGCAGTCGGAGAACATGAACACCGCGGATTTGCTGGTCGAGTAGGCGCTGAAGCCGCGCTGCGGAGTGTAGGCGGCCATGCTCGACAGATTGACGATATGCCCGCCCAGGCCGCGCTCGGCCATCGCGGCACCGAAGGTGCGGCAGCCGTTGACCACTCCGCCCAGATTCACCCGCAGCACCCGGTCGAAATCGGCGGCGGGGGTGTCGAAGAAGTCGCCCGCCTGGCCGATGCCCGCATTGTTGATCAGGATGTCGGGTACCCCGTGCGCGGCGACGACCGCGGCCGCGTGTTCGGCCACGGCCGCCTCGTCGGCGACGTCGACGGCGTAGGCGTGCGCCACCCCGCCCTGCGCCGCGACGAGTTCGGCGGTCTCCTTGGCCGCGTCCAGGTTGATATCGGACAGCACGATCTCCGCGCCGCGGCGCGCGAAGGCCAGCGCGGTCTCCCGGCCGATCCCGCTGCCGCCGCCGGTGATCACCACCAGATGGTCCTCGAACCGCTGGCGATCGCGGCCCACCTCGGCGCGGCGCAGCGTGCGCGGCGCCTCACCGCCCGCCACCGACCGCGCGAATTCCGCGGTGGCCGTGGCCAACAGCTCCGGATGGGAGAACGGCAGCCAGTGCCCGCCCGCGATCTCGCGCCGCCACAGCCGCGGCGCCCAGCGCTGCGAATCCTCGTAACCGGCCGGGCGCACGGCCACATCGCGGCGGGCGATGATCAGCTGCACCGGCACCTCGGTGCGCCGCTCGCGCGGATTGAGCATCCGCGGCAAGATATTGGCGCGGTAGATCCGCATACCGTCGAAGAAGTCCTCGCGGAAGGTCGGCCCCAGCCGCACATTGTCCGGCGCGGTCTCGTTCATCAGCCCGACGAACCGCTGCCACATCCGCTGCGCCGACAGCGGCCGCAGCACCACCCGCGGCACCCCCGGCGTCATGAACAGGAAGGTGTAGGTCGACGACAGCAGCTGCGTGAACGGCCCCCAGGCCGCACCGCGAGACAGCTTGTCCCGGAACCACTTCCCCATGTGATCGAGATTCGGCCCAGACACCGAGGTGAACGACGCAATCCGCGCGGTCGCACGCGGCTCGCACACCGCCTCCCAGGCCTGCACCGAACCCCAGTCGTGGGCCAGTAGGTGCACCGGCCGGTCGGGGCTGACCGCGTCGGCGACCGCGAACAGGTCGGCGGCGAACCCGTCGAGCCGGTAGTCGGCGGTGCGGTCGGTGCGGGTGGAGCGGCCGTGCCCGCGAGTGTCGTATGCCACGACGTGAAAGCGGTCGGCCAGCAACGGAATCACCCGGTCCCACAGATGGTGATCGTCGGGCCAGCCGTGCACCAGCAGCACGGTGTCGGCGGCGGGGTCACCGTATTCGTAGACGGCCAGGTCGAATTCGCCGCTGCGGACGATGCGCTCCGCCTCCGGGGCGAGGGTCCGATCGGTCACACTGTTCTCCTTCACAGATCCAGCACCAAACGCTCACCGCCGCAGCGGGATACGCAGATCAGCATGTCGCCGTCGGCGCGCTCGCCAGGGGTCAGCACGGTATCGCGATGCTCCACCTCGCCCGCCAGCACCCGCACCCGGCACGTCCGGCAGAAGCCCTGGCGACACGAGTAGGCGGTGTCCGGGCGCACACGCAGCACCTGTTCCAGCGCCGACCGGTCGGCGGGCACCTCGATCACCTCGCCGGTGCGAGCCAGCTCGATCGTGAACGGCTTGCCGTCGCGCACCGGCGGCGCGGAGAACCGCTCGGAATGCAGTTCCACGCCGGGCATTTCGCGCACCGCCGCGGCGATGAGCTCGGTCATCGGCACCGGGCCGCAGCAGTAGACGGCGGTGTCGGGTCCCACGCCGCCGAGCAGGTCGGCGGCGGTGGGCAGGCCGTGCGCGTCGTCGGTGCGCACGGTCACGCGGTCGCCGAAACCCTCGACCTCGTCCAGGAACGGGATGGTGTCGCGGCTGCGCCCGGTGTAGACCATGGACCAGTCCACGCCGAGCCGATCGGCCATTCGCAGCATCGGCAGGATCGGCGTGATGCCGATGCCACCGGCGACGAAATGCAGTCGGGCGGCGGGTGATCCGTAGCCCGGCAGCACGAACGGGAAGGCGTTGCGCGGCCCGCGCACGGTCACCCGGGCGCCGGTCCGTAGCGCCCGATGCACCTCCAGCGAGCCGCCGCCACCGTCGGGGATGCGCCGCACCGCGATGCGGTAGCCGTGCCGATCGGCCGGGTCGCCGCACAACGAATACTGACGCAGCCGACCCGAGGGCAATTCCAGGTCCAGATGCGCGCCCGGCCGCCACACCGGGAGTTCCCGGCCGTCGGGCGCGGTGAGCAGCAGGCTGAGCACATCGGTGTCGCGGGCCTCCACCCGCCGCTCGACCACGGTGAGCGTCAGTCGCCGATCGTCCACCCGGCCCGCCGGATCCCGCCGGTTGATCAGCGCCGACCAGCGCAACCGGGTCTGCGCGATCGCGTCGAAGACCCGGATCGCCCTGTCCTGCCGCGGTTTTCCGTACAGGTCGTCGGGCAGCCGCGCCGGGGCGTGGCGTCGTACGGTCACGACGCCAGCGCCCGGGCCGCCGGGGACTTGGCCAGATAGGCCACCGCCTGCGCGGTCGAGCCGACCGCTTCCGGGGTGTAACCGGGCTTGAACACCGACAGCGCGCTCCACAGCAGCGAGGGAATGCCGGGCAGCGCGCCCCGCCACATCGCGCCGAACACCCGCAGGATCAGCCGCGGATAACCCAGATCCGGCAGCGTCTCGTCCTGGCGCACCAGGTATTTCGCGCCGCGCACCACCAGCGCCAGGAAGATCGGAAAGACGAGCAGCATCAGCGCGCAGCGGCGCACATAGCCGATGTCGAAGTATTCGGCCACGTCGTGGGCCACGAAGCGGTGCTCGACCTCCTCGGCCCCGTGCCAGCGGAACAGATCCAGGACATTGGGGTCGGCCCCGAACCGCTCCAGATCCGCATTGAGCACCCAGTCGCCGAGGAAGGCGAAGAAGTGTTCCAGGGTGGCGATCATGCCCAGCCGCTCGACCAGCTCCTGGAACTCCGCCCGCACGGTCTCCCGCTCGCGCGACCCCAGACTCTTGCGGAACAGGTATTCCATCTGGCGCACATAGGGTTCCACATCGATGCCGTGCGCGGCGAGTACCTGATCCAGCACTCCGTTGTGGGTCTCGGCGTGCATGGACTCCTGCCCGATGAACCCGAGCATCTGCTCACGCAGCTTCTCGTCCTTGACCAGCGGCAGCGCCTCGGAGAACGCCTGACAGAACATCCGCTCGCCCTCGGGCAGCAGCAGATTGAGCGCATTGATCACATGCGAGGCGATGGGCTCGTCGGCCATCCAGTGCAGGGGTGTGCCTTGCCAGTCGAAGTGCACATTGCGCGCGTGCAGCGCCACCTCACCCGGATCGATGGTCCGATTGCGCGCCCGAATGGGAAGTAACTTCATCGGTACTCCTGGTCTAGCCGACACCGACATCGCTGCCGTTTGCTGCGTGAGCGTGGTAACAGTGTAGCAATATATGCGACCAGGAGTTACAGCAAAGAATCGTTCAACGTTTCGCCAGCGGGTGGGTGCGCGTGACCCCGGCGGCGTCAATGGTGGTGGCCTTGGTGAACACGTGGCCGGGCTCGACGGGGTCGGACAGCACGATACGAACCGGCCTGATGGCGAAATTGCCTGCGGCGCAGTTCGGGTTGCAGGTGTTGGCGTGTTCGATGCCGTCGCCCTCGGCGCGGTCGGCGGTCCAGGATTTCCAGTCGATCTGTTCGATCCGCAGGCCCAGATCGGCGCAGGCGAGGATCAGTTCGGGCGGGCGCACGGCCGGCGGGTGGAAGGAACAGTCGATTACTTCCACGGGACCGATCGGATTGTGCGCCGGGGTTGCCGCGGGGGCGGGGCCGCCGGGGGGCGATTCGCCGCAGGCGGTGATCAGCAGGGCAGCGCCGATCGGCAGCACTCCCGCGCACATCGCTGTCAGCCGTCCCATCGTGGTGGCAGGGTAACGCACCCTCACCGCCGGGGGCGCTCCGCACCGGAGGCGTGCCAGTCGTCCGACCACGCCCACAGCGGGCGCAGGGCGCGGGCGAGTTCCATTCCGGCAGGGGTCAATTCGTGGGACTTGTCCGGCCGCTTCACCGCCAGCCCGGCGTCCTGCAGGGTGTGCAGCCGCGCGGAGAGCATGCTCGACGAGCAGTTGCCCATGCGGCGGCGCAGTTCCAGGAAACCCAGCGCGCCCGGTTCCAGCTCCCAGACCACGCGCAGCATCCAGCGCTGACCCAGCAGCTCCATGGCCGCGTGCCGCGCCGAGCGCGACGGCTCCTCCCCGCGTGGTTCCCCCAATTCCCTTGCACTTCTCATTTCGAACTACCATAGTTGGTTCTGAATCAGAAGCGTTCGAGAGGTATGAAATATGGGCTCACGGCGAATCGCGTTGGTCACCGGCGCCTCCCGCGGCATCGGCGCGCAGACGGCGCGCATCCTGGCCGCCCGGGGCGATCACGTGGTCGTCAACTACCGCGAGAAGCGCAGGCGCGCAAAGGAACTGGTCGACGAGATCGTCGCCGCGGGCGGCAGTGCCTCGATCGCGGGGGCGGATCTGGCCGATGCGACGGCCGCGACGACACTGATCGAGAATGTCGTGACCGAGTTCGGGCGGCTGGACGTGCTGGTACTCAACGCCTCCGGCGGACTCGAGCGCGGCGCGGCGCCCGACTACGCGATGACCATCAATCGCGATGCGCAGCTGCGACTGGTGCGTGCGGCATTGCCGCAGCTACCCGCGGGCGGCCGCATCGTCTTCGTCACCAGCCACCAGGCGCACTTCCACGGCCGCAGGCCGGTGCCCGCGGGCTACGAGCCGATCGCGGCGAGCAAGCGCGCGGGCGAGGACGCGTTGCGCGCCCTGGTCCCCGAATTCACCGAGCGCGGAATCGGTTTCACCGTCGTCTCGGGCGATATGATCGACGGCACCATCATCGTGCGCCTGCTGGCGCGCCGCGATCCGGACGCGGTCGCGGCGCGCACTGAGCACGGCCCGCTGCCCACCGTCACCGAATTCGCCACCGCCATCGCGGACGCCACCGCGGGGCCGGTCGAGCCGGGCGCGACGGTCTACATCGGCGGCGCGGACTATCCGACGTCTCGCTGAACCCCTTCGGCCACGGTGGATTCCGCGCGCAGGAACTCCCCCATCGTCTCGGTCTGATCGACGACGGCATGCCCCATTTCCGGCAACATCCGCACGGTCGCCCGCGGTGCCAGCTCGCGCATCCGCCGGGCGGTCTCGGCCGAGTCGAACATCACGTCGCGGCCGCCGACGACGACCAGCACCGGCATGGCCAGCCCCCGCAGCTGGTCGTCGGTGAAGATCGGCAGTCGTTCGGTGCGCGGCCGGAAGTGGGTGGCGATCAGGACCACCTCGTCGAGCACCGGCGCGAACCGCGGCTCGGTCAGCCCGGTGACGATGCCCGCGGACCTGCGCAGCCCGCGGCGGCCGAACAGCCGCAGCGGCAACAGTTTCCAGAGGAAGCCGAAGCGCTGCCTGCCGACCCCGCCGGGGCACAGCAGCGCCAGCCGGGTGACCCGGTCCGGCCTACGGATGGCGTAATCCAACCCCACCCAGCCGCCCAGCGAGATCGCCCCGATGGCCGTGTCGGTGAGGCCCAGCCCGTCGAGCACATCGTCGAGCCACAGCGCCACCGCCTCGGAGTCCAGTCGTGGTCGGGCCCGAGCGGACAGTCCCGGCTCCCCCACCATATCCACCGCGTAGACCCGGAAATCGGTTGCCCAGCGGGCGATATCGCCGCGCCAGGTGCTCGCGTTGGCACTCGAGCCGTGCAGCAGCACCAGCGGTGGCGCCGCGGCCGGGCCGGACGCCACGACGAACGTCTCACCCGCCCGGGTCGGCACGCGCAGCTGCTCGGCCGCGACGGGCCACTGGCGCAACGCTTCCCGGTAGCGGTCGAGGATCAGCGCCCGACCCCGCTCGGACTTGTAGATCGCACTCACGGCGCCAGCACCCCTTCCATGTAATCGAGCAATCGGGCGGTCTCGCCGAGCCCGCCCACGATCACGACCTTCATTCGGGCGCGCTCCTCGTCGTAGATGGTCTGCACCCGCAGCGGCCGTTCGTCGCGCCCACGGCTGCCCGCCGCACCCATCAGCACACTGCTGAGCCGGTCGGCGGTGGCGCGATCGACCGCATCGATCTCGACGATGCTCGACACCTCACTGTGCCGCTGCCGCCGGGCGGACGCCCGGGGCGTCTCGGGCACGGGACGACCCGTGAACGCCTCGAGGTCGGCCCCGGCGATCCGGTATTGCTTGCCGATCCGAACCGCGGGCAGGCGCCCACTGCGCACATAGCCGCGGATGGTGCGGACGTGCAGTCCGAGCCGGTCGGCGACCTCCTCGACCGAATACAGGTGATCGTTCACGGTTATACTCTAAACTTCCCTATCCAATCTAGCAAATAGGGTATTTTAGGGAAGCTTGCGTAAGTTCA
Source organism: Nocardia sp. CDC159 (assembly GCF_023740735.1). GTDB lineage: Bacteria > Actinomycetota > Actinomycetes > Mycobacteriales > Mycobacteriaceae > Nocardia > Nocardia pulmonis. The sequence continues at coordinate 386,438 of NZ_JAMRXH010000003.1, forward strand.
GTCCGGCCACATCGGCTGCCGCTTCTCCAGGAACGCCGCCATCCCCTCGCGTGCCCCGGGCAGCTGCGAGGCGGCGGCCATGACCTCCACGGCAATGGCGTACGCGTCGGCCTCGGGACGGTCGAGCTGGGCGTAGAGCGTGCGCTTGCCCAGGGCCTTGGACGCCCGGCTGCCCCGGGTCGCCCGGCCCAGCAGTTCCTCGACGGCCGCATCCAATTCGGCGTCGGGTACCGCGCGGTTGATCAGCCCCCACTGCTCGGCCGTGCGCGCATCGATCGGATCGCCGGTCAGCGCGAGCTCCATCAGCCGCTTGCGCCCCACCGCGCGGGCCACCGGCACGGCCGGGGTGTGACAGAACCAGCCGCCCTTCCCGCCGGGCAGCGCGAATCCGGCCGATTCGGCGGCCACCGCCAGATCGCAGGAGGCCACCAGCTGACATCCGGCCGCGGTCGCCAGCCCGTGCACCCGCGCGATCACCACCTGCGGCACGGACTGGATGGTCGACATCAACTCCGTGCACAAGGCCAGCAGTTCGCGGACCTCCAGCAGATATCGCGCGGCGACATCCGCGAAATCGTGTCCGGCGGAGAATACGGGTCCGGCCCCGCCGAGCACGATTCCGGTCGCATCGCCCTCCCCCGCCCGACGGAACGCGGTCAGCAGTTCGCTCAGATGCTCGGCGGAGAGCGCGTTGCGCCGCTCCGGCCGGTTCATGGTGATGTGTACGGTGTCGCCGTCGCGGGAGACGAGCAGATGCTGGTAGTCCATGGCGCTCATATAGGTCACGGTAATTCGGCCGGGCGCTCGTTAGGGTCGTTGCCATGACCGTCTACGCGCTCGCGCAGCTCACCATCACCGACCGCGACAGCTACGGCCGTTATCAGGCGCGATTCCTGGATGTGCTGAACCGCTTCGGGGGGCGGGTGCTCGCTGCCGACGAGCGGCCGAGTGTGGAGGAGGGCAGCTGGGAGCACGACAAGGTGGTGCTGCTGGAATTCCCCGACGAGCGGGCTTTTCGCACCTTCTCCGACTCCCCCGAGTACCGGGAGATCGCGGTGGACCGCACGGCCGGGTCGCACGGGCCGGTGCTGCTGATCCACGGCATCGGGCACGCACCCGAAGCATGAATTCCGCAGGCGTCCCGCGGTTTCCGATGCGAGTATGAGCGGATGGATCGGGACAGCGCCGATCGGATCATCGCGGCGGAGGACCGGACGGCCGCGCTGCGGCTGCGGGCCTATGCGGCCGACTGGTCGCAAGAGGCGGCGCGGCAAGCTCAGTACCTGCGAGAACTGCCCGCCTACGACCCGTCCGCACCCACCGGCGCGGCACAGGCGTGCGAGGCGCTCGCCTCCGTCCTGCGCTGGGAGTACGAGACAGCGTGGCGGTTCGAGCAGATCACCCGCGGCTGCGCCGACGCCATCCGCCGCGCCTGGCCGCTGCCGACCTATCCATCCCCAGACGAGTCGGCCTGGTCCACCGCGGCCCGGTTGGCCGATCTGTCCTACGGGCTCGAGCAAGTGGCCCGCGCCACAACAGTTCTCGTGGTGCCCACCGTTCCGGCCCCACCTCGGCACGCGCAACCGCGCAGGGGCGTCAATGCCCGGGTCCTCGCCGAGCAGATCGCCGCGCAGCGCGATCACGCCGACCGGCTGACCATCTCGCGGGGCGCGAGCGAGCATGCGCTACCCGCCATCCGGCACTGGGCCGACGAGGTGCGCGATCTCCTCGCGAACCTGACGGTACCTTCCGATCGAAGGCCCCTGTTCGCCATACAATTTCAGGACATCGTCGGGGGCATCGATGCCACCGAGGGCCCGCTCGTGGCGAATCCGACGGCTCTGCTGCGGGCCTATCTGGCTCTGGCGAAACACTATCTGGCGAAGGTGGGCGAGAATATGAGCGACTACGCGGAGGCGTCCGGACAGTCCGGACGAGGCGGTATCAACATCTCCATCAGCGGCGGTACGGTCTACAATCCCCAATTCGCCGAGTCGATCACCAATATCGACTCCAATATCGTCACCATCGCTCAGCGCGGTGACGGCGAAGTCGCCCAGGCGTTGCAGTCCATCGGCAGCGCGGTGCTCAGCGATCGCCAATTGGACGACGAGCGCCGCCAGGAGTTGCTCGACAATGTCGAGTATCTGGCGCAGAACGCGCAACAGCCGCCCGAGAAACGCAATCGTGGCATGATCAAATCCGCCCTGGCCGCGTTGAATACGGCCGCGACCACCGGAACCGAGGTCGGCAAGGCGGTCACCACCTGGGGCGAGGCACTCAACGCGATCCTGTCCTGACCGGCGTCAGTGTGGCACGTCGCGGTACACGTGCGATAAGCCGTCGTATCCGCCGGATTTCGCGACGAGGTCGCGGAACTCCGTCGTCGAGACGACGGTCTCGGCCGCAACGGACTCGAGCCAGAAACAGCGCGCACACCAATGGCAGTAGTAGGCACATCGCCACGCCTCGGCCGCGGCGTCGACGGCCTGCCGATAGGCCGATATCGCCGCTGAGTACCGCGCCGCGGCCCGGGCGCGCCGACGCTGCCGGACGAAAAGCACCGTCGGTGGTACTGCCAGCAACAGCAGCAGGATCAGCGATCCCTGAATCCAGTCCGGAGTGGGCTCGTCCGGCGGTCGGTCCAGCCCGTAGACGATCACCACCAGCAAGGCCAGCACGACGATTCCGCCACCGAGCCCCCGGTCCACGAGGTGTCGCATGGTCACGGGCTTGCTTACCCGGTCCTGACGAAGCACCCGCGGCGCGTCCGGGGGTTCGGGTGGCCCGGGCAACCGGGTCGCGGTGGCCAGCAGCGTGCCGTAGGGAACGGCCCGCCAATCGGACCCGGGTTCCGGTGGCGTGGAATAGCTTCCGACAGCGGGAATGTCCTGGACGAAATCCGCGCTGCCGCACCGCGGGCATGAGACGGACGTCATCGAACCATGATCGCATCCGCTCGGCGGGCCGATCACCGGCTCCGCGGAAGAGGTTGCGGCGCAACCGCACCTCCTCCGCGTCGCCGCCATCGAACCCGCGGTGTGCACCGAGCAGCTGGGCCGCATCACCGCCCTGCTGCCCCGGCGCCCCCGACGGGGTCCCGCGCTGGCGGCCGGACCGCCGCACGCCTGCGGTCAGCCCGCGAACAGCAGCTCGATGGCGGAAATGCCGAAGTAGCAGGCGAATACCGCGCTCACCACCCACACCAGCCAGTGGATCTCGCGGAACTTCCCGCGCGCCGCCTTGATCACCGTGTACGAGATCAGGCCCGCGCCAACACCATTGGTGATCGAGTAGGTGAACGGCATGGCCACGATGGTGAGGAAGGCGGGGACCGCCACCTCGAGATCGTTCCAGTCGATCTTGCGAGCCTGGGTCATCATCAGCGCGCCCACCAGCACCAGCGCCGGAGCCGCCGCCTGGATCGGCACCACGCCCGCGATCGGTGTGAAGAATATTGCCAGGCAGAACAATCCGCCGGTCACCACGCTGGTCAGGCCGGTGCGGGCGCCCTCGCCGACGCCCGTGGCCGATTCGACGTACACCGTGGACCCCGCCCCGCCGCTGGCTCCGCCGATGACCTGCGCGATGCCGTCCATGGTCAGCACCCGGCCCAGGCCCGGCATACTGCCCTTCTTGTCGAGCAGCCCGGCCTCGTCACAGACCCCGAAAACCGTTCCCATGGCATCGAAGAAGCCGGTCAGCACCAGCGTGAACAGCACGACGCCGGCGGTCAGCGCCCCGGCCCGGGCGAAGCCACCGATCGGGTCGATATCCAGCATGAGGCCGAAATCCGGTGCGGCGAAGAGCTTCTCGGGCATCTTTGGCACCACCGTGCCCCAGGCCTTCGGGCTGATGGTGGCGACGGCATTGATGACGATCGCGAGCACGGTCGCCGCCGCGATGCTGATCAGGATCGCACCGGGCGTCTTGCGGATGTACAGCGCCAGCATCAGCAGCAGGCCGAAGGCGAAGACGACCACCGGCCAGCCCTCGAGCTGTCCGTCGGGACCGAGCCCGACCGGCGGCCCGGTCGGTGAGCCGTGGCCGACCACACCCGAGGACACCAACCCGATCATCGCGATGAACATGCCGATTCCGACGCCGATCGCATTCTTCAGCGCCAGCGGAATGGCATTGATGATCATCGTCCGCAACCCGCTGGCGGCCATGATCACGATGATCACGCCCATCAGCACGACCAGGCCCATGGTCTGACCCCAGGTCATATGCGGCGCGGCCTGATACGCCACGACCGGCACCACGCCCAGTCCGGCGGCCAGCGCCAGCGGCACATTGCCGACCAGCCCCATCAGAATCGTGGACAGGCCCGCGGCGAACGCCGTGGCCGTGGTCAGTTGCGGAATGCTCAGCCGCGTACCGTCGACATCCGTGGCGCCGCCCAGAATGAGCGGCACGAGCAGGATGACATAGGCCATCGCGACGAAAGTGGTGATACCACCGCGGATTTCGCGCGATACGGTGCTGCGGCGTTCACCGATCCGGAAGATCCGGTCGAGGGCGGACCTACCGGTCGCGGGGGTGGTACGGGTCTCTACTTGGGTCATCGGTGTGCCCTCCCTTGGGCATACCCGACCTGCGGTCCGTGCCGTCAACGGACCTGGGGTTCGGTATTGCGGTTGTGGGAGTCCCTCGCTTCGCTCGGGAAAATGAGAACGACCGCCCCGGGAAAATGAGAGCGACCACCTCGGAGAACGAGAACGACCACCCCGGAGAACGAGAACGACCGCCCCGGAGAACCAGAGCAACCACCCGGAGACCAGAGCAACCACCCCGGGAAACGAAGGAGACTACTCTCGGAGGCGAAAGCCACCGAGCGCCTTCTCATTCCCCGAGCGCCTTCTCATTCCCCGAGCGCCTTCTCATTCCCCGAGCGCCTTCTCATTCCCCGAGCGCCTTCACATTTCCCGGGCGCCTTCGCACTTCCCGAGCGCCTTCACATTTCTCGAGCGCCTTCTCATTTCCCGAGCGAAGCGAGGGACCCCCCGTTGATCAACAGCCTTGAAACATCTTCTCCGGGACGGGCCGCGGCCCTGGTGAGGCCGCGGGTTCCCGGTGCGAGCAGAGCGTGGGTGACTCTCACTCGGGTCGGTGGTGGTATGCGCGGGACTCTTCGACGAGCCCCTCATCGAACACGTCGGCGATCGCCGCGGATACCGGCGTGGCGGTCGTCGTCGGGGACCGGGCCGAGCGCGTCACCGTCATCGCGACACCTCCTCGCCCAGCAGCCTGGTCCGGGCGCGCGCACCGGCGCGGCCCAGCCGATCCTGGGCGGCCGTGCGCAATTCGTCGTTCTCCACCACGGTGCGGCCGCCCACCAGCAGCAGTGCCAGCGGTGGGGTGGGGCCGAACACCAGGGCGCACACCGGATCCGCCACCGCGGCGCGGAAGCCGTCGACCCGCCAGACCGCGATATCGGCCAGCTTGCCGACCTCGAGACTGCCGATCTCGTTGTGGCGACCCAGGTTCCGGGCGCCGCCCAGCGTGCCCATCGCCAGCGCCTGGCGGGCGGTGAGCGCGGCCGGGCCGTGCACCGCGCGCTGGAACAGCATGGCCTGGCGCATCTCACCGGCCAGCGAGGTCAGCTCGCTCGACGCCGCGCCGTCCACGCCCAGTCCGACGGGCGCGCCCGCGGCCAGCAACTCCACCACCCGCGCGATGCCCGCGCCGAGCCGGGCATTGGAGCTCGGGCAGTGCGCGGTACCGGTGCCGGTATCGGCGAAGCGCCGAATGTCCTTGTCGTGCAGGTGCACCGCGTGCGCGAACCAGACGTCGGCCCCCAGCCAGCCGAGCTTCTCCATGTATTCGACCGGGCCGCAACCCATCTGCTCGCGGCAGTGCCGCTCCTCGTCGAGGGTTTCGGCGAGATGGGTGTGCAGGCGCACGCCCCGCTCGCGAGCCAGCGCGGCCGATTCCCGCAGCAGCGCCTCGCTGACCGAGAACGGCGAGCACGGCGCGACCGCGACCCGCAGCATCGAGTCGAAGGACGGATCGTGGTACCGGTCGATCGTTTCGATTGTGGCGGCCAGGATTTCGTCGGTCCGCTCCACCACCTCGTCCGGCGGCAGCCCGCCGTCGGATTGCCCGCGGTCCATCGAACCGCGGCACGGATGGAAGCGCAGTCCCACCTCCGCGGCCGCGCGCACCTCGGCGTCGAACAGGTCGCCGCGGCCCTTCGGGAAGAGATAGTGATGGTCGCTGGCGGTGGTGCAGCCGGTCAGCGCGAGCCAGGCCAGCCCCGCGCCCGCCGCGTCGTGGACCACCTCGGCATCCATCCGCGCCCAGGTGCGGTACAGGCCGGTCAGCCATTCGAACAGCGTCGAGTCCTGGTACAGGCCCTGGGTGGCCCACTGGTAGAGGTGGTGATGGGTATTCACCAGGCCGGGGGTGACCAGGCAGCCGGTGGCGTCGACGCGGCGCGCCCCCTCGATCCGCGGCGCCGGACCCGCGCCGAGGGCGGCGATGCGGCCGCCCTCGATCACCAGATGGCCGTTGTCGATTTCGTCCCCGATCACCGGCGCGAGGTACGCGTTCTCGATGACGATCCGGCTCACTGCGCGACCGCCCGAGCTGCGGTTCGCAGGACTTGCATTTGACCTCCAACGGCGTAAAACGTGTTCCACGAGTACACCCGCCGGGACGCCGCCCGGGCCACGGACCGGAACTCCGAACTGTGGGCTGGTTCACATCGGGCCGTTTGTACTTATCTCCAAAGCCCGTGACGCGGGTGTTACCGGACGCCCACCCGGTGACATCGGTGTTACGCGCCGCCGTGGCCTCGCCCACATCCACGCCGTGACCGGTATGTCGGAGACAGTCCGGACCGCGGGCTGTTAGCGTCGGAAATCATGCGTCTTCGTTCCCTGCTCACCATGACGGATCTGGGTCTGGAGCTCGTCACGGGGGAAGAGGAGCTCGACCGGTTCGTGCGCTGGGTGGTCACCCAGGATTTGCCCGACCCCAGCCGATACCTGTCCGGCGGGGAACTGGTGCTCACCGGGATGCAGTGGCACGCCTCCGCCCACGATGCCGACGTCTTCGTCTCGGCGCTCGCCCGGGCCCGGGTGGCGGCGCTGGCCACCGGCGACGCCCGCTACGGCGGGCCGCCGGAGGATGTGATCGAGGCCTGTCGCCGCTATCGGGTTCCGCTGTTTCGGGTGCACGAGCACGTGGCCTTCGCGACGGTCACCGAGCGGCTCACCCGCATGCTGTCCACCGGCCGCGCGGCCGATCTGACCGCGATTCTGGACCGGCATCGCCAGCTGGTTGCCGGGACCGGGCTGGGTTCGGTGCTCGAGCTGCTCGAACGCGATCTCGGCCTGCGCTGCTGGGTGCTCTCCTCGGTCGGCCGGGTGGTGGACGGACCCGAGCAGGCACCACCCGAGCAGGCCGTGCCCGCATTTCTGGCGGCGCGCCGACTACCCCGGGTGATCGTCTCCGACGAGCGGCACTATTCGCTGTTCGCGGTCGACGAGCATGGCACCTCGCGGGTGGCCGACTGGTTGCTGGTCTTCGAGGGCGACTGCACCGACTGGCCGGAGGAGCGTCGGGCGCTGACCGGGGAACTGGCGGCGGTGGTGTCGCTGGAGCGGGCCCGCCAGGACGATCGGCAGAGCGCCGAGGGACGGCTGGCCGAGGAACTGATCCAGCTGATCGTCTCCGATGCCAAACCGGCGGACATCATCTCCCGGTTGGAGCTGACCGGACTCGGCGCGGCCACCCGCTACGTCGCGGTGGCGGCCGGGGCCGGAGCCGGACTGCGGCCCAGGGAGTTACGCGCGCTGCTGCGCGAAATCCTGCACGGCACCGCGCCCGCCGCGGGCGTGGTCGACGGCGAGGCCATCGCCCTGGTGCCCACCGACGCGCCGGTACTCGATCGCATCCACGCCGCGCTGGAACTGCTCGAACCGAGTCTCGCCGCCACTCCGCTGTCCATCGGCGTCAGCGGGGTCGTCGACGGCGAGGGATTGCGCGGGGCGGTCGAGGAGGCCCGCTATGCCCGGCGGATGGCGGCCGGGCGCGGCCGGGCCGCCGCTGTCGTCGGGCACGACGAACTGGCCACGCACATGCTGCTGCTGGCGAGCGTCCCCGACGAGGTGCGCCGGATGTTCCGGCTGCGCCTGCTGGACCCGCTGACCAGCTACGACCAGGACAACGGCGCGGACCTCGTGCACACCCTGGAGACCTTCCTGGAGACCTCGGGCTCGTGGACCCGCAGCGCCGAACTGCTGCACGTACACGTGAACACGCTGCGCTACCGCATCGCCCGCATCGAGGAGCTCACCGGCCGCGATCTGTCGCGGCTGGAGGATCGCGTGGATTTCTTTCTGGCACTGGCCCTGCGGTGACTATTACCGAGGCAGGACCTCGCAGCCTTCCCGGGTGCAGTACAGACTGGCGAGCAGGCCGTCCTCGGTCGGGGCCGCTCCCTTGAAGATCGAGACATCGATCCGATGCACCTGCCCGGCCTCGACGACGAAGCGCTTGCCGAAATGTTCGGTGCGGCCAGGCCGCGCGGTGGTGCAACCGCCGCCGCCCCCGAGTTCACCATTGCTTCCGTTGTAGCAGACGGTGTGCACGTCACCGGCCGCGGTGATCCAGCCGTACGCGCGCGTGGAACGTCCCGGCCCCCAGTAGATGTCGCCCTCGGTGCGGGTGTCACCGTGCGAGAGCTGCCAGTGGGTCACCAGTTCCCCGGCGGCGGGCTCCGGCTGCGATTCGGCCGCGGCCGCGGGAAGCAGCGGCATGGCCAGCACCGCCGCCACGCCGAGAATCGTCGCCCAACTACGCATTTTTCCTACCTCACTTCGCTAACGATTTCATGCGGTGGATCGACTTCACCGCCGCGTTGATGGCTGCCCGACCTCGCAACCCTCGCGGGTGCAGGTGACCCAGGCGACCGCGTGTTCCTGTCCAGCGGTCCACAGTCCGACGTGAACACGATCGATGCCCCAGTCGGTGCCGACTCGGAAGGTGAAGGGCACGGGTCGGCCCGGTCGCGCGGTGAAGCATTTCTCCTCGACGACGATGGGGCCGTTGTCACCCCAGTAGCAGAGCTTGTCGATGCCGCGCGTCGCGCTGAACCGGCCGTGGCCGTACGCGTAGGTGCCCGCACCCCAGTAGACATCTCCCCCGGTGCTCGCCCCGGCGTGCGACAGCTCCCAGTGAGTCACCCGCTTCGCCTCCGCGGGCTCCGTCGCACCGGCGAGACCCGTGGCGAGCGACATCATGGCCGCCGCACCGAGAACGGCAATCAGCTTACGCATGTGTGTTCCCTCATCTCCCGAAAGTCTTCGCCGATCTGCGATCGAAATGTCTTGTGTCCCAATTTATCTCGACACGGCAATAGTATCCGTCGCCGAAATCGCACGCAGCCCCCGGAAATAGGGTCCGCTTCGATCAAAGTCGTTGTCGCACAGATATTTCGAACACCTCTCGACGTCCTGAGAACATCGCCCCTGAGATCGACAGTCCCATATGGACACAGTTCTCCTCGACAACATCAATCCCTCACATACCGGACACCTCCGCGTCGTCAAGCCCCATTTCCCTTGGCCCGGAACGGAAGGAGAACCCATGACACTCAGCCGGAGCACGCTCCTGCGCATACTCGTCGCCCTCGCCGCCACCGCGGTGTCGGTGCTGAGCCTGCCGCACCCCGCGCAGGCGGCACCCGCGGCGCCGCCGCTGAAGGTGTTGACCTACAACGTCTTTCTGATGAGCACCAACCTCTATCCCAACTGGGGACAGGCGCACCGCGCCAAGGCCATCGTCGCCGCCGACTTCTTCCGCGGCAACGATGTGGTGGTGCTGCAGGAGGCGTTCGACAACGACATCTCCGATTCGATGAAAGCCGATGCGGCCCGGTCGTATCCGCATCAGACCCCGGTGGTCGGGCGCGGCCGGGACGGCTGGGACGCCACCGGCGGCAAGTACTCCGACAACACCGTCGAGGACGGCGGTGTGATCGTCATGAGCAAGTGGCCGATCCTGCGCAAGGAGCAGGTCCTGTTCGAAAACGGTTGCGGCGTGGACTGGACGGCCAACAAGGGCTTCGCCTACGTGGTGCTGAACGTCAACGGCGCCAAGGTGCACGTGGTCGGCACCCACGCCCAATCCACCGACAGCCGATGCCGCGCGGGCGAGGCCGTCTCCGATCGGGCCAAGCAGTTCCGCCAGATCGCGGCCTTCCTGGACGGCAAGCGCATTCCGGCGGCCGAGCCGGTGCTGGTGGCGGGCGATCTGAATGTCGACTCGCACGGTCCGGAGTATCGGAGCATGCTCGACAACGCGGGACTGGACCCCGCCGACATCCGCAACGGCCACCCCTACTCCTTCGACACCGAGACCAATTCCATTGCCGCCTACCGCTATCCGGGCGAGGCGAAGGAGGATCTGGACTACGTGCTGTTCCGCCGCGGCCATGCCCGCCCGGCGGGGTGGACCAATACGGTCATCCGGGAACAGTGCCCGCCGTGGACGGTGAGCAGCTGGGGTAAGGACTACACCTACACCAACCTCTCCGACCACTATCCGGTCGTCGCGGGCGGCCGCTGATCCACCTCCCTCCCCTCTTTCGATTCTTACGTCGTTTTGCCGTTCGGCCGACTCGGCTCTGACATTCGCCGAGCAGTATCGGCGCTCGACAGACAGCGAAGAAGGAGGTCCGAGGGATGCGCGGTCTGCGTAAGTCGGTGAGTCTGGTCCTGGCGGTCGCCGTGGTCGGCGGGGTGCTCGCGGGATGCGGCGGCGGGTCGAACGACTCGCCGCCCACCCCCGCCTGGTGCCCCACGGTGCCCGACCGCACCGTGCAGTGTGGCGTGCTGGCGCGCCCGCTGGTGGCCGATCGGCCCGAACTGGGCGAGGTGCAGGTCGGCTATGCGCTGGTGCGGCGCGAACACGGCGACCGGCCGAGTGCGGGCACGATCGTGCCGAATCCGGGCGGGCCGGGCGTGCCGATGATTTCGCACGCCCCCGAGGCGGTGGCGCTGTCGTCGGCGCTGCTCGACGATCACGATCTGCTGCTCATCGATCCGCGCGGGACCGGGGTGTCGAGCCCGATCGACTGCGAGGTGACCGAACGCGAATTCCAGCTCGGCACCCGCGAACAGCAGATCCAGGCCGCGCAGCGCTGCGGCGAACGGCTCGGCCCCCGCGCGGCGGGCTACACCACCGCCGCCACCGCCGACGACTTCGACGCGGTGCGCGCGCGGCTGGGCATCGACAAGCTGGTGCTGTACGGCATCTCCTACGGCACCTACCTGATGCCGGTCTACGCCCAGCGCCACCCCGATCACGTCCAGTCGATCGTGCTGACCGGCGCCTATCCGGCCGCCTTCGACAAGTGGCAGCGGCCCAATGCCGAGGCGGTCTCGCTGACACTGCGGCGCATCTGCGAACGCAGCCGCGCCTGCGATCCGACGACCGCGGTGGCCGATCTGCGGGCGACCGCACAGCGGCTGCGCGAGCAGCCCATCGCCGTCGACGGCCCCAACCCGGTGCTGCTCACCGAGTCCAAACTGGCCAATCTCATCTTCGAGGACGCCACCTCCAATGTCGGCATCGATCCGACCGCGCCGACCCCGCTGGGCATGCTGCCGGCCGCCCTGCACGCCGCGGTCGCGGGCGACGACGGGCCGCTGCGCGAGTTCACCAACCAGATCACCGCGCACGCACCGTATGAGAAGGTCGGCGCCTACATCGCCGTGACCTGCAACGACTATCCGCAGTTCTGGTCCCCGGAAGCCACTGTGCCGCAGCGCGAACAGCAGTACCGCCAGGCGCTGGCGCAGGTCCCCGAACTGGGCGCGTTCAGCGGCGAGGGCTTCGCCGCCGCCCAGCGTGATCACGGCGATGTGTGCCTGCGCTGGACCAACGCCTCCAACCCGCGCCCGGACCAGATGCGCGAGCCGATGCCGAACGTCCCGGTGCTGGTGCTCTCCGGTGATCTGGACGCGGTCACGCCCGATGCGAACGGCAAGCTGGCCGCCGCGCGCTTCGCCCGCTCGACCTTCGTCTCGGTGCCCAATACCGGCCACGTGCCGGACCTGGAACCCAGCGGCTGCGTCGTGGGCCTGGTGAACGAGTTCGTCCGCACCGGCGCGATCGCCTCGACCGCCTGCGTACAGGCGATTCCGCCGATCGCCGTGACGCCGGTCGCCCGGTGAGGCGGCCCTGATCATGTCCGCGTCCACCACCGGCCAGAATGACCTCATGCAAGCCGTGAACCCGGGCCCGTCGGTGCTCGTCGTCGAGGACGACCCGAATGTGCGCAGCACCCTGGAACAACTGCTGCGCTTCGAGGGCTACCGGGTACAGCTGGCCGGGGACGGGATCGAGGCGCTCGACCTGCTCGAGCGGCAGCGACCCGATCTGGCGGTGGTGGATGTGACGATGCCGCGGATGGACGGCCTGTCGCTGTGCCGGACGCTGCGCCGCCGCGGCGACCGATTGCCCATCCTGGTGCTCACCGCGCGGCACCAGGTGGGCGATCGGGTGGCCGGCCTGGACGCCGGGGCGGACGACTATCTGCCCAAACCGTTCGACACCGAGGAATTGCTCGCCCGCCTGCGCGCCCTGCTGCGCCGCAGCGCCCCCGATCCCGTCGAGGTGCTCACCGTCGCCGATCTGACCCTGGACCCGGCCACGCGCGAGGTGCACCGCGGCGAGGTGCGTCTCGATCTGACCCGCACCGAATTCGACGTCCTGGAACTGCTCATGCGCAACGAGCGGATCGTGCTCAGCAGAAGCCGCATCTACGAACACATCTGGGGCTACGACTTCGACACCGAATCGCGATCGCTGGACGTCTACATCGGCTACCTGCGCCGCAAACTCGAACAGGACGGCGCGCCGCGGCTGATCCACACCGTGCGCAATGTCGGCTACACCATTCGGGAGCAGTGATGCTGCGCGCCCGCATCACGCTGGTGGCGGTGACCGCGGTGGTCGCCGCCATCGTGGTCGCGATCGTCACCGCCTATCAGGGCGTCGCGCCGCTGGTCGCCGATCATGTCGACCGCGGCCTGTCCGATCGCGCCGATACCGTTGTGGCGCTGCTGGATTCGGGTGCGCCGGTTCCCGAACGCCCGGATATGACCGAACAGCTGCTGGACCCGGACGGTTCCGTGCGCCCGCTGACGCCGGACCGGGCCGCGCTGCCAGTGTCCGACGCCGACCGCGCCGTGGCCCGCGGCGGCCAGGCCACCGCCTACACCGATATCGTCCTCGACGGCAAGGACTACGGCGTCTTCACCAAGGCCCTGCCGGGCGGCGGCGCGGTCATGGTCGGGCAGAACCAGGCCGAAGTCGCCCACATCGATCACCAATTCCTTTGGCGCACCGGCTGGATCACCGCACTCGCGGTGCTGGCGGCGGCCGCCTTCAGCTGGCTGCTGATCGGCCGGATCCTGCGACCGATCCGCGAGCTGGCCGACACCACCGCGCGGATCACCGCCACCGGCGAGCTGTCCGCGCGCCTGCCCGAGGCGGGCCGCGACGAGATCGGCGAGCTGACCCGCAACTTCAATGCCATGCTGGCCGCGCTGCGGCTCTCCCGCGCCCAGCAGCACCGCCTGGTCGAGGACGCCGGACACGAATTGCGCACCCCCCTGACCTCGATTCGCGGTAGCGCCGAACTCCTGCACCGTGCCAACGGCCGCCTCTCCCGCGAGGACGAGTCCCGGGTGCTCACCACCCTGGTGCAGGAGGCCAAGGCGCTCGATGCCCTCGTCGGCGAGCTGGTCGACCTGGCCACCGACCACGACATCGCCGAGGCGGCGACCACCGTGCACCTCCCCGATCTCGCCGAGGACTGTGCCCAGCGTTTCCGCCGCCGGACCGGCCGCGTCATCACCGTCACCGCCGAGGATCCGGCGCCGGTGCGGGCCCGTCCGCGAGCACTGGCCCGCTGTGTGGACAATCTGGTCGACAACGCCCTGAAGTACAGCCCCGACGACACCTCGGTCGAAATCCGAATTCGCCGCGGCCGCCTGGGGGTTCGCGATCACGGTCCCGGTATCGATGCCGCCGACCGGCAGGCGGTCTTCGACCGCTTCTACCGGGCCGACCGCACCCGCGCGACCCCCGGTTCCGGTTTGGGGCTGGCCATCGTGCACGACATCGTGACCGCCCACGGCGGAACGGTATTCGCCACCGATCACGCCGCGGGCGGTGCCGAGGTCGGCTTCGAGCTCAACGCCGAATGACGCGTTCGACGAAATCCAGTGCGGTCTCGGCGACCTCGCGCCAGCCGTCGTCGATGGTCAGGGCGTGACCGCGGCCGGGGATCTCGGCGAATTCGGTGACCCCGGGATTGCGCCGCTGCTTGCGGTACGCGGCGTGGGCGAGTGCGTGCGGGATGGTGTGATCGCGCTCGCCGGAGATGATCAGCAGCGGCCCGCGGTCCGGAGTGCGGCTGTCCACCGTGGTTTCCCCCCTCGGAACCAGATTGGCGAACGCGGCCTGGAACAGCGGCGCCCCGGGCGCGGCGACGGCGAAGGTCTCGTAGAGCCGGTGTGCCTGCTCCTCGCTCACCGCATTGGCGAAGGCGTAGCGGAACTGATCGAAGGTGAGCGATACCGCCCGGCGCCGATTCGCCGGATTGCGCAGCACCGGGGCCGAGGCCCGCAGCGACGAAAGCGGCAGCGGCAGCACGCCTCGGAACGGGGCCGGGTCGATGGCCACCGCGGCGGCGGCCAGCCCCCGCCCGGCGAGGATCTGGGTGAGCAGGCCGCCGAAGGAATGGCCGATCAGCACGGGTTTGTGCGCGAGTTCACCGAGCACCGCGGCGAAATGGTCGGCGACCTGTCCGACCCGCTTGTCCGCGAACACCTCCGGACGCTTGCGGGCCTGCTCGACGGTGTCCGGATCATCGGGCCAGCCCGGCGTCAGCGGTGCGTAGCCCGCCGCGGCGAACAACTCGGCCCACCGGTCCCAGCTGCTCGCCAGCAGCCACAGCCCGTGCACGAAGACCACGGGCACCCGGTTCCCGGCGTTCGCCTCGGCGATCTGCTCGCGGGTGCGTGCGTCGATCGTGGTTGTCATCGGGACTCCCCCTGTGCCGCAGCCTGTTCGACGACCGTCGCGACGACCCGCGGCTGCGACACCAGGCACGCGTGCGAGGCGGACACCTCACTCGTGTGCGCCCGCATCCGCGCGGCCATCTGCCGCTGGGACGCGGGCGGGATGACCCGATCCTCGCTCGCGACCAGATACCAGCTCGGCAGCCTGGTCCACGCGGCCGGTCCGGAGGGCTCCAGATTCGCGGTGAGCGCGAGGGTGCGCTCGTGCGCGATCATGTCCGCGGCGGTGGCGTCGCCGACGTCCTGGGCGAACACGTCGCGGAAGTGGGCCGGTGCGACCCGGGCCTCCAGGCCGGACGCCGACGGCTCGAGCGCGAGAGCCGGTGGCAGCAGGCGAGATCCGGGGAACCGGATCGGATCCAGCGCGAGCTGCGCGGGCTCACCCTGCCCGGGCGCGAATGCCGCCACGTACACCAGCGCCCGCACGCGGGGGTCGTCGACATTGGTGATGACCACCCCGCCGTAGGAGTGACCGACGAGCACGACCGGCCCGTCGACGTCGTCGAGCGCCCGCTCGATCGCCGCGGCGTCGATCGCGGGACCCCGTAACGGGTTGTCGGGCACCACGACCCGATAGCCGTCGGCGCGCAACATCGCCGCCACCGCGTCCCAGCTCGTGGCATCGGCGAAGGCGCCGTGCACCAGCACGATGGTCGGCGTCGGCGTGGCCGTCGCGGGCCCGGCCGCGACCGCCGCCACCGTGAGCGCGCCGAATACCGCCCCCAGCCAACGCTTTCCGGAGATTTTCATGCCGACCACCACTGTCCGATCCGCAGCGCCGCCCGCAGGAACGCGACCGCCTGGGTGATGGCGGCCTCGGCCGCGTACGTCTCGCGCAGGGCATTGAGCATCACGAAGTCGTGGATGATGCCCTGATACCGCACGGCCGTCACCGCGACACCGGCGGTGCGCAGCTTGGTCGCATACGCCTCGCCCTCGTCGCGCAGCACATCGGCCTCCGCGGTGATCACCAATGCCGGTGGCAGCCCGGTCAATTGTTCGGTCGTCGCACGCAGCGGCGAGGCGGTGACCCGGGCCCGTTCGGCGGGGTCGGTGGTGTACTGGTCCCAGAACCACTGCATTGCGTCGCGACGCAGGAAGTAGCCGGTGGCGAACTGCCGGTAGGACGCCGTGTCGAAGGCCGCGTCGGTGACCGGATAGAACAGCACCTGTCCCGACAGCGCCGCGCCACCGCGCTCCTTGACCAGCAGTGTCAGCGCGGCGCTCAGATTGCCGCCCACCGAATCCCCCGCCACCGCGATCCGCCGCGGATCCAGCCCGTGCTCGCCGCCGTGCGCCGAAACCCACCGCAGCGCCTCGAAGCACTGCTCGAGCGCGACCGGGTAGCGCGCCTCGGGCGAGCGGCTGTAGTTCACGAACACCACGGCCGCCTCCGTTCCGGCCGCGAGCTCGCGGGCCAGCCGGTCGTGGGTGTGGTCGTTGCCGAAAACCCAGCCCGCGCCGTGGATGTAGAGAATCACCGGCAGCGGTCCGGACACCTCCGACGGCCGGAAGATGGTCAGATCGGGTTCGGCGACCACCTCGCGCTCGGTGCCAGGCACCGGCACCTGCGGCGACTGCACCTCGTCCACGGTCTTGCGGCCCTCGATCGGGCCGAGATCGAACAGGTAGGGCGGATTCGCGGTCGCTTCCACGAACGCCTGGGCCGCCGGTTCCAATACGGGTCTGCTCATCGCTGTCCTCACAGCTCGGAAAATGGGATCCCCTCGAGCCTGGCCCGTGGCGCCCGCGTTCGAATCCTTGGCGCACCCCAGTGGTGAGCACCAAGATCGCGCCGCCATTACCTTGTGACCATGGTTCTGCATGGCCGCGAGGCCGAGCTCGGCGAGCTCGACGGATTGTTGCGCCGGGCCGCGTCCGGCCGCAGCGGCGTGCTGGTGCTCGCGGGCCCGGCGGGGATCGGCAAGACCGCGCTGCTCGAACACGCCCTCACGGCCGCGTCGACGCTGCGGGTCGCCCGCGTCGCCGGTATCGAAACCGAGCAGGAGCTGGGCTTCGCCGGGCTGCACGGGCTGCTGCTGCCGTTTCTCGGCGAGCGCGGGCGGCTGCCCGCGCCGCAGCGCGATGCGTTGGAGACCGCGTTCGGCATGCTCACCGCCGCCGCCCCGCCGGATCTGTTCCTGGTGGGACTGGCCACGCTGTCGCTGCTCGCCGATGCCGCCGCCGAGCGGGCGCTGCTGCTGGTGTGCGACGACGCCCAGTGGCTGGATCGGGAATCGCTGCGGGTGCTGGCCTTCGTCGCCCGCAGGCTCGACGCCGACGGCATCGTGCTGCTGTTCGGCGTGCGCGAGGATCAGGTGCTCGACACCGTGCTGCGGGACCTGCCCACGATCCCGCTGGCGGGGTTGGCCGCGACCGACGCCGCCGCCCTGTTCGACGCCGCGCTGCCCGCCGCGATCGATCGGGTGGTGGCCGAGCGGCTGCTGACCCGGACCGACGGCAATCCGCTGGCCATCCTGGAGCTGGCGCGCGGCCTCGGCGAGGGCCTGCCCGCCGACTTCGGCTTCGGCGAGCCGCTGCCGCTGGATCGCCGATTGGAGGCGCGGTTCCGGCGCGTGGTCGAACGGCTCGACGAGTTCACCCAGGACGTGCTGTTGGTGCTCGCCGCCGATGCCAGCGGCGATTACGGCCTGGTGCGACGGGTCGTCGAGGCGCTGCGCCCGGACAGCGCCGCCGCGCTCGAGCAGGCCGCGGACCACGCCCGGCGCGCCGATCTGATCGTTACGACCCTGGGGGCGGCGCGCTTTCGGCATCCGCTGATCCGCTCGGCGGTCTACAACGGGGCCGCCGCGACCCGGCGGCGGCGGGTGCACGCCGCGCTCGCCGAGGCCGTCGATCCGATCGGCGACGCCGACCGGCGCGCCTGGCATCGCGCGGCCGCACTCGACGGCCCCGATGCCGAGGTGGCCGCGGAGCTGGAGACCGTGGCCATCCGCGCCCGCGAGCGCGGCGGTCACCTGGCCCAGGCCGCGTTCCTGCGCCGCGCCGCCGAGCTCACTCCCGTTGGCGCGCAACGTAATGCGCGGCTACTGGCCGCCGCGGGCGCGGCGCTCGTGGCGGGCGCGCCGCATCTGGCCGAGCAGCTGCTCGACCTGCTCACCCCGGATGTCGGCGTGCCGCTGCTGGACGCGTACGCCCGGCGGCTGCGCGGGTTTCTGCATGTGATGCTGGGCCGGGCCGGGGCCGTTCCGCTGCTGTTCGAGGCCGCCCAGAGCTTTCGCGCCACGGATGCGCGCACCGCCCGCGACACCCTGCTGGAGGCGTTCGACGCGGTCATCGTCGTGGCCCACATCGGCGCCGGGATGAGCGCGCGCCGGATCGCGGCGAGTGCCTTGGACACCCCGCCCGCCCCCGGCGCGCCCAGCATCGCCGATCTGCTGCTGGACGCGCATGCGGAACTGGTTGGCCGCGATCATGTTTCGGCCGTTCCGGCGATGCGGCGCGGACTCGACGCCATGCTCGCCGCCGGCGCCGAGGAGGGTGACGCGGCGCGTTGGTTCCTGCTCGGCGTCCTGCTGGCGATCGAGCTGTGGGATATCGAGGCACTGGGGATTTGCGCGCGACGCTACGGCGCGACCGCGCGCCGACACGGTGCGCTGCGCATGCTGCAGGCGGCCATCCACGGCGAGGCGACGCACGAATTGCTGTGCGGGCGCTTCACCGCCGCGGCGGCGCGCTTCGCGGAGTTCAAGGATGTCGCGGCGGCCATCGGCGCGGATCTGCGCTTCGCCGACAGCAGCGACGCGCTGCTGCACGGCTGGCGCGGGGACGAGGAACGCACCCTGACCGCCGTCGCGGTGCAGGCCGGTCCCGAGGCCGAACGGCCGGGCGGTCTGCAGGTGCAGCTCGCCCGGACCGCGCTGGTGGTGCTGCATTTGGGGCGCTGCCGGTACCCGGAGGCGCAGCGGACCGCGGCGATCGTCTTCGACGAGGACCCACCACATTTCGGCAGTGTCGTGCTGCCCGATCTGATCGAGGCGGCCGTGCGCAACGGCGATACCGCGACCGCCGAGCGCGCGCTGCACCGTCTGGCCGAGCGCGCCGAGGCCGCCGGAACCCCCTGGGCCCTCGGCCTTCTCGCCCGTGCCCGCGCGCTACTGGCCGACGACGACACGGCCGAGGAGCTGTACCGGGAGGCGCTGACGCGGCTGACATCCACATCGGTGACCCCCGAGCTCGCCCGCACCCGGCTGCTCTACGGCGAATGGCTGCGGCGGCGTCGCCGCCGCCGCGATGCCCGGGTCGAATTACAGGGCGCCCATGAGCTTTTCGAGCAGATGGGCGCGGCGGCGTTCGCCGAGCGCGCCCGCACCGAACTCGCGGGCACCGGCGAGAAGGCGCGGCCGCGGCTGCCGGAGAACTCCTACGATCTGACCCCGCGCGAACTGCAGGTGGCGCATCTGGCCGGTGCGGGCGTGACTAATCAGGAGATCGCCGCCGAACTGTTCCTCAGTGTCGCGACCGTGGAATACCACCTGCGCAAGATCTTCCGCAAACTCGGCGTCACTTCCAGACGTGAACTGGGCCAACGACTTCGGTGATCAGGCCCGGCCCACATAGGAGTCGATCTCGCCCAGGAATGCCTCCTGGCGGGCCGGGGTGATCCAGGACGCCCGGAAGGAGTTGGCCGCCAGGGTGATCAGCTGCTCGCGAGTGAGCTCGCCCTGTTCGGCGAGGGCCGTGTAGTTGTCGGCGATATAGGCGCTGAAATAGGCCGGGTCGTCGCTGTTGATCGTGACCAAGAGGCCGCGGTCGAGCAGGGTCACGATCTCGGGGGCCTTCATCTGTTCGGTGACAACGGAATTCGAGATCGGACAGCAGGTCAGGGCAATGCCTTTGGTGCGGGCCAGCTCGACCAGCCGGTCGTCGGAGACGATATTGGTGCCGTGGTCGAGGCGGTCGACCCCGATGTCCTCGAGGGCCTGGCGGATATGCTCGAGGGAGTCGGGCTGGTCGATATCGCAGTGCATGGTCAGCAGAAAGCCCTCGCGGCGGGCGCGTTCGAAGACCGCGGCGAATTTGCGCGGCGGATTGCCGCGTTCATCGGAGTCCAGGCCGACGCCGATGATCCAGTGCCGGTAGGGCAGCGCCTCGAGCAGGGTCGCCATGGCGTATTCGGCGGGCAGATCGCGCAGAAAGCACATGATCAGCTCGGCGGATATCCCGAACTCCCGCCGGGCCCGCACGATCGCCGATCGATATCCGCTCACCACGCTCGCGAACGGCACCCCGCGCGAGGTGTGCGCCTGCGGGTCGAAGAACATCTCCACATGCCGCACGCCCTGAGTGTGCACGCGGCGCAGATACTCATAGGCCAGATCGTGGAAGTCGACCGCCTCGCGCAGCACCGCCATCGCCGGGTAGTACACCTGCAGAAACGAGCTCAGATCGTGGAACCGGTAGGTGGCGCGCACCTCCTCCTCCGACCGCTGCGGCAGCTCGATCCCGTTGCGCCGGGCGAGCCGGAACTTCAGCTCCGGCTCCAGCGTGCCCTCCAGATGCAGATGCAATTCGGCCTTGGGCAGTCCCCGGACGAATGCGGCCAGCGGTGACAACATCTGCCCATCATCCTCCGCCGCAATGGTTTTCGCGGCACGATCCGGGCAGGATGGGCGGCATGGACCTGCTCAGCCCCGCCGAATTGCCGCCGACCAACGGGTACAGCCATGTCGCGGCGGTGCCGCCGGACAGCCGCCTGGTGTGGACCTCCGGTCAGGTGCCGTTCGACGCCGACGGGAATCTGGTTGGGCCCGACGATTGGGAGGCACAGACCCGGCAGGTCATGACGAATCTGACCGCGGCGCTGCGCGCGGGCGGGGCGAGCTGGCGCGAGGTGTTCAAGCTGACGATCTACGTCGTCGACACCTCGGCGCTGGCGGTGGTCCGGAAGGTCCGCGACGAATTCGTCGACACCGCCAATCCGCCGACCAGTTCGCTGGTCCAGGTCGCGGGGCTGTTCCGGCCCGATGTGCTGATCGAGATCGAGGCGATCGCCGCGGTCGGCCGGGGCTGATCCCCGACTGGGTACGGTGGACAGTCATGGCAGCGCCGCAACCCGCCCTCTCCACTCCCGGGACCCGGAAGCTGGCCGCGGCGTGCCGGGCCGATGTTCCGGCGCTGACCAGGCGACTGATCTCCGCGATCTTCACCGACAACCCCGAATGGACCGACTACACCTCGGTGCCGCGCGCCGATCTGCGCGACGGCTGCCGCCGCTATCTGACCCGCATTCTCGATCTGCTCGGCGGCGACGACGGCGATCCGGAGCGGGACGAGGTGGCCGCCTCGATCGGCCGCCGCCGCGCCGAACAGGGCGTGCCGCTCGAGGCCATGCTGCGCACCTTCCGCCTCGGCGGCGGCATCGTATGGGAGGCGCTGCTGGATCAGGCCGACGATGTCGGGCCGCAGGAGATCCGCGAGGCCGGTACCGCGATGTGGACGGTCATCGACGGCCTGTCCTCCGCACTGGTCACCGCCTACCGCAACACCGAACTCGAACAGGTCCGCCGCGACGAGCGCCGCCGCCACGCCCTCATCGAGGATCTGCTCGCCGGACGCGCCCACGACGCCACCTTCGCCGCTCGGGCCGCGCGCGAACTGAATCTGCCGACCCAGGGGGCGTATCTGGTGGTGGCCGCCCGGGGCGAGGGACGGCCGCTGCAGATCGGCACCGAAACCGCGTTGGCCGCCTTGGGGATTCGCTCGGTCTGGCACGACCGCGTCGACACCACCATCGGGCTGGTGTCGGTGGAGGGTCGCGACGATCATGCCGTGCTGCAACACCTTCGGCCGCATGTGCGCGGCCGCGCCGGGGCCTCCCCCGCGGTACCGGGTCTGGCCCAGGTGGACTCGGCCCATGCGCTGGCCCTCATCGCACTGCAGACCCTGCCCGGTGACACTACGGGTTTGGTATCCCTGGACGAGCGCTATCCGGAGGCGCTGCTGGTCCGCTCCCCCGATCTGACCGACCTGCTGCTGACCCATACCCTCGGCCCGATCCTGAATCTGCCCGGCCGGGAACGAGACATCCTCCTGGACACCCTGGCCGCCTGGCTCGCCGAGAACTGCTCGGCCGCCCACGCCGCCCCACGCCTGCACTGTCATCGCAACACCGTGATCAATCGGCTGCAACGCATTTCGACCCTGCTGGGCCGCCCGCTCGAGGGCCAGCGTTCCTACGTCGAGCTGTCGCTGGCGCTGACCGCGCTCGGCGCGGGCGGACGCACCGCATAGCCGTATTTCCGACCTTGACCGCGCCGTCCCGGCGCGCAATACTGAACCAGATGGTTCAGCATGACTTCCTCGACGCCTCGTTCGCGGCGCTTTCGGATCCCACCCGCCGCGGGATCCTGGAGCGGCTCGGCCGGGGCCCCGCGACCGTCAGCGAATTGGCCGAACGCTTCGCGATGACGCTCACCGGCGTCAAGAAGCACCTGCGACTGCTGGAGGACGCGGGGATGGTGGTCACCGAGAAGCGCGGCCGGGTGCGGTACTGCCGACTCGGCGACAACCGGCTCGACCGGGAGGCGGCGTGGATCCGCGGCTACCGGCAGATGGTGGAAGCCCGAATGGACCGTCTGGAAAGGTTTCTCGAACACACGGAGCACAATCATGAGCACTGATACCGACGCCGTCGTCACCCCTGTCGGCGAGCAGACGATCCATGTCGAGCGCGTCTTCGACGCCGCCCTCGACCGGGTGTGGGACGCCTACTCCCGGCTCGAGCAGCTGGTGCAGTGGTGGGGCCGCGGCAACCGCCTGGAAGCCGAGCGCTGGGAGTTCCGCAAGGGCGGGCACTGGCGGCTGGTCGAGCACGCCGACGGCGAAGCCCACGGCTTCGAGGGGCGATTCCGGGAGATCACGCCGAAGGAGCGGATCGTGCAGTCGTTCGAGTGGGACGGTATGCCCGCTCACGTCTGCATCGACAGCACCACCTTCGTCGACCTGGGCGACGGCCGCACGAAGGTCGTGACCGACAGCCAGTTCTTCACCCGGGAGGAGCGCGACGGCATGCTGCAGTCGGGTATGGCGTCCGGACTCAACGAGAGTTATCGCGCCCTGGACGCCCTGCTGGCGAAGGCGGCCTGAGCGCCGCAGCGCGGGTGGGCCGATTCCGGGCCCGCCCGCGTCGGATCGCTGCGAGTTTGCTCACATTGACGAGCCGACCACACGGTTCTTAGCTGTATGTGACATAGCAGTTTCACATGGCCGCTGGTCGGAGGTGTCGCATGCAGACGGTGGAGCAGCGCCTGCTATCCCCGGGGGAGACCAATCAGCTCACCATCGGCGTCGACGCAGTCATCGCCCAGGCCCGCATCGACGGCACGGTCGACCCCACGCTACTGCAGCAGGCTCTCGACCTGTTGACCACCGCCTACCCGCTGCTGCGCAGCCGGATCGTCGAGTCGGATGCAGGCTATTTGCTGCAGTACACGGCCGGTGAGCGCCCACCGCTCCGCATCGTCGACGTGGACGCGGACCCCTTCGTGCTCGAGCTCAACACCCCGCTGCACCGCGACCGCGGGCTCGCGCGGGCCGGATTGTTCCACCACCACGGCGAGAACGTCGTGAGCCTGGTGATCGACCATGCGGTGGCCGACGGCCGACTCGTCACGACCCTGCTGCGCAGGCTGCTCGATTACTACACCGCGGCGACCGAGGCGCGCACGCCGAATCCGGCCCGCGGCACGGGCCTCGAGCCCGCCCTGGAGGACCGCCTGGCCGAGCAGTACGGCACCGACCAGGTCCCCGTGGCGCCCGCGCTGGTTTCCGGGGCCAAACTCCCCACACCGGCCCGCGGCCCGATTCCCGTGCAGCGCTTCGGGGTCGGCCACCTCGCCCTGGACCGTCTCGCCACCACCGCGGTGACCCGGCGTGCCCGCGCCGCGGGCGTCTCGGTGCACGCCCTGCTGAGCGGGACCGTGGCGGCGGCCCTGTCGGCCACGGTGGATGGTCCGATCGTGCTCTCGTTTCCCATCGATCTGCGCCCCCGGCTGCGGCCACCGCTGCGACCCGACGCGCAACTGCTGGCGATCGGCACCGTCTACGCCGTGATCCGGCCCACCGCCTCCGACGATGTCACCGACCTGGGGCGGCGCATCGCCACGCAGTTGACGGCGAGCCTGGACCTGGCCCTGCCGCAGCGCTCGCTGCTCCAACCGCAGCCACTCGGCGCGTCCACCCTTCCGACGGACACCATGAGCGTCTCCAATATGGGACTGCTGGATCCGCCGACGCTGCCGACCGGCCTGGAACTGCGGTCGCTGCGCTTCGGCACCGCCGTTCCCCAGCCCACCCCGATCCTGTTCGCCGCCACCACCAACGGCCGCCTCGAACTCGATCTCACCTACGACAGAACGTATTTCACCGACGAGCAGATGACCGCGCTCACCGACGGCCTGCACGGTCGCCTGACGAGGTTCATGCGCGTCGCCGCATAGCGCGCCGATTGGGCGCAGCGCCCACTTTCCCCGCCGGATTCCTGGGCTTACGAGTCATTGTTTGTGCACTGCGCGGCGGCGAGACTCGACTGCGATGACCCACGCCACAACCGGGGCGGGGGTCTTTGAGCATTCGAGACGAGGAGCACCACGAGTGCCGGAATTCGATCTTTTGGTGGTCGGCGGCGGGCCCGGCGGCTATGTGGCCGCCATCCGGGCGGCCCAGCGCGGGCTGTCGGTGGGTCTGGTGGAGAAGGAGCGGCCCGGCGGGGTGTGCCTGAACTGGGGCTGCATTCCCACCAAGGCCATGCTGCGCTCCGCCGAGGTCTTCCAGACCGTCACCGCCGCAGCCGATTTCGGCGTGTACGCCGACAACGTTCGCTTCGACTTCGCCGCCGTGCGCCAGCGCAAGGACGGCATCGTCAAGGAGCTGACCGACGGCGTGGCCGGACTGCTGAAGGCCAATGGCGTCACGGTGATCGAGGGCCACGCCCGCTTCACCGGACCGACCACGGTGCAGGTGTGCGCGGCCGGGCCGTCACCGATCTTCCCCGACGGCCCGCGCTATGCCGCCGCGCCGCAGGGCGATCCGATTCGCGAGATCAGCGCCCGCGACATCATCGTCGCCACCGGCTCGATCCCGGCCCGGCTGCCGATTCCGGGCATCGATCTGCCCGGCGTGATCACCTCCGACGGCGCGTTCGGACTCACCGAGGTGCCGCGCCGGATCGTGGTGGTCGGCGGCAGTGCGGTCGGCGCGGAATGGGCGAGCCTGTTCGCCACGTTCGGCAGCGAGGTGACCGTCGTCGAGCTGCAGGATCGCCTGGTTCCGTTGGAGGACAAGGACATCGGCGTCGCGTTGGGCCGCTCGTTCGCCAAGCGCGGCATCACCGTGCTGACCGGCTGCACCGTCACCGCCATCGCCGAGGGCGAGCCGCTGCGGGTCACCGTGGACGGGCCGAAGGCGCGCGAGATCGACGCCGACATCGTGCTGATCGGCGTCGGACGCCGTCCCAACACCGCCGAACTGGGCCTGGAAGCGGCCGGAATCGCCACGGACGCACGGGGATTCATCGAGGTCGACGAGCGGCTGCGCACCGGCGCGGAACACGTCTACGCCATCGGCGATGTCACCGGCCGCGCCCTGCTCGCGCATGTCGCCTCCCATCAGGGCCTCGTCGCCGCCGACGTGATCGCCGGGCACGACGCGCACATCGACTACACGGTCATTCCCGCGGCGACCTTCACCCATCCGGAGATCGCGAGCGTGGGCCTGACCGAGGAGCGGGCGAAGGCCGCGGGGCACGACGTGCTGACCGCCAAATTCCCCTTCGCCGCCCTGGGCCGGGCCAAGACCTTCGGCGAGACCGAGGGTTTCGTGAAAATCGTCGCGGGCCGCACCCATCAGGAGGTGCTCGGCGTGCACATCATCGGCCCGTCGGCCAGTGACCTGATCACCGAGGGCGCGCTGGCGATCTCGCTCGAGGCGACGCTGGACGAACTCGCCGACACCATTCACGCCCACCCCACCCTCGGCGAGATCGGCATGGAGACGGCCCTGGCCGGACTCGGGCTGCCGGTACACATCGCGCCGCGCAAGCGTTGAGGAGTCCCACCGTGACAACGACCACCGCACCGCGCAAGACCACCAAGGCCGCCCCGAAGGCCGAGCCCGCCAACGCCTTCGGCGGCGAGAGCTCCGAGACGCTGCGCGGCTACTACCGCGACATGCTGTTCATCCGCCGCTTCGAGGAGCGCACCGCGCAGAGCTATCAGCAGGCCAAGATCGGCGGCTACTGCCACCTCAACCTCGGCGAGGAGGCCACCGTGGTCGGCCTGGGCGCGGCCATGCGCCCGACCGACTACCTGTTCACCAACTACCGCGAGCACGGCTACGCCCTGGCCAAGGGCATCGAGCCCGGCCGGGTGATGGCCGAACTGTACGGCCGCGCCACCGGCACCTCCAAGGGCTGGGGCGGCTCGATGCACATGTACGACACCGCCACCCGGCTGCTGGGCGGCTATGCCATTGTCGGCGGCCAGGTTCCGCTGGCCATCGGCGCGGCGCTGGCCATCGACTACCGCGGCGGCGACGATGTGGTGGTGTGCCAGATGGGCGAGGGCACCACGAATATCGGCGCGTTCCACGAATCGCTCAATATCGCCGCGCTGTGGCGGCTGCCGGTGGTGTTCCTGGTGATCAACAACCAGACCGGCATGGGCACCACGGTCGAGAAGTCCTCGGCCGAACCGGATCTGTACAAGCGCGCGGCGGCCTACCGCATGCGCGGCGAACGGGTGGACGGCACCGACGTGCTGGCCGTGCGCGAGGTCGCCGGCGAACTCATCGAAGCCGCACGGCGCGAAGGGAAACCGGCGCTGCTGGAGGCGGTCAGTCACCGGCTCAAGGGCCATTCGGTGGTCGATCCGGCCAAGTACCGCACCGAGGACGCGGTGGCCACCGCCCGCGCGCACGATCCGATCGCGCTGTGGCACGACCGGCTACTCGAGGCCGGGGTGCTGACCGAACAGTCGGTGGCCGACATCGAGGCCGAGGTGGCCGAAAGTGTCGCCGCCGCGGTGGAATTCGCCGATTCCAGCCCGCATCCGGAGCCGTCGAGCCTGTTCGACTACAACTACGCCACTCCGGTGCCCGGCGATTCCCGCCGCCTGCCCGCCGATCCGCTCTTCACCTTCTGAGGACAATCACCGTGCCTGTCATGACCTATCGCGAAGCGCTGCGCGAAACCCTGCGTGAGGAGATGCGGCGCGACGACGACGTCTTCCTGATCGGGGAGGAGATCGGCGTCTTCGAGGGTTCCTACAAGATCACCGCGGGCCTGCTCGCCGAATTCGGCGAGAAGCGGGTGCGCGACACACCCATCGCCGAGGAGGGTTTCGTCGGCGCGGCCATCGGCGCCGCCATGCTGGGCCTGCGCCCGGTGGTGGAGATCATGACGATCAACTTCTCACTGCTGGCGCTGGATCAGATCGTCAATCACGCCGCCAAGATCTACGGCATGTTCGGCGGGCAGACCAGCGTGCCGATGGTCATCCGCACCCCCGGCGGCGGCGGTCAGCAACTGGGTGCGACCCATTCGCAGAACATCGAGCTGTACTACGCGTTCGTGCCCGGCCTGAAGGTGGTGGCCCCCAGCACCCCCGCCGATGCGCGAGCGCTGCTCAAGGCCGCCATCGACGACGACGATCCGGTGCTGTTCCTGGAGAACCTCTCGCTCTACAACACCAAGGGCGAGGTCCCCGAGGATCTCGCGCCCGCCCAGATCGGCAAGGCCGCGGTGACGCGCGAGGGCACCGACATCACCCTGATCGGTTACTCGCGCATGGCGACCGTCGCCACCCAGGTCGCCGAACGCCTTGCCACCGAGGGCATTTCGGCCGAGGTGATCGATCTGCGCAGCCTGCGCCCGCTGGACCGAGACACCCTGATCGCCTCGGTCCGCAAAACCGGCTGCGCCGTCATCGGCGAGGACGATTGGCTCACCTACGGCATCGGCGCGGAGGTCGCGGCCTCCATCTCCGACGGCGCGTTCGACTACCTCGACGCCCCGGTGCGCCGGGTCGCCATGGCCGAGGTGCCGCTGCCCTACGCCAAACCGCTGGAAAAACTCGCCCTGCCGTCCGCCGATTCGCTCTACACCGCCGCGGTGGAAACGCTTGCGGCCGTGGGCCGTCGGCGCTGAGAGGACTTCGTATACATGCCCGAGATCACCATGCCCCGCCTCTCCGACACGATGGAGGAGGGCGTCGTCTCCGCCTGGCTGAAGCAGGTGGGCGACAAGGTCACCCGCGGCGAGGTGCTCGCCGAGATCGAAACCGACAAGGCCCTCATGGAATTGGAGGCCTACGACGACGGCGTGCTCGAACAGATCCTCGCCGAGGCGGGTGCGCGCGTGCCGATCGGTGAGACCATCGCCATCGTCGGCGACGGCAATGGTGCGGCCGCGGCCCCGAAACCCGCCGCGCCCGAACCGGAGAAGCCCGCGCCCGCGCCGGAATCCGCGCCGCGGCCCGCCGCCGAACCGGTGGCCGCGCCCGCGAACGGCAAGCGCCCCAAGTCCTCGCCGCTGGCCCGCAAGATCGCCGGTGAACTCGGCGTGGACCTGAACACGGTCACCGGCACCGGCCCCGGCGGGCGCATCACCCGTCAGGACGTCGAATCCGCCCGGCGGCTCGAACCGGAACCCGCGGCTCGTCAGGAACCAGCTCGGCAGCAGCCCACTCCCGCAGGCGATTACGACGAGATCCCGCTGACCACCATCCAGCAGGTCTCGGCCAAACGCCTGACCGAGAGCAAGCAGCAGGCCCCACACATCTACCTGACCACGGCCATCGACGTCACCGATCTGCTGGCCTTCCGCGCCGAGATCAACCGGACGCTCGAGGAGGCGGGCAAGACCAAGGTCAGCGTCAACGATCTGCTGGTCAAGGCGGTCGCCTCGACCCTGCGCACCGACCCGTCGGTGAACGTCTCGGTCGCCGGGGACAAACTGCTGCGCCACCGCGGCATTCACCTCGGTATCGCGGTCGCGACCCCGGCGGGGCTGCTGGTCCCGGTCATCCGCGACGCCGACCGCAAGAGCGTCTCCGAGATCGCCGCCGAATCCCGCGACAAGGCCACCCGTGCCCGCGACCGCAAGCTGCGCGGCGACGAGATGAGTGGCGGCACCTTCACCATCTCGAATCTGGGCATGTTCGGCGTCGAACAGTTCACCGCCGTCATCAATCCGCCGGAATCGGCCATCCTCGCCGTCGGCGCCGCCCAGGACGAGTTGCGTCTCGCCGACGACCGGGTGATCGCCCGCAAGATCCTGCGCGTCACCCTGTCCGCCGACCACCGGGCCATCGACGGCGCGGTCGCCGCGCGGTTCCTCCAGCAGCTGCGGGAGCTGCTGGAGCATCCGCTGCGGATCGTGACGTAGTTACCGCCCCTCGACCGTCGCGGCCAGCCGATCGAGTGAGGCGCGCAGCTTCTCGGCGGTGGTCGCGCGGGCGCGGGGGAAGCGGTTCTCGTCGGTCAGCTCGGTCCAGTCGTAGGTGTGGGTGACCCGGGTGCGCCCGTCGTCGAGCGGCTCGAGTTCCCAGCGCCACAGATGACCGGGCGGCGTGCCGCCCGGTTCGGCGGGCCGCCACGCGATGAGGCGGCCCTCGGCGAATTCGACGACATGGTTCTCCCGGATGTTCCCACCGGTGAGCGCCATGGTGAAAACCTCACCCACCCCGCGCACCCGCTGGCCGGTGGCCGCCTCGGCGAGATTGTCGTTACCGTCCCAACGCGGCTGCTCGGCGGGATCGGCGATCAGCTCGAAGATCCGGGGCGCGGCCGCGGCGATTTCGCGGCTGGCCCGAACGACTTTCGGCTCTGCGGTTGTCTCGGTCATGACGCGATCGAAACATCTGCCGCCCGTTCGCGCCACCGCGGTATGGCATATCCGACATCGCATCCGGGAATAACGGTTCTCGGACGGGAGGTTGGCCGGGATGTGAATGCGGGGTTCACGGTCGCGGGAGAGCACATCCTGTGGACCGATCTGGTCGGGAATATCGCCTCGCTGACGGTGGTGTGGCTGGCGATGCGCAAGACCGTGTGGACGTGGCCGGTGCAGTTGGCGGGTGCGTTGCTGCTGCTGGCCGCCTCGCTGGACGCGCAGGTGCCCGGCAACGCGCTCAAACAGGTGCTGTTCTGCGCGCTGGCCTGTTACGGCTGGTACAGCTGGACGCGCGGCACCCGCGACCAGCACGATCTGCTGGTCCGCCCGGCCACGGCCCGCGAACGGCTGTTCCTGCTGGCCGCCATGGCCGTGGGCACGGTCGTGGTGGCCGAGCTGTTCATCCATCTGACCTGGCTGCACATCGCCTGGTCGCCGTGGGTCAACGCGTACATCTTCGTCGGCAGCGCCGTCGCCTCCTTCGCCCAGAGCCGGGCGCTGGTCGACTTCTGGATCATCTGGATGCTGGTCGATCTGGCCGGGGTGCCGCTGGCGCTGAAATCGGGGCTCTATGTCTCCGGCGCGGTGTACGGCGTGTTCTTCGTGCTGGTGGTGCTCGGCTTCAACCGGTGGCGGCGCGAGTACCGGGATCGTCGGTTCGCCGCACCGATTACAGCAGTCCCCGTGAACGCAGATCGCTGACGTACTTGCCGATCAGCTCGGGCGTGATCCGGGGAATGTCGCCGCCGGATCCGATCCCGGCCTGCCGCACGGCAATCCGAAACCGCTCGGCGGGCAACAGCGCACCGGGAATCGGCGGGGCCGGACGGCGATAGGCGTGCAGTAGCGGCAGGAGGGAGTGCCGACGCTGCCGTTCGGGCAGGGCGCGCAGGGCGGTCTCGAAGCGGGATAGCCACTGCTGGTAGTCGTCGATCCGCTCGATCGCCTGCCCCGCGGCGATGAGCCAATCGACGAAGGTGTCCAACGAGATTCCGTCGTCGTGCGGGTTGAGCACGTCGTAGGTCTGGAAACCCGTGGTGACCCGCGCGCCGAGCTCGGTGACGGCCACGGCGGTGAAATCGGCGGGCAGGCCGTCGTAATGGGCGCGCGCGCCGTCGCCGGAATAGAACGATCGCGGGGCGACACCGGTGGCCAGCAGGCTCAGCACCAGCCGGGTGAACATATCCGCCACATTCACCTGACCCGCGAACCGACTGTGCGCCAAGATCATATCCGACCGGAACACCGCCACCGGCAACCCACACAACTCGTGCGCCTCCCGCAACAACACCTCCCCGGCCCACTTGCTGTTGCCATAACCATTGGCGTACCGCCCGTCGAGCACGCGCTCGGGACTCAGCACCCGAATGTCGCCGTCCTCGGTGAACTTCTCCGGCGAGATCTGATCGGCCACCGCCACTGTCGACAGATAGGTCACCGGCTTGCGCCGCGCGGTAAGGGCCAGCCGGATGATCTCCGCGGTGCCCACCACATTCGGCCCGAACAGCTGCTCATAGGGCAGCACGTGATTGACCAGGGCCGCCGGATGCACGATCAGATCGACCCCCTCGGCCAACCGCCGCCATTCCCGTTCCGCCAAGCCGAGATTCGCCGCGCCGATATCGCCCGCCAGCACCTGCAGCGTGCCCGCGGCCAGCTCCCGATACCGGCGCGACAGCTCCGGATCGGCCCCGTCGAACGCCGCGTCGAGCCGAGCCCGCGCGGCCGCGGCATCACCGCCGCGCACCACACAGATCAGCGTCCCGCCCGAATCGTGCAGCCGCCGTAGCCATTCCAGGCACAGGAATCGGCCGAGATAGCCGTTGGCTCCGGTCAGCAGCACCGTGCGCGGCGGATGCGGCGCGGGCGGCGGCTGGGCGGCGGCCGCGAGCAGATCGGCCGCGAGGAACCGGTCCAACCGCAGATCGGTGGCGCGCAGGCACGTTCCGTCCCCGTGCACCGACCGCACACTCGGCCGCGACCCCGCGCCACCGCGCTGGCCCTCGATGTAGTCGGCCAGCCCGCGCAGATCCATCGCGGGTCCGACGATCACACCGACCGGCACCTCGACCCGGAACATCTCACCCAGCAGCGTCGAAAACGACAGCGCCGACAGCGAATCCCCGCCCAGCTCGGTGAACTGCGATCCCGGCTCGGCCGCCGCGCCCAGCAGCGCCCGCGCGGCCCGCATCACTGTCTCCAGCACCGGCCGATCGGCCGCACCCTCGCGCAGCGCCCGCAACTCGTCGTCCCGCTGCCGGTCCAGCTCCCGGTACCGCTGTTCCAGGCGTTGCCCGTAGCGCTCGTTCAACTTGGGCCGCAGCGGTTTTCCGATACCCGACAGCAGGCCGTTGTCCTGACTGAACGGCTCGGTCTCGAGCAGGAAATCGCGCGGGATCTCATAGGAGTTCAGCTCGGCCGCGCGGGCGATCTCACGCAGCGAATGCGCTAGGGCCGCCAGCAGTTCCGGCTCCGGCCGAGTCAGGGCCTCGCCGGTGGGCACGATCACCGCGAGCAGATAGGAGCGCTCGCTCGAGCCGTGCACGAAGATCTGCCGGATCAGCGGGCTCGTCCCGTACAGCGCCTCGAGTCGGGCCACGGTCACGAATTCGCCCTGCGCCAGCTTCAGCACATTGTTGCGGCGGTCCACCAGAACCACCTGGTCCGGGCCGATCTCGGCCACCACGTCGCCGGTGCGGTAGAACCCGTCGGCATCGAACATCTCGGCCGTGAGCTCGGGTCGCTTGTAGTAGCCGGGGAACATGGTCGTGGTCTTCAACAGCAATTCCCCACGCGGATACGGCTTGTCGGTGCGGAAGTACCCCAGTTCGGGCACATCGTCGAGCCGATGGTCCAGCACCGGCGGACGGCGCAACCGGTTGTCCACGATGAGGCCGCCGCCCGCCTCGGTGGAGCCGTAGCCGTCGTGCAATTCCACCTCGAGCACCGATTCCATGAACCGCTTCAGCTCCGCCGAGATCGGGGCGCTCGCGCTCAGCACACCGAAGTAGCGTCCCCCGAAAACGCGATGGCGCAGTTCGTCTTTCACCGCCTCCTCGGCGGCCACTCGGTCCTCCCCCGCCGCGACGCGGCGGCCCACCTCGGCCTGGAAGCGCTGGTGCACCAACTCCGACACCCGCGGCACGAGCAGCAGTTCGGTCGGCCGCGCCAGGGCCAGATCCTCGAGCACGGTCGACATATCGCTCGACGCCGCGAAGTGCGCGGTGCCGCCGCGCGCCAGCGTCCCGCCGAGAATGAGCCGCCCGGCCACATGGCTCAGCGGCAGATAGTGGA
This sequence comes from Nocardia sp. CDC159, assembly GCF_023740735.1. Lineage (GTDB taxonomy): Bacteria > Actinomycetota > Actinomycetes > Mycobacteriales > Mycobacteriaceae > Nocardia > Nocardia pulmonis. The sequence goes on from NZ_JAMRXH010000003.1 coordinate 419,747, forward strand.
AGGTCAGGCCGGGAATCGGAATCTCGAGCGCGTACAACCACATCGCGGCCGCCAGTCGCTCGGTGTACATCGCGCCCTTGGGCGCGCCCGTGCTGCCGGAGGTGTAGATCAACAGCGACAGCGGGTCGTCGCCCGGTTCGGGCACATAGGGGTCCACCCGCGGCAGGGCCTGCCCGCGCCGCAGCGCCCGGTCCAGGGTCGTCACGGCCACCGGACCGTCCGCCAGTCGACGCCGGGCGGATTCCAGTGCGGCGCGGTGCCCCTCGTCGTCACCGTAATGGTCGAACACCAGCAGTTGCCGCACGGCAGTCCCCGCGATCGCCGTGATCGCCGCGTCCAGCAGGTCGGGCGTGGTGGCGAGCAGCCGCGGCTCGGTCTCGGCAAGAATCGACGACCACTGCGCCACCGACGCGGTGGCCTGCAGCGGCACGGTGACCAGGCCCAGATGTACGCCCGCCAGATCCACCACGGCGTAGTCACCGCTGGTGAATCCGAGCGTGGCCACGAAATCACCGGGGCGCAAACCGACATCGTGATACCAGGCCGCCAGCGCACCCAGCCGCTCCCCCAGCTCGCGGTAGGTGATCGTGGTGTACTCGGACAGCGGACGCCGTACGGTGCGGCCGGATTCGTCGCGCGTCGGCTCGCTCGCGCGCTGCGCGAGCGCGGGCCGATCGGCATACCCGTCGATGATCGTCGCCACCACCTGCGACAGCGCCAGCCCCGGCTCCCGCAGCCGCTCGCTCACCTCGGCCAGCGGCATCGCCGCCCGCACCTGCGGATCGGTCAGTACCCGGGCCAATCGACGCTCGAACCGCTCGCGCCACACCTCGTCGGCCATCGTCGGCCCCCGTTTCGAACTCCGGTCGGCACCACCGACCCGCCTTGCACTTCCCTGGGCACGGTAACGAATTTCGGTGCGCGCGTCAGGCGGGAGTACGCGCCGCGACGGGGAGGGCGGTCAGTACCACGGGAGCGCCGTGCCGGGGCGAATTCATGATATTGCGCGTGCCGAACTGTTCGCCGGTGACGCCCGGCGGCAGCGACAGCGTGTAGCGCGACAGCACCTCCCGCAGCACCGCGATGCCCTCGGTGAACGCGAATCCCGCACCGATACAACGCCGAACGCCGCCACCGAACGGCAGCCACAGCTGCGGCTGGACGCTGCCGTCGAGGAAACGCTCGGGGCGGAACAGATCCGGCTCGGGATGGTGCTCCGGATTCTCGTGCACCAGCACCGCGGCGGCCACCACCACGGTCCCCTCCGGCAGTTCGTGCCCACCGACGGTCATATCGCGGGTGAGCCGTCGGGACAGGCTGTTCACGACGGTGCGCCGCCGCATCCCCTCCTTGAACACCGCCTCCAGGTACTTGTCGTCACCCTCGCCGGCCGCGCGCCGGGCTCGCTCCTGGATCTCCGGCGCGGCCGCCAGCTCGTGCAGCGTCCACGACAGCGCGGTGGCCGTGGTCTCGTGCCCGGCGAGCAGCAGAGTGATCAACTGATCGCGTAATTCGGTGTCCGACAAGGGGACATCGTCGGGGCTCTCGCCCGCTCCGACCGCCAGCAGCCGGGTGAGTACATCGCCGTGCCGATCGGGATCCGAATGCGCGCGATGCCGGGCGATCTGGGCGTAGATCTGCTCGTCGAGCGCGGCCTGGAGCTCGCCGAAGCGCCGCCACGGCCCGAACCGGCGCAGTCGCGCGGACTTCCAGCCGAGCAGCACGATCGGGTCGAGCTGGACGAGTCTGCGGACCAGCGCGGTCAGTTCCGCGCGCCGGGCGTCGTCGGTCACGCCGAAGACCACCCGCATGATGATCTCCAGCGTCACGTCGTTCATAGGCTCCAGCATCCGCAGCGTCGTACCCGGCTGCCAGCTGTCGACGTGTGCCTTGGCGATCGTCTCGATCATGTCGCGATATCCACGCAGCGCCGAGGCGGTGAAGGCGGGCATCAGCAACCGGCGCGCCCGGGCATGTTCGCCACCGTCGGTGGTCAGCAGCGAGTGCTCCCCCATCACCGTCGCCAGCAGGCCCCGGCCCGCACCGGCGTGCATATCCGCCGGATCCGCGGCGAAGATCTCGCGAATGTGATCGGGCCGGGAGAACACCACCGTTCGGCGGCCGAACGGGGGCGTCATGCGCAGCGTGAAGACCTCGCCGTACCGATGGGACATCGCGAGCAGGAAACGGCGGCGCTCGCGCGCGTACCGAATCGTCTGAACGATGCGAGGTAGACGGGGGCCGGGCGGAAAGGCGTGGGACATGAGAATGCTGCTCTCTCGCGGCTCAGAGTTGATTGAGGGTGACGGGCAACGCTTCCAGCCCACGCATGAATGTGCTGGGCCGCCAGCACACCTCGTTCGAGATCGTCATGTTCCGGTAACGGCCCAGGATCTTCTCGAACGCCACCCTGCCCTCGAGCCGTGCCAGCGGCGCGCCGAGGCAGTAGTGGATGCCGTGCCCGAAGGCCAAGTGACCCTTGGACTTTTCGCCGCCGATCCGGATTCGGTGCGGATCGGCGAACTGCGTCGGATCGTGGTCGGCCGCGGCCAGCGACACGTACACCAGTTCGTCGGCGGGAATGTCGACCCCGGCCAGGGTGACCGGCTCGCTGGTATAGCGCTGTGTCGCAAGGTGAACCGGCCCCTCCCAGCGCAGGAACTCCTCCACCGCCGCGGGGATCCGATCCGGGTCGTCCGCCAGCTCGTCGTACAGGCTCCGGTCGCTCAGCACCGCCAGCAGGCCGTTGCCGATCAGGTTCACCGTCGTCTCGTGCCCGGCCACCAGGATGAGGAACAGCATCGAGATCAGTTCGCGCTCGGTGAGTTTGTCGTCCTCGTGGTTGGCCCGGATCAGCTCGGACAGGATGTCCTCGCCCAGCGCCCTCGATCGTTCGGTGATCAACCCGATCAGATAGCTCGCCAATTCCACACTCGCGGCGCCGCGTTCGGCCACCGTGGCATAGAACGGCGAGCGCGCCGCGACCTCGGGATCGGGGGCGTGCTCGGTGGAGGAGGCCAACATGGTGGTGGACAGCTGCTGGAAGCGGGCCCGATCGGCCTCGGGCACCCCGAACATCTCGCAGATGACGGTGATCGGAATCGGCAGCGCGTAATCGGCGATCAGATCGACCTCGGGCAACCGAACCATGCGATCGAGCAGGGCATCGGCGAGGAGTTCGATGCGCGGATGCAGCAACGCCACCGTGCGCGCGGTGAACGCCTTGCTCACCAGCCGACGCAGGCGGGTGTGCTGCGGCGGGTCGATATTGAGCAGATGTTCGGTCAGGTCGGCGTTCACCTGGCTGTAGGCGTGGGTGTCGCCGAGCTGGCGGGCCGTGATCGCCGCGCGGGCCGTGGCGTTCTTCTTGATCCGCTCGTCGGTCAACACCTCGCGGGCGAGGCGATGGTCGACGACCAGCCACGCGGTCAGACCGTTGGGCAGCTTCACGTGGTGGATCGGTCCGAGCGGGCGCAGCCGGTCGTAGACCGGGTGCGGGTCGTACAGGTAGTCCGCGCCGAGTTCGATCAGCGGCAGGGTGGTGGTCATGACACTCGCCTCTCGATCGCGGCCATCCCGCCGCTGGTGTGGATATCAACCGGGGTCAGGCCCCAGGAATCGGCGATCCGCCCGGCGAGCAGACTCAGCGCGCGATCGGAGCGAGCCATCTCCGGCTTGAGACCCTCGAGGACCCACTGCACCTTGCCGCGATACTCCGACAGCCAGGTCGCCAGCGCGATCGGCTGCCGCGCGGCCTGCTCGACGTCCAGGCCCTGGAACACCGCCCGCACCGCGAACATCGAGGTGCGGGTGCCGACCCCGGAGGCCAGGAACGGGTCGAGAACGCCCATGTTGGAACACATTCCGACGGTGAGCGGGGTCGGTTCGGCCAGCCGGTGCACCACGCCGTCGGGCAGGACGTCGATCAGGTCGGGCGGCATCCGCCGGGGCCGCGAGGTGGCCCCGGATCCGACCGGGGCGGTCGCGCCGAAGGCGGCCTTGCTCGCCCGGCGCAGCGCCGTCAGATCGCGGTTGTCCAGCCACTCCCGCTGCACCGGAATCGGCACGCGGGAAAAGGAATTCGAATCCAGCTGATGCTGTTCGCGCAGCATCCGCACCGCGGTCATCAACACCAGCGGGGTGTCGACGTCGACGAGCGAACAGTGCCGCAGCATCTCGGCGGCTAGGGCGAGATAAAGCGTATTCGAGGTGCCGCCGTACCGGGCGGCGACGGAATTCCATTGCGCCGCGTCGAAGGTCAGTACCGCCGACCGTTCCTCCCAGCCCGCGCCGCCCCGCTCGGGCAGGGACGCCGGACGGCGCAGCGCCGCGCGCAGAGCGGCGCGGTGGCGTGGATCGCGCACCGCCCGGCGGGCCTCCGACCACGCCTGCCGCGCCACGGTGACCCCGCGCCGCATCCCGTCGACGAGATCCTCGCGCAGGCGCACCTCGCCGTCGAGATCGTTCTTGGTGGCCAGCTCCGGGTGGATGAGCACGGCCGCGGCCAACAGTCCGGAGTGACCGTCGACGACGGCGTGCGAGGCGATGAACGAGATCACCATGCCGCCGGTTCGGGTGGGCGCCACCGAAAGCCGCCAGCCGTAACCGGCCTCGGGGTCGAGCCGGAACTGGGCCTGATCGTTGCCCCAGGCCACGATGTCGGCCTCGTCGACGGCGGCATGCTGGATGTCGAGCGGATAGGCGGTATCGGTCGGAACCCAGCGCGCCCGGGCCAGCGGGACCGCCGGATGGCGCACCCGTCGGGCCAGCGGCCCGGCCCGCAGCAGCTCGTAGGAGTTGCGCACCTCCTGTTCGGGCAGCGGCTCGTCCAGCACCAGCAGGGCCTGGCTGATGACGGGTGCGCCGTAGCCGTGATGCAGGCGCAGGAAGGCCTTGTCGGTCAGGCTGACATACAGGGGTGTGCTCATTTCGAACCTGCCTTCTCGGTGCGCGGAATGACCCGCAGCATGCGTTCCTGGGCGACCATGGCGACCAATTCGCCGTCGCGATTGAAGATTCGGCCCTGGGTGAAGGCCCGGCCGCGATCCGCCGAGGGCGACACCTCGTCGTAGAGCAGCCACTGATCGACCCGGAACGGCCGCAGGAACCAGATCGAATAGTCCAGCGCCGCGGTCTGGATGGCGATGCCCGGATACGGGGCCATCGCCGCCCCCAGCAGCGTCATATCGCTGGCATAGGTCAGCGCGCAGCTGGCGGTCACCAGGTCGCCGGGCAGTATGCCGGTGTAGCGCAACCAGATCTGCTGATGCGCCCCACCGCCGACGAGATCGTCGGGCACCCGGCGGATGTCCCAGCCCTGCCATTCGTATCCCGCCCCGGTGTCGGCCGGGAACAGCTCCTCCGGCGCGGGCGCGTCGGGAATCGGATCGGCATGGCGCACACCGTGATCGCCGATATGGAAGGAGGCGACCATCAGGAACGTCTCGTGGCCGTGCTGAACTCCCCGGATCCAGCGCACGGCGAACGAGCGGCCGTGTTTGACGGTGTCGACGGTGTAGTCGATCGGCACGCCCGGAACGGCGGGCCGGACGAAATATCCGTGGATCGAATGGACGCCGAATTCCACCGGCATACCGCACGATCCGGCGGCCAGCGCCCGCGCGGCGACCTCGCCCCCGAACGTCCGGGTCAGTGCGGTATCGGAGCGGGGACGGCCGCGAAAGATATTCGCATCGACCTGTTCCACCGCGATCGCCTCGAGTAACTCAACCATTGTCTTGCTCTCTCGAAAAACTACTGGGTACTGCCGGAGCGAACGACGTTGTTGCTCATGGGTCAAGCCCTCGAAGGGGTACTGCCCCGGGACGGGAAATTCTCCCGACCTGGTATACCAGCCAATTTATAGCAATAACCGGTTAGGTATGACGGGGAGTCACGTAAAAATTGCGTCAATGTCGGAAATCACCGAAAATGGTCTGCGCAGCGGGCAATTGACGCCGCCACGAAACGACAGCGAAACAATTGGCCATCAAAAGGAAATCAATGCGCGGGCGCGCGGGCATGCGCCTGCTCGGCCGGGCCGCGCAGTGGTATCTCCCGCCAACACAGCACCAGCAGCAATGCGACGAACGCCAGGCCGGCGGCGGCGAGGTACACCGTCGACATGGCATCGGTGAATCCCGTTTTCACCGGGGCGGCCAGCGTCGGGTCCAGCTCCTGGATCACCGAACTGTCGTCCAGCACAGTCTCGATCGCCGATCGATCGCGCCGCAGCAGTCCGTGCGCGAAGGCCGCGTCCGCGGGATCCCCACTGTGCAGGGCCGCGACCACCGACTGCCGGTATCCCGGCTGGGCCGAGGCCGCCTCGAGCGAATCGGAGATCTTGCCCGGCAACAATCCGAACAGCAGCGACAGCAGGGCCGCCACCCCCAGCGTGCCGCCGATCTGCCGGAAGAACGAGGAGGCCGCGGTGGCAACGCCCATATCCCGCGGCGCGGCGGCGTTCTGCATCGCCAGGGTGATGGGCTGCAACAGATTTCCCAGCCCGAAGCCGGTGACGACCATGATGAGCATGGTCTGCCACAGCGGCGTGTGCGGGGTGAGCAGGTGGAAACCGAACATGCCGAGTACGACCGCGGCGCAGCCGACGATCGGGAACAGCCGATAACGGCCAGTGCGCATGATCATGCGATTGGACACGACCGACCCGACCATGAGCCCGCCCACCATCGGCAGCAGCTGCAACCCCGCGACCGCGGGGCTCGTGCCCCGGACCACCTGTAAATACTGCGGCACCAGCAGGATTCCGCCGAACAGGGCCGCGCCCACCACCATCGCGATGACGACACCCAGCGCGAAGGTCCGATCGCGGAACAGCCGGATCGGAATCAGCGCCGCGTCACCGGTCGCGATCTCCACCGCGATGAACGCGAGCAGGCCGAGCCCGCTGACGAGATAGCAGATCACCGCCCCGGCGCTGGTCCATCCCCACTCGCGGCCCTGTTCGGCGACCACGAGCAGCGGGGTGACGCCGAGGGCGAATGCCGCGGTGCCCAGCCAGTCGACCGCATTGTCGGTCCGCGGCCGCCGCGGCAGATCGACCACGCGATGGACCACCAGCAGGGTGATCAGCCCGAGCGGCACATTGATCAGGAACACCCAGCGCCACCCCGCGATGCCAGCGATGGCGGGCTGTCCGGCGAGCAGGCCGCCGAGGACGGGACCCGCCACGCTCGCGGCGGCGAGGGTCGCCATGAAGTGCCCCTGATAGCGGGCACGTTCACGCGGGCTGACGATATCGCCCAGAATCGCCGACGCCAGTGACATCAGACCACCCGCGCCCACCCCTTGAATCGCGCGAAAGACCGCCAGCTCCGTGATCGACTGCGCGATCGTGCACAGCAGCGAGCCGAGGGTGAATATGAAAACGGAGGCCAGCAGAAATGGGCGGCGACCGTGGATATCCGAGAGTTTCCCGTACAGCGGCATCGTCAGCGTCGCCGTAATGAGATAGGCGGTGGTAACCCACGCCTGAGACGAGTAACCACCCAGATCGTCGGCGATCGTCCGCACCGAGGTGGCGGTGACGGTCTGATCCAGCGCCGCCATGAGCATGCCCAACATCAGCCCGCTGAGAATCACCATGATCCGCCGATGGGTGAATCCGGTAGGCGCGGTCTCGGTCGCGATATATGAGGACATGGCGCACTCCTCGATCGAGAGGGTGTCACCACGGCATCGCGGCAATCAAGCCCTGGAACTCGAAGCTTGATTTCTCACGATAATCTTCCGTACGGAAGTATCAATGTGGTTTGGATCACGGCCTACGACCCCGCCTCCCCCTCGGTCCCGGCCCCTCATCCCTAGCCGCGCACCCCGGCCCAACCCCTGGCCCCCGACCCCGGCGGGGGCCAGGGCGGGAGCAAGGGCGGGTTCTGTAACCGAATCGCTTGGCCTACAGCAGTTTTCGCAACCGCAGGTCGGCGGCGTACTTCTCGACCAGCGCCCGGTTCAGGTGCGGGATGTCGTGGTCGGCGCCGACCTTGGCCGCCTGCACCGCGGCCTGGAACTTCTTGGCCGGGAGCAGCGAGCCCTGTACCGGCGGCGCGGGCTGCTGGTAGGCGTGCAGCAGCGGCAGGAGCGAGTGCTGACGCTGCCGTTCGGGCAGCGCGCGCAGGGCGGTCTCGAAGCGGGATAGCCATTGCCGGTAGTCGTCGATCCGCTCGATCGGCTCGCCCGCCTCGATCAGCCAGTCGACGAACTCGTCCAGTCCGAAGCCGTCGTCGTGCGGGTTGAGCACGTCGAAGGTCTCGTAGCCCGAGGTCACCTGGGCGCCGAGGACGGTGATCGACTCGGCCGTGAAATCGGCCGGGAGACCGTCGTAATGGGCCCGCTGCCGATTGCCGTCCGCATCGAGCCGATAGAACGATTTGGGCGCGATACCGGTGGCCAGCAGGCTCAGCACCAGCCGGGTGAACATATCCGCCACATTCACCTGACCCGCGAACCGACTGTGCGCCAAGATCATATCCGACCGGAACACCGCCACCGGCAACCCACACAACTCGTGCGCCTCCCGCAACAACACCTCCCCGGCCCACTTGCTGTTGCCATAACCGTTGGCGTAGCTCTCCCCCAGCGAGCGCACGGCGCTGATCTCGCGAATGTCGCCGTCCTCGGTGAACGCCTCCGGCGCGATCTGATCGGCCACCGCCACCGTCGACAGATAGGTGACGGGCTTGATGTGGTGGGTCAGCGCCAGCCGGATGATCTCGGCCGTGCCGACCACATTCGGGCCGAACAGCTGGTTGTAGGGCAGCACGTGATTGACCAGCGCCGCCGGATGCACGATCAGATCGACCGTCTCGGCCAGCCGCCGCCAATCCCCCTCGCTCACCCCGAGATCCGAATCGCCGATATCGCCCGCCAGCACCTCCAGCCTGCCCTCGGCCAGTTCGCGGTAGCGGCGCAGCAGTTGCGCATCGCCGCTGTCGAAGGCATCGTCGAGCCGCTTGCGGGCCGCGGCCGCGTCGCTGCCGCGCACGATGCAGACCAGCCTGCCACCCGAATCGTGCAGGCGCTGTAGCCATTCCAGGCACAGGAATCGGCCGAGATAGCCGTTGGCGCCGGTGAGCAGCACCGTCCGCGGCTGTTGCGACGCGGGGGGCAGCGCGGGCGCCGCGGCGAGGGTGGCGGCATCGATGAACTTGTCCAGGGTCAAATCGGCAGCGCGGATGGTGGTTCCGCCGCCGTGCACCGAGGTGGCCGTCGGGCGCTTGCCGCCCGAATCGCGTTCGGCCTCGATGTAATCCGCGATCCCCCGCAGATCGGTGGCCGCGCTGACGATGACGCCGACCGGCACCTCGACATCGAACAGCTCCCCGAGCAGATTCGAAAAGCTCAGTGCCGACAGCGAATCCCCGCCCAGCTCGGCGAACTGCGCCGTAAGGCTCACCTCGCCCTCGGCCAGGCCCAGCACGGCGCGGGCGGCGCGGCCGACGACCTGGGGCACCGGCAGATCGCGGGCCTCCCGGCGCAGCGCGCTCAGCTCGTCGGCCTGCTCGGAAGCCAACTGGGCGTACAGCTGCTCGAGCTGTTCGCCGTAGCGGGCCTTGAGCTTGGGGCGCAACAGCTTTCCGATACCCGACAGCAGGCCGTTGTCGATGCTGAACGGCTCGGTCTCGAGCAGGAATTCGCGCGGGATCTCCCACGAGTTCAGCTCGGCCTCCCGGGCGACCCGCTGCAGCGATTCGGCGATCGCGGCGCGCAACTCGGCCACGTCCGGATGGGCCGCGGCGGCGTCGATGGTCGGCACGATCACCGCGAGCAGATAGGCCCGTTCGCTGGAGCCGTAGACGTAGATCTGGCGGACCAGCGGGCTGGCGGTGTAGAGCGCCTCGAGCTTGGACACGGCCACGAACTCGCCCTGCGACAGCTTCAGCACATTGTTGCGCCGATCCACGTACACCAGCTGGTCGGGGCCGATCTGGGCCATCACGTCGCCGGTGCGGTAGAAGCCGTCCGCGTCGAAGATCTGCTCGTTCAGCTCGGGTCGCTTGTAGTAGCCCGGGATCAGGGTCTGGGCCTTGACCAGCAGTTCGCCGCGCGGATACGGCTGATCGGTGGCGAAGTAGCCCAGTTCGGGGACGTCGACCAGCTTGTAGTCCAGCACCGGCGGGCGCTGGATCACGGTGTCGACCAGGATGCCGCCGCCGGTCTCGGTGGCGCCGTAGCCGTCGATGAGGTGCAGGTCCAGCACCGACTCCATGAACGCGCGCATCTCCGCCGACAGCGGCGCGCTGCCGGACAGGGCCGCGATGATGCGACCGCCCAGGAAGCGGTCGCGCACTTCGGTCTTGACCTGCTCCTCGACGGCCGCGCGGTCCACCTCCGCGGTGAGCCGGTGGTCGACCTCGCTCTGGAAGCGCTGGAACACCATGTCGCACACGCGCGGAACGAAGAACTGCACCGTGGGCCGCACCAACGCGATGTCGTCGAACAGGGTCGACATATCACTGCGCGCGGCGAAGTACACCGTGCCGCCGCGGGCGAGCGCGTTGATCAGGCTGACCCGACCGGCCACATGGCTCATCGGCATGTAGGCCAGTCCGATCGTGGGCAGCGGAACGCGACCGTCGACGCTGAAGCCGGTGTCGTCGCGGCGGCCGTCGGTGGCTCGCCAGAAGCGGGCGACCATCGAGGCGGGATACATCGCGCCCTTGGGGGTTCCGGTGCTGCCGGAGGTGTAGATCAGCAGCGCCAGCGGATCGCCCTGTTCGTCGGCATGCGGCGGAACGGGCGGCAGATCGCGTCCCCGCGCCAGCGTCGCCCCCAGCGTCTCCACCCGCACCGGGGTGTCGGCGAGGCGGCGGCGGGCGGTGTCGAGCGCGGTGCGGTGGTCGTCGTCCTGGTCGAGGTAATCGAAGACGATCAGGGTGCGCACCGAATCGGCGGCCAGTGCCAATTCGGTTGCGGCATCGAGCTGTTCGACATTGGTGGCGAACACCCGGGGCTCGGTCTCGGCCACGATCGGGGTCAGCTGCGCCAGCGACGCCCCGGCCTGCAGCGGCACCGAGACCGTACCCAGATAGGTGCAGGCCAGGTCGACGGTGACGTAGTCGATGCTCGCGAAGCCGAGGATGGCGACGAAATCACCGGCGCCGACCGGGCTTTCGGCATCGTGCCGCCAGGCCGCGGCCAGCGCGCCGACCCGGTCCCACAGTTCGCGATAGGTGACGGTGTCGAACCGGGGCAGCAGGCTCCGACGGCGGCGGCCCGTCTCCTCGGTGACGAATTCCACGGCGCGCTGCCCCAGCGCGGGCCGATCGGCATACGCGGCCATGATCGTCGCCACCACCTGCGCGGTACTCAGCTCCGGCGCCTGGACGGCGTCGCCTACCGACAACAGCGGCTGGGCGTCGCGAACCTGCTCGTCGTGAGCGATCAGATCGGACACCCGCCGATCCAGTTCCGCCAGCCATCCCTGGTTCATCCCGACCTCCTGCTCCGACCTGCAATCGGACTTCTCGCGTGGTTGAGCTCACAGGACCCGTAGTACTTCCACCTGCGATAATTAACTTACTTACGTTAACTATCACCAGGGTTCTCCCCGCTCAACACGCTGTCAAGAGGTCTCGCCCGGCCGCCCGCCATACCACGAGCTCAGCCGGATTGTGGAATTTCTCACTGTGTGATATATGGGCTATTTGCCCGTTTTGTGGCGGTGAGCACGCCGCCGAAACTCGGGCTGCCGTCCCTCCCTATTGATACCGCCCTGCGGAGGATCTCAGGGCGATAGACCCCTTCCCCTCAGGCGCGGCGGTACCCCACCAGGATCGCGTCGTCCACGTCGGGCAGATTCACCACGATGTTGTCCGGAGTGCGGCAGGTGAGCCAGATCAGTTCCTCGGCGGTGCTCATGTTCACTTCGATATGGGGGATGTAGGGCGGGACGAAGACGAAATCGCCCTCGGTCATGTCGACGTATTCCTGGTAGTTGTCGCCGAAGTAGATGCGGGCGGTGCCGGTGAGGAGGTAGCCGCCGGTTTCGGCCTCGCCGTGGTGGTGCGGGAGGGAGCGGTAGCCGGGTTCGTTGCTGACCTTGCCGAACCAGATTCGGGTGGCGGAGGTGTGCTGCGGGCTGACGCCGGAAACGCGGACCGCGCCGCCGGATTGGGCGGTGTCGGCGTATTCGTGGCCCGCGCGGGTGACGACGGGGACGGCGCGAGTGTTGGTTTCGCTGGTCATCGGATTTTCCCTTCCGTGATTCGGTTGCGTGGCAAGCCGATTCCCTCGATCACGGTGTGCACGATGCCGTCGGGGTCGATATCGCGCACCGTTGACGGTAGTTATGGTAACGCCATAATGTGGTGTAGGCCACTCTGGGAAAAGAGGTCCCATGCCTGTCACCCGCATCAATCCCGACGCCCTGACGAAACCGTCCGGCTTCGCCCACGCGACCCGCTGGCGCGACATCGTCCACCTGGCCGGTCAGACGGCACTCACTCCCGAGGGCAAGATCGTCGAAGGCGGCATCGTCGCGCAGTTCCGCCAGGCGCTGTCGAATGTGCTGACCGCCCTCGCGGTCGCCGGTGGCCGCCCCGAGAATCTGCTCAGCGCCACGATCTACCTGCTCGACATCGCCGACTATCAGGCCAATGGCAAGGAGATCGGCCGCATTTGGCGCGAGCTGGCCGGAACGGAATACCCGGCCATGGCGGGCATCGGCGTCACCGCGCTGTGGCAGCCCGAGGCCCTGATCGAAATCCAGGCCGTGGCCGCGCTCGACTAGGAACACCGGCGATGCTGTCCCCCTCCGCACACACCGACACCTTCTGCCGCGATCACCTGCCGCCCGAAACCCAGTGGCCGGAACTGATTTTCGAGCTGCCCGAGCTGCGCTACCCGGACCGCCTCAACTGCGCGACCGCACTGCTGGACGCCGCGGTGGCCAGCCACGGCCGCGCCCGCCCCTGTCTGCACACCCCGGACGAATCCTGGTCCTACGGTGAGCTTCTCGATCGCGCGAACCAGATCGCCCACGTGCTCACCGACGATCTCGGCCTGGTTCCCGGCAACCGCGTCCTGCTGCGCGCACCCAATACACCCTGGCTGGTGGCCTGCTGGTTCGCCGTGATCAAGGCCGGGGGCGTGGTGGTCACGACCATGCCCCTGCTACGCGCGAGCGAACTCACCACGCTGATCGAGCTGACCCGCCCGCGACTGGCCCTGTGCGATCACCGACTCACCGAGGACCCGGCCGCGGCCGACCCCACACTGCCGATCGTGCCGGTCGGCGGTCCGACCGAGGCGGATCTGACCCGCCGCATCGCGACCCATCCGACCCGATTCGACGATGTGGCGACCGCCGCCGACGATGTCGTCCTGCTGGCCCCGACCTCCGGCACGACCGGAGTTCCGAAGGCCACCATGCACTTCCACCGCGACGTGCTGGCCAATGCCGACACCTTCGCCGCGCACATCCTGGCGCCGCGCGCCGACGACGTCTTCATCGGCACCCCGCCGCTGGCCTTCACCTTCGGCCTGGGCGGACTCGTCGTCTTCCCGCTGCGCGTGGGCGCGTCGACGGTCCTGCTCGAGCGCCCCGATCCGGACACCCTGCTCGACGCGATCGAAAACTTCTCCGCCACGGTACTTTTCACCGCACCCACCGCCTACCGCGCGCTGCTCAAACGCGACCAGCCCACCCGGCTGCGCTCGCTGCGGCGCTGCGTCTCCGCCGGTGAGCACCTGCCCGCGCCGGTCTACCACCGCTTCCTCGAGCAGACCGGCCTGAAGATCATCAATGGCATCGGCGGCACCGAACTGCTGCACATCTTCATCTCCGCCGCCGACGACGACATCCGCCCCGGGGCCACCGGCCGCGCCGTGCCCGGCTACCGCGCGCAGATCCAGGACGAATCCGGCCGCCCCGTCCCCGACGGCACCCCCGGCTTCCTGGCGGTCAAGGGCCCCACCGGATGTCGCTATCTGGCCGACCCGCGCCAGCGCGACTACGTCCGCGACGGCTGGAACATCACCGGCGACACCTATCTGCGCGACGCCGACGGCTACTTCTGGTACCAGGCCCGCAGCGACGACATGATCGTCTCCGCCGGTTACAACATCGCCGCCCCCGAGGTAGAGGCCGTCCTCGAACAGCATCCGGACGTGGTGGAATGCGCGGTGATCGGCATCCCCGACCCCGAGCGCGGCATGATCGTGCACGCCGCGGTCGTGGTCGGACCGGGGGTGCCCCGCGACGCCGATCAGGCCCGGCGGCTGCAGGAGTACGTGAAAGGCGTTGCCGCGCCGTACAAGTACCCGCGCAGCATCGAATTCCTCGATGAGCTGCCCCGCAATCCGAGCGGCAAACTGCAGCGCTACAAGCTGCGCGAGCGCTGGAGGACCGCATGCGAATCGCGGTGATCGGCGGCGGGCCCGCGGGCCTGTACTTCGCCGCCCTGGCCCAACAGCTCGATCCGAGCCACGAGATCACCATCTGGGAGCGCAACGCCCCCGACGACACCTTCGGATTCGGCGTGGTGTTCTCCGACGAGACCCTCGGCGGCATCGAGCACGCCGACGAGTGGATCCACCGGCGGATGAGCGAGCGGTTCGCGCGCTGGAGCGATATCGACATCCACTACCGCGGGACCGTACGCACCTGCGGCGGACAGGGTTTCGCGGCGATGAGCCGCAAGGACCTGCTGCACATCCTGCAGCGGCGCTGCCTGGACTCCGGCGTCACCATCCGATTCGGCACGCCCGCACCGGATGTCGCGGAACTGGCGGCCTCGCACGATCTGGTGCTGGCCGCCGACGGCGTCAATTCGGCCGTGCGCGCCCGCTACGCCGAGGTGTTCGGCCCGAACCTGGATCGGCGGCACAACAAGTACATCTGGCTGGGCACCGATCGGGTCTTCGAAGCCTTCGAATTCTTCATCGGGCACACCCCGCACGGGATCATGCAGGTGCACGCCTATCCCTACAGCGCCGATCGCAGCACCTTCATCGTGGAGATGCACGAATCGGTCTGGCGCGCGGCGGGTTTTCCGACCTTCGCCGATCGCGACTTCGCGCCCGGCGAGAACGACGAGAAGTCCCTCGCCATGCTGGCGGAGCTGTTCGCCGACGAGCTGGCCGGACACGCCCTGCTGGGCAACAACTCCCGCTGGATCGATTTCACCACCGTCCGCAACCGCACCTGGCGGCACGGCAATATCGTCCTGATCGGCGACGCCGCCCACACCGCGCACTTCTCCATCGGCTCGGGCACCAAACTGGCGATGGAGGACGCGCTGGCGCTGGCGGCCTGCCTGCACGAGAACGACGGTGTCGCGGCGGGTCTGCGAGCCTACGAAACCGAGCGGCGGCCGGTGGTCGAATCGGTGCAGCGCGCCGCGCAGGCGAGCCTGGAGTGGTTCGAGTCGATCGGGCACTACGCCCAGCAGGAGCCCGAACAGTTCGCCTTCAACCTGCTCACCCGCAGCCGCCGGATCACCTACGACAATCTGCGGCTGCGCGATGCGGCCTTCGTCGGTGCGATCGACGGCTGGTACCTGTCGCGCCAGCATGCCGCGTCCGCCCGCCCGCCGATGTTCTATCCGCTGCGGCTCAGGGGCATCGAGCTGCCCAACCGGGTGCTGGTCTCGCCGATGGACATGTACTCCGCGATCGACGGGATGCCCACCGATTTCCATCTGGTACACCTGGGCGGCAAGGCACTCGGCGGCGCCGGCCTGGTCATGACCGAGATGGTGTGCGTCTCGCCCGAGGGCCGCATCTCCCCCGGCTGCGCCGGACTCTACACCGGCGAGCAGGAGCGGGCCTGGGCGCGGGTGGTGGACTTCGTGCACCGGCACAGCCGATCGAAAATCGGTGTGCAGCTGGGTCATTCGGGCCGCAAGGGTTCGACCAAGGTGATGTGGGAGGGGATCGACGACCCGCTCGAGACCGGTGGCTGGCAGACCGTCGGCCCATCCGCGCTACCCTACGGTCCCGGCAATCCCCCACCCCGCGAGCTCACCCCGGCCGAGATGGACCAGATCACCGCGCAATTCGTCGCGGCCGCCGAGGGGGGCGCGCGGGCCGGGTTCGATCTGCTCGAACTGCACTGCGCGCACGGCTATCTGCTCTCGTCGTTCCTGTCGCCGCTGGCCAACCGGCGCACCGACGAATTCGGCGGATCACCGACCAACCGGCTGCGCTACCCGCTGCGGGTCTTCGACGCCGTGCGCGCGGTGTGGCCCGCGGATCGCCCACTGTCGGTGCGCATCTCGGCCACCGACTGGGCCGAGGGCGGCAACACCATCGACGATGCCGTCGCGATCGCGCGGGCCTTCGCCGAGCACGGCGTCGACGTGCTGCACGTCTCCTCCGGACAGGTCGTGAAGCACGAGCGGCCCGCCTTCGGCCGCAGCTATCAGACGCCGTTCGCCGACCGGATCCGGCAGGAGGTGGGGGTGCCGTTGGGTGTGGCGGTGGTGGCGGTGGGCGCGATCTCCTCCTACGACGACGTCAATTCGGTGCTGCTGGCCGGGCGCGCCGATCTGGTGGCCATCGGCCGCGCCCACCTGTGGGATCCGCAGTGGACCCTGCACGCCGCGGTCGAACAGGGTTATCAGGGTGAGGCGGCGCAATGGCCCGCCCCCTTCCGCGCCGGAAATCGCAAGCCGCCCACCGGGCGCACCGACGGTCCCCCGCCGCGACTGGAACTGGTGCGCTCCGGCGAACCGGCGCGGCGTTCCCGCTGGATCCCGAATTCGACTCCGCCCGAAGGGAAGTCATGACCACGACCGATACGCGGGCAACCTCGACCGTCTTCACCGCGGCCGTCACCCTGACCGCCGCCGAACCGGAGCGCTTCGACCTGGCCTTCGACGCGGTCACCCAGCCGTGCCCGTGGCCCAAGGCCTACGGCGGTGATCTGGTCGCCGCGGCGGCGTCCGCGGCGATGCGCTCGATCACCGACGGCAAGACCCTGCATTCGATGCACAGCTACTTCCTGCGCCCGGCCGATATCGGCGCGACCGTGCGCTACGAGGTGGAACTGCTGCGCGACGGCCGCGGCTACAGCACCCGGCAGGTGCGCGGTTATCAGGGCGGCAAAGCGATCTATGTCTGCCTGGCCAACTTCGCCGCGGGCGAGGCCGGCGACGGCTACCGCGCCGAACTCACCGCATCGGTGCCCGAACCCGAGACGCTGCCCGATTCGGCGACCTATCTCGCCGACCGCAGCGGCGGCACGATGACCGAGGAGTCGAAACGCTACTGGTCGGCGGGCCGCAGCTTCGATATGCGGCATGTGCCCGGACCGGTCTACCTGACGGTCGAGGGCGAGCGGGTGCCGCAGCAGGCGGTGTGGGTCAGGCCGTTCGATGCGCTGCGGCCCGTCGCCGGGCTCACCGATGCCCAGCGCGATCAGGCCGCGCTCGCCTACGTCTGCGACTACACCATCCTCGAACCGCTGCTGCGGGTGCTCGATCTGCCCTGGGCGCGACCGGGGCTGGTGACCGCGAGCCTGGACCACGCCATGTGGTTCCACCGGCCCGCCCCCGTGGCGGACTGGCTGCTCTACCTGCAGGAGGCGGTGGCGATCGACGCGGGCCGCGGACTGGGGTCGGGCCGATTCTTCACCCGCTCGGGGCTGCATGTGGCAACGGTCCTGCAGGAGGGCATGATTCGGGCGGGCTGACCGCTCCCTCGTATGGTGCTCCTATGACGGCGGATCCCAAGGCGACATCCGAGCCGCCCGGCCGCGACGCCCGGCTGGCCCAGCTGATCATCACCCTCTTCGGCCTGTGCGCGCGGGCCGAGGGCAACTGGCTGTCCACCGCGTCGGTGGTGGCGCTCATGGCCGATCTGGGCGTGGACCACCAGGCCGTGCGCTCGTCCATCTCCCGACTCAAGCGCCGCGGGGTGCTGGTGAGTGCGCGGCGGGCCACCACGGCCGGTTACTCCCTGGCCGAGTCCACGTTGGCCGTGCTCGCCGAGGGCGATGTGCGAATCTTCGAGCGCAGCAGGGCATCCGAATCCGACGGCTGGCTGCTGGTGGTCTTCTCGGTCCCCGAGTCCGAACGCGACAAGCGCCACGCCCTGCGGTCGAGCCTCACCCGCCTCGGCTTCGGCACCGCCGCCCCCGGCGTCTGGATCGCCCCGGCCACCCTGACCACCGAGACCCGCCGCACCCTGGAACGCCAGGAGCTGTCCGGCTATGTCGATCTGTTCGTGAGTCACCACGTCGGCTTCGACGATCTGCGGACCAAGATCCCACGGTGGTGGAACCTGGACGAACTCACCCAGCTCTACGCCGACTTCCTGCACCGCTACCGCCCGATCCTGCACCGCACGACCACCGCGCGCCCCACTCCCCTCGACGCCTTCGGCATCTACGTCCCCATGCTCACCGAATGGCGTCGCCTGCCCTACCGCGATCCGGGCCTACCCCTGTCGCTGCTGCCGCCGGCGTGGAACGGCGAGGCCGCGGGCACCCTGTTCGACCAACTCGACGCGATCCTCAACCCCCTGGCCCACAAGCACGCGCTGGCGGTGATCCACGGTCAGCGCCGCAGGTGACCCCAACTGGGGTTCTGGGCAACCTGATTCGGCGCGGTCAGCCGATGCGCGCCGCTGCCGTCGATGTTCATCACCCAGATCTCGGCCCCCGAGGCGGGTGCCGGGTTGCGGGTATAGAGAATCTTCGAACCGTCGGGCGATAGCGCGGGGCCCACCGTCCAATCATCGGTCAGGGGGCGCACATCGGAGCCGTCGGCGCGCATCACATAGAGTTCGGAGCGGTTCTTCCCGCCGCGATTGCTCGCGAATACGATGCGGGTTCCGTCCCGGGTGAACACCGGACTCGAGTTCCAGTGCCCATCCGCGAGCAGCTGCCGCGCCCCGGATCCGTCGGATGCCATTTCCCAGATGCCCCCGTACCTGGTGAATACGATCCGTGCGCCGTCGGGCGAATACGCGGGTTCCTGCGAGGACACCGTGTCGGGCCCCGACGCGGCCGGATCGGGAGGGAGGGTGAGCTGCTTCGGCTGCCCGCCGGAGACGTCCATGACGTAGATCGCACCGCTGCGGGTGAAGGCGATCCGGGTGCCGTCGGGCGCGAACGTCGGATCGAACCCGCCCTCGCCGAGTTCGACGACATCGACCCCGTCGGGATCCATGACGGCAATCGAGCGCCCGCCCACCACGATCCTCGAACCGTCCGGGGCGAAGCTCGGATCACTGCCCGCGCCGATCCGGGCGACCCCGGTGCCGTCGGGATTCATGACGAAGATCGATTCCCACCCGTTGTCGAAGGCGATCTTCTCCACCGCAGTCGGCTCGGTCGGCGGTCGCACCGCGGGCGAACCGCAGCCCGCGATCAGCCCCCAGACGGCGATACCGGCGACCGCGATCCTCGCGGCCGCCACCAGGACGATTCGCACCACTGCTCTATACCTGTCGACGGTGCCGGCGTCAGCCCGGAACTTTTCGGGGGTCGGCCCGCGCGGACCCCATCGTTGCCGTTCGCGCCCCGCTCACCTGCGGGTATCGAAATATTCAGCGCGAACGTCCGAGCTGTCACGTTCCGGGACTGCGCCGTTCAACCGGTCGCCTTACCGTCGATGGCAAGGGGGATCCGTTCGGAGGTTTGCATGTTGAACGCGCGGCTGCGAGGGGCGTGGCTGGCGAATGTGGCGACCGCGACCGCGGCGGTGGCCGTGGGCGCGGGGCCGTTGCGCGCACAGGTGGCACATCGGGTCGAGGTGCGCCGCGCTCCGGTGCTCGCCTCGGATCTGGAAGTGGTCACCGTGACCGACCGCTCGGTGATCCTGACCTGGACCACGCGCGAACGCGAGCGCAGCGGGCGGCTGCGGCCGATTCCGGCCGACACCGAGGTGCGCATCGCGCCCGCGGATTCGATCGGCCCGGCGCGCACGCTGTTCCACGACACCGACCCGACGCCCTATCACTACGCCGAGATCCACGGGCTCGAGCCCGGCCGGGCCTACCGATTCGAGGCGTATTCGAGCGGTCGGCGCGCGGTTCCGGCGCGCACCCTGGTGACGCGGCGGCCCGGAACACCGGAGAGCACGGGCGTTTTCACCACACTGACCCCGCCGCCGGGCCGCCTGCTGCGCACCCTGGCGCTGGCCAACGATCTGCACGTCGGCGAGCGCACCAGCGGTCTGCTGATGGCCGGGCTGCCGACCGGGCTGCGCCACCACGACGCCGAACATCCCGAGCTGATGCTGGACGCGCTGCTGTCGGATCTGCGCCTGCCCGATCGCGGAGCCGACCATCTGATCGTCGCGGGTGACCTCACCGACACCGGCACCCTCGGGCAGTCGCTGGAGGTGCGCAGGCGGCTCGACGAGTGGGGCGCCCTGGGCCGCGACTACTTCGTCTGCCGCGGCAATCACGACGCCCCGCAGCCGGACGACCACTGGGGTGCGGTATTCCATTCGCGCCAGCGGCTGACCGAGCACGAGCTCGGCGGGCTGCGCCTGTTCGGCCTGGACACCACCCGATTGCGCGGCTCGGGCGGCACGATCGTCGGGCCGCAGCTCGCCCACCTGCGCGACCGACTGGCCGTGGACCCGCATCGGCCGACCCTGATCTTCGGTCACCATCCGGTGACATCCTCCGCGGCGGTCAGCAATCCGGGCGGGCCGGGTTTCGTACTCGACCGCGCCTCGGCCGCGGGCCTGCACGCCGCCTATCGCGGCGCGCCCGGGGTGTTCCTGCATCACAGCGGGCACACCCACCGAAATCGCCTGGGCCGCCCCGACTCCGGCATCGACGTGGAGTTCCTGGAGGTCGCCGCCGCCAAGGAGTATCCCGGCGGCTACATGCTGCTGCGCCTGTACGAGGGCGGCTACATGGTCAACTTCTACAAGACCCGCACCGCGGCCGCCCGGCGCTGGAGCACCCGCACCCGCCGCCAGTATTTCGGCCTCCACCCCGACCACGCGCTCGGCACCTGCGCCGACCGCAACCATGTGGTGCCACGCGACTTCTCCGGACTCGCACCCGCCTGACCGACCGTCGGCCCGCCCTTGGAGCCCAATTTGAGGGTTGTCGAGGGACATCTCTTCGAATCGCCGGAAAAGTTCCAACAACCACTTCAATGAGACGATTGAAGTGCAGTTTTTCGACGAAAAGAGGATGCATGAACGCCGACGATATGAAGCGCCACATCGCCGAGTCCTACGAGGGAATCCGCTTACTCGAACACCTCGGCGACACCTTCGTCATCTACGACCCCGAGGGCGATCTGCCGCCCCAGCGCCAGCTGCCCTTCGCCACCATCGTGACCGCCGACAACTACGACACGGTCTCGGCCCTCGGCGAGCCCGATGCCTACCGGCTCAATATCGGCCTGCCCCGCCCCCGCTACACCGAGCTGTTCGGCCCCGTCCCCACCCAGCGCGACGCGGACGGCGTCTACGACACCGGCTACGACTACGCCGCCCGCGATCGGCTCATGCCACATCCGATCTATGCCGTCCAGAACTGGGTCTGCGTGGTGAATCCCGGTGCGACAACACTGAATACGGCCCTGTCCCTGCTCGACGAAGCGCATGCCTTCGCGGTTCGCAAGCACACCAACCGGCGGGCCCGCGCCGTTCGGCGCTGAGCCCGTTCAGGGCGCCGGGAACGAGGGGGGCGCGTCCTGCGGCGCCGCGCCCCAGCTCGGATCGGGCGAGTCGGCCAGCGTGAATTCCAGTGTGCCGCCGGTGTGCACGAACGATTCCGGAAGCCAGGGCCTGGTCCAGGGCCGCCCGTCGACCGTCAGCCCGGTCACGTACGGCCTGCCCGGCCCGGCGTTGGGGGCAGTGACCGTGATCGTCACCCCGTCCGGCCGGAGCACCGTGGCGCTGGTGAATATCGGGCTGTTCAGGACGAGTTCGGCCCGCCCCGGATACATCGGATACATCCCGAGCGCGGCCCAGACGTACCACGCCGACATCTGACCGAGATCGTCGTTGCCGACCAGATTCTCCGGCGCGGCACGAAACAGCTCCCGCCGCACCCGATCCACGAGCGCCTGCGTCCGATGCGCGGCGCCGGTGTAGACGTAGATCCACGGCGTATGCATCGTGGGCTCGTTGCCCAGGAAGGCATACGGCTCCCGGGTGCCCGCGTTGAGCTTGGTGAAGAACGTGTCCAGCCGGGCGTTCACCGCCTCGTTGCCGCCGAGGCTGGCGATCAGCTCGCCGAGGTTGTACGGCACCATCCAGAGATATTGCGCCCCATTGCCTTCCACATACCCGGCCGGATCGGCCGGGTCGAAGGGCTCGACGAAGGAGCCGTCGGCGCGGCGCGGCTGCAGGTAGCCGGTGGCCGGGTTGAACAGATTGCGCCAGTTCTGCGCGCGCTTCAGGAACGCCTCGCGCACGGTGGTGACGCCCAGCCGCTCGGCCAGCTGCGCGATCGCGAAGTCGGCGCTGGTGTATTCCAGCGTGTCCGAGACCTGCTGCGGCACATAGCCGAGCCGCAGGTACTCCGCCAGACCGGGCCGCTCCTCGTAGCCCTTGCGATTGCGCCCGGGCATGGTCGCCCCCTCGACCATCAGCGACAGGGCCTCGGCGGCGTCGAAATCCGTTGCGCCGAAGGCGTACATGGCGGCGACGATGATGTGATACGGGTCGCCGTTCATCACCCCGGTGTAGTCGGCGGCGACCGTCCAGCGGTCCCACGCGCCACCCTCCCGGGCGAAAACCGCCATGCTGCGGGCGATATCGGCGGCCTCGCGCGGCGCGAGCAGGGCCAGCAGCTGCACCTCGCCGCGGTAGACGTCCCAGCCGGAGAAGTTGGTGTAGATCGGGCGGGCCGGATCGGTGGTGTGGATCTGTTCGTCGAAACCGAGATAGCGGCCGTCAACATCGGAGAACACATTGGGTTGCAGCAGCGCGTGATACAGCGCGGTGTAGAAGATGCGCCGCTGATCGTCGGTGCCGCCGCTCACCCGGATCCGGTTGAGCCACTCGTTCCAGGTCGCCCGCGCCGCCGCCGCGATACCGTCGAAATCCCTTGTGCCGCATTCGGCATCGAGATTGGCCCGCGCACCCTCGATCGAGACGAACGACAGGCCCAACCGCACGGTGACCGTACTGCCGCCGTCGAACCCGACATACGCGCCGCACCGGGTTCCGGACGCGGAGGTGCCGCCGCGCCGGACCGAGCCGCCGCTCCAGGTGCCCTTGTCGCGGAACGGCCGGTCGAAGCGGGCGTGGAAGTACACGGTGTAGTGACTCGGCGTCCCGCAGAACCGCCCGCTGGCGGCCGACCCCTCGACGAAATCCGGACCGATGCGCACCTGCGCGTGGTCGACGCCCATGACCGAGCCCGAGACGTTGACGAGCAGCGTCGCCGGGCGATCGGCCGGATAGCCGAACCGACCGCAGCCGCTGCGCTGGGTGGCCGTCAGCTCCACCAGCACACCCGAGTCGAGCCGCACATCGTAGCGACCGGGGCTCGCGTGCTCGTTGGCATGGGAGAAGGTCGCGATGTAGCGGCCGGGCTCGGTCGCCGGTGACGCGGTGACCTCCCCCGCCAGCGGCACAAACGGAATGTCTTGGTAGGTATCGCATCCCGGCCCGGACAGATGGGTCAGGCTGAACCCCTTGATCCGATTGTCGTCGTAGTAGTAGCCGCCGTGCTGCGGGGTGACGGTGTCCGGACTCCACTGCACCATCCCGAACGGAACGTCGGCCCCGGGGAAGGTATTACCTGCCCCGCCGCCGGTGCCCATATCGGCATCTCCCGGTCGAGTCCCGTAGAACGGATCCACCCACGCCGCCGGATCCTGTGCCGTATCCACCCTTCCAGTATCCGCTTGTACGTCCGTGACCTCGGGAAAATTCGTCCAAGACATCGACCCGACCCGATGGCCAGAGTGAGTGCGGCTGCCCGTCGGCGGCGCTCACGGTCAGGAGGACGAGGATGGAAGTGCAGCGATGAGGGCAACCGAATCGGCCGCGGGGCAGCGCATCACCGGGCTGCTGCGCCCGCATCTGGGGAGTTTCGCCGCGGTGGTCGTATCACAGATCATCGGCGCCGTCGCGGGGTTGGCGCCGCTACTGGCGGTCGTCGAGCTGGGCCGAATCCTGTTGTCGCCCGGCCCGATCGACCAGGGGCACGCGTGGGCGGTGGTGATCGTCGGGGCGGTGGGCATGTTCGTGCGGATCGTGTTCACGGCCGCGTCGTCGGGCATCGGGCATCTGCTCGATGCCCGGGTGCAGCTGTCGTTTCGCCGTCAACTGGCCGCGCGGCTGGGTCGCGCACCGATCGGGTGGCTGTCGCGCCGCCGGACCGGTGAGCTGGCCAAGGTGGTCGGGGAGGATGTGAGCGCGGTGCATCCGGTCATCGCCCACGCTCCCGGTGAGCTGGTCGCCGCCTTCGTGGTGCCGCTGGTGTCGCTGATCTACCTGTTCACCGTCGATTGGCGGCTCACGCTGATCGCGATGATTCCGGTGGCGCTGGCCGTCGCGGCGGTCCCGCTGATGATGACCCCGGTCCGGCAGCGCGAGCAGACCGAATTCGACGCGGCAATGGGGCGGATCTCGAATTCGGTGGTGGAGTTCGTGCAGGGCATCTCGGTGGTCAAGGCGTTCGGCGGCTCCGGGCGCGCGCATCGCGAATTCCGCACGGCAGCGGACGATTTCGTCGCCAGCTTCTATCGGTGGGTGCGCGGGCTGGCTCCGATCGCGGCGGCTATGCAGTTGGCGCTGTCACCGCCGTTCGTCCTGCTGGTGGTGCTGGTCGGCGGCGCGGTCCGGATCGGCTCCGGCGGCCTGGCCCCGGCCGACCTGCTGCCGTTCCTGCTGCTGGGGCTGGGCCTGACCGCTCCGGTGGCGGCCCTGGGCCACGGCTTCGACGATCTGCAGGCCGCCCGGCGCGCGATCGGCCGGATTCACGAGGTGCTCGCGGTGCCGTCGCTGCCCGCCCCCGCGCATCCGCGGGTCCCGCAGGGGCACCGGGTGGAACTGCGCGATGTCCGCTTCGGCTACGAGGCCGAGCACGAGGTGCTGCGCGGGATCGACCTGGTGCTCGAGCCGGGCACGGTCACCGCACTCGTGGGGCCGTCGGGCAGCGGGAAATCCACCCTGGTGCGGCTGCTGCCGCGGTTCTTCGATCCGACCCAGGGGGCGGTCCTGCTGGGCGGGGTCGATCTGCGCGAGATCACCGAACGCGAGCTGTATCGGACGGTGTCGTTCGTCTTCCAGGACGTGCGTCTGCTGCGCGCCTCGATCGCGGACAATATCGCGCTGGCGGTGCCGCGGGCCGGACGGGACGAGGTGGTCCGCGCCGCCCGCCTGGCCGATATCCACGATCGGATACTGCGGCTGCCGCGCGGATACGAATCGGTGATCGGCGTGGACGCCCAGCTGTCCGGCGGTGAGGCACAACGGATCTCGATCGCGCGCGCACTGCTGGCCGACGCGCCCGTGCTGGTACTGGACGAGGCCACCGCCTTCGCCGACCCGCGGACCGACCGCGCCGTGCGCGCCGCCCTGGCGCCCAACGGTGTCCGGACGGTGCTGATCATCGCCCATCGCCTGGAGACGGTCGCCGACGCCGACACCGTCGTGCTGATGGAGAACGGAGCGATCGTCGAGCGCGGCGCACCCGCCGAATTGCTCACGCGGGACGGAAAGTTCGCCGCGTTCTGGCATTCCCACCGACCGGCGCTCGCATCACAAGGAGATCGAACCCGATGATTCGCATGCTGCTCCGCGTGCTGGGCGACGCCTACGCCCAGCCGGTGCGCCGCACCGTGGCCCTGATGACGGTGACCGCGGTCGCCGAGGGGCTGTCCTACGCGCTGCTGGTTCCGCTGCTGCGGGCGCTGTTCGGCGGCACGCCCGCCGACGCCCGGCCCTGGCTGATCGGCTTCGGGGCGGCCGTCGCGGGCTACGCCGTGCTGCGCTATCTCGCCGATCTGTCCGGCTTCCGGGTCGGAACCACCCTGCTGCACGGCATGTATTACCGTCTCGGTGATCATCTGGCCCGACTGCCGCTCGGCTGGTACAGCGCCGGGCGGGTCGGGGAGGTGTCGGTCCTGGCCAGTCGCGGGGTGCTGGAGGCGATGGGCGTGATCGCGCATCTGCTCGCGCCCTCGATCTCGGCGAGTGTGACCCCGCTGACGATCGTGGTTGTCCTGCTGGCCGTCGATTGGCGCATGGGGCTGGCCGCGATGGTCGCGGTGCCGGTGGTGGCGGCGATCCAGATCTGGTCCGGGCGCACGACGGCGAGCACCGATGCCGAGCGCATCGAACGTGACCACGAGGCCACCGGTCGCGTCATCGAATACCTGCAGGCGCAACCGGTGCTGCGCGCCGGTGGCCGCACCGCCGAACGGTTCCGGCTGCTCGACGACGCGCTGTCCGATATCCAGCGCACCACCCGCCGCTCCCTGCGCCGCGCGCTGCCCGGCATCCTGGGTCTGTCGCTCACGGTGCAGGCGATGTTCACCGTGCTGCTCGCACTCGGGGCCTATCTGGCGATCGGCGGAAAGATCGGTGCGGTCGAGGTTCTGGCGATTCTCGTGCTCGCCGCCCGCTGCGCGGATCCGCTGCTGGCGCTGGCGGAGATGGGTGGGCAGTTGCGCGCCGCGCGGTCGGTGCTGACCGGACTCGACGAGATACTGCGCACCGCGCCGCTGCCGGAGCCGCCGAAACCGATTGTGCCGCAACGGCACGACGTGGAGTTCGCATCGGTCGCCTTCCGGCCGGAGGGCCGCACGGTCATCGACGGGCTGTCGCTGGTGGTACCCGAGGGACAGCGGCTCGCCCTCGTCGGCCCCTCGGGTGCGGGCAAGACCACTCTGTTGCAGTTACTGGCCCGGTTCCACGACGTGGACGCGGGCGCGGTGCGCGTGGGCGGGGTGGATGTGCGCGATATCGGCGTCGAGGCGTTGATGGCCCGAATCGCCATCGTCTTCCAACACGTCTACCTCTTCGACGGCACCATCGAGGAGAATGTGTGCCTGGGCCGCCCCGACGCCGACGAGGCGCAGGTCCGGGCCGCCGCCCGCGCCGCCCGCCTGGACGAGGTGATCGAACGGCTCCCCCGCGGCTGGGCCACCACCGTCGGCGAGGGCGGCGCGCTGCTGTCCGGCGGTGAGCGTCAACGTGTTTCGATCGCCCGCGCCCTGCTGAAGGACGCCCCCATCGTGCTGCTCGACGAGGTCACCTCCGCCCTCGATCCCGGCAACGAGGCGGCCGTCCAGGAGGCCCTCGAGCATCTGATGACCGGCCGTACCGTCCTCGTGGTGGCCCACCGGCTGGGCACGGTCCGCGACGCCGACCACATCGTCTTCCTCGACGAGGGCCGCATCACCGAACAGGGCACCCACGACGAGTTGCTGCGTCGCGGCGGCCGCTACGCCGACTTCTGGGCGGCCTCGGCCGCCGACCCGGCGACGAACTCGGCGACGAACTCGGCTGCCCTGCGGTCGAATTCGGTGTAGTGCGCCGCCCGCTCGGCGCCCGCGACGGCATCGCCGATGACGAGTTCGCCCCCGGCCCCGATGGTCTGGGGGCGCTCCTCGGCGTCGGGAAGCAGGCCGACGGTGGCGTGCTCGAAGCCGCAGTAGTAGGCGATGCCGGTGTTCAGCTGGTCCTCGAGGATCTTGCGCATGGGTTCGATGATGTCGTCGGAGCCGGTCGCGCCGGCCAGGCCGAGCCACAGGATGCGCTTGCCCGCGAGGCGGGGTTTGCTTCTGCCGTAGGCGAATCCGTAGTTCCACACCCGGTCGATCCAGCCCTTGAGCACGGCGGGCAGGCTCATCCAGTACACCGGGAAGACCGCGACGACGAGGTCGGCGGCGAGCAGGCGGCGCATGTGCTCGCGCGCCTCGGCGGAGTAGAGCTTGTCGCGGTTGCCCCAGTCGGGCTGGTCGGCGACGGTCATGCGCGGATCGAAGCCCTCGGCGTGCAGATCCAGCAGGTCGACGGTGTAGCCCGCGGCCTCGAGCTGCGCGACGGTGCGCCGGGCGGTGTGCGCGGTCAGGGAATCCGAGCGGTGGTGGGCGAGAACGACCAGGGCAGTGCGGTTTCGGTTGTGCTCCATGACTTCAGTACAGTCGCCCGGTCGTGGACGATCCATGGGAGAAAAGCTCCGATGCATAGGAGTTCGTCTAGGCTGTGCTGGTGGATCCCTTGAGCTCCTTGTTGAACGGCGTCCGAGCGGAGGGCTCGGTGGTCAGCCAGGCGGTGCTGCGGGCGCCGTGGACGATCCGGTTCGCCGACCGCGCGCCGCTGACGATGCTGACCGTGCTGCGCGGCGGCGGCACCCTGCTACTGGCCGACGGCACCGAACGTGTTGTACGCCAGGGTGATACGGCCGTAGTGCGCGGACCCGAGCCGTTTCACCTGGCCGACCGCCCCGGCTCCATCGCGGGTCCGCACGAGCAGTACGAGATCGCCTGTTTCGTCGAGGATCCCGAATGCACCAGCTACCAGCTGGGCGGAATCCGCTGGGGCAACGACCGCGACGGCGCCACCGCGCTGATCGTGGCCGCCTACCGCGCCTCCGGCCACCGCCACGAGCGGCTGCTGCGGGCGCTGCCGCGGCTGCTGGTCGTCAGCGAGGAATCCGATATGTGCGAGTGGCTGGAAACGGTCGCCGCCGATGCCGTGGCGCGCAGCGCGGGCGCGCAGGCGCTGATGGATCGGCTGCTGGACTGGGCACTGGTCTGCACGCTGCGGACGTGGTTCGCGCGGGCGGGAGCCGAAGCGCCGGAATGGATTCGGGGTCTGTCCGATCCGGTGGTCGGCCCGGCGCTCGAGGCCGTCCACGCGCGTCCGGGCGACGGTTGGACCGTGGCCTCGCTGGCGGCCCGCGCCGGGGTGTCGCGGGCGCTGTTCGCCAAGCGCTTCTCGGCCGTGATGGGGCGACCGCCGCTGACCTATGTCACCGAGATCCGCATGGACGAGGCGGCGGCGCTGCTGCTGGACACCGATCTCACGGTCGCGCAGGTGGCTCGCTCGGTCGGCTATGCCGACGCCTTCGGGTTCAGCGCGGCGTTCAAGCGGTTGAAGGGGATGAGTCCCAACGCCTTTCGCAACGCGAGGCTTGTCGCTACGGCCTAGGTACCGAGAGCTGCCGTGTATCGGCGCGATTCGAGTTCTGGCCGATCGATCCCGTGGCCGGGGCCTGCCGATGTGTCGCACCGGAAAGGCGAGGTGGCTGCCGTACGATCGGCCCAACCTCACCGATACTGCGCCCGGTGGGTGGTTGGTGCGGGTGGCGACGGGAGGGTCGGCAGGTGGCGACGGATTGGGTGCGTGCGGCGGAGGAGTTGGTCGAGGAGCTACTCGAGCCGAATGCCGCCGAGGTGGACCGGACGGGCCGGATACCGGACGCCCATTTCGACGCCCTCGCCGAGCGCGGGTTCCACGGCTTCCTGCTGTCGGAGGGTATGACGCCGGAAATCCTGATCAATACCGTCGCCACGGTGATCAGCGGCTGCCTGGCCACCGGTTTCGTCTGGGCCCAGCATCTGGGGGCCGTCCGCGCCGTGGCCTTCGGCGACAACGCGGATCTGCGCGACCGATTCCTGCCCCGGATGACCCGCGGCGACTACCGGTGCGGTGTGTCCTACGCGGGCGCGCGCACCCGGCCCACGCTGTTCGCCGAGCCGACCGACACCGGCTACCTCCTCAGCGGCACCGCCCCGTTCGTCACGGGCTGGGACTACATCGACGCGGTCGCCGCCGCGGTGCGGATCCGATCCGGCGACGACGAATCGGTGGCCACCCTGCTCCTGCCCACCGACCGTCTCGACGGGGTGAGCGCCGAGCGAATCCCCCTCATCGCCGCCGACGCCAGCGCCACCGTGCAACTGCGCTTCGACCGCACTCCCGTCACCGCCGACCACCTGATCACCAGCAAACCCCACGCCCGATTCAGCTCGGACCGCGGCAGCCTCACCGACTGGGTCAACGGCGCCCTCTCCCTCGGCGTCCTCATGCGCTGCGTCCGCCAACTCGACGATTCCAACATCGACCCGGAACCCTACCGCCACCGACTCACCTCCCTGCGCACCCAATACGCCACGGCGGCAACCGATCCCAGGGCCGTCTACGCCCTCCGAGCCGAAACCGCCCACACCGCCCTGACCACCGCGGCCGCCGCCGTGGTCGCCACCGGCAGCCGCGCCACCCGATCCGGCTCCACCCCCGAACGCCTCACCCGCGAGGCCACCTTCGCCCTGGTCTGCACCACCCGCGACCCAATCAAACACGCCCTCCTCGACCGCCTCGAACCGTAGTTCCGTGCGATGATGCCGGCGTGCGCTTCAGCAGGAGGGAAAGTACTTCTGCATGCGTGCCGGAACGCCGTCCGCACTGGCCTTCGCCCAGCAGACATCATGCGGGAAATAGACATAGGTGACCCAGCCATCGGCAGCACGCCGAATGATGCGCTGACTGTCCCCCGGCAGGTCCCAGGCGATAACCGCCCACTTCCCATCGCACTCCCGCACAGTGGCAGCCTCG
Source organism: Nocardia sp. CDC159 (assembly GCF_023740735.1). Lineage (GTDB taxonomy): Bacteria > Actinomycetota > Actinomycetes > Mycobacteriales > Mycobacteriaceae > Nocardia > Nocardia pulmonis. The sequence goes on from NZ_JAMRXH010000003.1 coordinate 450,211, forward strand.
GTACCGAGCTCCCCGAGGTCGTCGAGCTCGTGCACAACCGTCTGGACGGCACACCCCGAGCCCAATCCCGGTTCCTCGAACCGCAATTCACCGGTAACCGTCTGCCCGCCCCGAACCAGGAACAAACTGTGCATCCCCTCCGGCACCGGCGTAGCACCCGCGGGCGGAGTACCCATGGCAAAGTAGTAACAGCCCACCGGCACACTGAAACTGGCCACCCCATTCCCATCGGTAACCGCATCCCGCCGCAACACCTCCTTGGCCTCCGGCGGAATATCCCGCGCCGCGGGATCACAGGGCCGCTGCAACCGCACATTGACCGGAACGTTCGGCACCGGAGCCCCCGAGAGCGTGCGAGTCCGGATCACCGCGGTGCCTTGCGGCTCATCAGCAGGCGGCTGACTCCCCGGCTGCCCACCAGGCGGTCGTTGATCCCCGGGCTGCCCACCCGGCGCCGGTTGGTTCACCGGCGGCCTATTACCAGGTGACGAATCACCCACAGGCGGCTTCCCGGACTCCATGGCGCTCATCGAGGTCGGAGCCGGCGCCGTCCCACTCGGCGACCCCGTCGCCCCACCACCACACGCCGTCCCCACCAACCCCACCGCCACAACCGCGAGCATCTTCCGCCCAACCCCGCGCCCAGCCATCGCCCCCACCTCTCAGTCAAACGATCAGATACCTGACCTATCTCCGCAGATCAGAGCGCTGTTACGACCGGCGAGCCCCCCAAATCCGTTGGCATGAAACATACTTCCGCAAGATCATCAGGACGAGCAGTCACGCAGGCTTCACCGCGCGAGTGCACCGATATCGAGCAGCAACCGCACGCCTGCCCGCGGGTGGCTGAGGGCAGCATGCACACGCCCGCACGAACGAGTCAGGGTCGAGGTGATGGCGCAGGAAGGCAAGCGACCCCGGCCACCGCGTAGGTGGTTTTGCCGCTTTCGGCCTGCGCGCCAATGATCGGTTTCAGCCACGGTAGTTCGATGGGGCCGCGGATCCTTCGGCCGGTGATGAGGTCGTACTCGGCGTATGAGGGTGTGTGATGGAAGTCGATGTGCGCGACCGTGGTACCGGTCACCGTTGCCTGATGTCCGAATCCCTTCGCGCCGAGGTCCCATTCCTTGCGCACTTCGGAGGGCTGATCCAGCGGTAGGGAAAGTACCGCGCCGTCGTCGCCGTTGATCCAGTACAGCCGATCTCCGATGCGGGTCAGTGTGTTCGGTCGCGACCATGCGGAATGTCCGGCCATATCCACGTGTGACTGGGTACGCGCACCGGTGCCGGTATCGAGTCGCACCAACTCCAGCCCGAGCGCGCCGGCCCGGTCGCGGCGTGCGTCGACCGAGCCGTACAGGTTGAACAGCGCCGAGCCGTCCGCCGAGCACGCCGCGGTCCGTGACTCGCTGCGGAACATATTGGGCCACTCCCATTCCCCGCGCAGAACGGGTTCGCCACCGGCGAGGGGGAGTTCGAACAGCCGGTGCTTGATCATCGGTTGATCCGAGGTGAGGTCATCGAACGCGGCGACGACCCCGAACGCGCGCTCGCCGCAGTGCGCCGCCGAGAGCATGATCCCGGGGACCGAACCGGGCAGTGGTGCTGTGTCCGGAAAGGTGAGCACGTAGTCGTGCCGGTACTGCGACGCTGTCCCGCCGCCGGGGCCGGTGTTGAACCACACCAGGCTTCGCCCGGAGGCGTAATCGTGGGCGATGCCTTCGACCGCGGCTTCGTTGTTCGCGAGCATGGTGCGGCCGGATGGACCGACGGTCATCACCGAATCGGCTGCGGCAAAGGTGAACCCGCGATTCCAGCTGACAATGCGTGCCGAGTCGATCGCGCCGCCCTGGAGCTTGCCGACGACGTTTCCGTTGGCGTCGATGGCGAAGGTCGACGTGTGGTCGGTCTTGGTCATGATCGGCGGTTGCGACGGACTCAATATCGGCTCACCCACGTGGAGCCACGGATGTCCTTCGGCCACACACCCACCCACCGTCCTTGTCCAGATCGACGCCCGCTTTGGAAGCGTTCATATACGAGGCCCAGACCAACTGCGAGCAGCAGTTGTAGGTATTTCGCCGCCTTGCCGGGACTCACCGTGAGCGATCATCGCGCTCGCGGATCGCGAGCAGTCCGAGCACGGCTTCGCGGTCGAGATCATGAACCGACGGCGGGAACGAATGCGGATCCGCAAGCAGCCCAACCCGCCGCCGGACGACTACGACGCCGATCTGATCTTTTCGTTGTTCGAGTGGACGCTGCGAGATCCGGTGAATGTGAACCATCAGTCGGAAGGTTCTGGTACGAATTCGGCCCCCGACCAATTATGCTTATGCGCTGGTCAGGGGCCGGATCAGGCTCCCCCATCTGGACTCGAACCAGAAACCTGCCGATTAACAGTCGGCTGCTCTGCCAATTGAGCTATAGGGGACTATCCTCGGCTCGCCGTTCCGGGCGGGCCGAGGAGAAACTTTAGCGTATCGGGCGGCGGGGGCCCAAATCGGGGCTCTAGCTGGGGGGATGTGGGGGTTAGGGGTGGAGTTGGGCGGCGGGGGCGGTGGGGATTGTGAGGGTGGAGGGGTGGGTGGGGTCGTGGCGGATTTCTACGGTGGAGCCGAGGAGTTTGGGGAGGGCGGGGAGGGGGGCGAGGGTGGAGGGGAAGTTGCCGGTGGTTATGCGCAGGCGGAGGCGGTGGCCGGGCGCCAGGCGGTAGAAGGTGGGGCGGAGGCGGATGTGGAGTTCGACGATTTCGCCGGGGCGCATGGGGGTGATGTCGGCGGAGGAGAGGTTGTGTTCGGGGGAATAGATGGTGCCGTCGGGGGTGCGCCAGGTCTTGGCCTCGTCCAGGGTGCGCAGGGTGGCGAGTTGGGCGCCGCCGGTGATCTCGGCGGCGGAGCCGTCGGGGGCGACGTCGTCGAGATGGACCTGCAGGGCGGCCTCGTCGACGCTGGAGGTGATGTAGGTGTGCAGGCTGCCGGGGCCGGCGACGAGGGTGGGCTCGGCCACCGGATCGCCGGTGTAGGCCACGCCGGACGGCGGGCCGACCACACCCGCGGCGCAGGGATCGTTGACATGGAACAGGTTCAGCACGGCCTGCAGCAGACCGCCGGTCCACTGCTCGAAATTGTCGCGGTTGCAGGGATTTTCGACCGGGGAGTAGTTCAGGCGGTCCGGTGCGCCCGCGGAATCGGTGCCCAGGGTGCCCGCCCCGAGGCGGTAGCTCGTCGGGCGGGCGGCGGCGAACGGGTAGGCGGTCGTATTCGCGCCCGCTCCGGTCTGATCGATCAGGTGCAAGGTGTTGGGCGTCTTGTCGATACCGTTGTCGATGCCCTTGAGCCAGCGGTCGAACCACGCGATGGTGATCGGATCGGTATCGATGCGGGCGTACGGGCCCGCGCCCATGCCGACGTGATACCAGGGACCCATCAGCAGTTGGAAGCGGGGATCGGTGGGCGCGTTCGGGTCCATCGGGCCGTACTGCGGGCGTCCGGCCGCGATGTTCTGCAGCTGGGCATAGTTCTGGAACGCACCGTCCTGGTAGAGATCCCAGATACCGTCGACGAAATAGGTGGGAATGTCGTTGTCCACCAGCGCACGCATATTCGGCCCGAAGTCGCGGGCCGACCACCACGCGTCCTTGTGGCCGTAGGTGCCGTTGCCGTAGCCCTCGACCAGCTTCGCCAGCGGGGTGTCCGGCGAGGCCAGGGCAGCGCGCAGATGGTCGATCAGGGCCTGCACCGCCACCTGCGGGGTCAGCGGCAGATTCAGCAGCGGGCCGAGCACGCCCATGAACTGGATGGCCGGGATGATGGCGGTCAGCAGGATCGGGCTGAACATGCCGTCGTGGCTGACGACGTGCTTGAACACGTCGTTGGGAATGGTCATCATCATCATCGCCTTCAGCGGCGAATCCGGACGGCTGTGCTGGGCGGTCAGCATGCCCGACACACCGGGGAACGAATAGCCGAACATGCCCACGTTGCCATTCGAATTCGGCAGGCGCGCCGCCCAATTCACCAGCTCGTTGCCGTCCTGCCCGTCGCGCGGGGACGCGGGATCCCACTCTCCGGTCGAGGAGCCCGTGCCGCGCACGTCGGCGATGACCTCGATATAGCCGCGGCGCACCAGCTCGTCCTGGGTGCTCATCGCCTGGTGCACAATGCGATTCAGATCGGCCAGATTGTCCGGCAGCTGCACGTGCAGGGAATCCAGCGCACCCTTCACCGCACCGAGTACGGCGGAGGTGATGACGCCGTTGAGCCCGATGTAGGTGGTGTAGTCCACGATGACCGGGAACGGCCCGGGCGCACGCTGACCGGTCACCGGATCGGTCGGATAGCGCACGGTCGCGGTGAGCTGGGTGCCGTCCGACAGCCGGACCACCTGACCGAGATCCACACCGATCCCGTAGGCGGGCGGCGGCGGGGTGTATCCGGCCGGGTACCCGATCCCCGCCGGCGCGGTCGGCGCCACTCCGAACACGGGCGCGGCCACCACCTCAGTACTCGGCACCGCGGCCGCGACCAACACCCCCACCACGGTCGCCGCGGCGAGTGCCCATCTGCTGCCGTGAATCACGTTGCCCTCCACCCGGTATGACGCCTTCGTCAGAACGTGATTCAGCACACAGCACAACCGGGCATCGCGTCCATCGCCAAAGTCATGAATCCGCCCCCCGCGTTCCATGCACCATGCACAGTCGCCGAGGCAGAATCCGCGCTGGGACGCCCGAATCACTTGGGAGGCGGCACTGCGGGTCGGAAGTCCACCACACCGGCTGAGGACGCTGTGCGCCGGATCGATACGCCCCGCACGATCTCCGGCGCGCCAGGACGAGATCGCGGCGGGGCCCGGCTAGCCGCGCAGGAGTTCGGCGAGGCGGTCCCAGGCCGGGGAGGACACCTCGGGCAGGGACTGCGCGGCCAACCGGGCGACGGCCTGGTTGTGCACCGGCTGGCTCTCGGATCGACTGTGGTGCTTGGCGAACCACGCGCGGGTGCGCGCCGCGAGCTCGGGCAGGCGAGGGTCCTCCGGCGACCAGTCGAAGGCGGCGTCGTGGTCGAGGACCAGGGCGCGGAACTCGGAATTCTTGATGCGTTCCCGCTTTTCGGCAATCCATCCGGCCGCGGCCTCGGGCGAGGCCGTCCGCATGAGGATCCAGCCGTCGCGTTCGACCCGGATATGGCGTTCGCTGACACCGAGAGCGTGCGTAGGGAGTTGCACGAGTTGCTCGGCGAGTGGGCCACCCTGCAGGCCGACCACCGCGCCGCGCTCGCCGAGATCGCCAACCTTGCGCGCCGACCGGGATCGGCTCCAGGATGCGGCATCGCGGTTCGCCGCCCGCCTCGGCCTGGCCGTCGTGACGCCGGGTGTTGAGACAGGCCCGATCGTGAGCGTCGACGCGCACCCGACCGGATCGGCGACGAGCAGGTCGCGGGCTTGGTCGTAGGACAGCCGGGCCAGGCCGGTGTCGGGGCAGACGTCGCGGGCCGCCGCCCACAACTCCGACGATGTCGTGCCCCCAGCCGGAGCTGGGTCGGGTGTCCCTGCGGTGGGGTGTACGTGGACATGATCGAGGAGACCGCACGCCATGCGGCCCGCGCCGTCGTCCTGCGGACCTCGAAGAGATCCGGCGACCCCCTCGAGACGGCATCAAACCCAACCCACGCAGGGCCGTGCCGCACCGGGGCGGGGCATGCGCCATGGTGCGGCACGGCGGAGACGAGCTAGCCGATGGAGCTCATCTTGTTTCGGTCGCCTCCCATGTCACCGTTCCGCGCACCGGCCGAGATCCACTTCCTGGGCTGGCGGCAGCCCGTGTGCTCGTACCAAAAGAACCCGGAGTTGTTCCGGTTCCAATAGGACTCTGCCTTGTCATTGAAATTGTAGTCGCTGAGGTTCTGGCAGTAGTGGTCCCGGAACTGCAAACGGCGTCCCTCGCCGCCCCTGTTGTCATACAGGCACAGGTAGCCGTTGTCGCACGACCAGGCGGCGGCGGTCTCGGGCACGAGCTGCACGTCCCCGTTGTGCCAGCTCAGCCTTCCGTCGGCAAGAACCTCCGGGGTGCCCGTGGGTTGCGCGGCGACCCGCCCACCGTCATCCGCTTGCGCAACGGAGGGAACCAGGCCGACACCGACGAACATCGCCGCCGCGACAACGATCATCTTCTGCATTTTCTGCATTGCAACGAACCCCTCTGACAGGTGTGGCACCCTTCGTGGCGCCACATTGATTTGCGGCGACATCGCGCGTCGCTCCGCTTTGGAGACAACTCGCAGGAGTGCGTCGCCGCAATATTCACCATATGGGCCTGCTGTTCCACGGTCGTCCCTCGTGGGTTGTACTTTTTGTTGGCCTCCGGGTTTACCCCTACCTGCCAGATCGAGTGAACTACTCCATCGCGATTGTTTTGTTTTCGTTCCACTCGGAGGGTAATCCTCTCTGTGTTAGATTTCACCGAATAAGAGGTTTTCTTTTCGGGGGGCCTTCTCTCGCACCGCATGCAGCAAGTAACTCCGATTCGAAACTTGCAATTGAAAGATTCGATCGGGGCTTATCAGGTCGTTTTGGGGGAACGACTGGCATCTCCGGATGGCGCGCCCTCTGGCTCACCTCGACTCATGGCGATCGGTACTGTGTCCCGTGTGCGCGCCTCGCCGAACCTCGCCCTCATGCCCGAGCTCTTCGACCCCCGTCAGCTTGCTGAACTCCTTCGGCCCCTGGTTCCTTCTCGGCCTGCTGGTCGTCGTGTTCGTGGAATCCGGTTTGCTGTTTCCGCTGCTGCCAGGTGATTCGCTGCTTTCACGGCCGGTCTGTGATCGCAGCCGCCGGGGGTACCGCCGCAGACGGGACGCGAATGGAGGCTTTCGCTGGTTTGTGGCAATTGGCATTGCTCATTCCCATTGCCGCCGTCCTAGGTGCCAAGTTGGTTATGTCATCGGTACTCGCGGCGGCGAAGCGCTGTTCAAACCGGGCGCCCGCCTTTTCAAGAAGGCCTATCTCGACGAAGCGCACGCATTCTTTAAAAAACATGGCCCCGTCATGATTTTTCTGGCTCGTTTCGTGCCGATTGTCCACACCTATGCGCCCCTGGTCGCCGGGGCTGCCGCCATGCGCTATCGCACCTTCATCGTGTACAACGTGCTCGGTGGAATCGTATGGGGAGCGGGCGTCACGCTACTCGGTTACTGGCTGGGGCAGGTTGATTTCATCGCACGGAATATTGACGCCATTTTCACCGCGATAGTGCTCGCGTCCGTCGTCCCGATCATCATCGAGACCAGACCGCGGCCCGTCCGGCGGCCATCAGCTCACTCGCCGAGAGGCGCATGTGGGCGTCGGCAGCCCGAGCCCACACCGTCGTCAGGTCCTGCCTGGCGGCGGTGCTCTGCTATTGCGAGCGTGGTGCGGATCGGTTCTCGCGCACTGCGCAGTGACGACCTGTCGGCATATGCACCGCCTACGACGCTCCATCCGATATGAGTTCGGTGTAGACGGTCGGATGGAAAGACCGAGTTGGGTTTCTTTCGCGAGATGTGTTCGGCATAAATGCCGACTTGCCATCTTGTTATCATTTGTCACGAAACCCGTTGCGGGGGCTGCGGTTTCGACGGCCCCGGACTCGGGCTCCAGGGGGTTCGAGCTGCGGGTTTGAGGCGAATCTTGTTGTCGCGCTATTGCTCCCATTCGCAGGCACACGTGTGCCCACAGGCTCCAGCTTCGGCTGGGGCTTTTGCGTTTCAGCAGGTTATCGGCTCTCGACGCGCGGTCGTCGGGAGCCCTTCGTCGTTTCTGGAGGTGTTGTGCCGACCGTAATCACGTCCCGGGCTTCGATGAACGGGATGACAATGTTCTGGATGCAGATGCCCGTGTTGCTGCTCATCGCCGGGGTCATCCTGGTGGCGACCACCGCGTTGTGGCGGGCCCGCTGCGAGGATGTGCCGAAGGTGTTCGCGTCGTTCGCGTCGGCGTTCGGCCGCCGCGCGCCAGGCACGCCGTCGATCCGCCGCCGTGCGGTCCCCCGCAAGGAGAAACTCCGATGAGCCGCAGCCGCTACCACCGGGATTCGCTGGCCGAATATGTCGCCGACAGCTTCCTGCACCAAGATCTCTTGCACGCTCTCGCCACGCTGCCACGATCCGAGCGTGATCTGGTCGACCACATGATCGAGCAGGAGCCCGCCGATGATTCCTCGCCCGAACGCGACGACCGGCTGCTTCGTCGGATCTTGACGCGAGTGCGGCTCGATCCGGTTCAGGAGGCCCGGCTCCTGGCCTATCTCAGGGACCGCCGGATCGAGAAGCCAGGCACCTGCCCCGTATGCCTGCGCGAGCTTCCTCCCAGGGAACCAGGCAAGGGCGGGCGACCCCGGAAGTACTGCAGAACAAGCAGTGCAAGCGCAGGGCCCACTACATCCGGACCCTGAGCAGGCAACGCAGCTGATGCGCCGGTCGACAACGTGTGTAGGAGCCGAAGAGAAATCCGGTGTCCTCGCGCATCGGGGCGCCGGTGGCGACGTTTGCGGTGCCGTGGGCGACGATGACCTGTTCACCGGCGTGATGAACACCGGTGACGAAGCCCGGGACGTGGTTGGCATCGCAGTAGGCGACCACCTGTTCGCGAATCGCGGCGGCAATGGTGTGCAGTGCGTTGTTGTTCATGTCGAATATCGTCGAACCCTGCCCCAGGGGCAAGGTCGAGTCGACGGCGCGAGATCATCCGTTGCCACCCATCGGCGCTGGCCACAGGCGATCGGAAGTGGTCAGTGTCGCGCGAGAACGCCTGCCGGACAGGCGAAACGACCCCATCGGCGAAGCTGGTCACGCGGGATGCGCATCGGGCCGGAATTGTCGGTCCCCTCTGGCATGGTTGAGGTCGGCTGGGATCGGGACCTGGATCGACAGCCGGAGTGGGCGTCGGGCAGGATGTACGGCGCGGACAGTGACTGGGAGGAGCCCAAGGTTATGCTGCGGTTGATCATCGGCGTCGCAGCCGGTTATGTGCTGGGGGCCAAGGCGGGGCGGGCCCGTTATGAGCAGATCAGCAAGACCACCCGCGCGATCACCGGGAGTCCGGTCACCCGCAAACTCGTTCTGGTCGGACGGCAGAAGCTGTCGGATCGGCTCAGCACGCAGCCGAAGCTCGAGCCGATGGAACCCATCGACGAGCGCACCACCGTCCTCGTACCGCAGGATCAGCTGCGCCGCTGAGCGACGGCCCGAAGCGCTTGGGCGCGAGCCGATCTCGCCCGGCGTCCGGAAGCGATCCGCGTCAGCCGACGGCGAAGTCGTCCGAATTGCCCATGGCCTGCGCGAGCAGGCTCTTGCGGTACTGCTCCAGGGCGACGAGGTCGCCGAACAGCGCCATATAGGCGTCCGGCTCCTCGGTGGACGACACCCGCTGCAGTTTGGACTTCAGCTCCGCGATCTGCCGCCCCACCCACGCCTCCTGGGTGCGGGCGAGCACACCCGAGACGAAACGCTGGATGTCGTCCAGCGATTTCACCGGCAGCGGCTCGGCGGCCAGCTCCGACACCAGCGCGCGTAGCGTGAGATCGTCGGTGTGATCGCTGACCCGCGTGACCCATTCGGCCCCACCGAGTCCGGCGGCCGTGCCGCCCGCCTGCACGATCGCGGCACGGACCGCGACATACGCCGGATGGGTGAACGTCTCCGCATCGAGCGAATCGAACACCGGCCCCGCCATCGCGGGATACTGCAGCGCGGCCGCGAGCGCCTGCCGCTGCGGCAGCAGCACCGGATCGTTGGGATTGGGGCGCGCGGCGGGATGCTCGGCGACCTTGGCGCTCACCGCCTCCGACTGCCCCGGCCGAGCCGAACGCGCCGGGCCGCCCTGCCGCATCCGCCGCGCCTCGTCACCCACGCGGCGCACGACCTGATGTTCGTCGGGCCAGCCGACCAGCGCCGCCAGCTTGAGTCCATAGGCCTTGCGATGCACGGGATCCTTGATCTGCGCCACCAGCGGCACGGCCTCGCGCAGCGCCTGCACCTGCTTGTCGGCGCTCATATCCTTGCGCACCGGATCGTCGTAGTACTTCTCGACCACACCGCGAATCGCGAACTCGTACAACGGAACCCGCCGGGCCACCAGATCCTTGAGCGCGGTGTCGCCGGAGCGCTGGCGCAGCTCGCACGGATCCTGGCCGTCCGGCGCGACGGCGATATAGGTCTGCATGGCGATGCGCTGATCACCCGCGAACGCCTTCAGCGCCGCGGCCTGACCCGCCTCGTCGCCGTCGAAGGTGTAGATGATCTCCCCGCGCATCCAGGTGTCATCCATCAGCAGCCGCCGCAGCACCGCCAGATGCTCCTCGCCGAAGGCCGTACCACACGAGGCCACAGCGGTCTTCACACCCGCCAGATGCATGGCCATCACGTCGGTGTAGCCCTCGACCACCACCGCCTGATGGCTCTTGGCGATCTCGCGCTTGGCCAGGTCGAGGCCGAACAGCACCTGAGACTTCTTGTACAGCACCGTTTCCGGCGTATTGATGTACTTCGCGGTCATCTGGTCGTCGTCGAACAACCGGCGCGCGCCGAAGCCGATGATGTCGCCGCTCAGATTGCGGATCGGCCAGAGCAGGCGGCGGTGGAACCGGTCCATGGGACCGTGCCGCCCCGGCTTGGACAGCCCGGCCGCCTCCAGCTCCTTGACGTCGAATCCCTTGCGCAGCAAGTGCTTCGTCAGGGTGTCCCAGCCACCCGGGGCGAAACCACAGCCGAACTGCCGGGCGGCGTTGCCGTCGAAGTTGCGCTCGGTGAGGTAGTTGCGGGCGGCGGCGGCCTCCGGCTCGCCCAGCTGGGCCACGTAGAACTCGTGTGCCGCGGCGTTCGCGGCGACCAGGCGCGAGCGGGTGCCGCGGTCGCGTTGCACCGAGGTGCCGCCGCCCTCGTAATTGATCTTGTAGCCGATGCGGTCGGCGAGTTGCTCGACCGCCTCGACGAACCCGACATGCTCCATCTTCTGCAGGAAGGCGAACACATCGCCGCTCTCGCCGCAGCCGAAGCAGTGGAAATGACTGTGGTTGGGCCGGACATGGAACGAGGGCGTCTTCTCGTCGTGGAACGGGCACAACCCCTTCAGCGAGTCCGCGCCCGCCTTCTTCAGCGCCACGTACTCGCCGACGACATCCTCGATGCGTACGCGTTCTCGAATTGCCGCGATATCGCGATCAGGGAGTCGTCCGGCCACGGTGGTCGAGTCTAGCCGGATCATGGCCCGGTCACGGCGCAGGTGGCCGGATCGCGAGATACGCGCTGCTCCACAACTGGGCGGCATTGGATTCGGTGACATCCGCGGCGGCCGCACCGAACGGGGTGATGTGATAGCCGCCATTGTCGTAGCGCCAGCTCCACAGCTCCGAGCTGTGCATCGCCGCGGTCGCATCGATCACTCGCCACAGCGTGCGCTGCGCGTCGACCAGCCGATCGCGGATCGGCGGCGGCAGATCGGTGCGCTGCAATTGCCGCTGCAGACCGGCGGCGAAGGCGGCCTGTTGCCAGGACCACACGACGGTGCCGTGATAGTGGTGCGTGGTGAACTGCGCGCGCAGGCCCGGATCGGCGAAGACCGGATTCGCGACCACCGGCCCGGCGCCGGTCATCAGCCCCAGCGGGAACGGCCGGATCATCGTGGCCACCGCCGCGTCGAGCGCCTCCGGCGGCGACTCGCCGAGCAGCAGGTCGAAGACGTCGTCGGAATGCAGGATCGGAATCGGCCGTCCCTCGGCGTCCAGGGCGACCGCCGGAAATGTGACCGGTCCGGACGCCAGTGCCGCGAGCGCGGCCGCGGCCGGGACTCCGACGCTCTGGGCATAGGACTCGACGGCGGCCCGGGCCGCGGCATTGTCGAGCCGCACGGTGAACAGCCGGGCCGCCTCGCTGCGCCAGACCTTCGCATGGGCCGCGGCGAACGACAGTTCCAGGCGGTCGTCGTCGCCGAGATACCCATCGAGCCGACCGCTGTCGAGCAGCCGCGCGGTCGCCTCGAGCGCGGCCGGGACCAGAATCGCGCCGACGTTGTACGGATAGCGGCCGCCTCCCAGACCGGTCTCGCTATCGCGCCATTCCCCCGCGTTGTGCCCCGGCTTCAGGCCGATCAGATTGGTATAGCGCGGATCCCGGGCGAACGGTTCGGCCGTGGCGACCACGAGCCGAAGGTTGCGGACCAGCGCCTGACCGTTCGAGACTCCGGGAGCGGCCTCGGCGCGCAGGAATTCGCCCGCCCGATCCGAATCCAGCAGATAGGCGGCGGCCACCGGGGCGAGCAGATAACTCTCGTCGACCATGTTGTAGTCGTAGATCGGCGCATCGCCGCGGCTGCCGTCCTGGCGCAGGCGGGTCAGGATCGCGAATTCCGAGACGGACTCCTCGTGGGCGACCGCGCCGTCGGGCGCGAGCCGGGTCAGGACCGAGCGCAAGCCGGCCTCGGTCGCCTCGGGTGCCAGGACCGGCATGAGCATCATCAGCGACAGCAGCGTGTCGCGGCCGAAATAGGTGTCGAAGCGCCAGGATCCGGCGAGAAACTTCTCCCGGTAGCTGAGGAAGGTGAGCGTGTTCTTCGGGCCCTCGAGCGCTCGCTCGTTGCCGTTGAACAGTTCCGCACCCGCCAGCGGGGTGAGCGGCGTCTCCCCGGTGAGGGCGGTCACGCGCAGCCCGATGCGCCCGTCGGGGCCCGCGGTGACCGCTCCCCCGTCCAGCACGGTGCCCGCGGTGACCTCGAGGCTCAGCCGATATCCGGGCGCGCCGTCGAGGCGGTCGCGAGCCCAGGTCACCGACTTTCCGAAAACGGTTGGCGGGGTGAGCACCTCGGTGGGGACGGGTTTGCGGTCCTCGCCGTAGGTGCGCAGCACGCGCACATTCGACAGCACCGCCTGCTTCGGAACGAGGGTCGGTGTCGCGATCGAGGCGTCGAAGACGATGCCGTTCAGCTCCCGGCCGCGGGCATCCCGGTCCGACTCGGCCTTCGGCGGTGCGTCCAGCTGCCAGCGCACCCCCTCGGCGGTGGACTCGAACCAGGCGCCGGTACCGCTGTTGCCCGCCGGGAACGCCACCAGGATGCGCGGATCGTGCCCCGCGCCGAGTATCAGATGCGCCGCGGTGCGCCCGTCGCGCAGGAAATAGTTGAGGTTCTGCCCCTCGGTCACCTGGAAGTGGAACGGAGCCTCGGCGGGCGGGCGGCTACCGCACCCCGCCACCGCGAGCACCGAAACCGCCAGCACCGCAAGATATCTGCCGAACACCCGCATCGAAGCCCCCTGTTTCTCGATCTGACGAACCGGAAACACCGCGAGTTCAATGTACGACCGACCACCGACAGGTTTCGGCGGATCGGCTCAGCCGATTCCGGCCGCGATCCGTTCCAGGCGGCTTTCGGTGTAGGAGGCGATCTGGTCCACGATCACCCGCACCCGCGCGGTGTCGTCGGCCGCGGTCTCCCACCACGGCAGCAGCACCGGGTCCAGGTCGTGCGGGGCCCGCTCCAGCAGGTGATGGGCCACGAGCAGAATCCGTTCGCGTTGGGCCGCTTGCCGTTCGCGATGTTCCGGATCGGACATGACGTAGCGCAGCGCGACCGTCTTGAGGACCGCGACCTCGGCGGCGACGATGCGCGGCACCTCCAGATCGGCGGCGTAACGGCACAGGCGGCGACCGCCCCAGGCGCGGCGGGTGGCCTCCACGGCCGCGGTGGCGAAGCGGCCGACCAGATCGCTGGTGAGCCGCTTGAGGGCGACCGAGGCGCGCAGGGTGCCGTCGTATCCCGCGGCGGCGGCGATCACCGGCAACTCCGACAACCGCTCGGCCGCGGCGACCAGATCGTCGATGGTGAGCCCGGGATGCTGGGCGTGGCCCAGGTGAGCCAGCGCGGACTGTTCGGCCGGATCGGCCAGGGCACGCAGGTCGATGCGACCGGCGATCACCCCGTCCTCGACATCGTGCACCGAATAGGCCACATCGTCGGACCAGTCCATGACCTGGGACTCCAGGCACTGCCGTCGCTCCGGGGCGCCCTTGCGCACCCAGTCCAGTCGCTGCCGGTCCACCTCGTAGGCGCCGAATTTGGCGGCGGATTCGGTTCTGCCCCAGGGGTATTTCACGGTGGCGTCCAGCGCCGCGCGGGTCAGGTTGAGCCCCAAGCTCTCCCCGCCCGCGTCGAATACCTTCGGCTCCAGTCGGGTCAGAATGCGCAGATTCTGCGCATTGCCCTCGAATCCGCCGTGCGCGTCGGCGAATTGGTCCAGCGCGCGTTCGCCGTTGTGGCCGTAGGGCGGATGCCCGATATCGTGCGCGAGTCCGGCCAGGTCCACCAGATCCGGATCGCAGCCCAGCCCCTCGGCGATGCTGCGCCCGATCTGGGCGACCTCGAGCGAATGGGTGAGCCTGGTGCGCGGGGTGTCACCGTCGCGCGGACCCATGACCTGGGTCTTGTCGGCCAACCGGCGCAGCGCCGCCGAATGCAGCACGCGGGCGCGGTCGCGGGCGAAGTCGCTGCGACGGGCGGGACACGGCGACCAGCTCAGGCCCGCGGTGTCGGTGTTCTCCGCGACCATGCGTTCCCGGTCCTCATCGTTGTAGGCGTCCCCGCCGCCGCTCATCGATGCACTCCTCGAAGCTCGGTCTTTCCCGAAACTCATTGCTCCGCGGTGTATTTGAAATCGGCCGAGACGTGGGTCAGCTGGTACCACAGCAGCGCACCGGTCTCGCGGGCGATGCCGTGCGCCTGCGACTCGCGGGTGTAGACCGCCGGTCCCGTGCGCGTGGGCGCCGTCCAGGCCCGTAAGCCCTGGTCGCGCGCCATCGTCCGGGTCCGCAGCGAATGCCACGGATCGCTGACCAGCACCGCCGACGACAGCTCGCGCGCCCGCATGGCGGTCGCCACGGCCTCGATACTGCGCAACGTGTCCGAACCGGTTTCCACCGCGAGAATCCGGTCCGCGGGCACGCCGCGGTTCTTCAGGTAGTTCTTGCCCGACGCGGCCTCGGTGTAGTTGTCGCCGACCTGTTTGCCGCCGACCGTGATCACCAGGGGCGCAACGCCTTTGGTGAACAGCTTGTAGGCCTGGGCCAGACGCGCCTCGAAGACCGACGAGGGCGTGCCGTCGTACTGGGCCGCGCCGAGCACGACGATGGCGTCGGCGGGCGAGTAGTCGTCGATGCGCGCGACCTGCCATACCCGCACCGCGGTCCCGCCGACGACGATCACGCACATCAGCACGGTCCCGGCGATCAGTCGGCGAATCCAGCGCAGCAAACCGGATCCTCCGTTCCGGGCCCCGGCGGGCGGTGTCGTGCCCTGGGCACTGGAGGCCAGCCAGCGAGATCGCGGGGCGGAGCCGGTGAAGCTCCCGGGCGCGGGTCGGGTCGGCGCGGACGGCATTCCCCGAGTCTGCCAGGGCTCGGTCACGTCACGATTGCGATGCGACCTCCAGCGCGTCGTCACCAACCGCGCTGCCGCCACTCCGCCAGCCGCGGCCGCTCGGTGCCCAGGGTGGTGTCGTCGCCGTGGCCGGGATAAACAGCCGTATCGTCGCCGTAGCGATCGAACAGCTTCCCGGTGACATCGCGGTAGAGCGAGTCGAAATCCTCCGGCGATGTGGTGCGCCCCACGCCACCGGGAAACAGCGAATCACCGGTGAACAGGTGCACGCGCCCGTCGCCGTCGGTGAGCGCCAGCGCCACCGAACCCGGCGTATGCCCGCGCAGATGGATCACCTCGAGCGCGAGCTCGCCGACGCGCACCGAATCGCCCTCGGCGAGCACCCGGTCCGGCCGCACGGGCAGCGGATCGGCGTCGAGGGAGTGCGCCGCGGTGGGTACGCCGGTCTCGGCGGCCACCTTCTCCAGCCCCTGCCAGTGGTCGGGATGCTGGTGAGTGGTGACGATCAGGCGCAGCTGGCCGGGGGTCTCCTGGCCGAGCAGTTCGAGGAGGCGGTCGGGCTCGTTGGCGGCGTCGATCAGCAGCGCATCGCCGGTCGCCGTGTCCTGCACCAGGTAGACGTTGTTGTCCATGGGGCCGACCGACAACTTCACGATGCGTGCCCCGGGCACGTCGCGCTGCTGCGGATTGGCACCCGGTGAGACATGGCCCGTATAGGGACGATCGATCGTGATCACGTTGTCGATGGTAGCGATGGACACCGACACGAGCCGGACGTCACGACCGCGCCGTGGGGTCGAGCACGACCCGCACCGCGCCGTCGGCCTTGCGCTGGAACATCGCGTACGCCTGTGGGGCGCGTCGAGCGGAAGCCGGTGGGTGGCAAAGTCGTCCACGCCCAGCGGATCGTCCTCGCCGAGCAGCGGCATGATGTCGTCCACCCAGCGCGTTCCTCGTCCGAGACATCGGTACGCCTGCGCCTGACCGCCGCGAGCAGCGGAAGCCGCGACTGCTCAGCACGCGGGCGGCACCGGCGCACCGGATCGGGTGCTGAGCCACTGCTGGATCTCGATCAGGTTCTCCTCCGGATCACGCAGGTACGCGCAGCGGATGCGATCACCGAAAACCACGGGGCCGAACGCGATCTCGGCCCCGCGCTCGCGCAGCCCGGCGAGATAGGCGTCCAGATCGTCGACCCGCAGCGACACCACGGCGACGTCGGTGCGGCCCAGGCCGGTGCGCAGTGCGCCGCCCAGCGCGGCGTCGAGGTCGGTGCGATCGTGCAGGCACAGGCTGCTGCCCAGTTCCGGCTTGAAGGCGACATACGGTGGGGCGGGCTGGTCGTCCTGCGGCGTGAGCCCGATGACGTCGCGGTAGTAGGCGCAGGTGCGGGCGAAATCGTCGACGATCAAACGAATCTGAGTCAGGTGCACGTCGACCCAACCTACAACCGGCCGAACCGGTCGCCCGCCCGGGCCCCGGGGGCGACTCAGGACTGCCCCGGCACCGCATCCACCGGCCGGTCGGCGCTGCGGCGCAACCGGATTCGGTCCATCCGCCGCCGCACCGGCGGCAGCGCCAGCAACGGCACCGCCAGCGTGCTCACCAACCCCAGAACGGCCGAGGCGATCTCGACGAGGATGTTCAGCACCACCACGAGCAGGCACAGCACCGCGGGCTGAGCGAACAGCGCGGCCGAGACCCAGGCGGCCGTCTGCACGGCCAGGACCGTGGCCGTCCCGAACACCAGCACACCGGCCAGCGCCGCCATCGCCACCCAGAAGTTCAGCAACCGAGCGAGCGCGGCCCAGGGGGAATGTCCCGAATCCACCGCCACTCCTCGCCGTTCCCGCCGCCGCATTCGGATTCGACCGTGCGCCAGCACCTTTCGTCGAGCTCACCTTACCGGGCGGAACCATCGGCGAGCCATTCGAACGGGCGATTGCTACGGATGCAGCACGATCTTGCCGTGGATGTGGTCGCGCTCGAGCTCACCGAACGCCTCGCGCACGCGCGCGAGCGGATACGTCGCGGCGATCGGCACCTCGATGGTTCCCGCCGCGGCGAGATCGGCCAGTTCGGCGAGGACGTCGATGGTGTCGGCGGCGGCATTGCCGTCGGCCTTGACCCCGTAGCGCTGCACGGCGGCGAAGTCGATGATGGTGTCGATGCGCTCGGGCGTCACGCCCAGCTCGAGGGCCAGTTCGACGTAGCCGGAGCCGTAGGTGTCGATGAAGGCGTCGATACCGTCGGGAGCGGCGCTCCGCAGGCGCTCGGCCAGCCCCTCGCCGTAGGCCACCGGGCGCACGCCCTTGGCCCGCAGCCAGTCGTGCTTGGCCGGTCCGGCGATGCCGATGACCGTGGCGCCGCGAGCCCGAAGCAATTGCACCGCAATCGATCCCACCCCGCCCCCGGCACCCGACACCGCGATCGTGTCACCGGCCTCCGCACTCACCGCGCGCACCGCGGCGAAGGCGGTGGTGCCCGCCACGAACAGCGCGCCCGCGACGTCCCAGGACAGTTCGGCGGGCTTCGGCGTGACCTGTTCGGCGGGCACGACGACATGGGTGGCGTGGCTGGCGCGGCGGTGGGTGAAGCCCAGCACCTCGTCACCGACCGCGATGCCGCTCACGCCCGCGCCGAGCGCCGCGATGCGGCCCGCGAAATCGGAACCCTCCCCCGAGGGGAAGGTCGCGGGCCAGCGCTCGTGCAGCAGCCCGGCGCGAATCTTGGCCTCCCCCGGGTTGATACCGGCGGCGACCACCGCCACGACCACCTCCCCCGGCCCGGGAACCGGATCCGCCACCTCGACCACCTTCAGCACGTCGATATCGCCGTACCGATCGAACTGCACCGCCTGTGCCATGCCGCACCTCTTCCGTCGGGGTCCCTGTCGAACCCGAACAGCCCCGGGTGTGCGGATATTTCCGCCTTACGGGGTAAGGGTCTCCAGATGGTTCAGCACCACGAAACGGCTGTCCGAACTCGCCGCGGTCACCGCCTTGCGCAGCGGCTCCAGCCCACCGGCGTCGCGGGCCGGTTCGCCGAGCGGGTAGTCGAAGTCGTCCCAGTGCGTCGGCACCACATAGCGCGGATTGCCCAGCGTCCGCAGCAGTCGAGTCACGTAGTCGCGCACCTTCGCCCCGCCCGCCGGGAGCAGCAGTACATCGGGGCGCAGCCCAACCAGTTCCGATTCGATGTAGTTGGAGCCGCCGAAATTCAGCACGCCGATTCCGTTCACGGTGACGTGGTAGGCCAGCGTGCCGCCCTCGACCAGATCGGCGATCACCCGCGGGCGCGGCAGCTTCGCGGCGCCGTAGCCGGGACGCGTTCCGGGATAGGGGATCTGGGCGCGCGGGCCGAGCGCGGAGTGCAGCGCGCGCAGCACCCGGATCTGGTACCCCTCGAAGAGCAGATCCTCACCGCCGGTGACCAGAGCCAGCTGCTGCTCCGGCGCGCCGAGCGCG
This sequence comes from Nocardia sp. CDC159, assembly GCF_023740735.1. GTDB lineage: Bacteria > Actinomycetota > Actinomycetes > Mycobacteriales > Mycobacteriaceae > Nocardia > Nocardia pulmonis. The sequence goes on from NZ_JAMRXH010000003.1 coordinate 469,077, forward strand.
GCCATCAGGTTCAGGTGGGTCTCGGTGCCCAGGACCGTGGCCCCGGTGCGCTGCGCGAGGTAGGGGACGTCGGTCAGATGGTCGTAGTGGCCGTGGGTGACCAGGATGTGATCGGCGCGCAGGCGGCCCGAGTCGAGGTAGGAGTCGATCAACGCGGTATCCACCGAGATCGGCGTCTGCGGGTCCGCGCCCTGCTCGGTGTAGGTACCGGTCCGGAAGCGGGTGATCCACGGGTCGATCAGCACGGTCTTGCCCCCCGCGGTGATCTCCCAGCCGTTGTTGCCCCACCAGCGCACGCTCACCCCGGACGCACCCACCGGGGCCGTCGGGGCCCCGGTGGGGCCGCGCTGCTCGGCGGTGCAACCGGCCGCCAGAACCGCCGCGGCCGCCGCGCCCGCACCCAGTAAACCTCGCCTGCTCATTCTGCTCATGGCGGGCACGACATCACGGCGGTCGCGCCGGTGTCCAAGATCGACGCTTCGGCGTGCCCATATCGGAACCGATATCGTCGCAGCGTGGACCCCCTGCGCAAGCTGCGGTACTTCGTGGCCGTCGCCGAAGAATTGCATTTCGGTCGTGCGGCCGAGCGGCTCGGCATCGCCCAGCCGCCGTTGAGCCAGCGCATCCGCGAACTGGAAAAGGATCTGGGCGCACGGCTTTTCGACCGCGGCCGCACGGTCACCCTGACCGAGGCCGGGCAGATCCTGCTCGCCGAATCCCGCGACCTGCTGGCCCGCTGGGACCGGGCCACGACGCTGGTGGGCCGGGCGCATCGGGGTGAGATGGACGCGCTGCGGGTGGGCGTGCCGCCGGAGCTGGCCGGACGGGTGCTGGCCGCGATCGTGACCGCCTTCGAACGCCGCCATCCCGAGCTGCGGCTGGATCTGCAGGAGCTGACCACCGCCGAACAGCTGCGCCTGCTCGCGGAGCGGCAGATCGACGCCGGGCTACTGCAGCATCCGGTCGATGTGATCGGTTTGGAGCTGGGTCCCGCGATCGATACCCCGCTCGGTGTGGTGCTGCGGCGCGACTCCCCGCTCGCGTCGAAATCCGAACTGGCGCTCGAGGATCTGGCCGGGCACGGCCTGGTCATGCCGCCGCGCGCGGCCGCGCCCGGAATGTACGACGCGACGCTGCGGACCTGCTGGGAACACGGCTTCCGGCCCACCCGGGTGACGCACGCGCGCAACCCGGAATTCGTGCTCGGCCTGGTGCTCTCGGGGCATGGCGTGGCATTCGAGCAGGGCATGGTGGCGCAGAAGGAGCCGCGGGTGGTGTGGCGACCGCTGATCGGGCAGCCGCTGCGCAGGCGGCTGTCGCTGGCCTGGCCCACGGCCGCCCCGCATCCGGTGGCGGCGCGCTGCGCCGACCTGGTGGTGAGCGTGCTGCGTGCGGACGGGGTGTCCACGCTCGCGCCCGCTCAGGAGGACGCGGCGCGACCGTGGAATGTGCTGATCGGGCGGCGGTGATCGAGGGATTCGAGCGCGGCCCGGGCGGCCGCGCCGATGGCGTGGTCCACCCGCGGCAGTCGGTGGTCGAGCCGCTCGGCCCGGGTGAAAACCGCCACCGCGCACCGGATTCCGTCCGGCGTCTCGATCACGCCGATCTCGTTGCGGATGCCCGGCAGGGTGCCGGTCTTACCCCACAGCCCGAATTCGTCGCCGAAGGCCGAGCCGAGCCGGTGCTGATTGAGCTGGGCCCCCATCAGTTCGCGTAGCCAGGCGCAGGCCCGCGGCGGTCCCGCCCGATCCAGGGCGATGAGTTCGAGCAGCCGGGTCATCTCGCGCGGGGTGCTCGCTGAGGTGCGCGCCGAGTCCAGGATGCGCAGGGCGAAGATCTCCGGCGCGGACATGGCGGCATAGCGGCGGGCGAATTCGGCGGCGTCGGCGACGCCCATATCCTCGGCCATCGACCCGAGCAGATCGCGCAGGGCGCCGATGATACGCGTGCGGGGCAGGCCCAGTTCGCGGACCAGCGACCGGACATTGTCCAGGCCGACCCGGTCGAACAGCAGGTCGGCGGCGGTGTTGTCGCTGATCGACAGGGCCAGATAGGCGGCGTCGCGCAGGCTGTACTCGACGTCGTCGCGGCAGCCGGAGGTGCCGGGGCCGCCGAGGCGATCGGCGGCGGTGGCACGCACCCGGTCGGTGGGGTCGAGTTGTCCGGCCGCGAACTGCCGGGCCAGCTCCAGGACCAGCGGCACCTTGACGACCGAGGACAGCACGACGAGTTCGTCCGCGCGCCAACCGGTTTCGGCGCCGCAATCCAGGCAGCGGGCGTGCAGCCAGCCCCGCACGCCCACCCCGTCGAAGATCTCTCGCATACCGTCGCATCGAGCCGCGGACGGCCTCGTCCGGTTAGGCCCCGATCAGCCGCTCCGCCAGATACCCCTCGACCTGATCGAGCGAAACCCGTTCCTGCGCCATGGAATCACGCTCGCGAACCGTCACCGCCTGATCCTCGAGGGTGTCGAAGTCGACGGTCACGCAGAACGGGGTGCCGATCTCGTCTTGGCGGCGGTAGCGGCGGCCGATGGCGCCCGCGTCGTCGAAGTCGACATTCCAGTTCTTGCGCAACTGTGCCGCAAGGTCTTTCGCCTTCGGCGACAGATCCGCGTTGCGCGACAGCGGCAGCACCGCCACCTTCACCGGGGCCAGGCGGCGGTCCAGGCGCAGCACCGTGCGCTTTTCCATGACGCCCTTGGCATTCGGGGCCTCGTCCTCGGTGTAGGCGTCGATGAGGAACGCCATGAGCGAGCGGGTCAGACCGGCCGCGGGCTCGATGACGTACGGGGTGTAGCGCTCGCCGGTGTTCTGATCGAAGAAGCTCAGATCGGTGCCGGAGTGCTCGGAGTGGGTCTTGAGGTCGAAGTCGGTGCGGTTGGCCAGACCCTCGAGCTCACCCCACTCGCTGCCCTGGAAGTGGAAGCGGTACTCGATGTCGACCGTGCGGGTCGAGTAGTGCGACAGCTTCTCCTTCGGATGCTCGTACAGCCGCAGGTTCTCCGGATCGATGCCCAGATCGGTGTACCAGGCCAGCCGGGTGTCGATCCAGTACTGATGCCACTGCTCGTCCTCGCCGGGCTTGACGAAGAACTCCATCTCCATCTGCTCGAACTCGCGGGTGCGGAAGATGAAGTTGCCCGGGGTGATCTCGTTGCGGAAGCTCTTGCCGATCTGGGCGATGCCGAACGGCGGCTTCTTGCGCGCGGTGGTCATCACATTGGCGAAGTTGACGAAGATGCCCTGCGCGGTCTCCGGGCGCAGATAGTGCAGCCCCTCCTCGGACTCGATCGGGCCGAGGTAGGTCTTGAGCATCATGTTGAAGTCGCGCGGCTCGGTCCACTTGCCGACGGTGCCGCAGTCCGGGCAGCCGATGAGCTCCATCGAGACCGAATCCGGGTCATCGATCTTGTGCTTGTCGGCGTAGGCCTCCTGCAGGTGGTCCTGCCGGTGGCGCTTGTGGCAGTTCAGGCATTCGACCAGTGGATCGTTGAACACGCTGACATGGCCCGAGGCGACCCACACCTGCCGGGGCAGGATGATCGCGGAGTCCAGGCCCACCACATCGTCGCGGCTGGTGACCATGGCCCGCCACCACTGCTTCTTGATGTTCTCCTTGAGCTCCACACCCAGCGGCCCGTAGTCCCACGCCGACCGGGTGCCTCCGTAGATCTCACCACTGGGGTAGACCAGACCCCGGCGCTTGGCGAGATTGGCGACGGTGTCGACCTTCGACTTGGGTGCCACTGTTGAAGCTCTCCCTCTGGATGATGGGTTGACGGGCGATTCGATCCAGCCTATCGGCACGGCCGCTCGCGAGTCGAAGCAGTATCCACGAATCATCGCGCGATACGGGCATATGTGACGCACGGGTGGGGTATAGAGAGGAGGCAAGCTCATTGGGGGGTTCGCGGAGTGAACGAGTTTCCGCCCAAGTCTTCACCCGTCTCGCGGTTCCTGCGCTCCAATGCGGCACTGTTGATCCTGACGATCGGACTCCTGGTCGCCGTGGTCGCATGGCAGGTGGTCGATCGCGGCTCCCGCACGATCCCCGGCACCGCCCGGCCGGTCATCACCCCGACGACCCCGCGCCCCGCGGTGGACCTCGACCAGCCGTTCCGGGATACACCCGCGGCGAGCTGGGCCGAGGGCGCCGACGGCATCGTGCCGCCGCCGCCCGCACCGATCGGGCGATACTCCGCCGAACAGGTCGCCGATGCGATGGCCCGGGCGAAGCAACTGATCATCACCGCCCGGCTGGACCGGCACGTGCTCATCGGGCACGACGCCGAACCCGTGCTGGCACAGTTGGCACCCGGCATGGTGACGAAGCTCCGGCCGAGGCTGACACCCGGCAATGAGCACCAGACGTGGTGGGTGTCGTCCAAGATCGCCTCCGGCTACGGGCTGGCGAAGGCGGTCCCGCGAGTGACCGGATCGATGCGCGTGGCCATCGGCGAAGACGACGAGTTGGTGGTTCACACCGACTACCTGGTCGCCTACGCCTTCGACCACGCCAATCCGAAGGACCTGGACGACCCGATGGATATCGTCGCCGTCGACCGCCTGCAGGCCGCCTACGAATGGGTCGACGACGCCCGCTACGACCAACCCTCCCAGGGCATGTGGATCGGCAAGGTCACCGGCTTCGCCTACTCCGTCAACTGCGCACTGCACGAGAAGGGGTTCCTGGCGCCGAGCTACAGCAACCCGCCCGCCGTCGGTTACGGTCGGCCGGCCCATCCGCGGAACGAGGACTACTTCGATCCCACTCTGCCGATACCGACCGAGAACAACTGCTGATCTCGCCGAATTTGCGGGGATCGCACGACACGCGAGCCCTCCTGGTTGACATGCGCACCTGTGCATACCAATAATGGCATCGGTTTCCAATAAGGAGTTGGTTCGATGACCGCCGACAGCGGTGCCCCCCTGCGTCGCAGCCGCGTCGCCGTGGAGGCGCCCACCCCGATTCCGCACGATCCCTATCCGTATCGCGCACCGACCGCGCCCGCGGTCCCGCCGCGCCCGATTCTGGACAGCGCGGGCGAGTTGTTACGCGCCCTGGCCGCCCCCGTGCGGATCGCCATCGTGCTGCAGCTGCGTGAGTCCCCGCGCTGCGTGCACGAACTGGTCGATACCCTGGGTGTGACGCAGCCACTGGTCAGCCAGCATCTGCGCATCCTCAAGTCGGCGGGGGTGGTGCGCGGGGAGCGCACCGGCCGCGAGGTGATCTACGAACTGGTCGACGACCACCTGGCGCGCATCGTCGTCGACGCTGTCGCACACGCCGAGGAAGGGTGATCCGTGCCGGACAAGATGGGCACAGCCGAGAAGACGGTCGGTATTCGCAGTACCCGCCAGCGCAGCGCCATCGCGGCCCTGCTCGGCGATATCGATGAATTCCGCTCCGCCCAGGAGCTGCACGACGAATTGCGCCGCCGCGGTGAGGGCATCGGCCTGACCACGGTCTACCGCACCCTGCAATCGCTGGCCGAGGCGGGCAAGGTCGACGTGCTGCGCACCGACACCGGCGAATCGGTCTATCGCCAATGCTCCAAGGGCCACCACCATCATCTGGTCTGCCGTCACTGCGGCCGCACGGTCGAGGTCGAGGGACCCACCGTCGAGGCGTGGGCTGAATCCGTTGCGGGCCAACACGGTTTCACCGAGATCAGCCACACCATGGAGGTCTTCGGCACCTGCCGAACCTGCGCCGCCACCCGAGACGACAAAACCACCCCGGCCTGACCCCACAGCCGCACCCTCTTCCGCACTTCGCACCCCCTGCGGCCATCCCCAAGGGGTGCGAAGCGCGAAAAGCGGTGCGGCTGAACCGTTTCCCCTCCGGGCACGCCTCTGCCACGCCGGGCCCCCAGGGGTGCGGCTGAACCGCTCCACCACTAGCGCGCCTCGGCCAGATCGCGACCTCCGCAGGCGCCCCCGAGCAGCCGCACCCCTTCTGGCGCTTCGCACCCGCTGCGGACGGCCACAGAGGGTGCGAAGCGCGGGAAAGGGTGCGGTGGGTGGGGTTACGCCGGGACCGGTTGCGGCGCGGCGATGCGGGGGCGGAGGGCGGTGACGGCGAGGAGGGCCACCGCGGCCGCGGCCCAGGTGAACAGGACGATCAGTGGGGTGGCGACGGCGTGGCCGTCGAAGAAGGCGACCGAGCGGAGCAGGGTGGCGGCCGCGCCCGGGGGCAGGAGTTGGCCGATCGCGCCCCACGGCTCGGGCAGGAGTTCGGGAGCGGAAGTGGCCGCGGAGAACGGGTTTCCGATCAGGAGCAGCAGCAGCGCCGCGAGGCCGATCCCGGGGTGCCCGAGCAGCGCGGCCAGGCCGACGACCGTGCCCGCGACGGTGAAGGAGACCAAGCCCGCGATGGCCGCCAGCGCGAGAAAGGAACCCGGCAGCAGCGCCAGCCAGCCCTGCACGATCGCCATGCTCAGCGGTCCGGCCACGATGCCGAAGGCGAGTAGGCCCAGCGCACGGCCGGCGACGCTCGGCACCAGCAGGCTCAGCAGCACACCGGCGGCCAACCCGGCCATTACCAGCGGCAGCACCATCGCCCCGAAGCCGGCGCCGCGCGGATCGTCGGGATCGGCGGCCACCACGTCCTGCACCGGCGCGGCCGAGGCCCCCAACAGCTGCTGGCCCAGCTGCGTGATCAGCTGCGCCACAACGGGACTCGCCGCCGAGGCGATCAGCACCCGCGGCTGCCCGCCGCCGGTCACGATCGCGCCGTAGGCGTCTCGCCGCTCGATGGCCGCACGCGCGGCGGCCTCGTCGGCGACGGTGGCGATCTCGAAGGCCTCCGGTTCGCGCTGAACCAGCCGCTCCTCGACCATGCCCGCCTGCGGCCCGGCCACCACGATCGGTAGGTCGCGCGGCTTCAGATTGGCGGCGGGCCAGGCGAAGGCGATCAGCAGCACGGCCTGCAGGACGGCGGCGGCCAGGCCGACGGCAACCGCTCGAGACGTGGCGTTCATGCGGAGCTCCCCAGAAAATCGGAGGTTCGTTCTTTATAAGGCCAACGGTCGCACCGCCGCGCCAACTTGTCAAGAACGAACATTCGTTTTAATTTGGAGCCATGCCCCGAGTCAGCGAAGAACATCTGGAACGCCGCCGCCAGCAGATCCTCGACGCGGCGCTGGAATGCTTCGCCCGCAAGGGTTTTCACGCCACCTCGATGCAGGACGTCTTCACCGAGGCGGGCCTGTCCGCAGGCGCTGTCTACCGGTATTTCAAGAGCAAGGACGAGCTGATCGCCGCCCTGGCCGCCGACGCCACCGTCCTGCTGCGCGGGGCCATGGAGGAGGTTGTGCAGCGCGATCCGCTGCCGACTCCCGGCGAGGTGATCGCGGCGCTGACCACCGAGATCATCCGGATCGGCGAGACCAGCGGCCGAGTCCGGCTGGCGCCGCAGGCGTGGGCGCTGGCGGTCACCGACCCGACCGCGCACACCTTCGTGAGCACGGCCATCCGCACCCTGCGCGACCGCTGGCGCGACTATGCCGAACGGATGCGTGCGGCCGGCTGGCTACCGCCGGATGCCGATACCGATGCCGTGGCCAAGGCGCTGCTCGGAATCATGCCCGGCTTCGTCCTCCAGCATCTGCTGCTCGGCGACATCGATCCGCAGACCCTGGCGCGCGGAATGGATCTGCTGCTGCCGGACTACCGGCACGCCTCGGCGTAAACCTCAGGGCACCAAGCCCTTGCGCGCCCGGCCCGCACCCGACAGCACCAGCAGCAGCATGGTCGTCAGCGCATCGTCGGACAGCCCCGCGGCCGGGAAGGTGTAGCGCAGGATCACATCGGCGAGCTTCTCGTGACCGATCACGGTGATCGAACCGAACTGCAGCGCGTTGTTGCGATCGGCCACCCGCTTGTGCAGCTGCGGCTTGAGCGGGCGATCCCAGGCCAGCACGCAGGTCAGGGTGAGCACATCGAGACCGTCGGCGAGGTTGACCCCGCGCAGCGAGCACAGCGCGCCTTCGAATTCGAATCCGAGTCCGCCGTCCTCGACCCGCACGGCGATATCGCAGCGGGCCAGGCACGCCCCGGCCCGGGCCTGCAGCTCCTCGGCGGCCGGAGCGCTCATTTGACGCCGCCGAAGCGGCGGTCCCGCTTGGCGTACTCCACGCACGCCTCCCACAGGTTGCGCCGGTCGAAATCGGGGAAAAGCGTGTGCTGGTAGACGAATTCGGCGTAAGCCGACTGCCAGATGAGGAAGTTGGAGCTGCGCAGCTCACCCGACGGGCGCAGGAACAGATCCACATCCGGCATATCCGGTTCGTCGAGGAAGCGGGCGAAGGTCGTCTCGTTGATCTTCTCCGGATCGAGCTCCCCGGCCGCCACCCGGCGCGCGATTTCACGTGCGGCATCGGCGATCTCGGCCCGGCCGCCGTAGTTGACGCACATGGTGAGGGTCATCACCGTATTGTCCTTGGTGAGTTCCTCGGCGATCTCCAATTCCTTGATCACGCTGCGCCACAACCGCGGTCGCCGCCCGGCCCAGCGCACCCGCACCCCCATCTCGTGCATCTCGTCGCGGCGGCGGCGGATCACATCGCGGTTGAAGCCCATGAGGAAGCGCACCTCATCGGGGCTGCGCCGCCAGTTCTCGGTCGAGAAGGCATAGGCCGACAGCCATTTCACGCCGATCTCGATGCAGCCCTCGACGGTGTCCATCAACACCGCCTCGCCGCGCTCGTGACCGGCTGTACGCGGCAGTCCGCGCTCCTGGGCCCAGCGGCCGTTGCCGTCCATCACCAGCGCCACATGCCGGGGCACGAACTCCGGCGGCAGCGCGGGCGGCCTGGCGCCCGACGGGTGCGGCGACGGTGGGCGGACGGTGCGGGTGGCCTGAGCGGTGGAGGTGCGGTTACCGATCACGCCCCCAATCCTGCATTACGCGCCCGCAGCGGCGGCCACGACCATCACTTTCGGGCGATATCTCCCCGATTTCTCCCCATGCGGGCAGTTCAGAGCGATTCGGCCAGCGGCCGCAGGCGCTCGGCGGCCCCGCTGCCGTCGTACCAGGTGCACGCGATGCCGACGGCGGCCACCCGGCCGGTATCCAGCACGCGCCGCAGGGCCGCGGCGACCTGGGACTCATCCGGTCCGTCCGGCGCGGGAAACACCAATCCGGGCAGATCACCGATCACATCGCAGTCCAGATGCAGGTAGATCGGCCCCTTCGGCAGCTCACCGAGCTCGTCGACCGAGCACTGGCGAATGCTCGACGTGCGCAGATACTCGACCTCCGGCGGATCCAGATCCCGCCCGTCCACCAGGACGACCCGCTCCTGCGCGATATCGCGCAATCCGATCCGATCGGCCAGCAGCCGCCGCCCGTACCCGACCAGCATGCGCAGCGAAAACCCGCCGAGATATCCCGACGCCGAGGTCTCCAGCGTCTGCACATCCCCGTGTGCGTCGAACCAGACCACCGCCGGATCCATCCCCGCCCGCTGCAACCCGGCCACCGTCCCCAGCGCGGTCGTGCAATCCCCCGACAGCACGCTCGCCCGCTCCCCCGCCCGCACGGCCCGAGCAACCTGCTCGGCGATCTCCTCGTACAGCACCGCCATCCGGGACCAGACATCACCGTCACCCGAAAGGTCCGGGTCGACAACCACATCCGCTGCCACGGGAAATTCCAGCCCGGGCCGGTACTCGTCGAGATGATAGGGCAGGAGAATCCGCATGAGCGCGAGCGTAATTCACCCGGCGCGACCGGGTCAGCCGATATTTGTCCGGTCAGCGCGGCGGGCGCAGCACCCGCATCGCGGCCCGCGCAAGGGGTTCCGGCACCCGGTCCTTCAGGGCCAGCGCGGCCGCGGCGGCTCTGGTCCGCACCTCGGTACCGCGACCGAACATCTTGCTCAACGCGCCGCCGGACGGTTCGAGATCCACGTGCAGCGGCGGCTTGCCCTCGGCCGCGCCCAGCGCGGTGGAGATCACGATGCGCTGAATCTCGCTGGTGCCCTCGAAGATGGTGTACAGCTTGGCATCCCGGAACCACTTCTCGACGGGATGGTCGGTGATGTAACCCCATCCGCCCAGGGTCTGGATCGCCCGTTCGGTGGCCTGCACCGCGACCTCGCTGGCCGCCAGCTTCGCCATCGAGCCCTCACCGCGGTCGAAGGGCACGCCGTTGGCCGCCATCCAGGAGGCCCGCCACGTCAGCAGCCGTGCGGCGTCGATCCGGGTGGCGAGATCGGCGATCGGGAAGGCGATGCCCTGATTGTCGATGATCGGCGCGCCGAACGCCTCGCGCTTGTTCGCGTATGCCGTCATGTATTCCACAGCGGCCCTGGCGATTCCGAGGGCCTGCGCGGCGACCATCGGTCGGGTCTGCTCGAAGGTGCCCAGCGTCGCCGACCGCGACCGGCCCCCACTGCGGATCGACTCGCGGGTGGTGGCCAACCGGCGTTCGAGCCTTTCCGACCCGCCCAGCAGATTCTCCGCGGGCACGCGCACGCCGTCGAACCTCAGCTCGGCGGTATGCGATGCGCGGCAGCCCAGTTTGTCGAGCTTGCGCACCAGTTCCAGGCCGGGCGTGCCGCCCGGCACCACGAACAACCCCTGCCCGCGATGCCCCAGCTCCTGATCCACCACCGCGTTCACCACGTGCACATCGGCGATGCCGCCGTTGCCGATCCACATCTTGTGCCCGTCGATGATCCAGTCGTCACCGTCGCGAACCGCGCGGGTGCGCAGATTGCGCACGTCGCTACCGCCCTCGGGTTCGGAGATCGCGAGGGCGGCGAGTTTGAGATCGCCCGGAGTGCCGAAACATTCGGGCGCCCACCGCAACATCTGCTCGGGCGTGGCCGCCTGACCGATGGCCGACAGCGCCAGGGCGGGCATCACGATCGCCAGCCCGATTCCCGCGCACCCCCAGAACAGCTCCTCCATGAACATCGGCAGCGACAGCCCGGTCGGGTCGCCGATCAGATCCCGGTAGAACAGCGGGCTGTAGAACCCGCGCTGGGCCGCCTCCTCGAGCACCGGCCACGGAAACTCCTGGGCCCGGTCGTAGTACCCGGCCACCGGCCGGAGACAATCGCGCGCGAATTCGTGCGCCCGCGCGGCCAGATCGTGCTGCGCGGCCGTCGGAGTCAGGTCGAAACTCACATCTACTCGATACCCGCGGTCTCGCGAACCAATCCGCGCGCCCGGCTCAGCCGACCCGGCTCTCGGCCTCCTCTGCCGTCGCATGCGGGCGGGAGCGCTCGATCAGCGGCAGAGTGCGCAGCTGGCGTTCCAGATGCCATTGCAGATGCGCCGCGGTGAGGCCGCTGGCCTGGCGGCGCACACCCTCGGGCACGACGTCCAGGCCGGACCAGTCGCCGCGATAGAGGGCGCTCATCAGCTCCAGCACGCCCAGGGCTGGGGTGGCCGAGCCGGGTGGTCGGCAGTGCACGCAGACCGCTCCCCCGGCCGCCACGTGGAAGGCGCGGTGCGGGCCGGGGGTGGCGCAGCGGGCGCATTCGTCCAGGGCGGGGGCCCAGCCCGCGAAACCCATGGCGCGCAACAGGAATGCGTCCAGGACCAGCTCGTGCGGACGGTGTTTGGCTGCGATGGCGCGCAGGGCGCCCGCGGTCAGGGTGTGCAGCCGCGGTGCGGGGGCGCGCTCCTCACCGGCGAGGCGTTCGGCGGTCTCGAGCACCGCGCAGGCGGTGGTGTAGCGGCCGTAATCGGCGACGATGTCGGCGGCGAACGCCTCCACCGTGTGCACCTGGGTGACGGTGTCGAGATTGCGGCCGGGATAGAGCTGGATGTCGACATAGGCGAACGGCTCGAGCCGCGCCCCGAACTTCGACCGCGTGCGCCGCACCCCCTTGGCCACCGCCCGGACCAGGCCGTGCTGGCGCGTGAGCAGCGTGACGATGCGATCGGCCTCGCCGAGCTTGTGCTGGCGCAGCACTATCGCATGGTCCCGATACAAACGCACGGGCCCATCCTCCCATGCCCGTCCGACGAGGTGGGGGAACCCTCAGGCCCGATCGTCCCGATTCTCGCTGTAGAGCTGTTCGATGCGCGGCGCGTGGATCGTGCGCAGCAGCAGCGTGGTCCATCCGGTCCGGCTGCGGTCGATGCCGAAGTTGTCGGCCTCGACCAGCATCCGCTCCGAGCCCTGCAGTTCCATCGTCACCGCCGGATGGCCGAGCGGAACGTCGACCAGCGCCTCCCGATTGCCCCAGACGACCAACCGGCGTTTACTCATCGCCACCGTGCCCGCCGCGATATCGGTCCAGCTCGAGGAGGCGTAGTGCAGTGCCGTCCGATAGCTGCGCCGCGCCACCGATCCACTGATCGGGCCGAATACGACGATGCCGTCCGACTCCAGCGCCGAACGCAATTGCAACGGCAGCTCTTTCGAGCCGAATGCCCGGGACATCCACTTCACGCGAATGCATGGTAGGCCCGTCGGACCGTTCGCGGGTGGGTGGAATTTGCCCGATCCTGGGAAAACGCCGCGCGCGGACATCACAATTCGAAAACGGCGCACGTCAGCGTGCCTATGTGGACGATTGACCAACTCCAGGTTACCGTTCGGAGCAGGAGTCACGAGACGGAGATCACATATGACCACGGCGTCCACCCGCGACCTCGGACTGGCCGAACTGGCGGCCGCGATCACTCAGGGCAGCACCACCTCGGTGGCGGCGACCACGGACGCGCTCGATCGCATCGAGGCCAGCGGCGGCAGCCTCAACGCGTTTCGGATCGTGCGCCGCGAGCGCGCCCTCGCCGAGGCCGCAGAGGCGGACCGGCGGGTGGCCGCGGGCGAACGCCTGCCGCTGCTCGGCGTGCCGATCGCGATCAAGGATGACACCGATATCGTCGGCGAGCCAACGGCGTTCGGCTGTGGTGGCAGTTTCCCGGCCAAGACCGAGGATGCCGAGGTGGTGCGGCGGCTGCGCGCGGCGGGCGCGGTGATCGTCGGCAAGACCAATACCTGCGAAATCGGCCAGTGGCCGTTCACCGACGCCGCGGCGTTCGGCTACACCCGCAATCCGTGGAGCGCCGGGCACACCCCCGGCGGATCCTCCGGCGGTTCGGCCGCCGCGGTGGCGGCCGGATTGGTCCCGGCCGCCCTGGGTTCCGACGGCGCCGGATCGGTCCGCATCCCCGCCTCGTGGACGAACCTGGTCGGCATCAAACCGCAGCGCGGGCGCATCTCCACCTGGCCGCTGCCCGAATCCTTCCACGGGCTGACCGTGCACGGACCGCTGGCGCGCACGGTCGCCGACGCGGCGCTGCTGCTGGACGTGGCCGCCGGGGCGCATCCGGGCGACCGGCACACCCCGCCGGAGGTCACCGTCTCCGATGCGGTGGGCCGCGATCCGAGACGACTGAAAATCGCGCTGTCGCTGCGCATTCCGTTCACCGCCACCCGGACCGCGCTCGACCGGGAGATCGCCGCGCGGGTGCACGGTGTCGCGGGCGTGCTGCGGCGGCTGGGACACGAGGTGACCGTCGCCGAACTGCACTACGGCGTCCTGCTGGGGGCGAGCTTCCTGCCCCGCTCGATGGCCGGTATCCGTGCCGAACTGGCGAAACTGACCGGCGCGCAGGTCGATTCGCGCACCCGCTTCAACGCGACGATGGGCCTGTTCCTGGGCGGTCCGGCACTGGCCGCCGCCCGCGCGGCGGAACCGTTGCTGCACAAGCGCATCGGCCGCTTCTTCGACGACTACGATCTGGTCCTCGCACCCACCACCGCGACCCCGCCACCAGCGGTCGAGGCCATGAAGGGCCTGAGCGTCGCGGCCACCGACGCGCTCATCACCGCCGCCTGCCCCTACACCTGGCCGTGGAACGTCCTGGGCTGGCCGAGCGTCAACGTGCCCGCCGGATTCACCGCGGCCGGACTGCCCGTCGGCGCGCAGCTCATGGGCCCGGCGTGTTCGGAGCCGCTGCTGGTTTCGGTCGCGGCCCAGCTGGAATCGGAACTGCGCTGGCAACGGCACCGCCCCGAGCCCTGGTGGGAGTGATACGCCCTGGTGACGACGTCGGTGTGATCAGAAGCCCAGCTTGCGCAGTTGCTTGGGGTCACGCTGCCAATCCTTGGCGACCTTGACGTGCAGGTGCAGATAGATGCGCGTGCCCAGGATGCGTTCGATCTGCTTGCGGGCGGCGGTGCCGACCTCCTTGAGCCGGGCCCCGCCCTTGCCGATGATGATCGCCTTCTGGCTGGGCCGCTCGACGTAGAGGATGGCGTGTACGTCGAGCATCCCCTCGGTCTCCTCGCGCGGGAGCACCTCTTCGATGACCACCGCGAGCGAGTGCGGCAGTTCGTCACGCACGCCCTCGAGCGCGGCCTCGCGGATGAGCTCGGCCATGAGGGTTTCCTCGGGCTCGTCGGTCAGCTCCCCGTCGGGGTAGAAGGCCGGGCCCTCGGGCATTTTCGAGGCGATGACGTCGATGAGGACCTCGACCTGCTCGCCCTTGACCGCCGACACCGGGACCACTTCGGCCTCGGGTCCCAGCAGCTGCGAGACCGCCAGCAGCTGTTCGGCGACCTGGTCGCGGCCCACCTTGTCGATCTTGGTGACCACGCCGATCAGGGTCGTCTTCGGCGCCATCTGCCTGACCTGCTGCACGATCCAGCGATCGCCCGGTCCGATCTTCTCGTCGGCGGGAATGCAGATCGCGATGACGTCGACCTCGGAGTAGGTGTCGCGCACCAGATCGTTGAGCCGCTGGCCCAGCAGCGTGCGGGGCCGGTGCAGGCCGGGGGTGTCGACCAGGATCAGCTGGGCGTGCTCGCGATGGACGATGCCGCGGATGGTGTGGCGGGTGGTCTGCGGGCGCGAGGAGGTGATCGCGATCTTCTGACCCACCATCGCATTGGTCAGGGTGGACTTGCCGGTATTGGGGCGGCCGACGAAACAGACGAAGCCGGAACGGAATTCGTCGCTCATGCGGACACCTCGGGGTCCTCGACGGTGTCGTAGATCGCGCCGCTGCGGTCGGTGAAGATGATCCGCGCCGACGGGGAGACCTCGTGCACCGCGGCCACGCCGGGATCGCGCAGCTGCCCGCCCATCACCACCGCCGCCTCGAAACCCTCGGCGCCGCTGGAGATCGCGGCCGCGACCGCCGACTGCAATGCGGTGAGCCGCAGGGCGGTCAATGCCACCTCGCCCGCGGCGTAGGTACGCCCGTCGGTATCCCGCACGGCCGCACCGCTCGTGCCGCCCGTGCGGCCCAGCGCGCCGCGCGCCAGCACCAGCAGCTTGTTGTCCTCCGCGTCCAGGCCGTTGCCCGCGCGTTCACTCATCGCCATCTCCATCCTCGTGGCCCGGAGTCCGGCCGGGCTCGGCCCCGTTACGCTCGGGTTCGACCTTCTCCGCGGGCTTTTCGGGCGCCCGCTTCACCACCACCGTGTGCACCCGGACCCGCCCGCGCGCATCGGCGCCGCCCTCACCGCGCAGCTGCAGTCCGTGCACCACGGCCTTCGAGCCGGGCAGCGGCACCCGGCCCAGCGCGTGCGCGAGCAGGCCGCCGACGGTGTCGACGTCCTCCTCGTCGATCTCCATCCCGAACAGCTCGCCCAGATCCTCCACCGAAAGTCGTGCCGACACCCGGTATTTGCCGTTGCCGAGCTCCTCGATCGGCGCGATCTCGTCGGTGTCGTACTCGTCGGCGATCTCGCCGACGATCTCCTCGAGCACATCCTCGATGGTCACCAGGCCCGCGATGCCGCCGTATTCGTCGACCAGCAGCGCCATATGGTTGCGGCGGCGCTGCATCTCGTCGAGCAGCGCGTCGAGCGGCTTGGAGTCGGGGACGAACACCGCCGGGCGCATCACCTCGCGCACCCGCACCTTCTTACCCCGATCGGCATAGGGCACAAGGTCTTTCAGATAGACCACGCCGAGGATGTCGTCGACGTTCTCGCCGATAACCGGGATGCGCGAATGCCCGGACCGCACGGCCAACGACATCGCCTGCGCCGCGGTCTTGTCCGCCTCGATCCACACCATCTCGGTGCGCGGCACCATGACGGCACGGGCGAGGGTGTCGCCGAGTTCGAAGACCGACTGGATCATCCGACGTTCCTCGGAGTCGACCACGCCGCTCTGCTGGGCCATGTCCACGACCTCACGCAGCTCGATCTCGGAGGCGAAGGGGCCGTTGCGAAATCCCTTACCGGGGGTGATGGCATTACCGAGGACGATGAGCAACCGGCTCACCGGCCCGAGCAGCGCGCCGATGGCCTGCAGCGGCAGGCTCGCGCCGAGTGCGATCGAGTAGGCGTGCTGGCGGCCGAGCGTGCGGGGGCCGACGCCGATGACCATGTAGTCGACCACGACCATCGTCACCGCGGTGATCAACAGCGCCCAGCCCGCGGACAGATGGTCGTCGAGGGCGGCGGCCAGTAGTACGGTCGCGGTGATTTCGCAGGTCAGGCGTAGCAGCACCATGAGGTTCACATAGCGGGGCCGATCGACCACCAGGCGGGCCAGTCGCCGCGCGCCCGCGCGGTCGGCGCGCACCAGATCCTCGACGCGGGCCGGGGAGATGGTGACCAGCGCCGCGTCGAGGGCCGCGAAGATGCCGCCCACCGGAACCAGCAAGATCGCCAGGAGCAGCAGGAGCAGCGAATTCACGCCGGGTCCAAGGGATCACCGGCGTCGGTGAACCCGGTCTTGCCCAGCAGCCTGCGGTCGCGCTCGGCGAGTTCGGCACGGCGCTGCGCCTCGCGCAGGCTCTCGTACCAGTCGGCGAGCAGCTGGCCCTGCAGGCCGAACATCTCCTTCTCCTCCTCCGGCTCGGCATGGTCGTAACCGAGCAGATGGAGGACGCCGTGCACGGTGAGCAGCGCCAGCTCGTGATCGAGGGAATGCCCCGCCTTGACTGCCTGCGCGGCCGCGAACTCCGGGCACAGCACGATGTCGCCGAGCATCGACGGCCCCGGCTCGGCACTGTCGGGCCGCCCACCCGGCTCCAACTCGTCCATCGGGAACGACATCACATCGGTGGGCCCCGGCAAATCCATCCACCGCATATGCAGATCGGCCATGGTGTCGAGATCGACCAGCACCATCGACAGCTCGGCCGCCGGATGCACATCCATCTGGCCGATCACAAACCGCGCGACACTGACCAGCTCTTCCTCGGATACATCCATACCCGACTCGTTGGCGATCTCGATACTCACGGGCCACAGCTTATGTCACCGCAAGGCCCTCGCTTCGCATCGCGCTGCGCTGCGAAGCGAGGAACAGGGGAGGCCGCACCGCGACGCCCCACCTCCCCGCAACGTCGCCTTACTCCCTCTCAGCGCCTTACTTCCCCACAGCCCTTATTTCCCCACAGCCCCTACTGCCTCACAGCGTGGCCTCACTCCCCCGCAGCGCCACCCCACCTCGTTTCCTCGTCGTGCAGCGCAGCGCGGCGCACGGCGAGGACTCAGCGACGCCCTGCCTCCCCCGCAACGTCGCCTTGCTCCCCCGCAACGTCGCCTTGCTCCCCCGCAGCGACGCCTTGCTTCCCCGCAGCAACGCCTTGCTTCCCGGCAGCAACGCCTCACTCCCCCGCAGCGACGCCTACTCTTTTCCCTCGCCGTGCCGCGCAGCGCGATGCAAGGCGAGGATTCAGCGACGCCCCGACCGCTCCGCCGCCCGGCGCTGGGCGCGGTTGCCCGGATAGTGCGCCGCCACATTCGGTCGCGTTTCGGCCTCGTAGCGGCCGTAGGCGTCGACGATCTCCGCGACCAGGCGGTGGCGGACCACATCGCTCGAGGTGAGTTCGGCGAAGTGGATGTCCTCGACGTCGGACAGGATGTCGCTGACCACCCGCAGGCCGGACTGGGTGCCGCCGGGCAGATCGATCTGGGTGATGTCGCCGGTGACCACGATCTTGGAGCCGAAGCCCAGGCGGGTCAGGAACATCTTCATCTGCTCGGGCGTGGTGTTCTGCGCCTCGTCCAGGATGATGAACGAATCGTTGAGGCTGCGACCGCGCATGTAGGCCAGCGGCGCGACCTCGATCACGCCGGACTGCATGAGCTTCGGAATCGCCTCCGGATCCATCATGTCGTGCAGCGAGTCGTAGAGCGGCCGCAGATACGGATCGATCTTCTCGTTGAGCGTGCCCGGCAGGAAGCCCAGCCGCTCCCCCGCCTCCACCGCGGGACGGGTCAGGATGATCCGCGTCACCTGCTTGCTCTGCAGCGCCTGCACGGCCTTGGCGACGGCCAGATACGTCTTGCCGGTACCGGCCGGGCCGATGCCGAACACGACCGTATGCGCGTCGATGGCATCGACGTAGCGCTTCTGGTTGAGCGTCTTGGGCCGAATCGTCTTGCCCCGCCGCGACAGGATGTCCAGGCTCAGCACCTCGGCCGGGGAATCCGACGATCCCTCGGTGAGCATGGAGTACGTGTGCCGCACCGCCTCCGGGGTGACCACCCGGTTGCGGCCGGTCAGCGCGACCAGCTGCTCCACGACCCGCTCGGCCAGCGCCACGTCGGCGGCCTTGCCGGTGAGGGTGACCGCATTGCCGCGGACATGGATGTCCGCGTCGAGCAGCCGCTCGAGTTCGCGCAGATTCTCGTCGGCCGATCCGAGGAAGCCGAAGACGGATTCAGGGGCAAGTTCGATGCTGGAACGCACGGTCCGTGCGGCGGGACCCGAATCGTCGCCGCCGACGCCGAGGCCGGCCGTAGGAGTTGTCGGGTCGCCGAATTCACCTTGAGTTCGCAATAGTGGCTATGGCCTGCTTTCCGGTCTCGAACGAGTGCTTCTGTGTGATGAAAGTTTAACGCGGACGACCGACAGCGCCCAGTGAATAAGTGGCAACCCGCAGGTCACGAGGCGGTTCCAGATTTCGCCAGGAGGTTTGAACGAAATTCGGCGCACCGGTCATCGCTGCGCCCACTCGAATGCGTAGCCCCGGAACCGCCGGACCGCCTCCGAGGCCGCGGAATCGGCCGACCAGATCAATCCCACGGCCCGCGCGGCGCCGGGGTCGGCGAGCGGGACCAGGACCGGCCCGGGAGCGGGCCCACGCACCGGCGCTTCCTCCAGGGGCAGCACCGCCACCCCCAGGCCCGCGGCGACCAGCCCCGCGACGGTCACCAGATCACTGGACTCCAGCCCGATCCGCGGCCGAAAATCCGCTGCCGCACAGAGCTCGTCGAGGATGCGCCGCATCCCGAACCCGGGATGCATGGCGACGAATTCGGCATCGGCGGCCTCGACCAGCCGCACCTGCCGCCGCCCGGCCAGCCGATGATCGGCGGGCACGGCCAACGCCAGCCGCTGCCGCAGCAGCGTGCGCCAGCCCAGCCCGGCCGCGTCCGGTTTCGGCGAGACCAGCCCCAGATCGGCCGACCCGTCGAGCACCCGGGCGGTGACCACCTGGGCGGCGTCCTGGCTGAGCGTGAAGGTGATCCGGCCCGACCCCCGCCGGAATCCCGCGATCAGCTCCGGCACCAGTCGCGCGCCGAAGGAGTGCAGAAACGACAGCCGCACCACCCCCATGGCCGGATCGGCCAGGTCGGCCAGCTCGCGCCCCGCGGCATCGAGTTCGGCCTGCGCCCGGCGGGCGTGTTCGTAGTAGATGCGGCCGAAATCGTTGAGCGCCAGGCGCTTGCCGTGCCGATCGAACAGCGCCACCCCGAGCCGCCGCTCCAGCCGGGCCAGCATTCGCGACAGCGTCGGCTGCGATACGTGCAGCCGCTCGGCCGCCGCACCGACGTGTTCCAGCTCGGCGAGGGTGAGCAGCCAGTGCAAATCGTCACTCGGCATGTTGCCTCCCAGTCCGGCACCAGCGCTAATACAGAGATTGCATGTAAACCGCTTCTATTATGCATTTCCTTTCGAAAGCGAACCTGCCCATGCTGACCTTATGACCGTCGTGACCGCCCCCGCCGATACCACCCACGAGCGCAAGATCACGCTGTCGCTCTTCGCGGCGGGCCTGACCACCTTCGCCTCGATGTACAGCGCCCAAGCCCTGCTGCCCAGCCTCTCGGCCGCCTTCGACGCGACGCCGGCGCACGCGGCGCTGGCGGTCTCGCTCACCACCGGCACGCTGGCACTGGCGATCGTCCCGGTGAGCGTGCTGTCCGGCCGGTTCGGCCGCACCCGGGTGATGATCACCTCCGCCGTCGCGGCGGCGATCATCGGGCTGCTGGTGCCGCTGAGCCCGAATCTCGAGGTGCTGCTGGCCGGGCGGGCGCTGCAGGGTCTGGCGCTGGCCGGGGTCCCCGCGGTCGCGATGGCGTATCTGGCCGAGGAGATCGGGACCGGCGGGCTCGGCGCGGCCATGGGCGTATACGTCGCGGGGACCAGTGTGGGCGGGCTGGCCGGACGGCTCATTCCGGCGTTCGTCCTCGAGGGTGCGTCGTGGCGCTGGGGCGCGGCGGCGGTCGGGGTCGCGGCGGCACTGTGCACGGTGTTGTTCGTGCGCGAACTGCCGCAGTCGCGCGGATTCGCCCCGCGATCGCTCGACATCGCCACGCTGACAAGGGATCTGACCGGACATCTGCGCCACGGCACGCTGCTCGCGCTGTTCGCACTGGCGTTCCTGCTCGTGGGCGGCTTCGTATCGGTGTACAACTTCCTGGGCTACCGGCTGGTCCACGAGCCGTTCGGATTGTCCGCCGCCACAGCGGGTCTGGTGTTCGTGCTCTATCTCGGCGGCACCGCGTCCTCGGCCGTCGCGGGCCGCCTGTCCGACCGGCTGGGCCGCCCCCGCGTGCTGGCCGTCGCACTCGTGGCGATGGCCGCCGGGCTGGCGCTGACCCTCCCCGACCGCCTCCCGACCATCGTGGTGGGCGTATTGCTCTGCACCATGGGCTTTTTCGCGGCCCATTCCATCGCCAGCGCCTGGGTGGGCACCGCCGCCCGGCACAACCGCGCCGCCGCCTCGTCGCTCTATCTGTTCTTCTACTACCTCGGCAGTTCCGTCGCGGGTGGCGCGGCGGGCATTTTCTACGCGCGGCACGGCTGGACGGGATTGACCGTCTATGCGGGAGTTCTCCTCGCGGCCGGGGCCTTTTCGGCCACGTACCTGGCTCGCCGCACGGAACCGGAGCGGCGAAAGGTCCTCGGCGCCAACGACTCGACGCCACCAGCCGGAGAATCCGCCCCTGATCTTGGTTAATATCTGATCTCGATGAGGCAAATCCTGTTCTCGGCGATGATCGCGCTGGCGGTATCGATCACATTGACCCCGTTGTTGATCAAGCTGTTCGCTCAGCGGCGGCTCGGTCAGGAGATCCGCGTCGACGGACCCGCCAGCCACCAGTCCAAGCGCGGCACCCCCACCATGGGCGGCATCGCGATCATCGTGGGCATGTGGGCCGGTTACCTCGGCTCCCACCTGATCGGAATCCGCTACCACGCCGAGGGCCCCACCGCCTCCGGCCTGCTCGTCCTGGCCCTGGCCACCGCCCTGGGCGTGGTCGGCTTCCTCGACGACTTCATCAAACTCCGCAAACGACGCAACCTCGGCCTCACCGCCAAGGGCAAATACGTCGGCCAACTGGCCGCCGCGGTCGTCTTCGGCCTACTCGCCCTGCGCTTCCCGAGCAATACCGGCCTGACCCCCGGCAGTCGCCACCTGTCCTTCGTCCGCGACGACGCCACCCTCTCCTTCTGGGTGGTCATCTTCCTGCTCTGGGTCTGCTTCCTGGTGGTCGCCTGGTCCAACGCCGTGAACCTCACCGACGGCCTGGACGGTTTGGCCGCCGGCACCATGGGTTTCGCGCTCGGCGCCTACACCATCATCACCTTCTGGCAATACAGCAACGCCTGCGCCACCAAACCCGGCGTCGGCTGCTATCACGTCCGCGACCCCCTGGACCTGTCGCTGGTCTGCGCCGCCGGTGCCGCGGCCTGCGTCGGCTTCCTCTGGTGGAACGCCGCTCCCGCGAAGATCTTCATGGGCGACACCGGCTCCATGGCCCTGGGCGGCCTGCTGGCCGGCCTGTCCATCACCACCCGAACCGAACTCCTCATGGTGGTCGTCGGCGCGGTCTTCTTCGCCGAAATCCTCTCGGTCCTGCTCCAAATAGTCGTCTTCCGCACCACCCGCCGCCGCCTGTTCAAAATGGCCCCCTTCCACCACCATTTCGAACTGGGCCAGTGGGCGGAGACCACGGTGATCATCCGCTTCTGGTTGCTGGGCGGGATCGCGGCGGCCTTCGGGCTGGCGTTGTTCTACGGGGAGTACTTGGCCGCGATCGGGTGAATCCGATGATCGACAGACCGCCACAGCGCTGCCAAATCTCTGTAAGAAATTGCCATCATGCGATCCAATGGACGTATGTCGATCATGGCGCGGCTGGTTGCCGCCAGCACGCGGTTCACCACTCGCGGGGTCTATCTGGGCCGACGATCGTCGAAGGTGCATGTGGCGTTGTATCGCCGGACGAACGGCAAGGTCGGCGGACGATTGCCGGGCTGGCCCGGTGCGCGAATTCTGTTGCTGGATCACGTCGGCGCGCGCAGCGGCGTTCGCCGCACCTCCCCGGTGATCTATCTCGACTACGGCGATTCGGTGGTGGTGGCGGCCTCGAAGGCGGGGCAGCCGACCCACCCGGCGTGGTATTTCAACCTGCGCGCCCACCCGGACACCACCATCCGGATCGGGTCCGAGGTGCGTCCGGTTCGGGCGCGCATCGCCGATGGGGCTGAGCGAGAACAGCTTTGGACCCGCTTGGTCGATGCCTTCCCGGGCTACGCGTTCTATCAGAAGTCCGCGGGCAGGCGTCGCATACCGATCGTGGTCCTCGAACCGCGCTGAGCGGTCGAGCCGGAGACTGCCCGACCGCCCGCGGACCGACGAGGAGGCTTTATGTCTCGTTCGTCGTGGTCTGTTCCTCCTCCATGGCGGGCTGGACGAATTCGACGCCCTCCTCCACGAACGTCGCCAGCGTCTCGCCCTCGGCATCCTCGAGCTCGGCCTCGATGGTCACCGGCTCCGACTTGTCCAGGGGATCGCTGAATTCCCCGACCGTCGCGGTCAGCGTCTCGGTGGTCTCTTCCTCGGAGCAGTCCACCTCCTGGGTCACCTCGGCGAGGGGAACGTCCTCTTCTTCGGGCTCACCCTGCGTCACCGTCACGGTCAACGTCGCGGCGGTCGCCTCCTCACAGCTGTAGGTGACTGTGACCCGGGCGGCGGTGGCAGGCTCGACCTCCTCCGTCGCGACCTCCAGTGTGGCCTTCTCACCCTCGGAATCCGACTCCGCCGACGCGGGCCCGGCCCCCAGCAGTGCCGCGAACACCCCGAACGCGGCGACCCCACAACCAATCCTGGACGTCCTCATATACGCACCTTCCTGCCGGATGGAAATTGCCTTACCGCCAAGTCTTCGGAGCGGGGCAATCCTGGGATTGGTGCGAAACGCGGCCTACCAGCGCGGCGTGAGCGCGCCCAGCGCGCCGAGCGCGACCGCCGCCGCCGTGGAGGTGCGCAACACGGTCGGTCCGAGCAGCACCACCTCGGCCCCCGCCGCGGCCAGGGCGGACAATTCGCTGTCGTCCAACCCGCCCTCGGGGCCGACGATCAGCACCACTCGCGACGCCGTGGCCAGGGGCAGATCGACGAAACGGGCAGTGCCCGATTCGTGCAGCGCGGCGACAACACCGTTGTCGCCCTTGACCTCTCGCACCAGCTCCAGCACGTCCGCGGTGCGATACAACTCGGTCACCTCGGGAATCCGGGCGCGGCGGGACTGCCGTGCGGCCGACCGCGCCGCCGCGCGCCACTTGTCGACGCCCTTGCGCGCCTTACCTTCCCAGTTCGCGACGCAGCGAGAAGCCTGCCAGGGCACGATCGTGTCGGCCCCGGCCTCGGTCATCAACTCGACGGCCAGCTCGGAGCGATCCGACTTCGGCAGCGCCTGCACGACGGTCACCGGCGGCGAAACCGGCTGGGCCACGCTGCGACTCAGGACCTTCAGCTCCAGCCGATCCTTACCGGTCGCGACGACCTCGGAGTCGGCGAGCAGACCCGCGCCGTCGGACAGCGTGATGGGCTCGCCGACCCGGATGCGCCGGACGGTCGCGGCATGACGGCCCTCGGGACCGTCGAGCACCGCGACGCCGCCGGGCTCGGGAATGTCGTCGAGATAGAAAACCGTCGCGGCCACTCAGCGCCCGCTGAAGGAGGCTCGTAGTCGGGCGAACAGGCCGCTGTTGTGTTCGGACTGCGCCGACAGCACCTCGGTGCGCTCGTTGCCGCGCAGCGCCTTGTACTTGCGCAGCAGATCGGTCTGCTTGGCGTCGAGTTTGGTGGGCACCACGATGTCCAGATGCGCGATCAGATCGCCGCGCGCGCTCGAGCGCAGCTTCGGCATGCCGTGCCCGCGCAGCACCGACACCTCACCCGGCTGGGTGCCCGGCGGGATGGTCAGTTCGGTCGGTCCGTCCAGAATCGTGTCGATGACGACCGTCGCGCCCAGGGCGGCCTCGACCATCGGCACCCGAATCGTGCAGTGCAGATCGTCGCCGTCGCGGACGAAGGTGTCGTGCGGCTGCTCGACGATCTCGACATACAGATCACCGGCCGGGCCGCCGCCGGGACCGACCTCGCCCTGCGCGGCCAGCCGCACCCGCATGCCGTTGGCCACACCGGCCGGAATCGGCGCGGCGATCTCGCGGCGCGCCCGCACCCGGCCGTCACCGCCGCACTTGCGGCACGGATCGGGAATGGTCTCGCCCGCGCCGCGGCAGGTCGGGCACGGCCGGGAGGTCATCACCTGGCCCAGGAACGACCGCTGCACGGTCTGAATCTCGCCCGCGCCGCCACAGGTCTCACAGCGCACCGGCTTGGAGTTGCCATTGGTGCCCGAACCCTGACACAGATCACACAGCACCGCGGTGTCGACGGTCAGATGCTTGGTCACCCCGACCGCGCATTCGGCCAGCGAAAGCCGCGTCCGCAGCAGCGAATCCGCACCCGGCTGCACCCGCCCGCGCGGCTTGCGCGGACCGGCCGAGTTCATCCCGCCGAAGAACGCCTCGAACACATCGCCCAGGCCGCCGAATCCGGTCGCGAAACCGGAGCCGCCCGAGCCGCCGGTTTCCAGCGGATCGCCGCCCATATCGACGATGCGCCGCTTCTCCGGATCGCTGAGCACCTCATACGCCGCCGACACATCCCGGAACTTTTCCTGCGCGTCCGGATCCGGGTTGACGTCGGGGTGCAATTCCCGCGCCAGCCGACGGTAGGCGCGCTTGATCTCCTGGTCGGACGCGTTGCGCCCGACGCCGAGGATTCCGTAGTAGTCCCGTGCCACTTGTGTCTCTTCTAGTCCTGTTCCGAAGGTGTATCGCATCTGTCCCGCTCCACAGCCGAACCATGCCGCGAATCGCTCATCGTTCGGCGAGCACCTCGCCGATGTAACGGGCGACCGCGGCGACCGAAGCGATGGTCCCGGGGTAGTCCATCCGGGTCGGACCCAGTACCCCCATGGCGCCGAGCACCGCGCCCGGCACACCGTACCCGGTCGAGACGACGGAGGTTCCGCGCATCTGCTCGACCTGGGTCTCCTCACCGATTTGCACGGTGACCATGCCCGGCTGCTGTGCCGCGGCAAGCAGTTTCAGCACGATCACCTGCTCCTCGAGCGCCTCCAGGACCGCGCGCAGCGATCCGGGGAAGACGCCGAAATCGTTGGCGTTGCGAGTGAGATTGGCGGTGCCGCCGAGTACGAGCCGCTCCTCGGGATGCTCGACCAGCGTCTCCACCAGCACCGTCGCCACCCGCACGAGCACGTCGCGCAGCCGGGTGGGCGCATGCTCGGGCAGCTCGGCGATGGCGGCCGAGGCCGCGGCCAGGCGCTTGCCGTCCATGGCCTTGCCGAGCAGTCCGCGCAGGGCCGCCAGATCCTCGTCGTCGATCACCGCGCCCAGATCCACCAGGCGCTGATCGACCCGGCCGGTGTCGGTGATCACCACCAGCAGCAGCCGCGCCGGATTGAGCGCGACCACCTCGATATGCCGCACGGTCGACGCCGACACCGTCGGATACTGGACCATCGCGACCTGGCGAGTCAGCTGGGCCAGTAATCGCACGCCGCGCCGCAGCACGTCGTCGAGATCGACGCCGTTCTCCAGGAAATCGAGGATGGCCCGGCGCTCGGCCGTGGACAGCGGCTTGACCTCGGCGATGTTGTCGACGAACTGCCGGTAGCCCTTGTCGGTCGGAATCCGGCCGGAGCTGGTGTGCGGCTGGGTGATGTAGCCCTCGGCCTCCAGCACCGCCATATCGTTGCGCACGGTCGCACTGGACACGCCCAGGTTGTGCCGCTCGACCAGGGTCTTCGAGCCGATCGGTTCCTTGGTCGCGATGTAGTCCGCGACGATCGCACGCAGGACCTCGAGTCGCCGCTGTTCGGTGCTCGACATAGGTCCCACCTCCTCGCTCGCCATCGGGTCCGCCCGGGGCACGCGACCGCCCCACAGCAGCCGCGATCGCGCGGATCCCCGGTTCATCCGAGATCCAGTTTAAGTCCAGGATCGCGAATAGTTAGCACCCGCGCTAGTGCAGTGCTAGCAGGCGAGCGAACCGAATGCGCGGCTCAGTCCACGAGCGAGTCCCGGCCGGCCTGCGCGTCCAGGCCCAACATGGTCAGCAGGCGGACGCAGTCGTCCGCATCGGTGGAGTGGCTCGCAACCGCCCGGGCGGCCAGCGCGCCCAAACGGGCGGACTCGGCCTTCTCAGCGGCTCTGGCCTCGGCGAAATCGCTCTGGTCGTGGACAAGGGTGACACGGCGTGCCTGGGACATGGGACTCCTCGGGGTCATCTCGGACCCTACGCCCACCACGTGCTCCGGAACAGCTCAACGTCTCAAACTTGTCCGCGTTCGCACGTATCGGGACGGTCGCCACCGCCCGAACAGCTAATCGACGGCGGTCAGCAGGTCGCGCACCACCGCGTCGGCGAGCAGGCGGCCACGATCGGTGAGGATCAGACGATCGGCGGCGATGACGGCGAGACCGTCGGCGACCACCCGCTCGGCCGCGAGTCGTTCCGCCGGGGCGAGATCGGGCAGGGGTAGCCCGGTGCGCAGCCGCACGGTCAGCATCACCCGCTCGGTATGCCGCTCCTCGCCGGTCAGCGCCTCCCACCCGGCCACGGGCAGACCACCGTCGGCGACCCGTGCGGCATAGCGCGCCGGATGTTTGACATTCCACCAGCGCACACCGCCCAGATGACTGTGCGCACCCGGCCCCGCCCCCAGCCAGTCGCCACCGTCCCAGTACCCGAGGTTGTGGCGGCAGCGCGCCGAATCGCCTGCCGCCCAATTGGACACCTCGTACCAGTCCAGCCCCGCGGCGGCCAGCCGGGCGTCGATCCGCTCGTAGCGGGCGGCGAGCACGTCCTCCTCGGGCGCGGGCAGTTCGCCGCGGCGCACCTTGCGGGCCAGCGCGGTCCCGTCCTCGACGATGAGCGAATAGGCCGACACGTGATCGACACCCGCGGCGAGCACCGCATCGAGGCTGGCATCGAGATCACCGTCACGCTCGCCCGGGGTGCCGTAGATGAGATCCAGATTGACGTGCTCGAAACCCGCCGCCCGCGCCTCCCGCGCGGCGGCCACCGCGCGGCCCGGGGTATGCGTGCGGTCGAGCACCCTCAGCACATGCTCGGCCGCCGACTGCATGCCCAGCGACACCCGGGTGTACCCGGCCGCCCGCAGTCGCTCGAAGAACCCCGGTGAGGTCGATTCGGGATTCGACTCGGTGGTCACCTCGGCATCGGTGGCCAGGGTGAAGTTGTCGCGCACGGCCTCGAGCACCCGCGCCAGCCCGTCCCCGCCCAGCAGCGAGGGCGTGCCCCCGCCCACGAAGACCGTCGCCACCGGCGGCTGCGCACTCGGCAGCTCCCCGAAAACCCTTGCCGCCTCGGCCAACTCCCCGCGCAGCGCGTTCAACCACGACTGCGGCGAGGCGGAACTGCCCAATTCCCCGGCGGTATAGGTATTGAAATCGCAGTACCCGCACCGGGTCGCGCAGAACGGCACATGCACGTAGATACCGAACGGCCCGCCCCCGAAATCCCGCAGCACCGGCCGCTCCACCTCGGCCGGGGCGGGCGGGCGGAAATCTGCGGAAGTATCGGTCGAGGTCACGGTTCCAGTCTGCCGACCGCCCCGGTGTGCGGTGCGTCCGGGCCGGTCAGTGGTCCTGCACCGGCGTGTTCTGGCAGACGGTCAGCAGCCAGCGCCCGTCCTCCTTGGTCATCACATACAGCGGACTGCCCTCGGAATCGAGGGTGCCGTCGAGGCGAAAGTACCGCTGGCGGATCTTGACCGCGGCGACGTCCGGGCGGACGAAGCGGATGTGGACGATCTCATAGGTCGCATGCCCGTTCGCGGTCGCACCCGGCAGCACCTGCGCGGTGAACTCGGCGATCGCGTCGCGGCCGAGGAGCAGCTTCCCGGCGCCGGTGGTCCAGATCGCCTGGGGGTGGAACAGTCCGATGAACTCGTCGACCAGTTCGTTGCGCTGGGCATGGTCGACGGTCGCGACCACCTCGCGGATCGCGGCGAGGTCGGCATCGGATGGGGCAATTGTCGTCATGGCGACGATCATGAGCCCTCGAGCGCACTCGAGGTCAACGCGCCCGGCTATGACCCATCTCACAAATTAGGTCGGGCGTCCAGGGAATTTCCCTCGTTTTTGCGGAAAATACCCCGGGCCGGTCGGAATGGCCCCGCTGACATGGCACAATAAGCTCCATGACCGGACTTGGAGTGCGATTGGTGGCGCGTCGCCACGTCGACTTCAAGCGCGTGTGCAGTGCCAGCTGTCTGCCGGATCGCCTCCGGTAGCTCGTCCCTGCCCCGGTTTCGGCGTCCCCGTCTCGACGCCCTCTTCCCCGGCCGCGAAATACCGAAGGCGTGAGCCAGCCCCTCCCGCCTGCCGCAAGGCCTGATCACCATCCCGCAGGAGCGACCCCATGACGTCGAGCACCGACGCCGGTCACACCCCGTCCAACGCCAAGCCGGGCAGCGAGCGCCGTGTCCGGCCCGACCGCCCCCGCCGTGCCGAGGTTCCGGCCGGTCCGCGTGAGCGCACCGGCAAGCCCGTTCGCCGCAAATCCGAAGGTCAATGGGCGCTCGGCTACCGCGAGCCGCTCAACCCGAACGAGCAGAGCAAGAAGGACGACAACCCGCTCAACGTCCGCGCCCGCATCGAAAACATCTACAGCAAGGGCGGTTTCGACTCCATCGACAAGGCCGATCTGCGCGGCCGGTTCCGCTGGTGGGGCCTGTATACCCAGCGCGAGCAGGGCTACGACGGCACCTGGACCGGCGACGAGAACATCGACATCCTCGAGGCCCGCTACTTCATGATGCGGGTGCGCTGCGACGCGGGTGCGCTGAACCTGGCCCAGCTGCGCACGATCGCGGGCATCTCCACCGAATTCGCCCGCGACACCGCCGATCTGTCCGACCGGGAAAACGTCCAGTACCACTGGATCGAGATCGAGAACGTCCCCGAGATCTGGCGGCGGCTCGAGGATGTGGGCCTGAAAACCACCGAGGCGTGCGGCGACTGCCCGCGCGTCGTGCTCGGTTCCCCACTGGCCGGTGAGTCGCTCGGCGAGGTGCTCGACCCGACCCCGGCCATCGACGAGATCGTGCGCCGCTACATCGGCGACAAGCGTTACTCCAACCTGCCGCGCAAGTTCAAGACCGCCATCTCCGGCCAGCAGGACGTGGCCCACGAGATCAACGACGTGGCCTTCATCGGCGTCGAACATCCCGAACACGGCCCGGGCCTGGACGTCTGGGTCGGCGGTGGCCTGTCGACCAATCCGATGCTGGCCCAGCGGCTCGGCGCGTGGGTGCCGCTGGAGGAGGTGCCGGATGTGTGGGAGGGCATCGTCGCGCTCTACCGCGACTACGGCTATCGGCGGCTGCGCACCAAGGCCCGGATCAAGTTCCTGGTCAAGGACTGGGGCATCGAGAAGTTCCGGCAGGTGCTCGAGGACGAATACCTCGAGCGCAAGCTGATCGATGGGCCCGCGCCCGAAAAGCCCACCCAGATCGTCGATCACGTCGGTGTACAGCGGCTGCGCAACGGGCTCAACGCGGTCGGTTTCTCCCCCATCGCCGGACGCGTATCGGGCACGATCCTCACCAAGGTCGCCGATGCGGCCGAGCGGGCGGGTTCGGATCGGGTGCGCTTCACCCCGTACCAGAAGTTGGTCGTGCTCGATGTCCCCGACGACAAGGTCGAGACGCTCATCGCGGAACTGGACGCCCTCGGCCTGCAGGCGCGCCCGTCGGTGTGGCGGCGAAATCTGGTGGCGTGCAGCGGTATCGAGTTCTGCAAGCTGTCCTTCGTGGAGACCCGCAAGCGGTCCCAGGTGCTCGCCCCCGAGCTCGAACAGCGACTGGCCGATATCAACGCGCAGCTGGACGTGCCGATCACCATCAACATCAACGGCTGCCCCAACTCCTGCGCCCGCGCCCAGATCGCCGATATCGGCTTCAAGGGCCAGCTGGTCGACGACGGCCACGGGAATCAGGTCGAGGGCTTCCAGGTTCATCTGGGTGGCAGCCTCGGGTTCGACAGTGCCTTCGGGCGAAAGTTGCGTCAGCACAAGGTGACCAGCGACGAACTCGGCGACTACATCGAGCGCGTGGTGCGCAATTTCGTGAAGAACCGCGACTCCGGCGAGCGGTTCGCGCAGTGGGCTGTCCGCGCCGACGAGGCCGACCTTCGGTAACGGGAGATATCAGCTATGGCAACCACTCTGGAGAAGCTGTCCGAGGACGAGCTGCGGAAGATCGCCGAAGACGGTGCGGCACAACTGGGTCCGGATGCCTCGGCCCTCGAGCTGCTGCGGTGGACCGAGGACACCTTCGGCTCCGGCTACATCGTGGCCTCCAATATGCAGGACGCGGTGCTGGTCCATCTCGCCGCACAGGTGCATCCGGGCGTGGACGTGCTGTTCCTCGACACCGGCTACCACTTCGCCGAGACCATCGGCACCCGCGACGCCGTCGAGGCCGTCTATGGCGTCAACGTGATCAACGTGACCCCCGAACACACCGTCGCCGAACAGGATTCGCTGCTGGGCAAGGATCTGTTCGCCCGCGAACCCAACGAATGCTGCCGCCTGCGCAAGGTGGTCCCCCTGCAGCGCTCGCTGTCCGGCTACAACGCCTGGGTCACCGGCATCCGCCGCGTCGAGGCGCCCACCCGCGCCAACGCCCCCCTGATCTCCTTCGACGAGGCGTTCGGCCTGGTGAAGATCAACCCGATCGCCGCGTGGTCCGACGACGCCATGTCCGACTACATCGCCGAACACGGCATCCTCGTCAATCCCCTTGTGGAAGAGGGATATCCGTCCATCGGTTGCGCTCCGTGCACACGGAAGCCGGAACCGGGAGCCGATCCGCGAAGCGGCCGCTGGGCTGGCCTCGCCAAGACCGAATGCGGGTTGCATCAATCATGACTCTCACAGCCACCGATACCGACTTCGACACGCTGGCCGCGCTCGAGTCGGAGTCGATCCACATTTTCCGCGAGGTAGCGGGGGAATTCGAGCGGCCGGTGATCCTGTTCTCCGGCGGCAAGGACTCCACCGTGCTGCTGCATCTGGCGCTCAAGGCGTTCTGGCCCGCGCCGCTGCCGTTCGCGCTGCTGCACGTGGACACCGGGCACAATCTGCCCGAGGTGCTCGAGTTCCGTGACCGGGTGGTGGCGAAGTACGGGCTGCGGCTGCATGTCGCCTCGGTCGAGCAGTATCTGGCCGATGGACGGCTGACCGAGCGGCCCGATGGCATTCGCAATCCGCTGCAGACCGTGCCGCTGCTGGATGCCATCGCCGAGAACCGGTTCGACGCGGTCTTCGGCGGTGGCCGCCGCGACGAGGAGCGCTCGCGGGCCAAGGAGCGCATCTTCTCGCTGCGGGACGCGTTCGGGCGCTGGGATCCCAAGCGGCAGCGGCCGGAGCTGTGGAACCTGTACAACGGGCGGCACGCGCCCGGTGAGCATGTGCGGGTGTTCCCGCTGAGCAACTGGACCGAGCTCGACATCTGGCGCTACATCGCGCGCGAGAACGTCGATCTGGCGTCGATCTACTACGCCCATGAGCGCCCGGTATACCAGCGCGACGGCATGTGGATGACGCCCGGCGTGTGGGGCGGGCCGCGCGAGGACGAGGAGCTGTTGATCCAGTCGGTGCGCTACCGCACCGTCGGAGACGGATCCTCCACCGGCGCAATCCTTTCCACCGCCGCCACCAATGCCGAGATCCTGGCCGAAGTGGCCGCGTCCCGGCTCACCGAACGAGGCGCGACCCGAGGCGACGACCGGGTCTCGGAGGCCGCGATGGAAGACCGCAAGCGAGAGGGTTATTTCTGATGTCCGACCTACTCCGACTGGCCACCGCCGGCAGCGTCGACGACGGCAAGTCCACACTGGTCGGACGCCTGCTCTACGACACGAAATCGGTGCTGGCCGACCAGATCGACGCGGTCACCCGCGCCTCGGTCGACAAGGGCCTTGCGACACCGGATCTTTCGCTGCTGGTCGACGGCCTGCGCGCCGAGCGGGAGCAGGGCATCACCATCGATGTGGCCTACCGCTACTTCGCCACGCCCACTCGATCCTTCGTGCTCGCCGATACGCCCGGGCATGTGCAGTACACGCGCAATACGGTTTCGGGCGCGTCGACGGCGCAGCTGGTGATCCTGCTGGTGGACGCGCGCAAGGGTGTGATCGAGCAGACCCGCCGCCACGCCGCGGTGATGGCACTGCTGGGCGTGCCGCGGCTGGTGCTGGCCGTGAACAAGATCGATCTGGTCGATGACGCGGCCGGTGTCTTCGAGCGGATCTCGGCCGAATTCGCCGAGCTGACCGCCCGATTGGGCTGGGAGGCCGACGATGTCGTGGCGATTCCGGTCTCGGCGCTGCACGGGGACAATATCGCCTCCCGGTCGCGCAACACCCCGTTCTACGACGGGCCCTCGCTGATCGAGCACCTGGAATCGGTGCCGGTTGATGCCGACAGTTCGGGGCGGCATTCCATCGGGCTGCGCTTCCCGGTGCAGTACGTGATCCGCCCGCGCACCGCCGAATATCCGGATTATCGCGGTTACGCCGGACAGGTCGCCGCCGGTGTGGCGGCCAAGGGCGACGCGGTCGTGGTGCTGCCCTCCGGCGTGCGGACCACCATCGAGCGGATCGACACCCCCGACGGCGAGCTGCCCGCCGCCCAGCCCGGCCGCAGCGTCACCCTGATCCTGGCCGACGACGTGGACGTCTCCCGGGGCGATACGATCGTCTCCGCTGTCGACGCCCCCGAGCCGATCGACGCCTTCGACGCCACCGTCTGCTGGCTCGGCGACCGCCCCCTGCGGCCCGGCGCCCGCCTGCTCCTCAAACACGGCACCCGCACCACCCAGGCCATCGTCGGTGCGCTCATCGAACGCTTCGACGAGCAGAATCTCGCCGCCGACCCCGCCCCGGAATCCCTGTCCCTCAACGACATCGGCCGCATCTCGATCCGCGTGGCCGACCCGGTCGCGGCCGACGACTACCGCGTCAACCGCCACACCGGCAGCTTCCTGCTGATCGATCCGTCCGGCGGCAACACGCTGGCCGCCGGCCTGGTCGGCGACGCGCTCACCGCGGTCGAGGTCGGCACCGAATCCGGGGCGTGAAATGAGTTCCGCCGAAGGGGTAGGCGCCGCGCCCTGCGGCCGAGCGGGCGAGGTATCGGCCGTCCCCGGCCTGCCCGCGCGCGACGCCGGTATCGCTGCGCCCTGCGGGGACGTCGGCAGGGGCAACGACAGCTCGGGCAGCGCCGGTCGCCTGGCGTCACCACCGGACAGCGCCGATCGCCTCGCGTCACCATCGAGCAGCGCCGATCGCCCGGCGTTGATCGCGGTCGCCCACGGCAGTCGCGATCCGCGTTCGGCCGCAACGGTTTCCGCTGTGGTCGGTCGGTTGTCGGCCAGCTGTCCGCAGCTCGATGTGCGGCTCGCCTTTCTGGACCTGAGCACGCCCTCGGTGGAGCAGGTCGTCGATGCGGTTGCGGCACAGGGGCATACCGAGGCAGTGGTGGTTCCGCTGTTGCTCGGCAGCGCCTACCACGCTCGGGTCGATCTGCCCGGCCTGCTGGCCCAGGCCGGGGCCCAACATCCGCGGATGCGCCTGGTGCAGGCGGACGTGCTCGGGCCGGACGCCCGGCTCGTGACCGCCCTGCGCGACCGCGTGCTGGAGACCGGCGCGGACCCGCGCGACGGCAGCCTCGGCATCGCGGTCGCCGCCGTGGGTTCCTCCTCGCCCGAGGCGAACCACCGAACCCGCATCATCGCCCGCATGCTGGCCGCGGGAACCGCCTGGCGCACCTCCGTCTGCTTCGCCACCGTCGAACCATCTCTCCCACAAACCATTTCTCACCTCCGATCCCGCGGCAGCGACCAAGTGATGGTCGCCCCGTGGTTCCTCGCTCCGGGCCTGCTCACCGACCGCCTGAGGGCAACGATCCCCGACGTGCCCCACACCTGCCCCATCGGCAACCACCCGCAGGTCGCCGAGGTCATCCTGACCCGCTACCTCGCCGCTCTACCCCACTTGGCCCGCCGCGCGGCGGCATGACCTCTCGCCCGAGGACAACGTCGGCCACCCACCAGCAGCCGAGGTCTTCCCGACCCGCCATAGCTCAGCACCGCACCGATCGGCCCGGTACGCGGCGGCGGGAGCTCCGGTCGTGATCAGTTGCGGAACCAGCGCTCCAGCACCACCGCCACGCCGTCCTCGGCGACGTCGAGGGTGACCTCGTCGGCCAGTTCCAGGATGGGCAGGACGGAGTTGCCCATGGCCACGGAATGTCCTGCCCAGCTCAGCATTTCGCGGTCGTTGTAGCCGTCGCCCATGGCGAGGGTGGCCTCGCGCGGGATGCCGAGCTGCTGGCGTAGTCGCTCGAGCGCCCAACCCTTGGACACCCCCTGCTTGCTGGCGACCAGGAACGGCTCGTACTCGCCGTGGACCCATCCGGCGCCGGGCAGGGTCAGCTCGTCGAGCAGTTCGATCATGTCGGCGAGGGTGCCGCCCGGCCACCAACCGTTGAGTCGGGTGGTGGGTTCCAGGCTGAGCTCCCGATCCTCGACGAAGCGGAATTCGCCGAGCCGGAAGCTGCCCGGATAGTAGCCCGTGGTCCAGGTGCCGACGCCGACCTTCTCCACCGACAGCACCATGTCCGGAAACAGCGAACGCAGCACGCCCACAGCGGGTTCCGGATCGAAGGTGTGCGTCGCCAACGGCTCCCAATTCGAAATATCCACGTGCACAGCGCCGTTGGAGCACAGCGCCTGCCCCTCCTCCAGTCCCAGTTCCTCGATCACCAGGCGAGTCGCCAGCAGCGTCCGTCCGGTGGTGATCACGACGTGCGCGCCCGCGGAGGTCGCGGCGCGCACCGCCGCCCGGACTCGGGGCGAGACCGGCTGCCCGGTCTGCAGGAGCGTGCCGTCCACATCCAGCGCTATCAGCTCGGGCCTGCGTGCAGTGTCCACCGGCTCATTCTTGCCGATCGCCCGGAGGCACTCGCATCACTGTCCGTTCCGCTCGGGCAGCGGCAGGTAGGGCAGCAGGGCCTGGGCCAGGTTGCTGATGGTCAGCGATTGCAGCCACACCCGGCCCGGCCCGGTCAGCGTGGCCAGGAACAACCCGTCGCCGCCGAACAGGATGTTGCGAATTCCGCGCATGAGCGTGATGTCGAAATCCACCCTTGCTTCGAACATGCCGATATGCCCGGGATGCACGCGCAGCGTCTCCCCCGGCGCGAGGTCGTAGTGCACCACCTCGCCGGACAGCTCCACCCACGCATATCCGGCCCCGGTCACCTTCTGCAGGGTGAATCCCGCACCCCCGAAGATGCCCGCACCCAATCGCCGCTGAAAGCTCGTCGACACCCCGATATCGGCGGTGCCACAGAGGAATCCGTGCCGATGCACCAGATAATCCTCCCCCGGCCGCACCGTGATCGGCACGACCTGCCCCGGCAGCTTCGCCGCGAACGCCACGATGCCCGGATGCAGGTCGGCGCCGTACTCGGTCATGAAGAATCCGCCGCCCCCGAACGCCCGCTTCACCGCCCGGAACATGCCACCACCGACGGCCGACGAGGTGTGCAACCGAATCGAATCGGTCATCCACGACAACTGCCCCGCCTCGGCCACCACACTCTCGCCCGGCTCCAGACCCACCTCGAGCACCGGCATCACGGTTCCGATGATTCTGGTCTCCATCAGACCAGTGTCCCCGCCCCAACCCGCCGTCCGCGGCGGGTTGGATCAGCCCGCCAGACACAGCTCACCCAGCAGAGCCAGCGCGTTCCCCTCGCCCCGGCCGCGGTCGCGATCGGGGCCGTGTCGCCAGTCTTCCGGATCGAGCACGGTGGGCTCGGGTTCCCGGGTTCGCCAACCGGTCCAAGCCGCCGCTGCGGCTCGCTCGGCGACACTTCTACTCCATTGCCACATGACGAGTCCTCCCCCTGCGCTCGCTTACGAAACCAACAGTACTGGCGATGTAGAACTATTCGCTAGTGAATTCTTCCATTCGATAGAACATTCGGGCGGCGACATCGGCATGAAACCCATTGCCGGACAGTGCTATCAACGCCCGTCAGCCCACCGTAACGAGAATCATGCGACACGCCAACGGCTTTGAGGGGGGCACACGCCGTCCGGACCGTCGAACCGGACGACCCGCCACCATTTCATGACACGTCAATTAGACGTCCGGAATCCGCCAGCTACCCGATCGGACGACGAGTTGACTCGAAAGCGCAAGAACGGCGAACGAAATGGAGGACGAAATGACCAGCCGGTTCGAGTCGAAGGTGGTACTGATCACGGGGGCCACGTCCGGAGTCGGGGCGGCCGTCGCGCATCGGGTGGCCGCCGAGGGGGCGGCGGTTGTGCTGGGGGCGCGCGGTAAGGAGGCCGGTGACCGGATTGCCGAGCAGATCCGGGCGGCAGGTGGGCGCGCGGTCTTCGTGCCCACGGACGTGACGGTCGGCGCGGATGTCGCCCGGCTCACCCGGGCGGCAGTGGATGAATTCGGACGGCTGGACGCGGCGTTCAACAACGCCGGTGCGGTGAATGCCTTCGGCCCGGTTCAGGACATCGACGAGGCGGGCTGGCGGGCGGATCTGGAGCTGAACCTCACCGGCGTGTATCTCGGTCTGCGCCATCAGGTTCCGGCGATCATCGCCTCCGGTGGCGGCGCGATCCTGAACAATGCCTCGAATCTGGGCGTGGTGGGTATGGGTTCGGTGGCGCCGTACGTGGCGGCCAAGCACGGCGTCGTCGGATTGACGCGGGCGGTCGCACTGGAAACCGCCGGTCAGGGCGTGCGAGTGAACGCCATCGCCTCGGGGGCGGTCGACACTCCGGCCTTCCGCAATTCCATGGGCGCCACCCCGGAGGGCGAGGCGAACGTGGCCGCGCTGCATCCGCTCGGCCGCATCGCCCGTCCGGAGGAGATCGCCTCGCTGTGCGCATACCTACTCAGTGACGAGGCGAGCTTCGTCACCGGCGCGACGGTGTCGATCGACGGCGGCTTCACCGCCCGATAACCGAAAGCAGAACGGCCGCACGCCAATTCGGTGTGCGGCCGTTTCCGATGCGACCGTGGGTCAGGGCAGAACCTGCGGCACGATGGCCGGGTTCACGATGCCGACCAGCGCGCCGATCACGGCACCGGCAACGCCGCCCCACAGGGCGCCCGGAATGGCGCCCACGATGGAGGTGGCAAAACCGGCGATGCCGGAACCGGTCGCGCCGATGATGGCGCCCAGCACGGCACCGTTCTGCACCGGATCATGGTTCTGCGCCTCGGGATTCGTCGCGATCTCCAGCGGGATGCCCGCGGAGACGGCCCCGGCGGCCTCGGCCGGTGCGGCGACCGGCTGGACGGCCTGGGCCTCGACGCTCTGCACGACCGCCGCAGGCTCCGGGGCCGCCTGGGCGACTCCGGTGACGTTCAGCGCGATCGCGATCGGCAGCGCACCCATCAGCAGGGCACGGCTCACATTCCTGGTGGTCCGACGGACCATGATCTATCTTCCTCCCCGACCCCCGATCCCCCGACTGATCGAATGTCTAGTTGTGAATCGAACGAATACTGCTTACCCGATGCGGAATACAAGATCAAGTCGGGGCGGCAGTCCTCGGTGTGGCGAAATACCCTGAGCGGCAGCAATTTCGAGAAAACGAATGTCAATGTCCGTACAACGCCGCCAGCTCACCGGCCAGAGCACGCAGCTCCTCGCGAACCTCCTCGGGCGCAACGACTTCCACCGCCGCACCCCAGCCCGCCAGCTGCTCGGCGATCGAGCGAGCCAGGTGCGCGGTGATACGTAACCGGAACCTGCCGTCCTCGATCGTGCCCTCCGCAATGCAATTGCGGCCGTGCCGATCGCGCAGAATCGGGACGACAGCGGGGTCGGCCAGCACGACGGCCGTGACCTGGGCGCGCCGCTGCTCCATTTCGTCGACCACCTCGGCCCAGGCCGCAGACAGGTCGAAATCCGCTGGGCGCTCGAAGGTCTCGTCGGTGATCTCCGCCCCCCGGATTCGATCGACGCGAAAGGTGCGCCGACCCCGGACGGTGCCCGCGATCAGGTACCACACGGCATCCTTGTCGACCAGTCCCCAGGGCTCGACCTGCCAGTCCGTCCAATTCCGCCCGTAGGTCAGGCGAACCGCACGGCGACGTACGACGGCCTGTTGCAACTGGGCCACCAGAGGTGGTGTGGGTGCATGCCGTTCGCCCCAACCCGCAGGATCGACGACCACGGCGTCCGCCGCGGCCTCCACATCGGCCCGGAACGTCTCCGGCAGCGCGCGCATCAGCTTGCGCAGCGCCGAGCGAACACCCGGCGCGGTGGTGGCGGCGGGCCCGAGCAGGAGGAACAACGCCTGTGCCTCCTCGGCGGTGAGACCGTTGAGATTGGTCCGCGCCCCGCCGACGAGCGCCCAGCCCCCGCCGCGACCGGGCTGCGGATAGACCGGAATTCCCGCCGCGGCCAGCGCCTCCAGATCACGTCGCGCGGTCGCCCGCGACACCTCGAGCTCGGCGGCCACCTCCGCCGCGGTCACCCGTCCCCGGGTCTGCATCAACAGCAGGGTGGCAATCAAGCGGTCCGCACGCATGCCGAAATCTTGCCCGGAAAAGTGCTCATTCGGTGCGCACTTTAACCCGGAGGATGAAGACACAGCACAACGACAACGACCCCAAGGAGACCGAGATGCTGCGCGGAATGACGACCGTGACCTACTTCGCCGACGACCTGGCCGAGGCCGAGCGCTGGTACACCGAACTTCTGGGCATCCCGCCCTACTTCCGCAACCCCGGCGGGTACATCGAGTTCCGGATCGGCGACTACCAGCACGAGTTGGGCATCGTCGATCGCAAATACGCGCTCGACAAGTCCGGCCATTTGGGCGGGCCGACCCTGTACTGGCACGTCGACGACGTCCAGTCCGCCCTCGACCGGCTTCTCGCCCTGGGCGCCAAGGAGCACCAGCCCATCATCGAGCGAGGGGAGGGCTTCGTCACCGCCTCGGTCGTCGATCCCTTCGGCAACATTCTCGGCATCATGTACAACCAGCATTACCTGGACATCCTGAGCACCCGGCCAACAATCGCCACCTCCGGTGCGGAATGACCTACTCCCGCACCCTTTCTCGCCCGGCCCGGCGGGACGGCCGAAAACCGCCCCGCCGGACGGGGGCCGGGCACCCGGTGCCGACCCGGGCCACCTCCAGCGATCGCTCGCATTCAGATCAATCTCGGCCGACGTTAAGCACCACCTTATGTCGGTCGTCGGCCGGGGCTGCGGCCCCTATCCTTCGATGCCGTATGCAAGCGGGAGACTTTCACCACCGACAGGACGCAGTGCACTCGGGGATGGGCGATTCCCGCGGCCGGTCGACGAATTCGGCTGAGGAAACCATCTGATGGGCAAACACAGCGCACCACGAGATCCATTCAGCGCCAAGCGAGTGGCCGTCCTCTCGGCCACCGCCGTGATCACCGCGGTGGTCGTCGCCGATCAGCGCCCATGGCACGACAGCAACGAGGCGGCGGCGCCGCAGGAGACCGTCGACCTGCCCACCGTCCGCGTATACCCGGACCCGATCGCGCCCCCGGAGATCACGCCGCACACGATCGTTCCGCCGCCCGCGGCCGACTATCCGGGCGACCAGATCTCACCACCCGAATATCAGGCGGGCCCTGCCGAGCAAGCCGAGGAGCCCGCACCCGGTCGAGTGCATCCGAACCGGGATCCCCACCCGCCTCGAAGCCAGGACCCCGCGATCACCGTCTCCCACCACGACGGTGATCCGAATCCGGACGCCACTCTGCATCCCCTGCACGACATCTCCCAGCACAACCCCGCCATGGCCCACGACCTGGAGACCATGACGCACACCTTCACCGCCAGCATGAGCGACGCGATGGACGCACGCGACGCATTGGCCCAAACCCTCCACCCCACAGCGGCCCCCGCCACCGACAACCCCCACACCCCCAAGCGCCAACGCGACCTCGCCGAAATCGCCACCGCGATCACCAAAGCCCTGGCCGACCTGGCCATGGCCCTGCAATCCGCCGCCGCGGCCGTAAACCCACACACCGCCGACCTCGACACAACCGAAACCGCGCCCCAGGAGTGATACGCCAGGACCTTCCGCCGTGCGCGACAGCGGGTTCTCCAGGGCGGCGCATTCCGATCCCCCGGATGCGTACGCATCTGGCCTCGGCAGATGCGCTCGTTGGGGGCCTGGTACCCGGCGTGCGGGGCGGTGCGTGGCGTCAACGTGCGACTTCTCGATAGTGAACGAGGAATTCGTTGATCACGCTGTGGTGGTCGGTCCGGGCGGGCAGAACCATGGCTCACACACCGCGGCCGCAGCCGCGGACTCACAGCCTGCCGACCTACGCGATCTCGTCCGCGCGCTCACCGATCACCTCGCGTCCGTCGCCCGCCACGGCTGACAGCGGAGAGCCGGCCGACCTGTCCGGAAGCCAACCGCTGAGGGCGATGATCTGCGCCGCGATGTCGGTGACGCTGCGGTCGTCGGTCTGGACTCGGTGGACCCAGTCCGGCGCAAAATCGTTCAATCTCCGAGCGGCCCGGGCACTGCGTTCGAGATGCTGGGTCAGGGCGGTGCCGATCTCGCGGCGGGAGAGGCGTTCCCGCGCGGTCTGGTCAGTGCAGGTCAGGAGGACAGCGGTGACTGCGGGGCGGTCTCCCATGGCCGCGGTCAGCTCGTCGATGACATCCTCGATGACGCTGGCGGTATTCACGTAGATCAGGCGGCGATAGCCCAGCGCGCGGTAATTGGTCCACATCGCGGCGAGATTTCGTTCCGCCAAACCATCTTCGGATGTCGGTGGGCAGGCCATATCGAGGAAATCACCCTCGATCAGGCAGTGGCGCACCTCCGCGACGGACAACCGGGTGTGCACCTCGCAGCCGACGCTGCTCTTGCCCACCCCGGACCGACCACCGATGAACAGCACCTCCGTCGAGACGCTCACGCTTCCTCCCGCCGCCGATGAACCCGGAGTGCGTACGGTCCCATCACCACTCCCGCGGCGACCGCAGTCGTCACGATGCCGATGGTGATCGTGCCGAGCGGCTTCTGCAAATCGGGGCTGGCAGCGGGAACGACGTTCAGCATGGTGTGCAGCAGAATCGCCGCGGTCACGCCGCGGCGGGTGCGGTTGTGCAGCCAGAACGGTGCGCCGCAGCAGCGCCACCGCGGCGGCACCACCGCCATCGCGCCAGGTCAGCCCCACCGCGACCACGACCGGCAAGACAAAGATCAGCGCACTACTCGGCAGCGACATGGTCCCGACGCGAACCCCGCCCGTGACCGCACCGAGCACGTAGAACGGAATCGACAGTGCCGCAACCAAATCAGGAACGGCAGCGGTTGACCTCGCACTTCCACCATCCCCACCCTCCAAAGATCACCTGCCCCGGCGAGACGTCCGAACCGTCGAAACTCGCACCCCCAACCGGCCAGCGCGGCACTCGCAGCCCCTCTCAATAGGCCCCGACCCCTTCTTCCCCGCGCTCCAGGCCAATGTCGTATCAGGTTGCTGTCAGACGTGTACCAGCCGGGCTGGCGGCTGTATTCAGAGGTCGACAACCTCCGCGACACCATCGCCGATGCCATCCCAGCCGCCAGGTCGGCCAGACCGACCGGCCCTACGATGACCGAAATGGCTCGCAAGATCACCGCGGCCCTTGCCGCCCGACGAACCATCGCCAATCCTGGATTGACGAAAGAATTTGCGCCGCAGTGACATTCGCTGTCCTGGTAGGCAAGTTGTCGGCGGGTCGGGTTATGCTCGGCACGCACTCCGGCGTCGTCGGCAGACGATCGCTGGTTGCCGTCGCTCGACGGCACGGGGGCCGGGTGCTGATTCGGAGGGAATTGTGTCGAGCAAATCTGTCGCCTTGGGATTCGCGGCGCTGGCCGCGGCCGCGGTGGCCGGTGCCGCCGGGGCGGGACAGGCCCAGGCAGCGCCGCAGACCCATAGCTTTTCGGGGCTGAGCCTGAGCGCATGCCAGAGCAAGGTCGCCGATGCGCGCCGGGCCGGGGCGGTCGCGGCCGTCTGCCTGCCGGATGGCACGAACACCTACAAGGCGGTCATCGTCCACCGGTAGGACGAGCTGCCGAGCGGGGCTCATGGCCGTTCCCGGACGACCCGGGCGCGGCCATGGCCAACATTCGGAGTGGGTGACTAATCCACCACGGCCGCAACGGCTTCCAGCTCGACCAGCTGGTCGTCGTAACCGAGCACAGTCACCCCCAGCAACGTACTCGGCACGTCATGGTCGCCGAACGCGTCCCGAATGACCTCCCACGCCGCCACCAGATCGGCCTGCCGCGACGATGCCACGTAGACTCGGGTACTGATCACGTCCTCGATGGATGCTCCCGCCTCGGCCAATGCGATGCGGAGGTTCTCCATCACCTTGCGCGCCTGGCCGGCGTAATCGCCGACGACGGCGGTGGACCCGTCGGCCTCGAGCGGGCACGCCCCGGCCAGGAAGATCAATCGAGCTCCGGCGGGAGCTGTTGCGGCGTAGGCGTATTCGGCGGCGTCTGACAGCACAGTGGAGCGAATCAGCGTGATGTTCTCGGGCACCTCAACACGCTACCCGCGGCACGCGTGCCGCGTTCGTCGGTGCGCCCTCGGACCGCATTTCGGGCCGGTATCGCCCCCTGTACGGGCTCGACGAGAACTTTCCGGACGGTCGGTGCCAGAACCGCTACATGAAATCGCATCTCTGCTACCGTGGCCTCGATCACAGGGACCGCATGGTCATGCCCCGCAACGCGCGGCGTGGGCGAACGGCCCGATGCGGGACTCGACGCCGAAACGGTTCCGATCGACCAGGACAGCTCCCCCAGAAGGGCCGCGAATGTGAAGATGCTCAGCTTCGGAAGTCCGAGACGCAGTCCGCGGATTGGACATCGGAAGGTTCGGTTCGCGGACCCGAGGATCGATCGTCGTGACCGGTGAGCAGCGCGGTTTCCCTGGCGTACATCTGTGCGGCAGCCTCCCCTTCGAGGGGACCCGGGAGGCGTTCGACTGGATCCGTAGCGAGTTCGGGCCGTGGGTGCACCGAGTCCCGGACGAGACCGGTGTACGTGCGGGATTCATTCTCACCCAACGCCCTCATTTCACCGACAATCCGGCGTTCGAACCCGCCGGTCCCGTCCCGGGACAGCTGATTCCCCTGACCTGCGTACGCCTGCGACCGGGGTCGACGGCAGCCGACGTCCACTTCGAACGGTTCCACTACGCGGATGCCGCCAAAGCGTCCTTCGCCCTGTTCCGAAAGGCCAAGCAGGACGGCGTATTTTCCGCCGAAGCGAAATTCTTGTTCCCGATCCCCAGCCCACTGACCCCGGTCGCAATATTCGTCGCCCCCGAATCGCTGGCACAGGTATTGCCCGCGTACGAGGCACAGACTCGAGCGTCACTGCACGAGATTCTCGACGCGCTGCCGCATTCCGAGCTCGCGATCCAGTGGGACGTGCCCGTCGAGGTCGTCAGCTGGGACGGATTGATGCCCAACCCGCTGCACACCAAGGAAAAGCTGCTCGAGTCCATGCTGGCGCTGGGAAATTGGATCCCCGACGACGTCGAGCTGGGCTATCACCTCTGCTACGGCAACTCGGAGACGTTCAAGCACCCGAGCTCGCCCAACGCCACCGGCCTGGCCGAAATCTGGAACGGCCTGACGACGAACCTGCGCCGAAGGATCGATTTCGTACACATGTCGATACCCCTGGAATGGGAATCCACAGATCACTACCGCGCATTCACCGGCCTCGAATTCGACCCCACCACAGACCTCTACCTCGGCGTGGTCCATCACCAGGACGGCCTGACCGGAGCACGGCGACGAGCCGAAGCCGCCGCACAGATACTCCACCATCCATTCGGAGTATCAACCGAATGCGGAATGGGACGCTACGGCTCGGCAGAAAAGTTCCAGGCCGCCGTCGAGGCCCTGAAAGCCTTGGCCGAGGAAAATGCACACCAGAACCCGTCCACACACGGAACCACCGGCCTCGCGCACTAGGGCCGAATGGACGTCGAGCGGGAGCTGCAGGTTAGGCTCATCGCGCAACGACTCCTCGCGCAGTTACTGCCGAACCGGGACTCCCCCACCGCGAGCTACGACCTCGACCTGACGGGCGCCTGCCTGGTGCGCTTCGATCTGTCGGGGCGCAAGATCGGCTCGCTGGCCCTGCGGAACGCGAGGCTTCTC
This sequence comes from Nocardia sp. CDC159, assembly GCF_023740735.1. GTDB lineage: Bacteria > Actinomycetota > Actinomycetes > Mycobacteriales > Mycobacteriaceae > Nocardia > Nocardia pulmonis. The sequence continues at coordinate 513,899 of NZ_JAMRXH010000003.1, forward strand.
GACGGGGCACATTTCGACGACTGTGTCGTGACCGGACCGGTGCGGTGCACGGCGATGCAGGTCGACGACGGCCGGCTTCGGTGCCGGGGCACCGTCTTTCACGACGAGGTTCGGTTCGACGGCACCGGCTTCGCCGCCTTGGCCGACTTCTCGCGCACCCGGTTTCTGGAGAGGGCCTCCTTCAAGGAGGTGAACTTCGACAGCGACGCGGACTTTCGGGAGGTCACCTTCGCGGGCTCCCTCGATTTGTCCCGGGTTCGCTTCGCGGGGCATCTGGACATGCGCCTCGGCGCGGTGCCGCCGACGCTGGCCTTCTACAACACGCAGGTGAACCCGCAGCGGGACGTTCAGCTCCCGCCCGAATGGGAGCTGCTCGACCGTGACAATCGCGTCTGCCTGTCGGTGCGCATCCGCTGAGGACTCCGGGGGGGCGTGGTGGCCCCATCATCGCGGTCACCACGCCGCACCATGGAGATCGACGCAGCGGCCCCCTCATCGGGCCGCGATGGCGCGTACTGAAATCAGAGATCCCCGCCGCCGCCGGCCCCACCGCCGGACCCACCCGATCCGCCGCCGGACGTGCCGCCGCCGGACAGTCCGCCGCCGGACAGACCGCCGCCGGAGAAGCCGCCCGAGGGGCCGCCGGTGGACAGACCGCCGCCGAGCGATGATCCACCGGAAGACGTACCGCCCGAGAGACTTCCGGAGCCGCCGCCTCCGACGGCGCTGCCGCCGGTGGATGTGGCACCCGAAGTGGAACCGCCGGACGACGTGGAACTGCCCGCGGACGAGGCACCGTCCGCGGTGGAGGAGCCACCGGTCGATGCGGAACCGCCCGGCGTCGAACCGCCGCTATCGACCGTCCCACCCGAACCCGTTGTACCCGAGGTCGTTTCACTGCCGGGAGCCATGCCACCGGCTGCGGGCGACGCCCCGGCCCCACCCGGCGAGGTCGCGACCGGATCGACGGCCGGACGATCCGGAACCGACGGAACCGAACCGGTCGTACCCGAAGGCGTACCGACCACGGGCGCGGGCGGCGGCGCACCCACCGAGGCCGCAGGCGGCGGAGCCGACGGCACGGGAGCGCCAACAGGTCCGGGACTCGGCACGCCGGTATCGATAGGCGCGGGCACAACAGCCCCCGAAACGGGACCGACGACCGGCGTAAAGGACTCTCCCGCAACCGCTCCGGGCGCGATGGGTCCCGGCATGCTGACCGAGGGAAGCTGGCCGCGGACCGGCTGCCCCGTCGCCACCCCGGCCTGCCGCGGTGGCGCGAACGGCAGCGGGTTGGTGAACTGAGCGGGATCGGCATAGGTCGACCGCCACCCGGCCGGATCACAGCGCGACCCGCTCCCCTGCGCCCGGATCGCCTGCTCGGGCGTCACTCGCGGTGAGACCGCCTGCGCGACCGTGCGATACGTACGGCCGGTGGTGAACGAGGTCAGCAACCCGTCGGCCCCGCGCGACAGAGGAGCGCCATCGGCGAACTCCTCCAACAGCTCCACATCACGAATATGCTGGCGCACGCCGTGTGCGGGACCGGCCAGCGCGGGCGCGAACTCCAGGGCCGGTCCGTCGGTTCCGATCGGTCCGCCACCGAGCATGGTGGCGGCGGACATCGCCATGGCCGACACCACGGCGGCACTGGACGCCACGGCGGCTCCCCGGGCGTATCGCCCGAAATTCGTTCCGCGGTCGGCCAATCGGGCCGAGGCGAGGGCGGCACCCGTGGCAACGGTGTGCGCCGGATCGGGCGCCATGACCACCGGCGGTCCGAGCTCGGCCAGCACCTGCGCCACCTCGGCCGGTCGCACCGCGCCGCCGATCAGCAGCACCCGATCGATATCGCGCAGGGTCAGCCCGGCCGCGTGCACGCAGTTGCACACGATCCGAAGCGAATTGCGCACATGCCACACCCGTAACCGCTTGGTGTCGATGGCAGGCACCACCTTCGACACCGGCGACGGCACACCCGGCGACAGCGCCCGCGCGTACCGGGCCAGGATCGTGCCCAGCGGCCGACCGCCATAGTCGTGCGAACGCACCGGACGTCCCAGCACGCCCCGCTCGTCGCGATCGGCCTCGGTGCGCACGACGGCGACGTCGAGGCTGTTGCCGCCGAGGTCGTAGACCAGCGTGAGGCCGTTCTCCGACACCCCGTGCTCGGCATCGAGCCACTCCACGGCCGCCACCGGTTCGGGCATCTGCATGACGTCGACCGCGCCGGTCCAGTCCAGCGCGTGCCGCAGCGCAGCCACCTGGCGCTCGGTGTAGCAGGCCGGATAGGTGGCGATCGGACCCGCGGCCGGTTCGTTCGCGGCGATCAGGCAGCCGACGACCGCCGCCACCAGATCGGGCGGGGTCCAGATCCGCCCGCCCAGCAGCACCGGCTCCGAATCCCGGGTGAGATCGGCGAAGTCGGTGACCACCGGCGCGAATCGTGGGATACCGCCGATCCGCGGGCCGCCCGCGCTGTCGAAGGTGACCGCCGTGCGCCGAACCCGCACGGCCGGGCGGTCACGTTCCCCGGAGGTTGCCGCCCACACGGAGTTCACTGTGCCGATGCTCATGCCGAAGCCAACAGTCATTGCCATCCCGTCAACGCACCGTGACCACGGCCTCACGGAGACGAACCATGTGGTCGCGGTCGTTTACCAAACAGCGAACTCAGGTTAGCTGGCGCTTGTCGATCACGAATGCCGAATGCGGAGAAAAGGTTTCATACCCACTGGTCCGCATCGCAAATCCGCTGATAGTCCGGCATACAAGCCGACTCTAGGGCGGAAAATTACTACTCAATCGTCCAATACCGAGTGAAACCAGCTACCGTGCAGTAATTCACGATGAATACCGACCGGTGCGCTGCGCAGGGTTGGAGTTGATCTCCCAGCGCTTGAATTCGACCGACCGTTTGCTAATGGCTGGGCGGTAGCTATCCCCTTAGTCAGCGGCAAATCCGGCATATCATCCACCGCCGAGGGACCACTCGGTCTCCGGAAAACGGTCTCGTACAGAGGAAGTCGTGACCCCGCACGATCGCGTTACCGCCAAACGACAGGGCGGGCGGTCGCACCAGGCTCGGTGCGACCGCCCGCCCACGAGAGCATCGGAACTCACGCCCGGGACAGCAGCCTCCGCTTCCACCACGGCCGGCCAGCGGCACCCCCGCGCACGGCGACGGGGCGGCGCTCGGTGATCAGCCGGTCGAAATCGGCCGCGTCGCGGGCGGGTTCGGCGAGCCGACCGGCATTGAAGTCGTCCACCAGCTGCCGCACGGTCTCCTGCGCGCACGACTTGTTGGTCCCGATGAATCCGGTGGGACCGCGCTTGATCCAGCCGGTGACATAGGTGCCGGGCACCACCGCACCCTCGGCGGACCGCACGACCCGGCCGTCGACATTCGGGATCACCCCGCGCTTGTCGTCGAACGGCAGATCCGGCAGTGCCACACCGCGATAGCCCACGGACGCGAGGACCAAACCGGCGTCCAGGGTTTCGATCTCGTCGGTGGGCACCGCGCGCACCGTGCCGTCGGTCCCGGTGACGAGCTCGTTGCGCACCAATTCGATGCCGGTGACCCGATCGATACCCGCCAGCGCGAGCGGCGAGGACAGATAGCGGAAGACGATCCGCTTGCGCGAGCCCACCGGCCGCTCGGCCAGCCCCCGCAGCAACCGCAGCTTGTGTTCCACCTTCTGCGGCATACCGGGTGTCGGCTCCGGCACCTCACCCTCGACCACGATGTCGACGTCGGCGGCCAGCAGGCCCACGAATTCCGGCACGGTGAAGGCGGATTCGGCGGGACCGCGACGGCCGACGATCACCACCTCCTCGATCTTGCTGTGCCGCAACGCCTCCAGCGCCCGCGGCGAGACCTCGGTCTCGGTGAGCAGCTCCGGATCGGCGGTCAGGATGCGCGCGACATCGAGGGCGACATTGCCGTTGCCGACGATCACCGCGCGCCGATGCGACAGATCGAATTCGCGCTCGGCCTGATCGGGATGCCCGTTGTACCAGGCCACGAATTCGGTGGCCGAGACGCTGCCGGGCAGACCCTCCCCCGGGATCGACAGCTTGCGATCGGCCGAGGCGCCGACGGCGTAGATCACGGCATGAAAGTGCCGCAGCAGATCGGCATGCGAAATATGCTCGCCCACGGCCACATTCAGATACGACCCGAATCCGGGCTGGGCCGAGATCACGTCGAACAACCGGCTCACCTGCCGAGTGCGGGTGTGGTCGGGCGCGACGCCGTGGCGAGCCAGGCCGTAGGGCACCGGCAGCCGGTCGAAAACCGTCACGGTGACATCGCGCTGGGTCAGCAGTTCGTCGGCGGCGTACATGGCCGACGGGCCCGACCCGACGATCGCCACGCGCAGCGGCCCGCGATCGGCCGAAACCGCCGGTGCGGGAATGGGTTTGGCCAGCGTGGGCCGCGGCCGGGACTGGCGGTAGAAGTCGGCGTTGATCTCGATGAACGGCTTCTGCTCCGGGGTCAGCTTCTTCGACGAGGTGATCGCGTCCACGGGGCAGGCCGTGGCGCAGGCACCGCAGTCCACGCAGGCGGCCGGGTCGACATAGAGCATCTCCGCCGTGCGGAAGTCCGGCTCATCCGGCGTGGGATGAATGCAGTTGACCGGACAGGCGTACACGCACGAGGCGTCGCTGCAGCAGGATTGGGTGACGACGTAGGGCATCGTTGACCGCCGCCGCTCACCCGGCCCGCACGGCGCGCAGCGGCTCCGACCGGTACCGGGTGGTGTGGCCGTCGATCCGCAGCGCCTTCCACACGCCCTTGGCGATCGGGTTCATCAGCCCGATCTCCTTGGCCAGCGTGCGCACGTCGCCGAAGAAGTCGCTGAACTCCTGCTTGGCTTCCTTGGTGCCGTAGAACAGCTCCTTGCGGACGTAGTCCGGGATGTCGAACTTCTTCCAGAACGACCGCGGCGGCGTGTAGATCGAGCGGCCCAGGATGAACATGACGATCGGCATGGCGATCGAGAGCACGAACTTGTTGGCCGGATTCGTCTGGGGCACATGGTTCTTGAGGAACTCGTGCGCGAAGGAGATGTGGCGCGCCTCCTCGGCGACGTGGATGGACATCACGCCGCGCATGATCGGGTGCACCTCCTCGCCGGAGCGCAGGATCGCCTTCTGGATGTGGTCGATCGGCTCCTCACCGGCGAGCACGGCCATGAAGAACAGGTTCGGGAACAGCGCGGCCACCGGCGCGCCGAGGTATTTGAACTTGCTGACCAGCGGGCCCATGCCGGGCACGTCCTCGCCGATCCGGTTGACCATCTCCTGGAACATCAGGGTGTGGTTGTGCTCCTCGATCATCTCGTGGGAGCAGCAGCGGAACTCCGGGGAGCCGTTGGGCAGGCCGAAGTTGTGCACCACCATGCCGCTGATCAGGATGGATTCGAACTGCAGGCCGACCTTCGCGACATTGGCCTGGCGGTACTTACCGATGGCGATCTTCTCGTCCAGCGGCAGCGCCTGATACCAGGGGTGGCGGCCGAGGGCGTCGCCGGAGGCGGGCAGGACCCAGCGCTCCTCACCGGCGTCCGCGGCGAAGTCCGGGTTGTCCCAGTCGATGTCCTCGAACGGATCGAAGTGCTTGTTGACCGAGCCCTCCGACAGCAGCATCAGCTTCTGGGCGTATTCCTGTGCCTGGGCGACCACGGGGTCGACGTCGGGCGTAGCGGCAACGGACATCGTCGTCACAGCCTCTCCATCTCGCACTGTTAACTGTGTCCCATAGTTACACCAACGTGAAGTCACGTCAACTAGCCGAGCGGGGAGATAGGGGTATGCATTCACCCTCGGTGCACAGATGTACACCCGAGCAGGGAGTACCCGCGAGTAGTGCGGCTATGGGTGTGTTCCAAGTAACAACGGTCAGTGCGAGGGCGCGACGATGCAGACCCCGCTGGCGTCGATGATCACGGAGCTGGACCCCTCGTTGGCGACCGCGGTGGCGGCGAACAGCGCGCCCGCGGCGGCGACCGCGGTGGTCACGGCCGCGCGGGTCAAACGCCGCCGCAGCCCGCTGCCGCCCACCCGGACGACGCGGCGATGGGCGACCGCGACCGGCTTCGCCGCCGACCGGCAGGCCAGGATGGCCGCCCCGTCGGCGACGGTGCGCTCGGGGTCCGGCGCGACGAAGACGGGCCGGGCCAGGGTGTCGCCGAGCACTCCGGCCACCTCGGGCGGGCGGGCCGCGCCACCGACCACCAGGACGCGATCCACGTCGGCCATCGTGACATCGGCGATGCGCAGACATTCGTAGACCAGCCCCAGGGACTTGCGAATGTGCGCGGTGCGCAGCTCGGTGATCTTGGCGTCGGACAGCACGCCGACCAGGGTGGGCGTATCGTCGGCGCTCCAGTGTGCGCGCCGGGCCATCAGGGCGCCGAAGGCGCGGCCACCGAAGACCTTGGAGCGCAACGGCTCTCCGACGATCGGATTCACCGGGCAGCCCGCCCCGACCCGCACCAGCGTCACGGTGAGCCCGGAGCCGCCCAGGTCGTAGACCAGGGCCAGACCGGGCATGAGCGGACCGTACTGGGCCTCGAGCCAGGCGGTGGCGGCGATCGGCTCGGCGACCAGCCGGGCCTGTTCCAGGCCGACCGCGTCCAGGGCGTGGCGCAGATCGGCGACGACCTCGGGCGGATAGGCGACCGGGTGGGTGATGGTAATACCCACGCCCGCTTCTGGTTTCGCGCCGATCGTCTGCCGGATCACACTGTCGGCGACCGTGGCCACCAGATCCGACGCCGACAGCGCCCGATGCCCGACCCGGGCCGTCGGGGCGCCGCGTTGGGTCAGATCGGCGAATTCCGCGATGGCCCGGCCGTGCCGAGGTATGCGGCCGACCCGGGCGGTGCCGGTGCTGTCGAAGGTGAGCGTCGTGCGCCAGGTATTCGGCGGCCCGGCGGCCCGGCGATGCGGCCCGTGCCTGCCCTCGTCCCTGGTCGCAACGGCGCAGACCGTGTTGACCGTGCCGATACTCACTCCGAGCCCAACCGTCATCGCACCCACCTCGATCGACGAGCCGTGTTTATCGAACCGTGATCCGACCCGTCTCAAGGCAATCACTGTGCTGGGTGCTTGCCAAGCAGAGGACACGGCATTGTCCGCCGAGCGCCTGTGGGGTGATCTAGTGGTTGCCGCCGGTCGGCACGAACGAAAAGCGCTCAGTGGGCGGGCAGCTCGGGAATCCGGGTGGCCCGGGCGTAGACCGTCTCGCCGTCGCGCAGATGCAGTGCCTCGGCGTCGCCGCGAGTTACTTGCGCGGTGAACGGGTCACCGGTGGCGGCGTTGCGGAGTTCGAGGCGGACCTCGAAGCCCAGGTGCACCACGCGTTCGACGGTGGCGCGGGTGACACCCGCGGATTCGGCGGTGCCCTCGTGGGCGGCCAGGGCCATGCTGGGGTCGCGGCCGATGCGGATGTCGTGCGGGCGGACCAGATGGCCGTTGAGTTTGGCGACCGCGCCGAGGAACGACATCACGAATTCGTTGGCGGGGCGGTCGTAGACATCCTCGGGGGAGCCGACCTGTTCGATGCGACCGGCGTTCATGACCGCGATCCGGTCGGCGACGTCGAGCGCCTCCTCCTGGTCGTGAGTGACCAGCACGGTGGTGACGTGCACCTCCTCGTGCAGCCGCCGCAGCCATTTACGCAGATCGTGGCGGACCTTGGCGTCCAGCGCGCCGAACGGCTCGTCCAGCAGCAGCACCTGCGGATCCACCGCCAGCGCGCGGGCCAGGGCCATGCGCTGGCGCTGCCCACCCGACAGCTGCGCCGGATAGCGATGCTGGAAACCGTCGAGCCCCACGATGCCGAGCAATTCGTCGACCCGCCTGGCGATCTCGCGCTTGGGCCGCTTGCGGATCCGCAGGCCGAAGGCCACATTGTCGCGCACGGTCATATGCTTGAACGCGGCGTAATGCTGGAATACGAAACCGATGTCGCGCTTCTGCGGCGGCACGCGGGTCACATCGCGCTCGGCGATGACGACCACCCCCGAATCCAGCGATTCCAATCCGGCGATCGACCGCAGCAGTGTCGATTTCCCGGATCCGGAGGGTCCGAGCAGCGCGGTCAATTCGCCGGAGGGTATGTCGAGACTCACGTCGTCGAGGGCGGCGAAGGAGCCGTAGCGCTTGTTCGCGTTGGTCACGGTGATCATTTGGCAGTGCCCCGCTTACGCTCGAGAAGGGTCATCAGAATCAGGGTGACGAGCGCGAGACCCATCAGCAGGGTCGCCGCACAGTAGGCGCCAAAGGTGTTGTGGTCATTGATGTATCGGCCGTGTACCAGCAGCGTCAGCGTCTGCGAGATGCCGGGCAGCGCGGAGGACACCATGATCACCGCGCCGAATTCGCCGAGCGCGCGGGCCACGGTCAGCACGATGCCGTAGGTCAGGCCCCACCTGATGGCGGGCAGGGTGATTCGCCAGAACGTCTGCCAGCGGGTCGCGCCGAGGGTGGCCGCGGCCTGCTCCTGATCGTCGCCGATCTCGTGCAGCACCGGAATCACCTCGCTGACCACGAACGGCAGCGTCACGAAGATGGTGGCGATGACCATGCCCGGCAACCCGAAAATCACTCGGAAGCCGAGGTTTTCGATACCGCCGAACCAGCCGTTCGCACCCCAGAGCATGATCAGCGACACACCGACCACCACCGGCGACACCGCGAACGGCAGATCCACGATGCCCTGCACCAGGGTGCGACCCGGGAAGTCCCCGCGCACCAGCGCGATCGCGGTGAGCACGCCGAACACCACATTCAACGGCACCACGATCGCCACGATCAGCAGCGACAGATCGAATGCGGCGATCGCGGCCGGAGTGGTGATGGAGTCGATGAACGCGCCGACACCGCGTTCGAAGCTGCGCCACAGAATGATCACCAGCGGCGCGACCAGCAGCACGAACAGATAGCCCAGCGCGATCACGCGCAGCGAAATCCGGGTCGGGGCGGACAGTTTCATCGCGACGACTGCTCCTTGCGTGCGGTGCGGTCGGCGAAGATCCGCAGAATCAGCAGGGTGGCGAACGAGATCGCCAGCAGCGCCACCGAAACCGCCGCCGCGTTCACCGGGCGGTCGACCTCGATCTGCTGCTGGATGTACTGCGAGGCCATCTGGGTCTCGCGCGGAATGTTGCCGCCGATCAACACCACCGACCCGTATTCGCCGATGGCGCGCGCGAAGGCCAGCCCACCGCCGGAGATGATCGCCGGGGCCAGCGTCGGCAGGATGATCCGCCGGAAGGTGGTCCAGTTGTCCGCGCCCAGCGAGGCCGCGGCCTGCTCCACCTCCTTGTCCGCCTCGATCAGCACCGGCTGCACCGAGCGCACCACGAACGGCAGCGTGACGAACGCGAGCGCGACCACCAGGCCGGGCTGGGTCGCGTTGAGGTGCACGCCGATCGGGCTCTGTGGCCCGTACAGCGACAGCAAGACGATGCTGGCCACGATGGTGGGCAGCGCGAACGGCAGATCGATCAGCGCGTTCACGATGCCCTTGCCCGGAAACTCGTCGCGGACCAGCACCCAGGCGACCAGGGTGCCCATCACGACATTGATCAGCGCCACGATCACCGAGACGAATACCGTCACCCGCAGCGTGTCCACCGCCGCGGGGGCGGTGACCGCGCTCCAGAATCCGGACCAGCCGTCGTCGAAGGAGTGCACGGTCAGCGCGGCCAGTGGCAGCAGCACGATCACGCTGAGCCACAGCACCGCGATGGCGACACCGAGCGGGCCGGTCGAGCCGGTCATGCGCAGCCAGGACCGGCTCGGTCGGCGCTGGAGACTACTGTCGGTCACAGTCGGAGTATCCCGTGTGCTACTTGGTGGCCTTGTCGTAGATCTGCGCGATGCTGCCGGTGCCCTGCGCGAACAGGTCCTTGTCCACCGTCTTCCAGCCGCCCAGATCCGCGATCGTCCACAGCTGCCGCGGCGCCGGGAAGTCGGCGGCGAATTCGGCGGCCACCTTCGGGTCGACCGGCCGGAAACCGGCCTCGGCCCACGCCTTCTGGCCCGCCGGGGTGAACAGGAAGTCCTTGAACGCCACGGCCTTGTCCAGGCTCTTGCTGTTCTTCAGCACCGCGACCGGATTCTCGATCTTGAAGGTGCTCGGCGGGACGAAGTGCTCGATCGGATCGCCGTTGCGCTCGGAGAAGATGGCCTCGTTCTCGTAGCTGAGCAGCACGTCGCCGGTGCCCTGCAGGAACGTCTCGGTCGCCTCGCGGCCGGACTTGGGCTGCACCTTGACGTGCTCGGTGGAGATCAACCGGCTCAGGTAGTCCAGTCCGGCCTGCGGATTCCGACCACCCTCGCTCTTGGCGGCGTAGGGGGCCAGCAGATTCCACTTGGCCGAACCGGAGCTGAACGGGTTCGGGGTCACCACCTCGATGCCCGGCTTCAGCAGATCGTCCCAGTCCTTGATGCCCTTGGGATTGCCCTTGCGGACCACGATCGCGACCACCGAACCGAACGGAATTCCCTTGTTGGCGTCGGCATTCCAGCTCGCTTCCACCAGCCCGGCGTCGACCAGGCGGGTGATGTCGGGCTCGACGGAGAAGTTCACCACATCGGCCTGGGCGCCGTCCTTGACCTTGCGGGACTGATCGCCCGAGGCGCCGTAGGACTGCTGGATCTGCACGCCCTTGCCCTTGTCGGTCTTGTTGAACTCCGGAATCACCCGGTCGAAGCCGGGCTTGGGCACGGCGTAGGCGTAGAGGTTGAGGGTGCCGCCGCTGCCGTCGGCACCACCACCGCCGGTGCTGTCGCTGGCCCCGCCGCCGCAGGCGGTCAGGGCCACGGCCGCCAGCGCGGTGAGTGCGACGGCGGCGGTACGTCGACGCGAGAGGAACCAGGAGCTGCGAGACATCGGGTGAACCCTTTCCTGCTGCCCGCCACGGTGGGATACCAACAAGATTGTGGCGGAACGTGGTGTTGCCGGAAGACCCGCCGCGCGGAGCACGGCGGTTGGCGCGGCTACGGCGAATGCCGCCGGAACGGGTTCGGTCTGCGAAAGACGCGCGCCGGTGGAGAATTTACGCGCAGCCGACCCGGTCAGCCGTCAGCGACAGTAGATATCGGCGACCACGAGGCAGCGCACTGCGATCAACGCCAATTCATGGCGGACCTGCGGCACAACACTCGACGACACGGGCAGACTGTAGCAGAGCGCGCGGAAACCTCGCGAATCACCCAAACGGAAACGAAGAGGCCCCGTTGGGAATTCGGGGCCTCTCGGGTTCGAACGACGCGGGTCGGGAGCCTAGTCCTCCTCCACCTCCGGCGGACTCTCCAGCAGGTCGAGCACCCACTCCTCGGCCGCGGTCTCCTCCCCGTCCTCGCCGTCCTCCTCCACCCGCAGGCGGTTGTGCAGGCGCACGCCCAGGCCGAGCAGCTGCGCTGCCCGCACCATCTCGATCGCCTCCTCCGGCGAGGCGTAGTGGGTGGCGATCAGGCGGGGACTCTCGTCCAGCTCATCGGGCTCCAGCAGCTGCTCGAGCTCCGCGAAATCCTCATCGGTTGGCATGGGGTGCACAGTACCCGAACCCGGTTCGGGCCAATCATTTTTGGCAATCTGCCAGCGAATTCGCTCAACGGGTGAGCAACCAGGCCACCACAATCAGGACCAGCAGTGCAATCAGCGCAATTTGGACGCGCGAGCGCGGCATCAGGCGGCTTCCTTCCGCATCGGTCGAGGTGCGGGCGTCGGCGGCTGTGATTCGCCCACCGCGACCCGATCGCGGCCGAGCAGCCGCAGCACCACCCGCAACCCCCGGTCGAGCAGGTAGGCGATGGCGAAGCTCACCGGGACCATCCCCACCAGCACCACGGCGAACTGCGGAACGAACGGCAGACCGGCCACCCAGAGTTCGAAGCCGTCCCACCAGCCAGCAATGCGTTGCACGCATCCCAGCCTAGTGGCTGCCGCACCCGCGGAAGGGGGCCGGTCGCATTCGGGCGGTTGTGGACGCGCACCGCGGCCGCACCGATGATGGTTTTCATGGCGTCCTTCGATGAACCGCTCACCGACGAACCCGACGACCTCGAGCCGGAGGTCATTCCCGTCCGCCGCGACGCGCTGGCCGACATCCCGGATATCGACCTCGCGGGCGGGTTCGTCCCCGCGCGGCTCGGAACGACGCACAAGTCGGTCTACCCGCCCATCGATGACTACGCCTTCCTGTCCGATTGCGAGGTCAACTGCCTGATCGCCCGCAACGGGTCGGTCGAGTGGATGTGCGTGCCGCGACCGGACTCCCCCAGCGTCTTCGGCGCGATGCTCGATCGCAGCGCGGGCCATTTCCGGGTGGGCCCGTACGGGGTGAACGTTCCCGCCGCACGCCGGTATCTGCCCGGCGGCATGATCCTCGAGACCACCTGGCAGACCGATACCGGCTGGCTGATCGTGCGCGACGCGCTGGTGCTGGGCCCATGGCACAACACCGACAAGCGCAGCCGCACCTATCGCCGCACCCCGATGGACTGGGACGCCGAGCACATCCTGCTGCGCACGATCAAGTGCGTGAGCGGGGTGGTCGAGGTCGAGGTCAGCTGCGAGCCCGCCTTCGACTATCACCGCTCCCCCGCGCGCTGGGAGTATACCGGAGCCGTCTACGAACAGGCCACAGCCACCTGCGACGCCCCCGACCTGCCGTGCACCAGCCTCGTCCTCACCACCGATCTGCGGCTGGGCCTCGAGGGCCGGGAGGCACGGGCCCGCAGCCGGATGAACGAGGGTGACGAGGCGTTCGTGGCGCTGTCGTGGTCCCCGCTGCCGCCGCCGGGCAGTTACGAGGAGGCCGCGCACAAGATGTGGCAGACCACCGAATGCTGGCGGGAGTGGATCACCCTGGGCAAGTTTCCCGACCATCCGTGGCGCGGCTATCTGCAGCGCAGCGCCCTCACCCTGAAGGGGCTGACCTACGCGCCGACCGGGGCGCTGCTCGCGGCCGCCACCACCTCGCTACCGGAAACCCCCGGCGGGGAACGCAACTGGGACTACCGCTACTCCTGGGTGCGCGACTCCAGCTTCGCGCTGTGGGGGCTCTACACCCTCGGCATGAATCGCGAGGCCGACGACTTCTTCGCCTTCCTGCACGATGTGGCCACCGACGGCGACGGCGATCCGCTGCCGCTGCAGGTGCTCTACGCCGTCGGCGGCGAGCGCGAGATCACCGAATACGAACTGCCGCATCTGTACGGCTACGACGGCGCGCGGCCGGTCCGCATCGGCAACGGCGCCTACAATCAGCGCCAGCACGACGTGTGGGGCGTGCTGCTGGATTCGGTGTACCTACATGTGAAGTCGCGCCAGCAGGTGCCGGAAACGTTGTGGCCCATGCTGGAACGGGCAGTGCAGGGCGCCATCGAGCACTGGCGCGAACCCGATCGCGGCATCTGGGAGGTGCGCGGCGATCCCCAGCACTTCACCTCGTCGAAGATCTTCTGCTGGGTCGCGCTGGACCGCGGCGCGAAACTGGCCGAGATGCACGGCGAACTGGATTTCGCCAAGAAGTGGGCCGAGATCGCCGAGGAGATCCACGCCGACATCCTCGAGAACGGCGTCAACGCCGACGGCGTGTTCACCCAGACCTACGGCGGCGACAGCCTCGACGCGTCACTGCTGCTGATCCCGCTCGTCCGGTTCCTGCCCTCGGCCGATCCGCGGGTGCGCGCCACGGTGCTGGCCATCGCGGACGATCTCACCGATCAGGGGCTGGTGCTGCGCTACCGCACCGAGACCACCGACGACGGATTGTCCGGCGCCGAGGGAACTTTCACGATCTGCTCGTTCTGGCTGGTCTCCGCCCTGGTGGAGATCGGCGAGGTGGCGCGGGCCCGGCGGCTGTGCGAACGCCTGCTCGGCTATGCCAGCCCGCTCGAGCTCTACGCCGAGGAACTCGATCCCCGTACCGGCCGCCACCTCGGCAACTTCCCGCAGGCCTTCACCCATCTGGCCCTGATCAACGCCCTCACCCACGTGATCCGGGCCGAACAGTCCATCTCCTCGGGCGATTTCCACCCGGCCCACCGGGCCTGAGGGCTAGCGGCCCTTCGGTACGCAGGCGATGGTGTCGAACCGGGCCTGGCCGCGCCACTCCGGACGGGCGCGCATCCGGGCCTGTTCGACACCACGCTTGGCGGGGACGTCGACCGCGGGCAGCTCGTGACCGTCGTAGGTCTGGGCGGTGCAGGTCCAGTAGGGGGCGTTCCCGGTCTCGGAATCGGAATCGGCCTGGGCCGCAGGGGCGATCGCGATGGCGGCCGAGGTCAGTAACAGGCCGATCGGCAGACCGGTCAGGAGTTTCGTGCGCAAAATGCTTCCTCCGCAAGAAGAACTACGGTTTGGCGTAACTTACCCCACCGGTCCACGGTCGGCAGGCTAGATCGCATCGGCTCGCTCGCGAAGATCGCGCAATTCCACCAGCGCCGTCTCGATATCGGTGAGGCGGCGGTTGCGCCCCTCCGGGGAGTGCACCGCGGCGGCCTCCTCGGTGGCGCGCAGCGATTCGTCGACCGAGCGCAGCGTCTGGTTGGCCAGGTTGGTGAAGTGATCGCGCAGTGTGCGCTGCACCGCGCGCAGGCGATTGCGGGATTCCTTGCCCACCTGGAAGATCACATCGTCCATCAGGCGCGCGACCGCCACCTTCGCCTCGGCCTGGCGCTTCTCCCGGCGCAGCGAGCGGTCCTCCCACAGCGCGTACACGCCCAGCAGCACGGCGGCCGTGATCGAGTAGGGGTTCACCGGCGGCAGTCCGGCCACGCTGGACAGCAGCACGCCGATCATCAGCAGACCGCCGTAGCCGCCCCGCATGACGTTCACGATCGGTTGCACCACACCGACTTTCGTCTTGCCCAGCGGTTCCAGCGAGGCGACCGGCTCGAGCACCTCGCCCGGATTCTCCAGCCGCAGATTCGGCAGCGGCACATCCCGGTCGGTGCCGAACTTGTCGGCCACCTGCTCGGCCAGTTCCACCGAGCGGTAGTGGGCGATGACGAAGTTCTCCTCGACCGCCTCGCAGATGCGCGCGTCCAGATCCGCGCCGAATTCAGTCCAGCCGCGGGCCGGATCCTTCTGCGCGATCTCGGTTTCCGCGTCGCGGATCAGGCTGCGCAGCCGGTGGCGCAGATCGTGTTCGATATCGGCCATCAGTTCGGCGCAGCCGTCGGCGAGGGTGACCTGCCAGTTGGCCGAGCGCTGGCGCAGATCGTCGGCCTCGGCGCGCAGGATGCGCAGCCGGTCGGTGATCTCCCCGTAGCGACGCGGATCGCGCAGCGTCTCGGCCTCGCTGCGCAGCGCCAGCGCGAGATGGTCGGTGATCATGCGGATATCGCGCACCGCCGCCTCGCGCGCCACCGCGTCGGCCCGGCCGAGCAGATAGTCGCGCAGATGGTCGATCAGCTGTGGCACACCGGATTCCAGGCCGCGCCGCCGATCGCTGCCGGATCGCAGATACATCTCCGCCGAGATCGGCGCGACCGCGAAACCAAGCCCGGCATTGTCGAGCAGGCCGCGATTGCGCTGCTGCACCTGCGCCCAGTGCGGGAACCGATCGATCTTGTTGAGCACGCAGATCACGGTCGGGCACACCTGCTGGATGCGCTGCAGCAGGGCGATCTGCTCCGGACCGTATTCCGAACCGGCGTCGGACACGTAGAGCACCGCGTCCGCGGCCGCGATCAGCGACCAGGTGGTCGGGGTGTCGGCCGGGGCGCCCGGCGCGTCCATCACCACGAAGCCCTCGGCCAGCAGCGGGCTGGGTTCGGTGAATTCGGCCCGGATGACGCCCTCGGCGGTCAGCGCCGGGCCCGGATGCAACGGGTCCACGCGCTGACGCTCGGTGCGGCCGCCGACCGTCGAGCGGACCAGCGTGGCCGTCGACTCGGGGCCGTACTCGGCGATCACCGGCACGCTGATCGGGCTGTCGGTGGCGCTGACCGCCGCGCCGACCAGCCCGTTGACCAGGGTGCTCATGCCGTTCTTGGGTTCGCCGACGACCACCAGGCGCACCCGCGGATCGGCGACGCGGGCACGCGACATCGACAGGCGGGCGGTCAGATCCGCGCGTCCGGCCGCGCGCGTCTGCGCGAGCAGCTCGTCGAGCAGCCCGAGCAGAGGCGCCATCGCGTCCGGATGTTTGGCGGTGCCGGAGTCCAGGGCGGCCGACCCCGTCACAGCGTGATGTGCATATCGGCGACGGGATGGATTGCCGGGTGGTGCAATTCGGCGAGGGTCGCATCGGGCAGCAGGTGGCTCGACAGCGTGCCGCCCGCGGCGACGGTCAGGCTGCCGTGATCCTGCGTCCACGGCGTGGTGTCGTAGGCGTCCACCACATGCGCGACCGGCTTCACCGGAACCTGTTGTGTCGGAACCACACCGCCGCCCGCCGTCGGCGGCGTCACGACCGTGTGCGGCGGCTCGACCGGCATGGGGTGGGCGCCCGCCCCGGTGCCACCGCCGATGCCGACATCACCGGCGTTCGGGCTGACGGTGACCGGCGTGCTCGGCGCCATGCCGCCCTGTCCCGGCGTGCCGGGCGTCGGGTCGTGGCCGGTCGGGGTGGTGCCGTGCGTACCGGTCGGCTGCGCCGTGTGGCCGGTCGAGTTACCCGGGCCGGTCGGGGTGGTGCCCGTGCCGGGGCCGTCCGGATCGTGGGTTCCGCTCGGCGTGGTCGAGCCGCCCGTGCCGGGCGTCGTCGTGGCGCCCGAACCGGCATGTCCGGTGTTCGGGGTCGTGGTGGTGTCGTCGCCCGGCCGCGTGGAGGTGTCGCCCGGCCGGGTCGAGGTGGTGTCACCCGGACGCGCGGGGGTGGAACCGCCGATGTGCGTGGTCGTGTCGCCGGGCTGCGTCGTGGTCGAATCACCGGGCCGGACAACCGAAGTCGTCGGCGGCACGCTGATGTGCGGCATCGTGCTGGGCTTGTCGATATCGGCGGACGGCTTGGCCATCGGGGGCGTGGTGACCGTGGGTTGATCGACGGTCGTCTTGCCCGGATGCGAGCCGGGTGTGGTGGTGGTCTTGGTCGTGCCGTCGGCATGACCGCCACCGATCAGCGGTGCGGGCACCGCCGGACCGGTGTGGGTCGGCAGCGCGATCGCGACCGGATGCGTGGTCGTCTCCGCATGCCCACCGGTCTGCAGCGGGGTGGCGGCCACCGGCTGCACCGCCGCGGGCGCGGCCACCGGCGGCGTGAACGGCTGGGCCACAGCGACGTTCGCGACCGGAGCCGAGACCGCCACCGGGGCGGCCGGGGCCGCCGCGACGACCGGGGCGGAAGCGATGGCCGGGCCGGTGGGCAATCCCGGACCCGCCGGTGCGGGCGTACCCGCCACGGCCTGCGGTGCGGGCGCACCCGCGGGCGCGGTGCCCGGCTGACCGTGGGCGGCCGAACCATGGGCGACCGGTCCGTGCGGCGTGTGCGCCGACGCGACGCCCGCCGCCTCGGGTCCGCCCGGATGCGCCGCCGGTCCGGCGGCATGACCGCCGGGCGCGCTGCGACCCAGTCCCGCAACGAGATCCGGCACGCCCTGCGATCCGTCGCCGGTGGGAATGCGATGCACGCCCGAACCCAGCCACTGCGTGTAGTCGTCGAGTTGCTCACCCACGTTGCCGATCGCGAAGTCGACCTTCGCCTCGGTGGTGAACCAGATGCCGTCGAGTCCGACGTGCGCGTCGACCTTCAGCTCGGTGCCCAGGAACATCCCGGGATTGCCGCCGCCGACCCCATCGAAGCCGTGTTCCGGCTGCGCGGGCGCGGCGGTCGTATCGGCCAGGCCGAGGCCGCCCGGGCCCAGACCGTTCATACCGGGCAGATGCAGCCCCTCGGTGCCGGGCAGGCCCAGACCGTGGTTGAGGGGTAATCCGGCCGGATGGCCTGCCAGACTCGGTAATTCGAAGCCACCCGGGCCGTGCGCGGGCTGGGTGGGCAGACTGGGCAGGTCGAAGCCGGAGGTGCCGTGCTCGCTGCCGGGCAGGCCGAACGGCGGCGCGTCGGATCCGGTCGAGCTGTCCAGCGTCGGCAGGCCCAGGCCCGATCCGCCGTCGGTTCCGGTGGCCGGGAGCCCCAGAGCGGGCGCACCCTCGGCCATCGTGCCGTCGAGTTCGGGCAGGCCGAAGCCGCCGACCGGGGCCGGATCGTGCTGCGGCGCGGGCATCGGGGCGGTGACCGGCGCGGGAGCGTGCTTGCTCACCATCGGCGGCGGAACCGAACCGGGCGTCGGGTCCGGATAGGACACCACCGGACTCGGCACGTCGGGCTGCGGGTCGTTGTTCGCCCAGCCGGTGATCCGGCTGTTGTGCGATTCGTTGGCCGGGGCCGGGCTGCCGTTGGCCGCGATCAGGGCGCCACCGGTCACATATGCGCCTGCCCGGGCCACCCGCGCGACGCCGGTCGCGATGCGATACGCGGTATCTCCCGCGTGATCGCCCGCGCCCGAATCGTCCTCGTCGAAGGGCAGGTCACGCGTCATACAAGCTCCGCTCTCAGGTCGCTCGGCGGGAACCGAGCGGGTCTTACGGAAGAGATCGACTAACACAATATGTTCCGGAAAACCCGCCTGTCACATCATCCAGGTGAGGAGTTGTCCGGGACACTCCACGCTGTACAACCCTTACAGCGCACCAGACGTTACGGAAGACCCGAGATCGACGGGCATACCGGACCGGTCATCTGCGCAAGTTGCCTACTTTTTCTCCTTGGCCTTGTCCTCGGTGGACAGCGCGGCCACGAAGGCCTCCTGCGGGACCTCGACCCTGCCGATGGTCTTCATCCGCTTCTTGCCTTCCTTCTGCTTCTCCAGCAGCTTGCGCTTGCGGGAGATGTCGCCGCCGTAGCACTTGGCGAGCACGTCCTTGCGGATGGCGCGAATGTTCTCGCGCGCAATGACCTTCGAGCCGATGGCGGCCTGGATGGGGACCTCGAACTGCTGGCGCGGGATCAGCTCGCGCAGCTTCTCGGTCATCCGGCGGCCGTAGGCCTGCGCGGCGTCCTTGTGCACGATCGCCGAGAACGCGTCCACGGCCTCGCCCTGCAGCAGGATGTCGACCTTGACCAGATCGGCCTCCTGCTCACCGGCCTCCTCGTAGTCGAGGCTGGCATAGCCGCGGGTGCGCGACTTCAGCGAGTCGAAGAAGTCGAAGATGATCTCGGCCATCGGCAGCGTGTAGCGCAGCTCGACGCGGGTCTCCGACAGATAGTCCATGCCGCCGAGCTCGCCGCGCCGGGACTGGCACAGCTCCATGATCGAGCCGATGAACTCGCTGGGCGAGATGATCGTGCACTTGACGATCGGCTCGAAGACCTTGCGCACCTTGCCTTCCGGCCAGTACGACGGGTTGGTGACGACATGCTCGGTGCCGTCCTCCATCACCACCCGGTAGACCACGTTGGGCGCGGTGGAGATCAGGTCCAGATCGAATTCGCGCTGCAGGCGCTCGCGGGTGATCTCCATGTGCAGCAGGCCCAGGAAGCCACAGCGGAAGCCGAAGCCGAGTGCGACCGAGGTCTCCGGCTCATAGGTCAGCGCGGCGTCGTTGAGCTGGAGCTTGTCCAGCGCGTCACGCAGATCCGGATAGTCCGAGCCGTCCACCGGATACAGGCCCGAGTACACCATCGGATGCGGCTCGCGGTAGCCGGTCAGCGGCTCGGTCGCGCCGTCGCGGGCGGTGGTGACGGTGTCGCCGACCTTGGACTGGCGTACATCCTTCACACCGGTGATGAGGTAGCCGACCTCGCCGACGCCCAGGCCCTGGGTGGGCTTGGGCTCGGGAGAGACGATGCCGATTTCCAGCAGTTCGTGCGTCGCGCCGGTGGACATCATCTTGATCTTCTGGCGCGGGGTGAGCTTGCCGTCCACCACGCGCACGTAGGTGACCACGCCGCGATAGGTGTCGTAGACCGAGTCGAAGATCATCGCGCGGGCGGGCGCGTCGGCCTCGCCCTGCGGCGGCGGGACCTGCTCGATCACCGCGTTCAGCAGTTCGGGCACGCCGACGCCGGTCTTGCCCGACACCCGCAGCACATCCTCGGGCTCACAGCCCACGATGTGGGCGAGTTCGGCGGCGTAACGGTCCGGGTCGGCGGCGGGCAGGTCGATCTTGTTCAGCACCGGGATGATCGTCAGATCCTTGTCCAGCGCCAGATAGAGGTTGGCCAGCGTCTGCGCCTCGATCCCCTGCGCGGCGTCGACCAGCAGGACCGCGCCCTCGCACGCCTCGAGCGCGCGCGACACCTCGTAGGTGAAGTCCACGTGGCCCGGGGTGTCGATCAGATGCAGCACGTAGTCGGTGCCGTCCACGCTCCACGGCAGCCGCACGTTCTGGGCCTTGATGGTGATACCGCGCTCGCGCTCGATATCCATCCGGTCCAGGTACTGCGCGCGCATCTGCCGCTCCTCGACCACCCCGGTGAGTTGCAACATCCGATCGGCCAGGGTCGACTTGCCGTGGTCGATGTGCGCGATGATGCAGAAGTTCCGGATCCGGGACGGATCGGTGAACGTCGTATCCGCGAAGCTGGGCACTCCACTCCCTCACAGGTGCTCGATGGACTGTCGTCCATCGTCCCATGAACTTCGGACACCCTCGTCCACCGGTCCGCCGACCTGCTGGCCGGCCGTCGTGACCGAGATCACGTCGCCCCGCGAAGTGCGGCGAAACCGGACAGCAAATCCCGCGCTCCCCCAAACGAATTGCACGACCGTGAGAACGTCCCCCTCCGCCGTTATGCTCCGATTCATGGCCAGCACGTGGAGCTCTCTGGGCAAGCAGTTGGGGGCCATTGCCAAGGAGCAGGGGCCCAGGATCGTCCGGCAGCAGGCACCCCGGCTGGTGGAGCGCGCCCTGGGACGGCGCCGGGCCAACGTCCCGGTACGCCCCACGGCCTCGGTGCCCGTGCCCACCCGTCAGCGGGCCCGGCAGGTCGTGTACTGCCCGCATCTGGACGGCCGCGCCGATCCCGGGGAGATCGTGTGGACCTGGGTGCCCTACGAGGAGGACCCCGCCAACGGCAAGGACCGCCCGGTGCTGGTCGTCGGCCGCGACCGCAGAACCCTGCTGGGCCTGATGCTCTCCTCCAACCCCGTCCGCGCTCACGACCCCGACTGGATCGGAATCGGTACGGGACCATGGGATTACGAGGGCCGCCCCAGCTGGGTCCGGCTCGACCGCGTCCTCGATGTGCCGGAGGCGGGCATCCGCCGCGAGGGCGCGATCCTGCCGCGCAAGACCTTCGACCTGGTCGCCCATCGCCTGTGCGCCGAATACCACTGGTACTGACCGTGTCTCGCATACTCGGACCCACCAAGGTGGCGATGCTCGTCACCGATATCGGCTTCCTGCTGTACTGGGCGGTCGCCTTTGCCCACGTGATACCACCCGAGCTGGCCTACAAGGACTACACCAACCCGATCCTGAGCAGCTGGAACTTCTCCTTCGTCGCGCTCGACCTCCTCGCCAGCGCGACCGGCCTGGCCAGCCTGTGCCGAATCCCCGGCGCGCGGACACTCATGACCGTCTCGCTGACGCTGACCAGCGCGGCGGGTCTGCAGGCGATCATGTTCTGGGCGCTGCGCTGCGACTTCAGCCTCACGTGGTGGGTCCCCAACCTGTTCCTGCTGCTGTTCCCGATTCCGGCGCTGTTCGCCCTCACCCGCGAATCACGGCCGCTCGCCCCCGCGACCTAGGCCGCAGGTGAGCTCGACGCCCACCCCGAGGGCGGCGGGCCCGGTGACGCGGCACCGTGAGACGCAGGTAGGATCCTTGCATCAGCATGCGCCCGACCGGGGCGATTTCACCCCCGACCGGGGTGCCTGGTAGTCTCGACCGTCGGCGCGGCGCTACTCCCCGAGTGGTGCGCCCGATAAGACTTCCAAGGCATGAACACCAACTGACGACAGGAATCAGAGGAAACACGCGTGGCCAACATCAAGTCCCAGATGAAGCGGATCCGCACCAACGAGGCGGCGCGTCAGCGCAACCAGTCGGTCAAGTCCGCGCTGCGCACCTCGATCCGCAAGTTCCGCGAGGCCGCCGCGTCCGGCGAGAAGGACAAGGCCGCCGAGCTGATGCGGGCCGCGGGTCGCGACCTGGACAAGGCCGCCTCGAAGGGCGTCATCCACGCCAACCAGGCCGCCAACAAGAAGTCGGCCCTCGCCCTGGCCTTCAACAAGCTCGGCTGACCCGACTCCACCCCTACGCATAACGACGCCGCCGTGGCAGAGGATGACCACGGCGGCTTTTGTCGTATCCGGACCGATGCGGGCCGCGCCGGTCGCGCATGCCTCCGAGACCGCCGCAACCGATTACCGAAACGCGATCGAAAGCATTTCCGGTCCGGCTTTCCCGACGCTCGAGATCGCAGGCCCGAATTGGCAGGTCCCCCAGATTCAGGGGCAGCCCAGCAAATTGTCAACGCACATGCGCCAGAACGGCATCGGCCACCTGCGCGACCGGAATGGTGGTGACCACCTCGAGCGTGGCGATCTCCCGTAACAGTGGTTCCACCGTCTCGAGGTATTCGAGCGTCTCGGCCAGTTCCGCCGGATTCTTGCCGTAGGAGTTGGTGGTCCGGGTGGTCAGCCGCTCGACCAGCAGCTCGGCGGGGGCGCTGAGGAGCACGATGTGGTCGAAGCGGTCGTAGAACAGCACCTGATTACTGGTCGTACCCTGCACGAACAACAGGCCGTGGGGCGCATCCTCCTGCGACAGCAGCGCCTCGATCCGATCCGTCCGCCACACCCGTTCGCCGTCGACGAACTCGTGATAGTCGCCGTAGTCCGTGTCGACGCCGCGATACCCCCGCTCGCCGAGCTCGGCCAACAGCGCCGACTTTCCCGTCCCCGACATGCCCGTCACCAGTACCCGTTTCACACTGAGCCAGCGTAGGCCGCACCGGCTCACCTCGTGCCCGTCCTGCGGCCGGTCATCACCGGGCGCGAACTCGAGCCCACGACTGCACGCCCTTCGGTGGGTCATCGTCGGGTGCGGACCTCAGGCCCGCGACTGCACGCCCTCCGGCGGGTCATCACCGGGCGCGGACCTCAGCCCGCGACTGCGCGGTCCGCGTCCGCACGCCCTCCCGCCGGTCACCACCGGGGCGGGCTTCAGTCCGCGACTGCGCGGCCCGCGTCTGCGCACGCTCCGGCCGGTCATCGCCGAATGCGGGTTTCTGGGCTGCGGCTATGGGCCGGGTGGTGGTCAGCGCTGGGCGCCGTGTAGGTCGAGGATTTGGGACAGGGCGTGCTCCAGGGCGTAATCCGCGTCTGCCGCACCGCCTTTGACGTCGGCGTTGAGGGCGGCGACCACCTGCAGGGCGGTGCCGATGGTGGCGGCCGTCCAGCCGCGGGCCTGGCCCTGGGCCTTCTTCACCTTCCATGGCGGCATGCCGAGCTGGGAGGCGAGTTTGAACGGGTCGCCGCGACCGGCCGAGCCGACGCGGGCGATGGTATGGACCGAATCGGCCAGCGCGTCGGCGAGCAGGACCGCGGGCACCCCGCGGTCGGTGGCCCAGCGCAGCGCCTCCATCGCGCCGGGGCGATCGCCGGAGACCGCCAGCTCGGCCACGTCGAAGCCGGTGACCTCGGCCTTGCCGGAGTAGTAGCGCCGCACGGCGGCCACATCGACCCGGCCGCCGGTGTCGGCGGCCAATTGCGAACAGGCCGCGGCCAATTCGCGCAGATCCGAGCCGACGGCCTCGAGCACGGTCTGCACGACCTCGCCGGAGACCCGCAGCCCGGCCGTGCGAAACTCGTTGCGCACGAACTCCACCCGCTCGGCCGCCTTGGTGAGTTTGGCGCAGTCGTACACGACCGCACCGGCCTTCTGCAGCGTCGGCGCCAGCGCCTTGGCGCGGCCGCCACCGGAATGCAGGATCACCAGCACCACACCCTCGGGCGGGTCGCTGGCGGCGTCGGTGATGACCGCGACGGCGTCCTTACCGGCCTCGGCGGCCGATTCGAGCACGATCACGCGATCCTCGGCGAACAGCGACGGGCTGAGCAGCTCGGCCAGTTCGGCGGTGCTCGCGTCACCGGCGCGCAGGCGATCGACCGGCAGCGCGTCCGGATCGGGCGCGCCCGAGCGAGCCCGGCCGACAATCGATGCGACCGCGCGCTCGATGAGCAGTTCCTCCTCACCGAGCACCAGGTGGACGGGTGCGAGACGTTCGGTCACGGCGTCGATCCTACGTGGCGGGACCGACAGCCTTCGTTCGGGCAATATTGTTCGATCGACGCGGGCGACATTTCGTTAACACTTTTCGAGCATGATGTTTGTCTCAGCATTACTGGTCGATTGCCCATTACATCGGGGACGCCCCGGGCATTCGGGGCTTTCGAAATACGTTGCGCCGCCCACGTTGTCGATTGTTGACTGGTCTCGATCCGAACGCCGGATGGACCCTGGCGTTCGAAAACAATAGCGCGTTATCCCTCAGCTACCAGCCTCTTTCGACACAGAAAAAGGGGGCATTTCGCGCCTCACGCCAGCTGATAGAACGATCTCCGACGGAATCGAAGTATTCCGCCGACCCGATGAATTGCTATGGAAGAGGATTCGAATGAAGAAGCTCGGTACGTTCGTATTCGCGGCGGCCGCCGCGGGTGGCGTCCTGATGGCGGGCGCGGGCCTGGCCTCCGCCGACGTCGCGCTGGTGCCGGAGAGCAGTGTGGACGCGCAGCAGATCGTCGACGTCGGTGAGCCCGATCCGAACGGCACGGGTTCGGCGCAGGCGGTCACCGCCCTGACCAAGCTGCTGTCCTCGCTCAGCAGCGAGACCAAGCCCAAACCCTGACCGACCGGCACGGCCGGTTCTCGCGCTCGCGCGGGGACCGGTCCGCTGTCGCCGAACTGTCCGTCGGGACCGAAATCGCTTTCGCCGAGGGCGAACTCGCCCCGCCCGAGTGCCGCCGATCGACACCATGTGCCCATGCGGTTCCTCATTCTCGGCGGTACCTCGTTTCTGTCTCGGTGGACGGCCCGGGAGGCGGTGGCGCGCGGACACGAGGTGATCTGCGCGGCGCGCGGCCGGACCGGATCGGTACCGGTCGGCGCGCGGCTGGTCGTGGTGGACCGGGACCGTCCCGGCGCGCTCGCGCCGCTCGCCGGGGAGCGGTTCGATGCGGTGATCGATGTCGCACGAGCCGCGCTGGGCTGGGTGCTGGACGCGCTCGACGCGCTGGCCGACGACGCCCGGCATTGGACCTTCGTGTCCAGCATCAGCGCCTATGCCGATACGGCCACACCGGGACAGACCATCGATGCCCCACTGTGCGAACCCATTCGGGACCGGACCCTCGAATTCGCGGCCGAGCACTACGGCGGCATCAAGGTGGCGAGCGAGCTCGCCGTGCGGGAGCGCCTGGCCGAGCGCGCGTTCGTGGTACGCCCGGGACTCATCTCCGGCCCCGACGATCGCACCGACCGCTTCGGCTACTGGCCCGCCCGCTTCGCGCGCGGCGGCCCCACCGTCGTACCCGACGCCCCGCAGCAGCCGATCCAGCACATCGATGTCCGCGACCTGGCCGCATGGATCGTCTCCGCCGCCGAGACCGCCCTGGTCGGCACCTACGACGCCATCGGCCCCGTCACCGAGCTCGAATCACTGCTGCGCGAGTGCGCCGAACTCGTCGGCCCACCCGACCTCGAGCTGGTGCCGATTCCGCCGCGGACGCTGACCGAGGCGGACATCACTCCGTGGTCCGGTCCCAAATCGCTACCGCTGTGGCTGCCCGCCGACCATTACGGGATGGTCGCCCACGACCCGGCCCCCGCCCGCGCGGCCGGGCTGCGGATCCGGGACTCGGCCGACACCGTCGGTGCCACGCTCGCGGACGAACGCGCACGAGGACTGGATCGACCGCGGCTCGCCGGACTGACACCGGACGACGAACGCGATCTCCTGCGCCACCTCGGCGGCTGACCAGGCGGCACCGTCTCGCTGGCTCCGCAGCCTCGTGGCGGCCTCGCCACCGGCGACAGCAGCAGCGACAGCGAGAGCAGCAGCAACGGCGACAACGACAGCGGCAGCGGCAGCGGCACACCGACACCGGCAACGACAGCAGCGGCAGCGCGAGCAGCGGCAACGCCAACAACGGCAGCGGCGCGTCGTGCGGGGGGAGCCCCGGGGCCGCGCACCACGGCAGCACCTGCCGGGGTGTGTCGAGCGGCTCCGGCAAAGGCCCTCCCGTTGACATCCTGACCGAGTGAGGCGGCCGGCTACCGCTTCCACACGACCCATCTGTGGCCATCGCGCAGATCGCGTTGGCGGCCAGGGGATTCGAGACCGCGCACTTCTTGGCCATCGGCTCCGTCCCGCCGCTGACCGCGCAGGCCGACCATGCGCCCGGTCGATCCCCCTCCCCGGCCCGCGCCGGGCCGATACCCTCTGTTCAGGGCGATTTATCCCTTGTGCCGCAAGTACTTTCGAGATGATGGGGGTATCGTGCGTTACCGATCTCTGCTCACCGCGCTCTTCGCCGCACTGCTACTGCTGATCGGGTCGCCACTTTCGGCGCAGGCCCAGCCCGGCACCGACCAGTCCCTCTGTCGCCCGGGCACGCCGGACGCCGCGCCGCCGACCACCGACTTCTACGACGAGCAGCGGCCGTATCTCGGCCCCGACCCGCTGCCGCGCCGCCCCCCGGTTGGAGCATTGCTGTTCGGATATCAGCGATTCGGCCGATTGACCGCCGACGAGTTCGTCGCCAAGTACCGCAACGAATCCGGTTGGATCTACCCGCCGGCGGACGGGTTCGTCGTCATCGCCGGGCGTCCGTGGCGTCACGCGATCGCGCTGCGGCCCGGGCAGCGGATCGACCGATTCGGCTACCCCGGCGGCCGATTCCTCGCCCCGGTCGGCGACCGATTCGCGGCGCGGGCACTGCCGCCCCAGAACCTGAACACGCCCCAGGGCGCTTCGCAGAGCAACTATCACCTCTACTGTGTACTGAGGCAGTTCGATGTCGACGCCGGACCGATCGCTCCCTGGTTCGAACAGCCCGGCGGCGGGACACAATTCGTCCTCATGCCCGCCTACCTCCCCGAGGCGGGCGCGGCCCTGAGCGTCACCTGGCTCCTGCGGAACGGCTACCTGGTCGAAGAAAGGCCCTGAATGGACCGACGGCAACTGACTACCGCACTGCTCGCGTCCGGAGTTCCTCCGGAATCCTTCCAGATCACCGGAATTCACACCCACGAGCCCCTCCCCACCGACTTCTGGTTCCTCCGCCCCTCGCCCACCGGCTGGGAGGTGGGCACCTATGAACGCGGCCGCTACGAGGTCCGGGAGCACTTCCCCACCGAGACCGCCGCCGCGGCCTGGCTCTTCCGAACCCTCACCGGCCAAGCCCCGCCGTAGTTCGAGACTCAGACCGAGATCGAGGCGAGGTCGACGCCGCGCAGGGGTGCCGCGCTCACATCGCGCACCCGCTCGGCCCAGACGGCGTGACCGTGGGCCGACCACAGCGGGGCGATCGGGAGATCGCGGAGCAGCTGGTTCTCGGCCAGGCGGTACAGCTGGGCGGATTCCTCCGGGCTGCGCGCGGCGTCGGCCAGTGCGAGCAGTTGGGTGAAGCCCTCGTCGGTGTAGCCGGTGGCGCCCGCGAGCAGGGTGAGCGGTTCGTGCGGGCTCGGCGTGGTCAGCGAGCGGGTCAGCGTGTAGGGGCCGTCGGCGGGAGCCGCCGATTCGTCGCCGCGCGGCCGCGCGACGATGTCGAGGGCCAGGGCGGTGCGGATCTGGTCGATGAGCGGCAGCGCCCAATGCTCTTCCCGCGCACCGAAGTACACCGGGAGGTAGTGGTGCTGGTGATGGCTGGCGAAGGCGGCCTGATTCAGCAGGGACTGCGCCGCGGGCAGATCGTGAGTGCAGGGGCGGCAGGTGCCGGAGCGTTCTCCCGGGGCGATGCCGGGCGGCAGGATCGTGCGGGCCGGGTCCACCTGATTGGCGAGCGGGCCCGCCGCCAAGGCCGCGCGATCGACCGCCATGGCGAAACCGTGCCGCACCGCCGCGTCCTGGAACCGTTCGCCGGACGGGAAGGCGAGGTATGCGGCCTCCGGCAGCGGCCACATCGCGTGCCGATCGGCGAAGTCGCGGTGCATGGCATCGTGTCGCGCACCGGGCACCTCGGTGGCCAGATCGAGTGAGCCCGCCCGCACCCGATCGAATTGGGACTGGGCATCGCCGACGCGGAACTCGATCTCGCGCGCCTTCCCCGGCGCCTCCTCGACCCGCAGGAGCCGACCACCCGAACCGGGCCGCCACGGCTCCACCATCCGGAACGGGCCATTGCCGATCGGATTGGCGGCGAATCCGGCCCAATCGCGGGATGCCAGCACCGACGCGGGCAGCGGCAGCAGCGCGGGCGCGGCCAGCACCGCGGGCACCTGACCGAACGGCCGATCGAGGACGATCCGCAGGGTCAGATCGTCCGGGGCATCGAATTCCCTGGGCCGCAGCACCGTTGTGAGCGCACCGGAGCCGGTCCAGCGCTCGGCGGCCACCGTGCGCCAGGTGTCGACATAGGATTTCGCGGTGACCGGCGTGCCGTCGTGGAAGCGGCCCCCGGGGCGCAGCTTGACCTCCCAGATCGTCTGATCCGTGCTGGAGATCGATTCCGCGGCGCGCGGGGTGATCTTTCCGGTCGCCGCGTCGTAGTCGACCAGCGGCGTCCACAGCGCACCGACCAGCGTCCGGCCCGCCTGGTCGCGGATATCGGCGGGGAGCAGGCCCGCCGGTTCGCCGATACCGACCCTGAGCACGCCCGGCCGAGCCGGTTCCGGCGCCGCGGTGCAGCCGGTGAGGGCGAGTAGGAGCGTCACGAGCACGGCGAGCGGCATCGCGAGGCGCCGTCGCGGCACGGGTGAGCGGAATGAGGCGTGCCTACCTGTAACACCGTGCATGTCAATATCATTCACTCCTCGCCACGCCGATCGGAGTGGTCTGCACCGTGTCCCTCACATATTCGGCCGAAACCCGTTCGCGGAGTAGGGGTATGCGAATACGGGTATCGCACCAGCCCAGCTCCGCGTCCTACAGTGAGACAGCGCTTTCCGCCAGGAATCCCTGGCCGAGAGGCGATCACATCCCCGCCGGGAGGTTGTTGTGCGCCGCTGGTTGCTCCGCTCGTCACTGCTGTTGATCACCGCCACGGCGACCCTCACCGCGACCGCGCTACCCGCCGCGGCATGCGAGGAGGACGGGCCGAATTCCGCTTCGGCGCAACAGATTTCGGACGCACCCGCCGCCGAGAAGAACGTCAAGGCGGTCGGCAATCTCCCCGACGCCCAAGGCGCGATCGCACTGCAGTTCCTGCAGTACGGTCCTCGGGACGTCCTGGTCGTCTCCGGCTCCTTCGGACTCAAGACCTACGATCTCACCGCGAATCCGGCAGCGCCCAAGCTGATCGGCCAGCTCAATATGCCCGGCATGTGGGAAACCGAGGACACCGAGGTGGACCCGGTGCGCAAGCGCGTGTTCCTCGCCCGCGACCCGCGTGCGTTCGGCGGCAACACCGGCACCGGCGAATCCGGCATCTACGTGGTGGATCTGGCCAGACCCGAGAAGCCGACGGTGATGAGCTACGTCAAGGTCCCCGCCGGTCACACCACCACCTGCATCAACGACTGCCAGTACCTGTGGACCGGCGGACCGGCCAAGGCGAACAGCATGCCCGCCGAATGGGGCGGCCGCCCGATCTGGGTCACCGACATCAGGAATCCGCGCAGCCCCAAGGTTTTTCCGGAACCGATCGAACTGGCTCGCAATGACGGCAAGACCGACTACGTCCACGACGTCCAGGTGGATCAGACCGGCGTCGCCTGGGTCTCCGGCCGGGGCGGCGTGCGCGGGTACTGGACCGCGGGCATGCACACCGACCCGGTCACCGGCAAGATGCGGATGGCCTCGCCGACCGAGCCGGTTCCCCACGCGGGCGGCGGGATTCAGGAAACGGCCGCGCCCTCGAAATTCATGCACAACAGCTTCCGCCCGATCGGCACCCGCTCCCACGACGGCGGCACCGACCGCTGGGGCCACGGCAACCTCATCTACACCACCGAGGAAAGCTTCGTCGACGGCTGCGCGGGCGACGGCGTTCTGGTGATCGCCTCCCTGGAGGGCTCCTACGGCGGTGAGGGCTGGCGCTCCACCCCGCAGAAACCGTTCCGGCTGAGGACGATCGGCACCTGGAGCGTCGCAGGCCAGGAGGGCAGCGACCCCGCCTCCGGCGACTGCTCCGCCCACTACTTCGAGGTGCGCGACAAGATCCTCGTCCAATCCTTCTACGGCCAGGGCACCCGCTTCCTCGACATCTCCGACCCCACCAATCCCAAGCAGGTCGCCTACTACCGCCCCACCGGCACCCGCGCCTGGGCGCCCTACTGGCACCGGGGCCTGGTCTACGTAGCCGACAACAAACGAGGTATCGACATCATCAAACTCACGCTCTGAGGCCATCACCGCGCCAACAGCGCCTCCAGCTGAGCGAGGGCCGCCGCCGCGGTATCCGGTGCCAGCTGCAGACCTTTGACCGTCGCGATGACCAACTCCGCCGCGTCGACCGGATCGACCCGTGCCGACCAGGCACCCTCGGCCACACCGGCGGCCAGCACCTCGCGCAGCCGGTCCCGCCGGTTTTCCTCGTGTCGGGCCATGATCTCCCGCACCGCCGGATCCCGCCGAGCACGCAGATCGAGTTCGGCGGTGACCACGAACACCTCGGGTGAGCTCGCCAGCAACTCCCGCAGATGATTGAGATAGCCCCGCAGGCACTCCGCGGCCCCGGCGCCCTCGGGCGGCGCCACCCCGAACCGTCCGATGGCATACCGGGCGATCTCGGCGACAATGTCCTGCTTGCCGGGGAAATGATGATGCAACGTCGAGTGATCGATCCCGACATCCCCCGCGATCTGCCGCAGTCGCAAACCCTCGAATCCCCTGCGCGCCAACTGATCGAATGCCATCCACACGATCTCGCTCCGCCTGTCCACCCGCTCGGCCACGCTCGCCTCTCCACGCCATCGACTGACAGTGCTTCGATACTGACCGATCACCGGTTCGAGCTCGGGATCGGTACCGGAAATCACTGGATGAATCGTTCGGCGGTCGACGATCGGCAGGCCGCCAACCACACCCGCGCAGCGGCTGGATCTGGTAGAGCAGACCGTGCGAGAGCTGCGGGCGGTGGAGACGGCAACCCCGGCGCCGGTGATGATCGCCGCGGGCGGGCCGCGATCTCGGCGGCTGGCTGGTCGCCTCGCCGATATCGTCACCCTTGCCCACAACCCGCTGGCCGCTCATGCGGACATCGCGCGGATGATCACCGAGATCGCCGAGGCGGCCGGGGATCGTTCGGCGGGGGTCGAGTACCACCTCAACGTGATCGTCGTCGGTGATCTCATTCCGCGGCAGGTGGTTCCGCTCGTCGGCGACGACCTGCACGCGCTGACGGCGGCCGACTCGCTGTTCGTGCTGCGCGGCACGCCGCAGCAGATGGCCGATGACATACAGCGCCGCCGAGACGAATTCGGCCACTCCTACGTCACGGTGAATCACCTCTTCCTCGAACAGTTCGCGCCGGTGGTCGAACTTCTGCACGGTCGATGACATCCGATATCTCCTTCGGTCGGGTTCGTTGGTGACGATTCGGCCGCGTCGTCGTGCCGTTCGGGGCGGCGCACGGCGCGGTCGACAGCGAGGAGTGCCGAGATGATCGCGGCGACGAGCAGGCCGCCGGTGAGGCCGGTGGGCAGCGAGAGCGAAACATTCAGCGCGGCACCGCGTTCGGCGACCGTCAACAGCCAGGCCAGGGGTGGGCCGGTCAGGTGCAGGAGCAGGACCGCGGCGGGCATCCAGAGGCAGGAGACGACGGCGGCGACGGCTCCGACGATGGTGATGGGAGCGATCACCGGTTCCACGAGGATGTTGGCGAGGATCGCGACCGGGGCGAGATGACCGGTGAGGCCGACGATCATCGGGGCGGTGAGCAGGAAGGCGGCGCTGGCCACGGCCGACGCCTCCGCCAGTGGGCGGGGCCAGCCGCGCGCCCGCAGTCGCCGCGACCAGTCGGGGGCCAGCAGGACTAGTCCGGCCGTGGCCGAGACCGACAGGGCGAAGCCCGGATCGAGTGCCAGGCGCGGTGAGTAGGCGAGCAATCCGATCACCGCGGCGCACAGGGCGGACAGCGCCTGTTTTCGACGGCCGGTGACCAGGGCACCGATCGCGACCGCACCCATGACGGCCGCCCGCAGGACGCTCGGCGAGGGCCGCGCGATGATCACGAATGCCAACAGGGCGAGCGCGGCCAGCGCCGCCCCGACACGAAGGTCGACGGTGCAGGCTCGGGTCGAGATCAGCACGGCGGCAAGCACTATCGAGACATTGGTGCCCGAGACGGCGACCAGGTGTGCCAGGTCGATCTCGACGAAGTCCTCCCGCACGTGGTCGGGCAGCCTCGAGACGTCGCCGACGACCATGCCGGGCAGCAGTCCGGCCGCGTCCGGCGGCAATGCGCGGTCGGCGGCTTCCGCGAGATCTGCGCGCAGCGATCCGGCCGCCCGCTGCCACCACGGCGCGTCGCCGACTGCCAGCGGCGGGCCCTGCGCCCGCAACACCGCGACCGTGAGATCCTGCCGCCACGGCCGATCCACGCGGGCCCGGAAGCGTACGGTCTGTCCGGGCAGCAGCGTCGACCAGCCCTCCTCCGGCACGATCACCAGGACCGCCCCGCCCGCCCGCAACGTCGCCGCGCCGCGCCGGTATTCGCGCAGTTCCGCCCGCAGCAGCCACTGCCGCCCGCCGAACGACTTGGCCCGCAGGGGTTTCGGGTCATCGGTGGGCACCGCGAGGAAGGTCGTGGAGGAGCCCTCGGCGAGAGTTCGCAGCGGATGAGTATCGACTAGATATTGCCGCCACGCCGCGGCGACCGCGAACCCGGCACCGGCCAACAATGCCGCCAGAAGCGCCATGGCGATCGCTCGCGAGAATCCCAGCCGCTCCGACCTGCCATGACTCGACCATCCCCGGCGAATCACCCAGCACCCCAAGCCGATCCCCGCGGCGACGAGCAGACCGGCCACGGCCAACCCGATCCGCCAGCCGCCGACGATCGCGGCAATCGTTGCGCCCCAGCACAGCACGGCCGCCGGCACCAGGCGCAGATCCCACGCCTGCGGCTGAGCGATCGGATCTCGACCCTCCTCCGCCGACGACGCCCCGCTGACGTATCGACCGTGGCACCGCTCACCCGTGCCACACACCTGCGGTAGCACAAGCGAATCTCGGCCCTTCGCCGCCCGGAGGTGTCGTCCCTGTGCTCGCACCGACCCGTTCACAGCGTCACCAGCGGTTGCAGGCGGGCCGCTCGCGTCGGGCCGATGCCCGGGACGTCGGACAGTTGATCGAGGTCGGTGAAGCGGCCGTGTTCGGCGCGCCAAGCGATGATGGCGCGGGCCATGGTGGGGCCGATGCCGGGGAGCGTGTCGAGGTCGGATTCGGTTGCGGTGTTGAGGTTTATCTTGGCGTGCGGGGCGGAGGTGGCCGATCGGGCCCCGGGCGTCGACGGCTGGCCCGCGGGGATGACCGCGCTGCCGAGTTGCGGCGGACCCGACACGGGGCCGTGGGCGCCGACGACGATCTGATCGCCGTCGCCCAGGCGCTGCGCGAGGTTGAGTCCGGCGATATCCGCGCCGTCCTTGGCGATCGCGAGGCCCACCGCGTCGGCGACGCGGGAGCCGGGTGGCAGATGCAGCAGGCCGGGGTGCTAGACCAGGCCGACAACGCTGACCACCAGCTCGCCGGGACGTTCCACCGGCGTGCGCTCAACGGGTTTCGCGCCGGGTGGGGTCGCGCTGGGCGCCGCCACCGTCTCGCTCGGCAGCGGCCCGGCCGAGGCCACGACCGATCCCACGGTGGGCAGCGGCGGAACCGCGTGCATCGCCGGTCTCTCCCGTTGCGCCGCGGCCGCGGCCAGCACCACCGCCACCAGCCCCACGGCGGCGATCACGATCAGCCCGCGCCGCCCCGGATCCCAGCGGGTCCCGCGCAATCGCTGGGGCACGAATCGCTCATGCCAGACAGATCCGCCGTCGGCCGGTTCGCTCAGCCACTGGGGCGTTCGAGGCCCCTCGTCGTAGCGATCGTCGTCCCGACCGACCGATTCCTCGAGATCCCATCGCCCGCCGTGAGCCGCCCGGCCGCCGTCCAGCGCTCCCAGCCGCTCTCGCACCCGCTCGTCATCTCGCGCCATGCCGACACGCTAGGCCCGGCCCGCACCCCTCCCCCGCTCTCGACCTGGGCTTTCAGAAAGTCTGTGGATAAAACCTTCGCTGTGGACAACTCGCTCAGCGGGCGAGCGGATCGGCCCCGATCCGATTCGGCCACTGGACATCCGGGACGGCGTCGACCAGGGCGGATGCCCCGGCGGCCACGGCGGTGGCGGTGTCGAGGTCGAGATGCAATTCGATATCGGGATCGGCCGCGGGACCGTCGTGATGGGTGATCTCGTCCTCGACGACCACGTGGAATACGGTGTCCCCGATGCGCACGGTCGCGGTACCCCGGCCGAGCTGCTCCGCAATCGCCCGCCCGAGCGGCAGCGCGAACCAGTGCGCGCGCACGGCATCGGTCGCACGGCGCTCCCCGAGCACCCTTGTCCCCCAGGTCGACAGCGCCTCGAGGACGGGCCGCAAGGCCATTCCGGCCGCGGTGAGCTCGTAGACCGTGGTCGAGGCGCGCGGGCCGAGGCGCTGGCGGGTCAGGATGCCGTCGCGTTCGAGATCCCGGAGCCGGGCGGCGAGCATATCGGTGCTGATGCCGGGCAGATCGGCGAACAGATCGCTGTAACGGCGTGGACCCGAACACAATTCGCGCACCACCAGCAGGCTCCAGCGGTCGCCGACGATGTCGAGGGCGCGGCTGGCGGCGCAGTAGTGGTCGTAGCTTCGGCGTGGCACGCCCCCACTGTAGCGTGATGCTTGGAAATTCCAAGTGCATACTTGGAGATTCCAAGTAGAGTGTCCGGCAGGCTCACCGAGAAGGGACGTTCATGCAGGTCAAGCAGTCGAGCAAGCTGGCGGGAGTGTCATACGAGATTCGCGGGCCGGTGGCCGAGCACGCGGCACGGCTGGAGGCCGAGGGTCATCACGTGGTCAAGCTCAACACCGGCAGCCCGGCACTGTTCGGTTTCGAGGCGCCCGCGGAGATCCTGCAGGACATCGTCCGCAATCTGCCGAATTCGAGCGGCTACTGCACCTCGAAGGGCCTGTTGTCGGCGCGGCGCGCGGTGGTGCAGTACTACCAGACGCTGGGCCTGTCCGACGTCGACGTCGAGGAGGTGTTCCTGGGCAACGGCGTCTCCGAACTGATCATGATGGCGATGACGGCGCTGCTGGAGAACGGCGACGAAGTCCTCGTCCCCGCACCGGATTTCCCGCTGTGGACCGCCTCGACCACGCTCAACGGCGGCCGTCCCGTGCATTATCTGTGCGACGAGGCGTCGGACTGGTATCCGGACCTGGCCGATATCGAGGCGAAGATCACCGACCGCACCCGCGCGATCGTCATCATCAACCCGAACAACCCCACCGGCGCGGTGTATCCGCCGGAGGTGCTGCGCCAGATCCTCGAAATCGCGCGCCGCCACCACCTCGTGGTGTTCTCCGACGAGATCTACGACAAGGTCCGCTACGACGGCTCCACCCATACCGCGACCGCCGCGCTGGCCCCCGACCTGCTCTGTTTGACCTTCTCCGGTCTGTCGAAGTCCTACCGCTGCGCGGGCTTTCGGTCCGGCTGGCTGGTGGTCTCGGGCCCGACCCAGCACGCGGAGAACTATCTGGAGGGCCTGACCATGCTGGCCGGACTGCGGCTGTGCGCGAATGTGCCCGCGCAGCAGGCGATTCAGGCCGCACTCGGCGGGCATCAGAGCATCAACGACCTCGTCCTGCCCGGCGGCAGGCTGCGCGAACAGAGCGAACGCGCCTGGGAAGCGCTCAACGCCATTCCCGGCGTGTCCTGCGTGAAGCCCAAGGGCGCCCTCTATGCCTTCCCCCGGATCGATCTGGACATGTATCCGATCCACGACGACGAACAGTTCGTCCTGGATCTGCTGCTGCAGGAGAAGCTGCACATCGTGCAGGGCACCGGCTTCAATTGGCCGCGCCCCGACCACTTCCGCATTCTGACCCTCCCGCATGCCGACGACCTCGAGGCCATCATCGAGCGCATCGGCCGCTTCCTCGCGACCTACAAGCAGTGAGCATGCGCATCACCGTGTTCGGCGGCGGCGCGAGCGGCCGGGTCGACCTGATGCTCGACGCGGCGGGGACCGCGTGTGCTGGAGGTCGATTCGCTGCCCGGCCTGACCGCCGCGAGCCTGCTGCCGCTGGCGGCGAGCGCCGTCGGCTGGAGCTTCCCCGAGCTGTGCGCGCGAATACTCCGGCTCGCGGCCGGCGGCTGATCGCGGTCGGCAGGTGCCGATTCTTCGAAGGGCGGTCCAGACCGGCGATCGACGAAACCCGAATGGGCTAACGCCCGCACCCGCCCGGCACCACCAGCACCCCCACCGCGCCCGGGCCCAGATGCACGGCGAGGGCGGGGCCGAATTCCGTGGTGATCAGCTCGTGGATGCCCGGGATGAGCTCGGTGAGCTGGGCGGTGAGGGTTTCGGCGGCCTCGGCGGCGCCCAGGTGTTGGACGGCGACCGCGGCGCCGTCCTCGCCCGCGGCGTCGACGGCGGCGGCGATCAGTTTGGTGAACGCCTTGGAGCGGGTGCGTGCCTTCTCGCGCAATTCCAAACGGCCGTCGATGATCTGCAGGATGGGCTTGGTGACCAGTTCGGTACCGAAGAAGGCGGCGGCGGTGCTCAGGCGGCCGCCACGGCGCAACTGTTCGGTGCGGTTGACGACGATGAAGGCGCGCCCGCGACCGGCGGCCGCGACGGCGGTGTCGTAGACGATGTCGAGGGCGGCACCGGTCGCGGCCCGGCGGGCGGCGGCCAGGGCGGGCAGGCCGGTTCCGAGTCCGGCGCTGAGCGAATCCACCAGGCGCACCCGCTCGCCCGCGTCCATATCGCGGATCGCCTGCCGACCGGCCGCCCAGGTGGCCGAGAGCTGGCGGGAGATGTGCACGGCCACCACGCCGTCGCCATTGCTGCGCTCCAGCGCCCGCTCGTAGGCCGCGCGCAGTTCGCCCGGAGAGGGCGCCGAGGTCGTCACCGCCGACGAGGTGTAGTCGATATCGCCGGTGTCGACGCCCTCGCGCAGCGCGCGATCGTCCACCAGCACGTGCAGGGGCACCACCTCGATGCCCAGCTCGGCGACCGGTTCGGGCGGCAGGCTCGCCGCGGAGTCGGTCACGACCACAACGGCCATGCGCTACCGCACCACGGTTGTGGCATCGCCCCCGGCGCGTACCTCCGAGAGCACCTTGACCATGGCCCGCGCCACCGCGGTGTGCCCCTCCCAGCCCCAGTGGATGCCGTCGGGATTGGCCTCGCCGGAAAAGATGTTGTCGCGCACGGCATCACCCAGATCCACCAGCGGTACGCCGGTCGTCGCCGACCACGCGCGCAGCGCCCGCACCGCCGGTTCGCGGCCGGAGTGCACCCGGCCGTAGGCCGCGCAGTCGTGCACAGACGGCAGCACCGCGACCACCGGCAGCTCGGGACGCAACTGTGCCAGGGCGTTTCGGGACTGCTCCAGATAGTCGACGCTCACCCGCGGCGGCAGCGCGACGGGACGGCCCAGTTTCGACAGCCGCGGCTGCAACCACCCATAACTTGCCCGCACCCGGCGGCGCACCGCCGGTGGCCGGAGGTAGCGGATCAACTCCCGCAGCGCGGTGGGCAGCGGTGACGGCAGCGAATCCATGCCGCCAGTCGCGAATACCACCGCGCCCGCGCGGGGCACCGCCGCCCATACGCGCGGATCGCCGATCAGCGCCCAGTAGGCGTCGCGGCAGGTCCATCCGATCCGCGCCACCAGCTCCACATCCCAATCCAATTCGGCCGCGACGAGGTTCGGCCAGATGCGCGGATCGTCGGCGGGCAGCCCGCCCTTGGGCCCGAAGTAGGCCAGCGAATCCGCGATGACCAGCAGCACCGGCCGCGAATCCGGACCGCTCGTCGCCGGATCCACCTGCGCGTCCGGAGCCGCGGCGGCGGGAACCACCACGGATGCCCCGTCGTCGTGAGCAGATCCCTCGGCACGTGTCGGCTCCGCCTCGGCCGTGCTCGGAGTTTCGTCGCTGCCCGCGGTGTCCCGACCGACGGTCGCGTCGATGTGCGAGAAGTCCGGCTCGCTCCCCGGCGGTCCCGTCGACCCCCCGTCACCGCTCGCATCGTCTCCCCCACCCGTTTCCGGCCGCGGCGCAGCCGGTTCCGACGCGGACTCGCCGGACAGCACGTCGGGCAGCTGCCGCACCGGCCCCTCGGAGGCCTTGCGCAACAGTTCGTCCGATACCGCCCCGCCACGATCGTCCGCGGGCCCGCCGAACAGCGCGTCCGGCAGCTGCCGCACCGGCCCCTCCGAGGCCTTGCGCAGCAATTCGTCGGAAACCTGCCGGGGTTCCTCGTTCCGGGAGGAGGGTTTGTCAGAGGACATCAGGTGCTACCTTCGCCGCCGCGTTCCACACATCCAGCCGCCAGCCGGGCTGCTCGATGCTCGGACCGTGGCTGCTCAGCTGCACCCAGCTGGTGTTGGCCAAACCACCCAGCACCGGCCAGTTCTTCTCCGGTAGTTCCAGCAGAGCCGCGGTCAGAGCCGCGATCAACCCGCCGTGCGCGACCAGGATGATGGTACGACCGGGCCAGTCGGTGCGCTCGGCGAACAACTCGCGCACCACCGGCAGCGCCCGGGTGCCGACCTCGATCTTGCTCTCCCCGCCGGGTGGGGTGAAGGTCGGATCCAACCGCCACGCCTGCCGCGCGCCCGGATACCGCGCATCCACCTCGAGATGGGTCAGGCCCTCCCACTCCCCCAGACTGGTCTCGCGCAGCCGCGGATCGCGCACCACCTCGAGCGAGGTGTGATCGGCCAGCGCCACCGCGGTGTCGTAGGCGCGGCGCAGATCCGAGGAGACGATGGCGATGGCCTCGCGCGAGACCAGTTCCCGCGCAGCGTCCTTGGCCTGACGGCGGCCGAGTTCGGACAGGTCGGTGTCCATCTGGCCCTGCATGCGATCACTGGCGTTCCATTCGGTCTGCCCGTGCCGCAGCAGGATCAAGCGGCGCACACCGGCGTGTCTGCTCACTCGGTGTCTCCGGCGCGGTCGGTGCGCGGGTCGCCCAGTCCGGGCACCGGAATCTCCGGGCAGTCCTTCCAAAGCCGTTCCAGCGCATAGAAATTGCGCTCATCACTGTGCTGGATGTGGACCACGACCTCGACGTAGTCGAGCAGCACCCAGCGACCCTCGCGGGTGCCCTCGCGCCGCACCGGCTTGTGCCCGGTCAGCCGCAGCTTCTCCTCCACGTTGTCGACGATCGCGTTGACCTGCCGCTCGTTCGGAGCCGAGGCGATCACGAAGCAGTCGGTGATCACCAACTGCTCGGAGACGTCGAGCACCACCACGTCGGATGCCAGCTTCTCGTCGGCCGCGAGCGCGGCCACCTGTGCGATGTCGACCGCTTCGGCGGATGCAGTCATCCAGCTACCTTCCCGTTCCCATTCGGCACATACAGATGCCGCTTCGATATGTACTGCACGACCCCGTCCGGAACGAGATACCACACCGGCCGACCCTCGGCGGCGCGTCGGCGACATTCGCTCGACGAGATCGCCAGGGCCGGTATCTCGATGACGGTCACGGCATCGGCCGGGCTGTCGCGCAGATGCTCCGCGAGATGGTCGATGTTCAATTCGTATCCGGGACGGCTCACGCCGACGAATTTCGCCAGCTCGAACAGCTCCGCCCAATCCTGCCATGTCAGGATGCTGGCCAGCGCGTCCGCTCCGGTGATGAAGTACAGATCCGCGTCCGGATACAGTTCCTGCAGGTCGCGCAGGGTATCGACGGTGTAGGTCTCCTTGTCGCGGTCGATGTCGACCCGGCTCACCGAGAACCGCGGATTGGACGCGGTCGCGATGACCGTCATCAGATATCGGTCCTCGGCGGCGCTGACCTTCTTGCGCGACTTCTGCCACGGCTGCCCGGTCGGCACGAAGATCACCTCGTCGAGCTCGAACCGATTGGCGACCTCGCTGGCGGCAACCAGATGCCCGTGATGGATGGGATCGAAGGTGCCACCCATCACGCCCAGTTTGCGCCGACCTGTCTGTTGCACAAACGCCGAGCTTAACGACCGGTTACCGGCGCTCAGCCGGCGGGCCGCCGGGATTTCGGCAGTTTCGCCACGATCGCGTCGTAGGACATATCGATCAGCTCGCGCAGCTCGTCGAGCGGGACCGCGCCGCCGAGCCGGATGGTGTTCCAGCCGTAGCGGCCGATATAGGCCGACGGCGTCACATCGTCGGGGTAGACCCGCACGAGTTCGTCGGCCTCCTCGCGGTCGCGCCCACATTTGAGGGTGACCGAGTCCGCGCCCACGAATGCGAAGATCTTGTCGCCGACCTTGGCGACCACATCGCTCTCCCACGGCTCGTCCTCGTGCGCCCCGGGCTTGGACAGGCAGTACGGCATCAGGTCCATATGCGCAGGCTAGACGGGGAGCAGTCGGCTCACGACGGCGGTCAGTTGCCGGGCCGAGCGGCATTCGTGCATCTCGACGATCTCGGCGTAGCGGCGTGCGGCGGAATCGCCGGTGCCCCACATCTTCTCGGCCTCCGGATTGAGCCAGTACGCATGCTTGGCCACGCCGGCCAGTTCGCGCAGGGTGTCCAGGGCCGGATCGCGGTAGTTGGTGCGGGCGTCGCCGAGGATCAGCAGCGAGGATCGGCTCGTCACCGTCTCGGGGAAGTCCGCGGCGAATCCGCGCAGCGCGGCGCCGTAATCGGAGTGGCCCTCGAAACCGACCACCTTCGTCTCGGTGAAGATGCGGCGGGTCACCTGGTCCAGCGGGGTCACCTGATCGAAGAGGTGGGTGACCTCGTCGACCTGGTCCACGAAGGCGAAGATCCGCACCCGCGAGAACTGTTCGCGCAGCGAGTTCACCAGCATCATGGTGAAGCTGGAGAATCCGGCCACCGAACCCGAGATGTCGCACAGCAGCACCAGATCCGGCCGGGTGGGCCGCGGCTTGCGCGCGGCCAACTTGATCGGCACGCCGCCGGTCGACATCGACTTGCGCAGCGTCTTGCGCAGATCGATCTCGCCGCGGCGGGCGCGGCGGCGGCGCGCGGCCAACCGGGCGGCCAGCACCCGGGCCAGGCGCTGACTGCCGCGGCGCAGCTCGGCCAGTTCGTTCTCCGAGATGCGCAGGAAGTCGGCGTCCTCGGCCTGGCGCTGCACGCCGTAGGTCGCGACGCGGTCGCGGCCGATGCGCTCGGCGACGCGGCGGCGGGTCTCGGCCTCGACGGTGCCGCGGAAGTCGCGGATGCGCTGGCGGGCCGCGCGCCGGGCGACCTCGGTGTCGAAGTCCGTCGTGTCTCCTCCCGCGGCCAATCCGGCGAGGATCTTGCTGACCAGCAGCTCCGGCTGCAGGTCCTTCAGGGTCTGATACGCCGAGAACGACGGGCCGTTGGCGGACTGGTACTGACCCATCTGTTCGACCATCTGCGCCGCCAGCTCCTGCAGTTCACGCGTCCGCTCGCCCGAGGGGTCGGCGGCGAGCAACTGCGCCAGCATCTTTCGCAGTTCGATGATGTCGATCTCGCCGTCGGACCGGCGCGGGATCTCCACCTGCCGTGCGCCGGCCCGTTCGCCCAGCGCCGCCGGAAACCACAGGTCGAACAGGCCGTCGAAGGTGGTGCGCTGGGTGGTGCGGCGCAGCAGGGCGCAGGCCAGGCCCTCGCGCAGCATCTCGCGATCCATGAGGTCCAGGACAGTGAGAACCTGTCCGGCATCGACGGTTTCGGACGGGCCGACCGCGATCCCGCGGGCGCGCAGGGCTTCCACGAAGCCGACGAGGTGACCCGATAGACCGTGCGGCGCAAGCGGTTCCGGCTCCTCGTTCGCGCGCCCGCGCAGCGCCGCGGAGACCAGTGCGCGGGCTGGGCTGCGCCTGGTCATCTCAGGCCAGCTTCAGCTCGGCCAGCGCGCGCTGGTGATCGCTCTGATGTTTGAGCACCACGCCGAGGGTGGCGCGCACGGTCTTGTCGTCGAGATCCTTCAGACCCAGCGCCAGCAGCGTGCGGCCCCAGTCGATGGATTCGGCCACCGAGGGCAGCTTCTTGAGCTGCATACCGCGCAGCACGTGCACCACCCGGACCAGCTGCGCGGCGACCGCGGGCTTCAGCTCGGGTACCCGGCTGGCCAGGATGCGCCGTTCGAGTTCCTCGTCCGGGAAGTCGATGTGCAGATACAGGCAGCGGCGCTTGAGGGCCTCGGACAGTTCGCGGGTGGCGTTGGAGGTGAGCACCGTGAAGGGGCGCCGCGCCGCGGTGATGGTGCCGAGCTCGGGCACGGTCACGGCGAAATCGCTGAGCACCTCGAGCATCAGGCCCTCGATCTCGACGTCGGCCTTGTCGGCCTCGTCGATCAGCAGCACGGTCGGGTCGGTGCGCCGGATCGCGGTCAGCAGCGGACGCGACAGCAGGAACTCCTCGCTGAAGACGTCGGCCTTGGTCTCCTCCCAGCCGTTCTCGCTGGAGGCCTGAATGCGCAGGATCTGCTTGGCGTGGTTCCACTCGTAGAGCGCCCGCGCCTCATCGATCCCCTCGTAGCACTGCAGCCGCACCAGCTCCGCCCCCGCGACCTGGGCGACGGCCCGGGCCAGCTCGGTCTTGCCGACACCCGCCGGACCCTCGATCAGCAGCGGCTTACCGAGCCGATCGGCCAGGAACACCGAGGTAGCGGTCGCCTTGTCCGACAGATAGCCGGTCGTCGCCAGCCGCGCGATCACATCGTCGACCGACGCGAAGATCGGCTCGTGCACTGCGGTCTGCACAGTTGCGGTCCTCCTCGGGCCCGATGCATGAGGGTATGCACCGTAAAACATCTGTGATCGAAGGTACACGCTCTGTTTGATGGCCTCCGCTCCGCTCCGGCGGGTTCGCGGCCTCCATGTCTCGTCGTTCCGCGGTCGAGACTCGCGCTTCGCGCATGCGCTTCGACCGCGGAACGACGAGACGGCCGCGAACGGCACCCGTACGACTCGCTCGTGATCTGCCAGCAGATGAGCTCGCCCTTCACACAGCGCGTATTTGCCCGTCGCCCCAGACGATCCACTTGGTCGAGGTCAGTTCCGGCAGGCCCATGGGGCCGCGGGCGTGCAGTTTCTGGGTGGAGATGCCGATCTCGGCGCCGAAGCCGAACTGCTCGCCGTCGGTGAAGGCGGTGGAGGCGTTGACCATGACGGCGGCGGCGTCGACCCGGGCGGTGAATTCGCGTGCGGCCTTCAGGTCGGCGGTGACGATGGCCTCGGTGTGGCCGGTGCCCCAGTGGTTGATGTGCTCGACGGCGGCGTCGAGGTCGTCGACCACCTTCAGGGCGATGTCGAGGGTGAGGTATTCGTCGGCCCAGTCCTCGTCGGTGGCCGGGACCAGGCCCGGCAGATCGCCGTGGATGGTGACCCCCGCC
The DNA here is from genome assembly GCF_023740735.1 of Nocardia sp. CDC159. Lineage (GTDB taxonomy): Bacteria > Actinomycetota > Actinomycetes > Mycobacteriales > Mycobacteriaceae > Nocardia > Nocardia pulmonis. The sequence continues at coordinate 557,569 of NZ_JAMRXH010000003.1, forward strand.
CGCTCCAGCGCGGCGGTCAGACGCGGCACCGCGATATCGGCCACGGCCTTGTCGATCAGCACCGTCTCGGCGGCGTTGCAGACGCTCGGGCGGCGGGTTTTGGCATTGATCAGGATCGACTCGGCCATATCCAGGTCGGCGTCGGCGTGCACATAAACGTGGCAGTTGCCGGTGCCGGTCTCGATGGTCGGGACCTGCGCGTCGCGGACGACGGCATTGATCAGGCCCGCGCCGCCGCGCGGGATCACCACGTCGACCAGGCCGCGCGCCTGGATCAGATGGGTGACGCTGGAGCGGTCCGCGCTGGGCAACAGCTGCACCGCGTCCTGCGGAAGTTGCTGTGCGGCAAGCGCTTCGCGCAGCACCTCGACCAGTGCGGCGTTCGAGCGCGCCGCCGAGGACGAGCCGCGCAGCAGGGCCGCGTTACCGGACTTCAGCGCCAGTCCGAAGGCGTCGACGGTGACATTGGGCCGCGCCTCGTAGACCATGCCGACCACCCCCAGCGGCACCCGCACCTGCCGGATCTCGAGCCCGTTGGGCAGCGTCGAACCGCGCACCACCACGCCCACCGGATCCGGCAGCCCCGCGACCTGGCGCAGTCCCGACGCGATGCCGTCGATGCGAGCCTCGCTCAGCCGCAACCGATCCAGCAGCGAGTCGGCCGTCCCCGCCGCCCGCGCGATCTCGATGTCCTCGGCATTGGCCGCGAGCACCCGATCCTTCGCGCCGAGCAGCGCATCGGCCGCGGCGTGCAGCGCGGCATTCTTCCCAGCGGTGGTCAATTGGGCGAGCGTGCGCGACGCCACCCGGGCCCGGCGCGCCGCATCGTGCACCGCCGTGCGGACATCGTCCAGTTCGGCGGCAGTGGGAGCAGTCATACATACAGCCTACTGACCGGCGTATCCGACCGTAACCGGTGTCCCGCGGCTCGGGCACGCGATCGGGGCTCGACATTCGGCCGCATCCATCGGACGCGGGCGCGCGGCGACGCTCCCATCGACGAATGCCCGAATCCGTTCGCACGGGACGAATCTCGCCCGATCGATGTGAAAATCCCGTGTGCCCCTTCCACATTTCGGTCAGTCGGTGAAAGTGCACCTACGCCGAAACATATATCTGCTAGGTTGAACTCGATCATTTGAGCCGCATCTTCATCAGCCCGGAGAGGTTCAGGTCACGCACAACAACGGAGTCGGACGTTGACAGCATCCGCTTGGTCCGGGGGATGGGGGTCGATGGAGGTGCGTGTCTCGATGTCGAAGGTCGATTGTCGTGACCGCTGATCAACGCGGATTTCCGGGCGTGCACCTGTGTGGCAGCCTCCCGTTCGGTCGAACGCGGGAGGCGTTCCACTGGATCCACAGCGAATTCGAGGCGCTGGTGCGCCGGGTGCCGGACGAAACCGGGGTGCGCGCCGGATTCATCTTCACGCAGCGACCGCACTTCACCGACAATCCGGCCTTCGAGGCGGCGGAACCCGTTCCCGGACAGCTGATCCCGCTGACCTGCGCACGTCTGCGGCATGGGGTGACAGCGGCGGACGTGCGCTTCGAGCGGTTCCACTACGCCGACGCCGCCAAGGCTTCGTTCGCCGAATTCCACCGAGCGAAACGGGATGGGCTGTTCTTCCCCGGGACGAAGTTCATGTTCCCGATCCCCAGCCCGCTCACCCCGGTCGCCGTATTCGTGGCCCCGGATTCTCAGGGCCGGGTGTTACCCGCGTACGAGGCACGGCTACAGGAGTCGATCTCGGAAATCCTCGCGTTGCTGCCCCATTCCGAACTCGCGATCCAGTGGGATGTTCCCGTCGAGGTCGTCAGCTGGGACGGCATGATTCCGAATCCGTTGGAGACCAAGGAGAACCTGCTCACGTCTATGGCGCGGCTCGGCAACTGGATACCCGAGGATGTCGAATTGGGGTACCACCTCTGCTACGGCAACTCCGAAACGATCCAGCACCCGAGTGCGCCCGACACCACCGGCCTGGCCGAAATATGGCGCGGCCTGCGGGAAAACCTACACCGCACGATCGATTTCGTGCACATGTCGGTTCCGATGGAGTGGCATTCAGTCGACCACTATCGCCCGCTGGCCGAGGTCGAATTCGATCCCGGAACGGATCTGTACCTCGGTCTGGTTCATTATCAGGACGGCGCGGCCGGGGCGCGCCGGCGAGCCGAGACCGCGGCGCGGGTGCTCGATCATCCATTCGGAATTTCGACCGAATGCGGGATGGGGAGGTACGGCTCCGAGGAGAAGTTTCAGGCCGCGGTTCGGGCCCTTCGGACCCTGGCCGAGGAGAAGTCGCAGCAAAATCTTACCGATAGTGCTCATTGAGAAGGATCACAACCCGTGCTCGAGCGTATGAGAAAAACCGTGAGCGGGACTCTGCTGACGGCCGCTGCAGCCTTTTCGTTGATCGCGAGCGTCACGGCGGCCCCGGTCGCCGCGGCGCCGCCGACGGACGTCGATTGCCGTCCCTACCCGGCGATCCCCGTATCGCTACGGCCCGACGCGCCGAAGTCCCAGCATATCTGGGGCGAATTGTGCGCGCGACCCGCTGACCTGGTGGACGGGCATGCGGTGCAACTTCTGCTGCACGGCGCCTACTACAACCACGCCTACTGGAACTCGTCCTATGGCGACGGCTCCTATTCCTATGCGCGCAACATGGCGGCACGGGGTGTGCCCACCTTCGCTATCGATCGAATCGGCCAGGGCCGCAGCACCCGTCCGCAGAGCGCCGAAATCACCGTGCGCGACGATGCCTTCGTGGTGCATCAGATCGTCCAGGCCCTGAAGGCCGGGACGGTCGGGAACACCCGGTTCGGCCCGGTCGTCCTGGCCGGACACTCCGTGGGATCCATCGTCGCCTGGCAGGAAGCCGCCGAGTATCGCGATGTGCAGGGACTGATCATCACCGGCATGCTGCATGTGGTGCCGGTCAACGCCGGAATTCTCACGGCCGGGTCCAATTTCCGCCCCGCTCGTCTCGACCCCAAATTCCAGGGGGAGAACCTCGACCCGGGCTATTGGACCACGGCCGAGGGAAGCCGTGGTCAGCTCTTCCATCACGAGGTGGACCCCGGCATCGTGGCGTGGGACGAAGCCAACAAAGACGCCAGCTCGGCCGTGGAATTCGCGGGCGCCTTCACCTATGCCACCAGCGATCTGACCCGATCCATCCGCGTCCCGGTCTTGATCATCCAGGCGGAGAAGGACTTCCTGCTCTGCGGAACCGGCGGTGCCGACTGCTCCTCGGCGAAGGCGATCGAGGCTCGCGAGGCGCCCTACTACTCCCCCGAGGCGTGCCTGCAGGTGGTGCAGGTGCCCAATGCGGGCCACAGCATAGCGCTCTCGCGGAATCACGAGATCGAAGAAAAGGCCAGTGCGCACTGGAGCGACAAGTTCTTCGGCACCGGCGGGCAACCCCCGAGGACCGGCGGATGCGGCTAGTCGACAGCGCCCGGCTTGCGCCCGATGGCACCGTAGGTGACCAGCCCGGTCTCGGGCAGATCGGGCGCAAGCCACTGCTGAATCGGCACGAGGCCGGGCTTGAGCAGGTCGAAGCCATCGAAGAAGGCACTTATCTGCTCGGGCGAGCGAAAGGTGATCTCGGCCGCGGTCAGCTTGGTGGCCGCCAGCACCTGCTCGACGAATTTCGGGTCGCTGGTGCTGGAGCTGTGGGTGACCGCGAAGTAACTGCCCGGGGCCATCCAATCGCGGATGCGGGCGGCGGCCGCCGTGGGGTCGTCCTCGTCGTGGACGAAGGGGAGTACGCCGATGAGCAGCATCGCGACCGGCTCGCGGGGATCGATCAGGGATTGATCGCGCAACTCGTCCAGGATCTCCCCGGGGCGGCGCACATCGCCCAGTAGGGCACCGACACCCGGTGTACCGGCGTACAGGGCGTTGCAGTGCGCGAACACCACCGGGTCGTAGTCGACATAGACCACCCGGGCATCCGGGTGGATCGACCTGGCCGTTTCGTGCACGGTCGGCTCCATCGGCATGCCCGCGCCGAGGTCGACGAACTGCCGGATACCCGCCTCGGCCGCCATCCGGACCGCGCCGATCAGAAACTGCCGACTGAACCAGACCATCGCCATGGTGTCGGGGGCCACCGACAGGATCTGCTCGCCCAGATCCTTGTCCGCGGTGAAGCCGTCCTTGCCGCCCTGCAGATAGTTGAGCACCCGCGCCGACGTCGGGTTATGTGGATCGAACCCCATCGGTGGCCTGCTCACGACGGATACGTTACCTGCTCGTCACCCGGCGATGGTGCCGGAAACGACGAAAGAATCGGTGACACATGATTTTCCGTCGGAATTGCCGTTGTCCTCAACTATCCCTTCGGTGCGTTTTGTCCGTCCTGGCGCCCGCGCCGGCCGGGTCCGCTCACTTCTCGTCGAAGACCAGATCCGTTGCGGGATGGGTCATTCGGACGACGTCCCCGTCGACCTCCACGATGGCGTCGAGACCGACGGTGGAATGGCCGAGGGACAGGATGAAAAACCTGTCCTTCGCCTCGGCGAGGAACTCCCGAAAGCCCGCGAGGGACAGATCACCGCCGCCGAGTCGCAGATAGTCGGCCAGCCGCCGGAACAGCTTCGGCAGCACGAGCACGTCGTCGGTGAGCGAGGTCGCGCTGGTGATGGCGGCACCGGAGAGGGTCACATCCGCGGCCCAGATTCCGAGCTCGGCCGCGGCCGCCGCCGACACCGCGGCGGTGAATTCGTCGCGCAAATCGTGGAAGAGGTTGCGGTAGTAGGTCGGATAGGCCAGGCCCCGGCCGAGCTGATGGTGATTGAGGGTGGTGCGCACCAGGGCGGGATCGACGAACACCGAGCTGCCCGAGGCGGCGGGCGCGGCGCCGCGGCCGACGAAGGCGATGCAGCGACCGTAGAGATCCGCGCCGCGGGTGAGGATGAATCCCGGCACCTCGTCCTGATCGCATGCCGTGACCGTCTCGTCCTCATCGCGCCGGACGCCCGTGAATCCGAGCCAGGTCAGCAGTTCGTCGGCGGCGGCGCGGGCGAGCGGCAGCGGCTGGTGCATGCGGGTGCCGTGCGGCGGTGTGTAGTGGGTCTCCAGCGCGTCGATACCGTCCAGTCGGAGCTGGGCGACGCCCGCGGCATTGCGCCGCACCGGATGCTCCCCGCCGACCAGGTCCCACTCGGCCGGATTGTCCGGCCGGAATCGCACCGAATCACCATCCGGTTGGGCGCCCTTGGCGCGGAACGTTCCCTCGATGACCAGAAACGGCATGGCGGCCTCTCCCGCGCGTCGCTCGCACCGACAACTACGGTGCAGGTATGGCACGGATCGTGGTGGTGGGCAGTATCAGTATGGACCAGGTGACGGTGACCGAGCGGCGACCGGAGCCCGGCGAGACCGTTCTGGGCCGCGGGTTCGAGATGGTGCCGGGCGGCAAGGGCGCGAATCAGGCGATCGCCGCGGCACGCGCGGGCGCCGAGGTCGGGTTCGTCGGCGCGGTCGGGAACGACCTGTTCGCCGGGCGGCTGCGCGAGGTGCTGGACGCGGCCGGGGTCGATACGACCCGGCTGCGAACGACCGATGGGCCCAGCGGCATCGCCACCATCATCGTGGACACCTCGGGCGAGAACAGCATCATCGTGGTGCCCGGCGCCAACGCCCGGCTGACCGAGCTCACCGACGCCGACCTCGCGGCCATCGCCGCGGCCGATGTGCTGCTGTGTCAGCTGGAGATTCCGATCGAGACGGTGCTGGCGGCGGCCCGTCACGCCCGCGCGCACGACACCACCGTGCTGTTGAATCCCTCACCCGTACAGTGGCTTTCGCCGGAACTGTGGGCCTGCGTCGACATCGCCGTGGTGAACGAGGGCGAGGCCGAGCAGCTCGGGTCGGCACTCGAACCGGTCGCGCATGTGGTGACCACCCGCGGCGGCGCGGGTGCGCGTTACCGCGGTCCCGACGGCGAATTCGCCAGCCCCGGGGTCACCGTCGACGTCGTCGATACGACGGGCGCGGGCGACACCTTCACCGGCGCCCTGGCCGCGCACTGGCACGAGGGTCCGCGCACCGCCCTGGCCTGGGCGGGCGCGGCGGGCGCGCTCGCGACGACGAAACTCGGTGCGAGCGCGTCCATTCCGCACCGGGCCGAGATCGAGCACCTACTGGCCCGGCAAGGCTAGCCGGTTCAGCGGAATTGGTCGGCGTGGGCGGCCGCCCACTCGGCGAAGGTGGTGGCCGGGCGGCCCGTGACGTCGGCGATCGTGGTGTTGGCCCGGTGGGGATGGTCGACGCCCAGCGCCAGGCCGTCGACGTAATCGCGGGCGAAATCGCCCAGCATCGGTTCGAGCAGCGCTACGGCCTCCTCGTGCGAGACCGTCACGAACGACAGCTCGCGCCCCAATACGGCACCCAGCTGCCGCACGCGTTCGGCCCGGGTGAGGGTTTGCGGACCGGTCAGGGTGTAGGTCGCCCCCGCGTGCCCGTCCTGGGTCAGCACGGTCGCGGCCACCCGGGCGATATCGTCCATCGCCACAGCGGCATTCGCCGACTCCGGATACGGCTCGCGGACCGCACCGGTGCGGCGGATCTGTTCGGCCCACATCTCGAAGTTGTCCATGAACTCCCCCGCGTACAGGTGGGTCCAGGCCACTCCCGACTTCTCGACGGCCTGCGCGATCGGCTGCCAGTCGGTGGTGTCGTCGCCGGACAGATCGACGATATGGCGAATTCCGGCGCGCCGGGCCAGTTCCACCACCTCGGTCACGGTTTCCAGCTTGGGCGCCAGATACATCCGGTCCACCCCCTCGAAGGCCGCGGGCAGCGACTCGAGCCGGCCCAGATACCCGCGCACGACCTCCACCTGCGGTGGCAGTCCGGCCCGCTCCGGCCGATTGGACAGGGCGCGAATATCGTCCGCCCCCAAAGCGATCAGATGGTCCACGGTCATGCGACCGATATTTCCGGTGGCGCCGGTAACCAGAATCTTCATGCGGTCAAGCTACCCCGGAAAATCGCTCACACGCACGTGGAAATTTTCGGCAATTATTGCGGCGGAACGTACTTGACCTATTGGCGCGAAACGCGTCTCAGCCCGCCCGGGTGTATTGGGCCACCAGCGCCGACATCTGCGCGCCGACCCGTTCCAGCGGCGCGGCCGACCGCGTCGCCAGCGACATCACCACCGCCCCCTCGACCGCGGCGACGATCGTGGTCGCCAGCGACAGCGCGGTGTCGGGATCCACCTTCTCCGCCTCCAGCCGCTGGGCCAGGATCTGCTCCCAATCGGCGAAGGCCGCCCCGGCCGCGTCGGCGGCCTCGGGCGCCTCCGAACGCCCGAGGGCGGCGGCCACGATCGGGCAGCCGGCGGTGAAATCGCTCGACACCAGCACCTCGCGCCACATGCCCGGGAAGGTGGCCAGGGTGGTCGCCAGGTCCGCGCCCGCGGTGACCGTCCGCAGCAGCGCGCTGTAGGCCTGCCCGGCGAACCGGGTCGCCTCGGCCACGAGCTCCGATTTCCCGCCGGGAAAGTTCAGATACACCGAACGCCGCGAAATGCCGCTGTGCTCGAGCAGCTGCGCGATACCCGTCCCGGCCACGCCGTTGCGGCGCATCAACTCCACGGCGCTATCGATGAGCCGATCGCGGGCTCCCATCTGCGACCCCTTCCTGCACGGTCCGTCCGCCCAGCCTACCCTTGATGTATACCGATCGGTGTACTACCCTTCAGTAAACCATTCGGTCTACCACGGGGTGGACCGCACGGAAGGGAGTACCGCCTTGGCCGCCTTGCCCGATCCCCTGCCCCTTCCCTGCGGACAGGTACTGCCCAACCGCATTATGAAGTCCGCGCTCAGCGAGGGCCTCGGCGACGGCGAGCACGGCCCCGACGACCGCCTGACCCGGCTGTTCCGGCGCTGGGGCACGGGCGGTTTCGGCCTCATCGTCACCGGCAATGTGATGATCGACCGCACCCAGCTCGGCGAGCCGGGCAATGTCGCCATCGAGGACGAGCGACATCTGGAGGAGCTGACCCGCTGGGCCAAGGCGGGCAAGGACGGCGGTACGCCGGTCTGGGTGCAGCTCAATCACCCCGGGCGGCAGTCGAATCCGATCGCGTCGCGCCGCCGCCCGGTCGCGCCGTCGGCGGTCGCGCTCGGCATTCCGGGCATGCCCACGCCGCGGGCGCTGACCGAGGCGGAGATCCACGACATCATCGACCGCTTCGCCACCGCCGCCCGGATCGTGGAGACCGCGGGCTTCGACGGCGTGCAGATCCACGGCGCGCACGGCTATCTGGTCTCGCAATTCCTGTCTCCGCTGGCCAACCGGCGCACCGACGCCTGGGGCGGCGATCCGCAGCGGCGGGCCCGGTTCGTGATCGAGGTGGCGCGGGCGATCCGCGCGGCGGTGAGCCCCGGCTTCGCGGTCGGCATCAAGTTGAATTCCGCCGATTTCCAGCGCGGCGGATTCAGCGAGGAGGAATCGCGCGCGGTGGTCGAACGCCTCGCGGCCGAACAGCTGGATCTCATCGAGATCAGCGGCGGCAGTTACGAATCCCCGGCCATGATGGGCCGCTCGGCGAGCACCCGGGCACGTGAGGCCTACTTCCTGGAGTACGCCCAAACCGTGCGTGCCCTGGCGCGTACGGTCCCGCTGGCGGTGACCGGCGGTTTCCGCACCCGCGCGGTGATGGCCGAGGCGGTGGAGTCGGGCGCCTGCGACGTGGTCGGCGTGGGCCGCCCGTCGGCCGTGATCACCGCCGCCGCGGGCGATCTGCTCACCGGCCGCACCGACGCCCTACGGCCCCCGGCCATCTCGCTGGGTCTGCCGCAACGCTTGTCGGATGTGCGCACCGTCAAGGCCTTCGACGGCGCGCTGGATCTGCAGTGGCACACCGATCAGCTGCATCGGCTCGGCGCGGGTCTGGACCCGGACCCGGCGCGCTCACCGTGGCGCACGGCGGTATCGATGCTGCGGCGCAACGGCTGGGACGCCTTCCGCCCGCAGCGCGGTCCGGCTCGCACCGACCGGCTGGCCCGCAAATTCGCCGTCGAGCGCGCCGTCGGCCGCTACCTGGTGAATCCGGCGTTCCGCGCGCTGGACCGGGTCGGGGTGCGGTCGAGCTTCGCGACCGAACTGGAGACCATCGGCCGCAAGTCCGGACAGCCCCGCCGGGTGCCGGTGTCGGTGCTGTTCGACGAGGCGGGTGCGTGGATCATCTGCCAGCACGGCCTGCGTTCGGGCTGGGGCAACAACGTGCGCGCCAACCCGCGGGTGCGCCTGCGCCAAGGCGATCGGTGGCGCATCGGCGTGGCCGAGCTGCGCCCGGACGACGATGTGGTGGAGCGCGCCAAGGCCTTCGCACCGCATCCGCGGCTGGCCCCGCTGACCGCCGCGGGCTTCGCCGCCCTGCAGACCACGCCCATCTCCGTGCGCGTGACCTTCACCGACAACTGATCCGTAACACCTACGTAATTCCACCGATTCGCCGCGCCCGCGCGGCGAGCACTGTGACTGGTGACACAAATCGAAAACGCTCATGCCTGGATGCCCGGCTTCTAGGCTGCCGATGAGCTTACGGAGGTACCCATGACCGTCACCGTGCTGCGTTCCGCGGAACGCGCGAATCCGGTGTCGATGATCGAACGGATGACGCTGATCCTCGACGCGTTCGATGCCTCCACTCCCACCCTGACGCTGCTGGAGCTGGTCGACCGCACCGGGTTGCCCCGCTCGACCGTGCATCGCATCCTCGACCAGATGATCCGACTGCGCTGGCTGGCGCACACCTCGGGCGGCTACCGGCTGGGCATGCGCACACTGGAGCTGGGCGGGCTGACCGCCGACCACAACGAGATCCGCGACGCGGTGAGCCCGCTGCTGCACGAACTGTCCCAGCGCACCGGCATGGTCGGCCATCTGGCGGTGCTCGACGGACGCGACGTGGTCTATCTGGACAAGGCAGGCGGCCGCTTCGCCGCCGCCCTGCCCACCCGCCTCGGTGGTCGGATGCCCGCGCACGCAACGGCTTTGGGCAAGGCCATGCTGTCGGTCCTGGAACCGGATATCGCCGAGGCCGCCTTCCGCACCCGGCTGGCGCGGCTGACTCCGCGCACCGTCTGCGAACCCGAGGCGTTGCAGCGCGAGCTCGCCCAGATCCGCCTGCGCCAGGGCGTGGCGATCGACCGGGAGGAGGCGGTCGCCGGAATCGCCTGTGTCGCGGCGCCGTTGCGCGGTCGCGGCACGGCACCGGCGGCACTGTCGCTGTCCGGGCGGGCCGACGGCATGAGCTTCGACCGGCTGGCCCGCGTGGTGCTCGAGGTGTCGCACGAGGCGGGGCGGCTGCTGTTCCCGCGCCGCGCGCGCTGGCGCTGACCCGGCGCTACCGGCGGCGAATCCGCGCCAGCCAGGCGCTGACCCGCACCGTACCGTCCGCGGCGACGTCGAGCCCCTGAGAATCCTCGGCCACCGTATCGGTGATCCGGCCGGTGTAGTGCGACGGCCGCAGCTCCTCCAGATCCCAGCCCTCGGTGAAGGATTCGCGGATCATGGTGTCGCTGATCCGCGGTCCGAAGCCGGGTTCGGCATCGGACAGGGCCAGCAGATGCAGGACCCCGCCCGGCCGCAGCAGCGTGTGCAGGCTGCGAACGTAGGCGGCGCGGGTACCGGGATCGTCGAGGAAGATGTGGAACAGGGCGCTGTCGACGACGGTGTCGAACAGCCCGAAGCGCGCGGCGTACTCCGGATCGGCGCCGATGCGGACCGCGTCGGCCACCTCGAAGCGCGCGCCGGGCACGCCCTTCGCCTCGGCATTGCGCCGGGCATAGGCGATCGCGCTCGGCGCCAGATCCACTCCCAGCACGTCGTAGCCGAGCCTGGTCAGCGCGATCGTGTGCTCCCCCGCCCCGCACCCGGGATCCAGCACCCGCCCCCGGATCAGACCCTGGTCCGCCACGGCCATGATCGCGGGTTGCGGCGCGCCGATCACCCACGGCGCGGTGTCGTTGTCGTACACGGTGTTCCAGAACTCTGCGGTCTGCGTCATGGCTCCACCCTGCTACCTCGAGTGCGCTCGAGGTCAAGCGACACTCAGCTCGCCAGCCCCGCGAGCAGTTTGCGGGTGCGGGCGGCGGACTCGCCGCCGGTGAACAGCGCGCCGACGAATTCGGTTGCGCCCGAGGCGATGATCTCGTGGATGCGGGCGGCGACCTGATCCTCGGTGCCGACGATGGCCAGATCGCCGGGGCCCGCGACGCCCTCGCGGTCCATCATGGCCCGATAGGACGGCAGCGTGCCGTAGGCCTCGAACACCGTGGCGGCCTTGTTCCGAGCCGCGTCGGCGTCGTCGGTCACACAGACCGGCAGCGCGCACACCACGCGCGGGGCGGGTCGTCCGGCCGCGGCCGCCGCCTCGGTGACGATCGGCGCGATATGGGTGCGGATGGTCGCCGGACCGGTCATCCACAGCACGGTGCCGTCGGTGCGGCGCCCGGCCAGCTTCAGCATCTGCGGCCCCATCGCGGCCAGCAACACCGGCACCCGATCCTCGTTCGGCACCTCCAGCGCGAGATTGGCGCGGATCGTCTCACCCGCATAGGACACCGGCTCACCCGCGAGCAGCGGCAGCAGCACCGACAGGTACTCCTTCATATGCCGAGCGGGCTTGTCGAAGTCGTATCCGTACATGTTCTCGATGACGATTCGATGCGACAGCCCGATGCCCAGGCTCAGCCGGTCCGGGCCGACGGCCAGGGCGGTGGTGCGCGCCTGCTGCGCGAGCGCCCCGGGATGGCGCGGATACGTCGGCACCACGCCGGTGCCGAGCTCGATACCCGGGACTTGGCTGCCCGCCACCGCGAGGGCGGTCAGCGCGTCGATCCCGAAAATGTGCGACAACCAGGCCGATTGGAAGCCCTCCTCGGCGGCTTGCCGCAGGTCGTCGGTCAGCCGGAGCAATGCGTCCGATCCGGTCGGTTGGCCGAGCATGATGCCGATGCGCACGGCAGGTGCCTCCTCGTCGCGGCGAAATATGAGCGCCAGTTCTCCTGTACGCCCGTCCAGCCTATGCCCGCACCGCCGAAGCCCACCCACCGGGAATACGGGTTTCGATAGTGTTACCAAGCATGGCGCGGCGTGTCTCCGGAAACCTTCCCGCCGAAGTCACCAGCTTCGTCGGCCGCCGCGACGAACTGGCCACCGCGCGTCGGCTGCTGACCTCGACGCGGGTGCTGAGCCTGCTCGGTCCCGGCGGAGTGGGCAAGACCAGGCTGTCGCGGCAGGTGGGTGAGCTCGTGGCGCGCGGGTTCCCCGACGGCGTCTGGCTGGTGGAACTGGCCGATGTGCGCGATCCGGAGCTGGTGACGCTGGCCGTGGCCGACGCACTGCAGCTGGGCGACGACACCACCGCACCGCTGCCGAGGCTGCTGGAATTTCTGGCCGCCAAGCGGCTGCTGCTCATCGTGGACAACTGCGAACATCTCATCGAGGCGGTGGCCACCCTGGTCGAGCGCATCGTGGCCAGCACCGACCGGGTACGGGTGCTCACCACCAGCCGCGAGGTGCTGGGCATCCCCGGCGAACAGGTCATGCCGGTGCCGCCGCTGCCCGCCGTCGAACCGGACAGCGACGCGCTGCGGCTGCTGGTCGAGCGCGCGAGCGCCGCCAACCCCGACTTCGCCCGCACCCCGGCCAACCACCGAACCCTGACCGCGATCTGCCGTCGGCTCGACGGCATCCCGCTCGCACTCGAACTGGCGGCCCTGCGGTTTCGCGTCTTCACCCCCGAACAGATCCTGGCCCGCCTGGACAACACGATGGAACTGCTGCGCGCCGGACCCCGCACCGCACCGCACCGCCAGCGGACCATCGAGGGTGCCATCCGCTGGAGCTACGAGCTGTGCTCACCCGCCGAACAGCGGCTGTGGGAACGGTTTTCGGCATTCGCGGGCGGCTTCGACATCGATGCCGCCGAGGCGGTCTGCGCCCCGGGCGGACATGTGGTCGACGCGCTGACGGGGCTGGTGGACAAGTCCGTGCTCACGCTGCGCTACGAGGGCGCGACAGCCAGATATTCGATGCTGGAACCGATTCGGCAGTTCGGGCACGACCGGTTGACCGAGCGCGGCGACGCCGCGGTCGTGCGGGCCCGCCACCGCGATCACTACCGGGCCCTGGCGCTGCGGGGACAGCGGGCCTACGGCGGCGAGGAGGATGTCGCGTGGTTCGCGGAGCTGACTCGCGAGCACGCCAATCTTCGCTCAGCACTGCGGTTCTCGCTCACCGACGCCCCGGCGCTGGCCGTGGAGACCGCCACCGCGCTGCGGCCCTACTGGGAGCACTACCGGTTCCTGTCGGAGGGCTATCGCTGGCTGACCGACGCGCTGGACCGCTATCCGGATCCGACACCGCTGCGGGCGCGCGGGCTGTCCTCGGCGGGTTCGCTGGCGGGGCTGCTGTCCGATCGCGCGGCGGCGGGTCGGCTGCTGGACGAATGCGTCATGCTCGCAACCGAACTGAGCGCAGACGACATTCTCGCGGAGGCACGGCTGGGCGCGGCGCTGATCGCGTTCACCGACGGCGACACCGCGGGCGCGCTGACCCGCTGCGATCAGGCCGCGACACTGGCCCGCGAATGCGGACGGCCCACCGTCGAAATGGACAGCCTGGCCTTCGGATTCATCTGCGCGACGGTACTGGCGCAAGAGCGCGCCACCGCGATCGCGACGGAATTCCTCGCGCTGACCACCCGATACGGCTCGCATCTCCTCGGCGGGCTGGCGCTGTGGGCGGTCGGACTGGACCACTGGCGACGCGGGAATCAGGACGCGGCGGCGGACTACATGGGCCGCGCCATCGAAATGCTGGCCCGGTTCGATCGCTGCGTCTGGCTGGCCTCGGCATTCGAGGGAATGGCGTGGTCGGATGCGGCGCGCGGCGAATTCGAGCGGGCCGCCCGGTTGATGGGCGCGGCGCAGACCCTGCAGCGCAGCACCGTCCGGCTGGCGCACGCCATCATCGGCACCGTCGGGGAGAAGGTGCGCGAACAGGTCCGGAACGCGCTGGGCGAACAGGGCTTTCGCGCGTCCTACGACAGCGGTGCGGCGCTACCGTTGCCCGCCGCCATCGACTACGCGCTGGGCCGCACCGCCGCGCCCGCGAACCCGCCCGCCCCGCCGCGCCGAATCGACACCGCCGCACTGGATGTGCTCACCCGGCGCGAGAAGGATGTCGCCCGCCTGATCGCGGTGGGCCACAGCAACAAGCGCATCGCCGCCGAACTGGTGATCTCGGTGCGCACGGCCGAAACCCACGTCGAGCACATCCTCACCAAACTCGGTTTCACCTCGCGCACCCAGATCGCGGGCTGGGCCCGCGATCACGGCCTGCTCACTCCCCCGTGACGCCGTCGATGCGTTCGCGCAGTAGATCCGCATGCCCGTTGTGGCGGGCATACTCCTCGATCATGTGCAGATAGACCCAGCGCAGGCTCATGGTTTCCCCGGTGCGCGGGTGGACGAAGGTGTGGTCCAGGGCGAGCTCGGCCACGGCCTTGTCGCAGGCCGCGATCTCCTCCCGGAATACCGCCACCGCGGCCGCGGCATCCGCATCGGCCACCGCGTGGAAGTCCGCGTCCTGATCCGCCTCGGTCCAGTACAGATCCGGAACGTCCTCGCCGCAGACGCGCTTGCGGAACCAGGTTCGCTCGACATCGGTCAGATGCCGAATCAGCCCGAGCAACGACAGCTCCGACGGCTCGGCACTGCGCAGCCGCAGTTGCTCGGCGTCGAGCCCCTCGCATTTGCGCAGCAACGTCATTCGATGGTGATCCAGCCACGTCTGCACCATTGCCCGCTCGGCGCCAATGCCGGGCGGTTCGGGCCGGTCGACCTCGGGAACGGTCCAGGTCATAGCGCGACTGTAGAGGAGCCGGCCGTGCCGAATCATCTCAATTTCCGTGGATCGCCCGGCGCAGGCGACCATACCGCTCCCGGATCGCGCGACCGGAATCGACTGCGGGCGCCTCGATTTCCCGCGCGGGCGGGACCGGCCAGTCGGGCGGATTCGCGGTGGCGGTCAGCGCCCAGGCGGCCTGGCGCGCCGCGCCGAGGGCCACATATTCCCGCGGCTCGGGCACCGCGACCGCCAGACCGAAGATGTCGCGGGCGATCTCGGCGATCAATGGACTGGCCGCCGCGCCGCCGATCAGCACGACGCGACGCGGTGGGAGCTCCCCCGCGCGCAACCGGTCCAGGGCCTCGGCGAGATTGCACACCATCCCCTCGGCCGCGGCGCGGGCGATATTCGGCGGCCGCATGTTCCGCGGCGTCAGACCGTGCAGGGTGCCGGTCGCCTCGGGCAGGTCGGGGGTGCGCTCGCCGGTCAGATAGGGCAGCAGTGTGAGGCCGTCCGCGCCCGCAACCGCTTGGCGGGCCAGCCCTTCCAGCGCGCTCGCCGCCACCCCCAGCATCCGCGCCGCGGCCTCGAGCACCCGCGCCGCATTGAGCGTGCACACCAGCGGCAGATACGCACCGGTCGCATCGGCGAAGCCGTTGATCGCGCCCGTGGCGTCGGCGCTGGGCGAGGAGCTGCGGGTGTACACGGTGCCGCTGGTGCCCAGCGAGACCACCACCTCGCCCTCCCGCAACCCCAAACCCAGTGCGGCGGCGGCATTGTCGCCGGTACCGGCCGCCACGAGCACACCATCGGGCGTATGCCCCGCGGTCTGCGCCGGGCCCAGCACTCGCGGCAGCCCCGGCCGCCGTCCCCGAAAGGCGAGCGCCAGCAGGTCTTCTCGATAACGCTCCTCGCCCGGCGACCAGTACCCGGTCCCCGAGGCGTCGCCCCGATCGGTGGTCGGCTCGACATCGACGGTGCCGCCGCGCAATCGCCAGGTCAGGTAGTCGTGCGGCAGCAGCACCCGTGCCACCCGATCGGCGAGTTCGGGTTCCCGATCGGCCATCCACCGCAACTTGGCGACCGTATGCGCGGCCAGCGGCACGCTACCGACCGCCTTCGCCCACTCCTGCGGTCCGCCCAGCTCCTCCACCAGCGCGGCCGCCGCCCCGGCCGAGCGGGTGTCGTTCCACAGCAACGCGTCCCGCACCGGCCGACCCCGCGCGTCCAGCGTCACCAGCCCGTGCTGCTGCGCGGCCACCGCAATGGCCGCGACCCCGTCGAGCAGGCCGTCCGCGGCCGACAGCCAGGCGTCCCACCACGCCCGCGCGGGCACCTCGGTGCCCTCGGGGTGCGCAATCCGGCGCTGCCGCACGATCTTTCCGCTCTCGGCCTCGCACACCACCACCTTGCACGACTGCGTCGAGCTGTCGACCCCCGCGACCAGCATCAGCGCCGTCCGGGCCGGATCTGGATCTTGCGCCCGGCCCCGGCGCGGAAGGTGCGCAGCGCCTCGTCGAATCCGGTGAGCGGGAAATCGTGAGTGATCATGGTGTCGGCGTCGATCACACCCTCGGCGAGCAGATCCACCGCCCGCCCGAAGCTGTGCAGCACGGCCATCGATCCGACGATGGTGATCTCGTCGTTGTAGATCCGAAACGGCGAGATGGCCGCCCGGGCATCGCCCGCGGCGACCCCGAACTGCTGGAAGGTGCCCCCGCGCCGGACCCGCGACAGTCCGTCCTCGATCGCCGGGATTGCACCGGTGCAGTCGATCACGATCTCCCACCCCTCGGGCCGACCCAGCTCGTCGGCCGAGGTCGCCGCGGCATCCGCGCCGAGCGTGCGCGCCACCTCGAGCCGTCCGGTGTTGATGTCCACCATCGACACCGAGGCCGCCCCCGACGCGGTGGCCAGCTGCAGCATCAGCAGCCCCATGGTGCCCGCGCCGTAGACCAGATAGTGCGAACCCAGCTGCCGCGGCAGCATGTCGAATCCGTGCACCGCGCACGACAGCGGCTCCACCAGCGCCCCGTGCGCGGCCGAGACATGCCCTGGCAGCCGGTAGCAGTTGGCCGCGGGGACCTTCACGTATTCGGCCATGGCCCCGTCGACGGTATCGCCGATCGCCGCCCAGTTCTCGCACAGATTGCCCCGGCCGATCGCGCAGAAGTGGCAGCGCCCGCAGAACAGCGACGGATCCACGGCCACCATATCCCCGGCCCGCACGCCCGCCGCGTCGCCACCGAGCGCCACCACCTCCCCGGCGAACTCGTGGCCGGGCACGATCGGATACGGCGTCGGCGGAAACTCCCCGTCCACGATGTGCACGTCGGTACCGCAGATGCCGACCGCACCGACCCGCACCACCACCTCGCCGGGGCCGGGCGTCGGATCGGGCACCGACTCGACCGAGAACCGTCCGGGCTTATCGATCACCAAGGCTTGCATATCTCCACCTTGCCCCGGATTCGCCGAGGCATGCCGTGACGACGCCGATATCACCTAGCGGCGTGCCGTGACCAACCGGTTCTGATACCAAAAGGCGGTGCTGCCGATATCGGCGTTCTCCAGCGGCAGGTAGCGCCCGTTGTCGCCCCAGCCCAGCGCCTGGATGGTGACCCGCATGCTGCGCTGGAAGCAGATGGGGTCGCGCACGTGCCACCGGAACAGGCCGAAACGCTGATACGGCTCGTAGATCCGATCCGGCGGCAGCGCCTGGATGAAGCCGAGGTAGGGCGTGGAGTAGGTGGTGTAGCGCCCGCCCAGATCGAAGTTCCACGCCCCGCCCACATAGTCCTCGGTGCCGGTGCCGCAGATGGTGGGGAATTCGGTGTCGCCGTCGAAGTAGAACTTCATCTCGCCCTCACCCCACCACCGCGGCGCGTTCGGCTGGATGGCCAGATAGGTCCCGACGTAGCGGCCCGGCCCGGGCACCTCGTCGAGCAGGGTGTGGATGGCCGGACGACCGAGCGGATTGCGATGGCGCCACGTGGCATGCAGATAGCCCGCCTCGCGCGGCACGTCCTGCTCGAGGTAGGTCACCTGGTAGTACACCGGCACCATCCGGTCGGCGTGGTTGGTCAGCTCGATCCGGGCGTGGGCCCGAAACGGCATGGGCCAGTAGCTGTTCAGCCCGCCCGCGGGCGCAACCACCATCATCTCGGAGTTCACCAGCGCCAGCTCGCCCCAGGCGTTGCAGAAGAACGACCCCAGGGGCATATCGATCGCCGGTTCGACCTCGCTGTCCCAGAACACGCGCAGCGTGATCTGCTGTAGTCGCGTGCGGTCGGTGGTGAGCCAGAAGTGCCGAATGATGCCCGGTCCGGTGATGTCGGCGAGGACGGCCGTCGCCCCTGCCTGCAGGTGGATCGAGGGCGAGACCTTCCAGCCGATGCCCAGATCGCGCGCCGCCTCCGCACCCGTCCCGGTGGTCGCGCGCCCACCCTGGCCCGGCGCACCCGTGGGGTTCTCCGCGCTGATCGAACGGGTCCGTGCCTGATCGAGCCGCCATATCTCGTGCACCTTCCAAATTTGACACGCGCGGCGTCCGCGCGGGGCCGATTCGCGGTCGGTCCCGGGATTTTCACCCACCATCGGTGCCACGATTGAGGGGTGACGAGCGATGGCCACGAGATCGCCGAACGATTGGTGCGCGAGCTGTTCCCGCTCGCCCGCGCGGCCTGGCTGGGCGGCAGTACGGTCGACGGAACCGCCACGGCCACATCGGATCTGGACATCACCGTGCTACTGGACGGCCCGCCCGCCCCGTATCGGGAGTCGCTGCACTACAACGGCTGGCCGGTGGAGCTGTTCGTGCACACCGATGCCGCGATGGAGTATTTCTTCACCCGCGAGACCGAGCGGCGACGGCCGAATACGCTCCGGCTGGTCGGCGAGTCGCTGCTCCTGCTCGACCACGACGGCAGCGGCGGGCGACTGCGCGAACTCAGCCGGCGCAGGCTCGCCGCCGGGCCGAAACCGTTGAGCGGCAGGGAACTACGCGCGGCGCGCTACGGGCTCACCGATCTGCTCGACGATCTGATCGGCGCCGACCACGCCGATGAGCGGCTGCTGATCGCCACCTATCTGTGGCACCAGGCCGCCGATCTGCTGCTGGTCGGGCATCGCCGCTGGACCGCGCGCGGTAAGCGGCTGCAGCGGGAACTCGCGGCCTTCGATCGCGAACACGGCACCGAGTACGCGCGCGAGCTGGCCCATGCCGTGCGCTCGGTCGCCGCGGGCGCCGACGAGCCGATGATCGCGGTCGTCACCCGGGTGCTGGATCGCTTCGGCGGCAGGCTGTTCGACGGTTACCGGGCCGCGGGGCCGCCCGTGGACGCGGCACGAGTGGTCCGCACCGATCATGATGACTAGCGTTCGCGTCGTGACTTCTCTCGACACGACGGTCGTGCGCGCGGCACTGCTCGACGAGACCGACCGACTGGCCGAACTCTATCTCGACGCCGACCCGGCCACACCCATTCCCACCTGCCCGGACTGGACGCTGGCCAATCTGGTCGCACACGTCGGCGGCGGACATCGCTGGGCCGCCGCCATGATCACCGACCGCGCCACCGAATTCCTCGATTTCGCACAGGTTCCCGAGATCCGCCGCCCGCGCGAGGTCGCCGCGGCGGCGGCCTGGCTGCGCGAGGGCGCGCGCGTGGTGATCGACGCAATCGACGCCACCGGGCCGGAAGTGCCGGTGTGGACGCCGTTTTCGCAGCCGCGGCCGAGCGAGTGGTGGGTGCGCCGCCGCCTGCACGAGACGACCGCTCATCGCGCCGACGCCCTGCTGGCCCTCGGCCGCGAGGTCGATCTCGACCCAGCCCTGGCCGCCGACGGCATCTCGGAGCTGCTGGGGCTCATGGCCATGGGATCGCCGCGTTTCGGGACGCCCCTGGACGAGGGGATCACCCTGTCGCTGCACGCCACCGACGATGCCGATCACTGGCGAATTCGCCGGTCCGGCAGCGTGATCGAATGGGATGCCGACACCGCGCCCACCACCGCCGAGCTCGCCGCCACGGCCGCGGACCTGTTCCTGGTGCTGCTGCGCCGAATTCCGGTCGAGCAGCCGCGCGTTCGCATCTCCGGCGATCCGTCGGTGGTCACCACCTGGCTGGAGCGCACCGCGTTCTGACCGGCGCGTCGCCCCGAGTTCAGCGCAGCGGCAATCCGGGCCAGCCGTACGCGGACGGCCCGGTGGCCGGGCCCGCCACCGGGGTCGGACCGGTCGGCGTCGAACCGGGTTGGGGCGCGGCGAAACCCGGGATCTTCTCGGCCAGTTCCCGCCGCACCGCGTCCATGTCCAGCCACATGATCTGCTGCACGACGTCCTCGAGCTGGGCCGCGGTCTGGAAGCCCGGATTCGAGTACACCAGCAGGCCCTCACGATAGGCCTGCAGCGTCGGCAGACTGCTGATCTGCGCGGCGGCGGTCAGGGCGGGCTCGGCCTCGGTGTCGACCGTGCCGTGCACGATGTCGAGGTGCAGCCTCGACGATTCCTCGTAGATGGGCGCGAAGCGACTGCACCAGCCACACCAGTCCGCCCAGAAGTCCACCAGCACGATCGCACTGCTGGACACCGTCCGCTGAAAGTTCTGCTCGGTCAGCACCTGCGTGGACATGGGCGCATTGTCCCATGATCGGCGCGTCCCGTCACCGGGCGGCGCGGCGCTGCTGATCGGCGAGGAAATGCGCGGTCTCGCGGGTGGACTCGTAGAGCGCCCGGTAGTGGCGGTAGTACTCGTCGTACCCGGCGCTGTGCTCGGGGTCCGGGGCCACGGTCGCCACCACCGGATTCCAGTCGGCGGTGTCGATCCCGCTCGCCTCGGCGGCCAGCAGCGCATCGCCCAGGCAGGCGCCGACGGTTTCGGCCGGAAGCTGCTGCGGCAGGCCGGTGATATCGGAGACGATCCGCGTCCACAGCCCGCCCTTGGTGCCGCCACCGACCGCGACCAGCCGCCCCGCCCGACCCCCGGCCGCCGCCATCGCGTCGAGATTGTGCCGCACCCCGTAACCGATCCCCTCCAGCGCGGCCCGGTACAGCTCGGCGCGGCCGTGCCCCAGGGTGAGCCCGGCGAGCAGGCCGCGGGCGTCGGGATCGAACAGTGGCGTGCGCTCGCCCGCGAAATACGGAACCAGGATCAGCCCGCGACTGCCCACGGGCACCGCATCGGCCTCGCGCACCAGATCGCCGAACTCCCCGCCCACCAACCGGCGCAGCCAGTCGGTCACCGCACCGGAGGTCGCCATGCCCGCGGCGAGAGTGTATGTGCCGGGCCAGGTTCCGCAGGTGCCCCACAGCCCCGGATGCGGCCGCGGATCGGTGAGCACCTGCACCAGGAACATGGTGGTGCCGTACATGACCATGGCATCGCCGGGCGCGCGCACCCCGACGCTGGCCGCCTCCGCCCAGGCATCGATGGTACCGGTGGTGACCGGCAGCCCGGCCGGAAGTCCGGTGGCCGCGGCCGCCTCCCGTGTCACCTGCCCGACCCGTTCGGTGGGCCAGGCCAACTCGGGCAGCGGCAGTCCCGGCGCCACCGCATCCGCCCAGTCCGTTGCCCATTCGCGCCGACGCAGGTCGTACAGGGGGACGCACTGACTGGCCGACTGATGGTCGAGCACGTACCGGCCGGTGAGTCGGTGCACGAGAAACGAACTGGCCATCAACACCATTCGGGTGCGCACGTAGACCTGCGGCTCGTGCCGGGCCAGCCAGCGCAGCTTCGGCCCGACGGCCTGACTGGTCAGCGGCGAACCCGCCCGCCGCAGGACCGCCTCCGCCCCCAATTCCTCGTTCAACTCGGCGATTTCGACGGTGGCCCGGGTGTCTACGCCGTAGAGGATCGCCGGGCGCAGCGGATTGCCCTCGCCATCGGCGGGCAGCAGGCAGGGACCGATGCCGCTGACCGCGAGCCCCTCCAGTCCACGGCGCTCGTCGTCGGTGCGCACCAGATCGCCGACGAGCGCGCGGAACTCGGCCCACCACACCGTCTCCGCATCGTGTTCCACCCAGCCCGGCCGCGGCGTCGAGACCCCGTGCGCCCGTTCGGCCCGGGCCGTGATGGTGCCGTCCCGATCCACCAGCACGCCCTTGGAGCTGGACGTCCCGATATCGATGCCGAGAAACATGATTCCTCCCGCTGGTCGCCCACCAGCATCCCCTATTCGGTGAAGATCAAGGGCGCGATCCACACCCCGCCCTGCCCCCAGCCCGCGTGAGTGACCCACAGCTGCTCGCCGTCGTCGACGACCTCGGCGGCGTGGGCAGCGATATGACCGACCTTGTCCTCGATCCGGAACGACAGCGGATCATCGCTGCGGAACACCTCGGTGCCCACATAGTCCGGACGTGGCCCGATGAACAGATACCAGGAGTCGTTGTGCCACAGCACGAACGGCGATTCGGTATTGCCCGCGAAGGTGCCGGTGCTCGGGTCGGTGTAGGCGATGGCGCGATCGCTCCACTCCACCAGATCGGTGCTGGTGCGATAGGCCACGACGTGGTTGCCCCCGGCCGGATCGCTGGTCGCGCAGTAGTACATCACCCACCGATCCACCAGCCACAGCACCATCGGATCGCGAGCGTCGTAGCCGTCGCGGAACAGCGGCCCGTCCGGATGGCGCTGCCAGTCGAACAGATCGGTGGAGGTCGCCAGATTCATCGCGGTCGCGGTCCGGTCGACGCCGCCGCCGTCGTAGAACATGTGGTACCGCTCGCCGTCGTGCACGACATGCGGCGCCCACAGATGCGTCTCACCGTAGGACCGGTCGACGATCAGCGCGGGCGGCTGTTTGGTCCACGGACCGAGCAGCTCATCGGCGATGGCGTGGGCGAACTGGGTCTCGTCGAACGGATCGGCCGGTTCCGGGTGGGTGATGCCGTACAGATGCCAGCGCCCGCATCCGTCCCGGATCAGCGTGTGGTCGTTGATGTACCACTCCCGCTCCTCCCCCACGCTCGGATCGTAGATGCGCCGAAACGGCCCCGAGGTCACGTCCATATCGCCACCGTGCCCGCCGACCCCACCGGTCCCCGTGACGACACGCCGCGTGTCCGCGATCACCCGATGATTCGCGCGGGCGGGGTTATTCCTCCAGTATGGGCCGACATCCCCGGCGCACGCCGTGCTACGGCGTGCTGATGCTCATCGCCGCGATGCTCGGCGGGTTCGGTGTGCAGCAGCTGCCGTGGCTCGCCCTGCGCGTGGCCGGGTATGTCGCGCTCGTGGCGCTGGGCCTGATCGGCTTCGTCTTGACCTTCCGCGACTACTCCTGATCAGCGCACGGTGATCGGCACCGTGGCGGTTCGGGTCGCGGCCGGGAGTTCGGCCGTGTCCACCAGCAGGATCTCACCGGCGTCCTGGACGCCGTTCGGCAGCGTCTTGGCCTTCAGTCCGAACGGCGGCTGCTCACCGGTGCTGCCCGCCAGCCCGAAATCGCTGTCGTTGGCGATGTAGAGCGTCTTGCCGCCGTCGCGGGTCGCCACGCCCTCGATCTTGTCGTGACCGAAGAAACCGCCATCGGCGGCGAGCCCGGTGACCAGACCGGCCAGATCCAGATTCGACTTCTTGGCCACCGGCGTGATCCCGGCGCGGCGCAGGGCGTCGATGCCGTCGGCGGTGGACACCGCACCGACGTAGACCTCGAGCGGCTTACCGTCGACCAGCAGGCCGAGCTTCGGATCGTAGTGCGCGCCCGGCACGGTCGACCGCGGGCCGACATCGGTCGCGCCGGACAGGTCGATGGTCCACAGCTTCTTGTTCGCCTTGGGCGCGAGCTTGCCGTCGCGCTCGTCGACCACGAAGGTGCTCGGGCCGGTCGCGGTGATCTCGGAGACCGCGAGCTGGCTCTGGGGGTCCTCGAGCGGGTAGACGAACTCCCGCACCGCCCGGGTGGCGATATCGACGGTCACGATGCGGGTCATCGGCACCTCGCGGGCCGGTCCCGCACCGGGGGCCTGCAGACCGCTCTGGATCACGCCGACCAGCGTCTTGCCGTCGGGCGTGACGGTCAGGCCCTCCATGCCCTGATTCGGGGTGCGCAGGGAGAGTTCCTGCGGCAGGCCGCTGCCCGGAGCCAACCGCTCGAGCTCGGTGCCGGTGGCGTCGAAGTGCACCAGGAACGGGCCGTATTCGTCACTGACCCAGAAGGTTCCGTCGGGCAGGGCGACCAGGCCCTCCGGATCCAGACCGTGATCGGTGGGTGGCAGCGGCGCACCGTCGAGACCGCGCATCGTCTCTCCCGTCGCGGCCGCGGTATCGACCAGGCCGTTGAACGGAACGCCCGCCCTGTTCTTCAGCTCGATGGTCGATATCAGGGTCGCCTTGGTCCCGCGCAACTCGAATTTGCCGATCCTGGGCGCGAAATTCGGTGTGGGCAGTATCTTCTCGTTCTTCTTCGGCCCGTCGGCATTCGGCCCCCGATCGGTGAGTCCGTAGAACTCGTCGGCCGAACCCGGCACCGGGGTGAGGGCCGAGCCGAATCCACTGCCCTGCACAGTAACTCCGCCGAACTGCCCGAGCACGGGAATGTCGGTCGTGTAGAGCCGCACGGCCTCGGTGGTGGTGACGGTGATGCTGTCCGCGCCGGTGTAACCGGCCTGCGGGGTGTACACCAGCGCGCCGTCCCCGCGCCGCTCGATCCGCCCGTGCTGCGGATTGCCCACGGCCACAGCCGCACTGCCGCCCGCGCGGGCCAGCAGGTCGTCCAGCCCGATGACCAGCGGCCGGTCCTTCTCCGCGTGCAGCCCCCGATCATCGCCCCCGGACGAGCAGGCGGTCGCCGCGCACAGCACGGCGGCAAGGACGGTGATGGAAATACGGCGATGATCTCTCACGCTCGCTGTTTATCGCGTGCAGGCGACGCGCTGTCGACGGCTGCGTGAACAGCTCGCGCCAGCGGCTTTCGGACATCGCGGGAGTATCCGGAAGAATTCGGACCGTGGTCCGGTTGCCGTGATCGGCGGCGCTCGAACGATGACGCCGCCGCGAAACGGAGGAATTGTCATGTCGAAGCCGGTGATCGTGCAGGAGCGCGACGTCGAGGCGGTGACGCTGCCCGGCGGCGGGGCGTTCTGGCTACTGGAGGACAGCGAGCGGACCGAGGGCCTGTTCGGCGCGAACCGACTGCTGCTGCCCGCGGGGGCGGACGGCACCCGACCCCATCACCACGACCGGTCCACCGAGTTCTTCTACATCCTCGGCGGGACAATGGAATTCGTGGTCGACGGCCAGCGCCACAGCGTCACCAGGGGCGGCCTGGTCGTGGTACCGCCCGGGGTGACCCACGCCTTCGGCGCCGCCCCCGACGGCCCGGCGGAATTCTTCGCCGTACTCACCCCGGGCCTGCCGCGATTCGAATACTTCCGCCAGCTCGGCCGCATCGCCCGCGGCGAGGCGGACTGGGACAGCATGGACGGCCTGCACGACCGCTTCGACGTCCATTTCGACGGCGAACCCCAGTGGCGCTGAGCGAGCACACCTGCTTGACTGCTCGACGATGACCACGCTCGCGAATCTGTCCCGGCTCGGCGCGGCGGCGCTGGCCGCCGCCTCCGTATTCACCTGTGCCGCCGAGGTTTCGGCGCAGCCCGCGGCGGTGACGCTGCCGCCGCGGGCCGCGGGATTCGACTATCAGATCGGCGGCCCGTACCCCCCGCCCGCCGGGGTCCGCGTGGTCTCGCGCGACTACTCGGTCGCTCCCGCCGAGGGGCTGTACAACATCTGTTACGTCAACGGTTTTCAGGTGCAGACCGGCGCGGAGCGCGAATGGGATCCGGATCTGCTGCTGCGCGATGCCAATGGCGAGCTGGTGATCGACGAGGACTGGAACGAGGTACTGCTCGACATCCGCACCGAGGACAAGCGGGCTCGCATCGCCGCCAAGGTGAACGGCTGGATCGACACCTGCGCTGCCAAGCGCTACCAGGCCGTCGAACCGGACAACTACGACAGCTACACCCGTTCCAAGGATCTGCTCACCGCCGACCAGGCCCAGAGCTTCATCCGCCGCCTGTCGGCCCATGCTCACGCCAGGGGCCTGGCCATCGCCCAGAAGAACGCCGCCGAACTGGCCGACAACCGCACCCGAAATGGACTGGACTTCGCCGTCGCCGAGGAATGCGGCGACACCGACGAATGCGAGATCTACGCGAACGCCTTCGCCGACAACGTGGTCGACGTCGAATACACCGCCGCGGGCCTCTCGGCCGCCTGCGCCGGATTCAAATCCCGAATCAGCATCGTGCGCCGCGACCGAGACGTCGTCCCGCAGGGCTCCCCCGGCTACCTCCGCCGTACCTGCTGACCTCAGATCAGCGTCCGGCCACCGTCCATGACGATGATCTCGCCGGTGACGACATTGCCGGGCGCGATGCCGTTGACCCGAATTCCCTTGGGACCCAGCTCCGGCGTCCCACGACGGTGACCCGGGCCGCGCCCTGTTCGGCGAAGGCCAGCGCCGCGGCGCGGCCGATTCCGGTGCCACCACCGGTGACGAGCACGTGTTGATCTGCGAATACCTTGTCCGACAACGAATCTCTCCTCGCTCGCGAGCGCGGCAGCTCGCCGAGCTCGTGCACAGGCAACGCGGCGCGAGCATTCCCTCCGCTATCGGGTGCCGAGTCGGTAGACCGTCGTCTGGTGATAGGTCTGGCCGGGATCGAGTCGGGTACTGGGGAATTCGGGACGGTTGGGCGAGTCCGGGAAGTGCTGAGTCTCCAGCGCGAGGCCCGCGCCCTGCCGGTAGGCGTGGCCGCCGGTGCCGGTGTAGGCCCCGGTCAGGAAGTTGCCGGAGTAGAACTGGATGCCGGGTTCGGTGGTCTCCACGGTGAGCGTGCGGCCCGAGGCCGGATCCTCCACCTCGGCCGCCGGGACCAGTGCGGTGCCGTCACCGCGGTTGAGCACCCAGTTCAGGTCGTAGCCCTGGCCCGTCATCAGCTGTGGGTCCGCGGCGGTGATCCGGGCGCCGATCGGGGTCGGGGCGGTGAAATCCATTGGGGTGCCCCGCACCTGGGCGATCTCACCGGTCGGGATCTGGGTCGCGTCGGTGGGGGTGTAGCGGTCGGCGTGCACCGTGAGTTTGTGGTCGTAGACGTGCAGGGCCGATTCGCCGCCGAGGTTCCAGTAGGTGTGGTTGGTCAGATTCACCACCGTCGGCGCGTCGGTGGTGGCGGTGTAGTCGATCGTCAGTCGGTTGTCGCGATCGAGGGTGTAATCGACGGTGGCGGTGAGCGTGCCGGGATAGCCCATTTCGCCTGCGGGACTGACGTATTGCAGCCGCAGCGCGGCCGTGTCGGTGCTGCGGGCCCACAGCACCTGCCACACCTTCTGATCGAAACCCGCGGTCCCACCGTGCAGGCTGTTGCCGTTGTTGTTCACCGGCACCTGGTGCACCGCGCCGTCGAGGGCGAAGGTGCCCTTGGCGATCCGATTGGCGTAGCGGCCCACGATCGCACCGAAATACGGTTTGCTCGCGAAGCCGTTGCTGGCCAGATATCCGTCCAGCGTCGGAAAGCCGAGCACCACGTTCTCGGTGCGGCCGTCGCGATCGGGCGCCTCCAGCGACTGGACGATGCCGCCGTAGTTGAGAATCCGCACCCGCATCCCGCGGCCGTTGGTGAGCGTGTAGCGACTGACCGCGCTGCCGTTCACCTCTCCGAACGGTTCGACGTCGAGGCGCGGTCCCGGATCCGCCGACACGGTGCCGCTGCCGGTCGGCGACGGAGTGGTCGCCGTATTGCCACACGCCGCCATGCTCACCGCCCCGACGAGCGCCAGCGCCCGGAGAAAGATGTTGCCGCGCAAAGCACACCTCCCGTAGCCACCCCCGACGACGCCATTATCGCCGGGGTCCCCGATGTAGGCGGCCGAAGTCCATAGAATCCCCGACCCATGGGCATGTTCTCGGCCTACGAGGGCCTCGAGGTGGAGCAGGTCTGGATCTGGTGGTCGCTGCGGCTCGTCTTCGATGTGGGGCCGCCCGGAAAGCTCGGAACCTTCATCGACATCACCGACTTCACCATCGTCGAGGCCGGGGGCCACGAGTCGCGGATCAGCGTAGAACGCGACCCCCGCACCGCCGCCCCCGTGCTGGCCCTGCTGCACCATCACATCTCGGCCGCCCGCGTCGAGCACTGGGAACTGCAACTGGCCTTCGACACCGGCGACCGGCTCATCTGCGCACCGGACCCCCGCGTCGAGGCGTGGACCGCCCACCTACCCGACGGCAGCTGGATCTTCTGCCCGCCCGGCGGCGGCACCGGCAGCCCCGACTGAGCCCGGCATCCGCGGGCGATGGCCACACATATTCGGGTGCGCCGTCGCCGCGCGCTTCCTACCGTGGGATCGATACCCCTTTCCAGAGAGGACCGAGACCATGTTTCCCGTCGAGCTGCGCGGCACCAGGGCGCAGACGCTCATGTGGGCCCACGAGCACGAGATCGAGGCGGCCGCCCTGCGCCAGCTGCGCACGATCGCCCAACTGCCCTGGGTCCACGGCGTCCGCGTCATGCCGGACGTGCACCTCGGCAAGGGCGCCACGGTCGGCTCGGTCATCGCCATGCGCGACGCGGTCGCCCCGGCCGCGGTCGGTGTGGACATCGGCTGCGGCATGGAATCGGTGCGGACCTCGCTCACCGCCGCCGATCTGCCCGACGATCTGCGCTCGCTGCGGTCGCGGATCGAGGCGGCGGTCCCGGTCGGATTCGCCGCGCACGACGAGCCGGTCGACGTCGAGCGGCTGCATCTGTCCGGTGGCGGCTGGGATCGGTTCTGGCGCGGGTTCGACGAGCTGGATCCGGCCGTGCACCGGCGGGAGGCCAAGGCGCACAAGCAGATGGGCACGCTCGGCGGCGGGAATCATTTTGTGGAACTGTGCCTGGACACCGACGATCAGGTATGGATTCTGCTGCACTCCGGCAGCCGCAATATCGGCAAGGAACTGGCCGAGCGGCACATGTCGGTGGCCGCCAAGCTGGCGCACAACCGCGACCTGCCCGACCGCGATCTGGCCGTATTCCTGTCCGGCACACCGGAAATGGACGCCTATCGCCACGACCTGACCTGGGCGCAGGAATACGCCGCCCGCAATCGGGCGGTCATGCTGGCCCTGATCTGCCGGGCCGTGCGAGAGGAATTCGGCGGGCTGCCGGTGCGTTTCGACGATCCGATCTCCTGCCACCACAACTACGTGTCCGAGGAGATCGTCGATGGCATGCCGATGCTGGTGACCCGCAAGGGCGCGGTCCGCGCGGGCGCGGGCGAGCTGGCACTGATCCCCGGCTCGATGGGCACGCGCTCCTATGTCGTGCGCGGCAAGGGGAACCCGGCCTCGTTCCAGTCCGCCTCCCACGGTGCGGGGCGGCGGATGAGCCGCAACGCCGCCCGCAGGCAGTTCACCGTGGCGGATCTGATCGCGCAGACCGAGGGGGTCGAATCCCGCAAGGACGCGGGCGTGATCGATGAGATCCCGGCGGCCTACAAGGACATCGACGAGGTCATCGCCGCGCAGCGGGATCTGGTCGAGGTGGTGGCGACGCTGCGGCAGGTGCTCTGTGTGAAGGGCTGACGATCACTTCCTGCGCAACACCCCCACGAATCCCGCCCCCAGCAGCATGAATCCCGAGATCAGCGCGAAGCCGTTGGTCGCCCAGGCGTGCAGGGCCACCTTCATCGCGTTGTCGATCAGCGGCAGATCGTTGATCAGGCGGAAAGTGTCCTCCGGAAACAGGATGTGCAGAATGCCGGGAAAGACGCCCCACACCAGGCTGGCCACGATGGTGGCGGCGGGCGAGAACGTGGCGAAGGCGGCGATCAGCAACAGCAGCACTGAGCCACCGAGGATCTCGAGCGCGGCCGTCCAGCGATCGGTGACATGGCCGACGATCACCCAGTAGCGGATGTCCGCGCCGCCCTTGGCGGCCAAGGCGATCCCGACGGGCGTCACCACCAGCGTGAACAAAATTCCGACCAGGGTGCCGCCCGTCACACCACGACTCTGGAACTCGGTACCGGGCGGGGACCACCCCGCAGGTGACTCGAACTTGTTCGGCATCGGCCCGTCCTCCTCGTCTGCCGCATCCATTGTCATGCCGTGGTCGGAAAATTGTCCGACCGGAGTCGGAAATCGTTCGCGTGGCGCGGCTGTCGCGTTATCGCGTGGTTAGCATCGGGTATGGCCCGCACCGAACCGCCACCCATCCCCGGCGTACGCAGAACCCATATCACCGCCCGGGGCGTACGTTTCCATGTCACCGAGGCGGGGCCGGCCGACGGGCGTCCGGTGCTCGCGCTGCACGGCTGGCCGCAGCATCACTACGCCTACCGGCATCTGCTCGCCGATCCGCCCGCGGGCCTGCGCATCATCGCCCCCGACCTGCCCGGCTACGGCTGGTCCGGCCCGCCGCCGCACCGCTGGCGCAAGGACGAGGTCGCCAGCGACCTGCTGGCCCTGCTCGATTCACTGGGCCTGCAACGGGTCCTGCTGGTCGGCCACGACTGGGGCGGCTACCTCGGATTCCTGCTGATCCTGCGCGCGCCCGAACGCTTCGACGGCTTTCTCCCGCTGAACATCGCCCATCCGTGGCAGAGCGCCCGCACCTTCGCCCCGCACGCCTGGCGCTTCCTGCTGTACCAGCCGCTGGTCGCGACGCTCGGCGTACCGCTGCATCGGCACACCCCGTTCCTGCGCCTGCTCTACCGCCGCGGCGTCACCGACCACACCGCATTCCCACCCGAGGTGGTGCGCGCCTACAGCGAAAGCTTCCGCGATCCGATCACCGCCCGCGCCGCCACCGACACCTACCGCACCTTCCTCCTGCGCGACCTACCCGCCCAGCTCCGCGGGCCCCGCCCCCGCGCCACCATCCCCATCCGTGCCCTGTTCGGCACCGACGACGGCGCCATCCACCACTCCCTCGCCGCCGCGGACACCGCCCGCGCGGACGACTACACCGTCGAATACGTCTCGGGCTGCGGGCATTTCATCCCCGAGGAGCGCCCGGACCTGGTCCGTCGGCGGCTGCTGGAGCTGGCGGCGGAAACGGCTCAGCGCACGGGCTGAGCGTCGCGCAGGAGTTCGCGGGTCGCGGCGAGCAGTTCGTATTGCCGGGGCAGATCCTCGCCGGAGAGATTGACCACGAAGGTGCTCGCACCCGCCCGCAGGTACTGATCGAGTCGTTCGGCGAGCTGCTCGGGCGGCCCGCTGACCACCAGCCGATCCGCCGCCCGCTCGCTCAACCCCGCCTCGCCGGTCAACGAGCGCAGGAAGCGGACCACTCGCTCGCGTCCGTACCGCGCCCCCGCGGAATCGGTACTCAGAGCGGCGAATACGGTCGTACCGACCTCCGGCGCCCGCACGCCCGCCGCATCGGCCATCGCCGCCGACACCGCGGCGCGCTCGGCGAGTTCGGCCGGGGTGAGCAGCGAGGCCAGCCATCCGGCGCCGTGGTCGAGCGCTCGGCGCAGTGCGCGATCGGACATCCCGCCCACCCAGACCGGAGGCGCGGGCACGGCCGGTTCGAGCCGCAGCACCGGTGCGCCGGGCTCGGTCGACAATGGGGTCGGCTCGCCCGCGAACAGCGCGGGCAGCGTGCGCAGCATCCGATCGGTTCGACGCCCGCGCCCGGCGAAAGGTATTCCGGCCGCGGGCCACTCGTCCGGATCGAATCCCGCGCCGACACCGAGCAGGACGCGATTGCCGGACAGGTACTGCAGCGAGGCGAGCTGTCTGGCCACCCACGCCTGCTGCCGCAGTGCCAGCAGCAGGACGCCGAACCCGATCCGCACTCGCTCGGTGACGGCGGCCGCCGCGGTGAGCGCGACCACGCTCTCCAGAAACGGCGTCCGCGCGCTGAGGTGATCACCGGCCCACACCGCGTCCAGTCCGGCCTGCTCGACATGTCGTGCCAGCGCGGGGATATCGCCGATGGCCCCGCCCCTGTCGACGAAGGTGGGCAGCGAAACGCCAAGGCTCACGGGCATATCCGTCCTTTCCGAGTCGGTGCTGCCCACCTTGCCCGCTCAACCCCGGTTGAGTTCAACTGGTTCGGTGCCCGACCTGATACCGATCCGGCAAGTCGCCGACCATTTCGCCCTCCCCATCTCGACGCTGCACTATTGGGAACGCCGCGGTCTGATCACCTCCAGCCGCCGGTCCGGCCGTCGCTGCTACGACCGCGATCAGATCTACCGGATCGCGCTGATCCGCCTGTGGCGCGGCACCGGACAGCTGCCGGTCGAGGAGATCGCCGCCGTGCTCGACGCGCCCGATTGGCGGGACATCGTCACCGCGCGCATTGCCGCCATCGACACCGAGAGGGCCCGGCTCGACACCGCGCGCGCCTATCTGCGCCGCCTGCTCGACTGCCCGCACGACGCCGGACTGGAGCATTGCGACGGCTTCCGGGCGATGGTCGACTTCCCCGCGCCGCGCTGAGTCAGGCGTCTCGCTCCCGCTGTTTGCGCACCTTGGCCGGAGCCGCCGCCCACCACGCCGCATCGATGAGTTCCCGCAGTTGATCGGGTGCGACGCGATCCAGATCGATGAGGATGTAGGGATAACCGTCGTAGTGCGGCGTGGTGTAGAAGGCCGGATCGCCCGAGGCGAGGAGCGCCTGCTTCTCCGCCATCTCACACAGCAGCACCAGCCCACCCTCGGCCTCCGAGCGCAGCCGCGCGAACCCCTTGCCGCCGACCTTCAGCGCCGGGCTGCGCCACCACGTGGACTCCTCGACCGCGGGCAGTTCGGTCGCGATCCCCACCACGTCTTGCCAGGTAAGCGCCATTCACGCAGTCTGCACCACCAAACGGCGAACGCCTTGGACGAATGGGAACCACGACACGTCACCGCCGCTCGCGGTCCAGATGAACGCGCGCGACCAGGGCGCGGTGATCCGCACCGGGCAGACCGACCGCGGACACCTCCGCCGCGCGGCCTCCGGCGAGGAGGATGTGGTCGATGCCGATCAGCGGCGGGATCGGCTTGTCGGTCGGATAGGTAACCAGATGTCCCGCGCCCGCCTGTTCCGCGGCGTCGCCGAACCGTCCCGACAGCATCGCGCGGAACTGCGCATGGTCGTAGGTCGCATTGAAGTCGCCCCCCACAATCACCGGCGGATCGGCGGGCGACCGCTCGAGTATGCCGCGCAGCCGGGCCAGCTCATCGGCCCAGACCCGCGTCCCGTAGACCGGCGGCACCGGGTGGAAGGCGAACACCCGTACCGGCCCCACGTCCGTGATATGCGCGGTCGCCGCGAGCTGATTCAGGACGAATCCGTCGAATTCCACGGTGTCCGAGAGCGGATAGCTGCTCCAGATCCCCGTCCCCGTCGCCGTCCGCCCCGGCGACAGATAGCGATGCGGCAACACCTCGTCGAGCCCCGCCCGGCCGAGCATCTCGACCGCCGCGGGGGTGAGCTCGTTCACGGTCAGCACGCCGACCTTGCGCGCCCGCACCTGCTCGACCAGCGCCCGCGGATCGGCCCCGTCGAAGAGCAGATTGGCCTGCATCACCGTCACCTCGGGCCCGTCGCCCGCGGCGGCACCGGCATACAGCGGCGCCTGCGTCCAGGCCGCCAGGGGCCACCACCACGGCCGCCACCGCCACCCCGCTCCACCACCGCAGCAATGCGAACACCACGACCCCGAAAAGCGCGCCGACCATCAGATACGGCGCGACGGAGGCGGCCAACACCAGCGGCCGAGCCTCCGAACGACTGAAATGCAATGCGACACCGGCCGCACCCGACAAGGTCGCGACCCCCGCGAGCAGGCCAATACCGACCCGAATCATCGATAACACACCCGCAAGCAAACACCAGGCACGCGCTCGACGGGGAGCAGGATAGGAACGGCCCGGCAAATACGAGTGGGAGGCTGAGTGTCCATGCGATGCCACGTCGCACGCGTGCTGGTCATTTGCGGTGTCGCGGCGTCGGCCGCGGGAACCGGAGCCACGGCCGCCTCGGCGAGCCCGCAGCACGGTGCCGATCTGCCTTCGGGATTGGCCGTCGCCATTTCCCGCGATCTCGGACTTACGGTGACGCAATATCTCCAGCGCTCCGCCACGGCCCAGCGACTGGGGGAATTCGCATCGGCAGCGCGCCAGAATTACCCGTCGGTGTTCGCCGGCGTTCGACTCGACGACGCGGGACGCCCGGTCGTCACCCTGACCGACGGCCCGACCGCACTCGCTGCCCGCGCGGCCGCCGAAAGTGCCGGATTCACGATCGAGACCATTGCCGACCCGGAATCGACACCGAAGTCGGTCGTCTCCGCGGGCACCACACTCGTCGCCGACGGTCCGCCCGTCGTCGGCGGGACACCGTATTTCATCACCACCAACGGCCGCAGGAGCAACGGCGGACCGTGCTCGACGGGATTCAACGGCATCGACAGCGAGGGCAATACGGTGAATATCACCGCGGGCCACTGCGATATGGACCGGGCGGCCACCGGCACCCCGGACGCGGCCGCCCTCGTCCTCGACCTCGCCCCGCCCCCGGGCAGGCCACTGGGAACCGTGCGGCGGATCGGCAGCTTCCAGAAATCGATGTTCGGCGGTCGCGATTACGCGATTGTGCGAATCGTCGATCCGGCGGCCGAATCCCGTTTCCAGAACAATCTGGTCGGGGTGCGCGGCGGCCCGGCGATTCCGATCGATGGGGTGGCCGATCCCGTGGTCGGCGCACCCGCGTGCAAATCCGGCGCCACCACCGGCTTCACCTGCGGTACGGTCCGCGGCGTCGACGAGTCGCTGACCACCAACGGAAACGTCCTTCTGCACAACATGTTCTGGGCCGACATTCTCGCCGTACCCGGCGACAGCGGTGGCCCCGTGGTAACCGGAACCAAAGCGCTGGGCATCGTCTCCGCCAGCACCATCGGCGAAATCGGCCCCGCACAACCCGTCCCGGTCACCATCGCCCAACCGATAGCCATCGTGCTGGCCGAAAACCCCGGGCTGCGAATCCGCACCGAGTGACGCCCCCCGCTCCGGTCGCCGACGGCAACGACCGTACCGAATTCCCCAGTCGCGGTGCAGAATCCGGTCGACGTCAAGACCGCACATGTGACGGCCTGATTAGCCTGCGCGCCAAGCGAATCCGGAGATAGCGTGCCAATTCGAACACTCGCACCCGAGGGGGAACGATGAAAAAGTCCGCTCGCAACGTCCTGACCATCGCCGCCGCTTGCGCTTTCACCGCGCTCAGCCCGATCGCGGCCCAGGCCGCACCGGGCGAACCCCCCGCGGCGGGAGAGTCCGCCCCGCCCGGCACCCCCTGGATCAAGTACGGCGTATATCCGACGCAGGCGGTGTGCGGCCAGACCGGCCACAACCTGGTCAACCGCGATATCTACGCCGACTACTCGTGCAGCCGGGAACTGAAGGGCTGGGGGCTCTGGGTGCGTAAATGACACCCGCTCAATCGAGACAGAACTCGTTGCCCTCGATGTCCTGCATCACCAGGCACGACTCGTAAACGCCGTCGGAACGCAGTAATCGCACGCGGACCGCACCGAGCGCGACCAGTCGGGCGCATTCGGCCTCGAGTGCGGCCACCCGCTCCTCACCCACGAGCCCGGCGCCGACCGACACGTCGAGATGCACCCGGTTCTTGACAACCTTTCCTTCGGGAACTTGCTGGAAGTACAAGCGCGGCCCCACACCCGAGGGATCGACGCATGCCGAACCGCGATGCTCACCCTGGTACTCGTAACCGAGCACCTCGCACCAGAAACGTGCGAGGCGCTCGGGTTCCGCGCAGTCGAAAGTGATTTGAACCTGTTTGACCGATGCCACCGGTCCACCTTAGCGGCGGGTTCGCCGCGGGAAAGCGGCGCTATTGCTCGCCCACGACCACCATGCGCGGTGGGCGATCGAATTCGGCGATCTTCCTAGGGACTTCGTGGTACGGCCGGGACGTTGCGATCCATCGGCTACCGGAAGTACCTCTTCAGCTCCCGACATCGGCATTTAGCCGATACGCACGCCGAGACTGCCGTTCTGGACCCGGCCATGGTTGCCGTACCGCGCGTCGGCCAAGCGGATAGTTGAATCCGGGTGACCGAGTTCTACTCTCCCGAGCCGCGGCAGTTCGTGAGCTGAGTGAGGACGCAGACCCACTTGCCATCCCGTTCGACGAAGACGTCGGTGGTCCACTCATCGGCGTCGTATCGTCGCCCCTCGTAGTGTGCGGTATTGGTGACCCGGGCCGTGCAGACGGCGGTATTGCCGTAGACACGGATGCGCGGCTCGCCTATTCGGGTCATGGCGGAGTGGGTGAGCCTGCCCGCGCGGACCAGGTCGAGAAATTGTGAGCCCGGGGAGATGCCCTGGTCGGTCACGAAAACCCAATCGTCGGACACGAACTCGGCCAGGGCGACGGCGTCGTTGGCGACGATGGCCGCCGCCCACTCGTCACTCCGGCGGATGATCTCGCGTTCGACGGCCTCGTTGCGACCCCCGGCTGCTGGTGGGGAAGACATGGGTCAATGCTATGAATCTCGGGGACGAGGCGCTCTTGCCTCGAGCACAATCCATGCGGTCAGATGGTCTCGAGGCCGCCCCGAAAACCCTTCGGCGAAGCGCGGACTCGACGAAACCTGACGGGGGCGACATGACCGACACTCCAGATCGCATCCGGCGCACCTTCCCGGATATCAGCACCCGCGCCTGGGAGCATCCCGCCGACCGCACCGCGCTGGTGATGCTGCGCATGCTGACCGGATTCGACACCGTACTGCGCACGCTGTCGGGTCTGCTGCCGGAGCGCCAGCATCGGCTGATGTATCTGGCCACCGCGGTGCGGGTGGACGAGCGGCAGTTCGGGCTCCTGCACGAGCTGCGCGCGGATTGCGTGCGCATACTGGACTCGCCGGTGACCCCGGAGATGTTCGTCGTACAGGACCCCGCCGCCAACGCCCTGACCGTCGGCATGGACGAGCCGTTCATCGTCCTCACCACCGGCCTGGTCGAACTGCTCGACACCGAGGAACTGCGCTTTGTCATCGGCCACGAACTCGGACACGCGATGTCCGGACATGCCGTCTACCGCACGATGCTGCTGCATCTGCTGCGACTGGCGGGCTCGATCGGCTGGATGCCCATCGGCGGCTGGGCGCTGCGGGCCATCGTGGCGGCGCTGATGGAGTGGAGCCGCAAATCCGAATTGTCCGGCGACCGAGCCGGATTGCTGTGCGGCCAGGACGTCGAGGCATCGGTGCGCGTGCACATGAAACTCGCGGGCGGCACCATGGTCCGCGAGATGAACCACGCCGCCTTCCTGCAGCAGGCCGACGACTACGACCGCGCGGGCGATCTGCGCGACGGCGTACTGAAACTGCTGAACCTGGAACTGCAATCCCACCCGTTCTCGGTCCTGCGCGCCGCCGAATTACGCCGCTGGATCGCCAGCGGCGACTACGACCGCATCCTCGACGGCCGCTATCCCCTGCGCGAGCACGATCGCAACGCCCGCATCAGCGACGAGATCCGCGAGGCCGCCCGCTCCTACCGGTCCGACTTCGACCAATCGGAGGATCCGCTCATCCGCACCGTCCGCAACCTCGGCCGCGACGTCGGCGCCGCGGTGAGCACCGTGGGACAGGAAGTGAGCGAACGGGCCTCGAAGATTCGCGACCGGCTCGGCTTCTAGCCCTTTGCACTGATTAGAGCCCCGAATCCTCGCGACGCGACTATTTTCGGTACCCAAGAACCACAGGCGCGCGGGGGCGGCAGCCGCGACGGGGCGAATCGAGGAGTCAGCATGGCCGAGCTTGCGGCGGATCCCACGCATACCGAACCTCCCCTCAAACGGGTGATGGGCCCGGGCCTGCTCCTGCTGTTCGTCGTCGGCGACATCCTCGGCACCGGCATCTACGCCCTCACCGGACGGGTCGCGGGCTATGTCGGCGGCGCGGTCTGGGTGCCGTTCGTGGTCGCGTTCGTGGTCGCGCTCATCACCGGCTTCAGCTATCTGGAACTGGTCACGAAGTATCCGCACGCCGCTGGCGCCGCGCTGTACACGCACAAGGCCTTCGGCATCCAATTCCTCACGTTCATGGTCGCTTTCGCGGTGATGAGCTCGGGCCTCACCTCCGCCTCCACGGCGGCGCGCGCCTTCGCCGCCAACTTCACCGAGGCATTCCACCTGAACCTGAGCTCGTGGATCGGCATCACCCTGGTGGCGGTGGCCTTCATGGCGGTGATCGCCGCGGTCAACCTGCGCGGCGTCAGCGAAAGCGTCTGGGCCAATGTCGTACTCACCTGTGTCGAGCTGAGCGGCCTGCTGATCATCGTCGGAATCGGCCTGTGGGCCCTGGGTTTCGGTAACGGCGACTTCAGCCGCGTGGTCGAATTCGAGACCGGTGACCGGACCGCCCTCGGCGGCGTCATCGTCGCTACCACCCTGGCCTTCTTCGCCATGGTCGGATTCGAGGACTCGGTGAACATGGCCGAGGAATGCAAGGAACCCAGCCGCATCTTCCCCAAGGTGCTGCTGGCCGGAATCTGCATCACCGGCGTGGTGTACGTGCTGGTGGCGATCACCGCGGTCGCCCTGGTCCCGCTGCAGGAACTCGGCGCGGGCGACACCCCACTGTTGAAGGTGGTGGAGATCGGCGCGCCTGCCTTTCCCACCCGAATCTTCGCCTTCATCACCATGTTCGCCGTCGCCAATTCCGCACTGATCAATATGCTCATGGCCAGCCGCCTGCTCTACGGCATGGCCCGCCAGGGCGTGATCCCCCGGGTACTCGGCCAGGTCCACCCGATGCGCCGCACCCCCTGGGTCTCGATCGCCTTCACCACCCTGCTCGCGATCGGCCTGATCACCTTCGTCGGCGAGGTGCGCGAACTCGGCGGCACCACGGCCCTGCTGCTGCTCGCGGTCTTCACCATCGTCAATATCGCCGTACTGGTGTTGCGCCGAGATCCGGTGTCACACCAGCACTTCCGCACCCCCACGATCCTGCCGGTGATCGGCGCCCTGTGTTGCGGCTTCCTGGTCACCCCGTTCACCGGCCGCGACCGGTTCCAATACGTGGTCGCGGCCATCCTGCTCGCCATCGGTGTCGTGCTGTGGGCGATCACCCATCCGGCGCTGCTGCGCAAACTGCGCTTGGTGCGCGAGTGATTCCGTGCTCAGAACAACGACTGCCCATCCGGCCCGACCATGAATCCATGCCCGCTGTTCCCGGCGGTGCATCGGATCCCCGCGGAGCGTGACTCACAGACCACATTGGCCACGTCCAAGTACTGGCCATAGGGCAGAGCCGGGCTGCCGCCGTGTGGGTCGACCACGTAGTGCGGCAGTGGGAGGCAGGTGAATCGCGAAGCGTCGAACTTATCGATCTCGGCTGCGATATGACCCGTGTTTCGACAGTCCGGGAGTCCCGGGGAGGCGACCTTGACCCGGATGAGCTGGCATCCCATGATGGCGTCGGTGACGGTGTAGCCACACATGACACTTCCCCACGGCGACTGGAAGAAGTAGCGGCGGCTGTCGCGCTGGTAATCGCGGGCGTTGGCCTCCCGCATCTGGATGTCGCCGGAGTCGACCGCCCCGGGGGCGGGCGGGGGCTGCTGCGGCGCCTTCGTCGCGGGTGGGGCGGGTGGCCCGGGCTGGGCGGGCGGCGCGGGCGGTTGCGGCGCGACCTGCGACCCCGTGGCGGTCTCCGGCGCGGCCGTACTCGGCCGAGCAGACCCGGTCGCGGCGGAGCCGGAAATGGTCACCACCGTGCGGTCGGCCGCGACACCCCCGCCACCCTCATTACCGCAGCCCGCCAGCACACCCAGGGCCAGCACCGAAACGGCCACCGCCACAACATTTTTCATCACGTCGAAAAATCGACCGGGCCAGCGCACCCGTTAACCCCGCCCAGGCCGCAACCTTTCGGGGATTGACAAACCGGCCAATGGCTCGAATCCGCGAGCAAGCCCGAACGATGGCACCATGGGCCCGGTGATCGAAGTCCGTACTCTACGCGCCAGCGACCGCCACGCCTGGGAACGATTGTTCCAGGGTTACAACACCTTCTACGGCCGCGACCTCACCTCCGACCAGGCCGACCGCACCTGGAAGGAAATCCGCAACGACGACCGCATCCACGCCCTGGGCGCACGCCTGGACGACCACCTCGTCGGCATAGCCCACTTCCTCGTCCACGCCAGCACCACCTCCCCCGACGTCTGCTACCTCCAAGACCTCTTCACCGATCCTGGGGCCCGCGGTCGGGGCGTCGCCCGCGCACTGATCGCGGCGACGGAGAAATGGGCACGTGAGCATGGTTGCTCACGGTTGTACTGGCATACGCACGAGAGCAACCGAACCGCGCGTCGGCTTTACGACCGGGTAGCGGAGAACCGGGGGTTCATCCAGTACGTGGTGCAGTTCTGAGAGCTGTTCAGGGGCAGTCGAATTCGCCGTGTTGGGCACCTGCGATGAAGGTGTTCCAGTCAGCGGGGGTGAAGGTCAGGGCGGGGCCGGTCGGGTTCTTGGAGTCACGGACAGCCACCAAGTTTGGCTGCCACCACTGTGACTGCTCCTGAAACCAGCGGGCTCCTGATTTGTCGCCGGTCATGCCGAGTACTCTCTCGCCGCCTGCCGAAGCAACGCCCTGCTGGCGTCGGGGCACAATGCCGCCCGCACCATCGCCTCGTGCGTGGCCCGATAGGCCTTGACCTCGTCTTTGTCGTCGTAATACATTGCGCCCCGGTAATTCTCGACGTAGACCAGGGACCGCTCGAGTGGCTCGCCACCGGGCCTCGATCCGAAGTCCATGATGATGAGAGGTCCTGTCACCTCCCCCACAGGCAGGCCTGCGGAGAAGGGCAAGATACGGACCGTAATATTCGGCCTGGTGCTCATGTCCGCCAAGTGGCGACACTGCGCCCGCATTATTCGCCTGTCACCGATCACCCGGCGCAGCGCCATTTCATCGACAACGGCATCGAGCCGGACCGGCCGGCCCTTCCGTACGATCGAACGCTTACGGCGCATGCGCATCTCGACCCGCCGCTCGATTTGACTGGGGGACTCATCGGGGTGCCCCACCTGGAACAAGAAACGCGCGTAATCAGCGGTCTGCAACAACCCGGGCATAATCTCCGCGAACATAGTCAGCGACTCGACCATCGCCTCCAGCCCCAGATAAAGCTCGAAGTTGTAAAACCAGCCCTTCTCACTTCCGCCCTGCGCAAAATCACGCAATGCCTCGACTGTGTGGTCGTCCGCCCCGCATACCCGACAGAAGGCCTCGAGCTCGTTCAGGTCAATACGCTGCGTGCCAGCCGTCTCCAGGCGTTGGACCGTAGCAGTCCCGCATTCGATGAGCTCGGCGACCCGAGCAATCGTCAATCCTGCTCCTTGCCGCAGATCGCGAAGCAGACGGCCGAGCTGGCGGCGGGGTACTTCGGGACCGCTCACAGTGCGTTTCGGGTTGGTATCCCCCATGGCATCCTCCCTGGTCTGAACGAAAGATCCGTGCATTGCGGATGTGACGCTGGAGGTTTCGGATCGTTTCGCTGTTGCGCTTGCGCCGAGACCTCGTTCGAGCTGTGCTTACTCCGCGCCCGGGACGCGGGACCCACGAAGACAAGTCCCACCCAGTTCCAAATCTCCCCAGCTGGAACCCGGGCGCACCCAACACTTTACGACCGATCGGGGGTACCAATGAACAATTCGGAGATTACATCGACAGAACATCCGACCAGCTGACCGAACGACATCATGGAGGGTATCCATCGCACAGAAGACAATGGGCTGCAAGCCGTTTGGCGGCTCGATCGAGC
This sequence comes from Nocardia sp. CDC159, assembly GCF_023740735.1. Lineage (GTDB taxonomy): Bacteria > Actinomycetota > Actinomycetes > Mycobacteriales > Mycobacteriaceae > Nocardia > Nocardia pulmonis. The sequence goes on from NZ_JAMRXH010000003.1 coordinate 599,263, forward strand.
CTGCCGGATCGGAATAGTGGCCGTCTACGACGCCACCGATCCGACCCCGGCCGTCTCCTTCGGACCCCGCGACTATCCGGATCTCGTGGAGGTTCGCGAAATGCTGCCGGAATTCGACGGACTCTGGAATGCCGTGAGACACGATTTCTGGGCCACCTGCATCCGCGGCAATAAACCGAGCGCGAGGTGAATGCCCTTTCGCGGCCGCCACCTCCACGCTATAGTCGGCCGACCTTCGCGATACGGACATCCGCACCGCTTATCGACGTGTGCGGGATACAAATGCTCCATAAAGGGTGCGGATGTCCGATTCGCCTCTGGCCGGTTGTCGGTGGGCTCGGGCACGATAGGCCCCATGACTACCGACCTGCGCGAATCCGCCGAGACGCTGCTCCGCGACCTGGCCGGGCCGCATGCGCGGCTGCGTGAGGATCAATGGACGGCCATCGAGGCGCTGGTGGTGGACCGTCGCCGCGCGCTGGTGGTGCAGCGCACCGGATGGGGCAAATCGGCGGTGTATTTCATCTCCGCCAAACTGCTGCGCGCCCAGGGCCGCGGGCCGACGGTCATCGTCTCGCCCCTGCTGGCGCTGATGCGCAACCAGGTGGCCGCCGCCCAGCGCACGGGAGTCGTTGCGGCGACGATCAATTCGGGCAATGTCACCGAATGGGACGAGATCCACGCCCGGGTCGCCGCCGGTGCGGTCGACGTACTGCTGGTCAGTCCCGAGCGGCTCAACAACCCGGACTTCCGCGATTCGGTACTGCCCAAACTCGCCGCCGACGCCGGGCTGGTGGTCATCGACGAGGCACATTGCGTATCGGACTGGGGCCACGATTTCCGCCCCGACTACCGGCGCATCCGCACCCTCATCGCCGACCTCGGCAGCGATATCCCGGTGCTGGCGACCACCGCCACGGCCAACGATCGCGTGGTCGCCGACGTGGCCACCCAGATCGGCCTGGGCCGCGACGACGCCCTGGTCCTGCGCGGCACCCTCGACCGCGAATCCCTGCACATGTCGGTCATCCGCATGGACGACGCCGTCCAGCGCACCGCCTGGCTGAGCCGCTACCTGCACGAGCTGCCCGGCTCGGGCATCATCTACACCCTCACGGTCGCCGCGGCCCACGACCTGGCCGACGTCCTCGCCTCGCACGGCCACCGCGTCTCGGCCTACACCGGCCAGACCGATCCGGCCGAACGCGAGGCACTGGAGGCGGCCCTGCTCGACAACGAGGTCAAGGCGCTGGTGGCCACCTCCGCGCTGGGCATGGGCTTCGACAAACCCGACCTCGGCTTCGTCGTGCACGTCGGCGCACCCTCCTCACCCATCGCCTACTACCAACAGGTCGGGCGCGCGGGCCGCGGCACCGAACGCGCCGAGGTGATCCTGCTGCCCGGCCCGGAAGACCGCCGCATCTGGAGCTACTTCGCCTCGGTGGCCTTCCCGCGCGAACCGGCGGTCCGCGCGGTGCTCGACGCCCTCGACCGCGAGCGCCCGCTGTCGACCATCGCGCTGGAACCGCTGGTCGAGCTCAACCGTTCCCGCCTGGAAATGGTCCTCAAGGTGCTCGACGTCGACGGCGCGGTGCGCCGCGTGCGCGGCGGCTGGCTGGCCACCGGCCAACCGTGGCACTACGACGCCGAACGCTACGAGCGCCTGGCCGCGGCCCGCGAGGCCGAACAGCAGGCGATGATCGAATACCAGTCCACCACCGAATGCCGGATGAACTTCCTGCGCCGCCAGCTCGACGACCCCGGCCTCACCGACCAGGGCTGCGGCCGCTGCGACAACTGCACCGGCACCCGCCCCGACACCGCGGTGGACCAGGCCGACCTCGCCGCCATCCGCACCCGCCTGGACCGCCCCGGCATCGACCTCTCCCCGCGCAAACAGTGGCCCACCGGCATGGCCAAACTCGGAATTCCCCTGTCCGGCAAGATAACCGACGGCCTCGAGACCGGTCGGGTCCTGGGCCGCCTCAGCGACCTCGGCTGGGGCACCCGCCTGCGCGCCCTGCTCGACGCGCCCGACGGCCCGGTCCCCGACCACATCTTCGACGCCTGCATAGCCGTTCTGCGCGAATGGAATTGGGCCCAGCGCCCCACCTCCGTCATGGCCATGCCCTCCCCTACCCACCCCCAACTGACCACCGATCTGGCCACTCGCCTCGCCAAGGTCGGCCGCCTCCAAGACCTCGGCACCCTCCACCCGCGCCCCGGTCGCCCACCGGTCTCGGCCGCCAACTCCGCCCACCGCGTAGCCGCCCTCTACGACTCCTGGGAACCCCCAGCCCTACCATCCCTCGACGGCCCAATCCTGTTGGTGGACACCTACACCGAATCCGGCTGGACCCTAACCCTCGCCGCCCGAACCCTCCGCCGCGCAGGTGCCCCCGCAGTCCTCCCCTTCGCCCTGGCCACCCCCACCTAATCCCTTGCGCCACAACGCTCAACAACAAAAGGATCACCGTGCCCCACTATCACGTCACCGCCACCACATCGCCCCCCGCCCCCACCGTCTGAAAACTCCTGATCGACGGCCGCAGCTGGCCCCCTGGGCCTCCGGCCTGGACGAATTGGTCGAACAACCCCCTCCGCCCGTAACCCAAGCGCCCGTCCCAAACCACCACTAACACCAGCGCCCGCATCGCCCAAATGCCATCCAGTCATCGAAAACTCACCACCAGGGCGAGTCAAGACTGACCGGATTGGACAATCGACCCACACGCGACAACCGCGCGCCCGCGACGTCGCGATGCTAGACCGTACGGCGCTAGTTCCGCGCGGCCAGGATCTGGGTGAGGTAGTCCGGGGTGCCGTCGATGCGTTGCAGATGCGGGTAACGGAGGCCGTCGTGATAGTTCAGTTCAACGGTCCGTGTCTGATCGAAGTCCTTCACCTGCAATCGGATCGGTGCGGGGTCTGTCTTGGCCGCCTCGATTGCGGCTTCCATCGTGGCTTGGGAATAGGGGGCGTCGTTGACCGAAACCACCGTCATCCCGGAGCCGACTTTTGCCTTGAATGCGGGTCCGTCCCATCGCACGTCGGTGACCTTGCCTTCACCGGACACGTTGAGACCGATCGAGTAGGTGTAGTTGACTGCGCCCTCGGCCTCTTTCATCTGAGCCGTGAGTAAGGCGCCTGGGTTGTTGTCGTAGACCAACTTCCACCCCGTCTTCTCGACACTCGTGGCGAACGGTTCCTTTCCGTCGAGGCGATCGCGCAGGTACTTCGCCCAATCGTCGGAGACCACGCCATTCAGCGTCGAGACGACGTCGTTGAAGTCGTAGGTGTTCTGTGACGCCCACTTACCATCGTCGACACCGAAGAACGCGCGAGCGAAATCATCGAGTGACTTCGTGTTCCCCGACAGCTCACGGATACGCGCGTCCACCCCCAGCCACACCAGTTGCCCGCCCCGGTAGTAATCCTCGCTGAGCTGCCACGACCGATACGGCTTCGTACGCCGCTGAGCGATGATGGGATCGTTGGTGGTGTCCTGCAGATTGCGCCAGGTGAGTCCGGGCCGGTCTTCGGTGTATGCGGCGACTACCGAAGCCAACGCATCACGAGAGGCTTCCGCGGGTCGCAAGCCGGACCGTCCGGTGAGCACGTTGCCCCAATACTGCGTCTGTCCCTCGTAGACCCACAACAAGCTGTCTTGCATCGGGACGTTGTAGTTGGGTGTCCACAGGTCGGCCGGGCGTCGAAACTTGCCGTTCCAGGAATGGGTGAACTCGTGCGCGAGTAGATCGGCGCTGCCAACCGCGGGGTTCCACCCCGTGAAATAGTCCTTGGGTCGGCCGTTCTCGCTGGATCGTTGGTGTTCCAACCCATTGGAGCTGAGCTGATCCGACAACGACAGCAGGAAGTCGTAGTGGTCATAGTGTTGTGAGCCGTACAGTGCCAGAGCCTGTCGCACCAGAGCCCTGTGCAGCTCAATGTGCTCGGGCTTGGCTTCGAGCTGCTCCGGTGCGTCTGCGAATACTTGCAGCCGCACCGGGGTTTTCGCGCCAGGAGCCAGGTCGAACTCTCTGTGGTAGCGCCCCGCATACACGGGCGAGTCGACGAGGATATCCAACGGAACCGGCTTGTAATTCACGGTGTCGCCGTCCTTGCCGGCGATCTCCAGCGCGGTTCCGGCCTCGAATCCTGGCGGGTAGGTAACGCTCGCGGTGAAGGGAATCTCACTGACGGGAGCACCGGCCGGATAGAGCACCACGGCATTCCACTGCAAATTCAGCATATTCGGCGTCATCACCACGCGCCCTTGAGTGGAATCGGTGGGGGTGAGGTACTGGAAGCTCGCGTTGATCGATTCCACGCCGTCGGGCACAGCAACCTTGAACGCATACACGTTCAGCGGATCACGCTTCCACTCCAGCTTGTTCCCGGCGCTGGTGAAGGTGATGCCCGCGATCTTGTCGATCGGACCGGACGGAGAGTGGTTGCCGGGCAGCCACTGCGGAAAAAGTAAAACCATCTCACCCGGCTGAGCGGGAATCGTCTGTTTCACCTGAATCACGCGTTGCGGCAGATTGGTCACGTCGACCGCCACCGAGATCGCTTTCTGGTTCGCCGGAGCTTTATCAGCCTTGTTGCGCAAGCCGAAGTAGAGCGAGCCTGCCAGGAGAATGATAACGACGACGCCAACAGCGCCAATGATACGAATCTTGGACAACGACACTCCCCGAGTCACACAGACGATCTTGTCTACACTACGAATTAGACGCAATGCCCGCCCCGGCGGCTGGTATTCATCGGCCAAGGATAGGTCGCGTACGGTGCGGTCGCCGCGACCGCCTGCCCCATCCCCTCCTCCGGCGTCAACGCTTCGAATAGCTTGTTCGGGTCGGCGAGCGTCCCTTGGTTGCTGAACTAATTGTTCATACTACGAGGGTTGGTATCGCGGTGTGCGAGGAGCGAGTGTGGGCTGCGTCATACCTGTCGCGCGGCGCGGTCGCCGACTGGCCGAACTTCCGACGGATACGGCGTAGCCCGCTGGTAGGCACTGGTTTTGGTGCGCGACGGCAACGCTCGTCAGAGCCCTCGGCCTCGTTGGTGCGCTTCATCGGAGCGGAGAACGCCAATCCACCTGTGGGCTGGGCCGCCGGTCCGCTCCTGGTGTTCCGGCCTGTAATGGTCGAAGTCCAACGAGGTTTGGGATGTGTACTGGTAGAGGATGATCATCGATCGACAGCGCTACCCCGAAGCGGACCCACGGGCGGAATACAGCCCGACCCGCTCGGCCGGACGCTCCAGGGGCCGATAACGGATCGAACGCCCTCAACACGGCATTTCAGGATGTCCTGCGGCGCAGTCGATCTTCCCCGGCTACCGACCCGCCAGCGGCACATCAGTACGTTCTCAACCATTGCCCGTAACGGCGAGGTGCTCGCCGTAGAAGAGCATCAGTCCTGCGGCTGCGGCGATGACCTGGTGACTCTGCGGCAACGCCGCGCGGATTTCCTGGCCCAGCTTCTCGCGGGTGAACAAGCGGACGAGCATCGGCGTCAACGTGATCGACACGCCGACGCAATCATCACGGCGAACAGGATCTGTCTCATCTACCCCCCAAGGGACCCGCTACCGGGCTGCGGCCCGACCAATCTGATAGCACCCAAACGGAACAAAGGGCCGGTGTCAGTCACCGCAACTATGTCGACAGCCGCGTCGCGAGGCATCGCGGCTGCGACGTGTCCCATCGGAACAAATAGATTGCCCCCGAATAGAATTCGCCGCCGGCGATCTCGTCATCGCTGCGTCAGAACCGAACGAACGCGGAATCGACTGGAATGTCGACCACGCTTTCGGGTCGAATGGGAACCGTTGGTCCTCGTCGCGATCCGACCATTGCCCAAGGCTCTCCGCCGGGAGAAGGTAGAGGCCGGGCGGTTCGTCCCGCCGGCGGCGATACCTCTCCGGTTCGGCCAGTCGACACCTTTGCAGAATGTATGAAAGGCGCTCGTACTGCTCGCGATCTGGGACACCCCGCGCCCGCGGCCACCAGTTCGGTCATCCGCGCGGTCAGGGTCGGTACAGATAGTCGCCGTCGGGCACACGTAGCCAGATGTCCGGCGGTCCAGCGAAGGCGCGCGCGTCGCGCGGGCGCAACCCGGCCCACGCGCAGCAGTAGGCGAGGACATCGAACTGATACAGATACGAGGTGAGGATGTCCTCGGCGGAATCCTCCTCGTCCGGGATGGGGGCGGGACTGATATCTGAGTCGGTGAGCACGCCGTCGAAACTGGTGCGGCCCTGGCAGCCGCTCTTCGGGTTGAAGTACATCCCATAGCATTTCGTGCCGGGAGACAGGCGGATGGAGATGCCGGGCGCCGAGGCGATGTAGTACCAGGGTTGGACGATTGCGCAGCCGCCGGGCACGTCGGTCGCCCACATCGTCAACTCGGTGTGGCTGGCCGGAGGATAGGTGCACATGTCTTCCTCGGTCACCGATTCCGCCGGGACGACCTCGGCGTCCAACCGGCGGACAGCCTCGGCCGCGTCGATGCCCGCGACACAGACCAGGCTCATCCCGTCGACCCATGTTTCGCCCAGTGCCGTGGTCAGCTGGCGCCTTTCCTCGACCGCGGCCTGTTCGGAGGCCGACAACTCGCCGGTGACCAGCGGATGCTGCCCAGCCAGGCTCAGCCTTCCCGGGGACCAGCCCGCCATCATCGGTCGCGCCGGATCAGCGCCCGCAGCCAGCAACACGCGGGCGTTGTCGGGACGGTTGGCGTACACCGCACGCCACAACGCGGTACGGCCCAACGCCATCGCGTCGACATCACACACCCACGACGCCAGCTCCGCCACCACCTCCGCAGACCCGTGTACGGCGGCAATGTCCAACGGTCTCTGGTGGTAACGCAGTAGGGCATCGGGGTCGGCACCCGCTTCTAGACGTGCGCGTATCTGCCCTGGATCGGTCCATGCCGCCCAGTCGAGGCCAGCCCAGCCACCCTGCTCATCATGCATGACTACAGTGTGCAGTCTCGAACATGCGTTCGGCAATCCGCTGCGTCGGTCCCGGCAACACCGGTGGCGCACAGCTGCCGGTACCGAGCGACGGCGCCGTCGAGTCGGGTCGGCGCGTGGCGCGAGTGAAGAGCTTCTCGGAGAAGATCCGCATCACCTCCGGTGGGTGCTGCTGTATGTGAAGCGGTGGCTGGACTGCGCGTGAGGCAGGCGCGCCTTGGGCCTTGGCGAGTAGCGGGTTGGTGCCGTGACCGAGTGCCACACGATGTCACACGTGATACCGACGAGAGCGAACTCTGGCGTACCGAATCCAGGGCAAGCCGGATGCCGATACCCTCAGAACATCCCGTATCCGCCTCCGGAGCAGACGCACACTCGTCGGCCTGTGCGGATGATTTGCGTGGCGGGGCGGCGGGGCCGCCGCTCGGAACACGCTGTCCGACAACCCAATCCAATGGCACGACGAAGGTCCGCGCGTTTGCGCGGACCTTTTGTACAGTGGCCCCCATGTGGTTGCTCAAAGGGCTGATGTTCGCGTTGCTGGGGGCACTGGTCCTGTCGATATCGGCGACCATCGTGTTCGCCATGAACGACCACCCGGAGTGCGTCGCGATCCCCGGAGACGTCGGGCCCTGCGGATTCTGGCCGCAGGTCGGCTACATCGGTCCCTTCGTCATCCTCTGGGGAACGTTTCTCGGCACCGGGATCGCGGCCGCGTTCCTGCTGGTCGCCGCCGCGATCCGCGGGCTCATACTCGCACTGTCGCGGCGGCAGCCCGCGAGTAGCCGGGGGTAGCCAGTGCCCGGCCCCAACCGGTATCGATGATCGGCCCCGACTCGGGTAATGCCGCATACCCTTCGGACAGTTCGGCGCCGCACAGCGCAGCTCACCCACCTGCGCCAGCAACTGCCCGCGCCTGCTTTCCAGCTCGATCGGATCCGCCACCATGCGCTCGAGTCCGCACCGGTGTGTGACCGCCCTCCCGCCTGACGGCAGCTTCTGCAACGCCCTCAACTCGGCATGTGCGGACGTCCTGCGCCGCAGTCGATCTCGCTGTGCCGAACGACCGCGCAGCGCCATGAGCGTGCATTGCCGGGCGTGGCGGTCATTCATTGTATGACCTGTCAGGATGCGAGGTGTAGCGGCAGCGCACTGCCAGCACGTGCACCCCCGGCCGGTTCCGTTCACCGAGATCGCCGTGGGTGAATCGTCGTGCGGCCGGTGTTCGTGCTTCGGGCCGGGCACCGCTGTCGGGGGGTCCGGCACTGAGCACAGTTGGTGGGTCCGAATCAGGCGGTCGGGTCGGCGATGACGCCGTTGTCCAGTACGTCGGTGAAGGCGGCCCACTCGTCGCCGGTGAAGACCAGGGCCGGGCCGGTCGGATTCTTGGAGTCGCGGACGCCGACGCGGCCGTGGTCGAGGAAGGCCACCTCGACGCAGTCGGGGCCACCATCGCTGTAGCTGCTCTTGAACCAGGTGGCGGTGGATGGATCGGCAGTCATGTCGAGTCCCTTCTGCGGTTGGTCGAGTATGCCGGTAACCAGGTCGTCGTGGTTACGCGGCCACAGCGCTGACAATTCGCTCTCGCTTCGCCCTACCCGATAGGCACATCGCGAAACCGACTGCTGCACAACGCATTGGAGTGAGCAGGAAGACTTGTCCGCATTGTGTCCTCCGCCCGGGTGGGATACCGGGTGTTTCAGCCTCTGCTTCTACCAGTCGTGGGACCACCGACGACAGCACAGATGTGGAACGGGTTATCACACTGTCGATCGGTCGACGCCACGTCACCGAATTGCGTGACTGCGGCTCTCAGGTGTGGGGTAGGGCTCGTGACAGCGCTGGTGGTGCCGGTATTGGAGGGCGAGGGGATTCGGCTGCGGCCCTTTGTGACAGCAGACGTGGGCTTAATCGTCGACGCCGGGCAGGATCCGTTGATTCCGCTGATCACGACGGTGGTTACTCATGGGGATGAGGCCGACGGGCAGGCCTTCATCCGGCGCCAGTACCAACGGGCAGCGACCGGGGAAGGGTGGTCGTTCGCCGTCTCGGATCTCGACACCGGTTCGGCGGTAGGGCAGATCGGGCTCCGGCGGCGAGATATTCGTCATGGCAGAGCATCGGTCGGGTACTGGGTCGGACCGGCCTATCGACGCTGTGGTTACGCAGGGCGGGCTCTGCGCCTGCTCACCTCGTGGGCCGGGACTCTGGAGGAAGTGTCGCGGCTCGAGCTGTATGTCGAGCCATGGAACGAGGGATCATGGCGCGCCGCGGAGTCGGCCGGATACCAACGCGAGGGCCTGCTTCGCAGATGGGAGAAGATCGCTGGCGGCCTACCGACATCCACTTCTCGGCATTCTCGTGCGTTGCCGAGGCTTCGTCACGAGGAGTTTCTTGTCTTCAGAAGTTCAGGGCTGCGACAGTCTCGTTGACCAGCGCGAGTGTGGCATCGCGGTTGTCGCCTGCCGCCATAACCTGCTCATAGAAGCGTCCACCGCTGATGGGCAGGTGGAGTACGGACAGACGCATGCCGGCCCGATTGCCGGCAACTTCGGCGTCATTGTTGATTACGTCGGTAAAGGCACTCTGATTCAGATGGTGCGCGATGTTGGCCTTGTGTTCCCCGATGGTCGGTGGGTGAGGCGGACCGAGCTGGATCTGTCGCGTGTTGCAAAACAGGAACGCCATGGTTGCTCCAGCCGTTCTACGGACGAGGTGGACCAGCAACTTTACGCCTCGAGGCCAGCCCATGGCCAGGATTCAGTTGCCAGCCATGATTCAGCCACTGGCGCTCATGGAGCCATGAGCGTGCAGTCCGCAAGATCGTTTATTGCCCACCGACTGTGGCCCCCCGGGCGACCGGAACGCGGCATTTTCGTGCGTTCGGCAGCGTGGGGAGGAGTTTGCCGCCGATTCCAGGTGGTAGCACCGGGACAGAGCGGTTCGGAAGGAGATCCCATGCCAGACGACGACTTCATCGGCCAGGTACAGGCACGTGCCGGACTGCCCGACCGTGCCACCGCGGAAACCGCCACGCGCGCGGCCGTGGGCCTGCTCACCAAGCGACTGGACGGCTTCGAGTATCCGAAGGTCGACCAGGTGGGCATCCCCGACTACAGCTCCGGGGGCAGGGAGAACTGGGGATTGACCACCTTCCGGGAGCACGCCCTCGTCCGCGGGTCACGGGGTGATGATCCGATACGGGTTGCGCTCGAACTGCTTTGGAAGACCGTCACCGACGATTTGACCGAGTTACGCGGCACACCACCACCGCACACGGCACGCTGATCCGCGATGGAATGAGATACTGATCATGAGTGATCAAGAGGATGCCGCCCAGACCGCCAGGTCTGCGGAGTTGGCTCCAGTCCTTCTTCGGAAGGTCGATAGCCTCGACCTCGCCGTCCGTACTACCAACCGTCTCAAAGACGAGGCTATCCACTACATCGGCGACCTGGTTCAACGCACCGAAGTGGAACTCCTCAAGACACCGAACCTCGGCACGAAAGACCTGGCGGAGATCAAGAACGTCCTCGCCTCCAGGGGGCTCTCCCTCGGAATGCCGGTGGAGAACTGGCCGTCAGCATCCATCGCCGACGAGTAAGAACTGCCCGACCACAGTGGGGGCAGGTCCCAAACCAATGTGGCGCGGATCAGATCCGAGGACTGCGCCACGATCAGGGCCAAGGAAAGCAAGGAAATCGAGTCCCAGTTCGCGGGCACGGTGTCAGCTCCGTCGACACCAGGACAGATCAACGTAACCACGAGGGACGGGCTCGTTTCTGCTGGGGACTGCCCACGGACAACTCCTCCAAGGCGCTCAGTTACGGCTCCTGCGCTGCAGGCGAGAAGACTCAGCAGTTCGAGGTGAAACCCGCTGGCTGACCCGGTGCCGGTTCGACAGACGCAGTTTCGGCCGCTAAGCCCACACCAGGCGACGGACACGTCCGTCGCCCCGACAGCCCTTGTCGGGCAACGACATCCTTGCTCATGACATCCTGCATTCGGCATTTCCGTGCGTTGAAAGCCTTGCCAGCCAACCAATCTGGACGACCGGCCAACGCCCGACCAGCGGCATTATCGGACGTGGCTCAGTCTGTGCCGTGGACCGAAATCGATTCGGGGGAATTACTTGTCGAATGCTTCGAGCAGGTTGGCGACGGCGGCGAGGGTGGCCTCTGCGTCGAAGCCCAACGCGCGAGCGTTTGTGACATAGCTTGCTGCCGCAAGACGCAGTCCATCGGTGGCTCGGTCATTGGAAATATGTTGCGCCACAACAGTTCCCTGTCGCCGGGCGGTGTGAACGATACCGGCGATCTCCAACTCGTGATACGCCCGCGCCACGGTGCCGGCGGCCAAGCCGAGATCGCGGGCGAGCTGCCGGATGGTCGGCAACCGCGAACCGACCGGCAGTTCGCCGGAGCCGACCCGGGCCGCGATCTGATCGCGCACCTGGCGCCACGGTGCCACACCGCTGTCCGGCTCGACAACGATCTGGACAGGGTCAGTCATGGCAGACAGTACGCTTGCTGTCGGCGCCGGTCCGAAGAACCCGGACCCTGACCATGAACCACCAGGCAACCAGGCCCAGCAGGAGCGTGACAAGGGCGAACGGGATTGCCTGGGGGCCGATCCACGCCACCCAGTCCGGCATCTCCTTGCCCGACCGCCGAAGATTGGCCAAGCCCCAGAGCGCATCGGCGAGCAACGTCGCCGCGGCCATGGTGCCCAGACCCGTCATCACGCGCGCGCTGCGAAGCCGCAGCGCCGTGTCGACCGCGACGTCGCCCATGGCGGGCCGGGCGATCGCCAACCACGCCACGGCATACACAACGCCCGTGCTACCCACAGCCGCAGCCACCGAGATCCACGGCTCGCCGGCGGTCGCCGGTCCTGTAGCCGACGTCTCCGCCGCGGACGTCAGCAACACACCGCAGACAGCCAGCGCCACGGCAGTGAGGTGTACGGCGATCATCCACGTCGGCAACATGTCACCGATGCTGCGACGGGTGAGTGTGGCAACTCGGAAACGGCCGCGTACCGGTCGAATCATCGCGATCAGCTCAGCAAGCAGTAACGCGATCAGTATCCAGCAGAGCCCGCCGAACCAATAGCCGGGCAAGACCAAAAACACCACATACAGCACACGACGGTTTCGCAGGTAGGTACGTACGATTCGCCCCTGTTCCTCGGTGGGATCGGGCACCCCCCATCTGCGGAGAAGCCTCGGCCCGCTGCGCTCACTCGGCCATAGCAGCCACAGCAGTACAGCGGCCGACACCGCGAGGGCCGCAAAGTGAATGACGGCGAAGGTGCCCATGCCCATCCCAGCTTTGTATCAAAGGGTCGACACAATACTGGCATATGTGTCAAACCCGCTGCGGTCGATCGGATGGTGGGCACGCTCCTCGTCGGCGAATCCGTCGTCAGAACCCGGCCGACGCCGACGTCCGCTCGTCGGCTAGTTAGAAACTGGTATCACGATCGGGTCCCGGCCAGGATCCGGTCCAGGTGCCCGGTGGGGGTGCTCTCTCGTTCGGCTGCCCACCATCAGGGTTCGGTGTGGCTCTCAAATTGGCTTGCC
>NZ_JAMRXH010000030.1 GCF_023740735.1 Nocardia sp. CDC159
GGCGTTGATCGCGACGTATGGGCGTGGGCGGTCCGGTGATCCGTTGTGGTTGGGGTCGGTCAAGTCGAATATCGGGCATAGTCAGGCTGCCGCGGGGATGGCGGGTGTGATCAAGGTGCTGATGGCGTTGCGTCATGGGGTGCTGCCGAAGACCCTGCATGTGGACGCGCCGACGTCGAAGGTGGATTGGGTGGATGCCGGTGTGGCGCTGCTGACCGAGGCTCGGCCGTGGCCGGCGACCGGTCGCCCGCGCCGCGCCGCGGTGTCGGCCTTCGGAATCGGCGGAACCAATGCGCACGTCATCGTCGAGCAGGCGGCCGAAACCGGTGAGCGGACCGCGCGGCCGCCCGTGCCACCGTTGGCCGCGGCCCCGGACGTCTGGGTGCTGTCGGCGAAATCGGCCGCGGCACTGACGGATCAGGCCCGGCGGCTGCGTGACCATGTGCTCGCCCACCCCGAACTCGACCCGGCGGATATCGGCTACTCGCTCGCGACCACGCGGGCCCGGCTGCCCTACTCCGCGGTGGCGGTCGGGTCCGATCGTGCGGAGCTCCTGGCTGGTCTGGAATCGGTGGTCCCGGGTCGTGCGAGCGGGTCCGGCCGGGTGGGTTTCGTCTTTCCGGGCCAGGGCGCGCAGTGGGCGGGGATGGCCGTCGAACTGCTGAAGTGCTCGCCGGTGTTCGCGGCGCGGATCGAGGATTGTGCGAAAGCGCTGGAGCCGCACATCGATTGGTCGTTGTCGGAGGTGCTGGCCGGCGCCGAGGGTGCGCCGTCGCTGGAACGTGTGGATGTGGTGCAGCCGGTGTTGTTTTCGGTGATGGTGTCGCTGGCCGCTGTCTGGGAGTCGTTCGGCGTGCGCCCGGATGGTGTGATCGGGCATTCGCAAGGTGAGGTGGCCGCGGCGTGTGTGGCCGGGGTGCTGTCGCTGGCGGACGCGGCGCAGATCGTGGCCGTGCGCAGTCGGTTGGTGCAGCAGTGTGTGGTTCGGGCCGGTGGCGGTGGTGGAATGGCGACGATTGCCGAACCGGTCGAGCGGGTGCGGGCACGGGTGGCCGAGTGGCCGGATCGGTTGTGGGTGGCCGCGGTGAACGGCCCGGCCGCGGTGACGATCACGGGGGATGTGGAGGCGTTGACCGCGGTGCTGGATCGGTGTGCGGCGGAAGGGGTGTGGGCCCGGCGGGTGCCGGTGGACTACGCCTCGCACAGCCCGCGCGTCGAGCCGGTCCGGGAACCGCTGCTGGCCGAGTTGGCCTCGGTGACACCGATCGACACCACGGCGGTGCGCTTCCATTCCACCGTGCTGAATTCGGTGGCCGAGCCGTCGCGGTTGGATGCGCCGTACTGGTTCCGGAACCTGCGGGAGCCGGTGCAATTCGACGCGGGCGTGCGCGGTATGGTCGAACAGGGCTATCGGGCATTGATCGAGATCAGCCCGCACCAGGTGCTGGCCATGTCGATCGGCCAGTCGATCGAGGCCACCGGGCGCGACCTCGACGAGGTCGCCGTGACAGGCACGCTGCGGCACGACGACGGCGGCGCCGCGCGGCTGGTGTCGTCGCTGGCGGAGGCGTACGTCGCGGGCGTGCCGGTGGACTGGTCGGTGCTGTACGCCGGGCAGGACCGCAATCGAGTCGATCTGCCGCCGTATGCCTTTCAACACGAACGGTACTGGCCGGTGACGCAGCCGGTAGCGGATGTGCATTCGGTGGGACTCGCCGAAGGTGACCATCCGCTGCTCGCGGCCTCGATACGGTTGGCCGACGGCACGGGCCTGCTGGGCGCCGGCATCCTGTCCACGGCCCGGCAGCCGTGGCTGCTGGATCACCGGGTGTTCGGCGAGGTCGTGGTGTCGGGGACCACCCTGGTGGAGCTCGCGGCCGCGATGGGCGCCCGGCTGGGCCGTCCGGTCGTCGCGGAACTACTGCTCGAGGCGCCGCTGATCGTGCCCGAGGACACCGCGGTGCGCATACAGGTACGGGTGAGCGAGCCCGACGAGCGCGGGATTGCCGCCTTCTCCGTGCACTCGAATGCGAAACCGGCTGGGGAAGGACCGGATTGGGTGCGCCACGCCACGGGTCAGCTGACCGCCGAGTCGAACGCGGAACCAGACACCGGCGATGAGGACACCTGGCCGCCCGCCGGTGCGACCGAAGTGTCGGTCGGCGATCGCTACGATCGGCTGGCCGATCGCGGCTTCGGCTACGGCACCCTGTTTCGCGGGATGCGCACGGTGTGGCGGCGTGGCGAGGAGATCTTCGCCGAAATATCGGTTCCCACAGCGCCGCCCGGATATCTGCTGCATCCCGGACTGCTCGACTCCGCGTTCCACCCGGCCCTGTTCGCCACCGAGGACGCCGCCGAACCGCGGGGCGTGGTGCTTCCGTTCGTGTGGTCGCGGGTGCGCCTGCGCGGCGGCAGTGAGCCACCCCGCACGCTGCGGGTCCGGCTGAACCGGACCGGCCCGGACAGTGTCACGATGACCGCCATCGATCTCGCCGGGCGACAGGTGGTTTCGGTGGGATCGGTCACCTCACGGCCGGTCTCCGAGGCACAGGTGTCCGCGCGCACCGAACACTCGCTGTTCGGTATCGAATGGCTCGAGGTACCCGCACCCGCCCCTGCGCCCACGGGCCACAAGGCGCTGATCGTCACCGAATCCGATGCCGCCGGGGCGGATTCGCGCGCACACTGCTACTCCGACATCGACACCCTCATCGCCGCCCTCGGCAGCGGCGCGGTCACGCCGGACGTCGTACTGGTCCCGATCGTCGCGGCCGACGCACGCGATGTACCCGCCGCCGTGCACGCGGTGACACAGGGCCTGCTGACCGTCGTGCAACGCTGGCTCACCGCGGCGGAACTGTCCGGCGCGAAACTGGTGGTCTTGACTCGCGATGCCATGGGACCCGATGCGCCACAGACCCTTTCGGCCGCGCCCGCCTGGGGGCTGATCCGCAGTGCGCAGGCCGAGCACCCCGGTCGCTTCGTCCTGGTCGACCTCGACACCGACCGGGACGCGGATCCGGAGCGCTGGTGGAGCGAGGTGGATGCGGCGCTCGCCACCGGCGAACCCCAGATCGCGGTGCGCGCCGGGCGACTGCGAATCCCGAAGCTGCGGCCGGCCGAGGTCGCCGCGGCCGGATCCGTCCCCTTCGAGGCCGACTCCACCGTTCTGATCACCGGCGGCACAAGCGGTTTGGGTGCGGTGGTGGCCCGTCACGCGGTGGCCGAGCACGGCGTTCGTTCGCTGGTACTCGCGAGCCGCAGCGGTCCCGCCGCTCTGGGCAGCGCCGCTCTGGAGGCGGAACTGACCGCACTCGGAGCGCGGGTGCGGGTGGTCGCCTGCGATATCACCGATCGCGCGGCCGTCGACGAGCTGATCGCCACCATCGACGATCTGCGGGTGGTGGTGCACAGCGCCGGCGTGCTCGCCGACGGGCTGATCGAGACCATGAGCGCCGAACAACTGGACCGTGTGCTCGCCGCCAAGGTGGACGCGGCCTGGCATTTGCACGAGGCGACCCGGGACCGTGATCTCACGGGATTCGTCGTGTTCTCCTCCGCGTCCGGGGTGATCGGCGGTGCGGGACAGGCGAACTACGCGGCGGCGAACGTCTTCCTCGACGCGCTGGCCCACTGGCGGCGCGGTAACGGCCTGCCCGCGCAGTCGCTCGCCTGGGGTTACTGGGCCGAGGCCACCGCCCTCACCGGCGGGCTCCGGCAGGTGGACATCTCCCGGATGAGCGATCTCGGCGTCGTCGCGATGTCGGCCGAGGAGGGACTCGCACTGTTCGACACCGCCCTCGCCACCGCGACGCCGGTGCTGTGCCCGATCCGGCTGGACCCGGCGACACTGCGGGCCAGGGCGGAAGCGGGCGCCCTGGCGCCGATGCTGGACACGCTCGTTGCGGTGCGCCCGCACACCCGCGAAACCGCCGAGCGAGCCGCGCGATTGCGCGCTGAACTGACCGAACTGCCCGGCGCCGACCGGATTCGGCGCCTGCTGCAGGCGGTGCGCACCGAAGTGGCCGCCGTCCTGCACCACGACAATCCGAGCGCGGTGGGATCCGATGCGGCCTTCAAGGAGCTCGGGTTCGACTCGCTGGCCGCGATCCAGCTTCGCAACCGGCTCGGCCGGGCCACCGGGCTCACCCTGCCCGCCACCCTCGTCTTCGACCACCCGACGCCGCGCGCGGTCACCGGCTACCTGATCGCGGCGCTGTTCCCCGTCGACGACGAGATCGACTCGACCGCAAGCCAATTCGAGCCCTTCGGTGACGAAGCAGACGATATCGCGGGGATGGCGGACGAGGAGCTGGTCCGGCTGGCGCTACGCGCCGAACAGCGGTAGCCGCGAGAGGGAGTTGTCCATGGCCATGTCCACCGACGAGGTGATAGCGGCGCTGCGCGCCTCGATGACCGAGAACGCGCGACTGCGCGCCGAACAGCGTCGGGCCGCCGAGCGGGCACACGAACCGATCGCGGTGGTGGGGATGTCGTGCCGGTATCCCGGCGGTGTGCAATCGCCGGATCAGCTCTGGCGGCTGGTCACCGACGAGGTCGACGCGATCTCTCCGTTCCCGTCCGATCGCGGCTGGGACGTGGCCGCCGGTTACCACCCCGATCCCGAACACCCCGGCACGACCTACTGCCGTTCGGGCGGTTTCCTCTCCGGCGCGGCGGATTTCGATGCGGCGTTCTTCGGTGTGGGTCCGCGGGAGGCGTTGGCGATGGATCCGCAGCAGCGGTTGCTGTTGGAGGGTACGTGGGAGGCGCTGGAGGATGCGGGGATCGATCCGGCGTCGTTGCGCGGCAGCGATACCGGCGTGTTCGCGGGCTCGATGTACCGGGACTACGAGATTGCCACGCGTACCCATGCCGATCTCGGCGGACACTGGGGTGTGGGCTCGGCCGGCGCCGTGCTGTCGGGACGGGTGGCATATTCGTTCGGGTTCACCGGGCCCGCGATGACGATCGATACCGCCTGCTCCTCGTCGCTGGTCGCGGTGCATCTGGCCTGTCAGTCGCTGCGGCGCGGCGAATGCGGGACGGCTATCGCGGCCGGGGTGACGGTGATCGCGACGCTCGGTGTGTTCGTGGAGTTCTCGCGGCAGCGGGTGATGTCGATCGACGGCCGGTGCCGGGCGTTCGCGGCGGACGCGGACGGCGCGGGCTGGTCGGAGGGCCTGGGTGTGGTGGTGCTCGAGCGCCTGTCCGAGGCGCAGCGCCGGGGACATCGAGTGCTGGGGGTGATCCGGGGATCGGCGGTGAACCAGGACGGCGCCTCGAACGGTCTGACCGCGCCGAACGGCCCGTCCCAGGAACGGGTGATCCGTGCGGCGCTGGCCGACGCGGGACTGCGGCCCGCCGATGTGGACGCGGTGGAGGCGCACGGCACCGGCACGGTGCTGGGCGATCCCATCGAAGCCCAGGCCCTCAGCGCCACCTACGGGCACAAGCGCACCGGTGAACCCGTATGGCTGGGGACGATCAAATCGAATATAGGCCACAGCCAGGCTGCTGCCGGGATGGCCGGACTGATCAAGATGATCCTGGCCATCCGGCACGGTGTACTGCCCAAGACCCTGCACGTGGACGCCCCGACGCCCAAGTTGGATTGGGCCACCGCGGGTGTGCGGCTGCTGACCGAGGCCCGGCCGTGGCCGCGGGTCGAACGTCCGCGCCGGGCCGGGGTGTCGTCGTTCGGAGTGTCGGGCACCAATGCCCACGTCATTCTCGAGCAGCCGCCCGAACCGGTTCCACCCGATGCCGCGGAGGCGGTCGCGCCCTTCTCCGGGGGGCCGACGGTGTGGGTGCTGTCGGCGAAATCGGCCGCGGCACTGGTCGAACAGGCGCGGCGCCTGCGTGCCCACCTGCTCGACCGGCCCGACCTGGACCCGGTCGACATCGCCGCCGCGCTGGTGCGGACCCGGGCGGTACTGACCCATCGCGCGGTGGTGATCGGCGCCGACCGGGCGGAGCTGCTGTCCGGTCTGGACGCGGTGATCGAGGACCGGCGCGAGGACGACGTCGTCACGGGACAGGCCGACCGCCGCGACGGAATCGGCTTCGTCTTCCCGGGCGCGGGCGGGCAGTGGGACGAGATGGCCCGCGAATTGCTCGACACCGCACCGGTATTCGCCGAACGGATCGCCGAGTGCGCGAAGGCGTTCGAGCCCCACCTGGACTGGTCGCTGACCGAGGCGCTGCGCGGCGCGCCGTCGCTGGATCGTGTGGATGTGGTTCAGCCCGTGCTGTTCTCGATGATGGTGTCGCTGGCCGCGCTGTGGGAATCGTTCGGTGTGCGCCCCGACGGCGTGATCGGGCACTCACAGGGCGAGATCGCCGCGGCCTACGTGGCCGGGGCGCTGTCGCTCGAGGATGCCGCGCGGATCGTCGCCACGCGCAGCCGGATGATCGCCGACCGGGTGACCGGCGGCGGTGCCCTGCTGTCGATCGTGGATTCCGCCGAGGCGGTCCGCACGGTACTCGCCGAATTCGACGGCGATGTCTCGGTGGCCGCGGTCAACGGCCCCCGCTCGGTGGTCGTCGCGGGGGAGCGCGACGCGCTCGCGCGGCTGGAACGGCATCTGGCCCGGGCGGGAACCATGCGCTGGCTGGTGGACGGCGTCGAATTCGTCGCCCACTCCTCCGCGATGGACGTGCTGCGCGAGCCGCTGATCGCGGCACTGCGGCCGGTGCGAGCCCGCATCGCGGCGGTGTCGTTCTACTCCACGGTGACCGGCGCGGCGCTGGACACCGCGACACTGGACGGGGAGTACTGGTACCGCAACCTGCGCGACCCGGTGCTGTACGAACCCGCCCTGCGCGCGCTGCTCGCGGCGGGGAACGAGGTCACCATCGAGGTGGGTCCGCATCCGCTGCTGACGCTCGGCACCGAGGAAACGGTGTCCGACATGGGGATCCGTGTCGCGGTCCTGGGTTCGCTGCGCCGTGGTGACGGCGGTGCGCGTCGGATGCTGCGGTCGCTGGCGCAGGTCTTCGTGGCGGGCGTGACCGTCGACTGGACCGTGCTGTTCGCCGGTCGAGCTGGCCGGTGGGTCGACCTGCCCACCTACCCCTTCGAACACCAGCGCTTCTGGGCCGTCGGCGAGCACACCGGCGATGTGCGCACCATGGGCCTGGCGACGGGCGGCCACCCGCTGCTCGCCGGGTCCGTACAGCTGGCCGATGGTTCGGGCCTGCTCTGCACCGCGGGGTGGTCGCTGGATCGCTATCCCTGGCTGGCCGATCACGCGGTCTTCGGCGGGGTGGTGGTGTCGGGAACGACACTGCTGGAGCTGGCCGCCGCGGTCGGCGCGCGCCTGGAATGTCCGACCGTTACCGAACTTCTGTTGGAAGCGCCGCTCACCGTTCCCGAGGACAGCACGGTGAGTGTGCAGCTGCGCATCGGCGCGTCCGACGGCGGGCAGCGGGAATTCACCGTGTACTCGATGCTCGGCGCGCTCGACGACAATCGCGGCGACTGGGTGCGCAACGCCTCGGGTGTCCTGTCGGCCGAATCCGCCGATCCGACGGACGAGCAGTGGGGCGAATGGCCACCGCACGAGGCCGAGCCGGTCCCCGTGGACGGCTGGTACGACCTGCTCGCCGACCGCGGATTCGGCTACGGCCCGCTGTTCCAGGGTGTGCGGGCGGTCTGGCGGCGCGGGGCGGAGCTGTTCGCCGAGGTGTCCTCGCCCACCGCCCCGCCCGGATATCTGGTCCATCCCGGAATCCTCGATGCCGCATTCCATCCGGCCCTGCTGAGCCCCGGCCCGGATGCCGCGGCGGACGGCGTCGTACTGCCCTTCGCCTGGACGCGGGTGCGGCTACGGGGCGGGGCGACCCGGACGCTGCGTGTGCGGCTGCATCGGGTCGACGCCCAGACGGTGGCGATGACCGGCGCCGATACCAGTGGGCGCGTGGTTGTTTCGGTGGGATCGGTGACGTCGCGGCCGGTATCGGCGGCGCAGCTGGCCCCGGCCCGGCGGGCACAGGGCGCAGGGCTGTACGAGATGCGCTGGGAGCCGCTGTCTTCGAGCTCGGGTTCGTTCAATGACTTCGCGGTGATCGCAGGCGGATTCGACCGTCCGGCCACAGGTCCTGTCCGGTACGAGGATTCGAGTGCGCTCGCGAGCGCCGTCGCGGCCGGTACGCCGGTACCGGACACCGTGCTGGTCGCGGTGGGCTCCGATGCCCCCGATCGGCCGCGCCCGGTGCTCGATCGCGTGCTGGCGCTGATTCGCGAATGGGTTGCGACACCGGAGTTCTCGCATTCGCGACTGGTGCTCGTCAGTCGCGGCGGCGTCGCCGTCGAGCCGGACGAGATGCCGGATCTGTGCTCGACGGCGGTGTGGGGACTGGTGCGCAGCGCCCAGGCCGAGCATCCGGACCGGCTGGTGCTCGTCGACGTGCCCGTCGCGGCGGAGCCGATCGCCGCCGCCGAGGTGGCCGCGGCCGTCGCCAGCGGCGAACCGCAACTCGCGCTGCGCGCGGGCCGCGTGTTCGTGCCCCGCCTGGCCCGCGTCGGCGCGTCGGCCGGCCCGGCCGATGGCCTGGATCCCGACTCGACCGCACTGATCACCGGCGGTACAGGCGGTTTGGGCGCACTGCTGGCCCGGCATCTCGTGGTCACCCACGGTGTGCGGTCACTGGTATTGGCCAGTCGCAGCGGCCCCGCGGCACCGGGGGCGGCGGAACTGACGGCCGAGCTGACCGAGCTCGGCGCCGCGGTCCGCGTGGTCGCCTGCGATGTCTGCGATCCCGTGGCGGTCACGGAGCTGATCGACTCGATCGATCCGGCGCGACCGCTGCGCATCGTCGTGCACGCGGCCGGTGTCCTCGCCGACGCGACCGTCGAATCGGTGACCGGCGATCAGCTCGATCGCGTCTTCGCCGCCAAGGCCGAGGCGGCGTGGAATCTGCACCGGGCGACGCGGGACCGCGAGCTGTCGGCCTTCGTGCTGTACTCCTCGGCCTCGGGCCTGCTCGGCGGTCCCGGCCAGGCCGCCTACGCGGCGGCCAATGTCTACCTCGATGGATTGGCCCGGTGGCGGCGCGCCCGGGACCTGCCCGCCGTCTCGATGGCCTGGGGTTTCTGGGCCGAAACCACCTCGATGACAAGGGAACTCACCGCTGTCGACGTCTCGCGTCTCGCCGACACCGGCATCGTGGCGATGTCGCCGGAGGAGGGGCTGGGACTGTTCGACGCCGCGCTGGCGGTGAATCTGCCCGTGGTGGCCCCGATGCGGCTGGATACCGTCGCACTGCGAAATCGCGCGCGCGGCGCTGGACTGCCGCCGCCGCTGCGGGGGCTCGTGCCCGTGGCGGGCCATCGCGGCGACCGTGGTTCGGCGGAACAACTGCGGTCTCGGCTGGCCGCGATGGCGGCCCCGGAACGCGAACATCACCTGCTGGGCCTGGTCTCGACCGAGGTCGCGCAGGCGCTGCACCACACCGGCGCCGAGGCGGTCGAACCCGACCGGCCGTTCAAGGAACTCGGCTTCGATTCGCTGACCGCCGTCGAACTGCGCAACCGCCTCGGCCACAGCACCGGGCTGACCCTGCCGCCGACCCTGGTCTTCGACCATCCGACGCCGAAAGCGGTGGCGGCGCATCTGCTTCGGCTGTTGCGCCCGGCCGAGCCGATCGATCCGATCGAGCAGGCCGTCACCCATCTCGCCGCACTCGTCGAGGGCCAGTCTCGGCAACGGCGGGCCGCGATCGCGCAGCGCCTGCGGGCACTGCAGCAGCAGCTCGAAGTGGGCGAGGCCAATACCGAACAGGACGACGACGAGCGCATCCGATCCGCGAGCGCCAGCGAGATCTTCGACCTGATCGACCGAGACCTCGGAGTGGACTGACCATGTCGGAAATGCTGACCACGATGCTGTGGCACGCCCACGCCCGCGGTGCGCTGGGCGAGGCGCTCGCGCAGGTACGCGAGGCATCGCGCAACCTACCCACCTTCACATCCGCCGACCCGGCCGTACCGCGGCCGCTGCTGGTCAGCGAGGGGGATGAGGTGCCGAGGCTGATCTTCGTGCCGTCCTTCCTGGTCGGCTCGGGACCGCATCAATTCGCGCGAATGGCAGCGAGTTTCACCCGCCGCTCGCGTGCCTCGGCGCTGGTGCTACCCGGATTCGACCGGACCGGAAAGGTTCCGGCCACCTGGGACGCCGCGCTCGCCGCACTGGCCCTCGCGGTCGAGACCGCCACCCAGGGAAAACCCTTTGCGCTGGTTGGCTATTCGATCGGCGGCACCATCGCGCACGCGCTGGCGAGCAGGCTCGAGGCCACCGGATGCGCACCCGTCGGCATCGTAATGATCGACACCATACATCCGGAGGCCGCAGACCGGGCCGCGGCCTTCGCCTGGGCACTGGGCAGCGTCGTGGAGCGCGACCGCGAGGGGCGCCTGATCTCCGCGCGCGGTCTGCTCGCCATGGGCGCGTACTTGCGCATCTTCGACGAATGGACGCCGGACCGGGTGGACGTCCCGACCCTGATGCTGTCCGCCGAGGCCACCGCATGGCCGAAATGGCCGGTGGCGGACTCGGTTTCGGTGGTTGCGGCCGATCACTTCTCGATCCTCGACGAACACGCCGAAACCACCGCGAAACTCATCGAAGGCTGGCTGCCGCGGTAGCCCGGCGGTCAACCGTTCCAGCGCACCGCCGCGGCGGCGGCGAAATCGCCCGCGTGCGCGAATCCGGCCATCACGATGAGCTTGTCCGCGCCGACGACCCCGTCGCGGATTGCCATGTCGAGAGTGATCGGAACCGCCGCGCCGTAGAGATTGCCACATCGGTCGAAGCTGTCGAGATGCTGATCCGTGGTGAGTCCCAGCGCGTTTCGCCAATTGCGCAGGAACAGCCGGTTCGGCTGATTGGTGACCAGATAGTCGATATTCGAGATCTCCAGATTCTTGCACAGTTCGCCGACCACCTCGGGGATGAGATTGTTGCCCCGTTCGATGATTTCCTTCGATTTCTCCTGAGCGAAGGCGATTTCCAGCTCGCCGGATCCTGGTTCCCAGTACTTGCGGCCGTCGCCGGTGGCGGGCGACATATCCTGGGCGAATGCCGGGGTACTGCGTACGTGGACACCCAGAACGGGGGAGCGGTCGTCGGCGGTCAGATAGGCGACACCGCAGCCGTCACCCGCGAGCGCGGCGGCCTGGCGGGTACCGATCTCCGGTTGCGCGAACAATTGACCCGCGGTGTTCTGAACGTTCGCCACCAGTACGGTTTTCGCCTCGCCGGTGGTGATCATCGCCCGGGCGATCTTCAGCATGTAGGGGAAGGCCGCGCACCCGGCGTTGTGCAGATCGAGCACGAGGTCCGGTTCGCAGCCGAGCCGATAGGCGGATTCCGCGCCGCAACCGGTGATGCATTCGTCGGGCAGCAGCGTATTGGTGATCAACATGTCGACATTTCCGGCCGGTGCACAGCCGAGTCGTTCGAACATGGGTCGTGCGGCCTTCTCGACCATCTCCGCCGCCCGTTCGCCGGGCGCGATCCGGTGCCGCTCGGCGGGCGGGCGGAAAAGCGGACTGGTGGCCATGAAATCGGTTTCGGCGTCGGCCGGAGTGGGCGTGATCACCTCGGCCGGGAGATAGCTGCCGAAGGCCGCGATACTCATCGGATGCATTGGGCTGTCCTCCATGTTCCACCACCGGATCCGTTGCGCGCCAGCTGTTGCCACGGTGGTCGGGCGAACCGTATCTTCTCGAGTATGGATGTTGTCGTGGAAAAGTTCATGAAATGCACCTCCGACGAATATCTCGATTTCGTCATGGACGTCGAGCGCTACGCCGAGGTCGACGACAAGATAACCAAGATCGACTGGATTCGGCGCACCGGAAATGTGTTGCAGTTCAAATTCCGTCCGGCGCTGCCGGGTATGCCACGGCCGATGCCGAAGATGGTGCTCCAACTGACTCTGACGCCGGGGAAGCGCATCGATCTTACCCTGGCGCCACCGCCGCACAACAAACTGGCCAACCCGGTGATGAAGTACACCGGATCTTTCGTCTGCGCACCCGCCGTCGGGGGAACGATGGTGACGAGCTCGACGAGTCTCGCGGTCGTCCCCCCGCTGCGCTGGGTGATCGAGCCGATTCTGCGGCGGAATCTACCGCAGAATTTTCGTGCCGAAATGGAGCACGCCAAGGCGTATATCGAAAAGCTCAGCGCGGGCAAGGGTTAGGACGACAGCCGCACCTTCGCCGCGGACGTCACCGAGGACCGCCGCGCCCGGCGCGATCGCAGTGCCGCGACCGTCGCTCGCGCCAGGAATACCGGATGCACCGCGGTGAACATCGAGGAATTACGCGAGACCGCCTTGGTTACCCACGCGCCGACCCACCGGTCCTGCACCGCCGCGGACAGCATGAACTTCATCAGCAGCGACAGGTTCGGTCGCCTGCTCAGATCGACGATCTGCAGCTGATGCGGTAACAGGCGGATGCGATGGAGGCGCTGATAGCGCCGCGCGGCGGCATCGATCTCGGCGAAGGTGCCCGCCGCCAACGGCTTCGCTACCGCGTCGCTGAGCCATTCCGCCGTCTGCAGCGCCCAGCCCAGGCCCGCGCCTTCGGCCGGATCCGCCGACATCGCCGCATCCCCGACAAGGGCGACGCCGGGCGCGGTGATCCGCCAGCGGGTGATGCTCGGATAGTCGCGATAGCCGATCACGTCCGAAGTGCGTTCGGCCTGCGACAGATCCGGCACATCGGGCAGTCCGGCATAGGACGCGAGCAGCGCCGCCTCCTTGTCCTCAGCCTCGGCATACTGCTGCTTGCTCAGCAGTCCGGCGAGAATCGCGTGGCCGTCGTCCATGGCGCCGACCGAGACGATTTCCGGCATCTTCAGCCAGACGCTGAGCGAACCGTCTTCCGGCACTTGCACATTGCGGTAATACGCGAAAACGCAGGCGCGGCAATTTTCGGAAAGATGCGCGGACAGTCCGGCCAATTCGGCGACCTTGGTCGCGCGGCCGTCGGCGCCGATCACCAGGCGCGCGCCGAATCGCCGGTCCGCGCCGTCGATTCGCGCGACCACACCGTCGATTCTGCCCGTGTGATCGCGGGTCAATTCCCGTACTTTCGCGCCCAATATCAGATCGACCTGTGCCACTTCGGCGGCGGCCGCGCGCACCAGCGGGTCGAGTGTTTGGCGGCGGATGTTGTAACCGTGCGGCGGACGATCCGGTTGCAGCGGTGTGCGCAGCCAGCCGTACGGCGTCGAATAGGCGTCCCGCGCCGGTACACCGCCGGCATCCTCGATCAATTTGTCCAGACCGATGCGCCGCATGGTGGGCAGTGCGCTGGAACGGATGGAGGAGGTGCACAATCGCTTGTACGTTTTCGGATCGCGATGCGCCTCCAGCAGCGCGACTCGTAATCCGGTGCGACCGAGCAATATCGCCGCCGTACAGCCCGCCAGGCCGGAGCCTACAATCACTGCATCATAGTCGTCATTCATAACACTCTCTCCGGATGGGGAGCGGATGGAGCGCCGCGAACAGCACCGGTTGTTATCCTGGCATCCGGCGCGAGTCGGCCGCAAAGTCGACGACAGCACAATGCCCGGACCGATCGGTCCGGGCATTTCGGGATTGGTCGGATCAGTTGCTGGCGCCTGACTTTTCGAGATACGCTTTGGCCTGCTCGACTTCGGTTTCGATGTTCTGCGGCAGGTTGCGCCGCAGGATCGGCTCGACCAGCCAGCGTACAGCGGGATTGAGTTCGGCCGCCATAATCCTCGTGACCAGCACGCCGTTCTCGACAGGTTCGCAGGCGAAACTTGCGTTGAACTTCATGATTCGATTCCACAGCTTGTTCTCGGGCAGCGCGACCAGACTGACATCCACCCGCTTACCCGGCGTGAGAACGCCCTGCGCAATCATTTTCGGCGCCGGCCCGGGCAGACCCGGCATCGCGGGCCGGAACTTGAACTGTACGTGATTCCCCTCGCGCCGCACCCAGTCGAACGGGCCGAGCTTGTCGTCCACCCGTGCGTAGCGCTCGACATCCATTGCGAATTCCAGATATTCGTCCGGAGTGCATGCGATGAACTTCTGTGCCCTCGCCTCAACCATGATCACAGTGTACGGCGAAATGGTCCTCCCCCTGAACATTTCGTGCGCTTCGGTTGTCGATGTCGGCTGGTCGACTGGGGCAAGGATGGCGGCATCGGACGGTGGGGATTCGTTCTGCAGGACTCGGAGTATCCGACCCCCGCGCGCAAGTTGACAAGGATGGTCCGGATATCTGCGTGAATCGGATACCGCCTGCCATGGTTGTCTTATGAGTGACAGTGACAGCCGCGCACCGATCGTCGAGCCGGAGGACATCATCGACGTGTTCGTCGCACGCATACGCGCAGCGGACGCGGACGGCCTCGCAGCGCTGTACGAACCGGATGCCGTGCTGGCGGTACCCGGTGGTCCCGTCGTGCGCGGCCTGTCCGCGATCCGGGAGGCGTACGCACAGTTCCTCGCCACCGAACCGGTCTACGAGATCGGTGAGCGGCAGCCACCGCTACTGATGGGCGAACTGGCGCTGACCGCGCACCGCTGGCCCGGCGGTGATATCACCGTCGACGTGCTGCGCAGACAGCCCGACGGCACCTGGCTTTGTGTTATCAGTCAGCCCAGGATCAACTGACCGGCACACGCTGATGAGGTGATGAGATGGCTAAGGGCAAGGCCGGTTTCACCGAGGAGCAGTCGGCGTGCTTGGCCGCCTTGTACGGCCGGGCATTGGACGCGCGCAAGAACGAGCCCATTCTCGGCGATCCCACCGCCGAGGGCGCGATGCGCCGGATCGACTACGACTTCGGCAAGCTCGGGGTGAGCCACGTGACTGCCCTCATGGTCGCCGCCCGGGCCAGGCGGTTCGACGATATGGTCCGCGAGTTCCTGCGCGCGCATTCGACCGCGACGGTGCTGCACCTCGGCTGTGGCCTGGATAGCCGGGTCTATCGGCTGGCCCCTCCGGACTCGGTGCACTGGATCGACGTGGACCATCCCGATATCGTCGCGCTGCGCTCCGAGGTGTATCCCGACCAGCCGCCCCATTACACGGTCATCGGCTCGCCGGTCACCGACCCCGCGTGGGTGTCCCGTATCCCGGCCGACGCGCCGACGCTGGTAGTGGCGGAGGGCCTCATCCCGTACCTGCATCCGGACGAGGGCCGGGCGCTGCTGCGCGCGCTGGTCGAGCACCTGCCTTCCGGTGAGATGATCTTCGACGCCATGGGAAGTCTCGCCGTCCGGATGCAGAAACTGAATCCGGCCGTGCGGCGCACGAAGGCCACGCTCCGGTGGGCCATCGACGATCCACGTGAACTGGAGCCCCTCGGTCTCACCACGATTCGCAGTCTCGGCCCGGACGAGATGGTGCCACCACAGCAACGCGCCAAGGCCCCCCTTCCGTACCGCCTGCAGTTCGCGATGCTCGGAATGCCCCTGTTCCGAGATCTCGCCCATCTCATGCACGCCCGATTCGGCCAGGCGACCTAGAGGCCGCGACTCGAGCCGAAACAAGCCGCAGCCCAACAGCTTTGGTTGAGAGTGTGCGAGTCGAGGCCCTAAACTTCGGCTCACCCACTTCGGATCTGCCGATCGGCACCATCGCCGCCCGGATCGATTTCGGGCGTCTCGAAACGATGACCGTGTCTTTCGCGCGGCGCGTCGGCACCACCCCGCATCGCTATCGCGATCATTCACCAGGAGGATTTCGTGATCATTGCCATCGGGCTGTATTCGGGTTTCACCACACTCGACGCCATCGGACCGTATCAGGTATTCAGCACCGTGCCGGGCGCCGAAGTGGTGCTGTGCGCCGCCGAAACGGGCACGCTCGACGACGACCACAACCTGATGCACCTGCGCGTCGACGCCACGTTCGCTGATGTGCCGCGTCCCGATATTCTCCTGATCCCCGGCGGCCCGGCCTCGCTCGCACTCGCCAGGGACAGCGCCCCGATCGTCGACTGGGTACGCAATGCCCACCCGCACACCAGGTGGACCGCCTCGGTGTGCACCGGGGCGCTCATCCTCGGCGCCGCGGGCCTGCTCGACAACCGGCCCGCGGCCACGCACTGGCACTTCTACGACGAACTCGCCAAGTACGGCGCCCAACGGACCGAGGAGCGCATCGTCATCGGCGACCGAATCGCCACCGGCGCAGGCTCTTCTGCGGGTATCGATCTCGCATTGACGCTGGTGGCCGAATTCGCGGGTCCGGAGCTCGCGCAGGGCATCCAACTCGCGCTCGAATACGATCCCGAGCCTCCGTTCGACTCGGGTTCGCCGAGTAAGGCGGCCAAACCGATCGTCGACACCGTCTCATTCATGATCGATGCATTCGAAAAGGAATACAGCCGCGCAGTAGTTCGAGACTAGGAACCGTTCAGCGATGGAGCACGAGCGGCAGTTCATCGGGTCCACGAACCACAAGGGATGGTTTGTATCGGATCTCGTCACGTGGCGCGGCCAGTGACAGCTGGGAATAACGTGCCAGCAGCGATTCGAGCAGGACTCTGCTCACCAGGCGGGCGAGTGCCGCGCCGAGGCAATGGTGTATTCCGTGCCCGAAGGCCAGATGTCGCTTGTCCGCTCGGCCGATATCGAAAACGTCCGGGTTCGGATAATGGCGTTCGTCCCGATGCGCCGAACCGACCAGCAACAGGACCGGCTCGCTTGTCGGAATCGTGGTGCCGGAGATCTCCAGATCCTCGGTCGCGAACCGCCATAGCGAGCTGGCCTGGGGACCGTCGTAGCGAAGCGCTTCCTCCACCGCGTCCGCAGTGGTATGCCTGCCATCTCGCAGCGCGGCCAGTTGGGCGGGGTGGTCGAGCAGCGCGAGCAGCATGGCGCCGATCAGCCGGATGGTGGTCTCGTAACCGGCCACCACGAGACCCACGGAGGTGCCGATGAGCTCATCCGAGCTCAATACTCCGGTGTCGTCGCTGGCTGTGATCAACGCGGACAGCAGGTCATCGCCGGGATGCTCGCGCTTGCGGGCGACGAGCTCCTCGGCGTAACCCAGCAGGCTGGCGGTGGCCGCGGGCACCTGTGCCAATTCCGTGGGATCGGCAGTGAACACCAGGTCGCCCCACCGACGCAGGTCGGCCTCGTCACGCCGGTGTGCGCCGAGGATCGCGCAGATCACCCGGACCGACAGCGGCGCGGCGACCCGTGCGAGCATGTCGACGGGTTCGTCCACAGGTAGCGCGTCGAGCAGTTCAGCGACTGTGGCGCGGATCGCGGCCTCCCACTGTGCGATCCGCGCCGCGGTGAAGGTACCCGCGGCAAGGCTGCGGATGCGGGTGTGATCCGGTGGATCGAGGTTGACCATCGTGCGCTCGCCGACCGTGCCGGCCCCGAAGGCGAGACCCGCCGCGCGGAATTCGGGTCGTGCGGATCGGTAGTCGCTGCTCAATCGGGGGTCGGCGAAGCCGGCCCGGACATCGGCGTACCGGCTGACCAACCACACCCTGATGTTCACGAACGGGACCGGGACCGGGTGCACCGGCCGGTTGTCCCGCAGCCAGGCGTAGTAGGGATAGGGATTGCGAAAGAACTCCGGAGTGAACATCTCCGGCACGGCAAGTTCGCGTGCGCCGATGTCATCGAGCATCTGATGTTTCCTTGTCCCCCGAGGCCGATTCACCAGATGACCAACTGCGGTGCGGCCGAGACGATCCGCCGCGGTGTCGGCGAAGCCGGGCCAGCGTATCCAGCCACGAATGGCACCGTCAAAGAAGACCATCGCCGAATCGACACGGACTTTCGGGTTCGTCGATGCGCGGTAGCGGTGAGTTCTCACCTCCGTCGATGTGCATATGCCCTTGCGCGGCGGGACCTACCGGTGTCGGGAGATCTGCAGGCTCGGACGACGTCATCGGTCGACCGAGCGCAAACGGTGTCGGCTCGAGTCGGTTCACTCGCCCTACCCGTCGGGCGGTGGTCGGTCCGCTCGGTCGAACTCACGCTCGCCCTCGGCGACGGCGCGGTCGATCTCCGCTTGCTCGCGGTGTGTGCGGGCCTCGCCGCGGTTCAACGCGGCCTCGCTGCGATCCAGACGCGCCGCACTCGCGGTCAACAAGGCCCGGTTCCGCGCGACCGATTCCTGGACACGCCGGGTGACCGATGCGGTCGACACGCCGACTCTGCGGGCCTGTTCGTCCACCCGATGTTCCAGGGTATTGAGACGTTCCTCCCGGTCGTCGGCCGTGTGTTCGCGCTGGTCGGCGAACGCTTCGCGGTCGACACACTCCCATGATGACTCCGGGTGGTGTGTTGTAGTAGGGGCGAACAGACACCGCATCGTTGGCGCCAATGGCAGCGCATCCATGGTCGGGAGATGTCGAGGCCGAGCTCGTCCGCTCGGATGTTATATTGACCGCTGGCCAGGGCTCGATGTTTCGAGGCCCTGGCCAGCGTGTCGTACAGGGTGGCTGACGGGACTCGAACCCGCGACACCCAGGATCACAACCTGGTGCTCTACCAGCTGAACTACAGCCACCATTGCCGGTTGAATCCGGCGCGCTAGATCGTAACGCGTGTTGGGGTTGTGGACCTAATCGGGCTGGTCAACACGGGTTTCGGTGGGGGTGGTGAGGGCCGCGGCGATGGTGGCGATGTCGGTGGTGGAGGGGCCCGGGGCGGGGACGAAGGCGGTGCGGCGGTAGTACTCGAGTTCGCGGATGGATTCCTTGATATCGGCCAGGGCGCGGTGGGTGAGGCCCTTTTCGGGCTGGCCGAAGTAGATGCGCGGGTACCAGCGGCGGCACAGTTCCTTGATCGAGCTGACGTCGATCATGCGGTAGTGCAGATGGGAGTCCAGGGCGGGCATGTCACGGGCGATGAAGCCGCGGTCGGTGGCGATCGAGTTCCCGGCCAGCGGGACCGTGCCGGGGG
Source organism: Nocardia sp. CDC159 (assembly GCF_023740735.1). Lineage (GTDB taxonomy): Bacteria > Actinomycetota > Actinomycetes > Mycobacteriales > Mycobacteriaceae > Nocardia > Nocardia pulmonis. The sequence goes on from NZ_JAMRXH010000030.1 coordinate 18,937, forward strand.
TGGGGACCCACTCCTTGACGTAATCGAGGATCTGCTGCTCGGCCTCGGCCAGGGTGACGGTGGATCGGCGCACCTCGTCGGTGAGCCCGGAGCGGGCGTGCATCTCCTGGACCACGGGCGGCATCGCGGCCAGGGCGGCATCGTCGGCGTGAATGACGATATCCACGCCCTCACCGAGGATGTTGAGGTCGCTGTCGGTCACGAGCGCGGCCACCTCGATCAGCTTGTCGCTGTCCAGGCGCAGGCCGGTCATCTCGCAGTCGATCCACACCATGAGTTTGTCGGACACCCGCGTCACATTACTGGGTTGACCTGCCGGGTTTGCGCAGTGCGTTCGATAGGGTGGGCGCAGGATTCGGTCTTGGTCCAGGTAGATCGGCAATGTTGGCGCGAGTTGGCAGGGCGGATGGAGGATCGGCGATGACTACTCCCCAGGAGAAGGCGGCGGCGGCACGCAAGGCGGCCGAGGAGGCGGCGCGGGTGGCCGCCGAGGCGCAGGCGGCGGCGGACGCGGCCGAGAAAGAGGCCGCCGAACACGCGACCACGCGGACGAAAAGCGCCGAGAAGAAGGCGGATTCGGCCTCGGGAGACGAAAAGCATTCCGCCGGTTCGGGTTCGGCCGCCGCGCAGGAGATCGCGGCCGGTTACGCGGTCGAGGGCGCGGCCCTGGAGCTGGGCGCGGTGATGATCGACGGTCAGGTGGATTCGACTGCGCGCGTGCGTATTCCGCTGCGCACCATCAACCGTCACGGCCTGGTCGCGGGCGCCACCGGCACCGGTAAGACCAAGACGCTGCAAGGGATCGCCGAACAGCTGTCCGCGGCCGGGGTGCCGGTGGTGCTGGCGGATGTGAAGGGCGATCTGTCCGGGCTGTCGAAGCCGGGCGCGGCCAACGACAAGATCGCCGCGCGGGCCGCCGAAACCGGCGATACCGATTGGGCCCCAGCGGGTTTCCCGACCGAATTCGTCTCCCTCGGGACCGAGGGCATCGGCATTCCCATTCGCGCCACCATCACCTCGTTCGGCCCGGTGCTGCTCAGTAAGGTGCTGGGGCTCAACGCGACTCAGGAGTCCACCCTCGGCCTGATCTTCAACTGGGCCGACAAACAGGGCCTGGGGCTGCTGGACCTGAAGGATCTGCGGTCGGTGATCCAACACCTGACCAGTCCCGAGGGCAAGGAGGATCTCAAGGGCATCGGCGGTGTGTCGGCCGCCACGGCCGGGGTGATCCTGCGCGCGCTGGTGAATCTGGAGGGTGAGGGCGGGGACACCTTCTTCGGCGAGCCCGAGCTGGATCCGGCGGATCTGCTGCGCACCGCCGGGGGGCAGGGTGTGATCACGCTGTTCGAGCTGGGTGCGCAGTCGGCGCGGCCGGTGCTGTTCTCGACATTCCTGATGTGGGTGCTGGCGGATCTGTTCCAGACCCTGCCCGAAGTCGGCGATGTGGACAAGCCGAAGCTGGTGTTCATCTTCGACGAGGCGCATCTGCTGTTCAACGACGCCTCCAAGGCGTTCCTGGACCAGGTCGAGCAGACGGTCAAACTCATCCGCTCCAAGGGCGTCGGCGTGTTCTTCTGCACCCAGCTGCCCACCGACATCCCCAATCCGGTGCTCTCGCAGCTGGGCGCGCGCATCCAGCACGCGCTGCGCGCATTCACCCCCGACGACCAGAAGGCGCTGTCGAAGACCGTGCGCACCTATCCCAAGACCGGCGCGTACGACCTGGAGAAGGCGCTGACCTCGCTCGGCATCGGCGAGGCCATCGTGACGGTGCTTTCGGAGAAGGGCGCGCCCACCCCCGTCGCGTGGACCCGGCTGCGGCCGCCGCGTTCGCTCATGGACACCATCGGCGAGGACGCGATCCGCTCGCAGGCCAAGTCCAGCTCGCTGTACGGCAAGTACGGGCAGTCGGTGGACCGGGAATCGGCCTACGAGATCCTGGCGGCGAAAGTGGCCAAGGCCGAGGAGGATTCGCCCGCCCCGGCCAAGCCCGCCAAGCCCGAGCCGACGGCGGCCGATCGCATCATGAGCAATCCGGCGGTCAAAAGCTTCCTGCGTTCCGCGGCCACCGCCGCGGGCCGGGAGATCAGCCGCAGCATCTTCGGTACCCGTCGGCGATAAAAGCGTTCGCCGACGGGTTCAGGGGCTGGGACGTTCGCCGACGGGTTCAGGGGCTGGGACGTTCGCCGACGGGTACGGGGATGAGGGCGTTCGCCTGTACCGACGGCCCCGGCCGCTGTCCGGTAGGTCGGCGTGCCCGGAGGGATCTTCCCGAAGGAAGCGGACGCGTCGATCTGCCGTTATCGGTCGGGGCCGTCGGTGACCGGCTCGGGGCTCAGCCCAGATCGCGGCTGAGCAGGTCGGCCGGGGTCTCGCGGCGGAGCACCTCGCTGCAGCGGCCCTCGCGGACCGAGACGATCGGCGGGCGGCCGACGCCGTTGTAGGAGGAGGCCAGGCTGTGGTGGTACGCGCCCGTGCACGGGATGGCCAGGACCTCGCCGGGACGCAGGTCGGCGGGCAGGCTGACGTCGGCGGCCAGGATGTCGCCCGCCTCGCAGTAGCGTCCGGCCACGGTCGCGGTCATATGCGGGCCGGTGGGGTGGCGGTTGGCGACCACGGCGTCGTAGCGGGCGCCATAGAGCGCGACCCGCGGGTTGTCGTTCATGCCGCCGTCGACGATGACATAGGTGCGCCCGCCCTCGATGTGCTTGACCGCCATCACCCGGTACAGGGTGACACCGGCGTGGGCGACGATGGCCCGGCCCGGTTCCATGGCGATGTGCGGGCGCGGGTAGTGGTTGAGCGCGCAGGCCGCGTCGAGGGCGTCGTCGATGATGTCGGCCAGCTCGGCGAGGTTCATCTCGGGGTCGCCGCAGCGGTAGGCCACCGCATGTCCGCCGCCGAGGTCCAGCTCGGTCAGCGTCACCCCGTATTCACGGCGGATGCGGGCCAGCTCGGCGACCATGCGGCGCACGGCCTCGCCGTAGAAGTCCGGCTCGTGGATCTGCGAGCCGAGGTGGCAGTGCAGGCCCACCAGCCGCAGGTTGGGATGGCGCAGGATGCGCTCGATGGCCTCGTCGGCCTGGGCGCTGCCCAGCGGCAGGCCGAACTTCTGGTCGGTCACGCCGGTGCGTACGGCCGGGTGGCCGTGCACGTCGATATCGGGAGACAGCCGCAGCAGCACCTGCTGGGGCTTGGTGGCCAGGGCCGCGAGCAGGGTGACCTCGGTGAGCGAATCGATGACGATCCGGCCCACGCCCGCGGCCACGGCGGCCTCCAGTTCACAGAACGGTTTGCCGGTGCCGTGCAGCACGATGCGCGCGGGGTCGACGTCGGCGGCCAGTGCGATGGCCAGCTCGCCGGAGGAGCAGACGTCCACCGACAGGCCCTCCTCGGAGACCCAGCGGGCCACCGACTTGGTCATCAGGGCCTTGGCCGCGTAGATGATCTCGGCGTCGGGGAAGTACTTCCGATACGCCTGGCAGCGCCGACGGACCTCGGTCTCGTCCAGGACGTAGGTGGGGGTGCCGTACTGGTCGGCGATATCGGCCAGGGCCACGCCGCCGACGGTGATCCGGCCGAGGTCGTCGTAATGGGTTTCACACGGCCAAACAGAGGTGTCCACTCGTGGAGACGGCATTCCCGACCGCAATGACGGGAAGATCTCGAGCAGCGTCACGGCTTCTCCTGTGAGTTCCCCGCTTTCTCCTTACTGCGGGGCCATCGTCAGGACTACGCCGTTTCCAGGTGGAAAAAGCGCCTGGTTACGCGCCCTTGACACCCGGCCCGGCTATCTTGATGCCGCACTGACATCGATGTGATCGGGGAGACTCAGCCGCCCAGCTTCTTGTAGAACGAGCCCACGATGGGTGCGGTGATGGCCCGCGGGGCGTACTGGCCCGCGACGCTCATACCCTTGCTGATCAGGCCCGGGACCACGCGCATCTTGTTGCGGGCCAGGGCGTCGATGGACATCTTGGCGGTGGCGGCGGCCGAGACCCAGATGAAGTCCGGGATCTTGGTGCTGACCTCCTCCTGGTCCGGGTTGTCGGTGCGGACCGGGCCGGGGGCCAGCAGGGTCACGTTGATGCCGGTGCCGGTGAGCTCGCCGCGCAGGGATTCGGAGAAGCTGTTGGTGAACGCCTTGCTGGCGGCGTAGGTGGCGTTGTTGGGGATCGGCATATTGCCCGCCGCCGAGCCGGTGATGAGGATGCCGCCGCCGCGGCGCTCCAGCATGCCGGGCAGCACGGCCAGGGTCAGGTCGTGCACGGCGACGGCGTTGAGCTCCATGACCGAGCGCTCGAAGTCGGCATCGAGCTGCGCGACCGGGCCGAAGGTGGCCACCCCGGCGTTGTTGCACAGGATCGCGATATCGCGGGCGGCCAGCTCGGTGGTCAGCGGCGCGCGCTGCTCACGATCGGACAGATCCACCGCCCGCACCTCCGCGGTGATTCCGTACCGCTCGGTCAGCCGCTGCCCCAGCTCGGCCAGCAGCTCGCCCCGGCGGGCCACCAGGATCAGCGAATAACCCCGGCTCGCCAGCTCTTCGGCCAGCGCGGTTCCGATTCCGGAGGAGGCTCCGGTGACGACGGCACGGTTCTCGGCAGTGGGTGCGGGAAGGCTCACGCCCCGGGAGCCTACCGGTCGGCGCGCGAGCGTGTTCGCCGTCGTCGCGAGGTCGGGCCGCTCCCCGCTTCTCGTTCCCTGCCGTTCCGGGCGGCTCTGCTCGTTCCCTATCGCCCCGGGTCGGTCCCTCTCATTTCCCTGTCGTCCCGGCCCCCAGGCCGGGACGACAGGGTGTGGACAGCACCACCACCGAACGGGTGGATGCTGCACCGAAAACACGGGTGGTCGCAGGATGGGGGATTCGGTCGGGGATTCCTAGCGTGGTTGGCGGGCCGTTACCGCGTGGTGGCGGCGTTGATCGTAGGAGGGAATCGCGTTGGTCAGGAAGGGTTTTCGGCGCGCGGCCGCGGGGGTCGCGGCCGCCGCGGTGTTGGCGGGCAGTGTCGCGGCGTGTGATTCCGCCACGGCCACCGGGGATTCGGCGACGGCGCCGGGGCTCGCGCGGGTGCTGGAGGACATCGTGCGCGGCGGGTATCCCGGTGCGCAGGTCGTGGTGACCGAGCACGGGCAGGATCGGATCGAGTCGGCGGGAGTGGGTGATCTCGCCAGCGGCGAGCGATTTCGCGATGGCGACCACGTCCGAATCGGCAGCAACACCAAAACATTCGTCGCGGCGGTGCTCGCTCAGCTTGTTTCCGAAGGGCAGGTGGAGCTGGATGCGCCGGTGGAAAGGTATCTGCCTGGTGTGGTCGCCGGAAACGGCAACGACGGCGCCAAGGTGACGGTGCGGAATCTGCTGCAGCACACCAGCGGTCTGCCGGACTATCTGGCATCGGGCAATCCGGAGCATCGCGAGCGGCCCGAACCCGCACAGTTGCAAGCCGATTCGGAAACCGTGCGGTGGCGGCACTATGAACCCGCGGAGCTGGTGGCACGCGCCATGACCATGCCTCCGCAATTCGAGCCGGACACGAAATCGGTGTACACGAACACCAACTACATCCTGCTCGGCATGCTGATCGAACGCGTCACCGGTCGGCCCGTGGCCGCCGAGGTCGAACGCCGCATCATCGCCCCGCTCGGCCTGCGCGACACCTACTTCCCGGCGGCCCGCGAGACCGGCCTGCGCGATCCCCATCCGAGGGGTTATCACGAGCGCGACGGCGAGCGTATCGACTTCACCGATATGGACACCTCCTGGGCGGGCGCCGCGGGCGCGATGGTGTCCACGGGTTCGGACCTGAACCGCTTCTTCACCGCCCTGCTCGACGGAAAGATCGTTCCCGCGGCGCAATTGGCCGAAATGCAGAAGACCGTGCCGTGGGACCGCGACGCGGGCGGGTACGGGCTCGCCCTGATCGACATCCCCGTCTCGTGTGGAAAGAAGGTGTGGGGGCACGGCGGCAGCATCATGGGCTTCGAGACCCGCACCGGCGTCACCGCCGACGGCCGTGCGGTGACCCTCACCGTCAACCAATTGGCGCGCAACCAGCAAGATTACGACGTCGTCACCAAGGCGTTCGACACCGCGATCTGTGAGGCGCGACGATGAGGCACCGAGAAATACTGATCGTCCTCGCCGCCGCTGTGAGTCTGCTGGCGGCGGGCTGCGCAACGGCGGACCCCGCGCCGACTTCCGACCTGACCAACTTCGACACCCAACGGCCGCAATGGAAGTCGTGCGAGGTGGCGGTGCTCGATCAGGCGGGCGCCCAGTGCGCGGACATCACCGTCCCGCTCGATTACACCCATCCGCGGGGCGCCACGACGACGGTGGCGATCTCCCGGCTCGCCGCCGACCCGGCACAGCGCCGCGGCGTCATGCTGTCCAACCCCGGCGGGCCCGGCGGCCCCGGACTCGACTTCCCCCTCGAATTCGGCAAGGGCCTGCCCGCCGATGTGCGCACCCGCTACGACCTGATCGGCATGGACCCGCGCGGCGTCGGCCGTTCCGCACCCGTGCACTGCGGCTGGCCGATCGGGCTGTCGTTGCGGTCGGCGGGCCCCGACTCGGGCGGCTTCGCCGAGAGCGTCGCCCTGAGCCGCGACCTGGCGCGGCGCTGCCTGAGCGTCGAGGGTAACCGGCTGCCGCATATGACCACTCGCAACACCGCGCGGGACATGGACGTGATCCGGGCCGTGCTCGGGGTGGACCGGATCAGCTACTACGGCACGTCCTACGGCACCTACCTCGGTGCGGTCTACGCCCAGATGTTTCCCGGGCGGGTCGACCGCGTCGTACTGGACAGCGCGGTGGATCCGGAGCGCTACGGCATGGGCATGTTCGAGGACATGGGCGCGGTCAACGAGGCCGCACTGGACGAATGGGCCGACTGGGCCGCCGCCCGCGTCGGCGAATACCGGCTCGGCACAACGGCTTCCGCGGTGCGGGCGACGGTCACTACGCTGATCGAGCGGGCGGCCCGCGAGCCGATTCGGATCGGGTCGCATACCGTCGACGATCATCTGCTGCCCGTCCTGCTGTTCATGCGGGTCGGGAATCCGGAACGAAACCCCGAGCTGGCCGGAACGATTCGGCAGCTGGTTGACGCGGCGGCAGGGCAGCAGGTCCAACCCGGCCCGGTGCTGGCGGAGGACTTGGCGGTGATGGCGGCCGCGCGGGAGGAGTATTCGGGACAGGATGCCGTCCTGTGCGGTGACGTGCCCTTTCCGCGCGACCCCGAGTGGTATCGCCGGGCCGTCGAGACGAGCCGGGCGGCCCAACCCGTCTTCGGCCCGCTGCTCAACAACATCCCCACCTGCGCCTTCTGGCCCGATCCGGTCGAACCGCCGACCGAGGTGGGCAACGCCGTTCCCGCGCTGATCGTGCAGGCCACCGGCGACACCCGGGCCGTCTACCCCGCGGCGCGGGCATTGCACCGGGCGCTGACCGCCTCCCGGATGGTCACCCTGGAGAACGTCCGGATACACGGCATTCTCGGCACCTTCCGCAACCGTTGCGTGGAGGATTCGGTCGCCGCCTATCTCCGCGACGGCGCCCTGCCACCCGCCGATTTCACCTGCGCCGCCGAGTGATTCGAGGGCGAGATGGTCACCACCGAGCAGTTCCTCGTCGGCCCCGGCCCCGCGCCGGGGTGGGTGGACGGCGCACTCCTACGGGCCGCGGTCCACGTTCTGGTTCTGGCCGCCCGCCTGCTTGCCGTGCTGATCCGGCTGGCGGCTGCGGTCCTACGAGCGCTGTTTCGGCTCCATGATCGCCACACCCCAGCCGACGTGACCGGACCAGACGCTCGCTATCCGGCCGCCCTGCACGGCCGGTTTGGGATCGCTGATCGGCCCGCCCGCAGCGCGGACCGCGGCCACGGTGGCATCGAGATCGGCACTGCCGAAGGCGATTCCGGCGAGCATCGGCGGTTGGTCACCGGCGGCGACCACCTCGATGAACGCCTCGCCGACGCGGTAGAAGGCCATCTCCGGGCCGGACGGGCCGCGCGGGTGGAAGCGGCGGCGCGGCTCGGTGGCGAGTACGGCGTTCAGCCCGGCGACGGCCTCGTCGAGGTCGGGCACCCAGTAGACAACGTGATCGACGAAGCCGACACCGTTGGGATGGTCCGCCGCCCGGTCGGAGCGGGCGGCGACGACCTCGGGGATGCCGAGAATCGTCGGATCGGCGTGCACCGCGTCGAAGCCCCAGCCGGGTTGCACGCCCACCGCGCAATCCACCCGGCCGACCCGCATGAGTCCGTCGGTGACATCGAAACCCAATGCCGCCCAGGATTTCTCGTCACCGGGCAGCCCGAGCCGGTTCAGCAGTGCGATCACAGCGCCGCGGCCAGCCGGGTGCCCTGATCGATGGCGCGCTTGGCGTCGAGTTCGGCGGCCAGGTCGGCGCCGCCGATCAGGTGGACGCGCACGCCCGCGGCCTTCAGCGGCTCCTCCAGCTCACGCACCGATTCCTGTCCGGCGCAGACGATCACGTTGTCGCATTCGATGACGGTCGGCCGCTGCCGCTGCTCGCCGAAGCTGATGTGCAGGCCGCGGTCGTCGATGCGCTCGTAGTTGACCCCGCCGACCTGCTCGACGCCCTTGGCCTTCACCGCCGCGCGGTGCACCCAACCGGTGGTCTTGCCCAGGCTCTTTCCGAACGCTCCCGATTTCCGTTGCAGCAGTACGACTTCCCGCGCGGCCGGAGCGGGCCGGGGGGTGGTGAGCTGGCCGGGGGCGTCGGGATCGTCACTGGTGACGCCCCACTCCTCCTTCCACTCGTCCAGCTTCAGCGAGGGATGGCCCTCGACGGTGAGGAATTCGCTGACGTCGTAACCGATTCCGCCCGCGCCGATCACGGCGACCTTCTTGCCCACCGGACGGCCGTCGCGGACCAGTTCGGCGTAGGTGAGCACCTTCGGATGGTCGATGCCCGGGATGTTGGGGATGCGCGGGCGCACGCCGGTGGCGAGTACCACGTGATCGTAGCGGCCCTCGACCAGTTCCGCCGCGTCCACCCGTCGGTTCAGGAACACCCGGACACCGGCCAGCTCCAGCTTGCGGTTGTAGTAGCGGATGGTCTCGTTGAACTCCTCCTTGCCCGGAATGCGCCGGGCGATGTCGAACTGCCCGCCGATCTTGTCGTCGGCCTCGAACAGATCGACCTTGTGGCCGCGTTCGGCCAGGTTGACCGCGGCCGACAGCCCGGCCGGGCCCGCGCCGACCACCGCGATGCGCTTCATGCGACGGGTGGGCAGTAGCACCAGTTCGGTCTCGTGCCCCGCGCGTGGGTTGAGCAGGCACGACACCGTCTTGTGCACGAACGCGTGGTCCAGGCAGGCCTGGTTGCAGGCGATGCAGGTGTTGATCTCGTCCTCGCGGGTCTGCTGGGCCTTGCGCACCCAGTCCGGATCGGCCAGCAGCGGGCGGGCCATGGAGATCAGGTCGGCGTCGCCGCGGGTGAGGATCTCCTCGGCGGTCTCGGGCATGTTGATACGGTTGGACGCGCAGACCGGAATGCTCACGCGCGCCTTGATTTTCGCGGTGTACTCCACGAACGCCGCGCGCGGCACCGAGGTGACGATGGTCGGCACCCGGGCCTCGTGCCAGCCGATGTCGGTATTGATGATGCTGACCCCGGCGGCCTCCAATTCGGTTGCCAGCGCGAGGATTTCCGGTTCGGTCTGACCGTGCTCGACGAATTCGGCCATGGAGAGCCGGAAGACGATGACGAAGTCCGGCCCGACCGCCGCGCGCATGCGCCGCACGATCTCGAGTGGGAAGCGCCGCCGGTTCTCGGCGCTGCCGCCCCAGCGATCGGTGCGCTTGTTGGTGCGCGGTGCGAGGAACTGGTTGATGAGATAGCCCTCGCCGCCCATCACCTCCACGCCGTCGTAACCGGCGAACTTCGCCAGCTTCGCGCAGCGCACATAGTCGTCGATGGTGCGCTCGATGGCCTTGTCCGACAGCTTGCGCGGCTTGAACGGATTGATCGGCGCCTTGATCGCCGACGCCGAAACGCTGAACGGCACATACGCGTAGCGGCCCGCGTGCAGGATTTGCAGCGCGATCTTGCCGCCCTCGGCGTGCACGGCCTTGGTGATCGCGCGATGGCGGTACGCCTCGGTCCTGTTGGTGAGTTTGGCGCCGAACGGCAGCAGCCAGCCCTCCCGATTGGGGGCGTAGCCGCCGGTGATGATCAGGCCCACCCCGCCGCGGGCGCGCTCGGCGAAGTACGCGGCCAGCCGGTTGGTGTCCCAGGCCCGGTCCTCGAGGCCGGTGTGCATGGAACCCATGACCACCCGGTTGCGCAGGGTGGTGTGGCCGAGGTCCAGCGGCTCGAACAGGTGCGGATACGGATTGGGGGCGGTCATCGGATCACCTTTCGGTCGCGGAATCCGGAGGCGGGGCTGGCGCATCCGGGCCGGTGGCATACTGCGGCGCCAGGTCCCGGCGGAGACCGTCGAGCACCTCGTCGCACCATTCGATCAGGCCCGCCTCGGCCCGGATGCCGCCGCGCAGTACCAGGTACTGATGCAGGGCGGAACCGGTGAGCCGGGTCGGGTCGGGGAAGTCCTTCTTCTCGATGAGCCGATACACCTCGAGGCGCTGCGCGTGCTGCGCGCGGTGGCGGGCGACCTCGGCGCACAGCGCGGCCACATCGCCGTGCGCGGCGGCGCGAACCTTCACGCCCAGTTCGCTGCGCATCGGGCCGAAGTCGTCGCTGGGTTCGGCGATCCAGCGGCGCAGTTCGGCGCGACCGGCCGGGCTGACGGTGTAGACCTTCTTGTCCGGGCGGCCCTCCTGGGCGACGGCCTCGCCGCTGATCCAGCCCTGCTCCTCCATGCGCTTGAGCACCCGGTAGATCTGCTGATGGGTGGCGCTCCAGAAGAAGCCGATGGACTTGTCGAAGCGACGTGCCAGCTCATAGCCCGAACCGGCGCGCTCGGTCAGCGATACCAGCAATGCGTGCTCGAGGGCCATATCGCGAGGGTAATTGATACGTAGAGTACTATGCAACTTGGTGCATACCGAGCGGGTTATTTCCGCAGTTCACCGGGAAACTATTTGAGACCTCTTGTATCATCAACCAGGGTGCTCCGGCACCATCTTGGATACGGGAAGAGCACCTCGCCAATCCGGGAGGTTGACGGGGTGCTCTTCTGTCCGGCGGCGGCTCAGCGGGCCGCGCGGGCGGCGAGCGCCGCGCCGGCCGCGACCGTGGCTCCCACCACCATCGAGGCGATTCCGCAGGCGCGCAACGCGTCCGAACCGGCCAGCGACAGATACACCGAGCCGAAGGCCGCTACCCCGACCGCCATGCCCAGCTGGGAACTGGTCGCCAGGATGCCGCTGGCATCGGCGGCGAGCGCCGGGGGCACCGTGGCGAGGGCCCGATTCACCAAGGGGCTGAACGCGAGTCCGTAACCCATACCCAGTGCGGCGGTGACGACCAGCTCCGGCACTCCCATGCCGCGGCCCCCGGCCAGCAGCACCCCGAGCGCGACCATGGCCGCCGCCGCGAGGAGCAGGGCCGCGGGAATCATCGCACCGTGCCAGCGTCGGGGCATTCGCGACCAATACATCCCTGCCACGGCAAACAGCGCGCCGTTCGGGAGGAACAGCAGCCCGGCGTGCAGCGCCGAATAGCCGAGCGTGCCCTGCAGGTGGAGGGCCATCAGGAAGATCCATCCGCTGAATGTGGACATCACCACGAAGATCGTCGCCGCGGCCCGGATCAGCCCGGGCGCGCGCAGCACCCGATCGGCGAACAGCGGCTCACCGCCGCGGCCGTGCACCGACCGTTCGACCAGTACGAATCCGGCGAATCCGGTCACGGCACCGGCGAAGGCGAGCCAGGTCCACGCGGGCCAACCCTGCTCGTGACCGAGCGTCAGCGGTACGACGAAGGCCAGCACCGCGGGCGTGAACACGGCCAGCCCCACCAGGTCCAGCCGACGGTCCCGCCGCGTGGTCGCGGCGGGCAGCAGGCGCGGGGCCACCGCGAGCAGCGCCAGCCCGATCGGCACATTGACCAGAAATACGCCGCGCCAACCGGTTCCGGCCACGTCGGCGCTGACGATCAGGCCACCGGCGATCTGGCCCACGACCGTCGCGCCGGAGATCACCGCGGCATACGCCGACAGCGCCCGGGACCGGGCGGCGCCGCCGAACGTCCGCTGGATCAAGGTCATGACCTGCGGCACCATCGCCGCCGCGCCCACGCCCTGGCCGACTCGGAACACGACGAGCGCCGCGGCGTTCCAGGCCAGCCCGCAGGCCAGCGAGGCCACGGTGAACAGGACGAGCCCGGTGAGGAACATGGTCCGCTGCCCGACTCGATCGCCCAGCCGCGCGCCGGTGACCAGCAGCACGGCATAGGCGATCGTGTAGCCGGAGACGATCAGCTGCAGCGCCGAACCGTTCGCGCCGAGCGAGGTCCGGATCGAGGGGATGGCGACATTGACGATCGATGCGTCGAGCACCGCCATGAACTGGCCGAGCAGCACGACGGCGAGCACGAGATAGGCGCGGCGCGGGGTGGGGTCGAGGGTACCGACTGTCGATGGCGCCCGGGTCAGCGTCTGTGTCATGTCGTAGAGCCTGCGGCCGAGACGATTCCGGTAACAGGAGCCCGCTCATACGGGTACTGGCAGCACCTGGATACCGGGAACCGGGTGGGTGAGGATGGAGCCGTGACGGTCATCGACAACACGGCCTCCGATGCCCGGCAGATCCGCAGGGCGCGGCGCGGCGAGCTGGGGGCGTTCCTGAAGTCGCGGCGCGCTCGTATCACTCCGGCCGACGTCGGTCTGCCCGCGGGGCCGCGGCGACGCACGCCGGGGCTGCGGCGTGAGGAGGTGGCGCAGCTCGCGGGAGTCGGGCTCACCTGGTACACGTGGCTCGAGCAGGGGCGTGAGATCAATGTCAGTGTGCAGGTGCTGGACGCGGTCGCGCGGACGCTGGCGCTGGATCCGGTCGAGCGGGCGCATCTGTATCGGCTCGCGGATGTGCCGACCGTGCCCGGCTGGGATACCGAGGAGACCATTCCCGAAGAGCTGCAGGGGATTTTGGACCATCTGTATCCGCTGCCCGCCGCGTTGCTGTCGGCTCGTTACGACGTGCTCGCCCACAATGCGGCCTACGCCGCGCTGACCCCCGGTTTCGTCGGCGGTGACCGCAATGTGCTGCGCCGGGTGTTCCTCACTCCGTGCTGCTGCAATCCGTATCCCGGGCAGGGCGAACATCTCTGCCGAATGGTCGGATTCCTGCGTACCGCCTACGCGAAGAATCTGCACGATCCGGAGTGGACGGCCTTCGTCGAGGACCTCTGTGCCCGCAGTCCCCGGTTCGCGGCGCTGTGGGCACGTAACGATGTGGCCGCGCCGCTGGGCCGCTACCGGATGATCCGCAACCTCGCCTCCGGGGATATGGAGGTCATCCTCACCAGCATGTCGGTGCCCACCATCTCGGGGGCGTGGGTGCAGATCTTCACTCCCGCCGACGATTCCGCGTGGGAGAAACTGCGCTCGCTGCTGGCCATGTCGCCCGAGGAACGCGAGCGGCCGTGGCGGGAGCACTACGAGCGCGAACATGCCCGGGCCACGGCCTAGCCCGCGGTTGCCGAATTGCTGGCAACCGGTCCGGTTGCTGGCCGGTGGACCGGCGTCGCTGTCCGACTCGCCCGGTGTGGCGGCGGTATGCCTGGCGAATTCACATCCAACTCGAAAACCCTTGGCTACCATGGGCTGATGGCGCAGTCCTACGTCGTGACCGGCGGCGCGAGGGGGATCGGGCGGGCAATCGTGATGCGTTTGCTGACCCGTGGGCACGTGGTCGTGGTGGAGCGCGATACCGGTGGACTGACCGGATCGCCCTGGGACGGTGGCCGGGTCGCGCTGGTGCAGGGGGACGCGGGCGCCGAGGAGGTCGCCGAACAGGCCGCCGACGTCGCGCGCCGAGCCGGGCCGCTGGTGGGCTGGGTGAACAACGCGGCCGTCTTCCGGGACGCCGCGGTCGATTCCACCCCGGCCCCACGAATTCTCGAGCTGATCGAGGCGAATCTACGCCCCGCGCTGGCCGGATCCGCGGTCGCGATCCGAAACTTCCTGGCCGAGGGCACCGGTGGCGCGATCGTCAACATCAGCTCCCACCAGGCCCGCCGCGCCGTCCCGGGCGCGCTGCCCTACAGCACCGCCAAGGCCGCGATCGAGGGGCTCACCCGGGCGCTCGCGGTGGAATACGGCAGTCACGGCATCCGGGTCAATGCCATCGCCCCGGGCTCGGTTGCCACCGAACGCTATTCGGAATATCTGGCCGGTCTGGCCCCGGCCGCGGCGGCCTCGGTCGAGCGGGAGATGGCCGCCCTGCACCCGCTGGGCCGCCTCGCCACCAGCGACGAAATCGCCGCGGCCGTGGCGTTCCTGTTGTCGGAGGAGGCGAGTTTCATCAACGGGGTGAGCCTGGCCGTCGACGGCGGCCGATCGGTGCTGGCGCTGGACCCGGAGTCCCGCTGATCGATTCCGCCGGTCCGCACGACTCGGCCGCGCTCAATTGTCCGAGCGCGAATCGTCTCCGGATCGCGGTCGCTGCCTGTCACCCCCCACAGAGGGGTGTGGCCGCCAATGGAGTGCCCTTGCACAGGGGGTCTCGGCTATCGCCATCGTCATCGCCGCCATTGCGCGACTCCTCCGAGCCCCGTTTACCCTTGCCGTCCTTGTTGTTCTTGCCGTTCTTGCTGTCTTTGCCGTTCTTGGCATCATTCGGCTTCTCGGCGATATGCCGAGGCCCGGAGAAATCCGCCGCGAGGGCCGCACCCGCCGGGGCGAGGCCGGTCGAAATCATCGCCGCAACACCGACTACGACCACCCAGCCGAACCTACGGTCTGCCATCACACTCCTACTCCTTTCGGACATGGGGACAACGCGTACCTGCGCACGGTGCGGAGCAGGCACCGCCAGGCATTCGTTGCTGCCGAAAGGAAGGATGTGCGACGGCGGCGGGTCAGCGGTTTTCGGCCGAGCGCCAGGCCGCCATGCCCAGGGCGATGAGGCGGACCTGCCGCACCGTGCGCTCGATGAGGGCCGGGCGGTCGGGGCGCGGGGCCGAGACGTAGTCGGCGATGTGGTTGGCCACCGTGGACACGATCAGGTCGGCGGCCAGCTCCAGGTCCTCGGGGGACCAGGTGTCCAGGGCCGGGATGCGGGACAGATCCACCACCAATTCCCTGGTGATGAGCTGCATTTCGACCGCGATCGCGCCGCGCAGGGTGGCCGAGCCGCCGTGGCGTTCGCGGATCAGGAAGCCGTAGAGCTCCTCACGGCCGGTGACCTGGGCGAAGACGAAGCGGACGGTTTCGGCCAGGCGCGCGTCGGGGGTGCGGCGCAATTCCCGCAGGGCCAAACGCAATTGGCGCACGCCCTCGTCGACCAGGGCGGTGCCGAGTTCGTCGAGCGAGGCGAAATGGCGGTAGAACGCGGTCGGCACGATCCCGGCGGAGCGGGCGATCTCGCGCAGGCTCAGCGCCGCGAAGCCGCGGTCGGCGGCGAGCGCGAGGGTGCCGTCCAGCAGGGCCTGGCGGGTGCGCTCCTTGCGCTCGACTCGGGTCTCCACCTGCTCACTCATCTCGATGAGCATACATCCGTTCACGATGGGTTCCCTCACTCGTTTGTTGCGTCGGTCACATGTCCCGCAGGTTGAATAACTGCGGTACATCGGGGCACACTAACTGAGTGTACAGATGTGCACTGGAATTTTGGGAGATCATATGGTGGGACTCATCGACCTGGTGCAGACGCTGACCACGCCGCATCCGCTCGATCGCTATCTGGAACTGGTGCGGCCCACGCTCACCGTGCGCGATCTGCGCGCCGAGATCACCGAGGTGCGGCGCTCGACGCCCGGCTCGGTCACGCTGACGCTGCGCCCGAACCGGCAGTGGACGGGTCATCGCGCGGGACAGTACGTCCAGGTCGGCGTGCTCATCAACGGCGTCAAGCACACCCGCTGCTATTCGCCGATCGACCCGCAGGGCCGCGACCGCCGCTTGCGGCTGACCGTCCGCGCGCACGAGGGCGGACTGGTGTCGCAGTACCTCTACCGCGCGGCCGAACCGGGCATGGTCGTGGATCTGACCCCGGCCGCGGGCAGCTTCGCCCTGCCCGCCCCGCGCCCGGAGAAGATCCTGCTGATCAGCGGCGGCAGCGGCATCACCCCGGTGCTGTCGATGCTGCAGACGCTGGCCGCGGAGAACTATCCGGGCAAGCTGGTGTTCCTGCACTACGCCAAGGCGCCGGAGCGGGTGCCCCATCGCGCCGAGCTGGACGCGATCGCCCAGCGCCACATCAACTTCCGCATCGCGCTGGTCTATCCCTCGCTCGAGCTGGCCGAACAGCTCGACGGGGCGCCCTGGGTCGACGCGGCCCCGCTGGCGGGCGGCTACTTCGACTACGACCAGCTCGAGCGCATCGCGCCCTGGTTCGCCCAGGCGGAGACCTTCGTCTGCGGACCGGCGGCACTGATGTCGGCCGTGCGCACGGTTTTCGAGGCCGAGGAGCTCGAAAATCGGTTGCACACAGAGGAATTCACCCTCACCACCGCACCCGTCGATCCCGCCGAGGTGACGGGCGCGACCACCTTCTCCGCCAGCGGCGTGCGGGCCGACAACACCGGCGCCAGCCTGCTGGAGCAGGCCGAGGACGCCGGTCTCACACCGGAGTACGGCTGCCGGATGGGGATCTGCTTCTCCTGCACGGCGGTCAAGCGCTCCGGCTGCACGCGCGATCTGCGCAGCGGCGAACTGCACAACGATCCCGACCAGCCGATCCAGCTCTGCGTCAGCGCCGCGGTCGGCGACGTCGACATCGAAATCTGAACCGGGAGAACCACAATGGCGATACTGACCGAAACGCAAGACGGCCCGCTGGTATTGAGCCCGCAGCAGGTCGAGCAGATCGGCCGCGAGCTGGATGCGCTGCGCGACCGAATCACCGCCGATCTGGGCGAGCGGGACCGCGAATACATCTACTCGATCATCAAGGCGCAGCGCGGCTTCGAGATCGCCGGGCGCGGCCTGATGTATCTGGGTTTCCTGCCGCCGTTCTGGCTGGCCGGGGTGGCCGCGCTGAGCGTGTCCAAGATCCTGGACAACATGGAGATCGGCCACAACGTGATGCACGGCCAGTGGGACTGGATGCGCGAGCCGGGTCTGAATTCCCGTGCCTTCGAATGGGATACGGTCTGCCCGGGAGATCAGTGGCGGCACTCGCACAACTACATGCACCACACCTACACCAACATCCACGGTCGCGACCGCGACATCGGCTACGGCGTCCTGCGCATCGACGAGGCGCAGAAGTGGAATCCGTACTACCTGGGCAACCCGGTCTACGCCTTCGCGCTGATGATGCTGTTCGAATGGGGCGTGATGCTGCACGACCTGGAGGTGGAGAACATCGTCCAGGGCAAGCGCAAATGGTCCGATATCAAGCGGCTGGTCAAGGGTCAGTGGCGCAAGGCCGGTCGGCAGGTGCTCAAGGACTACATCGTCTTCCCGCTGCTGACCGGCCCGCTGTTCCTGTCCACCCTGGCCGGGAACGCGACCGCGAATCTGGTGCGCAACATCTGGGCCTACTCGATCATCTTCTGTGGGCACTTCCCCTCCGGCGTACAGACGTTCACCGAGGAGGAGACCGAGAACGAGACCCGCGGCGAGTGGTATGTGCGCCAGATGCTCGGCTCGTCGAATATCACCGGCTCCAAGCTGTTCCACATCATGTCCGGCAATCTGTCGCATCAGATCGAGCATCACCTGTTCCCGGATCTGCCCGCCAACCGCTATCCGGAGATCGCGCCGGAGGTCCGGGCGCTGTGCGAGAAGTACGGCCTGCCCTACAACACCGGCCCGCTGAGCAAGCAGATCGGCTCGGTCTGGGCCAAGATCTTCCGCCTCGCGCTACCGCCCGCGCTCGCCGGGAAAGCCCCGCAACCTGGTGTTATCGTGATGCGGGAGCGGCAACCTAGCGAGGTGGGCGGGTAATGATCGGCAAATTCGAAAGCAACAAGGACCTGATCCAGGAGATCACGTCGTCCGGGGCACGGCACGTCGGCAATATCGCCACGATCATCACCGGCACGGTGGCCGAGGTGACCCGCGAGATCGGCGAATGGATCACCGACGCCATCGAGATGCGGGAGGCTGCCGCGGCGGCCCAGCGCGATCAGGAGGCGGCCGAGCGCGTCAACGCCGATCGCACCGAGCCGGACGTGCTGGTCGACGAGCCCGAGCCGACCGGCCGGGCCAGCGCGGCGCAGCCCTACATCGATGCCGATGTGGAGGTCGTCGACGACGGTCGCTAGAAGACCGGCAGTCGACGGCGGTGCTCGATGACGTCGGTGATCAGGTCCTTGTAGCCGTCGGCGAGTTCGGCGAGGCGGACCCAGTGCAGGTGCGCCTCGCTGTCGACGCCGTGGCGGCTGATCACCGTGGCCCGCGCCCGCGAATCCTTCTTCCCGTGCCCGTTGCGGGCGGGCAGGCCGATCGCGTGCTGCGCGGCCACCCACTTCTCCGCCATCCGATCGATCACCGCGCCCAGCGTCTCGGTGTGCAGCGAGGCGCCGCGGCGGTGCGGAATGTGCTCGGCCACCCAGTTGTCGATGTGCGCGATCAGTTTCGCGCGCGTGAGGTCGATGTCCTCGACAAGCTGGCTGCAGGCGGCCACATGCGAACTCGAGGCGTCCGGTACGTGCGCGGCCTGATGGGCGCGCCGTCGCCGTTCGTGACATTGAGCAAGCTGGTAGGCCGCCTCGAGCACGCGATAATCCGGTCGACCGGGATCGGCCGGCTCGCGGAATGCCCGCAGCACGACCGCCACGGACGGCAACGCGTATTCGGTCGCCATGGGTGCCCCCCTTGGTAGGTCCCGACTGGATACGCCAGGGCCGAGGGGGTTTTCGGGGAGGGGCTCCCCTCGGCTCCGGCGCAGCCCCGCTGACCCGGACACGACAGTCACCACAACCGCTCACGGCACAGAGGAAACCGGGAAATCCGCGACGATGCAGAGAAGACTGTCCGGGGAAAGCAGGACATATTCAGGAAAGCGCGTCCGTGCAAGGCACGCAACCGGCTCCGCCCGAACTGACGAAGCTGCGTGACAATTGTTATACAGCATTACAACCGGGTTACACGATGGCCTGGATAGAGGCTACGTCGGGTCGGTAGGCGAGAAGGTACCCGTTCGTTGCGGTACCGAAACGCCCTGGTCGACTAGGGTGTCACCGCATGGCCGCCTATGTCTCTTCGCCCGAGCTGACCTTCGGCTTCCTGTTCGCCCTGGAGGATCCGGAGCGGATCGCCGAGGTGGTGCGAAACCTCATGGAGCGCCGCGCCGTCTCGGTGTTCCGCCTCGCGCACATGTCCGGCACCGACGGCCCCCCGGAGCGGTACGTGGTGAACTGGGCCGCCATCCCGCAGATCTCGATCACCACGGCCGCGCCGGACGACGAGCAGCTGCGCGCGAATCGCACCATGCTGGTCAACGCCTTCCTCGACGAGGAGGGGACGGTGAGCCTGTATTCGGCGCAGGGGACAGTGCCGGAATAGCGCTCAGCTGGCCACCAGATGCCCCGGACCCGCGAGCCGATGCAGCAGCACCTGCTCGAGCAGGGCGACCAGGACCTCCTTGACCGACTCCCGATCGCGGGCGTCGCATTCCAGCAGGTGGATGGATTCGTCCAGATCGAGCGCCTCGCGGACCTCGTCCAGGTCGAATCGCGGCTCACCGGCGAAGCGGTTGACCGCGGCCACGAACGGGGTGTTGCGCTGCTCGAAGTAGTCGAGCACGGGGTAGCAGTCCTCGATGCGGGAGGTGTCGACCAGGATGACCCCGCCCAGGGCGCCGTCGAGCAGGTCGTCCCAGAGGAATTCGAAGCGCTCCTGGCCCGGGGTGCCGAACAGGTACAGCACCAGGGTGCGGTCGAGGGTGATGCGGCCGAAGTCCAGGGCCACGGTGGTGGTGGTCTTCTGCGCGCGCAGGCCCGGATCGTCCACGCCGACCGAGGCCTCGGTCATCGCGGCCTCGGTGGCCAGCGGCTCGATCTCGGAGATCGCCCCGATGAAGGTGGTCTTACCGACGCCGAAGCCGCCGCTGATCACGATCTTGACCGAGGACGCCGACGGCTCCGGTGGGGTGGTGCGATCCTCAGAGTGCCCGTACAAGATCCCTGATCCTCTCGATGGCGGCGGTGGACAGTTCTTCGGCCGCGCGCACCGACGCATGTCCGGCGGCCACCAGATCGCTCACCACAACCCGGGCGACTCCGATCGGAACACGAAGCGTAGCAGCGATTTCGGCGATGGAGTGCGGTCGCTGGCACAGCCGCACCACGGTGTGCTGCTCGAAGCGCAGCGGCGCCGACAATGCGGCGGGGGTGGCGTGGACGAGCGACTCGATCCGCAATCCGTCGATCAGCGGGGTGGTCCGGCCGCCCGTCACCAGGAACGGACGCACCACCGGTTCCTCGGCCGCCGTGACCTCCCGCGCCGGATCATGCTCCGGCGCATAGGGGTCGGACCAGGACGCGGGCCGGTCCGGCGCGCTCCCGTCCGCGTCCGGTAGCCGGTAGTGCTCGGTCATCTGCGCAGCGACTCTCGCAATTCGGTGATCAGCGCCGGGGTGAGCAGTGCGCCCGCTCGGTCGGCCAGCACCGCCATCTGATAGCCGACCAGGCCGATATCGGCGTCGCTGTCGGCGATCACGCCCACGCAGCTGCCGTCCGCGATGGCCGACACCAGCAGGAAGCCGCGCCGCATCTCGATCATGATCAGCTTGAGGCCGTCGAAATCGTAACTGCGCGAGGCGCTTCGGGACAGGCTCACCAGTCCCGAGACCATGGCGGCCAGCCGGTCGGCGCCCGCGCGGTCCAGCCCCTCCGACATTGCCATGAGCAGCCCGTCCGACGACACCGCCACGGCGTCGCGCACCCCGTCGGTGGTGCGCACGAAATCGGCCAGTAGCCAGTTGAAAGTATGGGGACCGGTGTCCGGCAGATGCGTGGTCACCTGTTTTCCTCCTGTGTGGTCGAGGCCGAGATCCGTTGCCGCTCGGGCTCTTCGCCGCGCTGATGGCCCGCCCGGAAGTTGGCGAGCATGCTACGGACCTCCTCGGGTGAGCGTTCGGCAACGGGTGCCGCTGGGTGGGCGGGCGCCGCGGGTTTCGCGGTGGCACCTGTGTCGCGAGTCTTCCTGGTGCGTTTGACCAGACCGTTTCGAGTGCGTTGAGGCTCGGCTACGGGTGCGGGCTCAGTGTAGTGAGATCCGGTGGCCGGATCCTCCCAAATGGTCTGATTATCCGGTTCCGCCGGGGCATCGCCGCCGGAGATCAGCGCAGCGAAGGTGCCGGTGTCGAAGGACTTGTTGCGTTGCGCCACAGCGGCGTTCAGTGAATCCTTGATCGGCCCCGGCGGCAGTGTCGGGAACGGATCGGGCGGGGCGACGGCGCTGTGCCGCGGCGCTCCGGCGCGGGGCGCGGCGGGCGCTGGTTCGGCCGTGGTCGCCGGTTCGGGCGTCGGTCGCTCGCGCACGGTCGGCGTGGTGGGCTCGCTATCCGCCGGTTCGGCCGGGGTCGACGGTTCCGACGGTTCCGTCGGGGCCGACGGCTCGGCCGTACGGGCGGCGGACGGTAGCCGCAGCAGCGCCGTCGGCTCCGGGTCGGCGGGCGGCTCCGCGGGCGAGTCGTCGGGAGCCGCGAGCGCCTGGAAGGCTTGCGGTTTCGGCTCCGGGCGGGGCTTGTTCGAATCGGCGATCAGATCGCCGGGCAGCAGCATGCGCGCGACGACGCCGCTGACCGGCGAGACGGTCAACTCGATATCGATGCCGAGCTGTTTGGCCAGCCTGCCAACCACGTAGTGCCCCAGGAACCGGGTCGGCGCGACCAGGAAATCGGATTCGCCGCGCAGCCGCGCATTGGCCTCGGCGAGCTGATCCGCCGGCATGCCGACACCGTGGTCGACGACGGCGAGCATGTATCCCGGCCCGGTGCGGCGGCCGTAGATCTCCACCTCCAGATCCGGTGGGGAGAAGGCCAAGCCGTTCTCGATGAGCTCGGCCAGCATATGCGACAGCTCGCTGACCACCGCGCCCGTGATCGGCACCTCGTCGACCCGGCGCAGCACCACCCGGCGGTAGTCGTCGACCTCGGCCAGCGCGGCGCGGATCACGTCGGTCAGCGGGATCGGCTCCGACCAACGCCGCGGGCTGGCCTCACCGACCAGCACCAGCAGGCTCTCGGCGTTGCGGCGCATGCGGGTGGCCAGATGGTCGAGTTCGAACATATTGGCCAGCGCCTCGGGATCGAGCTCCTCGCGCTCGAATTCGCTGATCAGTCCGAGCTGGCGGCGCACCAGATTCTGATTGCGCCTGCCGAGGTTGGCCAGCGATTCGGTGGTGTTGCGCCGCAGCAGCGCCTGCTGCGAGGCCAATTCGTAGGCGGTGTGCTGCACGCGGTCGAAAGCCTGTGCCACCGAGGCGATCTCGGCGCTGGCCCCGGGCGGAGTGGTGACCGGCCGTGGCGCGGCGGGCTCGCCGTCGGTGGTGGACTGCCAGGCCGAGATCACCGACGGCAGCCGCCGCGAGGCCACCTCGTCGGCCTCGCTCGCCAGCACCCCCAGCGGGCGCACGATCGCGCGCATGCTCGAGACGACCAGCAGAATCAGCAGCAGCACGGCGAGGACCGCGAAACCGAGGTAGACGCCGAGCGCGGTGGCCGACGAGGAGCGCAGCTCGCTCGCGCGCGCGGTGATGTCGGCGCCGACCGAGCGCTGCACATCGCGCTGCGCGTCGATCACGGCCGTCATATTCGACCACCAGGTCGACGCCTGGACGGGCCGGGTCAGCGGTCCGCGCTCGGAGGCGATCGCGACCGCCTCCGCGTCCGAGGCCGCACTCGACTCGTTGGAGCGCGCCGCGGCGTCGACCGCCGCGTTCTGCGCCGCGGTCGCATCGCGCTGGAAGGCCGCCGCGGCGCTCTGCTTGGCGGCCAAAATCTTGAGGAACTGCAGATATTCGCCGGGGCCGAACGCGCCCGCGGTGAAGACGCCGTTGAGGAAGCCGCGCTCCTGGGCGGAGTACTCCTTGGCGTCACCGAGGGCGTAGAGCGCCTGCAGGCCGCGCCAGATCCGATCGTCCTGGGCGTGGCCCAGACCGGGGCGGGTCTGGTTCAGGGCGCCGATCGCGCCGCTGTAGAACTGGAAGACCGCCGTGCGGTCGGCGCGGCGGGCATTGACGTCGGCGCGGATACTCGTCAGCGAGCCCAGCTGATTGAGAGCCGTGCGCACCGGCGAGGCCTCGGAGGCGTTGTCCTCCAACGCATTCTGTAGCGACAGCAGCGCCCGGTCGGTGGCGGTGCGCTGCTTGTCCATGGCGGCGCGCAGCGTGGCGTCGCCGCCGAGCAGGCCGTTGGTGAGGCCGCGCTCGCGCTGCACCTCCTGCACCACGTCCTGTACCGACAGCGCGAGCGACACCGCATCGGTGGTTCGTCCGGTCGCGCGGTAGGCATCGACCTCGTCGACGATCACCACCCCGAGCAGGACCAGCACCAGGGCGATCGAAACCAGCAGCACCCGGGTCAGATGACCGCGGATCGTGCCGGGTCGGACCAGCCGGCCCGCAGCTGTGAGCCTGTCGCTACCGCTCGGCAGCAAGCGCGCTCCCCGGAATTGCACTTGTTCTCCCTCATCTCGATCCCCGTGGGCGCGCGTGGCGCGTTCCGCGGAGAATCAGAAGAAACGTGGCACACCGACGGGTTGTTCGCAACACGAGTGAGCCGGTAGTTTTCGGGGTTACCCGCGGTTGCGTGAACCGGCCGGTAGGGCGGGGGACGCCGATGATTTCGCGTTACATTGTTTAGCTCCACCTACACATTCGGACTAGGGCGTGTCCTGTAAGTGGTTGTGCGGGTTTGGGTGAGTCGGTGTCGTGGTTGTGTTAGCTGTATGCGGTGGTTGGTCGAGGTGAGGTAACTGATCGGGCCTGGGCTCGGATCGAGCCCATG
>NZ_JAMRXH010000031.1 GCF_023740735.1 Nocardia sp. CDC159
CCACCCTGACCGGGCACCTGATGGGCGCTCAGCAGGACGCGAAGGAGCTGTACAAGGTCGGCCTGGGTTCGGTGCGTTTCCTGCTCGCGGTGGGCGATCTGCTGATCGGCTGGCAGCTGCTGCGCCAGGCCGAGATCGCGCTGGCCGCGCTGGACAACGGTTCGACCGAGCCGTTCTACCAGGGCAAGGTGGCCACCGCGCAGTTCTTCGCCCGCAACGTGTTGCCGGAGCTGACCGCGGTCCGCACCGTGCTGTCGAACCTGGACAACGACATCATGGAGCTCGACGAAGCCGCCTTCTGACCGGCCGCCCGCTCAGGGCGTTGCGATTCCGGTCTCGAGATCGATTCAGTGGCAACGTATTCACATCATCCCGAGGGGGGATTCGGCTCATGACGATCGGCAGTGACACCGCGCTCGAACGTGTCTCGGCGGTGGCCCGGCAAGGTGAGATGATCACCAGCTCCATGCTGTCGCGGGAGTACGCCTGGCCCGCGGACGATCCGCGGCTCCGGCCGCGGCACAACGAGATCCCGGTGAACGACCGGATCAGGAACCTGGTGACCGAAGCCGCCGAAACGAATCGCTTCGACGCTTCGCGATTTCGCCGCCGCTTCGGGGGTGAGGCGCCCGACAACCGCCTCCTCGAGCTGCTCAACCATCGCGCCTTCCAGTTCAATTCGCGTGAGCTGTTCCGCGCATCTCCACTGTGGCGCAACCGAATTACCGCCGCGGTGCGCGAGGACCGGCCGGTCGAGGTGGTGTTACCGGTGTTCTGTGTGATCGCGAACCCGGTCAAACGCATCGAGGTCACTCTCGCCACCGCCGCGGAAGACGTCGCACTCCTGCACCTGGGGCGCCTCACCAAGCATGCCGAGGAGTTGTGCGGCGTGCGGCTGACGTTCGACCTCATCGCGGACAGCACCTTCTACAGTCCCGCATTCGGCGTCACGTCGGTCGAGTCCAAGGCGTATATCAATCACCTGCGTCGGCGCCTGGTCGACCTGGGTTTGGACTCCGATATCCGCCTGTACGACATCTCCGATCTCCTAGCCGACTCGGCGTCGGAGTTTCAGCGGCGATACGACGCCTGGTTCGCTCGATTGCAGCGCGACCCGCTCGCCGACGGGATCTCGGACGCGGCATACAACCAGTGGCTGAGCAGCATGGCCGCCAGCGTCAACGTCCGCAAACTCGACCTCTCCTACGAGGTTCTGCGTTCGGCCCTGAGTGAGGAGCTCTCGCGCGTTCCGGAGAGCGCATCCTTGTTCGCGCGTGCCCGGTCGGCACTCGACGACTATCGAGCTGTCAAGCTGGCCGCGTCGGATCTGGGCTGGGAAGACCGCTACTTTCCCGGCGCCCTCAGGGCGACCATCCACACGAAACCGGTTCCGGTGCTCGGCCTTCGGCTGTATCCCGAATACAAGTTTCGGTCCCGCCTCCTGCCCTATCACGGTATCGGGATCCTCTATCGGGACGAGAAACGCAAGAAATACGAATTGCGGGTGGAGCCGGAGATGTTCGTCTACGGCCGTCCCGAGGTCACCCGCGTTCTCGATTCCGAAGGCCGGACATACTGCTACCTCGAGGACGGACGGGTTGAGTAGCGGACTCCGAGCGCCGACCCGCTGGTGGGCCGGCTCGGGGCGTCGGATCATCCTGCTCGCCACCGCCCAGGCGTTGTTCCTGTGCTCACTCAGCGTCGACCTGACCATGACGAGTCTGGTCGGGGATGGTCTGGCTCCCACCGCGGCCCTGGCGACACTTCCGTTCGCGTTCATCACCCTGGGCTCCGTGTGCACGACCGTGCCCGCGTCCCTCGTGATGGCCCGCTACGGCCGCCGGTTCGGCTTTCTCTGCGGTGCTGGCGCGGGAACGGCGGGCGGCGTGCTGTCGGTCGTCGCCATCAACGAGCACAGCTTTGCGCTGTTCTGCCTCGGAACCCTCTGCATCGGGATCTACCAGGGCCACGCGGGCTACTACCGGTACGCCGCGGCAGACCAGGTGGCGGTCGCCGACCGGGGCCGGGCCATCTCGGTCGTGCTGACCGGAGGGGTTGTCGCGGCCGTTGCCGGACCGTTCCTGGCGACGGGGATGATGAACGCTCCGGTATTCGGCAGTGCGACACGGCAATACGTCGGCTCCTACGTTCTCGTGGCCGCGCTGGCTTCGAGTTCGATGTGCGTTCTCGCGATGTTCGTCGACCGCGGCGAGGCCACCGAGTCGACCGCGCGGCCGACCCGAACAGGCGATCGGATCTCACTGTGGGCGGTCGCCCGGCAGCCGGGATTCGCCGTCGGCGTGTTCGGCGCGGCGATGGGGTATTTCGCCATGATGGTGCTGATGACCGTCGGCCCTCTCGCCGCCAGGTCGTACGGACTCCACGCCGATCATCGCGCCGTCATGATCCAGCTCCACATGGTGGGTATGTACGCGCCCACACTCGTTGCGGGGCTTGTGATTCGACGTGTCGGCGCCGCCCGGCTGCAGCTGGTCGGAGCGGCCTGCGGCATCGTCGGTGTCCTGGTCGGGGCGAGCGGCACAGAGCAGGTCCATTTCGTCGTCGCGCTCCTACTCATCGGGATCGCATGGAGTCTGCTGTACGCGTCGGGCTCCACCCTCATCGCCAGCTCCTACGAAGGCGAGAGCAAGAGCAGGACACTGGCATTCGGCGAGGTCGTCATCATGGCTGGCGCGGCGCTGGGCGGCCTCACCGCCGCCGCGCTCCTGCGAATTTTCGGTTGGACGGCATTGAATCTCGCGATGGCGGCCGTGCTGGTGCCCGTCGCCGCGGTGACGCTGGCCCATCTGACGGCGAAACGGAGGACACCTGCGAACACCTGACGCACGGTCGAGTACGACGGTCTGATCCGCGCCCTCGACGATTCAACCGCTCGATTTCCGCCCGGCCCTTCGAGACTGTGGGGCAATGTACGCGTAGTTCCGCGAACCATTCCTGAACGCACACCAGCGGTCGACCGGTCTGCAGGGCGAGCGCGAAAAGGACACTGAGTGTAATGCGGATCACACTCCCTGCGATTTAATTCGCAGAGGCACAGATTGCCGGTGCCGCAGAGAGTGAGCGTGTGATGAACACGAAAATTCGCGGGTTGATGCGTATCCCCGCCGCTATCGTCGCGATTTTCCTGATCCTGGCGTTGCCCGGCACCGGGCAGGCCGTTCCGTCGGGTGACTGGTCGATGTGGCAGTACGACGCCGCTGGTTCGCGGTACAACCCGAACGAGAACGTCATCAAGCCCGCCAACGTGGGCAATCTGGCGCTGAAGTGGGCGTTCGCCTTTCCGGCGGCCGTGGCCGCGTCCAGCCAACCGGCCGTGGTCGGCGGCACCGTCTACGTGGGCGGTCGCGACGGGAAGATGTACGCGCTGGACGCCAAGTCCGGCAAACAGAAGTGGGCGTTCGACGCGCAGACCACGCTCGGCCACGTCCCGGCCTACGGGCTGCGGGACGGCCCGGCGGTCGCCAATGGCACGGTGTTCTTCGGCGACAACTCGGCGAAACTGTGGGCGGTCGACGCGCAGACCGGCGCGCAGAAGTGGGTCCGCCAGCTGGATACGCATCCGTGGTCGATCATCACCAGCTCGCCGCTGGTCGTGGACGGAACGGTGTACATCGGCACCTCCAGTCAGGAGGAGGGCCAGGCCGTCAATCCGCTCTACGCCTGCTGCACCTTCCGCGGAAGTGTCGCGGCGGTGGACGCGGCGACCGGCGCGCTGAAGTGGCAGCACTACACCATCGCGGCACCGCAGCCGACCGGTGGCACGCCCGCCTACGAACCCAGCGGCGGGGCGGTGTGGTCCTCGCCGACGATCGATCGCAATTCGCGCACGCTGTTCTACACCACCGGCAACCCGTACACCGGCACGGATGTGGGGACCGAGGCGATCGTCGCGCTGAACATGGACACCGGTGCGCAGAAGTGGGTCAACCAGCTCACACCCAATGACACCTGGAACGTGCGGTGTTTGATCCAACCGCCCGGCGGAAACTGCCCGGTTCCCGGACGTGACTTCGACTTCGGCAGCCAGCCCAACGTCTTCACCATCGACGGCCGCCTGGTGGTCGGGGCAGGTCAGAAGACCGGCGTCTACCACCTGCTCGACGGGCAGACCGGCCAAATCATCTGGCAGTCCCAGCTGTCGGTGCCACTGCCGCCGATTCCGGGCGCGGAAGGGGCCGAGTCCCTCTCGGGCATCCAGTGGGGTGCGGCCTACGACGGTCGCCGCCTGTATGTCGCTACCTATCAGGCCAATCCGGGCAAGCTCTTCGCCCTCGACCCGAGGAACGGTCACCAGATCTGGAGTACGCCGAATCCGGCGACGACATGCCCGCCCGCGGGCGGGGTCCAGCTGGTCGATCAGCAGTGCCGCGCGATGCCCAACGCGGTGTCGGCGACGCCGGGCCTGGTCTGGGAGGGCAGCGTGGACGGCCACATTCGGGCCTTCTCGGCCGATACCGGCGCCATTGTCTGGGATTTCAACACGATACGGCCCTACGTCGGCACCAACCTGGTCCCCGGCACGGGTGGTTCGCTCAACGGCAACGGCGCGGTCGTCGCGAACGGGATGCTGTACACGAATTCCGGTTATCTGCACCCGATCACGCAGGGCCTGCCGGGTAATGTCCTGCTGGCCTTCGGCTTACCGTAAATGATTCGAAGACTTGGGTTCAGCCGGACCAGGACGCGCGGTCGGTGGGGCAGGTGGTGCCCGGGGGCGGGAGCTCGAGGTCGATCAGATAGCGCTCGCGGAGCCGGGCGGCGCAGGTGCTATCGACGTTGTGGTCGTAGGCATCGATGACGGCCAAGCGGGCATTGCCCATGGCGTGCAGCGCCTTTCGGCGGAGCTCAACGGCGTCGCCGGGTCGAAACGATTGTTGATCAGCAATGCGGGGGTGTGGGAGCGCAGCGTCCACGGTCCGGTGTAACGCTGCGACAGGTCTTTCGGCGCCACTGGCCACGTGGCGCAGGCCTGGAGGTTGTAGAGCCAGAACGATCCGAAGAGCGGGGCGAAGGCGTCGAATGCCACCGACAGGGCGCGCCACAGTTGCGGTGTGCGCGGGAAGGCTCGGTCCGCGCAGGAGATCGCGATGGAGGAGTCCAAGAAGTCCACCGCGAGCGGGAACTGGAGCACCGCCCCCGGATCACCGGCGGGGCCGCGCTCCAAGGCCGCCAGCAGCGCGGCCAGCCACGAGAGAAACCGCCGGAGACCGTGGTCGATCTCCGTCGGTGTGCCGGCCAGCGGCTCCGCCGATCTCGGCAGCCCCACCGCGTTCGGTAACGACTTTCCGAGCAGCGTGCCGCCTTCTGAATGACTCTGGTGTCCCACAAGAGACCCAACCCCCGAGAAGCGGAGCGCACCTGCGCCGCGTCAGGGTCGTTTGCGGGCAGCGCGATTCGCGATCGACTACCGTTCGACAGCCCGGACGGGGTTCGTGTCTCGATCGGCCTGGTCCGGCTCGATAGATATCTCGAAGAAGGTTGCAAGGCAATGAAAGTGGACACAATTCGATCAGTCAGATATCGGCATCTGCTCGGAATCGTTCTGACGCTCGGCTTCGCGATGGTGCTTGCTCTCTCGGTGGCGACCGGCCCTGGCTATGCCGCGCCGCCGGGGCTGGACGAGGCCGTCACCGGTGCGCTGCTGCAGAAGAAGCAGGCCGACCCGGCGCGGACCCCGGCCCCGGTCATCGATCACATGCGTGCGGAGGGGGACTGGGCCTTCGGCGCTGCGACCATTCCCGTCTCCGCCGCCGACGAGGCGCCGACCTCGTCGTTCTATATCGCCGTGCGCAGCGGTCAGCAGTGGCAGGTGGGGCTGGAAGGCAGCGACGAGTTCCGCAGTCTCATCCAGCGCGCGCCCGAATCCGTGGTGAGTGCTGGGGAGAAGGCGACGTTCACCGCGCCGCAGGCCCGCGCGATCAACACCGGCTTGTCGTTGCCCTGGCGACAAGGCGACAGTTGGTACATGGGTGGCGGACCGCACGGCAACAGCGGCAACAGTCGGCCGTTCAACTCGATCGACTTCAACGGCGGTGACGGCCGGGTGCTGGCCGCGGGCGCGGGCCGGGTCTACAAGACCTGTGTGCGCGGCGACAGCGCGGAGGTCAAAGTTGTGCACAACAACGGCTATACGACCACCTACTACCACATGACCAACCTCATCACTGCCCCGAACGGCACCGAGATCGCGGAAGGTACCTATCTGGGCCGCATCGGCACCCGGCTCCCCTGCGGGGGCAGCGCCAGCGGTCCGCACGTGCACCTGGCGCTGTGGAATACCAATGGCGGCGCGGTGGCCGTGAACGGCAAAACCCTTGGCGGATGGACCTTCTACGAGGGCGCCAGCGCCTACCGCGGCTACGCCGAACGCAACGGGGTCAGGGTGAACGTCGGCGGCAGGCTCACCAACTACGGAAGCGATACGGCACCGGCCAAGGGCACCGTCCGGCCGCATCCGGATCCGAACGGCACGGTGAACCTGTATTCCGGTCCCGGACTGAAGTTCTCGATCACCGGCACCGCACGCAACGGCGACGTCGTCCGGATCACCTGCACCGCGCGCGGCGACGTGGTCGCGGGCAAGTGGGGCAACACCGACCTGTGGAACAAGCTGGACTCCGGCAAATGGATCAGCGACGGTTTCGTGGACACCGGCAGCAACGACCCGGTCGCACCGACCTGCGCCGACCCCCGCACGGCGACATCCGTTCCGTCGGGCGGTGATTCGGCCGGCTCGGGCGCCAGGTCCGGCACCGGCGGCTGACCAGCGCGAAAACCGCTGAGGCGGGGTGTCTTTCACGACACCCCGCCTCGTCTGCTCGGCAACGGCCCGGTGTCCCCGACCCTGTCGATGGTCAGATGCCGAGGGTTTCGGCGGCGGCGCGTTCGCCGGAGCGGATGGCGCCCTCGAGGTAGCCCTGCCAGTAGTCGGCGGTTTCGGTTCCGGCCCAATGGATTCGGTCGACGGGTTGGCGCAGGGCGGGGCCGTAGCGGGTGAGGATGCCGGGGCGGGCGTCGATCCAGTCCTGCCAGGTGATCGAGTCCAGATAGGCCGCGTCCGGATGGCGCCAGGGCTCACCGACCGGGAAACCTATTGCGGTGGCGTCGATTCGAGCGATCGCGGCGGCGACCTCGGCGAGACCGGGCAGCAGGGCACCGGCGGTCGCCACCAGGCCGGTCCCGATTCCGCCCGGCACCCGGCGTAGGACGCCCCGGAGGCAGAGCTATCGCCCTCGGTCTAGGTCGGCAGCGTGGCGACGCCGTATTCGGCGGCCAGGGCGGCGATCCTGTGCTGCGTCGGTCCGATGAATTCGGCGCCCCCGTCGATGGTCGCCCCACCCCGCGTCGGCGTATTGACCACGCGTCCACCGGCACGATCCCGTGCCTCCACCACGAGCGCCCGCCGCCCCGCCTCCCGCAACCTCTTCGCGGCGGCGAGTCCGGACATGCCCGCCCCCACCACGATCACATCCGCGTCCGCCCTCTCGGCCGCTGCCGCGGGTGCGTTCACGGCCAGCCCGGCGGCTGCCACCACCGCGCTACGAAGTGCTGTTCTGCGGCTGATGTGCACACGCGTCCTTTTACCGGCGGTGTATATCGGAACAGCTCGGCTGGGCCGCCGCGATCGCCCGGACAGCCCTCCCGGATCCTAAGACGGCAATTGCTCGGCTATCAGAAGCCTGTGCGGTGCGGCGGACTATGCGGGCGTGTGACGGGTGGAATATTCACATAGCAATCTGTGAATGTATCATTTCTCGGTTCGCTCTCTTCGATCCGGGCACTCGGTGGCATTCCGAGAGGTGGGCGTGATGTGGTCCAAGCGAGACTGGGGGTACGGCGGGCTGGTCGGGATCGTCGTCGCGATGATCGTGGTCTCGATGTTGGGTGGCTTCAATCGCCTACAGGAGAGTCACAATCCGGGTGGCACCACCTCGTGCGGCGAATTCGTCACCCAGGGTCTCGATACGCAGCATGTGACCGTGCGCAAATTCCTCGAGCAGCAGAGCTCCTCGTCGGCCGAACCGGGCGACGGGACCGTCGATCGGGCAATATCGGCCGTGCTGCTCGCATGCCGAACCCAGGGCGACCCCGAGATTCCCATCGGCAAGGCGGCGGTGGACGCCACCCCCGAATCGCATGCCCGCGGGTGAGGCGACATCCCAGCGTTCACGAGGGCAATGCCGGTGCGCGGCGGTGGTAGTCGGTGTGTTGCTGGGTATCGATGGCGACCTGCAGGAGGGTCGCGTCGCGGTAGGGGGCGCCCAGGAATTGGACGCCGACGGGCAGGCCGGTGACGGGGCTGGGCTGGGTGGGGATGGCGACGGCGGGTAGGCCGCAGTAGTTGGCGTCGTTGATCTGCGGTGTCATCGCCATGCCCTGGGGCGGGCTGTAGTCGCCGTAGGGTGGACGGTCGACGATCTCGGTGCCGAGGACGGGCAGCAGGACGGCGTCGAGTTCGTGGTCGCGGAAACGGGTGAGCCACGCTTCCAATTGCCGGGTACGCTGGCGTTGCACGTGGAAGAAATCGACCGCCGGGATTCGGGCCTGTTCGATGGCTTCCAGGGTTTCGCGCAGGTATCGGGTGTACCCGGAGCGGTCGGTGGACCACCATTGTCGTTGGTATTCATAGATTTCCACGCCCTGGGCCGCCAGCATGTCGGTGTATCCGGTCGGGGTGGGGGCCTGGAATTCGACGATTGTCGCGCCGTTGCGGGCGAGTGCGTCGCGCATCGCGTGGAATCCGGCCAGCACGCCCGGATCGAGCGACCCCGGGTAGGGTGTGGGCACACCGATCCGGAAGCGGCTCAACCCTTCTCGGCTCGGTGCGGTGGGGAATTCGGGTCGCCAGCCGACCATTGGTGCGGTGCGTGGGTCGAGGGGGTCCAGGCCCGCGATCAGTTGCAGCAGCGGTCCCAGGTCGGCGGCGCTGCGGGCCATCGGCCCCACATTGTCGAAGGTCCAGGCGACGGGGATGGTGCCGTACACCGAGGCCATGCCGCTGGTCGGCTTGATCGAGCACACATTGCAGCACGACGCGGGGATCCGCAGGCTGCCCGCGGTGTCGGTGCCGAACGAGGCCGCGGTGAACCGCGCGGCCAATTCGGCGGCGGACCCGCCCGACGACCCGCCGGGCACCTTGCGTGGATCCCAGGGATTGGCGGTCTGCTCGGTCAGCGATCCGATCGCCATCTGATGGGTGTGCACATGCCCCAACAGCGGCATACCCGCCGCGCTCATCCGGCTCCACGCCGTCGAGTCACCGCGCGCGACATTGTTCGCCAGCACCGGCACACCGGCCGTCAGCGGACGGCCCGCGACCGCGTAGACGTCCTTGAGCGCCACCGGAACTCCGCACAGCGCGGGTGCGTCACCGGCGGCCAGTCGCCGATCGGCCTGGCGAGCCTGCTCGCGGGCGGAGTCGGCGTACCGGCGGACGAACGAGTTGATCTTCGGGTCGTAGCGGTCGACGCGATCCAGCAGGGCCGTGGTGAGATCCAGACTCGACACCGCCTTGGCGCGCAGCAGCGCGATCGTTTCCAGCACCCCGAGCGCGGTGAGGTCGGATCGGTCGATTCGATCCGGATCCGGAAGCCGCAGTGGGAATTTCGCCGCCGGGGTGTCCGGGCGGGCGATCAAGGGCGCGGGAAACGGCGGCAGCGCGTCGGTACCGGTCGGGTCGGCATCGGGCAGGACGGTGAAGTCGGGTAGGCCCGCGGGTGCCGTCTGCTCGGGCGCGGAGGTTTTCGCGCATGCCGCCGCGGTGGCGGCCACTCCGGCCGCGGTCATCGACAGCATTGTTCGCCGGTTCATCGAGCCTCCTCGTATGTCTCACTGCCGCGGGTAATGACGATGCCGACGTCATTCTCTTCCCAATATCGGAGCATTCGGCTAGCAAATAGGTCGCGTCCAATATTTTTATCGCTAGCGGAGATAAGGTTCTCCAATTAGAACTCACGCCGAGGCGGTTGGAGCAATACGTCGCCGCCGCCATGGACCGGGCCCGTCGCATCGGCCATGGACTCGACGGCGACCTCCGCATCGGGCTATCCGGGGTCGGGCGTCGTGTCGGTGAGGGTGTGGCCGGTTCTGGAGAATGGGGCGTCGGGGTAGTTCGGACGCCGCGCCGAGGTGGTTGTCCGTGCGGGTCGCATCGGATCGGTAACGTGGCGCAGGTCACTTGCCGGTAGGAGATGGGCCCGAACGATCGAGAGGGGATACCCGATGGGCGCCGGACATGAGCACACCCACGCCACGGCGGACAGCGACCGGCGCTGGCTCGCCGCGGCCCTGGCGGTGATCCTCGTGTTCATGATCGGCGAGGTGACCGTCGGTATTCTGGCCGGCTCGCTGGCGTTGCTGTCCGATGCCGCGCACATGCTCACCGACGCCGCGTCGATCGCGCTCGCGCTGTGGGCGATCCGGCTGGCCGCACGCCCGGCGGCCGGGCGGATGACCTACGGGTGGAAACGGGTCGAGATCCTGTCCGCGCAGGCCAACGGGCTCACCCTGCTGTTGCTGGCGGTCTGGCTCGGTTACGAGGCGATCCGCCGCCTGATCGATCCGCCGGCGGTCACCGGCGGTCTGGTGCTGATCACCGCCCTGGTCGGCATCGTGGTGAATCTCCTTGCCACCTGGATGATCTCGCGCGCCAACCGGACCAGCCTCAACGTCGAGGGCGCCTATCAGCACATCCTCAACGACCTGTTCGCCTTCATCGCCACCGCGGTCGCCGGGGTGATCATCCTGCTCACCGGGTTCGCCCGCGCCGACGCCCTCGCGACGCTGGTCGTGGTCGTTCTCATGATCAAGGCCGGAGTGGAACTGGTTCGCTCCGCGAGCCGCATCTTCCTCGAGGCCGCACCGGCCGACCTGGACCCGGACGAGATCGGCCGGGCCATGGCCGCCCGCGACGGCGTGGTCGAGGTCCACGACCTGCACATCTGGGAGATAACCTCCGGCTCGCCCGCGCTGTCCGCACACGTCCTCGTGGACCCCGGCCGCGACTGCCACGCCGTGCGGGAAGACCTGGCGCGCTGGCTTCACGACGAGCACCACATCGAACACGCCACCCTGCAGGTCGACCACGCCGTACCCCGCCTGCTCGACATCGGCCACGCCGACGACCACTGCGAGGACAACCACGGACCGGCTCATCGCGCCCGAGGTCTGCAACCCGAGCGCTGATCTCACCTTCACACCGCTCGATACCACGGGGTCCGAAGCGGCATTTGGCTGCGACCGACAACCGCGTAGCGAAACGTTGGCTGTGGCCGCTCTAGCGACCGCCCTCGCCGCGTGTTGTGGGCGGCAGCTACTCCGTGCAGGTGAACCTGGCTCGGGGGTACATGTGGATCCAGGACATGGGACTGCTACCGCGGGACAAGGTGGCCGATCTCCCCGCGTGTGCGCCAGTGCCGACCTCCCCCTACCCACCGCCGAGATCGCCTCCCGCATTCCCCTGATCACCCTGCACGGGCCGTACGGCGAAACCCGTCATGTGCCGCTTCCGGTCGGCTTCTCGGCGATCAAACCGCACTGGACCCGCGGCCCCCAACCGCTGGGCTCCTCCCCGCTGGCCTGGTAGACGGACTCGTTGTCCGGCAACCCCTCTGCGCGGCCGTCGACCGAATTCTCGACACCGCCCGCAGCCAGGGAGAGTCGTGCCCGGGCGCGTACTGCTCCTCGTACGAGGGACGCGTCGCCGATCGTGGCGGGCGCATGTTCATCGTCGGTGCGGATGCCCTCTTCCTCACCGTCGCGGCGACGGAGACCTGACGCACCCCGCTGACAGTGGAGAACCTGTCCGCCGTTTGATCGTGGGAAGAACGCGCTGAAGCTATCGCAGAGCGGCGACGGTAGCGAGAAACCCGTCGAGGGCCTGGCGCATCCGCGAATTCAGCTGGGCGTGCATACCCGCGCCGACCACGGTGCGGAAGTCCACGCGATTCGCGGTCAGCTGCGCGACCAGGTCGGCGTGCAGCGGGGAAAATACGACGATGTCGGTGACGTTGAGCAGCAACAGGATCGGCGCGCGGTAGCCGTCGGTCGGGACGCCCAGATAAGCGGTCACCGCCGCGGCGAACGGGCCCTGTGACAGCGGGCGCGACAGCAGCTCGGGTAGCGTGAGATCACCGATGCGGCCGACGATCTGTTTCGAGCACATGGTCGCGATGTCGTCGAGAACGGACCTGCCCAGCGGGGTGAGGTAGGAATCCACCTCGGCATCGGGGCGGGCGATTCGCATGGCCTCCAACACCATTGCCATCAGGGCGCGATGCACCGGATCGGGCATGTCCGGGCCGTCCGGTCCGAGCGGCAGCAGCAGCCGGTCGACATTCGAAGCCGGATCGATCGCGACCACACCGCGAAAATCCAACTCGGGTACCGCGGTCGCCGCCGCGTGTGCCGCGGCCAAGGCCGCGTGACCGCCCTGAGAGGAACCGATGACACCCCACCTACGGGACAGCTCCGAGTGGGTCCGACGCACCGCGCGGACCAGATCGATGGTCGCATCGGCCTCGGTGCGGGTTTCCAGGAACGGATGCGGCCCACCGCCGAATCGGCCCAGCCCCAGATAATCCGGCGCGAGGACAGCGAATCCACGCGACACCATTGCCCCGACGAGCGGGTCCTCCTGGCCGGGGTGTTCGATGTCGTCGTCACGACCGCACCCAGCGGCCAGCCCGCTGGTGCCGTGCTCGAACACCATGATCGGCCAGCCCTCCGCGGGCGCCCGGCCCGCCGGGAGAAACAGCGCACCGCTGGCCCGTCGGGGTGAGCCATCGGAACCGGTGGTCCAGTACTCGACCACCGACCCGTTGCCCATCCCGCGCCACCCGTCCGGCTGCGCGATCTCGGCGATCAGCGTGCCCTCGGGCGCTGCGGCGGCCGGGGCGGGAACAACCGTCAGCACCCCCACCGACAGCATCGCCGCGCCCACCATCGGTGGTAGCACCGGAAAACGAGACATCGCCGACCTTTCGACTCGAACAGGGAACAGGGACGTGGCGCTATCGCGGTAGTGGTGCGTCGATCGATTGGGTGTCGCATCCGGTGGGTGTGGGTGCGTCGGCGGGGAAGCGTTGCTGTAGCCAGTCGTAGGCGGGGCCGACGGCGAGCAGGCCGGTGGAGACGTGGTCACCGCCGCGTTGTTTCCGGTAGGAGATGGATGTTCCTGCGGCGCAGAGCTTTTGAACGTAGGCGTCGGTCACGGCCGGGGGGACCGCGGCGTCGCCGTCGGCCTGGTAGATGAACATCGGGATCGTGAGTGCGGATTCGCGCAGCGACACGCTGGACAGGAAGGCCGCGATCTGTGGTGTCGTCATGACCTGGTCGATCGGCTGAGTGAGGTATTCGCTCCAGTCGCGGTGGGAGTTCTCGACCAGGGATTCGGTGAGGCAGTGGGTGCGGTTGTGGGCGAGCACGGCCTCGGCCCCGGGCTTCAGATACGGACGCAGCAGGTCCGCGAACTCGGGGTAGGTCCCGTACAGCGAGGCGATGGCGTTGCCGGGGATTCCGGAGAGCGGGCCGGCGTTGTTGGCTTGGAGCACCGAGTAGGCGTCGGTCGCGGGGGCGGCGTAGGTCGCTCCGGCGATGGCCAGTTCGGGGGCGTACGCGGGTTGCACCTGCGCGGCCCAGCCGGTGACCAGCCCGCCGCCGGAATAGCCGTACATGCCCACTCGGGTCTGGGCGGACAGCCCCAGCGGGGCGAATTGTTCGGCGGCGCGGACACCGTCGAGGATCATGTAGCCGGGTTCGGTGGCCGCGGCGAAATGCCCGAAGCGGCCCTGGAAGTCGGGCACCGATACCGCCCAGCCGCGCGCGAGCGCGTTGATCATTTGGGGGATTTGTGACATCGCGGAGGGGTCGGGGATGGCAGCGGCCTGGTACTGGTAAGACGGCGAGCAATCCACGCCGGCGGCATCGTGATACATCTGCACCGACAGCAGCGGCCGGTCCGGTGTCGGGCTGTCGGGCAGGATGACTGTGGTGACCGTGGCGTCGGGCTGGCTGTTCAGGTCGGTGGTGCGATACAGCAGCTGCCACGCCTGGGCCGGGACCGGAAAGTTCAACGCGACCGGCCGGGAGGCCAGCACCGTGCCGGGTGCGCTCGTCTCGAAGCCCGGCGGCGGTTGATAGAACGGATCCTCCTGCGGCCGCATCGGTGCGGCATTCGCCGTCGACACGCCCACACCGGTCAATGCCACCAGGGCCGCGACCGAGCCGACAGCTATCTTTCGACTCAGCCCATCAAACCTTGCGAGAGTAAGCATCTCGATCTCCTTTCCTGTAGTAGGCCGCCTACAGCATCTATTCGTCAAACATGCGGTGTCCACCATCGCCCACGGCGTGTTCGGCGGGTGTCGGAGTGGGGCGGGGTCCGCGCGCGGTGGCGAACAGGGCCGTGGCGAGGACCCCGATCAGCAGCAGTGCGCCGGGCAGGATCATCGACTCGCCGAGTGCGGTGCTCAGCTTGTCGAGGATCTGCGCCGCGACGGGCCCTGTGCCGTTTCCGGCCGCGGCGCCGTCGAGGCCCTGGGCGGACATGCGGGCGGAGAGCAGCGCGCTGATGGTCGCGCTGCCGAGCACCATGCCGACCTGGCGGGTGGTGTTGTAGACGCCCGCGCCGGCGCCCGCCTGGCGGGTGGGCAGGTTGCGGGTGGCGGTGGCGGCCAGGGGGCCCCAGATGCCCGCGTTGGCGATGCCCGCCAGGGCGGCCGCCAGCATGAACACCGGGATCGAACTGTCCGGCTTCAGCAGTGCCACGAACCAGAACACCGAGATCGCGTACAGGCCGAAGCTGACGGTCAGCACGAGCCGCGGTGAGGTCCGGTCGGCGAGTTTGCCGAGGATCGGGGCCCCGATGCCGGTCATGAGCGCCATCGGCGCGAAGACCAGCGCGGATTCGGTGGAGGAGTAGTCGCGCACGGATTGCAGGTAGAAGTAGGCGGGCACCATCAGGGCCGCGGTCGCCGCACCGGCGGCCATCAGCGCCAGGCACGACAGTGCGAAATCGCGGTCGCGGAACAGGCTCAGCGGCACCAGCGGCTCGCCGGTGTTGCGGCCCTGGTTGACCACGAACAGCGCCAGCACCGCCAACCCGCCGACGATCATCGCCCAGATGACGCCGTCCCAGTTCCTGGTCTTACCCTCCTGAATTCCAAAGACCAGCAGGAACATCCCAATCCCGCTCAGCGCGACGCCGATCAGGTCGAACTTGTGCGCATGCGTCTCCAGCGCCGGAACCAGCCACAGCGCCAACCCGAACGCCACCACGCCGATCGGCACGTTGATGTAGAAGATCCAGTTCCAGCCCAGCTTGTCCACGAGCACACCGCCCAGCAGGGGACCCGCGAGGGTCGCCAGTCCGGTCACCGCGCCCAGGATGCCCATGGCCGCGCCGCGCTTGTCCGGCGGAAAGGTGCGGGTGATGACGGCCATGGCCTGCGGCGTCATCAGCGCCGCACCCAGACCCTGCACCACGCGGGCCGCGATCAGCATTTCGATCGAGGTGGACATGCCGCACCACAGCGAGGCCAGCGTGAACACCGTCAGCCCGGCGAGGTAGATGTATTTGGGGCCGAAGCGATCTCCGAGGCGGCCGGTCACCAGCAGAGGCACCGCGTAGGCCAGCAGGTAGGCGCTGGTCACCCAGATGACCTTGGTGATATCGGTGTGCAGGTCGCTCAGGATCTTCGGGTTGGCCACCGCCACGATGGTCAAATCCAGCAGAATCATGAAGAACCCGAAGACCAGCGCATACAGCGCGGGCCACGGATTGCGTCGACCTGTCATCGCTTCGATTCCTTTCGCAGTTCGCCTGGGGTCCGGCCTTCATATTAAATGCATACATTGCTATGTGCGCATGTGATGCTGGTCGCAGAGCGGATTGACCATCCGGCACGGCCTCGGCGCGTCGCGCTCGCCCGTCACGACACGGCACGACCGGCGTGCCGAAATGCGCTCGGGCCCGTCGCGCCCGTAGCCGCTACAGTCGTATTCGTGGGACAGTCTCGGGAAATATCAACGCCGCCAACGATCTTCCGGTCCTCGTGGATCCGTGGGGTGGAGATGGTGTTGTTGGGTCTGATGGCGATCGCGAGCGGCTGGTTGCTGCTCGTGACGACCGGCACCGCCGACTCGCCACTGACGTTCCCCGTGGTGGGGCCGATCGCCGTCGGGACCCTTTTCCTTCTTCTCGGACTGCACCGGTTCGTTCACCCCGTACCCGATGCGGCGATCGACGATCATGGGTTGGCGATCGGTCCGTTCGGCCGGATCCCGTGGTCCGCGATCTCGCGGATTCATCTGATCACGGTCCACGGCGCGAGGTATCTGGCGATCGAACTGGTTGCGCCCGGCCCGAAAATCACCGAAAGGTGTTGGCCCCGATGGATCTATGGACCGGTGGGCAAGGTCATGGTCGGCTACCCGATCGCCATGCCCGAGCGCTGGCTACGTCCGATATCACTGGACGACATCGCCACTGAAATACAGAGGCGTAACCCCGGCCTGGTGATCGCGAGATCCGAACGGGAAGGCTTCGGACGAGCTCGGCTCTAGGCCATTCCTGCAGTGGGGAAAAGATTTTCGGTAACTGAAATCGATCAGGATATGAAGGGGCAGCGTGTAGTTTGCCGCAATCTCTTCTGTCGCAGCAAGTTCGTTAAGCAGGACCTAATAGTGATCGGATTGGTCGTGCTTCGTGTGGCGGGCGCGAGCGGGGGATGAAACCCCAGGTAGAGATGGGTTCGGAAGGCTGGTGACAATCTGTGCCGATGTTGAGTTCACCTTTGCGTCATGATGTGGGAAGTCCATTCCTTCGCCGGAAGCGATAGGCTCCCGCGGGAACGGCTGCCCGACGCTGGATTTCATGTGTAGTGGCGGCCATCCGCAGGAAACGGCCGAGGTCGGCCGTGCGAGGGAAAGGCCGAACAGAATATGCGAGGTGTGACTGTGCGCAACGGGGAGGGGAGACGTCCGGGGCGGTGGGCCAAGTGGCGCGAGCGGTCCGCGGTATGGGTGGCGGCGGCGACGCTGCTGCTCGGGGTGTCGGTGGCAGGCGCCGGGACCGCATCGGCCGCGTTCAATCCGTCGGGCATCGATTTCTGGGTGACGTCGCCGACCATGGGGCCGGTCAAGACTCGGGTCTTCCGTGCGGCCGACGGCAATACCGCGCGCGTCGCGTACGCGCTCGACGGGATGCGCGCCGGGCAGGATCTGTCCGGTTGGGAGATCAACACCAATATCGTCGAGGCGCTCACCAAGGCCAATATCAACGTGGTGATGCCGATCGGCGGCCAGTCCAGCTTCTACGCCGACTGGAACGCGCCGAGTTCCTTCTTCGGCATGGCCCCGTCCGGTGGGGCGCCGGGCGGGCCGGGCATCACCCAGGTGGCGGCGGGTGGCCCGGGTAAGAGTTACCGCTACACCTGGGAGACCTTCCTGACCCACGACCTGCGCAACGCCCTGAAGGAACGGCTGGGCTTCAACCCGGCTCGTAACGGCGTGTTCGGCCTGTCCATGGGCGGCAGCGCGGCGTTGACGTTGGCGGCCTACCATCCGGACCAGTTCAGCTTCGCCGGGTCGTACTCCGGCTACCTCAACAACTCCGCGCCGGGTATGCGAGAGGCGTTGCGCGCGGCCATGATCGATGCCGGTGGCTACAACATCGACTCGATGGCTCCGCCGTGGGGCGCGGCGTGGTTGCGGATGGACCCGTTCGTGTTCGCACCGCAGCTGAAGGCCCACAACACGCGGCTGTGGATCGCCGCCGCCACCGGTATCCCGGCCGCGGGCGACGTGCACAGCGTCATGGACGTCGTCCAGGGCGTTCCGCTGGAGACGCTGGCGCTGGCGGGCACCCGGGCCTTCCAGGTGCGGATGATGACCCTGGGCGCGAGCAACGTGACCTATGACTTCCCGGTCGTCGGCATGCACAACTGGCGCAACTGGGAGGCCGAGGTCTACCGCATGGTCCCCGACCTGTCGGCCAACATCGGCTGACGGCGCGGACGGCCCCACTCGGGCGCGGGTCGGCGTGCGGGAAAAGCTGTTCCTGACGCCGACCTCGCGCCGCCGGCCAGTTCTCCGCATCGCGGTCGAGACCCCACCCTACGCAGCGCCTCGGGCCCTGGACAGCTCGATATTGCGGAGCGCGGTGATGTTGATCTCGGTGAATTTGCCGTTCTCGAGTGTGTAATCGACCTCGAGTTCGTCGGCGCGGGTATCACCGGCCCGCAGGGACGGGGCCGCGAAGGACTTCGAATCGCCGGTGGCTTCGGATCGCTCCACGAGGTGGACGTGGATCCGCGTGCCGTCCGTGTCGGCCTCGAAGCTTTCGACGGTCAGTATCTCGCGCACAGTGGCGTGGTATTTCTCCAGGGATTCGATTGTTTCCTCGTATCCGTCGGCCGTGATCGTGCCACGAACTATGAAGCGGATGTTCCGGTCGAAGAATCTTTCGGCCATCTGGCGGTACTCACCCGCGTTGTACATGGCGAGGTACTCGTCGTACTCGCGACGATCCATCTCCGTCTCCTTCGTTCCGGCCGGCTTTCTCCGGCTGCGGCGTCGTTCCCCGCGGCATCCCGCCGAAATCGGTGCCACATGCCACGCGATCGGTGCGGGCATTCGGCCCCATCAGCCCTCGACCATTCGCGGCCTGAACTGCGTCGCATCGGCCCAGCTGCCGTGAATGCCGTTCTTCATCCGAAACGGAAGTCGGGCCGTGGCGATCGGTCCGGCATCGATTCGGGTGGAGTCCAGGACGACGAGCTCGCTACGCACCTCGTCATGCCGATTCACCACCGCCATCAGATACCCCTCACCCTCGGCGGCGGTCGAGTCGCGCGGGACGAACACCGGTTCCTGGACCGTGGCCAGCGCGCCGGGCGCCCACGTGCCGCGAACGGCGCCGGTGTGCGCATCGACGTGCAGGAAACCGGTGAAGTACCCGTTGTACGGCTTCGCCCGCACCGGCATTTCCAGTGCGGCGGGGTCCGCGGTGGTCAGGTATGCGTGCCGGTAGCTGGTCGACACGTAGCGGTCGTCGACGGCCGGGAGGTCGGCGATGATGGGTGTCAGCACGGTCGGTTCGGCAATCAAATCGCGGCGACGCAGGTCGATCTCGATCCGCATGACGTCGCCGTTCATCGCATCCCCTGTGCGCCCCTGTGCGTCCGGCCACCACGGGAAGAAGGTTCGGCCGGTCACCAGCAGCACGTCGAGGTAGATCTTGCCCTTGTCCTCGAAAGCATTGATGGTGTGCCCGGGAAACGCGTTGGGAGCGTGGAACCAGCGCACGTCCTCGCCGCCGCCGTTGCGCGGAATCACACCGAAGTAGACGTCCACATCCGGTTCCCAGACCCAGTGCTGGCCACCGGCCTTCATCCGCTCGAGACTGCTCGAGAACGGCATGATCGGGAAGATCACATGGTTCTCGGTGAGCGCCATGTCGTGGACCATGCCGGGATAGGGCATCCGAAACCACGCCTCGTGCCTGACCACGCCTGCCGGATCGATGACGTAATAGGCGAGATCGG
Organism: Nocardia sp. CDC159; assembly: GCF_023740735.1. Lineage (GTDB taxonomy): Bacteria > Actinomycetota > Actinomycetes > Mycobacteriales > Mycobacteriaceae > Nocardia > Nocardia pulmonis. The sequence goes on from NZ_JAMRXH010000031.1 coordinate 19,566, forward strand.
GAGTGGCCAACCCCCGGGCCTCGTAGCCGAAGCAGTACATGTCGCCGGTCCGCGGATCCCATTTCGGATGGGCGGTGAAGGTTCGGCTCCTGATCTGCCCGGCGAAATTCGACTCCCCGATCGTCTCCAGGGTTTCCGGATCCATGGCGTAGGGGAGGCTGTCCTCCTTCAACGCCCACAACAGTCCGTTGTGCACCACGACGTTGGTGTTGCCGGTGGAACGGCTGAGCCCGGCGACGCTCGGGTCGTCGGTGAACGGATTCCGGTACATGCCGAACAGGGATCGACGGGCCTGGTGTTCGCTCAGGTAGCGCGGCGTTCGGATGTATCGCACTTTGAAATCGACGTGACCGTCCTTGATGCGGAACGAGCTCACCGATCCGTCGCCGTTGAAGAAGATATCGTTGTCGAACCGGGGCGGGTACTGACGATCCGGGGTCACCCGAAACAACGCACCGTCCAGATCCGGGGGGATCTCACCGTCGATCTCGAGGTCGTAGATGTCGCCCTCGAACCGCTGGGGCGCTTCCCAACCGGTGAATACCGGAGAATCCGGGAACCGTTCGGTCATGACGTACTCTCCACGTAGTCCTTGAACGCCTTGGCCACCCGGTACTGCGCACCGAGGTAACCCAGGTGCGCATCCAGCTCGTCCTTCGCCACCCAATCGAGCAGGTCGTCTGAAAAGTCGTATCGGGCGGTCCGCGAGTAGTCGGTTCCCCGGCCGGACGGCGAATACTGGAAATCCAGACGATGATGGATGGTGATCCCGTTCCCGATCCTCACCTCGCAGCCGAACATCAGATGCCTATTCGGTGTCACTTCGTCTGTGTGCCAGTGGAATTCGAACTGCTGGTCCGGCGGTAGATCGAGGCCCGCACGCTCGAGGAACACTGCACCGGGTGTCACGAGGCGGGTGGGGGCGGCGGCCGGGCGTATGGTCGCCCGGGTAGCTCCCCCGTTCGCCATCGGCCAGTTGTCGGGATCGGCCTGGACGGCAAAGACGACGTGCGGCGGCCGATCGATGCATATCCGGGCCGTACCTGTCGCAGTGGCCATTCGAGGGTCCTTCCTGTCGCCGGAAAGAACACCAGGACCGATCGCGCACAGTCCATACGAGGCCCAAAAGACGGACATCGACCTGGGGAGAGGCGCTCGATCGGCGACACAACACCGGCACGATGTGCTGGATTCCGGACAGTCGAACGGGGCGGCCCCGCGCGGATGTCGGTCTTTCGGCGCCGACGGCGGTCCGGATGTCATATTTCCGCGATTCGCCTACCAGCTGGACAGGCCCGCGGGTTGTGATGGTCGAACGTTGCGCGTTCATTCCGAGTATCGAATTCCGTTCGAGGTGAGGACGTTCGACATGACCGTAGGATTCACCGCAGGCGCGCTGACCGATCAGCTTCGCGGGGCCTGGGCCGTCCGTAATCGCCCCATCGATCTGCACGCCGAACTTGCCGCAGTCCTGGCCAGCGCCGGCCTGGCACCGGAGGATTCCGGCGGCGAGATCGCCTTCCAAGGCATGGACCCCATCGTGTCGAGCACCCTCGCGCTGGCCTCGGCGCCCGCGCTCGCGCTGGTCGCGAAGTCTGTGGCGCAGGCCAAACTGCTGCGGCTGCGCGGCGGACCGGGGCAGGACATCGCCATGGACCTGCGCCGCGCTCCGCACCGGCTGTGCCCGTTCTACGACCACAAGTGGGAGAAGCTCAACGGACTGGTTCCCGGGTTGGCCTGGGACGTGGACGGATTGAGCTATGGCGGCTTCTACCACACCGCCGACGACCGGTGGGTGTATCCCCAGCTGCTCTACCCGAAGCTCAAGACCGACCTGCTGCGTTTGCTCGATGCGACCGACAGCCCGGCAGCGGTCACGCACAGAATCGCGGGCTGGAAGGCCGCCGAGCTCGAGGAGGCCGCGGCCGCCGCCGGTGTGGTCCTGACGATGGCACGCAGCCTGCCCGAATTCCTGGCCGAACGTCAGTACCGCGAGGTGCTGGCCGATATGCCGCTCATCGAGATCGAGAAGATCGGCGACAGCGCGCCCGAACCGCTCCCGAGCGGCGCGGCCGCACCGATGGCCGGCATTCGCGCGCTCGGCCATGCGCACATCATCGCGGGAGCGGGTATCGGCCGGACACTGTCGCTGCACGGTGCGGATGTGCTGAACATCTGGCGGCACACCGATATCGAGGCCGACTTCCTCTACCACACCGCCAACGTGGGCGTACGGTCGTCGCTGCTCGATCTCGGCGATGCCGACCACGTCGCCACGCTGCGCGCGCTGCTACGGGACGCGGACGTGTTCTTCGCCAATCGCCGCCCCGGTTACCTTGCCCGGCACGGACTTTCGGCCGAACAGGTCGCCGAGCTGCGTCCGGGCATCGTCCATGTGAGCGTCTCGCTGTTCGGCGAAACCGGCCCATGGGCCGATCGGGTCGGCTTCGACCAAAGTGCCGGAACCGCAACGGGAATGGCTCTGCTGGAGGGTACCGAGGACGCTCCCCGGCTCCCGATCGTCGGCGTGGTCAACGACTGGATCATGCCGTGGCTGGCCACCGTCGGCATCGCGGCGGCGCTCGAGCGCCGGGCGCGAGAGGGCGGCAGCTATCGCATTCGGATGTGCCTGTCGCGCGTCGCCCTGTGGATCATGAGCCTGGGCCTGTTCGACAAGCACCACGTCGCCGAGATCCTCGCGGCCCCCGGCGAGGAGCACCTGTACCTGGATCCGGAGACCTTCGCCATCGACAGCCCGCTGGGCCACTACACCAGCGTGACCGAGCAGGTGCACATGTCCGAGACCCCGGGCCGGTTCCCCTTCGGCCTGCTCCCGCGGGGATCCAGCCGTCCGCAATGGCTGTCGAGCGCGGAAGGGAAGTGAGGTGGTCATGTCCGACGCTCCTTGCCGGGTCGCCGTCATAGGTGCTGGTGTCATCGGAATTTCCTGGACGGCATTGTTTCTCGCCAACGGACTGCGCGTGCGGGTCAGCGATCCGCGACCGGATCTCGCGGCGGCGGTGACATCCGGGATCGCCTCCGCCGCACCGGCTTTGCGCTCCTTGGGCTATCCAGAACCGGATACCGCGCTACTCGAGTTCGAGGCCGACACCGAGCGCGCGGTACGCGACGCCGATGTGGTCCAGGAGAACGGTCCGGAACGGTTGGAATTCAAGCAGGCGGTCTTCACCGCCCTGGGCACGGCCGGGAAGCCGGATGCGCTGCTGTGTAGCTCGTCCTCGGGCCTCGCGGTCACCGATATGGTGGCGAACCTGCCCGATTCGATCGCATCCCGTGCGCTGGTGGCGCATCCGTTCAATCCGCCGCATCTGATACCGCTGGTCGAACTGGTCCCCGGACAGCGCACCGCGGCGTCGACCGTCGAGCGTGCCGAGCGATTCTTCCAGAACCTGGGCAAGAAGCCGGTGGTGGTGCGCAAGGAAACGCCCCAGTACATCGTCAATCGGCTCCAACAGGCTCTGTTCCAGGCCGCGGTCGCGCTCGTTGCCGAGGAGGTGGGAACGGTCGCCGATATCGACGAGGCGGTCACCAACTCGATCGGTATCCGCTGGTCCACGGCGGGGCCGTTCGCGTCGTTCGATCTCGCCGGGGGGTCGGGTGGGCTCGCACACTTTCTCGAGGGTGCGGGCGCGGCGATGGGTGTGAACGCGCAGACCACCGAGCTCCTGACCGCACAGGCCGAAAAGTTCTTTCACACAACCTCATACGAGCAGCGGGTGGAGGTGCGGGACCGGCGACAGGTCGCCGTCCTGCGGGCCCTGGCCGCCGAGGAGGTGGCCGAGAAATGAACCGCGACGAGGTGCTCGCTCGGCGAACCCAACCGCTGCTCGGCCCGGCATACGGTGACGAGCCGCCGACCTTCCGGCATCGCGAATACCTGACCGTCACCTACCGCACCGATCCGGATGTGCTGCGCGGCATCGTGCCCGAACCGCTGGTGGTCACCGAACCCCTGGTCGACTTCGAGGTCGTGGCCATGCCCGACGCGCGCGGGGCCGGTTCCTATCTCGAGTCCGGGCAGCTCGTCCATGTCGAATACGAGGGGCAGCCAGGGCAGTTCAGCCTCGCGATGTATCTGGACAACCACCCGGCCATCGCGATCGGACGCGAGCAGACCGGATTCCCCAAGAAGCTGGGTCGGCCCCGGCTCTGGGTCGATTCCGACACTCTCATCGGGACTTTGGACTACGGGTCGTTGCGAGTGGCCACGGCCACCATGGGATATAAGCGACACGCACTCGATCCCGCTGCCGCCGCAGCCGCCCTCTGCGGCCCCACCTTTCTACTCAAGAAGATTCCCGATATCGATGGGACGCCACGTATTTGTGAGCTGATCCGGATCACCGCCACCGCGGAGATCGAGGGAGCGTGGTCCGGGCCGGGTGCGCTGGAACTCCACCCGCACGCCCTCGCGCCACTGGCGCAGCTGCCGGTGCGCGAAATCGTCTCGACGACCCATATCGTCGCCAGCTCGTTCGCCTATCAACCGGCGCACCGCGTACACGACTACCTCGTTCGAAGGAGAACCGACATGGATCGCACGGAGTTCGACATCTACATCGACCTGTACAACTCGCGAAAGTACGCCGAGGTCGCCGAGCGCTACTACGCGCCGGACCTCAAAATGATTCATGGTGGACGTCTCATCGCCAGCAATCGCGACGAGGTCCTCCAGTGGCTGCTGGACGTCCATCGCGGTGCCACCGAGACATTCGAGGTTCAACGGTTCGAGAGCACCGATGCGGGCCTGGACGTCGACATTCGCGAAGTACTGGAGGCCACGAGCGCGGATGTCACCAATGTGTCCAGCGGTCCCCTGGCCCGCGGCCACGGCCGCATCACCTACCTGAACGCCCGCTATCTGGTCGAGGACGAGCGCTTCACCGAGATCCGGCTCACCGTCGACGCCACCCGCACCGAGGACTACGTGCTGTGAAGGAACCTTCGGCGGTATCGACTGTGCCACAGCCCGATAGGTCGGTCGCCCGCCGGTAGCAGCACTCGGCACACGACAAGAGAGGACACCGATGGATCCGGTTGTATCGATCCCTTATTACTCCGGTTACGGCCATACCGCCGTGCTGGCCGGAGCGGTCCGTGACGGGGCTTCCGCCGCCGGGGCGCGGACGCACCTGATCGATGTCGCCAACATCTCCCATGACGACTGGAACGCGTTGGACGCCTCCGAGGCGATCGTGTTCGGCGCGCCCACCTACATGGGCGCGGCGGCGGCGGGATTCTGGACGTTCGCCGAGGCGACCTCGGGGCGCTGGCAAGAGCAGCGGTGGAAGGACAAGCTGGCCGCGGGGTTCACCAACTCCGGCGGTAAGAGCGGTGACAAACTCAACACCTTGCAGAACTTCGCGGTGCTGGCGGCTCAGCACGGAATGCTGTGGATCAGTCTCGGGCTGACGACCGGCTGGAATTCCGCGGCGGGCTCGGAAAACGACCTCAATCGGTTGGGGTTCTTCCTCGGCGCGGGAGCACAGACATTCGTCGATGCCGGGCCGGACGGAGTGCACCCGGCCGACATTGCCACGTGCGAGTGGCTCGGCCGCCGGGTGACCGAGACGACGCGAATATTCACCATGGGCCGCCGCGTGGTCGAGACCGCCGTCGCGGACTGACCCGCGGGGGACTACGCGTATCTACCGCAGTGCCCAGGGCGGGGTCAACGGGAGTCCGGTGCGTTTGGTGGTGGCCAGGATCGCGCAGGTCTCCATCGCGGTGATCTCCGGAAGGGCGCCGATGGTGGTGTTGATGAATGCGTAGAGGGTGTCGGTGGTGCGTTCGGCCACCGCGAGCAGCAGGTTGGCCGGGCCGGTGACCGCGCCGGCGAAGAAGACCTTCGGGTGCGCCGCGAGCGAGCGACCGATCCGGTCGAGTGCCGAGGGCTGTACCGAAAGCCACAGCAGTGCTTGGGATTTCAGGCCGAGGACGGGAAAGTCGACGACCGTGACCGGTCGGATCACCTGGTTGTGCAGCAGGGCCTCGAGTCGCCGCCGGGCAGTGTGCGCGGTGATCGCGGCGGCCTGGGCCAGTTCGGTGTAGGAGGCGCGGCCGTCGCGAATCAGGGTTTCGATGATCGCGTGGTCGACGGCTGTCAGGGGAGGGGGTTCGGCGGGTGCGGACTGGCCATATCCGAGCACCGGTTCGGTGGGGTCGCTTCCCGCATCGCCGGCACTGGGAAAGATGTGCAGGACGCGTTGGGAGTCCCAGGAGATCACGGCCGCGGTGGCCGGCAGGTCGCGCATCAGCAGGGTGTCGCGGGCCTGCGGGCCGTCCAGGAACATCAGCGCGGTGATCTCCGAGCCGCCGCCGACGATGTCGACCGCCACGGTGTCGGGCCGATGGCTCAGCGAGTCGGCGACGGCGTGGATCCGTTCGCGTACGCAGCGCAGCCGCAGCGTGATGGCGACGAGTTCGGGAAAGCAGCCCGGATTGCGAACCGCGGTGGCGCGCAGCAGGCCGCGCTCGTACAGCGGGACGGCGCGTCGCACGACTGTGCGCTCGGACAGCGCCAGCCGCTGCGCCAGCTCCCGCCAGGAAGCGCGGGGCGCGCCGACCAGCGCCGTCGCGATGGCCAGATCGGTACCTTCCAGTGCGGGAATCGGCACCTGCTCACCTTAATGGGCATCGGTCGGGTCCGGGCGCAGGCAGCGATGTCTTGGCGTTGCCGATCACTCGTCGCACTCTCCCCGAATCGCGCGGACGGCTGCCCGCTCGCATTCGCCGAGAGCCTCGGTGACCCGCTGCCGCCACTTCGGCGTGACGTCCCTCGACCGACGTTGCCTCGCCGAGCGAAGGCTCGGCGAGACACCAGCGAAATCGTTGGGAACTAGGGACGTTCGACCGCGGACACGCTGGCTCGGTCCTCGGCGTAGGCCTTGGCGAGTTCCAGGGTGGCGCGGCTGTTGGTGCTCAGGGCATTTCGGACGTAGTCCCGCGCGTCGGCCGTGGTGGCGGTCGCACCGAGGATCGCGGGGATGTTGTCGGTGTTGAGCACCACGGTGTGCTGGGAGGTGGCGCGTACCCCGTCGTCGGTGGGGGTGAAGGTCCAGATGCCGGTGTGCAGTGCGAGCAATTTCGGCAGGGTGACCTGTTTGTAGACGATTCGCTCGCCGGGGAAGACGACTCGGTAGGACATCGTGCGGTGGGTGGAGCCGTCCTTGGCCCTGGTGTCCATTTCGAGGGTTTGGATGCCCTGCTCGTTCTGTTCGAAGCGGACCGAGGCCACGTGCGGGAGGCGTTCGACCCACCGATCCGCCTCGTTCACGAAGTCGTACACATCCCCGGCGTTGCCGCGCACCAGCACCGAATCCTCGAAGGAGAAGGTGGATTCGGTCGCGGCGACGGCCGATTCGATATTGGTGCGCAATGCGGCCAGTTCGGCGCGGGAATTGCGGTCGACCGCGGCATCGATCCAGGCCAGGCTTTCCGGATCGTCGTCGACAGCACGATAGCCGTGCAGCAGCCGCACGCGTGAATTGCCCGCCGAACCCGGTTCGATGATCCACTGCCCGCGCATCGAGGCCACCGGCGGGGCCGAAACCTCCTGCTGGAAGCGGATTCGGAAGCGGTCGGGATCGAGGGTGCGCCGCGATACCCAGCTCTTCGGCTCGCCGTTCGCGGTGGCCCAGATCCGAATCCGTTCCTCATGGTCGCCGGTGGGCTCCTGCTCCACGTGGATGGTCGGCGGGAAGACGCGCGGCCAGTTCACGACCTCCGCGATCATCCGGTAGACGACGGCGGCGGGTGCCGCGATCGTGATCTCGTGCTCGCATTCGCGCTGATCGACAGTGGACATGATCGCCTCCTGGGCAGGTGGATGAGTATCAGAAGTTGCCGAGACCGCCGCAGACGTTGAGTGCCTGGGAGGTGATGGACGCGGCGACATCGGAGACCAGGTAGCCGACAAGTCCCGCGACCTCGTCGGGTGTGGAATACCTGCCGAGTGGGATCTTCGCCTGGAACTTGGTCAGGATCTGCTCCTCGGTGGTGTCGTAGGCCGCAGCGTAGCCTTGCCGAACACGTTGCGCCATAGGCGTTTCCACATAGCCGGGGCAGACGGCATTGACCGTGATGCCGGTCGGGGCCAGTTCGTTGCCGAGCGCCTTGGTGAAGCCGACCACGCCGTGTTTCGAGGCCGAATAGGGTGCGCCGAGGACGACGCCCTGTTTGCCCGCCGTCGACGCGATATTGATGATCCGTCCCCACGATTTGTTGCGCATACCGCCGGTGTTGAGCACCTCCCGCGTCATCCGGAACACGCTGTGCAGGTTGGTATCGATCACGTCCAACCACAGCTCGTCGGTCAGGTCGGCGGTGACGCCACCACCGCTGCGCCCGGCATTGTTGACCAGAATGTCGACGGTGCCGAACCGGGCGACAGCGGCGGTGACGAATTCCCGCACCGAGGCGCCGGACCGGACATCGAGTTCGGTGCCGTCGGCGACCAGGTCCCGCTCCCGCATGGCCTTCACCGTCTGTGCGACGGTCTCCGCCGTGCGCGCCCCGATGAAGACCCGATGCCCTTGGCCGGCAAGCTGATTCGCAACGGCAAGGCCGATGCCGCTGGTCGCTCCGGTGATCAACGCGACACGACCGTCCTGCGCACTCATGGGTGATGCCTTTCGTAGAAACAGCGAATTTCGGTGTTGCACCCGCCTATTGGCAGGTGGTCGGGTTCTCCGTGCTGGTCTGCTTCGCCTTGACCGAGGACTGCCCGGACTTCACGGGATTGCCGTTGGGATCGGTGACCTCGGTGCGGCCGGAGCTGGTGAACCTGCCCCGGCTCTGATCGGCCGTGTGGTACACGGTCACGTAGGCGGCCAACGTCCCGTCCGGGAGGATGACGTCGTGGGTGAGCTCGAAGGTGAACCGGTTGTGCCCGGCTTCCTGCCAGGTGCCGGTGCCACTGCCGCTGGCGTCGCCGGGGCTGCCGAATTTCAGGCAGACCTTGCCCGCCTCGGTGAACTGGAAGGTGGCCTCGTGCGGAATGTCCTCGCCCAGCGTCTTCACCTCGCCCAGCCAGGTGCCGATGGGCAGGTACTCGATGGACTCCGCCTGCGCGGGTGCCGCGGCGGCGGCGGGCAGCGCGAGGGCCGTCAGCAGCATCAGGGTTTTCATCATGTGGCCGATTCTGGTGACGCCTACTCGCGTCGCACTCGAGTTCTGGTGGGACGGAGCACTTCCCGTGTGTCAGAGAATTCCGGCCGCCGCTCGCAGTTTCTCGGCTCGATCGGTGCGTTCCCACGGCAGGTCGACATCGGTGCGGCCGAAGTGCCCGTACGCGGCGGTGGGGGTGTATATCGGCCGTAGCAGGTCGAGATCGCGGATGATCGCGCCGGGACGAAGGTCGAACACCTCACCGATGGCCTCCGAGATGCGCTCCGGATCCACCCGCTCGGTGCCGAAGGTCTCGATGAAAAGGCCCACCGGGGAAGCCTTTCCGATGGCATAGGCGACCTGAACCTCGATACGCTCGGCCAGACCCGCCGCCAGCACGTTCTTGGCGACCCACCGCATGGCGTAGGCCGCCGAGCGGTCCACCTTCGACGGATCCTTTCCGGAGAACGCGCCGCCACCGTGGCGGGCGAATCCGCCGTAGGTGTCGACGATGATCTTGCGGCCGGTGAGGCCCGCATCGCCCATCGGCCCGCCGAGCACGAATTTGCCGGTGGGGTTGACCAGTAGTCGAACCGAGGAAGTATCGACGGTGGGCAGGGCGAGGTCGGCGAGCACGTGGTCGAGCACATGCTCGCGGATGTCGGGCGTGAGGAGTTCGTCGAGATCGACGTCCGCGGCGTGCTGGGTGGAGATCACCACCGTGTCCAATCGCGCCGGGCGATCGTCGCGATATTCGACGGTGACCTGGGTTTTGCCGTCGGGCCGCAGATACGGCACGAGCCCGGACGTACGCACCTCGGTGAGGCGGCGCGCGAGCCGGTGTGCCAATGCGATCGGTACGGGCATGAATTCGGGGGTCTCGGTCGTCGCATAACCGAACATGAGCCCCTGATCGCCCGCCCCCTGCCGACTGATCTCGTCATCGGCACCGCCGATCCGGGATTCATGAGAGCTGTCGACACCCTGTGCGATATCGGGTGATTGGGCGCCGATCGCGATATTGATGCCGCAGGTGGAACCGTCGAACCCCTTGACCGAGGAGTCGTAACCGATGTCGAGAATGCGCGCGCGGATCAGCGCCGGGAAGTCGATGGTCGCGCAGGTGGTGACCTCCCCGGCGACATGCACCTGACCGGTGGTGACCAGTGTCTCCACCGCCACCCGGGCGGCCGGATCCTCGGTCAGGATCGCGTCGAGAATGGTGTCGCTGATCGAATCGCAAATCTTGTCCGGATGGCCCTCGGTCACGGACTCGCTGGTGAACAGTCGTGCGGCGTTTTTCATGGGTTTCCTTTGCTGGTTACTTCGCGCCTCGGAGCGATTTCTCCAGGGCCCGCCAGGTCCGGCGTTCGGACGCGGACAAGCGGCGGCCATTGCGCCGATCCGTCTCGTCGGCGATTTCATGGCGGAGGTGGTTCACGACGACCATCGACGCGTCGATGTGATAACCCCAGCCGATCGCGTAGATACCGGGGGTCAAATGTGTTGCGAGCCTGAGCAATTTCCGCAGGGTCATGATCGCGAATGTTGCAGGTCGAGCCCGGCGGCCAGGTCGCGCAGCCGGGGCGCCGCGGCGTCCTTGGGGGAGCGGAGCAGGTGCAGGGGCTGGCCGTCGCGGCCGGTGGCGGGCCACGCGACACCGATGTCCGGATCGAGAGCGTCCACCTCGCGGTCGAATTCGGGGGTGTACTCGAGTGAGCAGAGGTAGACGACCGTCGAGGAGTCCTCGAGCGACAGCAGTGCGTGGCCGAGCCCCTCGGACAGGAATACCGAGCGTCGATCCACATCGTCGATGATGACGCTGTCCCACGCGCCGAAGGTCGGCGAGCCCGGCCGCAGATCCACCACCACGTCCACGAACGCGCCCCGGACGCAGGTCACGTACTTCGCCTGGCCGGGCGGATCGTCGGTGTAGTGGATGCCGCGCAGCACGCCCGCGGCCGAGGTGGAGGTGTTCACCTGCAGCAACTCGAACGGCCGCCCGACCGCCTTCTCGAACTCCGAGGCCTTGAACGCCTCGGCGAAGACGCCACGTTCGTCACCGCGCAGCACCGGGGTGAACTCCCACGCGCCCGGCACCGCCAGCTCCCGAATCCGCATGCTCACCAGTCCCGTCCGCGTTCCAGTAGTCCGAGCAGATACCGGCCGTATCCGGAGCGCACCAGCGGCTCTGCCAGGCGGCACAGCTGTTCGTCGTCGATGAAACCCATTCGCCAGGCGACCTCCTCGGGCACGCTGATCTTCAGGCCCTGGCGCTCCTCCACGGTGCGGACATAGTTGGCCGCGTCGAGCAGCGAGTCGAAGGTGCCGGTGTCGAGCCAGGCGGTGCCGCGGGCGAGCACCTCGACGTGCAGTCTGCCCTGTTCCAGGTAGGTCCGGTTGATATCGGTGATCTCGTATTCGCCGCGCGCCGAGGGCGTCAGGCCGCGCGCGATCTCGACCACGTCGTTGTCGTAGAAGTACAGGCCGGGGATGGCGTAGTTGGACCG
>NZ_JAMRXH010000032.1 GCF_023740735.1 Nocardia sp. CDC159
ACCGGGCCGCATTCCGCCGCGGCCGCCGAGGTCTCCCATCCGGCCAAGCAGGGCCTGGTGCAAGCGTTCGCGGTCTATGTCGACACTCTGTTCGTCTGCACCGCGACCGGTTTCCTGATCCTGTCGACCGGCGCCTATCGAGTGTTCGACGGCGAGAGCGCCAGTGGGGCCGTGCTGGCCGACGGCGGGGCGCTGCCCGCGGATGTCGCGGTCGGACCGGCCTTCGCCCAGGTCGGAGTCGACACCTTGTGGAGCGGGGTCGGCTCCACCTTCGTCGCTGTATCGCTGGCCTTCTTCTGCCTCACCACGATCATCGCCTACTACTACATGGCGGAGACCAACCTGCGGTTCCTGCTCGGCAAGTACTCGCCGGTTCCGCTGCCGTTCATCCGCAGCACGGTCGGGTCGACCTTCACCCTCGCGCTGCAGGCATTGATCCTGATCTCGGTCATGATCGGTGCGGTGTCGACCGCGACCGAGGCGTGGACCCTGGGCGATATCGGTGTGGGATTGATGGCCTGGCTCAACATCATCGGCATCATCATCCTGCAACAACCGGCGTTCAAGGCGCTGCGCGACTACGAACGTCAGCAGAAGGACGGCCTGGATCCGATATTCGATTCACAGGCATTGGGCATCCCTGGCGCCACGTTCTGGGAGAACTACACCCGCGGCAAGGACCGCGCCACGACCAGCGTGTAACCGGGCAGACCTGGGTCACGCGGAGACATCCGCGAGCGAATCATCTGTGCCAGCGCACTGTCGGGATCGACGGTGCGCTCCCGGAACGGCTTGCCGGTCGCGAAGTGACTTCACCGAGCAGGCTCGAGGCGAGCGTCGAGCGCGAAGGCACCGGCACCGACGATGAGCAGGAACACGCTGCCGCACAGCTGAGCGAGGTCGGTGCGTGATTCGTGGACGAAGTCCCACCAGCCGGACTTCCCCGGAAACAGCGCCGCGTCTCCCCACAAGATGGGCAGTTTGGTGATGAGAAGCGCACCGATCATGTCGACAATCATCGGAATCGCGGCCACCCGAGTCAGCAGACCGACCAAAATCAGCGCACCGCAGGCGATTTCGAAGACCCCGTCCAGGGGACCGAAGAAGCCCGGCGCGGGGATCCCCGCCTTCTCGAAACGCCCGACGCCCAACCGATCCGGCTGCAGGAATTTCAAGATACCTTCGAACAAAAAGACCGCGCCGACATAGAAGCGGATGAGCACCACCGCCCCGGGCGCGCCCGTCGCGGTCAGGCGGGACAGCGCAGAACCATTGGCAGACAAAGGTATCCCCTCTCGAACGAGCCTGTCACCTTTTGTGCGATTCTGCGGTACGGCGAATCGGTCCACTGCGGATTCGCGGATCCATAATTGCACGACCCCGACGGCCCGCCGCCACTTCGACGAATCCCGGGATGACGCGGGCTATGCTGGCGCTGTGTCGCTCACGCCGACGGGGCTAATTCGCCGAGAACAGCAAGCAGCTCGGCACACAGCGGTCCCGCCGGCCGCGAGCCGGCACGGTGCCCGACAACGGCGAAGTGTCCTCGCCATCGCGGTGGCGCTGGCAATGCCGGGCGTTCTTGCCTGCGGTGAGCCCGTGCGCTCGCCCGACACCTCCGTCGAGCGGGCCGTGCCGGAATGCACGCACGGCACGGTGGTGCTGAACTCGGCGGATTTCCTCGAGCGGGGTCGGGCGCCCGACCCCACAGTCGACCCTCTTCGATGGTTCTTGTATCGGTCGGCGGATTCGGTCTGGTGCGCCGGACTCACCCATCAGGACCTCATCGATACCGGTCGCGCGGTCGTCAACCAACACCCGCAGCTGTGCGAGGACACACCGGCTGGGGGGTCGTCGGCGGCGATCCGCGCCCTCATCGACGGTGGAACCGGCGGCGGACCGGTCGCTGCCGGGTACGCCGGTGCGAACCTGGGGTTCGCCCGCGGCGCCGTCTACGAGCGGTTCGTCTCGGCCGCGACGGTGTTCTGCCCGTGAGCGGGCTCGTCAGGTCCTCTCACTGCACGAGCGGTGGCATTATCCGGGGCGGTTCCGCCGCCGCCTTTCGCGGACGCCGGTAACGACGAGCCGGATCAACAGCACAGCCCCGAGCGCTACGCCGATCACGAGCAACGCCAACCCCACTCCGGCCATCGTCGCCTCCCAAGCGCTCGAACCCGCGCTCCCGTCAAGCATTTCGATCCCTAGCCCTTCATCGGGGTATCACCGCTCGCACGATCGCAGCGTCCTCGTTCAACGCCCGGCGGCGGGGACGGCGGACAGCGTCAGCAGCCGATCCCCCGCACACAGCATCGATACGGCCGGATCACCGGGCCACCACCGCATTCCATCCCGCAACACCGCCAGCACCAGCGGCCCACAGTCTGCGGGGCTACCCCCGATCTCACCCGCACGCACGGTCCTTTCGGTCACGGCGAGATCCGGATGCTCGGCCAACAAATCCAACAGCGCCCGCGGAGCGCCGGGGCAGCGGACCGCGGCGCCCAACAGCGCGCCGGTGACCTCACCGACCACCACGACCCGATCCGCCCCGGCCCGCAAAACCGTTTCCCGCCAACCGGAATCGTCGAGCGCGACGCAGAGCGTGGCATCGTCGTTGATCTCCCGTACCGCGGCAACGATCTCGGCCGTCCGACGATCGTCACCGATCGAGACGACCACTTGCACCGCATCGCCGGCCCCCGCGGCCAGCAGTGACGACCGGTCCCCACTGCCCCGCACGACGCGCGCCCCGTCGTCTGCGGCACGGCAAAGCCGCTGCCGATCGTGGTCGATGACCACCAGTTCGGGGCGTCCCTGCTGTCCCCGCAGAGCATGCGCGGCGCACCGCCCGACACTGTCGTAACCGACAACGACCGTTCGCATTCGCAAAGGCTTCTCCTGATCAGCGACGACTGGATACCATCGCCGACCAGACTTCCCGGCACGCCGCACCAAACGTAGCGGTTGTGTCCCCGACTGTGCCAGTTTCGCCGCGCCCGACACGCGCCGCGACGAAGCGGCCCGCCGCCCGCGGCGGATACTCACGCCCCGGAGGAACCGTTTCCGTAGCCTGCACGCCACCGATCGATCAGCGGAGGCAGTTCGCGGTCCATGTAGGCGTAGAAGTCCTGCATCTCGTGCAGGCGAGTCGCGGTCGGAGTATCGGCCGCGACGGCGTCCAGTCCCTCCTGGGCGGCGTCTCGCATCACCTTCAGCATCACGTTCTGCTGTGAAAGCAGATGCGCCCAAGCCCCTTTGGGAAACCGGTAGTGCTCGCGGCGACTCCCCGGCGCCGGTACCCGCTCGATCAAACCCGACTGCGTGAGCTGTTTGACCGCGGTCGACACCGCGCCCGTGCTGATCGACAACCGCTCACACAGATCGGCGGCGGTCATCGTCTCCTGCTCGCTGTACAACAGCGCGGTCATCACCCGCGCTGTCGTCTTCTGCATCCCGCCCTGAGCCATGGTGAGCGCCAGCCGCTCGGCCGCATCCCGAAGTCGCTGCGTGGAATCCATACGAGCCACACTATCGAATCCTTAACAGGTTTTGAATCTTCAAAAATCTTTGAAAGTTGGATACAGTCTGAGACATGTTGCACGCGATCGAACTCCGCGACCTCACCAAGACCTACGGCGCGCGCCGGGGCCTGACCGGACTCACCCTGGATGTCCGCTCGGGGGAAGTGTTCGGCTATTTGGGCCCCAACGGGGCCGGGAAGTCGACCACCATCCGGCTGCTGCTCGACCTGATCCGCCCCACCGACGGCAGCGCCCGCGTCCTCGGGCTCGACCCGCGTCGCGACGGGGTCCAGCTGCGCCGCAGAGTCGGTTACCTCGCAGGCGATTTCGTCGTCGACGGCCGCCAGCGGGTAGGTGAATGCCTCCGCTTCTTGGCGGCGCTGCGTGGCGGTGTGCCGCAGCAGCGCATCGATGATCTCGCCGACCGGCTCGACCTGGACCAGAGCGCGACGATCAAGAGCCTGTCCAAGGGCAACCGGCAGAAGGTCGGCCTGGTGCAGGCGTTCATGCACACCCCCGAACTATTGATCCTCGACGAACCCACCTCGGGCCTGGATCCTCTGCTCCAGCAGACCTTCCTCGAACTGGTCGGCGAGGCCGCCGCCAACGGGCAGACCGTGTTCATGTCCAGTCACATCATGGACGAGGTCGAAGCCGTAGCCGACCGCGTCGCCATCCTGCGGGAGGGCCGGCTCGTCGCCCTGGACACCGTGACCGACCTGCGCGCCGAAGCGGTACGCCACATCGAGATCGACTTCGCCGCGCCGGTGCCCCTGGCCGAGTTCTCCAGTCTGCCGGGGATCGTCAACCCGAGCCTGGATACGACCGGCACCATTCTGCGAGCAGGGTTGATCGGCTCTCCCGACGCTCTGGTCAAGGCCGCCGCCCGGCACACCGTTGCCGCGCTGCGCACCACCGAACCACATCTGGACGAGATCTTCCACGCCCAGTACACCGGCAGCGCCGCCGCACTGTGAACGGCCTCCGACACCTCTACCCACATACCCCCCTTCGTCACGCTAGGACCTGAACATGACCACTTCCATCACCGCTATCGCCCCCTTGGCCGAGCCCGCTCTGGCGGTCGCCCGCACCGCCGTGCTCACCAAGTCGCTGCGCGACAACCGCCGCGGACTGCTCGGCTGGACGATGGGCATTACCCTGGCCGCCGTCGCCTACTCCAGCTTCTATCCGCAGATGGCGAAAAACGGTGCCGCGCAAGCGGAAAGCATCCCCGAAAGCCTGCGCGACGCCTTCAACATGAACGACATCACCTCGGCGCCCGGATATCTGGGCTCGACGGTGTTCGGCCTGATCGTGCCCCTGCTGGCGATGTTCTTCGGCGCGGCGTTCGGCGCTCGCAGCAGCGCGGCCGACGAGGAATCGGGCACCCTCGATCTGCTCCTGGCCCATCCCCTCACCCGCACCGCACTGATCGTGCAGCGCTTCGCCGCCCTGGTACTCGCCGCCACCGGCATCGGAGCGGCGGTGTGGCTGGCGATGCTCGCCATCCGCAGCGGCGCCGAGCTCACCACGATCAGCCCCGGCCAATTCGCTGCCCAGTGCGTCAATCTCGCCTTGCTCGCCATCGTGTTCGGCGCGATCGCGACCGCCGTGGGTGCCATCACCGGCCGTCGTGGGGCAGTGCTCGCGATCACGGCCGCGGTCGGAGTGGCCGCATACGGGGCACACACCTTCGCCGCACAGCTCGGAATCGATTGGGCCGCATACCTTTCCCCGTTCCACTACTACCTCGACGGGGAACCGCTGCGCAACGGCTTCCAGCCGATCGGCATCGCCGTCCTCGCGCTGACCTCCGCCGTCCTGGTGGCCGCCGGAACATACCGCTTCAACCACCGCGACCTCGGCTGATCCGAACGTGCCTGTAGCCCGGCACAACCGGGCTACAGGCACGTTCCCGGTGCGGCAAGATCATCCACCGTCAAGGAACCGTTAATCTGGAGCGAGTTGCCATGATCGGCCGCGTGCCATCATGCGGGAGGGTTGGAGGCAGTCTGTTCGTTCAAATTCTCGGTGTGCTCACCGGCTTGATCGTCCTGCCGTTCGCGGCCGACCATCTCGTCATGGGGGCCGCCCGCATCGCCCAGCGATTACAACTCACACCCGCGGTCGTCGGGGTCGTCATCATCGGATTGGGTACCTCCGCACCGGAATTCGTCGTCTCGGGCACCGCCGCCGCCACAGGCAACGCTGGGATCGCCACCGGCAACCTGATCGGCTCGAACATCCTCAACGTGACCCTCGTCCTGGGCGTCGCCGCCATCTGGCGGGGCGTGGCCGCCAGCTCGACGGTGCTCAACCACGAAGTCGCCGTATCCGCCCTCGCGGTGGCATTGTTCGCGCTGGTGATCGCGACCGGCCTGCACCTGTGGAGCGGCCTGCTCCTCGCTGCCGCCGCCGCGCTCGCGATCACTCTGCTGGTGCGCTGGGCCCGCGCCGATCACACCAACACCGCGGTCGCCGAGCAGGCCATCGAGTTCACCGCCCCCGCCGATGGGACCCCGCATACCGAGACCGGGGTGCTCCGCGAATCTCTCCGCACCACAGCAGGTTTGGCAGCCGTGCTCATCGCGGCACAGCTGCTGGTCACCAACACCGCAGCGATCGCTACCGAACTCGGAGTCTCCCAACTGGTCATCGGCGCCACCCTGGTAGCGCTGGGCACCTCCCTCCCGGAGCTGGTCACCGCCATCCAAGCGCAACGACGCGGCGAAACCGATCTGCTCATCGGAAACGTCTTCGGCAGCAATCTGTTCAACAGCCTCATCGGCGGCGGAATCGTCGGCATCTTCACCGGGACCACACGATCGATCCCGGTGCATGTCCCGACCTTGCTCGCCATGGTGGCCACCACGGCCCTGGCCTGGCTCCTGCTCCGCCGCGACCTGCGCCTGACCCGCCCCGAAGCGGCCCTGCTGCTCCTCGGCTACGCGGCCACCCTGCCGCTACTGCTCGTCGCGTAGACCGCGGCACCCGTTCGCGCATTGTCGTGCCGGCGGTGATCCCCGGGAGCTATCCGGCGCGCGAGTAGCATGACACCGTGGACACAACCGACGTGCTGGTCGTCGGGGCCGGTCCCACCGGTTTGACGCTGGCCTGTGGCCTACTGCTGCACGGTGTTTCGGTACGAGTCGTCGATCGCGCTCCCGGCCCAGCGACCACCTCGCGGGCCAACTTCCTGCACGCCCGTGGCTCCGAGGTACTGGATCGCCTCGGCGCGCTCGGCGCACTTCCGGACACGTCGTTGCGGGCTTTGCGAATCACCACCTATCTCGGTGACCGGCCCATCCTCGAACTCCGGTTCGGTGATCCCGAGTTTCGGACCGCAGCGCCGCCAATGGTGGTGTCACAGGCCGAAATAGAAGCCACTCTGCGCGCCAGAGTGGCCGAACTGGGCGCCACGGTAGAGTGGCGGCGAGGGCTCGTCGACCTCACCCAGCAGTCGGACGGCGTCATCGCCCGTCTCGGCGACGGCCGATCGGTGCGCGCGCAGTGGGTGGTCGGCTGCGATGGGACCGCGAGCACGACACGCACCCGCACCGGCATCGGATTCCCCGGAGTCAAGCTTACCGAGCGGTTCCTGCTGGCCGACGTACATCTCGACTGGGATCTCGACCGCAGTGGCACAACCGGTTGGATACATCCGGGCGGACTGGTCGGCGCGATGCCGATGCCCGACCCGGACGGGCGCGGCGACCTGTGGCGGCTGTTCGCCTACGATCCCGGCATTCGGCAAAGACCGGAAGAGCAAGAGGTTCTCGAACGATTCCGCCGGATCCTGCCGGAGCGCACCGGGCGAACCGCGGAATTCGGTGCCGCGGAATGGGTTTCGTTGTTCTCGGTGCACCGCCGGCTCGCCGACACCTACCGTCGCGACCGGGTCCTGCTCGCGGGCGACGCCGCGCACGCGCACGCGCCGTTCGGCGGGCAGGGCATGCTCACCGGCATCGGTGACGCCGAGAATCTGGCGTGGCAACTCGCTCTCGTGCTCCAAGGGCACGCCGACCAGCGGCTGATCGATACCTACGAGGCCGAGCGCCGCCCGTTGGCGACGGGCGTGTTGCGCGGCACCAGCGCGGTGACCCGGATCAATATCGCGAGCAACCCAGCCGGCCGGTTCCTGCGCGATCAGGTGATCGTTCGCGTCGTCGGCCTGCCGACCGTCCAGAGATTGGCGACGTACGCCGCCTCACAGCTGTGGGTGAGCTACCGCAAGGGTCCACTCGGCGGCGGCGGGCCCAGACCGCGGCCCGGTGACCGGATCGGCGACCTCCCCTGCGCCCGCGCGGATGGCACGCCGACGCGACTGCACGCCGAATTGGGTGATCGGTGGGCGGTACTGGCGCCGAAAGGCGCCATTGTGGATTCGACCCGGAATATAGCGAACAAACTTGGCGGTAGGCTTTGCGTGCTCCACTATGACAGGGCACCGGTCATGCTGGTGCGGCCGGACGGCCATCTGGCCTGGCGCGGCAATCTCGACGACGCCATGCGCATGGATGAGTGGCTCTCGAATGCGCTGTCCCAGGGACGAACCCGCTGAGCCTCGAATCACTTTGCCGCCGCGCTGCTTCACGGACCGAGTTACGACGCGTTCGCCTCCGTATCGCGGTCACGGCGGTTGCGCCAGCGCATGAGCAACAGCAGCGCGAGGAATGCGCCTATCACGATGACGACTTCGATCACGGTACGTGTCCTGCCACTCGGAGCGATGTCCTGGCTACGGCGGTCGCGAAGGGACCGGGTACATCGCCGAGGATACCGACGCACCAGCGGGATCCGGCGCAAATTCGGTATCGGTGATCTCCGCTCGGGCCGGTCGCCACCGGCCGATCAAATCACGCGAACAGAAAATACCGCATCCACAGGTAGGGGGCGGCGATCGCGATCGTGATCGCCGTGACCACCGCGCCCTTGCGGGTGAACTCCCAGAACGTGATCGGCGTGTCCGCACGCCGGGCGATGCCGAGCATCACGACGTTCGCGCTGGCGCCCACGGCGGTGAGGTTTCCGCCGAAGTCCGCACCCGCCGCCAGCGCCCACCACAGGGTGCCGGCCTGATGTCCCATGCCGCCGACCAACTCGGCGACCAGCGGACTCATCGTCGCCACATACGGGATGTTATCGATGACCCCGGACAACACCGCGGACACGACCAGGATGAGCATGGTCGCGACCAGGGCGTTGCCGCCGGTGGCCTGCACCGCGAGACGGGAAAGATGCTGGATGACACCGGTTTTCACCAGGGCGCCGACCATCACGAACAATCCCGCGAAGAACAGCAGTGTTTCCCATTCCACCGCCGACAGGTAATCGCGTTGCCCCAGACCCGAAATCAGCACCAGGATCCCGGCGCCGAGCAGCGCCACCACCGAGGGGTCGATGTGGAACACCGCGTGGCCGATGAATCCGGCGAATACCCCCGCCAGCACCAGCCCGCATTTGATCAGCAGCCCGCTGTCACGAATGGCCTCGCGTTCGTCCAGCGACATCACCTCCGCGGCGCGGGCCGGGTCGACGGTGAAACTGCCGCGAAACAACCACGGCAGCACCAGCGTGAACACCGCCAGTTCGATCACGACCAGCGGAGCCATATGCACGAGAAAGTCGTTGAACGACAACCCGGCTCGGCTGCCGATGATGATGTTGGGCGGATCACCGATCAAGGTGGCCGCGCCGCCGATATTCGACGCCAGCACCTCCGCGATGAGAAACGGTATCGGCCCGATATCGAGCCGCTCGCACACCAGCAGCGTGACCGGAGCGATCAGCAGCACGGTGGTGACATTGTCCAGAAACGCCGACGCGACCGCGGTGATCAGCGTGAGCAGCACCATCACCCGTAACGCGGATCCCTTGGCGCGCTTGGCCGCCCAGATCGCGACGTATTCGAACACACCGGTCTGGCGCAGCACCCCGACGATGATCATCATCCCCAGCAGCAGGAAGATGACGTTCCAGTCGATGCCGGTGTCGTGGGAGAAGAAACTGTCCGAAGATCCGACCACCCCGAACGCGAGCACGATGCCCGCGCCCGCCAGCGCGGCCTTCGTCTTGTGCACCCGCTCGGTGGCGATGAGCACATACGCGGCGACGAAGACCGTGACCGCGATGGCGACGCTCATCGCGGCCGCCCCGCAGGGGACGCGGCCGCGGCGTGGGTCAGGAGTGCTGCAACGCGGCCGCCAACAGCCGCGAGGCGGTGATCACGCCGATCAATTCGGAATCCTTCACCACGGCGACCAGCGGACTGCGGAACCGGGCCATGGTCGCAGCGACTTCGATGATCGTGTCGTCGGCCTTGGCGGCGGGCACCTTCGCCAGCCGCTCGGGGATCACGTCCCGTACTTTCTTGCCGCGCAACCTCGTCACCGCCTGGTCGCACACCGACTCGCTCAGCACCCCGGCCAGCGACGGGTCGTCCTGTACGTAGCGTGGGACGAGGAACCGCACCACCTGTGAGGCGGGCAGCACGGCCTCCGGGCTGCCATCGGGATTGGTGACCAGGATGCCGGGCAGTCGGTGCTCGGCCAACAGCCGAGCCGCGTCGAGCGCATCGGTGTCCATGCCGACCACCGGGTATTCCTCGGCCATCTGAGAAGCGTGCACACCCGCAGAATACGACCGCCGAGGTCATGATCGCTGTAACGGAATTCGTCAAGATCATCGCGGGATGCGGCATGGGCGGCTCCAGGGTCGACTGTCCGTCGCCCGAGGTCTCGGGCCACGTCGCCGACCAGACTTCCCGGCACACCGGTAGTAAAGATGCCGTAAACGCCGGTTCCGGAGCAAGTCGCCGGGCGCGACGATCCCCGGTGGGTGTGACTGGTGGAACGCGGCCGGGGAAGTACGGTGGGTTCCGGTGAAGTTGAATGCTCATTTTTAGCCGTGGTAAGAGAATCGTCGTGTCATGGCCAACGACCGCCCCGCGCCGACCGAACCGCCTGCCGGTGATTGCCTACGCCGCCGCAGGTCAGCGGTGTTCGGTCTGATGACCGGCCGAGCGGTGCCCACGGCCGCCGTGCACACATCCCGCGGTACGCTGCCGATTCCCTCTCACCACGAGGCTGTCTCCTACCGTGCGGATCTGGACGGATTGCGCGGGCTGGCCATCGGCCTGGTGGTGGTGTTTCACGTCTGGTTCGGGCGAGTGTCCGGTGGCGTGGACGTGTTTCTGGTGCTGTCGGGGTTCTTCTTCACCGGTTTGCTGCTGCGTCGCGCCGAGTCGTCCGGATCGGCCGATGGGCTGTTCGTCCTGCGTCGCACCGCGCGTCGGCTGCTGCCGTCGATGGTGGTGGTCCTCGCCGCGGTCGTGATTGCCGCGGTGCTCATGCGGCCGTATACGCAGTGGTCGGATATCGCCGCGCAAACGCTGGCGTCGCTGGGCTACATCCAAAACTGGTGGTTGGCCTCGACCTGGTCGGACTATCTGGCCGCGGATCCGTCGGTGAGCCCACTGCAGCACCTGTGGTCGATGTCGGTGCAGGGCCAGTTCTACCTGACCGCCCTGCTCACCGTCGCCGCCGCAACGTGGCTCGCGCATCGGTACCGGCGCGGGACGGGCATGCGTCCGATGCTCGCCGTGATCGTGATCGCTTCGGGCGCGGCGTCGTTCGTCTATGCGATACAGGGCACGGCCACCCATCAGGGCTGGAACTACTACGACAGCGCCGCCCGCGGCTGGGAGCTGCTGGTCGGGGCGGGACTGGCGCTGGCGGCACCGTATCTGTCACCGCCGCGACCGGTCCGAGTCGCGCTGGCCGGGCTCGGCGTGGCGGGGGTGGCACTGTGCGGCTGGCTGATCCTCGACGGCGCCAACCGATTTCCTGGACCCGCCGCGCTGCTGCCGGTCAGCGCGGCCGCGGCCCTGATCCTGTCCGGCAACAATCTCACCCCCAGCCAGCGACCGTGGGGGAACCGGATCCTGACCACCCCGGCGGCGCGCTGGCTCGGCGACATCGCCTATCCGCTGTATCTGTGGCATTGGCCGATCCTCATCTTCTATCTCACCGAACGCGGTCACGCCCACGCCGGGCTCCGCGGCGGCCTCGCGGTCATCGCCGTCTCCGTCGTGCTCGCCTGGATCACCCACCGGTGGGTGGAGGAACCGCTGCGGTCACGCGGCACCACCGGTGAGCCGGTACGGTCCCGGCGGGTGACCCGCACGGCGGTGTCGGCGACTGCCGCCGTCGTGATCGCCGCGACCGGCGCCTGGCAGATCGCGGTGCTCGAACTGCAGCCCGCGCGAGCGGTCGGCGCACTGAATCCCAGCCTGTATCCCGGTGCGGAGTCCTTGGCCTCGGGAATGTCGGCACCGACCGTGCGGATGCGCCCGACACTGCTCGAGGCGGCCGCGGACCTGCCCGCACCGACCGGCGACGGCTGCATCTCCGACTGGGACACCCGCGACGTGATCACCTGTAGCTACGGCGATCTTCACGCGACCCGAACCCTCGCCCTCGTGGGCAGCTCACATGCCGAGCACTGGCTCCCCGCCCTGCAAACCCTGGCCGCCCAACACTCCTTCCGCATTCAGACCTATCTGAAGATGGGCTGCCCGCTCACCCTCGCCGAGGACGCGACCTACAAGGGCGAACCCATCCCGGACTGCCGCGACTGGTCCCGCGAGGTCATCGACCGGCTCGGCACCGACCGCCCCGACTGGGTCTTCACCACCGGCACCCGCCCCCGCCCCGACATCGGCGACGAAACCCCACCCGAATACCTCGATGTCTGGGCGGCACTGGCCGACCGCGGCCTCCACGTCATCGCCATCCGCGACACACCCTGGCTGCGGCGCGACTCGATCCGCTACAAGGCCACCGACTGCCTCGCAGCCGGTGGCGACCGCATCAGCTGCGGCATGCGCCGCGAGGACGCGCTCGACCCCATCGACCCCTCGATCGAGCCGGGCTCTCGCTACCCCAACGTCTTCCCGATCGACCTCACCGACGCGATCTGCGAGCCGACGGTATGCCCGGTCGTCGAAGGCAACATCCTCGTCTATCACGACGAACACCACCTCACCGCCAGCTACTCCCGGTCGCTGGCGGGCGCACTGGGCCGCCAACTGCAACCATTGCTGCGCTGGTGGTGAACCATCGAACCGCCAGGACGGTCCGGCCCTCGCACGCCCCGCGGCTGCGGCCACGAAGTACCGTATCTGCCGTCGTACCGATGCAACAGGAGGTGCTCGATCGTGACGCCGCGTCGCCACGGCCGATTGCGTCGGCTGATCCTGGCAGCCATCCTCGCGATCATCGCCCCCGCTTTCGGCTACGCCTCCACCGCGCCCATGACCCCGGCGGTGGTCGCCTCGACCCCAGCTCCCGACACGCCGATGCGCATCCGCTACGGCGACACCGATGACACCTTCGGCGACCTCTACTTACCCAGGACTCGAGCGCCCCACCCGGTGGTCGTGCTGATCCACGGCGGCGGTTGGGCCCAGCACCGTTCCCTGACCCAATTCGCTCCGCACGCGCGTTCGCTCGCCGAACACGGTGTCGCCGTGTGGAATATCGAATACCGCCGGGTGAACGGCGCGGGCGGATGGCCGCTCACCCTCACCGACGTCGACAACGCCGTCGACGCGCTCGCCACCGTTGTCCAGAACCGCACGGGCAATCGCCTCGACCTCCAGCGCGTACACCTGGCGGGTCACTCTGCGGGAGGCCAGCTGGCAGCCTGGGTCGCGGCCCGACACGCCCCGGCCCACAGCGGCGGGCCGTCCGGCCTACGCGTACGCAGCGCCACTCTGATGGCCGCCGTCCTGGACCTGCACCACGCCGCGACCAAAGGCCACGACCCGCACGTCCGCAAACTGCTCGGCGGCCGCCCCGACGAGGTCCCCGACCGCTACCGGATCGCCTCCCCCATCGCCAATCTGCCTGTCGCCCTGCACATCACCGCGATACACGGCGACAACGACCGGGTCGTCTCCCCTGAGCACAGTCGCCGCTACGTCACCGCCGCCCACTCCGCCAACACCGCGAAACTGCACATCCTGCCCGGCACCGGCCACGCCGAATTCACCGACGCCGCCGCTCCGGCATGGTCGGCCGCGCAGGCGACCATTCTCGACTACACCGCCACGCTGCGCTGACACAACTTCGCCAGCGGCAGCGCTGAGCCCTGCTCGGCCGGACCAGTCATGCGCCCGCGCTGTCGACGTCTCGCACCCCCGCAACCGAACCGCTCCGGCGGAGAGCGAGAGCAACTGTGCCCGCACAACCGATGACGTTGTCCCCTGCCGAGCAACGGAGCCGGGATGGCACGCTCGAGCCAACCCCGAAAGGCAGGACCATGAGCAGCCGATCGCCATCGCCGTCCCCGCTCGCAGCACCGATTGTCGTCGCCGTCGACGGATCGGCGACCTCTCATCGGGCGGTCGCGTGGGCAGCCGTCGAGGCGACCCTGCACCACCGCCGACTGCACCTTCTGACCTCCGCAGCGATTCCCACCGGATTCGCACCCGCAATCGACTTCGACAGCGAACAGTTCTACTGGTTGCGCGACCTGGGCAACCGAACCCTCACCGGCGCAACGGCAATCGCACGCAAGGCCGCGCCATCCGACGACCTCGAGATCACCACCGAAGTCACCCTCGAGCCCATCATCGCCGAACTCATCTCCCGCTCGAGGCATGCCCACATGCTCGTTCTCGGCAGCCACGGACACAGCGCCTTCCGGCGCGGATTGCTCGGCTCGGTCAGCACCGCGGCGGCGCACCACGCACACTGCCCGGTCGCGATCGTGCACTCCTCTTCGGCGATCGACCCTATATCCGCGCGCCGACCCGTCCTGGTCGGTGTCGACGGCACCCCCAACAGCGTGCCCACCCTCACCATCGCGTTCGAAGAAGCAGCACGACGCAAGGTCGAACTGATCGCCCTTCACGCCTGGAACGACACCGGCCGCACCGATCTGCCCGCACGAAACTGGGAAGCCCTGCGCGAAGCCGAACACGCGGCACTGGCCGAGAGCTTGGCCGGGTGGAGTGAAAAGTACCCCGACGTACCGGTCCGCCGCATCGTGACCTGCGACCGACCCGCACGAGCGCTGCTAGACGAAGCCGAGAACGCCCAACTGATTGTCGTCGGCAGCCACGGCCGCGGTGGATTCACCGGAATGCTGCTCGGTTCCACCAGTAACACCGTGCTGCACATGGCGGAATGCGCGATCATCGTCGTCCGTCAACCTCTACAGCACTGACAATCCGCCCGCCGTGGCCGGGCATACCCCACGAAGCACAGTCTCCTTCCGCGCCTCGGATGACGCCCGGTACATCGGCGCGGGGCGCTGTCTGCCGTCGGCAACTCCACGCAACCGGGTCAGCGGTACTCGGGGTTCTCGAAGTCGAATCGGCATCCGGCGTCCCATTCGGAACGCTGGGTGCCGTGGGCGGGAATCCCGTTGTTGTCCTTCACCATTCGGGCCAAGTGAATGAGGTTCAGGTCATGAAGGTGGTGTTGCGGTTGGTGAAGTCGTTGTCCGGGCCGCCCGAACCCGGATCCAGATACGACGGACCCGGCCCGGCCTCGCCGATCCAGCCCGCGTCGGCCTGGGGCGGGATGGTGTAGCCCAGGTGCTGCAGGCTGTAGAGGATGTTCATCGCGCAGTGTTTGACGCCGTCTTCGTTGCCGGTGATCAGGCACCCGCCGACGCGGCCGTAATAGGCGTACTGGCCACGCCCGTTGAGGATCGAGGAGTTGCCGTACAGCCGCTCGATGACCCGTTTCATCACCGAACTGTTGTCGCCCAACCAAATCGGCCCGGCCAGCACCAGAATGTCGGCGTCCATCACCCGCCGCTGCAGCACGGGCCATTCATCCACCGCCCAGCCGTGTTCGGTCATATCCGGCCACACACCGGTCGCGATGTCGTGATCGACCGCGCGGATCTGGAAGACCTGCACCCCACTCTTCTCCATGATGCGAGCGCTCAGATCGATCAGACCCTGGGTGTTGCTCCGTTCGGGCGAACGTTTCAGGGTGCAATTGATGAACAGTGCCCGCAGGTCGGCGTAATCGGCCACGGCGCTGAACCTTCTCTCCGAATCGGTCGGCCACCTCGGAGCCGACGAGATGACCCCGACGGTAGCCCCGTGCCGGCCCAGCGAGCTGGCATTACCGATGACGAAATGGTGACGTACGCCTACGCGTCGAGCGGGCCAGCGTTACCGGGCCGCATATCGGTGCTGATTCGTGCAGGGTCACGCCACGGCAGGAACAGCCCCAAGGCAACCATGGCGAGGCCGAGGACGAAGTGTAGCCAGTTGTCAGCGGTGTTGACCGGGATGAAGTTGACGTCGCTGGCTGGATCGATGAGCAGCCCGTACAGCCACAGCACCAGATAGATGAGGCCGCCACCGATCAGAAATCCCCGCGACTGCGCGGCGACACGAGCGGACGAGACACCGGCGAAGCCGAAGCCGAGATGGATGATGTTGTGCAGCGCCGAGACCTGGAACAACCCCAGCAGTTTCGCATCCGTGTGATGCCCGGCCCACACCAGCGTGTCGTAACCGGTGGTGATGCCGGGGACGAAGCCCAGCACCCCGACCAGCAGGAAAACCGAAGCGACTGCCAGACAAGCGTATTGGGCCGGCGATCGTTGCCCGGCGCGAGCGTCCGAAGTGGCCACGATGAAAGCCTTCCGATCGTCGATGGAACGGTGCCGGACCGTCCGCCGCCGACATACCCCGGTCGCGACCGTGAAAACACCGGTAAAGCTCGATGACTCGGTCGAACGGACTTGTCCCGAGGACATCCGGTTACACCCACGCTTTCGCCGGGTCAGGCGGCAGTCGCGGCGCGCACTGGCCTGACAATTCGCCTGTCCACACCGGCCGACCGACCATCCTCGACCGCATCACACGTTGCCAACAGCTGCGAAACTCCGGATTTCTCAGCAGGTTTCCGGTGCGCAGATCGTCCATCGGCTCCACTGGCAGCACCTTGGCGACCGGCGCATCCACGGGCGAGCACGCGATGATCGACAACGCGACCAGATGGAACACCACGTCGGCGGCCGCATTCCCGGATTGCGGCGCCAGTAGTCGAATGCGATTCGGCCAACGTGATGCCCTGCTGCGGGCCGCGATGCCATTCCCGTCGTTCAAGGGGCCGTACTCAACGGCCAATTTCGGGGTAGCTGAAGCCACGCGCCGATCATTCCCACCGCGGTCAACAGCGCTTGCATACCGTCCCAGCCTCCGGCTACCGCGAGTGGTCGATCGTCGACTTGGAACGGACACAGCGCCAACTGTTGGTCGAGGGGCTGGAAGGGCCGGCCGATCATGACCAGGTGCCGTTCGCCGTTGTGGCTGATCGCTCGTGCCGCGAGAACATCGCTCATATCCGCTTCGAAGGTGGCCCGATCGGCAGTCTGATTCGGGAAACCGGGCTCGGCCGCAAATCGGATTCGCTCGGTGTTCTCGTTCGCTTGCGCCAGCAGTGTCCCGATTCGGACGAGTGCGCGATACAGCGCGGCCAACTCATCCGAGCCGTGAGCGGTCAGCGCGGGATGGCCATCGATTCGGAAAGCGCACTCGGCACCCCCGCCGGACTTCGGAGTCGGCTTGCCGACCTCGATGATCACCGCCCGACCGTTCTTGGACACCAATCGGGACATGATCACCCCGCCGATGGCGCCGCTCACCGCGGACTCCGCACAGCAATCCACGAATCGTTGTCCCGATACACAAAACCTCCTGGTCGGCAGCAATGAACTCACTCGCCGACCAGACTTCCCGGCACACCAGCACAGAGCGTAACCCCTCGCGCGCGAAAGGTACTCGCATTGCCTCAGACTCGAGACCAGCACCAGTGCGCTGACGCCCGGTAACGCGACCATCCACGGGGACGAAATGGAGAACGGCATGTCCCATACATCCAGCACACTGCGGCTGAAACAAGCCCGTACTCAACCAGCAGCCCGCCCGTGGCGGATCGCTTCCCACCTGTTGGGAGATACCACTTCGGCGGCGCTCCGGGCCGTGTTACCTCGCCACGAACAGCCGTCCGCCCAACCTCTCTGCATCGTGACCTCCAGTAATCGCGACGCATTGATCACACCGGGGGACTCCGAACTCTCGACCACCGCGATCGCCGGGCTGTGGAACGGCGCTCGTTTCCCTCGCGCGTTACAACAGGGCGATCACCATCCCACCAATCCGTCGGCGAGACTCGGAATCTTCAACGCAGACAACACCTCCGAGCGCACATCCGGGCAACTCGCGGCCGTGGCCACATCGATCGACGAACGGTTGTTCATGATCGCGAGATTGATGCCGTTGTTGCGCGCCGCCCACTCCTGCACCCTGGCGTTGAACTCCGCCTTATCGGCGTCGATGGGAGGGTCGTCGCGACGCCAATCGCCCACCTCCGCAGCGAGCATCGTGCACAGCTGCTCGGCGGCTTCGGTGGAGATAGCCGGTCCCGCCGGCAGGGTGGCCGGCAGGCTCGTCGCGGTCGGCACTGTGCTCGTCGCGGTGGCCTCGGACTCGGGCGACTCGGTGCTGGTGGCGCATCCGGCGAGTGCCGCGGCCAGCGATATCCCGGTGGCAAGCGCGAGCGTGGCGGCGATCCGGTTTCTGGATCGGAATTCGGTCATGATCAATCTCCTCGATGAACTCGTTCGAATCACCTCCACCCATACCCGGCGATTCCGGCACGAAACGCCGGACTGATACGAACGATTCCGAATCCCCTTGTGCCGCAGACCAAACGCCCATGAACGAACCGACGGGGGTCGAGATTCGCGCCGCGCCGGGCGCATGCTTGTCCTCCCGGCGTGGTAGCCGCGAATCGCCCTGACCGACAGGGCCGAATGAGATGTAGCACGAAAGAGAGTGATCGTGATGACCGATATGCCGCATCAGGGCATCGGCTACCAGGCCAGCGCAACCCACTATCGCGTCAGCACGCCTGCCGCGGTGGCGAATCTTCTCGTAGGCGGTACAACGATCCTGGCGGGTCTGTACCTGGCAATCTCACCGTGGGTGGTCAACTCGTTCGTCGACGGCGCCGAACGACTGGCGATGATCAATATCATCCTCGGCCTGGCGATTGCGGTATACGGGCTCGCGCTGAGCACGGTACCGGCCGAAGCCTCCCGCGCCGGTTGGGCGCTGCTGGCCATCGGTGTGTGGGAGTTTCTCACCCCGTGGGTGATCGGCCCGCACACCGGCGCGACCCTGTGGAACAACATCGTGATGGGCATCGTCATCGGGGTTCTCGGAGTGGACGCCATCGGGATGTACGCCCGCAAGGCGATGACAGGCGGTAGCAACTCCGGTGCTGGTTCCGGAACGATCCGATGATTGAATAAGCCAGACGTTCACCGGGTTCGGCTCCGGGTTCAGCTGGGCCCGGAGCCGAATCAGGTCCGACTCGCCGCCGTTGCCGAGCCACTCTCGAGTCAACGCACCGCGGCGCAGGCGATCCGGTCGCCGGTGGTTGCCGGGTCGTCCTTACCGGAGTGGATGATCACCGCGCGGCCCGTGGCGGCGGTGCGCAGGTCGGCCAGGGTGAATGCCCCCGTGGTGGTGGTCAGCAGTCCCCGGTTGTCGGCCCGGATCTCGATCGAGCCCAGATCGCCGAGCGAGGCGCTGTTGTCTCCCGGCGTGGCGAGGAGTGCACCCGCGGTCCGGAACGCGGCGTCCGGTTCGCAGACACCATGTTCGTGCACGGCGATACCGTATCGGCCGGGCTCGAGGTTGTGCACTTCCGCACGGATCTGAACGAATCCAGCGCGTTCGACGAAGGTCACGGTTCCGGCCGGTCGGCCCTGTGCATCGATGAACCCGGCGGTCACCGAATTGCCGCCGGGCTCATGACCCGGCTCGGCCGGTCCCTCTCCAGATGTCGGCGGCACGGACGAACCGGTCCATACCGCAGGCGTCGTCCCGGTCGTGCGGCTCGACTGTTGATCGGCAGTACACCCGGCCGTGAGCCAGGACGCCGCGCCCCACGCAACGAGCGCCGCCAGAGAGCAGGTTACGGTGCCACGCGTCGGCTGGATCGATACCCTCATGACTTCCCCGCCACAAACCGCCAACGCTGGTTTCGGTCGGGCTCATTCGCGATCCGCGACATCAGCACCTGAGTGCCGGAACTCAATTCTGGAAGGATCCAGGCCCGCGGAACCTGTTCGGGCAACGCCCTTTCGATCGTGACACTGCCGTCGCCCACCTGCCGAATCCGCCACGGCTGACCCGGTGGAAGCATGTCGGCGATCACCCCGGACTCGCCGTCCTCGTGGGCGTACAAGCCATCGAGTGACAGGGTGTAACCGCCGGGGTTGCCCGCGAGGATATCTACCGTCCACACCCGTTGCGTGGCCAAGGCGACGACCGGTACGGAGGCATCGGCAACGGTAGGGAGCAGACCGATCGAGAAGTCTCGATCCTCCGCCCCGACAGGCAGAATCATGTAGGCGCCGGGTTCGAGGTTGTCCATGGTGGTGCCTCCCAACTGGTGATATCGGAGTCGTGTTGCGCCCGCGCTCCGGAGATTCCGCCCCGGCGGCGGGTTGCACCGCCGGGTGGTTCGGCTGGGTTGCGGCGCGCCTCGCTCTGTCTCTCGGTCGGCGTGCCGTGCCGAACGAGGTATCGAGCGCCTCTCGGTCATGCCACGCCCGGCGCGGACCATGCGCGTTGGGCCGAGGCGGATTACGGCTCGCGCGAGCAGCGGGCGGCGATGGTGTCGGCGAAGACCATGGGCAATGGCGCACTATGCAATCGTTGCCGTGCGCAGCCGTTTGGTATCAGACCTGATAGCTGTCTATATCGGGACGGGCGCCGGGTTCGCCGCCAGCCGCCGCGAAGGCCGTCAGGGCACGGACCAAACCGGTGCGATCGGACGGACGCATCTGCTCGACAACGGCGGCGATTTCCCGCCGCCGCTGCACGGTCACCTGCTGCACGACCTGGCGGCCCCGCGCGGTCAACTCGATGATCAGTTCGCGCTGCGACTCGGGATTGGGTCTGCGGTCGACCAACCCGGCCACCACCAAACGTTCCACCATTCGCGTGGCGGTAGAGGGCTGGACGTTCAGATTGGTGGCCAGGCTGGCGACATTGGACGGGCCGCGGCTCGACAGCAGCACCAGCGCGCGGAACTGCGGAATGGTGATGGAGTCGTCGACCCGAGCGATCGAGCGCGCCGACATCGCCACCAGCAACCGAGAGGCCGTCAACAACGCGTCGGTGATCTCGTCCACCGATTCCGCGGCCACCGAATCTCGTCGAGCCATCACGTCCTCCGTCACGCCGTCTTGTCGATCCCTCCATCCTGCCGCCCCCGCCCGCCGTGGCGCTCGGTCACCGGCCGATCCGGCCGAGGCCGCACCAACGGCACTCGCGTGTCCACCGCAACAGTTGCATGCGGTAGGTAACTCACCGGGCGGTGCGGATGTCACCCCGCAAGCGGACCCGACAACACCCGGCAGGACGGCTAACCGCAAAAGCAGAGCGTCGGGACCATTCGGCATGGCCAGCAACGTCGCGTCGCGCTGCCCGAGACGAGATTTCCCGCATGGCTTTCCCTTTCGGGTTTTGTTGCACAGTGCAAGGGTAGGCCGAAGGTGCACAGCTCGGTCGGCTCGAACCAGGCGGCGGTACAAAGGCGTTCCGCCGCTACGGAGGGGATCGATACCACGATCTACCCAAGCTCCCGGTCCCGCGCCGCCGGTCCGATCGGAACCGGCTGCGCGTACACAGGTAACAGCCATGTCGACATTACGATTCGTGCCAACGGCGACACCGCCTCGCTGCCGACATTCCGGCACCCGGCCCTCGATCGGCCCGTCTGCCGGTTCGGACTCACCTGCCCTAGCGGATGCCGACAGGAATCCGGGAGATGCACACGACCGTCCGACAGCACCGACGCTGCTCGCCGCGACTGTGCTCGCCGACCATTCGCACCGAGATCACTGTGCGAGAACACGATTCATTGGTTGTACGGACAGATTCGGGATGTGAGAACAATGCCGCGGCAGGATCCGCAGCATACGGAAACCGGCGAGGCGGCCGACAAGATCCGTGAGGCGAACGCCGAGGACACCATGCCGATGAGCAGGGAGCAGTTGCTCGAGGCGCTCAGCCCTGAGCCGATCGATAACCGCTCCGACACCGAACGCCGTCTGCGGCAAGAGGATTGACAACGCCCGGACGAGGTTCCCGGGCGCCACTCCCGCACCGACGACGGTCCACTCCGGCGCTTGCCCGAGGAGACCGTGTCCGAAAACCGAGCGCAGCCGGGATGGATGAGGGCAAAGCTGCCGCTCGATCGCCGAATCTCCGCGCAGTAGCAGGAGATTCGGACCAACCTGCGACTCGACACGAAAAGAAGACGACATGACCAACGAAAAGCCGATCAACCGCGGTGGACGCGCATACCGCGGCACCGGGGTGGACAGCTACGACAACATCGAACCATGGTTCGAAAAGCTTGCCGGTTTGCCGGTGGACGACCCGCAGCGCGCCCAGTTACGTGAGCAGATTCTGCGATTGTGCCTCCCCCTGGCCGACCACATCGCCCGCCGCTTCCGTGGCCGCGGACAGGACCCCGACGACCTGCTGCAGGTGGCGCGGGTCGGGTTGGTGCTGTCGGTGGATCGCTTCGACGTCGGCCGAGGCTCCACGTTCCTGTCGTTCGCCATCCCAACGATCACTGGTGAGGTCCGTCGGTTTTTCCGCGACCAGGCATGGGCCACCCACGTACCGCGCCCGGTCAAGGAGCTGCACTGCCGAATCGGGCCCGCTACCGAAGCGCTGGCTCAGCGCCTGCACCGCATGCCGACCGCCCGGGAACTGGCGTCCGAGCTCGGCGTCGAACCCCTCGAACTCACCCATGCGCTCGTCGCGGCCAACGCCTATCGAAGCGATCCGCTGGACAAGTGCATCGCCGCCGACGAGAACGACGACGGCTCGCTCGAATGGACCGCTCCGCTCGGTACCGACGAACCGGGATACAGCCTCACCGAAGAGGCGCTGACCATCGCCCCGCTGCTGAAAACCCTACCCGAACGCGAACGCACAATCCTCATCTTGTGTTTCGGCCGGAACCTCCCCCAGGCTCAGATCGCTCGACTCGTCGGTCTGTCCCAGATGCACGTCTCGCGCATCCTGTCCAAAACCCTTCGGCAGCTGCGCGCTCAGGCCGAGGAGGACCAGTACGCCGTCAGCTGAACCGGGCGTCCGGTCGACGATCAGGCCACCGCTCTTCTCAGGGTCCGTCGGCCGCTCTGTCCCGATGTGGGATCAAGCTGACCCACCCGCCGCCGAAGCGCTGCTGGCGTGGGCGTCCGATCAGTACCAGGACGAAGGTCAGCAGACCGACCACGTGGCTGTTGACGGCTGCGGCGATGGGAAATTCGAGGATTCCGGGCGCGAGGGTCAGCCACCCGCCGGTGGCGAGGTTGAGCCAGCGCAGCCCTCGCAGAATGGCGTAGGCGGACAGATAACCGATCGACGCGAGCGCTGGTCCGGCGATGCGGTCGCTGGTAGCGGCCGGGGCGCCGTACTCGAGAACAGAGGGGGCGGCCATCAGCCAGATTCCCGCCGCCGCCAGCACGAATTGAGCCACCATGTCAGTCCTCCTGCCCCCGTAGCCCCCAGAAGGCGCGCCAGGTGGATTCGCCGGAGTCGTGGACCCGCCGCAGGTGCTGCAGGCTGGCCAGGACCTCGTCCATCGCGAGCGGGATCATCACCATGGAGATGACCGCCGACACCAGGCACAATGTGCAGTAGGCGCCGTAGAGTACCGGCTGGGCGATGACGAGCAGGATGCTGATCGTGCCGAGCGGACCGACCGCGATGCCGAAAATGATGACGATCCACGGCATGGACCGCCACCGTCGAGTACCGCCGATGACACCGGTGATGGCGTCGACCAGATAGGCCGTGGCGCCGAGTGCGGCGTCGGAGACCGGAAGCACATGCGACAGCGGCGAATCCAGCACCACTCGGCTGCCGCCGCCGAAGAACGGCTCCCACACCGTCGGCACCACCTCGTACTGGTAGAGCGCCAGGTAGGCGGCGATACCGAATCCGGCCAGTGCGGCCGCGACGATCGGTAACCGCTGTGGCCAGGTGGAGGGGTTCCGATCCCAATCCGGCGGCATCGCAACCGATCTGGCGGTGCCGCCAGCGGGTCCGATGCGACTCACCGCAGAATCTTCCATGCGATTGCGCCGAATCCCGCGGCGGCAGCCGCCGTCGCGAGTTCGCCGTGGTGGCGAGACAGCCAGACCTGGGGGCTGCCGTATCGGGACCGCCGGTCGAAGCGGCCGTGGGCGCCGTAGTCCTCGGTGTCGTCGAGCGCACACCACAGATTCGCGGGCCGGTCGGGCCGATCCTGTTCGGCGGTCTGCTGCGATCTGTATCCGGTGCGACCGAGGTAACGGTCGAGCAAACCGGGCACGAACTTGTTGGCCACAAGGGTCGCCACCGTACTGGCGCCGACCCAGTATTCCCGGCGGCCGGGGTGGTCGGCGGCGTAGAGGACGGCGTCGGCGGCGAGCTCGGGCTGGTAGATCGGCGGCACCGGCTGCGCCTTGCGGGGCATCCGGCTTTCCGCCCAATCGAATTGGGGCGTATTCAATGCCGGCAACTGCACCATCGTCACACGCACTTCGCTGCCCTGATGCAGTAGCTCGCACCGCAGCGACTCGGTGAACCCTTGGATCGCGTGCTTGGCACCACAGTAGGCCGCCTGCAACGGGATTCCCCGGTAGGCCAGCGCGGAGCCGACCTGCACGATCGTTCCCCGCCCCCGCGCCTGCATGCGCCGCAACGCAGCGCGGGTGCCGTGCACGTACCCCAGATACGTCACCTCCGTCACCCGGCGGAACTCCTCCGGCAGGGTCCGTTCGAACGGCGCGAACACAGCGGTGAAGGCGTTGTTCACCCAGATATCGATCGGGCCGAGCTCGGCCTCGACCCGTTCGGCCGCACGCTCGACCGCCGCATGGTCGGCCACGTCGACCGGAATCGCCAAAGGCGTGCCGCCCCGGGCGTATACCTCTTTCGCCGCGGATTCGAGCCCCTGCTCGCCGCGGGCCAGCAGCGCCACCTTGTCGCCGCGGGCACCGAACACGCGGGCACACGCTCTGCCGACACCCGCGCTGGCTCCTGTCACAACCACGACCTTGGATGCCTCGTTCATCGGCTCCTCCTTGTATCGGCGCTGCGCCGATCCCCCTCCTCGCAGCGGAGAAGAGCTCGGCGACAGCAGATTTCGAGTGATTAGCGGTGCGCCCGGGTCGGGGACGGGGGTTCGCGCGGAGTCCATACGTTGAACGGGATGTCGAGTTCCGCCGATCCGGCGCGTTCGAAGACGAACGTGAACGGCAGAGCCAAACCCGGGCGCAATGCTCCGTCGATCAGGTTCACCCGCACGGTGATCGGCTCGTCCAGCGCGCCGGTGGGCTGGACCTGTTCGATCGGCTGACCGGCAGCCAGCGCCGTTCCTGCTTCTACGACCAACTGTTCCGGCCGGGCATCGATCGTCACCGAGGTGGCGGCCGGGGACCTTATCGATACCAGCCGGTCCGGCGCGCCTATGCCGGTGTGCACCGCGGTGAACGACAAGCCGACCCGGCCGTAGCGACCCGTCGACTCGGCCACCGGCTCAGCGGTCAGGTAGACGTTGCGCAGCGCGATGTCGCCGATCTCGCCCCGGGTGCCGTTGGCGTGGCTGTCCTGCAGCGCGGTCTGCGATTGCTGCCCCGCGCTGCAGGCCGCAAGCACCAACGTCGCCACCGCGAGCAGCCCGGCTCGCGCCACCACTACTGGGAGGAGGCTCTTCGATTTCCTTTGCACACGATCACTACCCGAGGGGGTATCGGGGTGCGCCGCCCGGAGCCCAGAACGGGGCGTAACCGTAGTAGCCGTACAACCTCTGGTAGAAGAGAGCCGATTCTCGCAGCGGCGGATCGTACGGGCTGCTGTCCGCGACCGACTCCTTCGTCCGGTCGATGTACACCTCGTGCTGGTCGATCCGGGTGACCGCCTCGACCGGAACCAGCCGTTTGGTCTTGCCGAAGCCGAGCAGACCGCCGGAACCGATACGAAGCAGGCGCACCTGCTTGTCGTGCTCGTCGATGATGAGCCCATCGACCTTCCCGACCTCGTGGCCGTCACGATCGATGACCGTGTGGCCACGGATATCGTCCTTCAGATATCGAAGCTCCAGGTCGGTGTCGTCGAGATCGATCAGTGTGGGTTGATGTTCTGCGGCCATGTGCCACTCCTTTCGGCCCGAACGCCGGACATCGGTGCGGCGAACCTCGCACCAGGACGGAGCGCCGGACATCGGAGGTCCTGGTGTTCGCCTGCCGCTATGCCCCACCATCGCGAGCCGAAACATCGGTATTCGATAACCGAAACCTATTGCCCGACAGGGCCTTACATCCGCCTGCGGCTAGGCCGTGTCTCGAAGTAGGTGTTGTGTCAGAGCCATTGGTCGATGGCGGCGACCTGGATGACGGCCAAGTAGCGGGTGGCGAGTTTCTCGTAGCGGGTGGCGACAGCACGGTGTTGTTTGAGGC
>NZ_JAMRXH010000033.1 GCF_023740735.1 Nocardia sp. CDC159
CCTCAAACAACACCGTGCTGTCGCCACCCGCTACGAGAAACTCGCCACCCGCTACTTGGCCGTCATCCAGGTCGCCGCCATCGACCAATGGCTCTGACACAACACCTACTTCGAGACACGGCCTAGTCGCCGCTCGGCCCGGGCACCTGCTGTGCCAGCCGGTTGCGCTGAACTTCGCTCCAGGCCTCGCTCTTACATATTCCGCAGTTGGGGCCGAAGAACTCGCCCCTGGCTCGCTCGTCATCCCGCAACTGGAAGGCGAACCAGGCCGTGGTCGGACCCCGGTACCCGTCGCCGTCGCCGAGTGGGGCGAAATGGCCTGTGCCAGCGAGCGATCCGTAGATGGCGATGACGTGATCGACGCCCTCGTAGAACTGCTCGACCCCGGCGGGTTCGACGATGGTGTCGTTGGCCCCGGCGAGCAGGAAGGTGGGACCGCGCAGAGTGGTGGGGTTGGGCAGCGGGCCCGGCTGGATCGGGGCGGTGGTGTCGACCCGAGGATCCGCACCGGCATTCAGGCTGCCCCCACCGCCCCGGGAGTGGCCGGAGGCGCCGATTCGCGCCAGATCGACCTTCTGGTGGAAGGGGCTGTCCGCCTGCTGGTTGAGCCGGGTGAGCAGGTCGATGCCCTGGAGCATCTCCACACCGCTGGTGGCCCAGACGGTATTCGCCGCGGCGACGATGAAACCGTGGCTGGCCCAGTGCCGCAGCAACGCATCGTAGGCCGACGGCCGGGTCAGCGAGCCATTGCCCCAGATGATCACGGGATGTCGATCCATCTTGGCCGGGAAGTACAGCGTGTGATCCTGCGTGGTCTGCACCTGCACCTGGTGCGGTCCCGGCTTGTCCCACTCGACCGCGGTAGGCGCGGCGACGGCAGGCAGAGTGGGGGTGGCGAAAAGCGCCGCGACGGACACCACCAGCGCTAACAGGGCACGTCTTTTCGGAGCAAAATCATTGCGGGACAAGGCAATCTCCCATCGTGGGGTGAAAAGGAAGAACCTGCACAACGATGGTGACTGCGCCGAAGTCCGCCCACAATGACTGTCCGCCTTAACCTTTACGGTTATAGGGGTTATTCATCGGTTCATGTCAACTGCACCAACATCTTTCCCACGTTCGCGCCCGACAGCACGCCGAGAAATGCGGCCGGTGCCTGCTCGAGGCCGGTGTACACGGTGTGTTCGGTGCGCAGTGAACCGTCGGCCAGCCAGGGGGCGGCCTGAGCGATGTAGTCGGCGAATTTCGGGAAGTAGCTGCTGACGAGCATGCCACGCAGCGTGACCTCGCGTTTGGCGGCGTGGAAGAGATTGGGGACGGCTTGGGCGTCCCCGTTGTACTCCGCGATGGCGCCGACCATGGCGATTCGCCCATGCGGGCGGATGGCGTCGATGGCGACCCGCAGATGCTCTCCGCCGACGCTGTCGAGGTACACGTCGATGCCATCGGGTGCGGCGGTTGTCAGCTGACCGGCGAGGTCGCCGGCCCGATGATCCAGCGCCGCGTCGAAACCGAACTTGTCCAGCAGCGCAGCGGTTTTGACCGGCCCGCCCGCCGAGCCGATAACCCGGCTCGCGCCGAATTTGCGCGCCAGCTGTCCGGCCACACTGCCGACCGCCCCGGCGGCCGCGGAGATGAATACCACGTCGCCGGGCCGCACCGGCGCCACCTCGGTCAGGGCGGCGTATGCCGTCAGTCCGGTGGTGCCGAGTGCGCCGAGGTAGTGTTCGGCTGCGGCCAGCGTGGTGTCGACCGGAGTCGCCGCGGCGGCGTCGAGCACGGCGTGTTCGCGCCAGCCCAGGAAATGAGTGACACTGGCCCCGACCGGAATTCGCTCGGACCGGGATGCGATCACCTTACCCACCGCGGCGCCCTCCAGTGGTTCGTTCAGCTGAAAAGGGGGGATGTAGGAGGGTCGATCGTCCATCCGCCCGCGCATGTACGGGTCGACCGACATCCAGGTGTTGCGGACCAGGATCTGTCCGTCGGCCAGCTCCGGAAGCGCGCGTTCGACGAGTGCGAAGTTCCGGGCGGTCGGGGCCCCGGAAGGCCTCGCGGCCAAATGGAATTCGCGGGTGGTGGGGTTCGACATGATCGAGCCTTTCGAGATCGCCGATCCGGATCGGTGCGATCCGGATGCCGATCACGTTATGAGGCTCGGCGACCCCGTCCCAGGGCCGCGGGCGCCACGCACCGGACGCGACGCGCCATCGGCTACCGGTCCGCGGTGGGGGAGTTGCCCGTCCAGCGCCGGTACGCCCGGCGCAGCGCCCGATCGTCGGCGAACCCGACCCGGCGAGCGACGGCGTCGATGGTCGAATTGCCCTGCGCCAGCAGCTCCCTCACGCGTTCGTGGCGGAGGCGATCGAGCTCACCCCGCCAGGTGGTGCCGTGCTCGGCCAGGTGCCGCTGCAATGTCCGGGGGCTGATCGCGAGCCGCGCGGCGACCGACCCCAGGCTGGGTGATCCGGCGGTGAGTTCGGCGGCGAGGGCCGTGCGAAACGCCTCCAATGGCCCGGGAATCGGCCGCGCGGTGGCGAGCACGAGTTCGGCATGACTGCGCAGCAACTCCGCCAGCAGCGGATCGGCGCGCGGTATCGGTGCGACGGCATCGGCGGCGGTGAAGGTGATGCTGTCGCGGGGTGCGTCGAATTCGATGCGATTGGTGCCGAAGGCATCGGTCAGGGCCTTGTGGGTGCCGGGCGCCGGGTGACCGAAGGTCACCAGAGCCGGAACCACCGGGCGCCCCGTGGCTTCGCGGGCCCGGCGCAGATAGTAGGCCAGCACGTACTCGTTGATCACCGCCGCGACCGCCGGATCTGCGGCCGTGGTTCGGAATTCGACGATGAGCTCACCGTCGTGACGCAACTCGAAACCCTCGACATCCGCGGTCACCAGCCGATGGTAGGGCTGGGCCGCGCGTAGCGCGTCGGCCAGGACCGGACCGTTGGTGACGAGGTAGTCCCACGTGGTGAGGGTCCCCAGCGGCGCGGCCGCCGTGACCGCGATCCCGGTCCCGGGGCCCGGTCGCGCATGGGCGAGCAACTCCCACAGCCGCAGCAGTGAACGCAGCGGAATCCGATTCGACTCGCCCGCCAACGACTTCGGATCGGTGCCGGTTACCGTGGCGAGCTGATCAGCGGCGACTCCGGCGCGGCGCGCCGAGTTCAGCACCAGCCGGGTCAAGTGGGTGGAGGCGGTGTCGGCGATAGGGTCCATCACCGCCCGCTGACCTTCGTGATCTCGCATGCGGTCATCCTGCCGGACCGGGCAACGCCTCGATGTGCAGCCTCATGTCGTGATCCCTGGCCGAGGTTGTGGCAACGGACCGAAACGGGCCAGAG
The DNA here is from genome assembly GCF_023740735.1 of Nocardia sp. CDC159. Taxonomy (GTDB): domain Bacteria; phylum Actinomycetota; class Actinomycetes; order Mycobacteriales; family Mycobacteriaceae; genus Nocardia; species Nocardia pulmonis. The sequence goes on from NZ_JAMRXH010000033.1 coordinate 3,345, forward strand.
GTCGACGCATCGGACACGCGCATGCGTTGTCGCGAGTTGCCGCGGTTTCGGCGGGTGCCGGGCCCGCATCCCTCACACGGGGGAGCGCCGCGCGTCGCGGCATCCGCTCGTGGAATGACATTCGGCCCGGGCGGTATCCACGGGTGCGCCGGGACTGGCACAGTCCGGATATGCCCTGGAGACGAATCGGTGCGGCGCTGGCGGTCGTCGCGATCCTGTCCGGTGTTTCGTGTGCGAACGAGTTCCCGAAGGCCGGGCCGCGGTGGGCTCCGTGCGCGCCGCCCGGCCCGTCGACGCGGGAGTGGGAGTGCGCCACCCTCACCGCGCCGCTGGATCACCGCGATCCCGGTGGGGCGCGCGTGGAACTGGCCGTGATCCGTACGCGCAGCGCCGATCCCGCGCAGCGGCTGGGTTCGCTGGTCTACAACCCGGGCGGTCCGGGCGGGTCGGGGGTGGAGAATGTCGCCGCGGCGGCCGAGCACTATGCGGGGGTGCTCGATCGGTACGACCTGGTGTCCTGGGATCCGCGCGGGGTCGGCCGCAGCACCCCGGTGACCTGCTCGGAAGTCGCCGTCCCCGATCGGCTTCCGCGCACCGACGCCGAGTGGGCGCGGCTCGACGAGGCCGCTCGCCGGTTCGCCGAATCCTGTGCCGCGCAGTCGAAGGGGCTGCTCTCGCATGTCGGGCTGTTCGATTCGGCCCGAGACCTCGAGACTATCCGCACCGCGCTCGGGGAGTCGAAGCTGAACTTCATCGGGGTGTCCTACGGCGGGCAGCTGGGTGCGGCATATGCGACGCTGTTTCCGGATCGGGTGGGGCGAATCGTGTTGGACGCGCCGGGCTCTCCGCTGCGCGACTATCGCCGCAGCCTGCTCGAGCAGGCGCAGGGGATGGACATGGCGCTGGGGCAGTTCCTCGATCACTGCCTGGCTGGGGCCAACTGCCCGCTCGGGGCGGACCGGGCCGACGCGTTCGCGCGGTTCGACGCCTTCCTGGCCGGTCTGGATGCCCGGCCGCTGCCGACCGCGCGCCCCGAGCCGCTGTCCCGGGCGGCGGCCACCACCGCGTTCACCATCGGCCTGGCCGCGCCGGAGACCTGGCCGGGGCTCATCGAGGCGGTGGCACAGGCGTATGCGGGCGACGGCACCGAGCTCATCGGCTACGGCGATATCTTCAGCGGTCGGCGTGCCGATGGCACGCTGTCCAATTTCACCGCGGCCAATACCGCGGTGAACTGCGCCGACTATCCCGATGCGCGCACCGCCGAGCAGGTGCGGGCGCTGCTACCGGAATTCGCCCGGGCCGCACCGCGATTCGGTGAATTCACCGCGCTGCGGCTGATCGAATGCGCGCACTGGCCGGTGCGCGCTGTCGGACGGGCGCCGATCGCCGCGCCGACGGCGCCGCCGATCCTGCTCATCGCCAATCTCGGGGATCCGCAGGCGCGCTACGACTGGGTCGTGGAATTGGGCCGGGCGCTGGGGTCGGGGGTGGTGCTGAGCTACGACGGCGTCGGACACGGCGCGTTCGGGGGCGTGAACGAGTGCGTCGATCGCGTCGTGGGGGACTATCTGCGCGCGGGGACGGTGCCCCCGGCCGAAACCCGCTGTCGCTGAATCCGTCCCGAATCGCCTCTTGACGAGTGGTTATCACTTGATAACCTGGAAGAGGTTATCAAGTGATAACTCGATCAGGAGGATCCGATGCCCACCGCTACCGAACCGCGCCTCGACACCCTGCTCGCGAGCCTGCGCGAGTACCTCGGCGACGCACCCCCGGCGCTGTCGTTGCCGCCGACCGCCTACACCTCACCGCAGCTGTGGGAACTGGAACGGGAGCGGATCTTCTCCCGCTCCTGGTTTCTGGTCGCGCACGCCGATCAGCTGCGCGAACCCGGGGATTACGTCTCCGTGGAAATCGCGGGGGAGCCGGTCGTCGTCGTGCGCGGCACCGACGACGAGGTGCGTGCGTTGTCCCCGATCTGCCGACATCGGCTGATGCCGCTGGTCGAGCCCGGCGCGGGACATGCCGAGGCCTTCACCTGCCAGTATCACCTGTGGAAGTACGGCCTCGATGGGCGGTTACGGGGTGCGCCATATATGAACGGCAACAAGGACTTCGAAGCCCGCGACTGCCGGTTGCCCGAATTCGCGGTGGAGGTGTGGAACGGCTTTGTCTGGGTCAATCTCGATGCCGGGGCCGAACCCATCTCCACCCACCTCGACCTGACCGCCGATGAATTCGCCAACTATCGCCTCGGCGAGATGGTCCAGGTCGACTCGTGGTCGCTGGTGTGGAAGGCCAACTGGAAGCTGGTGATGGAGAACGGGCACGAGAACTATCACGTTCTCGGTCTGCATCGGCAGACGCTGGAACCGTTCATGCCCGGCGGTGCGGAGGTGTACGTGCAGCCCTATTCGTCGTGGGTGATGCATCTGCGCATCCCACTGACCGTACCCGCCGTGGCGGAATCGTTGTCGCTCAACGAGGTCCAGAAAGCCCACGGCATGCTGCTGATGGGCTTCCCGTCCGGTGCCTTCATCGCGATGGGCGACCAGGTCGTGTGGCTGAGCTTCCTGCCGCTGACCATCGATCGGGTTCAGGTCGTTGGCGGTGTGCTCACCACACCCGACCAGGCCGAGATCCCGGAGACCACGGCCCGCACGCAGCAGGCGGTGACGGCGATGATCAACGACGAGGACCGCCTGGGATTGGAGGCGGTGCAGCGCGGGGTGGGTTCTCGTTTCGGCGACCGCGGACACCTGAGCCCGAAGGAAGCTCCCGGCATGCTGGCGTTTTATCGCAACCTCGCGCACGCGCTCCTGGAGTAGATCGATAATCTGCACGGTATGTCGCACTCGTCGGACTGGGATGTCCAACCCACCTCGGTACGCATCCTGACCACGGCAGCGGAGTTGTTCGCTGTGCAGGGCTACTCCGGCACCTCCACGCGCGATATCGCCACCCGGGTCGGCGTGCAGCAGCCCGCGATCTACAAGCACTTCGCCGCCAAGGATGACATCCTCATCGCGCTGGTGCGTTCGGCCGTGGACCGACCGCTCGCACTGGCCGAGGAGCTGCGCGCGGTATCCGCGCCCGCGGTGGTGAAACTGCACCGCTGGCTGACCGAATCGCTGCGGCATCTGCACGATTCGCCGTACCTGCTGGCCTCCATCCTGACCACCCCCGAACTGTGGCAGGACCGCTTCACCGAGGAGCAGCAGCTGGTACATCGACTCGAGCAGGTGATCGCCGACCTGGTCGCCGCCGGCCGCCGCGAGGGCGACATCCGCCGCATCGACACGACCGCGGCCGCACGCCTGGTCATGGCGCTGTTCGACGTCCTCGCGGTCCCGCAAACCGCGGTGAACCCGGCCGATATCGCCGAGTTCGCCTTGGCTGGCCTCCTATCGAACCCGACCCGCCTACCCGAATTCATTCACACCGCCGACGAACTCGCCCTCCCCGGCTGACCCGTTTCAGGGTGCGGCGATGGTATTGATTTCGGTCCCCTGCGACAGCACGGTGGTGGCAGTCAAACCGAACATCGCGCGGAAGGTGTCGCTGAAGTGGCTGGCGGACGCGAAACCAGCGGTGACCGCCGCGGCGGTGAGGTCGTGACCGTCGGCGACTGAGGCGCCGACCGACAGCAGCCGCGCCCACAGCCGGTAGCGCCGGAAACTGGTCCCGGCCTGACTCGAGAACAGGTGCAGAAACCGAGACGTGGACAGACCGACCGCGGCGGCCAGGGTGCCCGCGTGGAGATCCTGAGCGGGATCGGAGCGGATCAGTTCCATGGCGCTGGCGATTCGCTGATCGATCGGTTTCCGTTCACCGCCACCCAACACCAGGCGGCGAAGTTCGCCCGGATCGGGTGTGTCCCTGGCGTGTAGGTGGTCGAGCAGGTTCGCCTCGTGGCGGTGTTCGGCCGGAAGCGTCGCCGTACTCTCCGTCATCGCGGCGCGGACGTCCGTGATGTGCCGGGATTGGGGATCGAAGTAGTAGAACAGCATGCGCCCCGCCCCGGCGTCGATCTTGTGCAACGTGCGCGCCGGGATCAATGCGCTGCGTCGCCGCCACGAAGCGCCCGCGGGGATCGAGACGGTGAATGGCGCGTCGACACCGACGACCAGACAGTGCACCGGAGTCGAGTGGGCCGCCAGATGAAACGACGGCCCCAGATACGCCGCCTGTCCGGCCCACAGCCACACACTGCGGCGCTGCGCCGTCGCGATCCGTCCCGTCATGGTCAGGCCACCGCGATGACGGCCGCGGCACCGAAAGCCTCGACCAGACAGTAGAACCAGATCGGATAGAACGGCGTGGCGGTATCGAGAATGCGCGACACCACCCGCCCTACCGCCATTCCCGCCAGCGCCACACCCACGGTCAGCGCGGCCCCGGCACGCAATGCATCATCGCCCGCGGCCGCCCACCCCAACACCATCGCCACCGCCACCCCGAATCCGCCATACACCGCGCGAATCTCGGCGCGACCCACCGCGCTGGAGACCGAGAACCCGAAGGGCCGCGCCAACCCGGCAGGCGCGGCCAGGGCATACATCCCCATCCCCAGAAACAGCACCCCGGCCGCGGCCAGCACCACGATTCTCATATTTCCCCTTTCTCCTGGTACGCCCGATCCTCCCTCGACCGACATCCGACCGCTTCCGAAAACCTGCTACCCATCGGTGTCAGATCACCTGCCCGACACCACATCCGACGACCCGTCCGGGACGTTCGCCCGTTCAGTCACTCGGCTGCTCTAGTGAAACCCGCTCGACCAAACGGCTACGCACCCGCCGCTCGCCGAGTCGACCCCGGCGTCGCGCTGATACCCGGTTGGTGCGGTCGGATCGCCAATGGGAAGGGAGCACTCATCATCGGTTCTCGCAGCGGCCCGACTCCGGTGCCGCGCAAACGTGGACACGAATGACCTTCTGCGCCAGCATTTCCCGAAGCAAGCCCAGCGCCGGCCAAAGAAACCGCAGCAGATACAGACCACCGCCACGCGTGAGCTGATCGCCATTGGATAGCTGCGCAGGCTTGCCGTCTCGTTCCAATGTCCGGTCATGCCGACGAGCGTTCGTAACAGCCAGATTCGACCGGGCTGTAGTTGATGTTGCGGTTATGGCCGGGTGTTCTCGATGACGCTGAGGCACATGCGGGCGCATTCGGCGGCCAGTTCGGGGGCGGTCATATCGATGGTGTTGCGGAGCCATCCTTCGATGAGCTGGTTGACGCCGCCGGTGATGAACAGGGCGGCGCGGCGCAGCCAGTCCGGTTCGGCGGTGACACCCAGCGCTGCGGGTGCGTGGTCGACGACGAGGTCGGCGATCATGGTGAGCACATCGTGTCGGCGCTGGGTCAGTGCCGGGAGGTCACCGGGGTCGGTGGTGGACACGATCCGATGGATGTGACCGTCGGCGGCGATCGTCTCGAGAAAGGCTCGCAGCGCGGCACGGAGTTTCTGCTCGGCCGGGCCGTCGGTGGCCAGGCCGGCGGTGACCATGACCGACAGCATGTGGTCGCGGACCTCGTCGGCGACGGCGAGCAGCAACTCCTCGCGGTTGGCGAAATGCTCGTAGAAGTAGCGGTCGGTGAGCCCGGCCGCCTTGCAGACCCCACGGACGGTGACCGCGGTGATACCGGATTCTCCCCAGATCGTGCGGGCCGCGGCCAGAAGCCGGGCACGGCGCTCGGCGCGGCGCTCGGGGGCGCTGACACCGCCGTAGCTGCGGATGGCCGAGTTCGTCATTGACAACACTCTAAGCGCACTCCTACATTTGCGGACATACGTCATCAGATGACACCCGTCGTCAGAATAGCGATTCAAGGGAGAATCCGCGATGACCCGCACCCATGCCACGGCCTACCATCAGGTCACAGCACCCCTGCTCGACGAACTCGACTACCACGTCGAGCAGATCGAGGGCCGACTGCCCGAGGACCTGCGCGGCACGCTGTACCGCATCGGGCCGGGTAAGCATCAGGTCGGAAGGTCGTTGCTGCACAACGTGTTCGACGGCGACGGCATGATCTCGCAGTTCGTACTCGACGGCACGAGCGTGCGGTACCGCAACCGCTATGTGCGCACCCGCCACTTCACGCACGGACAAAAGTCGGACCGGATCCGTTATCGCGGTGTGGGAGACCAGATCCCGGGTGGCCCGCTGGCCAATATCGGGCGGTTACCGGAGAACGTGGCCAACACCAACATCGTCAACTACGACGGCGGGCTGCTCGCATTGTGGGAACTGGGCAGTCCGTACCGCATCGACCCCGACACCCTCGATACCCTGGGACCCACCGATTTCGACGGTCGGCTGGGGTTCCTCGGCGCGTTCTCCGCGCACCCGAAATGGGACCCGGTCACCGGCGACATGTACAACTTCGGGCTGGACGTGCTGCCCACCCCGCGTATCCGCACCTATCGGGTCGACCGTTCGGGACAGTTGCACTCCGTGGCGTCGGTGCCCATGCTGGATGTGCCGTGGAATCACGATTTCGCCCTGACCGGGCGGTATCTGGTGTTCGTGCTCGACCCGATCCTGCCCAACATTCTCAAACTCGCGTTGGCCACGACATCGTTCGTCGACTCGCTGGAATTCAAGCGCGCCAAGGGCACCCGGTTCCTGCTGGTACCCAAGGCCGGGGGCCGCCCGCGCGTCGTCGAACACGACGCTCTGCTGCATCTGCATCTCACCAACGCCTACGACGACGGCGACGACGTGGTGGTCGAACTGGTCCGGCTCGACACCGAATGGGAGGAGGTCCGGCACATGACCGGTCTGGTCAACCGGGCCGACCTCGGAACACCGCAGTTCCCTGATTCCCGGCTGATGCAGTACCGAATCACCAAGAACGGCACCGTGATCGAACGCGAACTCACCGACCGATCCGGCGAGTTCCCGCAATACGACTGGCGCCGAGGCAGCCGTGAACACCGCTACAGCTACCTCGCCGGCGCGGGCGGCCCGGCCGGGCTGTTCAACGCCGTGGTCAAGGTCGACCACCACACCGGCAACGTGACCAGTTGCGATCTGGGCGCGAGCTCGGTCGGTGAACCCTTGTTCGTGCCGCGCGCCCGCGACGCCGCCGAGGACGACGGCTGGCTCCTGGCCCTCAACCACGAACTAACCGAAAACCGCTCCCAACTACTGATTCTCGACGCCCGCGACCTCGAACGCGGACCACTGGCTACAGCCTGGCTCAACCACCACATCCCCTGGGGCTTCCACGGCACCTTCACCCATCGCCTCGCCCACCCGAACGAACCCACACCCAACCTCGACACGAATATCCTGTAATCGCGCTGGTCATTCATTCAGATTGGCTGGCTGGCAACGCGATCCAACGCACGGAGATGCCGAAGAGGTTTGGGCCGACGACGACCTCGATGCCCTGGCGCGGTGCCTTCGCGTCCGCCGCTGTGACGGCGGCCTGGTCGGGAGTGACGCGCTGTTGCAGCTACCGGTGCGGGATCCTCGGCCCTCGGCTTCGATTCCACTTGGGAATACCTTGCGGATTCCGTTGTCTCCCATCAAGATCTCCTCGATGACCTTCACACTCTCCGACGCCCTACCCTGCCTCGGCGGGAACCGGCTGTATGGGGGTTGGACCGAAACCTATATGCGAGCAAGTGAGGCAGTAGTGACAAAGCAGAACAGGACCGTACGGCGGCTGTCGGCGGCGGCGTTGGCTGCGGGAGCGGTAGCCATCGCGACCCTGTCGGTGCAACCCGGCGTCGCCGCAGCACAGCCCCCGGGTGTGACGCAGCACGAACCGGATGCATCGACCGCGCAGGACAAACGATTCTACGATCTGCCCGGGCTGGCCAAGGACAGCTTCAACGCCGGACGGACCGAGGATGCCCGGAACTTCGCACGGGAGCTGCTGGCGCTGGCGCCGAAGTACCAAGGGGATTGGAACTACGGCAACGCCATCCACGACGCCAACATGGTCCTCGGGCGCGTCGCGGTCCAAGAGGGCAGGTTCGAAGACGCCGAGCGTTCCTTGTTCGAGGCGGGCAAGACCCCGGGCTCTCCGCAGTTGGATACCTTCGGCCCGAACATGAGCCTGGCCAAGGACCTGCTCGAAAAGGATAGGCGGCAAGTCGTCCTGGACTACTTCGAATCGTGCCGGAAGTTCTGGGAATTGCACGACGGCAGGTTGGATACCTGGCGTCAGCAGGTCAGCGAGGGACAGATCCCGGACTTCGGCGCGAACTTGCTGTACTGATCAGCAATCGAATCGACCGCGACGCACTGAACGTCTTCTGGTGCCGACGAGCGCGCGTGCACGACGGGTGTCAGCTCCGGCGTGGTGCCTTGGGAGTCATGGTGGAGCTGGCTGGAGTACTGGTTCGGCAGTCTGCGTCATCGTGTCGATGCCCGCGAAATCCTAGCGTCGATCGGTATGACGACCGATCTATCGAAGAGTGCGGCGGCCCGGCCCAGGGTGGTTTGGCGCGCCGTTGGCCTGTTCGTTCTTCTCGCGTATGCGGGGGCGTGGTTGGCCCTGCTTCCGTTGTTGCTCAGCGGTTTTCATCGGACGCAGGCGACCGCGGATATGACACTGTTCATCCAAGTCTCCATCGCGGTAACCATGCTGACCCCCGCCGTGGCCGGGTTGATCGTGCTGCGATGGGTTCATCGCCCGGAAAGTATCCGCGTTGCCATCGGGCTGGCCTGGCCGTGCCCGATCGTTCGGTTCATCCGCGATGGCCTGTTCGCGCTGGCCGTGCCTCTGCTGCTCGAGCTCGCGTCGTTGGGTATCGCCACACTCGTCGGGACCTACTATCCGGACCTCGCACGCCTGACGCCCGCGAATCTCGCCGCGTGGGCTGGTGTGCAGCTGATCTACCTGATCATCTGGCTGCCGATGTTCTTCGGCGAGGAACTCGGCTGGCAGGGGTACCTACTTCCCCGACTGGCCCCCCTCGGCTCGGCGAGAGCGCTGATACTCACCGCCGTGATCTTCGCGCTGTGGCACCTGCCCACCCTCGCCATGGGCGGTCAGTATCCGGGCCACTCCCTGATGACGTCGATCGGCGCGTTCCTCGTAACCACCGCCCTGATATTGCCGATTTTCGCATGGCTGCGAATGCGCTCGGACTCGGTCTGGCCCGCGGTGCTGGCCCACTCGACCGCCAGCGGAGCCTCGACCAGCCTGACCTTCCTCCTGTCCGATCCGGACACGCCTATCGATCCCCTTCAGGTCGGCATGACCAGCTGGACCGGTTGGATCGTGATGGGTACGGTGGTGGCGGTGCTGGCGGCCACCGGCCGCCTGAACGTATCGCGCCTGGTCCAGCCGGTGGGTCGGCACAGCCGCTAGTCCGGATCTCCTGCCGACCGAGAATTCTCGCCGATGACCTATTTCCGACGACTGTCGATTCCCGTGCGACGCAGAGTATCTGCGCTGTGGCCCGCTATCCGGTATCTGCTCATCGGTGGTGCCACCTCGATGCTGGCGATTCTGGTGGTGTGCGGATTGGCGGTCGAGGGGGCGTTATGTCTGATCGGGGTGGGTGTGCCGGCCGTGACCGAGGTGATGCGGCTGATCAGATGGCTGGCCGGATTCGAGCGACGCCGGGCCGGGCGGGAATTGGGGGAGTCGATCGTCGAGCCGTATAGGCCGTTGACGGGATCGCTGGGGCGCCGGGTCGTGACCGTGCTGACCGACCCGGCGAGCTTCCGCGACATCAGCTGGCTCATCCTGCACGCCGCGACCGGTCCGGTCGCGGCGGCGCTGGCTGTCGGACTGCCGATCGATGCGGTGTATAAGCTGGTGACTTCGCTGCTGTGGCAGCATATTCCGGCCTGGTCCATCTCAGACCACGGGTTCGCAGTGAACTCATGGTCCCGAGCCGTCTTGAATGCGCTCATCGCAATTCCCGTGGGCGTTTTGGCATTGCAACTCCCGCGGTTGGCCCGACTGCAGGCGCTGATGGCGAGATGGCTACTGACGCCCACCAGGGGTGCGCGGCTGGCCGATCGAGTCGCCGAACTCAGCGCGACTCGGGCGGCCGCATTGGATGCCCACGCCGCCGAACTGCGCCGCATCGAGCGGGATCTGCACGACGGCACGCAAGCGCGACTTGCGGCGGTCATCATGCAATTGGGTATCGCCGATCAACTGCACGATCGCGACCCACAGGCGTCGCGCGATCTGATCCGTACGGGACAGGACACCGCGACCACGGCGCTGACCGAACTCCGTCAGGTGGTGCGCAGCATTTACCCACCCGTGCTGTCGGATCGTGGTCTGGAGGGTGCGGTGTCCGCCTTGGCCGCGCGCTGCCCGATTCCCTGCACGATCGATCTGAACAACGTCGGCCGACGGCCCGCGGCAGTGGAGGCAGCAGTCTACTTCGTGATCGCCGAGACACTTGCCAACGCGACCAAACACTCGGCCGCTGATCACATTTCACTCTCCATCACCGGCACCAACCACGCACTGTCGATCGTCATCCGCGACAACGGTATCGGCGGCGCGTGCGAACACCCGGAGGGCGGGCTGGCCGGAATCCGGCGGCGCGTCGAGGCCTTCGACGGCGAGATGACACTCACCAGCGCGGCCGGTGGGCCTACCGTAGTGCGGGTGGAGCTGCCATGCGGGTCGTGATCGCCGAGGACGACGCGCTGCTGCGCGAGGGGATGGTGTTGCTACTCGACACCGCCGGCATCGAGGTGGCGGCGGCGACCGACAACGCGCCGGACTTCCTCGCCGCGGTGACGGCCGAGCGGCCCGATGCCGTGGTCGTGGACATCCGGTTGCCACCGACCTTCACCGATGACGGTCTGCGTGCCGCCGTGCAAGCGCGGACACTGTATCCGGGCCTGCCGGTGTTGGTGCTGTCGTCGTATGTAGAGGGCAGCTATGCCGCCGAACTGCTCGCCGACGGCGCGGGCGGCGTCGGCTACCTGCTCAAGGAGCGGGTCGGGAAGGTCGACCAATTCCTCGACGCGCTGCACCGGGTGGCCACCGGTGGCACCGCCATGGACCCGGAGGTGATCTCCCAACTGCTGGTCCACCGCAAGGCCCGAGATCCCTTGCATGCGTTGACTCCCCGGGAGCGCGAGGTACTGGCACTGATGGCCGAGGGCCACGACAACGCCACCATCGCGGCCCTCCTGGTCGTCACCGAGGGCGCCGTCGCCAAACATATCGGCAGCATCTTCACCAAACTCGACCTACCCGCCACCGGCAACGGACACCGCCGAGTATTGGCAGTACTCGCCTACCTCAATTCCTGACGGTTCGTCCTCTTTCACCGACGACCGATCCGCCCTCGGGTAGTGATCGACTCGGACACACCATATTGCCGCGTTCCGGGAGGCACACGCAGCGCCTTCGCCGCTGCCGGACTGCTCGATCTGATCGACACGTTCGTCCTGTCCTACGAGCACGGCGTCCAGAACCCGACCCCACGATCTTCCAGCTCGCCCTGGCCCGTCTCGGCATCGAACCCGAACACACCCTCATGGTCGGTGACAGACCTCCCACGACGGCCCCGCCGTCGATATCGGCATGCCAACCCTGCTCCTGCCGACGCTCACCGACCCCGGCCAACGGCGGCTACACCTGGTCACCACAACCGTCACGACCCACCACACCCACCACTGACCACCAATTGCCATAGACATCGGGGTCAATGAGCCCGGACATCGGAACATCCGCTATTGCCGAATTGCGCGTATCACCCGCCGCCGGGTCTGTGATCGGCGATCGCGCGGGTTGATGGGCGAAGGCGCGTGCGTGCTCGGCGTGCGGCACCGACGGGCCGTGCGTTCATTGTGTGGCGGATTGGGTGATCGCGAGGGTGCCCAGCAGGACGGCTTCGACGGTGTCGGTGGACGGGGGTGTGGCAGTGACCGATTGCAAGAACAGTCCGTCCAGGACGGCGATGGTGGCGGTCAGGGCGATGGGGTCGGTGGTCCATCGGGCGAGGATGGTCCGCATCGCTTCGGTCCACGGGCGCAGGGCCGGGCGCAGTTCGGGGCGGCGCGCGGCGAGCAGGTAGAGCTCGTATTCGGTGATCAACCGTGGCCGGTCGTGGCGCAGGATGTCGTCGAGGTAGTCGACGAACGTCCGCACCGTGGGGGCCTGCCCGAGCCGGGCGGTGAGATCGGTGGTGAATCGCTGCACGCCGGCGGTGATCACTGCGGACAGCAGATCGTCCACGGTCGGGAAGTAATAGGTCCCGGCGGTCGCGGCGACACCGGCTTCGGCGGCCACGGCCCGGTGGGTGATCGCGGCGACCCCGTCGCGCGCGGCCACCCGCAACGCCGCGTCCACCAGCTGCTTGCGGCGGTGCTGCCCGCGGGCTTTACGGCCGTCCGGCCGTGTCTGTTTCGACGCCGTCTTCTCCTCGGTGATGCCGTGTCCGTCGGTGGCCTCACCGGTCGTGTGTGCGTCGGAGGTCACTGCTCCCTCCTCTTGCCAACTATTTGAACACTTGTCGTAGTATATCGGATAACTAGTTGAACAAGTGTCGTAGTTTCTCGGAAGGAGAGCGGCATGGGCCGATACGACCGACTGCGCATCATCGAACGCCTGACCCCCGAACGCGACTTCGAACTGATTCACCGGCTCGATGCCCAGTTCGAGTTCCCGGTCGAGATCGCGATCGGGTCGGAGCTGGCGCAGATCCACACCTTCGCCGTCCCCACCATCGGAGCTCTGCTGGGCCGCACCGGTGAATTCGTGCAGCGCCCGGAGAAGAGGGCCGACGACACCGCGCTGCTGCTTACGGAGGTCCTCGCGCACGGCATCGCCTCCGATCGCGGGCGACGGGCCGTGCGGCGGATCAACCGGGCCCATGCCCCGTACTCGATCTCGCAGGAGGATTTCCGCTACGTGCTGGCCACCTTTGTGGTGGTCGCGGCCCGATTCGTCGACGCCCACGGCTGGCGCCCGATGTCGCAGACCGAACGCACCGCCCTGTACCTGTACTACCGGCAACTCGGCGAGCACATGGCCATCAAGGACATTCCCGGCTCGTATGAGGACATGGCCGACTACCTCGACAGCTACGAGGCACGCTTCGTCGGTTACAGCGACGGCGGCCATCGGGTCGCCCTGGCCAACCGCGACCGCATGGCCGCAGACCTGTTGCCGCGCCTGCCATTGCGAATCTCCCGCGCCGTCGTCGACGCACTCACCCCCGACCACATCCGCCGAGCACTGGCCCTGCCCGAACCCGGCCGCGCCACCCGCGCGGCCGTCACCGCGGTCCTGCGTACCCGCGCGGCGGCGCTGCGCCGATGGCCGGGCTCGGCGGAGGGTGTCGGCCTGTTCGATTTCCCCTGGCGGCGTAGCTATCCCGACGGATACGACATCGACCACCTTGGCCCCGCCCTCCCCGCCACCGGGGACTGCCCAGTCGTTCACACCCTCGGCACCGGCGAAAGGCAGCCCCGATGACGACCGCCTACCTCTACCTCGGCGCCGCGATCGCCTTCGAAGTCCTGGGCACCAGCCTGATGAAAGCCACCGACGGCTTCACCCGCCTATGGCCCACCCTCGCCTGCCTGGCCGCCTACGGCGTGGCCTTCCTCACCCTGTCCCGATCCCTCCGCTACGGACTCGCCGTCGGCACCGCCTACGCCATCTGGGCCGGTCTCGGCACCGCTCTCATCGTCGCCATCGGCACCCTGTTCCTCCACCAACCCCTCACCCCCGCAAAGATCTTCGCCATCGCCCTTATCGTGATCGGCGTCGTCGTCCTCAACCTCAGCGGAGCCCACTGAACACTCCCACCCGTGAATCAGTCCCCGCTCCGCGGTGCCCCGAATGGGTTGCCGAACGACATTTCGACTGTGCGGGCCGGTAGCTTCGGGAGCGAACGAAAGCCGGGCGGCCCAGAGCGACGATGGGCTCCATGCGCGCTGGTGCAACCCGAAAATCGGGGCTGGCATCGAGAGGTATCGGTACTCGGCAACGCACGGTAATGCCGCTGGTCGCGCGTTGGTCCATCGCCCAGATTGGTTGTCCGACAGGGCTTCCCAACGCACGCTCATGCCGAGTTCAGTGTGTTGGGCCGATCCGGCTCGCGATCGCAATGCGCAAGGCGCTGAGCCGTATCCGGTTCTCGGCTGCCAGACGGCACCTCAGCGGCGGACGTGCTCATGCAGCGGTGATGAACCGATGACTGATTCGTGACGATTCAACCGGCTGAACGCAGCACAAAACCGTACAGTCTTCCGTACGGGGTCCTCGCGGCGCTGCCTGCCACCGAGCAGCAGATGACGTCAGGTGTTACCGGTAGATGTGGGAAACTTTCGCCCGAAGGGATAGTTGGGGTGCGACGGCAGCTAAGCCATTGCGAGAAATTGATCAAACCAGTGTCATCACCCTCGGGTGAATGGGTTCTGCGCTACGACGCCGATGGCCATGCGGTGATAGCTGATCGCGACGGCACGGTCAGTTGGCGGGCGGGCGCTGCGGGTACCCTCCGCGTGGGACACGAGGGAATGTTCGCCGTCTACCAGGGTAACGAGGTTGTCTGGCGTGCTGACCTGCCCGAACTCGGCTGGTCATCATTCCATGTCACCAACGACGGGGACGGAATAATCTCTGAAGTCGGGAGGCCTTCACACAGCCTGCTGCACGGCCCGGTGGTGCCGGTGTCACTGGGCGACCGAGCACCGGTGGCAGAGATCCAGGGGAACCGCGTCCTGACCTCGGCCAACGGAAAATTCATCTTGCTCCGCTGCGCTGACGGTGAGTCCCTGTTGCACGCCGGTCCGAACCCGAACACGGTCTACTGCTTTATCGAGCCGGGCGAGGCTCTGTCGCTCGACCAGCCGGACACCTGGTTGACCTGGCATTTCCCATGGAGCGACCGCGAAGACGCGAAACTCGTACTGGTCGGCCCCGATGACGACGTGCGCTGGGAATATGGTCGCAACACCACCAGCGGGGATGAGTCGACCGGCTCGGTCATCTTCACCAGCTGGGGCAGTTCGTACTGGCTCAGCGACGCTGACAGTCCGGCGGGATCCACCGTCGCCAGCGATGTCGGCCACGTCGCACCGCCCACAGCCGAGGTCTCGGCCGCCCCCGGCGAGGATGAGCAAGCCGGGGAACACAACAATCCGCATCCCTGGATGGAAACCGGCTTGAGAGACAGCGACGGCGTCTACTGCCTCACCGTGATACACAACCTGGATCCGGACGAGGCCCTGCGCCGCTTGGGGGCCGACGACAATCAGATCGCCACCGCGACATGGGCTGAACTTGTGCGGCGAGCCCGCGAGGAGAACATCGACTACGACAGCCTGGTCGTCGCCGCATTCAGCCTCGCCCCGCACACCCTGCTGGTGGCGGACAACGGCTGGTGGCGGGTCAGCTGCCAAGATCTGTCGCGCGGCACGTTCACAGTCACGTCGTCCCGCAGCATCGAAGCCGAACGGAATTTCCTGATCTGCCAGGACGGAGATACGCTGGCGGACTTCGCCGACGGCCAGCCGAGCAGGGCATGGGGTGCCGAGCCGTGGATGACCGAGGAAGCCCTGGCCGCGATGGGCATCGACGACCCGGAGGCGTTCGACGAGGACGACGACAGCTCCCTCGACGACATCGAGTTGCTGTGCCAACTCACCGGCGTCCGCCCAACGGTCGCCGACGTCACAGGACCCGCCCGCGTCATCATCCTGCCAGGCGAGTGAACAGCTCTCTGCGGGCGAAAGCGGTGAGGTACCGCCTCTGTCGCCTAGCGACGCTTGACGTTTGACCGGTCTGCACGAGCGGACCTTCCCGGAGAGGAACTTATTTCGATGCGTGCATCTACCCTGCTGGCTGTCGCCGCGCTCGCGCTGACCCCCTAACGGCGTGCGGAATCGGAACCCCTGCTGCGAAACCGGATTGCGGCGATGACATATTCAAGGGCACCGTGGGAACCTCGACTGAAGACTGGGGCTTCAAGCTCAACTACGTGGGGACCTGGGGTCTGATCGGCGCTCGATTGGATGAGACCAGGTCATGGCCGAAGTCAGAGGTCGATCAGTGCTCGCTTGTTGTCGCGTACGGCGAGCAGTGCGGCGATTCCCTCGAAGGCCTTGCCAACCGCCTGATAGAGGACAACCTGGCCGGTGACGGGAACCGCGTCCGCGGGAGGGTGTCGACCGTGTTTTTGGGTGGGGAGAATTGGGTCCGGCAGATGGGGCCAGCGATCGCGACGAACTCGCCGTGCGAGTGCTGGTCTCGAGACACAACAACCTGTGCTTCGCGATCATCGAAATCGCACCGCGTGACCCGAACGTATCGGAAGTGGCGTTCACATCGGCTACGTCGGACAGATGGTTTACACCGATGGAGCAGTCCTTCACCTTCACGAAATAGGACCGCTCTTGGGTGAGCCGGTCTCGCCGCGGAGAGACTGACTGCCGCTGCGAAAGTCAGCCCCAGGGGTGTTGACCGGCGCTGAGGATGAGCATGTCGGCGGCGTTGGGGGTGAGGATGATCGGGCATGAAATGACCCCGCCGGGCGGGGTTCCGGCGGGGTGGTGGTGTTCGGGGTGTCGGGGTGTTCACTCTGCCGTGACCTCGGCAACGGCTGTGCGGGTGGCGGATTCGTCGATGATGGCTTTGCTGTCGGCGAACGCGGCGACGAGCGCTTGGAGGGCGAGGTTAATGACCGCGCGGGGGTAGCCGCGGATGCACCCGCACATGCTGCGGCACACGTTCGTCACCACCATGCTCGACGCCGACGTCGACCTGCCCGACGTCCAAATCGCCGCCCGCCACGCTAACCCTCGTACCACGATGCGCCACGACCGCGCACGCACCAACCTCGACCGGCACCCCAACTACATCCTTGCCGCCTACATGGCCTCAGGCACATGACAAGTGGATGCGCGCTCATGGTTCCATGAGAGTCTCGATTTGATACCTCGCATAGCAAACTGCGTGTGTCGGAGTGGCCGCGGATCTCTGGCAGAGAGGATTGTCGACTGGTTCGTCCTGAGATTCGATGTGACCAGGTCGATGATGGATTCGTGACGATCTGATCCGGACGAATGCGGCGAATCGGTTGTAGTATCCGTCGCCGTGAGGAAAGTGATTGTCGCTGCCGCGATGCTGCTGGCGGGTGCGGTCGTCGCGTCGTCGTGTGCGTCCACGCAGACGGCGCAGCGACCCGTGTATCCGAAGTTCCTGTCGGCCCAGGCTCAGGAGACGATCGCCTATCTCGACACCCTCCGTCGGCTGGACCCCTGCGGCTATCTCGACGACGCCGTGTTACAGCAGATCGGAACACCGGACTACATCGGTCCGCTTGGCAATTTCGACGTGTGCCAGGTGGACTTCACCTCCCCGCTAGGTCACCAGAATTGGTTGAACGTCGCCATGCTCCCGCGGCTGGGGCGGTCCGGGACCTCAATGCTCGGCAAGGTCGATGTCACGCCCAGACCGCCGGCGGACGACAGTCTCGGAGGGTGCTCGGTGGTCGCGGCTCTCGACCCGCGGCTGGAGTTCATGGTGAACATCGACGGGGTGTTCAAGACCGATATGTGCCCGGTGGCGCAGGGTATCGCCCAAGCGGCTGTCCAGCACTGGCCCGAAGGTCCACTGCGAGCGGCTTCTCACCGCGCACATGTGAACTCCCGGCTTGCCACTCTGGATCCCTGCGCTGTGCTCGGCAAGATCGGGCAGGGGCACCACCCCGTGCTCGAAAGCGAGTATCCGGATGGACCTGGACGATTGAACAAGACAGCTCCGTCCTTGGGAATGGATGCGTGGAACTGCTCCTTCGTTCTCGACAACGACGCCCCCTCGACCGCTCAACATATCGGGTACAGGGTGGGCATATTCGGCACGCCTTTCGGGCCGAAGGACAGTTATGTTGAGCTCGAACCCGGGCCCGACGGGCCGCATGTCTCCCACCCCGTTCTGAAGGAAATCGAGATCGGCGGGCTGCGGGCCTTCGAGAATCCCCACCCCGCGAGACTCCACAGCTATCCCGATGCCTGTTCGATCTCTGTCTTGATTCCTCCGCAGCCCAATGACCCCGTCAGCACCAACCGGAAGGACCCTTACCAGGGCGGCGAGGTCATCACGATCAAGGCCCTCAACGGCTGCAACGCCGCCCACGCCACCGCCGATGAAATCGTGCGACTCTACAACCAGCTCCCAAGCTGACCCTCACCCAACCTCCATCCCGTCAGTCGCAGGGATATTCCCAGACCACGCGGCGCACTGGCTACGGTCAGCACCGTGAACTGTAACGCCGCGTTCCGTGCGGTCTGGGACGGCCGCGCGGCGTACCGGAAGACCGTCGCGCAGAGAGCATCTCGGCCTCAGCAACGTAGGAAATGCCGAGGAGCGGGGGTATCGCGGCATTTCGTGGCATGACCGATCAGAAGAATCGCCCGACCGCCGCTGACGAGTCGGGCGGGGGCAGCGGATGCGCGTCTGCGCAGTTGCCTGGAACAATAAGACCGTGATCGCCGATTGGCTTGCAGAGCTTCTTTTCCGGGCCGCCGAGACCTGGCTCAGCTGGCTCGATCAGCGGATACCGAAGAGACGCCGCCGGCCTGAGGCGGCTGCAGGCGCGGAAGTCCCGACAACCCTTCCTCCCAGCTAATCGGTCAGTCCCTAGGTTGCTGCCATCGTGATAACGCCTTGCTCCAGCGACCTCAACCATCAGGGGAGGCTTCACGTAGGTGAGATCCTCCGAAGATTCCAGGCTATCCGAGAACGTAGGCGTTCTACATCAAGCAGTTTGGTACACCGCCCCCCTGACTTCGCTCGACACAAGTGCGCGCTCATGCCGCTGCGGGGGCGTTCTGACGATCTGTTGCTGTTGCCCGCCAGTTGATCACGCGAACGTCCGCAACTGCCGAGTCCAGGGCGTTCCCAGGAGCGGGTAGATGGTCTCGGCCGCGCCGATGATTTTCGGGTAGATCCGTCGTCAACACGTCTGGAGAGACCGAACGATGGGAGCCCGGACATGACGAGACCGTTTCGATTCGGGGTCGTTGCCCCGCTCACGACAGACCTGCCGACGTGGCGAGATCGCGTGCGCCGCATCGCCGACAGCGGTTACTCGACCCTACTGGTGCCTGACTTCCCGCTGACGCAACCGGCACCCGGCCCCATGCTGGCCACGGTCGCGACCATGACCGACCTGCGCGTGGGCGCGTGGGTCTACGCCTCTCCGTTTCGCCCGCCCTGGCTGACAGCGTGGGAAGCGCACTCGCTGTCACTACTGACCGACGGTCGCTTCGAGATGGGCATCGGCACCGGCAGGCCGGGAATCGACGACGAACTCCGCGACAAGGGGATGCCCGGCGTACCGCCGAACGAGCGGCTGGCACGGGTGCGTGAAACCGTCAAGAGGCTGAGAGATTTCGACGGACCCGACCGTTACACGCCAGTGGCGATGGCCGTATCCGGTCCGAAGGCCCGGGCGTTGGCGGCCGAGGTCGCGGACACGGTCACCTTCCCGCTGCTGTATCAATCTCGGGCCGAAACAGCCCGGCTGGCACAGGATTTCCGCGCCGTCCCGAATATCGAGCTCGCGCTCGCCGTGCCGGTTATCGGCGACTCGGTCGCGCCGCACATGGCACCCCCCGACACCGACACTGCCGCAGTTCGCGCGGCCGACGCCCTGACCACACTTCCAGATGATCCGGCCGCCGCCGCCGAGGAAATCCAGCGCCGCCGGGAGGAGATCGGCTTCTCCTATTTCGTCTTCGGCGCCGACGTCGCCGACAGGTTCGCTCCGGTCGTCGCCGAGCTCGCCGGACGTTAGCTCAGCAGCAAGAGACCACCCAGTACCACCGCCGAAACAACGATGAAGCGGTGTCAGCGAGCCTCATCCGCACATGCCGCTGGTGGGTCGGTAGCGCGGAAGATCGACTGCCGCAGGACATCCTGAAATGGCACCCCTTTAGGTCAAGACCTTCTCGGGGTGTGGGGGTTAGCCTGTGTGGTGGGTCCGGGTTGTGGCTTGTCCGAAGGATCGGTGTGCGGGTTGGAGCCGGTCACGCTGGAGTCAAGAGT
>NZ_JAMRXH010000034.1 GCF_023740735.1 Nocardia sp. CDC159
ATCGCCCTGGTGGGGCTCGTCCTCGCGCACGGTCGTCCTCGGATTCTCGGCCGCGGTCTCCTCGGTGACATACCGGCCGGTCTCGGCGGAGCGATAGCTTTTCTCGGCCACGGCGTCCTCCTCGAACCCGCGCACGGCTCCCGCGTTCGGTGTCCGACTCGCTGGCGGGTGCTGCAAGCCGCACTCTTCGAACCGGGAACGCTTAGGAGATCGGATCGCCAAAGCTGTAGGTCTACGGTGTTGACATTAGGTGGCGGTCGGCGTGTACTGGAAGAACCAATAGATCCGAGGGATCATCATGATCGTCATCATCGGGCTCGTTATTCTCGTCGCCGCAGTACTCATCGGCGTCACAGGTGTCTTCGCCAACAGTGGCGGCAACCACGTATTGACCGACAACTTCGCGGTGTTCGGCTATCACGTCACCGGCTCCACCGGCGTGCTGTTCCTCTACGGCATCGTCGTCGGCGGCGTCGGGATTGCCGGACTGGGCTTGCTGCTGGCCGGTGCCCGCCGCACCGCTCGGCGCGGCCGCGATGCTCGCCGGGAACTCGAGGCCACCCGCCACAGCACCCCCACCTACTACAGCCACACCGGCACCACCGAGGTCGCCCCTGAGGCACCCGGTGTTGTGGCCGGGCAGGAAGCCGGTACCGGGCCCGCACCTCGTCGACGCGGCCTGGACAGGCTGTTCGGACACACCCCGGCCGCTCGCTGACGCTGACGTTTTCACGCGGCGACCGTTGTCGATATCCACGCCCGCATCGCAATCCACCCAGGAGCTGTCATGCTCGTCCTCACCGTTTTGTTCGCTGGAATCGCGATCGGAGCCGTCGTCGCGGTCGCACTCACCCGTCGCTCCGGTGGTTCAGCGCGGCGGCTGCTGCGCCGATCTCATCGTGCGGAAACCGCGCTCAGCCGTGACCGCGCCGAGCACGCCGGCGGCTCGCGTCATATCCGCACCCACCCGAGTTGGCGAGATCGACTCGAGTAGGCCTCCACTCAAAAAGGCATCCTGCGAGCCGGAAAGGGCTCGCATATCAACAACTGTACGCATCTGACCGTGCGTCGTCTCGAAAACGTTGTCCAGCAGAACGATCGGGGCGCGATCGACCGACAAGCGCGGCGGATGCCGGGGAACTCGTTGCTGCGGGGCAAAGGACCAAGCCGTCGAAACCGGTTAAATCGGGCGAATGCCTCGCGATGGGGATTCCGGTATCGCTATTGCTGGCCGCGAAGCGCAGTGCGGTGACCGCGATCGACTTTCCATGTGCGGGTCGGTTCGTTCCGCCCGTTGTCGGTGGGGATGTCGGAAGGAGTTGCGATGCCGCAGGGTGACTCGCCGGAGTTGGCTGCGCTGGATCGCGTGGCGCGGTATCGGTCCCTGCTGCTGCGATTGGATCCGGGTGGCCCTATATATGCGGATGTGGTGAGCGCGAAGTTGGTCGCGGTGGTGGAGGCGTTGATGCTGGGTGTCGACGAGGAGTTGGCCGAGGTGCGCTGTGCGGCTGCGGAATTCGCTGCCGATGGCGCCGAGTTCGTCGCGGAGCTGCGTTCGGCGGTCGGGCAGGGCCAGATCGCGCTGCCGCCGGTGCGAGTTCAAAACGGCAGCGGGGGCTGGGCGGGCGTGGCGCGGTCTGGGGCGGTGGCTGCGGGTCGGTGTAGCCTTCCGTAGCGGCGTGGTCGGTGCCGTTTTTTGGCTGCTGAAAGCACGAAACCCGCGCTATGGGCGCGGGTTTCGGGGTGGTGAGCTCTCAGATCGCGCGGACGCTCTGGGCCTGCGGGCCCTTCTGGCTCTGGCCGATCTCGAACTCGACGCGCTGGCCCTCGTCGAGGGTCTTGTAGCCGGAGCTGGAGATCTCGGAGTAGTGGACGAACACGTCAGGGCCGCCACCGTCTTGCGCGATGAATCCGAAGCCCTTTTCGCCGATGAACCACTTCACGGTACCTTGCGACATATTTTTTCTTTGTTACTTCCTGTAGTGAGCCGGGCGATCACTGCAACAACCCGTGCCCACTGGACAGCATGCCACGTTTCGGGCCGCCGCCCCGCAATCGTGCCACAGCACACGCCGGGCTGCCTTGCTACCGGACCGGTCGGATTATCCAGCTCGTGGCTGGCCCTCCGGTCTGTGGTGGTTTGCCGCGAGGCACCGGTGTCGTGTCAGTCTTGTTGGCGGAGTTGGGCGTTGGTTTCGAGGGCTTCGGACAGTTGGTCTTCGAGGGTGATGATTCGGCAGGCCGCTTCGAGGGGTGTGCCGTGGTCGACCAGTTCGCGGGCGCGGGCGGCCAGGCGGAGCTGGCGGCGGGAGTAGCGGCGGTGCCCACCGGCCGAGCGTTGCGGGGTGATCAGTTTCGCGTCGTCGAGGCTGCGCAGGAACGCCGGGGTGGTGCCCAGCATGTCCGCGGCCCGCCCCATGGTGTAGGCGGGGTAGTCGTCGTCGAACTTCTCGTTCGTGCTGGCAGGGTCGGGAATGTTCAACCTCCAAACGCCGAAGGCCCCGGTGCCGTACGGCACCGGGGCATCGAAGGGGAATTACTACCATCATCCGACATGTAACCGGAACGTCGGCGATCACCCGCATCGCACATGTTCTCGGGTGATCCGACAGGCAACTCCTCCCTTCTCCTCACGGGTTACTTCATCTTTCCGTGAAATTTCACCTTGCGTACTCGACGGCCCGGGACCGCCGAACGGTTCAGCGCGCGGGCCATCGTCCTGCCAACCACGGGTAGGGGAGGCGTCGGTGTGCCCGACCGGTTCCACGCGGCCGCTCCGCCCGCTACCGCCCGCCTCAGGCGCGTGCCCGGCCACGACGTGCGGGGGAGTTCATCGTTCGGGGGCCTGGTCGAAGGTAACGGTGATGTCTTCGAAATCTTTGTTGCGCTGGGCCTGGGCTTGATCGGTGTAGGTGCGCCGATCGCCAGTGGTGAGGTTGACGTTCTCGGTGAACGGTGTCAGCAGGGCACGAGGATAGAGCCTGTCGACCCTGACTACATTGATCTCGGCGCACAGCACGACCGCGAACGAAGCGAGGTAGAGAAAGCCGAGGAGCCCGAGGACCACGGCGAATACACCGTTGGTGTTGGAGGCATGGCTTACCACCCGGCCCACATAGAGGGAGCCGAACTGCTGCAGCAGCTGCCAGGCGAGGGCGGCGGCGACCGCACCGGGCGCGACCTGCCGCCAGCGCAGCGGTCTCACGGTGGCCCACTTGAACGCGATCGTGAACACTCCCGCGTTGAACACAACCGACACCGCCGACAGCAGCCAGGCGAATCCGAAACCGATATGCCACGCGGCGACGATCCGCGACACCACGGTCAATCCCAGCATCAGCGGACCGAGAGTGATCAGTCCCATCAGCCCTCGCACCCGGACCGTAATGGGGTCGGGTCGTCGATTGACGGGCACGGCCCAGGCGACGTTCATCGCGTTCTGCACGGCCACCGAGACGCCGAGACCACCGAACACCGCAGCGCCGATTCCAACGGTCACGCCCACGGTGCCGCCGCTGAGCCGCTCCGGGTGGCCGAGTTGGTCACCGATCACCGGGAACTGGCTGACGGCCGATTCGAGGATGCGCTGCTGAAGATGGGGCTGTGCTTTGAGGATCACGCTGAGCACGGTCGTCAGAATCAGCAGCAGCGGAAACAACGACACGAACGCGTAGTAGGTGATCAAGGCAGCAAGGTATCCGCCCTGATCGTCGACGAACTTGTAGACCACCGCCAGCGGAAATCCCAACCCGCGGTGGCGCTGCTGCCACCTGTCGACCTGGGCGATCAATCCGGCCATTCATCCCTCGCGATTCAGCGTGCCGATGGCTATCTCCGATCGTCTCAGGATCGACTGTCGCTCGGGATCTTTTCCCGCGGCCGGGAACCAAGCCAGGATCGTGCGCCACCGCCCGGCCACGCGACCGGCGAAAGATGCCTACCACCGAGGGGTATCGGTAGCGGGCCGAGACAGGTTGCCGGTGTCGGCGGGGTGAGTCGCGCTAGCGGTGTTCGGTGTCGGCGGGGTGGGGGGAGAGATCGGACGGGTCGGCGGCGATCCGTTGCTGGTCACCGACAAGGTCGCGGTGAAAACCTGTGACGCCCCCAAGCGGAACATGATCCCCATGACCGAAACCGAGGCCTGACCGGGCCCTGTTCCTCGGAGGCCGTGGTGAGCGTGCGGCATGGTCGATCAGTGCCCCGCGCGCCGCCTCTAGGGTTTCTGCGACCACGTCCTCCGCACATCCGCCTGGACCGCATCGTGCTCGGTATGGGCCCGGTTGAGCAGCGCCATGAGTTGTTGCTGGTCGCGGATCCGGGCGCGGTAGTTCTCCGGTAGCGTTTTGATCTGCGCTTCCTCGGCGAGCAGGTGGTCGAAGATGTCCTCGCGGATGGCGGGGTCGGTTTCCACGTCGAGGTAGGCGATCGCGTGGCGCCGGGCCGCGGACACGGCGTTTTGGGCCTTGCCCTTGGTGCTGATCAGCGAGGCGATGACGGTGACGGCCAGCGCACCGAGGATCACACTCAACGACAGGCCGGTGCTGATCTCGACGACCGGTACCGGGCGGCCGGCATTGATGAACGGCAAATTGTTCTCGTGCAACGCGTGCAGAACGAGTTTCACCCCGATGAAGCCGAGGATGGCTGCCAGACCGTAGGTCAGGTAGACCAGGCGATCGAGCAGGCCGTCGATGAGGAAGTACAGCTGGCGCAGACCCAGCAAAGAAAACACGGTGGCCGTGACCACCAGGTACACGTTCTGGGTCAGGCCGAAGATGGCTGGGATGGAGTCCAGCGCGAACATGAGGTCTGTTCCGCCGATGGCCACCATGACCAGCAGCATCGGAGTCATCACCCGCGCGCCGTCGCGCACCGTGAACAGCTTGTCGCCGTCGTAGCGGTCCGAGGTGCGGAACAACCGTTTGGCCAGACGGATCGGCAGATTGTCCGCGGAATGATTTTCCGACGCTTCGGGTTTGAGCAGATTGCCCGCGGTGACCAGCAGGACCAAGCCGAACAGGTAGAACACCCAGGCGAAGGAGTTGATCAACGCGGCGCCCAGCAGGATGAAGCCGGTCCGGGCGAGCAGCGAGAAGACGATGCCGAACAGCAGTACCTTCTGCTGGTCTGCTCGGGGAACCTTGAAACTGGTCATGATGATGAGGAACACGAACAGGTTGTCCACCGACAACGCCTTCTCCGTCACGTACCCCGCGAAGTATTCGGCGCCCATCGTGGTACCGCCGACCATCCACACACCAACCCCGAAAACCACCGCGATCCCCATATAGACAGCCGACCACAGGGCCGCCTCGCGCAAGGTGGGAACGTGGGCCTTCCGGACGTGAAAGAAGAAGTCGAACAGCAGCAGGCCCACGACCCCCACAACCGTCAACCCCCAGACCACGGCGGGCACATCCATCCCAAGCTCCCGTCTCGGCGTACTCAGGCGCGTACTGATCCCTCGGATCTGGTTGGTACTTCCAGTACACGCCGACTGTCACTCGGTGGCAACACTGTAGGTCTACAACGGTGGAAGTGAGATCACACCCTCGGTACTGCAAGCGCGCGCAGTGCCGAGCGTAGACCTGCCGCCTGGCGACGCAATCTGCGTCGCTTGTCCGATGGTGCTGCGGCCGTTGAATTTCCGTTCCGAGGCGGTCTCGGGTGCGTCATCGGAGGTGGCGGTCAGCAAGCTGTCCGGCAGGGCCGGTTTGTGATGGTCCGCAGTGTCAACAGGTATTGGCGGAGCAGCAGGCCGGTCGTGCCGGGCGCCGAGAGGAGGTCAAAGCAAGCCGACCACCTCATGCAATTCGGCCGCGGGATTCGCCGTTCGCGGCCAGACGCGCCATCGATCCGGAGACTGTGTTTCGCTCGCGCGATCAGCAACGTGGCGGTCGACGTCGCGTCGCCGGACACGGCTCAGCAGTCGTCCCCGATCCGGTTCTTCGTGGCGGTGCGATCGGCTGGAATCGGGAGGGGCGACGTCCGAAGCGGCGTGCGGTATTTCCACTGTTGCACTGCGGTGGCTCTGTCGGTGCGGGCGGTGCGTTCTCGCATGCCGACCATCAAAAGGTCGTCGACGGTTGCTTCGTTGTCCGCGCCGGATGCGGAGGCCATGGCCGTGAACGCGTGATGCGCGTCGGTGTAGGGCGGAACAACCAGCAGAACCAATCGGTGATTTCTCGCACCCAGTACTTCGATCGTGTGCACAGTTCCGCCACGGTAGCCGTCCAGTCGCACCGCCCGCCCGGCGAATGCGAGCACGCCAGGCGTATCCGGCCACTCGTCGAGGCGATACGTCACGCGATGTATGGCGCCCACACGGGTCTCCAGGATCGGGAGCAGAGCCGGAAGTTCGGCTGCGAGATCGTCGGCGTAGGGCCACCACGCACCATCGACGTATCCGGTTTTCAACCCGCTGGCTTTCAGTAATACGCGTGGTGTGCGATCTGCGGGCGGTCCATTCGGCTCGGTGTCGCTTCGGTTCTCTCGTCGCTTCATCGTCGACGTTCCTGCCTCGGCCGCGAATCGGCCGGATTCATTCGAATCGGCCGACGATACAACCTCGAGTGGTTGCATGCGTTATGTCGCCGATAATTTCATTGTAGCCGCTCGCGCTGCTGCCGCGCGGAGTGCCGTTCGCAACCCGTGCCGTCCGGACCAGCGCGCGACGGTGACGGCGGCAATTGTGTCGGAGCCGAGGAATTTTCGCTCCGAGGCTGTCTCGGGGGCATCGTCGGATGTGGCTGTCAGGAAGCGGTCCGGCAGGGCGAGTTTGTGGATGGTGCGCATGACCAGAAGGTATTGGCGCAGTAGCGATCCGCTCGTGTACGGCAGATCGTATTTGTCGCACAGGGCGCGCACCCGTACGGCGATTTCGGCATAGCGATTGCTGGGCAGATCGGGAAACAGATGGTGTTCGATCTGGTAGCAGAGGTTGCCGCTCAGGAAGGCCAGCACCGGTCCGGCATCGAAGTTCGCGGTGCCCAGCATCTGTCGCAGATACCATTCGGCCTTGGTCTCACGCTCGACCGCCGCGGCGGTGAACTTCTCCGCGCCGTCGGGAAAATGGCCGCAGAAGATCACCAGATAGGCCCAGACATTGCGCAGCATGTTCGCCGTGAGATTCGCCGTCAGTGTGCGGCGCCAACGCCGGCCGCTCAGCACGGGGAACAGTAGGTAATCCTTACCGGCCTGTCGGGCGACCTTTCGTATGAGGGCCTTGGCCTGCACGATCTTCTCTGGCCTGGTCGTGGCGCGGGCGCGTTCGGCGTCGAGGCCGTGAATGGCTATTCCCCATTCGAAGGTGGCTGCCAGCACCAGGTTCTGCAGCGGTTGCAGTGCCATGTACGGCCGCCAGCGCTGGTCGCGGGTCACGCGCATCACGCCGAAGCCGATGTCGTCGTCCATGCCGAGGACGTTGGTGAACACGTGATGGCGATAGTTGTGCGAATATCGCCACTGCGATGACAAACCCGCCATATCCCATTCCCATGTGCCGGAATGGATTTCGGGGTCGTTCATCCAATCCCATTGGCCGTGGCCGACGTTGTGGCCGATCTCCATGTTCTCCACGCTCTTCGCTACCGCCAGCCCGACAGCGCCCAAAATCCATCCTGTTCTGTTGCGACTCAACGCGATTGTGAGCCGCGCCGCGACGTCGAGGGCGCGTTGGAACGCGATTGTGCGGCGGATGTAGTTCGCGTCCCGGGTTCCGCGCCGATCCTCGATGTCGCGGCGGATCAGGTCGAGCTCGCGCCCGAGCGCCTCGATGTCAGCCTCGGTCAGATGCGCGTAGGCAGCAACATCGGTGATAGCCATGGTTTTCCTCGAGTTCTTCTGAAGCTGTGTCGCGGACAGATCGATAAGCGAGTGCCCCGGGGGCGACGCCCGGTACGTGCCAAGGACGGCGGGTCAGCGCTTGAACACCCCTCTGAGCTTCTGCTCGACTCGCCCGAAGCCGCTCCGGGTTCGGTACTCGTGTCCGCGTGTTGTACCGCCAGCGCTGGCGCTGTCGAGGAGCTTCGCCACATGCGCCTTCACGGCTTGGAGCTGGTGCAGGATCTTGTTCTCGGTCATCGGATCATCCTGTCCCGGATGCGTGATTCGACCGCGGCCGACCGGATCGGCCGACCGTTCGACGCATGAACCGGTTACCTCCTCAGCCTAGGCCCTGTCGCATCGTATGTCTACAGCGTAGGCTTACAGCGTTGACTTACCACGAAAGGGCGTCCGAAGCGATGAACGACTCCAGAGCCGGACCGTCCGGGGACTCGAATCGTGGCTGTGACGACCACCCCCGGCACAGCCCTCTCACCCGGGCCGCCATACTGGCCGCCGCGCTCGAGATCATCGACGGCGACAGCGTCGATCAGCTGTCGATGCGTCGCCTCGGTGAGGCACTCGGACGCGACCCGATGGTGCTCTATCGCCGCACCGTCAACAAGGCCGCGCTTCTCGACGGCGTCACCGAGATCGTGCTCGAGCAACTGAGCGTCGACAGCGGCGACCCGGACTGGCGCCATCAATTGCGCGTGGTCGCGCGCAACTTCCGCCGTCTGGCCATGGCCCACCCGAATGTGGTTCCGCTACTGGTCAATCGCCCACTCGACACCCCGCTCGGACTGCGACCATTGGGCACCCTGCGACCGCTGGAACGCATATTGGAGCTACTCATCCGGGCCGACTTCGCCGCCGCCGACGCCCTGCACATCTACCGCGCCCTGTTCGGATTCCTTTACGGGCACGTCCTCAACGAACTGCGGGAGGTCATCGAACGCCCCGAGGAAACCGATGACGTGCTGCGGCTCGGATTCCAACGCCTGCCGCCCAAGGAATTCCCCCTGCTCCGCGGCTTGGCCTCGGAGTTGGCCGCCTACAACGGGGCCGCCGAGCTCGAACTGGGCCTCGACATCTTGCTCGCAGGTCTCACCACCACCATCACCCCGGCCGCCCCGCGACCGAGACAGGAGCGTCGACCATGACGCCGCAACCGAACCGATTCGCTCCTTCGACCGCATCCGGGCCGCGGCTTCGACTCACGCCCCGAGTGCCCGACACCGCCGCGGTCGACGGGGCATGGTGGCCGCGCAGCAACGAGCTCACGACCGAACTGCCGGACATGCTGGAGGTCCTGGCTCCCCGGCTCGGCCCGATCCATCGGGTGATCTACCATCTCGACGACTGGCCTGGTGCCCCAAGGCAATTCGCCGCCGCGGGGCGGCGGGTACGACTGGATGGCTACCGGTACGCGCCGGCTCACGCCATCGACATCGTCGACATCGGTGGAACCAGGATCGCCCTGATGGTCATCCCCGCGCAGACCAGCCCCGACTCCGCGCACGCCGCCATGACGAGCGCCGCCGACCCGAGTACCACATCCACCGTCGGCGACCTTCTGGCGGTCATCGTGCGATACGACACCGACAACACCGAAACCGCCGCGGCACAACAGCGTTGGGATTCCGAAGGCGGAGGACCGGCGCGCTGAGATCACCGGCGGCGCAGGCCATCGTCGCCGGACAGGTTCGCCGCCAGGCCGGTCAGCAGAATATCGAGGCCACGTTCGAGCTCGGCTTCGCCGTCGTAGGCGGCCAGCACCGGCGCCAATCCCCGCAGTAGCGGAAACTCGCCGATGGGCAGCCGATACAGCCCCAGTCGCAGTAGATCGTCGGTTTCCTCGGGATTCTCGACGATCTCCTGCAACTCGTTGAGAACATGTCCGAACAGGAACCCGAACAGTGCCCGATAGACATGTAGCGCATCGGCACCGGAGAACCCCGCCCGCGTCAGCAACGCAAGCATGTCTTCCAGCGGCCGCAACACCGCCCGTGACCGCAGTCCCAGCGGCGTCGCCAGCGGTCGGGTCACCAGCAAGGGCACCACCTTCGGATGCGCCAGCGCCAGCTGGCGGAAATCCCTTGCCACCAGACGCAATTGGGACATCCAGTCCGAGTCCGTAGCATCAACCGACAACTGCGCGAACACGACCTCGGCCACACCGTCGAGCACCGCGGCCTTGTTCGGCACATGCCGATAGATAACCATCGGATCCCGCCCCACCGCATCGGCCAGCCGTCGCATCGACAAACCGTCGACCCCGTCTCGATCGACGATCTCGAGCGCCGCGGCCAGCACCGCCGTCCGAGTCACCGGACTGCGTCTGCCGCCCTCGGCCGAGCGGCCGGAAGTGGTTCCGGACGGAAAGGATTTGCGGTCGATCGGCGGTTCGGCCATCACGGGACCAGACTCCGTTCTTGCGAGGAACGACTACGGCGTCCCATAGTGTAGACCTACATCGTTGACAGCGGGGTCAGCGGAGCGTCTACTGGAGGTACGAACACACATCCGGGGCACCGCGACCGGCGTGGCTCGAATTTCGCCGCCGAACAGGAAGTACCCATATGGCGCCACTGCAGATTCACCGCCGTTCCACACGACACCGCGTTCCGCCCGACTACACGCCGCGATTGCGGTTGAAGCCGAAGGTCGACACCGACGGCTACCTCGACGGCGCCTGGTGGCCTCGGTCCGGCAAACTCGTCGCCGAACTGCCGGACCTGTTGACGGTCTTGACGGTTCGGCTGGGTCCCATCCAGCGCGTCGTCTACGACCACACAAGCTGGACCCGCGCACCCCGGAAGCTCACCGTCGGCGACCGCGCGGTGCGACTCGACGCCTACCCGTTCGAACTCGGCAACACGATGTACGTCTACGGCGGCAACGGCAACATGATCGTGCTGCGCGTCATCGCATCGACCACCGACCACGCCACCGCGCACGCCGCCCTGATGACGATGGTCAGCCGAGACCGAGAGACAATCCCTCCCGAGGCAGGTGGAGGGCCGGGCCGAACCCGCGACCTTCCCACCCTGTGATCCCGGGCGAAAGAGTCGACAGGCCATCGCTTCTCGCGACCAGGCTGACAGTCCCACGTGGGTGTCCTGGCAAAATCAAGGCACCCGACCTACCCGTAGGATCTCGAGGATCGACCGGCATTGTCCAAGGGTCTTCACCGATATCGCGGGCGTGGGCACCGTTTGACCGCAGCGGATTCGGGTGTGCATCCTACGATTACGAGTCCGGGATGCGCCCCGGTCTTCATGTCCGCGGCATCGGGCGAATGCGCTGTGCAGCCTGTGTTTTGGGCCCGCGCTGGTTCGCACCGCCGGGTCAGGAAGTGCAGGGATGAACGAGCACAGCATACGAAGGCCCCCTTCCGACGAGCTGGCGGCGGCCTATGCCGCGGCCTCGGGGCTGCTGCTGTCGGAACATACGGTGTCGGCCGCGTTGGCGGTGATCTCCTCCCTGGCGGTGGATGTGCTGCCACCGAGCTGCGGGGCCGGGATCAGCCTGCTCGACGATCGGGGCTGCCGAACGACCTCGGCGGCCACCGATCCGATCGTGGAACGCGCCGACCTGGTGCAGTACGAGCTCGGCGAAGGCCCGTGCCTGTCGGCGTGGGCCGATCATGTGCTGATCCGCATCGATAACCTGGGCCGCGAACAGCGCTGGCCGCAGTGGGTTCCGCGCGCGGTCGACCTCGGCTTGGCCGCCAGCCTGTCGGCGCCTGTCCTGGCGGCGGGGCAGTGCCTGGGGGCGATCAAGGTGTATTCCCAACGCCCGCACGCCTACGGCGCGACCGGGGAGAGCCTGCTGCGCCGATTCGCCGAGCAGACCTCGATATTGCTGGTGCACATGCACACCGCGCAGACTGCCCAGCGCCTCAGCGCCGACCTGCAGCACGCGCTGCAAACCCGGGACACGATCGCCGTCGCCCGCGGCATCCTCGTCGCCCGCCATCGTATCGATCCCGACCACGCTTACCGGCGATTGATCGATCTGTCCGAACGCGAACACCTCTCCCTGCGGCAGATCGCTCAGCGCATCGTCGACTCGTCGGCCCGCCCGGCGGAGCAGCAGTGAGATCATGCCGCAGCCCGGAACCGATCCGTATCAGCTCCAGCTGATCGACGCCTACCACGCCACCCGCATGCAGACCGAGCACTTGTGGCTGCGGTACTTCGCGATCGGCGGCACCGCGGGCCTGCTCGAAATCGACGGCTACCTCAACGGACTCACGACCCTGGCACCACTGCAACACGACATCCTGGCCTGCGCCATCAACGAACGCCTCGACGAGATAACCCCGCCCCGGGCCCCCTACCACCCGAGCATCCCCGCTGGTGCCGACTTACCCGCCGCGCCACGCCAATCACCCGAACCGGGACAGGAACCCGACAGCACGGATCGCAGTCCCTCGTGACCGGGGGGTGTTTGTACTCGATCTGCAAGGCCACCAGCGGCGACCACCCACGTCGGTCGGCGAGGGTCCGCATGCGTGAGATCTGCCAGGCCGGGGTGTCGCAAATCGCGGCGTTGCCGTCCGGTATGTCCTATCGGCGCCTGGCTGGGCGCCGTCACCGACGCACACACGCTCGTGTGGCTGGCCGGACTGATGTTCTCGGGCGCCGCTGTACCGATCCTGCTCTCCCCGGTCCCGCGCACCCGCCGCTTCGCCTAAGTGTTGCGGGAGACCGCAACGACATTCAGGTGAGTGGGTGGCCGCGGCGTCGGTAGTGGGGGAGACGGGCTTGGTATCGGTGGCGCCATCGCCATTCCTACCAGGCCCAGGCGTGATCGGCGTGATGGTGGTGGGCGAGGACGAGTGCGACGAGTAGTCGGTGGATCTCCGGTAGAGTCAGCGCGATCATGTGTGCGGGCAGTCGATCGGCTACAGCGCGAAACGGTTCGACCCGGACGGGTTCACGCCGATCACTTCCATCCGGTCAACACGCACCCGCATCTGGCGTTCGAACCGGCCAACCTCGGGCCGAGTCGTTTGCACTGCAATCGCTCTCGTAGCAATGCAGAGCCTGCTCCGGCGGGTGCGTGGGTGCGGTCGGAGTTCTGACCGCTACCGGGGTTGGCCGGTCATAACCGGCGGCCGAGGACGCCGCCGAGGCCGGAGACGACCTCGATGGGTAGCCACGGCGCACCGCTGTACAACTCCATGCTTGAACCTCACCTCCATCAGGGGACTTCGGCGTGGTCGGGTCGAGCGACCACTGGCCAACAGGCGCGGACGGCCACGGCCGCGCGGACAGCGAATCGAACTCGTTGCGGCACAGCCCCTCTGACCCGCATCGAGCCGAAGAACTATTCGCAGCGGTAGTGCAGACGGATTGGTCTGGATCCGAAATTTCGGACAGCCCGGTCGGCCACAATGCCCGGACCCGGACGCGGCGATGTGCGCGCGAGCTCTCCAAGAACCCTCTCTGACAGAGGCATGCGATACGTGAGTGGCCCGGCGACGGGAATCTGGTTCGCGGCGCTGCCGCCCGCGGACCAGAGGACCTGTGCCGGCGATCCCCGCCGGGGCGATATCGACGCCATCGCCGCCTCGCCGAAAAAGCAAAAATCAGATACACGCACGGTAAGGACGCGCCAGCTCGGAGGTAAACCCCTGCAGCTCTGTGTGATCCGGCTGATTGACGCTGGGCCAAGCTGCCAGCTCTCGGGCACCTCGGTGCAGCCGTGCGGAACGCCGGCAGGCCAACGCGCAGAGATCAACTCGACCTCAGCAACGCACGAAAATGCCGAATACCGACTGTTTCAGCGTGCCAGCTCTCAACGGAATCACATCGGGAGGCGCATGGTTCGGGCTGCGGAGCGCCGCAGCCCGAACCGATCTAGCGGTCGATGATGACCTCGCCCGCGGCCGCGCGGCGGATCTGCTCGATCGGGAAACTCGCCGCGAAAGCCACCCGAAGTCGTCCGGCCGAGAGCAAGCGTGCCAACTCGTCCACCGCGCCGGTAGCGGGGTTGTGGCGTTGGCCGACGACGCGCCGTCGACTTGCGCGGCGATGAGGCTGGTTCAGCCAGACGCTGAGTTCCCTGGCGACGTTCGCTGGCTCAGCTCGGTGCAGGTCGATGGCGGCGGCGACACCGCCGGGTGCGAGTGCACACGGACCACTCCTTCGAGTGTGCAATAATATAAGGCATAACTTATACAAGGAGGATGTCATGCCCTTGCTGTCTGATCCCACGGCTCTGGCCGGTCTCGTGACTCGGGAGGTGCGCACCGGTTCTCGGGATGGTGTGCCGACGAGGGTCGCGGTTGCTCGGCGCGGTTATCCCACTGATCAGGCCGATCTGTGGGACGCGCTGACTGATATCGAGCGGATCCCGCGCTGGTTTCTGCCGATCAGCGGTTCGCTGGAAGTCGGTGGGCGTTATCAGCTCGAGGGCAATGCGCACGGGGTGATCGAGCGCTGTGAGGCGCCGAAAGGGTTTGCTGTCACCTGGGAGATGGGCGATCAGGTCTCCTGGCTGGAGGTTGTGCTCAGCCCGGCCGGGGACGGCACGCAGTTGACCCTGATGCATGAAGCGCCGATCGACCCCGAGATGTGGAAGCGGTTCGGGCCGGGGGCGGTCGGCGTCGGGTGGGATCTCGCCCTCGCCGGTCTCGGCATGTATCTGGCGAGTGGAGAATCGGTGGATCCGGCCGTGGCGCTCACGTTGCACACCACGCCCGACGGTATCGAGTTCATTCGTGCCGCCGCGACCGCCTGGGGCGAGGCCGCGATTGCCGATGGCGATGATGCGACCAATGCCCGGGCGGCGACCGAGCAGACCTTCACCTTCTATACCGCCGAGCCCGGGGATGGCCACGAATCCTGATGAGTGCCAACACTGCCCACATCTTCGAGGCCCTGGGCGACCCGATCCGCCGCTCGATCCTCGAACTCGTGGCAACCGGCGAACAATCCGCTGGCGCTATCGTACAAACGGTTCGTGACCGTACTTCGATCTCCCAGCCCGGCGTCTCGCAGCATCTCAAAGCGTTGCGAGCGGCCGGATTGGTGCGCGTTCGGGCCGAGGGCACGCGTCGCTTCTACGCCCTTGATCCCGACGGTGTCGGTGCGGCACTGGCGTGGCTCACCACCCTCGTGGACCCATTGCATCAGCTGGCCAACCCGCTCGACGCCCTCGAAACAGAGATCGCTCGCGGGAAGCGGGCCCGTCGCGCGGCCGGGCCGACCGGGCAGCCCTCCTACGGCAGTGCCCAGCACGGCTGACCGCTCGCCCACGCCGCCTGGTCAGCAGCCATGGTGACGACTCGGCGCGTCCGAAAATGCCGCTCGTCCAGAGGTCAAGGTAGCGAGATCGACTGCGCCGCAGAACGTCCGGTATTGCCTGCGGCTTCAGGTGCTCGATGGTTCGGGTGGTGCACCCGGTCGGCGGGTGATGCCGAGTCGAGTGCACCGGCTGCGGCTGAGGATTTCAGGCCGGGGATGAGGCGGGGGACCGGGGTGTCGGTGAGGGGAGCCTTGCGGGAATCAGAGTTTCTCAGGGTTCGCTCACGACCCGTCAGACCCGGCCGCGGACGAGGTCGATCAACCGCCCGAGCACGTGATCGCCCGACGCGCGCAGGCCGTTGTGCTCGTACTCGTTGGTGATCCACGGCCGCAGCGTCGGAATCAACCGCGCGGTCTCCTCGGAAAACGTCCGCTCGACGTACATGTCGTTGGCGTAGATCGCGGCCGCCGCCGGGACCGTGCACTCGCGCAGCACGTCGGCGTCATACAGTCGCGGCCACTCGTGGGCGGCGAGCAGCTCGGCGGTCTGCTTCATCGGCCGCAGACCGTGGACGTCGTCGAAGAGCCAGGGGAACACGTGCTCTCCGGTGAACAGCGTCCGGTCGGTGCGGAACTCGTCCGGCAGCACGCGCTCGGCGGACCAGCGAGTGGCGAATCCGTCGGAGTAGGACGACTCGTGGATCACCGAGTACAGCGGATTGCGCGCGGTGAACGGCAGCGAGTTGGCGACGTCGTGCGCGAAGGCGGGGGAGGTCGGGTCGCGTTCGAGCAGGTAGTGCAGCGCCTCCTCGCCGCCGCTGGCACCGAGGACATACCCGAGCTGCTGGAACAGCCGCGCGGTGAGCGGACTGCCGTCGGGCAGGACGACGGCCCCGTCGTCGAGCATCGGCAGCAGCGCCTCGACCCGGCCGCGATCACCCGGATAGCGGAGGTAATACTGGCGGTTGCGCTCGATCAGGTTGGCGAACGTCGCGGTGTAGACCTCGTCGGGATGCCGCGCGATCGGCGGCAGCCCGCCGGTGAAGAAGGCCTCGGCCAGGCCTTCGGGAGCGTGGGAAAGGTAGGCGAGCGTGCAGAACCCGCCGAACGACTGCCCGAGCACGCTCCACTTCTCCACGCCCAGCTGCCGCCGCACGAACTCCGCGTCGCGGACGATCGCGTCGGCACGGAAGTGGGTGAGGTATTCGGCCTGCTCGGCCGGAGTGCCGGACAACGCGCCGACCGGCGTGGACCGTCCGGTGCCGCGCTGGTCGAGCATCAGCACCCGGTACTCCCGCAACGCCCGCGGCAGCCAGCTCGGCGCCCCGCGTGACGGCCGCGGCGCCTCGTGCCCGGGTCCGCCTTGGAGGTAGACGAGAAACGGCCTGTCGAGCCCGTCCGGATCGGCGATCTCCCGAGCGAAGACGGTGATCTTCGGGCCGTCCGGGCGGGAATGGTCGAGGGGGACGGAGAACTCGTGCTCGGTGAGCACCAGGCCGGGGACGCACACGGTGGTTGCCATACGGGCGATTCAACCAGAACGGGCGCGCCGCCGTCTCGTTGCCGACCGCTTCGAATTGGGCGGTGCCAGATGGGGATTGGACGACACGGAAGCAATCCTGCACTTATGCGCCGTCATCGAAAACGACGACCTGGACCGATACTGGCAACTCCACCTCGAACACGAACACCAACGCGACGGTGGACGACGTTCCGCATCTGGCGAAGGCAGCGGGCGTGCGTCATATCGTCCTGCTCTCCGTTCGCTTTGGGCGGTGATCTTTTCGGCTTGGGCTGGGTTCATCGCGTCGACCAGTACCGCTGGGTCCACGCCGGCTTCGAGTGCGCGGCGGTGGCGTTGGAGTTTGGTCTCGCCCTCGTCGATTCGGGGACGGAGGAGTTGGCGGCGGATGTCGTTGTCGTCGTTGCCTTGCGCGGATACCAGCGCTTGGATCGTTCGCGCTCGATTGTGGTGCCGGGCGCGTTCGAAGCGTGCCTCGACGGGTACCGCAGTCGTGAAACGATCCCGACGAACACTAGGGGCTCTCATGACCAAGGCCATTGACATGCTCGACACCTATCCGGCCACACTGAGGATGGACAAGCAGATGCTGGGGCGCTGCATCGATGAATGCGTCACCTGCGCGCAGGCGTGTACCGCATGTGCGGATGCCTGTCTGAGTGAGGACGATGCGGCTGGGTTGGCGACATGTGTGCGACGCGATCTGGACTGTGCGGACATCTGCGAGGCCACCGGACGGGTGCTGTCGCGGCACACCGGTGACGATCCCGGCGTGATCGCCGCGGTGCTGCGGGCCTGCGCGGCCGCGTGTGCCGCCTGCGGCAGCGAATGTGAACGCCATGCCTCCCGCCACCGGCACTGCCAGGTGTGCGCCGAGGCCTGCCGACGGTGCGAAAACGCCTGCCGTGAGGTGCTGTCCGCCCTCGGCTGACCATCCGACATCGCGAGACCGCGTGCCGCCACACCGGCGGTGCCGCGCGGTCGCTTCGGCTTTCCTGCTGGTCGGGGTGCTGAGTCTCGCCCCCATCCTGACCCTATGTGGGCGTCACGATGGTTTTCAGCTTTTCGTGCTGGGCAGGGGTCGCGAGAGCGATCAGCCGCCGCTCGACGTGGGGCGGCACCTGTTCGAGTCCGACGTCCACGCCGGCCTTTTCCGAATGGTCGATGAAGGTCAGCAGGGCCTTCGCGCCGGACATGTCCATGTAATACACGTCTTTGAGGTTCAGCGACAGGGACGAATGACCGTTGCGCAACGAGGAGAACACGCGGTCGGCCGACAGGAACGACAGCGGGCCGCGGAGCCGGTAGGTCGCCGAGCCGTCTTCGGTGATCGAGACCTCGCGCTGCCGCGCCTGGACAGCGTGGACGATCAGGGCGAGGACAACGCCGACGGCGACCGCCACGGTGAGATCGACCAGGACGGTGATCGCCATCGTCGCGAACATCACCACGACATCGCCTCGCGGGGCGACGTGCGCCTTGCGTAGGGTCTCCCAGTCGAACATGCCGACCGCGGTCAGGATCAGGATTCCCGACAGTACCGCGAGCGGAATGTATTGCACGACACCGCCGAGACCGGCGACCAGGGTGAGCAGCACGACGCTGT
Source organism: Nocardia sp. CDC159 (assembly GCF_023740735.1). Lineage (GTDB taxonomy): Bacteria > Actinomycetota > Actinomycetes > Mycobacteriales > Mycobacteriaceae > Nocardia > Nocardia pulmonis. Next base: position 18,212 of record NZ_JAMRXH010000034.1, read on the forward strand.
GGGTGGCCGCCGACAGCGCCGTTCGGCCCCCGCTTCGGACGTTGACCACCGACCGGACGGTGGCACCGGCACCGGCCATGCCCCCGAACAGTCCGCTGGCGATGTTGCCCAGGCCCTGGCCGATCAGCTCCTTGTTGCTGCGGTGCCGCCCGCCGGTGATGTTGTCCATGATCACCGACGTCAGCAGCGAATCGACCGATCCCAGCAGCGCGATGCTCAACGCGGGCAACAGCAGCGTCACGATCAGCGACCCGCTGAGGTCCGGAATCTGAAGCGTGGGAATGGATTCCGGGATCCGGCCGATGTAGTCGATCGCGGTGTTCAGTGCCAGCGGCCCGACCCGGATGTCCTCGAGCAGCGTGCCGACGAACGGCAGTGCGATCGTAATCGCCACGAGCGCAACCAAACTCGCCGGAACTGCCTTGATCGCTCGTGCCGACGCGAGCATCAGCGCGATCGTGCTCGCCACGATCAGGAAGCTCTTCTGCACCTGATCGAGTTCGCCGAGAATGATGATCAGGGCGATCCCGCCCATGAACCCGGACACCACCGGGTGCGGAATGAACCGGATGAACGACCCGAGCCGACACAGCCCGAACAGGATCTGGAACGCTCCCGCCATGGCGAACGCGACGAAGGCCAGCTCGAGTCCATGAGCAGCGATTACACCGGTCGCGACGACGGTGATAGGGCCGGTGGGGCCGGTGACCTGGCCGGGAGTGCCGCCGAAGACCGCCGCGAAGAATCCGGTGAAGATCGCGCCGTACAGCCCGACGAGCGCGCCCTCGGAGGTGCCCGTCGCGGTGATGCCGAACGCGATCGCCAGCGGCAGCGCCACGATCGCCACGGTCAGACCCGAGAGCAATTCTTTTCCAATACGCTGCAGCATCGGCGGCACCTCGTCCCGTCGCCAATTCGAACCCGACCCGTCTCGGGCCGAGCTGCCGACCAGACTTCCCGGCACACCTTGACCGTAAAGATGCCGTAAAGAAGGCCTCGAAGCAAGGCCGAACGAGATTTTCCCCGATGCGGCATCGCCGCCTCCCCGGTAGCCGCCCAGCCTCGGACACCCCTACCCCTATTCCCGAACACCGTTCCGTCGCAGGAGAATTCGGCAGGGGCGCTGGTGCGGCCCGCCGATGTACCCGTACGGCCGGTGCTACGGAGCGGTCTCGGTGTCGAATCTCGGGAAGTCGCCCCAGAGCCGCCCGCGCGCTCGTAACATCGTCGTGACCAATCGGCAATAACCGGACATATCAGGCACGCGAGTATCTCCGGTGACGTCGATACCTCGATGGGAGTACTTGTTTTGACCGAGTTCCTCGATGCCGTCAACGGCT
>NZ_JAMRXH010000035.1 GCF_023740735.1 Nocardia sp. CDC159
CCGCTCCAACACCAACACACCCAAACCCTCCGACCACCCCGCCCCATCCGCACCCTCCGCGAACGACCTACACCGACCATCAACCGACATCGCACGCTGCCGCGAAAACTCCACGAACAGACTGGGCGTCGCATACACGGTCACCCCGGCGGCCACGGCCAACCGGCATTCCCCGCGCTGCAGCGCTCGACGGGCCAGATGCAGCGCGACCAGCGACGAGGAGCAGGCCGTGTCGACCGTCAACGCGGGGCCGGTCAGCCCGAAGGTATAGGCCACCCGGCCCGACAACACGCTGCCCGCCGAACCCACCGCCCAATATCCACCGAGATCGATCTCGCTCGACCGCGCGAGCTGCCGATAGTCCGAATCGCACGCGCCGACGAAGACGCCGGTATCGCTGCCCCGCAACGACTCCGGATCGATCCCCGCATCCTCCAGCGCCTCCCACGTACCCTCCAACAGCAACCGCTGCTGCGGATCCATCGCCAACGCCTCCCGCGGACCCACACCGAAGAACGCCGCATCGAAATCCGCCGCGCCGGAGAGGAAACCGCCCGAACGGGCATAGGTGGTGCCGGGATGATCGGGATCGGGATGGTAGACCCGGGTATCCCACCCGCGGTCGTCCGGGAATTCCGTCACCGCGTCGACGCCCCGGTCCACCAACTCCCACAGCGCCTGCGGGGTCCGCGCCTCGCCGGGATACCGGCACGCGATCCCCACCACCACGATCGGATCCGAGTCCTCCGGCGATGCGGTCGGGTCCGGCTCGTCGGTCGCGATCGGCCCGGCCGGGGGCTCGATGCGCGAGAGCAGATGCCGCGCCACCTCCGCCGGGGTCGGGAAGTCGAACAGCAGTGTCATCGGGAGTTCGAAACCCGTTGCCTCCGAGAGCATCCGGGTGAGTTCGACCGCGGCCAGCGAGTTGTAGCCGTAATCCCGATAGGCCCGATCGGGGTCGACCGCCTCGATTTCGCGGCCGATCAATTCGGCGGTCTCGCCCCGCACGATGTCGAGGACCGCGGCGAACCGATCGGCGGCGGGCACGTCCGCCAGCCGCCGGGACAACAGTGTGGGGGACGAGACACCGTCGGACATGCCAGCCTCCAGGAGGTCAGATGAGTTGCCTGCGGATCAGGCCCGGGAAGCGGTCCTGGGCGGCCAGCAGCGAGGTCAGCCCCTTGGCCCCGATATAGGACAGTGGCTCCGGCGGGAACGGCAGCTCCTTGCCGTTCACGAACAGCAGCTTCGTATAGGTGGTATCGCGCCGGAGAATCAGGTCGCGCAACACCTTTCCCACCGAATGCGTGACCGCGATGCCGTTGCCGCAGTAGCCGTGGGCGTAGAACCGCCCATCGCCCAGCGTGCCCACGTGCGGCACGATCTCGCGCGTGATGGCCACGCAGCCGCCGTAGGTATGACTGAATCGCACATCGCGCCACTGCGGGAAGTAGCGGTTCAGCACACCGCGCAGGGTCGCGGTGGCCTTCGGGTTGTCGATGTAGCGCTGTTCGTCCATATTGCGGCCGAATTCGTAGTTGGCCCGGCCGCCGCCGAACAGCAGGCGGTTCTCCGCGGTCAGTCGGCCGAAGACGATGAAGTTGCCCGCCTCGACGAACCCCTCCCGCTCCGGCCAGTGCACCTGGGCCAGCTGCCGGTCGGTGAGCGGCTCGGTGACCGCGGCGTAGCTCCACACCGGCACCACCTTGCGGCGGAATGGGGCGAACTGATGCTGATAGGCATTGGTGGCGTACAGCAGATTCGGCGCGGTCACCCGGGCGTGCGGGGTCTTCGCGACATGGCCCTGCGCCGTGCGCTCGACATCGACCACCCGGGTCGATTCGTGCACGTGCACACCGAGTTCGGTGACCACGCGGTGCAGGCCGCGCGCCAGCCGGTGCGGATTGATCAGTGCGCCACCGACTTTGAACGCGGCGGTGATGGCGGGTGAGCCGATCCGGGCCCTGGCCTCGACGGCGTCGAGCAACTCGATCGCCGATTGCGCGCCCAGGCGCTCGGTCAACTCGATATCGTGCTCGAGCAGTCGGCGCTGCGCCGGATTCGTGGCGACCTGATAGTAGCCGGTGCGCTCGAATTCGGCGTTCACACTGTATTTCTTGCAGAACCGATCCAGTTCCAGCATCGACTTGCCGACCACGGTATAGGCCAGTTTGGCCTGCTCCGCGCCGAAGCGATGTACCAGCGCGGCCATGCTGTGTCCGATGGTCGGGGTGACGAAGCCGTCGTTGTGCCCGGAGGCGCCCACACCGGCGTAGTCCGCCTCCAGAATGTGGATGTCCATGCTCGGATCGGCCTGCTTGAGGAAGAAGGCGGTCCACATCGCGGTGTATCCGCCGCCGATGATGGCCAGATCGCAGGTGACGTCCTCGCTCAGCGGCGCACCGGGCGCCACGTGTTCGGTTTCGCGCCAATAGATTTCGTGTTTGGGCTCGTATTGGCCACCGATCGCCTCGCCCACACCCCGGTGCCCGTTCGTCGTGCTGTGCAGCATCCGCACGGGTTCGACATCCACCATCGCCAACTCCTCACACACGTTCGAAAATCAAGCGCCCCAGGCCGAAATGCCGTTTGGTGAAGGCATCGGCGGCGGCGTTCAGGTACCGCTCGTAATCCGCGACGACGTCGGCGCCGACCAGTTCCTCGGCGCGCTCGCGCTGGGCGAGCATGCGCCGGTTCCATTCCCGGCAGGTGCGGGCGTAGTGATCGGCGTCGTTGCGCACCCACACCACATCGAGCAATCGCTCGCTGGCCTCGAATATCTCCGAAAGCCAAGGCAATTCGGATTCCGGGAAGATTCGATCGATCATGAACAGCAGATCGCGGACCGTCTGCCGACCCATGCGCGTGTTGTTGCCCTTGAGCATCGACTGCAGCCCGAGCCGCCCGCCCGGTGGCAACCAGTCCCGGCAACGCAGGAAGAAGTCCCGGTAGGCCGCGACCCGTTCGTGGCGGCGCAGGCCCATGTCCGCGAAATGCTCGAAGGCGCCGATGGAGATGATCGCGTCGTAGTGCTCCTCGGGGCGGTGGTCGACCCAGTTCTCCACCCGGATCTCGTACCGGTCGTCGGCCCACGCGCCGACCGCCTCGGCCTGCGCGCGACTCAGCGTCAGCCCGACCACTTGGCGCACCTCGTGCCGCTCGACCAACCGTCGCAGCAGCGCGCCCCAGCCGGAGCCGACATCGAGCACCCGCTCCCGGCCCGCGGCCCGCGTGCCCTCGATCAGCAGATCGTGTTTGCGCTGCTGGGCGGCGTCCAGGGTGTCGGTACCGCCGGTGCCGTGCGGATCCTCCCACAGCGCACAGGAATACGTCAGCGACGGATCCAGCCACAGCGCGTAGAAGTCGTTGCCGACGTCGTAGTGGCTGCGGATGGCCGCCTCGGACGCACCGAGATAGCCCGCGTCCGTTGTCATTTCGCGGCCTCCGTTCGCCCGGCCGCGACCACGCGGTTGAGCCGTTCCATGCGCGCCGCCAGGGTGATCCGCCCCTCCAGCCGGAACGGCGGGATCTGGCGGCCGTCGATATCGGTGAAGCCGTAACGCACGGCCAAGTCCCCGACCGCGAGCCGCTGGCCGGACACCTCGATCAGCTCGGGGTCGGCGATCAGATGCGCGATCGCGCGACCGACGTATTCCGGTGAGTGCACCACCTGCGCGGGTCCCTCGCCCAGCAGATCCCAGGCCGCCTCGACCCGCTCGGTGCGCACGAACCCCGGATGCAGCGCGACCGCGCCGACATTGTGCTTGCGCAGCTCGTAGGCCATGCCGACGACCATGCGATCGGAGGCCGACTTGCACACGTCGTAGGCGGTCTGGCCGAGATAGACGTCGCCGTCGGTGAAGGAGATGTTGACGATCAGGCCGCTGCGGTTCGGAATCATCAGCGGCGCGGCCAGTCTGGAGGCGACGAATTGCCCGCTCAGTGATCCGGCGAACAGCTCCCACCGCCACGCGGGCTGCTTCCAGAACGGCGCGTCGAATTTCGCTTCCGGCCAGCGCTCGTAGCCCGCCCAGGCGTTGTTGACCAGCAGGTCGAGGCGGCCGTCGGTCGCGGCGACCTGTTCGAACAGGCGCTCGGTATCCGCGTCGACGGTGTGATCGCAGCGCACCGCGACCCCGATGCCGCCGCGCGCGGTGACCTCGTCGGCGGTGTCGTCGATGGTGCCCGGCAGTCCCTCGGTGGTCTCCTCGCCGCGCCGGCTGCGCCCGGTCACATAGACCTTCGCACCGGCGTCCCCGAGCGCGAGCGCGATACCGCGACCGACGCCTCGGCTGGCGCCCGTCACGATCGCCACCTTGCCGGCCAGGTCGGGTCGCTGCCAGCCATTCACGGTGTCGGTCACGCTGTTTCCTTCCGATCGGATTCGGCCATCGGCGGATCGCCCGCCCAGTACTTCAAGGTGCGCCGATAGGCGTCGCGGTCGCTGACCGTGGGCACACCGAACCGTTCGCGCAGCTCCGGCAGCGAGGTCGGCAGCACCCCACCGCAGGCGTGGGTCACCTCGCTGGTGTCGATGAGCACCTGCAGGAAGGTGCGCGACATCGGCGCGATGCGCTCCAGCGGAATCGGCAGTGGCACCGTGGGATTCACCACCGGCACGGCGCTGATCCGGCGGCCCAGATCGGCGGCGTGGTCGAGCATGATCTGCTGCGCCTCGTCGACGGTCATCGCCTCGGCGCCGTAGGTCTGCCAGAACATCCGGCCCAGCTCGTTCGCCTCGACAGCCCGGGCGATTCCGTGCGCCACCACATCCAGCGGCACGAAATCCATCAGATTGCCCGGATGCAGCGGGAAGTACGGCGCCTTGCCACGGCAGAACCACTCCGAGAGCTGCTGCACGATCTGCGGCCTGCTGCTCGCGCCGGTGGCCGAATCGCCGATGACGTTGGTCGGCCGGTGAATAGTGTGCGGCACACCGCTTTCGGCCACCAGCCGCTCGGATTCCAGCTTCGACCAGATATAGGGTGTCACCACGTTGCCCGGCCGCAGATCATCGATCGAGCCGCGCTCGAGCGCGTGCACGAAGCAGGAGCTGATCAGATGGATCGGCGCGCCCGCCGCGAGGGCGAGCTCGACGACCCTGGCGGTGCCGTCGATATTGATGCCCTGATAGATCTCCCGCGCCTGCCCCCAGTTGGTGGTGGCGCCGGAGTGGATCACCACATCCACCCGCTCGGCCAGGCCGTGCCAGACTCGATCGGGCAGACCCAGTCGGGGCGAGCGCAGATCCGCGTGCAGTACCTCGTCGGCCTCGGGCACATCGGTGGCCGAATGTGCCAGGCCGATCACGTGGAAGCCGCGCAGCTCGGCGGCGACCGCCCGGCCCACAACGCCGGACACACCGGTGAGCAGCGCGGTGCGCGTTGCCGTTGTCACCGCATTCACATCCTCGTCAGATCGACCGTGGCGAGCGGCTCGAACCGGCCCGCCTCGAACAGGTTCCGGCACCGATGTCGCTGAATCTTGCCGGTCGGCGTCTTGGGCAGGCTGTCGCGATCGAGGAATACGCACTCGTCGAGCGCGACGGCGGCCTTCGCCATGGCCACCGACGCCGCCGCGGTGGCGACATCGCCGTAATCGGTTCCGACGCCGCTCACCTCGATGAACAGGGTCAACCGCTGCGCGGTGCCGTCGTGGTGGGCGACCAGGGTCGAACAGCCCCGGCGTACGCCGTCGATTCCGTCGACGACGCTTTCCACCTCCCGCGCGTACACCTTGCGGCCCGCGATCGAGATGACGTCGTCGGTGCGGCCGACCGGATAGAGGTGGCCGTCCTTGACGAAGCCGAGATCGCTGGTGTGCAGCAGGCCGTCGCGGAAGGTCTCGGCCGAGCGCTGTTCATCGGCCCAGTAGCCCGTGGCCAGACTCGGTGAGCGGACCACGATCTCGTCCAGGCGACCGCTGCCGGAGTCGATCAGTTCGACGCCCTGGCACGCGGTGCCCGCACTGACCACCGAGGCGGCATGCGGATGGCCGAGCTCGACCTCGACCAGTTCGGCGTCGGCCAGTGCGGCGGCATCCATCACCACCCGGCGCCACGGTTCCGCGCCGTCGGGCATATAGCTGACCGCCAGGGTCGCCTCGGCCAGCCCGTAGGCGGGCACGAGTCCGTTGGGCCGCAGGCCGAAGGGGGCCATCGACTCGGCGGCGAATCGCAATGTCTCCCATTCGATCCGCTCGGCGCCGATGATGCAGTGCTCGACACTGCCGAGCCCACCGGCGGGCATGCGTTTCGTCCGCCTGGCCGCTCGCGCGGCCAGGTACAGGCTGGTGTTGGTGCCCGCACTGGACCGCCCGCCGAATTCGGCCATATCCGCGAACCAGCTGTTCGGGGTGATGGTGAATCGTTCCGGTGTGGACAGATACAGCGAGAAATCGTTGGCCCACGAGGACAGCAGGCCGCCGAACAAGCCCATATCGTGCGACAGCGGCAGCCACGAGCAGAACACGTCGCGGCCGGGCCGGGCGTCGATCAGGTCGGCGATGATGTCCAGCTGTGCCGCGATCGCCCGCGGCGAGAGCACGCAGCCCTTGGGCGTGCTGGTGCTGCCGGAGGAGTACTGGATGAACGCTGGTTCATCGAGTTCGGGCGGCGTCGCCTCGACCCGGCCGCTGTCGGCGAAGGACTCCCAGGATCGGAACGGAAATTGGGACCGGAGCGATTCCGGCAGCGCGGCAAGCAGATTCGCCTCGACCAGGAAGACGACCGGATCGAGCCGATCGGCAATCGCGGCGAGTTGCCCGGCGTACTCCTCGAAGGTCATGCCGCGGGCGGGCACCGGCAGCGAGGCCACCGCACCGCCCGCCAGCCACACCCCCAACAGCCCGCGCACCACGTGCGGGCTGTTGGTCAGCACGGCGGCGACGCGGGTGCCCGGCCGGACGCCCGCCCGGCGCAGGCCAGCCGTGGTCGCCTCGGCCTCCCGAACCACCGTTTCCCAGCCGAACTCCTGATAGCCATCGCCCACCCAGCAGTGCAGGGCGTTCCCGAAGGACCGGCCGCCACCGGTGAGCCGGTCCCACAGACCCGGGCCCGTGCGCGGTTCACTCGACATCCGCGGCTCCGTGATGGTCGGGTCGTTCGGCGAGCGGTTTGGGGGGTGCGGCCGCCGCCGTTCGGCCGCCGCCCACCTGGCTCAGGCCCGCCGCGCGTGCGGCGATGCGTTCCTGCGGGATGCGCACGACATCCCAGACCAAGCCGAGCTTTTCGCAGACCCAAATGAAGACCGCGGTCAGATCGACCTCCCACCACCGGAAGCCGTGGAACGCCGCCTTCGGAAAGGCGTGGTGGTTGTTGTGCCAGGCCTCACCGAACGACGGAATGGACAGCCAGGCCACATTGCGTGATTCGTCGGGGGTGTCGAACCGGCGCCTGCCGTAGTAGTGCCCGATCGAATTCACCGCGTAGGTCACGTGATTGGCCAGGAAGATCCGGACCAACCCGCCCCACAGCGCTCCGGTGAGGAAGCCCTGCCAGGTCTGGGTGATGGCCAGGCCGAGCAGGCCGGGCAGGACGATACCCGCGATCACGATCTCGATGAAATGTGTCGAGATGAAGCGAATGTCCTTGTCCCGGGCCAGATCCGGGCAGTACCGGATCGGGTCGGAGGTGAGTTCCTTGTCGAACAGCCAGCCCAGATGCGAGTGCCACAGCCCCTTGAGCGCACCGCGGATACCCGGCTCGTCGTCGAGATACGGGCTGTGTGGATCGCCGGGCTTGTCGGCGACGCGGTGGTGGCGTCGGTGGTGCGAACACCAGATCAGCGCCGGCCCCTGCCCGGCGATCGTGCCCGCGGTCGCCAGGAAGATCTTCATGGGCCGCGAGGTCTTGAACGACCGGTGCGTCAGCAGCCGGTGGTAGCCGGCCGAAATGCCGAGGATGGCAATCGAATACATGATCGCCAGCACGATCAGGTCCGACCAGCCCACGATCCGGTTCCACAGCAGGACGATCGCGGCGAGGACGCCCAGGAACGGGAGCAGGGATGACGCCAGGATGAAACCGTAATGGTCGCGCCCGTCCACGGGACTACCCCTCCACTACCGCTGCCCCGGCAATGGCTTCGTTGCCCAACCGGATCAGGTCCCCGAGTGTTCTGGCATCCGCCGCGCGGGCCGGGTCGAATTCGACCTCGTGTGCCTCCTCGAGGCTGAAGACCACCTCCGCGATCTGCAGGCTGGACAGCCCCAGGTCGCGGAAATCGGTGCTCTCGTCGATGACGACATCCTTCGGCTGCTTGCCACGCATTTGCCGCCGGATAAGCGTTTCTACTTCGTCGATCGTGATCAACACAGTTACCTCCCTGAAACGGTCACGGCGACCACTGTCCGCTCGATCGAGCTCGCGACGCAATGAGTGTGAATCGGCACATCTGCCGACCACGAAATCTATCGGGGCGCAGCAGGCACCGTAAAATTTTCCCCGCGTCGGGAGAATCTACCGACGTCGGGAGATTTGAGAACATCGGCCGGTGCGACCTACGGTCGTATCGTGGCCGGTCCGTGCGCCGCGGACCGGGTGCCGACGCACGCATATCCCATCGAGGTGATGCATGGCAAATCAGGTAGATATTTCCCATGAGCTCTTGACATATGTCCGCAACATTTCCTTGCGCGAGGACCCGGTGCTGCGTTCACTGCGCGAGGCCACGCTCGGACTGCCGCTCGGCGAGGCGATGCTGCTCATGCCGGAGGAGGGTCAACTGCTCGCGCTGCTGACCCAATTGACCGGTGCGACAAGGGTTATCGATGTCGGCACCTTCACCGGGTACAGCGCGCTGTGGCTGGCCCGGGCGATCCCGGCCGACGGCCGCGTGTTCACCTGCGACAACTCGAAACGCTGGCTCGCCGTCGCCGAACAGCACTGGCGGCTCGCCGGTGTGCGGGACCGCATCGAGGCCAGGATCGGCGACGCCCGCGACACACTCGCGGGCCTGCGCGACGAATTCGGGGAGAACTCTTTCGATCTCGTTTTCGTCGACGCGGACAAAACCGGGTACGTCGATTATTATGAGGCGGCCCTGCGGTTGCTGCGACCGGGCGGTCTGGTGGTCGTGGACAATACATTGCTACGCGGTCGCGTCCTGGAAGCCGGGCACGACGATCCCGATACCGCGGGCGTGCGCGCATTCAACGACCTGATTCACGGCGACACCCGTGTCGATATCGCGATGCTGTCCATGGCCGACGGAATCACCCTCGCGCGAAAAAAGGAGCAGGCAGTTCGATGACCGACGGAATTACGGTATTGGGCGCCGGGGTGATGGGCACCGGCATTGCGACCCTGGCCATCGGGCACGGCATCGGAGTGCATTTGATCGATATCGATCCGGACGTGGTCGAGCGGGCGCCGTCGATCGTGCGGCGAAAGTTGCGGCACGCCCAACTGCTGGGCAGCTTGCCCGCCGATCAGGAATTCGGTGCGCTGACCACCGCGACCACCCTGGGCGGATCGATCGATACCACCGCGGTGGTCGAGGCGATCACCGAGCGGTTCGAGCTGAAGTACAAGGTGCTCGGGGAGGTCGCGGCCGTCGCCGACGAGCGAACCGTCCTGGTCTCCAACACCTCCAGCATTCCGATCGACGAACTGGCGACCGCGCTGCCCCGGCCCGAGCGGCTGGCCGGGATCCACTTCATGAATCCGGCCTATGCCGTCGGAACGTTCGAGGTGATCCGCGGGACCCATACCTCCGAGGCGACGATGGACCGAGTTACCGCGCTGCTGGACCGGTTGCACCGGCGCAGCGTCGTGGTCCGCGACTCCCCCGGATTCGTCACGAGCCGGCTGCTGCATCCGATGATCAATGCCGCCGCGCGCATCGTCGGGGAGGGCATCGCCTCCGCCGAGGACGTTGACGCGCTGATGCGCGGTTGTCTCGGTCATCCGACCGGACCGCTGCGCACGGCCGATCTGATCGGGCTGGACAACCTCGTCGATTCGCTGAACGTGCTTGCCGAGCGGTTGCGCGACGACGGCTGCCGCCCGTGCGAGGTGCTGCTGGAGAAGGTACGTCGCGGCGAACTCGGCCAGAAATCCGGTACCGGCTTCTACACCTACGAGGGATGACGAGATGACAAGCGATGAAATGACCACCGCCGGTGCGGTGACCGCGGGCGAGGTGGAGAAGGCGCTGATCGCGTATCTGGAGACGAAGACGAAGGCGGTCGTCAGCCCGGGCCAGGATCTGGTCGAGACGGGACTGTCCTCGTCGATGCTGGCCATGGAGCTCGTGGTGTTCCTGGAGGGCCGCTTCGATATCGCCATCGTCGGCTTCGACCTGAAGCTGGAAAACTTCCGGTCCGTCGAGCGCATGGTCGATCTGGTGCTGCGGCTGCGCGCGGCGGACGAGCAGGGTCTCGATGGCTGACTCGCTCGGCGCCGAGCGGGCGTGGGTGCGCGAGGCGGTGGCGGCCCATGCCGACGCCTGGGACGCCGCGGGCGCGGTGCCCGTCGAGGTGCTGCGCAAGCTCGGTGCGGCCGGGTTGCTCTGCGCGCAGGTCGATCCCGGGTACGGCGGTCGCGGCGCGAGCAGTCTGGACAACGGCGAGTTCACCGCCTTCGTCGGCGCCCTGTGCAGTTCCACCCGCAGCGTCATGACCTCACAGGGCATGGCGGCGTGGACGATCGCGCGCCTGGGCGACCGCGCGCAGCATCGTGCCCATCTCCCCGGTCTGGTCTCCGGGCAGCTCGCGGCCGTGGCCATGTCCGAGCCCGGCGCGGGCAGCGATCTGACGGGCATGCGCACCGAGATCCGGCCGGAGGGCGATGCGGTCGTCATCGAGGGCCGCAAGCGCTGGACCACCGCGGCCCGATTCGCCGATCTGTTGGTGGTTTTCGGGCGTTTCGGCGAGGGCGCCGCCGCGGTGGTGGTGCCGACCGACACCCCCGGGGTCGGCATCCGCCCGGTCGCGGCGCCGCTGGGTTGCCGGGCCGCCGGACACGCACACCTCGATCTGGACGGGGTGCGCGTGCCCGCGGCCAACGTCCTCGGCGGGGGCGGCCCCACGGTGGGTCTGCTGGTCACCGCGGCCCTGACCTACGGGCGCTTCTCGGTGGCCTGGGGTTGTGTCGGCATCCTGCGCGCATGTCTGGCCGCCGCGACCGGGCACGCGGTGCGCCGGGAGCAGTTCGGCGTGACCCTGGACCAGCATCAGCTGGTCGCGCGGCATCTCGCCGAACTGTATGTCGCCGAACGCGCCGCGACCCGGGCCTGCGAACACGCCAGCCAGTGCTGGGACGGGCGGACCCCCGATGTCGTCGGCGCCACCCTGCTGGCCAAGTACACCAGCGCCCGACATGCCGCCGCGGGTGCGGCGACCGCGGTGCAGGTGCTCGCCTCGGCGGGTGCGGAGGATCACGGCGTGGTGGCGCGGGCCTATCGGGACGCCAAGCTCATGGAGATCATCGAGGGCAGCAACGAAATCTGCGAGCTGATGCTGGCCCGGCAGGCGATCCTGACGTCTCATCTCGACTCATGAAACGGCTGAGGACATGACCGCTGACATCACCCCCGTGAAATGCCTGGTCTGGGATCTCGACAACACGCTGTGGCGCGGCACCCTGCTGGAAGGCGACCGCGTGGAACCCTTCGAGCAGATCCGCCACATCGTCGAAACCCTCGACCGGCGCGGCATTCTGCAATCGATCGCCAGCAAGAACGATCACGAACCGGCCTGGGCGCAGCTCGAACAGCTCGGCCTGGCCGAATATTTCGTGCTGCCCAGGATCGGCTGGCAGCCGAAGTCGCAGTCGGTCCGCGAGATCGCCGACGGGTTGAACTTCGCCCATTCGGCCATGGCCTTCGTCGACGATCAACCGGCCGAACGCGCCGAGGTGCGGTATCACCTGCCCGAGGTGCGTTGCTACACCGCCGATCAGGTGGCCGGTCTGCTCGCGCTGTCGGAATTCAGCCCGGCCACCGACACCATCGACTCGCGTCGGCGACGGCAGATGTACCAGGCCGGATTCCGCCGCGACGCGGCCCGCCAGGAGCATACGGGACCCGATCACGAGTTCCTGCGCTCCCTCGACATCGAGATGCGGATCAGCCGGGCCACCGAGGTGGATCTCAGCCGCGTCGAAGAGCTCACCGTGCGCACCACCCAGATGAACACCACCGGCGTGTACTACCCGCAGGAGACCCTGCGCGCGCTGCTCGACGATCCACGGCACGAGGTCCTCGTGGCCGCGGTATCGGATCGCTTCGGTCCCTACGGGGCGGTGGGTGTGGTGCTGCTGGAGAAGTTGCCGACCGTATGGCATCTGAAGCTGCTCGCCACCTCCTGCCGGGTGCTGTCGCTGGGTGCCGGGTCGACCATCCTCGACTGGCTGTGTACCGCGGCGGCCCGCAGCGGGGTGCATCTGATCGCCGATTTCCGTGCGACGGAACGCAATCGGATGATGGAGGTGGCGTATCGGTTCGCCGGATTCACCGACGAGGCGTGTGAATGTCGTGCGCGGCTGCGTACCGACGCGGACTCCGGTGCCAGGTTGCATCTGGTGCCGAGCGAACACGAGCCGTCGGCGACGGTGCGACTCAGCGCTCCGGATCTCGGTTCGACCGTCTCGGCCTGATCGACGACAGCGGCCCTGTCCCGAGCAATTCGTGGCAGGGCCGCTTTTCATGTGTCGGTCAGCGCGCGGTCGCCCACCAGTGGGTGGTGCGCTGGAACGGGTAGGTGGGCAGGCCGACGCGCTGCGCGCCGGTGTCGGCGTATACGGACGACCAATCGGCATCGACTCCCACGCAATGGATTTCGGCGAGCCTGGTCAGCGCGGCGTGGGTGTCGACGGCGGTCAGGTCGACCGGCTGGGTTCCGCCCGCGGCGGCCATCGCCGCCGCGCCGGATTCGGCGGCGCGGCGCAGCCAGAACCGCGGCGAGCGCAGTTCCTCGGACGCTTCCCCGGCGGCGGTGACCACCGAGAGATGTGGCGGTTGGAAGTCGAGTTCCCTGAGCACGGCTTCGAATTCGTGCTCCGCGTCGGCGGATTCGGTGGCCAGCTCGGCGTATGCGGCGGCCAGCCGGCAGGCGTCGGCGAACCCGATCGCACCCGCCGTTCGCGCCGCGGCGATCAGTCCGATGCCGCTACCCGTCACCGCTTCGGGCCGCACTCCCCAGGAATCGAACAGCGCATGCACTGCCACGCCCCACGCGAAAGCCGTCGTCCGCGCGCTGATTTCATCGCCTTCGATGTTCCTGTCCCGATACCGCGCAACGGTCCGCGATACCTCGTCGAAGGTGCGGGCGACGATCGGGGCGTCACCGAAACGGTCGGGCGCGGTCGCGGCGACCGCCTTCGGAAACACGAAGCCGACGCCCTGCCCCTGCGCGGCCCGCCCGGTGACAACCCCGTCCGCCGCCGTGCCCTTCGCCAGCGACGACAGTCCGGCGACGAGCTCACCGCGATCGGCGCCGAGCACCACCGCCCGACAGGCGAGCATCGACCGGGTCGTCCCCAGCGAATAGCCGATATCCACCGACCGCAGGCCCGGCCGACCGTCCAGATGAGCGAGCAGCCGCTCGGCCTGGGCGGTCAGCGCGGCCGGGGACGCACCGGAGACCGGCCACGCCAGCAGCCGCGGCTCCCCCGAATCGGCGGGCGGCTCGACGCGCGGTGGCTCGGAAAACTCCAGTATCAGATGCGCATTCGTCCCGGATATGCCGAAAGAGGACACCGCGGCCCGGCGTGTACCGTCTCGATCCGGCCACGGCCGACGCGCCGTCACCAGCGACAGCGCGCCCGACGACCAGTCGATATCCGGGGACGGCTCGTCGACGTGCAGCGTCGCGGGCACCTCGCCGCGGCGCATCGCCTCGACCATCTTGATGATCGCCGCCACTCCGCTCGACGACTGGGCGTGGCCGATATTCGACTTCACCGAGCCGATCAGCAACGGCCGATCGGCGGGCCGGTCCCGCCCGTAGGTGGCCAGCAGCGCATGGGCCTCGATGGAATCCCCGAGCCGGGTGCCCGAGCCGTGCGCATCAATGACGTCGACATCGGCGGGCGTGAGCCCGGCATCGGCGAGGGCCTGCCGTATGACCCGCTGCTGGGTCTGGCCGTTGGGTGCGGTCAGACCGTTTGAGGCACCGACCCGGTTGGTGGCCGAACCACGGATCAGCGCGAGGATTTCGTGGCCCTGCTCGCGCGCCCGAGAGGCCCGTTCGAGCAGAAGCAGTCCCGCGCCCTCGCTCCACCCGGTCCCGTCGGCGCCCGCCGCGAAGGATCGGCAGCGCCCGTCCGCCGACTGCCCGATCGAGCGCGCGAAATCGGTGTACATGTGCGGGGTCGCGTTCACGGCGACACCACCGGCCAGCGCGAGATCGGTCTCCCCGAGCCGAAGCGATCGGCACGCCAGGTGAATCGCCACCAGCGCGGCCGAGCACGCGGTGTCCACGGTGAGCGCGGGGCCCTCGAGACCGAGCGCGTACCCGACCCGACCGGACATGATGCTGCCCGCGACACCGGCGACCAGATGGTCGTCGATATCGTCGAACAGCGGCGCGGTGGCCGCGTAGAGCCGGTAGAACGCCCCGACGAAGACTCCGGTTCTGCTGCCGCGCAGCGAGTTCGGGTCGATACCCGCGCGTTCGACCGCCTCCCAGGCGATCTCGAGCAGCAGACGCTGCTGGGGGTCGGTCGCCGCCGCCTCCTCGGGTGACATGCCGAAGAACTCCGGATCGAACTCGCCCGCGTCATAGAGGAATCCACCGCCGCTCTGCTTCAGCAGCCCGGCCACGGCCGGATCGGCGAACCAGCCTCGGTCCGCGGGCGGCTCGGAGATCGCGTCCCGCCCCTCGGCCACCAGTTGCCACAGCTCCTCCGGCCCGGTGATGTCGCCGGGATAGCGGCAGCCGATGCCGACGATGGCGATCGGCTCCCGGACCCGGTTCAGCTGGGCGCGGCACGATTGCAGTTCGGCCGTGACCTTTCTCAGGTATTCCCGAAGCTTGGCTGTGTTCTCGTCCACGCGAGTCCTACCTCTCGGTACCGCGCGCTGCCGCTAGGACAGGCCGAATTCGGTGTCGACGAATTCGAACAGTTCGTCGTCGGTCAGGTCGTTCACATCGGTCGCCGTGCCGTTACCCGGCGTCGACTCGGCCACCGGGGCGACCGCCTCGGCCAGCAACCGCCGCATGCGGTCGAGCGCTTCGGCGTATTCGGCGTCGGCGGGATCCAGTCCGCGGAACCAGTCGGTCACGGCGTCGATACCGACGGCGGCGGGACCGGAAGTCGTCGCCTGGGCGGCTATTTCGGCATCCAGGTGGCGGGCCAGCCGCTCGGGGGTCGGATGGTCGAAGATGACCGTGGTCGCCAGCCGCAGGCCGGTGGCCGCCGCCAGCCGCCGGACGGTCTGTACCACGGCGATGGAGTCGAAACCCAACTCCTGGAAGGTCGCCTTGGGTGCGAGCGCGTCCGGATCGCCGTATCCGAGCGCCGCCGCCGCCTGCTGCAGCACCGTCTTGCGCAACACCTTCAACCGCTCGCGGCCGGGCAGTTCGGCCAGCCCGTCGAGCCGCGCGGGCGCGTCCTCCTCGACCGGTTCGGCCGCGACCTCCCGGGCCATGGCATCGAGGAAGCGGCTGGTGCGCTGCGCCGCGAACACCGGAAGGAAACGCTCCCAGTCGATATCCGCGAGCACCGAGGTGGTCTCGGCATTGCCGAGCACGCGATGCAGCTCCCGCACCGCCCGTTCGGGCGCCATGCCGATGATGCCGCGGCGGCGCAGTTCCCGGCCGACCTCGTCCGCGCCCATACCGTCACCGGACCACGCGCCCCAGGCCACGGCCGTGGCCGGAAGGCCGCGCTCGCGCAACTCCTCGGCGAAGGCGTCGAGATACGCGTTGGCGGCGGCATATCCGGCGAGCATCGCGCTGCCCCACACGCCCGCGCCGGAGGAGAACAGGACGAAGGCGTCCAGTTGCTCGGGGTCGAGGCAGCGGGCCAGCTCCACCGCGCCGCGGGCCTTGGCGGCCATATCCTCGGCCAGCGATGCCGTTGTCATCTGCCCGAGCGCGCGAGGTTGGGAAACGCCGGCGCAGTGCACGACCGTGCGGATGGGATGTCCGGCGGCGCGCTGTCGGTCGAACAGTTCGGTCATCGCGGCGGCGGAGGTGATGTCGCGGGATTCGATCGTCACCGTCGTGCCGCACGCGGCCAGTTCGTCGGCCAATTTCGCAGCGCCCGGGGCGGTTCGGCCGTGCCTGCTGATCAAAATGAGATGGTCCGCGCCCTGGTCGGCCAGCCACCGCGCGACATGTCCGCCGAGTGCGCCGGTGCCGCCGGTGACCAGTGCGGCGCCGCGCGGTCGCCATCCGGCCGCGCCGGGCCCGCGAGTTCGGTCGCGCGTCAGTCGTCGCACGTACGTGCCGTTCGGCCGGATCGCGATCTGGTCCTCCCCCGCGGTGTTTCCCAGGGCGGAAACAACTGCGCCGCTGATTGATTCGTCGATCTCGTCGGGCAGATCGAGCAGTCCGCCGAAGGCCGTGGGCAGCTCGAGTCCGAGCACTCGGCCGAAACCCCACACGGCGGCCTGGGCGGGCGCCGCGGGTGCGTCGGCCGGTGTGGCGCGCACCGCGCCGCGGGTGATCAGCCACAGCGGCGCGGTGTTCCCGGTATCGCTCAGTGCCTGCGCCAGGACCATGGTCGCGGCCAAACCGCTCGGTAGCGCGGCGTACTCGGGATGGGGACGGTCGTCGAGGGCCAGCAGCGAGAGGATGCCGTCGGCCGTCGCCAGCACCTCGGTGAGCGCGGTGCGGTCCGGATGTGCGGTGTCGAGCTCGAGAACCGTTGGGTGGGCGCCCTTTTCGCCGAGGGCGCGCAGGCAGGTGCGGGCCGGTTCCGCAGCTGCCGTGCCCCTGGGCAGCACGACGAGCCAGTGACCGCCCACGGGCGCGCTGTCGAAGCCGCCGGGGATCCATTCGACTCGGTATCGCCAGGCGTTCGGGCGGGCGGTGTCCTGGCCTGCGCGCCAGTTCGACAGCAGATTCAGGGCGACCCCGAGGGATTCGCGCTGACGCTCGTCGTCGGCGGCGAGCAGTGTCGCGAATTCGTCGAGGTCGCCACGCTCGACCGATGCCCAGAGGGCCCGTTCGGTATTGCCGGCGGCGGAGACGCCGTCCGCGGTGTCGATCCAGAACCGTTCGCGCTGGAAGGCGTAGGTGGGCAGGTCGATACGGCGCGGGACGCGGCCGGAGTAGAGCACCGACCAATCCACCGGTACACCGGAGACATACGCCTCGGCCAGCGACAGCAGCACCCGGTCCGGACCGCCGTCGTCGTGGCGCAGCGTGCCCACCACCGCGACATCGTCGACATCGTGACCGGTTGCCTCGATAGACTGCCCGAGCGCGACGGCCAGCACCGGATGCGGGCTCACCTCGATCAAGGCCCGGTAGCCCCGCTCGACCATGTCCCGCACGCCCGCGTCGAATCGCACGGGCTCGCGCAGATTCCGGAACCAGTACTCCGCATCGAGCTGGCTCGGCTCGGCCACGGCGTTCAGCACCGTCGAGTGGAAGCGGACGGTCGATTCGGCCGGGGTCACCGTGGCCAGTTCCGCCAGCAGCGGTTCTCGGACCGGCTCGACCTGCGGACTGTGCGAGGCGTAATCCACCGGCACCCGACGCGCCCACACCCCTTCGGCCGCACAGCGATCCAGCACCACGGTCAACGCCTCGACATCTCCGGCGATCGTCACCGCCGCCGGACCGTTCACCGCGGCCACCCACAACCGATTCGGCCACTGCGCCAACCGCTGTTCGACTCGCTCCACCGGCTCCGCGATCGACGCCATACCGCCGTCACCACCGGCCTGGATCACGCGCTGCTGCACCAGCTTCGAACGCACGGCCACGATCCGGGCGGCATCGGCCAACGAGAGCACCCCGGCCACACACGCCGCGGCCACCTCGCCCTGCGAATGCCCGATCACACCATCCGGGCGCACACCGAACGACTCCCACAGCGCCGCCAGCGACACCATCACCGAGAACAACACGGGCTGAACCACATCCACGCGATCCAACGACGGCGCACCCGGCGCTCCGGTCAGCACGTCGGACAGCGACCAATCGATATGCGGCTCCAGTGCTTGTGCGCACTCCCCGATCCGCGCCGCGAATGCCGGTGCGGAGTCCAGCAATTCGCGCGCCATCTCGGCCCACTGCCCGCCCTGCCCCGGAAAGACGAAACCCACCCGACCGGCGCGCGTGGTCCGGCCCACCGCGACCCGTTCGCTCCCGACGTTCGCCCCGGATTCGATCACCGTGTCGAGACCAGCGAGCAGTTCGCCGCGATCGCTGCCGATGATCACCGCGCGGTGCTCGAGCCGGGCGCGCGTCGTCAGCAGGGAGTAGCCGATATCCACCGGATCGAGTTCAGGGTGGGCGAGCACGTGATCGCGCAGTCGGCGTGCCTGATCCACCAGCGCCGCGGCCGATTTCGCCGACAGCACCCAGACCGCGGGCGCATCGGTCACCGGCGCGGGCGCGGGGTCAGCGGGGCGGGGGGCGGCATCGAGTTCGGGTGCCTGTTCCACGATGACATGTGCGTTGGTGCCCGATACGCCGAACGCCGACACCGCGGCGCGGCGCGGGCGACCGGTCTCCGGCCACGGCCGAGCCTCGGTCAGCAACCGCACGCCCGCGGCTGACCAGTCCACCTTGGTAGTCGGATCGTCCACATGCAGGGTCTTGGGCAGTACCCCATGACGCATCGCCATCAGCACCTTGATCACACCCGCCATCCCCGCGGCAGCCTGACTATGCCCGATATTCGACTTGACCGACCCCAACCACAACGGATCACCGGACCGCCCACGCCCATACGTCGCGA
>NZ_JAMRXH010000036.1 GCF_023740735.1 Nocardia sp. CDC159
TCACGAGGTCTCCGGTGTTCAGTTGAATCTTGGTCGATCAACCAACTACCGGAGACCTCACCACTATCAAAATCCCAGCCCGCCAACCAATCTCACAGCCGCTGCATCACTTCGAGACACGGCCTAGCACATCCGGCACGCGACGCGGCCGGTCGCCATCACCGGCCGCGTCACTTTCCGAACAGCCTTCGCGCAAGCCACGATTCGGCGTCCCGAAGGGCGGCGGCGGCCATGCCGGTAGGGCGGAAGGTGAATGCGTGCGCGGACTCGGGGTACACCCGGATGTCCACATCGTTCCCCGCCGCCGCGAGCCGGGCCGCCATGGCCAGGTTGTCCTCGAGGACGATATCGAGATCGCCGACCAGCAGCAGCGTCGGCGGCAGGTCGGCGAGATCGCCATAGAGGGGAGAGATATCGGGGTCGGTCCGATCGGCGACGTGACCGGCATACGCCGTGATGAAGAACTCGTCGGCATACAGCCTGCCGCCCGGGGATCGCCCGCTGAGGTCATAGGCGCCGAACTGCAGGACGGCACCGTCGAACCGATCGGCCAGCCCCTGGTCTCGTAGCCGCCGCAGAGTGGTCATGACCAGGGTCGCCCCCGCCGATGCACCGCCGATCGCCAATTCCGTTGCTCCGAACAACGACTCGGCCTGTTCCAGGAGCCAGAGTGCGGCGGTTTCGCAGTCGTCGGGAGCAGCGGGCCATGGATGCTCCGGCGCCAGTCGGTATTCGACGCTCACCACGGCTACTCCGAGCGCGTCGGCAAGGCGTGCATTGCGTACATCCTCATCGGCCGCCGAGCCGAGATAGAAACCGCCAGCGTGGATATCGAGATAAGCGCCCCGGATGTCGGCATCCTGGGGGGCGGTGATCCGCACCGGGACCCGACGATCGCCGACCTCGGCGGTGCGCTCGACAGCCCTGGTACGCGACGGCGTAACGGACGCCCGCCGCTCCCGCAGCTGCCGGAGCTCCTCGACGGTGGTCGGCCCGGCGACAGGCTGCGAGGCCGCGTTGCACCGTCGGCTCTCCTCGATATACGCGTCGAGTTTCTCATCCATCAGACGCGTAAGTCCGATCTCCATAATCCTCCATCCCGCATTGATCATGAGAATGCAATCAGGCGCGGCGACCGACATCAAACAACCAATCCCACTACCATCCACAACTTCTGGTTGTAGCGAAGCCAACCGCGACCCCCGCGCCCATGCACCGGCTCCCGCGGCGGCCGCCGCCGTGATCGCGGAAGCCGATGCCCTCGCGGCGGCGTCGCACCGAGACCCGTCTCGGCCGCGGTCGGACATGTAGCCCGGAAGCGAAATCCAGGGCATACTGGCGTAGGCGGCAGGCCCGCATTGCCTGCGCTCGGTCCGCGATTCCGCGCGGCGAGTGCCCCTCTTTCCCGGTCGTTCCCGGACGCCGGACGCCTCATCTCTTCCGAGACCCATTGCCGTGCCGTCGCTTCGTGCCATCCACACCACCGAATGGAGTGAATTCCCATGACCACCAACCGAATTACCAAAGGAACCGAACGAGCTCTCCTCGAGAACACGCTCGACCACAACCGCGCAGCGCTCATCGCGACCGTCCGCGGCCTGTCCGACACGGCCGCTCGCCAACGACTCGTCCCGTCGCTGACCACACCGATCTCCCTGATCAAACATGCCGCCGCCGCGGAACGGATTTGGTTCCAACGGTTCTGGGCGGAACTCGACGAATCCGAATGCGACGGCTACTCCCGCCGCGACGAGGGCACCTTCGCCGTCGCCGACGACGAGTCGCTGACCGACGTCATTGCCGAGTTCGAGCGCGCCAGCCAGCGATCCCGAGAGATCGCCGCCCGCTTCGACCTCGACGACACCTTGGTCAATCCCCGCGAGGGCGAGGTCAGCATGCGATGGACCCTGCTCGCCATGATCGAGGAGTTCGCCAGGCACGCGGGCCACGGCGACATCCTCCGCGAACAGCTCGAGTCGGCGGGCTAGCGGGTTCCGGGTGGGTGCGGCAGCCCATGCGGGACAACCTCGGACAAAACGGGCACGGTTGCGCCCCTCTTGCTAAGTTGAGGCGCCGCGTCCACCGGTGAGGCGGCTGGAGCCGACACCATTCCTGTTGGCGTGTAGGGAAATCGGAGTTCTTCATCATGGGTATTCGTGCTGCCGCCGCGACGCTGGGGATCGCGGCGGGTTTGGCCGCGATCGCCGTGTCGTCCGGGGCGGGCCAGGCCGCCGCGCTCACTCTGGAGGTCGACCCGCAACTCGGTGTCTACGGCGTGGACCTGAACCACTCGGAGACCGTCGCACTGCACAACTCCCCGGTGCCGACAATGCTGGACGGAGTGTGGCGCGACCACGGAACGGCCTTCCTCGTGCCGATGTCGGCAATCTACGCGGAGGACGACGAGATCTACGTCGGCGATCTCTCCGAGGTGGTCGCCGAGGCAGCCGAATCTCCCGACGGGATGGTCGGTCTCGGAATCATCTACCCCGGCCAGGCGGATGCCCTGCCCGCGGGCCTGCTGGCCGTGGGCATCGCGGAGTGATCGGTAGTCGGCTTGGGAGTTGAGCGTTCACCTCGACTTCCTGGACGCCCGGGCGGGTGAGCGCTGCTGCGACTCCGCCCGGAACGCCTGCACCGCCGTCCCCAGATTCCCGGTTTCCAGGTAGAGCCGCTCGAAGCGGTCGATGAGCTCGAGCGTCTTCTCGGCGGCCTCGACCGGGGACTCCGCGGTCCCGTAGGCGATCTGGCCGCCCCGGTTGGGGATGTACACACCCCATTTGATCGTCTCCCGATCACCGGCGGGGCAGCAGAAACTGGCAACAACGTCCGGCGCGAAAACCTCGCTCTCACCGGACAATACGAGCCGACGACGGTAGTACGCTTCGGGCCGCGGCCCGTCGAGGCCCCGCGCCTCCCAGCCCTCGGGCAGGCCCAGGCCGGTGGCACGCTCCGGCGGGGCGGCGGGCCGCGGTTCGCCCAGCGGCCGGCCAGTGTGATCGGTCGGCTCACTCCAGCGGATCGATCCCACCCAATCCCCGTCGGCAGTCCGCGTATTCCGGACCTGACCGGACTGGCACAGCACCCGGTCGCGCCAACCGAAGACGTCGTGCTTGGTCACGGAGATCTCGGCCCGATGCGGATATCGGCGCCGCCGATTCTGCCGCCGCACCTCGGCCTGACACCAATCACGGGCCCGCTGCAGGGTCCCCGCGAGCTCCGCTTCGTCGGAGATCTCGAAGACGGTCGACAGGGTGCCCGATTCCGGGCGTGGTGTCGCGAGAAGTTCGACCGGCTCGCCCTCCGCCCAGGAGACCGAGGCGTCGACCACCATCCGGACCGTCATCACTCCTCCTCCAGCGTGACCGTCGGGGCCATGCATCGGCCTCGACCAACTGTCCCATCTCCCGGTCACCGAGGTCAGAGCTTTCGCCGGGACCGATTGGTCTGACCACTTGACCTCTGGCCAATTCACGGCCTACCGTTGCCGCATGGCATTGCGGCGCATCGACCGGCGAACAGTCCCCGACACCGTGTTCGAACAGCTGGTGGACGAGGTGCTCGACGGCGAGCTGGCCGCCGGAGCGACCCTGCCCGCCGAGCGGCAGCTGGCCGAGACGCTGGGCGTATCGCGCCCGACCGTGCGCGAGGCGCTACAGCGGCTGTCGCATGCGGGCCTGGTCGAGGTGCGCCAGGGCGGGGCGACGACGGTCCGCGATTTCCGCCGTTCCGCCGGACTGGACATGCTGCCGCGGCTGATCGTGCGCAAGGGCCGCCTGGACACCGCGGTGGTCCGCAGCATTCTCGAGACCCGTTCGACGATGGGCCGCGAGGTCGCCGCCCTCGCCGCCGAGCGCACCGGCGCACGCATCGCCGAACCGCTGCGCGCGGCGGTCGAAGCCCTTGCCGCCCAACAGGACCCGATCTCTCAGCAGTGGGCGGCCCTGGACTTCTGGGAGCTCTTGGTCGACGCCGCCGAGTCCATCGTCCTGCGCCTGTTGTTCAACAACCTGCGCACGGTCTACGAACCGACCATGGCCGCCCTCGCCCAGGTCATGGCCGCCGAGGTCACCCGCATCGACCGCTACCGCGCCCTGGCCGAGGTCGTGGCCGCGGGCGACGGCACCGCGGCACGCCGGGCCGCCGAGGAGCTCTTGTCCGCCGCCGCAACGGAATTCGCCGCGGTGATGAGCAACCTCGAGGCCACGTAGCAGTGAGCGCGGCGCGCATTTTCAGGAGGTACACCGATGGACATCAGCGCTCGAATCAGGGCACACCGGGACCGCGAGGCCGAGGTCGACAGGAAGGCACAGGCCCGCCTGGCCGCGGCGGACGCGGTGGATCGCGTTCGACGCCAGCAGCTTTCGCTCACCGACGCCTTCGCCGTCTTCGTGCGGCGACCCTCTCCGTGGATCATCGCCGGACTGCTCGCCGGAGCACTGGCGGCACGGATCGCGGTGGGCGACTGGCAACTCACCGATGCGCTGGTCCCGCTGATCATGCTGGCGCTGTTCCCCTTCGCCGAATGGGTGATCCACGTCTGCGTACTGCATTGGAAGCCGCGCCGGATCGGACCGCTCACCATCGACTCGCTACTGGCCCGCAAGCATCGGGAGCATCACGCCGATCCGCGCGACGTGCCGCTGGTGTTCATCCCCTGGCAGACCTTCCTGTGGCTGCTCCCGGCGCTGATTCTGCTTGCGCTGCTGGCCTTTCCACGCCCCGGCCTGGGCCTGACCTTCCTCGTCGCGCTCGGCGTGCTCGGCCTGAACTACGAATGGACCCACTACCTCGTCCACACCGACTATCAGCCGACCACCCGCCTGTTCAAGGCCGTGCGCCGCAACCACCGGCTGCACCACTTCAAGAACGAGCACTACTGGTTCACCGTCACCACCTCCGGCACCGCCGACCGCGTCCTGCGCACCCACCCCGACCCCGCGACCACCCCCAACTCCCCCACTGTCAAGACCCTGCACGCTCGGGGCATCGGCTAGCGCGTATCTCCCATTGCTTTGAACCATCCGACGTCGAGGGCCAGGACGAATCCGGAGACTTCGATCTGCGCCGCCTGCACGAGCGCTCCGGTGCCGGATCCGACGCCGGAGCGCTCGCCGCTGTCGCAGACCTACCGAAACGTACTGAAGAGTGGAAGACCTACGAGATGTAGAGATAGACCCTGGCCGAACGGCCGTCACCCGACCAGTGGAACTGTGTTGTGGTCCCCTTGGGACACGCCTTTGCTTCGCGTCTGCCCGAGTTGCCTATGAACGCCTTGATGCGGGCGCACTTTCCATCGGCCTTGGTATCTTTCACCCAGCCATCCACATACACTTTCGATCCGGAGCACTCCACTGTCCATGCAGCCTCACCGCCGGTGGTACTGGGGTGGAATTCCGCGGGGCACTCCGCCGGCGCGGGCGGTGCGTCCGGCGGGGTTGCCTGCGCAGGGGCACCAAGGGGTGCAGCGAGAGCGAGCCCGAGTATCGCGAGCCCGAGAGTTTTGCGGACCTGGTATTTGCGCACTTTGTGACTCCTTCAATGGATCTGTTGGTCTAAAAGATTGCGACATAAAGGGTTTCGCTTCATATTGCATGCCATTCTGCCTCGCATGCCCGTAATATGTTGCGCTGCAAGTAATCACCTCGGAGCCGGGTTCGCCCGCTTGTTGGCGGTCAGAAATGCACTACCGCACATACAGGTACCCATTCGCGAACCTACCGGGGCGGGACCAGCTGAAGTTTGTCTTGGGGCTAGTAGCAGGGCAGTTTTTGGCGACGAAAGTTTTGTCATTGAATTCGCCTCTCACATAGGCGCATTTGCCGTCCGCATTGAGGTCGTCCACCCAGCCGGACATAGTTATCCAACCGCCGCTGCATGTCAGTTTCCAGTAGGCCCACGCATCGCCGCCAACAATTGGTTTGAACTCGTCGCCACAAGTTCCGGGCAGTGGCGCCGCGTCCGCCGGAAGGGCCTCGCCATCTGGTTGCGCTGTATTGGACGCAGTCGTCTTCGAAGCGAGGTCGCTGGCACTCGCGGCAGGGATCGTGGGGGCCAGCGCGGCGGCAGACAACAGAAGGGAGAGCAGGGCAGTATTCAGGAATTTGCGCGGAAGGGCGTTTTTGCGCATGTGCATGATCGAATCAATCCTTCAGGGTCCGTGTCGGACTTTGTTTGAACCGATGCCCCCATTGCTGCTTCATCGCAACCCGCGATCACCCTAGGACGCCGATCGCAGAATCTGCTCGAATTGATCTCTCCGATTCCGAAACGTGCTCTGCTCAGCGCATGGACGGCATCGACCTACCTAACGCTACTCTTTGTGTAAGATCGAAAATATCGGCCACAGGTCTATTTCATCTAAACCATTGTGACAACGCGGCCACCCCGTCAACAGATTCAGTACGCCATAGGTTCACCCATTTCGAAAGCTTCGATCATCAGCGTTCCTCCGCCGCGATTCGCCGTCGTCGGGGGCGTGCTTTCAACCAGGTCAAGCACAGGCGGGCAGTGGCCACGCGCTACGACAAGCTCGCGACTACCTACCGTGCCGGATTCGTTTCTGGCTCCAGTCGTTGAACGGCTCGAATCATGGAGAGACAGACCCTAGTGCGATCGGTTTCACCCGCCCGCGATCGGAAACTCTCGCCACGTGACCAACCCACAGGACTACGCGGAATACAGCGACGAGGTGCCGATCAAGCCGGACCGCGACCGGACGTCCGAGGATCGGCGCGACCAGGCGGACGCGCAGAACCGCCAGCCCGAACCGGCCACCGACACCGCCGAGGGCTCCGGCGAGCCACCGGACTGATCAACCAAGATCACTGCCTTGTGATCGCACACAGCGACTGATACAAATCCTTCGGCATCAGCACGGATGGATGAGGGATTTCATGTACAGAACGGTTTTCGCGGTACTGGCGGCCAGCCTCGCGATCGGGTGCGCCGCCGCGGTGAGCGCCCCCGCGCACGCGGTGAGCGACCAGGTCACCTGCGACGCGGTACTGCAGGCGAGCATCGAGATGGGCGACTCGCTGGCGGCCGGTAGCGAGATGGCCGATATCAAGCAGGCGCTCGCGGAGGTCGCGGCCAAGCTGGCCGCTGCCGCCGCCGAGGCGGACCCGGGCCCGCTGAAGACGGCTCTCGAGGAGGATGTGGTCCAGCTGAACCGTGCCGCCTCGGCCCCCGACGACCAGGTCGTCGCCATCCTGGACGAGCACGCTGTCGCCGAGGCCCGCGATCGGGTCGACGCCCTCTGCGGCTTCTAGACCCCGACCGGGAGGGCGAGCGGGCCGCGATGGCGGAAACCCGAGCGCCAGACGATATTCCGCTCCTCCTCGAGCACCCGCAGGTCCGGCCACAGCGTGTAGACCTCGGCCAGTACGGCCCGGTCACCGGCCGGACCAGCGCGGTGCCGAGGCAGGTGCGCGGCCCGTCGCCGAGCGCCAGATGCGGATTCGGCCTACGCCGCAGATCCAATTCCTCGGGGGTGGAGAACATCTCGTCGTCATGGTTGGCCGAGGCCAGGCAGAACAGCACCGTCTGCCCGGCCTCGATCCGCTGCCCGCCCAGCAGACATCGGTGGTCGCGAAGCGCGGACTGGCGAGCACCTGCGGCGACAGATACCGCAACAGATCGTCCACCGCCGCGAGCCGATCCGCACCCGACATCAGCGCTCGCCGCTGCGCGGGCCTGGACGAAAGCGACAGCACCGCACCGGAAATCAGGTCGGCCAGCACCTCGTACCAGACGAACATTCTCAGCACCGCCACATCATGAAAGAGCCGGGCCCGCGTTGTCCACGGACCCGGCCCCAGCGCTCCGGATTACTGCCGCTTGGTCGCGACCGCGTACAGGTCGTCCCACACCTTCGGCTTGGCTGTGGGAGCCATGGTCCGCGGCGCCGGGCTGCGGCTGCCGTCGAAGGTCGCCTCGCTCGGCCGGTAGGCGGGCTTGCCCTTATCGGTCAACCAGGTCTTGAACAGCAGGTTGGTGCTGCGCCCGGTCACCGCGTTGGCGGTGTCGATGAAGTCCGACACCTTCCCGTTGCTGAACTTGGTCTTGGTCAACCATTCCCGCAGCACCCGGAAGAACATGTCGTCGTCCCCGAGCGCACTGCGGAAGGCCTGAATCGCCATCGCCCCACGCGAATACAGCTCGGCGGGCAGGACCTTCGCCGGGCCCGGATCGGTGAGCACCACATTCCAGTCGATTCGGGTGGAGGTTTCGTAGCCGTAGTCGGCGATCTCCGCCGCGGTGCCCGTACCGTTCTTCTCCGACCACAGGTACTCCATGTAGCTGGCGAAGCCCTCGTTGAGCCAGCCGTCCTTCCAGGTGGCCACCGAGGTGGAGTCGCCGAACCACTGATGCGCCATCTCGTGCACGACCACCGAATCGTTCTTGCCGCGCTTGAAGAATCCGTCGGTGTAGGTCGGAATCGTCTGGGTCTCCAGCGCGTAACCGCCCATCTTCGCGTCCACGACACCGCCGGTGGATTCGAACGGATACGGCGTCAGCACGCTCGCCAGCCAGTCGGTGATCTCCGGCGTCCGCTCGATGCTCGACTTGGCGTTGGCACGCACGGTCGGATCCAGATCCTTCGCGTACGCGGTGATATTCGGCCGATTCGGCGAGCCGCTGTTCTGGCCGCCGCGCTCGTACTTGCCGATCGCCAGATAGCTGGCGTAGGTGATCTGCGGCGACTTGCTCAGCCAGTTGTGCCGCTTCCAGCCCGGAATGTTTTGCGTCACACTGGTTTCCACGCCATTGGACAGCACGTCCATATCCGCGGGCGCGAGCACCGACACCGCGTAGGTGGCCTTGTCGGTCGGATGGTCGTTGCTCGGATACCACCACTCGGCCGAGAACGGCTCACTCGAGATCAGCGCGCCGTTGGCGTTCTCCACGAAGTTGCGCGCGCCCGCGGCGTTCGCCACCCGCGAGGGAATGTCGTTGTAGGCCACGACCGCGGTGAACTGATCGCCGGTCTTCAGGTTCAGCGGCATCGTCACGGCGAGCTTGTCGTTGCCCAGCGCGTACTTGGCGGGCTTGTTCTCGATCAGCACCGACTGGGTCTGCAGCAGGAAGTCGAAACCGATCGCCGAACCGGCCTGGAGATCCTTCTTGGCCTTGGCCGTGACCGTGGTCGTCCCGGACAGCCGGCCCGAGGACGGCTCGTACTTCAGGTCGATGCTGTAGTTGGAGACGTCGTAGAGGGGACTGCCGATATTGGGGAAGACCGGATCACCGATCCCGGTCAGCGGTCCCTTCGCATTCGCTCCGGGTCCGGCGACGAGAAGTGGCGCCACCAGGCCGACCACCGCTAGGGCGGTGATTCGGGCCGCCCCTCTGTGTATGGCGTTCATGCCATCAGATGGAAGCACGTCCGGCTGTTGTCCGGATCACTAAATTCCGTGCGGTGGAATGTATTTCGCATGTCATAGGATGAAACCCGCTGCTGGGCAGCGGATTTCCCCTACACCAACCGGGACCCCATGATCAAATCTGCGCGTTAGGGGTTGCGCCACGCGAGCGCGCCGCTCGCGACACCTCCGCCAGCGCGTCGACGAAGCTCAGATCCTCGCCCCGCGCACCGCGCCCCAACTGCGGCCAGCCCCGGCCCTCGGGCCCGCGCAGCTGCTCCCAGACCTGCCGCGTCCGATCCAGCAGTTCGCGCTGTTCGTCGTCGCCGAGCGCCCACAGGAACCCGCCCGGATAGCCGGCCCCGCGCAGCCACGACAGGGGATCGACCTTGGCCGCGGGGTCGTATCCGTACGGCATGACGCTCAGATGCAGATGCGGACCCGACGACTGCCCATTGTTGCCGACATAGCCGATCACCTGCCCGGCCTCGACCCAGTCGCCGACCGACAGCCCGGTCGCCCGCGCATCCCACATATGCCCGTATTCGGACACGCCGCCGCCCTCCGCCGCGGGATGGTCGATGACGATCCACTGCCCATATCCGGCAGCCGCGCCGAGATGGATGATCGTCCCCGCGGCGCAGGCGTGGATCGGCGTCCCATCCGGCGCCGGAAAGTCTTGTCCGGCATGAAATCCGCCCGCGCGCGGGCCGAATGGCGAACCGATGGTGAACGTCCCCTTCCGCAGGGGCCAATAACGGGTCATGATTGCCCTCCCTTCCCGATATTTCTATCGGGAAAGGCGCGCGACCGGTAGCCCTCGGTCCATTCAACGGTCCGCCGCGCGATTACTCCGTCGCGGGAGCGGGCGGCTGTTCGACCGTATCGAACAGCAGAATGCCCGCCGCGATGGCGACCGGCACACCGATGGCGATGGTGCCGACCACCCCGCCGATGGCCGCGGCCGCGGCGGCCGTGATGAGGCAGCCACCCAGAAATCCGGGCACCGCGAGCAACCCGATCGTCGGAATCGCGGCCGTCGTACCCGCGACGACACCGCCGAGCACACATCCGATGCCCGCACCCACGACCGTGCCGATCAGCCCGCCCAGCGCCGCGCCGACCCCGACCTGGGTGGAGAAGTGCGAGAGCGCGTCGTTGAACTGGTCCGATTCCGGATTCAGGTCGACCTGCGTCAGCGCCGGGATGGGCGCGGGCACCGCGGCCGCCGGATCGGTGCTCGGCGTGAGCCGCGCGGTGCGCCCGTCGACGCTCGCGGCAACCGGCCAGCGCATACCCGCACGCTCATAGCCGAGCGGAATGCCGCCGACCAGCGCCCCGCCCGGGTCCCGGATCTGCAACTGCCCGTTGGCAACGGACAGCGTCCCGGAGTCGATGTCCAGGATCACCGAATCACCGGAGACCTTCGCGGTATAGGTCATCTCGGCGGGCGGCTGAGCGTGAACAACCCCCGAGGTGCCCACCAGGGCCGTCAGGAACGCCGGGAGAACGGCCGCACGTATTGCTTTCACGAGGCACCCACCATTCGCACAACAGGGTCCCTCGATGAAACAAGCAATCATGCAGCTATTCAATGGCCTGTGATGGAAATTACCGTTCGGAACTATCCATCTCAGGCCCCGATGGCCTGGGCCAGCTGTGGCCAGGATTCGTGCAGATCGGTCTGGAACAGGCCCCAGGTGTGCGCACCCTCCGGCCGCACCACGTGGGTCGCCGGGATGCGCAGCTGGCTCAGCCGGGTGGCGAAGGAGGTGGTGCAGGAGTTCGCGAGCGCCTCCACCGGCGGGAAGACCAGCCCGCCCCGATCGGTGGCACCGGGCACGCCCGAGGCGGCCGACAGGTACACGGTCTTACCCGCCAGCGCACCGGCGTGCGCGAAAGCGTCATGGGCACGCCAGGTTTCGCTACCCGGCACACCCCACATATTGAGCGGATTGCCGCCGCCGCGCACCACCTGTGCCGTGATCATCGCCACCCCCGTCGGATTCGAGGTCCACGGACACCCGCTGTACGCGGCCACCGCGCTGTATCGATCGGGCGCCTGGATGGCGAGGTCGATGGCCGAGGCGGCGCTCATCGACACCCCCGCTATCGCATTGCGCCCGGTGGCGTTCAGCCGCTCGTCGAGCACCGCAGGAAGTTCCCGGGTGAAGAAGGTCTGCCAGCGATTACGGCCGAGTACCGGATCGTCGGCGATCCAGTCGGTGTACATGCTGTACGCCCCGCCGATCGGCATCACCACGTTGACATGCTTGTCGGCGAAGAACTCTCGCACATCGGTGTCGTCCCACCAGGAAATGCCGTCGGCCCCACCGCCGATGCCGGTGAGCAGATACAGGGTGGGCGCGGGACCGCCGCCTGCCGCGCGAATCACCCTGCTACTGATGACCTTGTCCATCGCGGGTGAGTAGACATCGATCCGTTCGGCGGAATCGCCGATCGGTTCGGCCGCCACCACCCGAGCTCCCGGCGGGGCCGCCGCGGCCGACCCGGGTACCAGGCCGGACGCGACGACCGTGCTCACCACCACGCTTACCATTGCCGCGAAATACTTTGAAGGCCTCACTATCCCGGTGTACCGCGACCGGATCGCTAGTACACACCCCAATTTCGCGGCCTCAGGCCTCCAGCGCCTCGGCCAGCTGCGGCCAGGAGTCGTGCAGATCGGTTTCGAACAGTCCCCAGGTGTGCGCTCCCTCACGGCGGGCCACATGGGTGGCGGGAATGCCGAGGTGTGCCAGGCGCAGCGCGAAGGCCGCGGTGCACAGGTCCGCGATCGTCTCGACCGGAGGGAACGGCAAGCCGCCCTCGTCGATCCGGCCCGGGATACCGGTGGCCGCGGACAGGTAGATGGACTTTCCGGCCAGTACTCCGGCGCGGGCGAAGGCATCGTGCGCTCGCCAGGTCTCGCCGCCCGGAATGCCCCACATGTTCAACGGATTCCCGCCGCCGCGGATCACCTGCGCGCCGATCAAAACGACCCCCGTCGGATCCGCCGCCCAGGGACAGCCGCTGTAGGCCGCGACCGCGCGATACAGCTCGGGCGCCTGGATGGCGAGGTCGATGGCGGACCCCGCGCTCATCGACACCCCCGCGATCGCATTGCGCCCCGTCGTGCCCAGGTGGGTGTCCACCACCGCGGGCAGCTCCCGGGTGAAGTAGGTCTGCCACCGATTGCGGCCCAGCACGGGATCGTCGGTCTGCCAATCGGTGTAGAGGCTGAACGCCCCGCCGATCGGCATCACCACATTGACATGCTTGTCGGCGAAGAACTTTCGCACATCGGTGTCGTCCCACCAGGAGATGCCGTCGGTCCCGCCGCCCGCCCCCGTGAGCAGGTACAGCGTCGGCGCGGGACCGTGTTTGGCGCGTAGCACGCGGTTCTTCACCACCCGCCGCATCGAGGGCGAGTACACGTCGATATGCGAGAGCGAACCGCCCAGCGACTGCTCCGCGATCACCTTCGCCCCAATCGGATCGGCCGCGACCGGGCCGCCTGCCACCGCGACGGCCACGAGCGCGCCGACGACCGCCGCCGAATACTTGTGAGCCCACATGGCCCACCGTTCTATCGTGCGGCGGCCGTTTGTACGGCGAACGACGCGGCCGCGTCAGGCGGCGGTTCGGCACCGCGGGCACTCCGACGGCGAATCTCCCGGATGCGGATGCCCCAATTCGACGAGCCGAATCCAGCAGAAGCGCTTCATATCGCACGTCCCCAGCGTGCAGTCGGCATGGCGCTCGTGGCGCACTTCCAGATGCATGCGTTCCGGCGACATGGCATGGCCGGGTATGCGGTGAAAAATGCTCATTGGTTGCGTACTTTTCATCTCAGAATCCCATTTTCGGAAGGTCCGCGGGGACCATGCGACCGGCCTCTACCAGGCAAAACCTGGCCTGAGACTTCAACGGGCACAGCCCGGTTGGGCAATCGATGTGCATCTGCATCACCAGATGCGCGTAGGCGACGGTCATCACCGGGACGGCATTGTGGTCGGTCACCGGAAGTCCATAGGGCACAGGCACTTTCATTCCCTCCCATTACCGAATTCGAAGCGACTCACTGTCTGTAGTGATACTCTTCGGCTCAGCGGGGCGGGAGTTATTCGAGAGTCCGACTGCCGTGATTCGACAGAGTTTCCAGGTTGACCCTTTCCAAAATTCATCCCAGTCGTGAGAGAGGCTAACGATGGCGAGTCCAATCCTTGCGAGCCTGACGCTCGGGCGGCGGTTGCAGAAGCTGCGCGAGCGGGCGGGGCTGTCGGAGTACGCGATGGCGAAGGCGGTCGAGATGTCGCCGCAGACGTGGGGGCGACTCGAGGACGGAGTGAAGCAGAACGTGCAGAGCATGTTGATCAATGCGATCTGCGACAAGTTGGGGGCGAGCGATGAGGAGCGGCAGCGTTTGCTGGTGCTCGCGGATGAGGTTCGCCAGGAGCGGGCGGCAGTCGCGAATGTCAGCTGGCGCTCATACAGCGGAGACATCCGGAGATACTTCGAGTACTACCTTCGGATCGAAGAGGCCGCCCGGAGCATCATCTACCTACACCTCAATCTCATCCCCGGATTGCTCCAAGCGCAGGATTATCGGCGGGAACTCGCGTGGGCCGATATCCCACAACGGTCTTCCAGCGACGTCGAGAACGTCCTCGCGCTCCTTCGGCAGCGTCAGAAACGCTTGTCGGACCCGAACTTCGAGCTCGAGGCATGGCTGCCGGAGGCTGTGCTACGCCAACCAGTCGGTGGCCCGAGAGTGATGGAAGACCAATTGCGTCACCTGCTCGAGGTCGGCGACCTGCCGAATGTCACCATCAGGGCCATCCCGCACGGCTTGACGAATCCTATTGCGGTCAACACGGGTTCGTTCAACTTCCTGACTTTCTCTATGCTCGCGAACTCGCGATTGACCCCGCCTCCACTCGTGTTCCTCGATGGCTACACCGGCTCCACATACATCACCGCAGAGGACCAGATCGCCAAGTACCGCGCGACCATACCGGCAATTCGGCGGATTACGTTGGACGAGGGGCCGACCAGAGATTTGATTCTGACGATCGCAAGGGAGTTCGCCTCGTAGGCATCGAACGATCCACGCCTGAATCGGACGCCTTCACCACCGACCTCACCACCGGCCGGTTCGACCACCCCTGATCGAACCGCCTGCGGCCGAGCGAATCTCACGACAACAGCTGCTCGCACACCTTCGCGAACTCCGAGAACGTCAGCGTGCCATTGCGATCGAGATCCATCTCGGCCAGCACCCGTTCGACATCGCCCTCGCCCGACCCGCCGAGCGCCCGCAGCATGGCCTCGAGCTCGCTCCGATCGACGCACCCGCTCCCGTCCTGATCGAAGACCCGAAAGATCGCCTCGAAGTCCTGCCCGGCACCCACGCGCCACTCCCCTCTTCGAACCTGCAAAGCCAGCAGTATGGCAAACCACGCGGTCGAACGCCCAACCGAACTATTCACCCTTTTCTGAATACAGAAATCGATGTACTGTCAGAGGCGTGGAAGCCGTCCTGCACCGTGACGCGCTGGCCCGCTTCGGCCACGCCCTCTCCGACCCGACCCGCACCCAGATCCTGCTGAGCCTGCGTCGAGCGCCGGGCTATCCCTCGGAGCTGGCCGAGCAGATCGGCGTGTCGCGGCAGATCCTGTCGAATCACCTTGCCTGCCTGCGTGGTTGCGGCCTGGTGGTCGCGGTCCCGGAGGGGCGTCGCTCGCGCTACGAACTGGCCGACCCGCGCATCGCTCGCGCGCTCGACGACCTCACCGGGCTGGTGCTGGCGGTCGATCCCGCGTGCTGCCCGGACTCCGACACCCAGGAGTGCTGCTGATGTCGCAACCATTGGGAATGCCATCCCTCCCCTCGTCCGCGCTCTCGACAGCCCACGGACCCTCCCGGTTCTCGGCAACCACCGCGGGGCCGTCACCACACCGCCGCGCGATCCTCGCCCGCCGGATCCGCTGGTTCGTCGCGGCGACCATCACCTACAACGTCATCGAGGCGATCGTCGCCCTCACCGAGGGCACCCGCGTCTCGTCCACCGCACTCATCGGCTTCGGCCTGGACTCGGTGATCGAGGTGTCCTCGGCCGCCGCGGTCGCCTGGCAGTTCTCCGGCCGGGATCCCCAGAAGCGCGAACACATCGCCCTGCGAATCATCGCGTTCTCGTTCTTCGCCCTCGCCGCCTACGTGACCGTCGACTCGATCCGCGCCCTGCTGGGCATCGGCGAGGCCCGCCACTCCCCCATCGGCATCGCGCTGGCCGCGGCCAGCCTCGCCATCATGCCGATCCTGTCCTGGCTCCAGCGTCGCGCGGGCCGCGAAATCGGCTCCGCCTCAGCGGTAGCCGACTCCAAACAAACCCTCCTGTGCACCTACCTGTCGGCCGTCCTCCTGATCGGCCTCCTGCTCAACACCCTGTTCGGCTGGTCCTGGGCCGACCCGATCGCCGCCCTGATCATCGCCGCCATCGCCATCAGGGAGGGCATCAACGCCTGGCACGGCGAAACCTGCTGCCCCACACCGACATCCGGGAAACCGGGCGCATCGGCCCACGATTGCGACTGCTGCGCCTGACGCCGCCGATCCGCCGAACGCCCAGGGCGCCAACCAATCCGTTCCGAACACCACGAGAACAAACTGGTTGGCGCTGCCCGTTTCTGGTCTAGAAACCCCCATTCGAGCCGGGGCGTTGGTTCCCCCCGCCCGGGGCGTTGTTGCCGCTACTGGGCTGGGGGTTCTGGGTCCGCGGTGCGTGCGACGACTCCGGCGTGCTCGTCGATGGTGCGGACGACTTGGGCACGCTCGTCGACGGTGTCGATGAGCTCGGCGTGCTCGTCGACGGTGTCGACGACTTGGGCGCGCTGGTCGACGGTGTCGTCGTCGGCTGTTTGGTTCCGTCGCTTCCGTTCTGCGGGGTCGTGCTCGTCGGCACCCGGCTCTCGCTGGTCTGGACGTTCTGGTCGTCCTTGCTCGCCGGGGACTTGTCGGGCTGGCCGCTCACGCCGTCCCACAGGTGGCCGACGGTGGTGACATGGTCGCCCGAGATCGCCTTCCCGGTGACGCCCTCGAAGCCGGTGATCGCCAGGATCGCGATGACGAAGGCCGCCACGCTGGTTCCGATGATCAGCGGCCAGTGCAGGCTGTACCGGCGGCGCGGCTGCGCTTTGCCGGTTGCGGTACTCATAACCGGCGACTGGGAATTCAGCTGGGGAAGCATCACGGTGCGTTCCTCGTCGACGAACCGTCCACCACCGGCCACTGGCCTGTTGCCCGGAGGCCGCCACGGGCCTTGATACCCGGGACCCGCTCCGGCCGGCCTGTCATTCGGACGTCCCGCCCAGCCCGGCGCGGCCGGATGAATGCTGTCCGTGCGCTGCCCGGGCATCTGCCGCGTCGGCTGGGCCGACTCGGCCTGCTGCCGGGTACTCGCTTCCGTCAGCGCCAGCGCCGCTTCCTTCGTCTTGCGCAGCGACCGCAGATACAGCTCGCCACCCACCGAGGACACCACGCTCGCGATCCCGGCCCCCGCCACGGTGCCCGCCACCCCCAGCGTCGATCCCAGAAAGGCCGCGGTAACCGCCGCCAAGGCTGCCGCGAGAACCTGCGACGGTTTGATCCCGTCCTTTTTGTCTGATTTGCCTTTCTGGTCTTCGCTCATCATCCCGTTCTGCTCGCATCGTTACCGTTTCGATTCCTCAACGTTATAAGCCATACCGACCGTTCCGCTCGTGCCCAAAACGTGAGGCGCACCACTGTTGCACCGAGATGATCTCTGCCAGTTGATCTTCCGACGCATCGCCCGGCCGAACCGCACCGCGCGCATCGGCGTCCGATCGCTGGCCGGGGCGCAGATCCGAGATCACATCGGCAGTAGCACGAATCGCGCAGCCACACCAGTTTCGGGTTCGGCCAACCGATTCGGAACAGTCCCGAACAACTGCCCGAGCGCCCACACTGGTCCTATTGACCGCGTTCGAACGAGCCCGGCGGCGCATATTCGGCCGCAAGGTGCACTCCGAGCGTTCGGGCTCAAACAGTTATCAACACGAACATTGATCCTGACGATTCCCGCTCGTGTTGATGTCACACCGTCCGCGGGTGCGACTTTGGCTGGTGCCGAAGCGGATACGACTGGCCTTCGTTCGAAGCCCGCCTCAACCGAATCGGCCAGTTCCGCACGGCTGGGGAGGGAGGACGGCTCCAAGTACAACTGCTCCAGTTCCGCTTCAGCGAGGATCAGCAACCCCAGCACCGCGCCATCAGCCACCGCGACCCAGGTCTCGCGCCTCGGCACGACCACCGCCTACGAGCGCAGCGCGGTGGACTCCACGGAGGCGGCCGCCGCCCGGCTGGTGTCCGGATCCTGAACGCGTCCCTGAATGACGGCGAGCCGGGTGAGCAGGGTCTGCGCGAAGGTGGCCTGCAGGGCGGCGCTGCCCCGCTGGACGAGGTACAGGGTGAGCAGCGCTACGGCACCGACGATCGTGTTGAAGACTGTCCGGTTGTGGGCGGTGTCCGCGCCCATGATCGTCTCGATGACGATGTCGTGGCTGTCGCCATAGGGAATGAACCTGCCCCAAAACCAGTACGTCAATCCGCCCAATGTCATTGCCCACCACACGATCGGCAGCACGAACGTGATGATCGCGATCGGTAGGTTGACGACGGCGTACAACAGATCCAACCAACTCTGCCCCTGCCCGATCGGTGCGGTGATCCGACGGAACCACCCCGCTCCCTCCGGTGCCTCGGCGTACCGAGGCCTTGGCACCGCCCTGCCCGTCAACTGCAGAAGGCGTACGCGCTCGATATCGGCGAAACCGCGTGCGAGCAGCAGCGTCAACGCGAGCAGCGGAATCCCGATGAAGATCACCGCTGTGCCGATGCTCGCCGCGAAAAGGGACACAAGGAGGCTGAAACTGACCAATGCGAGGGGCAATCCCAAGAACGTATATGCGAAGTCGAGGCCCAGCCGCCGGATGATCGTCACGCAGGCAACGCTAGAACCAAACCCAGCGAGACCCCATCCAACCCTGGTAGGGGGTCGGGCTACCTCCCGGGAGGGACGGCAATCGCCATTACTCGCCGCGCGACCAGCGGCAATACAGGTCGCCGGTTCGATCCCCCGGATCCCCGGTGCGCGGTCAGCGCCGTGTCGGCGGACAGCCGACGCGATGGGTGGCGTATCGAGCTGCGTTGGCAGCACCGTTGCGCGTCGGCGTAGTTCGACCGGGATAGGAAAGTTTCGCGGCCGTGTTCTGCGGTATCCGAAACAGAACCGCACGGTTCCATTGGGGAGCTGTGCGCGAGTTCGAGGAGGACGCCGTGGCCGAGAAAAGCTATCGCTCCGCCGAGACCGGCCGGTATGTCACCGAGGAGACCGCGGCCGAGAATCCGAGGACGACCGTGCGCGAGGACGAGCCCCACCAGGGCGAT
>NZ_JAMRXH010000037.1 GCF_023740735.1 Nocardia sp. CDC159
TAGCCGAGGCGTCGGCGGGCCAGTTGCGCGGCGATGTCGGCCGAGGTCACCTCGACACCGGCCACCATCCCCTCCAGGATCGCGACGAGGGCGGGACCATGAGACTCTCCGGCAGTTATCCAGCGCATGCCGTCACCAGCGATACGACTGATAGACGAACTGCCGCAACCGGCTGAACATCGGCAGCACCCGCGACGGAAAGATCTGTGGCACCACGATCGCACTGACCCCCGTCGAGGGATCGACGAGGAAGTTGGCGCTGCCCGCCGACAGCCACGCGTACTCGCCGGGCCGGGTCAGGACGTGGCTCTGCCCGGGCGACAGCATGGTCAGGAAGCCCAGTCCGAAACCGGCCGCGGGCATGGCATCACCGATCGCGGGCACACCCCACAGGCTGTGGAAGTCGCCGAGCGCGACATCGCCGGGCAGGTGGTTGGTGCGCATCGATTCCACGGTCATGGGCGAGATCAGATAGTCCGAGCCCGAGCCGACTCGCCCGTCGTTGGCGAGCATGCCGAGGAACTTCGTGTAGTCGTCCGCGGTGGTGTAGAGCCCGCCGCCGCCGGACAGCAGGATCGGATCCTCGGTGTCGTAGGCGCTCATCGGTCCCACCGGCTCGATGCCGTTCGCGCCGGGGGTGTACATCGCGGCGTAGCGGTCCTTTTCGCTCGCCGGTACGTGAAAGCCGGTGTCGCGCAGGCCGAGTGGTTCGAACAGCCGCTCGCGCAGGAATTCCGCGAGCGTCCTACCGGAGACGACCTCGATGACCCGGCCGAGCACATCGGTGCTCAGGCCGTAGTTCCAGCCCGTGCCCGGCTGGAAGCGCAGCGGCAGCTCGGCCCAGTGGTCGACGGCCTCGGCCAGCCCGACGCCCTCCGGCGACCCCCAGCCGTAACCGGCCTCGATATAGAGATGATCGACCGGATGGGTGTGGTGGAAGCCGTAACCCAGCCCCGAGGTGTGGGTCAGCAGGTGCCAGATCCGAACCGGCTCCACCAGGCCCTGGGTGATCGGGTCGACCACCCAGCCGTCCCGGTACACCCGCGAGCGGGCGAAGGACGGAATGTACTGCGCCACCGGGTCGTTCAGGCCGACCAGGCCCTCCTCCACCAGCATCATGAAGGCCACCGATGTGATGGGCTTGGACAGTGAGAACGATTTGAAGATGCTGTCGGTGCGCATCGGCCGCCCCTCGGCGGCATTGGCCAGCCCGCCCTGCGAGGTGTAGAGCACCTCACCGTGCCGGGCGACGATCGCCGCCCAGCCCGGAATCTTGTTGTCGGCGACCAACCGGCCGAAGTAGGTGTCCAGGGCCGAGAGTCGTGCCGCATCCACGTGCATGTTCATACCTTCCGGCTCAGCCGAGCAGTCGGACGTCGCGGCGGGAGAGTTTGCCGCCCAATATGTAGGGGAGTGCGTCGAGGTAGCGGACCTCGCGCGGAACCTTGTGCGGTGCCAGCGCTTTCGCGGCGGCGGCGAGCAGCCGCCGCTCCAGCTCCAGTTCCGACACCGCGGTGTCGTTGCGGACCACATACGCGCGCAGCCGCCGCTCGCCGTCGGGTCCGGTGACCGTGCACACCGCCGCCTCGCGCACCGCCGGCGACTCCAGCAGCACCGATTCGACCTCGGCCGGATACACGTCCTGCCCGGCCACGGTCTCGACATCGTCGGCGCGACCGAACAATTGGAGATAGCCGTCCTCATCCAGCAGCGCCACATCGCCGGTGGCATACCACTGCCCCGCGAGCCGGACGGGCGCGGCGGTCGCCTCCTTGGCGCCCAGGGTGATCGTCGGCCCGTGCACCTCGAGGCTGCCGATCCGGCCCGTCGGAATCGGTTCGCCGGTAACGCGGTCCACGATTCGCACGGCGTAGGGTCCGATCACCCGGCCCACCTTCTGGCGGCGGTAGTCGGCGCCGGCGTTCACGGCCACGGCATGGCCGATCTCGGTGGTGCCGAAGATTCCGGTCAGGCTCGAGCCCAGCAGCGTGATCAGTGCCTCCTCCACGGATTTGTTCAGGACCTCGCCCGCGGTGACCGCGAGCCGTAGCCGCTTCAGAGAATCCACGCCGGGCTCGCGCAGCAGGCTCGTGAAATAGCTTGGTATCGCGTAGAAGACGTCCACCGCATGCTGTTCGATCAGCCGCAACGCCTCGGCGGGAACCAGCCGCGAGTCGGTCCCGTTGAGCACGGTCGACGCGCCGCGCAGCAGCGGGAAGAACACCGCGTTGCCCAGGCCGTAGGCCAGATATGTGCCCGAGGCCGACAGGCAGACCTCGCCCGCCGCGATGCCCAGTGCGTTGCCGACGCCCTCGTCGAAGTGCCGGATATCGCCGTGGGTGTGTACCACCAGTTTCGCCGGTCCCGTGGTGCCGGAGGTGAACACCGCGAAGGCGGGCGTCTCGGCGGTGACCACCGCGATATCCGGATCGGCGGCCGCACCGCGCAGCTGATCCGGCCACAGCGCGATACAGCCGTCGGGGACGGTGAATTCGCGGTGGCGCACCACGAGTTTCGCGCCCGATCGGCGCACCGCGTCCGTGAGCAGTTCGGGGTCGGCATTGCCGTTGATCGGCACCGCGACCGCGCCGATGCGTAGCGCCGCGAGGAATACCGCGATCAGATCGATCGTCTCCGGCAGCACGATGCAGACCCGGTCGCCCGGCCCGATTCCGCTGTGCCGCAGCGCGGTCGCGGTCTCGGCCGCGAGCCGCAGTACCTCCGCGTAGGAGTAGCTGTGCTCGTCGGTGCGGTAGGCCGGATTCGAAAGCCAGTCGCGCTCGGCGGCTCTCGCGGTTATCTCGGCAACGAAGTTGGAGCGGTCGGACACGATGACACCTTTTCGTCGAACTATGTTGTCTTCTTCCCGCCGTGCAGGAACAGCGCGGCGAGCAGGCCGATCAGCCCGGCGAGGAGCGGCAGGAACATGCTCTGCGCCATGGCCGCGGCGAAATCGATTCGCAGACCGGGTAATTCGGTGGGTAGGACAGCCGGGCCCTCGGTGGCGGTGCGGGCCGCGGACGCGTCGAGATGGTCGGCCAGATTCGTCTGCACCAGCGCGCTCATCGCGGCCGCGCCCAGCACCGCGCCGGTCTGGCGCAGCGTGTTGAACACGCCCGAGGCCGCGCCCATGAGATCCGGCGACAGCTCGCGCATGGAGTAGGTCGCCAGCGGCGCGAGTACGAAGGCGCCGCCGAGGCCGAAGATGCCGAATCCCAGCGATACGAACAGGACCGAGCGATCGGCGTGCAGCGCGTACTGCAGGATCGCCGTGCCCAGGGCGGCGACGGCGAAGCCGGAGACCGCCACGTAGCGCGGCACCGCGCGCCCCACGATGCGCGATACCAGCGGCGCGAGCACCACCATCGTGGCCGCCATGGTGACGGTCGTGACGGCGGTGGTCAGGGTGTTCAACCCGGCGACCCGCTGCAGGTAGTACATGATCGGGATGACCTGGGAGTTCATCACCACCGCCATGGCGGCGATGCCGATGACGCCGAGCGAGAAGTTCAGGCTGCGAAACAGCCGCAGCGGAATCAACGGCTCCGACTCGATCCTGTTCTGCCAGAACACGAATGCGCCCAGCGCGGCGAGCCCGACCACGAGCATCGCCCAGACGCGCCCGTCCCAGTGCAGGCTCTCGCCCTGCTGCAGGGCGAAGATGAGCAGGAAGACCCCGATTCCGCTGAGGGCCACGCCCAGCAGATCGAATTTGCGGCTGTGCGTCTCGAGGGCCGGGATGTACTTGAAAGCCATTGCCAGGCCGACGATTCCGACCGGCACATTGATCAGGAAGATCCAGTGCCAGCTGACGGTGCTCACCAGCAGGCCACCCAGCAGCGGCCCGGCGACGGTCGCGATGCCCGATACCGCACCCCACGCGGCCATCGCCGAGTGCCGCCGCTGTGCGGAGAACACCCGGTTGATCACCGCCAGCGTCTGCGGCGTGATGAGCGCCGCGCCCACGCCCTGCACCACCCGCGACGCGATGAGCATGCCCACCGAGTTGGACAGCCCGCACGCGATGCTGGCCAGGGTGAACACGATCATGCCCGCCACATAGACGTTCTTGGCCCCGACCCGATCACCGAGGCGTGCGGCGAACAGCAGCGGCACCGAGTAGGCCAGCAGATACGCACTGGTCACCCAGATGACCGCGTTGATGGAGGTGTGCAGCTGGGTCTGGATGGCCGGTTGTACGACGACCATGATCGTCGTATCGACCTGGATCATGAAGAATCCGACGCAGACCGTCCACAGTGCGGCCCACGGTTTGGTGTTGTCCACCGCAACGGTTGGTGAATTCTCCGTTATCTCGTCCACCAGCCGCGTTTGATTGCCGACCAAGTCGAACCCCTCCTAGAAATGACATTACGTCGAATGCGCCGAGCGACGTCGTTCGGGCAGGCGGGAAGAAATGCCGCGGGCAACTGGCGAGCATTCGCGCGGAATGGGTGAATCGATCGAGCCCCGCGGCACCTGCTATGCTAAGCGAACAGTTTGATTACTGTCAAACTATCGGAGGTATCCCACCATGTCGAACGTATTGCCCGAACCGTCGACCGAGGAGCTGGAAATGGTCCAGATACTCGCCGCGCTGGCCGATCCCGCCCGGCTGACGCTGGCGAAGTACCTGTACTCCGCCAGCCAGCCGGTCGAGTGCGGCGTGGCGGGCAAGTCGGTCGATCTGCGCCCGGCGACGCTGTCACATCATTACCGCATCCTCCGGGAGGCCGGGCTGACCCGCACGTTCGTCGAGGGGCGCTGCAGGCTGCTCGAGTTGCGCCGGGCCGATCTGGACCAGCGGTTTCCCGGTCTGCTCGACGCCGTGCTGGCGAACTAGTCCCGTACTCATGCCGGTAGCCGCAGCGCCGCGGTGGCATAGGCCGTGATGACCTGGCAGGTCTGGCCCGGGTTGAGCCTGGGGTCGCAACTGGACCGGTAC
This sequence comes from Nocardia sp. CDC159, assembly GCF_023740735.1. Taxonomy (GTDB): domain Bacteria; phylum Actinomycetota; class Actinomycetes; order Mycobacteriales; family Mycobacteriaceae; genus Nocardia; species Nocardia pulmonis. Next base: position 4,946 of record NZ_JAMRXH010000037.1, read on the forward strand.
CGGCCGGTCAGCAGGTGATCCTCCGATACGTTCAGGCCGATGCATTCGGTGACGGCCGCGGGAGAGGTCTCCAGGTGCAGCCCGCCCGGCCAGATGCCGCTGCCGGTCAGCGCCTCCACGAAGCCGACCACCTCGGCGACCGCGTCGGCCACCCGCCGGGTCTTGACGCCCGTGGCGGTCGTGAAGGTGTTGCCGTGCATCGGATCGCACAGCCATACGACCGGATGTCCGGCGTCACGGACCGCCTCGGCCAATTCCGGAAGCCGGTCGCGCACTTTCGCGCTGCCGATTCTGGAAATCAGGGTCAGCCGCCCCGGCTGCCGATGCGGATCGAGCGTCCCACACAATTTCCGAAGATCGTCCGCGGTCATCGTCGGACCCACCTTCAATCCGATCGGATTGTCGACCGCGGCGAGCATGGCCACATGACTGGAATCCAGCCCGCGGGTCCGCTCGCCGATCCACGGGAAATGCGTCGAGGTGAGGGTCTGGGTGCCGTCGGAATTGCCGCGGATCTGCGGTACCTCGTAATCCAGCACCAGTGCCTCGTGGCTGGCCCACGGGCCGTTACCGCCCGGCAGCCGCCGTGACGCGAGATGCCGCAGCGCGGCCCGGCTGAAATCGTGCACCCGCAGCATCCGGGTCGGCTCGTGCGCGCGCTCGGCGAGCGTCGGCCCCAGGCCGTTCACCAGATCGCCTCGGTACGAGGGCAATTCGATGCCCCCAACCCGTTCGGTCGGGCTGCTGCGGGGCTTGGCGAACTGTCCGGCGAAGCGCCCGATCGGCACCACCGGCAGGTCGGTGAGATCGCTGAAGTTCGCGCTCATCCGAGCCAGGAAGTCGGTCTTCGCGGCGAAGTCGGCCTCGGTGGATTCGGCCAACACCTCGGCGCAGTCGCCGACCTGCAGGACGTGTGCGCGACCCTCGGCGACGTCGGCGAGTCGGTCGCGCAGCGCCCGCACCTCCTCGGGCTGCACCAGCGGCGCGGCCCGATCGAGATACGCACGGACCGGGGCGATATCGGCATGATCCGCCCACTCGGGCTGCTGCCGGGCCACCCCGTCCAGGCCCCACGTCGAGCCGGGAATCGGCGCGCTCACCGCCGCGATCCTCGGTCGAGCGGAATGAGGGCCTCGATCTCCACGAGCAGATCGTCGCGGCAGACGTCCACATTCAGATACCGGACATCGGCCGCGTCACCGACCGCCGCGGTGACCAGCGACCGCACCACCTCCAGATCCGCCTCGTGCTTGACGTACACCTTGAGCTGGCGCAGATCCGACAGCCGATGTCCGGCCAGATCGTAGGCGGCGAGATTCTCGGCGCCGATCAGGTATTCGATGTTCTCGAGCACGGTCGTGGTCTGCTTGCGAATGTCGCCGGGGTGGACCGTGGCGTGGCCGAGGATGCTGGCGGTGCCGGAGACGAACAGTTGTCGCGGCGTGGCATCGGCGGCGTCGCGAATCACGGTGGCGCGGGCGAAGTTCGGCGACTTGGGGCCGTACTCGCGCGGATACTCGTAGGCGGGCATCTGCCGCCCGTTCTCGATATGCCTGGGGCGCAACGACCGTGCCGCCAGCAGTGCGATCGAGATGCCCCGGCCGCGGGTGCCGATCCCGGTGGCCGCGGGGATCTTTCCGAGGCCGTCCTGGTACAGCTTGAACGCCTCGGCCCGCCCGGCCACGAAATCGCGGTAGATCTCCATGCCCGCGGCATTGGGTTGCACGATGCCGCCGACGAAGTTCCACACCCCGAAGATGTTGGGGAAGTTCAGATTCGCGATCAGTTTGAACGCCGAGCGGTAGGCCAGGTTGGTGGCCTCGCCGTACTCCGGCAGGTCCGGAATCCGCACGGCGGCGAACAGGTACTCGTCGGTGTGGGCGTACACGATGTCCTCGTAGCGCCCGGTGGTCGGCGCGCCATCGACGAGCCAGGTCTCGGTGAACTCGTCGAACCCGGGCGAGCTCATGGGAATGCGCAGCAGTGGCGCGCCGTCGGATATTTCCAGTGCCGAATTCTGGCCGAACTCGATCCGGGCCAGTGCGAAGTCCCCGTGCGATTCCCGATCGACCGGGTCGAATGTGGACCGAAGTCGTGCGGTGGTGGTCACCGGCATCGAACCCTCCCCGTATCTGAAGAATTGATTGTTTGACGCAAATCGAACTGTACATGAGAGGGGTGATTTCGCAACCGTTCGGAAATTTGTGCGGCCGATCACAGTCGGATTGCGCGGCGACGGGCGGGGCAATCGGCAGGCAAGGCTGATGACCCTATTTTGGCAGGTGAGAACGGTCGCGCCGCATGCTCGGCAATAGCGTAGGCGGGCGCGTATGTGATCGTGCTCACTCGTTGGGTGGGTGATCCGTATTGTTAGACGCGCGAAATCCGTGCTGGAACTACTCGCCCGGGTGGAGTGCGGATGGCCCGCTGCGTGGCACTACTCGCGCGAGTAGTGGGCATTCTTCATGCTTTCGTCTAATTTCTGGACAAGGCCGTTCGGTCGATCGTGGAATTTGTACCTGCAATCGAGAAGAGGCTCCCGTGAGCAAAGCAATCGCAGCCACCGAAATCGCAGACGAGGAGATCCTCGAATTTCACCGGGGTGGCAAGCTGGTGGTCGCACCGACCGCGCCGCTGCTCGATTCCCGGACGCTGTCGGTCTCCTACACCCCCGGCGTGGCCCGGGTCAGCACGGCCATCGCGCAGCGGCCGGAGCTGGTGGACACCTACACCTGGGCCGCGCGCATGATCGCCGTGGTCACCGACGGCACCGCGGTATTGGGCCTGGGCGATGTGGGACCGCGTGCCGCACTGCCGGTGATGGAGGGCAAGGCGGGGATCTTCCGGGCCTTCGCCGAACTGAACGCGGTGCCGCTGGTGCTCGACACCACCGATGTGGACGAGATCGTGCGCCTGCTGCGGCAATTGCGTCCGTCCTTCGGCGCGGTCAGCCTCGAGGATGTCGCCGCGCCGCGCTGCTTCGAGCTGGAGCGCCGCCTGATCGAGGAGCTCGACTGCCCGGTCATGCACGACGACCAGCACGGCACCGCGATCGTCACGCTGGCCGGATTGCGCGGTGCGGCAACGCTGCTCGGTCAGGAGCTGACCCGGTTGCGGGTGGTCGTCGCGGGCGCGGGTGCGGCCGGTATCGCCTGCGCGCGGCTGTTGCTGGCGGCGGGCGTCACCGATATCACGCTGGTCGACTCGCGGGGCATCGTGCACGCCGAGCGGACGGATCTGAATCCGGTGAAGGCGGAACTGGCCCGCCGCACCAACATTCGCGGTCTGCGCGGCGGTATCGAGCAGGCCCTGCCCGGCGCGAACGTCCTGATCGGAGTCTCGTCCTCGCGCATTCCGGAGGAATTGGTCGCCGCCATGGCGCCGGATGCGGTGATCTTCGCGCTGTCGAATCCGGAGCCGGAGATCGATCCGGCGGTCGCCGCCCGGCATGCGGCGATCGTCGGGACCGGCCGCAGCGACCATCCCAATCAGATCAACAACATCCTGGCCTCGCCCGGCATCTTCCGCGGCGCACTGGACGCGGGCGCGCGCCGAATCACCGAGGCCATGAAGCTGGCCGCCACCGCGGCCATTGCCGAGATCGCCGCGGAGGATCTGGCCCCGGATCGTGTGGTGCCCAGCGCGATCGATCCCCGGGTGACCCCGGCCGTGGCCGCCGCCGTCGCCGCGGCGGCGACCCGCTAGGTCGCGCGGCGGTAGAGGTGGTGCACCAGTTCGATCCGGGACGAGACGCCGAGTTTGCGGAAGATCGCGCGCAGATGGTAGTTCACCGTATGCGGTGAGACGTAGATCCGTTTGGCCACTTGCCGATTCGTCAGACCGGCGCCGACCAGCTCGGCGATCGAGCGCTCGGTCTCGGTGAGGGTGTGCCAGCCGGACGCGCCGTCGTCCGCGCGGGCGGCGGCCGTCCGGATCGGCGCCACCTTCGCGGGCGGCGAATCCAGTTCGTACAGATGCCGTTCGGCGCAGGCTCGCGCCCACAAATCCACATGGTCCGCGATTGCGGCCCCGAGCGCCTGCCGGTCCCCTTCGAGCAGACCGCGCGCATGCCGGGCGGCCACGGCGATGTGCGGGAACTCCGGATTGTCCGCGGCGAGGCGATCGACGGCGGCCACCGAGCGTGCGGCCAGGTCGTCGTCGCCGATCAGCTGGGCCAGGCGCACGAAGAACGCCGGGGCGCCGGGCTCCTGGACCAGCAGTGCCCGATTGGTCTCGAGTCCGCGGGCAGTGCCGGTGAGGAACTCGGCGGCGGCGCCGACGCCGTCGCGGGCGCGGGTCACCAGCAGTTCCGCCCAGTCGTACTGTGCGGAGCGGAAAAGCGTTCGGCAACCGGCCAATTCGTCCCGATAGCGGCGCACGTAACCGGCGGCGGCCTCGGCGTCGCCGGATCGCAACGCCACCAGGGCCAGCACTGTGAGGGTCAGCGGCACCAGCAGCGGTGTGCCGAGTTCGGCGGCGACGTCCAGGGCGGTGAGTGCCTCGTCGCGGGCCTCGGCGAGCCGACCGGCCTGCACGAGCATGCGCGCGCGGATGGTCGAGATCGCCGACAGATGCGCACCCAGCTCGAGGCGATCGATATGGGCTGCGGCATCGGCGATCATCGCCTCGGACTCCTCGAACCGGCGCAGCTCCGCCAGCTTGGTGGCCAACGCCAATTTCGGCCAGGCATAGGGCAGATCGGGATCGACGCCGCGCGCGGCGGCCCGCCCCCACCGCAATCCGTCGCGCATATTGCCCTGCGCCCATTGATCGTTCGACAACACCGTGGCGGCGATGACGGCATGAGGGTCCTTGCCCACCAGGCCGCGCCGTCCGAGCACCGCGTGCGCGCGTGACCGCGCGCCGGTGGCATCGAGCATGTACTGGCCGAACAGCAGTGCCGCACCGGACACGGCCGCCGCGTGCGCCGACGGGGTATCGGTGGCCTCGAGCACCCGTTCGGCCTCGGCCACACCCTCGGCCGCCCGGCCCGCCATCACCAGCACATCGCTGAGCAGACAACGCAATTCGACGACGAGCTCCTCCGGCAGCGGCCGCTCCAGGGTCGAGCGCGCCAGCGTGATCGCCGCGTCCAGGCGGCCCGCGGCGACCAGATTGCGCACGGCCGCCACGGCATGGATGTTGCGGTCGAGTTCGGTGTGCACGCTCCGCAGCGGCGAGGTGCGCGGCGGCCGGGCGTGGTCGGCGGGCCGCTCGCGCATCCGCCGCACATCGTGCAGCATCGAGACCTGTGCCGAGATCGGAAGTTGTGCTCGAATGGCCTCGCGCACAATATCGTTGGCGAAGCCGAGCTGGTCGTGATCGGAGACGAGCAGTCCCGCCGCCAGGGCCTCGGTCAGCGCGGGCAGGACGCCGACCGTCGTCTCGCCGAGCAGTTCGAGGGCGTCGGGCAGGCCGAAGGTCGGGCCGAGGACGGCTCCGGTGTGCAACAGCTGCCGACACCGCTCGGAGTGGTCGCGCAGCCAGGAGCGCACGGTTGCGATCACCCGCTCCGGCAGCGCCGCAGTCCGCAAACCCACACGGCCGGAACGAATCTCGAGCAGATCCTGCTCGCGCAGTCCGGCCGCGAGGTCCACGATCAGCCGCGGATTGCCGCCCGCGCGGTCGATATGGGACAGCAGGTCCGGCTCGGGCGCCGCACCCAGCACGTCGGCCACGACGCGCGCCGTCGCGGCCGCGTCGAGCGGGCCCAGCGACAGCCGCACGATGCGATCGTAGGCGCCGCTCGCGCGTCCGGACCGCTCGCTGGTCGCGGCGTCGGGATGGGATTCGAGCACCGCCGACAGCGGTGCCCGACCGCCGGACGCCGCGGCCGCCCAGCCCGTCGGACTCAGTAACGCGGCGGAGTCCACATCGTCGGTGCCGATCACGATGGGACGGCCCGGCTCCGTCCGTCCGAGTGCGAGGCCCTCGTGCAGGAGTCGGCTCTTGCCGATGCCGCGGGGTCCGTCGATGACCAGCAGCCGACCGTGACCCGCGGTGGCATCGGCGAGGAACCGCCGAATTCTTTCCAGTTCGGCCGTGCGACCGTGTAACCGATCGGGCCCGAGCCGGGTCCCAGAGTCGTTCAACGCTGCCCCCTTTTTGTGAGGTCCCACTCAGCTTTTCGAGGTCCCGGCCGCAGCGCCTCATGAGCGGTGAACCAGGAAGAATGGCGAGCCGCGCTGCCTGCCCCTTATCCGCTATAGCGGATGATCTTCGCCGAGCCGGACTCTATCACCACCCGGTCCGAGCAGCCACTCGAATGCTTTTGCACCCCTGGCCGTCCGGACCTGCCGACACCGGAATTGTCATAAACTAGAGCGAACAAAAATCCGAGCCCTAGGAATTGGGGGCAGGCGCCGATTACCCTCGGTCGGTCGCGATGTCGCGAATGGGTCACCGGCGCTTCGGCGGAAAGGAGTTGGCATGGCGGACCGCCCCGCGCCTCGGCCCGCCTGCCGACCGCTCGTGCGGAAGATCGACGAGCGACTCGTGCACCTGATCGGCCTGCGCTATCCGGATGAGCGCACGCGGCCCGGCTATGCCCGTCTCGCGCACGAGATCCGGGCGGCGACCGGCGGCACCATCTCCGGCACCTACCTGTGGGAACTGGCCACGGGTAAGAAGCGCAATCTCACCCTGGAGCAGCTGGACATCCTCGCCGAGTTCTTCGAGGTGCCGCCGGAGTATTTCTTCAACGACGAGGTCGCCGAGCGGGTGAGCGTCGAACTCGAGCTCGCCGCCGCGCTGCGGGACGCGAAGATCCGCAGCCTGGTGCTGCGCGCGGCGGGCCTGTCCACGGTCGCGCTCGATTCGCTGCTGTCGGTGGTGAGCGAGGTGCGCCGACTGCAGGGACTACCCGGGTCGGAGGACGATGCGGGGAGTCCCGACTCGACAGTTTGATGGCTATCGAACTATTCTGGCGGGCGTGACGGAACCATCCCAGCCGACCGTGCGGGTGTCCGACGGTGCGCTCGCCGGTCGCCGCGCCGGAAACGTCCTGTCCTTTCTCGGAATCCCCTACGCCGCACCGCCTTTCGGTGTCCGCCGCTTCCTGCCGCCGCAACCTCCGCTGCGCTGGGACGGCGTGCGCGATGCCACCTGTTTCGGACCCTCGGCGCCGCAGCCCGGAACTTTGCCCTTCGTCGGTGAGGCGCTGCCGCGTCCCGCGGCCTGGGGTACCGACTGCCTGACCCTCAATGTGCTGACCCCCGAGCTCGGCCGGGCCGGTCTTCCGGTGCTGGTGTATCTGCACGGCGGCGGTTATGTCGTGGGCAGCGGGAGCGACCGCCGCGCCGACGGCACGGCCTTCGCCTGCGACGGGGTGGTCTTCGTCAGCCTGAACTATCGGCTCGGGGTGGACGGTTTTCTCCCGCTGCCGGGCGTCCCGGCGAATCTGGGCCTGCGTGATCAGCTCGCCGCGCTGCGCTGGGTTCGCGACAATATCGCCGCCTTCGGCGGAGATCCGGACAACATCACGGTCTTCGGCAACTCGGCCGGGGCGGGCAGTCTGGCCGCGTACGCCGCCGCACCCGAGGCGGCCGGACTGTTCCGGCGAATGATCCTGCAGAGCGCGCCGATTCGGCTGCTCTCGGACGCCGAACGGGCGGTCGAACTGACCGCCCGGATCACCGCCGAACTCGGCGGCGACCCGCTGGACCTGCCGCTCGAGGAGATGCTGCGCCGCCACCGCGCCCTCAACGAGGGCTTCCGCGATCCGACCCGCTGGGGTCCGCTGAGCTATCTGCTTACTCCCTATATGCCCGTGATCGATGGCGAACTGGTTCCCGACGCCGGACTGTCCGGTCGCGTCCCCGCCTCGATCGATCTCCTGGTCGGCAGCAATCGCGACGAGGCCCGGCTGTTCCTGCTCCCCAACGACGTGCTCGCCGCGGCCACCGCCGAGGATGTCCGCACGGCCCAGGCGGCCTACCGCGTTGCGCCGCAGCGGGTTTCGGCGGCAACCCGCCGCTACGCCGAGTGCGAACCCGGCGAACTGCTTTCGGAGACGATCACCGATCACCTCTTTCGCGGCCCCGCCGTGGACCTGGCGCAGGCCCACGCCGTCGCGGGCGGCGCCACCTTCACCTATGAATTCGCCTGGCGCCCTTCGGCTCTCATCGGGGCCACCCATACCCTGGAGTTGCCCTTCCTGTTCGGCCGCCTGGACGAGGAGGACTCCCGCCCGCTCGTCGGCCCCGAGCCCCCGCACGAGCTGTCGCGGATCATGCGCAGGGCATGGATCGACTTCACCGCGACGGGGGATCCGGGCTGGCCGCGCTACGACGCCGAGGACCGGAAGACCATGGTGTTCGACGAGCACTCCCGGGTCGAGCGCGATCCGCGGGAACCGCATCGGGCGAGCTGGGAATCGGCGAGCGACTAGGCCGTGTCTCGAAGTGATGCAGCGGCTGTGAGATTGGTTGGCGGGCTGGGATTTTGATAGTGGTGAGGTCTCCGGTAGTTGGTTGATCGACCAAGATTCAACTGAACACCGGAGACCTCGTGA
>NZ_JAMRXH010000038.1 GCF_023740735.1 Nocardia sp. CDC159
CTCCGGTGTTCAGTTGAATCTTGGTCGATCAACCAACTACCGGAGACCTCACCACTATCAAAATCCCAGCCCGCCAACCAATCTCACAGCCGCTGCATCACTTCGAGACACGGCCTAGCGCAATCGCACAGGTTGAACTGGCAACTCTCCCACTCGGTAGAATTGTGCATGCGATCGGATCACGAGGGATCTTTTGGAACCGTGCGAGCGTGACGTGAGGATCGGCACGAGCATGCTGGCGTTCATCACCGCAGCGGTGCTCGTAGTCGGATGCGGGACGAATGACGGACAGACGAAGCCGACGGGCTCTTCGTCCCAGTCCGGCGGACCCACGACCTCCACTGCGACACTGGGCGCTCCGGTGCCCGAACCGTTGAGATTCACGGCGACAACCATCGACGGCGAGAAGTTCTTCGGCGCGAGTCTGGTGGGAAGGCCGGTCGTACTGTGGTTCTGGGCGCCAGGGTGTCCGGTCTGCCAACACGAAGCGCCGCGGATCGCCGATGCCGCTCGCGCCCATCCCGATACCGAGTTCGTCGGTATCGCAGGCCGAGACACGATAAGCGCGATGCGCGAGTTCGTCGACGAGTACGACCTGCCGTTCCCGAATCTCGTCGACACCGATGGGACGCTGTGGCATCGGTTCGATGTATCCACTCAACCGACATTCGTTTTCGTGAGCACATACACCGAGGTCGACCGAGTGCCGGGGACACTGTCTGAGACGGAGCTGGCCACGCGGATCGCAGGATTGCGTTGATCGCGGCGACCGCGCGGCACCGCCGGTGTGGCGGCACGCGGTCTCGCGATGTCGGAGGGTCAGCCGAGCGCGGACAGCACCTCACGGCAGGCGTTTTCGCACCGTCGGCAGGCCTCGGCGCACACCTGGCAGTGCCGGTGGCGGGAGGCATGGCGTTCACATTCGCTGCCACAGGCGGCGCACGCCGCCGCGCAGGCCCGCAGCACCGCGGCGATCACGCCGGAATCGTCACCGGTATGCCGCGACAACACCCGTCCGGTGGCCTCGCAGATGTCCGCACAGTCCAGATCGCGTCGCACACATGTCGCCAACCCAGCCGCATCGTCCTCACTCAGACAGGCATCCGCACATGCGGTACACGCCTGCGCGCAGGTGACGCATTCATCGATGCAACGCCCCAGCATCTGCTTGTCCATTCCCAGCGTGGCCGGATAGGTGTCGAGCATGTCGATGGCCTTGGTCATGAGAGCCCCTAGTGTTCGTCGGGATCGTTTCACGACTGCGGTACCCGGCGATGCCCGCTTCGAACACCCCCGGCACCACGCGAGTCGTCAAGGCAGGATGTCGATTACCGAATGCGGCGTTCAGCGGCCCGACCGCTCGGTGTGTCCGCCGGCCGTCTGAACAGCGGGATGTGCGCCGCTGAGGTGACGGGCGGCGTTGATCAATCCGACGTGGCTGTACGCCTGCGGGGTATTGCCCACCTGACGCCGAGCCTGGGTGTCGTATTCCTCGCTGAGCAGCCCCAGGTCGTTGCGCAGGTCCAGTAACCGCTCGAACAGCTCGGCCGCCTCGTCCCGTCGGCCGATGCCGTGCAGCGCGTCGGCCAGCCAGAACGAACACGCCACAAAAGTCCCCTCGTGACCGGGCAGCCCGTCGACCCCGCCGTCGGCCTCCGGCTCGTAGCGCAGCACCAAACCGTCACGGCACAACCGCGCCCGCACCGCCTCCACGGTGCCCACGACCCGCTCGTCGTGCCAGGGCAGGAATCCGACACTCGGGATCAGCAGCAGCGCGGCATCCAATCCCTCCGAACCGTAGAACTGCGTGAAGGTGCCGCGGCGGGGGTCGTACCCCTTCGCACACACCTCGGCATGGATGCGCGCCCGCAACGCCTTCCACTCCCGTACCGGACCGTCCAGGCCGGACCGCTCCACGGCCCGAACGGCTCGATCGACGCCTGCCCAGGCCATCACCTTCGAGTGGACGAAATGACGACGGGGGCCGCGCACCTCCCAGAGGCTGTTGTCGGGTGCGTCCCAATGACCTTCCAGGAAATCCAGCAGCGCGCGTTGCAGATCCCACGCGGCCTTGCTCGCTTCGATACCTGCTCGGCGCGCAAGATGCAATCCGTCCAGCACCTCCCCCCACACATCCAACTGGAACTGCCCCGACGCGGCATTGCCCACCCGCACCGGCGACGCCCCCTCATAACCGGACAGCCAATCCAGCGTCATCTCGGGCAGCCGCCGCGTCCCGTCCAGACCGTACATGATCTGCAACTTCGCCGGATCGCCCGCGACCGCCCGCAGCAACCACTCCCGCCACGCCCGGGCCTCGCTGACGAAACCGGTACCCAGCAGGGCCTGCAACACGAACGTCGCGTCGCGCAGCCAGCAAAAGCGGTAATCCCAATTGCGCACGCCCCCAAGCTGTTCCGGCAACGACGTGGTCGCCGCCGCGATGATCCCACCGGTCGGCGCGTAGGTGAGTGCCTTCACCGTAACCAGCGAGCGCCGCACCGCCTCGCCCCATCCGCCCTCGTAGCGCAGGGCGCTCATCCACTGCGACCAGAACCACTCCGTATCGGCGATCGACTTCTCCGCATCGGCGGGGCGCGGCGGCGGTTCATGGGAGGGCCGGTAGGCCAGGACGAACGGTATCCGTTGTCCCGCAGCGACAGTGAAGTCCGCGTAGGTGGTCAGGTCACGGCCGTACAACTCCACCGGCGTATGCAACCAGGCCGCGTCCGGGCCAGCGACGGCGCTGATATGTCCATCACCGCGACGTACCCACGGCACGATCCGGCCGTAGTCGAAACGCAACCGCAACGCCATCCGCATCGGCACACGCCCGCTGACGCCTTCCACGACCCGCACGACGTCAACCTCCTCGCTGCGCGGAGGCATCACATCGATCACGCGCACACATCCGTCGGCGGAGTCCCACTCGCTCTCCAGAATCAACGAATCACCCCGATAGCGCCGACGGCTACACAACCCGCCCGTCACCGGCGCCAACCGCCAAAACCCCGCCCGCTCATCGTCCAGCAAGGCCGCAAAACACGCTGACGAATCGAACCGCGGCAGACACAACCAATCGATCGATCCGTCCCGGCCCACCAAGGCCGCCGTCTGCAGATCTCCCAATAGGCCGTAATCCTCGATACGCAACGCCACCGGCATTTCCCATTCAGCTCGCCACCCGCGTCGGACATCGATGCTGATACCCACCAACCCGCACCCCCATGCACGGGCACACCGCGGCGGCTGCCGATACCGCAGCGACACCTTCGGCCGTCGCAGCCCATTCCCGGCGGACACACCCCCAGCGACCAACGAATACCGATGTCACCGCCGTACGCTGGGAATGTGGGTCGCCTACTTTTCCTCGTCCTCATCGTCGCCGTGCTGGCGCTGATCGTGTGGTGGATCTCGCGGGAGTGGACCGGCAACGCCGAACGGGTGGCCAACGCCAAAGCAGAGGTTCGCCGCTACCTGGACCGCATGGGCAGCGAACTGGTCCAACTCACCCCCGACGACGACATCGCCCTCGACGCGCTCGGCGAGGCCTCCGACCGTATGAACACCGCCCGAATCCAACTGGCCTCCGCCACCACCCTCGGCCAGGTCCGCATCGCCCGCGAAACCGCCCGTAGCGGCCTGTACTTCATCCGCAAGGCCCGCCGAACCATGGGCCTCGACCCCGGGCCGCCGATCCCAAAGTGAGCAGGCAAGCGAATGCTGCGCCTCCCCCGCACTGGCGGTGACGAGTGGACTACCACCCCACCAAGGCGGAGGCGAGATCCGGGGTCTGCAAGGCAGCGACGGTGTCGCTGCGCACCTTCGGACAGTGCGCCGTGGTCACCTCATCGATCACCGAACGGTTCTGCATCACCGCGACGTTGACTCCCCTGTTGCGAGCCGCCCAATCCTGCACCGTGGCATTGAATTCGATCTTGCTCATCGTCGCGTCCTGACCGCGCCAGTCGGGCATCTGCCCCGCGATCATGTCGCACAGCTGCCCGGCGGCCCCTGGGGTGATCACCGGAATATCGTTTGCCGTAACCGGTGGATCACCCGGCGCCACCGGATCGGTCGTTTTCGCACACCCCGACAGTAGGACACCGGCAGGCACGCACAATGCCATCAACAGCCGACAACCGTTGTGGGAGCGGCGGAAACGGGTATCGGCCATGACAGGTCTCCTTCTCCGAGCGTGCCTGCGACCCGGAGCCCCCATCGAGTCGTGGGGTGATGTCAGAACCGGCATTCCCCCTGCCTGCCAGGCCAAACCGGTTGTCGATGCCACCGGTGCCGATATGGGTCCAGGCCGCCAGGCGGGGCATCCTGAGAAGGCACCACCGGCGCTCAGGCGAGCCGGTAATCCGCCGCGTCCACGCCAATGGTCATACCGTGGCCCGCCTCGTCCTGGCGAACCCGCATCGCACCGTGATAGATCTCCGGAATACCTTCTGCGAGAATCGGTTCCAGGCGCGCATGGTCGATGAACCATTCGACATGCCGCAGGTTCGGAATCGCCGCGGCGACCGGGGCGCTCAGTGCCGGGGCGCAATGAGCCGAGACCTGCAGGCCCCGGCTCGTGGCCAGGGCCGCGCCCCGCAGAAAGCCGGTGTACCCACCGCAGCGGGTGACATCGAGCTGCAGGCAGTCCACGACATCCACGAGCGCCGCGGCGTCGTACTGGTCGTAGACGCACTCTCCCGCCGCGACATCACAATGCACCGCGTCCCGGACCACGGCCAGACCCGATAGATCGTCGCTGGTGACCGGTTCCTCGGACCACACCACGCCACGCGCGCCCAACTCCGCGCCCACCCGCCGGGCCTGCCCTCGCGTGTAGCCGCCATTCGCGTCCACCATCAATTCCACATCCGCGTCGGCCAATTCCCGCAACCGGTCCACCCGGGCGAGATCGCGCGCGATCCTGCTCCCCCGCCCCTCCCCGATCTTGATCTTCATCGCCGGACAGCCCGCGCTCTGCCACAGACCGACCTGTTCGGCCAAGCCGCCGTGATCGCCCAGGGAGACGAAACCACCCGAACCGTAGATCGGTACCTCGTCACGAACCGTGCCCAGGAGCTGAGACACCGGGATCTCCAGCAGCCGCGCCTTCAGATCCCACAGCGCGATATCGACCGCGCTGATGGCCTGGGCAGCAAGCCCTTTGGTACCCATATTGCGGCAGGCCCGATGCATCGCCGACCAGCAGGCGTTCGTGTCCAGCGGCGATCGTCCGCTCAGCACGCCGACGAGATGATTCGAGATCACCGCGGCCGTCGCCGGAGAACTGTAGGTCCACCCCAGCCCGAAGCGCCCTCCGGCCCCCACCCGCACGACCACCGCTGTGGTCCAGTCCCATTCGAGTGTGGCGTCGGCTTCGGGTTGCGGCGTCGGGAAGCGATAGCCGCTACCGCAACGTCCTCGTCGATCTTCGCCCTGTCATTCACCGGCTCTCTCCGATCGTCCTGGCCCGCCCCTTGTGTTCTCCGAAACGGGCCGCCGCGCGTCCTACCACCGCGGACGCCGATCACTCCGGCGGGTTTCCCGCCGCACGTTTTCGCCGGGCGCGCCGTGGCACGTCGACGGTATGAACGATCCAAAAGAACAGGCTCCGGCCACCTCGGACAACGCGCCGCACGAACTCGACGACTGGGCTGTCCCCGCCATCCACGGCACCGATTATCCCGAGTGGCAGGACGACCCGATCCCGCCGCAGCAACCCGCCGAACCGGGCGCTCGCCGACCACCGACCCCTGAACGAGCAAGCGGTAATCATCATGATCGATAACTATCCTCGCACCCGGCTCGTCCCCTCGCCGGGGCCGCTGCCATCGCCGTCGGCGTCACTACCAGCCCTCCGAAGAACTGTCCAGACCGACCACTCGCCCCCGAAAAAAGTTATGCGCCGCATCGCAATTGCCGTAGCTGTGACCGCCGCAGCGTTGACGACCCCGTCCTGCGACCTGATCGGCCAGCAACGCCCCGAGACTCCCCCACCGCTCAGTACCACGACACAGCCCCCCGGCACCCTGCCGCCCACCTCCGAAGTTATTCTGCCACCGGACAATTCGAGATCGGTGTCGGTGCCCTCCGCCACCTCGCCCGCACAGATTCGCCGCAAGACCTGCGCGGACCTGCTGCCCCGGCTGGAGGAGGTCCGTCAGCGCTCCGGGCAACAGGGCGTCGACGATCAGGTGCACAAGGCCATAGCCAACCTCGCCGACACTCCGGACTGGCCAGTATTCACCCCCAACCAACGCCAAGCCGCAATCGCAGGAGTGCACGACGCAGCCACCGGCCACTGCCCCTGACCTGACCTGACCTGGTCGGGATCGGGATCGGGATCGGAGCGCTGTTGTACCAGTCCGGCCCAGAGGGAAGTTTTCGACTGCGCGCCTTTCATCCAACTCACTACCATTCGATACTTTTCTTTTCGGCAGCGATATGATTGCCTGGATGCACGCAACCCGCTGCCATTCAGAGGTATTCATACCCATCGCTTCGACAAGCCTTGCCACACATACCATCATCTGATTATTTGCGCGAATCCCCCTCTCTCACTAGGGGTTTCGTACCTAATGGCATGGCGCCTACAGTGGGTACGTCTGCGACCGGAGAATCGACCGGAGCATTTGCGAGGAATCCCATGAACAAGAAGTTCGCTGCCATCGGCGCTGCCCTATTCGCGTTCGCCGTACCCGTCTCGAGTTCACCAGCTTTCGGGGCCCCGGCACCCGAGTGGCCCACGGTGCCGCCGACCGACAAGATCATCATCGATGTCGCGACCGTCAACGGCACCGGATGCCCGCCGGGGACCGCGGCCGTGGCGGTGTCGCCGGACAACGAGGCATTCACGGTGACCTACAGCGAGTACACCGCACAGGTCGGCGTCGGCTCCACTCCGACCGACTTCCGGAAGAACTGCCAGATCAACCTGAAGGTCCATGTCCCGCAAGGCTTCACCTACGGGATCGCATCGGCGGACTACCGGGGATTCGCATCACTGGAGAAGGGGGCGACCGCGCTCCAGCGGGCCCGCTACTACTTCCAGGGCAACTCGCCGACCCAATTCGTCGACCACACCTTCAAGGGCCCCTTCGTGGAGGACTGGCAGAAGACGGATACGACCGAGGTCGGGGCGATCGTTTACAAGCCCTGCGGTGAATCCCGCAACTTCAACATCAACACCCAGTTGCGCGTGGATGCCGGTACCTCGGACCCGAAGAAGACCACCAGCTTCATCACGATGGATTCTACCGACGGAAACATCCAGACCACCTACCACTTCGCCTGGAAGAAGTGCCCGAAGTAAATTAGACCCGGCCCCGGTTTCGATCGGGGCCGACTCCTGTCATCGCTCTCACGCCGAGCACGCGGTCCAGCACCTGGGACTCGACGCGGGCTGATGCGCTCCTCGTAAAGTGGGGCGCCCGGCGTAGGCAATCAGTCGCACTGCCTACGGCAGCGGCATACCCGTTGCGATGCACGCTTCTCGGCACGGACGTAACGGCGCTTCGGCGGCCAATCATCTTGGACGACCATGGAGATGCTTGATTTCGACGATCCGTCGGCCACGAGCGGCACCCGGCTCTGCGACACCTACCCTCGTTCGACAATCCAGCGCGAGGACATCACGCCTCCTGCAACGATCAAGGTGCCACACGCGACCCGGTCACAGCGGGCGACGTTGATACCCAGCCGGTGTTGCCTGGCGTACCGCTACTCAGCGGGTTGATTTGCGGCGCTGCTCGCATCGAGTAGCTCCTTGGGGTGCTGGCAGAGCCATTTCCGATCTGCTGGATGTGCCCCTCTGGCCGTCCGGCCGGGGATCCACCATCGCCGACGGGGCTCCAGCGCGACCGCGGAGGGACTTCCATCGGGCCTATTCCGCCCCGATTCACGCCCGATCGACTTCGACCGCGAACAGTTCTATTGGCTGCGCGAGGTCGGCGCCGTCGGCAAGTCGTTCAACAGCGTGCGCGCGTGTTCGGCGAACTGCGGCTCCACAAGGACCTCGTAGTGGTCGGCGAGAAGCTCACTGGCCGAGAGGAATTCCCGACGCTCTCCGGGCAGCGCGCGCCACACCAACCCGAAGACCACACCGGCGACCACTCCCCACAACACCGCCCAGCCGACAGTGGCCACCCACCAGACCGCGCTGGTGGTAAACAACGCGAGAAACACACCGAACACCAATCCGATCCACGCACCGGCCGCCGCTCCCCGCACGGCCGCACCGGGGTAGGTCGAACGGCCGAGCACATGCTCGACCAGGCGCAGTCCCGCGCCGCAAATGGTGGCGCGCTCGACAGGGAAATCCTTCTCCGACAGCTTATTCACCGCCTCCTCGGCTGCTGCGTAGGTATCGAACTCCGCCACGGCGATCAGATCCGTGGTCCTTCCGAATGTTGGGGTCATCGCATTCCCTCCCACTGACAGTGGGTGTCGTAGTCGGCTACTTTCCAGCGCCTTCCCAATACTCGCTGTGGTCGTACACGCCCGCCATACCACCGACTCGTCCCCATAATCGCGTCTTGGACAAGCCGCGGGGTACAGACGGCCATCGGCCAGAGCGTCCTCCACCAAACCGATCTCGACGAAGTCACCAACCCCGGGCAAAGGTCGACCGCCGCCGTCCACCCGGGCGCTCGCCCGCTTCCGATGGAGTTGTCCGCCCGGCCGACCCGCCGCGACCGCTCGACGACGCCGCGTGCGATCGCTCCAGGAGCGCTGCGATTAGCGGAAGTCGTTGCGGGCAGAATGTTTCCGCGAGCGAGAGCACCTGGCGGGAGATGTCACTGACCGGTCCGCCCGCAGTGCGTGCCACGGCATGTTTCTCCGTCATCGATCCCGTTGCTCCGCGTTGCGGTAGGCGCGGTTGCGAATACGCAGTATCACAGCGGCGATGATCGCTGCCAAGAGCGACCCGCACAGCACACCGATCTTGGCATGTTCGTCGCGCGAGCTCCCCTCTCCGAAGGCGAGTTCACCGATGAGCAACGACACCGTGAATCCGATCCCGGCGATCATGGCCGCACCGTAGATGTCGATCCACCGCAGCCCGGCATCCAAACTCGCCCGGGTGAACCGCGCCACGAGGTAGGTCGTCGCTGTGATGCCGCAGGACTTGCCGACCACCAGCCCGGCCACGATGCCCAATGCGACCGGATCGCTCAGCGCATCGAGCAGACCGTCCAGCCCCTGTACCGCAACGCCCGCGGTGAACAGCGCGAAGATCGGCACCGCCAGCCCCGCGGACATCGGCCGCAACCGGTGCTCGAAATGTTCGGACGGTCCGGCCGGAGCCGAGTCGCTCCGCTTGCGCACCGGAACGAGCAGACCCAGCACGACCCCCGCGACGGTGGCGTGCACACCGGACGCATGCACCAACGCCCAGGTGAGGACCGCGATCGGGAGCATCAGCCACCACCAGCCGGGCTTCCATCGCACCACCACCGCGAAGGCAGCGGCCGCGGCGACCGCGGCCGCCAGCGGTCCGAGTGACAGCGTCTGGCTGTAGAACACAGCGATGATAGTGATCGCGATGAGATCGTCGACCACCGCGAGAGTGAGCAGGTAGGTGCGCAGTGTCTGCGGCAGATGCGTGCTGATGATGCCGAGCACGGCGAGGGCGAAGGCGATATCGGTCGCCGACGGAATCGCCCAGCCCTGCAAGGCATTACCGCCGGTGCGCAGATTGATAAGCACGTAGATGGCCGCGGGTGCGGCCATGCCGCCCACCGCCGCGGCGACGGGTAGCGCGGCCCGGCGGGCCGCGCGGAGTTCCCCGGCCACGAACTCTTGTTTGAGCTCGAGGCCCGCCACGAAGAAGAAGACCGCCAGCAGCCCGTCAGAGGACCACTCGGCCACCGACAGGTTCAGGTGCAGCGATTGCGGGCCGGCGGTGAACTCACGCACTGCGATGTAGGCATCCGACCACGGCGTGTTCGCCCAGATCAGCGCGAGCACGGTGGCGGTGAGTACCAGTGCGCCGCCCACGGTCTCGCGTCGCAGAATGTCGGCGATCCGTGCTGCCTCTGGGGGCGCGGGGACAGTCAGGAGTGGATTCGAGTGCGGGCGGGATTGGTTCATGAACTCAGGCACACCCGGACCGCGGAAGGATCTCCTGCGCTTTGAGCGTCGCTCCCTGTTGGCTGGCCGCCACGCTTCCGGATCGCCTGGACCGCACGAAGTGCGGCTCGTTGTCGGCCCGGTCGAACGCGGCGATCAATTGATGGATCCCGTCGCCGAGTAACCGAACACGTACTGGACACCCCGATCCCGCAGTCGCAGCACAATGTCCCCGACCTCCACCGACATGTGATGCTCCCATCCTGATATGCGCCTGGTCAGTCCGCGATCACGTGGCGACTACCCGCTGCGGCAGGGGTGAACCGGATTCGACACGACCATCCGTACCGTTCGAGCGCATCGAGGTAGGAAAATCGAGATCGTTGGTCCACCAGTACATTGAGAAAGAGCGAGCTCGGGTCGCGGCCGGAATCCTTTCGACCAGTGGTGGTAGGAGTCAACGGGAGTCAGCTGGTCGGTCGGCTCGGAGACAAGGCGACGAACTCACCGTCCTTCTTCCGGCCGGATCCCCGCTTATCGGACGCGTCCTGCTCCACCGAGGACAATCAGGATCCCGAGACCTCCTACAACTGGCAGTTCGCCCGAGGCACGGCACTCGCGCCCGGCCGTATCGTCGAAACCTACTTCGATACCGGACATTCCCGATCAGTGCCGTGGGACAGACGTCCGGAAGCATCCCGACTCCTCGCTGATTTGAAGAACCCCGAACGCACCTGGACGGCCATCGTTGTCGGCGAGGGCCAGCGGTGTTGGTACGGCAACCAGTTCAGCCTGGTCGCGCCGCGGCTGACCGCCTACGGCATCGAAATCTGGATTCCAGAGTTGGGCGGTCGATACGATCCGCACAACACCGCCCACAACATGATGATGAGCATGCTCGGCGGCATGAGTCAGTCCGAGCGCCAGCACGTCCAGCAGCGGACCCGCGCGGCTATGGACGTTCAGGTACTCAACGAAGGGCGCCACCAAGGCGGCCGACCGCCCTACGGGTACACCGTCGTCGACGGTCCGCCCCACCCGAACCCAGCCCGAGCCGCGGCGGGTACGAAGCTGCGAATCCTGCTCATCGACAACAACACCGCCGCTGTCGTGCAACGCATCTTCCGCGAATACATCGCAGGCACGGGCCTCAAAGCAATCGCCGACAACCTCAACCGCGACGGTATCCCCTGCCCCTCCGCCTACCGGCCGGAACAAAACACCCACCGGTCCGGCCAAGGCTGGCACAAGACCACCGTAGACGCGATCCTCAACAATCCGCGCTACACCGGATACGCCGTATTCGGCCGAACAACCAAGCACGAGGAGCTGCTCGACCCGGACGACGTGGCCGCGGGGCACATCGTCAGATTCCGGCGCTCCACCCCCGACCGCGTTATCCGGTCACGCAAGCCGGCACACCCGCCCATCGTGTCCGTCGCCACATTTACCGAGGCCCAGCTGGTGCGCCGCCGCCGCGCGGGCAGCAGTATCCGCTCCAAGACCCAACTCGAACGGGCCCGGCAGAGCTCACCACACGTGTATCAGTTCCGGAGCCGGATCCGCTGCGGCATCTGCCACCGGAAGATGCAAGGCGGCACTCCCCACGGCCACGTCTACTACCGGTGCGTCGCTCGCACGCTTCCACCCGGCACCCGCTACAAGCCGATCACCCGAAAACCGTCAACCTGCGCGAAGCACACCTCGTCCACCCGGTCAACACCTGGCTCGCCGGACTATTCAGCCCGAGCAATCGAGCACGAACAATCGAAGCCCTGGTATCCGCGCAAGGCAACGACGACAACGACATCCGTCGCCA
>NZ_JAMRXH010000039.1 GCF_023740735.1 Nocardia sp. CDC159
AGCCGTTGACGGCATCGAGGAACTCGGTCAAAACAAGTACTCCCATCGAGGTATCGACGTCACCGGAGATACTCGCGTGCCTGATATGTCCGGTTATTGCCGATTGGTCACGACGATGTTACGAGCGTCCGGGCATCCGCGGAGGAGTTCCCGAGATTTGATTCCGAGCTCGGACGCCACGACATCGAGACTGTGACCGAGATGGCCGACGGCACGGGCGCCGATCTTGAACTCTCCTGCGGCGGCGACACATTCGAGGCGGAGTAGGGGTGCGCACGCGTTTGGGTGTAATTCGTGGGCTGCGCAGCGGAGCGCCGTGGGGCGGACGCCCTCACTCGGCTGGTGCGTCTGATCGCAGTCGAACCAAGCGCCGCAGAGGACCGCGTCACGCGCATGGGCGTGACGCGCACTCGACGGCGAGCTTGCCCGCCGGTCAGGAAATGAGAGCCGACGTGACCTCGCCGATGTCGCCGACCACACCGCGCAGGTGCGCGCGGCCCTCGGCCAGCTTGTAGGTGACACCGGCGATAGCGCAGTCACCGGCCTGTACACGATCGGAGACGATCCTCGATCGCTCCATAAGCAAGCGGCCGGTTTCCACGACGTGGCGGGCCTCGAGTTCGTCGACGCCGGTCAGGCCCTCGCGCCGACCCATCAGGACCGACGGGGCGACCCGCTCGACAACGCTGCGAATGAACCCGCCGGGGACATCGCCGCCGTCAAGGGCGTCGATGGTGGCCCGCACGGCGCCGCAGCTGTCGTGGCCGAGCACCACGATCAGTGGGACGCGCAGTACCGCGACCCCGTATTCGATGGACCCGAGGACCGAGGAGTCGACGACGTGGCCGGCGGTGCGGACGACGAACATGTCACCGAGACCCTGATCGAAGATGATTTCCGCGGCCACCCGTGAGTCGCCGCAGCCGAACACGATGGCCGAAGGATGTTGCCCGGCAACCAGTTTGGCGCGGTCGGCCGCACCCTGGCTGGGATGCTGCAGGGTGCCGTTGACGAATCGGTCGTTGCCCTCACGCAGGGCCTTCCATGCACTGACAGGAGAGGTTCGAGGCATGTGCCCGGTGTATCACATTTGGCCGGGTTCGGGTCCCCGGTCGCCTCGAGGGGCGGCACCTCGAGACGGGTACGTCGGGCCCTGTAGCGGCATGTCAGCAACTCGGGGATTTCTGCCTTGGCCTTGCTTCGGTGCGTTCTTTACGGCATCTTTACGGTAAAGGTGTGCCGGGAAGTCTGGTCGGCAGCTCGGTCCGCGGCGGGTCGGGTTCGAGTTGGCGACGGGACGAGGTACCGCCGGTGCTGCAGCGTATCGCGAAAGAGCTCTTATCAGGTCTGACCGTGGCGATTGTGGCACTGCCACTGGCGATCGCGTTCGGTATCACCGCGACCGGCACCTCCGAGGGTGCGCTCGTCGGATTGTACGGTGCGATCTTCGCCGGTTTCTTCGCTGCGATCTTCGGTGGCACGCCCGGTCAGGTCACCGGCCCCACCGGTCCTATCACCGTCGTCGCGACCGGTGTAATCGCTGCCCATGGACTGGAGATGGCGTTCGTCGCGTTCGTCATGGCCGGGGCGTTCCAGATCCTGTTCGGGTTGTGTCGGCTCGGGTCGTTCATCCGGTTCATTCCGCACCCGGTGGTGTCGGGGTTCATGGGCGGGATCGCCCTGATCATCATTCTCGGCGAACTCGATCAGGTGCAGAAGAGCTTCCTGATCGTGGCGATCACGATCGGCTTGATGCTCGCGTCCGGCCGGATCGTGAAGTTCATTCCGGCGAGTTTGGTTGCGCTGGTGGTGATTACGGTCGCGCTGCCATTCGTCGGCGCGCTGCTGGAAGAGGTCCGGATCGGGCCGCTGGCCTTGAACAGTGCGATCGACTACATCGGCCGGATTCCGGAATCCATTCCCACACTGGAGATCCCGGATCTGGGCGGGTCGACACTGTTGACGCTGCTGCTGCCCGCGTTGAGCATCGCGCTGCTGGGATCCATCGACTCCTTGCTGACGTCGGTGGTCATGGACAACATCACCGGCGGTCGCCACCGCAGCAACAAGGAACTGATCGGCCAAGGATTGGGCAATATCGCCAGCGGCTTGTTCGGTGGCATGGCCAGTGCGGGGGCGACGGTCCGATCCGTGGTCAACATCCGAAGCGGTGGCCGCACGGCGCTGTCGGCGGCCACCCACAGCGTCGTGCTGCTCACGCTGGTAGCCGGCCTAAGTGGTGTCGTGCAGTACATTCCGCTCGCGGTGTTGTCAGGGATCCTCATCCTGACCGCGGTCGGGATGTTCGACTGGGAGACCATGCGCAAAGCACACGTCGCTCCCCGCGGTGATGTCGTGGTGCTGTTCGCGACCATGGCCATCACCGTCCTGGTCGATCTCACCGTGGCCGTCGCCGTCGGTGTAGCTCTGGCCCTGATCGTCCACGCCGTCCAGGCGCGGCAGCGCAAAGCCACGATCGCCGAGGACGGCTCCGCAACCTACCGCATCCGCGGCCCGCTGTCGTTCCTGTCGGCCGATCACGTGTTCTCGTCGTTGCGCAACGGCCATTCCACGCTGTCGCTGAACCTGAAAGATGTGCACTACGTGGACATGTCCGGTGCGAAGGCTTTGCTGACCTTCATCGATCACTCGGAAAAGGCCGGCGTGGACGTCGGACTCGAAGAGGTTCCGGCTCACATCGAGAAACGGTTGGTCGCCTTGGCCAACCCCGCACAGTACGAAAGACTGAAAACCACTGTCGAACCCGCGTAGCACGCCGGTTCGGCGATCGCGGGGCGCAACCACCGAGGTCTCTGTCGACACCAGAGCTGACCATGATCATCATAGACAAGCTTTCGGGCCGGTTCGCGCCCCGCAGGGTCGCTCGGTGCGGCGGCAGAAACGGTATGGCGCGCGAAACGGCGAATATGGTTGCGGGGCTTTTGAGTTTGGCAGAGCGTTTTGGGTGAACTACTGGTTAGTGACGGCACGGTGGACGCTGCGAGGCGAGATCGTTGTACGTGCCGGTCATAATCGGAATGGATCCGCAAACACCCCACGACCATCGAGGTCATCGCGATGCTGATGCAACGTCCTTGGCAGCTGGGTGCTATACCACCGACGCTCCGCGTTATAGAGAGATGCCTACTGCGGCCAGGCAATTCGCTGATCGGATGTGTGGTCTCCAGCCCTGGATGGCTTTACAAGGATTCGTCGAGCCGGAATTCGCTCCATATGGCTGCGGCGTGCTCGTGCGAGCCGACGCCAGAGTTGAATGATTCGGCCAATACGTCGTAGTCGAACTCGTCGAACCCGGTGGTGTCCAGGAGCTGGGGCTGGTACACACCGAATCCTTCGGGATCCTGTTGTGGCCGGTAGGGGATGGCCAGCTGCAGGGATCGTCGTGAGGAGAAGTACTCGACGGCGTCGACGATGAGGGCGTCGACTCGGCCGGTGTCGAGGTGTAGGTAGGCGTCGGTGACGAGCACTGCGCGGGCCCACTGGTCGCGTCCGGTCGCCAGGGCTGTTTGGCCGGCTCGTGCGCTGTCGGCGATGTCGTCGAATACGAATCGTTCCATGCCGCGAGCGCCGTCGTGCTGCTCGTACCCGAGTATGGGTATCAGGGTTGCGCCGTCGGAGATGCTCCAGATCCCGTGGGCAGCACAGAATCCCGCAATCGAGGCAATCGCGTACATGGCAGCCCAGCGTACCGCTGCTGTGTGTCGATCTCGGGGGACTGTGCGTGGTCCTCGGCCGCTGCGGCTGTGGTGTCGCCGTTCCGTTGTTCGCATGCATGGAAACCTGCACTTGAAGAGCCAAGTAGATTGCTGATGCCGTAGCGCCAGGTCCGGGCGGTTCTCGCGCGCGCTGACCGCCGCGTCGCCGCACAGGCAGCCGCGCGGCTGCGCCAGCCAGAGCGAATCGAGAAGCGAATGGGTTGCCACGCCGCTAGAGGTCGGCCACGGGGCAGGATATGTGGGCTTCCCCGCAACGGGTCGGGCAGATCGCGCCACTGCGGGCAGATTATTTCCCACACCGGAGTCCTATGTCGGTCTGCCGCCGAACAGTTTTCGGCGGCTTGATCATTGAGTGGGACCCGGCAGTGCTCGATGCGGCTCGGTGTCACGAGGCCGTCCTCGACGCTCCGGAGGATCAGTTGTCCCGCTGTGGCTGTGACCTCAAGATTCCGCGTTCGTATGCGACGGCGACCGCCGCGGCGCGGTCGGTGACCCCTAGCTTGGCGTACAGGTGAGTCAGGTGGGTCTTCACCGTGGCCTCACTGATGAACAGTGCCTTGGCGATTTCCCGGTTGGTGGTGCCCTTGGCGACCAGCGCGAGAACGTCGCGCTCGCGTGAGCTCAGCTGCCGGTCCTGTGGACCCGACGCGGCGGGCGAGCGGACTTCCGCGAACAGACGCGACGCGATGGACGGTGAGAACACGGTGCGGTTCTCCGCAGCCGCTCGCACTGCTTCGAACAGCTCCTCTCGCAGAGCGGCCTTCAGTAGATACCCGGTCGCGCCGGCCTTGATCGCGGGGATGACGTCGGCATCGGTGTCGTAGGTGGTCAGCACCAGTACCCGGCAGCGGAGCCGACGATTGGTCATCTCTCTGATGGCGGCCACGCCACTACCGCCCGCCATCCGCAGGTCCATGAGGACCACGTCGGGATCGAGGCGTGCGGCGAGGGTCACGGCTTCCTCGCCACCGGACGCCTCGCCGAGGACCCGGAAGTCCGTGGAAGCGGCGAACATTCCGCGCAGCCCGTCGCGCACGACCGGATGGTCGTCGACGAGCAGCAGCGTAATCGGCCTCGTAGCGCGAGTCATCGGCGAACCAGCGGCACACGAGCCGAGATCGCCGTGCCGCTGCCCGGCTCCGACTCGATGACGACGACTCCGCCGACCCGTCCGGCACGCACCTGCATGCCGTCCAGCCCGAAACCGCCCTCCTCCGACGGCCGCGGCGCACGGCTCGGATCGAAGCCGCAGCCATCGTCCCGCACGTCCAGCGTTACTTCGTCGTCGATATAGGACAGCGTGACGCCCACCCGTCCGGCATTCGCGTGCTTCGCGACATTGCTCAGCGCCTCCTCGGTGATCCGCAGCAGAGTCGACTCGAGCTCATCGTGCAGTTGTTCCACGGTGCCGACCACCGTGAGGTTCAGCCGCGCCGTCGAGCCGGCGGACCAGCGCTCGACTGCCTGCTCGAGCGCCTCGGGCAGCGTGCGATTCTCCAACGGTCCGGGAATGAGGTCGTGCACCGACCGGCGCGCCTCGCCGAGGCTGTATATGGCGAGCGCAACAGCCCTTTCCGTGTGCGCACGTGACGCGGGGCCATCGCTGTCGAGGGCGGCCTGTAACTGCGTGACGACACCGACCAGCCCCTGCACCATGGAGTCGTGCAGGTCAGCGGCCAAACGGCGCCGCTCCGCCGTGATGCCGGCTTCCCTGGCCTGCACCACGAGCTGGGCCTGGAGTGCGGCGTTCTCGTCCAGGGCTTGCGCCAGGCGTGCATTGGCGATCTCGAGGTCCTCGATGACCGCATCCTGCTTCGCCGCTTTCTCCGCCTCCTGGTCGTTGAACCGATCGAGCACGAGCGCGAGCGTGGCGTGCAGCGCGAACAGAACCGAGAACACGACCAGCTCGACAACGTTGCGCGGCGGTGGCCCGTCCGGCACGCAGGACTGGGACAGGGCGAGTGTCATCGCAATGCCCAGCAGGCCCCAGCGGCGCCGGGACCGGGGGAGGTGTCGCCCCGCGTCGAAGTAGCCCATCAAGGCGAAGATCGAGAAAAACGGGTTGAGCCAGCACAGGGCGAAGGCAAGCGCGGACCGCATAGCGAAGTACACGACCCGCCCGGCCGTGCGGTCCGGCAGCGCACGCGACAACCTGGACCCCCACGCCAGCTGCCAGCACAGTGCCCCCGCGGCAAGCGCCGCTGCGAGGTACACCTCCGTCGCCGACATCAGCACCGGCGCGGTTGCCGCGGCGGCGACCGCACCGAGACCGAGCAGCGCATAAGGCCCCCATCGCAGGAACCACGACCACCCCGCCTCGGCGCGCGGCACATCTGTCATACGACCACCATGCCCGATTCACTCCCAGCGGAACCAGCGAGTTGCGATGGCCATGAGCACGACGATCCACAGTGCGAGGACGGCCAGGTGGGGCCACCATGGCCAGCTGCCGCTCGCGGCCTGGTGGAGGGCCTGCGCGGCCGCTCCGAAAGGAACCAGCTCGATCACCTTCCGCACGGCGTTCGGCAGCACCTGGATCGGCACGTAGATCCCGGCCGCGAACATCGCAGGAAAGAACACCGCGAGGCCGACCGCCTGGGCTGCCTTCACAGTTCGGGCGACCGCGGTAATCACCGCGCCCATCGCCAGCCCCGACAGCGTCGCGAGTAACAGGGTCACCACGTAGGCCAGGTGCTGCTGCGGCAGCGCGACGCCCCAGACGATGCGGCCGACAGCGACGGCAAGCACGGCGCCGATAACCGCAGCCGCCGCGTGCAGGACCAACTGCGCCACCAGCAGGTTGGACGGCCGGGCCGGGGTCGTTCGCATCCGGCGCAAGATGCCGCGCTCCCGGTAGGTGGTCAGGGCGCTCGGCATGGACAACAGGCTGGCGGTGACGAGAGCGACGAGTACGACGCTCGGCACATAGAAATCGATGATCCGGTGACCGCCGAGGCTCGGATCCCACTCCCGGTACTTCGGGATGAGGCCCAGCCCGAGGAGCAGTAACGAGGGGAAGGCGAGCACCCAGAACAGCGCGCCGGGCTCACGTACGAAAAGCCTCGCCTCGACTTTCAGCACGGCGGTGGACGCGGACATGTCAGAAGTCCCTTCGCACTGTGTCGGAGTAGTCCGCCCGGCTCTCGGGACTCGCGGTAAGGAGCAAGAACGCGTCGTTCAGAGTGGCGTCCACCACGCGCAACTCGTGCGCCGTGATGTGTTCGCGCGCGAGCAGGGCCATCACGGCGTCGACCGTTTCGTCAGTGCCCTTGATGGTCAACTTCGGTTTCTCGTGCACGACCGACACCGCGCCTGGGAGGCGCTCCAGCTCGGCGGCCGACAGCGGCTTCGAAGACCGGAACGAGATCACGACCGAGCTGTCCGAGCTCCTGATTAGCCCGTCCGGAGTGTCGAGCGCCACGATCCTGCCCCGGTCGAAGACCGCGACACGATCGCATAGATCTTGGGCCTCTTCCATGAAATGCGTAACCAGCATGATCGTGACACCCGAGTTGTTGATGTCCCGGACCAACTGCCAGGTCTCGCGGCGCGCGCGAGGATCGAGCGCGGCGGTCAGCTCGTCGAACACGACGACCTTCGGATTGCCGACCAGGCTGAGCGCGATGAACAGCCGCTGTTTCTGGCCGCCGGACAGCTTGCCGAACTGCTGCCCCAGCTGTTGCTCGATGCCCAAGCGTTCGACGAGCGGTCGCCAGTCTGCCGGTTTCTCGTAGAACGCGCTGTACATGTGCAGCGCCTCGCGCACGGTCAGCTTGGCCTGCAGCTCGCTTTGCTGGAGTTGCACCCCAAGAATCCGGGTTACCTCGTCGTGCTCACGGAGCGGGTCGAAACCGGCGACCCGAATCCTGCCAGCGTCCGGTACCCGCAGACCCTCCACGCATTCCACAGCAGTGGTCTTCCCGGCGCCGTTCGGGCCGAGAATGCCGAAGATCTCTCCCTCGGCGACGGCGAAGCTGATGTCCTCGACCGCGATGACGGCGCCGTAGGACTTACGCAGACCCTGAACTTCGACAATGGACACAGAGACATGATTTCTTCCCCACACGGCCTCGAACATCGGCCATTGCGCTCTTTCAGCCCATCCCCCGATCGGATGATGGAGAGACAAACCCAGCCGCCATCTCCGATGACAGCGCACCCCTGACTCAGCATCACTGACGTCGCAGCCCTGACCCGCAACCTGGAGACCAGCACTACAGCGAGCACCGGGTACGACATCGAAAGACCTCGCCGCCGACGCCGGGATCGGCGGCACGACGGCCCGCAAGCTGCTGGGCGCCCTAGAGCGCACCGGCGGGGCTACCGGACGACGGGCATGGAAGTCGACTCCCGGGTCGAGCCGGGAATCGTTGCGCGGCAACGGCTCCCGGCCCGGCGATTGTGAACAGCGGTGAGAGGGCTACTGCCTGGCGCACCGTCGGTGGGAGCGGGGTCTGCCCAGCTCGAAGTAGCGGTGCCTTCCCGCACGACACCATCGATGTCGAATCGGGAAGGGATGTGCTGGTGACGCCGGACCGACAGTAGAACGCCGCTGGAAGGTGAGCGCGGCCAGTGGGTGTGCAGGATGCGAGCGCACAGGCGGACGGAACGCCGTAGGGCCGACCCGGAAAGGTGTGTCGCCCCCGAGCGGGGCCGTATACCTATCGGGTTGACCGATGCATTCGATCTACCGTCGGTGGGAAATGCAGCGCCTGGCGAGGGCGCAGTCGGTGCCGCTGGAGGGGAAGCCGGTGAACTCCGTGCTGGGATGGAGGAGCGGTAGGCGAGGGATTTGTTCGGCACCGGTGCATCGTGTGCACGAATGCCGATCATGCACATTTGCGCAGGTCGATCTGTGTGGTTAAAGCATGTGTCCCCCTCCGGACACCTACTTCAACCACACGGACGCTGACGGCTGCGGCCTGCTCGAATGGCTCGTAGCGGAGCTCCAGGTCCAGGGCTTCGTAGAGGGCGGCCCGGTCCTGTGGGGTGCCTGCGTCGAGGACGGCGGCCATGTCGCCGAAGGACTCGATC
>NZ_JAMRXH010000004.1 GCF_023740735.1 Nocardia sp. CDC159
AAGGGGTGGGAGCTTCGCGGTGGGGAAGGGGTGGGAGCTTCGCGGTGGGGAAGGGGTGGGAGCTTCGCGGTGGGGAAGGGGTGGGAGCTTCGCGGTGGGGAAGGGGTGGGAGCTTCGCGGTGGGGAAGGGGTGGGAGCTTCGCGGTGGGGAACGGGTGGGAGCTTTGCGTCAGGGTTGAGTGGAGAGTTCGTGGTGGGGATCGAGTGGGGAGGTTGCCAGGGGGAGCGAGTAGGGAGTTCGTGGGCAGCGGGCGTTGTCGATTGGCGCGCGGGCTTTCGACGGGTGTGCCGGAACACTGTTTAGACTCGAAGTAGTTTTGGGTGTGAATCGACGAGGAGGACGGTGTCGCTGGAACAGTCCGCCGACCGGCTCGGGCGTCTGCTCGGGCCGCTGCGCCGGGCGATGGTGCGCTCGATCCGCCGCACCGATGCGGTCCCCGAGGTCAGCGAGAGCCAGTTCGAGCTGTTGCGGGTGCTGCCCGCCGATGGAGTGCTGGGTCCGCAGGCGGCGGCGGAGCGGATGCACGTGGCGCCGTCGACGGTCAGCAACCTCGTCAAGGCCATGACCAAAGCCGGTCTGGTGGAGCGCATTCGGGATCCCGATGATTTTCGCGCCGTCGGACTGTCGCTGACGCCGACGTCGCGCGCGGTGTTGGATCGCTACCTGCAGGTGAGCTCGGCCGTGCTGGTGCAGGCTCTTCGGCAGCTGCCCAAGCGGGATCAGCAGGCGTTGGAGCGGGCGATTCCCGCGCTCGAGCGGCTGCTGGTCGTGCTCACCGAGAATGACCAGCAGGAGTCCGGCGCGGGATGATCGTCAGTGCCGCAGCTGCGCGTCGGCGAAGGCGATGCTGTCG
Organism: Nocardia sp. CDC159; assembly: GCF_023740735.1. Classification (GTDB taxonomy): domain Bacteria; phylum Actinomycetota; class Actinomycetes; order Mycobacteriales; family Mycobacteriaceae; genus Nocardia; species Nocardia pulmonis. The sequence continues at coordinate 855 of NZ_JAMRXH010000004.1, forward strand.
GCCGCGGCGGCCGCGACCACACCCTCGTGGGTTTGCCCGGGGTACTCGCGGTAGGTGACCGGTTGTCCGGCGGCGCCGAGTTCGGCGACGGTGAGTTGGGTCGTGGCCGGGAAGACGCACTGGTCGGCGAGACCCTGACCGATGCGGACGGGCGCGCGGTAACCGGTGGTGGGGATCTCGAACACCGAGGCGGCGACAGCGGTGACATCACCGTCGATCAGCGGTTTGGCCAGGAGCTGTCCGAACGCGAGATCGGCGACGTCGTCGGCCATTTCGGCGGGGCACTTGTGGTCGACGTCGGCCATGATCCGGGAACCTGTGGCGTTGAGGTAGGGGGTGGGGTCGAAATCCGGTCGCGCAACGGCCAACCCGCGCAGGATGTAGGCGCCGACCAAGGCAAATCCGGCCGGGGTGGCGGTCGCGGGGACCGCGGGATTGCCGAACGCGGCCAATTGCTGGGCTATGTGGTTGATCGGGGCCAACGCGACCGTGCCCCGCAAATCCAGTTCCGGTGCGTAGTCGGTCGCGTGGGTGGCGGTGAACAGAGCCGCGTGCCCGCCCTGGGAGTGGCCGACCGCCACCCACCGATTCGACAGGCCGGGGTCGACTGTGCGGGCGGCGCGGACGATATCGATGGCGGCGTGGGCTTCGGTGCGTCCGTCGAGGTAAGGCTGCGTGCCCGGGTCGCCGAGGGCGGCATAGTCGGTGGCTACCACCGCGTATCCGTGCCGCAGCCACCGGGCCAGGAATTCGTTCCTGTCGTCGTCGGAGCCGCTGGTGGACGGGGCGCATGCGGCGGCGATGCCGACGGTGGGATGGTGCCACGACATCACCGGCCAGCCACCGGGCGGCGGCGTTCCCGAAGGAAGGAATACGCGCCCGGTCACCGGGACGGGCTGGTTGTGCGGCCCGGTCGACCAATAGGTGATGCGTTGTGCCACACCGGCTCCCGCAGGCCGAGCCGCGCCGGTCAGCTCGCCGAACTCGATCACCGCGCCAGGCGTCGCCACGGTGGCCTCGTCGTGGGTTGGTCGAGCATCGGCGGTCGGCGCCGTCACGATGACGGCCGCGGTGGTTGCCGCGGTCAGCAAAAGCCGGCGACGCTTCATCGCGGGGTGCTCCTCTCGGAACTTTCGTTCTTGGCGATCCAGGCCGTGCGCATGTCGCGCAGGGTCCACATCAGCTGATCGTCGGGGATGAAGAAACCACCCAGACCGCTGGCGAACAGCAGGTCCAAGCTGTGGCGGGTGGTGGCATTCAATCGATGCTCGAGGTCCGCGCCCGGCTCGGGCGGGGCCGGGAGCAGGATCACCACGGTGTCCTCGCGCTGTTCGACGGCCTCGATCCGCACACCGTCGGGCCGACAGCCGTATTCCTCGGTGATCGCCGCGGTGGGGTCGGCGAGCAGCTCCCGTCGATAGTCGGGATCGACCATGAGCCGGGTGTAGTACGCGGTGATGTAGTCATGCGTCATCGGTGCCTCCCGGACGGTAGCCGCGGCGCATGGCCAGCAGGTCGACCTTGGCGGCCTCGGGCATCAACCACACGAACGATTCACCGCTGCGCCACAGATCGAACTGATTCACCACCTCCACGTCGTCGGGGCCGCATTCGGGGCGGGCCGGGGGGAAGGTGAAGTAGAGCGTGTCGCGGCGCTGCACCCGAATATCGAACCGCAGCCCGGCCGGTACCGAGACGCCCAGAGCGGCAAGGGCTTTCGTCGGATCGGTGCGCAGCTGTTCGGCGAATTCCGGGTCGGTCCAGGCGCGGCGGGTCAACGCCGCCTCGAGATCATCGCTCATCGGTCACCTCGCGGCGTCGGTCGAGGCTTATCAGGACAGTCGTACTCATCGGCACCCCTCTCCATGTACTTTTGTTACAAAATACTTTACAGGCAAAAATGAGTCGCGGTCTGTGACCCCTGCTACACGGTGCGCGGCGCTGCGGTGCTCGAATGGGAGAGTACGGTCGATCTGCGCGGGTCCGCGGCATCGACACCGTCGGATCGGGTGTTCCCCCGAGCGCGGCATTCCATCATCCGGGACGGGCTCGCCCTGGGGAGAGGTGGCGTGGCGGCACCGGATATCGTGGCGCAGTCTGTGGTCGGGCACGGGAGCTCGATATCTGCGGCCGGTGATACTGAACGGAGTGTTGTGAGATGAAGCTTGCTGTCATCCCAGGAGATGGGATCGGGCCGGAGGTCATCGCCGAGGCGCTCAAGGTGCTCGATGCGGTGGTGCCGGGCGTGGAGAAGACCCATTACGACCTGGGGGCCAAGCGGTATCACGCGACGGGGGAGGTGCTGCCGGAGTCGGTGCTGCCGGAGTTGAAGCAGCACGATGCGATTCTGCTGGGGGCCATCGGGGATCCGTCGGTGCCGAGCGGGGTGCTCGAGCGAGGGTTGTTGTTGCGCACCCGGTTCGCGCTCGACCATCACGTGAATCTGCGGCCGTCGAAGCTGTATCCGGGGGTGAGCAGTCCGCTGGCCGGGACGCCGGATATCGACTTCGTCGTCGTGCGCGAGGGAACCGAGGGGCCCTACACCGGAACCGGCGGTGCGATTCGAGTGGAGACGCCGCACGAGGTGGCCACCGAGGTCAGCACCAACACCCGCTTCGGCATCGAGCGCGTGGTGCGCTACGCCTTCGACAAGGCGAACCAGCGGCGCAAGCATCTGACCCTGGTGCACAAGACCAACGTGCTCACCTTCGCCGGATCGTTGTGGCAGCGCACGGTGAACGAGGTGGGCGCGCAGTACCCGGACGTCGAGATCGCCTACCAGCACATCGATGCCGCGACCATCCATATGGTCAACGATCCGGGCCGCTTCGATGTCATCGTGACCGACAACCTGTTCGGCGACATCATCACCGATCTGGCCGCGGCCGTCTCCGGCGGCATCGGCCTGGCCGCCTCGGGCAATATCGACGCCTCGGGCGCCAACCCGAGCATGTTCGAACCCGTGCACGGCAGCGCCCCCGATATCGCGGGTCAGGCCAAGGCCGATCCGACCGCCGCGATCCTGTCGGTCGCGCTGCTGCTCACCCACCTCGGCAGGACCGAGGAGGCCACCCGCATCGAGTCGGCCGTCGCCAAGGATCTGGCCGCCCGCACCGGCGCCGCGTCCACGACCGAGATCGGCGACCGCATCGCCGCCGCGATCTGATCTTCTCCGTCGGCCCCGTGTCCCAATCCCGTTAGGACGCGGGGTCGTTCGGTATCGAGATCCGGGAAGTGCTTGCCCCCGAAACTATTTCGAAGCGGTGGCTCTTCACACCCTAGGGGTGTTGCAAAAGATGCACCGGGACGGCACTCGTGTCCGATTTTCTCTGACACAATATGAAAAAGGTTGCCTCCCTTGGGCACCCAGCAACCTTCACGGGCTCGCCAGCAACCTACGCTCCCGGTTTGCCGGAAGCATCCGGGTCAGTTGTCCAGTACCCCTTGAGCTTCCGACCGAGACGCCGGCCGCGTCCGGACGCTTCGGTCGTCCGGGACGAGAGGCACTGCGGCGACGGCGATTACGGCCGCGATCAGATAGGCCGCGGGGAAGCCTACGGCGGCGATGACCGCGCCGAAGGCCGGTGCGATGGCGGCCGAGGCCAGATTCTGTCCGGTGTTCTGGATGCCCAGCCCCCGCCCGCTCCAATACGGCCCGGCGATCTCGGCCACCGCGGTGAAGGCAAGACCGTTGTCCGCCACGGTGATCACCGAGGCGACCACCAGGATCGGGACCGCCGCCCACCACCAGTGCAGCCCGGCGGCCGCGGCCAGGCCCGCCATCGACAGCACGGCCGCGACGGCAACCGTTCGCAGCGGCCGCAGTCGGCTGCCCACCCGATCCGACCAGATGCCCACCCCGATCCGACCGCCCGCACCCAGCAGCTGCGTCACCGTGACCAGCGCGCCCGCGATCGGCAGCGACAGACCCACATCGCGGTGCAACCACAGCAGTGCGAAGGTCCACACGGTGGCCTGCGGAATCACCAGCAGCACCGACACCCCGTGGATGCGCAACAGCGTCGTATCCCCGCGATACGGATTGTCCGGCCGGGCATCCCCCGACAGCGGAGGCCGTGGCGGATCGATGATGCCGATCGCGCAACCGGCCGCGGCCAGTCCGGCCATCACCGCCGGGACCAGCATCGCGGCGGAAAAACCGTGCGCGGCAGCGGCAGTGGGGATCGCCAGCGCGCCGACCGCGAGTCCGAGCGGCTGTGCGGTTTGCCGGATCCCCATCGCCAGGCCGCGTCTTTCCGGCGGGAACCAGCCGACGATCACCCGTCCGCTCGCCCCGTTGGTACTGGCCGCGCCCATGCCCGCCACGAACAGCAACGCGCCCAGCACAAAGTGATTGGACACCGCGGCCGCCGCCGCACCGGCCGCGCACATCAGCAGCGGACCGGCCACCAGTACCGCCCGCTCCCCGATCCGGTCGACCGCGTATCCCCAGGCGATGAGCATGCAGCACAGTCCGACGGTCGGCATCGCGACCAGCAGACCGGCAGTGGGCAAAGACATTCCGTGGTCGGTCAGCGCGGGGAGCAGAAACGGCGTGCCGTGCACCATGATCGCGCTGGAGCTCTGCGCGAAGACGCCGAGTGCGAGCATGGCCCACCGGCGGGTCGCCCGGATCTCGGACAAGGTGGCCATGCGCATCACTCCTGTCTCGCATAATGGGACGATTGTCTTGCATTATGAACGAGGGTCCAGCGTACACCCGCCGCGCGAATCGAAATTGCGCAGGTCGATAGACTGCGACCCATGCGTCTAGGTCGTGTTGCCAGCCCCGACGGGGTCGCTTTCGTGAGTATCGAGGGGTCCGAGCCGGACGCCGTAGTACGTGAAATCGCCGAACATCCGTTCGGCACGCCGACGTTCACCGGCCGCAGCTGGCCGCTGGCCGATGTGCGACTGCTGGCGCCGATCCTCGCCAGCAAGGTGGTCTGCATCGGTAAGAACTATGCCGCGCACGCTGCCGAGATGGGCGGCGAGGCGCCGGAGGATCCGGTGATCTTCCTCAAGCCCAATACCGCCATCATCGGTCCGAACGCGCCGATCCTGTTGCCGCCCAGCTCCTCTCGGGTGGACTACGAGGGCGAGCTGGCGGTGGTGATCGGCCGTCCCTGCAAGGATGTTCCGGCCGCCCGGGCCAAGGATGTCATTCTCGGTTACACCGTTGCCAACGATGTCACCGCCCGTGACCAGCAGCGACACGATGGCCAGTGGACCCGCGGCAAGGGCTATGACACCTTCTGCCCGCTGGGCCCCTGGATCGAGACTGCCCTGGACCCGGCCGATCTGGAGATCACCACCGAGCTCGACGGCGAGGTCCGCCAGCGCAGCCGCACTTCGCTTCTGCTGCACGACATTCCGAAGCTGGTCGAGTGGATCACCGCGGTGATGACGCTGCTGCCCGGTGATGTGATCCTCACCGGTACGCCGGAAGGTGTAGGAGAGATCAAGGATGGGCAAACTGTGTCCGTGACGGTCGAGGGCATCGGCACCCTAACCAATCCCGTTGCCGCCAAACGCTGATCGAGAGAAGGAACATGACTGACGTACGGGTCCGATTCTGCCCGTCACCGACCGGCACCCCCCATGTCGGCCTGATCCGGACCGCCCTGTTCAACTGGGCCTTCGCCCGGCACCACGGCGGCGCCTTCGTCTTCCGCATCGAAGACACCGACGCCGCACGCGATTCCGAGGATTCCTACCGGGCGCTGCTGGACGCGCTGCGCTGGCTCGGCCTGACCTGGGACGAGGGTCCCGAGGTGGGCGGGCCCTACGGTCCGTATCGCCAGTCGCAGCGACGCGAGCTGCACACCGACGTGGTGCGGCGGCTGCTGGAGGCGGGGGAGGCCTACGAATCCTTCTCCACCCCAGAGGAAGTCGAGGCCCGGCACCGCGCGGCCGGACGGGACCCGAAGCTGGGCTACGACAACTTCGATCGCGATCTGTCGCCCGAGCAGATCGCGGCGTACAAGGCCGAGGGCCGCCCTGCCGTGATCCGGTTGCGTATGCCCGATCGCGACATCACCTGGACCGATCTGGTGCGCGGTGAGACGACCTTCCGCGCCGGGAGCGTGCCCGACTTCGCGCTCACCCGCGGCACCGGCGACCCGCTGTACACCCTGGTCAATCCGCTGGACGACGCATTGATGAAGATCACGCACGTGTTGCGTGGTGAAGATCTGTTGTCTTCGACACCGCGGCAGATTGCGCTGTATGAGGCATTGCAGCGGATCGGGGTGGCGGAGTTCACTCCGGAGTTCGGTCATCTTCCGTTCGTGATGGGGCAGGGCAACAAGAAGTTGTCCAAACGTGATCCCGAATCGAATCTGTTCGTCCACCGCGAGCGCGGATTCATTCCCGAAGGTTTGCTGAATTACCTCGCGTTGCTCGGCTGGAGTCTCGCCGACGATCGCGATGTGTTCAGCATGGCGGAGATGGTTGCGGCCTTCGACATATCGAAAGTGAATTCGAATCCGGCGCGTTTTGACCAGAAGAAGGCCGATGCGCTCAACGCGGAGCACATTCGTTTGCTCGATTCGGGTGATTTTGCCCACCGGCTCCGCGAGTACCTGACCGAGCACGGTCACATCGGGGCCGAAGTGGACGAGGCGCTTTTCGCCACCGCGGCGGAGTTGGTGCAAACCCGAATCGTCGTGCTCGGCGATGCCTGGGATCTGCTGAAGTTCCTGTTCGTACCGGCCGACGAGTTCGCGATCGACCCGGTCGCGGCCCAGAAGAACCTCGGGCCCGATGCCGAGCCGGTGTTGCGCGCGGCCGTGAAGGCGCTGGCGGGCGTATCGGACTGGGCGGCGTCCGCGCTGGAGGAGGCGCTGAAAACGGCGCTGGTGGACGATCTGGGCCTCAAACCGCGCAAGGCCTTCGGGCCGGTGCGGGTCGCGGTGACCGGATCGCATATCAGCCCGCCGCTCTACGAGTCGCTCGAGCTGCTCGGGCGCGAGATCACGATGGAGCGGCTGCGCGCCGGGCTCGAGCGAACCTCCTGAGCCCGGTCGGACGCCCAAAACAGGCCGTCTGCCAGGCGATTTGTAGTTTTCCGGGCCGGGTTTGGTACTCTTCTTCCCGGCCCGGAAAGCGGCCCTCACCCCGACGGGGGAGAGGGAGAAAGCCCAGGTCATTGGGGTATGGTGTAATTGGCAACACAGCTGATTCTGGTTCAGCCATTCTAGGTTCGAGTCCTGGTACCCCAGCGGTGAGTGTTGATTCGCTTCGGTTCGCGGTCGAGGTGGACAGCCTCCAGGCGATTTGGTCGCCGAGGTCTCGGCCGGTTAAGCTAGCCGAGCCTCCACTCCGGAGCGCCAATCCTGGTCCCGTCGTCTAGCGGCCTAGGACGCCGCCCTCTCAAGGCGGTAGCGCGGGTTCAAATCCCGTCGGGACTACTTGCGAAGGCCCCCAGCTCATTGAGCTGGGGGCCTTCGTCGTGTCGGCCTGGGTCCCGGCCTTCGGCCGGGAAACAAGAGGGCGGGGCCCGGGCCAGCGAGGGCGCGGAGCTCGGGGCTACGGGGAGGTCGAGCTGGAGGCCTTCGTCGAGTTCAGGCCCGGGGCGGCCAGGTCGACCCGCCTGCGGGGATTTCCGGCATGCCGAGTTTGCGGTGGTCCCAGCTGCGGATTCGGGTGGGGATGATGCGGATGGCGACGCGCTTGTTGAGCATGGCCTCGACCATGGGGCGGACGTCTTCGGTGTAGGGGCCGGTATAGCGCTCCCAGACGCTCACTCCGACGCGGAACAGAGCCTCGGGGTCCTCCACGATTTCGGCGCGACCCTCGATCGACAGGCCGCGCAGCTGGTCGTAGGTGTCACCGGCCTCGACGAGGACGGTGACGCGGGGGTCGCGGCGGATGTTGACCGCCTTCTGTGATTTGGCCTTGGTCTCGAACCAGATCTGGCCGTCGACCAGGCCGTACCACATGGCGGTCAGGTGGGGCAGGCCCGATCTGCCCAGCGTCGCCAGGGTCATGACGCGGCTGCGCGCGAGGAATTCGGTGGCCTCGGCGTCGGACATGACGATCTGAGCGCGTTGTTTCACTCCCATACGCCGACTGTAGTTTACGGCGTATGGTCCGCGTCACAGCCGGATCCGGCCAGCGGGCGCTCAGAGCCGTTTGTGCAGCGCGTCGGCCGCGGCGACCAGGTCGGCAGCCCAGCGTGCGCCCGGTCGGCGGCCCATGCGGTCGATCGGCCCCGACACCGAGACCGCGGCCACCACGGCCCCGGTCGAATCGCGGACGGGCGCGGACACGCTGGCCACCCCGGCCGCCCGCTCGGCCGCGCTCTGCGCCCAGCCGCGGCGGCGCACCTCGGTCAGCGCCCGTTCGCCGAAGACCGCGTCCATCAGCACGCTGCGCTGCAATTCCGGATCGCCCCAGGCCAGCAGCACCTTGGCCGCCGAACCGGCGGTAAGCGGCAGTCGTGCGCCCACGGGGACGGTGTCGCGCAGCCCGGCCGCCGGTTCCAGCGCGGCCACGCAGACCCGCGAATGCCCGTCCAGGCGGTAGAGCTGCACGCTCTCGCCGGTGATCTCGCGCAGCCGGGGCAGGATGGCCGCGGCCGCGTCGAGCAGCGGATCGTCGGCCGTGGTGGCCAGCTCGGACAGGGCCGGACCGGGCCGCCACAGGCCGTTGCTGTCGCGGGCGAGCATGCGGTGCACCTCCAGGCCGACGGCCAACCGATGCGCGGTCGCGCGGGGCAGGCCCGTGCGCGTGCACAGCTCGTTCAGCCCGCACGGCTGCTCGGCCACCGCGTAGAGCACGGACATGGCTTTGTCGAGCACTCCGATACCGCTATGCTGTCTCATACAACGATACTAACGTCTCGCATAGTGAGATTTGCAAACCGCACCGCGTTGTCAGCCCATTCGATGCGGTGAATGCCTACCGAAAGGTGGATCGAAGATGGCCGACCGGCCACGCACTCTGGCGGAGAAGGTCTGGGAGCAGCACGTCGTCTCCCGTGGCGAGGGCGCGGGGGACGCCCGCGAGCCCGATCTCATCTACATCGACCTGCACCTGGTGCACGAGGTGACCAGCCCGCAGGCGTTCGACGGCCTGCGCGCGGCCGGGCGCGGCGTGCGGCGGCCCGACCTCACCATCGCGACCGAGGACCACAACGTCCCGACCGTCGACATCGATAAGCCGATCGCCGACCCCATTTCCCGCACTCAGGTGGATACGCTGCGGCGTAATTGCGCGGAATTCGGCGTCCGGCTGCACCCGATGGGCGATATCGAGCAGGGCATCGTGCACGTGGTCGGTCCGCAACTGGGCCTGACCCAGCCGGGTATGACCGTGGTCTGCGGCGATTCGCACACCTCCACTCACGGCGCGTTCGGCGCGCTGGCCATGGGCATCGGCACCAGCGAGGTCGAACACGTGCTGGCCACCCAGACGCTGTCGCTGCGGCCGTTCAAGACCATGGCGATCAATATCGACGGTCAGCTGCCGCCCGGCGTGACGAGCAAGGACGTGATCCTGGCCGTCATCGCCAAGATCGGCACCGGTGGCGGCCAGGGCTATGTGCTCGAGTACCGCGGCGAGGCCGTGCGGGCCATGTCCATGGAGGCGCGGATGACCATGTGCAACATGTCCATCGAGGCGGGCGCCCGGGCGGGAATGGTGGCGCCCGACGAGGTCACCTATGAATTCCTGAAGGGCCGCCCGCACGCACCGCAGGGTGCGGACTGGGATGCGGCCGTGGCGGCCTGGGAGGCACTGAAGACCGACGAGGGCGCGGAATTCGACGCCGAGGTGCATATCGACGCGTCGTCGCTGACCCCCTTCGTCACCTGGGGCACCAATCCCGGACAGGGTGCGCCGCTGGGCGCGACCGTGCCGAATCCGGCCGAGATCGCCGACGAGACCGAGCGGGAGGCCGCCGAGAAGGCGCTGCGCTATATGGCTTTGGAGCCCGGTACTCCGCTGCGAGAAGTGCCCGTCGACGCCGTGTTCGTGGGTTCGTGCACCAATGGCCGGATCGAGGATCTGCGGGCCGTGGCCGAGGTGTTGAAGGGCCGCAAGGTGGCCGACAACGTGCGGATGTTGATCGTGCCCGGCTCGATGCGGGTGCGCGCCCAGGCCGAATCCGAGGGGCTGGGCGAGATTTTCACCGCCGCGGGCGCGGAGTGGCGGCAGGCGGGCTGCTCGATGTGCCTGGGCATGAATCCGGATCAGCTTTCGCCCGGTCAGCGCTGTGCTTCCACCTCCAACCGCAACTTCGAGGGCCGGCAGGGCAAAGGTGGCCGCACGCACCTGGTTTCGCCGCTGGTCGCGGCGGCCACCGCGGTGCGCGGAACCCTGTCCTCACCTGCGGATCTGAACTGACCCCAGCCAAAGCGCTGGGGCGAGCCGGCCGACTTTTCGTACCAACCAGGAGAACTCATGGAACCCTTCAAGGTGCACAAGGGGATCGGGGTGCCGCTGCGCCGATCCAACGTCGACACCGACCAGATCATCCCGGCGGTCTACCTCAAGCGGGTCACCCGGACCGGCTTCGAGGACGGTCTGTTCGCGGCCTGGCGTTCGGATCCGGGCTTCATTCTGAACACCGAGCCCTACAACCGGGGGTCAGTCCTGGTCGCCGGTCCGGATTTCGGGACGGGATCCTCACGTGAGCATGCCGTTTGGGCCCTGCTGGACTACGGCTTCCGGGTGGTGATCTCACCCCGGTTCGGCGACATCTTCCGAGGTAACGCGGGTAAGGGCGGCCTGGTCGCGGCCCGAATGTCACAACATGATGTCGAATTGCTCTGGAAGTTGCTCGAGGAACAGCCCGGTCTGGAATTGATCGTGGACCTCGAGGCCCGCACGGTGACCGCTGGAACCACCGTGTTGCCCTTCGATATTGACGACTACACCCGGTGGCGTCTGCTCGAGGGTCTGGACGACATCGGCCTGACACTGCGTCGGGAGGGCGCCATCGCCGAGTTCGAAAAGGCAAGGCCAGCATGGAAACCCACCACCATTCCGAACCCTATTTCGCAGACGTAAACACTCCTGGGTGTTAGCTGAGAGCTACCAATCGCGATTGCTGCACGTGTGCCACGCCACATGAAATTTGGCGTGGCACATAGACTCTTGCCCAATGAAGGTTTACCGTGGTACCTAGTCGGTCCGACGACGGGCCATTAGTCTGCGGAGGATTCAATGAACAAGGCGGAACTGATCGACGTTCTGACCGAGAAGTTGGGCACTGACAGGCGCACGGCCACTGCGGCAGTCGAGCAGATTGTCGACACGATCGTGCGCGCGGTGAACAAGGGTCAGAGTGTCACCATCACCGGATTCGGTGTCTTCGAACAGCGCAAGCGTGCGGCGCGGGTGGCGCGTAACCCCCGCACCGGCGAGACCGTGAAGGTGAAGCCGACTTCGGTACCCGCATTCCGCCCGGGTGCGCAGTTCAAGGCGATCATCGCGGGCAAGCAGAAGATCGCGGCGGCCGGTCCGGCCGTGAAACGCGGTGTCGCAGCGCCGGTGTCGGGTGGCACGAAGAAGACCGCCAAGAAGGCCACGGCGAAGAAGACCACCGCCAAGAAGACCGCCGCCAAGAAGACGGCGACCGCGAAGAAGGCGGCCAAGAAGGCCCCGGCCAAGAAGGCGACGGCGAAGAAGACCACCGCCAAGAAGGCCCCGGCCCGCAAGACCGCGACCAAGGCCACCGCCAAGAAGACCACGGCCAAGGCCACGGCGAAGAAGACCACCGCCAAGAAGACCGCCGCCAAGAAGACGGCGACCGCGAAGAAGGCGGCCAAGAAGGCCCCGGCCAAGAAGGCGACGGCGAAGAAGACCACCGCCAAGAAGGCCCCGGCCCGCAAGACCGCGACCAAGGCCACCGCCAAGAAGACCACGGCCAAGGCCACGGCGAAGAAGACCACGGCCAAGAAGACGGCCGCGAAGAAGACCACGGCCAAGCGGACCGCTGCCAAGCGGACCGCGCGCCGCTGACCCACCACGCAAGACCCCCGGCCGAAGTACATGGCCGGGGGCTTCTTGTGTTTGGTGGGCCGGAGCCCTGGATCCGGCGCTGGGGCGCCGGATCCAGGGAATGGAGAGGGGGAGCGCGCCCTGGGGAAATAGGGGAGCGCGCCTGGGGGAGTGGGGAAGCGCGCCTGGAGGAGTAGGGGAGCGCGCCTGGAGGAGTGGGGAAGCGCGCCTGGAGGAGTAGGGAAGCGCCTGGGAGAGAGTGGCGAAGCGCCGGGAGAATGGCGAAGTGTTGGGGAGAATGGGGAGCGCGCCGGGGAAAGTGGGGAAGTGCTGGGAGAGAGGGGAAGCGCGCCGGGAGAGAGGAAGTGCGCTGGGAAGTGGGGAAGCGCGACGGGCTAGCGCGGCCGTAGGGCGCGGTCCAGGTGGTCGGCGGCGACCAAGCGGCCGTCGGCTATCGATAACACCCAGACGCTGCCCTTGCGGTTGCGGGCGGGAGGTAGTGCGACGCCGTCGATTTCGGCCCAGTTGGCGAGGAGGGGCGGAATCACCTTGCCCTGACTGCAGATAACGCGGACGGTGTCGGGAGAGACCAGTGAGCGGACGCGAGTCAGGGCCTCCTGAGGTGCTGCGGCATAACCCTTTTCGGACAGAAGGGGTTCCAGGATGATGTCGGTGCCGAGTTCGTCGGCGAGGGGCTGGACGGTCTCCACGCAGCGGCGTGGCGGGGCCGAGACGATCTCCTTCGGGCCGAAGGTCAGCAGATTGGGGGCCAGCGTGAGGGCCTGCTCGTAACCGGCCGGTTCCAGCGGGCGCTCCTCATCGGGTCCGGCGTAGCGGCCGCGTCGCCCGGCCTTGGCGTGCCGGACAACCAGCAGCGTGGCCGTATCCGGGGGTAGCCGCAGGAAACTGCGCAGGATGCGCCGATCCATCGGATAGGACAGCTGGTCCATCACCTGCTCGACGCGGTGCCACTCCAGCACGTCCACCTCGGAATTGGCGTTGAACTCGCCGCCCAGGACGGTGGCCGCCCAGTAGTCGACCCGCTTCAACTTCCGATGCCCCGTCACCGGATAGGTGACATGGCCGAGATAGCGGCCCAGGCGGCAGTTCAGCCCGGTCTCCTCGCCCACCTCGCGCACGGCGGCGATCATCGGCGTCTCACCCGGATCGAGCTTGCCCTTGGGCAGCGACCAGTCGTCGTACTTCTGGCGGTGGACCACGGCGATCTCGATCGAGCCGTCGGCCGCCCACCGCCACAGCACGGCACCGGCCGCCAGGATGTTGGCCGTCACGCGGGGGTCGGAGAATCCGTTCTCCTCGGATTCCTGGGCCACCGAACGCCTCACCGCTGATCCGGCCGTCGCAGACGCATGAGGAACTCCTGATGATCGCGCACCTGATCCACCCGCCCGTCGCCGATCGGCTCGGGTTCGGCCTGCCAGCTGCCATCCTGTTGGAGTACCCAGCAGCGGGTCGCGGGGTCGAGGGCCGAGTCGAACACCACGCCGAGCTGCTCGCACAGCTTCGGGTCCTTCACCTGCGCCATGACTTCCACGCGCCGATCCAGATTGCGATGCATCATGTCGGCGCTGCCGATCCAGAACTCGTCCTGCGCCCGGAAGTGCAGCATGCGCGAATGCTCCAGGAAGCGACCGAGAATCGAGCGCACCTCGATGTTCTCACTCATGCCCGGCACACCCGGCCGCAGCCCGCAGATCCCGCGCACCACGATCTGCACCGGCACGCCAGCCTGTGAGGCGCGATACAGCGCGTCGATGATCTGCTCGTCGACGATCGCGTTGCACTTCAATCTGATCCGCGCCGGCAGGCCCTGCTCGGCGAGCTCGGTCTCGCGGCGGATCCGCTCGATGATGCCCGAACGCACACTGCTCGGGGCGACCAACAGGTTGCGGTAGTTGGCCTTTCGCGAGTATCCGGTCAGCGAGTTGAACAGGTCGGTCAGGTCGGCGCCGATTTCCGGTGCCGCCGTGAGCAATCCGACATCCTCGTACAGGCGGGCCGTCTTCGGGTTGTAGTTGCCGGTGCCGATGTGGCAGTAGCGGCGGATGGTCGACCCCTCGCGCCGCACTACCAGACAGGTCTTGCAGTGTGTCTTCAACCCGATCAGGCCGTAGACCACGTGCACACCCGCCTGTTCCAGCTGGCGCGCCCATTTGATGTTGGCCTGCTCGTCGAAGCGGGCCTTGATCTCCACCAGCGCCACCACCTGCTTACCGGCCTCGGCGGCGTCGATGAGGGCGTTGACGATGGGGGAATCACCGGAGGTGCGGTACAGGGTCTGCTTGATCGCCAGCACCTGCGGGTCGGCGGCGGCCTGTTCGATGAAGCGCTGCACACTGGTGGAGAACGAGTCGTAGGGGTGGTGCACCAGCACGTCGCACTCGCGCAGGGCGGCGAAAACGTTTCGGGGCGTTTCCCTTTCGCCGAAGGCGGGCGGGGTGGCCGGGACATAGGGCGCGTCCTTGAGGGCCGGTCGGTCCACGCCGTACACCTGCCACAGGCACGACAGGTCCAGCAGTCCGGGCACCTGGATGACATCGGCCGGATCCACGTCGAGCTCGCGCAGCAGCAGCTCGAGCATGTGCTCGGTCATATCGTCGGAGACCTCGAGGCGTACCGGCGAGCCGAACCGTCGCCGCGCCAGCTCCCGCTCGAGCGCCTGCAGCAGATCCTCGTCGCGGTCCTCGTCCACCTCGAAGTCGGCATTGCGGGTGATCCGGAACGAGTGGTGCTCGACCACCTCCATGCCCGGGAACAGCTGTTCCAGATGGGCCGCGATCAGGTCCTCCATCGGCAGGAACGCCTCGAGCGGGCGTTCGAGCGCCTCGGGATCGCGGGGCTCGCGGGGGCGGGTCACCTTCACGAAGCGGTTGACGTTGTCGGGCACCTTCACGCGGGCGAAGTGCTCGCCGCCGGTCTCGGAATCCTTCACCGTCACGGCCAGATTCAGGCTCAGGCCGCTGATGTAGGGGAACGGGTGGGCCGGGTCCACCGCCAGCGGGGTGAGCACCGGGAAGACCTGGTCCTGGAAGTACCGCGACAGCCGCTGGCGCTCCTCGTCGTCGAGGTCGGCCCAGCCGATGATGGCGATGCCCTCCTCGGCGAGCGCCGGACGAACCTGGTCGAGGAAGACCCGCGCGTGGCGCACGGCGAGATCCTGGGTGCGCTTGGCGATCAGGGTCAGCTGTTCGGTGGGTGTCAGGCCGTCGGCGGAGCGGACCGCCAGACCGGCGTCGGCGCGGCGCTTGAGCCCGGCGACGCGGACCATGTAGAACTCGTCGAGGTTGGAGGCGAAGATGGCGAGGAATTTGGCGCGCTCGAGCAGCGGTTCGGAGGTGTCTTCGGCGAGGGCCAGCACCCGGGCGTTGAAATCCAGCCAGCTCAGCTCGCGGTTCAGATAGCGATCCTGGGGCAACTGCGCCGCGGCCGCGGCCTTGGGCGGCGGGGTCGCCGCCGGCGGCGCCGCCGGTAGTCGCGGCTGCTGGATGTCCGTTTCGCTCACCCTCACGATCATTCCTTACCCATCCGGCGATACCTCGCACGACACCGCCCACCGACAACCTATCGCCGCTCCGGCGATCATTCAGCACACATGTAACCCCGCCGTGCACCTGCGCGTGAGATCCATGTGAACGGGACGCGGCCATCCGATGTCGTCGAGCAGGGCCGCCGTGGCCGGGCCGACGCCCAGTTCGATCGCGCCCGCCAGATCGGCGGCGGTGTCCACGTCCAGGCGCAGGCCCGGCCAGTCACCGGCCAGATCCTTCGCCCCGGATTCGATGTGCCGCCGCGCCGAGTCGGGACCGAAAAGCGGTGTCAGCGGGGCGGTTCCGTCGCGCACCAGCAGTGCGGCGGTGCCGCGCCCGGTGTGATCGGCGACGACCGATCGGCCGCGGGCGGGCGCGGCGTTCAGCATGTCGGACAGCTCGTCCGGGCGCAGCGCGGGCAGATCCGCCTGTAGGGCAAGCAGTTCCACCCGGCCGTGGCGGCGGCGCACGGCCGCGGCCGCATCCGACAGCGCCGCGTTGAGCCCGTCGGCCCGCGCACCCGCGTCCGGGTGGACATGGGCGTCCAGCGCGCGCACGACCTCGGCCACCCCCGCGTCCGGGGTCACGACCGTCACCGAGCCCAGCCCGCCCGCGGCGGCCGCGGTGACGGTGTCCGAGAGCATGGCAAGAACCAGTCGCGCGCGCTCGGCCGGGGACAATCGGTCGGCGAGTCGGCTCTTCGCCCGCTCGAGGTTCTTCACCGCGATCACGGCGTGGACGGCATCCGGACGCATGGGCCAATCGTCGCACGCCGGGCACAGTGGTGGATGTCATGCCGGGTAGGGGGAATACCGGCGGGGCGGGCCCGGGTGGATGGCATATTGGCCTTCATGACTAGGGCGGCTGTGATGGGTGCGGGCTCGTGGGGCACCGCGTTCGCGAAGGTGTTGAACGACGCGGGAACCGACGTGACGATGTGGGCTCGGCGCGCGGAGGTGGCCAAGGCCATCGCCGCCGAACATCGCAATCCGACCTATCTGCCCGAGGTGTCGCTGCCGGGCGTGGCCGCTACCGACGATCCGCGCGTGGCACTCGACGGCGCCGATATCGTCGTACTGGCCGTGCCCTCGCAATCGCTGCGCGCCAATCTCGCGTCCTGGCGGGTGCCCGCCGACGCGACGCTGTTGAGCCTGGCCAAGGGCATCGAGACCGGCACGCTGCTGCGGATGAGCCAGGTGATCCACCAGGTCACCCACGCCGATCCGGGCCGAATCGCGGTGCTGTCCGGACCGAATCTGGCCCGCGAGATCGCCGCCGAACAACCGGCCGCCTCGGTGGTGGCCTGCGTGGATCCCGAGCGGGCCGAGGCCGTGCAGCACGCGTGCGGCACCGGCTACTTCCGGCCCTACACCAATACCGACGTCATCGGCTGCGAGCTCGGCGGCGCGTGCAAGAACGTGATCGCGCTGGCCTGCGGCATCGCGGCCGGAATGGGGCTGGGCGACAACTCGATCGCGAGCCTGATCACCCGCGGCCTGGCCGAGATCATGCGGCTGGGGGTGGCGCTGGGGGCAAATCCGGTGACGCTGGCCGGTCTGGCGGGCGTCGGCGATCTGGTCGCGACCTGCACCTCACCGCTGTCGCGCAATCGCTCCTTCGGCCATGTGCTCGGGGCGGGCGGGTCGATGGATGCCGCGCAGCAGGCCACCCACGGCCAGGTGGCCGAGGGTGTGAAGTCGTGCACCTCGATCCGCGCGCTGGCCGAGCGGCACGAGGTGGAGATGCCGCTGACCACGGCCGTGCACCGGGTGTGCCACGAGGGGCTGGCGGTATCGGACGCGGTGGGCGAGCTGCTCGGGCGGCGGATGAAGCCGGAATGAATGGCGGTACGACGGTTTGGGTACGGTTCGGTCTATGAGTAATCGGGTCAGGGTCGCGGTCCTCTTCGGCGGACGGAGCAACGAGCATGCCGTGTCGTGTGTCTCGGCCGGCTTCGTGCTACGCAACCTCGACCCCGAGCGGTTCGAGGCGGTGCCGATCGGGATCACCCGGGAGGGGACGTGGGTTCCGGCCGGATCCGACGCCCGCGCGCTGGCCATCGCCGACCGGGCGCTGCCGTCGGTGGATGCGAGTGGCGCCGAACTGGTGCTCGCGCCCTCGGGCAGCCTGCTCGCGGTGGACGGCTCCGGCGGCCCGGGCGCGGTCGACGTCGTATTCCCGGTGCTGCACGGCGCTTTCGGCGAGGACGGCACCGTGCAGGGACTGCTCGAGACGGCCGCCCTGCCCTACGTGGGACCCGGCGTGCTGGCCAGCGCGACCGGTATGGACAAGGAGTTCATGAAGAAACTCCTTGCCGCCGACGGCATTCCGGTCGGCGACTACGTCGTGCTGCGACCGGGTGTCGCCACGGTGCGCGCGGCCGATCGCGAACGCCTGGGCCTGCCGGTCTTCGTCAAGCCCGCCCGTGGCGGATCCTCGATCGGTATCACCAAGGTGGCCGACTGGGAGGAGCTGGACGCGGCGATCGCCGTTGCGCGCCAACACGATCCGAAGGTGATCGTGGAGGCGGGCATTGTGGGTCGCGAGGTCGAGTGCGGGGTGCTGGAGTTTCCCGACGGCCGGGTGCAGGCCAGCGTTCCGGCCGAGATCCGGATGCCCGAGGCCGAGACCACCGCTCCGGACTTCTACGACTTCGACACCAAATATCTCGACGACGTGTGCGAGTTCGACATTCCCGCCAAGCTGGACGACGATGTGGCCCAGCAGATCCGGGAGCTGGCGGTGCGCGCGTTCGCCGCCCTGGACTGCCAGGGCCTGGCCCGCGTCGACTTCTTTCTCACCGCCGACGGCCCGGTGATCAACGAGATCAACACCATGCCCGGCATGACCGCGATCTCGATGTACCCGCGCATGTGGGAGAGCACGGGCATCGACAATCCGACCCTGGTCACCACCCTGATCGAGACGGCGCTGGCCCGCGGCACGGGCCTGCGCTGATCGGTCGTGCCTAGTTCGGCACCGGTCCGGGATCGATCGGCTGCGCGGGCAGCGCCTTGGTGATGGTGTTCGAAATGTCCTGCAGCGGAGTCGGTCCGGCGCTGTTGGGCATGGTCACCGCGATGTAGGTGCCGCGGTCGACGGCGAACCAGGTGCCGGAGGTCACGCCGCTGGTCTGGTCGCGGATCTCGAACCAGTTGACGCCGTTGACGACCTGCAGCGCGGACGCCTTGTTGAATTCCAGCGGCCGGTCCAGCCCGCAGCGCAGCACGATCGGCTCACCGCCGTCGGGCAGTTGCCAGGCCGTGGTGGCGGGCGGTGCGGGCTGCACGAGTTCGGCCCGGGTGTAATCGCCGATCTGGTCGGGCAGGGCGGGCAGCAGGGTGGTGCATTGCGGGCCGGTCGCGGCGGGCGCGGGGACTGAGCCGAGCGCGAGCGGCTCGCGGGTGGTGTGCTGCCGCGCCATCACGGCGATGACCAGCACGGCGACGATCAGGGCGACCGGTAGGGCGACGGCCGTGGCGATCAGGGCGGCAGGCATTTTCGGCGCCTCGGATTCGGTCGAACCGTAGCGATCGCCGGACTCGGCCGCGGGGTCGGCGCCGCCGCCCGCGGTCGGCTTTGCGCTGGCCGCGTCGATGTCTCGACCCGCCTCGTCGTCCGGTGTGCCCGTCTGGGGCCGCTCCGTGTCCTTGCTCATCCGGGGGTTCGTCTCCGCTCGTGCCGCGCCGCACGGTTTCCGGCATTCGCCGTCACGGCGGCTGGTGGTCCGATTGCGAACCCGAGCGTAGCGAACCGCCCGGCCACCAGCCGTGAGCAGGGCGGTTCGTTCGGGCCCGGCGGTCACGGTAGCGTCGTTGGGTCCATCGCCCATCTCGCGCTCACCGAAGGAGGACGGTCATCGCCGCCAGCAGCCCGCGCACCGTGCGCGAACTCGGGGAGTTCGGGCTGATCGCGCGCATGAACCGCGGCCGCGGCCAGGGGCCGAATGTGGTGCTGGGCCCGGGCGACGACGCGGCGGTGCTCGCGGCTCCGGCCGGGCGCTATGTGGTCAGCGCCGACATGCTGCTGCAGGATCGGCACTTCCGGTTGGACTGGTCGAGTCCGCGCGATATCGGTGCGAAGGCGATCGCGCAGAACGCCGCCGATGTGGTCGCCATGGGCGCGGCTCCCAGCGCCTTCGTGGTCGCGCTGGGCTGTCCGGCCGAGACGACCGTGGAATTCGTCGATGGCCTGGTCGAGGGGCTGTGGGCCGAGGCCGGGCGCGCGGGCGCGTCCATCGCGGGCGGGGATGTGGTGAGCGCCCCGCTGCTGGTGCTGTCGGTGACGGCCTTCGGCGATCCGGTCGATCGCGCGCCGGTGCTGCGCGCGGGCGCGCGGCCGGGCGACGTCGTGGCGGTCGCCGGGCGGCTCGGCTGGTCGGCGGCGGGATATGCGATCCTGTCGGGTGGGCACGACCTCGAGCGGTTTCCCGAAGTCGTTGCCGCACATCGCGTTCCACAACCGCCCTACCGCGCCGTCCTGGAGCTGCCGCCGGACGTCACGGTGACGGCGATGACCGATGTCTCCGACGGCCTGCTCGCCGATATCGGGCATATCGCCGAAAGCTCCGGTGTCGCCATCGATCTCGACGCCGCCGCCGTGCGCGATCCGGCGCTCGACCCGATCGCGACGCTGGTCGGCGCCGATCCGCTGACCTGGGTGCTCGCCGGTGGTGAGGACCACGCCTTCGTCGCGACCTTCGCTGCCGGACAACGGCTTCCGCCCGGATGGGTGCGGATCGGCCGGGTCGCCGAGGGAGCCGGGGTGAGCGTGGACGGGCGGGGATGGTCCGGACCGGTCGGCTGGGAGTCGTTCGCGGGCGGTGGGTGAGCTACCGTCGTGAAACCGTCCGCGCTATGTTTTCCGGCCATGGGCGCTAAACCACTGTCGGAGATCATCGATACGGGCTGGGCCGAGGCACTCGCGCCGGTCGCCGAGCGCATTGCCGAGATGGGCGAGTTCCTGCGCGCCGAGAATGCCGCGGGTCGCGGCTATCTCCCCAAGGGGGAGAATGTGCTGCGCGCGTTCCAACGGCCGTTCGACAAGGTCCGGGTGCTGATCGTGGGCCAGGATCCCTATCCGACGCCGGGCCATGCGATGGGTCTGAGTTTTTCGGTGGCGCCGGATGTTTCGCCGGTGCCGCGCAGTCTGGCCAACATCTTCGCCGAATACTCCAAGGATCTGGGCTATCCGACGCCCTCCTGCGGCGATCTGTCGCCATGGTCGGATCAGGGCGTGCTGATGCTCAACAGGGTGCTGACCGTGCAGCCCGGACAGCCCGCCTCGCATCGGGGCAAGGGCTGGGAAGCGGTGACCGAGCAGGCCATTCGCGCACTCGTCGCCCGCGAGCAGCCGATGGTGGCCATTCTGTGGGGGCGCGATGCCGCCACCTTGAAGCCGATGCTCGGCACTGTGCCGTATATCGAATCCGCCCATCCCTCACCGCTGTCCGCCTCGCGAGGTTTCTTCGGTTCCAGACCCTTCTCCCGAACCAACGAAATGCTCGGTACATTGGGGGCCGCCCCGGTGGATTGGCGCTTGCCGTAGCCGGGCACGAGGTTGTTCGAGCGAATCAGGAGCAGTTGCATGCAGATCAAGTCCGTGCGCGGTGCCGTGGTCACCGCCGTTGCCGGAGCGGCCATCCTGGGCGCACCCGCGATGGCGCAGGCCGGGACGATCCCGTTGGAGCAGGAGACGGTCACCCAGCAGGCCGAACCGGTGCTGGCCCTCTACGACCCGCAGACCGGATCGGCCTCGCTGTCGTCCAATGTGAACGCGCGGGTGCTGTGCCTGTTCCAGAGCGTCAGCGCGGCGGGCGGACTGGACTGCCTCAACGGCGGGAGGTGAGTTCCGCGCGGCGGATCATGCGGACCTCGACGGCCGGTGTGAACGCCTCGACCCTGCGGGTGCCGTCGAGTTCGAAGCCGTATTTTCGATAGAAGGTCTGGGCGCGCGGATTCTCCTCGAAGACCCACAGCGAGGTGTCCACCCTCGGGTCGAGCGTCGCGCGCATCAGATCGTGGGCGACACCGGTGCCGTACCACGCGGTGCGGACGTACATCGCGTACAGCTGTTTGGCGGTCACCGGTGGCTCGTCCAGCGAATGCCCACCGCTGGCGAATCCGATGACCGTGTCGTCGAGAACCGCGACGACGGTGTTTTCCGGATATCGCCGCAGCCGGTGCTCCCACGTCACGGTCAGCTTGCCGACGTCGAAGGCCGCCAGGATGTGCGCGGGGACCAGGTCCCGGTAGGCGTCTCGCCAGCAGGCGATATGACATTCGGCCAGGCCGCGCGTGTATTCGGTGGTGAGCGGGACGACCCGCCAGCGTCGCTCGGTCACCATGTCCCCATTGTGCAGAGAAGGCCGGACGCCCCGTGTGGTTTGTGCCATACCGGTCGTGGAACGCCCGAGATGAATATGCGCGCCGGGAGGTGTCGGTGGGGGCGACTAGGCTGGCGAGGGGGGTTGCGCGGGAAAGGACGGTGACGGTGCCCGGGGTCCGGGAGACGCTCGACGGAGCGGCATTGGCGCGCTGGGGCCAGCTCTGCCTGGACGGATTGGAGCGTCATCGCGACGAGATCAATGCGCTGAACGTCTTCCCGGTGGCCGATTCCGATACCGGCACCAATCTGCTCGCCACCATGCGGGCCGCGGTCGCCGCGGTGCCCGAGACCGCCTCCGCGCACTCGGTGCTGGGTGCGATGGCCCGTGCGGGAACCGGTGGGGCACGGGGGAATTCGGGCATCATCCTGTCCCAGGTGCTGCGCGGCCTGGCCGAGGCCGTCGACGGAGCGGAATTGTCCGCGCCCAGCCTGCCGGTGGCCCTGCGCGGTGCGGCCGTCCTGGTCCGGGAGGCCCTCAGCGAACCCGTCGAGGGCACCATGCTGACCGTGCTGGAGGCCGCGGCCGATCGCGTCGCCGATACCGCCGGGGAGCCGCTGGCCGACATCGCCCGCGCCGCCGCCGAGGGCGCGGCCAAGGCGCTGGCCGATACCCCGTCGCAATTGGGTGTGCTGCGCGCGGCCGGTGTGGTCGACGCGGGGGCACGGGGGTTGCTGGTCCTGTTCGATGCCCTGGTCGAGGTGATCACGGGGAGTGCGCCGGTTCGCCCGGGGTATGTGCGGGGTGCGGCCGGGGTACGGACGGCTTCGGCCGACACGGCCCCCGCCCCCGGGCCGTCCCCGGTTTCCGCGTCCTCCCTTGTTCCCGCCGTAGTCGGGACCCCCCACTACGAGGTCATGTACCTGCTCTCCGGCACCGACGAATCGCGGATCGCGGGCCTGCGGAACGACCTCGCGCGGCTGGGGGATTCGGTGGTGGTCGTCGGGGACGGCGAGGGCGTCTTCTCCGCCCACGTGCACTGCGCCGACGCGGGTGCGGCCATCGAGGCGGGGCTGGCCGCGGGCACGCTCGGCAGTATCCGGATCGAGGGGCTGGCCGTGAACCCCCTTGCGGCACAGGGGTCATCCGATCGCGGCATCCTCGCCGTCGTGGCGGGCGCGGGCGCGGCGCGATTGTTCGAGGACGCCGGGGCGGTGGTGCTGGACGGGCGGGTGACCGCCGAGGTGCTGCTGGACGCGATCCGGCGGATGCCGCACCGGGAGGTCCTGGTGCTGCCCAACGGCGCGCTGCCCGCGCACGAACTGGTGGCCGTGAGCGTGGCCGCACGCGACGGCCACCGCGAGGTGCTCATGCTGCCCAGCGGGTCGATGGTGCAGGGGCTGGCGGCGCTCGCGCTGCACGACGACGGACGCATCGCCGTCGACGACGCCTTCACCATGTCCGAGGCGGCGGCGGGCACCCGCTGGGGTGCGCTGCGCATCGCGCCCGAGCGGGCCCTGACCATCGTCGGAACCTGCGAGCGGGGCGACGGTCTCGGCCTGGTCGGCCACGATGTGGTGGTCATCGATCCCGATCCGGGCCGCGCCGCGCGCACCCTGCTCGATCGCATGCTGGGCCTGGGCGGCGAACTGGTCACACTGCTGCTCGGCGCGCAGGCCCCGCCCGGCCTGGGCGACGAACTCGCCGAACACATCTCCGCGACCTTCCCGGGCGTGGAGGTCGTCTCCTACGACGGCGGCCAGCCGGTGGACCTGGTGCAGATCGGGGTGGAATAGATGGCGACTCTGAGCGATCGGCTCGATCACGTACTCGGCGTGAAGGCGGCCGAGCCGCTGGCCGACGCCTTCGACATGCATACGGTGGAGGATCTGCTGCGGCACTATCCGCTGCGCTACGCCACCCAGGGGCAGCCGCTGACCGAGGAGGCCCCCGAGGAGGGCGCGCACATCACCGTGGTCGGCGTGGTCACCAAGACCGAGCTGCGGCCCATGCGCCAGCGCCGCGGCAAACTGCTCAAGGTCGAGCTCGACACCGGCTCGGCGCGCCCGGTGGAGATCACCTTCTTCAACGGCGACAAGGTGAATTACCTTGTCAAACAGGGCGTTCGGGCCATGATGTCGGGCACCGTGCACTGGTGGCGGCCGGACCGCTGGAATCTGTCGCATCCGTCGTATCTGATCCTGCCCGAGGCGGGGGAGTCGGTGGAGAACCTCACCGCGGTGCGCGGGAGCGGCAGCCTGCGCGGGCTGGCGCAGAGCGCGAAAGGCGCGGAGGGTGTGGACGTCTCGTTCTTCGAACGCGAATACATTCCGGTCTACGCCGCCACCGCCAAGGTGCAGAGCTGGGACCTGCTGGCCTGCGTGCGGCAGGTGCTCGATCAGCTCGACCCCATCGACGACCCGCTCTCCTCGGAGATCCGCGACGAGCGCGGGCTGATGGCGATCTCCGACGCGCTGCGCCTCATTCATCTGCCCGAGCGCAAGTCCGATATCGAACAGGCCAGGGAGCGGCTGCGTTTCGACGAGGCGCTGGCCCTGCAGCTGGTGTTGGCCGAACGCCGCCACGATGTCGAGGGCCGCGCCGCGCGGCCCTGCCCGCCCCGGACCGACGGCATCGCAACGGCTTTCGAGCAGCGGCTGCCGTTCGAGCTGACCGCCGGACAGCAGAAGGTGATCGCCGAGATCTCCGACGATCTGTCGCGCAGCCATCCCATGCATCGGTTGCTGCAGGGCGAGGTCGGCTCGGGTAAGACGATCGTCGCGCTGCACGCCATGCTGCAGGTGGTCGACAGCGGACTGCAGTGCGCACTGCTGGCGCCGACGGAAGTGCTTGCCGCCCAGCACTATCGGTCGCTGCGCGGCATGCTCGGCGATCTCGGCACGGCCGGGGAGCTGGGCGCGGACGAGCGGGCCACCAAGGTGGTGCTGGTGACCGGGTCGATGTCCGCGGCGGCCAAGAAGTCCGCACTGCTGGACGCCATGACCGGCGAGGCGGGCATCGTCATCGGCACCCACGCGCTGATTCAGGACGCCGTGGAGTTCCACGATCTGGGCATGGTGATCGTCGACGAGCAGCACCGCTTCGGCGTCGAGCAGCGAGATGCCCTGCGCGCCAAGGCCAAGGGTGACCTCAGCCCGCATCTGCTGGTGATGACCGCGACGCCGATCCCGCGCACCATCGCCATGACCACCCTCGGCGATCTGGAGACCTCCACCCTCACCGAACTGCCGCGCGGCCGCTCGCCGATCACCACCCGCGTGGTGCCCGCGCGGATGAAACCGGCCTGGGTGGAACGGGCCTGGGAGCGCATCCGCGAGGAGGTCGCCGCGGGGCGGCAGGCCTATGTCGTGTGCTCGCGCATCGGCGACGAGGAGGACGACGCCAAGGGCAAGGGGAAGAAGGCGAAGGCGGCCGCGGAGAAGGAGGGGCCGACCACGCACGCGGCGACCGATGTCTACGAGACCCTGCGCACCGGGCCGCTGGCGCAGTTGCGGGTGGGTCTGCTGCACGGACGGCTGCCCAACGACGAGAAGGACCGCGTGATGCGGGCTTTCAACGAGGGCGAGATCGATGTGCTGGTGTGCACGACGGTCGTCGAGGTCGGTGTGGATGTGCCGAACGCGACGGTGATGGTGATCGTGGACGCCGACCGTTTCGGGGTGAGTCAGCTGCATCAGCTGCGCGGCCGCGTCGGTCGCGGTAAGCATGCGGGGCTGTGCCTGCTGATCACCGAGACCTCGCCCATGGGCACGGCCATGGCCCGGCTGGAGGCGGTCGCGGGCACGCTCGACGGTTTCGAGCTGTCGGTGCTGGATCTGCGTCAGCGCCGCGAGGGCGACGTGCTCGGCTCCGCGCAGTCCGGCACCGCCCGCAGCCTGCGCCTGCTGTCGCTGCTCGACGACCTCGAAGTCATCACGGCCGCACAGCAATTGGCGCGCGAGGTGGTCGCGGCCGATCCGGGGTTGACCGAACATCCCGGGCTGGCGTCGATGATGCATGCCGCGGTCGATTCCGAGCGGCTCGAATACCTCGCCAAATCGTAGCTCGCCGCCCCGAATTCCATTGTTTGGCACTTTGTCGGTGGGGAATGGGATGCTGCCGGATGGGATTGTGAGTCGAAGGGAGCGCCAGTGGTAGCGATCGATGTCGGGGGCCGATGGAAATCGTCGCTACCGCTGCTGTTCTCGCGGCTGCCGATCCGGCAGGGCATCGGCGGGGTACCGCCGACCATGCTGGTGATGACCGGCATCGTCAGCGTGCAACTCGGTGCGGCGCTGGCGACACGGCTGTTCGCCGCCACCGGCCCGGCGGGGGCGGTGAGCCTACGGCTGTTCTTCGCCGGGCTGGTGCTGCTGGTGTTCTGGCGCTCGGCATTGCGGGTCGGACGCCACGCTCTCCCGGCGGTGCTCGGCTTCGGCGTGGTGCTCGCGCTGATGAACCTCTGCTTCTACGAGGCGATCGACCGCATTCCGCTGGGGATGGCCGTCACCATCGAATTCCTCGGGCCGCTCGGGGTCGCGCTCGCCGGCTCGCGCCGCTGGATCGATCCGGCCTGGGCGGTGCTGGCCGGCGGCGGCGTCCTGCTGCTGACCAGGACCGATGGACCGGTCGCCTGGACCGGCGTCGCCTTCGCGCTGGCGACCGCGGTGCTGTGGGCCGCCTACATCCTGCTCAGCGCCAAGGTTGGCGAAAGGACCAGCGGCGGTGGCGGTTTGGCGCTGGCGATGGCCTTCGGCGGCCTGCTCGCCGCCCCGGTGGGCATCGCCGAGGCGGGATCGGCCCTGCTACAGCCGATGGCCCTGCTCGCCGGCTTCGGGGTGGCGCTGCTGTCCTCGGTGCTGCCGTATTCGGTGGAACTCGAGGCCCTGCGCCGCATTCCGCCGCGAGTGTTCGGCGTCCTCATGAGCCTCGAGCCCGCGGTCGGCGCGGTGGCGGGATTCGTGGTGCTGGGACAGTTCATGAACCTGTCGCAATGGGGCGGCATCGCCTGTGTGGTGGCGGCCTCGATCGGCGCGACCCGCAGCGCGAAGAGTTGACGCCGGTCAGCGGGGTGCGCGGGGGTAGGGGAGGTCGATGGAGGTGTTTTCGGTGATGGAGAGGGGGCGGCCGATCTGGGGGAAGGCGCGCTGGGGGCAGGCGGAGCGCTCGCAGACCTTGCAGCCCGCGCCGATCGGGACCGCGGCCGAGGGGTCGTCCAGGTGCAGGCCCTTGGAATAGACCAGGCGATCGGCGTATTCGATATCGCAGCCGAGGCCGATGGCGAATTCCTTACTGGCCGTGCCGAATCCGTGCGCGCCGGGATTGGTGGTGCGGGCGATCCAGAGGTAGCGGCGGCCGTCGGGCATGGCGGCGACCTGGGTGAGGATGCGGCCGGGATGGGCGAACGCATCGTGCACCACCCACAGTGGGCAGCTGCCGCCGACGCGGGAGAAGTGGAAGGCGGTGGCGGATTGGCGTTTGGAGATATTGCCCGCGCGATCGGTGCGCACGAAGAAGAACGGCACCCCGCGTTGGCCCTGCCGCTGCAGGGTGCTCAGCCGGTGGCACACCGTCTCGAAGCCGACCTCGAAGCGCAGCCCCAGCAGATCGATGTCGTAGCGCAATTCCTCGGCCGAGCGCAGGAACTTCCCGTACGGCAGGATCAGCGCACCCGCGAAGTAGTTGGCCAGCCCGACCCGCGCCAGCGCTCGCGATTCGCCGGTCAGCGACGGCGTATCGCCGAGCACCTCGTCCAGCAGCGGCCCGTACAGCAGGAAGGCCAGCGTGGTCGCGATCTGGAAGGCGCGCTGTCCGGGCCGCAGCCGCCGGGCCAGGGTCAGGGTGCGGGTCTCGGGCTCGTAGTACCGCTTCGGAATGTTCGGGTCCGCGCCGTCCCCGCGCACCAGCACCGTCACCCCGGCCTTCTCCTCGGCCACGCGGGCCAGCTGCCGATCCAGTGAGCCGATCGACAGCCCGCACTCCTCGAACAGCCGCTCGGCCGCGAGATCGAGCTGGGCGATGTGATTGTGATGGTCGTAGAAGAAGTCGCGCACATCCTCGTACGGCATCGGCACGCCGGGCGCACCGGTCGGGGTGGCGACCTTGGAGGACAGTAGGTCGAGCTGATCGGTCGCCGCGCGCAGGCGTCGATGCATGGCCACGATCGTCTTGGCGACCTCGGGCAGCCGGGTGGCCAGATCCTCCACCTCCGCCGCGGGCGGCGCGGTGCCGCCCGCCGCCTCGACCAGCACCTCGTGCAGATCCGACACCAGCCGGGCGTCGGAGTCGGCGGCGAAGAACTGCACGTCCAGATCGAAGGTGGAGTTCAGCTTCAGCAGGACCGGGATGGTCAGCGGTCGCTGATCGCGTTCGAGCTGGTTGAGGTAGCTGGGGGAGAGGTCCAGCGACTTCGCCAGGGCGGCCTGGGTCATCCGTCGTTCCTCGCGCAACCGCCGTAGCCGGGCACCCGCATACATCTTGCGCACGTGCAGATGCTACCCACAGATCTTCGCAATCATTGCAATTTTAACGGTACTCGCCGACAAAAATCGGCGATTGCGAGGTGTTTTGTCCTTCTGTGCCGCTGCGTAGCGTGCGAAGTATGAAGGTTCACATCGTACGTGCGCACGCCTCCTCGGAGGATTTCCCCCGAGCGGACCATCTGGCGACCCGCATTGCGGAGGTGGCGGCCGATCCGGTGGCGGTACCGGCCGAGGTGAGCGAGGCGGTCATCGATCGGATCATCGACAACGCCGGTGTCGCCGCGGCCGCACTGCTGCGCCGCCCGCCGACCACCGCGCGCCGCCAGGCGCAGACCCATCCCTTCGTGCCCGGGGCCACCATCTTCGGTCTGCCTGTGGCACAACGATTTTCCCCCGAATGGGCGGCCTGGGCAAATGGCGTGGCGGTGCGGGAGCTGGATTTCCACGACACCTTCCTGGCCGCGGAGTACTCCCATCCGGGTGACAACATTCCGCCGATCCTCGCCGTCGCCCAGCACGCCGGGCGCAGCGGGGCCGAACTGATCCGCGCCGTCGCGACCGGATACGAGATCCAGATCGATCTGGCGCGCGGAATCTGCCTGCACGAGCACAAGATCGACCATGTCGCCCATCTGGGCCCCTCGGCCGCGGCCGGAATCGGCACGCTACTCGGGCTCGACGTCGAGGTCATCTACCAGGCGATCGGGCAGGCGCTGCACACCACCACCGCCACCCGGCAATCGCGCAAGGGCGAGATCTCCAGTTGGAAGGCCTTCGCCCCGGCATTCGCGGGCAAGATGGCGGTCGAGGCGGTGGACCGGGCCATGCGCGGGGAGGGCGCGCCCGCGCCGATCTGGGAGGGCGAGGACGGGGTGATCGCCCGGCTGCTCGGCGGCCCGCAGGCGGAATACGAAGTGCCGCTGCCGGTTCCGGGCGAGCCGAAGCGGGCGATCCTGGACAGCTACACCAAGGAGCATTCGGCCGAGTATCAGAGTCAGGCCCTCATCGATCTGGCGCGCCGAATTCGTTCGCGCATCGGCGATCTCGGCCAGGTCGCCTCGATCGTGCTGCACACCAGCCACCACACCCACGTCGTGATCGGCAGCGGCTCGGGCGATCCGCAGAAATACGATCCGCACGCCAGCCGGGAGACTCTGGACCATTCCGTGCCCTATATCTTCGCGGTCGCGTTGCAGGACGGGACCTGGCATCACGAGCGGTCCTACGCCCCCGAGCGCGCACGGCGGGCCGACACCGTCGAACTGTGGCACAAGATCTCCACGGTCGAGGATCCGGAATGGACGCGGCGCTATCACTCGACCGACCCGCGCGACAAGGCATTCGGCGCCCGCGCCGTGGTGAGGATGGCCAGCGGCGAGACGATCGTCGACGAACTCGCGGTCGCCGACGCGCATCCGCTGGGGGCGCGGCCGTTCGGGCGGGCGCAGTACATCGAGAAGTTCCGCACCCTGGCCGAAGGGGTGCTCGACGCCGCCGAACAGGATCGCTTTCTCGATGCGGCGCAACGGCTTCCGGAGCTGAGGGCCGATGAGCTGGACCAGCTTGGCTTCAGCGTCGCGCCCGAGATCCTGGCCGCCGCCCCCGAAACCGGAACGGGGCTCTTCGGATGAGCGATCTAGTTCGGATCCCACACCAGGGCCTGCGCGGCGATCACGTGCTGGCCGTTGAACGTCACCGCGGGCGAACCGTGCAGTCGATAGCCCTCGTCGAGCAGGGCGCTGATCCGCTCGCAGAAGCGGGCGTCGTCGGGGCCGGTGATCAGGCGGTAACGCAGGGGCGTATCGGTCATGCCGTCAGCCTAGGACGGGGGACACGGTGAGCGGGCTCATGGCCGCCGAGAGCTCGGCGGCGGACAAGCGGGCGGCGTTGCGGGCGGGCCTGGCGAGCGGGCGCCTGCAGCGATTGCCGGGTGCGTTCAATCCGTTGGTGGCCAAGCTGATTCAACGACTCGGCTTCGAGGGGGTGTATGTCTCCGGCGCGGTGATCTCGGCGGAGCTGGCGCTGCCCGATATCGGGCTCACCACGCTGAGCGAGGTGGCCGAGCGGGGGCGGGTGATCTCGCGGGTCACCGATCTGCCGACGTTGATCGACGCCGATACCGGATTCGGTGAGCCGATGAATGCCGCGCGCACGATCA
The DNA here is from genome assembly GCF_023740735.1 of Nocardia sp. CDC159. Taxonomy (GTDB): domain Bacteria; phylum Actinomycetota; class Actinomycetes; order Mycobacteriales; family Mycobacteriaceae; genus Nocardia; species Nocardia pulmonis. The sequence goes on from NZ_JAMRXH010000004.1 coordinate 31,317, forward strand.
CGCTGCTGGAGGAGGCGGGGGTAGCGGGTGCGCATCTCGAGGACCAGGTGAATCCGAAGCGGTGCGGGCATCTCGACGGTAAGACCGTGGTGCCGACCGGGGAGATGGTGCGCCGGATTCGTGCGGCGGTGTCGGCGCGGCGGGATCCGGACTTCGTCATCTGCGCCCGCACCGATGCCCGTGCGATCGAGGGGTTGGGCGCGGCCATCGACCGGGCCAAGGCCTACGCCGATGCCGGGGCCGATCTGATCTTCACCGAGGCGCTGGCCGATGCCGCCGAGTTCGCGGCATTCCGTGCGGCCGTGGATGTTCCGCTGCTGGCCAATATGACCGAGTTCGGCAAGTCCGAGCTGCTGTCGGCCGGGCAGTTGCAGGAGCTGGGTTACAACGCCGTCATCCATCCGGTCAGCACGCTGCGGTTGGCCATGTACGCGGTGGAGTCGGGATTGCGTGAAATCGCCTCCACCGGAACGCAATCGGGTCTGCTCGAGCGCATGCAGCACCGGTCGCGGCTGTACGAACTGCTCGACTACCCGCGGTACAACGAATTCGATTCCAGCATCTTCACCTACACCCCGAGCGAGTGAATTCATGACCGAGATCAAGAAGGGCCTGGCGGGAGTCGTGGTGGACACGACCGCCATCTCCAAGGTGGTGCCCGAGACCAATTCGCTGATCTACCGGGGCTATCCGGTGCAGGATCTGGCCCGCTATCGCGGTTTCGAGGAGGTCGCCCAGCTACTCTGGCACGGCGAACTGCCCGATGCCGGGCAACTGCGCGTGCTGTGCGAGCGCGAACGGGCGCTGCGACAGGCCGACCGGTCGCTGCTGGCCCTGGTCGACCGGCTGCCCGACACCTGCCATCCGATGGATGTGGTGCGGACGGTGGTCAGCTATCTGGGGGCGCAGGATCCGCTGGAGGATCGGGGAACGAGCCGGGAGGCATTGCTGGCCAAGGCATTACGGCTGACAGCGGTGCTGCCGACGGTGATCGCCGCCGATATGCGCCGCCGCCGCGGGCTCGATCCGATCGCGCCCGACGAGGACCGCGGCTTCGCCGAGAACTTCCTGTACATGTGCTTCGGCGACCGAGCGCGCCAGCTGGACCAGCGCCTGGTGCGCGCCTTCGAGACCTCGCTCATCCTCTATGCCGAGCACAGTTTCAACGCCTCCACTTTCGCCGCCCGCGTGGTGACCTCCACCCGCTCCGATATGTACTCCGCGGTCACCGCCGCCATCGGCGCCCTGAAGGGCCCGCTGCACGGCGGCGCCAACGAGGCCGTCATGCACATGATGCTCGACATCGGCGAGCCCGAACGTGCCCGAGAGTGGTTGCGCGCCAAACTCTCCCGCAAGGAAAAGATCATGGGCTTCGGCCACCGCGTCTACCGCAACGGCGACTCCCGTGTCCCCACCATGAAATCCGCCCTCGACGACATAGCAGCCCTCCTCGGCGACACCCACTGGCTCCGCATGTACACCGAACTGGAATCCGCCATGGCCGAAGCCACCGGCATCAAACCCAACCTCGACTTCCCCTCCGGCCCCGCCTACCACCTCCTAGGCTTCGACACCGAAACCTTCACCCCCATCTTCGTCATGAGCCGCATCACCGGCTGGACCGCCCACATCATCGAACAGTCCCAATCGAATACGCTGATCCGCCCGCTGTCGGAATACGTAGGCCAGCCCCAGCGAGCCCTCGACGTGGCATAGCCCCGGCTTCGCCGGGGACATGGTGGAGGGCCGGGGACATGGTGGAAACTCCAGGCGGAACAGAGAGGAGACGCCCATGGCCGCTTGTCCCTACACCAGCCTCGGCCTAGTTCTCCTTGGCTTCGCCCTCGCCTGTACCCGGCCTCCCGCCTCAACCCGCTCGTACCCGACCTGCGGCTTTGCCCCGCTCGTACCCGGCCTGCGGTCTTGCCCCGCGCCTGTACCCCGCCCCCGGGTTTCCTCCGCGCTCATACCGCGCCTCGAGGTTTCCTCCGCGCTTGTACCCCGCCCCCGGCTTCCGCCCCCTTGTACCCAGCCTCGGCGCCCCCAGGGCGCCGAGGCTGGGTCATCGCACTCCTCCGACTACCGAACCGCGTTGGCCGCCTGCACCATATTCGCCAGCGCGGCCTCCACCTCCGCCGGGCCGCGGGTCTTCAACCCGCAGTCCGGGTTCACCCAGAGCCGGTCCGCCGGAACGGCTTTGAGTGCCGCTCGTAGGGAGGTCGTGATTTCTTCGACCGAGGGGACTCGGGGGGAGTGGATGTCGTAGACGCCCGGGCCGACGCCGAGGTGGAAGCCTGCGGCGTTGAGGTCGTCGAGGACCTCCATGCGGGAGCGGGCGGCCTCGATGGAGGTGACGTCGGCGTCGAGGGCGGCGATGGCGTCGATCACCTCGCCGAATTCGGAGTAGCACAGGTGGGTGTGGATCTGGGTGGCGTCGGAGACGCCGCTGGTGGCCAGGCGGAAGGCGCGGACCGACCAGTCCAGGTAGTCCGGCTTGGCCTCGGCGCGCAGCGGGAGCAGCTCGCGCAGGGCGGGCTCGTCGACCTGGATGACCCGGATGCCGGCGGACTGCAGGTCGATCGTCTCGTCCCGGATGGCCAGTGCCACCTGGCGGGCCGAATCGGCCAGCGGCTGGTCGTCGCGGACGAACGACCAGGCCAGAATCGTCACCGGGCCGGTGAGCATGCCCTTGACCGGCTTGTCGGTCAGCGACTGCGCGTAGGAGATCCACTCCACCGTCATCGGCTCACGCCGCACCACGTCGCCGTACAGGATCGGCGGGCGCACGCAGCGGGTGCCATAGGACTGCACCCAGCCGTTCGCCGTGGCGGCGAAGCCGTCCAGCTGTTCGGCGAAGTACTGCACCATGTCGTTGCGCTCGGGCTCGCCGTGTACGAGCACGTCCAGGCCCAGCCGCTCCTGCAGCGCGATGACGGCGTCGATCTCGGCGCGCATCCGGCGGTTGTATTCCTCGACGCCGATCTCGTTGGCGCGCAGTGCGGCTCGCGCCTTGCGGATCGCCGAGGTCTGCGGATACGAGCCGATCGTGGTGGTCGGTAGCGGCGGCAGATCCAGGCGCTCGCGCTGCAACACCCGCCGTTCCTCGGCGGGTGCGCGCCGGTCCGCGTCCGGGCCGAGGGAGTCCAGCCGGGCGCGCACGGTCTCGTTGTGCAGCCGCGGATCCTGCCGACGACTCGCCAGAGCCGCACGCGCGGTAGCCAATTCGTCGGCGACCGCCTCGGTGCCCGCACGCAGCGCTGTCGCCAGCGAGCGCACCTCGGCCACCTTCTCCGCACCGAAGGCCAGCCACGACCGCAGCGCGGGATCGAGATCGGTCTCCGCCGACAGCGAATACGGAACGTGCAGCAGCGAACTCGACGTCGACACCGCCAGCGCACCGGTGCTGCCCAGCAGCGTTCCCAGCGTGCCCAGCGCCTGATCGAGATCGGTGCGCCACACATTGCGACCGTTCACCACGCCCGCGACCAGCAGCTTGTTCGCCAGCGCGGGGATGGCCGCGATATCGTCGGCGGTGGTGCCGCGGGTGAAATCGACCGCGATCGCGTCGATCTCGGTCCCCGCCAGCGCCGCCAGCGCGGCACCCGGTCGGCCGAAGTACGTCGCGACCAGGATCGCCGGTCGCTGCGGCGCCTGCGTCAGCTGCGCGTAAGTGTCCGCGGCCAGGGCGATTTCGTCGTCGGACAGATCGGTGACCAGCACGGGCTCGTCCAGCTGCACCCATTCGGCCCCGGCGGCGGCCAACTGCCGCAACAACTCGCGGTACAGCGGCACCAGCTCGCCCAGCCTGCTCAGCGGGGCGACGCCGTCGATGCCCTTGGCCAGCTTCAGGAAGGTCAGTGGGCCGACCACGACCGGCCGGGCGGGCACGCCCAGCTCCAGCGCCTCGCGCAATTCGTCGAGGATCTTCTCCGGATGCAGCGAAAACGTTGTGTCGGAACCTATTTCCGGAACCAGATAGTGGTAGTTGGTATCGAACCACTTGGTCATCTCCAGCGGTTCGATCGACTCGGCCCCACGCGCGGCGGCGAAGTACCGTTCCAGCGGATCGGCGATCCCGGCCACCCGCGGCGGCAGCGCGCCGAGCAGCACCGCGGTGTCGAGGACCTGGTCGTAGTAGGAGAAGGTGCCGACCGGCACCGAATCCAGGCCCGCCGCCCGCAGCGCGGTCAGCTGGTCGGAACGCAGCGTCTTCGCGACGCCGTGCAGTTCCGCGGCGTCGATGCGCCCGGCCCAGTAGCTCTCGATCGCGCGTTTGAGCTCGCGCCGCGGCCCGATCCGCGGGATGCCGAGAACCGTTGCGGTGAAGGGAGTTCGCGATGTGACAGTCACAATCAGTCTCCAGTGCTCGAAGTCACAGGGCACCGCCATGAGACAGACGGAGCCCGAGTTCGCACTGGTGTCCGCCCGCCGTTTCCACGAGGCGGTGGCCGCCGGATACGGCGTATCCGGCACAGCTGGCAGGTCTTCGGACTCGCAGGCGCACTACCCGTACCTACTGGCCGTCGCTTCCCAGGGGTCACCCCAGTGCCGATGACGGCGGTCGTTCCTGCATACCGCTGCGGGACAGTCCCGGATTCCCACCGGGTTCCCTCTCACCGGTCCCGGGGACCGGCTCGACACCGCATTCCGACGCTCGGGGCTCCAACTCGTCGGCGCGATGAACCAGCTGCGCATCCGAGCATAAGCGACATCGGTGAAAGTTTTGTTCCGGATACCGTCCCGAGCGGTGGTGTCGAAGAGAGCTTCGGCTCGCGCGCGAACGCCGCGTGCACGATCATGGTTAACCATCAATGTTCCATTCGGGAATATCGAAGGATTCCGCCGTGCCGCAGCCGACCGTCTCGATCGTGATCCCGACCCATCTGGCGAACCCGGCGGACCTGGCGCTGCTGGACGTTCAGCTCGCCGCACTGGCCGCCCAGACCTTCGACGGCCCGTTCGAGGTGCTCGTGGCCGACAACAATTCCGCTGTCGACCTGCGCTCGCATGTGGCGGCGCATCCGCTGCGCGCGCGGTTGTCGCTGCGCTACGTGGATGCGGGCGGGCCCCGCGGCGCGGCGCACGCCCGCAATGCCGGTGCGGCCGTGGCGACGGGGGAGATTCTGCTGTTCTGCGATCACGACGATCGGGTGTATCCGCAGTGGGCGGCGCGGCTGGTGGAGTTCCTGGAACAGGACCTCGATGTGGTCGGCTCGGCGGTCGAGGGTCGCAGCCTCAACCGGCCGCGCGCGGTCGCGGATGTGCCACCGCCGGAACGGTTTCAGGCGCCGGGGCTGTTCGCACCGCAGATCGTCGGCGGCAGCATGGGCGTGCGTGCGCAGGTTTACCGCAAACTGGGCGGGCTGGATGTCGGCTACGCCGCCAACGAGGATGTCGAATTCGGTTGGCGTGCGCATCGGGAGGGCTATCGGGTCGGCTTCCTGCCCGAGGCGCTGGTGGCCTACCGCTATCGCCACGGCTTCCGCGCCGGTTACCGGCAGGGCCGCCCGCGCGGCCGCACACTGGCCCGTCTGCAGGGCGAGTACCCCGACAGCGGTATGCCGCCGATCCGGCTGCCGCTGCTGCTGCTGACCCTCGTCGTGGTAGGGGGTAATCCGCGGCTGACGGGGGAGGAGCGCGGGCTGTTGCTCGGTATCACCGTGGGGCAACTGCGGGGTGGTCTGCGGTACCGCACGTTACGGCTCTGGTAACACAACTTCGCAGACCGTCCGACCTGGTTCGTGAGGATGGCTGCGAAGCCGCGATCGCGGTTTGGCGCAGCTCATCGGGCAGGTACCTTAGGCGAATGTTCTCCAAAGTGCTGGTCGCAAATCGCGGTGAAATCGCCATCCGGGCCTTCCGCGCCGCCTACGAACTCGGCATCGGAACCGTGGCGGTGTTCCCCTACGAAGACCGCAATTCGGTGCATCGGCTCAAGGCGGACGAGTCGTATCAGATCGGCACGCCGGGGCATCCGGTGCGGGCGTATCTGTCCATCGAGGAGATCATCAAGGCGGCCAAGACCGCGGGCGCCGATGCCGTCTACCCGGGCTACGGCTTCCTGTCGGAGAATCCGGACCTGGCCGCCGCCTGTGCCCGCGAGGGCATCACCTTCATCGGCCCGTCGACCGATGTGCTCGAGCTCACAGGCAACAAGGCCCGCGCCATCGCCGCCGCCAAGGCCGCCGGGCTGCCGGTGCTGGACTCCAGCGCGCCCTCGGCCGATGTGGACGAGCTGCTCGCCGCCGCGGAGTCGATGCGGTTTCCGGTCTTCGTCAAGGCCGTCGCCGGTGGCGGCGGGCGCGGTATGCGCCGGGTCGCCGAGCCCGGGCAGCTGCGCGAGTCGATCGAGGCGGCGATGCGCGAGGCCGAGTCGGCGTTCGGCGATCCGACGGTGTTCCTCGAGCAGGCCGTGGTCGATCCGCGCCATATCGAGGTGCAGATCCTGGCCGATCAGCACGGCAATGTCATGCACCTGTTCGAGCGCGACTGTTCGCTGCAGCGGCGGCACCAGAAGGTCATCGAACTCGCACCCGCCCCGAATCTGGATCCCGAACTGCGCCAGCGCATTTGCGCCGACGCCGTGGCCTTCGCCCAACAGATCGGATACAGCTGCGCGGGCACGGTGGAATTCCTGCTCGACGAGCGCGGAAACCACGTCTTCATCGAGATGAATCCGCGAATCCAGGTGGAGCACACGGTGACCGAGGAGATCACCGATGTGGACCTGGTGGCCTCCCAGCTGCGCATCGCGGCGGGGCAGACGCTGGAAGATCTCGGCCTGAGCCAGGATTCGGTCGCCATCCGCGGCGCGGCGCTGCAGTGCCGGATCACCACCGAGGACCCGGCCAACGGCTTCCGGCCCGATACCGGCCGCATCACCGCCTATCGCAGCCCGGGCGGCGGCGGTATCCGGCTCGACGGCGGCGCGAATCTGGGCGCCGAGGTGGGGGCCTACTTCGACTCCATGCTGGTCAAACTGACCTGCCGGGGGCGCGACTTCGAGCAGGCCGTGGCGCGGGCGCGACGGGCGGTGGCGGAGTTCCGGATTCGCGGTGTCGCCACGAATATCCCGTTCCTGCAGGCGGTTCTGGACGATCCGGACTTCCGAGCGGGCCGGGTGACCACCTCGTTCATCGACGAGCGTCCGCATCTGCTGACCCAGCGCGGCTCGGCCGACCGCGGCACCCGCATCCTGCGCTATCTGGCCGACATCACGGTCAACAAGCCGCACGGGGAGCGGCCGACCGCGGTGTACCCGCACGACAAACTGCCCGCGATCGACCTGTCCGTCCCGCCGCCGGACGGCTCGCGCCAGCGCCTGCTGCAACTGGGTCCGGAGGGTTTCGCGCGGGCGCTGCGCGATCAGAAGGGCGTTGGGGTCACCGACACGACCTTCCGCGACGCGCATCAGTCGCTGCTGGCGACGCGGGTGCGCACCAACAGCCTGCTGCAGGTGGCCGGGCATGTGGCGCGGATGACACCGGAACTGCTGTCGATCGAGTGCTGGGGCGGCGCGACCTACGATGTGGCGCTGCGGTTCCTGTACGAGGATCCGTGGGAGCGGCTGGCGGCGCTGCGCGAGGCGATTCCCAACATCTGCCTGCAGATGCTGCTGCGCGGGCGGAATACGGTCGGCTATACGCCCTACCCCGAAAAGGTCACCCGCGCATTCGTTTCCGAGGCGACCGCCACCGGCATCGACATCTTCCGCATCTTCGACGCGCTCAACAATGTCGACCAGATGCGCCCGGCCATCGACGCGGTACGCGAGACCGGCACCGCCATTGCCGAGGTCGCGATGAGCTACACCGGCGATCTGTCGAATCCGGACGAGAACCTCTACACCCTCGACTACTACCTGAAGCTGGCCGAGCAGATCGTGGAGGCGGGCGCGCACGTCATCGCCATCAAGGATATGGCCGGTCTGCTGCGCGCCCCGGCGGCGGCCACGCTGGTGTCGGCGCTGCGCAGCAACTTCGACCTGCCGGTGCACGTGCACACCCACGACACCCCCGGCGGGCAGCTGGCGACATACCTGGCGGCCTGGCAGGCCGGGGCCAATGCGGTGGACGGGGCCAGCGCGCCCATGGCCGGGACCACCAGCCAGCCCGCGCTCTCGGCGATCGTCGCGGCGGCGGCGAATTCGGAATACGACACCGGACTGAACCTGCAGCACGTCTGCGATCTGGAGCCGTACTGGGAGGCGCTGCGAAAGGTGTACGCGCCCTTCGAATCCGGGCTGCCGGGGCCGACCGGGCGGGTGTACCACCACGAGATCCCGGGCGGGCAGCTGTCGAATCTGCGGCAGCAGGCCATCGCGTTGGGACTGGGCGATCGGTTCGAGGAGGTCGAGGCGAAATACGCCGCGGCGGACCGGCTGCTGGGCCGACTGGTCAAGGTGACGCCGTCGTCGAAGGTGGTCGGCGATCTGGCGCTGTCGCTGGTCGGGTCGGGTGTGGACGTCGCGGACTTCGCGGCCGATCCGGGCCGCTACGACATTCCGGATTCGGTGATCGGCTTCCTGCGCGGGGAACTCGGCACACCCGCGGGCGGCTGGCCGGAGCCGTTCCGCAGTCGCGCGCTCGCCGGTCGCGGGTCCGCCAAGCCGGAGACGCCGCTGACCCCCGCCGACGAGGCGGCCCTGAACGGCACGTCCGAGCAGCGGCGAGAGACGTTGAACCGCTTGCTGTTTCCCGCGCCCACGGCTGAATTCCTTTCCCACCGTGAGAAATACGGCGACACCTCGGGGCTGTCGGCCAACCAGTTCTTCTACGGTCTGCGCCACGGCGAGGAACACCGCGTGCAGCTGGAGAAGGGCGTCACGCTGCTCATCGGGCTCGAGGCCATCTCCGAGCCCGATGAACGCGGTATGCGGACGGTGATGTGCATCCTCAACGGCCAGTTGCGTCCGGTCCTGGTGCGCGATCGGTCCATTGCCAGCGAGATTCCGGCCGCGGAAAAGGCCGACAGGTCCAATCCGGGCCATATCGCCGCGCCGTTCGCGGGCGTGGTCACCCTCGTGGTCTCCGAGGGCGATGCGATCGCCGCCGGTGACACCATCGGCACCATCGAGGCCATGAAAATGGAGGCCGCCATCACCGCGCCGCGCGCCGGGGTGGTCCAGCGCATCGCGATCGGCAAGGTGCAGCAGGTCGAGGGCGGGGATCTGCTGGTCGACGTGCGGCCCAACGAGACCGCGGCCGAATGACGCGGATCGTGGCCGGAATCGCCGGGGGGCGGCGCCTGCGCGTGCCGCCCGCCGGGACGCGCCCGACCTCGGATCGGGTGCGGGAGGCGCTGTTCAACCTGGTGGCGGCGCGCCTGGATCTCGACGGCGTGCGGGTGCTGGACCTGTATGCCGGGTCGGGGGCGCTGGGGCTGGAGGCGTTGTCGCGCGGGGCTTCCCATGCCCTGCTGGTCGAATCCGATCGCAAGGCCGCCGCGGTCGTGCGGAGCAATATCGCCGACCTCGGTCTGCCCGGGGCCGAGTTGCGCCAGACCGCGGTCGCGTCCGTGCTCGCCGGGGCTCCCGGCGATCGATACGACCTGGTCTTCTCCGATCCGCCGTACGCCCTGGACACGGCCGAGGTCGCCGCGGATCTGAAGGCCCTGGTCGGCAACGGTTGGCTGCACGAGGACGCGCTGATCGTCGTGGAGCGTTCGGCGCGCAGCCCCGAAACCCCGTGGCCCCCAGCGTTCTCCCCCCTGAAGGCGCGCGTCTACGGCGAGACCCGCCTCGACCTCGCCACCCATACCCCCGGCCCCGCCTAGCCGCACCCCTTCCCGCTCCTCGCACCGGTTGCGTACGGCCGCAGCCGGTGCGACGGCCCGGAACCGGTCCGGCGATTCGTCCTGCTAGCGTTCGCGTATGGCAGGAGCACTGTGCCCGGGATCGTTCGATCCGGTGACCAATGGGCATATGGACGTGATCAGGCGGGCCGCCACCCAGTTCGACGAGCTCGTCGTGACGGTGATGATCAACAAGAGCAAACAGGGCATGTTCACCGTGGACGAGCGCATCGAGATGTTGCGCGAGGCCACCGCCGATCTGCCCACCGTGCGCGTCGAATCGTGGCACGGCCTGCTGGTCGACTTCGCCCGCGAACAGGGCATCTCCGCGATCGTCAAGGGCCTGCGCGACGCCACCGACTTCGGTTACGAACTGCAGATGGCCCAGATGAACAAGAAGCTCTCCGGCGTGGACACCTTCTTCCTGGCCACCAATCCGGCCTACAGCTTCCTGTCCAGCTCCCTGGTCAAGGAGGTCGCCACCTTCGGCGGCGACGTCACCGACATGCTCCCCCCCGCGGTCCACAAGCGCCTGCTCGCCCGCCTCGCCGAGCGCCGCGGCTGAGCCTCGCACCCTTTCCCGCGCTCCGCACCCTTTTCAGGCGTCCATAGCGGGTGCGAAGCGCGAGAAGGGGTGCGGCGTCAGAGGGGCCGGAGGGTGAGGGGGCGGGGGGTGCGGGGACAGGCGGGGTCGAGGCGGCCCTGGGTGGGGGTGCGGGCTCGGGACAGGGCGGCGTGCAGGCGAGGGGTGAGGTCGGGGTCGGGGTCGGTGAGGTCCTCCCACGTCCAGCGGATCACCTGGAATCCCAGGGCGCGCAAGGCGTCCTCGCGGATCTTTTCCTGGTACACCGCGTCGCCGGGGGTCTGGCCGGGCTGGAGTAGTCGGCCGTACTTGATCCGGCCGTCGAATTCGCACAGCACTGCGGCCTTCTCGTAATAGAAGTCGACCCGGCCGACGAACTTGCCCGCCGGATCGAACACGTTGCCCTGCGATCGGGGTTGCGGCAGCCCCAGCCGTTCGAGCATCAGGCGGCTGCGGGACTCACCCACGCTCTCGCTGCGTCCGTCGAGGCGGGCGAGTACGCGCTTGGCGTGGGCGATTCCGTGCCGAAATTTGGCTCGCTCCAATTCCATCGCGAGTTCGGCCCCTTCGATCCCGAAGGCGCCGACGAGGGCGTCACCGGCCACCACCGCGGATTCCCGCGACAAGGTCCGCGCCAGATCGACCACGGTGCGCGCGGGCGTCGTCAGCTGATAACCGTCGACGATCGCCACCTGGTCGACCGGTGCGCAGTGCATCTTCACATCCGGCTTGATCCGGCCGCCGTGCCGTCGATCGCGCGTCACGCAGACCCGGTCGAGCGGTGTCTGCCACAGTGGGCAGCCGTAGACCAGTGCCGCCGACTGATGGCTCAGCACGGTCTGATCGGCCATATCGGGTAGTACCGCGTCGATCAGCAGTCGATGTCGTTCGATGACATCGAGATCGACGAAGGCCGCGTTCTTCACGTACGTACCGCGGCGGATGCGGTGCCACCGCTGACCGCGGTGTCGGCGGCGAATCTCGTTGTCGCTGAAGCCGCGGCGCAGCACCTCGTGGCGCCGGTGGATCGGAGCGCGCGGCCCGTGCACACTCACCGCGCCTCCGGATCGTTGCGCGGCCGTCTGTTTCGCCGGGCGGGAAGGCTTTCGCACGGACCGCCGCGACGGCCGGTCGTGCGCACCCGAACGGTGGACGAGCCCATCCCTCGTCGCCACGCAACTCGACATCCCTGGCAATCTCTCACGACAACCTCCGAATCGAGTACCCACGAACACGTTTGCTCGAATATGACGCGGGGTACCTCCGTTCGGTTCCGTGCTCCGCCGCCCCGACCCGAGGCCGCACCCTTTCCGGCACTTCGCACCGGCTGTGGACGGCGGAAAAGGGTGCGAAGGGCGGGAAAGGGTGCGGCGTTCAGGCGGGGTGGAAGACCCAGAGGCGCAGGGTGAGGAAGCGCAGGGCGCCGACGGCGGCGGTGATGGCTACTACCGCGAGGGCTTCGGCGATGTCGTCCAGGGTGGGGGCGACGATGTCCAGGATCGCCAGGGAGGCGGAGGTGATTGCCAGGCCCGCCAGGGCCAGGCCGCCGCCCTCGAGTTGGGCGGTGAGCCAGTTGACTCGGCCGGAGGCGTGGAAGGTCAGGCGGCGGTGGAGTTCGTTGGCCAGGGCGGTGCTCACGATCGAGCCGGTGAGGTTGGCCAGTTGCGGGCCGCCGCCGTAGCACGCCAGGAACAGCAGGAAGTAGCCGATATTGCTCAGGCCGCCGACGAGGGCGAATCGGATCAGTTGTGGAAACCAGTGGTCTCCGCGCAGGTATGCCGCCAGCCGCGCCGCCGCGGGGCGTCGGTGGGTGGCCTCGGGGTGCGCGGGAATATCCGGGCCGGTTTGCGGGATCACCCACATGCCCGGAGGTACCGGATACAGGACAGCCATTGTCTTTCCGATCCAACTTCGCCGGATCCGGGGGTGACCGGACGCCCGGCTGATCTACCGCTCGGTAAACAAAGATAGCACCAAGTGGAGAGATAGCCTCCACTTGATTCTGTGACCTTGGAAACACCTCACGACACACCGGGGGTGAACTGGGCGGATGATCGTGACGGGAGGCACACTGGGCCAAAGAGTTCGGCACGAGAGTGGGGTCAGTAGATGTATCGCGTATTCGAAGCACTCGACGAACTGGTCGCGATCGTGGAGGAGGCGCGGGGCATCCCGCCGACTCGCAACTGCATCATCCCCCGCGGCGACGTGCTCGAGCTGCTCGACGATGTGCGCGAGGCCCTGCCCGGTGAGCTCGACGACGCCCAGGACGTGCTGGATCATCGCGACAAGATCGTCAACGACGCCCGTACGGCCGCCGAGAGCACGGTGACCGGGGCGAACGAACAGGCCCATCAGACCGTCAATGCCGCCCGCGAGGAGGCCGACCGCATTCTGGCCGATGCCAAGGCGCATGCCGATCGCATGGTCGCCGAGGCCCGCGCGCATGCCGATCACCTGGTCAGCACCGCCCAGGCCGAGGCCGACCGCATCGTCGCCGACGGCAAGGCCGAGTTCGAGGCCGTCACCGGCCGCGCCCGCACCGAGGCCGATCGCATGATCGCCGCGGGGCAGGCGTCCTACGACCGCTCGGTCGCCGAGGGGCAGGCCGAACAGGACCGGCTGGTCGCGCAGACCGAGGTGGTACGGGCCGCGCACGCGGAGTCGGCGCGGCTGATCGACGCCGCGCACGCCGAGGCCGATCGGCTGCGGGAGGAGTGCGATCAGTACGTCGACGCCAAACTGGCCGATTTCGAGGAGACCTTGCACAACACCCTGCGGACGGTCGGCCGCGGCCGGCAGCAGCTGCGGACCGGGCTGGGGATCCCCGACTACGCCGCCGACTTCCGCCGGTGAGCTGAGCTGAGCGGTTTGGGATGGCGGGTGCGATTCGCGTATTGTTGAGTGGTTGCCCATCCAATCCCACACCTGAGTGAGTTCGTGATGCCCGCCGAATCCGGTTCCGGTCCGCGTCGTCAGAAGACGGACGCGGGTTTCGTGCTGGACACGCGCAGCCTCGGACGTGCGCCCGGATCGATGCGTGAGATGCGTCGCACCGTGACCGCGCCGGAGAAGATCGGCCTCGAGCTGGTCGGCATTCCGGCCGGTAGCGAGATCGATATGGATCTGACCCTGCAGTCGGTCTCGGAGGGCGTGCTGGTCACCGGCACGGTCACCGCGCCGATCGAGGGGGAGTGCTCGCGCTGCCTCGAAGCGTTCGCCGACGATATCGAGCTGCGGCTCATGGAGCTGTTCGCCTATCCGAACAGCGCGACCGAGCAGACCACCGAGGAAGACGAGATCCGTCGCCTCGTCGACGATCTGATCGACCTCGAGCCGGTGATCATCGACGCCGTCGGGCTCGAGCTGCCGCTGCAGCCGCTGTGCCAGGAGGACTGCCCCGGACTCTGCCCGGAATGCGGTGTGCGGATGGCGATTGCGGGTTCTGATCACAAGCATGAGATACTGGACCCTCGCTGGGCGGGGCTCGCGAAATTCGCGGCCGATCCCGCAGCGTCAGACCTGAACCGATCAACAGAGGAGAGTTAGTCGTGGCCGTTCCGAAGCGCCGGATGTCCCGTGCCAACACCCGCTCGCGGCGCAGCCAGTGGAAGGCCACCGCGCCGACCCTGATCACCTGCCCGAACCGGGCCTGCGGCCAGAAGACCCTGCCGCACATCGCCTGCCCGAACTGCGGCACCTACAAGGGCCGTCAGGTCGCCTCCGCCATCTGACGCCGCGATCCGGTAGCCGATCGTGACCGCCAGCAAGGATTCAGCGGACGCACCCGCCGTCGGGGAGGCCGCTGACCACACCCCTCTGCTCGAGGCACTCGGCGTCGACGTGCGTCCGGATCTGCTCCGGCTCGCGCTCACCCATCGGTCCTACGCGTACGAGAACGGCGGTCTACCAACCAACGAGCGCCTGGAATTCCTGGGCGACTCGGTGCTCGGTCTGAGCATTACCGAGCGGCTGTATCTCGAGCATCCGAACAAGTCCGAGGGCGAGCTGGCCAAGCTCCGCGCCAGTGTGGTGAACATGCACGCCCTGGCCGAGGTCGCCCGTGGCCTCGGCGAGGGTGGCCTGGGTCGCCATCTGCTGCTGGGCAAGGGCGAGGAGCTGACCGGCGGTCGCGACAAGCCGAGCATTCTGGCCGACGGCATGGAGTCGCTGCTCGGCGCGGTACATCTGCAGCACGGCATCGAGGTCGCGCGCAGTGTGGTACTGCGGCTGTTCGCGGATCTGCTCGAGCGCGGTCCGCGCATGGGCGCCGGGCTGGACTGGAAGACCAGCCTGCAGGAGCTGACCGCCGAGCGCGGCATCGGCGTGCCCAGCTACGAGATCACCTCCACCGGCCCCGACCACGACAAGGAGTTCACCGCCACCGCGGTGATCGGTGGTCAGGCCTACGGCAAGGGCGTCGGCCGTTCCAAGAAGGAAGCGGAGCAGAAGGCGGCGGGGGCCGCCTGGCAGTCCCTGAACTCCGAAGGGTGAGATGCCCGAACTACCCGAGGTCGAGGTCGTGCGACGCGGTCTGGCCGAGCATGTGGTCGGCCGCGTCGTCGAATCCGTTGCCGTCAAACATCCCCGGTCCGTTCGTCGTCATCTGCTGGGTGGGGATGATCTCGTGGCGCGGTTGGCCGGGTTGCGGGTCGAATCCGCGCAGCGCCGCGGGAAATTCCTCTGGTTGACCTTCGACGATCCGGATACCGCGCTCGTGGTGCATCTGGGTATGAGCGGGCAGATGCTGGTGCAGCCCGCCGATGCGCCGCTGGAGAAGCATGCGCATATCGTGGCCACCCTCGATACCGGCGCGCAGGTGCGGTTCGTCGATCAGCGGACCTTCGGGGGCTGGGCGCTCAACGAGATCGTCGAGGTCGACGGCACGCGGGTGCCCGAATCGGTCGCCCACATCGGCCGCGATCCGATCGATCCCCGCTTCGATCCCGAGGCCGTGGTGGCCAGGATCCGGGCCAAGAACTCCGAGATCAAGCGGGTGCTGCTCGATCAGACCGTGGTCTCGGGCATCGGCAACATCTACGCCGACGAGGCATTGTGGCGCGCCGGAATTCACGGTGAGCGCATCGCCGCCAAACTCACCCGCCCCGCGCTGCGCGGACTGCTCACCGATGTGCGAGCGGTGATGGCCGAGGCGCTGTTGGCGGGCGGCACCTCCTTCGACGCGTTGTACGTGAATGTGAACGGCCAATCCGGCTACTTCGAGCGTTCACTCGCCGCCTACGGCCGCGAGGACGAACCGTGCCGTCGCTGCGGCGCACCCATCCGCCGGGAAAAATTCATGAACCGTTCCTCCTTCTCCTGCCCTCGCTGCCAGGTGAGGCCCCGAAGCTGACGCCCGGGGCAATGAGCGGCTGCTGAAGGTGCCCGGGCAGTGAAGGGCTGCTGAAGGTGCCCGCGCAGTGAAGGGCTGCTGAAGGTGCCCGCGCAGTGAAGGGCTGCTAAAGGTGCCGGGGCAGTGAACAGCGCCTGGAGGTGCCCCGAGTAATGAAGGACTGCGGAGGTTTCGACCGAACCAGTACCGTTTTCATTACGGCCCTTGGTGTACGGACCGTGAGAGGGAGGACGGATGCGCAGACTGACCTACTACGTCGCATCGACCATCGATGGCTTCATCGCCACCGAGGACGGTTCGGTGGACTTCTTCCCGGTCGGGGGTGATCACGGTCCGGCGATCACCGCGCTGTATCCGGAGACCCTGCCGACCAAGGTGCGTGAATCGCTGGGCGTGGAGAAGGCGGGCAGCACCTTCGACACCGTGTTGATGGGCCGCAAGACCCACGACTTCGGCGTGCGGACCGGGACGTCGAGCCCGTATGCGCATCTGCGGCAGTACGTGGTGTCCACGACGCTGCCGGAGCGCCCGGATCCCGATGTTGAGCTGATCTCCGCCGATCCGCTGGCGCGGGTGCGAGAATTGAAGCGGGAGAAGGGACTCGGGATCTGGCTGTGCGGCGGCGGTGAACTCGCGCAGGTGCTGCTGCCGGAGATCGATCAGGTATTTCTGAAGCTGTATCCGATCGTCCTGGGCCGGGGCCGCCCGCTGTTCGGCACCGGCGCGCAGTTGCCGGAGCCGACCCGGTTCCGGGTGTCGACCAGTCGCGTGTTCGAGGATGGAGTCGCCTTCGTGAAGTACAGCCGAATTCGCCGATGACCGAGGGGATTCCGGGGCCGGTGCAGGCGCTGCGGGAGATCGCGTTCTGGATGGAGCGCTCCCGGGCCGAAACGCATCGGGTCAAGGCCTACCGGCGGGCGGCCGATGCCGTGGCCGCCCTGTCGGAGGCCGACTTCGACCAGTTCCGCAGGGACGGTAACTGGCAGGACATCCCGGGCGTCGGGCCCAAGACCGCGGCGGCCATCGCGCAGGCCGCCGCGGGTATCCTGCCCGACCGTTTGCACGAATTGCGCACCAGCGCCAAGGCGATCGCTCCGGACGCCGCGGGGCTGCGCAAACAGCTGCGCGGCGATCTGCACACCCACTCCGACTGGTCCGACGGCGGCAGTCCGATCGAGGAGATGATGCGCACCGCCATGGCGCTGGGCCACGAATACTGTGCGCTGACCGATCATTCGCCGCGCCTGACCATCGCCCGCGGGCTCACCGCCGAGCGGCTGCGCCGTCAGCTCGACGTGGTGGCCGAACTGAACGCGGAGCTGGCCCCGTTCCGCATCCTCACCGGCATCGAGGTCGACATCCTCGACGACGGCTCCCTCGATCAGGAGGCCGAGCTGCTCGAGCGCCTGGATATCGTTGTGGCCAGCGTGCATTCGCATCTGCGCGACGACAGCGAGACCATGACCAAGCGCATGGTGTACGCGGTGGCCAATCCGAATGTCGACGTCCTGGGCCACTGCACGGGACGGCTGGTGACCGGCGGCCGCGGCACCCGCCCGGAGTCCCAGTTCGACGCCGAGGTGGTCTTCGAGGCGTGCCGGAAGTACGGGACGGCCGTGGAGATCAACAGCCGCCCCGAACGCCGGGACCCGCCGGGCCGGTTGATCCGGCTGGCCATCGAGATGGACTGCTACTTCAGCATCGACACCGACGCGCACGCACCCGGCCAACTGGATTGGCAGTGGTACGGCTGCGAGCGCGCCATGGCCAACGGCGTTGCCGCGGAACGGGTCGTCAATACCTGGCCGCTGGACAAGCTGCTGGCGTTCACCGCGTCCTAGAGGATCGCGAAGGCGACCACCAGGCCGATGCCGAGGTGGGCGGCCGCCACCAGCAGCGACTGCGGGGTGTAGCCGGGCTGCCTCAACAGCGCGCCGATGTCGAGGCCGACCACCCGCTCCAGCACCCGCACCGAAATCACCTGTGCCACAACGCCGACCAGGCCGTAGACCGCGGTGGCGATCAGGCCCTCGGTCAACCGGCCCGCCGAGGAGAAGATGGCCAGCACCACGATCAGGGCCATGCTCACCATGCCCGCCGCGGTGATCACGACGGCATTGGTGTTGCCGTCGCAGACCATTCGCCGTAGCGGACCCGGGGTGGTGATATCGATCGCCCAGAATCCGGCCAGCATGAGCGCCAGTCCGACGATCGCGTACAGCAGGATCGCGCCCACACCGTGGCCGATCGTGCTCCAGTACCCCGATTCGAGCGCAAGGGTGGTGGTGGCCAAGGGGATCCTCCGGTGAGTGGTCGATGAGTGAGTCGGATGCTACTTGGTCGGAATGCGATGCGGAACGAAGGTGGAACTGTCATCGGTGATCAGGCCGGGCGTCTCCCGGATGCTCATGCCCGCCGCGGTATCGCCGACGATCCACGCGCCCACCACCGGGCGCATGCCGTCGAAATCGGGCAGCGGATCGAGCAACTGGTAGACGAAGCCCTCCTCGCCGTACACCCCGCCCGTGGCGGTCTCGAGGCCGGCGCCGACGATCGTCATATTCGCGCCCTCGCGGCCCAGCTTGGGCTTTTTGATGTATTCGGTGAGCTCGTGCGGATTGTCGATATAGGCGGGCAGCAGATTGGGGTGGCCCGGATACATCTCCCACAGCACCGCCAGCAGCGCCTTGTTCGACAGCATGGTCTTCCACAGCGGCTCGATCCACATGGTGCGCGGCAGCGAATCGACCACGCGCTTGCCGAAGTCGTCGTCGAGCACCCACTCCCAGGGGTAGAGCTTGAAGATCGACTGGATCGGCGCCTCGGCCAGATCGACGAAGCGCTCCAATTCGGTATCCCAGCCAACCTGTTCGATCGGCAGCGCCACGGTGTCGAATCCGGCCTCGGCGGCGGTCTCCTGCATATAGGCGGTGGTGACGTTGTCCTCGCCGGAGGCGTCGGCCGAGGACCAGGTGAAGTGCAGCTCGTTGGTGGGCAGCTGTTCCAGCAGTTCACCCCAGCGTTCGACCAGTTTCTCGTGCAGGGAATTCCACTGGTCGTCACCGGAGTACAGATCGGTCAGCCAGTGCCACTGCACGATCGCGGCCTCGAGCAGCGAGGTGGGCGTATCGGCGTTGTACTCCAGCAGTTTCGCGGGGCCGCGGCCGTCGTAGCGTAGATCGAAGCGGCCGTAGATGTAGGGGTCGGAGCGCTGCCAGGATTCCTTGATCGGCCCCCAACTCCATTCCGGGAGACCGAAATCGGCGAACCGCTCGGTGAGCACGACCTGTTCGCAGGCCTGCAGGCACATCGAATGCAGCACCTCGACCTGGGCCTCGAGCCCGAGGATCTCGTCGAGATCGAATTCGTAGTGCACCGATTCGTCCCAGTACGGCCGTGGCTGTCCGTTGGTGTCCACGCCGGGGGAGCCGTACACCAGGCCCTGCTCGGCAATGATCTGCTGCCAGCTCGCCCGGGGGCGGCCGCGGACGCGCCGCATCTAGGATCCTCCACTCTTCGAGCCGACGCTCGTCGTGCCCAGTCCGCCGCGCACGACCGTCCCGCTCTTGGTGGTGACGTGCGCGCCCTTCGGTTCGATGGTGCTGCCGCCGACCGGCGGGCGGCCGACGGTTTGGCTGGGCCCGCCGTAGTAATAGCGGTACTGGTGGCCGTTGAAGATGAAGATGCCCGGAATGTGCGGGCCGCCGTAGTAACCGCTGCCGCTGGAGTAGGCGGCCTGCGCCTGGGCGCACTCCTCGTCGGGGCGCACGACCTGCTGGCCGTCGTCCTCGGTGATGCAGGTAGCGGTCACATTGTCGGGCGCGGTGGCCGCTCGGTAGGCCAGATAGCCGCCGCCGACCAGCGCGGCCACACCCGCGACCGCCGCGCCGCCGATGAGCATCTTCTTGCGCTTGCGCCGCTTCTCCTCGAGCGCCGCCGCGGCGGCCCGCTCGGCCTCCTCCGCGCGCTTGCGGGCCTTCTCCCGCGCCCGCGCCTCGGCCAGCGTCGGCGGGCGCGGCTGGGTGACGCCCGGCTCCTGGCGCTGCATGCTGCCGCGCATCCGGCGCTGCGGCTGATCGTCGCCGCTCTCGGGGCCGGGATTATCGGTGCCCGGCAACAGATTCGGCATGCCGGGCAGTGGAGCCGTCGGCAGCGGTTCGGCGAATCCGGGTTCGCTCCGGCCGGGCTGCTGGGGCGCGGCCGGTGTGCCACTGGGGGATTCGGGCGTGGTCGGTTCGTTCGATTCGGGATTGCCGGGACGGTTGCCGGAATTATCAGTTGCCAACGATCGACTCCCTGTTCCCCGCCGCTACCGTTCCTCGAAGCCGGTGATACCGCCTTGCGCGGCGCCCCAGTCTTCCACAACCAGATTCACTCGGCCAGGAGTGTTGCCGGAACGCAATAGAGTCAGCAGCCGCTCGCACGCCGCGCGCGGCCCCTCGGCGATCACGTGTACCCGCCCGTCGCTGGTGTTGCGGGCGTGCCCGACCAGGCCGAGTTCGAGCGCGCGCGAGCGGGTCCACCAGCGAAATCCCACACCCTGCACCTGCCCGTGCACCCACGCGCTCAGGCGGACCGATTCGTCCATCACGCGTCGATGTCGAACGAGAGCGTGACCTTGGTGCC
This sequence comes from Nocardia sp. CDC159, assembly GCF_023740735.1. Classification (GTDB taxonomy): domain Bacteria; phylum Actinomycetota; class Actinomycetes; order Mycobacteriales; family Mycobacteriaceae; genus Nocardia; species Nocardia pulmonis. The sequence continues at coordinate 51,671 of NZ_JAMRXH010000004.1, forward strand.
GGTCTGCAGCGTCCGGCCCACGGTGCACACCTTGTCGATGGCCCGCTGCACGGTCACCAGCAGCCGCTCGCGCGCGGCCTCGTCGAGTTCGCTGAGGTCGAGTTCGACCACCTCGTCCAGCTGCGGGTACACCTCGTTCTCGCGGTCGGCCGCGCCCGCGACCCGGATCCGCACGTCGTAGTTCTCGCCGAGCCGGTTGGACAGCGGGAAGTCGGTGCTCATCCCCGTGCAGGCCGCCAGCGCGATCTTGAGCAGCTCACCGGGGGTGAACACGCCCTCGACACCCTCCGAGCCGATGAGCACCTCCGCACCGCGCGAGCTGCGACCGGTGTAGCGCCGGGTGCCGGTGCGCTCGACCCACAGTTCGGTGGGCGCGTTCGCGGTCGACGCCGGGGCGGGTGCAGCGGTCTGTTCAGCCATACCCCGATCCTGCCATTGGTGCGGACGCGCCCGCAGACCAGCCGAGGATCAGGACTGGAAGCGGTAGCCCATTCCGGCCTCGGTGAGCAGATGCTTGGGGTGCGAGGGGTCGTCCTCGAGTTTGCGTCGCAGCTGGGCGAGATAGACCCGCAGATAATGGGTTTCGGTCGCATACGACGGGCCCCACACCTCGCGCAACAGTTCGCGCCGTCCCACCAGTTTGCCCTGGTTGCGCACCAGCATCTCCAGCACACCCCATTCGGTGGGCGTGAGGTGCACGTCGTGGCCGTTCTTGGTGACCTTCTTGGCCGCGAGATCGACGGTGAACGAGGCGGTTTCGACGACCGGATCGGCGCTGTCGCCGCCCGCGGCCGAGCGCCGCACTGCCGCCCGCAGCCGGGCCAGCAGCTCGTCCATGCCGAACGGCTTGGTGACATAGTCGTCGGCTCCGGCGTCGAGGGCCTCGACCTTGTCGCTGGAGTCGGTGCGCGCCGACAGCACGATGACCGGCGCCTGGCTCCAGCCGCGCAGCCCGGCGAGCACGTCGATGCCGTCCATATCGGGCAGGCCCAGATCGAGCACCACCACGTCCGGATGCTTCTCCGCCGCCGCTCGCAGTGCCGCGGCGCCGTTGGCGGCGGTGATGACCTCGTAGCCGCGCACCGACAGATTGATGCGCAGCGCCCGCAGGATCTGCGGCTCGTCGTCGACCACGAGCACCTTCGTCGGCGCGGCCTGGGACTGGTCGCGCTCGCGAGGCCCTATCGCCGGTGTCGTCACCCGTTCTCCTGTTCTTGTTGATCAGCCGGCAGATCTATCACCATCGTCAGTCCCCCGCCCGGGGTCGGTTCGGCGTGCACCGTGCCGCCCATGGCCTCGACGAAACCGCGGACCACGGACAGTCCGAGTCCGACGCCGGTGGAGTTGTCCCGATCGCCGAGGCGCTGGAACGGTTCGAACAGCTGGTCCTCCAGGCCCGTGGGCACCCCGGGACCGTAATCGACGACGGTAACCGACACGCGATCGCCGGTGCGCTCGGCGGTCACCCGAATTGGCGTGTCGTTGGGGGAGTAGCGCAGCGCGTTGTCGATGAGGTTGGCCAGCACCCGCTCGAGCAGGCCGCTGTCGGCCCGCACCGAGACGTCGCCGACCTCGACCTTGATCCGGTCCACCGCCGCCCGGCGCACCCCGCGGGTGCCCATGCCGACGCCGACCACCGCGCGGCCCACCACCTCCTCCAGATAGACGCGCTTGAGCTGCGGCTTCACCACGCCCACGGCCAGCCGCGAGGAGTCGAGCAGATTGCCCACCAGGCCGGTGAGCTGATCGATCGATTCCTCCACGGTCTCGAGCAGTTCGGCGGTGTCCTCGGGGGAGAATTCGACGTCGTCGCTGCGCAGGCTCGACACCGCGGCCTTGGCCGCGGCCAGCGGAGTGCGCAGATCGTGGCTGACCGCCGAGAGCAGCGCGCGGCGCAACCGGTCGGCCTCGAGGACCCCCGCCGCGGCCTGGGCCTCGTCGGCGAGTTCGCGCTGGCGCACCAGGGCGGCGGCCTGACTGGCGACCGCGCCGAGCACCTGCCGGTCGGCCGGGGTGAGCGAGCGGCCGCTCAGCAGCAGCCGATGTTCGTCGTCACCGGCCTCGATCACGGTGTCGGCGTCGGCGATCCGCCGCGGCGGTTCCTCCCCGACGCACGCCAGCACCTCCTCCTCGGTGGCGAAGCTGACCGCCCGCTGACCGTAGGTCTCGCGGGCGCGCTCGAGCAGATCGGGCAGATCCGCGCCGTGCAGGATGGCCCCGGCGAATACCGTCAGCAGCTCGGCCTGGCGCGATGCCTGTCGCGCCTCGCGGGTGCGCTTGGCCGAGATGTCGACCAGCGCCGCCACCGCGATCGCGATCATCGCCATCACCACGATGGTGAGGAAGTTGTTCAGCTCGGCGATGGTGAGGCTCTGCCGCGGCGAGACGAAGAACCAGTTCAGCAGGACCCCGCCGAGGATCGCCGACAGCGCCGCCGGCGCGACGCCGCCCAGCAGCGACACCCCGATGACGCCGATGAAATACAGCGCGCTCTCGCCGTCGAGGTTCATGTGCCGGTCGAGCCAGAAGTAGCAGACGGCGGTGATCAGCGACGGCACCAGCAGCGCCACCAGCCACGACGACAGCTTGTGTTCCCGCGGTGTCAGCGACGACCACCGGAAACCGCGTTTGGCCTCCTCGTGGGTGACCATGTGCACGTCGATCTTTCCCGACATCTGCACCACCGTCGAGCCGATACCCTCGTCGAGGATGCGCGCCCAGCGCGAGCGCCGCGAGGTGCCCAGCACCAGCTGGGTGGCGTTGACCTGCCGGGCGAAATCCAGCAGCGCGGTCGGCACGTCCTCGCCGGTGACGGTGTGCAGGCTGGCCCCGAGGCTGTTGGCAAGATCGCGCAGCCGGGTCAGCCGCTGCGGCGAGACCCCCACCAGCCCGTCGCCGCGCACCACATGCACCACGATCAGCTCGGCGCTGGACTTCGTGGCGATGCGCCCGGCGCGGCGCACGATCGTCTCCGACTCCGGCCCGCCGGTCACCGCCACCACGACCCGCTCGCGGGCCTCCCACATATCGGTGATCTTGTGATCGGCCCGGTACTTCGCCAGCGCCGCGTCGACCTGATCGGCCAGCCACAGCAGCGCCAATTCCCGTAGCGCCGTGAGGTTTCCGGGGCGGAAGTAGTTGCGCAGCGCCGCGTCCACCTTGTCGGCGGCGTACACGTTGCCGTGGGACATCCTGCGCCGCAACGCCTCCGGCGTGATGTCGACCAGCTCGACCTGATCCGCACCGCGAACCACCCAGTCCGGCACCGTTTCCCGCTGCACCACCCCGGTGATCTGTTCGACCACGTCGTTGAGGCTCTCCAGGTGCTGCACATTGACCGTGGAGACGACATCAATTCCGGCGGCGAGGATTTCGTGGACATCCTGCCAGCGCTTGTCGTTCTTCGAGCCCGGCACGTTGGTGTGGGCGAGTTCGTCGATCAGCACCACGGCGGGCTTGCGGCGCAGGACCGCCTCGACATCGAGCTCCGGCATGGCGGCGCCGCGATAGGTCATCGCCTTCGTCGGGATCCGCTCGATGCCCTCCAGCAGCTCCGCGGTCTTCTTACGTCCGTGTGTCTCCACCACCGCGGCCACCACATCGCGACCGCGTTCCAGGCGCCGATGCGCCTCGGACAGCATCGCGAAGGTCTTCCCCACGCCGGGGGCCGCGCCTAGGTAGATGCGTAATTGGCCGCGTTTCACTCGTCCATCATCGCGCGCACGGCCGGTCCCGAGTCCCGCGGCACGCGCACCTCGCTCGGGGTGCCCGCGGTGGCGAGCACCCGCAGCAGCAGCGCGCAGGCCAGGAAGCCGAGAATGACACTCAGCGTGACCGCGAAGTCGGGCACGTCTTCTCCTCTGCAATCGGCGAACACCACACTGTGCGACGCGACCTGCGCTCGAACGGCGATATTGACGGTTTCTTGACGGCATCCGGGGCGACCTTGGCGGCCTGGCAACGGCAGCCCGGCGAGGCCCGTAAGCGGGCCGTCAATCCGGACGGGCGAGCCGATAAGAAGGCGTAAAGAGCCCGCTTTTCGACAAATTTTGACGCTGTACTCACTGCGGCGCATCAGGGTGCGCCGCCATCGAGGAGAGGTTTCGGCACACATGTCTGTCGTGGTGTTCACGCTGCTGACCGTGGGGATCTTCGCCCTGCTCGGCCTGATCCAGCGGGGAGTGGAACGGCTGTGACACAAAATTTCATCGGTCTCGTCCTGGCCATCGGCGTCGCCCTCTATCTGGTGGCCGCGCTGCTGTTCCCGGAAAGGTTCTAGGTGAACACGACAGTGTCGATTTGGCCATCGATCGTCTTCGTGGCGTCCCTGGTCATTGCGCTCGCCCTCGTCCACATCCCGCTCGGCGACTACATGTACCGGGTGTACTCGAGTACGAAGCACACCCGTGTCGAACGCCTCGTCTACCGCGCCATCGGCGTGCAGCCGGGCGTCGAGCAGAACTGGGCGGTGTACGCCCGCAGCGTGCTGGCCTTCTCGGCGATCAGCGTGCTGTTCCTGTTCTTCCTGCAGTTGGCGCAGGGCGCGCTGCCGCTGCACCCGACCGATCCGGGCACCGAGATGACCGCCGGTCTGGCCTGGAATACGGCGATCAGTTTCGTCACCAACACCAACTGGCAGAACTACGCCGGTGAGTCCACGCTCGGACATGTCGTGCAGATGTGCGGGCTGGCGGTGCAGAACTTCGTCTCGGCCGCCGTCGGCATGGGGGTGGCGATCGCGCTGGTCCGCGGCTTCGCCCGCAATCACACGAGCGATCTCGGCAATTTCTGGGTGGATCTGGTGAGGGGAACCATCCGAATCCTGCTGCCGATCTCGTTCGTCTTCGCGATCGTGTTCGTGGCCGCGGGCATGGTGCAGAACTTCCATGTCTTCGACCAGGTCGCCCAGACCGTCGGCAACACCGGTACGCAGACCCTGCCGGGCGGGCCGGTCGCCAGCCAGGAGGTCATCAAGGAACTCGGCACCAACGGCGGCGGCTTCTTCAACGTGAACGCGGCGCATCCGTTCGAGAACCCGACCACGTGGACGAACTGGCTCGAGATCTTCCTGATCCTGGTGATCCCGTTCGCGCTGCCGCGCACCTTCGGCCGCATGGTCGGCAGCCCGAAGCAGGGTGTGGCGATCGTGAGCGTCATGGCCACGTTGGCGATCATCAGCACGGCGTTGACGAACTTCTTCCAGCTGTGGCACCACGGCACCGTGCCGACCGCGGTCGGTGCGGCGATGGCCGATGTCGAAACCCGTTTCGGCGTATCGAATTCGGCGACCTATGCCGCGGCCACCACGCTCACCTCGACCGGTGCGGTCGACTCGGCGCACGACTCCTACACCAGCCTCGGCGGGCTGTGGCCGCTGTTCAATATGCAACTGGGTGAGGTCGCGCCCGGCGGTGTGGGCGCGGGCCTCTACGGCATGCTAATCCTGGCCGTGATCACCGTCTTCGTGGCCGGGCTGATGGTCGGCCGTACCCCGGAATATCTGGGTAAGAAGATCACGCCGCGCGAAATCAAGCTGGCCGCTTCCTATTTCCTCGTCAGCCCCCTGATCGTGCTGGTGGGCACGGCGGTCGCGATGGCGATGCCGGGTCAGCGTGCGAGCATGGCCAATACCGGCCCGCACGGGCTGACCGAGGTGCTGTACGCCTTCGCCTCCGCGGCCAACAACAACGGTTCGGCCTTCGCCGGTCTGTCCGGCAATACCGACTGGTACAACACCGCGCTCGGGCTGGCCATGGTCTTCGGCCGATTCGTTCCCATCATTCTCGTTCTCGCACTGGCCGGTTCGCTGGCCCGGCAGGGGCACACCCCGGAGTCGATCGGCACGCTGCCGACCCATCGGCCGCAGTTCGTCGGCATGGTCGTCGGCGTGACGCTCATCCTGGTCGCCCTGACCTTCCTGCCCGCGCTGGCGCTCGGGCCGCTCGCCGAAGGAATCCACTCATGAGCACCCCCACCCTCGAATCCGCAGCTGCGACATACGAATCCGCGCCCGCGCCGAAGGGACGGGTGTCGGGCGGCCTGTTCGATCCGAAGATGCTGCTCAGGTCGCTGCCGGAGGCCTTCCGGAAGCTGGACCCGCGCACGCTGTGGCGCAATCCGGTGATGCTGATCGTGGAGCTGGGCGCGGTCTGGTCCACGATTCTGGCGGTCGCGAAGCCGACCTTCTTCGCCTGGACCATCGTGGTCTGGCTGTGGCTGACGGTACTTTTCGCGAATCTGGCCGAGGCCGTCGCGGAGGGCCGCGGCAAGGCGCAGGCCGATACGTTGCGTAAGGCCAAGTCCGACACCGTCGCTCGTCGGCTCGTCGAATGGCATCCGGGCCAGGAGCGGGTCACCGAGGAGCAGGTCGCGGCGCCGCAACTGCAGCGCGGTGACTACGTCGTGGTCGAGGCCGGGCAGGTGATTCCCGGTGACGGCGATGTGGTGGAAGGCATTGCGTCGGTGGACGAGTCGGCCATCACCGGGGAATCCGCGCCGGTGATCCGCGAGTCGGGCGGCGACCGTTCGGCGGTGACCGGCGGCACCACGGTGCTGTCCGATCGGATCGTCGTCAAGATCACCCAGGAGCCCGGTGGCTCGTTCATCGACAAGATGATCGCGCTGGTGGAGGGCGCCTCGCGGCAGAAGACGCCGAACGAGATCGCGCTGAACATCCTGCTGGCGGCACTGACGATCATCTTCGTCTTCGCGGTGGCGACGCTGCAGCCGCTGGCCATCTTCGCCAAGTCCAACAATCCCGGCGTGCCCGACAGTCAGGCGCTGGACGGTAACGGCGTCACCGGCATCGTCATGGTGTCGCTGCTGGTCTGCCTGATCCCGACCACGATCGGCGCGCTGCTGTCGGCGATCGGCATCGCGGGCATGGATCGGCTGGTGCAGCGCAATGTGCTGGCGATGTCCGGGCGCGCGGTCGAGGCCGCGGGCGATGTGAACACCCTGCTGCTGGACAAGACCGGCACCATCACCCTGGGCAATCGCCAGGCCGCGGAATTCGTCCCTATGCCCGGCGTCACCGCGGACGAGATGGCCGATGCCGCACAGCTTTCCAGCCTTGCCGACGAGACGCCCGAGGGCCGCTCGATCGTGGTGTACGCCAAGCGGGCCCACAACAAGCGCGAGCGCACCCCGGGCGAGTTGACCGGTGCGACATGGGTGGAATTCACCGCCCAGACCCGCATGTCGGGTGTGGACCTGCACGACGGGCATCAGCTGCGCAAGGGTGCGGCCAGTGCGGTGACCGAGTGGATCCGCTCGCACGGCGGCGCGGTGCCCGACGAGGTCGGCGTGATCGTCGACGGCGTCTCGGCCTCCGGCGGCACTCCGCTGGTGGTCGGCGAGATCGCGGCGGGAAAGGCCCGGCTGCTCGGCGTGATCCATCTCAAGGACGTCGTGAAGCAGGGCATGCGTGAGCGATTCGACGAGATGCGGCGCATGGGTATTCGCACGGTCATGATCACCGGCGACAATCCGTTGACGGCCAAGGCGATTGCCGATGAGGCCGGGGTGGACGACTTCCTCGCCGAGGCCACGCCCGAGGACAAGCTGGCGCTGATCCGGAAGGAGCAGGACGGTGGCCGCCTGGTCGCCATGACCGGTGACGGCACCAACGACGCGCCCGCGCTGGCCCAGGCCGATGTCGGCGTCGCCATGAACACCGGTACCTCGGCGGCCAAGGAGGCCGGGAACATGGTCGATCTGGATTCGGATCCGACCAAGCTGATCGAGATCGTGGAGATCGGCAAGCAGTTGCTGATCACCCGCGGCGCGCTGACCACCTTCTCCATCGCCAACGACATCGCCAAGTACTTCGCGATCATTCCCGCGCTGTTCGTGGTGCTGTTCCCCGGCCTGGACGTGCTCAACATCATGCGGCTGCACAGCCCGCAGTCGGCGATCCTGTCGGCGGTGATCTTCAACGCCCTGGTCATCGTGGCGCTGATCCCGCTGGCGCTGCGCGGGGTGAACTATCGCCCGTCCAGTGCGTCGAAACTGCTGTCGCGCAATCTGGCCATCTACGGTGTCGGCGGCATCATCGCGCCGTTCATCGGCATCAAGATCGTCGACCTTGTCGTCCAATTCCTCCCTGGGATGTAGTGATCATGCGTATGTCAACCTGGATCCGGCAACACATCGCGGCGCTGCGCGCGCTGCTGGTGCTGACCGTGATCACCGGAATCGCCTATCCCGTGGCGGTTTTCGCGGTCGCCCAGCTGCCCGGTCTGCACGACAAGGCCGAGGGCTCGCTGCTCGGGCAGGACGGCAGAATCGTCGGCTCGAGCTTGATCGGGCAGGCCTTCACCGATGGCAACGGCAAGGCGCTGGTGCAGTACTTCCAGAGCCGCCCGTCGTCCTCCGGCAAAGGCGACGGCTACGACCCGACCTCGACCAGCTTCACCAACCTGGGCCCGGAGAGCATCGTCGACACCCTCGACGCCGACCCCGCCGACGTGAAGCGCAGCCTGCTGTCCCAGGTGTGTGCGCGCAGCAAGGACATCGGTGAGCGGGAAGGTGTTTCGGGCGCCCGCCCGTTCTGCACCCCCGGTGGCGTCGGAGCCGTCCTGTCGGTCCTCGGCCCCCGCGACGCGCGCGGCCGGGTGACCAAGCCCACCAAGGTGGTCAGCATCAACGAGGCCTGCCCCGCCAAGCCCTTCCTGGACGCCTACGCGGGCGTGAAGGTCGACTGCGCGACCCCCGGCGAGGACTACTCGACCGGCCAGATCGTCCCCCTCATCGGCGACGCCCCGTCCACCACCCCCGTCCCCCCCGACGCCGTGGTCACCTCGGCCTCCGGCCTGGACCCCCACATCTCCCCGGCCTACGCGGCCCTGCAAGTACCCCGAATAGCCAAGGCCCGCAACATCTCCGAGGCCCAGGTCCAATCCCTGGTTACCACCCACACCGACGGCCGCGACCTCGGTTTCCTCGGCGAGCCCCGCGTCAATGTACTGGAGCTGAATCTGGATCTGGACCGGCAGTATCCGTATCGGGGCTGAGGTTCGCGTCCGATCCGGCGTAGTTCGTCGTTCGCGTGATTTCCGCGGCTATCCTCATGACACAGACCGACAGTCGGAGGGCCGGGTGGACAGCGTCGCGTCGCTGTGGGACGAGTTGGACGAGCAACTTCTGCCACTGCTACGCGGCTACCGGCGGAATCTATCCGGATTGCGAGTCGATACGAAATCGGACCGCACTCTCCTGTCGGAGGCCGACGTCGCCGCCCAGACCGTGATCGTCGAGGCGGTGCGGCGGCGCTTTCCGGACGCGGGATTCGTCGCGGAGGAGGATCATTCGGGCCTGGTGACGTCGGGGGATCCCCTATGGATCATCGACCCGATCGACGGTACGAGCGAGTTCGTGAGAGCCGACGGCCGCGAGTTCTGCTCCGTGGTTTGCCGAGTGGACGCGGGAATTCCCACGGCCACATACATTCTCGCGCCGGAACTGGGTATCGGCCGGTCGGCTCTGTCGATCCGCTGGGCCGACGAGGTCACGGTGAACGGGCGGGCCGCGGTACCACTGCCGCGGGTGCCGGTACCGCGACGAGCCTCGGTCACGCGCAGCAAAGGGTCGACGCCCCGGCGGTTCGAGTTCGCGCTCACCGCCGCCGGCGCCGAGGTGAAACTCCGCACCACATCCCAGACCCTGGATATGGTTCGGACCTGCATCGACCTGTCGGACTGCACCGACATCGTTGGAAGCTTCGATCTGTTCTATCGCCCGAATCAGAAGGTGTGGGACGGTGCGGCCGGTATCGGATTGAGCCTGGCGACCGGACGGTCCGCCGTGGATGGATTCGGAACCGACGCGGTGCCCTTCGACGAAGCCCTGTGGAAACAGCGGGAGCCGCTCTTTTCCGAAACCATTATCGGCAGCCCCGAGTGCGTCCGCTGGTTCGTGGATGTGCTTGCCCGCTCTCGGAGTGGTTGATGTCGCATCGAGTCATGGTGGATGTGACAACCTTCACCAGCGCGGAAGAATTCATGTTGTCACAGAATCACGCGACGCCGACGCGGCCCCGGGACCCGTTCGCGCAGCAGTGCTATGCCGAACTGGTGCAGTCCCTGATCTACTTCGACGAAGTACTGGTTCCGCACCCGACGAATCCGATGCCGACCCCGGCCGATTTCGGCGATTACCCGCGAATCCTCTGCCATCTGTTCGATCTCGGAATTGCCGCACCCCTTCGGATTCCGCCGGATACTGCTCCCGCGCTCTTGGCGGCGGAGCGCGATGCGGTGGAGACGTTGAAGCTGACCGGAGTCGACACCGTTTCTCGATACATCGAGAAGACCGTGCAGGCGGATCGTGAGATGGGTCGGCGAGTCGGCGGGCAACGACTGCTGCCCAAGATCGCCGCGTGGACCGACTACCAGATGGAGAACATCCGCACCGAACGTCATCACGGTGCACGCATTGCCCTGGGGAGTGGGGCGGACGGGGTCGAGGGTGACGAATTCGGGCGTTGGGCGCGGGCGTCTTCCTATGTAATGGAGGGGCAACTGCGCAGACTCCTCCCGGACAGCGATCGGCAGCTGTGGTTGGTTGCCAATCTCGTACGCTCGCTTCGTTATTCGGCGCGGGCGAAGGTCGGCAAGGTCGGATACACCCCACATCCGGTCCGGCGTGACTTCGCCGTCATGTTCGATCTCTTCGACGACGGTGCCCACGACAGCACCATCGATGCGGTCATTTCGGCGATTCGGGGGATTCCGGGCGAGATCGGCAAGGTTGCCCGATCGTCGCGGGGTCGTCGTCTGGAACTGCTGGAATACGAACTTCCCCTGCTGGGCGGTCGGTTGTGGTCACCTCGCGATCGGGGAAGGTTCGACGATGAGCGCTGGTTGGAGCTCGCCTGCGGACGAATGGACGAATATCGCAGCCGCGCCGCGGATTTCCGTCGGGTACTGGCCCGATGTGAGACCGAGGAGGATGTGCGGCGGCTCGAGTTCGATATCCAGGGCGTGCGCGATCAGCTACTCAGGCGGCTGGGTCTGGACTCCGCACCCGCCAACGAGACGGAAAACTCCCTCGTGAACACCGCAGCCTCGGTGACCCAGTGGGCGGCGGGCGGCGTTCCTGTCACCACTTTGATGCGCCTCGTCTTCGGTACCTTGCGGCGGCATTCGGACACCCTGGAGTACTCGCACCAGAAGTTTCTGTACCGCGAGTTCGCCCGCGGGATCTGACCGGCTCAGGCGGCCGGGCGACGAGTCGCGGCGTGGTGGTGGTCGATCAGGCTCAGTAGGCCGTCGACCGCGGCGAGGGAGGACCACTCGTTTCGGTGGATCAGCTCCGGGTACCGGTCGGAGCGGGCGACGAAGGCGGACTCGGCCGCCGACCAGCGGACGTGGACCGATCCCAGGATCGTCTCGGTGGTCATCGCTGGATTCACCAACCTCTCGCAGTAGTTCGGAGCTTTCATTGAACATCCCGAAAGAGGGTAGGAGCGGGGCGTTTACGGTTTTCTTCTGATGTCGGTGGGGGGAAATTACCGATTTCCTACGCTCTGTCGTAGGGGACGCGGGCGGGGGGTGCTGTACGATCGTACTGTACGAATGTATGGAGGTCGTATGGGTACGAAGTGGTCGGTGGCGGCTGGTGTGCTGATGGTGTTGGTGGGGGTGGTGTTGTTCGTCGTGTTTCGGGGGGTCGAGACGCCGGTTGCGGGGTTGCGGCAGGTGGGGGTCGTGCTCTTCGTGATCGGAGTGGTGGAGTTGGTGGCGCTGGGGTATGCGAGGGTGCGGGGGTTCGGGCGGTGCTGATGGCGGGGGAGCATGTGCTGGAGGCGGTGCTCACGGTGCTGGCCGAGCGGGGGGTCGAGGCGTTGAGTGTGCGGAGCGTGGCGGCGGCGGCGCGGGTGTCCCCGGCGCAGGTGCAGTATTACTACCGGACCAAGACCGATCTGATCCGGTCCGGATTCGCTTATGCCGGTGCGCGGTTTCTCGCCGATGTTCGAGAAGCGGCGCCGAATACTCTGCGCGACATCGTTTTTCAGTGGCTGCCGCTCGACGAGCGTCGGGATCGGCGGGCGCGGGTGTGGCTGGCCTATGCGGGGCTGGCGGCCGTGGATCCGGTACTGGCCCGCGAATCCGCGTCCTTGGACGCGGATCTGCGGGCCTGGTACGTCGACGCCGGGCTGACCGAGAGCGAGGCCGTGCAACTGCTCGCCCTCGTGGACGGTCTGACACTGCACTGCCTGGTGCTACCGATGGCGGAGCGAAAGGCGTTGGTGGACGAGGGCATCGAGCCGTACGCGGGGCTGCTCGGCCGGTCGGCCGGGGTGGGGCCGCGGTGAGCTCGCGGTTCAGGCGTTCTCGTCGAGTACCTCGCGCAGCTTCTTCGCGAAGGCCTCGGGCTGACCGGGGTAGCCGAACTCACCGTCGAGGAAGCCGCCGTGATGACTCGGGAAGACCGCCGCCCGCTGATTCAGCAGTGCGGCCGTGGCGATGGCGGTGCGGGCGGTGACGGTGTCGCCGGTCTCCTCGCCCACGGCGAGCACGATCCGGGTGGGCGCCGCGGTCAGCGCGGCCACGTCCGGGCGGTAGGCGGTCACGGCCGCGGACCGGTCGGACAGCAGCGGATCGTCGCGGGAGCCATCGTCCTCGGTCGGCAGGCCGAACTGCGCGGGGTCGGGCGCGGGCTGGTCGAGGTAGGCGTCGGTGAACTCGCCCTGCCATGCGGTCATCGCCAGGAATCCGGCCATGCCCGCGCCGAAACCCTTGGCCTGGTAGGCGTCTCGGTAACCGGCGCGGGCCCGCTCGGCGGCGTCGGCGTCGGGGAGCACGGTCAGCAGCGGCGGCTCGTGGGCAACGAGGGTGGCGACATCGCCGGGATGGGCCGCCACCAGCGCCAGCGCGGTGACCGCGCCGCCGCTGCTGGCGAACATGTCCACCGGACCCGCGTCGAGCGCGGTGATCACGGCGTGCACATCCTCGGCCTGCACCTCGGGAACGCTGTCCACGCGCCCGTCCTTGCGAATGCTGCGCCCGAGCCCGCGCGGGTCGTAGGTGATCACGGTGCGATCGGGGAAGTGCGCGGCCAGCGCGCGGAAGCCGCTGGCGTCCATGGGCTGGCCGATCATGAACAGCGGCGGACGGCCATCGGCGGTGGGCAGCGGGCCGTGCACGTCGTAAACCAGGTCGACATCGGGCGTTTCCAGGGTGTGCGTGGTCTTCATGTTCATGTCGACGGCGCCCGCGCCGGAAATTCATCGGCCCGCGCGCCCGAGATCCGTCCGGCATCCCCGCCGGGATGCCGGACGGTGACGACTCAGGACGTGGCCGTCTGCCGCTTGGGCAGCTTCCATCCCGGTCGCGGGAAATGGCAGGTGTAGCCGTCCGGATACCGCATCAGGTAGTCCTGATGCTCGGGCTCGGCCTCCCAGAACTCGCTGGCCGGGGTCACCTCGGTGACCACCTTGCCGGGCCACAGGCCCGAGGCGTCGACATCGGCGATGGTGTCCAGCGCGACGCGCTTCTGCTCGTCGTCGAGGTAGAAGATCGCCGACCGGTAGCTGGTACCGATGTCATTGCCCTGTCGGTCCCTGGTGGTCGGATCGTGGATCTGGAAGAAGAATTCCAGCAGCGCCCGATAGTCCGTCCGCTCGGGGTCGTAGACGATTTCCACCGCCTCCGCGTGACCGGGATGGTTGCGATAGGTGGGATGATCGTTGCGGCCGCCGGTGTAGCCCACCCGCGTGGACAGCACGCCCGGCTGCCTGCGGATGAGATCCTGCATGCCCCAGAAGCATCCGCCCGCCAGAATCGCCGTACGCGTAGTGCTCACGACGTCACCTCGCTGGCGCTCGGTGCCGTCGTGCGCGCGGCGCGCTGTGCTGATGGTTCGGTCGCAAACTCCCTCACGCGTCCTCCTTCGTGAACAAAGTGCGGTACTGCCCATATCCCTCCGCCTCGAGGTCGTCGAGGTGGATGAAGCGCAGCGCCGCCGAATTGATGCAGTATCGCAGGCCGCCCGCCTCGCGGGGGCCGTCGGTGAACACATGGCCGAGATGGCTGTCGCCGTGGCTCGAGCGCACCTCGGTGCGGATCATCAGATGGCTGAGGTCCCGCTTCTCGACCACGTTGCCGGGGTCAAGGGGCCGGGTGAAGCTCGGCCAGCCGCTGCCGCTGTCGAACTTGTCGACCGAGGCGAACAATGGCTCACCGGACACCACATCCACGTAGATACCCGGCTCGTGGTTGTCCCAGTACTCGCCGGTGAACGGCCGCTCGGTCCCGTTCTTCTGGGTGACGTGATACTGCTCCGGCGACAGCGCGGCGACGGCCGCGGGATTGCGGTTGTATTCGCGTGCCATATGACCTCCTCATATCGACACCCGGTACAACCCGCGTCGCGCTCTGGAAAGTTCCGCCGCGCGCGGGCGTCATACTTCGGTCATATCTCGGCCAATACGCCGCGTGAACGAGGGCGCGTCGTGCCCGCGGTTGACCGTGGATGGGCCGCACGGGCGATGTGGCGGGCGGGCCGGGCCGCTAGCGTGGGGTAATGGCCTGGCCCGCAACGTCTCCCGTTTCTTCCGGCGGCCGGATCGCCGAGGTCGACATACTGCGCGGATTCGCGCTGTTCGGGATTCTGATCACCAACGCGGTGGTGCTGACCGGAATTCTCACCTCGGACGCGCCCATGGGGACGGAGCGGTTCTGGGTACACCACGACCCGGCCGACCGGATGACCGACGCGGTGATCGAGGCGCTGTTTCTCGGGCGGTTCTATCTGCTGTTCGCATTTCTGTTCGGGTACTCGTTCACCCTGCAGTTGGAGGCCGCGCGACGGGCGGGGGCGTCGGGGCCGTGGCGGCTGCTGCGGCGCTGCGGGGCGCTGTTCCTCGTCGGAGTCGTCCATGTGCTGTTCCTGTGGGTCGGCGACATCCTCACGCTCTACGCGTTCCTGGGCCTGATCCTGTTGCTGCTGCGCAAGATTCGGCCGCGGACCGCGATCGTGGCCGGGACCTTCCTCTACGTGGTGTATTGGCTGCCGAGCTTCCTGCCCGGCGACGATGATCTGCCGCTGGGAGAGTGGCTGCACGTGGCGCAATTGACCTCCGGATTCGCGGGAAGTGCCGCCGACACATTCCGCGCCCAGCTGGAGGTGGGGCCGCGGTTCGCCCTGCTGATCTGGTTCGGTCAGGGCGTCACCAGCCTCGGCATGTTCCTGCTCGGCCTGGCGGCGGGCAAGGCGCAGCTGTTCCGCGATCGCGAGCGACTGCGGCGCTGGACGCCCCGGGCCATGTGGATCGGCTTCGGAATCGGCCTGCCGGTCTCCGCGATCACCTTCGCCGACGTGGCCGCTCTCGTCCACCTGCCGAGCTGGTGGTCCGGCGTGCAGGAGCTGATCAACCCGCTGATGACCTTCGCCTACGTGGCCGTCGTACTCCACCTGAGCACCACCCGCTGGGCCTCGGCGACCGGCCTGCTCGCCCCCGCCGGTCGGATGGCGGCGAGCAACTACATCGGACAGTCCGTGGTCCTGCTGCTGCTCTACAGCGGCTACGGTCTGTCCGCCCGCATCCCGGCCCTGGCCGTCGTCGCGCTGGGCGTGCTGACCTTCGCCCTGCAGGTGGTGATCAGCCGCTGGTGGCTCACCGGCCACGCCTACGGCCCGGTCGAATGGGTACTGCGCGCGGCGACCTACGGGGTGATACCGCGCTGGCGGCGCAAGCCGGTCTCGTCGGCGCCGTGAACCGCGTCCCGCAGCGGCGCTTTCGCGAGGGTGTGCACCACGGATGCGCCCGACAGTGTGATCCGCAGGACGCCGGGGATCGCGGTGGCGACATCCCAGCTGCCCGCGGTGTTGGTCCGGATCAGGCCCGCCACGGCGAGCATCCGGAGCGTGCGGCCGAGCTCGCTGCCCGGCATCGCGGCGGCGAGTTCGCGAGCGGTGCGCGGTCGTGCGGCAAGGGCTTCGAGTACCTCGACCGCGTACCGATGGTCGACCAGCTCACGTAACCAGGCGTTGGCCTTCATGTCTCCATTGCAGCCCCCGGCCGAGGGGAAGTGTGGCTCGTTAACGGTTCCCTGACCTGGATGACCTCGAATTTTTCGGGATGTTGGCGGGGGCGAGAAATGTTGCGGCAACGGGATTATCGAAAATGATCTTTAAGGCCGGGCTTCAAAGTTCTTTAGACTCACGGTGTTACGGCCCCTCGAGTGCTTGCTCTTGTTAGCGTTATGCGAACGTTATGCGACCTCTTCTAGGGGAATTGATGAGTTCGAGTTCGGCTAGATTTCGTTCTATTTCCGCTACCGTCGGAGTTTCCGCATTCGCGGCGCTGGCCATTGCCGGTGCACCGGCCGCCACGGCGGCTCCCGAGGGCAAGTCTCCGGTCGACGAGGTGATCAGCCTCACCAACAAGGAACGGCAGAAGGCGGGTTTGAAGCCGCTGAAGGCCGACAAGCATCTCGCCGAGGCGGCCCAGGCGCACGCCAAGGACATGGCGGCCAAGGGCTTCTTCGGGCACAAATCGTCCAAGGGGGACGTGGAGGATCGGCTCAGCGAGGCCGGGTACAAGGCGAAGACCTCGGAAGAAAATATCGCGAAGGGCCAGAAAAGCCCCGCCGAGGTCGTCCAGGCCTGGATGAAGGATCCGCAGCGTCGCGCGAACATCCTCAACGCGGGGCTCAAGGAAATCGGTGTCGGCTACGCCAAGAGTAAGGACGGAAAGACCTACTGGACACAGGATTTCGGCACGTCGAGCGGTAAGAGCGAGGATAAGGACGACAAGGGCAAGGACGATAAGAAGGACGACAAGAAGAAGGAAGACAAGGAAAAGAAGGACGACAAAAAGGACAAGGGTAAGGACGACAAGGGGGAGAAGGACAAGGGCAAGGACAAGCCCTCGGGTGGCGACAAGCCCGGCGGCGATGAGGACAAGGCCGGTGGGGGCGGGGACGACAAGCCCGGCGGCGGTGACGAATCCAGCGGCGGCGACGAGGACAAGCCCGGCGGCGGTGACGAGGCTGGTGGCGGTGACGAAGCCGGTGGGGGTGACGAGGCTGGTGGCGGTGACGAAGCCGGTGGGGGTGACGAGGCTGGTGGCGGTGACGAAGCCGGTGGGGGTGACGAGGCTGGTGGCGGTGACGAAGCCGGTGGGGGTGACGAAGCCGGGGGCGGCGAGGATGCCGGGGACGGCGGCGGGGATTCGGAAAATCCGTGGGGTGACCTGTTCGGCGGTGACGAGGACGCCGGGGACGGCGGCGGTGGGGATTCGGAAAGCCCGCTGGGTGACCTGTTCGGCGGCGACGAGGACGCCGGGGACGGCGGCGGTGGGGATTCGGGAAACCCGCTGGGTGACCTGTTCGGCGGCGACGAGGGTGCCGACGCCGGCGACCTTTTCGGTGACGGTGGCGACGGTGGCGATCTGTTCGGCGGGGGCGGCGGCGACGGTCTCGGCGACCTGTTCGGTGGCGACGGTGGCGACCTCTTCGGCGGCGGTGACGGCCTGGGTGACCTGTTCGGCGGTGACGGCGGCGGCGACCTGTTCGGTGGCGGCGGCGACCTGTTCGGCGGTGGCGGCGACCTGTTCGGCGGTGGCGGCGACCTGTTCGGTGGCGGCGGCGACCTGTTCGGCGGTGGCGGATTCGGCGACCTCGCCGGTATCGGCGGCGGTTTCGGCGGCTGGTGACCCACCAGACGCCGCGATTCTCGAAGTGACATAAGGCAATTCGCCTCTCAACTCGCAACAAAGGAAGACATCTCATGGGTAAGCACAGCGCGAAAAGCACCTCGGTCGGCTCGGTCCGACTGGCCATGCTCTCGATGACCGCATTGGTGACCACCGCGGCGTTCACCGAGCTCTCCGCCGCCCCGGCCGGTGCGACCACGACCCAGGCCAAGCTGGAAAGCGCCCCGGTGCAGACGCAGCTCCCGGTCCAGGCGTCGGCCCCGGCCCGCCATCAGGCGGCCCCGGTCGCCGCGGCCAAGGCGAAGCCGGTCAAGCACGTCAAGGCGGCGAAGAAGGCCAAGGGCAAGAAGGGTAAGAAGAGCGAGGGCGGCGGCGATCTCGGTCAGCTGGTGCAGGGTCTGGCCGGGCTGGCCAAGACCGGCAGCTCCGCCGCCGGAGGACTGGGGAAGGTCCTCGGCAGCGGGAGCGGCGGCGCGGGCGGCCTCGGCAAGGCCCTGACCGGCAGCGCGGGCCTGGGTAGCAGCGAGGGTCTGGGTAGCGCGGGCGCGGGTCTGGGCAGTGCGGCCCCGCTGTTGATGTTGGGCCTGGGCTCCATCTGACAGTGACGCATCCGACCGATACCGAACTCCTCGTCGCGCATCCGGGCCCGGCGGCCACCCTGACCCTGGACTGGGATCTGGTGGCCTGCAACGAAGAATGGGCCGCGGTGTTCACCGGTCTGCGGACCGGCGACAATCTGCTCGAATGGCTGTTCACCAGCCCGGATGCGCGACGCCTGCCGGAATGGCGGACCACGGCCCGGCACATGCTGCTCTGGTATGTGGACGGTCAGCTGCGCAACGGCGGCGAGGGGCACGCCCTGGCCGCGCTGCGCCCGCTGGCGACCACGAGCCGGGCCATCCGCTCACTGCTGGCCGATACCGACGAAGCCGAGGTGGAGGTCGTCTTCGCCGAGGGCGCGCCGGTCGAGGTCCCCGACCCCGAGACCGGCGACGTCCGCACCTATCGATTCGGCCCGGAGTCGCTGACCCGGTTCGATCCCGCGACGGCCCGGGAGGCGACCATCGGCTACACCATGCGAGGCACGATGTGCGGGCAGTGAGCTCAACGCAGCGCGCTGCCCGCTTGCCACTCGTCCCACGGAATCGTCCAGTCGCCGTTGTTCCACGATTGCTGCGGCGGGCCCGTGGTGTTGCGGATCTCCACCACATCCCCGGGCAGAGACCAGTTGTAGAACCATTTGGCGTTCTCGCCGTTGAGGTTGAGGCAGCCGTGCGAGAGGTTCTGGCTGCCCTGCGCCCAGACGGTCGAATCCAGCTGGTGCAGGTAGATGCCGTCGCCGCTGATGCGGGTCGCCCAGTTGATGGTCTCCTTGTAGCCCAGGCGGGAGTTGACCGGCAGACCGTAGGTGGAGGAGTCCATGATGACCGGATTGCCCTTGTCCATCACGGTGTAGATGCCCGCGGGCGTGTTGAAGTAGATGGTCTTGTTGCCGACCTGCTCGCTGCCGCCGCGACCCATCGAGGTGGGCATGGTGCGGATGAGTTTGCCGTTCTCGAACACCTGCACGTGCTTGGTGTTGTCGTCGGCGATGGACACGTGCGAGGGGCCGATGACGAAGGAGGTCTTGGCATCCTCCTGCCCGTACAGGCCCTGACCGAATTGCACGCCGTAGAGTTTGGCCTGCACCGAGACCTTCGTGCCTGGGGCCCAATACTTTTCGGGCCGCCAGTGGGCGTTGCGCTTGTCCATCCAGTACCAGGAGCCCGTCACCGGCGGGTCGGTGGTGACGGTCAGCTGCTTCTCGGCCGCGGCCTTGTCCGGGATGTCCTCGTCGAAGTGCGCGACGATCACCGTGCCCACCCCGTAGGTGCCGCCCTCGGCCAGCGGTTGACCGAGTGTGGTGTTCAGATACACCTTGGTCTGGTTGCTGGGCGTGATGGTGGCGAACGAGGACTTCAACGGACCGGTCGGCCCGCTGATCGAAATCCCTTGGGCCGTCACGGTATAGGTGTGGTTGTAGCCCAGCGGGCCCGTCGGCTTCCACGCCGTGCGATCCGGCGTCAGGATGCCTTCCACGGGTTTGCCCTGCTCATTGGCCATGGTGACATCGGTCAGGATGCCGTCGGAGGCGCTCACCTCGATCTTGCCCAGCGGGTCGACATTCTTGCTGCCGTCCCCCGGCGTCACCGTGATGATCGGCGCGGCCGGGCCTGCGGTTCCCGGCGCCGGTTTCGGCGTGGTTCCCGACGAAGATGAGCACGCGGCCAACAGCATCGTCACCAGGGCGAATCCCGTGGCGATACCGAATCGGCAGCGGCGACCTGACATGGTGTCTCCTGCACTCGCCGTGCGCGCGGACGGGCAGACCCCCGCGGCGCACCAATCGCCTGACTGTCTTGACGGGTAGTTTACGGGGCGGGCGCGGCACGCGGCACCCCGAGGTGTTGCCCCAGGTTTACGCGACGGTCGCTGGGGTACTCCAGCTACCGGTGTGTGTCTGTAGCGAGGTGGTATCGGTATGACCGCGAACCTGATGATCGTGGAGGACGACGACCGGGTCAGAAGCGCCCTGCGGCTGGCCATGGAGGATGAAGGATACGACGTCGCGGAGGCCGAGGAGGCCGAATACGCGCTCGAGCATCTGCGTGACAACGGCGCGCCGGATGTGATGATCGTGGATCTGATGTTGGGCGATATGGACGGCTTCTCCTGTATTCGGGAGATCCGCCGGGATCACGACGTCCCGATCATCGTGGTGAGCGCGCGCGACGACACCCACGACGTGGTGGCCGCGCTCGAGGCCGGTGCCGACGACTTCGTGACCAAACCCTTCGAGATCAAGGAGATCACCGCGCGCATGCGCGCGCTGCGGCGGCGCGCCCAGCAGTTCACCGAGCCGCCCGCACCCCAGGAGGTGGTGCTCGACGCCGATCCCGAAGCGCCGCTGCTGCTTTCGCCGGATGCCGGGATCGTGCGCCGGGGCGAGGAGGAACTGCATCTGACCCTGACCGAATTCCGGCTGCTGTGCGAACTGGCCGAAACCCCCGGCCGGGTGCTCTCGCGCAGCGTGCTGCTCGAACGGGTCTGGGACCGTGGTTTTTTCGGTGACGAGCGGATCGTCGACGTGCACGTGCGGCGGTTGCGCACCAAGATCGAGCGGGATCCGTCGGATCCGGTGATCGTGGTGACGGTGCGCGGCCTGGGCTATCGACTGGATGTACAGCGTTAGCGCGGGACGCCGATCGCTGCCGCGGCGCCAGAGTCTGCGCGCCCGAACGGTTTTCGCCTTCGCCGCCACGGCCGGGCTGGTCTCGGCGTTGCTCGCGGCGACCGTGGCGCTGTTCGACCGCGGGTTCTGGGAGACCCTGATCGCCTGCGCGATCGCGGGCACCGGAATCGGCGCGGTCTTCGGGCTGTGGCTGTCGCGGCGGCTGCTGGAACCGCTGCGCCAGGTGACCGGCACCGCGGCCCGCATCGCCTCCGGACAGCTGAGCACCCGGCTGCCCGATACCGACGATCCGGATCTGGCGCCGACGGTGGACGCCTTCAACGCCATGGTCGATTCGCTGCAACGGCGCATCGATCGGGAACGACGGCTGGTGGGCGATGTGAGCCATGAATTGCGCACGCCGCTCACCACATTGACCACCAGCGTCGGCGTGATGACCCGGCACAAGGACGAGCTGCCGGAGCGTTCGCGCCGCGCGCTGGATCTGGTGCGCGCCGAACTGGACCATCTGCGGCGGCTGCTCGACGACCTGCTGGCTCTCGCGCGCGCGGAGGCGCGCATGCACGGCGCCGACGCCGAACCGCTGTCGGTGCGCGATCTGCTCACCCACACGCTCGCGGAACTGCGCTGCCCGCCCGATCTGTTGCGATCCGATGTCGACGCGATCGTGCTGGGGCGCAAGCTGGAATTGGAACGGGCCGTGGTGAATCTGCTCGACAACGGCGACCGGCACGGCGGCGGTGTGATCGCCGTGGGCGTGCGGCGGGTCGGCGGCGAGGTGGTGATCACCGTCGACGACGCGGGTCCCGGTGTGGCGCCGCAGGATCGCGAGCGCATCTTCGACCGGTTCGTCACCGTGCGGCGCGGACGCGGTTCCGCGACGGGTACGGGCATCGGTCTGGCGCTCGTCGCGGAAACCGTTGCCGCGCACGGCGGTCGCGTCGAATGTGAGGACCGTCACGGCGGCGGCGCGCGATTCAGCGTGTGGTTGCCGATAAGTGAGGAAACTCACTGAAAATGCCGGTGTAACACGACTGTAATGAAGCCGACAGGTTGGCCTCAAACTTTCTTGGCAAATCTGAATACATGCTGACCCGAACACGGAGTATGCCGATCGAGTCATCGGTTCCCGCCGTGATTCGCGCACCACGCCTCGGCGACGGGGCATCCATGTGGCGAATCGCGGTCGACTCGCAGGTGCTCGATGTGAATTCGAGCTATGCGTATCTGCTGTGGTGTCGCGATTTTCGCGCCACCTCGGTTGTCGTCGAAATCGGTGGAGAGGTCGCGGGTTTCACAACCGGATACCTGCGCCCGCAGGCCCCGGACGTGCTGTTCGTCTGGCAGGTCGCGGTGGACCACGCCTACCGTGGCCGCGGTCTCGGCGTTGCGATGCTGGATCACTTGGTTGACAATGTTGCGGCGCAAGGGATTTCGACACTGGAGACCACGGTGTCGCCGGACAACGAGGCATCGCTGGCGATGTTCGCGGCCCTGGCCCGGCGCTGGGGCGCGCGGATGACGCGCGAGCCGTTGTTCGAACCACAGGATTTCCCGGACGGGCATGAATCAGAGGACCTGTACCGGATCGGGCCATTGCAACCGGCGGCCCAAACCTCAGGAAAGGATCATCGATGACGACCGCTGAGATGACCGTTTTCGAAAACTTGGAATCGAATGTGCGCGGCTATTGCCGATCCTGGCCGACGCTGTTCGACACCGCGCAGGGCGCCTGGCTGCGCGACGGCGGCGGCCGTGATTATCTGGACTTTTTCGCGGGTGCGGGTGCACTGAACTACGGCCACAACAATCCGGTGCTGAAGCAGGCGTTGCTGGATTACATTGCCCGCGACGGCATCACCCACGGGCTGGATATGTCGACCGTGGCCAAGCAGCAGTTGCTGGAGACCATCAACTCGGTGCTGCTGGATCCGCGCGGCCTCGATTACAAGGTGCAGTTCCCCGGGCCGACCGGTGCGAACGCCGTCGAGGCGGCGCTGAAGCTGGCCCGCAAGGTGACCGGCCGCACCACGATCCTGAACTTCACCAACGCCTTCCACGGCATGACGCTGGGCGCGCTGTCGGTCACCGGCAACGCCGCCAAGCGCGCCGGGGCGGGTGTGCCGCTGGTGCATGTGAATCCGATGCCCTACGACGGCTACCTCGACGGCGCCGACGAACTGGCCTGGATGGAGAAGGCGCTCGATGACAACTCCTCCGGTGTGGACAAGCCCGCCGCGGTGATCGTGGAGACCGTGCAGGGCGAGGGCGGGGTCAACGTCTCGCGTCCGGAGTGGCTGCGGCGGCTGTCCGAACTGTGCTCGGCCCGGGGCATTCTGCTCATCGTCGACGATGTGCAGATGGGCTGCGGGCGCACCGGCCCGTTCTTCTCCTTCGAGGTAGCCGGGATCACCCCCGACATCGTCACGCTGTCGAAGTCGATCGGTGGGTACGGCCTGCCGCTGGCGCTGGTGCTCATGCGCCGCGATCTGGACCAGTGGTCGCCCGGTGAGCACAACGGCACCTTCCGCGGTAACAACCCGGCCTTCGTCACCGCGCGGGTTGCGCTCGAGCACTACTGGAGCGACGATCGGCTGGAGGCGTCGACGGTGGCCAAGGGCGAGCGGATCCGAAAGTCGTTCAGCGCGCTGGCCGATACCTACGAGGGCGTGTCGACCCGCGGCCGCGGTCTGGTGCACGGCCTGGTGTTCGACGAGGCGTCGCAGGCGGGCAAGGTCAGCCGCATCGCCTTCGAACACGGCCTGCTGGTCGAGACCTCCGGGGCCGAGGACGAGGTCGTGAAGCTGCTGCCGCCGCTGACCATCACCGACGACGAGCTCGATCACGGCCTGAGCATTCTCAGCCGTGCGGTCGACATGGTACGAGGAGGTAACTGACCCATGATCGTGCGAACCACCGCGGAGATCACCGGCACCGACCGCGATGTCGCGGCCGAGGGCTGGCGCAGCAAGCGCATCGTCCTGGGCGGTGACGGGGTCGGATTCTCCTTCCACGAGACCACCATCGAGGCCGGTACCACCCACGAGTTCCACTACGCCAACCACATCGAGGCGGTGTGGCTGATCGAGGGCGAGGGCACGCTGCACGACCTCGACAACGGTGTGAGCTACGAGCTCGGACCCGGGTCGATGTACCTGCTCGACGGTCACGAGAAGCATCGCCTCGAGACCCGCACGCGGATGCGCATGATGTGCGTGTTCAATCCGCCGGTGACCGGACAAGAGGTGCACGACGAGAACGGCGTCTATCCGCTGGTCGCCGTTACCCAGTAGGTGAGGAGGAGAACACCCCGATGACGTTGGCCGAGAGTCGAATCGATCGATACCCGACTCGAACCGCCGCACCGGCGCCGCTCGCCGAGCGGACCGATCCCACGGTGTGGGGCCGGATCGAATCGCCCGCGCTGGCGAACTTCGACGCCGACGGGTACGCGATCATCGACGAGTTGCTGAGCCCGACGGAGGTGGCCGACTTCTCCGCCGAGATCGACCGGCTGGCAAGCGATCCCGAGCTGCGGCTGGACGAGCGGGTGATCATCGAGAAGAAGTCGAACCGGGTGCGGTCGATCTTCGAGGTGCACACGATCTCGGCCGCGATCGCCGCGCTGGTGCGCGACGAGCGGGTGATCGGGCTGGCCCGGCAGGTGCTCGGGTCGGATGTGTACATCCACCAGAGCCGGGTGAACTACATGCCCGGTTTCGAGGGCACCGGATTCTATTGGCATTCGGACTTCGAGACCTGGCATGCCGAGGACGGTATGCCCGCGCCGCGGGCGGTGAGCCTGTCGATCGCGCTGACCGACAACTACCCGTTCAACGGCAGCCTGATGGTGATGCCCGGTTCGCACCGCACCTTCGTGCCGTGCCAGGGTGAGACCCCGGCCGACCATTATCGGGAGTCGTTGCGGGAGCAGCAGATCGGCGTGCCCTCGCACGCGCACATCACCGAACTGGCCGATCGCCACGGTATCGCCCAGTTCACCGGCGCGCGCGGCTCGGCGCTGCTGTTCGACTCGAACATCATGCACGGCTCGGCCAACAACATCACCCCGTTCCCGCGCTCGAACATCTTCCTGGTGTTCAACAGCGTGGAGAACACCCTGGTGGAGCCCTACGCGGCCCCCGCGCCGCGCCCCACCCACATCGCCGCCCGGGATTTCACCCCGGTGCGCTGAACCCGCGCCGCCGGGACCACCCCGCGGCGCACCCGCAGGACCGGTCATCGTCGGGAAACGACCGGCCCCCCGAAATCGAGGCGCCGCCCACTGTGCCGGAAGTGGGCGGCGCCTCGTGCATTCGCACCCCTTCTCGCCCTTCGCACCCGCTGTGGGCGCCCGCAACGAGTGCGAAGCGCGGGAAAGAGTGCGGCTGTGGGGGTTCGGGTGCGCTCAACGCAGCGACTGGAGGGTAAGGGCGCGGAAGAGTTGGAAGTGTCGGGCCTTCGTGGCCCGGTCCTCGGTGTGGGCGAGGAAGACCGCGGCGAGGTCCTCACGGGGGTCGGCCCACCAGTAGGTGCCGGATACGCCGGGCCACATCAGCTCGCCGGGGCTGCCCGCGGCGGGGGCTCCGGCCGGTCGGCGCACGGCCAGGCCGAGGCCGAAACCGTGGCCGCGCGACCAGTCGGCCATCGTCTCCAGTCCCCGCGTATCCGTTTCGGGTCCGAGCTGTTCGGAGGTCATCAGTTCCGCCGTTTTGCGGGCCAGTACGCGGGTGGTGCCGAATTGCCCCGCGCCGAGCAGCATCTGCGCGAAGCGCAGGTAATCGGTGGCGGTGCCGAACAGGCCCGCGCCGCCGGAGTCGAAGCGTGCGCGTGCCGGGTCATGCGGCAGCGGCGGAGCCAGCCGATCGGAACGACCCTCGGGCACAACGAATGTCGTGTCGTGCATGCCCAGCGGGTCGAGGATCCGTTCCCGCAGGAACGTTTCCAGGGTGGCGCCGGTGATGCGTTCGATGATCAGGCCGGTGAGGTCCAGGCCCCAGCCGTAATGCCATTCGGCCCCGGGCTGGTGGAGCAGGGGCACCCGGGCCAGCCGGTCGATGAATTCCTGACCGGTGCGGTCGGCGGGGCCGTCGCCGACGGCGTCGGCGTAGAGCCGGTGCACCGGCGTCGCGCCCAGCGTGCCCTCCACGATTCCGCTGGTGTGCCGGAGCAGATCGTGGAGTTGTGGCGGACGTGCCGGGTCCACGAGTGTCACCGTGTCGGTGGCGGGATCGACGACGGCGACCCGCTGGTCGGCGAATTCGGGCAGATGTGCCGCCAGCGGATCGGTGAGCAGCAGGCTGCCCTGTTCGTACAGGGTCAGCGCGCCCGCGGTCGTGATCGGTTTGGTCATCGACGCGAGCCAGAACAGCGTGTCGGTCGTCATGGGAACGCCCGCCGCGGGATCCCGGTATCCGACAGCCCGCAGGTGGGCGAGCCTGCCGCCGCGGGCGATCGCCACCACCGCGCCGGACAGACGGCCCGCGGCGACCTCCGCGGTCAGCGTCTCGTCCAGGATGCGCAGCCGATCCGAGGACAGTCCCACATCCTCGGGTTCGGCCGCCGAGAGAACATCGTGGCTCGATTCCGTACGCACCCGTCGAGCCTATGCGCGGCCCTATTGCGACGTCGTCAGGACCACCGGGTCGGCGGGCACGCCCGCGGGTCGGGTGAGTGCGGCATAGCGGGCGATGTGGTGATCGACCGGGCCCCATTCGTTCTGGATCGCGGTGAGGCGCTTGAAGTAGTGGCCGATGGGCAGCTCCTCGGTCATGCCCATCGCGCCGTGCAACTGGACCGCGTGCTGGCCGATGAAGCGGGCGGCGCGGCCGATGGTGGCCTTGGCGGCGGCCGCGGCGCGGGATCGGGTGGCCGGATCGGCGTCGAGTTTCAGGGTGACCAAATAGGTTGCGGCGATGGACTGTTCGAGCTCCAGGTGCATGTCGACCATGCGGTGCTGCAGCACCTGGAAGCTGGCGATGGGGACGCCGAACTGCTGGCGCTGCTTGGCGTAGTCGACGGTGTCGGCCAGCACGCGGCGCATGGCGCCCACGGCCTCGGCGGCGATGGCGGCGATCGCCTCGTCGACGGCGGCGCGCACGGAATCCTCGGCCGCGCCTTCGGTTCCCAGCAGCGCGTCGGCGGGGACCCGGACACCGTCGAGGACGACATCCGCGGCGCGGCGCTCATCGATGGTGCGGTAGGGGTGCAGGGTGAGGCCCGCGGCCCCGGCGTCCACGACGAACAGCGACAGGCCCGCGGCGGTGCGGCCGGTGACCAGCAGATGCGTGGCCAGCGGCGCGCTCGTCACGACGATCTTCGTGCCATCGAGCACCCACGAATCCCCTTCCCGCCGTGCGGTTGTCGCGACGCGCGCCGGATCGTAGCCCGAATCCTGTTCCAGCGCGGCGAAGGCCGTGACGACCTCGCCGGAGGTGATGCCCCGCAACAGCTTCCCGGCCCGCTCACCCCCGGCCCGGCGTAGCAGGCCCGCGCCCACGACAACGGTGTCGACATACGGCTCGACGACCAACGCTCCGCCCAGCGCCTCGGCGATGATCATCGTCTCCACCGCGCCGCCGTCGAAACCGCCCACGCTCTCGGGCAGGCTCGCGCCCAGGATGCCGACCTCCTCGGCGAAGGCGCGCCAGATCTGCGGCTGCCAACCCGCGCCTGTCCGGGCCGCGGCGCGGCTCTTCTCCAGGTCGTAGCGGGCCGCCAGGAATTGGGTGACGGTGTCGCGCAGCAGTTGTTGTTCGGCGGTCGGTTCGAAGTCCATGTCACAGTCCCAGGGTTGCCTTGGCGATGATGTTGCGCTGAATCTCGTTGCTACCGGCGTAGATCGAGCCCGCGCGGTCGTTGAAGTAGCGCAGCGGGGCGACCGCCTGCCACTGTTCGCCCGCGAGGTAGCAGTCGGCGGGCGGGAGGTAGTCGGCGACCGGGCCGCCGGGCATGGCCGCATGCGGCTGATAGGCGCGCCCGCGTGGACCGGCCGCCTCGAGGGCGAGTTCGGTGAGCCGCTGGCTCAGTTCGGTGCCGAGGATCTTCAGCGTCGAGGCCGCGGGGCCGGGGTCACGGCCGTGCGAGATCGCCGACATGGTGCGGTATTCCAGGATCTCGAGCACATCGGCGCGGATGCGGGCGTCGGCGAGTTTGGCCGCGAAGGCCGGATCGTCCAGCAGCGCGGCGGCCTGATTCGCCAGCGCCTCGGCCATCACCTGCAGCGTGGGACCGTATGCGGCGCCGCCGCGTTCGAAGTTCAGCAGATATTTGGCGACCGTCCAGCCGTCGTCGACGCGGCCCAGGACGTTCGCCTTGGGCACGCGGACCTGATCGAAGAAGACCTGATTCTGCACCTGCTCGCCCGAGGTCATCACCAGCGGGCGGACCTGGATGCCGGGGGAGTCCATGGGGATGAGCAGGAAGGTGATGCCCTGCTGCTTGCGCTCCAGGCGGGAGGTGCGGACCAGGCAGAAGATCCAATTCGCCTCCGTCGCATGGGTGGTCCAGATCTTGCTGCCGGTGCAGACCAGATCGTCGCCGTCGGCGACCGCGGCCATGGTCAGCGAGGCCAGATCCGAACCCGCCTCGGGCTCGGAGTAGCCCTGGCAGAAGAAGACCTCGCCGGTGAGGATGCGGGGCAGGAAGTACGCCTTCTGCTCCGCGGTGCCGAAGGCGATGATGGCATGCGCGACCATCCGGATTCCCATCGGCGACAGCGCCGGAGCGCCCGCGAGCGTCGACTCCCGATCGAAGATGTAGTGCTGCGTCAGGCTCCAGTCACAGCCGCCGTATTCCACCGGCCACGCCGGGGCGGCCCAGCCGCGCTCGTGCAGAATCCGCTGCCACGTCATGCTGGCCTCGTGATCCGGATACACGCTCGTGGCGAGCCGTCCGGCACGGCGCAGTTCGGGGGTCAGGTTCTCGTCCAGAAAACGCCGCACCTCGTCGCGAAACGCCAGATCGGTGGGCGACCAGTCCAGATCCACGGACAACTCCTTGTGCGATTAATGGTGCCCTACCTTCTCATTTTCTCGCAACGGAATGCAAATGGTCGTTAACTTAGCGACACTTCTCCGCCCTCCGCCCTCCGCCCTCCGTCCCCCGTCCCCCGTCCCCCGTCCTCCGTCCTCCGTCCCCCGTCCTCCGTCCCCCGTCCCCCGTCCTCCGTCCCCCGCCCTCCGTCCCCCGCCCTGGCCCTTGGCCCGCTCTCTCGATTCCCTGGCCGAAGGCCAGGGTTGACATTCCACAATGGAGGTATAACACTGTTATAACCTTCCACATCGGAACATCGACAGGACATAGCCATGGACATCTCGACCGGCATCCGAGTCTCCGACGCCGAGCGGCAGCAGGTGGCGGAGCTGTTGGTCCGGAGCGTGGGCGAGGGCCGCATCGATCTGCGGGAGTACGACGAGCGGCTGGCCCGGGTGTATGCCGCCGCGACGCGGGAAGATCTGCGCGCGGTGACCGCCGACTTGCCGAAACCGTCTGCGTCCGGCGGTAATTCGACCCCGCGCGGCGCTCGCGTCCCGCTCTGGCAGCGCATCGAGGGCGGGGCGTGGTTGGGCGTCGGGCTGCTGAACATATTGATCTGGGCGGCCGTCTCGCTGGGCGTCGGCGAACTCGTCTACTTCTGGCCGATCTGGGTGATCGGCCCGTGGGGTGCGGTGCTGGCCTTCCGCGTCCTCACCGGCTGGGAGGCCAGCGGGCGCAAAGCAGACCGCAGGTCCGCATCCCGCGGTGCGACACACCCAATTCGGGCGATCTGACAATCAATTTCTCGGACTCGCTTGCGATCTCGGGCCGAGTGTGCGGAAAAATAGTGCCCCATGACCGCATCCCGAGTCTTCCGTTCGTTGCTGCGCGCCGTGCCGGCGGTGCTGCTGGCCGTGATCGCCGCGGCCACCTTCGCCGTCGCCGGCGGGGTCGCGAGCGCAGCGCCGTTCCCCGGCATCCCGTCGGTGCCCAACTTCTCCCACCGCCTCGAGATCGGGCCCGGCGAGAGCCAGTACACCGGCAGCGTGATCGAGGGCAAGTCCGACGGATACGCCATCGCCGCGGGCGGCGGGCTGAAGCTGCACCTCGAAGTCACCTCGCCCAACAACAACGCCCGCGTCTCGGTGGCGCCGCTGATCGGCCCCATGATCGCGACCGAGGCCCCCACGGCCGACTTCGTCACCGACGGCACCGATTACCAGGTGCGGGTCACCTCGGCCGACGGTAACGCCGCCGACTACACCCTGACCATCAAGGCCGACCCGGCCGTCTGATCGCCGAACGCGCCGGGCGAACACGTTCGCCCGGCATACTCGGGGCAACGCCCACCGACGAGGTAGCCTGGCCGACTGTGCACCTGAAGAGTCTGACGCTGAAGGGCTTCAAATCCTTCGCGTCCGCGACGACGCTGCGCCTGGAGCCGGGCATCACCTGCGTGGTGGGGCCCAATGGTTCGGGCAAGTCGAACGTCGTCGACGCGCTCACCTGGGTGATGGGTGAGCAGGGCGCGAAGGCCCTGCGCGGCGGGAAGATGCAGGACGTCATCTTCGCCGGTACCGCGGGGCGCGCGCCCCTCGGCCGCGCCGAGGTCACCCTGACCATCGACAATTCCGACGGTGCGCTGCCCATCGAGTACTCCGAGGTCTCGATCACCCGCCGCATGTTCCGCGACGGCGCGGGTGAGTACGAGATCAACGGCAACTCCTGCCGCCTGATGGATGTGCAGGAGTTGCTGTCCGATTCCGGCATCGGCCGGGAGATGCACGTCATCGTCGGACAGGGGCAGCTGTCGGCGATTCTGGAATCACGCCCCGAGGACCGCCGCGCCTTCATCGAAGAGGCCGCGGGCGTGCTCAAGCACCGCAAGCGCAAGGAGAAGGCGGTCCGCAAGCTGGAGGCCATGCAGGCCAATCTGGCTCGGCTCACCGACCTCACCACCGAGCTGCGCCGCCAGCTCAAACCGCTGGGCCGCCAGGCCGAGGTGGCACGCCGGGCCGCGACCGTCCAGGCCGAGCTGCGCGATGCCCGGCTGCGCCTGGCCGCCGACGATCTGGTGGGTCGCCGCCGCGAGCTGGAGAGCCAGCAGAGCAAAGAGGCCTTCGCCCGCGAACAGCAGATCAACGTCCAGGCCGAACTCGACGCCGCCAATGCCGCGCTGGCCCAACAGGAATTCCAGCTCTCTCGCCTGACGCCGAGCGCCGAGGCCGCCGCGCAGACCTGGTTCCAGCTGTCGGCCCTGGTGGAGCGGGTCAATGCCACCATTCGCATCGCGCGCGACCGGGCCCGCAACCTGACCATCGAGCAGCCCGTCGGCACCGGCCGCGATCCCGAACAGCTCGAGGCCGAGGCCGCGCGGGTCGAGGCCGAGGAGGCCGAGCTGCTCGAGGCGGTCGAGATCGCCGGCGCCACCCTCGAGGCCGCGCGCGAGCAACTGTACGAGCGCGAGCAGGCGGCCAAGGCCGCCGAACAGGCGCATCTGGCCGCGGTGCGGGCCATCGCCGACCGCCGCGAGGGCCTGGCCCGGCTCGCGGGCCAGGTCGACAACCTGCGCCACCGCGCCCAGTCGGCCGATGCCGAGATCGCCCGGTTGTCCACCGCGCTGACCGAGGCCCGCCAGCGCGGCGCCACCGCCGAGGCCGAATTCGAGTCCGTCCAAGCGGAATTGAGCGAACTGGACGCGGGCGAGGAAAGCCTGGACGAGGCCTACGAACACGCCGCCCAGGCGCTGCGGCGGGCCGAGGAGCGCGTCACCGAACTGCGCGAGAAGGACCGCGAGGCCAGTAAGAAGGTGGCCTCGCTCACCGCCCGCATCGAGGCCCTCACCATGGGCCTGTCCCGCAAGGACGGCGGTGCGTGGCTGCTGGAGCACCACGGGCAGGGCCTGCTCGGCCCGCTGTCGGGCATGCTGCGCGTCCATCCGGGATATGAGGCCGCCGTGGCCGCGGCTCTCGGCCCGCTCGCCGATGCCATTGCCGCCGAGGACGGTTCGACCGCCCGGTCCGCGCTGCGCGCGATCAAGGAGGCCGATGGCGGTCGCGCGGCCCTGGTCTACGGCGGCGCGGGGTCGACACGATCGGCGGTGCCCGGACGTACCGATTCCGAACCGGCGTCCGACGGCGGCCGAACCGACGACGCGGCGAGCGTGGCCGCTGGTCTCGCCGACGCGAAGACGTCAGCGGGTCACAGCGTCGCGCCGACCGGATCCTCCGCCGCGCCCCGGGAAGACCAGCGCCCGGGCGGCGTCGGACACCGTCCCGCGCTGCCGGTCGGGGCGCGGTGGCTGGCGGACGTGGTCGATTGCCCGGCCAACCTGCGCGCCGCCCTCGAAGCGCTGGGCAGGGACACCGTTGTCGTCGACGAGGTGTCCGCGGCCGCCGACGTGCTTGCGGCGCAACCGGATCTGCGCATAGTCACCCGCGACGGCGACCTCACCGGCACCGGCTGGCTGCTCGGTGGCTCCGATCGCGCCCCGAGTCAGCTGGAGATCCAGGCCGATATCGACGCCGCGAAGGACGAACTGGAATCGTGGCAGCGGCAGGCCGAGGAGCTCGAGGCGGCCCTGTCCGGCGCGCTGGCCGAGCAGACCGCGCGCAAGGAGGCCGCCGATCACGCGCTGCTGGCCCTGCACGAATCCGATCAGGCGCTGGTGGCGATCTACGACCGGCTCGGCCGCCTCGGTGATACCGCGCGCACCGCGCACCGGGAATGCGAGCGGCTGCTGGCCCAGCGGTCCGACGCCGAGACCGCGCGCGATGAGAATCTGGCGAAGCTGGCCGAGCTCGAGGACCGGCTGCGCCATGCCGAATCCGAACAGTCGCAACTGGATTCGGACTCCGATGCCGGAACCGAGACGGCCGGTCAGGAGCGTGAGGAGGCCGCGGCGGCGCTCGCGGAGGCCCGCTCCATGGAGGTCGAGGCCCGGTTGGCGGTGCGCACCGCGGAGGAGCGCGCGGAATCGGTACGCGGCAAGGCGGATTCGCTGCGCCGTGCCGCCCGCGCCGAACGCGAGTCACGCGCCCGCGCCGAACGCGCCCAGGCCGCGCGCCGCCGGGCCGCGGAAGTGGCGGCGGTGGTGGCCGATTCGGCCGAGCGCATCGCCGCCGAACTGCAGACCGTGGTCGGCCAGGCCGCGGCCCGCCGCGACGAGCTGGTGCGCCGCCGTACCGAATGCGCGGCCCAGGTCGATCAGACCAAGGAGCGGGTGCGCGCGCTGACCGCCCAGCTGACCCAGCTCACCGACGCGGTACACCGCGACGAGGTGGCCCGCGCCGAGGCCGCGCTGCGCATCGAACAGCTCGAGCACAACATCAGCGAGCAGTTCGGCATCGCCCTCGACGACCTCATCGCCGAATACGGTCCGGATGTGCCGATGCCGCCCTCGGCGCTGGAGATGCAGGAGTACGAGCAGGCCCGCGACCGCGGCGAGCAGGTCAGCGAGCCGCAGCCCATGCCCTTCGACCGCGCCGCCCAGGAGCGCCGGGCCAAGCGCGCCGAGAAGGACCTCACCACCCTCGGCAAGGTGAATCCCCTTGCGCTGGAGGAGTTCGCGGCCCTCGAGGAACGCTACAACTTCCTGTCCACCCAGCTCGAGGACGTCAAGAAGGCTCGTCAGGACCTGCTCGACGTTGTCGCCGAGGTGGACGCGCGCATCCTGCAGGTCTTCACCGAGGCCTACGAGGATGTGGCGCGCGAATTCGTCGAGGTGTTCGCCAAGTTGTTCCCCGGCGGCGAGGGCCGACTGCTGCTGACCGACCCGTCGGACATGCTCACCACCGGCGTCGAGGTGGAGGCGCGCCCGCCGGGCAAGAAGGTCAAGCGGCTGTCGCTGCTGTCCGGCGGCGAGAAGTCGCTGACCGCGGTAGCCCTGCTGGTCGCCATCTTCCGCGCCCGCCCCTCACCGTTCTATGTCATGGACGAGGTCGAGGCGGCGCTGGACGACACCAACCTGCGTCGGCTCATCGGCCTGTTCGAGCAGCTGCGGGAGAAGTCGCAGCTCATTGTGATCACCCACCAGAAGCCGACCATGGAGATCGCCGACGCGCTCTACGGCGTGAGCATGCGCGGCGACGGCATCACCCAGGTGATCTCGCAGCGGCTGCGGGGCGAGAATCTGGTGGGCGCGCCGAGCTAGAGCACGGCGACGGTCGGCTTGAAGTCGGCCGGGGCCTTCGCGCCGTCGAGGAGCTGGATCCGCTGCGGGTTCAGGCGCAGCACGGTGAATCCTGGATCCTCGGGTCCGGTCACGCCGAACTCACGCAGGTCGTAGCCCAGCGGCGGCGGTGTGGTCATGATCAGGTCCCACACGTGGCGCTGCACCTCCGGATCGTCGGCCCACTCGGCCACCGCCTCGCCCTGGATCGAATGCTGCGCCGGATTCCAGTAGGAGAACGCCACCACCGGATTGGCGGCCAGATGCCGCACCTTGATCGGCGTCTTGCCCGTGAAGATCCACCCGACCGGGCGGTCGCCCTCGCGTTCCCAGATCGGGTGCAGGATGCGCGAGCGGGGTCGGCCGTCGGGGCCGACGGTGGTGACCGTGCACCAGACGATCTCGGCGGTGAGTCGGAAGAAGTCGTCGGCGATGCTGTCGAAGGTCCGTGCCATACCGGTGATCATGGCACGGACCACCGACAGGTATGCGCGCGAAAGGGCAATGCCTACAGCTGTTCTGGAAGGACCGTGCAGTGCCGGACGATGCCGGACAGGCCGGGCAGTTCCTGGGTCGGCGTCCACTCGCCGGACGGATCGTCGGTGACGCTGTCGCTGTAGTGATAGGCCCCGAGCTCGGGATTGTCCAGGTTATAGGCGTCCATGTAGATCCGCCACCGGCCGTCGGGCAGCGGGATCACGCACTGCCCCTCGCGGGGCGCGCCCCAGCCCGTCCAGTCGCCGGTTCGGATGAGCTGATAGGGGCCCGCCGGGAGATCGGCGACGGCCAATTCGATGTACTTGGTGGATTCGTTCTTGACGAAGGCGTAGTAGCGGCCGCGCCACATCTTGATCGTGGTGTCGATATAGCCGAGCGTGTCCGCCGAGGGGTGCAGCCCGACCAGCGGCGCGGGCCGCCACGGCTGCAATGTCGAGTCCAGCGCGGAGAGGATGTGCGGCTGGAAGCCCGCGCCGCTGTTGATCGTCACCAGCACATTCACCCCGCCCCGGTCGTCGACGAACCACTCCGGCGCCCATGTGTGCCGAATCCCGGGCAGCGGAATCCGGAACTCGTACAGGAAATCCCAGTCGACCCGGTTGACGCTGCGCGCGAATCCGATGGTGTCGCCGTCCCAGCCCGTGGTGTAGGTCAGGTAGTAGGCCCCATCGATGAAGCGGAAGATGCTGGGGTCCCGGCACAATCCCTTCTTGTCGGTCGGCGCGGTCGGTGGCGTTCCCGCGGGATCGGCGTACGGCGGCCGGTAGGCCACCGCCTTGACCAGCGAGAAGTTCGTCGCGTCGGTCGATTCGTAGACGTACATGTCGGTCTGGCTGTGATTGGTGAACGCGGTCATCGTGTACCGCATCGGGCCGCCGAGGGCCGCCGCGCGTCCTGCTGCCATAACACTCAACGGTAGACCCGCCGTCAGCGCGAGCATCGTCCTGCGGGACAGCCGTCTCGACGTCATCCGCCGATTATGCGGCAGTCGACGCTGAAAAGTAGCTGACACACCCTCGGTCACTTCGATTGTGATCGAGGCGATTCCGACGCTTTATCTGTGCGGTTTCACGCCGACCGCGCCGACCGTGTCGAAGTAGGTCGTGGCGGTGTCCTCCTCCGGATCCGGCCGCCACAGCGGGACCCGGACCAGCCCCGGTTCGACGAGTTCGAAACCGTCGAACAGCGCGGCGATTTCGTCGAGGGTGCGCATGATCAGCGGGGTAGGCGTCTGCTTGCTCATCTCGACCGTCTCGGCGAGCTCCTCCGGAGGCCAATCCGCGCTGGTCATATGGGAGATCACCAGCATGCTGCCCGGGGCGAGCCGATCTCTCAGGGCGGCGAGCATGCGCTGGAAGCCCGCGGTGTCGGGGATGTAGTGCAGCAGCGCGACGAGCAGGACGACCACCGGTTCGTCGAAGTTCAGCCGGGCGCGCACCTCCGGATTGGACACGATCGCGTCCAGATCGCGGGCGTCGGCGTGAAAGGCGGTCGCCCACGGGATGTCGCGCAGGATGCGGCGGCTCATGACGACCGCCACCGGGTCGATGTCGGTGTAGACCACGCGGGCGTCGACGCCGAGGTCGGCCAGGATCTCGTGCACATTACCGGCGGTGGGAATGC
Source organism: Nocardia sp. CDC159 (assembly GCF_023740735.1). Classification (GTDB taxonomy): domain Bacteria; phylum Actinomycetota; class Actinomycetes; order Mycobacteriales; family Mycobacteriaceae; genus Nocardia; species Nocardia pulmonis. Next base: position 87,833 of record NZ_JAMRXH010000004.1, read on the forward strand.
CCGAGCCGATGTCGAGGAACTGGGTGACCCCCTGCCGGGCGCAGTAGGTGACCGCGCGGCGCAGGAAGGCGCGGTTGGTCCAGGCCGAGCGCAGGCTGTGCGGCCACCGCTTGCGGCCCAGCTCGGCCAGTTCGCGATCGATCTGAAAATTGTGCGAGCCGCCCAGGGCATAGTCGTAGATGCGCGCGATGCTGGGCACGGTGGGGTCGATATCGTCGCTGGCCCAATCCGGAAGCAGCGGTGGGATTTCGGAGAACTCGGACATCGGCCAACCACTCCACGGTATTTCGGTCGAACATGAGCCGTCCATGCGGCAGACTCACCCTACCCGGAGATGGTCAAATGTCCATTCCGTCCGGAATCGCCGCACCGGCCGAACCGGCGCGGTGCCGAATCGACACTGGATATTCGGCATCGCCGGGAGGGTGGACGGGTGTGGAGTCCGAATCGTGTCAATCGGCGAGCAGCGCCGTCAGGCGCGCGGCGCGGGGGTGCGGCGCGACGGTGGGGTCCGGCTCGATCCGCAGCCGCCCGATGTTCTCTCGATATTTGCCAAATATGTTGCCATGCAATGCCTTTCGGGATATACGGAACAAACTGGTGTCCGGCCGCGATGATGCCGGCGGGTCCTGATGCTGCCCGATCTGCGCTGCGCCGCTTCGTCATTCGCGCTCCGGCCGCCCCGCCCGCTGTTGCTCGGCGGCGTGCCGCCAGAAGGCGCGTCGGCGGCGGCATCGGGGCGCGGCGGACTAGTCTCGGATCGTGCGAACATTCGTCTGGGAGGGCGTCGACGAGCCGCGGATGGAGATCGTGCACGCGGACGGCATGGATCGCGCCCACGGCACGCAGCTCGGGCTGGTCTACGAATTACGTTGGTGGCTGGACGGTTCGGCGTTGACCGTGGACGCCGGTGCGGGTCCGGTGCGTCACGAACTGGACGGTGCGGACTTCTTCGATCTGCAGCACAGCGCGTTCTTCAACTCACTGCCGGTGCTGCGGGACGGGCTGCTGAGTACGACGCAGACCCGCGACTACACAATGCGCTTCGTCACCGTGCCCGGCACGACCGCCTATCTCGCGCCGCAGCGGTACGAGGCCGGCGGGGACGGGACCGTCCGCTTCATCTCGGGGGACTATCGCGCGCGGATCGAATTCGATCGGGATGGTTTCGTCGTGCTGTACGAGGACTATCTGCGTCGGTTGCATCCCTGAGCGCGGGCGGCCGGGCCGTCAGAGCAGATCGCTGACGTCGTCGGGTACGTCCACGGCGTATTTGCGCAGGGTCTCCATCGGTATCACCTCGAGCGCGTTCTCATGGGTCGCCGCCAGCACCACCGGCGCCGCGACGCCGTCCTCGTGCGCGTGTAGCCACCGCACCGCCACTACACACCATCGGTCACCGGGTTGCAGGCCGGGGAAGTTGTTCTCCGGTCGCGGGGTGATCAGATCGTTGCCGATCGACTTCTGGTGCTCCAGGAACTCCTGGGTCACCACCGTGCACACCGTGTGGCTGCCCAGGTCCTCGGGGCCGGTGCTGCAGCATCCGTCCCGATAGAAGCCGGTGAGAGGATCGGTGCCACACTCCTCCAGCGGTCCCCCGAGCACATTTCGATCGGTCACGTCGCCGATCCTATTGTCTCTGTGTTGGATTCGCCGCGCCTTCCGGCAGCGTGGTGTGCAGACGGCGGGAAAACTACTCTCGTGGTCATGCGGATTGCCTTCGGGACCGACGAATCGACCGATCTGACCCGGCACGTGCGGCAGTGGCTGAGCGAACAGGGACACGAGGTGGTGGTCATCGGCGAGGACATCGCCTGGCCGGAGGTCGGGCGCGGGGTGGGCGAGGCGGTCGCCGACGGCCGGGCCGACCGCGGCGTGGTGTGCTGCTGGACCGGCACCGGCGTGTCGATAGCCGCCAACAAGGTCCCCGGCGTGCGGGCCGCCCTGTGCACCGACCGCGCCACCGCCGAGGGCGCCCGCAAATGGAACGACGCCAACGTCCTGGCCTTCGGCCTGCGCCTGACCTCCCCGACCGTGGCCGACGAAATGCTCGCGGCCTTCCTGACCACCGCTCCTGACGAGTCGGAGGCCGAGAACTACCGCAACCTGGGCTGAATGCCGGGCGCGTGCCGCAGACCACTTCGGGGGGTTCTGACAGGATGGGCGCGTGACTGCGCAAGCTTGGATTCTGATCGCCGCGATCGCCGCCGTGCTGCTGGTGGCGTTCGTGTCCGGATTCGTCCTGTACAAACGCCGCCGGGTCACGCTCACACCGGCCGCTCCCGAGCAGGAGCTGACCGATCGGTCGGGCGGGTATACGGCGGCCGGGGGATTCAACTTCAGTCAGGGCGGGACCGGGGCGGGCACGCTGACGCCGCCCAGGGAACCGGTCACCATCGAGCGCACCGACGACGAGGGCCAGCCGCACGTCGGTGACGACGCGGCGATTCCGCGCGATTCGGCGCGCCGATCCATCACCGATGTGCGGCTGCCCGAGGCGGATGTCGAGGAATCGCCCGCGGCCCCGGCCGCGCCCGCCGAGGAGACGGCAGCGCCCGCCGAGGAGAAGGCCACGCCAGCCGAGGAGTCCGCCGCCACGGAGGCAGCACCGGCCACCGAGACGGCAGCGCCCGCCGAGGCAGCAGCGCCCGCCGAAGACCTGGCCCCCACCACGGTGACCACCCTGCGGGAAACCACGGCCGAACCGGCCCCCGCCGAAACCGCGGCTCCCGCACCGCAGATCGAGGAGATCGAGCCCACCAGCGGACGCCTCACCCGCCTGCGCGGGCGGCTGGCCCGCTCGCAGAACGCCGTCGGCAAGAGCCTGCTCGGTCTGCTCGGCGGCGGCGATCTGGACGAGGACTCCTGGGAGGAGATCGAGGACACCCTCGTCATGGCCGACCTCGGCACCGCCAGCACCCTCGCGGTCGTCGAACGACTACGCGAGGAACTGGCCGCGCGCACCGTCCGCACCCCCGAGCAGGCCCGGCAGGTGCTGCGCGACGTGCTCATCGAGGCGCTGCGGCCGGAGATGGACCGGTCCATCCGGGCGCTGCCGCATGCCGACCACCCGTCGATTCTGCTGGTCGTCGGCGTGAACGGCACCGGAAAGACCACCACCACGGGCAAATTGGCGCGGGTGCTGGTGGCCGACGGCCGCCGGGTGCTGCTGGGCGCGGCCGACACCTTCCGCGCCGCGGCCGCCGATCAGCTGCAGACCTGGGGTGAGCGGGTCGGCGCGGAGACCGTGCGCGGCCGCGAGGGCGCGGATCCGGCCTCGGTCGCCTTCGACGCGGTGAGCACCGGCATCACGGGCGGCGTCGACGCCGTGCTCATCGATACCGCGGGCCGCCTGCACACCAAGACCGGCCTGATGGACGAGCTGGGCAAGGTCAAGCGCGTGGTGGAGAAGAAGGCCGCCGTGGACGAGGTGCTGCTGGTGTTGGACGCGACCGTCGGCCAGAACGGCCTCACCCAGGCCCGGGTCTTCGCCGAGGTCGTGGACATCACCGGCGTGGTGCTGACCAAACTCGACGGCACGGCCAAGGGCGGCATCGTCTTCCAGGTCCAGCACGAACTCGGCGTCCCGGTCAAACTGGTCGGTCTGGGCGAGGGCGCCGACGATCTGGCCCCCTTCGAACCCGCCGCCTTCGTCGACGCGCTCCTGGGCTGATCGGACATTCTCCACATCTCGGAAGTACTCTCACGAGGAACTACAAACCATTCGTGAGAGTGGTGAAACACAGACGCAACACCAGCGGTCGATCCGTTCACGCAGGCGAAACACCGCAGCGGCACGGATGAAACACCGAATCGCGAACCTTCTGTGCAGGCTCGTTGCCGCGTTTTGGCCGGGCCCGAGATGAGGAGGAACAAGGTGGCGTTTCCCGTAATCGGCGCACCAGACGCCGGCGACACCGCATGGATGCTGGCCAGTTCAGCGCTCGTGCTGTTGATGACCCCGGGGCTCGCGTTCTTCTACGGCGGTATGGTCCGCGGTAAGAACGTCCTGAACATGATCATGATGAGCATCAGTGCCATGGGCCTGATCACCATCCTGTGGGCGCTGTACGGCTTCTCGGTCGCGTTCGGCAACGACGTGGGCAATGTGCTCGGCGACCCGACGCAGTACTTCGGCCTGAAGTCGATCTTCGGCGGTCAGTACCTGGCGACCACCGATCCGGCCGCCCCGGCCGCGGTGCCGATCGCCGGAACCATTCCGGTCTCGGTCTTCGTCGCCTTCCAGCTCATGTTCGCGATCATCACGGTCGCACTCATCTCGGGCGCCGTCGCCGACCGGCTGAAGTTCGGCTCGTGGCTGCTGTTCGCGGGCGTCTGGGCCACGATCGTGTACTTCCCGGTCGCGCACTGGGTGTTCGCCTTCGACAACATCACCGGCGAGCACGGCGGCTGGATCGCCAACAAGCTCAAGGCCATCGACTTCGCCGGTGGTACGGCGGTGCACATCAACGCCGGTATCGCCGGTCTGGTGCTGGCGCTGGTGCTCGGCAAGCGCCGGGGCTGGCCGGGTACGCCGATGCGGCCGCACAACCTGCCGTTCGTCATGCTCGGCGCGGGCCTGCTGTGGTTCGGCTGGTACGGCTTCAACGCCGGATCGGCGGTGGCCGCCAACGGCGTCGCCGGGGCCACCTTCGTGACCACCACCATCGCCACCGCGGCGGCCATGCTGGCCTGGCTGGCGGTGGAGAAGATCCGCGACGGCAAGGCCACCTCGCTGGGTGCGGCCTCGGGCATCGTCGCCGGTCTGGTCGCGATCACCCCGGCGTGTTCGTCGGTCAACGTGGTCGGCGCGCTGGCCATCGGTGTCGTCGCCGGTGCGCTGTGTGCCCTGGCGGTAAGCCTCAAGTTCAAGTTCGGTTTCGACGACTCGCTCGACGTCGTGGGCGTGCACCTGGTCGGCGGTCTGGTGGGCACCCTGATGGTGGGTCTGGTCGCCACGGCCGAGGCTCCGGCCGCGGTCAAGGGCCTGTTCTACGGCGGCGGGTTCGACCAGCTCGTCAAGCAGGCCATCGGAGCCTTCGCCGTGCTGATCTTCTCCGGCGTGGCGACGGCGATCATCGCCCTCGCCATCAAGTTCACCATCGGGCTGCGTGCCTCCGAGGAGGAAGAGTTCCAGGGTATGGACGAATCGGAGCATGCTGAAACGGCATACGATTTCGCTGCTGTGGGTGGCACGGCACGTACCGCCGTCAAGGAGGCATGACCAAAATGAAACTCATCACCGCAATCGTGAAGCCGTTCACGCTCGAGGATGTCAAGACCGGACTCGAGCAGGCTGGCGTGCTGGGCATGACGGTCAGCGAGGTTCAGGGCTACGGACGGCAGAAGGGCCACACCGAGGTCTACCGCGGCGCCGAGTACTCCGTCGACTTCGTCCCGAAGGTCCGGGTCGAGGTCGTGGTCGACGACGCCTCGGTGGAGAAGGTCGTCGAGGTCATCGTGGAGGCCGCCCGCACGGGCAAGATCGGCGACGGAAAGGTCTGGGTCACCCCGGTCGACTCGGTCATCCGGGTACGCACCGGCGAACGCGGCGCCGACGCTCTGTAAGCGGTAGACGGCGGAAAAGTCGAGCGGCGGCCCCGCACCGATCGGACTCCGGTCGGGCGGGGCCGCCCGCATTCCTGGGTGGTGGGTTGTGGGCAAGCAGCAGAAGGACGAATCGTTGGGCGGCGCGAAGGAGTTGGTGCGGGCGCGGGATCAACTGCTCCAGGGCGGGGACACCCGTCATCCGCGGTTGGATGCCGAGGCGCTGCGGCAGGCGCTGGTCGATCTGTACGAGCTGTGGCTCACCACCAAGGGCGCCGAACTGGGTATCACCGCCGACAGCGGGCTGGCGGTCGTCGCGGTCGGCGGGCTGGGCCGTCGGGAGATGCTGCCCTATTCCGATCTGGATCTGATGCTGCTGCACGACGACGTCGATCCCGAGCGGGTCGCCGAGGTGGCCGACCGGCTGTGGTATCCGCTGTGGGACGCCCACATCAAGCTCGACCACAGCGTGCGCACTGTTCCGCAGGCGCTGCGGGTCGCCTCCGGCGATCTGACCGCCGGGCTGGCCATGCTCGAGGCCCGGCACATCGTGGGCGACGGCGAGCTGAGCAATCTGCTGATCGGCGGCGTGCGCCGGGAGTGGCGCACCGGAATCCGTTCCCGCTTCGGCGAGTTGGTGGGGCAGGCCGAGGCGCGCTGGAAGCGCAGCGGCGAGATCGCGCATCGGGCCGAACCCGATCTGAAGAACGGCCGCGGTGGACTGCGCGATATTCAGCTGCTCGACGCCCTGGCCATCGCGCAGCTGACCGATGCCATGCCGGGCCTGGGCCCGGACGTGCCGGGCGGGGGGCTCGAGCAGGCGAAGCGGCGGCTGCTCGATGTGCGCACCGAACTGCATCGGGTAGCCGGACGCGCCCGCGATCAACTGCGCGCCCAGGACGCCGACGAGATCGGCGCGGCCCTGCGCATCGGTGACCGGTTCGATCTGGCCCGCACCCTCAGCGATGCCGCGCGCACGGTCGGCTATTCGGTGGACGTCGGATTGCGCACGGCCGCGAACGCGCTGCCGCGCCGCGGTCTGGCCCGGCTGCGCCGCATGCCGGTGCGCCGCCCACTCGACGAGGGCGTGGTCGAACACGCCGGTGAGGTGGTGCTGGCCCGCGACGCGCGCCCGCAGAAGGATCCCGGCCTGATCCTGCGGGTCGCCGCCGCCTCGGCGCAGACCGGGCTGCCGATGGCGGCGACCACCCTGAACCGTTTGTCCGAGGACGCGCCCGAACTGCGCGAGCCCTGGCCGCGCGAGGCGCTCAACGATCTGCTCGTGCTGCTGGGCACCGGCCGCGGCGCGATCGCGGCGGTCGAGGCGCTGGATCGAACCGGCCTGTGGGGCAGGCTCTTTCCGGAATGGGGCGCGGTCCGCGACCTGCCGCCGCGCGATCCGATGCACACCTGGACCGTGGACCGGCACCTGATCGAGACCGTCGCCTACGCCGGTGCCCTGAGCACCCGGGTGGCGCGGCCGGATCTGCTGCTGCTGGGCGCGCTGCTACACGATATCGGCAAGGGCCGCCCGGAGGATCACAGCGTGGTGGGGGCGGAACTGGCCAATCAGATCGGCCGCCGACTGGGCCTGTGGCCCTCGGATGTGCACACCCTGAGCGCCATCGTCCGCCATCATCTGCTGCTGCCCGACACCGCGACCCGGCGCGACCTGGCCGATCCGGACACCGTGAAAATGGTCGTCGACGCGCTCGACGGCGATCCAGAGCTGCTCGAGCTGCTGCACACCCTGGCCGAGGCCGACTCGCTGGCCACCGGCCCGGGAGTGTGGGGCGACTGGAAGGCGTCGCTGATCGGAGACCTGGTGCGCCGTTGCCGACTGGCGATGGCGGGCGAGCAACTGCCGCAACCGGATCCGATCGATCCGGAGCTGCTGGCCAAGGCCGCGGTCGGTGGGGTGCACGTGGAGCTGCGGCCGGGGACGGGGCGCTATACCCACATCGTCACGGTGATCGCGCCGGATGCCCCGGGCCTGCTCTCCGATGCGGCGGGCGTGCTGGCGCTGCATTCGCTGCGGGTGCTGTCGGCGTCGCTGGGCGGGGCGGGGGAGTCGGCGATCGATACCTTCGTCGTCACACCGAAATTCGGCGATCCACCGGATGCGGGCCTGCTGCGTCAGGAGCTGATCCGGGCCGTCAACGGCGATCTGGACGTGGCGGCCGTCCTCACCAAGCGCGAGCGCGAGGCCGCGCGCCGGGCCAGCCCGTATGCCCAGGCCACGCCGCGAATCAAGTGGAGCGACACCGCGGTCGCGGGTCAGGTGCTGCTGCAACTGCGGGCCGAGGATCGCGTCGGACTGCTGAGCCGGTTGGCGGCGACCCTGGCCCGGGCGGGCGTCGACGTCCGCTGGGCGAAGGTGGTGACCATGGGCGCGGCCGTGGTCGACTCGTTCTGCCTGGATCTCGGCGCGACCGATACCCCCGAGCGCCGGGCGGAGATCGAGGCCGCGCTGCTGGCGGTGGTTCCGCATCCCGGGCCGAAGAACTCCGCGGAAACGGACATTCAGGCCGGGCGAGAATCCAGTTACTGAGCGGTAGCCCCAGACCGATAGTTGCTGGCAAACCTGCTGTTTGCTGGTTAACCAGATCGTTGCGTGTGATCTGGCGCAAGTTATGTCGCAGCTGCTGGAGTCCACTCTAATATCAGGTTCGTCCGAGCTTCGCGGGTGCTGGTCGAGCGTGAGGGGAGCGGGATCGGTGGCTATCGAAGTCGTGTCCTCGTCGATCATGACCAGCGATATGACCCAGCACATCGCGCGCTGCGTCGGCGGCGATCGCTGGGTGGTGTCCTGGCTGCCCGGCCGCACCCTCACCGGGCGGCAGGCGGTCACGGCGATGACCATCGCCTCGACGGTCGCCGATCAGGCCGAACTCAGTGAGGCGGTGTGGTGCGCCCTGGACGGGATGGCTCTCGAGCTGGGGCTGACCGCGCGCGAGGCGGTGGGCATGGTCGCGTCGGAGAATCACGATATCCGCCAGACGCCACGGCCTCGGCGGCGCGTGCTGGAGTAGGCCCCGTACCCTGGTATATCGAGTGACGTCCCCTCGAGAAACCAGGAGCGCGATCGGTGTTCGAATCCCTGTCCGACCGGTTGACCGGTGCCCTGCAGGATCTGCGCGGGAAAGGGCGACTGTCACCGGCCGATATCGACGCGACCGCACGGGAAATTCGACTCGCCCTGCTCGAGGCCGACGTCGCGCTGCCGGTGGTGCGCCAGTTCATCGCGCGAATCAAGGAGCGCGCCAAGGGCGCCGAGGTCTCCGCGGCGCTCAACCCGGCGCAACAGGTCGTCAAGATCGTCAACGAGGAGCTCGTCGGCATCCTCGGCGGGGAGACGCGGCGGCTGCAGTTCGCCAAGAACCCGCCCACGGTCGTCATGCTGGCCGGTCTGCAGGGTGCGGGTAAGACCACGCTGGCCGGAAAGCTCGCGAAATGGCTGAAGGATCAAGGGCATACGCCGCTGCTGGTGGCCTGTGATCTGCAGCGCCCCGGCGCGGTCACCCAGCTGCAGGTGGTCGGCGAGCGGGCCGGGGTGCCGGTGTTCGCGCCGCATCCGGGCACCACTGTGTCCAATGGCGGCGCAAGCGGGGCCTCCGTGGTTACGCAAGCTGCCGCCTCCGGCCCTGACGCTGTCGCCGCGGCAGGCGGCGGGGAGAATCCGCTGGGCGTCACGGCCGCGGATCCGATCGATGTCGCGCGGGCGGGCGTCGAGGAGGCCCGGCAGAAACAGTACGACGTGGTCATCGTCGACACCGCCGGTCGCCTCGGCATCGACGAGGAGCTGATGCGCCAGGCCGCGGGCATCCGCGACGCGGTGCAGCCGGACGAGACGCTGTTCGTCCTCGACGCGATGATCGGCCAGGACGCGGTCACCACCGCCGAGGCCTTCCGCGACGGCGTCGGCTTCACCGGCGTGGTGCTCACCAAGCTCGACGGCGACGCCCGCGGTGGTGCGGCGCTGAGCGTGCGCCAGGTCACCGGTGTGCCGATCCTGTTCGCGTCCACCGGTGAGAAGCTCGAGGACTTCGACGTCTTCCACCCCGACCGCATGTCCAGCCGCATTCTCGGCATGGGTGATCTGCTCACCCTGATCGAGCAGGCCGAACAGGTCTACGACCAGCAGCAGGCCGAGGAGGCCGCGCGCAAGATCGGCTCGGGCGAGATGACCCTCGAGGACTTCCTCGAGCAGATGCTCGCCATCCGCAAGATGGGCCCGATCGCCAACCTGCTCGGCATGCTGCCCGGCGCGAACCAGATGAAGGACGCCCTGGCCGCGGTCGACGACAAGCAGCTGGACCGGGTGCAGGCCATCATTCGCGGCATGACCCCCGCCGAGCGCGAGAATCCGAAGATCATCAACGCCTCTCGCCGCCTGCGCATCGCCAACGGCTCGGGCGTCACGGTGTCGGAGGTCAACCAGCTGGTCGACCGGTTCTTCGAGGCGAAGAAGATGATGGCCATGATGGGCAGGCAGATGGGCCTGCCCGGCGGTCGGCGCGGCGGCAAGAACACCAAGAAGGGGAAGAAGGGCAAGAAGGGCGGTCGCGGCCCGACCCAGCCGAAGATGCGCGGCGGCTTCCCGGGCATGCCCGCGATGCCGGGCGGCATGCCCGCCGGATTCCCGGATCTGTCGAATATGCCCGCGGGCCTCAACGAGCTCCCGCCGGGGCTCGAGGGGATCGATATCTCGAAGCTGAAGTTCCCGAAGAACTAAGGTCGCCGAGCAAGATCGTGACGCGCCGGGCGGTCGCGCAGTAGGTTGTGGGCGAGGCACAACGGCGCGACCAGGAGGCGGTATGCGGCTGCATCTGCGGGGCGTGGTGCTACCGGATGACGAGGTCCGCGACCTGTGGGTGCACGACGGGACGATCTCGTTCGAGCCGGTACGCGATGCCGAAACCCTCTGTCGCACAGGCTGGATCGTGCCCGGCCTGGTCGACGCCCACTGCCACGTCGGGATTCGGTACGGCGGCGGGCATACCGATCGCGACGGCGCGGTGGCCCAGGCCGAGATCGAGCGGGACGCGGGCGCGCTGTTGCTGCGCGACGCGGGATCGCCGATCGACACCCGGTTCATCGACGAGCGCGCGGATCTGCCGAGGATCATCCGGGCCGGTCGGCACATCGCCCGGCCCAAGCGCTATATCCGCGAACTCGGTATCGAACTCGACGACGAACGCGACCTGCCCCGGATCGTGGCCGACCAGGCGCGGCTGGGCGACGGCTGGGTGAAGATCGTCGGTGATTGGATCGATCGGTCAGTCGGCGACCTGCGGCCGCTGTGGAGCGACGCGGTGCTGAAGGAGGCCATCGATGCCGCCCATCGCGAGGGCGCCCGCGTCACCGCGCACGTCTTCGGCGAGGACGCGCTGCCGGGGCTGATCGAGGCCGGAATCGACTGCCTCGAACACGGGACCGGGCTGACCGACGACACCATCGATATGATGGTGCGGCACGGGACCGCGCTGGTGCCGACGCTGATCAATATCGACACCTTCCCCGAGATCGCCGATAGCGCAACGAAATTCCCCGTCTACGCCGCGCACATGCGCGACCTGCACCGACGCGTGCGAGAGACGGTCGGTGACGCGCACGCGGCCGGGGTGCCGATCTACGCGGGAACCGATGCGGGCGGCTCCATCCGGCACGGCCGCATCGCCGATGAGATCGACGCGCTGGCCGGGGCCGGGTTGTCGCGGCACGAGGCGCTGGCCGCGGCCTCGTGGCGGGCGCGCGACTGGCTGGGCCGCCCCGACATCGAAGCGGGTGCGCCCGCGGATTTCGTTGTGTACGAGGCGGATCCGCGCACCGGCCGGGACGTGCTCGACGCGCCCGCATTCGTGGTCCTGCGCGGCCGGGTGTATCCGCGGCGCGACCCCGTGACCGGGCACCGCTGAGCGGCCGCCGTTCTCGCCGCCGTGCGGATGATCGTTCCGGCCGATAGGATTCCGCCACCGGCGCGATACTGGACGGTCGTGTGGGATGGGACAGATGGTTGAGGGGTGTCCCGGCCGCAAATTCCCGCCCCGGTGGGCGCCGCGGCACGGGCGATTTCGGGCGTACGAGTCGAGCCGGTGCCGCGCGCCCCGAGGCCGGGGGCGGCCATGTCGGAATGGGGGTGGAAAGCCGGCCAGATTCTGGGGCTATCAGTTCGGCGAAACCCGATACCGGCAGCTGGTCTACGCGGAGGCCGGTGAGGTGGTCCCGCCTCCCGCGCCGATCCCGGTCGAGGTGGCGACCGCGACCCTGCGGTGACCGAGGCCCGATTTCTTCGGACCGGCCCCCATCTGGCAGAATGGTCGATCGTCCTCGTCGAGGACGGTGTCAGCCCGTCTCCGGTTCCGTACCGCGCGGCGGTCACCGCACCTGACGCAAAACCGGGCCCGCACGCCGTGCGGGTCGCTGAATTGCGACCGTGACCACAATCACCGAAAGGTATCAGCAGCACATGGCTGTCAAGATCAAGCTCACCCGGCTCGGCAAGATTCGCAACCCGCAGTACCGCATCGTCGTCGCCGACGCGCGGACCCGCCGCGACGGCCGGGCCATCGAGAACATCGGCAAGTACCACCCGAAGGAAGAGCCCTCGCTGATCGAGGTCGATTCCGAGCGCGTGCAGTACTGGCTGGGCGTCGGCGCGCAGCCGACCGAGCCGGTCAAGCGCCTGCTGGAGATCACCGGCGACTGGCAGAAGTTCAAGGGTCTGCCGGGCGCCGAGGGCACCCTGAAGGTCAAGGCGGCCAAGCCCTCCAAGCTGGACCTGTTCAACGCCGCGCTGGCCGCCGCCGACAACGAGCCGGTGGCCGAGGCGGTCACCCCGAAGAAGAAGGCCGCCAAGAAGGCCGATGAGGCCGCCGAGGCTCCGGCCGAGACCCAGGCTGCGGAGTAATGAGCGCCGTCGTCGCCGATGCCGTCGAGCACCTGGTTCGCGGCATCGTCGCCAATCCCGATGACGTCCGCGTCGAGCTGATCACCAGCCGGCGCGGGCGTACCGTCGAGGTGCACGTGCACCCGGACGATCTGGGCAAGGTGATCGGTCGCGGCGGCCGCACCGCGACCGCGCTGCGCACCCTCGTCGCCGGTATCGGTGGCCGGGGCATCCGGGTCGACGTGGTCGACACCGACCAGTAAATGGAACTGGTCGTCGGGCGGGTCGCCAAATCCCATGGTGTGCGCGGCGAACTCGTCGTCGAGGTGCGCACCGACGAGCCCGAGTTGAGATTCGCGCCCGGTGCCGTGCTGCGCGGGCGCGCGGCCCGCTCGACGGCGACACAGCAGTACACGGTGGAGTCGGCCCGGGAGCACTCGGGTCGGCTTCTCGTACGGCTGCAAGGCATTTCGGACCGCACCGCGGCCGATGCCCTGCGCGGCACCGTCTTTCTGGTCGACACCGCCGAACTGCCGCCATCGGCCGATCCCGACGAGTTCTACGACCACGAACTCGAGGGCCTGACCGTGAAACTCGGCGACGGCACCGTGGTCGGCGAGGTCACCGAGGTGCTGCACTCGGCCGCGGGAGAACTGCTTTCGGTGCGCGCCGCCGAGGACGGCCGGGAGATTCTCATCCCGTTCGTGACCGCGATCGTGCCGACCGTATCGATCGCCGAGGGCCTGATCGTCATCGATCCGCCCGAGGGCCTGCTCGACGAGGAGTGAGGCGATGACCACCGATTCCTCGTTGCGGATCGATGTGATCACGATCTTCCCCGAATACCTCGAACCGCTGCGAACGGCGTTGCTGGGCAAGGCGATCGATAGGGGCATCGTCGAGCTGGGCGTGCACAATCTGCGCCGCTGGACCCACGATGTGCATCAGGCCGTGGACGACGCACCCTACGGCGGCGGCCCCGGCATGGTCATGAAGCCGACCGTCTGGGGCGATGCGCTCGACGAGGTGTGCCCCGACGACGCACTACTGGTCGTGCCCACCCCCGCGGGCGTGCCGTTCACCCAGGCCACCGCCCGGCGCTGGGCCAGCGAGAAGCACCTGGTCTTCGCCTGCGGCCGTTACGAGGGCATCGATCAGCGCGTCTTCGACGACGCTGGCCGGCGCGTGCGCGTGGAAGAGGTCAGCATCGGCGACTACGTCCTCATCGGCGGCGAGGCCGCGGTGCTGGTGATCGCCGAGGCCGTCGTCCGCCTCATCCCGGGCGTCCTGGGCAATCAGCAGTCGCACCAACAGGATTCGTTCTCCGACGGCCTGCTGGAAGGCCCCAGCTACACCCGCCCGGTGAGCTGGCGCGGCCTGGACGTCCCCGAAATCCTGCTGTCCGGCAACCACGCCAAGATCGAGGCCTGGCGTCGCGAACAGTCCCTGGCCCGCACCCGCGAGCGCCGCCCGGACCTGTTGCCGCCGGAGTAATTCGCACCGAAAGCGCCTGTCACGCAACGCGTCGCCGGGCGCCGCGGCCGCGTTCGACGACCCACCACTCGGCTACCAGCAGCGCGATCGTCCATCCGAGCCAGGTACCGATCCCCGCGGTGACCTCGGTGAGGCGTTCCTGGGGCAGGGCCGGATCCGCGGTGCTCAGCACGATCAGCACGATCGCACCCCACAGGCGATTGCCGATGATCGAGAGGGTGAGCGCGAAACTACGGATCATCCAGCGCCGATGATCGGCGTAGCGGCGTCGGCGGGCCATCCGGAATCCGATCACCGTGCAGGTCAGCCACAGCAGTGCGAGCATCACATTGCTGACCCGCGCGACCGGGCCGAACGGCGAGAAGGCCCCGATGCCCAGGGCGCTCACCCCGGCAGGCAGGACCCCGCCGAATACATAGATCCGTCCGGAGATGCGATGCGCGCGGGGACGGCGCTGCCGGAACCACGGCCAGACCTGCAGGCAGCAGGTGACCATCGCGACCGATCCGAACAACACGTGCGCGACCAGCAGGGGATAGTGCGGCGCGAAGTCGGGCGGTGCGGGGACGCGGGCGCGATCGGGATCGAAGGTCAAATAGGGCGGCACGGAGAAGGCGAGGAAGGCGAAGACGACGAACCCCAGCGGCACCACCCACGGTCGCCGCCACCATCTCTCGCGGCGCGGATCGGGTGTCGGGGGACGAGTCGGTGAGGACGCGGGCGAAGTCGCGGTATCGGTCATGAGGAGCCTTTCGTCTACGTCGTATTTCCGGCTACGACGTATCCCAATCATGGGACTTATCGAGCTCAGTGCCCATTAATTGGTGCACTAGCGCCCTAGTGCACCCTGAGGCACAATGCGGATATGGAGATTCCCGGCCATCCGCTCGAACCGCCGTATCAGCGAATCGCCGCCGAGATCCGCCACCGCATCGAGACCGGCAGTCTGCAACCCGGCGACCCGGTCCCGTCCACCCGGCAGCTCACCCGTCGCTACGGCGTGGCGATGGCGACCGCCACCAAGGCCCTGTCGCTGCTGCGGCGCGACGGCCTGGTCGAGCCGGTGGCCGGAGTCGGAACCGTGGTCCGGCCGCGCCCACCCGCCCGGCCCGGTCCGCGCCCGGTGCGCCCCGCCTGGTCCGCGGCGTCGGATCCGCGGCCGCATCGAGATGCCATCGTGCGCACCGGAATCGCCATCGCCGACGCCGAGGGACTGCGGGCGGTCTCGATGCGCCGGATCGGCGCCGAACTCGGCGTCGGCGCCATGGCCCTGTACCGCTACGTGGGGAACAAGGAGGAGCTGTCGGCCCTGATGGCCGATGCCGTCTTCGGCGAGGAGCCGTTGCCCGAACCCGGCCCAACGGACTGGCTCGACCGGCTGGAGTTGCTCGCGCGGCAACGCTGGCGCATGTACCGCCGCCATCCGTGGGTTGCCGGACTGGTTGCGTCGCTGGCCGATCCGCCGCTGCTGCCGCATGCCATCGCCCAGGTGGAGTGGTCGCTGGTCGGCACGCGCGCGCTCGGCCTCGAGCCGATCGTGGTGGCCCGAGCGATGATCACGCTCGCGGGCTATGTCACCGGCATCGCCGTCAGCTGGGCCACCGAGAGCCGATCGCTCGGCGAGCCCGACGGATTCCGGCGCTCCTCCGATGCGTCGGCCGTCGACGCGATTTTCGGCTCGGGCCGGTTCCCGCTGGTCACCGAATTGGAGGTCGAGCTCGACGAACTGCGCGACATGGACGCGATGTTCGAATTCGGCCTGCGCCGCCAGCTCGACGGTCTCGCCGCCTACCTGGGCCGTCGCTGATCCGGCGGCCGTCGAAGCGGCTGCGGCCGTTCCGCTTCGACGCGACACCTTGCCGGATTGTCGGGGGAACTCTGTAGTGTCTGCGGGCGTGACGACAGCCTCCGAACCCGTCAGCACCGCAGCCGCTGGTTCCGCGCCGAACGCCGGAACCGTCCGCCCAGCCAGCGTGAGCCGTCGCATCGCCGACGAGCTGAGCGTGCGCGACGAGCAGGTCCGCGCCGCCGTCGAACTGCTCGACGGCGGGTCGACGGTGCCGTTCATCGCGCGCTACCGCAAGGAGGTCACCGGCGGACTCGACGACGCGCAGTTGCGGCAGCTGGAGGAGCGGCTGCACTATCTGCGCGAACTGGACGAGCGTCGGGCGTCGATCCTCGAATCCATCCGCGGCCAGGGCAAATTGGACGCCGCGCTGGAACAGCAGATCATGCTCGCCGAGACCAAGGCCCGGCTCGAGGACATCTACCTGCCCTATAAGCCCAAGCGCCGCACCAAGGCCCAGATCGCGCGCGAGGCCGGGCACGAGCCGGTGGCCGATGCGCTGATCAACGATCCGACCACCGATCCGGCCCAGTACAGCGCCGAACAGCTCGATGGCGCCCGCGCGATCCTGGTGGAGCGCTTCGCCGAGGATGCCGACCTGGTCGGCGAGCTGCGCGAGCTGATGTGGAACCGGGGGCAGATCACCTCCCGGGTGCGCGCGGGCAAGGAGGAGGCGGGTGCGAAATTCGCCGACTACTTCGAATTCAGCGAGCCCTTCACCAAACTGCCCTCGCATCGCATCCTGGCCCTGCTGCGCGGTGAGAAGGAGGAGGTCCTCACCCTGCACCTCGAGCCGGATGCCGAGGAGCCCGAGCCGGGGGAGCGGACCATCTACGAGGGCCGCATCGCGCTGAAGTTCGGCATCGCCGATCAGGGCCGCCCGGCCGATTCCTGGCTGCTGGACACCGTGCGCTGGGCCTGGCGGACCAAGCTACAGGTGAGCCTTGGCATCGATGTCCGGATGCGGCTGCGGCAGTCCGCCGAGAAGGACGCGGTCGACGTCTTCGCCGCCAACCTGCGCGATCTGCTGCTGGCCGCGCCCGCCGGGACGCGCACGACCATGGGCCTGGACCCGGGCTACCGCACCGGCGTCAAGGTCGCCGTCGTCGACGGCACCGGCAAGGTGGTCGCCACCGAGACCATCTACCCGCACAAGCCGCAGGGCCAGACCGAGAAGTCGCTGGCGGTGCTGGCCGCCCTGGTCGCCAGGTTCAACGTCGAGCTCATCGCCATCGGCAACGGCACCGCCTCGCGCGAGACCGACGCCCTTGCCGCCGAGCTGATCTCGCGGATTCCGGAGAACAAGCCCACCAAGATCGTTGTTTCGGAGGCGGGCGCGTCGGTGTACTCGGCCTCGGCCTATGCCTCGGCCGAACTGCCGGAGCTGGACGTATCGCTGCGTGGCGCGGTGTCGATCGCCCGCCGCCTGCAGGACCCGCTGGCCGAGCTGGTGAAGATCGATCCGAAGTCCATCGGCGTCGGCCAGTATCAGCACGACGTATCCGAGACGCTGCTGGCCCGCTCGCTCGGCGCGGTGGTCGAGGACGCGGTGAACGCGGTCGGCGTGGATGTGAACACCGCCTCGGTGCCGCTGCTGTCGCGGGTGTCGGGCATCTCCGCCTCGGTCGCGGAATCCATTGTGGCGCATCGCGATCAGAACGGGCCGTTCCGCAGCCGCACCGCGCTGCTGAGCGTGCCGCGACTGGGGCCCAAGGCATTCGAGCAGTGCGCGGGCTTCCTGCGCATCCGCGGCGGCGACGATCCGCTCGACAGCTCGGCGGTGCATCCCGAGGCGTATCCGGTGGTCCGGCGCATCCTCGACGACACCGGGCGCGGGGTGCTCGAACTCATCGGCAACACCTCGGTGCTGCGCTCGCTGCGCCCGGACAAGTTCACCGACGAGAAGTTCGGTGTCCCGACCGTCACCGACATCATCGCCGAGCTGGAGAAGCCCGGCCGCGACCCGCGCCCGGAGTTCAAGACCGCCGAATTCGCCGCGGGCATCGAGAAGGTCGCCGACCTGAAGCCCGGCATGGTCCTCGAGGGTGTGGTCACCAACGTCGCCGCCTTCGGCGCATTCGTCGACATCGGCGTCCACCAGGACGGCCTGGTCCATGTCTCGGCCATGTCGCACAACTTCGTCCGCGACCCCCGCGAGGTCGTCAAGTCCGGCGACGTGGTGAAGGTCAAGGTCCTCGAGGTCGACGTGGCCCGCCAGCGCATCGGCCTGTCCCTGCGCCTGGACGACGAGCCCGGCGCTGGCGGCAAGCCCGACCGCACCGACAACCGCGGCCAGCGCGGCGGCGGCAATCAGCGCCAGCGCCCCCAGAGGCAGCAGCGTCACAACCAGAATCGCGGTGGCAATCAGCGCCGCAACGCCCCCGAACCCACCGGCTCGATGGCGGACGCCCTGCGTCGCGCGGGCTTCGGCCGCTAGCCACCCACTCGCCCGATCGGCCGCCCGGATCCTCCGGGCGGCCGAGGTCGTACCGGTGGACGAAACATCAACGGAGCGAGCCGGTTCGGGGCCGCGGCGGTGTTCGGGCGTGACCGTGCTCGGGCCCGACGGAGTCGTGGCGAGCCGGGCACCACGGGAGTCTTCGGTAGCGTCGGGTTGCAGCACCCATTCGACGGCTGAGGTTCGGGCGATGGTCGGGTGGGTGCTGCACAATGTGGCAGGCGGACCGATCGTGACACCCGACAGGCGGAGACGACTGGAGTATGGCGGATCTACGGCGGTGGTTCGATGATTCCGTGCTGGCCGCGGGGCGGCTGCCGCTGATGTGCTTTCTGCTCGGATTCATCGTGGGATTTCTGCTGATTCGGCTCAGCGTGCGGTTGATTCGCAAGCAGGTGCGGTGGTGGCCGGGCAATCTGCGGGCGGGGGATGTGCACATCCACCACATGGTGTTCGGGGTCGTGCTGGTCCTGGTGTCGGGGATCGGGCTGGTCACGATGTATCAGAGCAGTGTGGGGACGGTCAGTGCGCTGGCCGCGGCGTTCGGGGTCGGGGCGGCGCTGGTGCTCGACGAATTCGCGCTGATCTACTATCTGCGCGACGTCTACTGGGAGGAGCAGGGCCGGACCTCGGTCGACGCGGTGTTCGTCGCGCTCGCGGTGACCGGGCTGCTGCTGCTCGGATTCCATCCGCTGTGGCTGCTCGACATCAACGACATCCGCCACGACGACAGCGCGCCGGCGCGCGTGCTCGTCAGCCTGTTCGCCGTCGTGAACCTGGGTCTGGCCGCGATCGTCATCGCCAAGGGCAAGATTTGGACAGGCCTGTTCGGAATGTTCTTCCTGCCGTTGCTGATTGTTGGCGCGTTGCGGCTGAGTCGCCCGGGAGCGCCCTGGGCGCGCTGGCGGTACGCGGGCCGCTCGCGGCTCATGCAGCGCGCGATCCGCCGGGAACGCCGCTATCGCAGACCTGTGATTCGCGCCAAGATATTCGTCCAAGACCTGATAGCGGGCAAACCGGACGTTGCGCACGTCCGTCGCGCCGCCGAGGAGGAATTGGCCAGGACAGTGGTTCCTGCCCCCGCGCCGCCGCACCCAAACCGTGGTAGCAGACACGTTGCTGGCACTCCCTAGACGTGCCACTGTGGAAGCATGGCCTATGTAGTCGGGGACTATCTGCTCGATCGGTTGCACGAACTGGGCGTCACCGAAATCTTCGGTGTCCCGGGCGATTTCAACCTCCGCTTCCTCGATCACATCGTCGCCCACGAGGGTGTGCGGTGGGTCGGCGGCGCGAACGAACTCAATGCCGGATACTCGGCCGACGGGTACGCGCGACTGCGCGGCATCGGCGCGGTCGTGACCACCTACGGCGTCGGTGAGCTGAGCGCGGCCAACGCGATCGCGGGCAGTTATGCCGAACGCGTGCCCGTGGTGCACATCGTCGGCGTCCCCGCCAAGGACATCCAGGCCAACCACCGCGTCATCCACCACACCCTCGGCGACGGCGATTTCCACCACTTCCGCCGGATCGCCGCCGAGATCACCTGTGCCCAGGCCGATCTGGGCGCGGCCGACGCCTGCGCCGAGATCGATCGCGTGCTGCGCGCGGTGCGAGTGCACCGGCGGCCCGGCTACCTCATGCTCGCCACCGATGTGGCGCAGGTCGAGGTGGAACCGCCGAGCACCCCGCTGGCCCCGCCTGCCGACTTCTCCAGCCCCGGCGCGCGGGCGGCCTTCGAGCAGGCGGCGCGCGAATTCCTGGGCGGCAAGCGGGTGACCGTGCTGGCCGACGTATTCGTCGACCGCGTCGGCGCCACCGAGCAGCTGCGCAAGCTGGTGAGCGGCGCGAATCTGCCGCATGCCACGCTGGCCTGGGGCAAGACCCTCGTCGACGAGTCCGCGCCCAACTTCCTGGGCGTCTATTCCGGCGCCGCCTCCGATCCGGTCGTCCGCGACGCCGTCGAGGAGGCCGAGCGTCTGGTGACCGTCGGCGTGCAGTTCACCGACACCATCACCGCCGGATTCAGCCAGCGTGTGGATCCGCGGCGCACCATCGATATCGGGGCCGATCGCACCGTCATCGGCGGGGTCGACGCGTACGCGCCCCTGTCGCTGGCCACGGCCCTGCGGATCCTCACCGACATCGCCGCGGAATTCGCGCCCGCCGAGGCCACCGCGGGCGGCGACGCCGCCGCACCGCAACCACCGGCCGACGGCCCGCTGACCCAGGCCGCCCTGTGGCCGCTGGTCGCGGACGCCCTGGGTGACAACAACATCGTGGTCGCCGATCAGGGCACGGCCTTCTTCGGCCTGGCCACCCTGCGGATGCCCGCGGGCATCACCTTCCTCGGCCAGCCGCTGTGGGGTTCGATCGGCTACACCCTGCCCGCGGCCCTCGGCGCGGGGCTGGCCTGTCCCGACCGCCGTCCCGTGCTGGTGATCGGCGACGGCGCGGCGCAGCTGACCATTCAGGAGCTCGGTGTCTGGATTCGCGAGCGGGTGCCCGGCGTCATCGTGCTGGTCAACAACAACGGTTACGCCGTCGAGCGGGCGATCCACGGGGAGCGCGCCCCCTACAACGACATCGCACCCTGGCGCTGGGACACCCTGCCGTACGCCTTCGGCGCCGATCCGGAGGCGGTATCGGTGCTACGCGCGCGTACGGTGGGCGAGCTGCGTGATTGCCTGAGTGCCGCCGCGGCGGCCCGGGATCGGCTCGTGCTGCTCGAGGTGTGCACCGATACCGTGGACTATCCGCCCTTCATGACCGAGGTGTCGGCGGCGATCACCGCGGCGAATTCGCGGTCCTGAGCGCGCGGCGGACCCGATTAACGGTGCGGTCGCGCGATCTGGCACAATAACCGGGTTGCCCTGGGCCGTCGAGGTCCGGCGCACCGACCGTATCCGGAGCACGAACCGGTAGAGCTGGACGCCGCCAGGTTCCTCTGTTCACGCGAACTTCCAAAGGACGGAAATGAACACCCTCGACTTCGTCGACGAAAAGTCGCTGCGCAGCGATGTCCCGGACTTCCGACCCGGCGACACGATCAACGTGCACGTGAAGGTCATCGAAGGTAACAAGGAGCGCATCCAGGTCTTCAAGGGCGTCGTCATCCGGCGTCAGGGTGGCGGCATCCGCGAGACCTTTACGGTCCGCAAGGTCTCCTTCGGTGTCGGCGTCGAGCGCACCTTCCCGGTGCACAGCCCCAACATCGACCACATCGATGTCGTGACCCGCGGCGATGTCCGTCGGGCCAAGCTGTACTACCTGCGCGATCTGCGCGGCAAGGCCGCCAAGATCAAGGAAAAGCGCTGAGCGGCAGCCTCGACCGCAAGACCCCCGGCCCGGCCGGGGGTCTTTTGTTTCATCCGGATGCGACCGTGCGGTTTTCATGGCATACGCTCAGCCCGAGGCACGCCCACCCGGGGTGCGCTGGGCTAGTCTGTTCGGCGTGGCAGAGGAGAGTGAGTCGGTGACGGTGCCGGAACCAGGCGACGAACGCGCGGGCGACCCCTCGCCGAAGCGGCGGCGCGGACGAGAGAAGAAGAATCGTCCGTTCTGGCAGGAACTCCCGATCCTGATCGTCATCGCGGCGGTGATCGCGGCGCTGGTGGTCAACTTCATCGGCCGCCCGTATGTGATCCCGTCGGAGTCGATGGAAACGACCCTGCACGGCTGCGCCGGTTGTACCGGCGATCGCATCTACGTCGAGAAGCTCAGCTACGACTTCGGCGATCCCAAGCCCGGTGACGTGGTGGTCTTCGTCGGCCCCACCGACTCCTGGAACCGGCTCTACCACTCCAACCGCTCGACCAATACCGTCAAGCGGGGCATCCAGAACTTCTTCTCCTTCTTCGGCCTCGTGCCCCCGGACGAGAACGACCTGGTCAAGCGGGTCATCGCGACCGGCGGTCAGACCGTGCAGTGTTGTGACGCGCAGGGCCGGGTGATGGTGGACGGCAAGCCGCTGGACGAGCCGTACGCCCGCTATGTGCTGCCCTACGAGCCCGGCTTGCCCTATGCCAACTCCGGCGGCCGGGGCCGGGAGTTCGGTCCGGTCAAGGTTCCCGAGGGCAACCTCTGGGTGATGGGCGACAACCGCAACCGTTCGGCCGACTCGCGTGCCCACATGGAGGACCAATACCAGGGCACCGTGCCGGTGAGCGATGTGCGCGGCAAGGCGGTGTTCAAGATCTGGCCGCCCAACCGCATCGGTCCGATCCGCTCGCAGAACCCGCAGTAGGCCGCGGGCCCGCGCGAGGCGAACACATCGGCACGGCATAATCGAACGGTGGGTGCAGTGGGGCGCAATCAGCAGCGCGTCGCTCGGAACGGTAAGGGCGGCAGAGTAATTCGGTCCATCACTGTCCGCGGCGGGGATTGGCCGCCGCGCGTGGTGATGCGCAAGGCGGGCGGGCTGCGCACGCTCGAGGCGGCGCTGATCCGCAGCGGTCTGGGGCCGGTCGCCGGGGTGGACGAGGCCGGGCGCGGTTGCTGCGCCGGTCCGCTCGTGGTGGCCTCGTGTCTGCTCGCCCCCAAGGCCTACGATTCGCTGGCCGATCTCGACGACTCCAAGAAGCTGACCGAGGCGACCCGGGAGCGGCTGTTCCCGATCATCCAGCGCCGGGCGCTGGCCTGGAAGGTCGTGGTCATTCCCGCCTGGGAGATCGACCGGATCGGCATCCACGTCGCCAATATCGAGGGCATGCGTCGCGCGGTGATGGGCCTGGACCTCGTGCCCGGATATGTGCTCACCGACGGCTTCCGGGTGCCCGGCATTCCGGTGCCGTCGCTGCCGGTGATCGGCGGCGACGCGGCGGCGGCCTGCATCGCCGCGGCCAGCATCCTGGCGAAGGTGACCCGCGACCGCCTGATGGTCGAGCTGGACCAACGCCTGCCCGGGTATGGATTCGCCGCCCACAAGGGTTACAACACACCCGAACACATGGCCGCGCTGAAGGAGCTCGGCCCCAGTAGTGAACATCGCCGCTCGTGGCGCAATGTCCGGCTGACCGATGCGCTGGATCCGGTGGAGATCGAGCCGGACATGCCGGATGGGACGCGAGTGGCTGCCGATGCCGCGCATGCGAGATGATGTCAATATCCGCATAAGTGGCGAGAAGGAGGACGTCCCACCCGATGAGTGCCGAGGACCTCGAGAAGTACGAAACCGAGATGGAGCTCTCGCTGTATCGCGAGTACAAGGACATCGTCGGTCAGTTCTCGTACGTGGTGGAGACCGAGCGCCGCTTCTACCTCGCCAATTCCGTCGAACTGCGACCGCAGAACGCCGACGGTGAGGTGTATTTCGAGGTGCGCATGTCCGACGCCTGGGTATGGGACATGTACCGCCCCGCCCGGTTCGTCAAACACGTCCGGGTCATCACGTTCAAGGATGTGAACATCGAGGAGCTGGAGAAACCGGATCTGCGGCTGCCCGAGTAGGCCGGACTTGTCCACAGCCCCCCGGTTATCCACAGCCTTTCTGTTTCCCCAGGTCGGCCCCCCGGACCGAGTAGCCGTCCGAGTCATGCTGGGCGGGTGGCAGACAAGCTGGCGCTGGGCGCATTCGGGGAGAGACTGGCGGCGCGGCATCTGCGTGCCGCCGGAATGCGGATCGTCGATCGAAATTGGCGTTGCCGCTACGGTGAGCTGGATCTGATCGCCCGTGACGCGGCGGTGACCGCGTTCGTGGAGGTGAAGACCCGCACCGGACTGTCGTTCGGACGGCCCGCCGAGGCCGTGACCCGAGCCAAACAGCAGCGGATCAGACGCCTGGCCCTGCTGTGGCTGGCCGAACATCCCGGACCGCGGCGGCGCATCCGCTTCGACGTGGTGTCGGTGCTGGTGCTGCCCGACCGCCCGGCCGTGGTCGAACACCTCGAGGCGGTGTTCTGATGGCGCTCGGACGGGCGTATTCGGTGGCGGTGACCGGCGTGGAGGGCCAGCTGGTCGAGATCGAGGCCGATATCGGCCAGGGCCTGCCCTCGGTGCATCTGGTTGGCCTGCCCGACACCACGCTGCAGGAATCGCGCGACCGGGTCCGGGCGGCGGTCACCAATTCCGGGGAGAAATGGCCCGACGGCCGGGTGATCCTGGCCCTGTCCCCGGCGACCCTGCCCAAGGTGGGCAGCGTCTACGACCTGGCGCTGGCCGCGGCCGTACTGGACGCCGGTGACGCGATTCCCTCGGAGCGGCTGGTCGGGACCGTGCTGCTCGGCGAACTGGCGCTGGACGGGCGGGTGCGGCGGGTACGCGGCATCCTGCCCGCCGTGCTGGCCGCCCGCGCCGCGGGCCGCCCGACGGTCGTGGTTCCCGGCGCGGGTCTGGCCGAGGCCGGGTTGGTGGCCGGCATCCGGGTGCTGGGCGCCGATACGCTGCGGGCGCTGATCGACTGGCTGCGCGGCGAGGGCGAGTTGCGCGCCCCCGACGGCCTGCTCCCACCGGTGGACCGCACCTGCGGCGACCTCAGCGAGGTGGTCGGGCAGGACGAGGCGCGCTGGGCACTGGAGGTCGCCGCCGCGGGCGGGCACCACCTGTTGCTCACCGGACCGCCGGGCATCGGCAAAACCATGCTGGCGCAGCGTCTTCCGGGCCTGCTGCCGCCGCTGACCGAACGCGACGCGCTGGAGGTGACGGCGATTCACTCGGTGGCCGGGACACTGCCCAACGACCACCCGTTGATCACCTCCCCACCCTTCGTGGCGCCGCACCATTCGACCTCGGTCACCGCCATCGTCGGCGGCGGTTCCGGTTCGGCCCGCCCGGGTGCGGTGAGCCGGGCTCATCGCGGTGTGCTGTTCCTCGACGAATGCGCCGAGATCGGCACGAAGGTGTTGGAGGCGTTGCGAACGCCGTTGGAGGAGGGCGAGGTTCGCATCGCCCGCCGCGACGGGGTGGCGCGGTATCCGGCCCGCTTCCAATTGATCCTGGCCGCCAATCCGTGTCCGTGCGCCCCGGCCCGCGATGTCGACTGCATCTGCGCGCCACTGGCCCGGCGCAGATATCTGGGCAAACTGTCCGGACCGCTGATGGATCGCATCGATATCTGGGTTCAGATGTACGGCCAGGCGGCGGGTGCCTTCGCCGCGACCGAGGCCGAGAGCAGCGAAACGGTGCGCGGCAGAGTCACCGTCGCGCGGCAGGCGGCGGCGCGGCGCTGGCGGGAATACGGTTGGACCACCAATGCCGAGGTGCCCGGACATGTACTGCGCCAACGCTTCCGGTTGCCGCGCGAATCGCTCGCCCCGGTGGAGAACGCGCTTCGCCAGGGCCGGATGTCGGCCCGCGGGGCGGATCGCGCGATCCGCGTCGCGTGGACGATCTGTGATCTACGCGGCGCGGAGGTGCCGAGTGCGCAGGATGTCATGCAGGCGTTGAATTTTCGCCAGCGGGGTGCGTTGTGAGGTCCGGCGATGAGCGGCGGTTGCGCCTGTGGTGGGCGGCCGAGGCCGTCGCGTTGCTCCGGCGGGTGGGGCGCATGCGCGTTGTGGGGTGGGCGGATCCCGGGTCGTCTCGTCGTTGGGGGAGGGTCGATGATGCCTTCTCCGACCAGGAATCGCCCACTCGGGGCTGGTCTGTCGCGTCGTCGCGGGATGGTCGGGCTCGGGCGAGTACGGCAGCGACCGCCGGGGTTGAACCCGTGGACCGACCGCGGGCGGCTTATGGAGCGGTGGAAGCGGAGATACGCGACGGCGACGCGATGCCGTAGCCGAAGTATCGAATGCACGCGGGCTGGAACGACTCGAAGGGGGAGCGATGAGCGTCGGCGAGGAGGGGAGGGTAAGTGATATGGGCGTCGGAATCTTCGGGCGCACAGCGGATGTGGTGCGGCTCGACGCGGATGAGCGCCGACTGGCGTGGGTGTATCTGTCCCGCGTGGTGCAGGGGCCGTGTGCCGCGCTGTCGGCGCTGATCGAGCAGGTGGGCGTGGTGGAGGCGGCGCGGGCGGTGCGCGAATGCGAATTGCCGGAGTCGTTGCGTGGGCCGACCGAGAAGCGACGCGGAATATGCCGCGCGGAACGGGATCTCGACCTGATCACCCGCCTGGGCGGTCGCGTGGTGACGCCCGACGATGCCGAATGGCCCGCCTGGCGGATGCTCGGCCTCGGCCAGTTGGATCCGGGGCGGGACGCGGATGCGGCTGTGCCGCTGGTGTTGTGGGTGCGGGGGCCGTTGTCGCTGGTGACGTCCACCGAGCGGGCGCTGGCGGTGGTGGGTGCCCGGTGCAGCAGCGGTTACGGCGAACGGGTGACCGCCGAGATCGTCGCCGAGCTGGCGGCCCGCGGCTGGACCATCGTGTCCGGTGCGGCGTTCGGCATCGACGGTGCGGCGCATCGAACCGCACTCGCGATCGGCGGCGTCACCATCGCCGTCCTGGCCTGTGGGGTGGATCGTCCCTATCCCGCCCAGCACCACCGGCTACTGGCGGAAATAGCCGAAACCGGCCTGGTGATCAGCGAATACCCGCCGGGTGCCGTCGCGCACAAACACCACTTCCTGGCGCGTAATCGCCTCGTGGCGTCACTCGCCGACGGCGTCCTGGTCGTCGAGGCGGGTCTGCGCAGCGGCGCGCGCAACACGGTGAAATGGGCGCGCCGCATCGGCCGCCCCGCGCTGGCGGTGCCGGGCCCGGTGACCGCACCCTCCTCGGTCGGCTGCCACCGCATGATCCGCGAGGGTGAGGCCCTGCTGGTCACGCGGGCGGAGGAGGTCCTGGACGAGGCGGGCCCGCTGCATCTGCCGGTCCCCGCGGCCCGGTCCGACGACGAGAACCTCCGCGGCGATGAGGCTCTCGTCTACGCGGCGCTGCCGAAGATCGGTTCCCGGCGGCCCGGCGACCTGGCCGCCCAATTGGGCCTGTCCCTCGCGGCCGTCCGCGCGGCCCTTCCGGCCCTGGAACTCGCGGGCCTGGTCGGCTGCGACGCCACCGGGTGGTTCCGGGTGGCGAGGACAGCGCTATGAGCCCGCACGCCCCGGACGGTTACGAGGTGGACGGCGCGGTACGATTCCGACATGTTCTTCTTCCACCTGCGCTGAGGACCCGTCGGCAAGACGAGGACCCCCCATTGCCGACGAGGCGGGGCGACGCGGCGTCGCTTCGAACCTCGACGTGGGAGAAGAACATTCACATGTCCATCCGCCTGGTGGCGCGGTGTTTGCGTGGACTGGAATCCGTCGTGGCGGCGGAGATCCTCCGGCTCGGACTCGGCACGGTCACCGAGATGAGCCATCGCGAGGTGCATTTCCACACCTCCCGGCCGGATCCGATGATCATCCGCCTGCGGACCGCCGACGATGTGTTCCTGCTAGCCCGCAGCGGCCCGGATATCGGTTCCGGCCGGGCATCGGTGGCCGCGCTGGCCGAACTCGCCGCCGATCTCGATGCGGCGGCGCTGTGCGAATCGAGACGACTGTGCGGAGGCGCGGCGGGGCTGGGCGACGGGGTCGAGGTCTCGGCCTCGTTTCTGGGGAGGCGCAATTTCAACCGGTACGACGTCGAGGACGCCGTCGGCCGCGCACTGGCCGAGCGCACCGGACTCGCCTACCTCTCCCGGCGAAACGGTAACCGTCCGACCGTCTGTCGCGGCGGTTGGCGGGTCGGTCTGGACGGGCGCCGAGCCCAACTGTTGTTGCGCGTAGCCGAGCGCCCGCTGCACCGGCGAGCCTACAAACGGCAGAGCGTGCCGGGGAGCCTGCATCCGCCGTTGGCGGCGGCCATGGCGCAGCTGGCCGATATCCGGCCCGGCCACCGGGTGCTCGATCCGTGCTGTGGCGCGGGGACTTTACTCATCGAGGCCGCCCACCAGCAGGCCGACGCGTCCTACCGCGGCTTCGACCTGGACCCGGTCGCCGTATCTGCCGCCCGCTCGAATGCGCTGCGGCATATGGACATCGAGCGCGCGGACGCCGCGGATCTGCCGATCGCGACGTCCGAGGTCGACCGCATCCTCTGCAATCCGCCATGGGGCGAGCAGGTTCCGGCCCGCGGCCTGCTCGCCACCGCCCACCCGCGATTGTGGTCCGAACTGCACCGCGTGCTCGAATCGGACGGGGTCGCGGTGGTGTTGATTCCGGACACCCGCGAACTGCGCACCACCATCCACGCCGGGCTCGTTCCGACCCACGTCCAGCAGCTGCGGGTGGCGGGCCGACACTCGTACCTCACCCGCCTCACGCCCGTGGCTCACACCCATTCGAGCCGTGCACTCCGGGCGGATCTGCCCGGTGGCACCTGACGAAACCGCCGCCAGCGCACCGCGCCGGTTGCGCACGGCCATGGCGGCCACCACACCTCGGGTCGTGGACCCAGCCGGGCACGTCACCGGCGACATGCCGTTCCGAGAGCACCCGAGGCCAGAGGTGCGCCAGGCCGGTGATCGCGGGGTCGATCGATGAACCGAGTTGCCGACGGGCCACCGACTCGGGCGCACGCGGACTGTGGTGCGGTGGGCGGCCTTCGCCTCGGCGCGGTGGCTTGCCTGGGCGCGAGCGGGGGGTGAACGTGGACGGTATGGACGAGTTGCCCGAGGATCTGCGGGAATTGCTGGAGGAGTATGCGCGGCATCTGCGGCTCGGGCGGAATCGCTCGGCGCACACCGTGCGCGCCTATATCGGGGACGCCCGGTCGCTGCTGCTGCATCTGTGCGCGCGAGCGGCCGATTCCGGGGTGGGGGAGATCGACATCGCGCTGCTGCGGTCCTGGCTGTCGGAGCAGGCCGCGGGGGGCGCGGCGCGCTCGACGATGGCGCGCCGCGCCTCGGCGGCTCGCACCTTCACCGCCTGGCTCACCCGCACGGGCCGTCTCGCGGTGGACCCCGGCTCGCGGCTCGGCTCGGCCCGGGCCCACCGCACGCTGCCCGCGGTACTGGGCCGGGAACAGGCGCAGGCGGCCATGACAGCGGCGGAATCGGGTGCGGCGCAGCATGATCCGATGGCGCTGCGCGACCGCCTGATCGTCGAGATGCTGTACGCCACCGGCATTCGTGTGAGTGAGCTGTGCGGCCTGGACATCGACGACGTCGACCGGGAACGCCGACAGCTCCGCGTCCTGGGCAAGGGCAACAAGGAACGGTCGGTCCCCTTCGGGCTCCCTGCCGACCAGGCTCTCGAGACCTGGCTCCGATACGGCCGCCCCCTCCTGGCGAACGACGAATCCGGCCGCGCACTGCTTCTGGGCCGACGAGGACGCCGCCTCGACCAACGTCAAGCCAGAACCGTTGTCCACGAAGTGATCTCGGCGATCCCCGGCGCCCCCGACATCGGCCCGCACGGCCTCCGCCACACCGCCGCCACCCATCTCCTCGAAGGCGGCGCCGACCTCCGCATCGTCCAGGAACTACTCGGCCACGCCAGCATGGCCACCACCCAGCTCTACACCCACGTCTCCATCGACCGTCTCAAGAAGGCCCACGACCAGGCCCATCCCCGCGCCTGACCGCCGCGGCCCCGTCCCCGCGTACGGTCATGATCATGTCGACGCCCCCGAACGAGCTCCCCCCGCTGCGCTCACGCCTGCGCGCCGCTTTGCCCGCGGCCATGAAAAGCCGCGACCGCGCCGCCGCCGCGGCCCTGCGCTCGGCCCTGGCCGCGATCGACAACGCCGAGGCCGTCGCACCCGCGGAAACCAGCCCGGGAGCCATCGAGGCCAGCCCGATCGGCGCAGGCGCCGCCGAAGCCCCCCGCCGAGACCTCACCGAATCCGATATCGAGCAGATCGTCCGCAAAGAGCTCACCGAAAGACTCACCACCGCGGCGGAATACGACGCCCTCGGCCACACCGACCGCGCGAACCAACTACGGGCGGAGGCCGCGGCGCTCAGCGCACACCTGACGCCCGAGTGAGTGCGAGCAGCGCTGCTGAGGTCGCTCTAATCCGTGAGGACGAACGCATACCACCCTTCGGCGACCTTTTCGAAGGTGCGGATCGCGGTATCGGCAGGCGCGGCGTCGGGGGAGTAGACCCAGCCGCGGATGTGCGGCCCACCGGTGCTGTCGGCATCGTAAAAGTAGATCCGGCCATCCGGTCCCCGCTGTGCCGAGCTGATTTCCAGTCCGCCCAACCGAAGGTCTTCGCGACGATCGGGACCACCGCTCGCCATTTCCCGGGCGATTCGCTCCAGATCCGGTCGAGCCGAATCGAAATCGGCGGGCCTGACCGCGAACCCCACCACCAGACCCACCACCACAACCGCCGGAACCCCCAATACCCACCACGACCACTCGCGCTGCCGCCCCACCACATAGAGGCTTTTGATGGCCCACACGGCCACCGAGACCGCCAACCCGATGGCACCGACCGCCATCCCGATGAGCCTGTCGGCATCGGTCATGTCGCCGCCGAACGGCGGCCGGTCGTAATAACAGACGAGAAGCACCCCGACAGCGATTGCGGCCGTGACCGATACGACAATCCGCGGCGGCTTCACCGAGCCGGGACCGACCTCGTTCTCGCCGTCGCGTGGTCGCACAGTCGAGCCCTCCCGGATCAGCCGAGTCGAAACAGGTGAGAGCCTACCGAGCCGCAGTTACGCGTTCCGATTCCGTGGCGGGCTCAGCCACACCGAAACCCACGCCCGCGAGCGTTACAGTGAGCCCATGTCGACGCTGCTGACCGCCATCCGCGCGAACGACGAGGCGGTCGAATTCCTGAGCACACCAGGAGATTTCGATCTCGGCCGGGGTGACCATGTCGAGGAGGTGCACCTCGCTTCCGGTATGGCCATCGAGGGTTTTGCCGGAGACCACTCCGGCGGCACGTACTTCTTCTGCGGTGCGGGCGGCGAAGAACGGCCGGTTCTGTACGCCGACTCCGAAGGCCGTGCCGATCTCATAGCGGTCGGCCTGCCGGAGTTGTTGCGGCTCTTGCTCGCAGTGCCCTGGTGGCAAAGCTGCCGGGACTTCACCGCCGAGGAGAGCCGCGGGCTGGCGGAGGAGTTCCTGGAGTTCGTACCCGATTTGTTCGACCGGCGCGACCGGGTGGCGGCCGCGCTCGGTGTGGAACTTCCGCTGGAATCCGAAGTCCTGGAACGACTTCGCGCGGTGGTGACCCTGGGTCGCGCAGAGTACACCTTGATCTACACACCCGAGGGCACATGCTACGAACCGCTGTTCGCGCTGTAGCCCCGCCACCGGCTCCCCCGGGCATGTCGGCGAGTCGAATTCGACAGCCTCACCGCACAATTGATCGGCGCACGCCCTCGAGTGCCACGATCAGCACGGGCACGAGGGTCACGTGCATCAGCGACAGGGTGATCGTCGACGGGGTGTCGAAACCGGCGGCGAGGGTTATCGCGATGGTGCCCAATGACAGCACCGATCCGACGCCCGCGGCGACGCGGAGCACTCCGGTCCACAGATAGGAAAGCGCCACCGCGGCGGTGAGACCGACGAACAGCGGGACCGTGGACAACACCACGACGCCACCCGGAGCGACGTCCATCGGTGCGCCGTTGGCATCGACGGTTTGGAAAGAGCCTCCGGCCACTTCACCGATCAGCCAGAGAACCAGATTGGCCAGCACGGCCGCGGCGACACCCCCGAAGACGGCCACTGGGCGGCGGATGGCCGGGATCCAGGTGACGGCACGGGACGTGGCGGTAAGGGTCGACATGATGAACTCCTGATCATCCGATGTGGTTACGGGACTCATCGTCAAACATCAACAATTGTTCAGGTCAAGCCCGGGGCTACCGTTGCTCCGCCTGGGGCACAACGAGATCGAGATCACCGGGGAGTCGGCACGGGACCCTGGGGCCCGCCCGCCCACGCCGCACTGCGCCGCTCATCGCCACGCCGCAACGCTGATCACGTGTCGCGGCGGCACGCCATCGATCAGGCGGCGTCGCGGGTCTCGGCCAGGATGCGCGCCGACAGCAGGCTCATCCACGCGGCCGCCACGACCCCCGCGATCCACAGCGGGACGAAGTTGTAATAACCTTCGGCGTTGCGCATGTTCGTCGGCATCGCGGCCAGGACGAGGTAGCCGATGAGCATCACGACCGTGAGCGCGGCCGAACCGGATCGCCCGGCCCTGCGCCACCGCCACGCGAAAACCACAGCGGCACCGATGAATCCGACAGCGCCGACCATGGGGGCGACCCCGTGCAGCATGCCGTGCCAGCTCATCGTGTCGGGTTCGAGCGGCGGCGCTCCGGCCGGGAATCCGAACGACGGATCGGCGACGAACAACCCACCGGCGATCAGTCCTATCCCATTGAGCGCCAGCCAGCGCGGCCCCCACACCCCGCCCGG
Organism: Nocardia sp. CDC159; assembly: GCF_023740735.1. Taxonomy (GTDB): domain Bacteria; phylum Actinomycetota; class Actinomycetes; order Mycobacteriales; family Mycobacteriaceae; genus Nocardia; species Nocardia pulmonis. The sequence continues at coordinate 120,323 of NZ_JAMRXH010000004.1, forward strand.
TTGCCCGTGCAGGACCCGGCCGATCCCGTAGGCCCCCGCGAGGTACAACAGCCCGGACACCACGAAGTTGGCGATGTTGATCCACCCCCATTCCCCGGTACTCAACAAGCTCAGCGGATGTTTCACCATGTCGAACCCGTCCCGCGTCAGCCCTTGCGCAATGCCTGCCCCGATGAACAGCGAGGCGCCCACTGCCACAGCGGGAACCAGGGCGCGGGCAGTATCCCTGGACGATTCGGCACTACGCTGCCGCTCGACGGTCATGATCGTTCCTCTCGGTCGTGCCCACCCCGATGGCGGGCCTCCGATAGGGCAGACGGCGCACGCCCGCCGGACTCATCGCCCACTCGTCCGTTTCCGGAATGTCTTGGGGTGGCGGTAGTTCGGTTCGGCACCGTGATCGCATTCGTAGGATGGGTGTCATGGAGAGGACGCCTCTGCGGGGTGGTGGCGGCTCGGGTTCGGCACGAAGGGTTTTCGCCGACAGGCTGAGCGAGTTGTTCGAGGCGGCTGGGAAACCGACCCTGAAGCAGGTGGTGCGGGCGACCGCCCGGCGCATGCGGGCCGCACAGGGTCCCGGCGGGCACCAGCCGGTGACGGTGCAACGGGTCAGCGATTGGCGGTCCGGTCGCAACCTGCCGCACACGTTCGAGGCCGCGGCGCCGGTGTTGGTGACATTGTTCGCGATGGCCAAAGCCCAGCCGGGACCCCTCGGTGAGGATCTCGTCGATCTCCGGGCGTGGAAACGGTTGTGGACCTCGGCGGTCACCGAGCCGCCCGGCGGGTCGTCGCCGCTGCGCCCGGTGGCGATTCGGGCGCTGCCTCGTGATGTGGACGCACTGGTCGGCCGCGAGGAACAGTTGCGGCGCATTGTGCAGACGGCGGGGTCGGAGCGGGTGGTGTCGATCCACACGATCAACGGCATGCCGGGTATCGGCAAGACCGCGCTGGCGATCCGTGCCGCCCACGAGTTGGCGCCACGGTTTCCCGACGGGCAGTACTTCGTGCAGTTGCACGCCCACACCCCGGGCCAACCAGTCGCGGATCCGGCGGAGGTGTTGGCCGGACTGCTGACCGATCTGGGCATCGACCCCCGCAGCCTGCCCGACACCCTGGCGGCGCGCCGGAATCTGTGGCGAGATCGGCTGGCCGACAAGCGGGTACTGCTGGTGCTCGACGATGCCCACGGTCTCGCGCAGATCGAACCGCTGCTGCCTTCCGGTGACGGGTGTCTGACGATCGTGACCAGTCGCCGCCGACTTGTCGCTCTCGACGGGGCCATGCCGTTGGCGCTCGAGGTGCTCGACCCCGACGCCGCGGTGAGCTTGTTCGCCTTTCTCGCCCGCCGCGGCATCACCGGTGACACCGATGCGGCCGCCGCGGAGCGAGCAGCGGCCGATCGCCTTGTCGAACTGTGCGGATATCTGCCGCTGGCGATCGTGCTGCTGGCCGGGCGGCTGGCTCATCACGCCGCGTGGAGCATCACCGATCTCGCCGAACGATTCACCGCCACGACCGACCGGCTCGCCGAACTCGACACCTCCGATCGGGCGGTGCGGGCCGCGTTCGAGCTGTCCTACCGGGATCTGCCGGTCGAGCAGCAGACCCTGTTCCGGCAGCTGGGCCTGCATCCGGGCACCGAATTCGATCCAGGGGCGGTGGCGGCGCTGGCCGCCATCCCGCTCGATGCCGCGCGGCGGCATCTGGACGCCCTCTACACCGACCATCTGCTCGAAGAGACCAGGCCCGGCCGTTATCGGCTGCACGACCTGCTGCGCGAATATGTCGGCACCCTCGCCGCGACCACCCCGGCCGCCGACGACATCGCGGCGGTGGAACGGCTGCTGGACTACTACCAGCACACCGCAACCCGTGCCAACCGGTGGCTGACCCACTACGCCCCGCCCACCGACCACGACACCGCACCACTGGCCGGGCCGGACGGTATCGCGGTGCGTGAGTTCGACGACCAGGTACGGGCACTGGCGTGGATGCGCACCGAGCGGGCCAACCTACTGGCATGCCTGGAACACGCCACCGGCCGTGATCCCGCGCGGATGATCGCGTTGACCGGGGTGCTGGCCGGTCTGCTGAGCCTGGAGGGGCCGTGGCCACTGGCCGCGCGGCTGCACCAGCGCGCGGCCGAGACCGCTGCCCGCCAGGGCGACTGCCTCGAGGAGGCGAACGCCCTCACCAACCTCGGCCTCGTGGGCCAGCTCACCGACGATTACGGGCAGGCGGTCAGGGTGCTGCGGCAGGCCCTGACGCTCCATCGCGATCTCGGCAACCGCCGCGGGGAAGCCGACGCCCTCACCAACCTCGGTCTGGCACTGTGGGTGACCGACGATTACGGGCAGGCGGCCAGCCTGTTGCGGCAGGCCCTGACCCTCTACCGCGATCTCGGCAACCGCCACGGGGAAGCCAACGCGCTCACCAACTTCGGCTTCGCACTGTGGCTCGCCGAGGATTACGGGCAAGCGGCCGATCTGCTGCGGCAGGCCCTGACCTGCTGCAGCGATCTCGGCAACCGCGTGGTCGAGGCCTACGCGCGCAACGCACTCGGTTATGTGTGCCGGGAAACCGGAGACTACGAGCAGGCCGTCGCCCTGCACGAACAGGCCCTGGCCCTCTCCCGGGACCTCGGCAATCGCGACCAGGAAGCGAGCGCCCTGACCGCCCTCGGCCAATTGCGCCGCGAAACCGGCGACCACGAGCAGGCCGCCGATCTGCATGAGCAGGCCCTGGCCCACTTCCGCGACGTCGGCAATCGCTACGGAGAAGCCACCGCCCTGAGCGGCCTCGGGCAGGTGCGCCGCGACACCGGCGACCATGCCCAGGCCGCCGACCTGCTGCGGCAGGCCTTGGCCCTGAACCGAGACATCGGCAACCGCCGCAATCAGGCCGACACCCTCGGTCAGCTCGCCATACTGTACGAGCGGACCGGGGACCCGCAGCGGGCCGCCGACCTGCATCGGCAGGCCCTGGTTCGCTACCGCGACCTCGGCAGCCGACTCGGCCGAGCCAGGGAACTCAATGGCGTCGGGCGAGTGTTGCTGGCCACCGGCGAACCGGGCGAGGCGTTGCCGGCCTTCACCGACGCGCTCGAGCTGGCTCGCGAGATCGGACACGCCCTCGAACGTGCCCGCGCTCTCGACGGTGCCGCCCACTGCCGCGCGGCCCTCGGCGATATCGCCGCCGCAGTGGCCGATCTGAGTGCCGCCACCGAGATCTACCGGCGCCTGCGCGTCTCCGAAACAGGTTGCGCCGCCGCCTATCTCGCGACGCTGGACACGCGGGCAACCGTGCGATCGGCGACAACGCCGGACGCAGGATGATCAGCGTGCTGGGTCACCGATCGCCGCAGGCGGTGACCTCGGTGAGCACGGCGCGGGCGAGTTCGCGGCCGCCGCCGGGCAGGGTCCGGAAGGCCCGCACCTCCGCCGCACCGAGGTCCACAACCTGGCTGACGCCGACGCCGGACCGTTCGACCCAGTTCACGAAATACGTACCGGGCGTCAGGTCGTCGACGTGGAGCTCGACCGTGGCGCACTCGCCTTCGGTGGGTCCGGAGAGCGCCCGCCAGTAGAGGGTGAACCCGTCCGGTGAATAACGGTTCTCGATGATCGTCCTGTCGCCGAAGTCGAGATGGAAGGCGCGTCCGGCGAACTCGGGGATGGGTACCCCGGGGCCGCCGTCGGCCTGCTCGTATTCGTAGCGGTAGAACTTGCGATGGTCGAGCAGCTCGTCGGCGGTGACCGGCCACGGGTCGAGCGGTTCGATGCGGCTGATGACCTGCCCGTGTTGCGGATCGGTTTCCGGAAGTGGGTGTGCCGGAAGGTATTCCGCGTCGGGATTGAGGTGCTGCCAGTCGGCCCACAGCTTGTCGATGAATGCGTGCAGTAGCCAGAACACGGGGTCGTTGGGTGAGGTGCCGCCCGCCATCTGGCCGCCGACCCACAGGTGGGCGCGGTTGTGCATCTCGAAGCCGCTCTCCTGCAGGCCGGCGCCCCACCCTTCGAGGGCGTTGCGGAAGCCCTCGTCGAGGGCGACGGTGGTGTCGTAGGGCCAGGCGTCGTAGGGCGTCGTCGACAGGGTACGAGCGGCCTCGGCGCGGGTCGGCAGGGCGACGGGGTCGGCGGGGCGGCCCAGGCGGCGCATGAGGAAGTCGTCTTCGGTCGCCTTGACGTTGATCCGCCAGTTCCCGTGCCGGAAGGCGAAGGGGCCGGTGGTCACCTGCCAGTCCTCGGGGCGGCCGGTGCCGCCGAGGAAGTCCTCGGTCCACGGCAGCCGGGTGGTGCTGGTGTCGCGGGTGAAGTCCCAGTACGGCAGCGAGATGCTGTCGTCGATCGCGCGGAGGTCGGCCTCGAAGTTCAGCAGGTACTGGCGGTGCCAAGCGGTGAACGACGGGGCCATGTGCGCGACCCGGCGGCGGCCCTCACCGTCGGAGATGAAGAACTGATTGTGCAGATGCACGTACTCGTCGTACTTGCCGCGCCTTTTGAGCTCGAGGACGGCGTTGACGTAACGCTTCTGCTCCGACGCGGTGAGGTTGCGGACGTTCTTGCGAATTCGCATGGATCGGTTTCCTGTCGGTTATGCGTGCGGGTGGCTGTGGTGGGGTGCGAGACCGCCGACCTTCATCTCGTCGACCGCGGCCCGGGCGACGCGGATGGGGTCGCGGTGCGGGATGTAGTGGCACACGCTGGAAATGTGTGCCCCGCTGGCCATCCGCATCAGGTGCAGCGGGCGGCCGTCGATGTGAACCGTGAAGGCGGTCTCGGTGGCGGGGTCGGCGTCGGGGTCGGTCTCGATACGGATCCGGCGGCCCCGGTAGACCTCCTCGTACACCTCGTCGTGCGGGTGGTCCGGGTGGGTGGTGTCGGTCATCGCGGTGGCGTCCTTTCGGAAAGTGAGGTCAACTCGTGGGTCGTTGTGCGGTGCAGAGATCGCTCGATCGGCCGTCCGGGCTGTCGGTGACGGCGGCGGTGGCGAGGGAGTGGGCGACATCGGCGGCCCGGTCGACCACCGAGGGCATGCCGGAGGTGAAGAACAGGGTTCCGGATTCGATGTCGCCCATGGCGTATACCGACGGGATCGGCCGACCGTCCACGACGGTGCGGCTGGTGGCCGGATCAACCCACAGCCCGCCGTCGGGGTGATGGCTGGCCAGACCGGCGGCGACCAGGCTGACCAGCAGATCGCGAGCGGCTGGCGGTTGCCGGTGCGCCGCGGCGCCGGTGGCGTTGAGCACCGTGTCGGCGCGGAAGACCCCGTCGGTGGTGAAGATGTCGAAGCCGCCCCCGGCGACCGGCTCGACGTTCCACAAACCGCGTTGCACCGCAAGGCGATTCTGTTCGATACCGGCGGCGATGACGCGGGCGTTGCCGGGCGGCATCGGGCAGCACAGCGACTGCACCGCCCGGTAGTAGCGGCTGCGTACCAGCGCCTGCGCCCTGGGCTGCAGCCGGACCCACAGGTCCGGGCCCGACAGCGGAACGGCCTTCTGGGCCAGCCGGATCGCCGGATCCGGATCGTCGATCATGGCCAGATGCCGGCGCAGCCGTGCCGTCGGGTCCTCGCATTCGACGGCGACGAGCTCGGTCAGCACCGCCGATGGGTCACCGCCCGCCGCGACGATGTCGTCGGCCAGCAGGTAAGCGACGTCGTCGAGTCCGAGTCGGCGGCCCCCGGCGGTGATCGCGGCGAGCGTGTGCGGCGTGCAGGCGGACAGGGCCAGATCGGCGGGACGCTGCCGCACCATCGGCAGCGATCCGCTGCGCGAGGCCAGCACGATCGGCCCGCGGTGCCCGCCCCCGAGCAGCGTCACCGCGACGTCCACCGCGGCCAGTCCCGTCCCCAGCACGGCCACCCCGGCATCCGGATCCAACCCGGCGACGGTCTCGCGCAGCGGATACGGGTCGGCGTGGAAACCTGGATGCCCGGTCAGCCCGAAGTGGTCGTCCGGGGTGGCGGCCCCGACACCGAGCACGAGCCGGTCGGTCCGATAGCGACTGCCGCTGACCGTCGACAGCCGGATGCCGCCGCCGCAGGGCAGCGCCGACACCACCCGGCGCGGCACGATCTCGACTCGGCAACCGCGCTCGCGTAGCCGCGCCACCGCACCCTCGGCCCGGTCGCACAGGTACTGCCCATAGACGTGCCGGGGCGGGAACCGGTCGACATCGGTGAAATCGCGCCCATCGTGATCGAATCCGCGCCCAGCCAGCCAGGTGCTGAAATCGCGGGGCTCCCCCGCGCGGACCGACATGTGTTCGGGCAGGATGTTGACCCGCACGGAATCCAGGTCGTGCTGGTAGGGGCGGCCCCGCCACAACTGCGGCGCCGGGTCGAAGACGGTGATGCGGCCCGGTACCGGATCCGGGCCTCGGGAGAGCCTGTCGAGGAGCGCTACGGTGGCCGCGCCTGCCCCCACAATGGCCAGCTTCATGAAACAGGTCCTTTCGCGGGTTCCTGGTCGCGAGGGATCGAGCCGCCGTCGTGGCACCCCGCCGAGTAGTGCCGGTAACTGTTGTGGCGCAACGTTTCCCGCTACCGGAGCCGGACGTTCGAGGAACACCCGAATGCCCCGGTCGGCTTCCAGGAACGACTTGTCGGTGCTTTTCGTGAATGCGTGCCGAGCCCCCGCGACACCCCCGCGTCGAGTGTGACCGCTGCGCGCTCTCGATCGCAGCCGCGAATCTTCGGGGCACCGATTCCTCGTTCACCGACGAGGTTGCCGACGCCGAGAACCGTGCGGTCCGTCGGTGGCGTGACAACGCCCGGTATTGCTATGCGCGCGCGGAACCGATTGCCGCCCTGTGTGTTTCGCGTAGGATTGTTTCGAGCTTGCCCGATCTGGATGTCAGGCCGTTGCGATGGTGACCAGCAGCGCGATCAGCGCGACCATCTGCAGGCCGACGCGGGGATGGAGAATGCTGTCCCAGCGTTCCTGCAGAGCGCGCGCATCCGGGGGTATGGTTCCAGTCTGTGCCGCCGCCTTCTGTGCGGTGTTGACCGGCTTCGCGATCCGCGCGTAGAGAACCAGCCAGGCCACCAGGGCCAGCACGCTCAGCCCCGCCGAAACGGCGGGCACGGTGTATCCGCCCACACCGGCCAACACCGTGGCGAGCAGTGCGCTCACCAGTCCGGTGATCCCGATCGGGGGCATCCGGAGATCGGCGTAGTAGTGACCCCATCCGGCACTGAGGGTCATGGTGGTGTCGTCGAGCCGGCGGTGGACCGATCGCGTGACGAGCGCGGCGACGGTATCGGTGCCGTAGACGACGGCATTGGTGAGAACCGCGAGGGCAGCGAGGATCTGGATCGGAACGGACATGGCTGGTGGCTCTCCTGGGTTCGCGCGTTCACGTGACTTGTGTTCGGTGGTTGACCACATCACTATGGTTGGGTAACTCTCCATCGGGAAGTACGCACCTCGAGGTGCGTTGGTCACCCCTCGGTAGGAAGGAGCGGTCGATGCCGACACTGACCGCGGCCCAGAAGCGGGCCCAGGCGCAGGTGGAGTACGACGCGTTCCTGGCGGGCTGCCCCAGTCGCCAGCTGCTCAACCGGATCTCCGACAAGTGGGTCGCGCTGATCCTGGCCGCGCTCAGCGGCGACGGCCCGCAGCGTCCCGGGAGCGACTGCGTCGGCGAGCCGCGGTCGATGCGGTACGCCGAGTTGTCTCGCCGGCTGGCCGGGGTCAGCCAGAAGATGCTCACCCAGACGCTGCGCTCCCTCGAGCGTGACGGCCTGCTCACCCGCACCGTGACGCCGACCGTCCCGGTCACGGTCACCTACGAGCTGACCGACCTCGGTCTCTCGCTACACCACGTGATGCGCGGCATCAAAGAGTGGGCCGAGGCGCATATGGACGAGGTGCACGCCAATCGCGAGAAGTATGACAGCCGCGTCGGCTGAACGACGCACCACTAGCAGAGCGGCCGATTGCTTTGTCACGGTGTCGATTTCGTCGGAGAGTGCGACGATCCCGCGACCGCGTGTCGCTGACCCTTGCTCACCCAGCTCTGGTTCGCGACTTCACCGCGGCCCGCGATCGACGGTCGCTCACCTCGGCCTGACGGTGTCGATGTACTTGCCCGCGAAATAGCGCTGCACCAAACGGGTCACGGGTCCGGCGAGGCGGGTGTACCACGTGGCGGGGCGGGAAAACGCGGCCACGACCCCGTACACCGAGTCGTCGGAGGGGTCGTATTCGACGGCGAACAGTTCCTCGCCGCGCTCCGGATGGCCGGGCAGGGTGCCGTAGGCGAATCCGCGGCGGTCGGGTTCGTCGAGGACATAGACCACGCGGCAGGGCGCGGTGATGGCGATCGGGCCCAGGCCGAGTCGGACCAGCACTCGGGTGCCGGGTTCGGCCACGGGGGTGCTCGCCTGGCAGAAGATGCCGGTGCCCTTCTGCATTCGGTAGGTCAGGATCTCGGCGGCGGCCGATTCGAACAGGGCGCGGCCCGATCCGATGCGGCGGCGGAGGCGGAAATGGTCGTAGCCGGGCGGGAATTCGTGGGCGGTGGCACCGACTTCCACATAGGAGAACGGCGGCTGATCGGACATGTCTCCATCCTCCTGCGTGCGGGGCCGCGAGAACAGGGCCGTGGCGCCGGGAAGTGGCGGCACATAGATATATCCCGAGCTATCGCCGATATCTCTTGCTAGGATGGCTTAGGTAACCCTAATTATGGAGGTGTCTTCCTTGGCGCGCACCCGTCACAGTTTCGTGGTCTGCGGCACCGAACGCCTGACCGACCATCTGATCCGGGTTCGGCTGGGCGGCCCCGGCTTCGCGGCCTTCCAGCCCAACGGCTTCACCGATGCCTACGTCAAGCTGCTGTTTCCCCGGCCCGACGGCGAGGTGATGCGCACGTACACCGTCCGCGCGATCGACCCCCGCGCCGAGGAGATCACCATCGACTTCGTGTATCACGGCGACGAGGGCATCGCCGGGCCGTGGGCGGCAGGCGCGCGTGCGGGTGACCCGATCGATCTGTTCGGCCCGGGCGGTGCCTACGCGCCGCGCCCCGATGCGGATTGGCATCTGCTGGCCGGTGACGAATCGGCGTTGCCCGCCATCGCCGCCGCCTGCGCCGCGCTGCCCGCGGACGCGGTCGGCCGCGTATTCATCGAAATCGCCGGTCCCGCAGACGAATTGGTCTTCGAGCGCCCCGCCGGTGTGGAACTCACCTGGCTCCACCGCGGCGACCGTGCGCCGGGCGAGGCCTTGGCGGCCGCGGTGCGTTCCGAGCCGTGGCGCGACGGCCAGGCCCACGTCTTCATCCACGGCGAGGCGCAGGCCGTCATGCACGAGCTGCGCCCCTACATCCGCAAGGAACGCGGCGTCCCGGCCCAGTTCGCCTCCATCTCCGGCTACTGGCGTCGCGGCCGCAGCGAGGAGGGCTTCCGGGAATGGAAGCGCGACCTCGCCGAGCGCGAAGCGGTTGCCGCGCAGTAACATCCGGTCCAGGGCCCGCGGAGTTCCGCGAAAATTCTTGGCGATCAAGGCTTCAGCGGTTTGAGGCGCAGACCGGTGGTGCGCACGAGCCCGAGTGGATCCAGATAGTCGTGACCGCGGCGAACGCCCCAGTGCAGACAGGCGGTGGGACAGCCGGTATGACCGGGTTCCAGCGTCCCCACGATCTCACCGCGCAGCACCCGGCGACCGGACGGGACGGTCGCGCGCACGGGCTCGTAGGTGGTGCGCAGGCCGCCGGGGTGATCGATGGAGACGACGGGTTTGCCGCCCACCTCGTCGGCGAAGGCCGTGACGCCCTCGCCCGCGGCGAGCACCGGTTGCCCGGTGACGCCGCCCAGATCGATCCCGCGGTGACCCGGCAGCCAGTCGCGCGCCGGTTTGTCGAAGGCCCGCACTACCGGTGGCCGCGGGCGCAGCGGCCAGTCGAAGCGGCCCGACGGTGCCGCGTCCGCATCGGGGGCGGGCAGCACGATCGGGAGCAGGAAGCAGATCAGCAGGGTCGTCGACCAGCGCATGTCGCCAGCCTGCTCGCCTCCGGCCGGGGGTGGAAAGATCCTCTTCGGCGAGTGTGGACAACTCGGGGGCTGTGGACAACTTCTCCCGGCCGTCGACCCACCGGGCCCTACCTCAACTGCGCGCCTTCACCGTCACCTCCACCGCCTGCGCGTCGTCGGCCGCCTCGACGGTGATCACCCGGCTGTTCGCCGCCGAGGTGACCCGCCCGCCCCGCACCTCCACGGTGTATCCCTGCGGATAGTGCAGATCCGATGTGCTGATCTCGGTTGGCGCGCCGCGTTTTTCGGGACGGTAGCGAAAGTGCGTCTCGCCGGTGGCCGCGTCGAAGGTCAGCGACAGCGGGATGCCGGACGTGGCGCGGGGATAGGTGCGGACGAGTTGTCTGCCCAGCTCACCGGTGAACGGGTCGGGGCGCACGGTCGGGCCGTCGATGCTGCTGTAATGCCACCACATCCAGCCGAGGAGGCGCTGATCGGCGCGGTCGAGGGTGCGGGCGACGGTGTCGGCTCGGGAGTCGCCGCCGAATTCGGTGACCAGAGCGGGAATCTTGGCGCGTTTGGCGAAGGTCTCGTAGTTGGACCAGGTGCGGTCGTGCTGTGCGCCGCACAGTCCGACCAGCTCGCGCGGCAGGCCCAGATAGATCGCCGCCTCGTTGAACGCGCAGTAGTCGTGGAAGGAGAACACGATCGAGGGATCGGTGATCGCCGGGGTCAGCGGCGGTTCCGCGATATGGGTGGGAATCGTCTGATTCCACATCACATGCGGCTCCCACAGCACCGGCGCGGCCGGATCCCCCTCGCGAATGCGCCGGGTCAGCTTCTCGTGGACGCCCTGATACTGCGCGTCGAACTTGGGACAGCCCGACGGGATGCAGCTGGGGTAGACGACGCCCGGCCAGGGTTCGTTCATGACCTCGTAGCCGAGGACTGCCGGATTGCCGCGCAGCCGCGCCGCGAGCGCCGACAGGGCATCGCCCAGCCGATCCACCACGCCGTGGCGGTTGGTCCAGAAGTTCGACCACGCCAGATTCAGCGACGCCATCGTCGCGCTGTTCAGCGGCCAGCCCGGATTCGGTTCGCCCGGAAACGGTTTCGGATCCACCGCCCACGCCGGGAATCCATTGCCGCGGAATACCGCGCTCATCGAGTCCTGATGGTTGTCCAGCAGCACGTAGATGCCCGCCCGCCCGAGCGCATCCACCGTCCGCGCCAACCGTTCGATGTAGTCGCGGTCGAGCCGCCCCCGCTCGGGCATGAGCCCGGCGAATTCGACACCCAGCCGGACGGCGTTGAAGCCGTGCCGGGCGAGCAACTCGGCGTCGCGGGCGGTGATGGTCAGGCCGTCGCCGGGCGTCACGTACGGCGGATCCTTGTCCACGTTGTTCACCCCGCGCAGCAGGACCACGCGGCCGTGCTCGTCGACGAACGACGACCCCCGCACGCTCAGCCGCGACAGCGGTGGGGGATCGGCCGCGGCCGGTTCGGGGACGGTGATTCCGAAGGTGAGCGCGATGGCCGCGGCCGCGACGGCGGCCCAGCGAGCGCGGGGAAACAGAGAGCGCATGACTTCACGGTGCGCCACGGTGTCCGAATCAGGGCATGTTCTGGACGATTGACCAGATATGCGGGATGTGAATAGGGGTTTCCGGCTCTCGGAACACCCGATGACCACCCCGTTTATGTCGCGACGCGCCGGCCCCGTAAACTGATCGAGCGGTCCGCTCATCACCGGATCGACTTCGCGCGCCCGCAACTGTGGGTCGTCGGCTGGTCCCGAACGTTTCGAGCTAGTGCCGAATCGGGTCCGACGGCCGCGGGCGCCAGGGCAGTGGTCGCCGACCCCTGCGTCAACCAGCAACGAAAGGTTGTTACGGAGCCATGGCTGTCGTAACCATGAAGCAGCTGCTCGACAGCGGCGCGCACTTCGGGCACCAGACCCGCCGGTGGAACCCGAAGATGAAGCGGTTCATCTTCACCGACCGCAACGGCATCTACATCATCGACCTGCAGCAGACGCTGACCTACATCGACAAGGCCTACGAGTTCGTCAAGGAGACCGTGGCCCACGGTGGCACCGTGCTGTTCGTCGGCACCAAGAAGCAGGCGCAGGAGGCCATCGCCTCCGAGGCGACCCGCGTCGGTATGCCGTATGTGAACCAGCGCTGGCTGGGCGGCATGCTCACCAACTTCTCGACCGTCCACAAGCGGCTGCAGCGCCTGAAGGAGCTGGAGTCGATGGAGCAGACCGGCGGTTTCGAGGGTCGCACCAAGAAGGAAATCCTCATGCTCACGCGTGAGAAGAACAAGCTGGAGCGCACCCTCGGCGGTATCCGCGATATGGCCAAGGTGCCCTCGGCCATCTGGGTCGTCGACACCAACAAGGAGCACATCGCCGTCGGCGAGGCCCGCAAGCTGAACATCCCGGTCGTCGCGATCCTGGACACCAACTGCGATCCGGACCTGGTCGACTACCCGATCCCGGGCAACGACGACGCCATCCGCTCGGCCGCGCTGCTGACCAAGGTCGTGGCCTCCGCCGTCGCCGAGGGCGTGCAGGCCCGCGCCGCGCGTGCCACCGGCGATGCCAAGCCCGAGGCCGGTGCCGGCGAGCCGCTCGCCGAGTGGGAGCAGGAGCTGCTGGCCCAGGCCAGCCCGAACGCCGAGACCGCCGAGGCGCCCGCCGAGGCCCCGGCCGCGGCCGAGAGCTGAGCAGTGTCCGACGGCGGCGGCAGCGGGGCCTACGTGGTTACGCAAGCTGCCGCCTTCGGCCCTGACGCTGCCACCGCGGTCCGCACCGCGACGGATTGTTCACCGTGCCGGCCCTTCCTGTTCGGAAGCGGTCGGCATGGTGGTGCTAGAGACCTAGAGACCAATATTCGAGGAGGCTCGCCAGGATGGCGAACTACACTGCCGCCGATGTGAAGCGGCTTCGCGAGCTCACCGGCTCCGGGATGATGGACTGCAAGAAGGCGCTGGAAGAGACCGACGGCGACTTCGACAAGGCCGTCGAGGTCCTGCGCATCAAGGGCGCCAAGGACGTCGGCAAGCGCGCCGAGCGGGCGACCGCCGAGGGCCTGGTCGCCGCGTCGGACGGCGTCATGTTCGAGATCAACTCCGAGACCGACTTCGTCGCCAAGAACGACGAGTTCCAGAACCTGGCCGGCGACATCGCCGAGGCCGCGGCCAAGGCCCGCCCGGCGGACCTGGACGCGCTGAAGGCGCTCGACGTCAACGGCAAGACCGCCGACCAGGCCGTGCAGGAGCTGGCCGCGCGCATCGGCGAGAAGCTGGAGCTGCGCCGCGTCGTGTCGTTCAACGCGCCGGTCGCGACCTACCTGCACAAGCGGTCCTCCGACCTGCCGCCGGCTGTCGGCGTGCTGGTCGAGTACCAGGGCGAGGGCGACAAGGCCGCCGAGGCCGCCCGCGCCGCCGCCATGCAGATCGCCGCGCTGAAGGCCCGCTACGTCACCCGTGACGAGGTTCCGGCCGAGGTCGTCGAGAAGGAGCGCAGCATCGCCGAGGCGACCGCCCGCGAGGAGGGCAAGCCCGAGGCCGCGCTGCCGAAGATCGTCGAGGGCCGCGTCAACGGCTTCTACAAGGACGTCGTCCTGCTGGAGCAGGCGTCGGTGACCGACAGCAAGAAGACCGTGAAGCAGCTGCTGGACGAGGCCGGTGTGACCGTGACCCGGTTCGCCCGCTTCGAGGTCGGCCAGGCCTGATTTCGTCGTAAAGGCCCCTCGCGCGATATTCGCGCGAGGGGCCTTCGCCGTCTTTGGACACCCGAGGGCCGGTGCTGGTAGTTCTGTGGGCTTTCGCCGAAACAGGTTGGGACCCAACGATCGAGTCATGACGATCAAAGTCGATTACGCCGAGCTCGAGAAACTCCAGACCGAGACCGCGCGGGCGCAGAGCGCCCTGGCCCACGGCCTGCAAATCCTCGGCGCCGCCGCCGCGGGTGCCTCGGGTAGAGGAGTACCGACATTCAATATGGGTCGCGTCAGCTATCAGCCGTACACCCCCTTCGGGAATACCTCGGAGGGCGGTGCCTGCGCAGCCGCGCACGGTGACGCGTTCGCCGGAGTGGGGGCGGCCGTGCGGGCGTTCGCCGCCACGGTCGATTCCGACGCCGAGCGTTTGAAGCTGGCGATCACGCTGTACAAGGTGATGGATCATCGCAATGCGGAGGAGTTCCTGCGGAACAATCGCAATGGCCTCGATCTGTTCAGCACCCATTTGAGTAAGAACGACACTTCTGAGCAGGCGCAGCAGCAGCTCATGCAGCTTCGTCATCTGCTCGGCCTGGCCGGGGGCCCGCTCAGCGGTAATACGGTGATCGCGGGTGATCTCAACGCTGTGGCCGATCCGCGTGACGTTCCCAAGGACAAGCCCTTCAAACTGCCGTCGGCGGAGGCGATCCGCAACTTCGACAATCAGAACTTCGACCACCGGGCCGGTGAGATCCACGACGGTCCGGACGGTCGGCTGAAGGGCACCTCGGCCGGTAACGCCCCGATCGATCATGTGCTGCCCAGGGGTGTGGGAACCGCCCCGGCCGAGCGTTGGCAGCGCTGGGAGTCCGACCACGACGGGCAGCGCGTCGATGTCGCGATGCCCGCCTGGTGATCGGACCGCTCAGCGGTTGACGTCGATGTGAACCTTCGTCGTCGAGCGGTTCTCCGTATCTTTCGGGCCGCCGGGCCCGAGGTCGGTGACCGTGGTGCCGCCGGTCGTCACGCCATGGCCGGTGCGCACCACCACGGCATTGCCGAATTCGCTCGGCCAGCCCAGGCGTTCACCCTGGTTCTTGTTCGACGCCGGGCCGAAATGGACCTCCCACTTCTCCCCGGGCGCGGCCCGCTTGTCCAGCTCGGCCTGGAGTTGTTGTGATCCGTTCTTGAAGACTTCCTGTAGCGTCGCCACGTCGACCTTGCCATCGATGATGCGCTGTGCGATCCGGCCGAAATCGCCGTTCTGGGTCCCCTGCTGGTTTTCTCCGGTGGACAGGAAGTTGCCCACCTTGTTGCCGTCGCCGCCCTGCTGAATATTCCAGTTGAGCATCCGCAGGGTGCGTTTGGTCCAGGTTGCTTCCAGGGCCTGCAACCGCGTCGCGGCCGCTCGGATGGTCGCGGTCTGCGCCTTCAGTTGCTGGTCGACCCGGCCGCGAATTTGCTCGTACGCCTTGGCCACCTGGGCGACGAGCTCGGTCTGCTCCTCGTCGGTCGGCATGAGCTCGATGAGCCCGGAGCCGTACTCTCGAATCGCCACCTTGCCGTCGAGTTTCGCCTTCTCGTTGTTCAGCAAGCCCTGATTGAATCGCAGCACGTGGATGCACGCGCCGACCGCCGTGGCCGCCTTGCCGGCGAGTTCCGCGCCCTCGTCGAGGTCGGCGACGAGCTTGCGCCGGTGCTGGTCGTACCGCTCGGAAGCCGGACCGGCCCAGTGTCCGCCGACCACGGTCCTGGCCGCGTTGTTGATGGTGTCCGCCGCCCACGACAGCTTTTCTTTTTGCGCTTTCCAGCCCGCCTCGAATTCTCCGAGTTGACCCAGATCGGCATCGAGATCCTGGACGGTAACCGTGTTCCCCATGCAACGACCTTGTGTTGCTACGCAATTGGGTACAAGCCCGCAATTTCATCGGCCAGACCCGGTTTATTTTGCGGAAATGTCAACCGAGGGCGTATTGCTTTGTCAACCACAAGAATACGTACCGAGGAAATTCGGCCGGTTTTACCGGCCGCCCCGGCCTTTCCGCATCCCACCGCAGCCCACAGCCGATCACACCGGCCCGCGTCCGCGATCGCGAGTCGCACGGCGTGGTGCATCGTCGACTCCGCGGGTACAGTGCCTGCAACGTCCGGACGCGCCCGTTCGACGTTTCGGAGCTCGTGTCCGCCTCGCCCGGTGGATTTTCCGGGGGTCGGGTAACGGTTCGGGCCGGTCGTAGGGCAGGATGGACAGAGCTTTGTCACCGTCTCGTGTCCATCCCGACACCGGATGGTCTTTTCGCATGTGTGTAAGCAGGCTGTCGAAGAGAATGGAGACCGATGTCGGACCCGCAACCCGCCCGTAAGGGCTTTCGCCGAGTACTCCTCAAGCTGGGTGGGGAGATGTTCGGTGGCGGCAGGGTCGGGCTCGACCCGGATGTGGTGCAGACGGTCGCCGAGCAGATCGCCGAGGTGGTGTCGACCGGCGTGCAGGTGGCGGTCGTCATCGGCGGCGGCAACTTCTTCCGCGGCGCCGAACTCGAGGAACGCGGGATGGAGCGCGCCCGTTCGGATTACATGGGCATGCTCGGCACCGTGATGAACAGCCTTGCGCTGCAAGATTTTCTGCAGAAGCAGGGCGTCGACACCCGAGTGCAGACCGCCATCACCATGGGTCAGGTCGCCGAGCCCTACATCCCGTTGCGAGCCAAGCGGCATCTGGAGAAGGGCCGCGTGGTGATCTTCGGTGCGGGCATGGGCATGCCGTACTTCTCCACCGACACCACCGCCGCGCAGCGTGCGTTGGAGATCGGTGCCGAAGTCGTGCTCATGGCCAAGGCGGTGGACGGGGTGTACACCGCCGACCCGCGCGAGGATCCGAACGCCGAGATGTTCTCCGAGATCACGCACAAGGAAGTGCTCGAGCGCGGGCTCAAGGTCGCCGACGCCACCGCATTCAGCCTCTGTATGGACAACCAGATGCCGATGTTGGTGTTCAATCTCTTGACCAAGGGCAATATCGCCCGTGCGGTGGCCGGTGAGAAGATCGGCACACTGGTTCGGTCCTGAACGGATCAACACGATGACGCTGTGGAGGAAACGGTCGTGATTGAAGAAGCGCTCTTCGACGCCGAGGAGAAGATGGAGAAGGCCGTCTCGGTGGCGAAGGACGACCTCGGTTCCATCCGAACGGGTCGCGCGAATCCGAGCATGTTCAACAGAGTCGTCGTCGACTACTACGGTTCGCCGACGCCGATCACCCAGATGTCGAGCATCACGGCCCCCGAGCCGCGCATGCTCGTCATCAAGCCCTACGAGCAGTCCCAGTTACAGCCGATCGAGACCGCGATCCGCAATTCGGATCTGGGCGTGAACCCCACCAATGACGGCAACATCATTCGCGTGGTGGTCCCGCAGCTGACCGAGGAGCGCCGCCGCGAACTCGTCAAGCAGGCCAAGAGCAAGGGCGAGGATGCCAAGATCGCGATCCGCAATGTGCGGCGTAAGGCGATGGACGAGCTGAATCGCATCCAGAAGGACGGCGAGGCCGGTGAGGACGAGGTGGGCCGCGCCGAAAAGGACCTGGACAAGACGACCCACAAATATGTCGCCCAGATCGACGAGTTGGTCAAGCACAAGGAATCGGAACTGCTCGAGGTCTAGGCCGGGTCGGCGCGCCGACCCGCGGTGACAGCTCGTGGGGGACGAAATGGACGACAAGTGAGCGACGGGACAATCGTGGCCGAACAAACCGCGGCCGGTGATGCGGGGCCCGCCGGTGACGTGACCGGTGTACCCGCAGACGAGGCACCGGCTCCGCAGGCGCAGCCCAGCGGTAAGTCTTCGCGTGCCGGTCGCAACCTACCCGCGGCCCTGGCCGTGGGGTTCGCCCTGGGGTTGTCGCTCATCGCGATCCTGCTGTTCGCGCCGAAGATCCTCATCGGCGTGATCGCGGTCGCCATCGCGGTCGCCACCTGGGAGGTCGCCAAGCGGTTACGCGAGGCCGATGTGCTGGTGCCGCGCATTCCCCTGATCGTGGGCGGGCAGGCGATCATCTGGCTGTCCTGGCCCTACGGGGCGCTGGGCGTGGTGGGCGCGTTCGGCACCACCGCGCTGCTGTGCATGATGTGGCGGCTGTTCGACCACGGTCTCGGCGGGCAGCCGCGAAACTTCCTGCGCGACACCGCTATCACGGTGTTCGTGCTGGCCTGGGTCCCGCTGCTGGCCGCGTTCGCCGCGCTGCTGTTGCTCGAGGACAACAAGGGCAATCTGCGGGTGCTGACGTTCATGATCCTGGTCGTCTGCTCGGACGTCGGCGGCTATGTGGCGGGGGTGCTGTTCGGCAAGCATCCGATGGTTCCGGCGATCAGCCCGAAGAAGTCGTGGGAGGGGTTCGCCGGATCCCTGGTGTTCTGCGTGATCGGTGGCCTGCTCACGGTGACGCTGCTGCTGCAGGCCAATTCGATGATCGGCGTGCTCGTCGGTGTCGCCGTCGTGCTCGTGGCGACCTGTGGGGACCTGATCGAATCCCAGGTCAAGCGCGAGCTCGGCATCAAGGACATGGGCACGCTGCTGCCCGGCCACGGCGGCATCATGGACCGCCTGGACTCGATGCTGCCCTCGGCGCTCGTGTCCTGGCTGGTGTTCACCGCCCTGCTGTAGTCAGTTCCGCTTGGCGGCCCGGCGCAGCTGCAGGATGCGCCCGCCGCCGACCAGGGCCATCACCAGTGCGCCCGCGATCACCGACAGCAGGATGGTGACGCCCAGCGGCTGGGTGAAGTCCCAGAAGAACAGGTGCGTCTGAACCTGATTGGAGTTCTGCAGGATGAAGATCAGCAGGACGATGCCGAGGATCGCGGCCGCCACCAGGGCGGTCCAGGTGTAGCCGGTGCGGGTGCGCAGGGATCGGCTGTGTTTGGTGGGTGCCGTCGTTGTCTGCGCCGGTGTGGTCGGTGTGGTCGGGGCGGGCGTACCGGCCGGGGGCGTCGGGGTGGTGGGCGCGGCCGGGTCGGCGCGCGAGACCGGATCCGGGCCGGGGGATGAGACTGCGTCGCTGGTCATGTCTCGATCATTCCCGATAGCTATGGTCGGTACACGTCTATCGCCGCATCGATCGGGGGCATGTCGCGCGATGTGACCGGGATATCGCGGCCTCGCGGCAGGACGGCGCGCGGCGGATGGGACACTGGAGGGGTTATGACTGCCTCCCTGCCGCTCGTCTTCGATGCTCCGCGCCGTGGCATGCCGCCGCGGCATCTCGCCGACCTCGACGCGGACGAGCGGCGCAAGGTGATCGAGGAACTGGGCCTGCCCAAGTTCCGCGCCGATCAGATCGCCCGGCAGTACTACGCCCGCCTGCAGGCCGATCCGGAGCAGATGACCGACCTGCCCGCGCCGATGCGGGCCAAGGTGGCCGAGGCGCTCTTTCCGCCGCTGCTCACCGAGGTGCGCCACGTGGTGTGCGACGACGGCACCACCCGCAAGACGCTGTGGCGGGCGGGCGACGGCACCCTGCTCGAGAGCGTGCTCATGCGCTATCCCGACCGCAACACCCTGTGCATCTCGAGCCAGGCGGGCTGCGGCATGGCCTGCCCGTTCTGCGCCACCGGTCAGGGCGGCCTGAACCGCAACCTGTCCACCGCCGAGATCGTCGACCAGGTCCGCGCCGCGGCCGCCGCGCTGCGCGACGGCGAGGTCGCCGGTGGACCCGGCCGCCTGTCCAACATCGTCTTCATGGGCATGGGCGAGCCCCTGGCCAACTACAAGCGCGTGGTCGCCGCCGTCCGCCGCATCACCTCGCCCGCCCCCGACGGCCTGGGCATCTCCCAGCGCAACGTCGTCGTCTCCACCGTCGGCCTGGCCCCCGCCATCCGCAAACTCGCCGACGAGGGCCTGTCGGTCACCCTGGCCGTCTCCCTGCACACCCCCGACGACGAACTCCGCGACACCCTGGTCCCGGTCAACAACCGCTGGCCGGTCGCCGAGGTCCTCGACGCCGCCCGCTACTACGCCGACAAGACCGGCCGCCGCGTCTCCGTCGAATACGCCCTGATCCGCGACATCAACGACCACCCCTGGCGCGCGGACATGCTGGGCGCGAAGCTACACCAGGCTTTGGGCCCCCGAGTCCACGTCAACCTCATCCCCTTGAACCCCACTCCCGGCAGCAAGTGGGACGCCTCCCCGAAACCTGTTGAGCGGGAATTCGTTCGGCGGGTGGAGGCTCAGGGAGTGCCGTGCACGGTGCGGGATACGCGTGGTCAGGAGATCGCGGCGGCCTGCGGGCAGCTGGCGGCGGAGGGGTAGCCACCGGCTCGGGCAACCGGTCGGGCGATCGCCGAACGCATCCCATGGCCGTGAGGTCTCACTCGACCCGCACCGTCTTCAGCGACTCGCCGGATACGTAGCGGCGCATGGCCGCCACCGCGTTGTCGAGGTTGTCCATATCGGTCGTGACCCGTTCGGGCTGGAAGGAATCGCCGGCCATGAGGTCCAGAACGGCTGGGATCAGGGGGCGGATCGACGGCATGCCGATGTGCAGGGAGATGTCGCGGAGGTACATCGGGGCGGCCGGGATTCGGCTGGTGTGGTGCAGGGTTCCGATGCTCGTGCAGACGCCGCCGGGGACCTCGGAGATGTCCAGCGCCTTGGCGGTCAGGCCCGCGTAGAAGGGCATGCCGACGCTGTGCGGCGGACGACGACGCAGGCCGCCCAGGATGAGCACGCGGGCCTCACCGCCGCGTGCGAGCACCTGCGCGGCATGTGGCGCGATCTTCCAGTAGCCGGCCCCGCGAGCCGCGACCATCAAGGTGCTCGGCCGCAGCCGATTTCACCCTTCCAGCCAGAACGCCGTCCGCTCCCGCCACAGGTGGACCAGCCTCTCGTCTCCGGTGATTTCGACGCGATGGGGTCGGTTGTAGACGAACAGGAGCAGGTCGGTGATCGCTCCGGTGACCGAGGCGGCGGCGGTGGCTCGGCCGCGTCGCCAGGTGGGTTCGGGGCCGGTCAGGTCCACCAGCCAACCGTGGCCGTCGGGGACATGGAAGGCCAGCGTGCGGCCGGGGCCGAGCAGCGGAGGATCCGGTAGATAAGCCTCGGGGGAGCGGGCGTTGTCGAGCCATTCCTCGAAGCAGTCGGCCGCGACGTCGGCGGTCAGCTCGAACGGGCGGTGCAGGGTCTCGGCGGCGTCGGCGCGATGTAGGGCGGTTTCGTGCAGGGCGTGGCGGACCCAGAATTCGGTGCTGCCCGGTCCGGCGGGGGTCCATACGCGGAGTCCGGGTCCGGCGTCGTGCAGTGCGTGCAGCAGTCGGTCCGCGCCCTCGCGTACCCAGGCGATCGCGGCGGTCGGATCGAGCTCGTAGACCGACAGATCGTTGACCAGATCGTCGTCCACGGGATCGGAAGATCGTTTCGCCACAACGGTTTCCACCCAGCGATGCACCCCGCCGACATGCCGCAACAATTGCCCGAGATTCCAGCCGGGGCACGACGGCACCGCGGCGGTCAGGTCGGCCTCGGCCACCGTCGCCGCCAACAGCTCCGTCTGCGCGCCGATCTCGGTGCGGCCGCGATCGAAGTCCAGTACTGCCATGACCTTCAAACTAGTGCTCCGAAATGGTTTCGGCCCAGCGAGATTCGCCCGGCTTAGAGTCTCGGGGGCGAAGCCGCAAGTGTGATCATGCGCACTGGTGCGACCCCTATTCGCGACTGTGAAACCCCTCGGCACAACGGATCCCGCCCCGCTCTCCGGGCTCGGCTGGGTACCCTGGGCGCGTCTGCGGATCCTTTGTCCACCAATGGATTACAGGAGTTTCGCCATGTCTCCATTAGCGCGCCTGTTCACGGTCGTGCTCGGCGCGACGCTCGCGGCAGGACTGTCCACCGCGACCGGCTCGGCCGCCGAAACCGAACAGCGAGAGGTGTTCTCGCCGGACGGTACCATCACCCGGGTCGACGTGCCCGTGCAGCGAGAGGCCCCGGCGCCGCGCTCGGCGGTGCGGGCCGACGTCGTGCCGATTCAACAGACCGGGCCCTCCAGCGAGCGGTTCGATCTGGTGTTCGTCGGTGACGGGTACACCTCGTCCCAGCTGGGCACCTACAAAGAGCATGTGGTCAACCGCTGGAACGAGCTGACCCAGGTCGAGCCGTTCAAGTCCTACAAGCAGCGCTTCAACGTCTGGGCCGTCAACGTGGTGTCGCGGCAGTCGGGCGTGGACCACGATCCACGCGGCACCCTGCGCGACACCGCGCTGGATATGACGTTCTGGTGCGGTGGTACCGAGCGCCTGCTGTGTGTCAACGAGACCAAGGCCTTCCAGTACGCCCGCCTCGCTCCCGAGGTCGACCAGGTGGTCGCGCTGGCCAACACCACCAAGTACGGCGGTGCGGGCGGCCGGGTCGCGACCTCCTCGGGCGGGAACGCCCAGGCCGGGCAGATCGTCGTGCACGAACTCGGACATTCCGTGGGCGGTCTGGCCGACGAGTACGACTACCCCAACGACCGTTACACCGGCCGCGAGCCCAGCGAGGTCAACGCCTCGAAGTACACCAGCGCGCAGATGCGCCAGAACAAGGCCAAGTGGTACCAGTACCTCGGCAAGCAGTCGCCCGACGGCGGCGTGGTCGGCACCTACGAGGGCGCCGTCTACCACAAGCGCGGCGTGTACCGGCCCACGGAGAATTCGCTGATGCGGTCGCTGGGACGTGAGTTCAACCTGATCGGGCTGGACGCGATGAAGGCCGCGATCGAACGCAAGAGCCGTCCGGCCACCGAGGGCGATTCGGTACATTCGCACAGTGGTCGATGACGAACTGCGTTTGGCTGATCTGACGCTGCCCGAGACGAATGCCGCTCGGGCGGCGTGGGTCGTGGCGGGGGAGTACTGCTCGCCCGCCCTACTGAATCATTCGGTGCGCTCCTACGTCTGGGCGGTCGCGCTGGCGCGCGCGGAGCGGATCGAATTCGACGCCGAACTGCTGTATGTGGCGGCGGTGCTGCACGATATCGGCCTGGTCGTCGAATTCGACAGCCACACACTGCCATTCGAGGAGGCGGGCGGGCATGTGGCGGGCGTGTTCGCCGCCGGGGCGGGCTGGTCGGTGCAGCGGCGGCGGCGGTTGCTGGAGATCATCGTGCGGCATATGTGGAGCGAGGTCGACCCGGCCGCCGATCCCGAGGGGTATTTGTTGGAGGCGTCCACGGGTGTCGACATCTCCGGGCGCGGGGTGGACCGCATCGGTGCCGGGCTGCGCGCGGAGGTGCTGGCGCGCTGGCCGCGGCTGGATCTGGCGCAGGAGTTCATCGGGCGCTTCGACGAGCAGGCGCGGCGCAAGCCCGGATGTGCCGCCGCCGCGGCCGTCCGGGGCGGCATCGCCGAACGGATTCGGCGCAATCCGCTCGACGAACCGGAGAATTTCGCGCGAATCGGGCGATAAGGGCCCCGCCCTTCCACTGCGGGGCAATCGGATTCGATGCGCGATTCGCGCGTGAGACTGAGGTCACAGTCCTACGATCGACGCATGACGGACCCGTTGAGCGGATCGATGATGATCGAGGGACGGGTGTCGCGCAGGGCGTCGGGCGAATTGCGGATCGAGTTCCGAAGCGGCCCAGGCGATCCGATCGCCGTGGCGGAACGGGAGGAATCGGTCGCGACCGGGCGTCGATTCCCGATTTCGTTGGGGCGCACGAAGTCTCGCGGTGACACCCACGTCCTGACCTACAGCGACGGATATCGGGTGCGGATCGAATCGAGCCGCGACGAGCCGACGGTGCTGAAGACCGCGACCGGTACGCGGGTCGGCCTCATCCTCGTCACCGACACCGCGACCGCCATCTCGATCACCGCGGGCACCATCTGCCACTTCGTGCCGCACCCCGAGGAGCCGCGCACCGGCGATGTCTTCCGGCTGCTGATCCTGGATGTCTTCGGCGCGGAGCTGGGTCGGCTGAGCCTGATTCGGAGCCCGGAGGGCTGGGGTCGGCGCGGCGACGAGCTGGCCGACAATCATCTGTGGTGGGACCGCGCCGGCGATACGCTGCCCGTCCCGATCCTGGGCACCCGGCTGGCGGTCGGACGTCGCCTGGATCGCGACGAGCGGGATGCCCTGTTGGCCGCGTGCGTCGACATCGCGCTGGGCCTGCGTCCCTACATCACCGAGCTGAAATGCCTCGACGGCTGAGCGGTGCAATACGCTGGCACGAATGAGTGGGTTTGCTCCCGATGCGCTGCGTGTCGGTTACGTGCCCGGCGTGATCGTGTCGAAATGGGAACGGGTCTGGGGTGAGCGATTCCCCGGCAGCCCGCTGGAACTGATCGGGGTGCCCCAGGCCGATCAGGAGACGGCCCTGCGTGCGGGCCGGGTCGACATGTGCTTCGTGCGGCTGCCCATCGAGCGCGAGGGCATGCACGCGATCCCGCTGTATCGCGAGGTCCCCGTCGTCGTGGTCCCCAAGGACCATCCCATCTCGCTGTTCGAGGAGGTCACCCGCGCGGATCTGGCCGACGAGCGCATCCAGGATGCCGACGACATCGACGCGCTGGCCGACACCGTGGCTCTGGTCGCCGCGGTCAGCGGCGCGGCCATCATGCCGCAATCCCTGGCCCGCCTGCACCATCGCCGTGATCTGACCTATCGACCCGTCACCGACGCGCCCGACACCGAGATCGCCCTGGCGTGGCTCATCGACAACACCACCGAGACGGTCGAGGAATTCATCGGCATCGTCCGCGGGCGCACCGCCCGTAGCTCCAGGTCCAGCCGGTCGGAAGCCGTTGAGCCGCAACGCAAGAGCAAGCGTCCGGTGGCCGGGGGGAAGAAGGGTCCGGCCAATCGGGCGAGGCCGCGCCGACGCAGGTGATCACGCTCGAAATAGGGTGGGACGACAAAAACGGGCGCCCGTGTGGGCGCCCGTTTCGAGATCTGCCGACTACCGCGGCTTGTTCTTCAGCCAGCTGTCGCGGATCAGCACTCCGGCCAGCAGGAGGGCGAAGCCGATCAGGAACAGGTAGCCGATGTTGCCGGTGCCCGAGGAGCTGCCCTGGGGGCCCTCGAACAGCATGGCCAGCAGGATCACTACGACAACCCAGCCGGCGGCGCGGAAGGTGCGGCGGGATTCACCGCTCCAACCCCACGCGGCGGACGGAACCTCGGCGGGGTCGACCTTGGTGACGACACCGGCGCTCTTGGTGGGTTCCAGTTCCGTGGCGGCCACGTTCGCTCCCATCGGTTCGTTCAGGTACGTGCTGTCGCCAATATCGTGGCATACGACCGCCCGTCGTAGCCAGCCGACCCGCTCGCCGCGCGGCCCGCGCATGTCCGCGACAATATGGGGGTGTCCGACATCGTGAGAGTCCTGCTGCTGGGCAGCACCGGTTCCATTGGCACGCAGGCGCTGGAGGTGATCGCGGCCGATCCGGATCGGTTCCAGGTCGTGGGCCTGGCCGCCCGCGGCGGCAATACGGACCTGCTGGCCGAGCAGATGCGGGTCACCGGCACCACCAACGTCGCCGTCGCCGATCCGGCCGCCGCCGCGAAACTCGGTGTGGAGCTTGCCGGTCCGGACGCGGCGACCGAACTGGTCCGCCGCACCGAGGCCGATGTGGTGCTCAATGCGCTGGTCGGCTCGCTCGGCCTCGGACCGACCCTGGCCACGCTGGAGTCGGGCCGCCGCCTGGCTTTGGCGAACAAGGAATCGCTGGTGGCGGGCGGCTCGCTGGTCACTCGCGCGGCCGCGCCCGGCCAGATCGTCCCCGTCGACTCCGAACATTCGGCCATGGCCCAGTGCCTGCGCGGCGGCCGCGCGTCGGAGGTGGCCCGGCTGGTGCTGACCGCCTCGGGCGGCCCGTTCCGCGGTTGGACCACCGAGATGCTGGAGTCGGTCAGCCCGGACGAGGCCAAGGCGCATCCGACCTGGTCGATGGGCCAGATGAACACGCTGAACTCGGCGACCCTGGTGAACAAGGGTCTGGAGCTGATCGAGGCGCACATGCTGTTCGGCATCGGCTACGACGACATCGATGTGAGCGTGCACCCGCAGTCGATCGTGCATTCGATGGTCACCTTCACCGACGGCTCCACCATCGCCCAGGCCAGCCCGCCGGATATGAAGCTGCCGATCGCGCTCGCCCTGGGCTGGCCCGATCGCGTCCCCGGCGTCCTCGCCCCGATCGACTTCGGCCAGGCGTTCACCTGGGAGTTCGCCCCGGTCGACAACGAGGTCTTCCCGGCGGTCGAACTGGCCCGGCAGGCCGGGAAGGCGGGCGGCTGCGTGACCGCGGTCTACAACGCCGCCAACGAGATCGCCGTCCAGGCGTTCCTCGACGGCCACCTCCGCTTCCCCGATATCGTGCGCACCGTGGCACGCGTGGTCGAGTCGGCCGACCGTTGGAGCGCCGAACCCGCTACCTTGGACGAGGTGCTCGCGGCGGACGCGTGGGCGCGGGAGCGTGCGCGCACGCACGTGGGTAACTGACGCAGGAGGATTCGAGACCGCATGAGCTTCGCCATCGGATTCGTGCTGTTCGCCGTCTGCATCCTGCTGTCGGTCGCGCTGCACGAATGCGGACACATGTGGGCCGCCCAGGCGACCGGGATGAAGGTTCGCCGGTACTACATCGGCTTCGGGCCGACCCTGTTCTCCTTCCGCCGCGGCGAGACGGAGTACGGGCTCAAGGCCTTGCCGCTGGGCGGGTTCTGCGATATCGCGGGCATGACCGCGTTGGACGAGATCGATCCGCGGGATCTCGATCGCGCGATGTACCGGCAGGCCACCTGGAAACGTCTGGTGGTGATGTTCGGCGGGATCTTCATGAACTTCCTGATCGGCTTCCTCGCGGTCGTCACCATCGCCGTGGTCTGGGGTCTGCCCAGCCGGGAGCCGATACCGGCCACCGCGCTCGGCGACATGTCGTGCGTGGCGGCACAGACCCCGGATCGCAAGGTCCTGCCGTGTGAGGGCCTCGGCCCGGCCCAGCGCGCCGGACTGCAGCGCGGTGACGTCGTGACCGCGGTCAACGGCGTTCCGGTCGATACCTGGGAGAAGTTCGTCGCCGAGACCCGCAAGCACGACGGACCGGTCGCGTACACGATCAAACGCGGCGATCAGTCCCTCACCGTGGAGGTGTCGCCGGAGCGGGTGATGCGATACCCGAAGGACCAGCCCGGTGGTCAGATGACATCGATGATCGGTGTCGCCCCCGATGTTCCCGACACGATCCACTACAACGTGCTGACCGCGATCCCGGCCTCGGCTCTGTTCACCGTGGATACGATGAAGCAGGTCGCGCACTCGCTGGCCCAGATGCCAGCGAAGGTGTCGGCGCTGTGGCACGCGGTGACCGGCGGCGAGCGCGATCCGGAGACGCCGATGAGCGTGTACGGGGCCAGCCGGATCGGCGGCGAGTCCGTCGAGCGCGGCGCGTGGGTGATCTTCGTATCGTTGCTGGCCAGCCTGAATTTCTTCCTGGGCGCGTTCAATCTGCTGCCGTTGCTTCCGCTGGACGGCGGCCATATCGCGGTGGTGATCTACGAGAAGATCCGCAATCTCCTCCGCGGCCGCCGTGGCCTGCCGCCGGGCGCCCCGGTCGATTATCTGAAGCTACTGCCCGCCACCTACGTCGTCGTTGTGATAGGCGGTGCGTACATGCTGTTGACCCTGGCCGCCGATATCGTCAATCCGGTGCGGCTGTTCCAGTAGGTCGGCGGGCAGACGATCCTTTTCCGCTTCCGAAGGCCCTAGGGTCAGCGCCAGCGGTCGGCCCTCCTGGGATTCGCCGGTCGCGAAATGCCCGGCAGGGCGTGTCGACGCGATCGGGCGCATCGCGGCGATAGTGTGAGCTATCCGAAGGTCCTCCGGCAACGAAGGCTTCATCGGCGCGATCCTGTGCCGTTGTCGGACGCATCGCCACCGACACGGCCGAGGCGGTTGCGGTGGAGCTGTGGGTCCAGAAGGGGTGCCTGGAATCGTGATGGAAATACGGTATGACCGAGGTCGTTTTGCCTCCGCGTAAAACGGGCAGGAAACGTCGCTGGCCGTACGTTCTGACGGCCTGCGGTGTGACCGTGGTGTTGGTCGCCGCGACGGTCTGGTTCGTGATCCTGCGCAACCCCGGCTCGACATACGCGGAGCTGGACGCCACCGACAAGGCGATGTTCGACCAGCTGACGCGGCAGTACGAGGCGTTCGCGACGCAACCGGACAAGTTGTGGGACAACGACTATCGTTATGACAAGAAACCGCTGATACTGGTCCGTGCCCGGAAGGATCGCGGAATCGTCTGGCGCTACCTGTATCTGGTCAATGTCTCGGGAATCATCGATACCTCTGGCTACCGGAAAATCGACTTCCCGGGCAATGCCCACCTCCGCGACGTCCACGCCACCAAGACGCTGGGACCGTCCTCGCTCGCCTTGCTGTTCCCCGCGAACTTCACCTCCCTCGACCTGAACGGCACCGAGGTCCTCGCCTTCAAATATCACCCGGGCATGGTCGACCCTGACCGGGATCCGCTGATGAGTTTCCCGTATTTCTCCATGCACGAGGCTTTCCATTACTACAAGCAGGCGAACTGGACCTTCGACAGGAATGGCCGCAGCACCCACGTACAGGACTATCCGTACGACCCTGACCACATGTCTTTGTTGCGAACCGAATTCGCCCTGCTCGACCGCCTCGGCGCCGAGCCCGACCCGGCCGTCTTCACCACCATGGCCCGCGACCTCGCAGCGATCCGCGCCGCCCGCTATCACCGCTGGCCGCAGCTGGTCCCGCAGGACAACGCCGAGGCCATCGAAGGCTCCGCGCGATACCTGGAACGCCGCTACTCCGACCTGATCGGCGGCAAGGTCGGGCTCCTGACCAACAGGGACGGCGCGTCCACCACCTTCACCGCGGTACTGACCTGGATCGAGCAGAACCCCAGCCGAAACACGCTCCTCGAGCGAACCCTCGCCTACGAAACCGGCGCCCAACTCGGCTACATCCTGGACCGGCTCGAGCCGCGCTGGAAGAAACTGATGGACCCGGCCCCGATCGGCGAGCACCTGACCCAACACGACATTCTGAACCGCCACTTCGGCATCACCGCCCCGCCCGCCGACGACGAGCTGGTCCGCATCCAACAGTCCTATCGGTGAACTCGGCCGCCTGCCGCCGCGGGTATGCGGCCGCGTTCGACTCCGGGATTGATCAGTTTTGAAGAAGCCCGCCGCCCCACCCGCTTCATAGCATTGATGCAACGCCATCGAAGCAGGCAGGGAAGGGAAAGACAATGACCGCGAAGAAGCCCACCAAGGCCGCCGCCAAGAAGAACACCGCCTCCGTGGGCTTCTCCGAGGAGGAGCGCGCGGCGATGAAGGAGCACGCCGCGGAGCTGAAGGCCGCCGCGCGGCGCGGTGGCTCCAAGGCGAACTCGGAGCAGGATCTGCTCGCGAAGATCGCCGACCTGGACGAGCCCGACCGCACGATGGCCACCCGAATCCACGCCATCGTCAGGGAAAACGCCCCCGAGCTCACCGCGAAGACCTGGTACGGCATGCCCGCCTGGGCCCGCGACGGGAAGGTCGTCTGCTTCTTCCAGCCCGCCGCGAAGTTCAAATCGCGCTATGCGACTTTGGGTTTCAACGACATCGCGGCCCTCGACGACGGCGGCATGTGGCCCACCGCATACGCCCTCACGGAGCTGACCGCCGACCAGGAGAAGCTGATCGCCGAGCTCGTGCGCAAGGCGGTGGGCTGAGGCTCGCGTCGGCGCACCGCGACTTCGCCTGCGGTGCATGGAAATTCGCCGGAATTACGGCGCGTCGGGCCCGATTCTGCGCGGCTTGGCCTTGCGCCGGATACCGGCGGCCGGGGCATCGTCACCGGCTCGTCGTCGACGCAGTGCGGCGAGATCGATGACGCTCGCGTCCTGCTCTGCTGCGCTCGGGTCGCGCTGCGGGGCGACCGGCCACCCCTCGGTTTCGCCCTGCAGTTCCGATCGCATGACGGGCCTGGTTGCCGCGGGATCGAACAGGGAGTTGCTGCCCTCGGAGCGCCATGTTTTGCGGGGGTGCTCGCCGGGGTCGGGTGAGGTGCGTCGTGGACGGTTCGGCAGCCGGACGAGTTTCGACGCGCCGTCGCCCCGCTCCGGCACTTCCCGGTCCGACATCGCGCTAGCAGCCGACGAGTGCGAGGGCACCCGCCAGCATCATGATCGTCGGTTTCCCGAGCCGATCGCCGAACTTTTTTCTGATTGCATCGTGCACATTTGTATTCTGCCTCAGAATCGCCGCCCGCGGTTTCGTGCCTGTCCGCACCCAGCCGGGCCGCGGCCGGTGCCTGCTCCTCGCCATGGTGTGCGATGAGCCGGTACCGGGTCGCGGCCGCGGTGCGGGCCTGGAGCCCGGTGACGATCTTCCGCCGTGCGGTCAACCTCAACGAATGATCCGGCAACGCCGAATCGTGGGCCGCCTCAATTCCGCAGCAATGCCTGAAACATGCGGAACCCGCCGACGCGTCGCGAGATCCACGACTGGTCCTGCGGCGGGTGGACGTATTCGGCGTGGGCCTTCGCGATGCCGTCGTACCACGTCCGCAGGCGCAGCAGCGCTGCCTGGAAGGTGCCGTCGTCGAGTGCGTGCCCGATCGTTCCGTCGCTGAATCGTTCGGCCCGCGTGATCGCGGTCAGCACTCGGCAGGCGTCGGCCACCGGGGCAGCGGCCAGCTCTCGGCCGCCGCGATATCGCTGGAGACCGTCCCACTGCGTCCAATCGAATCCCACGATCGCGTCCACCTCGTACAGCGCGCGTTCGACGCGATTCACGGCCTCGCTGTAGACGGCGTAGGGCATGCACGTCGAGCCGTCGGCGTTCTGGGTGCGGATTTCCCACGGGCTGGGTTGTTCGGCGAGCAGATCGTCGGCGGCGGACCACAGTAGCTGCCAGCGCTCGGGTGGTGAGATGAGCAACTGCACCTTGATATCGGAATCGCTCGGCTCCATTCCGGGCACGATACCGCGCACGGCAGGCAAAATGTGCGGAGTGAGTCTCGATCTCGACATCCTGCGGTGGCTGTCCCAGCACCGCACCCCGGCGCTCACCACCGTGGCGAGATGGGCGATGGATATGGGGGCGGATGCCGCGGTCATCGCGGTGGCCGGGCTGGCGGGGTTGATCGTCGTGGTCGTGAAACGCTGGTGGTGGCAGGGGATCATGATCGCCGTGGCGGCTGCCGTGGCGGTGGTGACGGCCGGGGTGTTCAAGGTCCTGATCCAGCGGGCGCGGCCGTCGGGGGAGTTGGTTGTGGTTGAGGTGGGCGGGTTTTCGATGCCGTCGACCGTGGCCGCCATGACGGCCGCCGTCGTCGTCGCCACCTATCTGGCCCTGCCCTGGTCGGCGAAGGCCCGGGGCTGGGTCGCCGCCCCACTCGCGGTGATTGTCGGGCTGATCGGTCTTGCGATGGTCTACCTCGGGGCGCACTGGCCGACCGATGTCCTGGCCGGATGGGCCGTGGGAGCCGGTGCCGGTGCGGCGGTCGTGAGCTCGGCGCGCGTCGCCCTCCGCCTGGCGCGCTGAAAGCATTGGCGGAGAACCATACTCAGGTGGTGAGCAGTACTCCCGCATAGGAGACCGCGGCGATCGTCACCCAGGAGGCGAGTCCGAGCGCGGCCATCCGGCTGCCGGTGCGCGTCAGCGACGACAGGTTGATCATCGCGCCGAGGCCGAACAGCGCGGCCGCGAGCAGCAAACCCTGTGTGGCACTGGCGAACTCCAGGATCTCGGCGGGAACCCAGCCCGTGCCGCGAAGCAGGATCATCAGCAGAAAACCCGCGACGAACAGCGGAACGAGCGGAGGTCGTGCACCCCCATCCGATCGGCCTCCGGTGGCGCGACGATGAGCGGCCACCAGCGCGACGAGCGGGGCGAGCAACACGACCCGCATCAACTTCACCAGCACCGCGGCACTCAGCGCGGCCGCGCCCGCCGTCTGCGCCGCCGCGACCACCTGGCCCACATCGTGCACGCTGGCCCCGACCCACCGCCCGAAGGGCTCCGCCCCGAGGCCGAGCGGATGCTGCAGCAGCGGCAGCACGCCAATGGCGAGCGTGCCGCACAACGTCACGACCGCAACGGAATCCGCGATGTCCTCCTCCCGACTGCCCGACACGCGGCTCACCGCCCCGATCGCCGACGCCCCGCAGATCGAATAGCCGGTGGCGACCAGCAGCGGCTGATCACCGGGCAGCCCGATCCGGCGACCGAGCCACAGCGTGCCCAGAAAGGTCACGACCACCACGGTCAGCACCATGACCGCCGTCGCCCAGCCCAGCCGCCCCACATCGGACAGACTCAGCTGCAGGCCCAGCAGCACGATCGCCAGTCGCATCACCTGCTTGGACGCGATGCTCAGTCCGGCACGGGCGCTCGTCCGGACGAAGCCCCGCAACCCCGGCAGATGCGCCGCGATCACGCCCAGCACCACGGCCAGCGTCGGCACCGGGGCCATCGGGAACAGAGAGTGGATCAGCGTCGCCAGGCCGACACCGACGGCGGCCACACTCAGCCCCGTGATCGCGCGTCCACCGGTGGGCCGGAACTGCGGCGCGAGCCAGGAGGCGGACGGGCGCAGCCGCAGACTCATGCTTCCCCGACCGGCGCCGTGTAGACCCGGCGAATGCTGGTGCCGAGCCGGGAGACGTCCGCGCCATACAGATGAATCGAAATCGCTTTGGAGTCACCGGCATTGCGGACGCGATGAATATCGCCGGGCGGTGCGAAGGCCGACACCGCCCCGACCGGATTGAGCACATCCCCGGCCGTGACCAGACGGCAGCTCGATCCATCGGGCACGAGCCGGTACCGCCGCTCGCTCTCCTGACCCTCGTGCACCCCGGCGACACACCAGGACACATGGTCGTGGATCGAGGTCTGCTGGCCGGGCAGCCAGACCAGCGCGACGATCGAGAAGCTGCCGTCGTGCTCGGCGTGTAGGACATGCTGGCGGTAGCGATTCGGGTCGCCCTCGGTCTGCTCCGGAGTGAGCAGGCCGGGCTGGCCCAGCACGGGTTCCAGTGTCCGCCCGATCATTTCGGCCGTCGGCTGCGGCGCGAGGCCGCGCCACACGATGCGGCGGACGGATTCGATCAGTTCGTCGAGAAGCTCGGTATTACGGGTGGCGACCTTGCCGGAGGCAGCGAGTGCGGGCATGTCTGCAGTGTCGAACCGCCAACCTATAACGTCCAATGACTACCTGTTGGTCAATATCGAAGCACTGCTTATGGTTCGGGCCCAGGTAGGTCAGCATCCGACGCGCGCGGCGGCGGCATTCTCCAGTTCGGCCAGTACCAGACCGACCGCCGGGACCCGGCGGTGGTCGGCCAGGACGTAGGCGGAGACCCGGCGCGTCGGCCGCCCCGCCAGCACCCGCCCCGTCACATCCGGATGGCACAGGAACGACAGCACCAGGGCGGGCATCAGCGCGACACCGACTCCTGCCGCCACCAGGCTCTGGACGGCCAGGTTGTCGTCGGTGGTGAATACGATGTCGGGCACGAAGTTCTCCTCCGCGCACAGGTGCAGCAGATTCGCCCGGCACCGTGGGCAGCCCGCGATCCACCGCTCGTCGGCGAGGTCGGCCAGCCGGACGCTGTGGTGGCGGGCGAGCGGATGGCCGGTCGGCAGCAGAATGGTGAGCAGGTCCTCCATCAGCGCGATCCGCTCGATCTCCGCATCGGGTTCGGCCGACGGCTCATGGTAGGAGAAGGCAAGTGCGACATCGCATTCGCCGCGGCTGAGCCGCCACAGCGATTCCGGCGGCTCGGCCTCCTGCAGCTCCACCCGGATACCCGGATGCCCGGCCAGCAGACTGGCCGCCGCTCGCGGCACGAAAGTGGCGTTCGCGCTGGGGAATGCGCACAGCCGGACCAGTCCGGACTCCAGTTTGGCGAGTGCGCGCAGCTGATTGTGCGCCGCCGTCAGATCGCTCACGATGATCTCGGCATGCCGGGCGAGCGCCGTACCCGCCTCGGTCAGCTGCAGCCCGCGTCCCTGCCGAACGAACAGCGGCATACCGACCTCCCGCTCCAATGCCCGCATCTGCTGGGTGATCGCCGGTTGCGTGTAACCCAGACTGCGCGCGGCCGCCGAATGAGATCCGCAGCGAACGACTTCGAGGAACGTCTTGATGTGCCGGGACTCGAGCATCACCGAATCATAAGGAGAATTTTGGTTGTGCCTCCAACACATTCGGTGAATTCGCGCCCGGTCCCGGTGGCCTCATGGAGCGGTGCGGAGGCGTCGTTCCGCCGGGGTCGGCCAGCGGGGGTGGTCGGCATCGATGATGTAGGGGTGGGTGTGCAGGTAGAAGCGGTCGCTCACGCGGACGGCATCGGCCAGCCGGGACGGGTCGATGGTTCCCACCTCGTGCAGGTGGGTGATCATCTCGGGGTCGTGACGCGGCCACATCGACAGTGCCACAACCGTTCCCGCGGCCCCGAGCAGCGCCAGGGTCAGCCAGGTGGTGGTGAAATCGGTGGTGGTGGCCAGCCAACCGGCGATCGGGTAGGTGAGCAGCCACGCCAGGTGGGACAGCGAGAACTGCGCGGCGAAGAGGGCGGGGCGATCGGCGGGCTGCGCGGAGCGGCGCAGCACCTGTCCGGTCGGCGCCAGTATGGCGGCGGTGCCCGCGCCCACCAGCGCCCAGACCGTGATCGCGGCCGCCCAGCGCCAGTCGCCCGTATTCGCCAGTGAGAGAGCGACCGCCGATCCGAGTCCGGTGGTGAGTACGGCCGCACCGATGAGCATGACGGGCCGGGGGCCGAGCCGATCGAGCGTCCGAGGGAGCAGCAGCGCTAGGGCCATGGTTCCGAAACCGTTGGCCGCCAGCAGGATCGCCACCTCGGACTGCCCGCCACCCAGCACGTCACGCACGTAGTTGACGGTATTGACCATGATCACCGAACCGGCGACGGCGACCACGAGGTTCAGGCCGAGCAGACCGCGCAATCGCGGTGTCGCGACGAAGATTCGCATGCCGACGGTGATCCGTTTCCGCGGCGAGGCGGTGGGTGCGGTCGTCGCATCCGGGATGCGGGTGGTGATCACGAGGACCGCCGAGAACGCGAATCCGATTGCGGTGCCGACGAACAGCCAATGGAAGCCGACCACAGTGAGGGCAGCGGCGGCGAGCACCGGGCTGAGCAGGGTCTCCATGGTGGCGGCCAACTGCGCGGCCGACAGCGCCCGGGTGTACTCGCGCTCATCGGGCAAAATGTCGGGGATGATCGCCTGATAGGTGGGAGTGAAAGCGGCCGAGGCGGTTTGCAGGACCGCGATGAGGACGTAGATCTGCCAGATCTGGTCGATGAACGGCAGTGCCAGCACGACCGCGGCACGAACGACGTCGAGTGCGACCAGCAACGTCCGGCGCGGGAAGCGGTCGGCGTAGGCGGCTACGATCGGCGCGATCGTCACGTAGACAACCATTTTGATGGTCAGCGCGGTGCCGAGCACCGCAGCCGCCTCGGCGCCCGCGAGTTCGTACGCGAGCAGGCCGAGGGCGACGGTGGTCAAACCGGTGCCGAAGAGGGCCGATACCTGGGCGGTGAACAGCCGGAGATAGTCGCGGTTGCGGAACAGGGTGAATGTGGACGGGGAACGCATCGAATACATCCTGAATCTCGTCGGGCGGGGCACGGGTGCTGCGACAGTGGCACTCGCACATCGGATTCCTCGTAGGTTTCAGGTCGTCGGCAGGGTGAAGGCCGCGGTGTGGACCACGTCGCGGTGCTTGAAATCCAGGAACAGGCGATAGGTTCCGGGACCGGGGACCGCGGTGTGGAAGGTGACGTCCGGGCCGGGTGCGGTGATTCCGTCGCCGGGTTCGCCGTTCGGATGGACATGAACATAGGCCAGATCGCCCGCACGCAGGATCACCAGATGCCCATAGGCCGCCAGATACGGCTGCAGGTCGGTGACCGGCCGCCCGTCCTCGCGCACGGTCAGGGTGAGCAGGCGGCCCGCCCCGGGAACCAGCTCGCCGTCGAGGGTCACCTCGTAGCCGTCGACGATCGCGGTGCGCGCGGGTTCGGGAGTCGGACGCGGGTCGTATCCACCCGCCACGGCGAGATCGGCGCCGAGGGTGATGGTCCTACCGAGAGCGCGGGGAGCGATATCGGTGAAGACGCGGTAGGCACCCGCCTCCGGAAGATCCAGCCGCACCGCCCACACGCCGTCGGCGCCGAGTTCCGGGTGCACGTGCCAGAACCCGGTCAGCTCGCGCCGCGCCACGATCAGGTGCAACTCACGGTCGTGGATGACGTCGTAGTCGGTGACGGGATTGCCGTCGGGGCCGAGGATGCGGAAGCGGAGGTCGATCTCGCCGGGGGTGGTGATCGGAGTTGTGAGGTCGAGGGTGTAACCGTCCTGGGTGATTTGGAGGCCGCCGGGGGTGGCGGCGGTGTGGGCGTCGTGGTGGTCGGGGGTGGCGTGCTGGTCAGGCGTGGCGTGGTGGTCGGGTGTGGCGTGGTGGCTGTGGGTGGCGTGGTGGTCGATGCGCTGCGGTGCAGGCGCGTACCGCGCGGCCGGGGAGCTCGAAGAATCGAGGTGCGGCCCCTTCTTATTTCCCCGCCCGGTCCGCCCAGCGGGCCGGGCGGGGCTTTGGCCGGCAGTGGCGTATCCGCCATGGGCGGCCTGGACTTCCTGAGCGTGAGGGTGATTGGCGTGGGCCTGCTCGGTGGTCATCGCTGAACTCTTTCCGGCTCTCGTACTGTTCGACATACGTGAAAGTAATACCCCCAGGGGGTATTAGCAAGAGTGGGGGTGGTGATGCACCTCACGCGGTCGCTGCCTCGACCCGCGCGGTGGGAGTCGTTCTGCCTCTCGGTTATGGGCTGCCAGGGAGACGGCGGCGACCGGTGTGGAGTTCGTCGATCAGATCCTCGTAGCCGACGGCGAGCTCGGCGAGGTGCTCCCAGACGTCGCCGAGGGTGGTGGGATGGGAACCGGCCAGGGCGGCGTAGGCGATGGCGGTGAAGTGGGCCATGCGGTCGACGACCGCGCCGATGGTTTCGGTGTGGATGCGGGCGCTGCCGGGGGCAGGCGGAAGGGATCTGGCCACGTGCCGGTCGATCTCGGTGATCAGGCGGGCGCGGTGGGATTTCGATTCGGGAATTCCGGGATGCTCGGCCGCCAAGTGGCTTTCGTGGATTCCGGTGAGGGCGTGGGCCGCGTGCAGAATCGGGTGGTCCGCGTAGTCGATCCCCCGGCAGGCGTGCAGCAGTTGGGTTTTCGTGGGTAGCGGGTTCATGAGCAGCACGAATCGTCCCCCTTCGTTGTTTCGAAATGCGTTGTGTCGGTGCGCGAATGGTGTGTTGTCGGCGGATGTTGGCGTGCTCATAGTGTTACTCTTCGTGCTAGCGGGGTGGAAGTTGTCGGACGGCCTGTCGGCGTGAATGTCCCCTCTTTCCATGAGGGCCTATTCCAATTTGGCAACAAGTAGATAGCGAGGCGAAACTAATGAGTGGCTCGACTCATGCCAGCAGGGCGCTCGGTCGACAGCTGGAGAAGTTCCGGAAGCGTGCGGGGTTGTCGAAGTATGCGGTCTCCAAGATCATCGAGGCCTCACCGCAGACGTACGGGCGGTTGGAGGACGGGCTCAAGCACAACGTGCCCAGCATGGTGATCAACGCGATCTGTGACAAGCTGCAGGTCAGTGACGATGAGCGACGGTTCCTGCTGATGTTGGCCGACGAGACCCGAAAGGCGCAGAAGGCCGGGGGGAAGTGGTGGCGGTCCTACATCGATGAGATGAAGCTTGGCTTCGACTACTTCTTGAATATGGAGCAGTCCGCCAGTCGCGCAACGTCTGTCCAGTCTGCTCTCATTCCAGGTCTGCTGCAGACCACCGAATACCGGCGGCAAGTCGTCTGGGCCGGGCATCCGGAGTGGACACACGACGAGGTTGAGAAGAGCCTCGCGCTGGCCGTATTCAGGCAGGAGCGCCTCGAAGATTCGGGTTTTGAGTACGAGGCTCTTATTTCAGATGCGATTCTTCGGCAACACACCGGGAACCGCGCGATCATGGCCGATCAATTGCGGCACCTCTTGACTCTCAGTGAACAACCCAACGTTTCGATCAGGGTTGTTCCGTACACCGTTGGGAGTCCTATTGCCGCAGTGACAAGTCCGTGCGTCATGTTCGAGTTCCCGCCACACCCGTCCACCAAGCTGACCGAGCGCCCGGTGGTGTTCGTCGAAAGCCTCACCGGTGCGCTCTACCTCGAACGAGGCACCGAGGTCGATGTTTATCGCGATGCGATCGCCCGTGTCAGGCGTGTAGCGTTGGAACCGGATGCAACCAGGGATCTGGTCGTGGCGCTTGTAAGGGAGTATTCCGAGTGATCGGCGATCTATCGAAGGCGGCATGGTTCAAGTCGAGTCACAGCCACGGTGATGGCGATTGCGTCGAGATCGCGCACCTCGACGGTGGCATGATCGGAGTCCGCGACTCCAAGAATCCGGCCGGACCCCCACTCGTCTTCACGCCCGGCGAGTGGGATTCCTTCACATCAGGGGTAAAGAACGGCGACTTCGACCGAATCTAGCCTTCCCGCAACAACATCCGGCAAAGATGATCGGCCTGGCGCGTGGTCTCCGGCTGGCGATACCTGGGGGTCAGCGCCAGCACCTGCGCACAAGCCGTCTCGAGATCTATCCGGTGCCCCACCGAAACATAGACCGGCTTGACTCCGGACTGCGTCCGCACCGCCCGCCCGACCACCTCGCCATCGATGGTGATGTCCCCGAATGCCCCTCGCTCGCGCCCCGGCTCGACGTACTCCCCCCAAACCGTCTTGGCGACACCGATACTCGGCACCCCCGTCAATACCCCCAGATGGCAAGCAAGCCCGAACCGCCGCGGATGAGCAATCCCCTGCCCATCGCAAACCAACAGATCCGGCACGGTCCCAAGCTTCTCCAGCGCCGCAATAGTGGTCGGCAACTCCCGAAAGGCCAACAGCCCAGGCACATAAGGAAAGCTGACCCGCCCCCGAGCGGTAGCGGTATCGACCAGCTCCAGCGTCGCCACATTTAGAACCACCACGGCCGCAACAACATTCCCAGCATCGTCATAGGCCGAATCAACCCCGGCCACCGTCCGAAACTCGGCCCGCCCTGGATTCTCCGTCTCCACCAACCCCCGCAACCGATCCTGAAGCCCCACCGCCGCTCCCGGATCGGTCGGCAGCTCGGGCACCATCACCAACCGCACCCCCGCACCGTACCCCCGGCTATCCAGCTTCGTTCTTGCAGGGCGGAGCTATATGGAGCAACGACGCTGCTCAACTGGTCGGAGGTATCCGTACGATCTGGAGTCCGTCGACGAAGGCGTCGATATCGGGTTGGTACCTGTCCCGATCGGCGGCCGTGGCCTTGGCCGACATTCCTATCGGATACTTCATTCCGTCTGTCATGTAAGAGAATCCGAGGTACTCGTGGTAGAGGTCGACTCCATCGGCACCGGAGGCGGGCTCGATTCCGGAGGCCCGGATGGCGCGCTGGCCGCACACCCCGACGGTCTCGGATCGCGACTGCTGCCATGTATCGTCCACCATGAACGCGGTTATGGTGGTGACAGCGATCGCTGGACGGGACACGCCGACGGTGACGGTCGCGCCGCCGATCCGCCCCGCGTGCCGATCGAGACGATACAACACCAAATCGCCCCCTTCCCCCTGCCTGACCTGCCAGCCCGTCAGCCGTGGAAGCTGGATCGTGAACGGCGTATCAGGGCGCTGTTCGGTGGCAAAGACGGATCCGGTAGCCGCAGCGTCGCAGGTCGTCCGAAGCATCGGAGCCGATGTCCTCTCCGACGAATCCGACCCCGACACGCCGCTCGCGGTCACACTCATCGCCACGATGCCGGTCAATATCAGATGCCGACTCCTGATCACGATCACGGTCGCCAACCTATCGGCCGACCATCACATGACACAGACCGTAATACCTTTGTCCCGCACCCACTGTCGCAGTTCGACATGGTCGTATGCGTTTGGTATCGGCGGCCGATATCGCCGCCCTCGATCGACGCGGTTCGGGCCGGTCAGAGGTCCCCTTTTCCGCCCGGACCGATGCGCTGACCAAGACCGCGCGGTGCAGCCGCCGCCACATCCGGGCTTCGGTCCAATCAATGAAGCGTCGACGCGCGTCGGCACGAGTTCGCTTGGCAATCAACGGTTTCGACGGGATTATGGGCACTTCTGCTCGGCACGACAGGCTGAACCGATCGGATCATCGTGCCGCGCGGGCGGCGCTCCCCAGCGTGTCTGCGAGGTCTGGGTGCAATGTCAGGCGACTACGTGATCGGGCTGGATGTGGAGAATCACCCGCTCGACATTCCGTCTCTGCTCGTAGGGATAGGTATCCAGATCAAGGTACTTGCGCGCCAACCGGTCCAGGAATGCCTTCTCGGGATCTGGCTCGATCTCGACTACCCGGCCGCGGACTTCCAGATAGCGATAAGGGTCGTCAGGATCGAGGATCGAGACCGACACCCGCGGATCTCGCTCGATGTTGCGGTACTTTTGCCGGTCGGTGCCGGTCGACACCAGTAGTCGCCCGTGGACGGCGTCGAAGTCGAACCACACAGGATGTGACTGCGGCTCACCGTCGGGCCCCAGAGACGCGAGGTGCGCGAAGCCTTGCTTGTCCAGGATGTCGGTGTGGCTGCTGGAAATCGTGGCATGCCCTGTCTTCCTGCGTGTTCGCCGGTTGATGTCGTCGATATCGTCTGCCTTGTTGCGGATCTCAGCCATCGCCACTCCCTGCCATCGTGAATATCGAGTCAAAGCCGGGCGACCGCACCCCTTCGGGGGAATTGCACTCCGCCGGCATGTCAGCATGTTGACATACAGAGTTTGTGTCAACATGCTGACATGAGTCAAGAGGAGACAGTGGGCGAACTGGAGCAGTCGGTGGGCTATGTCCTCAAGCAGGCCCAGGCCACGCTGCACTCTGCGATGGACGCGGTGCTGCGCCCGCTGGAACTGACCGTGTCGCAATACGCTTGCCTCGAACTGCTCGGCCAGCGCCCTGGGATATCCAACGCCGAACTCGCCCGTGGCGCGTTCGTCACCCGTCAATCGATGAACCTGGTCCTTCGCGGGTTGCAAGATCGCGGACTGCTCACCCGACCCGAGCGAGCCCCCCACGGCCGCGTGCTGCCCACCCAGCTCACGAGCTCCGGACAGGAAAAACTGCACGCCGCCAGCGTGGCCGTGCGCGCCATCGAACGGCAAATGTTCTCCCCGCTGTCCGCGGAAGAGCAACGTCGGCTGCGCAACGACCTTGCGGTCTGCATTGCCGCCAATCCCCTGGCCACACCCAAGCAGTAACAGCCCCGCCATACGTCATCACCGACGACGCGAGACACGGACTTGGGGCGACAGGATCAGTCTTCGCATCGGTCCAGGCGATCAGTGAGGCACGTGCCGACTCGGTCAGCATCGCGTCCATCTCTGCGCGGATCGCGTTCGCGCCACGCACCGTGGCCGCGTCCGCGGCGTCCATCGCGGTCGGGTCGGCCCCAACCTCGCTGTGCATCTCGGTGCTGGCGGCCGTCTTGTCGTCATTTCCGGTCTATCGCCTGCGCGACAACCTATTTCGGGTCCCCGTCGGGGCAGTATATGCGCTGCCCGGTCGCGTCGTAGGCGGGCCGACCCTGCGCATCGCGCCATTCACCCGTGGCCGGATCGGTGGTCCAGCCTTCGAACTCGGTGCCCACCAAGTCGTCGCGATAATTCTTGCTGTCCAGATAGGTTGGGGTGCCTTCGGGAAGTGGTGGGGTATCGCGCTCGGTGTCGGCGAACATCTTCTTCAGCTCGGCGGTGCGCTCAAGGCTGTGCTCCGGCATTTTCCATCCCCGCGCTTCAGCTTCCTCTCGCGTATAAAAGCTCTTTCCTCCGACATGATCGGGCATGGCTTCCCCCTACGTTTCTTCTATTACAACTGGATTTCGGTTTCGGCGGTGTGGATTCCGGAGACCAGGGCCTGGGCGGTGTCTTGGACGAAGCGGCCCGCATCTTGCACGTTTTCGGGTATGATCGCGAGAGCTGTTGTCGGCGTGCCGGACTGGTCGGTCATGGGGTGCCTCCTCGAAGGTCGTGCGGTGATGCGGGTGCCGGGTCAGCGGCGGGTGCGTAGGTATTCGTCGTGTTCGCGGTCCTCGGTGTGGTAGCGCTGGGTGAGCGTGGTGAGGCGGTGGATTTCGGCTGTCATGCGGGTGGGGTCGAGGGGTTTGGCGATTATGGGGTCGCCGGTTTTCACGTAGTAGCGGCCGTCTTCGTAGTCCATCCACCAGAAGCCGCGGCCGGGGGTGGGGCGGGAGTCGAAAGCGGGGCTTGCGAGGACGGTGACTTCGCCCAGGCCCAGGCGTTGGCGTTTGAAGATGGTGTTGAGTTGGTCGACGACATTGCCGGGGGTGGTGATCGGGCGGTTGCGTTCGGCTGTGACCTGTTCGCGGCGGATCTCCAGCGGTGGGCGGGTGCCTGGGCCGCGCGGGGGGAGGGCGGCGACGGCCTGGTGGGCCACGTGGGCCGGATCGCCATAGGAGACAAGGACGTCCGCGCCGATGTCCTCGCTCGGGCCGGGGAATTGGCGCAGGGCCGCGCCCTCGCTGCCGCGGATGGCGCCGTGGAAGCGGATGACCTCGGCGAGGTCGGGGCCGGTGAAGCCCTTGATCTCCACGCGCACATCGGGTTCGAGGAGAACCTGGAGGGCGCGGGGGAGGTCGTCGGTGTACTTGGCCAGCAGGGCTGCCACGGCCGCCTCGCGCTGCTGCCGCAGGACCTCGAAATCGTTGACCAGCGGCCGGAATCGCAGCGGATACGGCAAACGGTCGCGACCGTAAGCGGCCCAGAGGATTTCGAATTCCTGGGCGGTGAATCTCCAATCAGGCACGGTCGTAATCTCCACCGATGACCGGGGGGACCGCCTTGGTGTTCGGGCCGATCAGTTCCTCACCGTGTTCCTTGGTCACGAGGTAGTCCGGGGTGGACTTGGTGCGGTCCTCGTCATCCTTCTTCGCGGCCGCACCGGGCGCGCCCATGCCGGGCATGCCCGCGTTGGGCTGCCCAGGCATGCCGGTGAGGCGGGCGGCGGCGGGAACGACCCCAGGCGTGCCCGAAGTGCCTGGCACGCCGGGGATTCCACGGCCCGGTGCGCCACCCGTGCTGCCGCCGCGGCCACTTGTCCCGCCGCCGGTGCCACCGCCCGATCCGCCACGGGCGAAGCCGCCGTAGCCGGTGGTTCCGGTGCTGCCGGAGGAGGATGTGCCGCCTGATCCGGCTGGGGTGGTGGAAGTTCCGGAGCCGGGCTGAGCACCGGCTGTGCCGGTCGTGTTGCCGGGCGAGGTCGAATCGGAAGCCGAACTCGGCGTTGTGCTCGCGGCCTGCGT
This sequence comes from Nocardia sp. CDC159, assembly GCF_023740735.1. Lineage (GTDB taxonomy): Bacteria > Actinomycetota > Actinomycetes > Mycobacteriales > Mycobacteriaceae > Nocardia > Nocardia pulmonis. Next base: position 163,466 of record NZ_JAMRXH010000004.1, read on the forward strand.
TTCGGGATTCCGGGTGGGATCGTCGCCGGGCTTGTCGCCGCTCTGCTCCGTCGGATCGCCGGGTTTGCCGTCGCCCCCGCCGTTTTCGGTTCCGTCGCCCAGTCCGGAGGTACCGCCGGGCCACTGGTTGCCACCGGGGCCGACCGGCTCGACGGGGGCACCCTCGGCAATCTTCGGAGGCATCGGCAAAACCGGCACCCCTCTATCGGCTTGCACGACGACCTGACCGTAGACAGTTCGCAGGATGCGGCGGGCCTCCTCGGTCTGCTCCTCTTTGCTGTAGTCGTCCGCCTTCATCACCCCGTCCTGGGACAGGGTCTTGCCGACGACGGTTGGCCGCTCGTCCACTCCTGGGAACAGTGCTTGGGTCTGTTCGAGACCGGTGTGCAATTCCGCGAGTTTGAGTGCGATCAACTGTGCGGCCGACACGAGATCATGCGACCGATCGGAGTAGTTGTTGACGGCTCGGACCGCGGCGGAAGCGGATTGCCCTGTCCACCCGGCATGCGCACCGTCGCCGTTCACGGTCTTGGCGAATTCGCTATTGAAAGCGTTGGAGGCCGCAGTGAGTTCCGTTCCGATCTTCGACCAGACCTCTGCCGCCGCGCGCAACTGATCGGGACGCATGTCGTTGACGCACTTGCGCATTGCTTCCAGAGACATGCCGTCGTAAACCTCGCAATAATTGATAGCGAGTGGATCGAAGTCGCCTTGGAATGTCGAGTTCAGTGCTTGGGTCTGCCCGTAGATCCGCTGCCGCTCTTGGTTCCACTGGTCCTGGGCCTCGATGATACGTCGCTGGTAGTCCTCGTAGGAACTCATTGCTGCTGCCCGTCCATCCGGGGAGTACGGCCAGCGTTCTGCTGATCTATCTCGGTGAAGTTCGCAATAGCCTTTGCTACAACTTCTTTGGCTGTCTTCACAACATCGATGTGATGCTCGAGAACCTTGGTCAGTGATTGGGCGTTGCCTACCGCTTTTCCTCTGAACTTTTTCTCCAGGTCGATGCCCGATGGCAGAGAGCCGAAACCGCCGAGGACAAAGAGTTGGTTGGCCGCCCGCATGAGACCGTCGAGACGGTCCATGTAGTCGTCGCAAACTTTTTCCAGTCCTCTCCCGATCTCCGGGTCGAGCGACAACTGACCAGAATTCGCCTGCCCCAGCAGGTTTCGCCACTCGGCAGGATCAACTCCCGCTACCATGATCCCCTCCTCAATTCGCGGGTAGAAACTTGACCAGGTCGTCGGCGTGGCGGCGTGCCTCCACACACGGGTCTCCCTGCTTCCCGGCCGAGTACCGGGTCAGAGTCTGGAAGATGACGATGCCCTGCTTCAGGCCGACAGCCAGGCCGCACCGTTGTCGTCCCGGGTCGGTGGTCTCGAAGAACTGGACCGCTTCGTGTGAACCGACCGTCGTCGGAGTGAACTGCTCGAAGTCCGGGCGTTCGCGGACCTCCTGCAAGGTTCTGTTGATCGAGTAGACGCTGAGGTCGTACCACTTCGCGTCGGATCGCCAAGCGCACGTCTTCGATCCGGGGAACTGGTCTCCGAACAGGCCGGTCTGCTTCGAAGCCGGGTCCAACCCGCTGCTGCGCAACGCCGACTCCGGCAGCGTGCACGGGTCCCACAAGGCTGCTGCCTGGGTGGTCGTGGTGGTCGCCGCCGCACTACTCGTCGTAGTACCAGTCCCTCCACCCCCGGACTTCCCACACCCCGCAACCAACGCCACCACCCCCAGCGCTACCCCAACCCAGCGCACACCCATCCCATGGCCCGCCATACCTGCCCCTTCGCTCAGAACCCCGCCGACTGGCCAGCACACTACCGCTCGATAAATTGGACGCGCCCCGCTCGCCGTCGGTTCCCTGTCGCCCCACTCACACGGCGAGTGGTATGCGGACCGCACTAGACTCGGGGCGAACGGGCAGCACGCAGACGAAAGCGAAAGTAGGCAGCCGAACGTGAGTGCCATTGCATTGGGGATCCCGTCCGCACCGGCGGCGGTCCTCGCGCCCCGGCGGAAGACTCGCCAGCTGATGGTGGGCAAGGTCGGGGTCGGCAGTGATTTTCCGGTTTCGGTGCAGTCGATGACGACGACCAAGACCCACGACGTGAACTCGACCCTGCAGCAGATCGCCGAACTGACCGCCTCCGGATGCGACATCGTTCGCGTCGCCTGCCCGCGCCAGGAGGATGCCGACGCCCTCGCCGCGATTGCCAAGAAGTCGCCGATTCCGGTGATCGCCGATATCCACTTCCAGCCCCGCTACATCTTCGCGGCCATCGATGCGGGTTGTGCCGCGGTGCGGGTCAATCCGGGCAATATCAAGGAGTTCGACGGGCGGGTCAAGGAGGTCGCCAAGGCGGCCGGTGCCGCGGGCATTCCGATCCGCATCGGCGTCAACGCCGGATCGCTGGACAAGCGGATGATGGAGAAGTACGGCAAGGCCACCCCGGAGGCGCTGGTCGAGTCGGCGCTGTGGGAGGCGAGCCTGTTCGAGGAGCACGGCTTCGGCGACATCAAGATCTCGGTCAAGCACAACGACCCGGTCGTGATGGTCGAGGCCTATCGGCAGCTGGCCGCGCAGTGCGATTACCCGCTGCATCTGGGCGTGACCGAGGCCGGTCCGGCCTTCCAGGGCACGATCAAGTCCGCGGTAGCCTTCGGCGCGCTGCTGAGCGAGGGGATCGGCGACACCATCCGGGTCTCGCTGTCCGCGCCGCCCGCCGAGGAGGTCAAGGTCGGCAACCAGATCCTGCAGTCGCTGAACCTGCGGCCGCGCAAGCTCGAGATCGTGTCCTGTCCGTCGTGCGGCCGGGCGCAGGTCGATGTGTACACCCTCGCCAACGAGGTGACCGCCGGGCTCGAGGGTATGGAGGTCCCGCTGCGGGTGGCCGTGATGGGCTGTGTGGTCAACGGGCCGGGTGAGGCGCGGGAGGCGGATCTCGGTGTGGCCTCCGGCAACGGCAAGGGGCAGATCTTCGTGAAGGGCGAGGTCATCAAGACCGTGCCCGAACATCTGATCGTGGAAACCCTCATCGAGGAAGCGATGAGGCTCGCGGAAGGGATGAGCGACGACGCAGGCACCGGCGAACCGGTCGTCACGGTCGGGTAGACCGCCGCTGACCAAAAACCAGCACGTTTACATTGTTCGTGGCAGGCTGTGAACGTGCGGAGTGTGCTGGAGCCGAGCCGCCGGACCCGCATCTCCGGGGCTCGTCAGCTTGCGAATCGCGATCTGGCCCAGGTGCTGCGAGTTCTGGATAGCGACCCGGTGGCGAGCTGTATGGTTGCCGCCCGATTGCAGGAATACGGACTGGATTCTCGCGGCGGGCACGGGGAGCTGTGGAGCCGCGGCGGTCCGGCCGCGTCGCTGTGCTTCTCCGGGGCGAATCTGGTTCCGCTGCGCGGCGGCAGCGAGGATCTCAAGGCCTTCGCCGAGCGGGCCACGCGCTGGCCGCGGCTGTGCTCGTCGGTGGTCGGCCGCCAGGAGCTGGCCCTGCCGCTGTGGGAGCTGCTCGCCGATCACTGGGGTCCGGCGCGGGACCTGCGCGACGAACAGCCGCTGCTCGCGCTCGACGGGACGGCCCGCACCGCGGCCGATCCGAAGGTGCGGCGGGTGCGGCCCGACGAGTTGGATCGGTACCTGGTCGCGGCGGTCGCGATGTTCACCGAGGAGATCGGCGTCGACCCGCGCAGCGGCGACGGCGGACGCGGCTATCGGCGGCGGGTGGCGAGCCTGATCCAGGCCGGGCGCGCCTGGGCCCGATTCGAGGACGGCGAGGTCGTGTACAAGGCGGAGGTGGGTGCGCTGTCGCGGCGCACCGGCCAGATTCAGGGCGTGTGGGTGCATCCGGAGTGGCGCGGGCGCGGGCTGGGCGCCTCCGGTACGGCGGCCATCGCGAATACCGTTGTCGCGTCGGGTCGTACCGCGAGTCTGTACGTGAACTCCTACAACGAGGTGGCCCGGCGGGCCTACGCGAAGGTGGGATTCCGGCAAGTCGCCACATTCGCCACGGTTCTGGTGGACTGACGCCGAGTGTCGCCCGGTTCGCGGGGCATCGGCTGTTTACCATCTGTGCCGTGTCCGACCGTCTCGCCGACCGTGTCCGTGCGCTCGCCGCGGGAGTTGTCGGCCTAGCCGTGGTCGTCGCGAGCGGTTGCACGGGAACCTCGCAGGGGCCCATCCCGACGGCGGACAAATTCGTCGGGGCGTTCGCACGCCACGATCTCGCGGCCGCGGCGGCGCTGACCAACCAGCCCGAGAAGGCCGGTGCGGCACTGGGGTTGGCGTGGGACAAGCTGCAGGCCGAGAAGTTGACCGCGTGGGTAGGAGCCGCACATGTGACGGGGGATACCGCCACCGTCGACTATACCTACGAGTGGCGGCTGCCCAAGCAGCGAACCTGGACGTATACCGGGCAGTTGCAGATGGGACGCAGCAAGGGCCGCTGGCAGGTGCGGTGGACCTCGGCCGATATCCATCCGAAACTCGGCAACACCCAGACCATGGAGCTGCGGGGCAATCCCGCGCCGCGGGCCCGGGTGAACGAGCGGGCGGGCACTGACGTGCTGGTTCCCGGTGTGGTGCACCGCATCTCGTTCACCGCCGCGGGGGCGCCCGATCCGGATGCGGTGGCCGCCGAACTGGCGGGCGCGCTGGGGCGATTCGACGGCAGGGTCACCCCCGAGTCGATTCTCGACGGCGCCCGTGCCGGTGCGTATCCGGTTGCGGTGCTCTCGGACCGGGAGTTCGAACAGGTGGACCCCGCACTGCTCGAACTGCCGGGGGTGAGCGCCGAGCGGCAGTGGGATCTGGTGCCCACCGATCGCGGCTTCGCGCCCGCCCTGATGGCCCGGGTGCGCCGGACCGTCATCGACGAGGTGGAGGGCCGGGCGGGCTGGAGTGTGGTCACCGTCAACGCCAATGGCGTGGACGTCGATGTGCTGAAAGAGGTCGCGCCACAACCGGTTCCGTCGTTCTCGCTGAGCATCGACCGGACGGTGCAGAATGCCGCGCAGCATGCCGTCGACGGGCGCGCCGAGCAGGCTGTGATGGTCGTGCTGCAGCCCTCGACCGGGGCGATCCTGGCGGTCGCGCAGAACCGGGCGGCCGATGCGGACGGTCCGGTGGCCACCACGGGGCTGTATCCGCCGGGCTCGATATTCAAGACCGTGACCGCCGCGGCGGCCATGACGGCCGGGCTCGCCGGACCCGATACCGTGCTGCCGTGCCCGAGCACGACCGTGATCGGCAACCGCACGATTCCCAATTTCAATCTGTTCACCATCGGCGACGCACCCATGGCCCAGGCCTACGAACGCTCCTGCAATACCGCCTTCGCCACGCTGGCCAGCAAGTTGAAGCCCGACGCGCTGACCGTCGCCGCCGCGAAACTCGGTGTGGGCCCGGACTACACCGTCTCCGGACTGCCCACGGTCTCCGGCTCGGTCCCCGCGGCGGAGGACCTCGTGCTGCGCACCGAGAACGGCATCGGGCAGGGCAGGGTTCTGGTCAGTCCGTTCGGCATGGCCCTGCTCACCGCGGCCGTCGCGCACGGTTCGGTCCCGACGCCCTATCTGATATCGGGCCACCCGACCGCCATCACCGGCGCGGTCCCCGCCTACCCGCCCGCCATCGTCAACGGCCTGCGGATGATGATGCGCAAGGTGGTCACCGGGGGAACGGCCGCGCGGATCGCCGATCAGGGCGAGGTGTACGGCAAGACGGGGGAGGCGGAGGTGGAGGGCGGCTCGCACTCGTGGTTCATCGGGTACCGCAAGGATCTGGCGTGGGCGACGCTGGTGGTGCGGGGCGGGAGTTCGGACAACGCGGTCGCGCTGACGCGGGACATGTTGGCGGCGTTGCCACCCGGGACGGCGTGAGCCGCGGTCAGGGCAGGTACAGGGACTGGCGAAGGCGTCGATCCCGGCAACTGCGTGCCAGGGGACGGAGCGGGTGTTGCCGGGATCGACAGGGGTTCGCGACTATCGATATTCGGTGCGATCAAGGAGAGTGCACCCGGTCGGGCGCTGCCGAGCGGGAATGGGGGACGGGGCCGGACATCTCGGCGGACGCGTCTCCGAGCAACTCGACGACGCCCGCCCCGGCCAGGATCATGCCCACGGTGACGAGGGCCAATGTCGAACGCTTCATGGTCTTCTCCCTTGTGGGTGAGTGAGATCGAAGGCTCGAACGTGCGATTCGCCGACTGTTGGCCGACTCGGAAAACGGTAGCCCGACAACGCTGGAAGATTCAACCCCCAACCTTCCCGATCGGATGTATGTGAGGAATGTCCGACCAGCTCAGGGGGTATCCGGCGGCGCTATTCGGCGCGGCGCAGGCTCGCCGCGAGGTGGTGCTGTTCGGGTTGCCCGACGGCTGCCATCCGCAGGCTGTAGTCGATGGTGTCGCCGGAGAGGTGGATCGAGCGACCCAGGGAGGTGACGATTTTGGCGGTCGTGGTGCGACCGAGGGCGGTCGAGCCCAGTTCCATCCGCAGGCTGTCGTCGCCGACCTTCAGGGTGCCCTCGCAGATCTCGGTGATGCCGGTGGGGTGGGCCAGGATCAGCTCGATGCGGTCGGGTCCGGCGCAGCGCAGATAGCCGGTTTCGGCATGCAGCGGGCGGCCGTCCTCGGCGTGGCGGGTGCGTTGGCGGTAGGTGAGGAATGGGCGGCCGACATGTCCGAAGTGAATCTCCTCGTGGTAGTCGAACGATGCGATCGTCGGATACTCGCCGCGGCCGGAACCGCGCCAGACCCCGAGCAGCGGGGCCAGGTGGGCGATATCGGGGTGGGGTGCGACGGGAGGCTGGGCTTCGGGCACGGCGGCCAGCATAGTGGGCGGACGCGCATTCGGGGCCCCGACCGCGCGCGCGGATGCCGCTCGAGGGAGCAGGGGGTCTTGACGGCTCGGGCTCGGCTGCGCCTCCGCCGCTTCCGGCGATGTCTCTGTTGTGATGGTGCACAGGGAGGTGGCGCGATGACCCTCGAGGTGCCGCGGCGGCGGGCCGCGATGCAGGGGTGGGTGCTCGCGCTGCGGTTGATCCGGCCGTCGGTGCGCAATGGCGAGGTGCTCACCGCGGTGCTCGCGCCGACAGTGTTCACCCTCGGGTTCTACGTGCCGCTGAATCGAGTGATGAATTTCGTGGGCTTCGGGCTGAGCAGTTATGCGCAGTTCCTGATGCCGATGATCGTCATGCAGGCGGTCTCATTCTGCGCGACGGCCGCGGCGTTCCGGGCGGCCGCGGACGCACGCGACGGATTGACCGCCCGATTCGCGACCATGCCGATGCCGTCGGTGACGCCGCTGCTGGCCCGGACCGCCGCCACCGGATATCGGATCGCGCTGTCACTGCTGGTCGCACTGGTGTGCGGGCATGTGATCGGCTTCCGGTTCTACGGAAGCTGGTGGCACACCGCGGGTTTTCTTGGCTTCGGGCTGCTGGTCGGGGTGATGCTCGGTCTGGCCGGGGACGTGCTGGGGACCCTCTCGAAGAGTCCGGAGGCGACCACGCAGGCGCTGATGCTGCCGCAATTGATCCTCGGCATGGTGTCCACCGGCTTCGTCCCCGCTCACCAATTCCCGCGCTGGATCCAGGGATTCGCGCGCGATCAACCGGTCTCGCAGTTCGTGGAGGTCATGCGCGCGCTGGCCGGTGACCGTTCGGGTCGGACCGCGGTGGTGAGCTGGGCGACGCTCGGGCCCGGAATCGCCTGGGCGAGCGCCGGATTGGTGAGTTTCGGCGGCGTGGCCGTCATCGTGGCGTTGCGGCGGCAGCGATGAACGTCGAATTGCCGGTGGTGACCCGGCGGACCGAGTCCGGGCGGTATGCGCTGTCGCAGACGCTGATCCAGACCCGGCGGCTGCTCGTGCGTTGGCGGCGCGACCCGTTGACGATGGCGCAGTCGCTGGTGTTCCCGGCCGGATTGCTGATTGTGCTGAATACCGTGCTGGGACGGCAGATCTCGGCGTTCTCCGGGGTCAGCGCGCTGTATGGATCGGTGCCGATGGTGACACTGGTGTCTGCCATGTCCGGCTCGCTGGCCGGGGCCGTCACCCTGGGCCGCGAGCGCGACGCGGGGCTGCTGGCCCGGCTGTGGGTGCTGCCGGTGCATCGCGGCTCAGGTCCCGCGGCGCGGGTGCTCGCCGAGGGCGTGCGCATCCTGACCTGCACCCTGGTGCTGTTCGGGGTCGGAGTGCTGCTCGGTTTTCGATTCCGGCAGGGCGCCGCGGCCGCGGTGGCGCTGGTGTGCGTGCCGGTGGTGTACGGGCTCGGCTTCGCCACGCTGGTCACCGCGGTGGCGGTGTGGACCGCCAAACCCGCTCTGGTGGAGGCGATTTCGCTGGGTTCATCGCTGCTGATGTTCTTCTCCACCGGCTTCGTGCCGCTGGCGGCCTATCCGGACTGGGCGAAACCGATTGTGGCGCATCAGCCCATGAGTCATGCCGTGGACGCCATGCGCGGACTGTCGCTGGGCGGGCCGGTGCGCGGGCCGCTGCTGGCGACGCTGGCCTGGTCGCTCGGCGCGATCGCGCTGTTCGCGGTGCCCGCCTACCTAGGCTACCGGCGCGCCAGCCGCCGCTGATCAGCGCAGGCCCTCGGCCACCTCGGTGATCATCTCCGCTGAATCGCGCGGGCTCAGCGCCATCGCGCGCAACTGGTCGAACATCACGCCGAAGCGGCGAATCTCGTTGTGGCCCTCCACGATGTCGTCACCGGCGATGCCCTCGACGTAGACCAGTTCGGGGTCGGCGGGGTCGGGGAAGTCCAGCAGCACGAACGAGCCGACCATGGCCGGATGCGCGCCCGCCTTGAACGGCAGGACCTGCAGGATCACATTGCGCTTATCCGATTCCTCGGTCAGCCGCAGCAGCTGTTCGCGCATGACGTCGGGACCGCCCACCACCCGCCGAATCGCGGCCTCGTCGAGCACCACCCACAGTTCGAGCGGATTGCCGTCGCGAATGAGCACCTTCGAGCGTTCGACACGGGCGCGCAGCCGCTGTTCGATGACGGCGGTCTCGACCTTGGGCATGGCGGTGTCGAGCACCGCCCAGGCATACCGTTCGGTCTGTAAAAGGCCGGGGATGAACGAGGTCTGGAACAGCCGCGCCGACAGCGCCTCGGTCTCGAAGTTGATGTAGGCGGCGTACACCTCGGAGACGGCCGCCTCGAATGGCCGCGACATGCCGGGCTTCTGCGCCTCCGACAGCAGTTGCAGCGCATCCGATCGCTGCGGATCCTCGACCCCGTACAGATCCAGCATCGCCATCAGGGTGCGCCGCTGCGGTCGCGCCTGGGCGGTCTCGATCCGGTACAGCGTGGTGACGTTGATGCCGGTGCGGGCGCTCACCACCTCCTTGCTGAGGCCCGAGTTCTCCCGCATCTCGAACAGCAGCGCCGCCAGCCGACGGAGCCGGACCGTCAGAACGGTGCGCTTACCTGCCATCGCGCGAATCCTCCTTGGCGCAGCGGAGTGGTGGCGGAGGGGCCGTAGGCGGTGAGCATACATCTCGGACCGTACGCTCAGGACGGTTCGTGCTGTCGCGCTGCGATGTCGCCCGCGCGGGTGAGCCGCGGGTCGTGCTCGATGATGTGCTCGCGATGTAACTCGACTGTGCGCTCCTCGATGGTAGCGGTGCTGAATCGCGCGATCGCGCAGCGGTTTTCGGCTACGGATCGTTCCGCGGCGGTGGAATCCGGCCATCGGGTTCGGTGCCCGCGTCGCGCTCGATCTCGTGCAGCTTATCGATCAGATCCAGAATTGCCTCGCGGCTGCGTTTGGACAGTCCGACCGAGCGCATCGCGATCGTCCGGACGCCCCGCTCGCGCAGCACCGCGGCGAAGTCCAGATCCGCGCTGGTGGCGTCCTCGTCGAGGAAGAACGCGGGGGGTTTTCCGAAGAACGCCGCCAGCGCCTTGAGTCGCTCACCCGTCGGGTTGGTGTGCTCACCGGTGCGCAGCTTGTGCAGGGTGACCGCGGAAATCTGCAGGCCGGTCGCCTCGCGGATCTCGTTGGCGATCGCCTTGACGCCCGGCACGCGGCGCCCGGCCCTGGCATAGTGCTCCTCGATCAGCGCGTTGAGCTTGTCCGTCAGTCCGCTGATCGGCTGTGGCCCCTGGTCGCTCACGATGTTGCACCTCCTAGGCCAGTGTTCCCCCATGCTTCTTGTTTAGCAAACTGAACAAATTTGGGGCAAGACGCAAGACCTGTGTTCACTTGGGTTGACGGCGGGTCAACCGTGGGCATAGTGTGCCGGGCAAAGCCGTTGAACCACTGTCGGTTCGAGACGTGCTGGTTTTACTTCCACCCGGAGACGACTCGGATATGATCGGCACCTCTCGGCGAGGTGCGGATCGAAACGAAACGGCCCGATTGGGGCTAGGGGGTTGAAAGGGGTTGACTCCTCGGAGAATAGCCGACTTTCGCTGTACCTGAAAGTGATCGAGTAGTCAGCTGTGCTGCTACGATTGACCTGAAAGAGCAGGCTTATGGCCGATGAGGTTTGTACCGACTCATTAGTTCCGCTCGCGGGGGGTATTTGTTCGGTCCACGACTGGCTGTCGCGGGCCTCGTCCATTCCAGTCGAATTGGTTCCGGTGGACTCGCTCACCATCGGATATTCGGCGCGGGTACGCAGCGAAACGAATGCCGAGCACATTCGGACCCTTTCGGAGGTGGAGTCGCCGCTGCCTCCCATCATCGTCCACCGGTCCACCATGCGGGTCATCGACGGCGCCCACCGGTTACAGGCCGCGCTGGCGCTGAATCGAGATACCATCGCCGTCAGGTATTTCGACGGCAGCGAGGAGGACGCTTTCGCCCTGGCGGTCCGGGCGAATGTCGCACACGGGCTACCGCTTTCGCTGGCCGAGCGCAAGTCCGCGGCCCGGCGTCTGATCGAATCGCATCCGCAGTGGTCGGATCGGCTGATCGCCGGAATGGTCGGACTGTCGCACAAGACGGTCGGGGGGCTGCGGCGGCGTTCAGATGGGGAAGATCTCCAGTCGAACGATCGGCTCGGTCGGGACGGGCGGTTCCGGCGGCTCGACATCTCCGCGGCCCGGCGATCGGCCGAGGAGTACATCAGGACCAATCCCGGTGCGTCGCTGCGGGAGATATCGAAGTCGGCGGGCATCTCGATCGGGACCGCGAAAGACGTGCGGGACAACATGACTCGCATCGTGGTGATCCCGCAGGAGTCCGAGGTCACCTCGCTGCCGGAGGAGGCGGCGCGGCGGGCGGGGGCGGGTGCCTCGGTGCAGCAGGCGATCTTGAAAAATCTACGCAACGATCCCGCGCTGCGGCTGAAGGACAACGGGCGGCAGCTGTTGCGACGCCTCGCGCTATCGATCATGAACGTCCATGAATGGGAGGAGATGACGATAGAAGTGCCATCGCATTGTCGCGGTGCACTCGCGCGGCTGGCCCGGGCCAATGCCAAGTCGTGGCACGACTTGGCCAGCAGATTGGAAAACGGAGCGGCCTAGCGGCGAAGGCGGAAAGGGGTGGCAACCCATAGGGGTTGCCACCCCTTTTTTATGTGTGTCGGAGGGTGACCGAAAATGTTCGACTGAACACGGGTTTGCGCTGAAAACTTGTTTCCAAGCGGTATTGCTGGCCGCTGCGAATCTCTGTTAGAAATACGTCCGGAGCGGAACAATCGGCTCCGCATGAAATGAGATTCAAGGAGATGAAAATGATCGACGTGACCAACGTTGCCGACCTGCAGGACTTCGACGCCACCTCGGCTTCCGCCGAGCGTGTCGCCTCGATCTCGTCCAACGGCTGCTAATTATTTCCAGCCGTGTTGCCGGTGCTCATGGGCCTTGCGCTCATGGGCACCGTCCCGGCGATTCACACCGAAGATATGTGGAAGTAGAGGTTCACCGATGAGGGTTCTCTTGTTTGTCACGGGAGCATTGAACGCCTGCTTTCTGCCGGTGTGGATCAATTGGATGAAGGCCAATCGCCGAGACGATTCGATTCGGATCGTGCTGTCGCGGTCGGCCACCGAATTCGTCACCGTCCGCAGCGCCGCCGCGCTGTCGGGCACCGCGATCGCGGTGGACAGCTGGGACGATCCGGTGCTGCTCGCCGAATCGCCCTCCCCGCATACCTGGCTGGCAGGTCACGACCTGATCCTGGTGGCGCCCGCGACGCTGGACACGCTCGCCCGGATCGCGTCGCTGGATGCCGCCACCCCGATGCTCAACGCCCTGCACTGCACCGCGGCCACCACCTGCCTGGCCCCGAATCTGCCGCCCGGGGCGGATCGGAACCCGGCCGTGCTCGCATTGCTGAAAACGCTGCGGGAACGGCACAACACCCTCGTGGTGGAACCGGTGCTGCGGCCGAGTGTGAGCATCGACGACCATGCCCTGGTCATGCCGCCCATTTGGGATGTTTTCGCGATGTTGGACGCTCGGGCACAGGACGAGGCGGCGTAACAATGCAGTTCTATCTCGAAACTCTGGCCGATCCCGAATACTTCGCCCCCTTGGAAACGTGGCGGCTGGATGCGATTCGTAATCCACATCTCGCCGCGATTCCGAGCGGTCCGATCGACTGCCCCGACATTCCCTCCCCATGGCACGCCGAGCAGCGCGGGCCGTGGACGGTGGTCGCACCGATCGGGCATCAACTCCAGCCGCAGGGATGGAAGGCGCATTTGGCGCCGATGCTCGAGGACGTCCGCGACGTCGTCGAGCGGACCGCCCGGCTGTGTGTCCGGCGCGGCTGGGCGTTCAAATATCTGAGCCGATACGAATACGCCTGGGCGCTGAACGGCAAGTACGCGCCGCGGGAGGCATCGGGAAAGATCGTGGTCTTCTATCCGAACGCCGACACCGATCCGGATGCGTTCTTCCGCAAGCTGTTCGAGGAGTTCGGCGCGCTGCGTGGGCCCCGCATCCTCGGCGACCACCGGCTCGGGGACTCGATCGTGCACGCCCGCTACGGGTCCTTCGTCGCCCGTCACGTCCCCGACGCCGAGGGCGAGCCGGTGTTGGCCATGGCCGATGCGACCGGTCGGCTGATACCCGATCGGCGCGGTGTGCGCCCGCACACTCCCGAATTCGTCGAGCGCCCGGCGATTTTCGACGAACTGCCCGCCGACCGCCCCGCTGGCTCCGACCGCCCCATCTACCGGGTGCGCGGCGCGTTGCACATGTCCAATACCGGTGGCGTCTATCGGGCGACCAACACCGAGACCGGCGACGAGGTGGTGCTGAAGGAGGCCCGCCACCATACCGGCCGCGACGCGGGCCTACGCCCGGCGACCGAACGGCTGCGCGCCCAGCGCGACGCCATGCGGCGGCTGCGCGATATCGGCGCCGTGCCGGAGGTGCTCGACCATTTCACCCAGGGCGACAGCGACTTTCTGGTCTACCGCTTCGTCGAGGGCTCCACCCTGCAGGAGTGGTCGGCGGCGCGCAATCCGGCCCTGATCCAGCCGCAGCCGGATCGTCCGGTGCCGTGGGAGGCGGCGCAGCGTTTCGCGGCGGCGGTGACCCGGCATATCGAGCGGCTGGCCCGAATCGTGGCCGATGCGCACCGCGCCGGGGTCGCGCTGGTGGATCTGCATCCGGCCAATGTCATCGTCGGGTCCGACGGCGAACTGTGGCTCATCGACCTCGAGGCCGCGGCCGACGCCGAGGACGAATCGGCCGTATTCGTCGGTGCGCAGGGCTTCTGCCGTCCGGGAGTCGGGGGTAGGGCCGCCGACGAATTCGGGCTCGCGGCCGTCGAGCTCTATCTCTACGTGCCGATGCTGCCCATGACGTCGTATGTGCCGGGCGCGCTGGCAGGTCTGATCGACTTCGCCGCCGCGACCTTCCAGCTGAGCCCGCAGTGGCGCACGGATATGCGCAAGCGGCTGGGCGTGACCGAACGCACGGGCACCTTCGTCGCCGCCGAGGCGATTCGCCCCCGGCTGGAACGCTATTGCGCCACGCTGGCCGAAACCCTCAGTGGGTGTTGCGATTTCGAGGACAGATACCCGATCCCGTGCAGCCCCACCGGTTTCGGCGAGTTCACCCGCTTCGGCATCAGCCATGGCCCGGCCGGTGTGGTGTGGGCGCTCTCCCGCCACGGCGCGGTGCCCGAACCGGTGGCCACCGGCTATCGCACCTGGCTGGGGAAGAATCTGGACCACTTCGGCGCACTCGGCAACGGACTGCTCGACGGCTGGTCCGGCAATATCGTCGTGAGCGCGGAAATCGGCGCCGACGATCTGGCCGAACAACTGCTCGACCGCTTCCTCGCCACCGCCGAGATCACCGCGAGCGGCACGAATGTCCGCGGCGGGCTGGCCGGGCAGATCCTGCTCGCCGTGTGGTGCCGCAACGCGGGTCTGACGGTGACGCCGGAATGGCTCGAATCGGCCGCCGACGAACTGCGTCGACGCGTCGAGGCGATTCTCGAACGCGGTGAGGTGGTGCCGACCGGGCTGCTGAACGGCCTGTCGGGCGCGGCGCTGGCGCTGATCCGCGCGCACGAGGTGGTACCCCGGCGCGCCTACCTCGCCACCGCCACCGCCGCGCTGGACGCCGAACTCACCACCTATGAGCCGCACGACGCGGCCGAGGGCCTGCTCTTCCACTGGGACAAGCGGATTCGCCTGTTGAGCTATCTCGATCGCGGTAACGCCGGGCTGCTGATCGCGGCCGCGGAAAGCGGCGGCAGGTGGCATCCGGGCGCACGAACCGTCGCCGCGCTGCAGCGGGCCGCCTGCAGTCGGGTCGGCGTGCAGCCGGGTCTGTACATCGGCCTCACCGGCGGGCTCGCCGCCAATGCGGTGCTGCGCCACCGGACGGACTGGCTGGACGGCGAGTATCTGGACCGGTGCAACGAGGCGATCGCCGCGAGCGTCGCGACCTTCTCCGGCCCGGGCGCCGGCGGCTTCCACGTGCCCGGTCAGCTGTCGGCCCGCGCCGCGGTGGATTTCGCCACCGGTGCTGCGGGTGTGCTTGCGGCGCTGTCGTTCTGGTCCGGGCGCTCGTCGGCGTGGCTGCCGGGAATCTGCCGATAGGGGAGACGATGACGGTATCGCGTGGGCAGCCGAGGCGGGAGCGACCGGTGGCCGTGGTCACCGGTGGATCGCGCGGCATCGGCGCGCGGATCTGTGACCGCCTGGTCGCGGCCGATTACGAGGTGCACTTCTGCTATCGGCAGGCCCGGCGGCGAGCCGACGCCACGCTGACCCGGCTGCGGCGCCATCCCGGCGCCGCGGCGCACGCCTGTCAGGCCGATATCACCGATCCCGACCAGGTCACCGCCTTCGCCGCCGCGGTGGGCCGTGGCGTCGACGTGATCGTGCTGAACGCCTCGGGCGGTATGGAGCGCGACGCCGCGCCCGGCTACGCGGAGCGGATCAACGGCGAGGCCCAGGTGGCCGTGCTCGACGCCTTCGCCCCGGCGCTGCAGCCCGGTGCGACGGTCGTCTATCTGACCAGCCTGCAATCGCATCGGTTCGGCGCGATCGAGGAATACGACAGCTATCTCGGCATCGCGCGCAGCAAATATCGCGGGGAACGGTTGGTCGCCGCGTGGTGTGCGACCCACGCGCCACAGGCGGTGTACACGGTCGCGGTCAGCGACATGGTCGACGGCACTCCCGCCGCCATGCTCATGGACCTGCGCGAACCCGCCGCCTCCGCCGAGCGCCGCCGGGCCGCCGAGCGCTCGGGCGTACCGCTGCCGACGGTGGATGCGGTTGCGGCCCACGTGGTGTCGATAGCGCTCGCCGACCGTGCACCCGGTGCGTATGTGGACTATGTCGCGGGCGGGGCGATCACCGAGGCAGCGGTACGACAAGTCGGATCCGATCGGAAGGAGTACCCATGCACGACGCCGTTCGCCGTGCCGCGACCCGAGGCGTGCTGATCGCAGTGACCGGTGCCGCCCTCACGGGCTGTATCGGGATGAACGAATTCGACAAAGGCTCTGGGCCCAAGGGGGATTCGGTGACCTCGGCGCAGGCGCGGGAGGTGTTGCTGCAGGGACTGGGCGTCGGGGCGTTCGCCGACGCGTGCGACCGGATCGACTGGGCCTGCCCGATCACCGAGGTGGTGGCCGAATCCGATTATGTGGTCACGATCCGCTCCTCGGTGTCCGACAGCCGATGGGAGCCCGCCGGACGGGGCGCGCGCAGCGCTCTGAAGTATCTACGCCAGTCCCAGCCGATGTCCCGGGTCACCACCGTGAAATACACCAATGCCAAGGGCAACGTCCTCGACACCGCGGACCGGCTCACCTCCTCGATCGGTGACTGCCCGTTACCGTGCGGGAGCCCGCGATGAAGAATCCGTCGAAAACCGCACTGCTGCAAGATGTCCGCGCCTCGGCCGACTACGCTCAGATCGTCGACGCCGGATGCCGGGCGGCCGCGCTGATCGAATGCCGCCGCGAACGGATTCGCGAGATCATGGTCGAGATCGCGACCTTCGACAGCATCGAGACCGAGATCGAGGACGCGATCCGCCTGTTGCGCACGGCGGGAGTCGAATTCCCAGCCTACCGCCGCAGCGATCCGGACACTCAGCTGCGCGTATTCCTGCCCGCGAACAACCTGCTCTACAGCCTGGCGCTGTTCGTGCTGCTGCCCTCGCTGTATCTGGACAATGTGCTGGCGCGTCCGGCCAGCCGGGTGCAGTCGCTGTATCTCCAACTGGCGCAGCTGCTTTCCGACGGGCCGATCGATATCGCCGCCCGGCTGCGGACCTATTCGCAGCAGTCGTTCATCGACGTGTCGCAGGGCAGCGTCGTGGTCTTCAACGGCCGCCCGGACAACGGCCGGACGGTGCACGCCGAATGCGCGAGCGGACTGTTCCTCGGTTTCGGCGCGGGCATCAATCCCATTGTCGTCGGGCCGGATCTGGCCGGTCCCGAACTGCACACCGCCGTCGACGCGACCCTGCGGGCGCGGCTGTACAACAACGGTCAGGACTGCCTGTGTCCGGACGTCGTCTTCGTGGACGCCGCGGTGGCAGCGGATTTCGCGACCGAGCTGATCCGCCGCCTGCGCCGGATCCCGGTCGTGTCCAGCGGCGCGCATCCGGGGCTGATCAGTTCGCCACTGGCCGACACCGAGACCTACGACCGGGCCGTCGCGGCGGTGACCGCGCTGGACGCCACGGTCGTGTGGTCGGGTAAGGCCAGCGCGCATCCGCGGCACTGCCCGACGGTGGTGTCGGTGCGGCGGATCGACGAGGGACCCGCACATGCCCCGGAGCTGTTCGGGCCGATCTTCAATGTCGTGGTCTACGACCGGTTCGACGAGGTGGCGTCGTTTCTGACCGCACCCGGCAACGCCGAGCTGGGCATGTACGTCAGCGCGTTCGGCGTCGCGGAGCTGGTCGGCGTGGAACGGCTGGGCACTGCCCGGAATACGGGTTCGCGCACGGCCTTTCAGTTCGAGAGCGGTCACGAGCCGTTCGGTGGCTTCGGCGTCGACGGCACCCTGCTGGCCGGTGCGGGCCTGACCCCGACCGGCAAGCCGCTGCTGTTGTCGGCGGAGCTGGCCCGCCGCTCGTCTGGATACGGAGCTGCGCATGCGCGATGAGGACAAACCGCGGCTGGGGCAGATCCGGCGCGAAACCGTTGCCGCGCTGGACTTCCTGCGCTGGCACAGCCAGATCGGCAAGGTGCTGAGCCGCTACCTGCTCGAGCTGCCGGAGCCGGAGGCCGAACGCAATGCGGCCAATATCGTGTTTCGCTCCCCGGAGGTCATCGACTGGGCGGCCGCCACCTACGCGCTCGCCGAGCACGAGGAGCGGCCCACCCTGCCGACCGAGGTGCTCAATGCCGACGGCTGCCGGGTGTTCGGCAACGGCACCAAGCGGGGCTGGCGCGGTGCGGCGCTGGCGGTGTGCTGCGAACACGAGATGGCCCTCGACGTGCTGGCGGCCCTGGCCGACGGCACCGGCGAGCCGCTGTGCGTGCTGCTGGAGGCCGAGTTGTCCACGTTTGCGGCGGCGCAACCGGCGGTGCGGGTGACGATCGGCAGTTTTCGCCATGGGTGAGAGCCACGGGCTGCCCGTCGTCGACGGTGCGCGGCTGAGCGCCGCGAGCCTGGAATCGCTGCGCCGCGAACTGGATTCGGTCGCCGTGCCGGGGCGGCACGCGATCCTCGCCCCGGCCGACCCGCGCGCCTGCGCGCACACCTACCTGGCCGCGCGTTCGCTCGGGGTGCCCCTGGTGCTCGGCACGCCGCAGCAGCAGGCGCGGGCCTTCGAGCCGTATCGGCGGGTGGCCGGGTTGACCGTGGTGTCGTGCCCGACGCCGCAGCTGTCCGAGCCGGTCGCCGTCATGGCCACCACCTCCGGCACCAGCGGCAGCGGCCGGTACGTGGCGTGGTCGGCGCGATCGTTGCGCTACCAGGCGCATACGACCGCCAAACGGCTGGGCACCTCCGCGGCCACGCGCTACGCCATGGCGCTGGGACTGGGCAGCTCCTACGGCTTCAGCGTGCTGAACCTGACCCTCGAATGCGGCGGCGAATTCCGGGCCCGCGAGGTCACCGCGGTGGGACCGCTGGTCGAGCTGTTGAAGGCGGGCGGCTGCGACAGCCTCGACACCGTGCCCGGCGTGTGGCGCTACCTGCTGCAGGCGATGCGCGAGGACGACGAACTGGCCGCGGCCGTGCGGCGGCTGGCCGTGCGCGGGGTCGGCGGCGAGGTGATCTCGCACCGGCTGCTGGATGCCTTCCACGATCTGGACGCGCCGCTGCACAACGGGTACGGACTGACCGAGGCGGGCCCGAATGTGGCGATCTCGATCGGTGAGCACTATTCGCGCCGGCACGTCGGAACGCCGTTGGCGGGCACCGACGTTCGCATCGTCGACGACGAGATCCAGGTTCGCAGCGACAGTGTCGCGGCGTATGTGTGGGACGGCCGCACGCGGCGGCTGACGCCGAATCCGGATCTCACCGACGACGGCTGGCTGCGGACGAAGGATATGGGCGCGCTGGAATCCGGCGGCCTGCTGGCCGTGCACGGGCGGTTGGATTCGGTGCTGGTCAGCCACGGCACGAAACTGCATTCCAGCGTGCTCGAACAGCATGTCCGGGGCACGGGAGATCGGCCACTGGAAGCCGCTGTGCTGCAGGTGGATCCCGAGCGCGACGGCCGAGTTCGACTGGTGCTGGTGGCGATCGCCGCGGAGATCGACCGATCCGGCGACCTCGAGCGCTCGATCGTGGCCGATGCCAAGCGGTTCCCGGCTCAGTTCAAGGCGCGCGACATCCTGCTGATGGATGCGGCCGACGTCCCGCTGACCGCGGCCGGGAAGCTGGATCGCCGTCGGCTCCGCGCCGCGGTGGCGGCACATCTGAACGGATCGATGGAGATGCCATGCAAGCAACTGTCGTAGATTACGTCGGCGCCCATCGCGTCACCGATATCGACGGGGCCTCGGCGTTCGAGCCCGGACCGCATATCCTCGGCGCGCGGATCGCGCAGCGGCCGCGGGCCGAGGTGCTCGCCCACTGCGTGGACCTTCTGCTCGAGCGCAATCCGGGACTGGCCGAATCCCGGCTGGGCATCGTGGAGGCGGCACAGACCACGGGCCGGTATGTCCCCGCGAATCTCGAGGAGTATCTGCCGCCGCCCAGCCAGACCCTCGCGCGGTTCGCGGATCGGCTCGGCGAGCGGCTGCTCATCTCGCACGCGTGCGCGTCGGGTGGGCTGGCGCTGGCGATGGGTGCGGCGCTGCTGGGGCGCGGCCGGTTCGACCGTGTGCTGGTGCTCGGCGCGACGGCCCCGGGCTTCATCGAACGGGCCGCATTCGCCAGCTCGGGTGCGCTGTCGCCGCACGAGTACTGTCGACCCTTCGACGCCGCGGCCGACGGGACGGCGCTCGGTTTCTTCGTCGGCGCGGTGCTGCTCGGGGCCGAGCCGGTCGCGGGTCGTCCCGTGATCGGCGGCATCGGCATTCAGACCCTCGGCCTGGGTGCGCAGTCCGATCCGGCCAGCCAGCTGTGGTGTATGACCAGCGCGGTGCGCCAGGCGGGGGTCACCCCACAGTTCGTGTCCGCACATGCCACCGGAACCCAGCACGGGGATCGGGTGGAGCTGGACGCGGTCGCGGCCCTGGGCCGTTCACTCGATACCGAGCTGCACGTCTCCTCCTGTAAGGGCGAGGTCGGCCATTCGGTGCATTCGGCCGGATTGGCCTCGGCCATCGTCGCCCTCGAGACGTTGCGGCGTGGCCGGATCTTCGGCACCCGGCACTGCCACGAACCGATTGCCGCGGCGGGAGCGCAGGTCGTCGCGCACGGGAAGACGGTCGACGATGTCGGCCCGACGGCGGGCATCGTCAACGCCTTCGGTTTCGGCGGGACGTCCTGCTCGATTTTGGTCCGGAAATGAAGGGAGCCAATGCAATGGACAACAACACGATGGAGCGCGAGCTGCTCGAGGTGGTCGCCACCGAGGTCGAGCGGATCAACGATCTGGACGACACCCCGGCGGTCTCGCTGTCGGACACCATCACCGACGATCTGGCGCTGGATTCGCTGGGCGTGCTGGAGCTGGTGCTGCGGTTGCAGTCGGCGTTCTCGGTCTCGCTGACCGAGGACGAGGTGGTCGCGGCGACCACGGTCGGCGACCTGCTGAAGTTGCTCAACAGCAAGAATCCGGTGCTGCGATGATGAAGCTCGTCGCGCTCGAACCCGTGCTGACGCAGGAGGATTCGCAGCGCGCCGCCCGGCTGATCGCCGCCAATCCCATCTCGGCCGTCTCCACCGCCGGACCGCAGTGGGTGCGCGAAGGCGATGCGGCGGCGCTGCTGGAACAGTCCGCGGTGGCGTTCGTGCTCGCGGGCGGGGAATCCGGGCTCGGGGTGGTGCGCGTACAGCGCCTGCAGACGCCCGGCGTCTTCGAGATCGCGCTGCACAGCGCCGACGATGCCGCATTGGAATCGGTCGGCGTCGCGGCCGGGCTCGACGAGCTGCTGCGCTATGTCACCGCCACCACCGAGGTGCATCGGCTCGAGCTGTGGTTCGGGGTGTACAACCGGCTGCTGCTGGACTACTGCCTGGAATCCGAGCGGTTCCGCTGCGAGGGCGTGCTGCGCGACCGGTATTTCGCGGCGGGGCGCTACTGGGACGGGCTGGTGTGGTCGGTCACCGGCGAGCGGCTGCGGTTGCCCGAAAACGATTCGGCCGCGGCCGAATTCGAGCAGGGCTACCAGCGCACCGCGGCCCGGCTGCGCCGGATCATCCGCGACCAGCTGACACCGCCGGAGGCGGGCCGGTGACGATTCTGGGCCGGTGGACCCGGCTGGAGGAGAGCCGGGACGTGGACCCGTCCGCCATGCTGGCCCGGGTCTTCGAATCCTCGGCGCAGCGGCTGTTCGCCGGATCCGCGCTCGCGCCGGTCGACGCGCACGGACTAGGCAGCATGGCCGCCGCCTCGGATCGGTTGCTGGGCTATATCTATCGCCGCGACGAAGCCGCCGCCCGGCCGATCGGCATCTACGATTGCCGCCTGGCCGATCCGGGCCGGATGCATGTGGGCGTGGTGCTGGCCGGGGACGCGGGCTGGGGCGACGGCGTCGGCATGGACGCGATGCTGGCGCTGCTGCGATATCTGTTCCACTTCGAGGCCCGGCGCGGCTTCGAAATGGCCGCGGCCGTGCACAACCCGCATACCGTGCGGATTCTCCTCCATCGCGGGGTGCGGCCGGAGGCGGTGCTGACCGATGCGGTCGCCGACGGCGCGCGGCTGGTGGAACTGGCGGTCGGGACGTTGACGGAACCGGAATTCGCCGAGGTGGGCTATGAGGTGCCCGGATCGAGCGAATTCGACGACGGGCGCTGGGTCGCGGTCAGGGATCGGGTGCTCGCCCAGATTGGGGAGCGGTCATGACCTTCGGCGATATCGAAACGGCCGGACCGGCACGGGAATTGGCGGAATTCGTGGGCCGCGCGGCGGGCCGGTCGCGATCGATCGTGGTGACCCAGGAACGGATTTCGGCATTCGGGGAGATCACCGAGGATCGGCAGTGGATCCACATGGATCCGCCGCGGGCCGAGCGCATCGGAGGCACCATCGCGCACGGAATGCTGATCGCCTCGCTGATCCCGGTGCTGCTCGGCGAGATCATCGAACCGCCCGCGGGTGCGCCCATTCGGTGCGATCGGATTGTCAATCTCGGTTTCGAGCGGCTGTCGTTCGCGACGCCGGTGCGGGCGGGGACCGCGATTCATCTGGAGGGGAATGTGGTCGAGGCGGTCGCCGCCGGACGGCAGCGGGTGGATGCGCGCTGCGATGTCACGGTGTGGACCGACACCGCGCCGCCGCGGGTGAGCGCGGCCGGTGTATTGCGTTTGCGGTTCCTGCTATGAGAAGGCTTGCGGTGGACGGTATCTGGGCGGAAATGGTCGACATCCTGGAGCGTCGCGGACCGCGGCTGTACATCGGGGTGCCCGGGGACGAACCCGACATCATCGATGCGGCCCGGGCGGCCGGGGCGACCTGGTCCGCGCAGCAGGATCAGCGCACCGCGGGCTATGCCGCGGTGGGATGGTCGCGGATCACCGGGCGCGCGGCGGTGCTCGCCACCGCCAGCGGGCCGAATCTGCTCAATGCGCTCATCGGCATCGCCGAGGCGTACACCACGCGCACACCGCTGCTGGTGGTGACCACGGTGGTGCGCGATGCGGTGGTGGGTCGCGGGGGGTTCCAGGAATTTCCGGTGGCCGGACTGTCCGGCGGGTTGTTCACCTGGACCCATCGCATTGCCGATCGGGCCGAATTGTCCTGGGCCGTCGCCCGCGCCCTGCACCTGGCCGAGCACGGCCGGGGCGGGCCCGTACATCTACTGGTCGATCCCGAGCTGGTCGACGCAGAGGCGGTCGAGATGCCCCGAAACATCGAAGCGGGGCAACCGATTCCACCCGGGCAGACCGCCGAGGCGCTGGGCCCGGTGCTCGCCGCGCTCAGCGCCGCGCGCCGGCCGGTGCTCCTGTTCGGCGGGGGCACGCGGCGGGCGGACGTCGTTGAATTCGGTGTGCCGCTGGCGGATTCGCTGAACGCGCTGTGCCTGGTGACGGCCTCGGGGCGCGGGGTGTTTCCGGAGGATCATCGCCGCTTCGGCGGGGTGGCCGGGCTGTATCTGCCGCCGCAGACCCGGGCGGCACTGCACGACGCCGATGTGGTCGTGGTCCTCGGCAGCCAGCTGGAGGAGACGGCGCTGATGGGCTGGGAGCATCCCGACCGGTCCTGCCTGGTGCACGTCGACACCGATCCGGCCGTATTCAATCGCGCGGTGGCGGCGCGCTTTTCGGTGCTCTGCGAGGCCGGGTTCTTCGTGCGCGTGGCCCACCGCGAGCTGCCCGCGCCGACCGCGCACGCGGCCGCGTGGTGGACACCCTGGCAGCGGGTGACGGGTGAGACGGCCGGTGGCATCGAAACCGTGCGATTCTGGTCGGCATTGCGAGAGGCATTGCCCGGCAACGGGATCGAGGTGATCGCGCAGGAGAACGGGCTGGCCGATCTGTGGGGTTACTACGCGCCGTGCTTCACCCTGCCCGCGGGCATCGCGCCGCTGGTGCCGGGCGAGCAGACGCCGCTGGGCTTCGGCCTCGGCGCGGCGCTGGGCGCGGCGCTCGGCGGGCGGCGCGCGCTCGCGGTGGGCGGCGACGGGGCCTTCCTGACGAACCTGCCGACGCTGGTGGCGGCGGGGCGGGCGCGGGCCGATATCTGCTACATCTGTCTCGACAACGGCGGATTCGGCTGGCCCTCGCTCGCTCGCGACGATACCGGTATGGTGGATTTCGATGTGGCCGATGGCATTTCGGCGCTGGCCGGTACGGCCGGATTCGGCGTGGAGATGGTGTCGAAGGCGGAGTCGCTCGCCGAGACGCTCGCCGGTGCACTCGCTGCCAGCGGTCCGCGTCTGGTTGTGGTGCGACTGTGCGATCGTCCCTCCTTTCCGCCGACGGCCCCCGGTGATCTGTAGTAGCGTTCTGACCAGATACTTCTGGATGAAAGGAAGTGTTGTGACGGGGAACCCGCAGCTTCCGGTCCTGCGGACGGATGCCATCAGCGTGACCTTCGGAAAAAGAGATGCCGCGGTGGCCGCGCTGGACGGCGTCGATCTGGCGATCGCGCCCGCGAGCTTCACCGTGATCATGGGCCCGTCCGGATCGGGTAAGACGACGCTGCTCAGCTGCCTGAGCGGCCTGCTCGCCCCGACCAGCGGCACCGTGCACTACGGCGACACCAGCCTGTACGCGCTGTCCGATCCGGAGCTCTCGCGCCTGCGGCTGGAACAGTTCGGCTTCGTCTTCCAGGAGTACGGCCTGCTCGAATCGCTGTCCGCGCGCGGCAATATCCTGCTGCCCGCGCGCGCCGCGGGCAAGCGGGTGGACCGCACTCGGCTGGCGGCGCTGTGCGACGACCTGGGCATCACGCGATATCTGGATATGCGCCCCGACGAACTGTCCGGCGGCACCCAGCAGCGCGTGGCCTGCGCCCGCGCCCTGATCGCCGAGCCGCGGGTGATCTTCGCCGACGAGCCGACCGGCGCGCTCGATACGCACAACGCGGGACTCATCCGGCAGCTGCTGCGCCGGATCGTGGACGAGCGCGACATCTCCATCGTCGCGGTCACCCACGATCCACAGTTCGTCGAGTACGCCGATCGCGTGCTGCTGATTCGCGACGGGCGGATCGAACACGATCTGGTCGACGCCACCGTCGAGCAGGTGGTCGCGCACTCCCAGCAGCGGGTGGCCGTGTGAATTCGTCCCATATGCGCATGACCTGGGGCGTCGCGGTGGGCCAGCTGCGCCAGTATCGGCGGCAAACCGTGCTGGTACTGGTGGTTTCGATCGCGCTGCTGGTATCGCTGCTGATCCCCGCGGGTCTGTATCTGTCCTATCGCGACAAGGTCGCCCACGCCATCGAGACCACGGTCCTGCCGGGCGAGCTGATCGTCACCGCCGATGCCGCGCTGCCGGGCGCCGCCGTGGCCGATGCGCTACGCGCCGCGCCGCAGGCGTGTGCGCTGTCGCAGTTCTCCGGTCAGGTGGTGGTGTACACCGCATCGGCGGCCTCGGCCTCGGTGCCCGGATCGTTCCTCCGATCCGACGGCGGTTGTGCGGGTTCGGAGCCCGCGATCGCGCCCGGCGAGATCCTGGTGCGGCCCGGTACCGGGGTCGTCGGGGTGATGGGCAGCAGCGGCGCGCGGGCCACCGTCACGGCCGATACGCCGACGCCGACGAGCGCGGCGGCGGTGCGCTTCGCCGACGAGCCGACCGCGCGCGAAATCCTCGGCGTGCCGGGTGGTTACACGCTGGTGACGCTTGCCGGTCCGGACGCGCGCGCGGCGGCCGATCGGCTCGCCGCGGCCGGGGGCACGGTCAGCACGCGGGCAGCCTATCTCGATCGGCTCGCGGGCGAGCAGATCGCGAATGTGAGCTTCGTCGGGGTCATCGCGATCACCTTCATCGTCGTGCTGATCGGCGGCCTGACCGCCGCCCTGGTCTTCTCGCTGGCCCTGCTGGCGATGCAGCTGCGACCGCAACTGGACACGCTGCGGCGAATCGGGGTGTCCCGCTCCCGGATTCGGGCCGTGCAGGCCGTTCAGGCGGCGCTGATGCTGGCGGTCGCCGCCGTGATCGGCACGCTCATCGCGGTGTTCACCGATGCCGCGGTGCCGCCGGGGCGGGTGCTGCTGGGCACCTTCCCGGTCGACGGGGTGCTCCTCGGACCGGCGCCGGTGGCCGCGGCATGGGTGGCGCTGGCCGTGGTGTTCATCGGCGCGTGGTTCCTGGGTGATGCGATTTCCAGTGGTACTCGGCAGGTTTCGGCGGCGCACCCGGCGCGGCTCGGTGCGGTGCGGCGCATACTGCCGCCGGTCGTCGCGGTCGGTGCGATCACCGCCGGGCTCTGGTCGACGCTCGAGTCGCGGCTCGGCTTCGGCGGTCTGGTCGCCGGGTACTGTCTGGTGCTGGTCGGGCTGTTCCTGCTGGCCGCCCCGGCGCTGCGGGTGTTTCGGCCCTTCGGCGAGATCGGCGCGGCGCGCGGCCGACTGCTGCCGTGGTTCGGGATCGGCAGCGTGGCACGGGTGCGAACACAGGCCGCGGTCGCGGTGTCGTGTATCGGATTCACCGCCTCGCTGGTCTCGATCATCTCGGTCTTCGCCACCTCCACCGACGCGTCCATCAACCGCCAGATCGATGCGAATGTCGGCGCGCAGGTGGTCATCGAGCCCAAGACAGGATTCGTGATCGCCGGTTCCGATGTCACCGCGCTGCGTGGGGTACCCGGGCTGGCGGGTGTCGTGGCCGTCGCGCCGCAGGCCGGGGTCGATCTCGCGAACCGATCGAGCAACGGGGTCGCCATCGACGGTCGGCTCGACAGCGGCGCGTTGCAGATCGCGATGGTCGACGGCGCGGCCGACACCAGCGGCGGGCAGGTGCTGCTGTCGCGGACCACGGCCGCAGACCTCGGTGCGCGCGTGGGTGATTCGCTGCCGCTGGCCGGTACGCCGGTGCGCATCGGCGGCATCTACGGCGATGCGCCCACGCTCGGTGATTTCGTGGTGCCCGCCGATCCATCCTTCGTCTCCGGATTCCAATATCTGCTGATCAAACAGAGCGATCCGGCCGCCCGCGCGGGCATCGACGCCGTCGCGGCCACGCTGCCCAATCTCGCCGTGCGCTCGATCTCGGAATACACCGTGCAGCAGAAGGCCGAATCGCGGGTGATCATCGCGGCGCTGACCCAGCTGTCCACGGTGGTCGGCGCGGGCCTGCTGCTCGCCCTCGGCGTCGTGCTGGGCGTGCTGACCGGCGGGCGGCTGCGGGAGTGGGCGACCTTCCGCCGACTCGGGTTCAGCCGCGGACTGGTGTTGCGTACCGTCGGTGTGGAGGGTGCGGTGGTCGCGATCGTGGGCGTGCTGGCCGGATTGGCGGTCGGATCGGCCTTCGGCTACGCGGTGTGCAAATACCTGCGGTGGGTGGGCCTCACCGATGTGGTGTTCGATCCGGTCACCTCGGCGGGCGCGGGCGTGGCCCTGGTCGCCATCGGGGTGGTCGTGTACGTGATGGCGTGCTCCAGCACGCTCCGGCAGTTGCGGTAGGGCCGCAGGGAGGGGTCGGCGTGAATCCGATTGCGGGACTGGGCGACAACCCGATCGTCGCCGTCATTCTGTTGTGTGAGATCGGCTTCTGGGTCACCGTGGGGCTCGGCCTGCTGCTGCGGTATGTGCTGCGGCTCGGGACGCTGAGTTCGATCGTGCTGGCGCTGGTGCCGCTCATCGACGTCATCCTGGTCGTAGCCGTGGCGCTGGACGTGCATCGCGGCGCCGAGGTCACCGGCGTGCACCGGATCGCCGGAATCTATCTGGGCTGGACGGTGGTGTTCGGCAAATCGACCGTCCGGTGGCTGGACTCCTGGTTCGCCTACCGGTTCGCGGGCGGGCCGCGGCCGCAAAAGCGGCCCAAGGAGGGGCCGGAGGCGTATCGCGCGGAAATGAGGTCGTTCATCAAGTGGCTCGTCGCCGCGGGAATCGCGCTCGTGGTGTGCTTCGGACTGTCGGTCACGGTGGCCGATCCGGCCCAGGCCACGGCCCTGCGCGGAGTGTTGCAGCCGCTGGGCGTCATCACCATCGTGTGGTTCCTGACCGGGCCCGCATGGGTGAAGGGCAAGAAGGAGGTCAGCCGGTGAACGCGCAGCGGCCCGTCGCGATCGTCACCGGCGGCGCGCGCGGCATCGGCGCGGCCTGCGCGACCAAACTCGCCGCCGACGGATACGACATCGCGTTCTGTCATCGCCGGGTCGGGTCGGCCGCCGACGAGGTGGAGGCCGACTGTCTCGCGCACGGCGCCAAGGTCTTTCGTCGCACCTGCGATGTCGGCGACGCGGCGGCGGTCGAGGAGTTCGTGAGCGGTGTGCGCGAACAGCTCGGCGATCCGGCGGTGGTGGTGGCCTCGGCCGGGATCACCCGCGACGCGCTGCTGATTCGCGCCACCGACGACGACTGGGACGAGGTGCTGCGCACGAATCTGTCCGGGGTGCGCCACGTCTGCAAGGCGGTCGTCCCGGTGATGATGCGGCGAGGGGCCGGATCGATCGTCGCGCTGTCCTCGGTGGCCGGGCTGGCGGCATCACCGGGCCAAACCACCTACGCCGCGACCAAGGCCGGGATCATCGGGTTCGCCAAGACACTGGCGCTCGAGGTGGCGCGGTTCGGCATCCGGGTCAATACGGTCGCGCCCGGACTCATCGCGACGGATATGACCGAGGCGATGGGCGCGGAGGCACTGGCGGCGGCGCGTAAGACCATTCCCATGCGGCGGTTCGGTGAGCCCGATGATGTGGCCGCGCTCGTCGCGTTCCTGGCCTCGCCCGCGGCCGGTTACATCACCGGGCACACCTTCTGTGTCGACGGCGGCCTGACCGCCTGAGCGGTGAATTCGCTCCGGCACAACGTATCTCGATTTCATTGACGCGACTTTCGCGGCTGGAATAAGGTCGGTGGCGAGCGGTTTCGTCAGCGATGGTTGTTCGCGCACGCTGTGCATTTCTCGGGAAAGTTGTTCGGGGAGGAGTTCTTTTGACTGACGTGCAGATCCGGCCGATCGGTTGGGGCGGTCGGTTGCGGGCAGCGGTCGCATCCGGTAACCGGGAATATCCGCCGATCATGCTCATTCCATCGGTCGGCGAATATCCGATCTACGACGAGAAGCTGTATTCGGTGATGACCTCGGACACGGTGCGGGTCACCGCCTTCGAGCGGGCGGTGCGCAGCTGTGCGCCGGGGCGTACGGTGCTCGATATCGGCACCGGGGCCGATGCGAACTGGGCCATTACCGCCGCGGCCGCCGGTGCCACCCGGGTCTGGGCCGTCGAGGCGTTGCCCGAATCGGCCGAGCAGGCCCGCAAGGTCATCGCCGAGCACGGATTCTCCGATGTCGTGACCGTGCTCGAGGGCGACTCCTGGAATATCGAGCTGCCCGAACGCGCCGACGTCTGTGTTTCCGAAACCATCGGTACCATCGCGAGTTCCGAGGGGATCTGCGCGATATTCGACGATGCCCGGCGGCGGCTGGTCCGCGACGGCGGGATCTTCATTCCACATCGCGCCGAAACCGTCGCGATACCCTTCGATTTCGATGCGGTGCTGCGTGGGGCCCGCCCGGCCCTCATGGATGAATACGCACCCTATGTGGAGCGGGTCTTCGATTCCGTGGGACGGGCCTTCGAACTTCGCCTGTGCTGGACCGAAATCCCCGAGATCGGTCGGCTCGCCGATCCGGTCGTGGTGGAGACCCTGCATCTCGGAGCGGCCGACCACGAATATCCCGCCACCAGATCACGGGCGCGAATTCGGCGGCCCGGCACCTTCGGCGGAGTCGCCCTGGGGATCCGGCTGTGGGTGAGCCCGCGGGACGAGTTGCGCATCGATTCCCTGGTGCAGCAGACGTCCTGGCTGCCGGTCTTCGTACCCGCCGACGCCGAGCGGCCGCGGCGCATCGAGGTCGGCGACGAATTCGAGATCGAATTCGACGCGAATCCGAGTCTCGATGGTATCCACCCGGACTATCGGCTCGGGCTGCGTTTCACCGGCGATGCGGGCGACGCGCTGAGGTGGGATGCGAAGTATCTCGGCGCCGCCGGTCCGCGGTCCAATCCGTTCTATCGCCGCCTGTTCGCCGACGAGTTGCCCGCGTGAGGATCTCGGCCATCATCCTGCGGCATCGGGGGCTGCTGATCGCCGGGACGCTGCTGGGGCTGGCGGGGGTGGCCGCCACGCTGGCCCAGCCGCTGCTCATCGGCGGGCTGATCGGCGTTGTCGCGGCGGGAGGTTCGGCGATCGGGCCGATCGCGGCGCTGTGCGGCCTGTTCGCGGCCGATGCGCTGCTGGCCGCCGCGCATTTCTACGCCATCGGCCGGGCCGGTGAGCACATCGTCCTCGATATGCGCACCACCCTCACCGGGCGGCTACTGCACGCCAGGATGGCGGCGTTCGGGCGGCTCGAGCACGGCGAGCTGTTCACCCGGACCATCGCCGACACCGCCCTCGCGCGGGCGGCGCTGACCTCGTCGGTGGCGCAGATCGTCACGAGCGGTTTCCTGGTGCTCGGCTGCGTCGCGGCGATGGGCTGGATCGACTGGAAACTGTTGCTGGTCACCGTCGGATGTCTGGGCGTCGCCTCGGCGGTCAGCGTGGCGCTGGCCCGTGCGGTACGCGCCGCCTCGGCCGAGAATCGAGCGGACAACGGCCACTACGGTTCCGGTGTCGCCCGGATCTTCGGCGCGTTGAGCACGGTCAAGGCGTCGCGGGCCGAGGAGCGCGAGGGCGCGCGGCTCGACGGTCTGGCCCGGACGGCCTGTGCGAGCGGCATCCGGGTGACCCGGCTGTCGGCGCTGTTGATGCCGACCATCAATGTCGGCCTGCAGACGTCGGTGGCCGTGGTCATCGCGTGGGGTATGGCCCGCACGGCGGCGGGGTCGCTGTCCATCGCGAACCTCACCGCGTTCGTCATGTATCTGTTCTATCTGGTGTCCCCGCTGGTGACGCTGTTCATGGCACTGGGGGAGTTCCAGCAGGGGCGGGCGGCGGTGGACCGGGTGGTCGATCTGGCGGGCATCGAGCAGGAGCCCGCCGTCGAAACAACGGTGGGGACGGGGGCGCTCGCGGTTTCGGCCCGTTCGGTGGGTGCCTTATCGGGTGCGGCTCTCGAGTTCGACGGGGTCACGTTCGCCTATCCCGATGTCGGCGCGCCTGCGGTCGAGGAGGTGTCGTTCGCATTGCCCGCGACCGGGGTGACGGCGATCGTCGGGCCGTCGGGCTCGGGGAAGACCACGCTGTTCCAGCTCGTCGAGCGCTTCCACGCGCCGCAGCGGGGCGTGATTCGGTTGGGCGGCAGCGATATTGCCGCGCTGCCGCTCGGTGTCCTGCGGGCGCGGGTGGGGTTGGTCGAGCAGCATTGTCCGCTGCTGCGCGGCACCGTCCGGGACAACATCGCCTACGCCTGCCCCGACGCCACCGACGACGAAATCGCCTGGGCCATCACGGCTGCCCACCTCACCGAGGTCATCCAGGGACTGCCGCACGGACTCGACACCGAACTCGGCGAGGGCGGCGCGGGCCTGTCCGGCGGTCAACGGCAGCGCGTCGCCCTCGCCCGCGCCGTACTCACCCGCCCCGATGTCCTGTTACTGGACGAGGCGACCGCCAATCTGGACTCCGATTCGGAAACCGCCCTGCGCGAAACCATCGCCATCCTCGCAACCCGCTGCCAGGTGATCACGATCGCCCACCGGCTCTCCACGGTCGTGGACGCCGACCGGATCCTGCTCATGCAGGACGGCCGGTTGCACGCCGTGGGTACGCACACCGAACTGATGGACACCCACGACACCTACCGCCGATTCGCGCGCCAGCAATTGGCCGTGCGCTGGTGAACGGCAACGTCTTAGGATCGGCTCGTGCCGAACGACATGCCGTCCGAAGGTCCCGCCGTGCCGATCCTGCCCGCGCGCGACCTGGCGGCCACCCTGGCCTTCTACGCACGGCTGGGGTTCGCCACCGAGAGCTATGACGCGGGTTACGGTTTCGTCCAGCGACACGCGATCGAGCTGCATTTCGCGGCCACACCCGAACACGATCCGTGGCGGAGTGCGGGGATGGCCTACGTTCCCATCGACGATGTCGATCGGGTGTACGCGGCGTTCGTCGCCGCAGGAGTATGGCGCACGGATTCCGGCGATCCCCCCTGCACCGATGCCGAACTGCGCCGCCGATGGAACATCGGCGAGGGACTTGCCCGAATCACCCCGCCCGAAGACAAGCCGTGGGGGATCCGCGAATTCGCGCTCATGGATCCGAACAACAATCTGCTCCGCTTCGGCCGGAGCAGCTGAGCGCGCACCACAAGCACCGAGTGCCGTAGCGGTATCCGCAACCCGGTGCCAGGTGACCACGACCGGTGCGGAAGGTGTGCTCTCTCAGAAGGGGCCGAGTGTTGCCGGGGCGTCGCCGGTGTGGAGGCGGCGCAGGAAGCCGAGGATTCCGGAGTGGCCGTAGGCCCAGGAGACCGCGCGGCGCTGGTCGGCGGGGTCGGCGGGGTTGACATGGGTGCCGTCGGTGAGGTCGTGGGCCAGCAGCTGGGTCGCGGCCGACCAGGCGGCCTCGGTGAAGTGGGCGTCGCGAGTGGCGTCGGACAGGCGCAGCAGGAAATCGCCCACGCCCGCGATGCCGCAGCAGGCGCTGGGATCGTTCAGTTCGGGAAGCCATGTCGCACAGGTGGTTCCGGCCGCGAGGGCCAGATCCATGGCCTCGGCGTCCCCGCGCAGCGCCGCCACCCGCAACAGTGTGGTGCCGATACCGGCCAGGCCGCGGCACCAGGACACGCACAGCCGTGCGGCGGTCCGGTCGGAGGAGCGGTCGATGAGCGCGCGGGTGTGCCGATAGAGCTCGGCGAGCCGGATGTTTACCGCGGGTTCGTCGGCGGGCAGGGCGCCCAGCCGGACGAGCTGTGTCAGGAAGGCGATGATTCCGGCCTGTCCGTGTGCCATTCCGATCGAGGCGTCGATGCCCGCGGCGGGCGGGAGATGATCTGGGGGACAAGGCTTCCGATCCTCGGTGCGATCGAGAAATCGGCTCGCGCAGGCGCGCGCCGCGGCCAGGTGGCGCGGGCGATCCTCCGGTGGCGTCGACACGGCCTCGGCGAGCAGGCAGTGGCCGAATCCGATGCCCGCTCCGCCCTCGACCAGATCGTCGCCGCCTGGTCGCCGATCCCATTCG
Organism: Nocardia sp. CDC159; assembly: GCF_023740735.1. Lineage (GTDB taxonomy): Bacteria > Actinomycetota > Actinomycetes > Mycobacteriales > Mycobacteriaceae > Nocardia > Nocardia pulmonis. The sequence goes on from NZ_JAMRXH010000004.1 coordinate 196,243, forward strand.
GCGAGAACGGGATTCGTCGGCGATGGCGCATCGATGCCCTCGTCGCGCACGCGTCGCAGCAGGACGTCGATACCGGTCGATCCGACGAACAATCCGGGCGGCGTCCGGGTCCGCCGCGCGGTATCGGCCGCCGCATGCGCCAGCCGCCGGACCGCCTCGGCGGCCTCCGGTCGATCCAGGTGATGCAGCAGTTCCAGTCCGACCCCAGCCGCACCCTGCAGTGCGCCCGGTTCGGGCCAGCCGCCGGGCTGGTCCAGCAGCGCGTTGGTCCGTTCGATGATGGCGGCCCGCAGTTGATCGACGAGATCCGCTGGGCCGCGGTATATTCCGGCCACCGGAATGGCGATGGTGCGGAACCGCTCGGGATGTCCAGAGCCGAGTGCGCTCAGTGCCGCCCGGGGGCGATCGGGATCGGGGTCCAGCAGCCCCGCGATGCAGCGGATCAGCGGGGGCGGCTCCGGACCGTAGATGCGCCGGATGGCCTGGCGGGCCCGGCGGCGCGGAGTGTCCGGATCGGGCCCGGGGGCGGCGGGATCGGCGCCGGTGGCGGCGAACAGCAGCGTCATGCCGAGCGCGTACAGATCGTCGGCGATCGTGGTCGGCGCGCCGGACAGTTGGGCGTGGGTGGCGTAGCCGGGTGTACCACCGGCGGGGCGAACCTCGCCGTGATTGCACAGCCCGAAGTCGATGATCGTGGGCTCGCCGGTGTGCTGGCGGATGACGATGTTCTTCGGCGACAGATCCGCGACGATGAACCCGCGGGCGTGGATGTCGCCGAGAATCCGCGCGAGCCGGGTCGCGAGCCGATCCAATGACCGGCGCGTCTGCTCTGCCGGGCGTGCGGCCGCAACCCGATAGCGTCCGTTGCGCGCGACGTCCTGGGCAAGGGTGAACCGGCCGTCGAAACTGGTGACCAGGTACTCGTCGACACCGTGCCGGAAGTGATCGAGATACCTTGGCACGCCGCTTATTTCGCTGAGCCGCTCCAGAACGTAGTGCTCGTTGCGCAGCCTGACCCGGGCGTCGTGCCCGTCATCTGACTCGGCGACCCGCGCGCGCGCCTGTTTGACGACGACGCGCTCACCGGTGCGGACATCCTGCGCGTAATACACGTTGCCACTGAGGATTTCGACGAGACCGTACTTCGGTGCGTCGGCGGTCTCCAGGAATGGATCCACCGCCCAGGGCGGTTGCTGCTGGACCGATCGGGAATGCCAGGGAACGCCGCGCCGCCCGAAGGAACCATAGCGGTAGTAAACCGGTGCGTCCTCGGCGACGCGGTTGTCTCCGGGCACCCGCGGCGCGGCTTCGCCGCGCAGCAACTCGGCCAGCAGCGTGCCCAGTTCGCGAATCTGCGCCGGGCTCGGATAGATCGTCCACGCCTTACCGCCCGCCTCGCCGCTCACGGCCTGCAGCGCTGCCGCCGAACGGATCATCCTGAAATGGCAACCGGCCGCGAGCAATTCGGGCACCACGATCTCGGCCAGCCGTTCCAACTGCGACGGACGCGCGGAGATGTGCAGCTTCCATCCGTGATCGCGCAGCGATACCTCGGGATTGTGCACATGCAGCCAGGTCGCGGAGAGGTGCGCGCAGCGACCGTACTCGGTCGCCGCGCGCATCGCGTCCTGCTCGAAACCGTAACCACCGCGCATCGCGCTACCCGTCGTCGGTCGAACCACTCCGCTGCATGTTATGTACGGCCGACAGTCGGTCCCAGACAGAATTTTACGGGGGTTGACCGGATGAGCAGGCGAAACCCGTTGGCGCCCAAGGCGTCAGGGGTTCTTGACCTACCTGCTCGGCGCCCCGGCCGCGGTTCGGTTCGCGACCGCCTGGGTCGCCAGCTCCGTCAGGCGATTGCGGTCGAGCTTGCCCGACAGCGTCAGCGGCAGCGACGTCAGGTACACATACCGATCGGGCAGCATGTATTTCGGCAGCCGCTCCGCCAGCGCCGTGCGCACCGCCTCGGCCAAGGCGTCCTGCTCGGCCTGGTCCCCGTCGGCGACCAGACAGGCCGTCAGCAAGGGCGAACCTATCCGCCGCGGGACCACACACAGCGCCGCGTCGAGCACCCCGGGCTGGGCGCGCAGCACGGCCTCGATCTCACCGAGTTCGATGCGGTAACCGCGCAATTTGATCTGATCGTCGTTGCGGCCCAGGTACTCCAGCCCGCCGTCGGGCAACCGGCGGGCCAGATCGCCGGTCCGGTAGTACCGCGTCTTCGCGCCGGAGGAGTCGTCCCAGACGAAGCGCTGTGCGGTGAGTTCGGCTCGGTTCAGATAACCGCAGGTGACGCCCGGGCCGGACACCCACATCTCGCCGATCTCGCCGTCGGCGACGGGCCGATGCGGCGGCTCGGCGCCACGCAGCTCGATGGTCAGATGCGGCAGCGGAACACCGATGGGCGAGCGCACCACGCCGTCCGGATCCGCCTCGGTGATCTGGCGGAATGTGCAGTACACCGTCGTTTCGGTGGGACCGTACATATTGATCACCGTCGGCCGGTGGCCCTCGCATTGAGCCCAGAACCGCCGCACCGCACCCAGATCGATACTCTCCCCGGCGAAGATGATGTACCGCAGCTGTTCCGCCGGGTACCGGGTGAGGCTGGTGAACTGCCGGAACACCGACGGCACCTGAGACAGCACCGTCACCCGCTCCTCGGTCAGCACGCGCACCAGCGAAGCCGGTACCTGGGTGGCGTCGTGCGGGACGACCACCGCCTTGGCCCCGACGGCCAGCGGGGCCCACAGTTCCCACACCGAGACGTCGAAGCTGAAGGAGTGGAAGATCGACCAGCAGTCCTCCGGGCCGACCGCGAACAGCGGTAGCGCGTTGTCGAGCAGGCCGAGCACATTGCCGTGGGTCACCACGCAGCCCTTCGGCGCCCCGGTGGAACCCGAGGTGTAGATCACATAGGCCGGATCGCCCGGCCCCACCGCCACCGGCGCATCGGTCGGATCGCCCGGAGCGATCGGGGTGTCGAGGTTGTAAATCCGTATCGCGGCGGGCAATTCGGTCTTGGCCAGCGCGGCGGTGGAGCCGACCACGAACCCGGTGCCGGAGTCGGCCACGATGTAGTTCTGCCGGTCCACGGGATAGGTCGGATCGATCGGGACATAGGCCGCGCCGCAGCGCAGGATGGCGATCATTCCGACGACGACGTCCAGCGTCCGTTCCGCCAGCAGGCCGACCAGATCCCCCTTGCGCACACCCTGATCGGTGAGCCGCTTCGCCACCGCCGCGGTCCGGAAGCGCAGTTGTTCGTAGGTCAGAGTGTGCTGGGTGTCCGACAGCGCCACCGTGTCCGGTGAGTTCAGCGCAGCCTTGGTGAGGACGTCGTCGAGCGATTCGAGCTTGGTGGGTGTTGCCATGGGTCGACCTCTGTATTCGATGGGCGCGGTCTAGACTTTCGCTTCGACGTCGGCCTCGACCGCACTGGTGAAGACGCGCAGGAACAGCGGAATCAGGGCCAGGGTCATGATGGCGAAGACCCCGAAGGCCAGCTTCGCGTCGAACCACTGGGCGATCACGCCCGCCAGTGCGGAGCCCAGCGGAATCGAACCCCAGCCGAACAGGCGGTTGGCCGCGCTGTAGCGGCCCATCATCTCCTGCGACACCAGCCGCTGACCGATGGTGCGGGAGTTGACCGTCCACAGCGTGCCGCCCATGCCGCCGAGAAATGCCGCGGCGCCGACAATCCACACATTCGTGGTGAGTGCGGGTGCGGCCGTCATTGCCAGGGTCAAGATGATGTTGCTGAACATCACGCGGCGACGGCCGAACAGCCGGTTGCTCACCCCGACGACCATCGTGCCGACGACGCCGCCGACGCCCAGCGCGCTGACCATGGCGCCGTAATAGCCTGCGCTCAAACCCATTCCACTCGTCGCGACCAGCGGCATGAGGCCGAACCAAGCGCCCCAGCAGGCGCACAGCACCGCGACCACGATGCTGAACGTGCGCAGCAGTCGGTGCCCCAGCAGGAACTTCAGCCCCTCGGCAATCTGTTCGTGCACAGTCACTTTGGGCTGCTCCTCGGTCCGCGCGACGCGGAAGGTGCCGACCAGGAACAGCAGGATGATCACCGACAGCGCGTACGCGACCACCGTGGAGCCCAGCGCGATGGCCGTTCCGGCGGCGACCAGCAGGCCGCCCAGGAACGGTCCGGCGAATTCGTTGCAGACGGTTTCGGCCCCGGTCAGCCACTGGTTGGCCTTCTCCCGCCCGGCCGGGACGATCGCGTCCGGAATGAGCGCACCCGCGGAGGTCAGTGCGATGACCTCGGCCACGCCCAGTACGAGGCCGCCGACGTAGAGCATCGGCAGGTTGATCGTGTCCGCGAGTACGGCCCCGAACAGTCCGACCACCACCACGATTCGCATGCCGTTGGCCAGCCACAGCAGCTTGCGGCGGTCGGCGCGATCCACCAGCACGCCCACGTGCATGGCCGCGAACAGCCACGGCAGGGTCAGGGTGAGCAGCACCAGCGAGACCAGGGCGGGCGATTTGGTGAGCGTCGTGGCGATCAGCGGCAGCGCCACCTTGGTCACGCCGTCGGCCAGATTCGTCACCGCGGTGAACGAGACCAGTACGGCGGTGTTGCGGCCGATGGTTTCGGTGCCCGGCTCCGTGCGCGCGGCCACCGCCTCTTGGGGTTCCGTCATCGTCTTATCCCCTTTGTCGATATTTCTTGCCGCCTGCCGATGCGGCAGGTGATTACCCCAAGCATGCCGTGCCACAGGCGATTACGGAATACGGTGGGTGGCCGGGGACAGCGGAAAAACATCAGGTCGTGGCGACGTAACAGCTTCGGTGTATCGCTGGTACATCGAGAACACATCCGCGCTTGGAAACCTGTATCTCGAAGGCGCCTGCCACCGTGACTCGGCGAGGTTCGAGGACAACCGGACCATCCCAAACCGATGCGCCTTCGCTCCCCGATAGAAAAAGAGACAGACGATGCTGATCGACGCCAAACAGCAATACGATTCCCAGGGTTTCTGCGTGATGCCGCAGCGACTCAGCGATGCCATGCTCGCACAGGTTCGCGAGAGCATCTCCGAAATCTCCGGTATGACCCGTCCCGAGGTCGTCTACGAAAAGGACGGAAAGACGGTCCGCGCACTGCACGGCTGCCACCGGTTCGACGATGTATGCGCCGATCTGGTGCGACTGCCGCTGTTCGTGGAGCTGGCCGAGTCGATTCTCGGCGAGGAGGTGTACGTCTACCAGTTCAAGGTCAACATCAAGAACGCGGTCGACGGCGAGAGGTGGCCCTGGCACCAGGATTACGCGTTCTGGAGCATCGAGGACGGCATGCCCGCCGACCGCGCGATGAACATCGCGATCAACCTCGACGACGTCTACGACTGGAACGGGCCGCTGCAGGTGCTCGCGGGCACCCATCTGCTCGGGCTCATCCCCTCACCGGACCACGGCGCGACCTCCGGCGGCGACTGGCGTGACCACGTCTCCGCCGATCTGACCTACACCGTCGGTGACCAGGAGGTCGAGGAGCTCGGCAAACGGCACGAGCTGCATCGGCTCACCGGACCGGCCGGGACCATCTCGGCCTTCCACCCGAACATCGTGCACTCCTCGGCGCGCAACACCTCGAGCGATCGCCGCACCATCCTCTACATCACCTACAACGCGGTGTCCAACTCGCCGCGGCACGCGCATCGGCCGCATTTCCTCGTCGATCCGATCACCACGGCGGTGCGCAAGCTGGACCAGCCGCTCGCGCTGACCCCGGCCTAGCCGAGGTCGACGATCGCGAGAAGCCCAGCTCACGGCGCTCGATGTGCCGGGCCACAGCGGCGAGAAATTACGAGCACATCGAGCGCACATCGGCCTCGAGAAGTATGTGAAAGAAGAAGTTTCATGGACACCATCGATGAAAGCAGAGGGACCGTGGCGGATACAATGGACCTCGATGTCGCCATCGCACGTCATGCCACGGCGGAATTCGACGATTCGACATCTCTCGCCGATGCCGGGCTGGAATCGTTGTCGCTCATCAGGCTTGCGGTGGAGGCCGCGACCGACGAGGACGCAGAAATCGACGCGACCCGACTCGTCGACATTCACACCATCGGCGATCTGAAAGTCTGGCTGCGCGAACTCGCGGCCGCGGCTGCGGAGGCACAGGCATCATGACGGCGCTGAATTCCGACGTATTGACGCTTACCGACTCGCAAAAAGGACTGCTGGTCGTCGACGGCTGGGTGCCCACGCCGGAAATCTACAACCAGCTCATGCGATTCGATATCGATCCCGAACTGCCCGAATCCGCGGTGGCCGAGGCGATTTACACGCTGGTGACCATTCAGCCCGCCCTGCGGCAGGTGTTCCGGACCAAGCCCGAATTCCATGCCCTGTTCGCGCCGACGCCGCCACCGGAGGAGTTTCCGCTGGAGGTGGTCGAGACCGACCCGGACACCTTCGAGGACGGCGTGTGGGATGTGGTGCGGCGCATCGGATCCCGTCCGTTCGATCTGGCCGTCGGGCCCGCCTACCGGTTCGGGCACGTCCGGGCCGACGACGGCAGCGCGGCGGCGGTGCTGCTGTGCGGCCATCACGTCGTCGGCGACGGCATCTCGATGGGTCCGATCATCCGCGATCTGCAGGACGCCATCACCGGTAAGTACGACGCCGAGGCGATCTCCGCCAAGCAGGCCGAGCGGGAGAGGGCATTCGTCAAGGAGCTGGCGGCACAGGATCGGGCGACCAAGGCGGCGGTGGCCACCGAGCGCGCCAAGATCTGGGCCAAGGAGCTTGCGGATGTGCCGCCGCTGGTGCTCGACCCGCGCCCGGACCGGCCGACCGAGACGAAATTCCGTGGCGCACGGCTTGATTGGCGGCTCACCGAGGAGCAGTCGAGCGCTGTCAACGCGATGTGCAAGCGGCTGTCGGTGAGTCCGTTCGTCCTTTTCACCGCGCTCTACGGCGCGACGATGGCCCGGCACGCCGGTGTCGAGCGGCTGCTGGTGGGCAGCCCGTTCGCCGCGCGGCGCACAGTGAAATCCTTCGATCTGGTCGGCTTCTTCGTGCAGACCCTGCCGGTGACCGTCGAGGTCGACTGGACGCGCACGGTGGACGAGCACATCGGCCGGACGGTTCGCGATGCGGTCGACTACTGCCGGTCGAATCTGGACATCTCGTTCAACCAGCTCGTGGCCGAGGTGGGGCAGGATCGCACCAGCAATCGCAACCCGCTGTTCGCGTGCATGCTCGCCATGCAGGACACCTATGTCAACGCCGACAAGGGGCCGATCCTCGGGGTGAGCGAACCCGGTAACGGCACCGCCAAATTCGATCTGTGGCTCGGCGCCACACCGGTCGACGGCTGCTGGCTGCTCGAGCTGGAATACGACATCGAGCTGATCCGGCCCGAGGTCGCCGAGGGCATCCTCGACTCGCTGCGGACCGCGCTGCCGCGCGCACTGGCGGACGGGTCGGCCCCGCTGGCCGCGCTGTTCGCCGATGCCTCACTGGCACAGAGCCTTCCGGCTCCGGCCTGGCAACTGCCCGGCGCCACCCTGACCGAGCTGATCGACGCCGCGGCGCTGCGCACCCCGGACGCGGTCGCGGTCGAGGAGCCCGGCAAGCAGTTGACCTACGCCGAGCTGATCACCGCGTCCGAGCAGGTGGCCGCCGGATTGATCGAACACGGCACGGCCGCCCAGGATGTCGTCGCCATCGCCACCGAGACGCTGGTCAGCACGGTGGTGGCCATGCTGGCCATCCTGCGCTGCGGCGCGACCTTCCTGCCGGTGGATCTGACCCTGCCCGCCGAGCGGCTGGCCGGAATGCTGAGCCGGTCCGGCTGCAAGATCGTCATCGGTGACGGGGTGGACGCGCCGGGCGTGCGGACCATTCAGTGCGCCGAATTGTGCGGTCCCGCACGGATCGAGGGGCTGCGCGGTGATCCGGAGGCGGCCGCCTACCTGATGTTCACCTCCGGCTCGACGGGCGTGCCCAAGGGCGTGCTGATGGGTCAGCGGCCGCTGCTCAATCTGGCCGCGTGGCAGCTGACCGCGCTCGATCACGGTCCGGAGACGCGGTTCTTCCAGTACGCGCCACTGGGTTTCGATGTCTCCTACCAGGAGATCATCCCGACCCTGATGACCGGCGGCACGGTCGTGTCCCGGCAGCCGGTGGACCGGCGCGACTTCCCCGCGCTGGTGCGCCGGGTCGCCGAGACCGCGGTCACCCATCTGTTCCTGCCGGTCGCGGCGCTGCGGCCGTTCGTGCAGGCGGCGCGGGCCGAGGGGCTGCGGTTCCCGGCGCTCACCCACTTCTGCGTCTCCGGCGAACAGTTGCTGGTGGACGAGGAGATCCGAGCCTTCTTCGTCGAGCACGAGCGGTGCAAACTCATCAATCTGTACGGCCCGACCGAGACCAATGCCGTCACCGAGCACACGCTGCGCGGGCCCGACGGGCCGTGGCCGGTGCACGTGCCGATCGGCTCGCCGATGCCCGGCGTGGCCGCTTACATCGTCGACACCTCCGGACACCTTGCGCCCGTGGGGGTTCCGGGTGAGCTGTACATCGGCGGCAGCGTGCCAGCCGACGGCTACCTCGACGATCCCGAGCGCACCGCGGCCGGATTCCTGCCCGATCGCTTCGCCGGAGCCGGACGAATGTACCGGACCGGCGATCAAGTGGTCCGCGATGTCACGGGCGCGCTGATCTTCCTGGGCCGCAGGGACGCTCAGCTCAAGATCCGCGGCTACCGGGTCGAACTGGGCGAGATCGAGGCGGTCGCCACCCGCGCCGCCGGGGTGGCGCAGGCGGTCGCGGTGGCACACGGCTCCGGGGCCGAGCGGGAGCTGGTGCTGTTCCTGCGCTGGGAGGGCGATGCCGCGCCCGACCATGCCGCGGTGCGCACCGTCCTGTCGCGGGCGCTGCCCGCGTACCAGGTGCCCACCAAGATCTACGACATCGATACCGTGCCGACCTCGCGCACCGGCAAGACCGACCGCAATGCCCTTGTGGCACTTATCGATACGCTGACCCCGACCACCCCGGCCGACGCGCCGGAGCCGGAGTTCGCCGACGATCTGGAGCGGGAACTCGCCGAGATCTGGGCGGGCATCCTCGAGGTGGAGCGGCTCGAGCGCGATCGGTCGCTGCTGGAATACGGGGCGCATTCGCTCAATGTGTTCACCGCCTTCGCCCAGATCGAGGAGCGCTACGGGACGACGGTCGAGGTGCCGGACTTCTTCCGGGATCCGACCATCGCGGCGCTGGCCGACCTGGTCCGGGAAAAGGTACCCGCATGACCGCGGCGAATCCGGGCAGCCTGGTCACCCTGGTTCGGCGCGGGCGACGTCCGGCCTGTGTGATGCTGCCCGGCTCCGGCGGCGGGCTCTCGCCGTATCTGCGGCTGGCCCGCCATCTCGGCAAGACCTACAACGTGTACGGGGTCCTGCCGACCGGCATGCTGCCCGGCGAGCGGCCGGAGGACACCATCGCCGAGATGACCGCGGCCGTCGGGCGCGCGCTGGACAACGGCGGGATCCGGCCGGAGGTCGTCTTCGGCTGGTCCTTCGGCGGCATCATCGCCTGGGAGCTGAGCTGCGATCTCGCCGCGACCGGCGCCCGGCCGCGGGTGGTCATCGTGGACAGCTCGCCGCTGCCGCGCCGGGCCACGGCCGCCGAGGATCACGAGATCCAGAGCCGGATCCTGGCGCAGCTGGGTCCGCTGGCCAAGCCGGATCTGATCGATCGGGTGCTGAACATCTTCGCCGCCCAGATCGTCGCGCTGCGCGAGTACGAGGCCGAGCGGCACTACGACGGTCGCGTGCTGCTGCAGATGTGCACGCCCTGGGATACCGAGGCGACCGCCGCCGCGGTGCGGCGATGGAAGGAACTGGCCGGTGATCTGACCGTCGGCACGCTCGACGCCGATCACTACGACGTATTCGAACCGCCCTACCTGCCACAGCTCGTCGCCGCCATCGACGAGTTCCTGGGGAGCGCGGCATGAGCTCGGGCGGCCTGCCGCCGCATGTGGTGAGCAACAACAGACAACGAAGGGAAAGACCCATGCGAACCCTGTACGAATGGTTCTCCGACAGCGCCGACAGATATCCCGACACGATCGCGATCGAGGTCAAGGACGTCGCGATGACCTATCGGCAACTGCGCGCGGCGGCCGAATGGATGTCGGCGCGGATGGTCGAGGCCGCGGGCGGAAGGCCCCGCACGGTCGGACTGCTGACCTCGCGCGATATCGTCAGCTACGTCGGCTATCTGGCCGTGCAGCGGCTCGGTGCGATCGGCGTGCCGCTCAACCCGGCCGCGCCCGCGGTGCGCAATGCCGACATCACCCTCGAGGCGGCCATCGATCTGACCATGATCGACAACACCTCGGGCGAGGGTCTGCAGGAGTACCGGGAGAAGTCCGGCGTGCGGGTGCTGGACATGACCGGCGACAACTGGCGCGGCCTGTTGCGTCCGGATCCCGCCGCCGAGGTTCCGGAGCAGGGCAGGCCCGCGCCGACCGATCTGGCCTACATCACCTTCACCAGCGGTACCACGGGTAAGCCCAAGGGCGTGCCGACGATGCACCTCAGCGTCGACGCCTTCCTGTCCGACATCCTGACTCGCTTCGAGCTGCGCCCCGATTCCCGCGTATCGCAGACCTTCGAGATGTTCTTCGACGGCGTCGTGATCGAGAGCTGGGGCGCGTGGGGTGCGGGCGGGACGCTGTGCGTGTGCCAGCATTCCGACATCTTCACGCCGGTGAAGTTCATCAACGAGAAGCGCCTGACGCACTGGATGTCGGTGCCCTCGGCGATCTCGTTCGCCCGGCGGCTGCGCGCACTGCAGCCCGGCTGTATGCCGACTCTCAAGCGCGGCATGTTCGGCGGCGACGCGATGAATATCGAGCAGGCCGAGGCCTGGGCCGCGGCCGCGCCGAAGGCGGTGCTCAACAACTGCTACGGTCCGACCGAGACCACCATCATCATGACCGGTTACGAGGTGCCGCAGAACCGGGCGGACTGGCCGGAGACCTCCAACCGGTCGGTGCCCATCGGCTATCCGTATCCGCATCTGGAATGGGTGCTGCTGGACGACGATCTGCGGGTGTCGGACGACGGCGAGCTGTGTGTGCGTGGGCCGCAACGTTTCCCGGGTTATCTCGATCCGGCGGAGAACTTCGGACGGTTCGTGTTGGTGGAGTCCGACCGCGGCTCCATCTACGATGGTGACGGGCCGGTGACCGATGAGCACTACTACCGCACCGGCGATCGTTGTCGTATCGAGCACGGCGAACTGGTGCACCTGGGCCGCATGGACGGCATGGTCAAGGTGCGCGGAAACCGGCTCGAGCTGGGGGAAATCGAGTCCGCACTGCGTCGGCATCCGGCCATCGAGGATGCGGTCGTCGTCACGGTGCCCGACGCGGAGGGGGAGATCGATCTGCATGCGGTGTACACCGGCGGTGAGGTGACGATCGCCGAGTTCAACCAGTTGCTCTCGCGGCTGCCCGGCTATATGCATCCGCGCAAATTCCATCGCCGCGACACGATTCCGCTGACCGGTCTCAACAAGGTCGATCGCCGCGGTCTGTCCGCGGAGCTGGCTCGGCAGCTCGGTACGGCGGAAGCGGCCACGTCATGACCGGCGAACCGATTCCGGTCGAGCCGACCGCGCTGCAGGAGGCGATGTGGTGGCTGTGCCAGCGCGTCCGGGACGAGTCGGTGTACGCCATCACCTGGCGGCTGGCCTGCGATGCGGCGCCGGATATTTCGGCGCTGCGAGTGGCCTGGCAGGCGGTGGTCGACCGGCACGAGGCGATGCGCCTGTCGTTCGCGCTGCGCGACGGCGCGATCGAGGCGGCCGTGGCGCCCGCGGCGCCGGTGTCGGTGCGGTCGATCGAGGTGGACGATCCCGGTTCGGCCGGGACGGACGCGCTGCTGCTGGCGATCGCCGAGGAACTGCACCGGCAGCCGTTCGATCTCGCCCGCGCGCCCATGGGGCGGCTGACTCTGGTGCGGGTGGGTGAGCGGTACGAGCTGATCCTGACCGTGCACCACATCGCGCTCGACGGCTGGGCGATGCAGCTGCTGTTCTCCGATCTGGCCGAGGCCTATGCCGCGGCGCTGCGGGGGGCGGTGCCCGCCTTCGCCGCACCGGCGCCGTCGTGGGCGGAGTTCGCCCGTGAACAGGCGCGGGCGCGCCGGGCGGGCAAGTGGCAGAAGGGCATCGATCACTGGCGCAAGACCCTGGACGGGGTAGTCGCCACCACGGTCGCCGGTGATCGGCCGCGCTATGCCGGTGCCGGTGGGGTGGGCGCGATCCTGCGGCACACCTTCAGCGACGCGGCCGTGGAAGGCGTTGCCGCCCTGTCGAAGTCGGCCTCGACCACCTCCTTCGCCGTCGTGCTCGCCGCCGTGCAGGTGCTGCTCGCCCGATCGGGAGAGAGCTCCGATGTGGTGGTCGGCGCGCTGGCCGCGAATCGGATGAGCACCCGGGAGCAGCGGCTGGTCGGCTATACGGTCAATCTGTGCGCGCTGCGGGCGACCGTGGCCGAGCAGGACACGCTGGCCGAGGTGACCGGCCGGGCCCGCCAGTCGCTGTGGCAGATGCTCGCGCATCAGGGCGTCCCGTATCCGGTGGTGTTCTCCGAGTTGACCGAGTCGGCCCGGGCCGGGCTGGGCGACATCGTCCCGGTCATGCTGAACTACCTCGGACCGATCGGCGGTGGGCTGAAGCTCGGCGAGATCGGGATGACGCTGCTGCCCAGCCCGAACATCGCGGCGCGCACCGATATCGCGATCGCCTACTGGGACACCGAGAACGGCGGCATCACCGCCGAGGTGGAGTACAGCACGGCCCGCTACGACCGGGACACGGTGGTGCGGCTGCTACAGGATCTCGATGCGGTGCTGGCCCTCGGTGTCGAGCCCGACCGGCGGGTCGCGGAGGTGCCGGTGCGGACGAAATCGGTTCCCGCACAGGTCGATCACCATGTCGGCGTGCGGCCGGAGCAACCGGTGGACGCCGGTGCGGCGGCCGTGGACGAGGCCGAGCAGACCGTGCGCGACGTCTGGGCCGAGTTGCTCGGCTATCCGCCGGCATCGCGCGACGACAACTTCTTCGAAAGCGGTGGGCATTCGCTCAACGCGGTGGAGTTCGTCACCGCGCTAGTCGAGGCGACCGGATCACCGCTCGACCTCGCGACCTGGTTGGCCGAGCCGACGCCGCGCGGCATCCTGGCCCAGCTCGAGGGGGCGCGCCAGGCCACCGGCGCGGAGCGGCAGAGCACCGTGGTGTCGCTGCGTCCCGGTGCCGGGCTGCATCTGCATCTGTTCGCGGGTGCCGGTGGGTCGGTGCAGGACTATCGCGCGCTGATCGAGGCGCTACCCGCGGACTGGCGGGTCACGGTGTCGCAGGAACGCGAAGCGATGGAAGGGATTCCGGCCATGGCGGCGCGGTTCCGGGCGGACCTGGAGGCCGAGGGGCTGCGGCCGGATCTGCTCGGCGGCTGGTCGATGGGTGGGCAGTTGGCCTTCGAGGTCGCGATCGGGCTCGAGAATGCGGCGCCGGGCATCGTGCTGATCGACACGATTCCGCCGGTCGGCTTCGATGTGGAGGACGAGCCGCTGGCCCAGCGCCTGGCCGATTTCGCCGAGACGATGTGCCTGGCTCTCGGTGTGCGGCTGGCGGGTTCGTCGGTGGTGGCCGGTACGGCGGAGGACACCCTGGTGGTGTTGTCCGCGCGGCTGCGGGCCGCCGGTCACGAGGTGTCGACCGCGGCGCTGGCCGAACGCTGGCACACCCACGATCGGCACTATCGCGCGCTGTCGGCGTATGTGTCCGAGCACGTGCTCGCGGCACCGGCCACGATGCTCACCGCGGCCGTCACCGATGCCGACGCGGCGCGCTGGATCGGGCGCTTCGCCGAGGCGCCGCGGATCGAGCGGGTGGACGCCGATCACTACTCGGTGCTGCGGACACCGGCCGTCTCGACGGTCGCCAGGGCCATCGAGCGGTTCGCCGAGCTGGCGGTCCCGGTGCGGACCTCCACTTCCGGATGAGACGAGGGGGTGCCTGCTCCACCAAGAGCGGAGGAGGCACCCCTTCTGTTAGCAGTTACCTCGGTCGCGGGGATATGCCATTGTGACTTCAACTAGGTATGAGGGAGGTTCGGTGACGACATCGTCGGGGTCGGAACCGTCGCCGATCACATTCAGAATCTTGGGTCCCGTGGAGTACCTGGGACCGGACGGTTGGGTCTCCATCAGCGCGACCAAGCAGCGCACGCTGCTGGCGATGCTGCTGCTCTACGCCAATCGCAGTGTGCCCGCGCAGCAACTGTATTCGGAGCTGTGGCCGGATCGGCCGCAGGCGCGGGTGAGCGGACTGCTCGCGGGATGCATGTGGCGGCTGCGTGCCGCGATCGGTGACGAGGGTGGCACCAGGCTGATCACCACCGCCGGGGGTTATCAATTCGATGTGCCGCCGGGTGCGGTCGATCTGCACGTCTTTCAGACGCTGCTCGCCGAGGGGCGCGCCCGCCGAGCCGCCAACGACCTTGTGGGGGCGCTGGATTCGTTCACCCGCTCGCTCGAGGTCTGGCGCGGTGATGCGCTGGCCGATGTCGCGGCCACCCCCTCGATCATGGCCGAACAGTCGCGGTTGGAGGAGTCGAGGCTGTCGGCGGTGGAGGGGCGCTGCGGGGTCGAAATCGATCTCGGCAGGCACGAGGAGGTGCTCCCAGAGCTGAAACGGCTTGTCGCCCAGCATCCCCTGCGGGAACGGCTGCACGGTCTGCTGATGACCGCGCTGTACCGGTGCGGGCAGCAGGCGGAGGCGCTCGGGGTGTACCGGGATCTGCGCAACGTGCTCGTCGAAGAGCTCGGGGTCGAGCCGAGCCGTCCGCTGCGCGATCTGCACCAGCGGATCCTGCTGGAGGACCCCGGGCTGCTGACGACCATTGTTCCGGCCGCGGCCAAAGCCGCTGCCGCGCAGCGGGTGCCAGCCGGGCCGATCGCCAAACCACAGCTGCTGCCGCCCCCGCCGCGGGTCTTCGTCGCGCGCGAGGACGAGCGGCGCAAGCTGGCCGAGCAGCTGGTCGAGCCCGACGCCGTGGTATCGGTGCACGGCGCGGCCGGGATGGGCAAGTCCGCGCTGGCGCTGGTCGCCGCGCACGATGTGGCCGACCATTTCGCCGACGGGCAGGTCGCCGTCGATATGCGCGGGTCCACCTCCGCGCCGCTGCGCCCGATCGATGCCATGCATCAGGTGTGCGAGGCGTTCGGCGTGGTCGCGGCCTCGGTGGTGCTCGGTCACGATCAGGCGCTGCCGCGCTGGCCGCAGGAGCTGTCCAATCGCCGGGTGCTGCTGGTGCTTGACGATGTGATGAATATGCGGCAGGTGGGGCCGCTGCTGTCGGCCGCACCATCGGGGTGGTCCATTCTGCTGACCGGATGTTCGGCGGTCGGGGCGGTGGACAGCCGCAGCCATCTGCTGCTGAGCAAGCTTTCCGAGCAGGGTGCGATCGAGATGCTGCGCCGGTTGGTCGGCGAATCGCGGGTCGACGCCGATCGTGCGGCCGCCGCGCGGCTGGCCCGGCTGTGCGAGTACACGCCGCTGGCGCTGCGGATCGCCGGGGGCAAGCTGAGTACTCGACCGGAGTGGAGTGTGGCGGATTTCGCCGAACGACTCTCCGATACGCACGTGCGGCTGGATCTGCTCACCCACGGCGAGCTGAGCATGCGCGATCGCCTGACGGCCTGTCGCGCGCGGCTGGCGCGCGGCAACGATGCCGTGGGGTTGCGTGCGCTGGAGTTGCTCGGCGCGCTGGACCTCCCGGTCGTGACGGAGATGGATCTGGTGAAGCTGCTCGACGCCGCACCGGCGGCCGCGCATCTGGTCGCCGAGCGGCTGGTCGACGTCGGGTTGATCGAATCACTTCAGTTGGGGCGCTATCGAATTCCCGCCGCGGTTCGGCTGCTGGCCCGCGAGACGCAATCCGATCTCGCGATGGGGCGGGTGGCAGTCCAGCGGGTGGTGGACTACTACGTGGACGCGATCCGCGGCTGTGTCTCCGACAGCCGGCCGGGCGCCCAGCCGCGCGCGTGCATGCCCGGCAGGCAGGATCGGTCCGCGTGGTACCGAGCGCACCGGGCGACCCTGAGCCAACTGTCGTTGATCGACCGCACCGATGAGCTGCACAAGGCGGTCGACGATTTGAGGAACGCGTTGGGCGCCGGGAAATAGAATTCCAGCCAAAACTTCCGGGGGCTTGACTCTCGGGGTCGGTGGGTCAATCCTGTTCCGCGAGAGCGGAATTCAGCCAATGCCGCGAAGCGATGCGTTTCCGATTTGTCCGGATGTACAGTGGGCAACGGCGGCTTGGGGGAGCCGGGCTGAGCAGGGGCAGAAGGAGGTACCCACGTGCCTGGGGTACGGACCGGCGGGCGGCATTCTCGCGTTCTTCTATACGAAAGCAATGAGCTGGTGCGTGCCGGGATCGTCGCGATTCTCGCGGCCGAGCCGGACATTTCCGTGGTCGCCGATGCGGTCGGCGTCGGCAGCATCGGCGGCCTGATCCGTCGGCACGCGCCCAATGTGGTGGTCAGTGAGAGCGAGCCCGCGCTGCGGTCGGCGTTCGGCGAGTTGCCGGTGATCGCGATGTGCGATTCGATCGTCGAGGTAGACCAGGTGGTGCGGGCCGGCGTGCGCGGCATCGTGCTGCGCTCGGACGCGCGTCGCCGACTCGTACGGGCGGTCCGCGAGGTCGTGTCCGGTAACGCGTATATCGCACCGTCGGCCGCCGGATATGTGCTCGATCAATTGTGCGTTCGAATTCCGACCGTCGACCCACTCGTCAGCCGCGGCTTCGAATTGCTCACCGCACGGGAGCGCGAGGTATTGCGATTGATCGCCATGGGAATGAGCACCGTGGAAGTGGCCGCGACGCTGCACCGCACCCGCGCCACGATCAAATCCCATATTTCCCATATCCTGGCGAAATTGGGGGTGCAGGATCGCGGCCAGGCGATCGCGCTGGCCTACCGGTTCGGCCTGGTCTCCGTGGGCGACCGGGCACCGGCCGAGCCCGTCTATCTCACCGCGCTGTCCGGTTAGCGGACGCGCGCGGCGTGGCCGACCGCACCGGTGGCCACGCCGCGACGCACCGGCTCAGCGCGAGATGTGCATCATCCAGCCGGTTCGCCGGTAGCCGATGCGGTGGTAAATGCGTTCCTCGGCAGGGGTTTCCGCCATCAGGAACGGTGTGGTGATACCGGCCGCCGGACAGGAGCGGGTGAGCATGCCGACCAGCGCGGTGGCGATGCCGCGGCGGCGGTAGGTCGCCCGCACCCCGATCGCGGCCACCTCGCTGATGCCGCTATGCGGCGTGCCGCACAGACCCGAGCCCACGCCGTGCCCGGTGCGCCGGTCGCGGGCGAGGGCCACCAGGCCGCCGCCGTCGACGGTGCGCCGCAGCCGGGCCAGGTCGTGCGGGCTCGGCGCGGGCGCCCCGTAGGCGTCGTTCTGGACCGCGGCGGCCATCCACAAGTCGTCATCGGTCGCGGCGAGCAGCAGCTCGATCGAGTCGTCGGTCGCGTGCGCGACGGCGTCGGCGGGCGGACAGACCGAAATCGGCAGCCGCGCCTCCACGCGGAATCCGGCCGCCAGCAGCGCAGGCTCGAGGCGCGGGCACGGTTTTTCGAGATACTCCAACCTCGGTGTGCGGCCGCGCTCGGTGAATGCCGCGACCAACTCCTCGATCTCGGCCGGTGCCGGGTCCGCTCCGTCGTCGGGAACGGCGTAGTTCCGAAAGGGGCCGGAGTCCTCGGAGTCGAGCAGCAGGACGAATCGACCCACGCGGTGCGTGTGGTCGGCGGTCTGGGCACGCAGATAGGCGTGCAGATCGGAATCGAACGATTCGAACACAGGAAATGGCTTCCTTCGTCTTCGGGAAATGTGAAACGGACACGGCCGCCGCACGCCCGAAGCCGATTACCGGAACACCATCCGGAGGTCGGCGCGCAGCGGCCCACGCGAGGTCGCTGGCAATGGCCTCACCCTTCCTGTGGTCGATGAACGATCTGCCCGAACCTATCGATCGATGCGGGGACCGATCAAGTGAATTTCGCCGGTCGGATGCTCAGTTGTCGCTCCGATCGTGGTCTGTGTGCGGGACGACCGCGGCCGTGGTGGCATCGATGTCGACGTGGTGAACGGCGCCCTGCGGGTCGGCGATCTCGAATTCCCATACCTGGCGGCCGTGTTCGTCACCCAGTTCGGCGGAGGTCACCCGGCCGCCCGGTACCGTCGCCAGTGCCGCCTGTTCGGCCTGCTGTCGGCTGACCGGCGGTTGGGCCACCGTCGTACCGGGTTGGCTCGTCGTCGCCGACAGCGGTGTGGTCGCGGGCGCCGTCGTCGGGTTGGGGGAGCTGTCGTCCCCGCAGCCTGCCGCCGTCAGCGCCAGTATTGTTCCGGCCGTCAGTAGGGTCGCACGCAAAGCTCGTCCTCGGGAAGGGCTCGCAATCGTCATTACTACCGCCACCTCGATTCTCGTTGCGTTGCTGTCATTTCGCCGACGAGATACCCGCTTGCTGCCGGGATAACCGGAGGGCGGTGCGAGCGCGGAAAATGAGTGGCCTCGCCCGGTATCCGGGCGGCACCATGGTCGGCATGTTCCGGCAGCTGTTCGTCGCTACGCCCGCGGGTGCGGGCGCGATGGCTGCTGCCCTGGTGGTCGCATCCGCATTCGACGGCGCACGACGCTGACCTTCCCCGGGGAGTCCCGGGACCTCGGACGGGGGAGGTGGTTCGGCGCTGAGGTCCCAGCGATACACGACTCCCAGGGAGGGATTCCCGTCATGGCCAAGCAGGCCTTCATTCGCACCAAGCCGCACGTGAACATCGGCACCATGGGGCACGTCGACCACGGTAAGACGACCCTGACCGCCGCCATCACCAAGGTGCTCGCCGAGCGCGGCGGCGGCGCGTTCGTACCGTTCGAGCGCATCGATCGCGCGCCGGAGGAGCTGGCGCGGGGCATCACCATCAATATCGCGCACGTCGAATATGAAACGGCGACACGGCATTACGCTCATGTCGACATGCCCGGCCACGCCGACTTCGTGAAGAACATGATCACCGGCGCCGCCCAGATCGACGGCGCGATCCTGGTGCTGTCGGCGCAGGACGGCGTGATGCCGCAGACCGTCGAACATGTGCTGCTGGCCCGGCAGGTCGGGGTCGAGCACATCGTCGTCGCGCTGAACAAGGCCGATATCGGCGACGCGGAACTGCTGGAGTTGATCGAGCTGGAGGTCCGCGAGCTGCTGACCGCGCACGGCTACGACGGCGCGGGCACCCCGGTGGTGCCCGTCTCCGGACTGCGGGCGCTGCAGGGCGATCCGTACTGGTCGGCGGCGGTGCTGCGGCTGCTGGACGCGGTGGACACGCATATCCCGATGCCCGTGCGCCATCTCGACGCGCCGTTCCTGCTGGCGATCGAGAACGTGCTCACCATCACCGGCCGCGGCACCGTCGTCACGGGGGCGGTGGAGCGGGGCCGGGTGCACCGGGGTGATCCGGTCGCGGTGCTCGGCTACGGCCACGACGTCGAGACCGTCGTGACCGAGGTCGAAACCTTCGGGCGGACAATGGAGTTCGCTGAGGCCGGGGACAATGTCGCGCTGCTGCTGCGCGGGGTGGGTCGCGGTCAGGTCCGACGCGGGCAGGTGGTCGCCGCACCCGGCAGCGTCGCGGTCCACACGCGCTTCACCGCCCAACTGCACCTGCTGTCGGCGGACGAGGGCGGTCGCCGCACCCCCATCGCCACCGGTTATCGACCGCAGTTCTATCTGCGCACCGGCGACGTGGTCGGCGACGTCACGCTCCGTTCCGGGACGCTCGCCCTGCCGGGCGAGACCGTCGAAACGGAGGTGCGGCTGGGGCGGCCGGTCCCGCTCGAGCCGGGCCTCGGGTTCGCCGTTCGAGAGGGCGGGCGGACCGTGGCCGCGGGGACGGTACTCACCGTCGAATAGACGGCTGGTTGGCCCGCCGCCGAGGCGGGCCAACCAGGCTCCTCCGGCCGAGCCGCCAAGGATATTGGGCGACAAGGGTTTACGAAGTCTCTTAATGGGACTCATTGTGCTGCAAGGATATAACGAGTGACTGGATCTGAAAATCTTGGGGTATTTCCCTGTTCGCCTCTTGTAGTGCCCGTCACACCGCACTAGCCTGGCTGACATCTCAAACCTCCCATTCGGAAGGAAATTCGATGAAGACGCTGAGGTCGACGGTTGCCGGTGCCCTCGCTGTTCTCGCAATGGCGCCGGTGGTGGGCAGCGCCCCGGCCGGTGCGGCGACGTCCGAGGAGCAGATGCTTTCCGTGGTGAACGCGGCACGGGCGCGCTACGGGGCGTCGCCGATGGTGTGGGACGCCGACGCCGCCGCGAGCGCGGTGCAATACGCCCGAGCCTGCAAGTTCGAGCATTCGGCCTCGAACGGCCGCTACGGCGAGAACCTCTACGCGGGGACCGGTGAGCGCACCTTCCAGCAAGCGGTCGACAGCTGGATGGCCGAGGCGAAGGACTACGACTACAACAATCCCGGATTCTCTCCGAAGACCGGGCATTTCACTCAGGTGGTCTGGAAGGGCAGTACCCGGCTGGCCGTCGGCATCGCATCCTGCCCGGCGGGCACCATCTTCTCCCGGCCCAGCACCTTCGTGGTGGCCCGCTTCGTTCCGCCCGGCAATGTCAGCGGCCGGTTCGCGGAGAACGTCGGACGGCCACAGAACTGACCCTGTCTCGGTGCGCCAGTTGGCGCACCGACCGGTAGGAAAAGTCCTGTTGGACGGGCTTGTCCGGTTCTGATGTGCGGTAAGGGGACATTTACCACCGCAATGCGGTCGCAATCTTGCGTTCTTGCATTTGTAAGAGCATGATCCGAGCTAGCCTAGTTGTGGGCCACCGATCCGAAGAGCGGTACATCTGAACCCGGAGACCAATCATGTTGGTGCGATTAGTGTTGCAGTCGGGTACACGCGGGGAGCGGCGATGACCACCATGTCGATAGCCGGTGTACTGCCGACTGCTCCGCAATTGCTCTGTGCTTTTCAAGGCCGTCGATTCCAGGATCGGGCGCTGCTGCGTTCCGCACGCGCGCTCGCCGAATTGCATACTCGCCGGGCGCAGATGCGCGACCCGATCATGATCGCCGAGATCGATTGCCGACGGGGGGAACTCGTCGACGACATCAACGATTGGGTGGAGCAGGAGCTGCCCCAGCATCGGAACGGGGCGTCGCTGCATACCGAAAGTCTTGGTGCGGTGGTCGATCGCATGGCCCGGAGCTGGGTCGATGCCAATCAGGCCATTGATGTCCACGGCGCGCGCAGCGACAACACCCATAAACACTGGTATCACTTGGCCGAACTCGTCGACGGTTACACTGATCTCGTAATCGACGTGGCCGGTGGCCGCCGCCGGTTACCGGAGCAGTGATTCTGGGCCCCGACGCATTGACCCACTGGTCATTGCTCCATCGGTGACGTCGCCCGAGTAAGCGCTATACGGCCAGTGGCGCATCGGGCCGGGACGTCGCCCGCCGAGACGGCGGGCGCAACGGGGCGCCCCGCCCGGCGTGCCGCGTGGTCGACTGGCGCGGCACGCCCGTTCGTTCTCCAGGCGCGAACAATAGGATCGAGCGCGCGCCTGGCTGATTACTCAGCGCTCGACCGCGCGGCCGCGCAGCCTTCCCAGGATCAGCAGCGCGATGAGGGTGACCGCGGCCAAGAGGGTGGTTCCGGCTGCCGCGTCGAAGACCTCGCCGCGGTCGGTTGCGGCGAAGATGGTGATCGGCAAGGTCTTCCAGGTTGCGGGGTAGACGATGACGGTGGCGCCCAGCTCGCCCATCGACAGCGCGATCGCCAGGCCCGCGGCCGCGCCCAGGGCGGGTAGCAGCAGCGGTAGCGTGATGCGCAGGAGCACTCGCACCGGTCCCGCGCCCAACGATTCGGCGACCTGGCGGTAGGCCGGATCGAGCCGGTCCAGCGCGGCCGAGACCGTGCTGCAGGCGTAGGCCAGCACCAGCACCGAATGCGCCACGATCACAATCCATTTCGTGCCGCCCAGGAGCAGCGGGCGCTCGTTGAAGGCGATCAGCACACCGAGGCCGATGGCCACCGACGGGACCGCGACGGGCAGGTGGAATACCGCATCGGTGATCCGCCGCCACCAGCCGGGCGCCTCCCGCGCCGCGAGCGCCGCCCACGTGCCCAGTACCAGTGCGGCGGCCCCGGCCAGTAGCGCGGTCTGCAGGCTCACCGCCAGACTGGCCGCGTCCGCACCGGACAGGACGTGGCCGAAATTCGCAAATCCGAGGTCCGAGGGCAGCGGTCCGGTCCATCGCCCCGCCAGCGCGGCCGCGACGACGGTCGCGATCGGCGCGGCGAAGACGATCAGCACGACGAGCGCGAAGGCGCCCAGCACCAGCGCGCGCCCTGCCCGAGTCCACACCAGCACGGCTCAGCCCTCCTTTCGAATCCTGGTGAACCAGGCGAAGATCAGCCGGTACGAGAGGTACAGCGTCAGCGACAGCACCACCTGCACCGAGGCGAGCACCGCCGCGCCCGGCAGATCGAAGGTGACGATGCCGCGGGTATAGATGAGCGCGGGCAGCGTGATGACGCCCTTGGCCCCGGTGAACAGCACGATGCCGAACTCGTTGAGCGTCAACAGCAATACCAGGCTCCCGCCCGCCGCCAGTGCGGGCCACGCCTCGGGCAACACCACCTGCCGCAGCACCCGCCACGGCGACGCGCCCAGACTGGCGGCCACGTCCAGCTGCTCGCGCGGCAACTGCGCGAAGGCCGCCAGCAGCGGCCGCACCACGAACGGGGTGAAGTAGGTGATCTCGGCCAGGATGACGCCGGTCGGGGTGGTGAGGAAATTGACTGTGGGGGAGTCGGTTCCGGTGATTCGCGCGAGCAATGCCTGCACCGCCCCGGCGGTGCCGTAGAGGAACGTGAAGGCGAGCGTGATCAGAAACGACGGCAGCGTGAGCACGGTATCGATGAGCCGCCCCACCACCCCCGAACCGGGAAACGGCACGAACGCCAGCACCACCGCCACGAAGGTGCCCAGCACCAGGCAGCCGAGGGTCGAAGCCGCGGCAATGGACACCGTGTGCCACAACGCATCCCGGAACGCCTGCGAGGCGAGCACTCGCGACCACACCGCGGTGCCGCGCCCGGAACCGGTGTCCGAGGACTCGAGCAGTACCCGCATGATCGGATATCCGGCGATGAACGCGACCACCAGCAGCGGCGGCAGCGACCACAAGATCGGACGCCAATTACCCCGTGTGGCAGGACGTTCCGGTGGCTCGCCGACCTTCGGCTCGTCAATCGTCGCGACGCTCATGCCCGACCACCCCCGCTGTCTTTCCGGCGTGCCTTCCACCGGAATCGGCCGAGATCCCGGCGGAAGGCGCGCCGCCAGGACGGAGTCGTGGCGTGCCAGGATCGGCAGGTGGGGACGCTCACGCCCGCACCTCCCCGACGGCGGCCGGGATCAATACGCCCGCTGGATCCGGGAAACGGACGCCCACCACCGCGCCGACGGCCGGGTCCGCGTGCCCGGGCACATCGGCGGTCAGGCCGGTGGGCAGGCCGTTCACATCCAGTTCGAGGCGGGTGGTGGACCCGCGCCAGACCGCGGACACGACCGTGGCGGGTATGGCGTCGCGCTCGGTGGTGGCGCCGATCCGCAGGGTGTGTGGGCGGATACAGAGCAGGCCCTGGTCGTCGGGCGCCCAATCCAGTTGGCCCACACCGGGTGTCGGCGCCTGCGCGCGCAGCGTGCGGGCGCCCACCGTCACCAGGGCGGCCGTGCCGGAGACGCGGTTGACCGTGCACGGCAGCAGATTCGCGCCGCCGAGGAAGGCGGCGGTGAACGAGCTCGGCGGACGCCGCCAGAGATTTTCCGCGGTATCGATATCGACCAGGCGGGCGTCGCGCATGACCGCGATGCGGTCGGCCAGGGCCAGCGCCTCGGCCTGGTCGTGGGTGACGTACAGCATCGCGGTGTCGGGCAGCGCGTTGCGCAACTGCTGCAGTTCGGTGAGCATGGCCTGGCGCAACTGGGCGTCCAGCGCGGCCAGCGGCTCGTCCAGCAGCAGGACCCGGGGCCGGATGGCCAGGGCGCGGGCAATGGCCACGCGCTGCTGCTGACCGCCCGACAGCTCGCGAGGGAGTCGTCCGGCGTAATCGGCCATGCCGACCATCTCCAGCGCCTCGGTGACGCGGTCGCCGATCGCCCTGCGCGGCACCCGATGGGCCCTCAGGCCGAAGGCGACATTGTCGTGCACCCGCATATGCGGGAACAGCGCATAGGACTGCACCACCACGCCGATGCCGCGCGCGGCCGGGGACAGGTCGGTGACATCGCGACCGGACAGCCGGACGGTGCCCGAGGTGGGTCGGACGAATCCGGCCAGTGCCTTCAGAGCGGTCGACTTGCCGGAACCGCTGGGCCCCAGCAGCGCAACGGTCTCACCCGCGGCCACCCGCAGGGTGAAGTCGATCAGCGCCGCGGTGGCCCGGCGGCCGCGCCCGTATCGGACGCCGACCCGGTCGAATACGATGGCGGGCTCGGCATCGGCGATGCCGGTGACCGAGACGGCGGTCTTCGGTGCGGACATGGTTGCGCTCCTGGGGATTTCGGGTCAGCTACCGGTGGCCTTCTGATAGGCGGCGATATCGCCGTCCAGCTCGTCGAGCACCCTGTTCCAGTCCGGGTGCACGACGTTCACGCCCGCGAGGTAGGCCGCGGGCGACATGGTGCCCGCCGGGGCGGCGGCATCCTTCAGATCCGTGCGGACCGGGACCGCCATCGCGTCCGGGCCGAGGGTCTGCTGCACCTCGGCCGAGAGCAGGAATTCCATGAGCCGCTTCGCCGAATCCCGATGCGGCGCACCCTTTGCCAGCCCCATCACGTACGGGACGGCGACCGTGCTGCGCTTGCCGTCGGCGGTGGCCGGGAAGAACAGTTGGAACTTCGAGCCCTTGTCCTTGATGCTGGCCAGGTTCATCTGGATATCGCCGTTGGCGACCAGCAGTTCACCGTTGTCCACCTTGGGTTGCAGCTTGCCGGTGGAGGAGGACGGGCCGACATTGTTGGCCTGCAGCTTGGTCAGGTAGTCCAGCGCGCCCTGCTTACCGTAGAGCTGCTGCAGCAGGATCAGCACGGCCGTGCCGTCCCCGGCCTGGCCCGGGGTGGAGTACTGGATCTTGCCCTTCAACTCGGGCTTCAGCAGATCGTCCCAGGTCGATTTGGTGCTGTCGACCGCGGGATTGGCGATGAAGCAGAGGTGGTTTCCGGCCAGTGTCACGTACTTGCCGCCCGGATCCTTGTCGGTCTCGGCGATCGCGGCGGTGTCCACGCCACTGTCCCGCAGTAGGCCGGAGCGATCGGCCTTCTGGATGAACGGCGGCAGCGTGACCACGATATCGGCCTGCGGATTGGACTGTTCCTTGTCGACCCGATTGACCACCTCGCCCGACCCGGCCTCGACCAGGTTCACCGCGATTCCGGTCCGCGCCTCGAACTTCGCGAACTGGGTCTTGTACCAGGAGCCGAGACCGTCGGCGGAATACACTGTCACGGATTTGCCGTCGGAGGTGGCGGTGCCGGTGCCGCCGCAGGCGGCGGCGGTCAGGGCCAGGGCGGCGGCCGAGGCGACGGCAACGGTGGCGCGTGCCACGCGGATGGTCGAAATGCGCACGGTTACTGCAACTTTCGTCGGGTGCGGTGGGGTTACTTCAGCAGGAGGTCGGCGAATTCGCGGACCGATGCCACGATGTGGGTCGCTCCGGCGGCGCGCAGCCGTTCCTCGGTGTGCGCACCGGTCAGGGTTCCGGCGACGACGCTCGCGCCCGCCGCGCGGCCGCTCGCGATATCGCTGGTGGTGTCGCCGAGCACGGCCACCCGTTCGACGGCGTCGACGCGCAGGCGCAGCAGTGCGGTCAGGACGAGATCCGGATACGGGCGGCCGCGACCGGCCTCGGCGGGGGAGAGGGTGAGATCGGCGATATCGTTCCAGCCCAGGGCATTCAGCAGCTTGCCCTGGGTGCCGCGGCTGAACCCGGTGGTGAGCGCGACCTTGATCCCGGCCGTGCGCAGCGCCGTGATCGCCTCGGCCGCACCCGCGATCGCGGTGGCCTCGGCGGCGAAGTCGTCGTAGGCGGCCTCGAAGGTGCGGTTGGCCAGCTGCGCGCGGTTCTCGTCGCCGAACAGGGCACGAAAGACCGTGATCTTGGACTGCCCCATGGTGTCCAGCACGTAGGCGCGGGCGCCCTCGCGCTCGGGGCCCGTCTCCGGCAGCCCGGCGGCCGTCGCGGCGGCGTCGAAGGCCCGCAGCACCAGCCCGCCGTCGGCGACGGTGGTTCCGGCCATGTCCAGCACGGCCAGCTCGATCTGGTAGTCGGACAAGGGGTTTCCTCTCAGAGGTCGAGCAGGTCGGCGGTTTCCTCGCCGAGGGCGGGTCCGAGCGTCATGCCGCGACCGCCCGGGCCGGTGATCACCCAGACGTTGTCGGCGGCCCGGGCGCGGGTCACGATCGCGGCGGGGTCGATGCTCTGGCTGTAGACCCCGGCCCAGCGGCGCACGATCCGGGGGAGCCGGCGGCCCAGCAGTTCCTCGGTGACGGCGGTGAGGTGTTCGTAGGGGGCCTCGTCGACGTCGAAGGCGAACGGTTCGTCGTACTCGTGGGTGTCGCCGATGGTCAGCCCGCCGTGCAGGCGCTGCACGCACAGCAGCTGCATCCGGTGCCGGGCGGCGGTGAAGGTCTGGGCCTGTTCGCGATTCAGATGTTCGAGCGCCGGGCCGGCGAAGCCCGGATAGTAGCGGAAGCTGTCGCCGTCGGCGATGGCGGTGGTCAGCGCCTCGCCCAGCGGGGCGGTCTGCATCATCTGCAGGCGCACCCGGCGAACGGGGAGGTCGCCGACCAGCTCCCGGGTCAGCCCCGAATGCGCCGCGCCCGGACAGACCAGCACCCGATCGCCCTCGAAGCGGCGGCCCCGATCGTCGATCACGGTGGTGCCGGTGATCGTGCGGGCCTCGGCCCCGGCATAGAAGCTGTAGCGGCCGGTGGCCTCCATATACGCGCGCAGGGCGGGCATGGCCTGGCGCGACTCCACCGCCGCATCGGTCGAACAGTGCAGGCCCGCAAGGAATTTGCCGCGCAGCGCCGGATTGATCGCCCGCACCCGATCCGGATCGAGCAGTTCGAAACCGCGCTCGGCGGCGCTCGACCCGGCCGCGGCCGCCTCGGCGACGGCCAGTTCGGCCTCGGTGCGCACCAGCGTGATCGATCCGGCCGGGCGGAAACCGACGCCCGGCACCCGGCCGCCGATCTCCTCCCAGATCCGGCGCGAGCGCAGTGTGATCGCCAATTCCCCTGCGCTGCGGCCCGATACCCACACCAGACCGAAATTGCGGACGGTGGCGCCACGCGCCTCGGTCTCGCGCTCCACCTGCACGACCTCGTGGCCGCGGCCGATCGCCGCGAAGGCGTGCGCGGTGCCGAGGATCCCGCCGCCGATGATGACCAAACGCATGGGCAGCAGCATGGGCAATGGTCTAGACCGACGGGTGTGCGGTATGCCAACGCTGGGTTAACAATTGGTATAGACCAATCTCGGGTACGCTGTCCGCCATGGAGGTGACGCGGCTGCCGAAGGCGTATCGGGTGCGCACGCAGATCGAGCGCATCATCGACGAACTGGCCGAGGGCGATCCGGTGCCCTCCGAGCGCGAACTCGCGGGCCGGTTCGAGGTGGCGCGCGAGACCGTGCGGCAGGCCCTGCGAGATCTGCTGGTGGAGGGGCGAATTCGCCGCCAGGGTCGGGGCACGGTGGTCTCGCGGCCGAAGATGGTGCAGCCGCTGTCGCTGCGGTCCTATACCGAGGCGGCGCTGAGCCTGGGCCGCAAGCCGGGGCGGGTGCTGGTCGGCTGGGCGGATGTGCCCGCCGACGGCGACACCGCCGCCGCGCTGGATGTCGAGGTCGGCGTGCCGGTCATGCATCTCGAGCGCATCCTGCTCGCCGACGGCGAGAAGATCGGCCTGGAAAGCACGTTCCTGAGCCGGGAACGATTCGGCGGATTGCGCGGCGGCTATGATCCGACCACCTCGCTGTACGCGGCCATTCGCGCGGCGGGGGTGGTGTTCGGCTCCGCCCGCGAGCGCATCGAGACCGTACTGGCCTCCCCGCGCGAGGCGGCGCTGCTGGAATGCAGTACGGCGCTGCCGATGATCCTGTTGCACCGCCGCACCGTCGATTCCGGCGGTCGCCCCATCGAGCGGGTGCGTTCGCTCTACCGCGGCGACCGCATCGCCTTCGAGGCGCTGTTGCGCGACTAGCGCTACGCCTCGAACAGCAGGTACAGGCCGCTGAAGGTGATCGCGACCATGGCGAGCATCAGGGCCAGCTGTCCGGTGAGCCGGTGGGCGGGGGAGAGCAGCCGCAGGCTGCGGT
Organism: Nocardia sp. CDC159; assembly: GCF_023740735.1. Classification (GTDB taxonomy): domain Bacteria; phylum Actinomycetota; class Actinomycetes; order Mycobacteriales; family Mycobacteriaceae; genus Nocardia; species Nocardia pulmonis. The sequence goes on from NZ_JAMRXH010000004.1 coordinate 224,774, forward strand.
CGTGCGCGGCGGCCACGCCGAGGATGTGACCGGTCAGCACGGCCAGGACCTTGATGCTGCCGAGCAGGGCGGGGTGGGTGGAGAGCACGTAGCGCACCTCGAGCCCCAGCGTCGCCTGCCCCTTCTCGACCAGGAAGGTCAGATAGTGGGCGATGAGATAGCCCGCGACGATCGGAGTGAGGCTGTGCGCCAGCCGATTCGGCAGCTGGGCGCGTTCGCTCGGTTCGAGTCCTCCGGCCGCGCGGGCCGCGGTGCGGAAGACGAGATAGACAACCGTGATGAAGGTGAACAGTCCCACGGTGCGGACGAGAGTGGCGAGCGCCGCGCCCTCGCCGACGCCGTCGGCGAGGGCGCGCCAGGCCGGCGAGGCGGAGAAGCTGTCGAACAGTGTCGATCCGAGCAGCGTGGCCGCCACCGCCGCCGAACCGGGCAGGGCCGGGGTGCCGGCGAGGTTGTGCAGCGGCGAGCGCAGCACGAAATCGCCGTTGCCGTCCCGCGCGAGCGGGCTCAGTCGGCCCAGCAGGCTGCTGTACACCTCGAGCGGATCGGCGCGCTCGGCCCAGATCGGGCCGAACAGCAGCAGGCCGCCGGTGCTGACGACGAGATAGCCGAGCACCCAGACGGCCACGGCCACAACCGAACTCGGCTCCGGCGAGGCGAGCTCCAGCCAGGCGAACGAGAAGAGTCCGGCCGCCCCCGGCCACAGCCCCCACGAGTCCGGATAGCGCAGTCGTCCCGCGCCGTGCCCCGACAGGCGGTGCAGCGCCCGCGGCGGAGACAGGAATTTCCACACCGGCCCCAACGCCATCGAGGCCATCATCACCCCGACCCACACGTAGATGTAGACGATGCCCGGCACCGGATTTCGCTGCGCGTCACTCGGACCGAGACCCGCCCCGACGAGCAGACCCACCGTCGCGGCCACACTGATCGCGGCCACCGCGATCCGCGTGCCCCGCGCATCGATGACACGGCGCAATCCCGCGGGCAGGGGCCGACCGGGAGCGTCCGGACGCAGCCGCGGCGTGCGCCAGAACAGGAACAGGATCGCGACCGAGAAGGTCAGCGCCCACGAACCGCCGATCAGGGCGTAGGACAGGGGAATCGGCAGATCGGCCGCACCGCCCAGGCCGTGCGCGCGGACGACCTCGGTCACGGGCGCACCAGCAGGGTCGTGACGGTGCGCCGGGCGTGATGCAGTTCGACATCGGCCCGGCCCGGGACGGTCACGGTGAATTCGAACCGCTGGTTCGGGGCGGCCTCGATCCGGAAGGTGTGCTCGGGTGCGGAGTGCACATGCAGTTCCTCGGTGGTATCGCTGTCGACGAGCAAGACGATCGGGCGCCCGGCCCGCGCTTCGGTGCTGGTGTTGGTCGGCGTCACCGCACCGTTGGCGATGTGGACGCGCACCGTCACCGGCTCGGAAGTGTCGGTGCCGCCCGATGTTTCGGCTCCGCAGCCAGCGATCGCGGCGATCACCAGCAGTGCGCCCCACGCGCGTGCTCTCACCCGTCCTCCTTCGCGCAATACTGTTCGTGCTCCTCGCAATCCCCCGCGCGCCGATCGCGCAGGGCGACCAGCAGCACCACGGCGACCACCACCACGGCCGGTGCGAACGCCGGTACGGCCAGCAGCAGACTGTGGTCCGCCAGCACCGTCACGCGCTCGGCCGTCATCGGCTGATCACCGAATCCGGTGCCGCGCCGCGCACCCGGGGACATCGGTCGTTGATCCGGCTCGCGCCCCACGACAGGGCACCGATCAGGGCCAGGCTGCACGCGAGCACGACCAGCGATGCCGCGGCGAAGAGCCAACCGGGCGCGTCGAAGGAGCGTTCGCGCTGCAGGACGGTGATCTCGGGGGTGAACGGGCGGTGGAAGGAGGCCAGAGCCGGTACTTCCTCGGCGCCGATCGCGGGATCGTCGGGCATGTAGATGGGCAGGGCGGTCAGCGTCCGGCCGTCGTGGATGCGCAGCACGGTCTTCCAATTGCCGTATGCGGGAACCGGTGTGGTGGAGACGAAGTGCTCGCCGTCGACGCGCCGCAACTGATCCACCATCAGCCCGCGACCCGGGCTGTCGTTGCCGACACCGCCCTGCCAGGCCAGGATCTGCACCCACTCCGGATCCGGGCCGACCAGGCCGGTGGGGTCGAGGCGGATATCGGCGGTCACCATGCGCCCGCCGTCCGACTGTCCCGCATCGGAGAGCGCGACGGTGGCGCCCGCATTGCGCGGCACCTCGACAACCAGGCCGTTCGTGGTCGCGGCCGCGAGAATCAGTACCGCGGCGACCATCAGCCCGCGCCGAACAGGCCTGCGTGGCAGGGCCTCACCGCGTACCACCATGCCCAGCAGCCCGCCGACCACCCCGCCCGCGATGCCGACCGGCACCGCCATGGCCAGCAGCTCCGGCCACATCGAGGCGGGCCAGCGGTTGACGAACATCCGCTGCACCCACAGCGATTCGAGCCACATCCCGGCCGTGGCGATGGCGAAGCCGCACAGCGCGCCCCACCACAGCGGTCGGCGTAGCAGGGGCAGCAGCGCCAGCAGCTCCACGATCACCGCGGCGCCCAGATACAGCGGAAAGACGTTGGCGGGGGCCTGGATCAGCGGTCCCGCGACGAGGAAGGCCACGACGGTGCGGACCACGACCGCGAAGGCCACCGCCACCAGGGTGCTGAACGGGCCCAGGGTGGCTCGCGCGGCGACCAGGGCGATCGAGGCCGCGACGACGAACAGCATGGGCTGCAGAACGAGCCGGAACTGCTGCACGCCGAAGTCGTATTCCACCGGGAACACCGACAGCCCGATCAGCAGCCCGCCGTAGGCGAAACAGCGCAGCATCCACAGCAGCCGGTTGTCGCGCCGACCCGGATCGGGGCGGTGGTTGCGCCCCTCGAACTCCAGCAGCAGCACCGCGACCAGCGACAGGCCCGCGCCGCCGATGAGCATGAGATGTGTTGGGCCCCAAAGCGTCACGTCCTGCCCGAACAGCCGATGCCAGAGGTCGTCGAGCGGGAAGCCGACGAGGGCGTAGAACCCGGCCGCCGCCAGCAGAATGCCGCCGACCGGTGCGTACCAGGTGCGAGTGATCCGTACCGCGGCCGGGCCCGGACGCTCGTCCAGCGGCAGCACGATCGCCGTCATGCCCGCGGTGAACAGGAAGAACAGGCCGACGAGGATGAAGTAGTGCGCGGGATTGGCCAGCGGTCCGGGATCGCGCCCCTTGCCGATGTGCAGGCTCACATCCCAGATGAAGCCGAGCAGCGCGGTCAGGATCGTGCCCAGGAACAGCGCGACCGGCAGCGCGACCCAGCCCGGCCGATTGAACCGCTGTCCCAGCCGATCGGCCGCCGCCCCCAGCCAGTGAATCCGCCTGGTGCGGTGCAGATATCCCACCCACAGCAGCAGGAGTGCGATCATCCCGGCCGAGGCGGTCAGGATGACGACCTGGTCCAGGGCCGCGCCCCCGGCCTCGGGGCCGCGGGCGGCCAGGGTGTGCGATACCGCGTACGTCGGGTCGGCCACGGCGATACCTCCGCCTTCAGAGAACATCCGTTCACTGAATTACCAACGCGGACGCGGAATATGTATCGATCTTGTCCTGCAGCGGATTTCGGCCATGTCGATTCACCGCACCTGGGGAATATCGAGAGCTTTTCGTTGGGTATCTATCAAAACGCGGAGACCTGTGTCACACTCGTTGATAGATCAGCCAGTCTTTATCTATCAATCCCGGGGTCGGTTCGGCTTCGAAGGAGAGGAGTCGACAGTGACCACAACGCAACCCGAGCCCGCACCGACATCCGCGCTGCGGACGGTCGGTCCCGGCTCGGCGACCTGGCGGTGGGGGGTGGATTGGCGAGTGGCGCTGGCCAGCCGGGCAGTGCTGTTGCTCGAGGTGGCGCATCCCGTGGTCGGTGCGGGAGTCATCGATCATTCCGAGTTCCTCAGCGATCGGTGGGCACGCATCTCGCGGACGTTCGCCTCGGCGCGGCGGGTGGCCGGATTTCATGGGCCCGATGCCGCCGTCGCGGAGGGGCAACGGTTGCGGGAGGTGCATCGCACCATCTCCGGGGTCGACGCGCACGGCCGCCCCTATCACGCGTTGAACGCCGACGCCTATCTCTGGGTGCATGCGACCGGCTATGCCGGCCCCGCCGTGGTCCGTCGAGCGTTCGGCGACCGCGTCGAAGCCGACCGTGAGGAGGCGCTGTTTCGGGAGTGGCAGGACCTCGCGGGCATCCTGCGGATTCCCGGCCGGGTCGTGCCGCGGACGCGGGCGGAGTTCTGGACCTATTACGAGCACACGGTCGAGACCGTGCTGGAGCGCAATGCCGCCACCGATCTGATCCTCGAACTCGACCGCAAGCCGATGCCGGTGCCCCCGAATCTCACTGTGCCGCAGCCTGTATGGAACGGACTCGCGACACCGCTCGCGGCTTTGCTGCGGCTGACCACGGCCGGCATGCTGGCGCCGACACTGCGGGCGCGACTCGGCGTGCCCTGGTCGTCGGCGCGCGAAAAGCGCTTCGGCCGCGTGGTCAGCACGGTGCGGGTGCTGGATCGACTGCTGCCGGAGCGAATTCGTCATCCGGCGGCCGAGCGCACCGACGTGCTGCCCTGAAATCCCTGTCCCGTCGACGAAGCCGGAAAAGGAAACGCGATATGCCCCAGACATCACCGACCGACTCGAATGCCGCGTCGACACCGCTGAATCGACGAGCGCGACGGCGGGAAACCGACGCGGTCGATACGCGGTTTCTCACCGACGAGATGACACCGTGGCTGTCACCGGCCTACGGCGCGGCGAATGTCGTCATGCAGCTGGCCAACGCCGGGGTCGCCTACGGCGTGATGGAGAGCAGGGTCGACAGCGGCAACCTGCACAAGCACCCGTTCAAACGCGCCCGCACCACCTTTACCTACATCGCCGTGGCGGTGGCGGGCAACGCCGAGGATCGCCGCATCTATCGGGACGCGGTCAACGCGGTCCACGCCCAGGTGCGATCGACTCCGCAAAGCCCCGTGCGCTACAACGCTTTCGACCCGGCGTTGCAGCTGTGGGTGGCCTCCTGCATGGCGGCCGTATTCGAAGACACCCGCAGGCTACGACGCGGCCGCACCCGCCACGATCCGGACACCATCTACCAGGCCGCGTCGGTCTTCGCGACCACATTGCAGGTGCCGCGGGAGATGTGGCCGCCGAATCGAGAAGCCTTCGACGACTACTGGAATCAGCAGCTCGACCGGCTGGAATTCGACCAGCGCATGCGCGAGTTCCTGATCGGCATTGCGCGCCTGGACTTCCTTCCGACCCCGATACGATGGTTGTTCGGTGGCTGGAATCTGTTCCTGACACTGGGTTATCTGCCACCGCGGCTACGCGACAAGCTCGACGTCACCTGGACCGCGCAGCAGCAGCGCCGATTCGACCGCTGGCAGAGCGTATTCCGAGTCCTGGACCGCCTCACGCCCCGGGCCGCGGTCCGGATGGCGGTACGGCTGGTCGTCTGGGATATGCGGTTGCGCAACAAGATCGGGGCCACGGTCGTATGAACACCCACGCGGAATTCTCCGGCTCCACAACCGCGCTGCTGGTCGATGGTGTGCCGATCGAGCTGATCTCGCCGGAGTCGCTCACCGCCGAAATGACCGGCCACTGGACTTATCTGCTGCTCGAGGGAGCGGCCTTCGTGATGCAGGGCATGCACCCGATCATCGCCGACGTGGTCGACCGTTACTCGGTCGCCCGCACCGACCCCCTCGGCCGCGGCATTCGCTCGGTGGACTCGGTACTGCGCTGGGTATACGGCGGACTCGAGGCCATCGAGGAAGGCAGGCGACTACGGTCGCTGCATCAACCGCTCCAGATGCGCAACACCGAGGGCCGCCGTATCAGTGCGCTGGATCCCGGTGCCTACCAATGGGTTGTCGCCACCGCCTACATCACCACCCTCAACGCGGGCCCGCTGCTGATCGGACGCGAGTTCACCACCGCCGAACAAGAAGAACTACTGCGCGACAACGTACGGCTGGCCCGCATCCTGCAGGTGCCGATGCGGGGCTACCCCACCACCCGCGAGGAATTCGACGCCTACTTCACCACCATGATCGAAACCACCCTGCGGGCACACCCCGACGTAGTGGACGGACTGGCCCAGCTGCGCCGCGGTCTACCTCACCCCGAGGCGCTCTCCCGCATCCCCGCACCGATGCGGCCGATGGTCGTCGTCGCCGCGCGTCCACTGCTGCGAGTGGTGTACCTGGCCATGGTGGCGGCCATGGACGAACGCATCCGTGCCATGCTCGGCGTCGAGCTGAGCCCTCGCGAAAACACCCGCGTGCGAGCGATTTTCACCGCGGTCCGGATGGCCTACCGGATCCTGCCGGACCGGCTCACCTATTTTCCGATCGCCTACCACGCCCGCAAGCACCACCAATGCATCCGGGCGATGAAACGACGGGAACTGAACTCCGCCGCGTATCGGGTGCGGCCGAAGCAGCCGACAGGCTGAACCCCGAACCTGTAGTTACTGGCTATTCTCTTGCTCTCCATAGCTCGGAGCCGGTCGACAGGAGAACTTGCTGTGCGCTCTTGCACGGCACTCCGCACATTGCGGCGATGTAGCTCCCGCCCTTATGTGAGTTTAGATTCCATGAAAACCCATCCGGAAGAACGAGATGCGTGTCACACTCTGATAGTTCTCTTATTGCATATCTATCACTCGGGACAGCGGAGCTCGAGGGAGAGGAGTCCGCGATGACGGCCGCCCAGCGCGACCGTGCGCCCGAAGTCGGGCCGCACACCGGCTCCGATCCGATCTCGCTGCGGCAGCGGGCTTTCGAGCTGGCCTGGTATTTCGTGACGGCCGGGTTCGCCTTCGTCGAGGCGTGCGGACGGACGGTGTCGATGCTGATCGCGGCCGCCCGCTGGACCGTCGTCGACATCGTCGGGCTGCGCTTCTCCTGGGCCGAATTCGTTACTCAGGCATGGTTCATGGTGCGGGTGTCGGCGCCGCCGGCGGTATTCATCTCGATCCCGTTCGGAGTCACCACGATCATCCAGGTGTCGGGACTGACGACGCAGATCGGCGCGACCTCGGTCGCGGGCGCGGCCGGCGGGCTGGGGATCATCGGCCAGGCCGCGCCAATGGTGGCCGCGCTGCTGTTGGGCGGTGCCGCCGGGTCGGCGATCGCCTCGGATCTGGGGGCGCGCACGATCCGCGAGGAGATCGACGCCATGCGCGTGATGGGCCTGGACCCGACGCGGCGGTTGGTCGCGCCACGGCTGGCCGCGATGGTCGCGGTGGCACCACTGCTGTGCATTCTGGTCATGATCGTCGGCATCTCGACGACCTTCGTCATCAATGTCACCGTCATGCACGGGGCACCGGGCAGCTTCCTGTTGTCGCTGTCGGCGTTCTCCTCCTCGCTCGACGTGGCGATCGCGCTGGGCAAGGCCGTCGTCTTCGGCGTCGCGGTGGTCGCGGTTGCCTGCTACTGCGGGCTGACCGCCCGCGGCGGGCCGCGCGGGGTCGCCAATGCGGTCAACGCGGCCGTCGTGGTCGGCATGGTGACGGCGTTTCTGCTGAATCTGCTGATGACCCAGCTGTTGAGCATGTTCCACCCACCGAGGATCGGCTGATGACCGCCCTACCGACCCATCCCGAGGCCGGGCCGGACCGCTCCGGCCCGCCGACGGCCACCACGAGCACACCGTCGAGATATCGTCCGCCGCTGTTCGGTCCGCTCGCGATGGCCGGACGGCCGGTCGGCACCGCCTATCGCGCGGTTCAGGCGGTCGGGCATCAGGTGAGCTTCGCCGTCGGCGCGGTGGCCGCGGTCCCGTTCGCGCTGCTGCACTACCGACGCCAGATCGCTCTGCAGATTCGCCACATCACTTGGGGGGCAGGCGGAATCGTCGTCGGCGGTGGCACGGCGATCGTGCTGCTGTTGATCGGGGCAGCCGTCGGCGGGGCGATCGGAATCATCGGCGTGATGTTTCTGAACATGGTGGGCATGGGTCCGCTGGCCGGATTCGTGTCCGCCTACGGCAACACCCGCGAGATCGGCCCGATGATCGTGGCGCTCGGGTTCGCCGCGCAGGCCGGATGCCGGATCACCGCGGAGCTGGGATCTATGCGTATCAGCGAGGAAATCGATGCGCTGGAAGCGATTTCGGTGCGGCCACTGCCGTTCGTGGTCACCACCCGGCTGATCGCGACGGTCGCCACGATCGTCCCGTTCTACGTGTTCTCCCTGACCATCAGCTACGCCTCGGCGTCGATCTTCGTGCAGTTCCTGCACAGCGAGACCGCCGGGACCTACCAACATTATTTCCGAAACTATCTGTCGGGCAACGATATCGGACTGTCGCTGGTGAAGGCCGTGATATTCGTCGCGGCGGTTGTGCTCATCCACTGCTATCAGGGGTTCTACGCCGTCGGCGGCCCGGTGGCGGTCGGCGAGGCGTGCGGGCGGGCCATCCGCGCCAGCCTGGTGGTGATCGTCGTGCTCGACATGATGCTGACCCTGCTGTTCTGGGGGACCGACACCGGCATCAGGATCTCGGGGTGAACCGGCGATGACGACATTCCAGGATCTGTCCGGACGCTCCGCCGGCCCGTTGGCGCTGTTCGTCCGCGGCGCACTGGCCCTGCTGGCGGTGGCGATCGCCGCGACCGCCGTCCGCTACGCGACGACTCACCGATCCGGCGCCGCCGAGCTGCGGGTCGTCACGGTGACCTCCGCCGACACCAGCGGTGTGAACGTCGGATCCCCGGTTCTGTTGCGCGGCACCCACATCGGTACCGTCACCGCCATTGCGCAGGGCTCGGCCAGCCAGCGGATCGTGCTGTCGCTGGCGACGTCCGCGGCGAATCTGCTGACCGACGCGGCCACCACCCGGATCGCGGCCACGAATCTGTTCGGCGCGGCGGGCGTGGAGATCGTTCCCGGCGACCGGCCCGGTCACCGGCTGACACCGGGCACCCTGCTGGCAGGCCAGCAGCAGGTCGACCGTAGCCTCATCGACGTCCTGCGCCGATTCGGCCGCATGCTCGGCATGGTCGATCTCGGTACCCTGACCGATCTCGGCTACAACAATGCCGACACCGCCATCACCGGCGCCGCGGACGGCATCCGGCTGGCGACCGTACTCACGGATCTGATGCTGCCGCCGGGCGCCGACGCCCGCACCTACTTCCCGATCCGCGACGGGAGCGTGACGCTCGAGGCGGCGGCACCGCTGGCTCCGGCGGTGCTGGCCCTGGCGCGCTCCCTGCTCGACCACAGCGACGCGCTCGTGACCCACCGGGCCGGGCTGTCTGCCGCACTGAGCGGAGTGAGCGATCTGTTCAGCTCCGTGGGCCGACTGCTCGGCGACGATCCCCACCTCGTCCGCGAGCTGTCGACCGCCTTCGACACCATATCCGGCCCGGCATGGCCGGTGGTCGTCTCACTCGGCTCGTTGCCGATTGCGTATTCACAAGCGGGACAGATGATTTCACGAATCGATCGGGCGATTCCGATCCGCGACGGCAAACCGGTGCTGCAGGTCGACATCGCCTCCCAGCTGCCGTTTCTGACCGCAAGTGCCACGGGAGGTGCCTCGCGATGAGATTGCCCCGCAGATCGCTGCTGTGGCTGGCGCTGTTCGCGGCCGCGATGTCGGTGGGCGCGGCCGGATTGATCCGGCTGCTGGACCGCCCGGTTCCCGACTCCACCGCCCGGTACTCCGCGGTGTTCACCGACATCTCCGGGCTCTACACCGGAGACGATGTGCGGCTGGCCGGTGTCGCAGTCGGGAAGGTGGCCTCGGTCGAACTGTCCGGCGGGCAGGCGGTGGTGGGATTCACGCTACGGCCCGATGTGCCGATCCGCACCGGCACCGTGCTGGCCATCCGATTCCAGAACCTCACCGGTGAGCGCTACATCGCGATCCAGCACGGCGGCGAAACGCCGGGCGCACCCATCCCGCCTGGCAGCCGCATCGACACCGCCCACACCCGCCCGCCGATCGACCTCACCGCCGTATTCAACGGTCTGGCACCGATTTTCGACACGATTTCACCGACCGACGTCGACAGGCTCACCCGCGGTCTCGCGGCCTACCTGGAAGGCGACGGGGCCGGGCTGGGCCCGCTGCTGGCCGATATCGGCTCGATCACCCAGGCGGTGGGCAGCCGGGATCAGTTGATCGGTTCGCTGGTCGCGAACCTCCAATCCGTCGGTGAGACACTGCAGGGTCGGTCGGCTCAGGTCACGACCCTGCTCACCAGGATCAAGGTCCTCATCGACACCCTGCAGTCGCGTCTGGATGCGATCAACCACACCCTCGACGTGAGCCCCGCCGCCGTCGGCCGCATCGGTGCGCTGCTCGCCCACCTGAACGATCAATGGGACACCCTGGCCCCCGAAACGCTCGCGGCCCTGGTGCGATTGGTCGGCCAGGGCCGGGTCGACGACGCCGAGAGTCTGTTGAAGACCCTCCCGATCGGGATCGACTCCGTGCGCACGCTGCTCGAGCAGCTGCGCCGGATCACCCCGACCTCGTGTGACTCGCCCGATGCGGCCACCCTGATTCCGCAGTCCATCACGGTCGGCGATCGGACGGTGCAGCCATGCCGTTGATCGCGACCGTCCGCGCGGCCGCCCGCGGGCTGCGCCACGACCGCTCCGCCGGGACCGACCGGATGCGCGCCCTGCTCACCGGTGCGGGGGCCATCGCCGTCACCGTGATCGCGCTGCTGGCCGCCGCGGTCTTCTACTTCGTTCCGCCCACCGAACAGAGCGTCACCGCCCACCTGGCCGCCGCGGCGGGCGTCCGGCCCACCGATCAGGTCCGCGTCGCGGGCATTCGCGTCGGGCAGGTGCGCTCGGTGCGGCTGGACGGTCATCGGGTCCGGGTGGTGTTCGGGCTGCGCCGCGACGTGCACATCGGCGAGCGCACCCGCCTCGACGTCAAACTGCTCACCCCGCTGGGCGGGCGCTACCTGCAACTCACCCTGGCCTCCGGGGACACCACGCGCACCCGCTCGATACCGGTCGAGCGCACCACCGTTCCCTACGACCTGCCCGCACTCACCCAACGGGTGACCCAGGGCATGCGGGAGGTGGATCCGACGGCGCTGCGGCAATCCCTCGCCGCGCTGCGGGCCGCGGCCGAGCACAGCGACAATCTCGTGCCCTCGATCATCACCAATCTGCAGCGCCTGATCACCACGATCGGTGTCCACAACGCCGACATCGACCGCGCCCTGTCGGTGCTGAACGAGTACTCCGATGCGATGGTCGCCGACAAGACCACGCTGACCGAACTCGTCGCCCACGCCAACGATGTGTCCCGGGTTCTGGCCCGGCGTCGCGGCGAGATCACCGAGATCATCGTCGGCATCGCGCAGCTGTTCGCATTCGTCCATCGGCCGCTGATGCTGTACTCCGGCAAGATCGAACCCGCTCTGGACGGACTGCGGCAGCTGCTGCTCACCGCGGACAGCGCCCGCGCCGATATCGATCACCTGCTCACCTCCACCGGCGCATTGCTGCGCACCTGGAATGCACTGGCTGGCAACCCCTGTCCCGCCTCCGAACCGGAGTGCCCGCGATGAAACACACCATCCGCCGTGTCATCGGCAGCGCCGCAACACTTCTCGTCACCACCACCGCGGTGGGCGCGTGGTCCTCGGTACCGAATCCACTCGCCGACACCGCCGCGGTGTGCGCCGAATTCACCGACGCCGTCGGCCTCTACGCCGGGAACTCCGTCACCGTGCTCGGTGTCCCGGTCGGCAAGGTCACCACGGTCGAACCCGCGGGTGACCGGGTGCGGGTGCATATGTGGGTCGACAGCGATATCCGGCTGCCCGCCACGGTGGGCGCGGCCACGCTGTCGGATTCGATGCTGACCGATCGCCATGTCGAGCTCACCGGCACCGATGCCGCGGGGCCGGCGCTCGATCGGTCCGGCTGCATCCCGCTCGACCGCACCCAGACTCCGAAATCGGTCAGTGATCTCTACGCGTCGGCGAACAAGCTCACCGCCGCCCTCGGCGACGGCGGCGACACCCTAGGTGCGCTGCTGTCCACCGCCGCCCAGCAGGTCGGCGGCCAAGGCACCGCGGTCCGCGATCTGCTCGCCCGGGCCTCGGCGCTGATCGGCGACCCGAACGCCCGCGACCGACAACTGAGCCAGCTGTTCGACAAACTGGCCGGACTCACCACCACCGCGGCCGCCGATGCCTTGCTGCTGCAGCGGGCCCTCGACGAGACCGGCCCGGCAATGGACACCTTCTCCACCAACTTCCGCGGTGGCGTGCGCGACATCGTCGGCACCGGAACCGAATTCTCGCCCGTGCTGGGCCGCATCCACGACCAGTACTACGAGCTGCTGATGGCCGTGCTGGACATCGCCGTGCCGGTGGCCCACGCGGTCGTGCCGCTCGCTCGTCCCATCGGCACCATTCTCGATCTGCTGCCGCTCGCCCAGAACGCACCGGCCACAGGAGCGCCGCGATGAGTCCCCGTACCGTTGTGCTGCTGCGCCGGGCCGTGGCCTCGCTCGCCATCTCGGCCACCGTATTCACCGCTGCCGCATGCACATTCGATCCGGCCGATGTTCCGCTGCCCGGCTTTCCCGCCGCCGGCGCCGGCTACCGGCTGCATGCCGAATTCACCAGTGCGCTGAATCTGCCGCAGCGGGCGCCGGTCAAATCCCAGGGCCAGGCCATCGGCTCGGTCGCCGGAGTGCGGCTGGCCGGTGAGATCGCGGTCGTCGACCTCGACATCGACACCGGCATCACCGTCGCGGCCGGCACCCGTGCCGAACTACGCCAGGACACCCTGCTCGGCGATCTGTACCTCGCCCTCGATCCGCCCGCGAAACCCGCGGGCGCACTAGCGCCCGGAGCCACGATTCCGATCGCGGACACCACCGCCAGCAATATCGAAGACCTGCTGAACGGCCTGGCCAGCATGGTCAACGGCGGCACGGCCGGAATCCTGGGCAGGGCCGCCCGACAGGTCGGTGCGGCATTGCCCGACGATCCGCAGCGCATCCGCGACATCGCCGCACGCCAGGCGCGGATCGTGCACGAACTCGACGCCAACCGTGCGTCGTTCGACCGGATGCTCACCGACGCCGAAGCCACCGCGCGCGCCCTCACCGCCGATCGCGAAACCATCACCCGCACACTCACCGAGTGGCCTGCCCGTCAGGACGGGATCAACGCCCTCGTCCCGACCTTCGCCCGCTACTTCGACTCGATCCCGCAGTTCGCCGTACCGGTGGCGCAGATGGCCACCGACGCTCGCGCGCGGGAGATCACGGCCATCATCGACATGCTGGCACCGCTGCTGCGCACCACCGTCACCCTCGATCTGACCCTGCCGAAACTGATCGGCCCGCTCGATGCGCTGATCACCACCAAACTCGTCCCCCTGGCCGCCGGACAGGGCGGCATCGACGCCCGCATCGCCGCACCGCCGGTGTCACCCGACGTCCTGAGCGTCCTGCGAGCCACCGGAATGGTGACCAAATGAGAGCATCCGCGCTGTCCGCCGTGGGGCTTGTCGCCGCGACCCTGCTGACGGGCTACTACCTGATATTCCATCAACTCGGCGCCCGCCCACTGCGGCATACCATCACCGTCACCGCCCAGCTGCCCGCTTCCGGTGGACTGGAGCCGGGCGCGCCGGTCACCGTGCGCGGCATCAAGATCGGCGCGGTGCGTTCGGTCTCCCCGACCACCGCGGGCGTCACCATCGAGCTCGGACTCGACTCCGACAGCCGCATTCCCGCGACGACGCCGTTCGTCATCGAGAACGCCAGCGCCATCGGCGAGCAATTCCTCGACTTCCGGCCCACCGGCACCGCGGGGCCCTACGTCGCCGACGGCGCCGTGCTGCCGCCCGGCCGGGGCACGATCCCCGTCAGCGTCGGACAGGCGACCGACGCCATGGCGGCCATGGTGAGCAGCATCGACCCCAACGATGTCGCCACCGTCGCGCGCTTCCTCACCGACGCCGCCGGCGGCTCGCAAGCCGATGTACGCAACCTGGTCGCGTTCGGACACCTCGTCGATCGGTCGCTGACCGAACGCACGGGCACGGTCGCCGACCTGTTCGACGCGATCAGACGGCTGGCGGCGCTGGGCGCGGCGAACACCACCCAGCTCGCGGCCCTGGCCGTTTCGATAGAAGACCTGGCGCAGGTGTGGCCCGTGATCGGGCCGCTGTTGCCTGGTGTCGCCGATCACCTCGCCGACAACGGGCACAAGGCGGCACTTCTCGTCGACGGGGCAGCACCTCGCCTGCGATCACTGATCGCGGACGGATCGACCTTCGTCGATCAAGCCGTACCCGATCGCTACCGACGCACCGACGCCCTGGCTCCCATCGACGTCGGATCGTTCACCAGCCTGCTGCTGACCATGTTCCCCGAATCCGGGCGCATGCAGCTGCCACCGCCGACGAAATGAGCCCTGCCATGATCACCACCGACAACTGCCCCGAGGCCCGCGCGAAAGACGAGTCCGGACACGATGATTCGCGTACCGAGCCCCCGACCGACGACAAGGTGGCCGAAAGCCGCACCGGCGCAACGGAAGAGCGAGTCGGCGCTCCGGACGAGCGAGCGCCACGGTGGCGGCGGCACGCCCTGACCGCGGCCGTCGTCCTGCTCACCGGTGCACTCGGCGGCACCGGCTGGGTGGCCGTCGACCAGCACCGGCGCGTCGGTGATCTGACCCCCGTCAGCGCCCGCTACCACGACGAGCAGGCGGCTCTGGCGGCCGCGACGATGTTCTTCGCCACCGTCACCACCTACGACCACCGCAACCTCGACGCCTACACCGGCGCCGTCGCCGACGCCTCGACCGGCACCTTCCACGACCGCTACAGCGCCGCGGGCGGACCCATCAAACAGTTGCTCTCCGACGCCCAGGTGATCTCCACCGGAAAGGTGGTCAGCGCTGGCATCGCCGGGTACACCGGCGATCGCATCACCGTCATCGCCTTCATCGACCAGACCTACCAGAACAAGGACACCGCGCAGCCGCGCACCGAAACGCTGCGGATGAGCGCCGATCTCGTCCGCGTCGGCGACCGCTGGCTCGTCTCCGATATGAGCCCCAAGTGAACCGAGCGCCCGCGACGCCGCGCCGACAACGCGCGCGGTGACTACTGCGGTCGACAGCGAATGCGGTGATAGAAAGGGGAAAGTCCAAAAACCCCGATCAAACGGAGTCCAAGTGGTCGATCCCGCAAGTCTTCTCGGCTTCGTGCCCGACGGGTTGGGCACCCTGGATCCGACCGCCCGCAAGATCGTCACCGCCGCGCGTATCTGCTTCACCGACAGCGGGTTCGCCGACACCACAATGCAACGCATCGCCGACGCGGCCGGGGTCGGCGTGGCCACGGTGTACCGCCGATTCGGCCACAAACAACAGCTGGTGCGGCTGGCCATCATGGATGAGGCATTGCGCGTGGCCACGCTGCTCGCCGAGGTCGCCGACCACACGACCAGCCCCGAGGACACCATCGTCGAGGTGTTCACCACCTTCGTCCACGCGGCATCCGCGCCGAAACTGCTCACCCGCAGCATCCGCGAATCCCCCGCGGCCGGGGAGCTTTCGGCCTTCCTCACCAACGAAGCGGCCATCGCCGTGGCCCGCATGCTCGTCACGGCCCACCTCGACCGGTGGCAGACCAGCGGAGAGCTGTCCGCCGATCTCGACACCGCCGTTCTCGGCGAAATGATCGCCCGCCTGATGATGTCCCTGGTCGAAACCCCCGAATCCGTCATCCCGGTCCAGAACGTCGACCGGGCTCGCGACTTCGCCCGAAGCTACCTCGTACCACTCGTACAGACCTGGCGCACACAACCATTCACCGCGCGACGTCCTGCTCCTGGATGACCGACACCGACTGTCTGTCGGATGGTTCGGGGAGAACTTGGCGCGGAGTGCGGGATCGGTGATCCGCAATCGGCCGCGCCGAACCGGTCGGCCCCGTCCGGACGGACTGATCGCCGTCGCGGCCGGGAGAATCGGACCGCGGTCCGGATCAATTGCCCGGTCCGCATGCGCTCCGTCGCTGCGGATACGCTAGTGAGCATGTCTGTCCGCACCCGCAAACCGCTCGTTCCCGGAACTCTCTCGCCGATCCGCGAGGTGCCGCGCTCGATCGAACGCCCGGAGTACGCGTGGAAGAAGACCGTCAACGAGGGCCGCGAGCCGTGGGTGCAGACGCCGGAGACGATCGAGAAGATGCGCCTGGCCGGAAAGCTGGCGGCGCAGGCGCTGCAGGAGGCGGGTAAGGCGGTCGCGCCGGGGGTGACCACCGACGAGCTGGACCGGATCGCGCACGAGTTCCTGTGCGATCACGGCGCGTATCCGTCGACGCTGGGCTACAAGGGTTTCCCGAAGTCCTGCTGCACCTCGCTGAACGAGGTCATCTGCCACGGCATCCCCGACTCGACGGTCATCGAGGACGGCGACATCGTCAATATCGACGTCACCGCCTACATCGACGGGGTGCACGGTGACACCAACGCCACCTTCCTGGCCGGTGATGTCGACGAGGAGGCGCGGTTGCTGGTGGAGCGCACCCGCGAGGCCACCATGCGGGCCATCAAGGCCGTGCGGCCGGGTCGCGCGCTCAATGTGATCGGCCGTGTCATCGAGTCCTATGCCAACCGCTTCGGCTACGGCGTGGTCCGCGACTTCACCGGCCACGGCGTCGGCCCGACCTTCCACAGCGGCCTGGTGATCCTGCACTACGACCAGCCCGCCATCGAGACCGTCATCGAGCCGGGCATGACCTTCACCATCGAGCCGATGATCAACCTGGGCGGCATCGACTACGAGATCTGGGACGACGGCTGGACCGTGGTCACCAAGGACCGCGAGTGGACCGCCCAGTTCGAACATACGCTGGTGGTCACCGAGGACGGCGCGGAAATCCTCACGTTGCCGTGAGCGGTGCCCTGCTGGTCGCGGGGACGACCTCGGACGCGGGCAAAAGCGTTGTGGCGGCGGGCATTTGCCGGATGCTCGCGCGGCGGGGCGTGCGGGTCGCGCCGTTCAAGGCGCAGAACATGTCCAACAACTCCGTGGTCACCCTCGACGGCGGTGAGATCGGGCGGGCGCAGGCGCTGCAGGCGCGGGCGTGCGGGCTGGAGCCGAGCGTGCGGTTCAATCCGGTACTGCTCAAGCCCGGCAGCGATCGGCGCTCGCAGCTGGTGGTGCGCGGGCGGGCCGTGGACACCGTCGGCGCGGCGGACTACTTCCGGCACCGTCGGCGGCTGCGCGCGGTGGTGGCCGACGAATTGGCCGCCCTGCGCGCCGAATTCGACGTGGTGATCTGCGAGGGCGCGGGCTCACCCGCCGAGATCAATCTGCGCGCGACCGATCTGGCGAATATGGGCCTGGCGCGGGCGGCGAGGCTACCGGTGCTGCTGGTCGGCGATATCGATCGCGGCGGCGTGCTGGCCCATCTGTTCGGCACCGTCGCGATCCTGGAACCCGAAGACCAGCAATTGATTTCGGGCTTCATCGTCAACAAGTTCCGGGGCGATGTGGACCTGCTGCGCCCCGGCATCGATCAGCTGACCGCGCTGACCGGTCGCCCCACCCTGGGCGTGCTGCCCTACGCCGAGGAGCTGTGGATCGACGCCGAGGACTCCCTCGGCACGGTCGCCGACGCCCCCGTCGGCCGCCCGCGTCCGCCGATCGGCCGCGATTGGCTGAGCGTGGCCGCGATCCGCCTGCCCCGCATCTCCAACTCCACCGATGTGGAGGCGCTGGCCTGCGAGCCCGGCGTCGCGGTGCGCTGGGTGAGCGAACCGTCCCGCCTCACCGAGGCCGATCTGGTGGTGCTGCCCGGCACCAAGGCCACCGTGAGCGATCTGAACTGGTTGCGCCGCACCGGAATCGCCGACGCCCTGACCGCCCGCGCCGCCGCGGGCCGCCCCATCCTCGGCATCTGCGGCGGCTACCAGATGCTCGGGCGACGCATCGTCGACCGCGTCGAATCCGGCGCGGGTGAGGTCGCGGGCCTGGGCCTGCTCGACCTCGACGTCGAATTCGCCGATCCGAAGATCCTGCGCCGCACCGAGGGGTACGGCCCGGACGCAATCCCGGTGCGCGGCTACGAGATCCACCACGGCCGCGTCCGCCGCACCACCGATCCAGCCTGGCTGGACCTCGACGACGGGCCGGAAGGCAGTGTGCGCGGCCCGATCTGGGGCACCCACCTGCACGGCCTGCTGGAATCCGACGATTTCCGCCGCAGCTGGCTGCGCGAGGTGGCCGCCCACTCCGGCCGCAGCGCCTTCACCGTCGCACCCGACACCTCGGTCGCGGCCGTCCGCACCGCCCAGCTCGACCTCCTCGCCGACCTGATCGAAGAACATCTCGACCTCGACCACCTGGAGCGCCTGCTCACCGCGGGCGCACCGATGGGGTTACCCACGCTCGCGGTCGGCCTGGACGCCCCTGACGAGCCCTTGCCCGGAGCAGCCATGGTCGGAGAGTGACGTTCGACAAGTAGGCGGCCGCGGCCGCGGGGGTGCGATCGCTGGGCCGAATGGTGTTCAGTGACACGCGGTCCGAGGGCAGGGCGCGGTGTAGCGTGGGTCGGCATGGAAGCTCGGCAGGTCACGGTGGGGGATCGGGTGTGGGGTGTGCGCATCGGCGGGCCGCAGTCCCGGCACACGGTGCTGCTGCTACCCGATGCCGGTGCCGCGCCGGATGTGTACGACGCGGTGAGCGCGCGGTTGCACAACTCGGATCTGCGAACGGTCGCGGTCGAGACGATCGAGGGGCTGGACGCGGCGGCGGTCTACGCCATTCTCGACGAGCTCGAGGTGCCGTGGGTCAATGTCGTCGGATGCGGGGCCGGGGCGGATCTGGCGTGGCAGCTGTGCTCGCGCGGATTCGGCCGGTTCATCGGGCTGGTGGCCGCCGGGCGCGGGCATCCGGCCGCGGCGGGCGCCGACGGCGAGATCGTGGATTCGGGCTGCCCGGCCGTGGAGATTCCGACCACGCTCATCGCCACCAAACGCCTGCCGCGGGCCGTGGCCGAGGGCTCCGGTCGCCACGTCTACGGCGAATTCCGGATCGCCCAGGTGGACGTCGCCGATCCGGCCACCGAGGCCGACCACGAACTGGCCACCGAGATCGTGCTGCGCAGCGGGATGTGGTGACGCGCTAGCTCGCCTTCGCCCGGAAGGCGGCGAGCCAGTCGAGCCAGGAGTCCAATTCCTCGAATGCCTTGGCGCGCACCGCGGTCGAGGACAGGAAGACGTCGTGGCGGGCGCCCTCGATCGGCACGATCGAGGTGCGATCGCCCAGGCAGCCCGACCAGCGCTGGATCTGGCGCACGTCGAGCACCACATCGGAGACATCGGCCGCAGGGCCGTATTTGCGCATGAACCTGGTCACCTTGGACCGCAGCACCAGGGTCGGGACGCCGACGTCGAGGCCGCGCTGCAGCTGCGCGTGGCCCTGCCGGATCGCGCGCAGCCAGCCGAGGTGGACCGGGAATCCGGTCAGCGGCTTCCAGTCCAGGTTGTAGTCCCATTCGCCGGACACCGTGTGGTGCAGGCTGTCGCCGTAGGTGGTCAGCTCGCCGACCGGCAGCTTGGTCATCGCGCGCAGCCTGCCCAGCCGGTTGATGACGGCCGTGCCGACCGTGCGGTAGTAGGACGGGCCCTGCAGGTCGAACCACGGGCTGTTCAGCACCAGTCCCGAGATCTCGTATGCCGCAACGCCTTCGGAGCGGTTGAGTCGATCCAGCCACAGCGAGCTCACCAGCCCGCCGGTGGAATGGGCCATCACCAGCACCGGCAGCTTCGTCTCCTTGCGCACGATCTCGAGCGCCCGGTTGAGCTCGGCGTCGTAGAGCGCGAGATCGCTGACGTAGTGCGCGGTCTGCCCGGGCCGCCGCGAGCGCCCGCATTTGCGCAGATCCAGGGCGTAGAAGCGATGCCCGCGCGCGGCCATGTGCTCGGCCAGATGCTTCTGGAAGAAGTAGTCGGTGAACCCGTGCAGATACAGCACCGCGCTGGTCGCCGTGTCGTCGCTGTCGGCGACATAACGCACGAGAGTGGCCTCGACCGTGCCCTCACCGTCCGGATCGGGGCCCAGCGGGATGGTCTGCTGCTGGTAGTCCGCGCCCAGCACATCCGGCTGCCACGTGCCGGTACCCGGCCGCGCGACCTGCGTTTCGTTCGTCACAGCTCCACGATATTCGACCCGCTCGGCGTCGGCATCGCCGAGCCGAATCCGTCACATCCGGGGTTGTCGTCTTCGGAAACGGGCATGGCCAGGGGCAGAATTAGGTGGAAGTGAACGGCGGGTAACCTTCCCGCTGAAGTTGCTGACCCGCGCAGGACAAGGAAGTCGAACGAGCCGTGCCGAACGCTGCGATGACTGAAAAGACCGATGTAGTCCTCATCGGTGCCGGCATCATGAGTGCCACCCTGGGCGCACTGCTTCGCCAGTTGCAGCCGGACTGGTCCATCACCATGTTCGAGCGCAAGGACGCGGCCGCGCCGGAGAGCAGCGACCCGTGGAACAACGCCGGGACCGGACACTCCGCGCTGTGTGAGCTCAACTACACCCCGCAGAACGCCGACGGCTCGGTCGACATCTCCAAGGCGATCGATATCAACGAGCGCTTCCAGGTGTCGCGGCAGTTCTGGGCCTACGGCGTGGAGAACGGCGTGCTGGGCGACCCGTCGCAGTTCATCAACCCCGTCCCGCACGTGAGCTTCGTGCACGGCGCCGACAACGTGACCTATCTGCGCAAGCGCTATGAGGCGCTGTCGCGGCATCCGCTGTTCGACACCATGCAGTACATCGACGCCCCCGACGAGTTCGCCCGCCGACTACCCCTGATGGCCAAGGGTCGCGACTTCTCCGATCCGGTCGCGCTGAACTGGACCGACGGCGGCACCGATATCGACTTCGGCTCGCTGACCAAGCAACTGCTGGCCTATCTGGGTGGCTCCGGCGTGTCGATCGCCTTCGGCACCGAGGTGCGCGACCTGTCCAAGCAGTCCGACGGCAGCTGGAAGGTCAAGGTCCGCAACACCCGCACCGGCGAAACCCGCACGGTCGTGGCGAAGTTCGTCTTCGTGGGCGCGGGTGGTTACGCGCTGCCGCTGCTGCAGCGCTCGGGCATCAAGGAGATGGCCGGTATCGGCGGCTTCCCGGTGAGCGGGCTGTTCCTGCGCTGCACCAACCCCGAACTCATCCAGCAGCACGAGGCCAAGGTGTACGGCAAGGCGGCCGTGGGCGCACCGCCGATGTCGGTGCCGCATTTGGACACTCGCGTCATCAACGGCGACCGCGGTCTGCTGTTCGGCCCATACGCGGGCTGGACGCCGAAGTTCCTCAAGGACGGCAAGAACTCCGACCTGTTCAAGTCGGTCAAGCCGAACAACCTGTTCTCCATGATCGGCGTCGGCCTCACCGAGATGAGCCTGACCAAGTACCTGATCTCGGAGCTGCTGAAGTCGCAGAGCGGCCGGGTGAACTCGCTCGAGGAGTTCATCCCGCGCGCCGACGGCCACGACTGGGAGCTCATCACCGCCGGTCAGCGCGTGCAGGTCATCCGGCGCAAGGGTGCGGGCGGTGTGCTGGAATTCGGCACCGCGGTCATCGCCGCCGCCGACGGTTCGATCGCGGGCCTGCTCGGCGCCTCGCCGGGCGCGTCCACCTGCGTCAGCGCCATGCTCGACGTGCTGCAGCGCTGCTTCCCGGCGCAGTACACCGCGTGGATGCCCAGGCTGAAGGAAATGGTGCCCTCGCTGGGTGTGAAGCTGTCGGAGAACCAGGCGCTGTACCACGAGGTGTGGAACTGGACGAACAAGGCGCTGCATCTGACCGCGAACAACACGCCCACCCTGGCGCGGAACTGATCTATGTGATAGCAAGACGCGATGATGTCAACGGTTGCACTCAAGAGGTCGTGGGCCGCGGATCTGGACACCGCGACCCTTTACAAGCTGTTGAAATTGCGCGTCGAGGTGTTCGTCGTCGAGCAGAAGTGCGCGTACTCGGAGTTGGACGGATTGGATCTGCTGCCGGAGACCCGGCACTTCTGGCTCGACGACGAGGGTGAGATCATCTCCACCCTGCGCCTGCTCGAGGAGCACAACGAGGGGGTGAAGTCCTTCCGCATCGGCCGCCTGTGCACCGCCCAGGAGGTCCGCGGCCACGGCTACACCACCCGCCTGCTCCAGGCCGCCCTCGCCGAAACCGGTTCGGCCACGGTGCGTTTGAACGCCCAGACCTATCTCGTCGACATGTACACCAAGCACGGCTTCAAGCCCGACGGCGCGGAGTACATCGAGGACGGCATCCCGCACATCCCGATGCGGCGCGGCTGAACCGATCCCGGTCCCGCAACCGAGAACGGTTGCGGGACCAGGTGTTTGCGGGGGTCGCAGCGGCTCGGGCCGGTCCGGCTAGGGTGAGCGCGTGACCGACACTGCTGAGGTATTCGTGGCGCGGGTGATCGAATGGGCCCGTTCGCAATCCGATATTCGGGCGGTGCTGCGCACCGGATCGCGGGCCCGTGGGGACGGGAGCGTCGACGCGCTGTCCGATCACGATATCGAGCTGTACACCACCACGCCCGAGCGGTATCTGGGCTTCGACGAGTGGCTGTCGGAACTGGGTGAGGTGGCGGTGAACATCGAACTCGACGGGCCCTACGACAATCCCGCGCATCTGGTGTTCTTCGCCGACGGCAGCAAGGCGGACTTTCAGGTGCTGCCGGTGGATCTGCTCGGACAGCTGACCGCCGACGGTCTGGACGAACTGCACGAGCGCGGCTATCAGGTGCTGTACGAGCGCGATGGTGTGACGGCGGGGCTGCCCGCGGCGACCGGTGGCGCGCCGGAGGCCGAGCTGCCCGACGAGACGGAGTTCCGGGAGCACTGCGCCGAATTCTGGTTCGAGATCGCCCATGTGCCGCGGTATCTCGCGCGCGGGGAGCTGTGGGTGGTGCGGGCGCGCGATTGGGAGACCAAGGAGCTGCTGCTGACGGCGATCGAATGGCATGCGCTCGCGCACTACGGTGCCGGGCACGACGTCTGGCACAACGGCACGAAGATGCGGGAGTGGGCCGCGCCGGGGGTATTCGCGCGGGTGGAGGCGATGTTCGCGATCGAGGACCCGCTGCGGCAGGCGCGGGCGGCGGCCGATCTGTTCGCCGAGCTGAGCCGTGCCATCGCCGAGGCGTGCGGATTTCGCTATCCGGAGGACCTGGAGCGGGCGATCCGCCCGGTGCTGGACGAGTTGCCGAGCCGGTGATCGGTGTGCGAGGACTTGTGCGAGTGCGGTGACTCACAGCGGGGCCGTCGCGGGCGGGATCGGGGGCGCGCCTAGAGTTGGGGCGTGTCCGATTCCTCAGCGTCTGTCGTCGTGCGCCCGGATTCGCCCGATTCCGCCCGCGAGAGCGAGGCCGGGTTTCCGTTCTCCGCGATCGTGGGGCAGGAGCGGTTGCAGCTGGCGTTGATCCTGTGCGCGGTGCATCCCGGAATCGGCGGCGTGCTGGTGCGCGGGGAGAAGGGCACCGCGAAGTCGACCGTGGTGCGGGCGCTGGCGCAGCTGTTGCCGCCGGTGAGCGACGAGCGGGGTGAGCGGCCCGCGCGGCTGGTGGAGCTGCCGGTCGGCGCGACCGAGGACCGGGTGGTCGGGTCGCTGGATCTGCAGCGCGTGCTGCGCGACGGTGAGCAGGCTTTTCGGCCCGGCCTGCTGGCGGCGGCGCATCACGGCGTGCTCTACGTCGACGAGGTGAACCTGCTGCACGATCATCTGGTGGATGTGCTGCTCGACGCCGCGGCCATGGGGCGGGTGCACATCGAGCGCGACGGGGTGTCGCATTCGCATCCGGCGCGCTTCGTTCTGGTCGGGACGATGAATCCGGAGGAGGGCGAGCTGCGTCCGCAGCTGCTGGACCGGTTCGGGTTGACCGTGGACGTGGCGGCGTCGCGGGATGTGGACGTGCGGATGGCCGTGGTGCGGCGGCGGCTGGACTACGAGGCCGATCCGGCGGGGTTCGCGGCGCGCTACCACGCGGCCGATCGCGAAGTGGCGCAGCGCATTCGGGTGGCGCGCGCCCTGCTCGGCGAGGTCGTGCTCGACAATGTGGAGCTGCGGCGGATCGCGGCGCTGTGCGCCTCCTTCGATGTCGACGGCATGCGCGCGGATCTGGTCGTGGCCCGCACGGCGACGGCGCACGCGGCCTGGCGCGGCGGCGATCGGGTCACCGCCGAGGATGTGCGCATCGCGGCGGAACTGGCGCTGCCGCACCGGCGTCGGCGTGACCCGTTCGACGAGCCCGGTATCAGCGAGGATCAGCTGGACGAGGCGATGCGGGAGGCGGCCGAGCAGGCGGCGCGAGCCGAAAAGCCCGAGGCGGAGGCGGATTCGCCCCGCGACGACGATTCCGGCGAGCCGGGACCCGACGACTTCGACGGCGGCCCCGACGATCCCGACGACGGTCCGGACGCGCCGCAGGGCGGGCCGGGTGGCGGCTCGCGGGAGGGGCGGGCCGGGGCGCCCACGAATTCCGTTGCGCGACCGCCGCGTTGGGAGATTCCGGGTGTCGGCGAGGGTGCGCCGGGTCGCCGGTCGCGGGCGCGTACCCGGCACGGGCGGGTGGTCCGGTCCACCGCCGACACCGCGGGCGGGCTGCATCTGCTCGGCACCGTGTTCGCGGCCGCGCCGCATCAGCAGGCGCGCGGGCGGACGACCGGGCCGCTGGCGCTCGAGGCGGGCGATCTGCGCGGTGCGTATCGCGAAGGGCGCGAGGGCAATCTGGTCGTGTTCGTCGTCGATGCCTCGGGGTCGATGGCCGCGCGGGATCGGTTGTCGGCGGTCACCGGGGCGATCGTCGCACTGCTGCGCGACGCCTATCAGCGCCGGGACAAGGTCGCGGTCGTCACCATGCGCGGCGTCGAGGCCGAGCTGGTGCTGCCGCCCACCTCCTCGATCGATATCGCCGTCCGCCGCCTGGCCGATCTGCGCACGGGCGGGAAAACGCCACTCGCGCAGGGACTTCTGCGGGCCCGCGACCTCGTGCGGCGCGAGCGGGTGCGCGACCCGCAGCGGCGGCCGATGCTCGTCCTGCTCACCGATGGTCGCGCCACCGGCGGTGTCGATCCGGTGCCGCGCGC
This sequence comes from Nocardia sp. CDC159, assembly GCF_023740735.1. GTDB lineage: Bacteria > Actinomycetota > Actinomycetes > Mycobacteriales > Mycobacteriaceae > Nocardia > Nocardia pulmonis. The sequence goes on from NZ_JAMRXH010000004.1 coordinate 249,973, forward strand.
CCGCACCGCCGCGCGGCTGCTCGCCGGGGACGGGGTGGCCGCGGTGGTGATCGACTGTGAGCGCGGGATGATCCGCCTCGGCCTGGCCGCCGACCTGGCGCGGGATCTGCGGGCGACCTACCTCCAATTGGCCGAGCTGACCGGCGATTCCGTCGCCGGGGCGGTGCGGGCGGGAGTGTCTCGGATTACCCGAGCGGCCTGACGTTCCGGCTCACTTCCCGTGGTCCGCGCGCCGGAGGAGATACGGGATCGTGAGGTGGTGGAAGGGCCGCACCACCGCCCAGATCGGGCGCGCGATGGGACGATCGAAGCGCACCAGTGTCGACCAGGTGACCGCCGATTCCGTCGTCACCACGATGTTCTGCGCGCGGAGAAGCGGCGAAACCGCCTCCAGCACGACGACATCGGGCTTCCGTTCGACGATCCGCCACCCGAGGACATGATCGTCCGCCGTCCCCAGCCGCAGTCGCAACACCAGCCGCCACCCCAGAGCGACCACCGCCCGAACCACCGCGGGCGCGCCCTCGAACACCGCCCGCGCCCACCATTCGGCGGGCCGCCGCCGCGCATTCGTCCCGAGCTCGAAGGCCGAGGAATACTCGGCGCTTTCCATCTCCGCGCTGATCGGCGCGCCGGCAGGCACGCCCACCCGCAAGGCTCGCTGTCCGGCCATGTCCACCACTCTCCCAGATCTACTACCTAAAGTAGTACAAGATCCGTCGCGGGCGGGCAAGCATTGCGACCCTGTCATTTCGCCACCCGCCCCGCACGCGCTCTCGCTGTCCGCTGACCCCGCACGCGTTCCCGCTGTCCGCTGCCCCGCGCTCGTTCCCTCTTTCCGCTGCCCACGCTCCCGCTGCCCACTGCCCGCTGCCCCCGCACCCGCTCCATCTCCGCTGCCCCCCCGCACCCGTTCCGTGTATCCGGCGCGCCAGCGCCGGATACAGGGCCTACCGCCACAGCAGAACCGGCGTATGGCAACGTGACCCGCAACGCAGGTGTGGAAGGAGAGGGCATGCCTCAGGGTGTTCCGGTGACGGTTCCCGATGACGGGCTGACGACGCGGCAGCGGCGCAATCAGCCGGTGCTGGCCGTGCATACCGGGCCGGGGAAGGGGAAGTCGACCGCGGCGTTCGGGATGGCGCTGCGGGCCTGGAATCAGGGGTTCGATGTCGCGGTGTTCCAATTCGTGAAGAGTGCGAAGTGGAAGGTGGGGGAGGAGGCGGCGTTTCGGACGCTGGGGCGGCTGCACGAGGAGTCCGGGGTGGGCGGGGCGGTCGAATGGCACAAGATGGGGGAGGGGTGGTCGTGGACCCGTAAGCAGGGCAGCGAGGAGGATCATGCCGCCGACGCGCTCGCGGGCTGGCGGGAGATCGCGCGCCGACTGGCCGCCGAACAGCATCGGTTCTACGTCCTGGACGAATTCACCTATCCCCTGAAGTGGGGCTGGATCGATGTGGACGAGGTGGTGCGGACGCTGCGCGAGCGCCCGGGCAATCAGCACGTCGTCGTCACCGGCCGCGACGCGCCCCAGGCGCTGATCGACGCCGCCGACCTGGTCACCGAGATGGCCAAGGTCAAACATCCGATGGACGCGGGCCGCAAGGGCCAGCGGGGCATCGAATGGTGAGGTCTGCGGCTGCCGTCGTCATCGCCGCGCCCGCCTCGGGCAGCGGAAAGACCACGCTCGCAACGGGTTTGATCGGGGCGCTGCGGGCCGCCGGACATCGGGTCGCACCGTTCAAGGTCGGTCCGGACTATATCGACCCCGGCTATCACGGCCTCGCCGCCGGTCGCCCGGGCCGCAACCTGGATCCGGTGCTGGTCGGCACCGATCGGGTGGTGCCGCTCTACCGCTACGGCGCGCAGGGTTGCGATATCGCCGTGGTCGAGGGCGTCATGGGGCTGTTCGACGGACGCATCGATGACAACCACGCGGCGCCGATCGCCGAGGGCTCGACCGCCCAGGTCGCCGCGCTGCTGGGCGCGCCGGTCGTACTAGTGGTGGACGCGCGTGGGCACAGCCAGAGCCTGGCCGCGCTGCTGCACGGCTTCGCGACCTTCGACAGCGGCATCCGGCTCGGCGGGGTGATTCTCAATCGAGTCGGCAGCGAACGGCACGAGGAGGTGCTGCGGGCGGCGTGCGCGCGGGTCGGGCTGCCGGTGCTGGGGGCGCTGCCGCGGATGGCCGAATTGGTCGTTCCCTCCAGGCATCTGGGTTTGATTCCGGCCGTGGAGCACGGTAGTTCCGCCCGCTACGCCGTCGACGCGATGACCGAACTGGTCGCGGCGCATGTCGATCTGGGCGCGGTGGTGCGCTTGGCCGGGGCGAATACCCCGGGGCCGGTGTGGGATCCGGCCGAGGCGGTCGCGGCCGGTGGCGATGGGGCGACGGGCGGCCCGTCCGCTGGGGCGCGGGCCGATGGCACTGTATCGCAAGGACGTTCGGTTCCCACGGGCGAGCCGGTGATCGCGGTGGCGGGCGGCCCTGCCTTCACCTTCGGCTATGCGGAGCATCGCGAATTGCTCGCGGCCGCCGGGGCACGGGTGGCGGTATTCGATCCACTGACCGAAGAGTTGCCCGGTGGCGCGGCGGGATTGGTGCTGCCCGGTGGCTTTCCCGAGGAGCACGCCGCGAATCTGGCCGCGAACACACCGCTGCTGGACGCGGTCGCCACGGCGGCCCGCGACGGAATGCCGATCCATGCCGAATGTGCGGGCCTGCTGTATCTGACCCGCTCGCTCGACGGCCACCGCATGGCCGGAGTTCTCGACGCCGCGGCCGAATTCGGCCCCCGCCTCACCCTCGGCTACCGTGACGCCGTCGCGCTGGCCGATACCGCGCTGTGGGCCGCGGGCGAACGCGTGCGCGGCCACGAATTCCACCGCACCCGCCTCACCGAGGCCGCCGCCGAACCACCCGCCTGGGCCTGGCGCACCCCTTCCGGCGAAACCGTCCGCGAGGGCGCGACCGTCCACCGGGTCCACGCCTCCTACCTGCACACCCACCCCGCCGGAAATCCGGCCATGATCCACCGTTTCGTCACCGCCGCAGCCCAATTCGCCACCGTCCGAATCGATGGCTGACCTGGCCGTCGGCATCGGCTTCCGCCCGGGCACCCCGGCACGCACATTGCTCGCCGCCATCCGGAAGACGATCGATCCGACCCGAATCCACTGCCTGGCAACGATAGACCGCCGCGCCGAGGATCTCGCCTTGATCGCCACCGCCACCGAACTGGGCGTACCGATCGTCGCCTGCACCCCGGCCGAACTATCCGCGACCTCGGTCCCGAACCCCGCCACGCGCACCGCGAATGCCGTCGGAACCGCCAGCGTCGCCGAAGCCGCCGCCCTGTGCGCCGCGGCGACAACCGAGCTGCTGCTGCCCAAGCGGGTGTGCGGGGGCGTAACCATCGCGGCCGCTCACGTGCACTCGCTTTGAGACGGTTGTCAGGCACGCCAGGAGTTCAGGACCTCGTCGAGGCGGGGGCGGATTTGGGCTCGAGCCTGCATGCGGGAGACGCCCCGCATGAGGAGGTGGTCGTAGTCGGTGTCGCGGTGGCGGATGGAGGCTATGACGGCGAGGGTGAGGGCCTCGGGGGAGAGGAGTTTGGCGGCGGCGGTGCGGCCGACTCGGCCACTGCCGCGGACGGCGGCGTGAGCGGCGATTTCGGTGGCACGGTCGGCGGGGCAGCGGGGGAACAGGCGGCGAATCTCCGCGGCCATGCGGGCGCAGAATTCGACATCCTGTTCGGCGCGGCGGACGCGGTCGCGCTCGCGGCGGCGGGCGCGGGCCTCCTCGTCGGCGAGGCATTGCTCCTCGGCGCGGGCCAGGGCGGCCTCCTCCACCAGGATGCCCAGGCGTTCGTAACGCTTGCGGCGGCGATTGAAGCGGACCACCACGGCCGCGAGCGTGCTCTCCTTCTTGGCGCGGCGGCTCAGCGCCGCGTTTCCGGCGGGCAGGAATTCCAGATGGTCCAGGTCCGAGCAGGCCGGACACAGCGGCCCGGCCGCGGAGGCGATCAGATACGGCCCGGTCTCGGCGCATTCGACGCACTGCCACGGCTCCGCCGCCTCGACCACCGTCAGATCCGGAGCCTTGTTCTGCCGCCGGATGACCTGCTCCCGCCGCGCCGGACTCAGCTCCGCCGACAGCCAGTGCACCCGGAAGACCTCATCGCCCCCGTCGTCGACGAACCGCAACGCCTCGCGATCGCGCCCACCCGACAGATACACCGCCGTGCTCGCGGTGAGCCCCCGCTCCCGCGCCCACTCGCCCAGCAGCTCCGCCGCATCGCGCATCCGCCGCCCGTCCACGGCCGCGACCTGCTCCAACGACTCCGCCTGCCCCTGCCGCCACCGCTCGACCTGCCGCGACCGCACCCACCCCAACCCGGTGAACACATCGACCGCCGACACGTATTTCCGCTGGGCCAGAGCCGCTTCCGCGGCCTCGCCCACCCGCCGCCGCAGCTTGGACACGAGTGAGAACCCTAGCGCAGCGGGGCCGATACTCTGGAGGGCGGCTGGGAACCAGAATCGACCGGGGGGTGCAGATGTCGACCGATACCGTGCTCGAACCGATCCGCGACGATCCGGATGCCGTCCCGCAATCCCCACCGCGCTGGTCCCTGGCGACCCGCTTCGGATTCCGTTTCTGCTTCGCCTATTTCGCGCTGTTCTATATCACCACCGGCCAGCTGATCGTCGCCCCGCTCGGGTGGGCGGCCCAGTTTCTGCCCGAGGCGGTGCTCACCGCCCCCGGCAAACCGGTGCAGCCGCTGGTGAGCTGGGCCGGAACGCATGTATTCGGAGTCGACCTCGAACTCGACCAGCCACCGGCCACCGGCAGCGGCGACACCGCGGCGAATTGGGTGACGATCGCCTGCCTGCTCTTCCTGGCGGTCGTCGCGGCCGTCGTGTGGTCACTGCTGGACAGCCGCCGCGCCTATCCGTTGCTTCTGACGATCTTCCGGCTGGTCCTGCGTTTCGGCCTGGCGGCCACCATGTTCGGCTACGGCTTCGCCAAGATCTTCCCCGCGCAGATGCCCATGCTGCTGCACCGCTACGTCCAGCCGTTCGGCGATATGAGTCCCATGGGCGTGCTGTGGACCCAGATCGGCGCATCCCAGCCGTACCAGATCGCGCTGGGCGCGGCCGAGGCGCTCGCGGGGGTGCTGCTGATACTGCCCTGGACGGTCACCGCGGGCGCACTGCTCGCGCTGCTCAGCATGGCGCAGGTGTTCCTGCTGAATATGACCTACGACGTGCCGGTGAAGCTGTTCTCCCTGCATCTGCTGGTGCAGGCCGCGCTGCTGCTCGCCCCCGAATCGCGCCGGCTGGCAGGCTTTCTGACCGGCCGCGCGATTGCGGCGACGAGCGTGCCCCCGCCCGGTCGGAGCCGGATCGCCCTGGCGGCGCAACTCGTCCTCGGCCTGTGGATCATGGCCGGCGCGGCGCACGCGGGCTGGACCGGATGGCAGCAGCTGAGCCACCGGTCGCCGCTGCACGGCATTTGGGACGTCGGCGAGTTCACCCTGAACGGTCAACCCCGCCCGCCCCTGACCACCGACGGCGAACGAATTCGGCGCATCGTCTTCGATCGCGTATTCGACGGACCCGCGGGCCCGACCACGGGTACCGCCGTGCAGAGCATGTCCGACGGGCTGCGCAACTACGCGGGCCGGGTCGATATCGACGCGCGCAGTATCGAACTGGTCAATCCACAGGGCGGAGCGCCCTATCTGGCGGTCGTGTTCGACCGCCCGGCGCCCGACCGGATGGTGCTCGACGGAACCCTGCGGGGGCAGCCGGTCCGCATGGTCCTCCAACGCATCGACGAGACCAAGCTGCCGCTGCCCAGCCGCGGATTCCATTGGGTGCAGGAGTTTCCCTACAACCGCTGACCTACGGCGCCACCGCGGCCCAGTCGGCGAAGCCGGTGGGATCGTGGCGGCCCATGCTGGCGTGCTCGAACAGGCCCCAGCCTTCCTGGTCGCCGCAGCGGGCTTGGCCGACATGGTCGATCACGCCCCAGGGGATGCGCGCCGCGATCTCGGGGTCACCGAGGTCGTAGCGGACGCTCGAGGACCAGTCGCGGCCCATCCAGCGGCCGTGCTGCCAGTCCGGGTCGCCGCCGTAGCCCGCGCCGATATGCAGCGGAATGAAGGTGTGCGGGCGGATCTCGACCTCCAGCGGCTTGCCGTCGGGGGTAGTGAGATCCAGCCGGGCCGATACCGGATGCCTGGTGCCGGAACGGTATCGAATGTGCACCCGGGGCCAGCCCAGCTGCTCGACCCGGCCGTCGCGCCAGATGCGGGTGGCGTCGTTGAGGGTGCGGAAGCCGTCCGGGTTCTCCTGCACGATCACGATGATCGTGAACTCCTCGAAGCGCAGCGGTACGTACAGCCACCAGAATCCGCCGGAGCCCTCGGCGGCCGCGCGGCCGGGTGGATCGGCCTCGCCGACCGGCCGAATGCCCCAGGACCGGTCGCGGGTGCCCAGCCACACGGCCGGATCGACGGCGATCTCGGCGCCGTCGACGTGCAGTGTGCCGGTCCATGAGCCGACCTGTGCGAAGCGCTGCGCGTCGATGATCGGGCGGTTGCCGGACAGTATGGTGTGCGGCTCCTCGTTGACCGCCGGGAACGAGCCGTCCCAGGTCAGGTCGAAGCCGAGATCGTCGTGTTCGCAGACGATCCGGATGCGCCGCAGCGGTTCGAGGATCTCCACCCGGTAGCCGCCGACCCGCAGATTCAGGTCGCGCTGTTCCAGTGCGTCGGAGAACCGCACCGAGCGCACGATGTCCCCGCGGCGCACGATGGCGTAGGCGTCGGTCACCCCGAGATTGGGATATACGCCCATACCGGTGATGAGCATGGTGCCGCCGTCACGATCGTGGGCATTGAAATAGCTGCGGTCGTAGAAGTTTCGGTCGCTGGTGCCGACCCGGGCCATCGACAGCGGGGTCTGATGGATCGGATACTCGTCCAGTGGTACCGGTGTGTGACTGATGGTCACAGCATGAACCTCCTTGTCGTTCAATCCCATTCGTAGGTTCCGGCGAGCAGCGCCTCGAGGCTCGCGCGGTGCATGACGTAGTTGTCGCGGTCGGCGGTGTCGGAGTCCTCGCCGAAGTGGATCATGCGGCGTTTGACCCGGGCCATCACGATGCCGTGGCGCAGCGCGGCGTAGACGATGTACCAGTCCAGCTCGCGCAGCGTATGTCCGGTCAGACTCTCGTAGTGCGACACCACCTCCGCGCGGCGCAGATAATCGGGCAGGCCCGGCTGGTGGAACTGGGTCGCGATGTCCTGGAAGAAGCGGTGGATGAAGATCAGCCACGCCACGTCCAGCTCGCGTGGCCCCAAAGCCGCCATCTCCCAATCCAATACGGCGACCGGATCGAAACCGTTGTAGATGATGTTGCCCGGCCGGGAGTCACCCCAGCTGAGCACGTCCGGTCCCGGATCGGCGGGGAAGTTCTGCTCGAGCCAATCGAAGGTGCGCTCCAGCAACGGGATTCGGTAGCCGTCGGCGCCCAGCGCCCAGTCGTACCAGCCCCGGTACCACTCGAGGTGGCGCCGCAGCGAGGACCCCTCGACAGCCCCCAGCATGGGGAACTTCGCCGCCGCATCGGGAATGGCGTGGATCCGGGCGATCACATCGACGGTGTTGCGGGTCAGCCGCAGTCGCTCCTCGGGGGTGGCGTCGAACAGCCAGCCGACGAACACGTACGGCGGATTGTCCTCCGGAATTCGCCCATCCACCCGACCCATCACGAAAAACGGTGCGCCGAGCACGGATTCGTCGGTTTCCAGCCAGTGCAGCGGCGGGACCGGAACGTCGGAATGCGCCGCGACCCCGGCCATCACCTGGTACTGCGTGATCAGGTCGTAGTTCTCGAAGATGGGCATGGCACCGGCCTCCGGCGGCATGCGCACCACGTACGAACCGGTCGCGGTGCGGCCGTTCCGCTGCCACGACGCGTCGAACAGCACCGAGCCGCTGGACATTCCGGCCGACTGCGGGCGGGTGATGCCGGTGATCTTCGGTGTGCCGTCGGCCCCGACCCTCCCGGCCAGCCAGCGCGACAATCGCTCGGCGAGGTCGTCGAGATCGCGGGCGCTGATCGTCAGCTCGTACCGATCCCCGGGGTCACGGTCGGGATCGACCGTCATGATCTGCCCTCCTGAACAATGGAAAATGGTGCATGGAAGGTAACGTGTTGCAATCAGTGTGCGGAGCGGAATCTGCGAGCCAATACGTTCAGTACCGGTGACTGGGACGGGACTTGCCGGGCGGGGTGTGGCCAGTACGAGTGAAAATGCTGGGGGCGGTACGTAAGTCCTACGGCGTAGCGGGAATTCAGGGTGATATTCAGGAATTTCCCGGAGTCGGGTGTAAGCCGGGTTTCCGTAGTTTTCATTCGTCGACTTTCACTGTGAAGAGGGGACGAATGTGAGCGCTGTCGCCGCGGTGTCGGAATCTGTACCAGCGGATGTCAAGACACCGGAACGGGTGGGCTGGAATCCGTTGACCCGAGTCGCCTTCCGATTCTGCCTACTGTATTTCGGCCTGTTCTGCCTGGTCTATCCGCAGCCGGTGAACGTATTCCTCGGCCCGGCATTGAAGTGGGTGCCCGAGGCCATTCAGTTCCAGACGGACATGCTGGAATCGCCGCTGCGCTGGGTGGGGAAGGCCGTCTTCGGGGTCGAGGCCGAGTTGCATGCCACCGGAAGCGGTGATCAGACGATCTTCTGGGTGCAGCTGTTCTGTCTGCTCGTGATCGCCCTGACCGGAACGCTGCTCTGGTCGGTGGTGAGCCGCCGCCGCGAGCATCGGCGCCTGGCGGGTTGGTTTCTGCTGTTCATCCGGCTGTGTGTGGCCGGGCAGATGTTCTTCTACGGTTTCGCCAAGCTGATTCCCGTGCAGATGTGGATGCCGGGATTGGCCACACTGCTCGAGCCGTACGGAAATCTCACGCCGATGGCCGTGCTGTGGAATCAGGTCGGCGGTTCACCCAGCTATCAGATACTGCTCGGTGCGGCCGAGGTCGGGGCCGGTGTGCTGCTGTTCATTCCGAGAACCGCGCTGGCCGGGGCGATGCTGAGCACGATCGCCATGGCGCAGGTCTTCGTGCTGGATATGAATTTCGATGTGCCGGTGAAGATCCTGTCCGGCCATCTGATGCTGATGGGCTTCATTCTCATGGCCCCCGAGGCGCGTCGGCTCATGGACCTGCTGGTGCTGAACCGCACGGCATCACCGTCGACCGCTCCGTACCCGTTCCGCACCAGCCGATCTCGCTGGCTCGCGGCCGCGGTTCAGGTCCTGCTCGGCGTCTGGGTGGGTGCGGGATGTTTGAACGAGAGCCTGGCCCTCTACCGAGAGGAAGGCTCCGCCCGCCCCAAGCCACCGCTCTACGGTATCTGGACGGTGCAGGAGTTCACCCGCGACGGCCAGCTCGTGCCGCCGCTGCTGTCCGATGAAACCCGCTGGCAGCGAGTGGTTTTCGACGCACCGGAAATTATGGAGTTTCAGCGCATGGACGGCACGTTCGCACCCGTCCAGGTCCGGGTCGACACCCAGGCCCGCCGCCTGGATCTGCGGCAGGCGCCCGGCCCCGCGCCGTTCCGCCCCACCCCGGCGCAGATGCCGGATATCCGCGGATCGTTCACCTACGACCAGCCGTCCGCGGATCGGCTGCGGTTGGACGGCGACCTCGACGGCCACCCCGTCGTCATCACCTTCACCCGCCTCGACCCCGACACCCTGCCGCAGCGCAGTCACCCGTTCTCCTGGGTGATGGACCATCCCAACTTCTGACTCAGCGTGCCTCGGACCCGATCTGGTTGGCCCAGTTCGGGTTCGGGGCGTAGAACTCGCCCGATCCGGGGGTGAAGGCCGCCCGCGCCACGGCGCGGTCCTGCAACCGGCCCGCCAACCAGGCCGTCGGATAGCCCAGATAGCCGTAGACCCCGGTGGTGCAGGGCTTGGAGGCCGCGGCGCAATCGGGCTGGCCCTGAATGTCGTTGTGATTCGGGCCGATCAGCGTTCCCCACGCCTTGGTCACCGATGCCGGGACCGCCTCGTAGTAGTCGCGATTGGACTGCAGGCCCGAGGACAGTCCGGACAGCCGCTGCGAGGGCGAGATCAGCGCATCGCTGGAGCCGTTGACGAAGAGCACCGAGCCCGAACGCAATCGGCCGGTATCGGCGCACCGGCGACCGTTCGAGCAGAAGGTCTGCGCGGGAATCTCCACGGCGACGGCCGTTTCGATGAGTCCGCCGGACGCGATCATGGCGTTGACCACACCGGTCGCACCCTGGGAATGTCCCATCGCGCCGACGGCCGCGGTATTCAGTCTGCCGTGGAACACGCTCGCCGGATCATCGGCCTGGGAGATGAGATACCGTGCCGCCGCGACGATATCGGCCCCGTCGCCGGTGTTCTGATTCTCCGTCGCCACCACCACGAACCCCCACGACGCGAGATGCCGCAGCAGATGGTCGTATTGGCGCGGAACAGCCGAGGTGCCATTGCCCCAGGTGATGATCGGATGCCGCACCCCGTGCGCGCCGAGATCGGCCGGATACCAGACGTCGTAGGCGGCGCCGGTGGAATCGCAACAGCCGAAAGCCTCCTGCGTGCGCACCGCCCACGGGCCGGGCTGCAGATACTCCGCCTCGATCGCGCCCGCCGGATGGTACGGCCCGTCGGCGGAGGCGGCCGGTGCGCACCCGAGTGCCAGGGTCGTCAGCGCCACCAGGATCCACACCGCGGCTCGTCGCATAGTCGCAGCATAGAAGCAGACCTTCCGGTACGGACACCGGTCGCGGGAATTCGAGATCCGCCGGTCGGGTTCGCCTCCCATGTGACGGTCACTCTTTCGGACGAACTGAAGAAGTATCTCGACGACGGCAAACCCTTCGCCACCGTGGCCACCATCGGCCGCGACGGACAGCCGCACCTCACGGTCGTCTGGCTCGAGCGCGATGGCGAGGAGCTGGTCTTCTCCACCACCGTGACCCGGCAGATGTACAGGAATCTGCTGCGCGATCCGCGCATCACGGTGCTGGTGAATCCGCCGGACAACCCGTACGCGTATGCCTCGATTCGCGGGCTCGCGACGATCACACCGGATCCGGAGCGCGAGCTGCCGGATCGGCTGTCCTTCAAATACAACGGCAAGCCCTACGCCGAGTTCAATCCGGCCTCGGTCGACGACGCCGATCGGGTGATCGTCCGCGTCACCCCGGCCAAGGTGCTCGGCCGACTGTAGTTCCACCCAGCGGGCGCATCGTGCGGTCGGTGTTGTGGCACAACCTCGACACACCCAGCATGGGCGCGGCCATCGCGCTGGAGAACCGCGATCAGGACCTGGCCAACCGGGACCCGAAGGTGCGGGCGTACCTGGAGTCCTATGCGAATCGCCGCCGGGGCGGGTCGTAGGCTCGAACCTTGTGCCGTACCACCCAGAAGACTCCCATGCCGGTGACCCGAACTACTTGGTCGGGCTCGATCTCGCGGGCCGCCGCGTGGTCGTGGTGGGCGGCGGCACGGTCGCCCAGCGCCGCCTCGGCCTGCTGATCGCCTCCGGCGCCCAGGTGCACGTGGTCAGCCGCGAGGTCACTCCGGCGGTCGAGGGGATGGCCACGGCCGGGCAGATCACCCTGGATCTGCGCGACTACGCCGACGGCGATCTGGACGGGGCCTGGTACGCGATGGCGTGCACCGACGAGCCCGAGACCAATGCGGCCGTCGTCGCGGAGGCCACCCGTCGGCGCATCTTCTGCGTGCGCGCGGACAACGCCCGTCTCGGGACGGCCGTCACGCCCGCGACCGCGCGCTACGAGGGGTTGACCCTGGGCGTGCTCGCGAGCGGTCGACATCGCCGCTCGGCCGCGGTGCGCACGGCGCTGCTGGAGGCATTGCAGTCCGGGGTCGTGGCCGAGGATGCCGAGCCGATGGCCGCCGGGGTGGCGCTGATCGGCGGCGGGCCCGGCGATCCGGATCTGATCACCGTGCGCGGGCGACGGCTGCTGGCGCGGGCGAATCTCGTTGTCGCCGACCGGCTCGCGCCGCCGGAACTGCTCGCGGAGCTCTCGCCCGAGGTCGAGGTGATCGATGCGGCCAAGATCCCCTACGGGCGGGCCATGGCCCAGGACGCGATCAATACCGCGCTGATCGAGGGCGCCAAGGCCGGGAAGTTCGTGGTGCGGCTCAAGGGCGGGGATCCGTACGTCTTCGGGCGCGGCTACGAGGAGCTCGAGGCGTGCGTGGCGGCCGGGGTGCCGGTGACGGTGGTACCCGGGGTGACCAGTGCGATCTCGGTGCCGGCCCTGGCCGGGATCCCGGTGACGCATCGCGGGGTCACCCACGAATTCGTGGTGGTCAGCGGGCATGTCGCGCCGGATCATCCGGATTCGCTGGTCGACTGGCCCGCCCTGGCCCGGTTGCGCGGGACCATCGTGCTGCTGATGGCCGTGGAGCGGATCGAACAGTTCGCCGCGGCGCTGCTGGCGGGCGGGCGACCGGCCCAGACCCCGGTGACGGTGATCCAGGAGGGCAGTCTGCGCACCCAGCGGGTGCTCCGCGCGGATCTGGCGACGGTCGCCGAACGCGTTCGCGCCGGAGGCATCCGCCCGCCCGCCATCGTCGTCATCGGCCCGACCGCCGGATTCACCGCCGCCACCGCCGAAGACGGGGCGCCAGGCCGGGCATGAGCGCCGCCCCGCGCGCGGCGGGGCGGGGTGCGGGTATCCGATACAGTGAGTCACTGTGCTCGATAACCCCGCTGCGACGACGCATTATCCGGTGACCAAGCGGGCCTTCGGGCTGCCGATTCTGGTCCTCAGCGGGTTACAGCTGATGGTGATCCTGGACGGCACCATCGTGATTCTCGCGCTGCCGCGGCTGCAGGAGCAGATGGGCCTGTCCAGCTCCGGCAGCGCGTGGACGGTGACCGCCTACGGTCTGACCTTCGCCGGTCTGATGCTGCTGGGCGGACGCCTGGGTGATCTGTTCGGCCGCAAACGCATGCTGATCATCGGCGTATCGCTGTTCACCCTCGCGTCGCTGGCCTGCGGTCTGGCCCAGAACGAGGCGATGCTGATCGCCGCGCGCGCGGTGCAGGGCAGCGGGGCGGCGATCGCCGCGCCGTCGGCGATGGCGCTGGTGGTGAGCACGTACGCGCCGGGGCCGGTGCGCAATCGGGCCATCGCCATCTTCGGTTCGATGGCCGGGGTGGGTTCGGTCGGCGGTCTGGTGATCGGCGGGGCGCTGACCCAATTGGATTGGCGGCTGATCTTCTGGATCAACGTGCCGATCGGTGCGCTGATTCTGCTCGGGGCGATCTACAAGCTGCGCGACACCTCGCATCACCGGCTTGCGCTGGATGTGCGCGGGTCGGTGCTGGGCACGCTGGCCTGCGTGGCGATCGTGTTCGGCGCGACCGAGGGGCCCGAAATGGGCTGGGGCAGTCCGTGGATCATCGGTTCGCTGGTCGCCGGGGTGATCCTGCTGATCGCCTTCGTGCTCGCGGAACGGTCGGCGGAGAATCCGGTATTGCCGCTGTCGCTGTTCGAGGATCGCGATCGCGTGGTGACGTTCGTGGCGCTGCTGCTCGGTTCGGGCGTGCTCGGGGCGATGACGTACTTCGTCGCGCAGTTCCTGCAGAACGTCATCGGGTACAGCCCGCTGGTGGCGGGCCTGGCGTCGATTCCGTTCACGCTGGGCGCGGGCATCGGCACGGCCGTCGCGTCCAAGGGCGCGATGTACATCCGTCCACGCTGGCTGCTGCTGTTGGCGGCGGTCTTCCTGTCGGTGGCCGGACTATACGGCTCCACGCTGGACGGCAGCGTGCACTACTTCCCGACCCTGCTGATCCTGTTGACCGGAGCGGGCCTGGGCGTCGGCATCGTGATCGTGATCGCCCCCCTGTGCCTGCTGGTGGGAGTGCCCGTCTCCGACGTCGGCCCGCTGTCGGCGATCGGTCAGATGATCTTCAATCTCGGGACGCCCCTCGCGGTCGGCATTCTCAGCCCTGTCGCGGCCTCCCGCACCCTCGCCCTCGGCGGCCGCACCGGCCGTGCCGCGGATATGTCCCCCACCGAGATCGCCGCCCTCGGAAGCGGTTACACGCTGGTCCTGTTCGTCTGCGGCATCGGCTCGATCATCGTGGGCCTGATCGCCCTCGCCCTGCGCTACACGCCGCAGGAACTGGTCGAGGCCCAGCACGCCGAACAGGTGGCGCAGCAGAGCTGACCCGCACGGCGCGATCAGCCCGCCGCGGGCGGTTGTTCGCCGAGTTTGCGGGTGATGAACTGCCGCAGCCGGTCGACCTCCCGCCGCAGCAGCGCATTCTCCGCCTCGAGTGAACCGATGACCGCCCGTGCCGCCGCGGGTGAATCGAATGCATCGGTCGGCTTCGACGGCGGGGTCTGCTCGGTGGCCATGCTTCGGATGCGGGTGCGCATGGTCGCCAGCTCGGCGCCGCATCGGGTCAGCACCCGGGTGGCCGCGCCCTCGGGCTCTCGGATCAGGGCGAGCAGGATGTGTTCGGTGCCGATGTGGCTGTGGCCCAGCGCCATCGCCTCACGCAGGGACAGTTCCAATACCGACTTGGCGTGAGCCGTGAACGGAATATGCCCCGCCGACGCGTCGTCGGAGTCCACGCTGCCGACCTGTTCGGCCACGTCGGCCCGGATCCGCTCCGGTTCGATGCCGCACGACCGAAGTGCCCGAACGGCCACGCTGTTCTCGTCGTACAGCACGCCGAGCAGGAGGTGTTCCGTGCCGATGTAGTCGTGCCCGCGGGCACGTGCCTCCTCCTGGGCGAGGATCACAATCCGGCGGGCCTGATCGGTGAAGCGCTCGAACACCCTCTCATTGTGCGCCGATTTTCCTGGGAGACTTCGCCCTTCGGCGCGATGCGCTAACCCGGCAGGTGGGTGACCGCGATCGCTCGTTCGGTGAGGCTGCCCAGATAGATGGTGCCGTTCTGTTCGGCCACGCCGGTGACCATCGCGTAGTTGTCCGGCTCGCGCTGGAGATCGTGCACGAGGTTTCCGTCGAAGTCGTAGGCCTGCACCCAGACCGTCTTGGCGGGCTTGGGTCGCAGGGCGTCGGGGACGGACCAGACCACGCGGCGGATGAGGCCGGGGAGGGGAAGCAGCTTGTCCAGCAGCGGATTTCGCGGGGTGACCAGGGTGACCCAGGCCAGGCCGTCGGAGCCCAGGCCCATATTGTCGGGGAAGCCGGGGAGGTTTTCCACCAGGAGGTCGGAGGTCCCGGCCCTGGGGCCGGTGAGCCAGTAGCGCGTGATGCGATAGCCCGCGGTCTCCGCGACCAGAACGCAGGAGCGGTCGGGTGCGAGGACGATTCCATTGGCGAATTTCAGCTCGTCCAACAGGGTTTCGACCTTGCCGTCCGGGGTGCGCCGGAACAGGCGGCCGGTGTGGGAGCCCTCGAGGATGTCGCCCATGTACTTGTCGAGGGGGTAGCGGCTGGTGGAGGAGGAGAAGTAGATGGTGCCGTCGGAATCGGCGACAACATTGCTGGCGAACGGAAGCCGCTGCCCGTCCACCTCGTCGACCAGGACCTCGAGCGTGCCGTGCGGTTTGTCCAGGCGCAGCAGCCCCCGTTGGAAATCGCAGATCAGCAGCGAGCCGTCGGGATCGGCGTGCAATCCCAGCGGTCGGCCGCCGGTGTCGGTGATCTTCTCGACCGCTCCGTCGGTGGGATCGACCGCGAACACCGCGCCGCCCTCGACCCCGCCGACGACTCTGCCGTCCGGCGCCAGCACCACGTCCTCGGGCCCGACCCCGGGCAGCGGCAGCAGCCGCGGCTGGGGCATCGGTGGCGTACTGCGGGTTTCGCGGGCGCGGGGCGTCGCCGGGGGCGGGGTCCAGCGCTGAGCCTGGAACGACATGGCCCGAGGGTACCGCGCTCAGGCCCCCGAAACGTGCCGATCGGCCACCGCGAGGGCCTCGTCGAGGATCGCCAGCCCCTCCTTGGCCTCGGCCTCGGTGATCGTGCACGGCGGCACCGCGTGCAGCCGATTGAAATTGACGAACATCAGCAGCCCCGCCGCCCGGCAGGCCGCCACCACCTCGGCCATGGCCGGGCTGGTTCCGCCGTAGGGCGCCAACGGTTCCCGCGTCGTCCGATCGCGCACCAGCTCCAGCGCCCAGAACACCCCCAGCCCCCGGACCTCGCCGACGCTCGGATGCCGCTCGGCCAGCTCCCGCAGCCCCGGACCCAGCACCCGCGCGCCGATGCCCGCGGCGTTGTCGACGATGCCCTCCTCGGCCATCGCGGTGATGGTCGCGACCGCGGCCGCCGTCGCCAGCGGATGCCCCGAGTAGGTCAGCCCGCCCGGATAGGCCCGCTCGTCGAAGGTGCGCGCGATCTGCGGCCCGATGGCGACGCCGCCGAGCGGGACGTAACCCGAATTCACCCCCTTGGCGAAGGTGAGCAGATCGGGCACCACATCGAAATGCTCGATGGCGAACCACTTTCCGGTCCGCCCGAATCCGGCCATCACCTCATCGGCGACGAAGACGATGCCGTACCGGTCGCACAGCTCGCGCACCCCGGCCAGGTAGCCCGGTGGCGGCACCATGATGCCCGCGGTGCCCGGCACCGATTCCAGCACGATCGCCGCGATCGTCTCCGGACCCTCGAAGGCGATCACATGTTCCAGATGGGCCAGCGCCCGCTGGGTTTCCTCCGCCTCGTCGCGGGAGTAGAACTGCGAGCGATACAGGAACGGCCCGAAGAAGTGCACCGTCCCCGCCGCCCCGCGATCATTGGGCCAGCGGCGCGGATCGCCGGTCAGGTTGATGGCGGTCTCGGTGCCGCCGTGATAGGAGCGGTAGCGCGACAACACCTTCGGTCGTCCGGTGTGCAACCGGGCCATGCGCACCGCGTGTTCGATCGCGTCGGCCCCGCCATTGGTGAAGAAGATCCGGTCCAGCTCGCCCGGGGTCCGTTCGGCGATCAGCCGCGCCGCCTCCGAGCGCGCCGCATTGACGTGCTGCGGCGCGATGGTGCACAGCTTGGCCGCCTGCTCCTGCACGGCCGCAATCACTTTCGGATGTTGATGGCCGATATTGGTGTTGACCATCTGCGAGGAGAAATCGAGCAGCCGCCTGCCCTCGCCGTCCCACACATAGCTGCCCTGGGCCGCGGTGATGGTCATGGGCGCGATCTGCTTCTGCGCCGACCAGGAGTGGAAGACGTGCCGACGGTCCAGTTCGTAGGCGCGGTCGGCCTCGGCGCGCGCGGCCTCGACGGTGAGTCCATTGGGGAGTGTCATCGAGCCTCCGTCAGTTGTTCTGCGGGAAACCGAGATTGAGCCCGCCGTGGCTGGGATCGAGCCAGCGGGTGGTGACGGCCTTGGTGCGGGTGAAGAACTGCACGCCGTCGGTGCCGTGCGCGTGCGAGTCGCCGAACAGCGAGGCCTTCCAGCCGCCGAAGCTGTAGTAGGCCATGGGCACCGGAATCGGCACATTGATGCCGACCATGCCGACCTCCACCTCGGTGTGGAAGCGCCGCGCCGCGCCGCCGTCGTTGGTGAAGATGGCGGTGCCGTTGCCGTAGGGGTTGGCGTTGATCAAAGTCAGTGCCTCGTCGTAACTTTCGACGCGCACCACCGACAGCACCGGTCCGAAGATCTCGTCGGTGTAGACGCTCATCTCGGGGCGCACGTGATCGAGAATCGTGGGGCCGAGCCAGAATCCGTCCGCCTCGCCGTCGACCTCGATGCCGCGACCGTCGAGTACCACCGCGGCGCCCTCGGATTCGCCCGCGGCGATGTACTCGGCGACGCGATCGCGGTGCTGGCGGGTCACCAGCGGTCCCATATCGGTGCCGCGGGTGCCGTCGCCGGTGCGGATGGTCTTGGCTCGCCGCGTGATTCGATCGACGAGTTCGTCGGCCACCTCGCCGACGGCGACCACCACGCTGATCGCCATGCAGCGCTCGCCCGCCGAGCCGAAGCCCGCGTTCACCGCGGCGTCGGCGGCCAGGTCCAGATCGGCGTCGGGCAGCACCACCATGTGGTTCTTCGCCCCGCCGAGCGCCTGCACCCGCTTACCGGCCGCGGTGCCGCGCTGGTAGACGTAGCGGGCGATCGGCGTCGAGCCCACGAACGACACGGCCCTGATGCCCGGGTTGTCCAGCAGCTCGTCGACGGCCACCTTGTCGCCCTGCACGACATTGAACACTCCGGCGGGCAGTCCGGCCTCGGCCCACAGCTGGGCCAGCCACAGCGACGGCGAGGGATCCTTCTCACTCGGCTTGAGCACCACGGTATTTCCCGACGCGATCGCGATCGGGAAGAACCACATCGGCACCATGGCCGGGAAGTTGAACGGCGAGATGATCGCCACCGGGCCCAGCGGCTGGCGGACGGCGAAGATGTCGACCTTGGTGGAGGCGTTCTCGGTGAAGCCGCCCTTGAGCAGATGCGGTATGCCGCAGGCGAATTCGACCACCTCCAGGCCGCGGGTGACCTCGCCGACCGCATCGGCGAGCACCTTGCCGTGCTCGGCGGTGATGAGGGCCGCCAGTTCGTCCTTGCGCTCGTTGAGCAGTTCGCGGAAGCGGAACAGGATCTGGGTGCGGCGGGTCAGCGAGGTGTCGCGCCAGGCCGGGAACGCCGCGGCCGCCGCGTCCACGGCCGCGCGCACGTCGGCCGCGGTGGCCAGCGCCACCTGCCCGCTCACCACGCCCGTGGCCGGATTGGTGACCGGCAGGCTGGCCTCGCCGGTGCCGGTGAACGGCTTGCCGTCCACCCAGTGCGCAATGGTCTGCATGGTTCTCCTCGTTCCGGTGAGTGGGACGGTATGGCGGCGGTCGCGGCCGGACCGGCAGGCTGTCGACCGGGCCTGGAGCAACTATCACCCGGGTCGGGACCATTTTCACCCGACAAAACGTCGACCATTCGCCATTTCGTATTACGATTCGTCGATGCTGCCGACCGTTGCCGATGTCCTCGCGATGCCCGTCGTCAGAGCGGGTGAGCCCGAGGTGATGGGTGGTGCGGCGGGGCTGGCGCGGCCGGTGCGGTGGGTGCACGTCGGCGAGGTGGCGGATGTGGCGTCGCTGCTGTCCGGCCGCGAGCTCATCCTCACCACCGGCCAGCCGCTGGCGCACGGCGCGCCCGCGAGTATCGCGTATCTGGAATCGCTTGCCGCGGCCGGTGTCTCGGGGCTGGTCGTCGAATTGGGTAGCTACGTGCCGGAATTGGGTCCGCACGTCACCGCCGCGGCCGACCGGCTCGGGCTGCCGGTGGTGGCGCTGCGGCGGATCACCCGATTCGTGGAGGTCACCGAGGCGGTGCACCGGGTGATCGTGGCCGATCAGTACGCCGAACTGGAGTTCGCGCGGTCGGTGCACGAGACCTTCACCGCGCTCAGCGTGCGCCGCGCCGCGCTGGCCGAGATCGTGAAAACCGCGGCGAATCTGCTGGATTCGTCGATCATCCTGGAGGACCTCGCCCACCGCGTGCTCACCCTGACCGCCCGGCACACCTCGGCGGCGGCGCTGCTGGACAACTGGGAGGCCACCTCCCGCCTGCTCTCCGAGGACTGGAATGTGGTGCCGGTCGGCCCGCATACCGAGCGCTGGGGGCGGCTCATCCTGCGCTCCCACCGAATTCCCTCCGCCCGCGCCCGGATGGTGCTCGAACGCGCCGCGCAGACGCTGACCCTGCATCGCATGATCGAACGCGACCGCTTCGGGCTGCACCGGCAGGCGCAGACCGGACTCGTGGAGGATATGGTGAGCGGCCGCCTCGCCGACGAACAGGACGCCATGGCCCGGGCCGCGGCGCTGGGCCTGACCCGGCGCGCGCGGTATGTGCCAGTGGCCGTCCAGATTGTCGCGCCCGCGGAGAGCGATCCGCTGGCCCGCGAGCGCCGCGGCGCGGCGCTGCTCGACGCGGTCGGGCACGGGGTGGCGCTGGCCAAGGCGACGGCCCTGAGCACCGCCGATCAACAGCGGGTCAGTCTGGTCCTGGCGGTCGGACGCGGCGGTGATCTGGACGAGCGGCTGACCCAGGTGTGCACGGCCGTGGCCGCCGAGGTGCGCCGCGTCGACGGGGTGCAGCGGGTGGCCATCGGCGTGGGGGCCGATTCGGAGTCGCTGCTGGACACCGCGCGCGAGCTGACCCATGCCGGGCATGTCGCCGAGGTGGCGCTGTCGCTGCGATCCACCCAGCCGCGCGCGTTCTACCGCAGCGGGGACGTGCGGCTGCGCGGGCTGCTGTCGCTCATCCGCAACGAGCCCGGTGTGCAGCGCTTCGCCGAGACCGAGCTGAGCGCGCTGCTGCGGCACGACATTCGCCACCGCGGCGATCTGGCCGTCACGCTGCGGCAGTTCCTCGACGTCGCGGGCAACAAGACCGAATTGGCCCGCCGCATGAACATCAGCCGCCCCACCCTCTACGACCGGCTGGCGCGCATCGAGCGCATCCTCGAGGTCGACCTCGACGACGGGGAGGTGCGCACCTCGCTGCACACCGCGCTGCTCATCCGCGACCTCACGGCCACACCCGACGAAACGTAATCGCGGGCATGGCATTCCGGCCGAAACGTTGCCAATGTGTGCCGAGTCACAGAGTTCGTTTCCGTCGGTAACCCGGTTTCATTCGCACGCAACATTCCGCTGCCGACAATTCACCTCGGGTCTTTCGACCGGATGATGAGGAGTTTGCGTAATGGACACGACTACGGCCGCATCCTCGCCGACCGCCGCGGATGCTCGGCCCGTGCACCGGCTGAAACCCAATGCGGTCGGCCTGCTCGGCGTGGTGTTCATGGCGATCGCCACCGCGGCCCCGATCACCGCGATGACCGGGAATGTGCCGTTCATGATGGCCTCGGGCAGCGGAATCGGCACGCCCGCGGCATTTCTCGTCGCGATGGCGGTGCTGGCGGTGTTCGCGGTCGGCTTCACCACGATGTCCAGGCACATCACCGCGACCGGCGCGTTCTACGGGTTCATCTCCTACGGACTGGGCCGCACGGTGGGTTTGGCGGCCGGGCTGCTGGCCACGTTCGCGTACATGGTGTTCGAGCCGTCGCTGGTCGGCATCTTCGCCAGCTTCGCCACCAACACCTTCACCGATCAGGTGGGCGTGCACATTCCATGGTGGGTGTTCGCGATCGTCATGCTGGCGATCAATGCGGTCGGCACCTGGTTCGGCGTCGCGGTGGCGGAGAAGCTGCTGGTGGCGCTGCTGGCCACCGAGGTGACGGTGCTGGCCGTGCTGGCGGTGTCGGTGGCCGTGCACGGCGGTGGGCCGGAAGGCTTTTCGCTCGCGCCGCTCAATCCGGTGAACGTATTCCACGGCGCCTCGGCGGGTTTGGGGCTGTTCTTCGCGTTCTGGTCGTGGGTCGGATTCGAGTCGACGGCGATGTACGGTGAGGAATCGCGGGATCCGAAGCGAATCATCCCGCGCGCCACCATGATCGCGGTACTGGGCGTGGGCGTGTTCTACGTCCTCGTCTCCTGGATGGCGATTTCGGGCAGCGGCGCGGATCGGGCGCTGGCGCTGGCGGTTTCGGATCAGCCGATGAGCGTGTTCTTCGATCCCACCGCCCGCTACGTCGGGCCCTGGGCGGTGCACACCATGCAGTGGCTGATGATCACCGGCTCGCTGGCCTGCGGAATGGCCTTCCACAACTGCGCGGCCCGCTACCTGTACGCCCTCGGGCGCGAGGGCGTGCTGCCGGTGCTGCGCCACACGGTCGGGCGCACCCACCCCCGGCACGGCTCGCCACATATCGCCGGGCTGGTGCAGACGCTGGTCGCGACGCTGATCGTGCTGGCCATGGGGCTGGCGGGCAAGGACCCCTACAGCGGGATCTATACGCTGCTGGCGATTCTGGGCACGATGGCCATCCTGGTCGTGCAGTCGGCGTGCTCGTTCGCGGTGCTGGCGTACTTCCGCAACCACCATCCCGAAACGCGGCACTGGTTCAAGACACTGCTGGCGCCGCTGATCGGCGGTCTGGCGATGCTGGGCGTGGTGGCACTGCTGATCGTCAATATGAGCACCGCGGCCGGCAGCGAGGCGGATTCACTGCTGCTGAAGGCAACGCCGTGGCTGGTCGCCGCGGTCGCGCTGATCGGGATCGGGTACGCGCGGTATCTGAAGCGCCGCGACCCGCGGCGATATCTGCTGCTGGGCCGGACGGTGCTCGCGGAGACCCACGAGCGGTGAACGATCCGGCGTGCCCCGGGCCGGCGACCCCCCTCTCGGCCGCCGGAGTCTGGTCGTTCGGTCGAGCAAATAATGCCTATCAATATAATGACAAGCACCGGCAGCCTTTCATGGCCGACATGGGCTGTCAACCGGACCTAGGAGACAGGATGGACTCCGACTAGGGGTGAAAATGCTTGGAGGAGGCGACGACCGGGTGGACCGGGTAGCTTGTTCATCGTGACGACAGATGTTCTGTCATTCTGGTGACAGGCCACGCGGAGGGCGAGGAAGGGAGAACGGTGGCGGACGGGGTATCGGACGGCCCCTCGCTGAGCGAGAAGATCAATTATCTCTTCGAGACCGTGCACCCCAAAGACCGCGGACCGTGGTCACACCCGGAGGTTCATCGGATGACGGGTATTTCGATCGGCACCCTGTCCGAGCTGCGCAACGGTAAGAACACCAATCCGACCAAGCAGACCATGGAGAAGCTGGCCCGGTTCTTCGGTGTCGACGCGGCCTACTTTCTCGATACGCCCAAGAGTGCGGAAATCCGGCAGCAATTGGAACAACTCAAAGGACTGCAAGCGCTCACCGTGGCCATGCAGGGCAGCGAAGCCGAGTCCGTCCTCGCTCGCATATCCGAACTGTCCCCGAGCAGTCTGCGCGCACTGGCAGAGGTGGTGGAGACGCTTCGCGGACTGGAAGAACGATCAGATATCTGACGATGATGCCCGCACCTCGCAAGTCTCCCATGGCGATCTTTCCCGCCTTCCGACGTCGTCGACCGGTGGACGACTACTTCGGTCGAATACGGCGCCGATGCGATCAACTCATCGAAGAACTGCAGATCACCACGCCGTTCCGCGTCGACACGCTCATCGACAGCGCCGGTCGAGCGAGGGGGCGGCCCATCGTTCCGATACCGATAGCCCTGCCGCCCGCGGGGCCGACCGGCGTCTTGGTCACGACCGCCGACCGGCATTACATCTTCTTTCAGAAGAACACCTCGAGAATTCATCGAGAAAACATCATCCTGCACGAACTGGGACATTTGCTGTGTGATCATCGTGGAATGAACGACTTGAACCACGGCCGTTCGCTGTCATTGTTTCCGGACCTGGACCCCGCCATGGTCATCACCATGCTGGGCCGCGCGGCGTACTCCGACGAACAAGAACGAGAAGCCGAATTCATCGCGTCCGTGCTGCATACGAAAACGGCCGCGTGGTCGCCCGATTCGACCTGGGCCGTACCCTCGGATGTCGCCGATGTGATCGAACGGATCGAGCGTGTGTTCGGCACCGATCGGACCCTGTGAGCAAATGAATTCTCTCCTCTATCCCATATCGGCCGCCCTCGCCACACTCGCGTTGCTGTTCCGCCTGCCGGCGTTGCTGAGAAGGCCGGAGCCCGGCCTGATCGGACTATGCCTGACCTTTGCCGCGACTGCGTATACATTCATACTCTCGACACCGGCGGTGTGGATCCGGGTGAATGCCTTCTTCGAAATCAAGAATTTCGCGGGCATGCTCGCCCAGTGTGGCGCGTTGGCCATCGCGGTGGCACAGCAGGCAGTGGTTCTGGCGTGGGCATATCCGTGGTCAGAGGCCAGGAGGAGGATTCTGCTCCGCCTTGCGCTGTGGGTGGCCGCCGTCGGTTGCATGGTTCCGCTGTTCTTCATGTCGATCTCTGCCATGTCGAACGACCCCCTGCACTTTGCTGCCGACGCGGCCGGAATCCCCGCCTATTCCCTGTATTTGGCGGTTTATCTCACCTGTTTCATGATCGGTGTGTCCGAATCCGCGCGGCTGTGCTGGCGGTATTCGCTGAGCGTATCCCCCGGCTGGCTCCGCCGAGGTCTACGCACCGCGGCCGTCGGGTCGGCACTGGGGTTTCCGTATGCCGCCGTGCGGGTCGCCGATATCTTCGCGGCCAGAACGGGAGTCGATGCTCACCGCTTCGAATCCATCGCCCGCCTCGGGGCCGGTCTCGGCGGGTATCTGCTCGTTGTGGGGTGGACCATGCCCACCTGGGGGCCACGCCTGTCCAGAGTTTTCGTCTGGGTGCGACACCAGCGAAGTTTTTATGCCTTGAGCCCCCTGTGGCGAGCGCTGTACGAAATCATGCCGGACATCGCGTTGACTCTTCCGCGGCAAGCAGACCGACCCGCCCGCCCCGTCCGGCACATCGACTTCCATCTGTATCGACGGCTCATCGAGATCCGCGATGCCGCTGCGGCGCTGCGCCCGTACCACGACGAGGCCATCTCGCAGGTCATTCGGAGACGGGCAGCGGCGCAAGATATTACGGGACGGACGCTCGAAGCCATAGTCGAGGCGGCCGATCTCGCCGCGGCAATCGAGCGGAGAAGGCTCTGCATCTCGCCCCCCGACTTGGAGGTCTCGACTACAGAAGGCCATACCGAGCAACACAATCGGGCGGATGAGGGTCTTTATGGTGAACTGTCCTGGCTGACGATGGTCGCCGAGGCATTCGTCCGGTCACCGTTGGTGGTTTCGGCCGCCGAAATGGCTCGCAACTCACATGTCTCAACCCTTTCGGAGTAGAACCTTGAATTCACCCCTGGCTCCCTACGACGCGGCCTACCTCACGGATCCGCACCGCGTGCACCGCGACCTTCGCGACGGCGGCGTGGTGCACCGGGTGGTGCTCCCCGGTGGTGCGGCAGCGTGGCTGGTTACGCGGGAAGCGGATGTCCGGCGGCTGCTCACCGACGCCCGCTTGTCGGTCGACAAGCGAACGGCCACGGACGGGTACAAGGGCTTCGCACTTCCGCCCGCATTGGATGCCAACCTCCTGAATATCGATCCGCCCGATCACACCCGGCTGCGTCGGTTGGTCTCGCATGCCTTCACGCGACACCGGGTCGGCAACCTGGCCGGGAAGGTGCAGGCCGAAACCGATCGGCTGCTGGATCGGATGGCGGGCCGCGAACGCGTGGATCTGCTCGCCGAATTCGCGGTCCCGTTGCCGCTGACCGTGATCGGCGATCTGCTCGACATCCCGACCGACGATCGCATGAGGTTCCGAACCTGGACCGACACTCTGCTCGCGCCCGATCCCGCGCAGCCGCAGCAGGTGAAGGAGGCGGTCGTCAATATGGAGCAGTTCTTCGTCGATTTGATCGCCGACCGGCGCGCCGACCCCGGCGACGACTTCGTATCCGACCTGATCGCGGTGTGTGATGCCGGTGACCGGCTGAGCGAGGACGAGCTGGTATCCCTGGTCTTCCTCATCTTCTGGGCGGGCTACGAGAATTCGGTCCACCTGATCGGGAATTCCATCCTGGCGCTGCTCGACCATCCCGAACAGCTCGCCGCCCTGCGCGCCGCCCCGGGGGTGAGCGCTGGCGCGATCGAGGAGTTTCTGCGCTACGCCCACCCGAATCAGTTCGCCATCAGGCGGTTTCCCACCGAGGACATAGCGATCGGCGAGGTCACGATCCCGGCCGGTGACACCGTTCTCCTCGGCGTGGCCTCGGCCAATCGTGATCCGCGTCGGTTCGACCGTCCGGACATGCTGGATCTGGAACGCAAAGACAATCCGCACCTGACATTCGGCCATGGCGTTCACTACTGTCTCGGTGCCCCCTTGGCGCGGCTCGAGGCCGGTATCGCCATCGGCAGCCTGTTGCGGCGATTGCCGGAGTTCCGACTGGCGATCCCACGCGACCAACTGCAGCCGCGGGCGTCGTTCCGGGAGATCGGTCTGCAGTCGTTGCCGGTGATTTTCGCTTCCGCACCGGAATGATGAACCGGTTGCGGCCCCGGGGTGAGGTGGCCGGGAACCACGGTCGCGCTGGTCGTGTTGGCCAAGGCCGCGTGCCGACAGCTGCCTCATTCGCCCGGGTGTGGGTCTGGGTACCGGCGGTGGCAGCATGATCGACATGGTTGATACCGAGAGTTTGCTGGAGGTCGCGTACGAGGAAGCGCAACGGGGGCTCGCCGAGGGTGGCATTCCGATCGGGGCCGCGCTGTTCGACAGCGCGGGAAATCTGTTGGGGCGCGGGCACAATCGCCGCGTTCAGAACGACGATCCGAGCGTCCATGCCGAGACCGACGCCTTCCGCGATGCGGGCCGCCGCCGGGACTACCGCGACACCATCATGGTGACCACCCTGTCGCCGTGCTGGTACTGCAGTGGGCTGGTCCGCCAGTTCGGCATCGGCGCGGTCGTCGTGGGGGAGGCTCGGACGTTCCACGGCGGTCACGAGTGGCTGGCCGAGAACGGGGTAACGATCACCGTTGTGGACGACCCGCGCTGTGTGGCGATGATGGAGAAGTTCATCGCCGAACGGCCGGAGCTGTGGTTCGAGGACATCGGGGTCGCCGAATAGGTCCCGGCGGCGGGAAATTCCCGTGCGCGGGCGCCCGCGTTCGGCGAAGCTGGGCCGAGACGGTCGATGACGAAAGGGAGATGTCGTGCGGGAGTTCCGGTTCGGTGTGAGCATGCGTGCCTCGGATTCCCGGGGTGAATGGCAGCAGGCGGCCCGGCTGGTCGAGGACCTCGGTTTCGATACGCTGCTCGTACCCGATCACCTCGGGATGGTGGCTCCGTTTCCCGCCCTGATGTCGGCCGCCGAGGTCACATCGCGGGTGCGGCTGGGCACGTTCGTGTTGAATGCCGCGTTTCACCGGCCCGCGCTGCTGGCCCGCGATGTCGCGGCGGTCGATCAGCTCAGTGACGGGCGGTTCGAGCTGGGGCTCGGGGCGGGGTATGCGCGGGACGAGTTCGAGGCGGCGGGACTGTCGTTTCCCAGTGCGGGAGAACGCATTTCGCATCTGGAACAGACCATCGTGGAGGTCCGGCGGCTGCTGGCCGATCCGAGTCATCGGCCCCGGCCCGCGCGACCGGATGTCCCGATCGCGGTCGCGGGGCAGGGAGACCGGCTGCTGAGCATGGGCGCGCGCCTCGCCGATACCGTCGGCCTGGCCGGTGTCGTGCCGGGCGAGGACCCCACGGTGCGGGGGACGCTGCCCGAACGCATCGCGCTGCTGCGCCGCGCCGCGGGTGAGCGGATCGCCGAGCTGGAGATCAATATGATGGTCCTGGCCGTGCACATCACCGGTTCCGGTGCCCCGAATCTGGCCTTTCCTCGATTCTTCTACCCGGACTACTCGGACGAGCAGTTGCTCACGATTCCCAATGTCCTGCACGGCTCGGAGGACGAGATCGCCGATACCCTGCGGCATTTCCGCGCGGAGTACGGCATCACCTATTTCACGCTCACCAGCCACGATATGCACGCCTTCGCGAAGGTGATGGCGCGCCTGCGCTGATCGGGCCGGGGCGCTATCAGCCGAAGAGCTCCAGTAATTCCGACTTGCCGAACATGACCGCCGAATCCCGCGCCGAGGGCGTCCCGGCGTCGGGATCGGCGCCCGCGCCGACGAGTGCCTCGACGATCTCGTTCTCGCCCTTGAAGACCGCGCCCGCGAGCGGGGTCTGACCGCGGTCGTTGGCCCGATTCGGATCGGCGCCCTGGTCGAGCAGGATGCGCACGGCATCCGAATGCCCGTGATACGCCGCCAGCATGAGCAGCGTATCGCCGCGGTCATTGGTCAGATTCGCCGGAACCCCGGCATCGAGGTAGGCGCCCAGGGTCTGGGCGTCGCCGGTGCGTGCCGAATCGAAAACCTTCGACGCGAGCTCGATCAGCTCGGGATCCATTTCGGCGTTGCTCATCAGCCCACTGTAGCTACGGCACACCTCATAGACCCCGACGGCGCCGAACGCCACTGTTCCTTCGGCCTCCCGATCTCCAGGGCCGCCCTGACCCACAACTTCCGCGTCCTCCGCCAGGCGGCGTTGATCCGTCAGGTCAACCGGGGAAATCGTGGATTACCGCGGTGGCCGGATCATGGCGGTGACGGTTAGGCCATCGATTCGGAGTTGGGTGGTGGTTTCGAAACCGCAGTGGTGGTAGAGGGACACGTTGCGGGGGTCGGCGGTGGTGAGAAACAGGGGGCGGGTGGGGTGGATGGTGTTCAGCAGGAGGCGGGCCGCGCCGGTGCCGCGGGCATTCGGGTGGACGCCGATGAATTCGAGGGTGTGGGCGGTGGGGGGTTTGAGGTGGGCGGTGGCGCGGAGGTAGCGCAGGGTGCGGGTTACGGTGGGGAGACCGCAGTCGCGGGCCACCCGTAGGGTCCAGCGCAGTTGGGCGGGGGTGGGGGGCTTGGTCTCGGGGGTGGTCACCAGGGCTACCGCGTGTGGAATGCCTTGGGGGGCAATGGCGTAGCGGTGGAAGCCGGGGGCGGTTGCGAGCATGGCGAGGGTGGCGGTGAACCAGGTGCGGCGGGTCACGGTGTTGTCGCCGCACAGGTGGCGCATGCCGGGCTCCTCGGCGAAGGCGGCGGTCAGGACGGCGGCACAGGCCGCGGGGGTGGGCGCCGTATCGATATCAGGCATGGCGCTGTTGCATGGGAGCTTCCGGAATCAGGTGGGAGATCAGCAGTTTGAGGTAGAAGATGGGGGTGAACCAGGCCAGGGCGGTGGGTAGGGCGTAGACGATCGGGGTGATCGTCACGACGGTCAGCCAGGCGGCCATGGCGGTCGGGCGCTTGACGCCGAGGGGGACGCGTTCGATGAGCGCGGCCGCGGCGAGTAGCAAGACGGCGTTGACGGCGAACCAGTCCCAGGCCGCGGGGAGCAGTACGAAGGCGACGGCGGCCAGGTGTGCCAGGTGCAGGGCGACGAAAGTCCTTCGCTTCCTGACGATTCCGGGGGCATCGCGGTGGTACCAGCGTTTGGCCGCATTGGTGGCATTGGTGAGGACGCCGCCGACCAGATCGACGGCGAGCACGCCGATCAGCGCCAGCTTCCAGGCCGGCCACTGTGCGGCGGCGTCGAAATGCCAGAGATACCAGGCGATCACGGCCACGCCGAGCGCGCCGCCGACCAGTTCGACGGTCTCCTCCGCGCGGGTCTTGCCCGGGCCCAGGAAGCGTAAGAGCCGTCCCCGCCAACCCGGCGGCGTCGGCGGGATGGTCCAGTCGATGTCGGTGTGCATGCGATTCGTCCTCTCACACAGGGGAATCCGTGGGCCGCCAGAGCCCGGCGAGCAGCTGTAACACCTGATCGACCGCCTCGGCCGCACCCGGGGCGGCGTGACCGGCTCGGCGGGCATCCAGCAGCCAGGCATCGGCGGCGTGGAAGACCGCGCCGGTGGCGGCGGACAGCAGGGCCGGATCGATATCGCGGCGAATGACGCCGATGGCCAGGCCGTTGTCGAGCACCGCGGTGAGCCAGCGGTCGAAACCGGGGGCGGCGCGCTCGGCGGCCGCCCCCACGAGGGCCGCGTCATCGGGGTGGTGAGCCAGATGTTCGAGCAGCCGCAGCATGCCCGTGCGCAGGCCGGGCCAGAAGTGTGCGGCGGTGGTCGCGGGCGTCCACGGTCCCAGTGCGGCGGCCAGGCGGTCGAGCACATCGGTGAGCACGGTCTCGAGCAGATCCTCGCGGCCGTCGAAGTACTGATACGCCGAGGTCTTCGAGATACCCGCGGCGGCCACGATCTTGTTGTAGGAGGCGGTGGCATGGCCGTCGCGGGCGAAGTGTTCGCGCGCCACGCCGAGGATCTCGGCGCGGCGCTGCGCTGACAGCCGGTGGAAGCGAGGCAGGGGCATGTACTAGTAGTACACCCCGACGGTGCACACCGCTAGTGCACAGGTCGTGGGGCTACCGATCAGCGTGCGACCGGCCGCGCCGATTCGGCGGTTACCACGATGTTGCCGCCGAGGCGCTTCGCCTCGTACATCGCGGCATCGGAGGCCAGCAGGGCATCGAACCGGGCTCGGCGATCCCGGGGCCCGGAGCGGGTGAACAGCGCGACCCCGACGCTGGCGGTGATCGTGATCGGGAGGTCGGGCATGGTTTCGATCGCGGCGCGAAGGCGTTCGGCGACGGCCGCGGCCGATTGGTCGCGGCCGCGCCCGACTACCACGAATTCCTCCCCGCCCGTCCGCGCGATGAGGGCGTCGGCGTCGGCCGCCGCGCGCAGCCGGTTCGCCGTTCGCTTCAGGACCTCGTCACCGAAGGGGTGGCCGTAGGTGTCGTTCACGGTCTTGAAGCGGTCCAGATCCAGCGTTATCGCATAGAGCGGATCGCGGCCGTAGCCGCCGCATTGCGACAGCTGCGAATCCAGGCCGCGTCGATTCAACAGCCTGGTGAGCGGATCGGAGAGCGAGTCCAGGCGCAGCAGCAGGTGGGACAGGTGCATCGTGGGAATCGCCAGGCCGATCAGGGCGGCATTGGCGATGACGAGCGCGACGCCCAGGGCGAGATCGCCGTGCCAGCGGCCGCTGCCGTGGACGGTGAGCACCGCCAGCGCCACGGCCGACAGCAGCGTCCAGCACACGTGCAGGGCCAGTACGCGTGGACGGTGGAAGACCGCCAGATAGGTTCCGGCGGCGACGAGCATGAGTATTCCCATCGCCCCCAGCACCCGGTCCGCCACCAGCAGGCTGTCGGCGGTGACGACGAGGTCGACCAACGCGATCCAGGTCAGCGACTCGCACTCGCTCGGCCAGGGCAGCAACCACCAGCGCAGCGCCCACAGCCCCCCGATCGTGGCAGCCAGCGTGTTGACGGTCATTCCGACGGGACCGCGCACACCGGCCGGGCTGATCGCCATGAGAGTGGCGTTGACCAGCATCATCGCGCCGCCGAGACCGATCAGCAGCTTGGTCCAGCCGAGCACGGAGTGCGACCGCAGGAAGCCGATGACCCAGCGGTAATCGGCCCGGTCCTCCCATCGGGGCCGAGACGACGAACGCTGCTTCAGCAACGTGTCACCGCCCTCCTCGAGCGCGGATCAGGTACATGTAACTGAA
Organism: Nocardia sp. CDC159; assembly: GCF_023740735.1. GTDB lineage: Bacteria > Actinomycetota > Actinomycetes > Mycobacteriales > Mycobacteriaceae > Nocardia > Nocardia pulmonis. Next base: position 281,047 of record NZ_JAMRXH010000004.1, read on the forward strand.
GGTACCAGCGTCTTGTCGAGAAGGATGCTAGGAAGTTGCGCTTATCACCAGCCCGGCGCGGCCGGGATCAGTTGTAGGACTTCGCCACGCCGTCGAGCAGGTGTTCCAGGGTGTCGTAGGCGGGGGTCTCGACGACGTCGATGAGTCGGTCCGCGACCGGGGCTCGGTGTTCGCTCGCGACCCGGGCGAACTGGGCCGGATCGTCGGTGCGGAAACCGTGCCGGGCCGCGAGGGACTGGAGTTCGGGGTCGGTGGACAGCAGCCTGCCGATGCGGTCGCCCTCGGGGGTGAGCGGGACCAGGGTGTGCCGGGACAGCACGGTCGGGGAGGGGTAGAGCAGCGTCATCTCGGGCTTGATTCGGTGCTGCACGACCGCCTCGACGTACTGGGATTCGTAGATCATCACCAGCGGGGTGGGGCCCATGCCCGCCGAGAGATACTGGTCGAACGGTCCCTCGCTGGAATTGTCCGAAAAGCCTTGGCCGACGAAGAGTTTCGCGATCTTCTGCACCGCGAACTCCTCGGCCCTCGGGCCGCGGACGATGGTGTTGTCGTTGGCCACGTAGCTCGCGATGGCCAGATACATGGCCGCGGAGTTGGAGGTGCGCGGGTCGGTGGTGGAAACCAGGATGTTCTTGCGCACCGGGTAGACGGTGTTGCCGGGTAGCTGATCCCACTGCACACCGGTGGCGATCAGGTCCAGATAGCGGTTCATGTCGAAGCTCGGGACGGGGCCCGGCCGGACGACACCCGCGGCGGTGAGCAGATCGGCGATCGGTTTGAATGTCGCGATCGCCATCGGGGAGGAGAAGGGCGTGTATTTGGCGGTGAGATTGCGCTGGCGCAGAATGCGTTCGGCCGCCGGGGCGCTGGACGGGAAGGCGAAATCGTACTTGCCCAGATCCACCGAGGTGGCAATCTGCCGGGAACCGGCCGGATCGACCTCGACGCGAATTCCCTTGTGCGCCAGCGCCCGCACCACCTCGGGATCGCTGAAGAAGGCGTGCTTCTCCGACCCGACCACGCCGCGCAGAACCGTCGGCGCGGCGGAAGGGGGAGTCGGTTCACCCCCGGTCGCGCCGAGGGCGATCGCGATGACGGCCACCACGACGACCGCGGCGAGGGGAACGGCCACTTTGCGCGCGGACCACGGCGAGGCGGCGTAACCTCGAATGCGCGAACGCAGCCGCTCCGCGAATTCGGAGGTGGTCGGGCTTTCGACCGCAACCGGTTGTGGCGCAGCGGTTTCCGCGAAGACGGTCGCGTCGACCTCGAGATGCCGCCGGACGATCCGCTCCACCAGAATCGGAACGAAGTCGCGCACCGAATGCCCCTCGAAGCGACCCAGCGCCGATACCACGGCATCCTCGATCTGCCCCGGGGAATACTCGTCCCCGTAGTCGGCGGTGAGGCGGTCGATCAACTCGCGCAGGGCTTTTTCCTCGCGCGCCATTTTGTCTTCTCGGGTGGCATGTTTGCCCACGCCAAGCTCCTCGGCAATGCATTGGGATCGGCGGCGTCGTCCACGCGCCGCGCCAACATTACGACACGCCCCGGGATATCCCAAGTTAGGTAATCGGTTACGTAAGGCAAATCGCGAAAACGGCTGAATCGGAAAGATTCCGGTAACCGAGCGTATTTCGAGAGTTCACGCCATATGCACCCTCGAATTCATTTGTCACGAAGTGATCATGCGGCGTGGCGTCGCGCGGACGGTCGCCAACGACTACACCGGGGTGATGAACGGCGATCCGTACCACATCATGGTCGCCTCCATATACGCCTTCGGTGCAACGGATTTCGATGCGCACCGGGCGCTGGAACCGATGACGAGGGGTGCGGTCGTACCCGGAAAGAATCGGGGGGTCACGAGGAGCATCCGGGGCTGGCCGAGTATCTCGCGTGCGGCTAGGTACCGGGCGCGGCGGCGCACACCGGGCGGCGCACTGGATTACGCGCTCTCCGACACCCCGGATCCGGACTGGGGCAGCGCAGCCGAGGACGCCCCGCCCTCGTTCGGCTCCGGCGGCCGGTCGGTCAGGTGAGGACGAGCAACTCCGTCGAGGACGCGATCTCCACCCGCAGCCCCGCCTGCTCGGCCACCTTCGCCAGCTCGCGCATGGTGGTCGGCTCGGAACGGGTCAGGACCAGGGCGCGGGCGAGCAGGCCCTTGTGGTGTTTGTTGAAGTGGCTGACGACCGTGCGGGTGCCGTCGGGGCGTTCAGTGAGGACGGTGGCGGTGATCGCGCCCGGGATGCGACCGAGTTGCTGATAGGTGCCCGAGCGCAGATCGACGACCAGTCGACCGGCGGTCTCCTCGCGCAGCGCCGGGACCAGGACGGGCTTCCAGATCGAGGACAGGGTCGGCAGGCCGGGCAGCTTCGAGCCGCCCGAGAGCCGATAGGCCGGAATCGGATCGGCCGCGCGCACCACACCGAACAGGGCCGAGCCGATGGCCAGGCGTTCGAAGGCCCGGTCCCGCTGTGTCTTGGTGAACGAGGTGGCGGCCAGTGCGTCGTAGAGCACACCGGTGTAGCGGGTCAGGGCCGGGCGGGTGGGGGAGGTGCGCAGGGCGGCGTTGCGGGCGATCTCCGCGTCGGCCCCCTTGCCCAGACCCAGGGCGCCGCGCGCGGCCGCCGCGTCGCCCGCCAGCGCGATGAGCTCGGTGATCAGCTTGTCGCGCACGGCGGTGAGCTGCGGCAGCGACAGGGCGTCCAGATCCAGCGGGCCCAGTTCGCCGCCATCGGACTTGGTTTCGGAGGGAGGCAGGATCACCAGCACGAGCCGATACGGTACCGGCGCGAACGGTTGAGGCTGGGAGGCAGGAGCCGAATTGGCTGATGCCTTTCGGACATCGCCGGAGCACGGGCTACGCTGTGCATCCGTGATCACCCGTCTCTCCCACCTGTTCCTGCGCACCCTGCGTGACGATCCCGCCGACGCCGAGGTGCCCAGCCACAAGCTTCTGGTCCGCGCCGGATACGTCCGCCGCGTCGCGCCGGGTGTGTACTCGTGGCTGCCGCTGGGTCTGCGCGTGCTGCGCAAGATCGAGGATGTGGTGCGCGCGGAGATGAACGCGATCGGCGCCCAGGAGATCTCGCTGCCCGCGCTGCTGCCGCGGGAACCGTATGAGACCACCAAGCGCTGGACCGAGTACGGCGACAGCCTGTTCCGGCTGCAGGACCGCAAGAAGGGCGACTACCTGCTCGGGCCGACGCACGAGGAGCTGTTCGCGCTCACGGTGAAGGGTGAGTACAACTCCTACAAGGATCTGCCGGTCATCCTCTATCAGATCCAGACCAAATACCGCGACGAGGAGCGGCCGCGCGCGGGCATCCTGCGCGGGCGGGAATTCGTCATGAAGGACTCGTACTCGTTCGATCTGGACGAGGACGGGCTGAAGAACAGCTACAACGCCCACCGCGAGGCGTACCGGAAGATCTTCGACCGGCTCGGGGTGCGGTATGTGATCGTCTCGGCCACCTCGGGCGCCATGGGCGGCAGCGCCTCGGAGGAGTTCCTGGCCGACAGCCCGGTGGGCGAGGACACCTATGTGATCTGCCGGGAGTCCGGCTATGCCGCGAATGTGGAGGCCGTGGTCACGCCCGCGCCGCCGGAGATTCCGATCGAGGGGCAGCCCGCGGCGCAGGTGTACGACACTCCCGACACCCCGACCATCGCCACGCTGGTCGAGTGGGCCAATACCGCGGTGGCCGAGCGGTTCGGGCGGCCGATCACCGCGGCCGACACGCTCAAGAACGTGATGGTCAAGCTGCACCACCCCGACGGCAAGACCGAGATCGTCGGCATCGGCGTGCCCGGCGATCGCGAGGTGGACGACAAGCGGCTCGGCGCGGCGGTGGAACCGGCCGAGGTGGAGTTGCTCACCGAGGAGGACTTCCGGGCCAATCCGTTCCTGGTCAAGGGTTACATCGGCCCGAAGGCGCTGCAGGACAACGGCATTCGGTATCTGGTCGATCCCCGCGTGGTGAACGGAACCTCGTGGATCACCGGGGCCGACGCGCCCGGCAAGCATGTGGTCGGCCTGGTCGCCGGTCGGGACTTCACCCCCGACGGGACGATCGAGGCCGCCGAGGTCCGCGACGGCGATCCCTCGCCCGACGGCCGCGGCGTGCTGCACGCCGCGCGCGGCATCGAAATCGGGCACATCTTCCAGCTCGGCTACAAGTACACCGACGCGTTCGAGGTCGATGTGCTCGGCGAGAACGGCAAGCCGGTGCGGTTGATCATGGGCTCCTACGGCATCGGCGTATCCCGCATGGTGGCGGTGCTGGCCGAACAGCAGCACGACGACAAGGGGCTGCGCTGGCCCAGGGAGGTCGCGCCGTTCGACGTGCACGTGGTCATCGCCAACAAGGACGAGGCGGCGCGCGCGGGCGCGGAACAGGTTGCGGCCGAACTGGATTCCTCCGGTCTCGAGGTCCTGCTCGACGACCGCACCGCCTCGCCCGGGGTGAAGTTCAAGGACGCCGAACTGCTGGGCATGCCGCTGATCCTCGTGGTCGGCCGCGGCTGGGCCGAGGGCAAGGTGGAGCTGCGTGACCGCTTCGCCGGGACCAGCGAGGAGATCCCCGCCGCGGAGGCCGTGCGAACCGTCCTCGCCCGCGTCCGCGGCTGAGCCCCGTTCGATTTGCGGACCGATCACGAATCCGGTTATCTCGGAACGTGATCAAGCCCACCCTGGGTCTGCTGGTCGTGGTCGCCGGATTGACGGGATGCTCCTACGGCCCCGACAATCCGTCGACCGCGCAGGCCATCGCCGCCGTCCCGAGCACGACCACCACCCCCGTCAGCGACGGCGACCGAGCGTTCCTGAGCTCGCTGGGCGTCAAGGGCGGCGGCCTGGCCAGACTCGCCATCACCTCCCCGTACGGCGCGATCAGCACCGGCCACAACCTCGCCGAGGAATTCGAGCGCCTGGTGAATACGGGAATGGCCCCCGCCCAGGCCTTTCCGGCGTTGGTGGACAATTTCGTCCACGGCGACGGTTTCGATCAGGATTCGATGACGGCCGCGGAGGTGGCAGATCTGGTGCGGCTCGCCGTTGGCATCTACAAGCCGCAGTATTCGATCGATGTGAGCTGAATTCGAGCACTTTTCGGCGTGTCTCTTGCGGCGCGCCGATTGTGGAATGCGTTGGTGGAGTTGGGCATTCGACCGTGAAGCACTCGTCGTCACCTCGGCGTACCGTGCCATGTATGCCTGGTCACCAGCACGAAAGTTTGGTCGAACTGTTTCGGCCCCAGCCGATGCTCGCGGCCTGGTATTTACGGCATGTGTTCGGCGAGCCGATTCCCGATTCCGATCGTGCACACACCGAGTCTTGCGATTTCACGGACGTCGGCCCGAAGGAGTTCCGGGGCGACGGCGCGTTCGCGTTGTACGACCCGGTCGGTCGTGCGCAGGCCGGAATCTGTGTAGAAATCCAACGCGGGAAGGACGATGCGCGCCATTGGAAGTGGCCGGTCTATCTGGCCACGCTTCGCGCGCGGCTGCAATGCCCAACTTATCTATTGGTCGTAGCTCCGGACCGGGATGTCGCCGCCTGGTGCCGAAGACCGATTGCTCTCGGCCACCCGGGCCTCGTACTCCATCCGTTGGTCCTCGGGCCGGACCGCATTCCCGCCATCACCGACCTTGCCGAGGCCATTGCCGCGCCGGAGCAAGCGGTCTTGTCGGCGCTCGCCCACGGTGACGGCCCGGCCGGTGAGTTCGTGCTGGCGGCCACCCTCGTCGCGCTCCGCAAAACCGAGGGTGAGCTGGGAAGAATGTACTATGACATGGTCGCGTCCGCTCTGTCCGGCGAGGCCAAGCGCCGTTGGGAGGAGCTTATGAAGACTTACGAGTACCAGAGCGAGTTCGCTCGGCGTTACGTCGCCGAGGGCAGGGCCGAGGGGAAGGCCGAGGGGAAGGCCGAGGGCGAGGCACAGGCATTGTTGCTGGTGCTGGAGGCCCGCGGTGTTCCCGTGACCGAGAACGCCCGCCGCCGCATCACCACCTGTAGCGACTTGGATCAGCTCGGACGGTGGCTACGCCGCGCGGCCACCGTCGATACAGCGGAGGAGCTGTTCGACGAGACCGAAGCAGCCGGTTGACGGGAATGCGGCGCCGACTCACCCCTTCCCCGGAAACGCCGCCGTCGCCGGGTTCGTCCCGAGAATCGATTGCCAAGTCGCAAGGCGTACAGCCGATTCGGTAAGGGACTCGATGCCGGTGCGGCGGAGTTCGGGGGTGGTGGCGCGTTCGACCACCGCGCGCCAGGCCGCGGTGGTGTCGGATTCGACGGCCACCGCGAGTCTGGCGGCGGGGATGGGGTCGTTGACCGGGAAGGGTGGGGTGTAGGCGGCGGCGGGGCTGGGGAGGGGGGCGCCGAGGGATTTCAGGGCGTCGATGGTGGCGTCTCGGCGGGCGCGGTGGGCCGCCAGGTACTCGGCGACGATCCTGGTGCGTTCGGGGGAGGCGTAGGCGGCTATGACGCCGTAGGAGTAGACGGCGGCGTATTCGGCGGACAGGGCCTCGGCGAGGGCTTGGTGGTCGTTGTTCATGCGAGCAGGACTCCCGCGTGGGTGGCGCAGCAGGCGCTGATCGAGGCGAGCAGGCCCGCCCGGTAGCCGGACAGGGTGGCGGCGAGGTCGGCGGCCGAGCGCTGGGAGCGGGTGAGCTGGTCGCGCAGGGCGGCCAGCGTCGGCGGGGGTGCGAGTGCGGGTGGTTCGGCCACCGGCGGGGTGCCGGACCTCGGCTTGGTGCCGTCGCCGTATACGCCCAGGGCGCGGTCGATTTCGGCGCGCAGGGCGTCGGCGTGCTCGGTGCGCTGGTTGGCGATCAGGGTGAGCGCGGCGGTCCGCTGGGGGGCCACGGCGGCCGCGGCCCGGGCCCACACCGCGTCGGTGCGGGCCGATTGTTCCTGTGCCAGAAGGATATCCGGTTCCGGGGGCGCTTCCTGCGAGCAGGCCGCCGCGCTCAGGGCGCCGGCCGCCAGCACGCTCCCGCCCGCGATCCGCAGCATGGATCGGCGGTTCAGGGACGGCGGAGAGACTGCGACAGCGCCCGGCCGTGGCGGCGGGTCGACGATATGGGTGCGCGGCACGCCTACATCGTGCCAGGGATTGTGGCGAGACAATCCGCCGAGCCCACTCGACACGCTGTGAACTGCCCCTTCGACTGTCGAGAAGCCGTGAACCCCCATGGGAAACTGGAGCAGGTTGGCTGGTCCTTTACACTCTTCGGGCGCGTTACGCTAGACCTTCGGCGGAGTATTCCGTCGAGCCCGCGCGCCGACTGGGTCCGACCAGGACCTATACCGACAACTCCACCTCGCCACAACTGAACCAGGAGCCGCCCCATATGCCGATGCCGACCGAGGAAAGGGTGAGCCAGCTTGTTGCTGAGCTCGTCGAGCGCCGAGGATTCGACCTCGAGGGCGTGGCGATAACGGCTGCCGGGCGGTCGCAGGCGCGCGTGCAGGTCGTGGTGGACAGCGATTCCGGGGTGGACCTGGACGAGATCGCGGAGCTGAGTTCGGAAGTCTCCCAGGCGTTCGACGACGCCGGTGATTTCGGCGAGACCGCATATCTGCTCGAGGTCACCACGCCGGGAATCGACCGGCCGTTGACCGCGCCCCGGCATTGGCGCCGCGCCCGCGGCCGCAAGGTGCGCGTCGAATTACGCCCCGGAGCGTCCGCCCCGGAAAACAGTGACCGTTTCGAGGCCAGGGTGGGGGTCGCCACCGACACCGAGGTCGCGCTCGTGCTCGGCGGCAAACGAAAACCCCACCGCGTCACCGTGCCTCTCGCCGATATCGAAAAGGCCGTCGTCCAGGTGGAATTCTCCCCACCCGGCGCGGCGGAGATGGAGCTCGCCGGGGGAGTCGCCCCCGGCCGCCCGGAGCCCGGCGCCGGGGAGTCCGTGGACGTCACAGATGGAGAAACACAGGAACCAGTAGCCGCGTCGACCGAAGGGATCGTGGAATGAACATCGAAATCGAAGCCCTGCGTGCGATAGTCGCCGACAAGGGGATCTCGATGGAGACGGTGATCTCCGCGATCGAGTCCGCGCTGCTGACCGCCTATCGGCACACCGAGGGCCATCAGCCCAACGCGCGCATCGACATCAACCAGAAGACCGGCGTGGTGCGGGTGATGGCCCGCGAACTCGACGCCGACGGCAACGTGATCTCCGAATGGGACGACACCCCGGAGGGTTTCGGCCGCATCGCGGCCACCACCGCCCGCCAGGTCGTGCTGCAGCGGCTGCGCGATGCGGAGAACGAGAAGTCCTTCGGCGAATTCTCCACGCACGAGGGCGATATCGTCGGCGGCGTCGTGCAGCGCGACGCCCGCATGAACGCCCGCGGCACGGTCGTGGTGCGCATCGGTAGCGAGGCGCACGGCGCGGAGGGACTCATCCCGCCCGCCGAGCAGGTGCCCGGGGAGAGTTACGAGCACGGCGACCGGATCAAGTGTTACGTCGTGGGCGTCTCGCGCGGCCCGCGCGGTCCGCAGATCACGCTCTCGCGCACACATCCGAATCTGGTGCGCCGCCTGTTCGCGCTCGAGGTGCCCGAAATCGCCGACGGCTCGGTCGAAATCGTCGCGGTGGCCCGGGAGGCCGGACATCGCTCCAAGATCGCCGTGCGGACGAATGTGCCGGGCGTGAACGCCAAGGGCGCGTGCATCGGGCCCATGGGCCAGCGCGTGCGCAACGTGATGAGCGAGCTGGCGGGCGAGAAGATCGACATCATCGACTACGCCGACGATCCGGCCACCTTCGTCGGGAATGCCCTGAGCCCCTCGAAGGTTGTCTCGGTGACGATCGTGGATCCGGAGGCGCGCGCGGCGCGCGTGGTGGTCCCCGACTTCCAGCTCTCCCTGGCCATCGGCAAGGAAGGTCAGAACGCACGGCTCGCGGCGCGGCTGACCGGCTGGCGCATCGACATCCGTTCCGACGCGGCCCCCGATGTAGCGGGTTCGATGCGGACCGAGGCGCATAGGGGTTAGCGCGCCGGGAAAACCTGCCGGGAGGCCGGTTTGTGCTGGTAGAAAACGGCTCGCCCCCCGCGCGAGGTGGCGGCAGGATGACATGTTGGTAACTAACAAGAGGGCTGGATGCGGAGATCGGGACATGGCAGCGGTAGAGTGGTGTCAGGCTCAGCGCGAGTCTTCGACCTCTCCGCGCTCCGGACCCGTTCGGACGTGCGTCGGATGTCGGAAACGCGAGCTGGCCGCCGATCTGTTGCGGGTCGTGGCGCTGTCGTCGCAAGACGGTGTTGCGGTCGTTCCCGATCCGCGGCACAGACTGCCCGGAAGGGGTGCCTGGTTGCACCCCTCTTCGGTCTGTCTGAGCGCGGCAGTTCGGCGCCGAGCGTTCGGCAGAGCGCTAAGAGTGTCCGGAAAACTGGATATCTCAGCCCTGGAGCACTACGTGGAGAACAGGCACGAGCACTCATGAGCACACCGTGATGAAGTACCAGCGATGATCGGCCATCGAAGATAACCGGAGGTCGTGCGGGTTTACCGTCCCACTCGGACGGATGCCACGCTCGACCTCTCAGTGAGGAGAGCAGTGGCAGGCAAGGCCCGCGTGCACGAGTTGGCAAAAGAACTCGGTGTCACGAGCAAGGAACTACTCGCAACGCTCAAGGAGCAGGGCGAGTTCGTGAAGTCGGCGTCGTCGACGGTGGAGGCCCCCGTCGCCCGTCGGCTTCGGGAATCGTTCGCCTCGAAGTCCGCCCCGGCGAACGGCAGCAAGACATCCGCGAAGCCCGGTCAGAACCAGGCGCGCCCCGCGGCCAAGCCCGCGTCCGGCGCGACGCCCGGTCCTCGTCCCGGCCCGCGTAACCCCGCACCCAGCCCGGCGCAGGCCAAGCCCGCGACCCCGGCTGCGCAGACCCCGGCCGAGGCGGCTCCCGCCGCCCGGTCCGAGGCCCCGGCCCGGCCCGAGTCCTCGGGTGTGAAGCCCGGACCCGCGGTCAAGCCCGGCCCGGCCCCCAAGCCCGGTGCGCCGCGTCCGGCCGCGCCGTCCCCGGCCGCGCAGGGTCAGCCCGATCAGCAGCGTCCGGCGTCCGGTGGCCCGCGCCCCGGCCAGCAGCAGCGTTCGGGCGGTCAGTCCCACTCCGGCCCGCGTCCGGGCGGCGGCCCCCGTCCCGGCCCCAAGGCGCCGCGGGTGGGCAACAACCCGTATTCCTCTTCCCCGGCTCCGGAGCGTGAGCGTCCGGCGCCGCGCCCGGCCCCCGGTCAGGGCGGTCCGCGTCCGGGTCCGTCGCAGGGCGGCCCCCGACCGACGCCGGGTCCGCGTCCCGGCCCGAGCCAGGGCGGTCCGCGTCCGGCCGCCGCACAGGGTGGCGGCCCGCGTCCGGGCGGCCCGCGGCCGAGCCCGGGCTCGATGCCCCCGCGGCCCAATCCGGGTGCGATGCCGCAGCGTGCGGCGCGTCCGGGCCCGTCCGGCGGTGGTCGTCCGGGTCGCCCGGGCGGCGCTCCCGGCGCCGGTCGTCCCGGTGGCGGCGGTGGCGGCAACTACCGCGGTGGCGGTGGCGGCGCTCCCGGCGGCGGCGCCGGTGCGGGTGCTCCCGCGGCCGGTGGCTTCCGGGGTCGTCCCGGCGGTGGCGGCGGTCGTCCCGGTGGTCCGGGCGGTCGCGGCGGTGCCGCGGGCGCGTTCGGCCGCCCCGGTGGCGCGCCCCGCAAGGGCCGCAAGTCCAAGCGGCAGAAGCGGCAAGAGTACGACTCGATGCAGGCCCCGAGCGTCGGCGGTGTGCGGCTCCCGCGCGGCAACGGCGAGATCATTCGCCTGGCCCGCGGCGCCTCGCTGTCGGACTTCGCCGAGAAGATCAACGCCAACCCGGCCTCGCTGGTGCAGGTGCTGTTCAACCTCGGCGAGATGGTGACCGCCACCCAGTCGGTGAACGACGAGATCTTCGAGCTGCTCGGCTCGGAGATGAATTACGTCGTGCACGTGGTCTCGCCCGAGGACGAGGACCGCGAGCTGCTGGAGAGCTTCGACCTCACCTACGGCGAGGACGACGGTGACGAGTCCGATCTGCAGGTCCGCCCGCCGGTGGTGACCGTCATGGGTCACGTCGACCACGGTAAGACCCGACTGCTGGACACCATCCGCAAGGCCAACGTCCGCGAGGGCGAGGCCGGTGGCATCACCCAGCACATCGGCGCCTATCAGGTGCAGACCCATGTGGGCGAGGACGACCGCCTGATCACCTTCATCGACACCCCGGGTCACGAGGCGTTCACCGCCATGCGTGCCCGTGGTGCCAAGGCCACCGACATCGCGATCCTCGTGGTCGCCGCCGACGACGGCGTCATGCCGCAGACGGTGGAGGCCATCAACCACGCGCAGGCCGCGGACGTGCCGATCGTGGTGGCGGTCAACAAGATCGACAAGGAAGGCGCGAACCCGGAGAAGATCCGTCAGCAGCTGACCGAGTACAACCTGGTCGCCGAGGAGTACGGCGGCGACACCATGTTCGTCGACATCTCGGCCAAGCAGGGCACCAATATCGACCAGCTGCTCGAGGCGGTCATTCTCACCGCGGACGCGGCGCTGGACCTGCGGGCCAACCCGGATATGGACGCCCAGGGTGTCGCCATCGAGGCGCATCTGGACCGCGGCCGCGGTCCGGTGGCGACCGTGCTGGTGCAGCGCGGCACGCTGCGGGTCGGCGACTCGGTGGTGGCGGGCGACGCCTACGGCCGCGTGCGCCGCATGGTCGACGAGCACGGCGCGGACGTCGAAGAGGCGCTGCCGTCGCGTCCGGTCCAGGTCATCGGCTTCACGTCGGTGCCCGGCGCCGGTGACAACCTGCTCGTCGTCGAGGAGGACCGCATCGCCCGGCAGATCGCCGACCGGCGCAACGCGCGCAAGCGCAACGCCCTGGCCGCGCGCAGCCGCAAGCGGATCAGCCTGGAAGATCTGGATGCCGCTCTGAAGGAGACCTCGGAGCTGAACCTGATCCTCAAGGGCGACAACTCCGGTACGGTCGAGGCGCTCGAGGAGGCCCTGCTGGGCATCGAGGTCGGCGACGAGGTCCGGCTGCGGGTCATCGACCGCGGTGTCGGTGGCGTCACCGAGACCAACGTCAACCTGGCCTCGGCGTCGAACGCGATCATCATCGGGTTCAACGTCCGGGCCGAGGGCAAGGCGACCGAGCTCGCCAACCGCGAGGGCGTGGACATCCGGTACTACTCGGTGATCTACCAGGCCATCGACGAGATCGAGAAGGCCCTCAAGGGCATGCTCAAGCCGATCTACGAGGAGGTCGAGCTGGGTCGCGCCGAGATCCGCGCGATCTTCCGTTCCTCGAAGTTCGGCAATATCGCCGGCTGCATGATCACCTCCGGGTCGGTCAAGCGCAACGCCAAGGCCCGCCTGCTCCGCGACAACGTGGTGGTCGCCGATACGACGATCCAGTCGTTGCGCCGCGAGAAGGACGACGCCATGGAGGTCCGCGAGGGCTTCGAATGCGGTATGACGTTGGGCTACAACGACATCAAGGAAGGCGACGTCATCGAGGCCTACGAGCTTCGCGAGAAGCCGCGGGACTGATGTGCCGAAAGGTGTGCCGGGTGAGGGATATTCACCCGGCACACCTGAGGCGTCGCCGAATCATCAAGAGGTGAGCCGTTGTTCGTCGGAGCATTGGAGTTCGACATCCTGCTCGGCGATGTGCATTCGTTGAAGGAGAAGCGCTCGGTGGTCCGGCCCATCCTGGCCGAACTGCAGCGCTTCGGGGTGTGCGCGGCCGAGGGCGGGGAACACGACCGATATCGGCGCACACTGCTGGGCGTGGCCATGGTCAGCTCCGGGATGGGACATCTCACAGAGGTGCTGGACCGATGTGAACGCCACGTCGCGGCGCGTCCGGAGTTACAGTTGCTGGCAGTGCGCCGCCGCGTCTTCGGACCCGAAGACTGAACCGTCAGCACGGCGGCGGGAGGCCCGGGCCTCGCGCCCGATCTCGCCGCCGTAGAGCAAGAGTGAGGAGGGTCGGCCATGGTGGACCAGGCCAGAGCACGCCGACTCGCGAAGCGGATCGTTTCCATCGTGGGCAACGCGATCGAATACGAGATCAAGGATCCGCGGCTGCGTTTCGTGACCATCACCGACGCCAAGGTGACCGGCGACCTGCGAGAAGCGACCGTGTACTACACGGTGATGGGCGAGTCGTTGGCCGCCGACCCGGATTTCGAGGGCGCCGCGGCGGGACTGGAGAAGGCCAAGGGCGTGCTGCGTTCCAAGGTCGGCGCCGCCACCGGCATCAAGTTCACCCCCACCCTCGCCTTCGTCCTGGACACCGTCCCGGACGCGGCGCGGCAGATGGAGGAACTGCTGGCCAAGGCCCGCGCGGTAGACGAGCGGGTGGCCCAGGTCGCGGCCAACGCCACGCACGCCGGTGAGGCGGATCCGTACAAGACCGACCGCGACGAGGACGACTGACCGTCCGTGGTCACGATGGACTGGCGATGACTGCAGTTACCCCGGCGGCGGAGCTCGCCGCGGTCGTGGAGGTGCTGGCCGCCGCGCGGTCGGCGACCGTGTTGTGTCATGTGCAGCCCGACGCCGACACCATCGGCAGCGGTCTGGCGCTGGCGCAGGTGCTGTCCCGGCGTGGCGTGCCGGTGCGGGTGTCCTTCGCCGAGCCCGCCGAACTGCCCGCGTCCATGCGGTCGCTGCCCGGTATCGAGTATCTGGTGCCGCCCGCCGAGGTGCCGCCCGAGGTCGACGTGCTGGTGGCGGTCGACTGCGGCAGCGTGGGGCGGCTGGGTGCGCTGGCCGATCGGATCGGCGGCGCGGCGACCACGCTGGTGCTCGACCACCACCGGTCCAACACCAGGTTCGGGACGATCAATCTGATCGACGATACGGCCGAGTCGACGACCAGCCTGCTGGCCCGGGTGTTCGACGCCTGGGGCGAGCCGATCGACCGCCCGGTGGCGCACTGTCTGTTCGCCGGGCTGGTCACCGATACCGGGTGTTTCCGCTGGGCCGGACCCGGCACCCATCGACTTGCCGAACGATTGCTGGCTACCGGTATCGATGGCGCGGGGATTACCCGCACGCTCATGGACACCCATCCCTTCGGCTGGCTGCCCATGCTGTCGCGGGTCCTCGCCACCGCCTGCCTCGAGCCCACCGCGGCCGGGGGCGCCGGCCTGGTCTACGCCTTCGTGCGCCGCGCCGATCTCGACGGCCTGCGCTCGGAGGAGGTCGAGAGCGTCATCGACGTCATCCGGACCACGGCCGAGGCGGGAATCGCGGCCGTATTCAAGGAATCGCGTGCCGCCCCGGAGCAGTGGACGGTCTCGCTGCGCTCCCGCGACAGCGGGGTCGGCACCGACGACGGTGTGGATGTCGCGGAGGTCGCGACGCGGCTGGGCGGGGGCGGACATCGCTACGCGGCCGGGTACACGACGGCGGGGACGCCGGAGGATCTGGTGGCGGCGCTGCTGGCGCAACTGCGCGCCTGAACGGTTCGGCGCCGTCGCCGCATGCGCACGTCCCGTCCCGGACGGCGCTCGATGCTGTGTGATTGCTTGCGGGCGGTTCGTCCGCTAATCGTCCTATGTTTGTCGGTGCCGTATGCGATGGTGATCGCGACGATCCGACGACGGACGGGAGGGACGCGTGAGTGGGGTGGTGACGGTCGACGCGGGTCGGGTGGGGCCGCGGCGGATTCTTGGGATCGCGATTCCGACGCTGGGGGTGCTTGTCGCGGAACCGATCTATCTGTTGTTCGATATGGCCGTCGTGGGGCGGTTGGGGGCGTTGGCGTTGGCGGGGTTGGCCGTCGGGGGGTTGATTCTCACCCAGGTCAGTTCCCAGCTGACGTTCCTGAGTTACGGCACGACGGCGCGGTCTGCTCGGCGACACGGTGCGGGGGATCATCGCGGGGCGGTGGCCGAAGGGGTACAGGCGAGTTGGGTGGCCATCGGGGTGGGGACCCTGATCGTCGTGGCGCTGCAGGTGTTCGCGGGGCCGATCGCGCGGGTGTTGGCGGGTGGGACCGACATTGCCGACGAGGCGCTGCTGTGGGTGCGCATCGCGTCGTTCGGAGTGCCGTTGATATTGCTGACCATGGCGGGCAACGGATGGTTGCGTGGGGTGCAGCAGACGCGCCAGCCGTTGACGTATGTGGTTGTGGGGCTGGCGATTTCGGGGGTGCTGTGCCCGACCCTGGTGCACGGCCTGTGCGGGGCGCCGCGGATGGGGCTGGCCGGTTCGGCAGTGGCGAATCTGGTGGGGCAGGTGGTGTCGGCGGGGTTGTTCCTGAACGCGCTGGTGCGGCAGCGGGTTTCGCTCGCGCCGCGGTGGCCGGTGATCCGCGCGCAATTGGTGCTGAGCCGGGACCTGATCGTGCGGTCGCTGTCGTTCCAGGTGTGCACGATATCCGCCGTCGCGGTGGCCGCGCGGTTCGGCGCGGCCTCGGTCGCGGCGAATCAACTGGTCATGCAGCTGTGGTCCTTCCTCGCCCTGGCGCTCGACGCGCTCGCGATCGCGGCGCAGACGCTGACCGGGGCCGCGCTCGGGGCGGGTGACGCGCCGGGGGCGCAACGGCTGGCGCGGCGGGTCACGGTGTGGTCGACGGTGTTCTCGGTCGTGCTGGCGGTCGTGCTCGCGGCCGGATACGAGGTGATCCCGCGATTGTTCACCGACGATCCCGGTGTGCTGGAGCGAATGCACGCGGTCTGGTGGATCTTCATCGCCCTGCTGCCCGTCGGCGGTGTCGTGTTCGCCCTGGACGGGGTGCTGCTCGGGGCGGGCGACGTGGCATATCTGCGCACCACCACCATGGGGTCGGCGCTGCTCGGTTTCCTCCCGCTGATCTGGCTGTCGCTGGCGCTGGACTGGGGTATCGCCGGGCTCTGGTGCGGTCTGAGCGCCTTCATGGTGTTGCGACTCGTGGCGGTGAGTGTGCGGGCGCTGTCGGGGCGCTGGGCGCGGGTGGGGGCCGAGGTGCCTCGGTTGGCCGCATGATCGGTGGGCGTGGGAATCTGGAATCGGGTGCCGCGGTTGCCTCCGAGGTCGCGGTCGACTAGCAGAGAGGTAGTCCGGGTGGTTCCGAAGCTGATGGCGGTGAGCGATATCCACGTGGGGCACCAGGGCAACAAGCCCGTGGTGGAGGGGATACACCCGGACTCGCCCGAGGACTGGCTGATCGTCGCCGGTGATGTGGGGGAGCGTTCCGACGACATCCGATGGGCGCTGAAGACGCTGCGGGAGAGATTCGCCACGGTCATCTGGGTGCCCGGTAATCACGAGCTGTGGACCACGGCCAAGGATCCGGTGCAGATGCACGGGGCCGCGCGCTACGACTACCTGGTAGCGATGTGCCGGGACCTCGACGTGCTCACGCCCGAGGATCCGTTCCCGGTCTGGACGGGTGCGGGCGCCGAGGCGTACGGGGGCGGGGTGACCCTGGCGCCGATGTTCGTGCTCTACGACTACTCTTGGCGACCCGAGGGCACCACGACCAAGGCCGAGGCGCTGAACGTGGCCCGCGAACGCAATGTGGTCGCCACCGACGAATTCCTGCTCTCACCGGATCCGTACGTGACCCGCGACGCCTGGTGTCATGCCCGGGTGCAGTACACCAAGCGGCGGCTGGACGCGCTCGAGCCGGAGACGCCGCTGGTGCTGATCAACCATTTCCCGCTGGTGCGCGAGGCGACCCGGATGCTGTTCTATCCGGAATTCGCGCTGTGGTGCGGCACCGATCTGACGGCGGACTGGCACACCAGCTACAACGTCGTCTGCTCGGTCTACGGCCATCTGCACATCCCGCGCACCACCTACTACGACGGGGTCCGCTTCGAGGAGGTCTCCCTCGGCTACCCCCGCGAATGGCAACGCCGCGGCCTGCCCGACAAGCTGCTGCGCCAGATCCTGCCCGCCCCCGAATATGGTCCGGGCGACCTCAACGAATGGGGCGGCCACTTCAAGATCACCCCGGAAATGCGCGCTGCCGCAGCCGAAATGCGCCGCCTGGCCGACAAGCGCCGCGGCCTGGCCTGAGGTGGGCGGGCCCGGACGCCCGGTTCGAGAGCTCCGATAGGCTCGGGATGGCAAGCAGGGATCGAGTCAGGAGGCGGTCATCGAACAGCGGGCTGGCGCCGCGCGGATCATCGGCAGGATTCTGCCCGAGGGTGTGGCCGCGGCCGAGTTGCTGGAATATCCGGAGGGGCTGAAGCCGCATCCGGGTGAGGAGCATCTCATCGCGAAGGCCGTGGAGAAGCGGCGGCGTGACTTCATCGGCGCCCGGTACTGCGCGCGGTTGGCGCTGGAGCAGCTGGGCGAGCCGCCGGTGGCGATCGGCAAGGGGGAGCGGGGGATGCCGCTGTTCCCGCGCGGGGTGGTCGGCAGCCTCACCCACTGCGCCGGATATCAGGCCGCCGCGCTGGCGCATCGGCTGCGCTGGCGCTCGATCGGTATCGATGCCGAACCGCACGACACCCTGCCCGAGGGGGTGCTGGAGTCGGTGAGCCTGGCGCCCGAGCGGGACTGGTTACGGGCCGCGATTCCGGAGGTCGGGCTGCATCTGGATCGTCTGCTGTTCTGCGCCAAGGAGGCCACCTACAAGGCGTGGTTCCCATTGACGTTGCGTTGGCTGGGTTTCGAGGACGCGCACATCACCTTCACCGTCGACGACAGCGGTTGCGGAGGAACCTTCCACAGCGAACTGCTGATACCCGGACGGACCAATGACGGGGGCGCGCCGCTGACCTCGTTCGACGGCCGCTGGCTGATCAGCGACGGGCTGATCCTGACCGCGATCGCGCACGGCTGATGGGCGAGACGCGGACCCCGCTGGTGGATGCCCTGGGCGGGCTGCTGGTGGTGGACAAGGACGGCGGGTGGACCAGTCACGATGTGGTGGCCCGATGCCGAAAGCTGTTGCGCACCAAGAAGATCGGGCACGCCGGAACGCTGGATCCGATGGCCACCGGGGTGCTGGTGCTCGGTGTGGAGCGGGCCACCAAGATGCTCGGGCTGCTCAGCCTCACCACGAAGTCCTACACCGCCACCATCCGGCTGGGGCAGTCGACCATCACCGACGACGCCGAGGGCGAAGCGGTCGCGACCACCGCCGCCGGACATCTCGACGATGCCGAAATCACCTCGGGCATAGCCGAATTGACCGGCGATATCCAGCAGGTGCCGGCCACCGTGAGCGCCATCAAGGTCAACGGCGAGCGCGCCTACGCGCGGGCGCGCGCCGGGGAGGACGTACAGCTGGCCGCCCGGCCGGTGACCGTGAGTCGCTTCGACGTGCTCGCCCGCCGCGATATCGACACCGGCACAACCACCTTCGTGGACCTGGACGTCGAGGTGGACTGCTCCTCGGGCACCTACATCCGAGCCCTGGCCCGCGACCTCGGCGAAAAGCTCGGCGTGGGCGGCCATCTCACCGCCCTGCGCCGCACCCGGGTGGGCCCGTTCACCCTCGAGCACGCCCGCACCCTCGACCAGCTCGCCGAGGAGCCGGCCCTGAACCTCGACATCGATGCGGCCGCCGCACTGGCCTTCCCGCACCGGGAGATCACCGAGGCCGAGGCGAATTCGCTGCGCGATGGCCGCTGGCTCGACCCGATCGGCATACAGGGCGTGCACGCCGCTCGCACCGCCGACGGCAAAACCATTGCGCTGCTGGAGGAGAAGGGCAAGCGCTCCTCCCCGGTCTTCGTCGTCCGTCCCCGCGGCCTGATCGACTGACGCGGGGCGACGACGGCGACCCGGGCTAGCAGATGACGATGTCGCTGCCGGGGAGCGTCCTGCACAGCATGCCGGACGAGAGGCTGTCGAAGGATCCCGTGCCCGGCATGGTGCTGCCGACCTCGTGCGCCGACGGAGCGACCTGATCGGATGGGGCCGGTTCCAGGGTGATCTGTGCCGTCGCCGGTGCGGCGGCGATGGCCACCGCCGTCGCGCCCGCGGCGATCGCTGCGAACGTAATCCGCTTGATGGACAATGCTTTCCCTTCGCTGTGAGCTTGCGGGATCACCCTATTCGGCGGGCGCGCATCCGAAACGACGGCATTTTCCATGCCCCCGGTTCCGCGGTATCGCTCACTCGCATTCCGGCGTGCCGGCGCCGGGATCAAGCGGTGGTGCGCGGTGGTGTGCGCCCGGCGGTGCTGGCGACGATGCGCACCGCCGCGCGGCTCAGCGGTACGAGGCCGTCGGCATCGATCTTGTCCATGGTGTCGCGGGAATCGAAGAGATACATCGGCGCGCTGAGGAATTGGACCAGCGGGACGCCCGCGCGATGGAACAGCGCGCCATCGGTCGGTGGCTCCGGAAAGAACGCGTCGGGGGCGAACACCAGTGAACGGCGCAGGCGCTCGGCGGTGATCGCGTCGAGCACCACCCCGGCGAATTCGGGGCTGGTGAACCACCATCGGACCTCCGGATCGGGGGTGGGGACGAGTTCGCCGTTCTCCGGGCGGCAGTGCAGGGCCGCGTGTTCCAGATGCAGCTCCAGCACCACCTCGGGCAGCAGGTCCGCGCGGTGGCGTTCGACGAAGGCTCGGGTACCGGCATGGTGGGTCATATGACCGGCGGTGAGCAGGAACAGCAGGTTGTGCGGCCGCCGCGATCGCGGTACCCGTGCCCAATGGGCGGCCGCCGCCAGTACCAGTGCGATGCCGGAGGCGTCCTCGACGGCCGACGCCCAGGGGGCATCGTGATGTGATCCGACGACGACCCAGTGGTCGGAGTTGCCGGGCAGGGTGGCGACCACATTGGCGCTGGTTGCCGCGCGCACCTCGGATCGCGCGGTGAGCAGCCCCGTGCACGGACCCTCGGCCATCAGGCCGAGTAGCCGCAGGGAATCCGAGCGGGACAGCCACAGGCCCGGAATCGGCCGCCGCACCGTGTCGTAGGGGACGTAGTAATCGCGGGTGTCCCAGGGGAATCCGGTGGTCGCGCCGAGGTAGCCACCGGCCCCGGCGGCCATGGCGGGTTCGGCCACCTGCTGCATGCGTGGGGTGAAGGGCAGTGTCTGGGTGAGGGTGTCGAATTCGCGGTCCGGATCGTATGCGCCGAGCGCCGTATCGCGGAGCGCGGCCTGCGGCAGCTCGACCAGACCGATCTCGTCGACGGCGAGAAATCCGGGGGCAGCGTCGATGTCGTCGGTCAGGCGGGCCAACGGGCCGGTCGTGCCGGAGGTCGGCGCGGTGAACGGCAGCGGAAATCCGCGCAGGGCGACCTGCCGGCTCGGATCACGGTCCAGCCGGGCCAGCAGCGACGCCTCGCCCGGATACCAGGCGGGCACCTCCACCGGTTCCGTGCGGACCTCGAGACCCCACTCGCGCAACCGCCGCGCGGCCCAATCCCGGACGGCCGCGTCGGCCGGATAGCCGGGCCGCCGAATGCCCTGGGCCACAATGGTTTCGATCCAGGACAGCATCTCCTCCGCAGACGGCAGGCCGTCGAAATCGTCCGACATACCGGTCACTCCACTCGCTCGGCGGTAACACCAGGGCGTGCCGATCGGCAAGCAGCGCCGATTCGCACACTACGGGCGAAATCCGGCGATCGCGCGACTAGGGTCGGGCGCGCAGCCGGTCCACCGCGTCGCGCATATGCTCGACCAGCAGTTTGCGCGCGCGGGCGGGAGCGCCCGCGCCGATGGCCTCGCGCAGCTCCACATGCTCCTGCGCCTGATCGCGCACATCGGCATAGGTCGTCTCCAGCGCGCCCAGGCACATCCGCGTCTCGATGAACAGGGTGCGTGCGGCGCGGATCAGCCGCGGGCTGCCCGCGCTCTCCACCAGCGCCTCGTGGAAGGCCTGGTCGGCGTCGGAAACCCCGGCGGCGTCGCCGCTCGCGGCGCTGGCGAGCATGGCCGAGACGCTGGGTTCCAATGCGGTGTAGGCGATTTCGCGGCGGCCGTCCAGGATCAACTCGAGCGCGCCGCCCTCGAGCGCGGTACGGGCCCGGTACACGTCCACGACGTCGTCGAGGGACAGTTCGATGACGAAGATGCCCCGATGGCGAATGCTGTGCAGCAGCCCCTCCGACACCAGCCGCTGCATGGCCTCGCGCACCGGCCCGCGCGAGACGTCGAACCGCGCGGCCAGATCCGCCTCCACCAGCTGCGCGCCCGGGGCCAGCGCACCGCGCATGATCGCGGTGCGCAGGCGGTCGGCGATCATCTCCGCCGTCGACTGCCGGTTCACCGGCTCGAATTCAATGACCGGCATGGGTCAGCCTTTCCGAGAACAGCCTGCCGAGGTACGGCTCGCCGCCCGGCGGATGTCCCGCCAGGCGAATCCCCTCCCAAATGGTGACCTGGTTCGCGGTGAGCACCGGCTTGCCCAGCGCCGCCTCCAGTTCCGGCAGCACCTCGATCGTGTGCATGGCGGTATCGGGAATCAGCAGCGCCTCGGCATCCGGATGATCGTTCGCGAGGGCCAGTTCGCGCACCTGGGCCGGGGTGAGCGTGCCCACCTCGGCCGCGGTATCGATTCCCGCGCTGGACAGTGATACAACCCGGATGCCCTCGTGGGCAAGGAACTCGACGAACAGCGTGGCGACCGCGTCGGGATAACTGGCGCAGACCGCGACCGCGGACACCCCGAGCGCCCGCGCGGCGTGGACGAAGGCGAAGCTGGTAGTCGACGCCGGGACCCCGGCCGCCGCGGCCAGTCCGCGCTCCTGCTCGCGCGCGCCGTCGGCCCCGAATACGAAACTGCCCGAGGTGCAGGCCCACACCACCGCGCTCGGCCGATGCGGCGCAAGCAGTTCCGCGCCGCGGCGTAGCCGGGCGGGACTGCCCAGATCGAGTAGTTCGGGCACGGCGTGCAGATCGGTCCCGTAGATGTGGGCGACCCGCAGATCGACGTCCAGCAGCGCCGCGGCGCGCGGATAGTCGTCCTCGGCCGCGTGGTCGGGATAGATGAAACCGATCGTCGGAGTTGCCATGCGCGCTCCCTTCAAAAGACGTCCCGGAGCCAGCGCCCCGGCCCCATCATGGGCAGTTTCATCCGGCCCAGGCACGCCCACATGGTGAGCTGATTCGCGGTGAGCACCGGCTTGCCGAGCGCCTGTTCCAGCGGTTCGACCACGTCGTAGGTCGGCAGATTGGTGCAGCTGACGAAGATGGCCTGCGAGCGCGGATCGTCGGCATTGAGGATTCGCTCGGCGATGGTGCGATAGCCGACCTTCCAGATGCCCCCGCCCAAACCCAAATGGTCCGAACGAATCACCGCGCACCCGGCCTCGGCCAGGAACTCGTGCAACTTGCCGGTGAGGATCCCGTCGTAGGGGGTGATCACCGACAGCCGCGTCAACTTCAGCGCGTGAATCGCCTCCACCAGCGCACCCGAGGTCGTGACCGCGTCGCGAGCCCCCGCGTGCCGGATGGTGTCACACAGCGATTTCTCGTAGGCCAGCCCCTTGATGAAGCTGCCCGAGGTGCACAGATAGGCGATGACCTCCGGCTCGACGTGCAGCACATTGCGCGTGGCCGCCGTGAGATGCGTTGCGTCGGAGACCAGTTCGGCCATCTCCAGCGATACCGGTACCGGCTCGTAGGGGGTGCGCGCGAGATGCAGGCTCACCTCCAGCGGCGCCCAGCGCCACAGTTCCCGCTCCAGGGCCAGGTCGAAGGGCGCGATGATGCCGATACCCCGCTGGGCGACCGGGCCGTCGATACCGGGAAAGTTCAAGTCCACGAGGGCCCCTCTCGCGTCAGCCGGGTAATCCTCCGCACACGATCGGATTGTTGACAATCATACGATGCGTTCATAATGTGTCAATGTGGTTGAGGGCCCCCTAGTCACCGTACTGCACGATGGCACCAGGCCCGATGCGGAGCTCATGCGCCCGGTGGCCGAGCGTGCCACGATTCGCCACGCCACCGACGCCGAGCTCGCCGCGGCGTTGCGTGGTGCCGACGTGCTGTTCCTCTACGACTTCATGAGCACGGCCGTCCCCGGCGCCTGGTACGCGGCCGACCGGCTGCGCTGGGTGCATGTGGGGGCGACCGGAGTCGACGCGGTGATGTTCGCGGAATTGATCGACAGCGATGTCGTCGTCACCAATACCCGCGGCGTATTCGACGGTCCCATCGCCGAATACGTCCTCGCCCAGATCCTCGAATTCGCCAAGGATCTGCCCGAATCGCTGCGGTTGCAGCAGCGGCACGTCTGGCGGCACCGGGAGTCCGAGCGGGTCGCGGGCGCGTCGGTGCTGATCGTCGGGACCGGGCCGATCGGCCGCGCCATCGCCCGGCTGCTGCGCGCGGTCGGCATGCGGGTGCGCGGGCTCGGGCGCACCGCCCGCACCGGCGATCCCGATTTCGGCGTGGTCGGCACCGATCTGCACGCGGAACTGCCCGCGGCCGACTATGTGGTCGCGGTCGCGCCGCTCACCCCGCGCACCCGGCATCTGTTCGACGCACGCGCCTTCGCCGCGATGAAACCACACGCCCGTTTCATCAATGTCGGTCGTGGGGAACTAGTAGTGACAGACGATCTCGTCGCCGCGCTGCGCACCGGCTCGCTGGCCGGGGCGGCGCTCGATGTCGTCGATCCCGAGCCGCTGCCCGTGGGCCACGCGCTGTGGGATCTGCCCAATGTCCATCTCACGCCCCACAATTCCGGCGACTTCCGCGGCTGGCGCGACGAGATCGTCACCGCGTTCGCGGACAACTTCCGGAAGTGGATCGACGGCCGACCACTGGACAACGTGGTCGACAAGCGGCTGGGTTACGTACCCGGCTGAAGGGAGTCAGCTATGGCCCACCCCGATACCGGCACACCCACCGAGCCCGCGGAGATGACCGCGGTCGAACTGGTCACGGCCTATTCCGCCGGCACGCTGTCGCCGGTCGAGGCGACCCGCTCGGTGCTCGACGCCATCGCCGAGCGCGACGGCGAACTGAACGCCTACTGCCTGGTCGATCCGGAGCGGGCGCTGGTGCAGGCCAAGGAGTCCGAGGCGCGCTGGCATTCCGGTCACGTGCAGGGGTTGCTGGACGGGGTGCCGATCTCGATCAAGGACATCTTCCTCACCGAGGGCTGGCCCACCCGCCGCGGCTCGCTCTGCATCGAACCGGACGTGCCCTGGCCGCTGGACAGTCCGGTCACCGCGCGGCTGCGCGAGGACGGGATGGTGTTCCTGGGCAAGACGACCACGCCCGAGCTGGCCTGGAAGGCGGTGACCGACAGCCCGCTGACCGGCATCACCCGCAATCCCGCCGATCCGTCCAGGACTCCCGGTGGTTCCTCGGGCGGCAGCGCGGCGGCGGTCGCGGCTGGGATGGGTCCGGTCTCGGTCGGCACCGACGGCGGTGGCAGCGTGCGGATTCCGGCGTCGTTCTGCGGCATCGTCGGATTCAAACCGACGCACGGGCGCATCCCGCTGTATCCCGCGAGCCCGTTCGGCCCGCTCGCGCACGCCGGGCCGATGACGCGCACGGTCGAGGACGCGGCGCTGCTGATGGACATCCTCTCGCTGCCCGATCCGCGCGATCCGACCGCGCTCGCGCCGACGCCGACGACGTTTCGCGGGCAGTTGCAGCGCGATCTGCGGGGCCTGACGGTCGCGTACTCGGCGACGCTCGGGTATGTCGACGTCGATCCGGAGGTGGCGGCGGTCGTCGCGGCGGCGGTGGGGCGGCTCGACGCGGCGGGTCTGCGGGTGCTGGCCGCCGATCCGGGTTTCCGCGATCCGCTGGTGGCCTTCGAGCGGCTGTGGGCGGCCGGGGCGGCGGCGATGCTGTCGAAATTCCCGGCGGGCACCCGCGATCGGGTCGATCCGGGGCTCGGGGAGGTCTGGGATCACGGGCAGTCCCTCGGCGCCGTGGACTATCTCGACGCGCGCGCGGTCGCCGCCGAGATCGGCATCGTGATGGGCGCCTTCCACACCGCCCACGACGTGCTGATCACCCCGACCGTGCCGATCCCCGCATTCGAGGCGGGGCACGACGTGCCGCCCGGCAGCGGGCTGCGCGGCTGGCCGCAGTGGACGCCGTTCACCTACCCCTTCAACCTGACCCAGCAGCCCGCCATCAGCATTCCGGTCGGCGTCACCGCGGCCGGGCTGCCGGTGGGCATGCAGATCGTGGGCCCGCGCCACTCCGACGATCTGGTGCTGGCGCTGGCCCGGTTCGCCGAAGCCGTGCTGGCGGACTGAGTTTCAGGCGGTGTGCAGGGCGAAGGGGTGCACCACTCGATCGAAGGTCCACCCCTGCCCGTCGCCGCCGATGCAGCTCTGGGCGCGGCCGTTGCGCTTGGCCGCCAGCAGCGCCGCGTCCGCGGCCAGCAGCAGGCCCTCCAGCCGGGCGTCGGAGCCGAGGCTGGCCACGCCGACCGATACCGACAGCCCGGTCAGGGTGGTCTCGCCGTCGCGGGCGCTGACCGTGCGCAGCCGCGCCGAATTCAGCTGGACGTTGAGGCTGCGGGCGACCGCGAGCGCATCGTCGGCCGTGGTGCCCGGCATCAGTACCAGGAATTCGTCGCCGCCGTAGCGGGCCACCAGATCGGTGTGCCGGGTCACCGCGCGCAGAATGCCCGCGACCTGGCGTAATGCGTTGTCCCCGGCCAGATGTCCGTGCTCGTCGTTGATCAGCTTGAACCGGTCGAGGTCGGCGATCAGCAGGGTGATCGGTTCCCGTTCCGCCCCGGCCAGCGCCCGGTCCGCGTGGTGATGCCAGGTGCGGCGGTCGAGCAGTCCGGTCAACCAGTCCAATCCCTGCTGCCCGACCGGTGTCCCGCAGGTGGGACAGCACGGACATTCGGCACGCAGCACGCCGCGATCATCCCCCGCGCGACGTACGTGACGGCCGCGAAGCAACCCCCTGAACACGGCAGTTCCCCCTTCCCAATTCGGTGAGCACGACCACAGCTGACCAGACCGTAAAGAGCCCGGGGGCGAGCGTCTACGTGCGGACTGCACAGCCGATGTGCGCGGATCGAGCGACTGGCACAAACGACAAGAGGTCATCGAAAGTTTCGCCCCCCGTTGGCCCTTGGTTCTGGGCCGGATGCACACGCCGGTGTCGCGAACCGTGCCGATCGCACATGACACGCGTGCTCGAACCTCAGTAGCATGCGAATCCCGCTACGCTACAACGGAAATCAGGGGGAAAGCATGACCGCAGCCCCGGTCGGGCACGACGACTACGCACTGTCTCGGGTCCCGCGATCGGCCCGCTATCCGTGGCTTTCGGTGGCCACGCAGCGATTCGGGCAGATCTCGGGTCTGAGTCAGTTCCTACTCGGCGCCACGCTGGGGTTCGGATTGCCGTTCTGGCAAGCGTTTCTGGCATTCACGCTGGGAGCCGTTGTGCTCGAGGCGGTTTCCATCGCGGTCGGCATCATCGGGCAGCGTGAGGGGTTGTCCACGTCGGTGTTGAGCCGCTGGACGGGATTCGGCCAGGGCGGTTCGGCGGTGGTGGCGCTGGTCATCGGATTCAGTGCCATGGGCTGGTTCGGGGTGCAGTCCCAGCTCGCGGGCAAGAGCCTGGCGAAGATTCTCGGCGGGTTGCCGGTGTGGGGCTGGTCGATGCTGTTCGGCCTGCTGGTCACCCTGATCGTGACCTACGGATTCCGGTGGATGGCTTGGACCGCCTACATCACCGTCCCGGCCTTCCTGCTGCTGGCCGGGGTGTCGGTGGTGGTCGAGCTGAGCCGCCACGATCTGGGGCAGCTGCTCACCGATGCCGCGCCCGGGCCGCAGCTGAGCCTGGTGCAGGCCGTCACGCTGGTCGCCGGGCAGTTCATGGTGGGCGCGGTCATCACCCCGGACATGACCCGGTTCAACCGCACACCCGGTGACGTGGTCAAGCAGACCATCGTGGGAATCACACTCGGCGAGTGGGTGATCGGTTCGGTCGGTGTGCTGCTGGCACACGCCCTGCGCAGCAAAGACGTTGCCACCATTGTCACCTCGTCGACCGGCTGGGTGGGCGTGATCGTGATCGTGGTCGCCGCGCTCAAGGTCAACGACTGGAATCTGTACGTATCCTCCTTGGGCCTGGCCAATTTCGTGAAGACGGTGTTCGGCTACCGGGTGCACCGCGCGTGGGTGTCGATCGTGGTCGGCGTGATCGGCAGTGCGCTGGGGGCGGCCGGGATCCTCTCCCGCTACACCGATTTCCTCAATCTGCTCGCGGTCGCGTTTCCGCCGATTCCGGCCATCATGGTCGCGGAGTACTTCGTGGCGCGCCGATGGCGCTCGCAGCTGTCGGACGCCGGTACGGGTGTGCCCCCGACCTCGCCGATGTGGGTGCCCGCCACGCTGGTGATCTGGTTGGCGGCCGCGCTGTTCGGCAAATTCGTGAAGTTCGGCCTGCCCAGTGTGAACGCGCTGGTGGCCGCCTTCGTGCTCTACCTGCTGGCCGACCGGATCGGACTGCTGCGCGGCTTCGGCGTGCACCGCACCGCTTCGGAGGAGACCAATGTGGCTCGGCAGCAAAGGGTTTGACCCATCAACGAGTCGACCCCGCCGCGCCGGCTCCCGTACGCTGATCGCATGCGTATTGGCATCGACGTCGGCGGGACGAACACCGACGCCGTCCTGATGGACGGCGCCCGGGTCGTTTCCACCGTGAAGACGCCGACGACCGAGGACGTCACCTCCGGAATCATGACCGCGCTCGGTGAACTGGAGAAGAACTCCGGGGTGAATCCCGCCGACGTGCGGGCGGTGATGATCGGAACGACGCATTTCATCAACGCGCTCGTGGAGGCCAACCGGCTCGCGCCGACCGCGGCCCTGCGGCTGGGGCTCCCGGCCACCGCCGCGCTGCCGCCCATGGTGGACTGGCCGGAGTCGCTGGTGCGGGCGGTGGCCGGGCGGCCGTATCTGTGCCACGGCGGATTCGAGTACGACGGCCAGACCATCTCGGATCTGGACGAGAACGAGATCCGCTCGGCCGCCCGCGACATGCTCGACCGCGGCGTGCGCAGCGTGGCGATCTCCTCGGTGTTCTCGCCGGTCAGCGCGGAACACGAGACGCGCGCCGCGCAGATCATCGCCGCCGAGGCGCCCGGCATGGTGGTCAGCCTCTCGCACGAGATCGGGCGGCTCGGCCTGCTGCAGCGGGAGAACGCCACCATCATCAATGCCGCGCTGGTCGAGATGGCCGCGCAGATCGTGGACGGACTCGCCGCCGCGGTGCGCGCGGCGGGGGTGACCGCGCCGCTGTATCTGAGCCAGAACGACGGCACGCTGATGGAGATCCACTACGCCAGAAAGTATCCCGTCGCCACCTTCGCCTCCGGGCCGACCAATTCGATGCGCGGGGCCGCGTTCCTGTCCGGGCTCGCCGACTGCGTGGTGGTCGATGTGGGCGGCACGACGACCGATGTCGGTGTGCTGCAACGCGGTTTCCCGCGCGAGGCGGCCACGGAGGTGGTCGTCGCCGGGGTGCGCACCAATTTCCGCATGCCCGATGTGATCTCGCTCGGCCTCGGCGGCGGCTCGCTGGTGCGCGAATCCGATTCCCTCGGCATCGATGTCGGGCCGGACAGCGTCGGCTATCGGCTCACCGACACCGCGCTGGTCTTCGGCGGCGATGTGCTCACCGCGACCGATATCGGCGTGGCCGCGGGCGTGCTCGACCTCGGCGACGCCGCCCGCGTCCGGCATCTGTCCGGGGATTTCGTCAAGCGGGCGCTGGCCACCATCGAGACCAAGATCAGCCAGGTGATCGACCGCATGCGGACCTCGCGCGAACTGCCCCCGGTCGTGGTGGTCGGCGGCGGCGAATTCCTGGTGCCGGACACCCTCGACGGTGTCGACGGGGTGCATCGCACCGAACATTTCGCCGTCGCCAATGCGATCGGGGCGGCCATCGCCCAGATCGGCGGCGAGGTGGATCGCATCTATCCGCTGGCGCCCGGACGCCGCGAGGCCGTGCTCGATGCCGCCAAACAGGAGGCCGTGGATCGCGCGGTCGCGGGCGGCGCCGATCCGGATCATGTGGAAATCGTGGATGTGGACGAGGTACCGATCGCCTATCTGCCCGGCAACGCGACCCGGATCAGGGTCAAGGCGGTGGGCGACCTACTGCTGACGAGTCGCCGTGGGACGTGAACTGAGAGAAGAGGATCTACCCGACCTCGCCCGCGGCGCCGCGCTGCTGGGCACCGGCGGCGGAGGAGATCCCTACCTGGGACGGATGCTGGTGCAGCAGGAGTACCGGCGCGGGCGCACGGTCGAGCTCATCGATCCGGAGGAGATCGCCGGGGACGCCCTGGTGATCCCGACCGCCGGAATGGGCGCGCCGACCGTGCGGATCGAGAAGCTGCCGCGCGGCACCGAGGCCGCGCTGGCGCTGCGGACGCTGGAACGACATCTCGGCCGCCGCGCCGACGCCACCATGCCGATCGAATGCGGCGGTTCCAATTCCATGGTGCCGCTGCTGGTCGGCGCGCAGCTCGGGCTGCCGGTGGTGGATGCCGACGGCATGGGCCGCGCCTTCCCCGAACTGCAGATGCTGACCTTCGGTGTGTACGGAATCCACGGCTCGCCCATGGCCTTCAGCGGCGCGCACGACGAGCACGGGATCATCGACACCGGCACCGACAACCTCCGGCTGGAGCGGCTCGCGCGCGGGGTGACGGTGCAGCTGGGCGGGACGGCGAATATCGCGCACTACTCCATGACCGGAGCGGATGTGCGCCGCACCGCCATTCGCAACACGCTCACCCTCGCTCTGCGGGTCGGGCGCTGCCTGCGCGAGAGCCGGGAGTGCCATCGCGATCCGTTCCAGGCGCTGACCGCATTGTTCAAGGAGACCAGCTACGGCCACGGCGCACCGGTGTTCACCGGCCGCATCGTGGACGTGGAACGCCGCACGGTCGGCGGATTCGCGCGCGGCCGGGCGCTGATCCGGGCCTTCGCCGACGAGTCGACGCTGGAACTGTCCTTCCAGAACGAACATCTGCTCGCCCGCGTCGACGGCCGGGTGCGGGTCATGGTCCCCGACCTCATCACCGTGCTCAACGCCGAGACCGCCGAGCCGATCACCACCGAGGCGTTGCGCTTCGGCCAACGCGTCACGATCTACGCGATCGCCGCGCCGCCGATCATGCGCACCCCCGAGGCGCTGGCCGTATTCGGCCCGCGCGCATTCGGTTTCGATCTCGACTTCCAACCGGTCGAGGAACTGGCGTGATCGTCGACAAGCTCGGCGCCGAGGACGTCGACGCCCTGCAGCGCGGGGCCAGTCTGCTCGGTTCCGGCGGCGGTGGTGACACGCATCTGAGCGCGCTGTGGCTCGGTCAGGAGCTGGCGGGCGGGGCCGAGGTCGGCCTGCTCGATATCGACGAGCTCGAGCAGGGCTGGGTGCTGGGCATGTGCGCATTCGGCTCGACCGCCTCGGTCGCCATCGAAAAGCTGCCCGCGGGAGACGAACTGCGCCGCTGCGTGGCCACGGCCGAACATCAGCTCGGCATCGACGTGGATGCCATCGCGGTGGTGGAGATCGGCGGCAGCAATGCGCTGATGCCGTTCATCGCGGCCGCGCAGACCGGTAAACCGGTGGTGGACGGC
This sequence comes from Nocardia sp. CDC159, assembly GCF_023740735.1. Lineage (GTDB taxonomy): Bacteria > Actinomycetota > Actinomycetes > Mycobacteriales > Mycobacteriaceae > Nocardia > Nocardia pulmonis. Next base: position 311,580 of record NZ_JAMRXH010000004.1, read on the forward strand.
GATCTGATGGGTCGGGCGTTCTCCCGGCTGGATCAGACCGTCGTCGCCGCCGACGAGCTCACCGGCGCGTGGGTGACCGCGGAGGCGCGCGGTGCGGCCGTGATCGTCGACGGCGTGGACGCCCGCACGGCCGAGCGCGTGCTGCGCGGTGCGCTCACCGGCCTGGGCGGCTGGGCGGTGCTGGCGTATCCGCCGATCTCGGCGCAGATGTATCGGCGGGTCGCCCTGCCCGGCACGGTGACCGATGCCATCGATCTGGGGCGGCGGCACCGATCGGGCGTGGCGGCGGGCGACGACGGCGACGCGCTGGCGGACCGGCTGGGCGGTGACTTCCTGGGTCAGGGCACGGTGCTCGAGGTGCATCGGTACGACGGCGAGGGATTCGCCCGCGGCAGCGTCGCCGTGCGGACCGTGGACGGGCGGCGGGTGCTGCGGATCGAAATGCAGAACGAATATTCGATGGTGCTGCGCGACGGCGAGGTGGTGGCCACCGTCCCGGACGTGATCTGCCTGCTCGACGCGCACAGCCTGCGGCCGATCCAGACCGGTCAGGTGCGGCGCGGACACGAGGTGGCGATCATCGTGCTGCCGGTGCCCGACCGGCTGTGGCATCCGGAGGTGCTGCCCCGCCTGGCGCCGCGCGCGCACGGTGTGGACGCGGATCCGGTTCGGACGCATCTGAATCGACGGAGGAGGCTCATGCTGTGAAGGCAACACCCGGCCCCGTGTCGCTGCGTCAGTTGGTGACTCATCCGGCGCTGGCCGGGGCGCGCCTGGTCGGCGGTCCGGTCCTGGACGGCGTGGTGCGGCGCGTGCACGTGCGGTCCGGTGTCGATGCCTCGGGGCTCGGCGACGGGGATCTGCTCGTGGTCGCCGGGCTCGGCGACTCCACCGGATGGCAGGTCGAGGCGGGCATCCGCCGCTGTGCGTTGGCCGGGGTCGCCGCGCTGGTGCTGCCGGGCGGGGCGCGGGGGCCGCTGGCCACCAGTGTGCTGCTCGCGGAGCGGCTGTCGCTGCCGCTGCTGCTGCTGTCGGAGTCTGCCAGCCCGCACGACGCGGCATTGCGTCTGGCACAGCTGATTTCGACGCCCGAGGTGGTGCGTTCGGAATTCGTGCTCGATTTCCTGCGCCGCATTCACGGCCGGGCCGACAGCCTGCAGGCGGTGACCAAGGCCGCGACCGAGGTGCTGCAGGCGCCGGTGAGCGCGCTGGGGCCCGACGGTGAGCTGGTGCACGGCGACCATTCCCCGGCGGAGTTCCGTCGGGATCTGACGTTGCCGCAGGTCGTTGCGGAGGGGGAGACGACGTTCGTGGTCCATCCGGTCAGCGCGAATTCCGCGCCGCTGTGGATGGCCGCCGCGCTGTCGCGGCCCGCCCCGGCGATGGTCGAGATCGCCCAGGCCGTCCTCGCCACCGCGGAGCCGTGGGTGCTGGCCTGGCTGGCGACCCAGCGCCTGGACGCCGAGCGCGACGCCCGCGCCCGGACCACGCTGCTGTCGGATCTGCTGCGGTTGCGCGAGGAGGCGGGCCCGGTGCCGCGGCATCGGGCCGCCATTCTGGGGTGGCGGCTGGACGGCTGGCATATCGGTGTCTATGTGCGCAGGCTCAACGAGTCGCCCTACGACAATCTCGGCGACCGCGACGAGGTGCTGCGGGCCCTGGTGGACGGCGGCATCAGCGGCCCGCTGGTCGAGCAGTCCGACGGCTGGGTCGCCTGGCACACCACCAAGGACGAGCCGTCGCCGCAGGAGGTCGACGAGCTGCTGGGCTCGGTGCGAAAGTCGTTGGCGCGGTTGGGCTCCCGGATGGAGGTCGCGGCGGGCGTGGGGCGTGGCCATCCCGGTATCGGCGGGCTGGCCCGCACGGTGGACGAGGCGCGCGAGGCCGCGCTGTCCATCGACCCGACCATCGTGGAGGTCACCCAGGACACCGGCACCCGGGTCGCGCACATCGACACCCTCGGCGTGGGGCGGCTGGTGCGGGCCTGGACTCGCTCGCGCTCGGCGCGGGCGCTGGCCAGCACGCTGCTCGCCCCGCTCGCCGATCAGGAACTGCTGCTCACCACGCTCGACGTCTATCTCGAACACGAGTCCTCGGTGGTGGCCACGGCCGCCGCACTCGGCCTGCATCGCAACACCGTTGCCGACCGCATCGCCCGATCCCAGAAGATCCTCGGCGTCAACCTGCGCGACCCCGAGGACCGGCTGGCGGTCGAACTGGCCTGCCGCACATTGCGTCCCAGGGTTCGCAGGGTGCATCAGGCCTCGGTCGTCTGAGCTGGATCACCCGGCTCGTATCGTTGTGAGCGAATCCGGCACGGTTCGTCGCCCAGCGCTACGGATTCTCGTCGTGGACCCATCCACGGGCATCGCCACGCCGAATGTCGATCGGCGACGTATCTTCCGCCGGACCGTCCGGCATCGCTATCCGACGAGCCCAGTAATACGAAGGAGTTCAGTATGTCGGTACGGCGTACGTCACGACCTCGTCGTGGTTTCCTCCGCGGTACCGTGGCGCTGGCGACCTTGGCCTGCGCAGGTGTCGTTCTGGCCACCTCCACTGCCCGCGCCGATGTGGGAGAAGACCTCCGACGGTTTTCCGCGGAGTGCAAGAAAAAGGGCTATACCGCCGTGGCGGGATTTCACGAAGGCGAGATCGTCTATCGCGGTACGAGGAAATACAACTCGTACGACGCCCAGAAGAGTTTCCGACGAGAGGGCGCTCTGCCGCGGGGCGCATGTGTGAAGGTGCGTGGCCACGTCGAGGGCCACTACGCGTCTACGGATTACGGTTGGGTCAAGGGAAACGGCGGCGACTACCAGTATTTCTACAATGCGGTGAATCTCGATGGCAGCTATGCCGGATACTGGGTTCGGGACGCAGAACTGCACTGGATCAAATAGGCGAAGCTACGCTCGACCTGTCATTCTGCTCGGGCGAAGGTCAGGGTTTCGCCCTCCACTCCGCGCAGCCACAGGTTGTTGCAGGCCGTGGCCATGTCGGACAGGCCCTCTTCGATGGTGGCGAAGACGTTACCCGGGACCCAGCCCACGTCGCCGTTGACGAGCAGATTGTTGCGGCCGTAGAACAGGGCCAGATCGGTGGCGCCCTGGGCGGCGTGCGCGGCGGAGCCGGGTTCGTAGCCGTAGGCGGGGTTGCCGATCTCCCAGGGCTCGAAGTCGAACAGGCAGACGTCGCCGGGAATCGGTGTGACCGTGGGGTTTTCCCGGCGCGGGGCGGCGGTGATGCGGGGGACCAGGGTGTAGACCTCGTTGCGGGCGTATTTGGCGTGGAAGGCGTCGCCCTCCTGGGGCAGCGCGTTCCAGACCGCCTCGCAGGTGCGCGGGGCCTCGTCGTCGAGCAGGCGGGCACGGCAGGTCACATCGGCCTTGGTGAGGGTGATCGTGAGGTAGCGGGGCATCGGGAACTCCCTGTCGCGGTTCACAACTCGTCGAGGACGGCGGACCAGATGGCCAGCGCCTCGTCGATCTGCTCGGCGGTGACGATCAGCGGTGGAATCATGCGGACGACGTTCATATGCGCACCGCAGGTGAGCAGCAGCAGGCCCTTGTCCACCGCGAGCCGCTGGGCGGCGGCCGCGGTCTCGGTATCGGGTTCGCCGGTGGGCGTGGTGAATTCGGCCCCGACCATCAGGCCCAGCCCGCGCACGTCACCGATCGCCTTGTTGGCGCGGGCGCGCACGCCCGCCAGCAGCTGTCGACCGCGTTCGGCGGCATTGCCCACCAGCCCTTCGGATTCGATGACATCGATCGTGGCCAGCGCCGCGGCGCAGGCGACCGCATTGCCGCCGTAGGTGCCGCCCTGCGAACCCGGCCAGGCCCGGGCCATCAGCTCGCGCGGGGCGGCGATGCCGGAAAGGGGGAAGCCGCTGGCCAGGCCCTTCGCGATGGTGATGATATCCGGGCGCACGCCGAAGTGCTGATGCCCGAAGAACTTTCCGGTGCGCCCGAATCCGGTCTGGATCTCGTCGAGGACGAGCAGGATGCCGTGCCGGTCGGCGCGCTCGCGCAGGCCCTGGAAGAAGCGGGTGTTGCCGGGGATGTACCCGCCCTCGCCGAGCACCGGCTCGACGATGAACGCCGCCGTCTCGGCCGGGGCGGTGAGTGTGGTGAGCACATAGTCGAGTTCGCGCAGCGCGAAGTCGGTGGCCTGTTCCTCGCTCCATCCGTAGCGGTAGGCGGTCGGGAACGGCGCGACGTGCACGCCGGACATGAGCGGGCTGAAACCGGCCGAGAAGCGAGTGCCGGAGGTCGTCATGGTCGCCGCCGCGACCGTGCGGCCGTGGAAACCGCCATGGAAGACAACGACATTCGGCCGACCCGTGGCCTGCCGGGCCAGCCGCAGCGCGGCCTCCACGGCCTCGCTGCCGGAGTTGGCGAGAAAGACCGATTCGAGCCCCTCGGGCAGGACCGTGCCCAGCCGCTCGACCAGCGCGAGCATCGGCCGGTGCAGGACGGTCGTGTACTGACCGTGGATCAGGCTGCCGATTTGGGCGCGCGCCGCTTCGACGACGCGCGGATGGCAGTGGCCGGTACTGGTGACGCCGATGCCCGCGGTGAAGTCGAGATAGCGGCGGCCGTCGGTGGCGTGCAGATAGCAGCCCTCACCGTACTCGACGGTGATCGGGGTGGCCTGCTTCAGAACGGGGGAAAGTGCCGTCATGTGATCCGCCTCCCGAGCGACCCGGAATTGTCTATTGTCTGATTGTCGACAATATGCATAACATGGCGAACGGTGCCGCAGCAATGGGTGAGGAGCGCGCGATGACGCAGACCGACAGCCTGAGCCGAGCCGAGCGGGCCGCCGTCGATAGCGTGCCGACCGGGGTCTATATCGGGGGACGGTGGCAGCGGACGACGGCGACCATGGCTGTGCACGATCCCGCGACCGGGCAGCCGCTGTGCCGGGTCGCCGATGTCGGGCCGGAGCAGGGGCTGGCGGCCTTGAGCGCCGCGGCCGACGCGCAGCGCGACTGGGCCCGCACCCCGGCGCGCGAGCGCAGCGACATACTGCTGCGCGCCCATCGCCGCCTGCTGGCCGAGGTCGAGCGGCTGGCCTTGATCGCGACGCTCGAAATGGGGAAACCGCTGGCCGAGGCGCGGGGTGAGATCGCCTATGCCGCGGAGTTCTTCCGCTGGTTCGCCGAGGAGGCGGTGCGGCTGGACGGCGGTTATCTGCCCGCCCCGGCCGGTAACTCGCGCTTCCTGGTGGCGCGCCAGCCGGTGGGGCCGAGTCTGCTCATCACGCCGTGGAACTTCCCGATGGCCATGGGCGCCCGCAAGATCGGACCGGCGCTGGCGGCGGGCTGCACCTGCGTGGTCAAACCGGCCGAGCAGACGCCGCTGTGCACGCTGGCCCTGGCGGAGATCCTGCACGAGTCGGGGGTACCCGCGGGGGTGGTGAATATCGTGACCACCTCCGATCCGGGGCGGCTGATGACACCGCTGATCCTGGACCCGCGCTCGCGCAAGCTGTCGTTCACCGGATCCACCGAGGTCGGCAAGAAACTGCTGGAGCAGTGCGCGCGCACGGTCATGCGCACCTCGATGGAGCTGGGTGGCAACGCTGCGTTCATCGTCTTCGACGACGCCGATCTCAAGGCCGCGATCGAGGGGGCGCTGGCGGCGAAGATGCGCAATATCGGGCAGGCGTGCACCGCGGCGAATCGAATCTTCGTGCAGCGCGGGGTGTTCGAGGAGTTCGCGCGCGGGCTGGCCGAGCGGATGGCGGCGCTGCCGATGGGGCGCGGCACCGAGGCGGGTGTGGTGGTGGGGCCGCTGATCGATGCCGACGCGGTGGCGAAGGTGAGCGATCTCGTCGCCGATGCGCGGGCCGCCGGTGCGCGCGTGCTCACCGGCGGCGAGGCGGTCGACGGCCCCGGAAACTTTTATCCCGCAACGGTTCTGGCGGATGTGCCCGACAGTGCCCGAATGTGCCGCACCGAGATCTTCGGCCCGGTCGCGGCCCTGAGCACCTTCGATACCGAGGACGAGGTCGTGGACCGCGCCAACGACACCCCGTACGGCCTGGTCGCCTACGTGTACACCGAGAATCTGCGGCGCGGGCTGCGCGTCTGCGAGGCGCTCGAGACGGGCATGGTCGGGTTGAATCAGGGGGTGGTGTCGAGTCCGGCCGCACCCTTCGGCGGGGTGAAGGAATCCGGGCTCGGCCGCGAGGGCGGGCTGGTCGGGATCGATGAATTCCTGGAACTCAAGTACATCGGAGTGCAGCTGTGAGCTATTCGATCGCGACCATTCCCGGTGACGGCATCGGCGTCGATGTGACCGCCGAGGCGGTCAAGGTGCTCGACGCGGTGCTGCCCGGCATCGCCTGGACCGAATTCGACTGGTCGTGTGAGCAATACCTGCGCACCGGCGCGATGATGACGCCGGACGGGCCGCGACTGCTCGCCGAATTCGACGCGATTCTCCTGGGCGCGGTCGGCTTTCCGGGTGTGCCGGATCATATTTCCCTGTGGGGCTTGCTGATTCCCCTGCGTCGCGCCTTCGGCCAATACGTGAACCTGCGCCCCGTCCGCCTGCTCCCCGGCACCGAATCCGCCCTGCGCGACCGCACCGCCACCGATCTCGACATCCTCATCGTCCGCGAGAACTCCGAGGGCGAATACTCCGAAATCGGCGGCATCCACAACCCCGGCCGCCCCGAGGAATTCGTGCTCCAGGAATCGGTCTTCACCCGGGTCGGCTGCGAACGCATCATCCGCTACGCCTTCGACCGGGCGCGTGAGCGCAGCGGCCGACTCTGCTCGGCCACCAAATCCAACGGCCTGATCCACTCGATGCCGTACTGGGACAACATCTTCGTCCGGATATCCACCGAATACCCGGACGTCACCACCCGCCAGATGCACGTCGACGCCCTGGCCGCAGAGATCGTGCTCCACCCCGACCGCCTCGACGTCATCGTGGCCTCCAACCTGTTCGGCGACATCCTCTCCGACCTCGCCGCCGCGGTGACCGGCGGCCTGGGCCTGGCCCCCTCGGGCAATATCGACCCGACCCGTACCGGCCCCTCGATGTTCGAGGCCGTCCACGGCAGCGCCCCCGACATCGCCGGACAGGGCATCGCCAACCCGGTCGCGCAAATCCTTGCGGGGGCAATGCTGCTGGACCACCTGGGGGAGAAGTCCGCGGCGGCGGCGGTCGATCGCGCGGTGTGCGAGGTCCTTGCCGAAGGCAGCGTGCGCACTCCGGATCTCGGCGGCACGAATACCACGGCGGAGCTGGGCTCGGCCATCGCCAAGAGGGCGGCGGAACCGACGATCAGTGCGTGAGCCAAATGGCTTCGGCCGCTGGGCTGCCGAGATCTATGGTGCGCTCGCCGATGCGGATGGCGATGGTGCCCGCGAAGTCTCGGCGTTCGACGACCGTGATGGGGGTGTCCAACGCGATGCCCACCGAGTCGAAGTAGCGGAGCATGGCGGGGTCGAAGTCGGCGATGCGGGCGACGCGGCCGGATTCGCCTGCTTCGAAGCGGCTCAGTTGGCGGGCCTCGGGGGTGGGGACGGCGCCGTCGACCGAGGGGATGGGGTCGCCGTGTGGATCGCGGTCGGGGTGGCCAAGTTTGGCGGCGATGCGTTCGACCAGGGTTTCGGAGACCGCGTGTTCGAGGACCTCGGCCTCGTCGTGAACCTCGTCCCAGCCGTAGCCGAGCTCGTTGACCAGGAAGGTCTCGATCAGCCGGTGGCGGCGGACCATGGCGATGGCGGCGCGGCGGCCGTTCTCGGTCAGCGTGATCGACCCGTAGCGGGCGTGTTCGACCAGTCCCTGGTCGGCCAGCTTGCGCACCGCCTCCGACACCGTGGACGCCGAGACACCGATGCGCTCGGCGAGCAGCTTGGTCGACACCTTCTCCTGCGACCACTCCTGGGCGGTCCAGATCACCTTGAGGTAGTCCTGGGCGACGGAGGTCAGCGAGGGTGCGACCGTGGTGGAGTCGCCGTTGGTGGCGATGTCTCGTTTTCCGGGCACGTGACCGAGCTTAGGCACACCTGCTCCGGTTTCCCACATCGGCGCGCGCGGCCCTCACCGGGGTGACGCCCACATGACCAACCGCGAATCCGGGTGCTACCGCGCTGTGAACATCCGCACCGCCGAATGCTGTCCGTGACCCGGCTTGCGTAGGCTGCCGGGTGTGCAGAGATGGCGAAGTCTCGAGGAGATGCCCCCGGACTGGGGCCGGTGCGTGCTCACGATCGGGGTGTTCGACGGGGTGCACCGCGGACACGCCCAGTTGATCAGTCGCGCCGTGAAATCCGCTGCGACGCGCGGGGTTCCCTCGGTGCTCATGACATTCGATCCGCACCCGATGGAAGTGGTGCGGCCTGGATCGCATCCCGCGCAGCTGACCACGCTCACCCGGCGCGCGGAACTGGTGGAGGAGCTGGGCGTCGACGTGTTCTGCGTCATGCCCTTCACCCATGACTTCATGAAGTTGACACCCGCCCGCTACGTGCACGATCTGCTGGTGGAGAAGCTGCACGTGGCCGAGGTGGTCATCGGCGACAACTTCACCTTCGGCAAGAAGGCCGCGGGCACGGTCGACACCATGCGGGAACTGGGCACCCGCTGGGGGTTCGAGGTCGACGGGGTCAAACTGGTCGGCGAGCACGCGGTCACGTTCTCCTCCACCTATATTCGCGCCTGCGTGGACGCCGGTGACATGGCCGCGGCCGCCGACGCGCTGGGCCGCCCGCACCGGGTCGAGGGCGTGGTGGTGCACGGCGACAAGCGCGGGCGGGAGCTGGGCTTCCCGACCGCGAACATCGCCCCGCCCATGTACGCCGCGATTCCGGCCGATGGGATCTACGCCTGCTGGTTCACCGTGCTCAGCCCCGGTGCGACCGTCGGAACCACGCTGCCGGGCAAGCGCGCCATGGCCGCGGTCTCGATCGGCACCAACCCCACCTTCTCCGGCCGCTCCCGCACCGTCGAGGCGTATGTGCTCGACGCCGATATCGATCTCTACGGCCAGTACGTGGCCGTCGACTTCGTCGAGCACGTGCGCGGGCAGCGCAAATTCGCCTCGGTGGACGAGCTGGTCCAGGCCATGGGCCGGGATGTGGAGCACACCCGCAAGGTGCTGTCGGCCGCGGAGAAGTAGGCCGATTCGGGCGCCTCGCCTCGGTCCGGTAAGCTGGTTCGTCGGGTTTGCTGCGGTCCGCGGTGGCGCCCGCCCGGGACTCCCCGGTTCTTCCGAGCGCGGACTGGAACACCAGGAGTGAATCAGTGGCTCTGACCACCGAGCAGAAGAAGGCGATTCTCACCGAGTACGGCGTGCACGAGAAGGACACCGGTTCGCCGGAGGCCCAGATCGCGCTGCTGACCAAGCGGATCTCCGACATCACCGAGCACCTCAAGAAGCACAAGCACGATCACCACACCCGCCACGGCCTGATGCAGCTCATCGGCCGTCGCAAGCGCCTGTCGAAGTACCTGCAGGACAAGGACATCCAGCGCTACCGTGCGCTGATCGAGCGGCTCGGACTGCGTCGCTGAGCTACGCGACCCACGAGCCGCACCAGGCGGCTCGCATGCCAGCCGACGGGGAGGCATAGAATCTCCTCGTCGGCTGGTCGTGTGTGCGGACCCTTCGGTACCGTCCACGATGAGACGACACGGCCGTACGCACCCGAATTCGTGGCGTCGGTCTTCGGTAGTGGTCTTTCGGCACCCGGTTGCCGGAGGGCTTCGATCGATGACCGCCTCCGCGTCGCCGATTCCAAGGGGAAACGGTCGGGTGTGCGCGTCGCAGCCAGGAGGGCTGCCGCGCGCCCGAGCCGGGTACGGCTGACGAATGCCGGATCGCGCCGCGCGGCGCTCGGATCCGGCGAAGACGAGAGGTTGAGAACAGAAATATGTCAGACACAGTGACCAGCTCCGCGATCGAGGTCGAGCCCGGTGTGTTCGAGTCGGTCGCCCTGATCGACAACGGGACCTTCGGTACCCGCACCATCCGCTTCGAGACCGGCCGCCTGGCCAAGCAGGCCGCCGGTTCGGTCGTCGCCTACCTCGACGACGAGACCATGCTGCTGTCGGCCACCACCGCCGGTAAGCAGCCCAAGGACCAGTTCGACTTCTTCCCGCTGACGGTCGACGTCGAGGAGCGCATGTACGCCGCGGGCCGCATCCCCGGCTCGTTCTTCCGCCGCGAGGGCCGCCCGTCCACCGACGCGATCCTGACCTGCCGCCTGATCGACCGTCCGCTGCGCCCGTCGTTCGTCGACGGCCTGCGCAACGAGGTCCAGGTCGTGGTGACGGTGCTGAGCCTGGATCCGAAGGATCTCTACGACGTGGTCGCCATCAACGCGGCCTCGGCGTCCACCCAGATCGCGGGCCTGCCGTTCTCCGGCCCGGTCGGCGGCGTGCGGGTGGCCCTGATCGAGGGTCAGTGGGTGGCCTTCCCGACCACCGAGCAGCTCGAGGGCGCCGTGTTCGACATGGTCGTCGCGGGCCGCGTGGTCGAATCCGGCGACGTCGCGATCATGATGGTCGAGGCCGAGGCCACCGAGAACGTCATCGCGCTGGTCGAGGGCGGCGCGCAGGCGCCGACGGAGACCGTGGTGGCCGAGGGCCTCGAGGCCGCCAAGCCGTTCATCGCCCGGCTGTGCAAGGCCCAGCAGGACCTGGCCCAGCTGGCGGCCAAGCCCACCGAGGACTTCCCGGTCTTCCTGCCCTACGAGCAGGATGTGTACACCGCCGTCGAGGGCACCGCGAAGAACCCGCTGAGCGAGGCGCTGTCCATCTCGGGCAAGCAGGAGCGCGAGGAGCGGATCGACGAGATCAAGCTCGAGGTGCTGTCCAGCCTCGCCGAGGACTTCGAGGGCCGCGAGAAGGAGATCGGCGCGGCGTTCCGCTCGGTCACCAAGAAGCTTGTGCGCCAGCGCATCCTGTCCGACGGCTTCCGCATCGACGGCCGCGGCCTGGCGGATATCCGCGCGCTGTCGGCCGAGGTCGCGGTGGTGCCGCGGGCGCACGGTTCGGCGCTGTTCGAGCGCGGCGAGACCCAGATCCTGGGCGTCACCACCCTCGACATGGTGAAGATGGCGCAGCAGGTCGACTCGCTCGGCCCGGAGACCTCCAAGCGCTACATGCACCACTACAACTTCCCGCCGTTCTCCACCGGCGAGACCGGCCGGGTGGGCTCGCCCAAGCGGCGCGAGATCGGCCACGGCGCGCTCGCCGAGCGCGCGCTGGTTCCGGTGCTGCCCTCGCAGGAGGACTTCCCCTACGCCATCCGTCAGGTGTCGGAGGCGTTGGGCTCCAACGGTTCCACCTCGATGGGTTCGGTGTGCGCCTCGACCCTGTCGCTGCTGAACGCCGGTGTGCCGCTGAAGGCCCCGGTCGCCGGCATCGCGATGGGCCTGGTGTCGGACACCGTGTCCAACGACGCGGGTGAGCAGGAGGTGCGCTACGTCGCGCTGACCGACATCCTGGGCGCCGAGGATGCCTTCGGCGACATGGACTTCAAGGTCGCGGGCACCCGCGATTTCGTCACCGCGCTGCAGCTGGACACCAAGCTCGACGGCATTCCGTCGAAGGTGCTGGCCGGTGCGCTGAACCAGGCCCGCGACGCGCGCCTGACCATCCTGGACGTGATGGCCGAGGCCATCGCCACCCCGGACGAGATGAGCCCCTACGCACCGCGCGTCACCGCGATCAAGATCCCGGTCGACAAGATCGGCGAGGTGATCGGGCCCAAGGGCAAGGTCATCAATCAGATCACCGAGGACACCGGCGCCAACATCTCGATCGAGGACGACGGCACCGTGTTCGTCGGCGCGACCGACGGCCCCTCGGCGCAGGCCGCGATCGATGCGATCAACGCGATCGCCAACCCGCAGCTGCCCAAGGTCGGCGAGCGCTTCCTCGGCACGGTTGTCAAGACCACTGCCTTCGGCGCGTTCGTCTCGCTGCTGCCGGGTCGCGATGGCCTGGTGCACATTTCGAAGCTGGGCAACGGCAAGCGGGTCGGCAAGGTCGAGGATGTCGTGAACGTGGGCGACAAGATTCGCGTCGAGATCGCCGATATCGACAACCGCGGCAAGATCTCGCTGGTGCCGATCGAGGACGAGAACGAATCCGCCGACAACACTGCTGCGGCGGAGGCCGGTGCGGAGTAAAAAGCTCGGTGTGACGAAGAAGAAGTCAGCCGCCCCCTTGCTCGTTCCGACCGAGCAGGGGGGTTCTTCTCTCCGAATGACGGCGACGGATGCCCCGCTCGCCGACAGTGGTGTGCGCCGGACCGTGCTGCCGGGCGGATTACGGGTCGTCACCGAACATGTGCCCGGGGTGCGTTCGGCGTCCATCGGGGTGTGGGTCGGTGTCGGTTCGCGCGACGAGACCCCCGGTGTCGCCGGTGCGGCGCACTTCCTGGAGCATCTGCTGTTCAAGGCGACGCCGACGCGTTCGGCGCTGGACATCGCCCAGGCGATGGACGCGGTCGGCGGTGAGCTGAACGCGTTCACCGCCAAGGAGCAGACCTGTTACTACGCACACGTTCTCGACGAGGATCTGCCGCTGGCGGTGGACATGGTCTCGGATGTGGTGCTCAACGGGCTGTGCCGGGCCGAGGATGTGGATGTGGAGCGCCAAGTCGTGCTCGAGGAGATCTCGATGCGCGACGACGATCCGGAGGACACCGTCGGCGACGCGTTCCTGACCGCGCTGTTCGGCGATCATCCGGTCGGGCGGCCGGTCATCGGCACCATCGAATCCATCGAGTCGATGACCGCCGCGCAGCTGCGCGGTTTCCACGTCCGGCGCTACCGCCCCGACCGCATGGTGGTCGCGGTGGCGGGCAACGTCGAGCACGAGCACACCGTCGAACTGGTCTACCGCGCCTTCGCAGCGCACTTGGATCCCACCCGCGACCCGGCCCCGCGCCGCGAGGGCCGCTTCCGCATGCGTACGCCCCCGCAGCTGCACTGGATGCGCCGCGACAGCGAGCAGGCGCATCTGGTGTTCGGCGTGCGGGCGTTCGGCCGTCACGAGGGCCACAAGCGCTGGCCGCTGTCGGTGCTCAACACCGTCCTGGGCGGCGGCCTGAGTTCGCGACTGTTCCAACGGATTCGGGAGGAGCGCGGCTTGGCGTACTCGGTGTACTCCAGCGTCGACACCTTCGCCGACACCGGCGCGTTCTCGGTCTACCTGGGCTGCCAGCCCGAAAACCTCGGCCAGGTGACCAGCCTGGCCCGCGCCGTGCTGGAGGAGGTGGCCGCCAACGGCATCACCGACGCCGAATGCGCCCGCGCCAAGGGCTCCCTACGCGGCGGACTGGTTCTGGGCCTGGAGGATTCGGGTTCGCGCATGAACCGCATCGGCCGCAGCGAACTCAGCTACGGCAACCACCGCAGCGTCTCGGAAACCCTGTCCCGCATCGACTCGGTGACCACCGAGGAGGTGTCGGCGGTGGCGCGAACGCTGCTGTCGCGGCCGTTCGCGGTGTCGGTGGCGGGACCCTACCGGCGGGCGCGGGAACTGCCCGCTTCGGTGCGCAAACTGGTGGATTGATCGGCATCGTAGGCGCGGTTGGCCGCGCCCACGATCGCGTCCAGTAGGCCCGGTATGGCCCTGTCGACCTCCTCGGTACGCAGCCGGGCGTAGGTGTGGCCGTCTTCTACGATGCGTTCGGTGATCCCCGCCTCGCGCAGGGTTTTCAGATGGTGGGTGGCGGTGGACTTGTTGATCGTGTCGTAGAGCAGGGCGCAGCGGAGGGGGCCGCCCGCGTTGCTGAGGCGGCGGACCATTTCCAGGCGGACGGGGTCTTGGAGGGCGCTCAGGACCGCCTGTACCGAGCCGACCGGAAACGATTCGACGATCGCATGGGTGTCGGACATGATCTTCCTCACTGGCCGGTTTGATGGGAATCGAACCGGAATCGGGGGTGTTGAGTTCGATCGCAATCAAACTTACCTGATGGAGAGGGATCGATGTCAGCGACTGTGGCGGTTGCCTCCGCCGAGAAGGCGGCCAAACCGTGGGCCTACGCACTGATCCTCGCCGCCAGCGGAGTGGCGCTGGGGGTGTCGGGCGTGCCCGCGCCGCTGTACGGGATCTACCAGCAGCAGTGGCATTTCACGCCGCTCACCACGACCATCGTCTTCGCGGTGTACGCGATCGCGGCGTTGGCGGCGGTGCTGGTGTCGGGCCGGATCTCCGATGTGGTGGGCCGAAAGCCGGTGCTGCTGGGCGCGTTCGCGACGATGGTGCTCGGGCTGGTGGTGTTCCTGCTGGCCGACAATGTGGCGATGCTGCTGCTCGCGCGGGCGCTGCACGGGATGGCGGTCGGTGCGACGGTGGTGGCGGGCGCGGCGGCACTGCTGGATCTGCGGCCCGGCCGCGGCGCGCGGTCGGGGCAGCTGAGCGGGGTGGCGTTCAATGTCGGTATGGCCGTGGCGATTCTGGGCTCGGCACTGCTGGCGCAGTACGTACCGCATCCGCTGCGCACGCCGTATGTGGTGATCACGCTGGTGTGCCTGGCCATCGCGGCCGGTGTGGTGGCGATGGAGGAGACCCACACCGCACGCGTCGCGGGGCCCATCCGGATCGCGAAACCCGCCGTGCCGCAGGAGATCCGGTCCGACTTCTGGTTCGCCGCACTGGGCGTGATGGCGGCCTGGTCGGTGCTGGGCGTGCTGCTGTCGCTGTATCCGTCGCTGGCCGCGGAGAAGACCGGGGTGCACAATCTGGTGTTCGGCGGGGCGGTCGTGGCCTCGACGGCCACGGCGGGCGCGCTGGCGCAGCTGTTCGCGACCGGCATACCGGCGCGACGGGCGGCCATCGCCGGGGATATCGGGATGGCGGCCGCGCTGTTGCTGACGATTCCCGCGCTGGCCACGCACAACTGGATGGTCGTGCTGGCCGCCGGTCTGCTGCTCGGCGGCACCTTCGGCCTCGGATTCGGCGGGTCGCTGCGGCATCTGTCGAATGTGGTGCCGCAGCACAAGCGCGGCGAGACCATGTCGGCCTACTATCTGCTGGCCTATTCGGCGATGGCGCTGCCGACCGTGGTCGCGGGGTGGGCGGCCACCACCTGGGGGATGGGGACAGTGTTCCCGTGGTTCATCGCGGTCGTCGCGCTGGCGTGCCTGGGCGCGGCGGGCATCGGTATCCGGGGCGGCCGGGCCTGAAACGCCGTCGCCGACCCGCGTCAATGATCTTGGCAGCCAATGGAACTGCTGGTAGGACTGCGGGTCGGCGGGCGGGCCGATAACATTCGGCTATGTGGTCGCGGGGGAGGTTCGGCGCCCGGCTGAGCGGGTGGATGCGGCGGTCGGCGCTGCTGCTGTCGGTGCTGTTCGCGGTGACCGGGGGGCTGGTGATCGCGGGTGCGGCCTGGTGGTTGCTGTGGCTGGCGCTGGGGGCGCGCGCCGAGACGCCGAATCAGGTGGAGCTCACCAAGATCGCGCTGTCGGTGGCCGCGGGAGTCGGCGGTGCGGTGGCGTTGGTGGTGGCTTATCGGCGGCAACGCGATTCCGAACGCAGCCGCTTCGCCGAACTGTTCGGCGCGGCGGCGAAGCAGCTGGGTGATGCGGATGTGGCCGTGCGGATGGCGGGGGTCTACGCGATGGCCGGGGTGGCCGACGAGTTCAGGGCCGCGGGACGCCGCCAGCAGTGCATCGATGTGCTGTGCGGCTATCTGCGGCTGCCGTACGAGCCGCAGGCCGGGGTCAATCATCTGGTCGGACGCACCGAGACGGTGGAAGGGGAGCCGAAAACCGAACTGCGCTACCAGTTCCGCCAGAACGACCGGGAGGTGCGGCGGGCCATCGTCGACGTGATCGTGGCGCATCTGCGGCCCTCGGCCGAAACATCCTGGTCGGACCGGGATTTCGACTTCGCGGGTGCGGTGCTGGAGGATTGCGATTTCCGCTATGCGGTATTCGCCGGTGAGCGAACGTATTTCGCCCGCGCGGTGTTCGTCGGTGCGCGGGCCACCACCTTCGAATACGCGAAGTTCACCGGACGCTACCTCTCCTTCCGCGATGCCGTCTTCGAGGGCTCGACCACACTGTTCCGCCAGACGGAGTTCGCGGCGCGGGAGAACGGCCGATCCGAGCGCCGGGGGCGCGGGGTCAAATTCGATGGGGCAGTGTTCCGTTCGCCGGTCGGCTTCGACGAGGCGGTGTTTCGGGGGCCGCAGGTATCCTTCCGGGAGGTCGGGTTCGAGAGGCGGGCCGCCTTCGACAATGCTCGATTCCTGGCGCGGTCGACGAATTTCGCTTCCGCCGTCTTCGCCAAGGAATACACGCTGTTCACTGGAGCGCGATTCCACGGGGAGGAGGTCTCCTTCGAGCGCGCCACCTTCGAGGGCGATCGCATCCGCTTCGACGACACCGAATTCGCGAGCGCATCGGTCGTCTTCAGCGGCGCGCATTTCGATGCCGCCGCCACCAGCTTCGACCGTGCCCACTTCGGCATCCGCTCGCGCTGGCGCAGCCCGGTCGCCATGCACACGCGCTTCATCGGCACCGATTTCCACGGCCGGATCTCCTTCGACAACACGGTGTTCGGCGGCCGCTCGGTGGATTTCTCCGGTAGCGACTTCATCGGCGAGATCCGCTTCGACCGGGCCAAATTCACCGCCGCGGCGATCATCTTCGCTCGACCGAAGATCTGGTCGGGAGTCAGCTTCTTCTGGGATCGCGATCCGCGGCTCAAACCGGCCAACGTCCAGCCCGACACCTGGCCGCCGACTCCCACCGACGGTCAGTGAACGCCGGGGAAGAAGGGGCTCTCCCGGATGCACGGCACCGGCATCGCCGTGGACGGAGACAGGGCGTCGAGGACGAATCGCCAGGCCCGTTCGCTGTAGAGGGTGGCGATGTGATCGGAGCGGTCCGCGGGACAGCCGTCCTGGAGGGTGATGTCGGTGACGTCGGGGCCGTGCAGATACTGCTGGTCGTAGGGCGTGACGATCTCGTCGTACCTGGTGACGATCGTGGTGTAGGTGACGCCGGGGCGGGTGTCGCCGTCGCCGTAGATCTGTTCGATCAGCGGGGCATCGATGGCCTGTTGGGTCAGCGCGGGTGCGACGAGGCCGAGCGCGTCGAAGATCCACCAGCCGACCGGCGGTATGAAGCTGCGCAGGAACGCTATGTCGCTGAGCGTGGTGCCGTGATTGGACGGTGATATGCCGACCATCTTGTCCACCTTGGTGTTACCGCCCAGCACGTTGATGTAGTAGAGCGGCAGGAGTCCGCCGCCCTGCGAGTGGCCGACCAGGTCCACCTTCGTCGCGCCGGTGGCGGCCAGCACGCGGTCGACCTCGGCGCCCAGGGTGCGCGCGGAGTTCGGGATGTCGTCGAGGGACTGCAGCGGTATCTCGCCGGGCAGCCAGGCCGGATTGCCGTAGTTGAACGTGAAGACGCAGAAACCGTTGTTCTTCAGAAACGGCGAACCGGCCGCGAATGCGAGTGCCTGGTTGGTGGCGGTGGAATTGATCAGAATCACCGGATTCGGGTGCTGCGCAGCGGGTTTGCAGTTCCAATCGTTCGCACCCGGTGGCGGGGATTCCGGGAACAGGCCGGGCAGAATTCCGGCGCCCAGATCGAAGGGAACGGGCAGCGGGCCGGTGGCCGGTTCCTCCGGAATCGCATCGGCCCGGCCGGGAAAGAGGGTTATCGCGACGATTGCGAGCAGCGAGCTCACCGCGGGAGTGACGACCGCCAACCGGCGTCGGAAAGTGGACATGAGTGCTATCTCCTGACGAGGTGGCACAGAAACCCCTGGTCGGGGCACTGTGACCTCGGTAACTACCAGATGAGAGTAACGAGGTGTATCACATATCAGAATCGGATTTGCGGAATCTTTGCACTGCCCCGCACCGATCTCGCCCACACCCCTCTCGGGGGCGTCGACAACGCGCTGTGCGCTCCGCTGACGCGGTAGCGTCGCGGGCATGAGGATTCGTGGTGCCGTCCTGGAGCGGATCGGGGATTCGACGCCGTTCGCCGACTCCAAGCCGATCGTCGTCGAGGACCTGGATCTCGGGGAGCCCGGGCCGGGAGAGTTGCTCGTCCGGATCGAGGCGGCCGGGCTGTGTCACTCGGATCTGTCGGTGGTGGACGGGAATCGGGTGCGGCCGGTACCGATGCTGCTCGGGCACGAGGCGGCGGGGCGGGTGGAGCGGGTGGGGCCCGGGGGAAGCGATCTCGCGGTGGGGCAGCGGGTAATCATGACCTTCCTGCCGCGCTGCGGGCAGTGCGCGGGGTGTGCCACCGACGGGCGCACGCCGTGCGTGCCGGGGAGTGTGGCCAACAACGCGGGAGAACTGCTCGGGGGTGGGCGACGGCTGGCTCGGGGCGGAGTGCCGGTGCATCACCACCTCGGGGTCTCCGGATTCGCCACGCATGCCGTGGTGGATCGGCGGTCGGTGGTGCCGGTGGACGACGATGTGCCGCCGGAGGTGGCCGCGGTGCTCGGCTGCGCGGTGCTGACCGGCGGTGGGGCGCTGCTGAATTCGGCGCGGCCGCGAGCGGGGGATCGGATCATGGTGGTCGGGCTGGGCGGGGTGGGGATGGCGGCGGTGCTGGTGGCGGCGTCGCTGCGCGAGGAGCTCGGCTGCGCGGTGATCGCGGTCGACACCCTGCCCGAAAAGCTGGCGCTGGCAACCGAACTCGGCGCCACCGAGGTCTACACACCGGCCGAGCTGGCCGAGCGGGGCGTGCAGGCCGAGGCGGTGGTGGAGGCGGCGGGCAATATCCGGGCCTTCGAGACCGCGGTGGCGGCGACCGCCGCGGGCGGGACCACCGTGACGGTGGGGCTGCCCAATCCCGAAGCGCGCGCGAGTATTTCACCGCTTGCGCTGGTGGCGGGCGGGCGTTCGATCGTCGGCAGCTATCTCGGCTCGGCCGTGCCGTCGCGCGACATCCCCGAATACGTGCGGATGTGGCGATCGGGACGGCTGCCGGTCGAGCGGCTGGTGTCGGCGCGGATCGGCCTCGACGACATCAACCACGCCATGGACGAGCTGGCGGCCGGGCACGGACTGCGGCAGGTGATCGTCTTCGACTGAGGCGCGGGCGTTAGGCTCGTCCGGGATTGTTCGGACGGCAGGTGAGGAGTTGACGGTGACCACGAACCCGATCCGGGTGGGTGTGCTCGGGGCGCGCGGCAAGGTCGGGCAGGCGATCTGCGCGGCCGTCGAGGCGGCCGCGGACCTGGAACTGGTCGCCGCCGTCGACAAGGACGACGCGCTGGACACCTTCACCGCGAAGGGGACGCAGGTGGTGGTGGATTTCACCCATCCCGACGTGGTCATGCCGAATCTGCGCTGGCTGGTCGAGCACGGCATTCACGCGGTTGTCGGCACCACCGGCTTCGACCAGGCCCGGCTCGACGAGGTGCGCGGCTGGCTCGCCGAGCGGCCCGAGGTCGGGGTGCTGATCGCGCCGAACTTCGCCATCGGCGCGGTGCTGTCGATGCGGTTCGCCGAACAGGCCGCGCGCTGGTTCGATTCGGTCGAGGTCATCGAGCTGCATCATCCGAACAAGGCCGACGCGCCGTCGGGTACCGCCTATCGCACCGCCGGGATCATCGCCGAGGCGCGCAAGCAGGCCGGTGTCGGCCCGAGCCCCGATGCGACGACCACCGAACTGGACGGCGCTCGCGGCGCGAGCGTCGACGGGGTGCGGGTGCATTCGGTGCGGCTGGCCGGGCTGGTCGCCCATCAGGAGGTGCTGTTCGGCACCCAGGGCGAGACCCTCACCATTCGGCACGACTCGATCGACCGCAGCTCCTTCGCCCCCGGCGTGCTGCTGGGTGTGCGGCAGATCGGCGGCCGCCCCGGACTGACCGTCGGCCTCGATCCGCTGCTGGACCTGTGAACCTTCCCGATCGCCAGGTCGCCAGGACCGTCGGCCTCATCGCCTTCCTGGTGCTGGCGCTGGCGTTCTACTTCCTGCTGCTGGGCCGGATCGCGGTGGATCTGTTCGGCACCGGAAAGCCCGCCGCCATCGCGATGGGCTTCGGCGTCCTGATCCTGCCCCTCGTCGGCGTCTGGGTGGTGGTCACCAGCATCCGCGCCGCCCTGGCCCATCAGCGCCTGGCCCGCCGCATCCACGACGAGGGCCTGGAACTCGACGTCTCCGACCTCCCCCGCCGTCCCTCCGGCCGCATCGAAAAGCCCGCCGCCGACGCCCTTTTCGAACAGGTCAAGCGGGAATGGGAGGCCGACCCCGACAATTGGCGCACCAACTACCGCGCCGCCCGCGCCTACGACTACGCGGGCGACCGCACCCGAGCCCGCGAAACCATGCGCCGGGCCGTGGCGCTGGAACGTGAGGAACGAGCCCGGCAGTCCTGAGCCCCCTCCGGGCCCGAACGTGGCCAGCGCGTGCCCCGCCGAGTACACGGCGGCCCCTCGTCGCAATGTAGACGACGTGTAGTCAGTTCAGTGGTGCTGCCGATGCTCTTGCGATGCAGAAGGTTTCGAATAACATCCGCAGCGCTGCGCGGATCATGGTTGCGGAACAGCAGGGTCGGGCGGCGCGCCCCGGCGCCGCGGGGAGGCTTCGCCTGGGTCGCTGGCGGGCCCCGATGCGCCGACTCCGCCCCCGGTTGGTCGCAGCGCCCGAAGGGTCATGTCCACGAGCGTTTCGCAGGCGTCGTCGGTCAGGGGCTGATGTTGAGCCAGTAGCCGGAAGTACAGCGGTCCCAAGGCCAGGTCGATCGCGGCGTCGATATCGAGGTCGGCGGCGAATTCGCCTGCGGCGACGCCACGTTCGAACAGCGCCCGGATCTCGCTGTGACGTGGGCGCAGGGCGCGGTCCTGGAATGCGGTGAGCACAACCGGATCGGATTGCCCGGCGGCGAGGATATCGGCCAAGATTCGGCCGGGACGCCCGCGCATGATGGCGGCCAAGTGCCCCAACAGCTCCCGCAGCACCTCGGCAGCGGGCCGCACTTCGGCGTCGGCTCGGTGTGGGTCGACGGGAACCATGCGTTCGAATCGGTCGAAGGCGGCCTCGATGACCACCGCGCTGCGGTTGGGCCACCAGCGGTAGATGGTGGGCTTGCTGATCCCCGAACGCTCCGAAATCGCCTGGACCGTGATGTCGGCCAGGGGCGTTTCCTGCACCAGGTCCCAGGCCGCGTCCATGATCGCGGTGCGGGCCAGGTCGCTGCGGGGACGCCCCGGACCTCGCCTCGCATCTTCTGTCGGAGACATGTTGGCAAACGCTATCACGTGCGGTACGCTGCGGTTAATAACTTAACGTTACGTCACGTAATGAAATTACTCCGATCAGTCCGCCGACCAGGTCACGGCACCGCGTTGAGTCCGCCCGCGATTTTCGACACCGGAAGGAAGTTGGAGCGATGACCACTGTGGAAACCATGAGGGGTCCGGTCGACACGGCCGACCTCGGGCGTACCTACATGCACGAACACGTCTTCGTCGTCAATCCGGACATGCAATACAACTGGCCGCGGGAATGGGGCAGTGACGACGACCGCATCGTCGAGGCGGTGACGAAGCTGCGCGCACTCGCGGCCCAAGGGGTGAAGACGTTCGTGGACTGCACCGCGCCGGGTCTCGGCCGCAACATTCCGCTGCTGGCGAAGGTTGCCGAGCAGGTGCCCGAGCTCAACATCATCGTCTCGACCGGCGTCTACATCACCGACGAGATCCCTTTCACGTTCTCGGTGCGCGGCCCGGGACTCAACGAGATAGCGGGTACCCAGGACCCCGAGCCGATGGTCGAGTTCTTCGTCGGCGACATCGCCGACGGCATCGGCGACACCGGTGTCAAAGCCGGAATGCTCAAATGTGCGATCGACACCGAGGGGATGACCGGAGGTGTCGAGCGGGTGATGCGCGCGGTCGCCCAGGCGCACCTGCAGACAGGTACACCCATCACCGTGCACACTCATCCCGACAGCAAAACCGGGCTCGACGTGAAGAGAGTGCTCTGCGACGGCGAGGGGGTCGATCCGCACCGCGTCGTGCTCGGCCACAGCGGCGACACCACCGATATCGCGCACCTGCGGGAGCTGGGCGATCACGGCTTCTGGCTCGGCTTCGACCGGTTCGGAGTCGACTTTCCCGACGGTTACGGCATGCCCACCTCCCAGTCCCGTAACGACACACTGATCAAGATGTGCCAGCTCGGCTACGCCGACCAGATCGTGCTGTCCCACGACACGAACTGCTACATGGACTGGATGTCACCGCAGACGCGCAATGCCTTTCTGCCCCAATGGAACTATCTGCACCTCGGCAATGACGTACTGCCCTACATCCGCGAACACGGCGTCACCGACGAACAGATCACGACCATGCTCGTCGACAATCCCCGCCGCATCTTCGAAGGCAAATGCTGAGGCCGTCGAACGGCCGCCCGGTAGAGGCGAATATCAACAGAGGAGGATTGTGATGGCACGCATTGATCTTCTCGACCCCGCCACAATGACACAGCGGGAGCAGCAGCTTTACAACCTGTTTCCCATCAACCTGACACGGGCAATGCTCGTCGCGGATCCGGATATCACGGAGGCTTTCCTGCGGCAGGGCAACGCACTACAGCAGTCGGCGTTGAACCCCGTCCTGCGGGAGCTGACGATCCTACGAATTGCCGCGCTCACCGGCTGCGATTACGAGCGCTTCCATCACGCGCCCCGGGCTCGACAGGTGGGGGCCTCCGACCAGGAGATCGCCGCCGCCACGACCGGCGACCTCTCCGCCCTCGACCCGATACAGGCCGCGCTCCTGCGCTACGCGGAGGAATGCGTGACCAAGTGGAAGGCCAGCGCGGAAACGTTCGAAGCCGCCCGCGCCGAGCTGGGCGACAGCGGTATCGCAATCGCCACCATGCTCATCGGCCACTATGTCCTGAACGCGATTTTTGCCGAAAGCCTGGAACTGGACATCGACCCAGAGCTGGCCGACTGGTCCATCGCTGATCGACAGGACCCCTCGCCCCCTAACGAAGCGGCCTCCGCCTCCTGAGGTTGCCGTGTGGTCACCACGGGTGGCGCTAGGCGACTTCACGGTCGGAATCGCCGTGGTGGTGCAGCGGTGGTAGTGCGTTCCAGTCGCCGGTATGTCACGCATCAGCAAGGCGCAGTCGAGGATCGCACTGCCCCGCGGGAACCGATTGCGGTCGTCGAAGAAGGTGGAGCTGACCGCGCGGATGTCGAGTGGCTCGACATGCCATGCGTCCGTGCGAAGTTCGACGCCGTCGAGACGGGCCTCGTCGCGGGTGGCGGAGAATCCGGCCTTGCCGTGTCGGAAGAAATCCGAGGCCTGCCTCAGGTCGGCGAACAGATCACTGCCCTGGAAACGTGGGGCGGTCCGGACGTCCACGCTCACCTCGGCCGTGCCGTCCTGGCTGGCGAAGGCTATATGCAGGTCCGTGGCCGTTTCGCGGACGGTGAACGATGCCCGGTGGTGCTCGCCGGGAAACAGCCGACCGCCAGCGAGGACGTTGATCATCGAACTGCTGTCGCGGCGTGGGATGTAGACCCCGGTCGAGCGGCCCTGTGGCCCATCCCATTCGACGGCGAACCGATGCGCGGCGTTCTCGCTGCGCAGCCCGGACCCGCCGGGCAGCCAGGCGGGCCGGACCTGTCCGAGCCGGATGAGGCAGATCCCGGCGACCGCCCAGCCGCCCACCTGCTGGGGCCGCAATCCAGCGGGTAACAGGCGCGCGGCGACGTCCGGGTCGACGCGGTAGTTCACCAGCAGGCGCCGTTCGACCACGCTGCTCAATCGAGGAGTCTTCATGCGCGCTCCCCGTCCGCCGGGGTGCGCCGCCGACGCCGCCGCTGGACGGCTTGGTCGGGGCAGACCGCGCTCAAGAACCTGCCGACGCACAACGCCAGCCGTTCCTCGACCAGCGAGTAGACGATCCGATTGGCCTCGCGCCGCTCACGGACGAGCCCAGCCGCCTTGAGCACGCCGAGATGCCGCGAGATCGACGGACCGCTGATCGGGAACCGACCGGCGATCTCACCCGCGGTCAGCTCGCCGGAACGGAGATCCTCCAGGATTTGCCGACGTGTCGAGTCCGCCAGCGCGCGGAACACGCTGGCCTCCTCCTCGGCACCAATCTCAACCACACCGGCAATTTAGCATATTAGCTAAATAGCGAACAATCGCGACTGCGCGCACTCGCCGGTCGGTCACGCCGATCGGGTCAGCCGCCGTGCCGCTTCGGTCAGGGTGGCGTCACGTTTGCAGCAGGTGAAGCGCACCAGGGTCTGCCACGGGGCGATGTCGTCGGCGAAGACACGGACGGGAACCGCGGCCACGCCGATCCGTTCCGGCATCGCACGACAGAAGTCCAGCGCGTCCGGCTCGCCGAGCGGTGCCACGTCGGCGCATAGGTAATAGCTGCCCGCGCTGTGCCGAACACCGAAACCGGCCGCGCGCAACGCATTCGACAAGAACTCGCGCTTGTCCGACAACTTCGCGCACCAGTGCGCCGTCCACTCCTGCTCGTTGTCGAGGGCGTGGGCGACCGCCAGCTGGAACGGGCCGCCGCTGGCGAAGGTGAGAGGTTGCTTGGCCGCGAGGATGCCCTCGAGCAACGGCGCGGGCGCGCAGGCCCAACCCACCTTCCATCCGGTGACGCTGAATCTCTTTCCGGCACTGGACACTACGATCGTCCGCTCCCGCATACCGGGCAGCGTCCCGAGCGATACGTGCTCGACGCCGTCGAAGGTCAGATGCTCGTACACCTCGTCCGACAGCACCAAAAGGTCGTGTTCACAGGCGATTTCGGCGATTGCGAGCAGCGCCGCACGATCCAGCACCGCGCCGGTCGGATTGTGCGGCGTATTCACCACGATCATTCGAGTCGCGGGAGTGATCGCGGCCCGCAGGCTGTCGACATCGAGGGTGAACCCGTCGCCGTCGGGCACGAGGCGTGCGGTCCGCCGCCGCGCCCCGGCCATCGCGATCGCCGCCGCATACAGATCGAAGTACGGCTCGATCACCACAACCTCCCGGCCGGGTTCCACCAACCCCAAAATCGCCGCACTCACCGCCTCACTCGCCCCGACGGTCACCAGCACTTCACCCTCGGCCTCATAGTCGAGCCCGATCCGTGCCCGATCCCGCACGATCGCCGCACGCAGCACCGAAAGCCCCCGGCCAGGAGGATACTGATTGCACCCCTCCGCAATAGCAACCCGAGCGACCTCCAACATGCCCGCCGGCCCATCCGAATCAGGAAACCCCTGACCGAGATTCACCGCCCCATGCCGCCCAGCCAACTCCGTCATCTCCGCAAAGATCGTCGAGGCAAACGGTCGCAGGCGCCGCACGGTTCGTGAGGAAGCCACACAAACAGCCTAAGCCTCGCGAACCGCCTCCCGCCTTCGCCGACCATTGTCAGCGGCGCGTTCATGAAGAAAACTGCGGCTTCGCGGTCGGTCGTCAATCGCCGTAGCGGTCATAGGATTCGAACTCGCCGAAGTCGTCCTGTAGCCAGCCCAGATCGCGCCAGGTGCCCGAGCCGTCGAGGGGGCCCTCGTAGGCGATTGACAGAAAACTGCCCGATTGGTCGTCGAGCCGCAGACGACGCCCTCGGCTGTACAAGAACATTGTCACGCTGACGTACGGTTGTCCGTCGATGCGCTGCATACCGAGTATCCCGTCCCAGGCCACCTGGAGGAATGGACTAGACGGCTCAGGACCTCGGATCAGAGAGGAGAACCCGTCCTCCATCTCGCCTGCGTCGAGCACGGTCACCTGCTCATCGAGGTGAGTGGCGAGGCTGGCGGCGAGGATGTCGATCGTCGACCTCCACCGGCCGGATGTGGGGTCGGCATCGGGGCCATTCTCGACTGTCACGACCAGTCGTTCCTTTCCCAGCACTCCCGGTTGGGATATTCCACTATGTTGTAGCCGTCACGTCTGTGGATCTCGACGTAATGCGGACTGTTCGCCCACTTCTCCGGTTTGACCGGTTTCGGATTCGGGGCTCTCCTGTCGATCAAACCATAGGCCGTGATGACCGAGGTCTTGTCGCCTGCTTCGGTGATCACCACGGAGCCCTTGTTGGGGTCTTCGGGGCCTGCCTGGTAGTAGACGTCGACCTCGCGGGTGTAGGGCTGGCCGGTGAGAGGGTTGAAGCCGTGGTATGTCCCGCTGAAGATCCGATCCGGGTTGTTGAGGATGGACGCCTGAACCTCGGGCTTGACGCGGTGGTTGGATTCCGCGTGCCCTGGATGGCCGCCTGGGTAGGGTGGTCGCGCACCGCGGAGCTCCCCGGGCGTGACCTGCCTATGGAAGTTCTCGAACCGCTCGCACGCTGCCGGTGTCAGGCCGAGCGGGTCGATGAACCTGAGCGGGTTGGTGGTGTAGGCGTAGGGGTTGGGTGCGGGGGCAAGGCCGAATGGGTCGGGTGTGAGGTACTGGCCGGTTTCCGGGTTGTAGTACCGGAACATGTTGTAGTGCAGCCCGGTTTCGGGGTCATGAATTTGTCCCGGGAACCGTAACGGCGAGCTTGTTTTCCCGCGCCAGTTGGTCCGGCCCCAGAGGTCGGTGCTGGCGGCGGCCGCGGGATCGGCGGTGTCGGGATCTATCAGTTCGGTTGGGGTGCCGACGAGGTCGGTGATGATCGCATAGAACTCGCGGTCGATATCTTCCCGAGCTGTGGCCTGAGTGATGGGGGCGTACGAGCCGGGGCGGTAGTGCCATCGGGTGGTGGACTCCGTGGTGTTCTGCTCGATGAGTGTGGAGCCGTCCCAGGTGAAGGTCGTTTGTTCGAGGACGGTGCCGTCGGCGGCGAGGTGTTGTTTGGTGGTGCGGCGGCCGAGGGCGTCGTAGGTGTAGTGCCACCACTGGCGGTCGGGGGTCCAGACGTCGGTGAGTTGGTCGAAGGCGTTGTAGCGGTAGTGCCAGACGTCGGGTTTGCGGGACAGGCGGACGGTGGTTTTGCGGATCAGGCGGCCGGCGGCGTCGTAGTGGTAATGGGTGCGGCCGTCTCGGATCAGCAGGTTGTTGCGGTATTCACGGCGGCCGTGACCCGGATCGGCGGGTCGGCTGGGTGCCTCCGGTGTGTGATTGGGCGGGGAAGTAGCCGCGCCGGTGATGTTGTTGAGCGCGTCGTAGGTGTAGCGCTCGGTGGGGTGGCCGTCGGTGGTGACGGTGGTTACTCGGCCGATGGGGTCGAGGCTGTAGTCGCGGTGTAGGGGGTCGGCTCCGTGGTGGGTGTAGGTGTGGGTGGCGAGGTATCCGTCTGAGCGGTAGGTGTAGTCGTCGCGCCGAAGTCGTTGTGGTGCGGGCCGGTTGGACACGCCCGGCTCCAGGGACAGCAACCGCTCCGGGAAGGCGGTTACCTCCTGATGGGCGACCAGGCCGAGATCGGTGAGTTCACGGGCGACGGCGATTTCACCGACACGCCACTCGATGAGGCGGCCGAGTGGGTCGTAGTCGAAACCGATGTCGTGGCCGTCGGTGGTGAGCTTGTCCGTGCGGCCGAGGATGTCGCTGTGCCAGCTGGTGACCGCGCCGGACGGGGTGGTGCGGTGAGTGCGGCGACCGCGCTCGTCGTAGGTGAACAGCATCGGCGACTGTTCGTCGAGTCGTTGTGAGGCGATCAGGCCCGTTGGTGTGTAGGTGAATTCGAGGGTGTGGGTCGTGTCGGCACCGATGCCGTTCACCGCGGTCAGGACTCGACCGGCGGGATCGTGGGTATAGCGGATCCACTCGTCATCGGTGGCGACCTCGACCAATCGGCCGAGAACGTCGTAGCGGTGGCGGCGGGTGATACCGGTCGCGGGGGTCGCGGTGGCGACCCGTCCGGCGGCGTCGTAGGTGTATTCGGTTGTGGCGCCGGAGTAATCGGTTTCCGAGCGCAGCCGTCCGGCGCGGTCGCGGTCATAGCGCCACATCTGGCCGAGCGGGTTGTGCACCGCGATGAGCCGACGCTCGGTGTCCCAGCGGTAGCGGGTGACCGTGCCGTCCGGTTCGATGCGCGATTCCGGGAGATCGAAGGCCCCGTAGGTGAATCGGGTGACGGCTCCGGCTCGGTTCGTGTGGGTAACGGCATTGCCTTCACCGTCGTAGGTCCACGATTCGCCGTGGCCGTCGGGATCGGTTCTACGCAGCAGTTTGCCGGTCGGCGACCACTCGAAGGTGGTGACCGCGCCCAGCGGATCGGTCACCTGAATCGGGCGTCCCGCGGCATCGCGTCGAATCTCGGTGACCGCACCGAGTGGATCGGTGACGAGCACCGGGAGTCCGGCCGCGTCGACATCTACGGTGGTACGGGCACCATTGGACGCCACGATCGTTGCGACCGCACCGTTGGGGTGGTGGGTGAATTCGATACGGTCACCGGAAGGATCGATCACCGCGGCCAGGTCGCCGTCCTCGGTCCACTCGCGCCGCCAGACCGCCCCGTCCGGACCGGTGATGGTGATAGGTCGGTTGCGCCACAGGTATTCGATGCGAATAGCCGTCCCGTCAGGACGGGTGATCGTCACCGGGTCACCGACACCGTTGTAGATGTAGGTCGCCGTTCCGGTGGGGTCCTTGACGGTCAGCGGCTTGCGTTCGGCGTTGTAGTCGATGTGGGTGTGGGCGCCGGTGGGGTCGATCAGGTCGCGTAGTTGTAGTTCGCGGTCGAAGCCGTGGGTGGTGACCGCGCCGAGGGAATCGGTGACGGTGGTGAGCCGGCCTGTGCCGTCGGCGAATTCCAGGTAGTCGTAGTCGGAGTTCAGCATGCCGGCGGTGCCGCGCTGAGCGACGACGCGGCCGGACTCGTCGTAGGTATTGACCATCCGGTTGCCGTTGGAATCGGTCCACGAGGTCATCCGGTGGTCGGAATCGTAGGTGAAGCGCGTCGTGGCGCCCGCGGCGTCGGTGACCGCGACCAGATCGCCTGCCTCGTAGGCGAATTCCTTGACCGGCGTGGCGAACTCACCCAGATCGGGGTCGTCGGTGACCAGCGACAGTCCGGTTACCCGGCCGCGCTCGCAGTGGACCCGGATGCGATAGCCGCCCGAGTGGCCGACCTCGGTCGGGATGCCGTCGGAGTCGTAGTGGAAGCGGATGCGGTTGTGGTGGCGGTCGGTGATGGCGGACACCGCGAAATTGCCGAGCCTGGCGTCGATGCCGTCGAGCCCCAGCTCGGGCGCGAAATGCCAGAGCAGTTCCCGTCGGCCGTCCCACACCCGGTAGCCGCCGGATTCGGTGCGGGTCAACGACCACTGCTGGCCGCCGGACAGCGGATGCACCGGCTCGCCGACCTCGGGATGCGGGTAGGCCAGCATGATGCCGTCCTCACCGATGAAGGTCACGCCCTCGTTCTCGACGACGAGGCGCACATCCAAGGTGGTCGACCACGACGGGCCGAACCAGCGACCGAACCGGTAATTCGAATGGTGGGCCCGCTTCAGCACCAATGGCAATACGCCCGGGAGTTCGAGATCCGTCTCGGGAAGCAGGAACTCGCCGGTACTGATATCGACCGGATCTTTGGAACAGGTCTTCTGATTCGGCGTCCGATCGTGCTCCGCGCCGGAGTTGCGCGCGCTCTCATGAGCACCCCGGTCGGCGCTCGCCATGTCCTGCGGTGTCGGCCCGTCGGACTCCCGATCCCGATCCGGACCACGGTCGTGGTCGCGATCCCGATCCCGATCTCGATCCCGGTCCTGATCCCGGTCCCGATCTCGATCCCCGTCGCGGTCCTGATCCCGGTCCCGATTCCGGTCGCGGTCCTGATCCCGGTGCCGGTCGCGGTCCTGATCCCGATCACGATCTTTCTCCCGGTCACGGTCCCGCTCGCGGTCTCGATCCTGATCACGGTCTCGCTCGCGAGTGCGTTCCTGGTCTCGGTCACGATCACGATCTTGCGCCGGATCGCGATCCGGATCGCGATCCCGCTCACGCTGTGGGTCGCGGTCGTGCGGCTTGTCCGTATCGCGTCGCGTGTCGCGGTCGGGCTGGGGGCCGCGATCCTGTTGTGGGTGTCGGCCGTGTGGGTTGTCGGGGTGGCCTGATCGGCCGTTGCCGGGGTCCGGACCCCGGCCCGGGTCATAGTGGGGGACAGGGGTATATCCGTCGTTCGGGTCGTGCGGGCTGGACCGACCCGGGCCTTCCGGATGCGTTCGGGGAATCGGGTCGGTGTGCGTGCGTAGTGGGCCGCGGTCCGGAGTGGAATGCGACGCGGTGGGCGAATGAGGTTGCGCGCGAACCGGAGACGGCTGGTCTACGCGGCTCACCGGGGCGGGATCGCGGAGGGGGGCCGTGGGCCGCGCGGGGTCGGGTCGGGGGCTGGAGGCCGGATCCGGATGCGCGCGCGACGCGGGCACCGGATCGGGCTGCGGGCGTGCGGGATTGGGGTCGGGGCGCGGCTGTGGGGTCGGGGCGTCGGTATGGGGGGTGGGGCCGTGCCATGCCGGTGGTGTGGGGTGCGTAGCCGCCGGGTCGGGACGCGTGTGTGATCCCGGGTTCGCCTCGCCATCCGGGTCGGCGGGGCGGTCCGTTTCCGCACGACCGTCCGGGCCCGGGTCGGCGTCGGTGCGGGGGGACGGTGTGCCGTCGGGGTCCGTGCGCGGTGTGTCGCCGTCGGCGCGGGGGTCCGAATGTTCGGGGTCGGTGCGCGAGTTCGGTCCCGGGTCCGGATCCGAACGCGGCGTCGGGTCGGCATCCGTACGCGAGGTGGGAGCGTCCGAATCGGCCCGGGGCGACGGTGTGGGATCTGTCCGCGGGCTCGGTGCGGAGTCGGCCTCGGGGCGGGCAGCCGGGCCCGACTCCGGGCGTGGACTCGGTTCCGGATTCGTGCGTGGACTCGAATCGGGATCCGAGCGCGAGGAAGGCGTCGGATCTGGATCGGAACGGGCGGCGGGAGTCGGATCGGGATTCGTCCGCGGGCTCGCGTCCGGATCGGTGCGCGGCGACGGGTCCGGATTCGTATGGGGACTCGGGCCGGAATCGGTACGGGGAGCGGGTTCCATGCGCGAACTCGGATCGGTGCTCGGCGACGGACCGGAATCTGTGCGCGGGCTCGGATCGGTGCGCGGCGAGGGGTCCGGATTCGTATGGGGGCTCGAGCCGGAATCGGTATGGGGAGAAGTCTCCGCAGGTTGCGTGCGTGGGCTCGGATCGGAATCCGTGCGCGGCGACGGATCCGAATCCGAGCGCGGGGTCGGGTCGGGGTCCGTGCGTTGCGGTGGTTCGGGGTCTCGGTGCGGGGTCGGGTCGGGGTCCGTGCGTTGTGGTGGTTCGGGGTCTCGGTGCGGGGTCGGGTCGGGGTCCGTGCGTTGTGGTGGTTCGGGGTCTCGGTGCGGGGTCGGGTCGGGATCCGAGCGTTGTGGTGGTTCGGGGTCCCGGTGCGGGGTCGGGTCGGGATCCGAGCGTTGCGGTGGTTCCGGATCCCGGTGCGGAGCGGGATCCGACCGCGGCGACGGCTCCGGCCTGTCGTTGCCCCCGGCATTCGACGGCGCGGGCTCCGAGCGCTGCGGACCGTGTTGCCCGCTACCGGAATCCCCGTGATCGCCGGTATCGGCCCTGGGCGCCGGGGTATCTCGCGTCCCCGCCTGAACCGGGTTCGGGTCGGCCGGGCCGTTCGTGCCCGAATGCGGCGCCGCACCGGCGCCCGGCTGCGGAGTACCACCGGCGTGCCCGCCGGGATTCGGTGTCCCGCCCTCCGGCAGGGAGTGCGGCAGGCGGCTCGCGCCACCGGGGCCGTCGGGGAGCGCACCGCGGGCGAGGTTCGTTGTCTTCCGCAACGCGCTGATCGCGATCTTGCCGCTCCCGGCGCCACCGGTGGCGGCGGTCAGCAGCGCGTCACCGGTCAACGAGCCCATGAACTCGAACGGATTGCGTCGGGCGTCGGACAGGAACGCACTCACCACTTTGCCCGGATCCGCGACGGCCACAACCAATCCCGTGCCCAAATTGGACAGGCCCTTGGCGTACTCGGCCGGATGGGTCAGGTTGTAGATATCGGTCGGGTTCACCTGGCGCACGAACTGGACCAGCCCGGTGAGGCTGGTGAGCAGACCGGCGCTGAAGTTCAACCACCCGTGTTCGAGGATCCCGCCCATATCCGAGATGTTGGATATCCAGCGCTCGGTGAACGGCGGTGTCTGCGGCGCCTTGTTGGCGGCGCCGGTGAAGGCGCCCGCCGCGACCGACGCGCCGTTGTCACGCTGCGTGCGCGCGCCCCGCAGAATCTCGCGGGCCTCGTTGCGCATGCCGGTCCAGGTATCGGTGAGTGTGGTCTGCGACTGTTGTTCCGCGGTCAGCGAATTCCACCAGGTCTTCTTCCGGCGCTCCTCCTGATCGGCGGCCTTCCACTTCTCGATGGCGTCGGCGGCCTTGTCCTGGGCGGTCTTCACCTCGTCGTGCCAGGCGTTCATCGCATTGGCCGCCGCGGTCATCGCGTCGGAGGCGTCGAACCACAGCTTGGGCTGCTTGTCGTAGACCTCGTTGAACGCGTCCGCGCCCGCACCGGTCCATCCGGCCGCATCGATCTGCTTGAGCGCCTGGCCGGTCGAGTCGATCGAACCGGCCATCTTCTTCAATTTCTCGGCGGCGGAATGGATCTCCGACGGTTCGCCGCGGATCAGCTCCTTGGGATCCTCGGTCTCACCCAGGTCCCGTTCCTCGACATCGCCACCGGTGCCCGACGCGATGTTGTCGCCCAGATCGTCCAGGCCCTCGCCCACACTGTCGAGACCGATGGCCCTGGCCCCGTCCGCGACGACATCCAGGCCGTCGTCGATGAGCTGACCGGCACCCTCGACGACGGACTCGACACCCTTCTCGATCTTGTCGCCGATATTGTCGATGAAATCGCCGAGACCCAACCCTACTGTCCCCCAGATTCTTTCATGATCTCAGCGGCTCGCTGCGAGGCGCCGGTATTCCAGCCGGGTCGCTCTCCGGTGATCAGGCCGCTCGCGGGGTTGACGTTCGCCAGTGCCTGCGGACCGACCTCCCCGACGATCTTCATATTGGTCTGGATGGTGCGATTCGCGTCCTGGAACGACTTGGCGCTGTAGTCGGCGTTGCGAATGTGGTTGAAGCTGTTGTCGGCGAATGTCTCTCGCCAGGAGCGCTTGGTGATCTGCTCGTCGGTCAGATGTGGGTTGCCCGCCATATGGGTCCACATCTTCTTGAGCGTGTCGTGACCCTTCTGGTCCATCTCGTGATAGCGCCCGGCCGCCAGACCCAGGGTGCGGGCGATCGCATTGCCTGCCTGCACCAGCGCCCGCACACCCCATGACCAGCGCTCGGTGAACTCCTCGAACGCCTTCTGCACCGAATGCTTGCCCGCCGCCTTCGTCGACAGGGTCAACAGCGAGAAACCGCGGCCCATATTGCCGGTCTCGCCGATACCCATCTCCGACAGGCCGCCGATGGTTCCTTCGATCCCCTTCGCCGCTTGCACCAGCACCGCGGGGTTGACATTCAGCTGATCGGTCATGACAGCCTCACGATTCCTCGACTATTCGGACACATCCGGTGGAAATGCCATCGGGGCGGCTCCCACGATGTCGACCGCGACGCCGGTGGGTTGCTCCCTCGATTCGG
Organism: Nocardia sp. CDC159; assembly: GCF_023740735.1. Lineage (GTDB taxonomy): Bacteria > Actinomycetota > Actinomycetes > Mycobacteriales > Mycobacteriaceae > Nocardia > Nocardia pulmonis. The sequence goes on from NZ_JAMRXH010000004.1 coordinate 345,120, forward strand.
CGTACTCGAGCAGCCGCCAACCCCACAGCGTGTGATATCGGTACTCCCGGTCCGCCTCGATACCTCCCTCGGTCAGATGACTGCGCGTCACCATGTAGCGGGCGTACTCCTCGATCCCCGTGAACGCGCACAGCCAGTCGACCCCGCCCACCTGGGAGACGTAGACGCGATCGTCATCGGTCACCGGCACCAGCAACGCGGCCTGCCGAAAGGCGTTGCGCAGCGCTTCGGGCTGCCCGAAACCCGCGTAGAACGCAGCGATTTCACTGCGCAGGCATTCTCGACCGTCGTCCTCGGGCATCCCCCAGGAACCTCCCCTGCCACGCAGGTGTAGACCACCCGAACGAGTGCGTTAAAGTCTACGCCCACCCGACGACACATGTCAGTGGTCCGAATATTTGCTGTGCCGCTGCAATTTCGGGTGCGGATCAACTGCCCGCAAGGTAGAACTCCGGTTGTCCCATCTGCTCGCAACCTTTGAGCATTCCTATGCCAATGGAATTGGGGGCAGCCGATTTTTCAGAGCTCTCGGGCAAGTCCCCAACAGATCGATCGGTAGTCAGGGCATTGCCCGGTAGCGCGTGCTACGGGCTCGTCGAGACGGGCTGCTCGGTGCCGGGGAGCCAGTAGCGGGCGCCGTCGCGGGTGCGGTCGAGGCGCCCCGTCTCCACCAGATAGCGGCGAAGCGCGACGTGGTCGTCGAAGATTCTTGCCAGCCGTCGGTTGACCTGTTTCTCGGTGTAGAGGACGTTCGGGTCGAAATGGGTGCGGGCGATATGGCTGAGCAACTGTTCGCGTACTGCGCGGTGGCGGGACTTCAACGACGGCATCGACATCAACCGACCATCGCGAAAAAGGCGGTCGATGGCGGGGTCGCTACTTCCGCTGCCGCCGTCGGGCCGGGATCGAATCGGGGTAACCGTTTCTGTCGTTTCCCGCTTGCTCATCCGGCCAGTGTCATGCCGCCGTGTGGCGTCCACAACCGATTTATGAGTTTTACACTGGCTGCGGCGAGGCGTGATCTCACCGCCCCTGGCCCGGCACGCCACGCCGGGCCGTTTAATCGATGCGAAAGCGTTTCAATCCCCTGGGGATGGCTACAGTCGAGTGGTGAGCATCGAATGTTCGGGCGTCGTTGCGGCTTCTCGGGCGGATGTGTTCGAGTGGTTCGGAAGGCCGGGGGCCTTTCGGCGGTTGGCGCCGCCCTGGCAGCCGGTCGATATCGAGGTCGAGGCGGAGTCGCTGGCCGATGGGCGGGCGGTACTGCGGCTGCCGGGCGGGTTGCGGTGGGTGGCTCAGCACCAGGCTGGCGAATTCGATCCGCCGCGGCGGTTCGTGGATGAGATCGCGGTGGACGGGGTGGTGTCGGCGCCCGTGGGGCGGCTGTTGCCGTGGCGGCACACTCATGAGTTCGAGGCGGTGGACGACGGGCACACCCGGGTGATCGATCGGGTCGAGACGCCGATTCCCGCGGGTGTGCTGCGGCCCATGTTCGATTACCGGTATCGGCAGATCGCCGACGATCTCGCCGCGCATCAGCGCGCCGCGGCGGCCGGGTTCGGGCCCTCGACCATTGCGATCACGGGGGCGTCGGGGCTGGTCGGCTCGGCGCTGACGGCATTTTTGCGGACCGGCGGGCATACCGTGATCCGGCTGGTGCGCCACGCTCCGGCGAAATCCGATGAGCGGCAATGGGATCCGGATCGACCGGCCGCCGGCCTACTCGACGGCGTCGACGCGGTGGTGCATCTGGCGGGCGAGTCCATCGCCGGGCGCTTCACCGCCGAACACAAGCGTCGGATCGCCGAGAGTCGTATCGAGCCCACCCGCGCGCTCGCCGAACTGGCTGCCGCCGCACGGGTGCCGACCTTTGTCAGCGCCTCCGCGGTCGGGTTCTACGGCACCGATCGCGATGACGAGATTCTCGACGAAACCCGTTCCCGCGGTGCGGGTTTCCTCGCCGACGTGGTCGTACGCTGGGAGGCCGCCACGGCACCGGCCGAGGCGGGTGGGGTGCGCGTGGTGCGGGTGCGCACCGGAATCGTGCAGTCCCCGCGCGGCGGCACGCTGCGACTGCTGCGGCCGCTGTTCGCCGCCGGCCTCGGCGGCCGCATCGGCGACGGCCGCCAGTGGCTGCCGTGGATCGGCATCGACGACCTGACCGACATCTACCATCGCGCGCTGTGGGACACCGACCTGTCCGGCCCGGTGAATGCCACCGCCCCGCAACCGGTTCGCAATTCCGACTACACCCGGACCCTGGCCCGGGTACTACACCGCCCCGCGCTGCTGCCGATCCCGAAGTTCGGCCCCGCCCTGATCCTGGGCGGCGAGGGCGTCGACGAACTCGCCGCCGCCAGCCAGCGCGCGGTCCCCGCCCGGCTGATCGCCGTCGGGCATCACTTCCGTGATCAGGATCTCGAGTCGAACCTGCGTCATTTGCTCGGGCGGACGCGCGGCTGAAACCTGGCGCGCTCCGCATCGAGCATGCATCGTTACCGTGGCGTCAAGCCAACTCGTCGACGGCGGCCTCGAGCGAGCCGACCGCGCGCACCTCGGCGGGCAGCAGGGTCGTCGACCAGCCGGGGCCGCCGACCATGACGCGCGCGTCCGCGTCGAGGCAGGCTCGGACGGTCTCCGACAGCGCCGTGGACTCGTGGTTGGACCACAGCAGCACCGTCGGCCGCCGCGCGTGCCGGGACAGGGTGTCGGCGAGGGCGGCGGTGGGCACGTCCGCGCCCAGCATCAGGGCGGGGACAGCGCGTTCGGCCAGCGCCGCGCGCAGGACCTCGAGGGGTAGGGAATGGTGTTCGCCGCTGGTGCAGGCCAGCACGATCAACGGCGGCTCGGTCGAGGGCGGCGGCGGATTGTTGCGTTGCAGCACCGAGGTGACGCACCAGGACAGATGGTGCTCCACATCGATACAGCCCACCCCGCTGTCCTGTTCGGCGACGAGTTCGGCAAAGGCGGGGCGGCACAGGTTGTTCCAGGTGTCGGCCACGCCGAAATCCCGGAAGTGCTTGGCCAGCAGGCTCGTTACCGTCGTGGTGTCCAGCTCGAAGGCCGCGCGCAGCAGGGTGTCGCGATCACCGAATTCGATGGCCGGACCGCGCACCGCCGCGGCCGCGCCGGCGGGACTCGCCCCGGCGCGGATGAGCGCCAGCATGCGCTCGAGGGTGGCGATATCGGCCTCGGTGTAGAGCCGATGCTTACCGGGCCGGTGCTGGGAGGGGCCGATCCGATACCGCTGATTCCAGCTGCGCAGCGTGGCCGTCGGGATACCCAGCCGGTCGGCGACCGCGCGCACGGTGTATCCCGCGGCGATATCGGAGCTCGGACCGGCGGGCATGGGGTCATTCTGCCCGGTCGGGCACGTCGGTCTCGACACGGAGGGCGGGGGAGCGCATCGATGGGAAGGTTGTCATGCATCGATTTTGCATCGATAATGGGTAGGATGGGGGGTAACGACAAACCGAGGAGAACCTGTGTACGTGCCTCGCTCGACCCGAGTCCGCCGGATCACCGCCGCGGCGGCGCTGCTCGTGGGCACCGCCGCGACCGCGCTGTCAGCCGGTCCGGTCGCCGCCGCGCCACCGGCCCCGGTGCCTGCGCTGGAGCTGACGCGCTATCTGGGCACCTGGAATCAGCTGGCGGCCGTGCCGCAGTACTTCAACCTGGTCTGTGCCCGCGACACCCGCGCCGACTACGCCCTGGACCCGCAGGGCAACATCTCGGTACACAACTCCTGCACCACCTGGGCCGGAACCCCGAACGAGATCCGCGGCACCGCCACGATCAACGATCCGGTCACCCGGGCGCAGCTGCACGTGAGCTTCCCGGGCGTCCCGACCCAGCAGGCGCTGTCCGGCCCCACGAACTACATCGTGACCGCCCTCGGCCCGGAGTATTCGTGGGCCCTGGTCACCGATCCGAACCGGCTGTCGGGATTCGTCCTGTCGCGCGCGCCCCGGCTCGACGCCGGGGAATGGGCCGCCGTGCGCACCGCGATCGTGGCCGCGGGCCAGAACCCCTGCGTATATCTGACCTCACCGACCACCGGCGGGCTCGACACCTTCGCCCCGCTCTGCGCGGCGTGACGACCGATGTCTGACCCGACGCCCGCGAGGGTCGCGTCGCCGGCGCGCCTGAGCCGCCGCGCCGACCGGCGCGGCCCTCGTGGGCGTCGTTCCTTCGATCACCGAAACCCCTGGGAGCCGAACCGATGACCGTCACCGTGGTGTTGTTCACCCGGGATCTGCGGGTGCGGGACAATCCCGCGCTGGTGGCCGCCCATCACGAGGGCGCGGCCGTGGTGCCGCTGTTCGTGGTGGACGAGCGAATCGTCGCGGGCCGCCGGTCCGCACCCAATCGGGCGCGCTTCCTGGCCGCCGCCCTCGCCGAGCTCGACACCGAATTGCGCTCTCTGGGAGGCCAATTGGTCGTGCGCTACGGCGATGTCGTGGAGGCTGTGGCGGAGGTGGTCGCCGAGGTGCACGCCGACAGCGTGCATGTGGCCGCCGATGTGAGCTGGTACAGCCGGATGCGCGAGGAGGCGCTGCGCAAACGGTTGGCCCAGCGCAGCTGTCTGGTCTACACCCACGCCGCCTCGGTGACGGCGGCCGATCCGCGGGAGCTCAAACCGGCGTCGGGCGGGGATCATTTCGCCGTGTTCACCCCGTATTACAAGCGCTGGCTGGAACTTCCGCTGCGCCGCCCGCTGGCCGCGCCGCGCGGCCTGATCGTCCCGCCGGTGCGCTCGGAACCACTGCCGGAATTCGACGAGACCCTGGCGGAGAGTTCGCCGAAGCTCGCGGTCGGCGGGGCGATCAGCGGCCGAAAGGCCATGCGCCGCTGGATGTCCGGGTCGGCCGACGGCTATGCCACCGATTCCGACGATCTGGCCGCCGACGCCACCTCCCGGCTCTCGCCCTATCTGCACTTCGGTTGCCTCTCGGCGATCGAGGTGTTGCACGCCACCGACCTCAGCTCGCCGGGCGGGCAAGCCTTCGCCCGCCAGCTGGCCTGGCGCGACTTCCATCACCAGGTGCTGGCGGCGCGACCGGAGGTGGGCTGGCGCGACTACCGCCCGCGCGACATCCGCTGGCGCGACGATCCGCATGCCCTGCGGGCCTGGGAGCAGGGCCGCACCGGATTCCCGATCGTCGACGCCGGGATGCGGCAGCTGCGCGAGGAGGGCTGGATGCCCGGCCGCGCCCGGCTCATCACCGCCAGCTTCCTGGCCAAGACGCTGCGGATCGACTGGCGCATCGGCGCCGAGCATTTCCGCCGCTGGCTCGTGGACGCGGATGTGGCCAACAACCAACTCAATTGGCAGTGGGTTGCCGGAACCGGCACCGACACCCGCCCCAACCGTGTCCTGAACCCGCTGCGCCAGGCCGAGCGATTCGACCCGGACGGGGAGTACGCGCGCCGCTGGATTCCCGAGTTGCGGCATCTGGAAGGCGCGAGCGTGCACCGGCCCTGGCGCGCGCAGGTCCCGGCCGACGTCTATCCCGCGCCGATCGCCGAATGCAACGGGATGTAGCGCCGGGCCTCCTACCCGGGCGGATGAATCCGAGCCCAGTGCTCGGCGATATCGATCCGCCGGGCCAGCCACACCTTGTCGTGCGACTGGACGTAGTCGAGGAACCGGTTGAGCGCCGCGGCCCGCGCCGGGCGACCGGCGAGGCGGCAGTGCAGGCCGATCGACAGCATCTTCGGGGCCCCGGCCGCGCCCTCGGCGTAGAGCACGTCGAAGGCGTCGCGGAGGTAGGCGAAGAATTCGTCGCCGTTGGCGAATCCGGCCGGTGAGGAGAAGCGCATATCGTTGGCCTCCAACGTGTACGGCACCACCAGATGGTCGGTGTCGCGCACGCGGACCCAGTACGGCAGATCGTCGGCGTAGGAGTCCGAGTCGTAGGTGAAGCCGCCGTGGTCGACGACCAGCTCGCGGGTCTGCGGCGAGTCGCGCCCGGTGTACCAGCCGCGCGGCGGCTCGCCGAACAGCTCGGTGATGATCCGCACCGCCTCGGCCATATGCGCGCGCTCGGTCTCGGCGTCGACCATCTGATAGGAGATCCAGCGCAAGCCGTGACAGGCGATCTCGTACCGGTTGCGGCGGAACGCCGCCACCGCCTCCGGATTGCGCTCCAGCGCCCGCGCCACCGCGAAGACGGTCAGCGGGATGTCACGGGATTCGAAGGCCCGCAGCACCCGCCACAGCCCGGCGCGCGAACCGTATTCGTAGAGCGATTCCATGCTCATGTGCCGGTTCGGAAACGCCTGCGCCGGAACGATATCCGACAGGAAGGTCTCCGATCCGGGATCGCCGTCCAGGACGCAGTTCTCCCCGCCCTCCTCGTAGTTGAGCACGAACTGCACCGCGATATTCGCCTCGCCGGGCCAGTGCGGATGCGGGGGTGTGGGCCCGTAGCCCACCAGGTCGCGGGGGTAATCGGTGCTCACTGTCGCTCTCCTCGAAGGGCTTCCGGCGCGGTATCGGTCAGCTCGGCGAAGACCGGCTCGGCGCGCAGGCGCTCGCGGGCGGCATCGGTCAGCGTGCCGTAGACCCGCAGCCGGGCGAATCCGCCGTCGGGGTACACGTCCAAGCGCACCTCGGTCACCGGCTCGGGTGCCTCGATGGCGAACCGGTGCCGGGTGTCGGGCTGCAGATCGACCCGCGCCAGCAATTCCACTTCGCTTCCGTCGGAACGAATTCCGGTCAGTCGCGCCGCGCCCGGGCTGTTGAACAGGAAGTAGGAGGTGTCGATCTCCACCATGCGCGGCACTCCTTCGCCGGTGAGCCGCACCCGCACCCAGTCGTTGCCGCCGTCGCGCCGCCGCGCGGTCTCCCAGCCGTCGCCCATGACGCGGGCGCGCCCGGGCATCAGCAGATTCTGCGGATGGGAGTAGAAGCGGTTCGAGCAGTCCACCACCAGCCCGCCGTGCTCCAGGGCGGCCAGATCGAACGGCCCCGAATCCAGCCAGCGCAGATCGGGTTTCGCGAGACCGTGTACGCGCAGCCGCGCCACCCCGCCGTCGGGGTACATGCTCAATCGCACATGCGTGAAGCGCCGCTCCGATTCGACGACGAACGGATTCTCCGAATCCCCGTTCACCTTCGAGCGCGGCACCAGCGTCGTCCAATCGGTGCGGGCCGCGAGCTCCTCGGCGGACGGATATCCTTCCACCGCAATGCCTTCCACGGCGATCTCGGGCGGATAGTTGCCCTTGAACCACGCGGTGTCCACCACCACGCCGCGGATCACGCCGGGCACGCCGAGCCGCACGATGGCCCGGTCGCGATCGTCGACGTCGGGGGCGGCCCCGTGGGAGCGGCGGCGGCGCCGGGTCTCCCAGCCGTCGTAGAGCTGCCCCTTGTGCCCGAAGGTCGCGGGGACGAAGGTCGCGGCCTCGGGTCGGATCAAATTCTCCTTCTCCGCGAACGATTCGTCGTCGGCCCAGACGACCGCACCCCCGAGGGTGCGCACGGCCAGATCGGGCAGCAGGGTGAATTCGGTTGCTTCGCCGCTCATCGGGTCGGCAGTTTCCTTTCTCGCAACTGGGTGAGCACCTCGACCGTGGCGGCCGGTGCCAGTGCCGTGACGTCCTCGGGACCGAATGCGCCGCAATCCAATCCGCGCAGTACCACGGTCGCGAGCGCCTGGGCGGTGGCCGGTTCGTCGACGACCGCGCCGCCCTGCCGGCGCAGATACCGGTCGATGCGCGGGGCGGCCGCGCCCAGCGCGCCCCGGAAGAATGCGAACGTCGCCGCCCAGCGGGTCACCAGATGGCCCGGATGCATATCCCAGCCCTGGTAGTAGCCGCGCTCGAGCGAGCGCGTGACCAGCCGGAAATGCCGGGCGACGGCCGCGGCGACCTCGCCCTCGCCGCCCACCGGCATGACCTGCGTGGAGCCGTCGCACACCCACACCCCGGTCTGCGCGGCCGCGGCCTGCATGACCGCCTTGGCGTGGTCGGCGATCGGATGCTCGAGCGACTGGAACTGCGGGGAGATGCCGCAGGCGGCGCTGTAATCGTAGGTGCCGTAATGCAATCCGCTGCATCGCCCGGCCGAGCGGTGAATGGCGCGGGCCACGGTGGCGCTGCCGTCGGCGGCGATCACCGCCTGCGGGCTCTCGATCTGCAGCTCGAAACGCAATGCGTCCGAGGGCAATCCGTGCGCCAACTCCATTTCCTCGCACAATCGCACGGCGATGCCGACCTGCTCGACCGAGCGCAGCTTGGGGACGGTGAACACGAATCCGTCGGGCACACCGCCCGCCCCGTCCAGGACGCGCTCCAGCGTGCGCACGGCCCGCTGCCATTCCGCCCCGGTCAGACCCTTGATCCGGATGCCGCGGGAGCGGACCGCCGCGGGCAGCGCGGCAAGGATCTGCCCCGCGCGCCCGGCGTCGCGGTCCTCGACCTCGTCGCCGCGGCTGCCGTAGCCGTCCTCGAAGTCCAGCCGCAGATCCTGAATCGGGCCGTGCGCCAGGGTGTTCCGCACCCGGGCGAGGACGTCGGCCCCGGCCAGCTCGGTGAGCAGCGCGGTGTGGCGCTCGGCGAGTTCGCCCGCGCTCGCGCCCCACTGGTCGGGCAGCTCCTTGGTGGCGTCGGCGGCGCAGACGTAGGCGGTGTGGATCGGTTGGCCGGGCCGGTCGCCGGGATAGTGGCGGGCCAACTCGGCATCGATCTCGCCCAGGCGGGTGGCCAGACCGGACAGGAATTCGGGGGGCAGTGTCACGAGGCAGCTCCATCGGTGCCGAAGGTGGACAGTGGGCCGGTGTAGCGCTTGGGCGGCGGTGCGGCGAACTCACCCCCACCGGATTTTCGTAGGCCCAGCGTAACCAGGGATTGGACCCACAGCGTGGCCGCGGCGACGCCGTCGACGACCGGCACGCCGACCTCCCCGGTCAGGTACTCGCACAGATCGGCCATGCCCGCGCAGCCCAGTACGACGGCGTCCGAGCCGTCGGCGGCGACCGCGGCCCGGCAGGCGTCGGCGATGACGCCGCGGACCTCGGGGTCGTCGAGCTCGAGCACCGGTATGTCGGTGGCGTGCACGCCGCGGCAGAACCGCGCCATGCCGTAGCGCTCGGCCAGGTCCAGCGCCTGGCCGACGGTCCGCTCCAGCGTGGTGACGACGCTGAAGCCGCGCCCCAGATGGCTCGCGGCATGCATGGCCGCCTCGGCGATGCCGATCACCGGACCGCGCGCCAGCTCCCGCGCGGCATACAGCCCCGGATCGCCGAAACAGGCGATGACATAGCCGTCGACCCCCTCGGCCTCACCGCGGGCGATCTCGGCGAGCAGCCCGGGCACGGCCAGCGCCTCGTCGTAGTGGCTCTCGATGGAGGCCGGGCCCATGGTCGAGGTGACCGCCTCCACGGCGGTGCCCGGACCGGCGACGGCCCGGGCACACTGCTCGATGACGGCGGTCATCGCGGCGGTGGTGTTCGGATTGATGACGCGAATACGCATGTTCCTCACGGGGTTTCGGGGATGGGTAGACGGAACCGGCCGCGGGTGGCCAGTGCGAGATAGCCGAGCAGGCCGACCCCGCAGCCGATGAACCAGCTGTACTGCGCGGCGGTGTACATGCCGGTCACCTCGCCCGCGGTCAGCACCGGAAAGACCGCAGCGGCCGCGCCGAGCAGAGTGGCGATGATCGCGGCCGGGTTGTAACCCCCGCGGTACCAATAGCTTCCGCGCGGGGACAGGGTGAACAGATCTTCGACGACCACGTGCTGCTTGCGCACCAGGTAGTAGTCGGCGAGGAGCACACCGAACAGCGGGCCGATGCAGGCGCCCAGCGTTTCCAGCGTGTAGTGGATGACCTCCGGATTGTTGTAGAGGTTCCACGGGGTGATCACCAGCGAGCCGACGGCGGCGATCATGCCGCCCGCGCGCCAGGAGATCTTGCGCGGGTCGACATTCGAGAAGTCGAAGGCGGGGGAGACGAAGTTGGCGACGATATTGATGCCGATGGTCGCGATCGTGAAGGTCAACGCGCCCAGCACGATCGCGAAGGTGTTGTCGATGCGCGCGACGGTCTGCACCGGATCGGTGATGAGCTCACCATAGATCGGCACGGTCAGCGAGGCGGTGACCACGACCAGCAGGGAGAACACCAGGAAGTTGACCGGCAGCCCGAGCAGATTGCCCCGCTCGACCGCGGCGAACGAACGCGCGTAGCGGGAAAAGTCGCCGAAGTTCAGCATCGGGCCGGAGAAGTAGGACACCACCAGGGCGATCGCGCCCAGCATCACCGGCACCGCCGACCAGCCCGTGTGGGTGACCGTCGACAGGTTCAGATCGATGGCGTCCCACCCCGCCCGCGCGATCAGGTATCCGCACAGCGCGAACATCACGACATACACCGCGGGACCGCAGAAATCGATGAACCTGCGGATCGACTCCATACCCCGCCAGAACACGCACGCCTGCAGCACCCACAGCAGCAGATAGCTGCCCCAGCCCAGCATCGACAGTCCGAGGAAGCCGTGCTCGGCGACCACCGCGTACGGCGCCAATCCCGGAAACAGCTTGACCAGCACCACATCCAGCGCCGCCGACGCGAGAAAGGTCTGAATTCCATACCAGGCCACCGCGATCAGGCCGCGGATGATGGCCGGAATGTTCGCGCCCAGCACGCCGAACGCGCTGCGGCAGATCACCGGATACGGTACGCCCGTGCGCTGGCTGGGCTTGGCGACCAGATTGCAGAACAGTTGCACGATACCGATTCCGATCACCAGCGCGACCAGCACCTGCCAGCTGGCCAGGCCGAGTGCGAACAGGCTGCCCGCGGTCACATAGCCGCCGACGCTGTGCACATCCGACATCCAGAAGGCGAAGATGTTGTAGGCGCCCCAGGTCTGCCGCTCGAGCGGAGCGAGGTCGGCGTTGGTCAGCCGGGGGTCGTATGCCCTGCTCTCCGAACGGGCCGACGCTCGCGCCGGGGTTCCCACGCCCTCCTCCGGCGGCGCAACGGTCTCGCTCATGTCGCACATCCGATCGTCTGTCCCGCACGGCGGGAGTCTGATTCGGCGACGCTATCGAGCCGGTGTTGCCGCTCTGTTGCGAAAACTATATATCTTCGCGCGCCTTCGGCTCGGCAAACAGGCCGGTGTCGGTCGGCAGCCCCTCGACCACTGTATTCAATCGAGCATGGTGCTGCTCGGTGATCTTCAGCAACTCGGTGGCATCGCCCGCGAGAAAGGCCGCGAGCTGACGGCTGTGGTCGGCGTGCAGCACGGCGCGCTCGGCGGCGCTCACATGCACCATGGGCTGCACCGGTTCGGTGATGTTCCAGGCGTATTCGAGCATGTGCACCAGGCGGGCCATACCCGACGGGCGGGTGAGGGCGAGGTGGAAGGTGCGGGTCTCGCGGTGGTAGGCGGCCGGGTCGTCGTCGAGGACCGCTCGTTCGAGCCGCGCGTGCGATTCGGTCGCGAGGCGGTGGTCCTCGGGTCCGGCACGGTCGACGGCCGCCGCCAGCGCCACCGACTCCAGCCGCTCCCGCACGACATACAGCTCGCGCAGCTCCCCGGCGGTGAGCCGGGTGACGGTATAGCCGAAGTTCGGGCGGTGCTCGACCAGGCCCTCGCCGATGAGCGTCTGCAGCGATTCGCGCACCGGAATCGCGCTCACCTCGAAGCGCTGGGCGAATTCGCGCAGCGGCAGGCCGGTACCCGGCGGCAGATTGCCCTCCAGGATCAGCCGCCGCAGTTCGGCCAGGATCTCCTGCTGCGAATAGCCGCGCCGCCCGTCCCGGGGCGGGGTGAGCTCGGGCAGCCGCGGCAGGCGTGGTCGGGGAGGCACGCAGGTACCGTAGTACCCGGCGATCAGCGGCCGCCGAAAGCATCGTCCAAGGAATTGGGGGCAGGGCCGGATGCTTATGTTCCGGGTGCGGGCCGCGATCATCGGTGCATGACCCTTCGCAAACTCGCCGCAAGCGGATTGCTGTGTGCCGCATCACTTCTCGTCGCCGCCCCGTTGGCCCAGGCCGACTCCGGCAGCTCCTCGCTGAGCGGCCCGTCGTCGCTGAGCGGCCAGATCAATCCGGCCTGCCTCATCGCCCGGCTGGCGACCCTGTCGGGAGTGCCCCCGACCGGCGCCGACTGCTTCCCGCCCACCATCCCGGTCGCCCGGGTCGATGACGGTCAGGGCGAACTCGCGCTGCGCTGACACCCGTCGCGGCGGCCGCCTCCGAGCGCGGCGGCCGCCGTTCGCATTTTCGGGTCTGTCGTCCACGACTTCGTCATGGTGAATTCGCTGCACGACACCGAGGCGGCGAAAGCGGCCGTGGCCCAGGCGGTTTCGATGCTGCGCCGGGCGCTGCACGAATAGCGGCGCGCCCGGCGGACGATTCAGCCCGCCGCCGCGGTCTCGTGCACCGTGCGCCAGCGTAGGCCGTTGCGCGCCTGCGGATCGGGCAGCAGCAGCGCGGTGGTGAAGCGGGAGGCCGGGCCGTCGGGGCGGTGGTGGATCTCGCGGAAGCGCGCCACCGCGCAATCGTCGGTCCGGTGCAGCACATCGATGTCGACGATGTCGATCTTCAACCCCGGCATCGAGTTGCCCGCCCGCCGCAGGCCCTCCAGCAGCTGCGCGCGCGGCACCACCGCGCCCTGCAACACGACCATGGAGAAGTCGGGGTGCAGCTGGGAACCGAAGCGCTCCAGACCGGCCGCGTCGTTCTCGCCCAGCCAGCTCGCCAGGTCGTCGTGCAGGATGGACACTTCTTCGACGAGCGTGTCGTGATCGATGCTCACTGCCGAAACTCCCTTCTCGTTAGGCTCGACGGCATGGCTCGGTTGCTGATCGTTCATCACACGCCGTCCCCGCATACGCAGGAGATGTTCGAGGCCGTGCTGTCGGGGGCGACCGACCCCGAGATCGAGGGGGTCGAGGTGGTTCGACGGGCGGCGCTGGCCGTCACTGCGAGCGATGTTCTCGAGGCCGACGGTTATCTGCTGGGTACGCCCGCGAATCTTGGCTATATGTCCGGTGCGCTCAAACACGCCTTCGACACGTTCTACTACCCGTGCCTGGACTCCACTCGCGGCCGCCCGTTCGGATACTACATCCACGGTAATCAGGGAACCGAGGGCGCCGAACGGGGGATCGAGACCATTACCACCGGGCTGGGCTGGGAAAAAGCGGCCGCGCCGGTGATCGTCAGCGGCGCGCCGGACAAATCGGCGCGTGAGCGCTGCTGGGAGCTCGGCGGGACGATCGCGGCCCGGTTGATGGTTTGAGCGAATTCCGCCGCACACTGTCCCCCGATTTCTTGTGGCTCACACCTGAGCGCCCGACCCCGGCATACTCGTCAGATAGGTAAGCTCCGGGACCTGCCTGCGCGCGGTCGGAATTCCGGGGCGCAGGGTTCGCGGGAATTTGGGAAGAAGGTGACTGCGCCGTGGAGGCGACACAGCAGGGGACGTCTGGACCGGCCCGGATCGGGCTTGTCGAGGACCACGAGTCCGTCGCGCTCGGTCTGGCCACCATGCTGGCCCCCGAACCCGATCTGGAACTGGTCCTCACCGCGGGTACGGTTGGTGAATTGCTTTCGGCCGCACCGGAATTGGATTTGGTGGTGCTGGATCTGCGGTTGGCCGACGGGTCCACGCCGGAGGACAACGTGCGCGCGCTGCGTGAGCGCGGCCTCGAGGTGTTGGTGTTCACCGGCGCCGACAACCCGTTCCTGGTGCGTTCGGCCGCGCGGGCCGGGGTGCTCGGGGTGGTGCGCAAGTCCGAGGATGTGCAGACCGTGGTCTCGGCCGTGCGCGCGGCGGCCTCGGGCGAACAGGTGGTGACCACCGACTGGGCCGCCGCGATCGACAGCGACCCGCAGCTGTCCGACGTCGGCCTGAGCCCGCGCCAGCAGGAGGTGCTCACGCTCTACGCCTCGGGTGAGAAGGCCTCGCGCGTGGCCCGGCTGACCGGGCTGTCCGAGCAGACCGTCAACGACTATCTGGGACGCATCCGGCAGAAATACGCCGACGCCGGTCGCCCGGCCCCCACCAAGACCGACCTGTACAAACGGGCGGTCGAGGACGGGTGGCTGCCGGTGCCCGAGCGCTCGCCGCGCGTATGAGAGAGCTCGCGATGGGTACGGCCGACAGGGCAGTGCCGGGTAAGGCGCTGTCGTGATTGCCGCCGGTGCGTTGGAGACTCCGCTGTCCCGACCGGGACTGCTACCGCGAATCGCGGCATGGTGGCGAGGTCGGTCTACGGTGGAGCAGGATATGAGCGCGGTGGCGTTCGATCGCATCATCCGGCGGTTGGGACTGTCGGTGGGCATCGGCGGTGTGATCATGGGGCTGGTCGATCTGCCCGAGATCACCCAGCAGAGTCGGCACGCGGCCGAGTGGTGGACACCCGCCGCGGTCGCCTTGATGTTCGGGCTGTTCCCGGTGCTGGCCGCGGTCTCGATCGGCGCTCCCACCCGCTGGATCCGCGCGCTGGCCGGGCTCACCGCGTTGAGTTACCTCGCGGCTCTTGCCACGACGCCCTTCGCACTGCATCCGCACAGCATCGACGCGAATGCGCTGTGGATGTATCGGATGGTGCCGCTGGGCGTGGTGGCCGCGGCCCTGGCATGGTCGCGCCGCTCGGCGATCGGCTATCTCGTGCTGAGTTCGGCGGCCGCGGCGGGGACCAATATCTTCCTGGTCGAGGATTTCACCGCCGCCTCGGCGCTGTCGGCGTTCGCCCGGATCTTCGGGCTGTCGGCGCTGTTCCTGTGGTGCGCGACCTGCGCCCTGGGCGCGGCGGCGCAGGTGGACCGGGAATCGGCGATCGCGAGCCGCCGGGCCGCGGCCGCCGCGGCGGCGGCCGCCCGGGATCACGAGCGCGCCCGGTTCGCCGCGCTCATCCACGACGCCGTGCTGTCCACCCTGCTCGACGCCTCCCGCGGCGGCGAGAGTTCGGAGGTGCTGCGTCGGCAGGCCGAGCGCACCCTCGAACAGCTCGACGAGATTCGCGTGCAGACCCACGAACCCGATGTACTCGACGCGCGCGCCGCGGTCATCTTCCTGAGATCGGCCGTGCACGAGGTGAACCCGAGCGTCCGCTTCGCCACCCGCACGTGGCCCGGATTCGACGATCTGCGCATGCCCGTGCATGTGGCCGCCACCCTGGCGGCGGCGCTCGGCGAGGCGGTGCGCAACAGTCTGCGCCACGCCGCGGTGCCGGGGCGGACGGTGCATCGGACGGTCACCTGCACCATCAGCGCGGGCAGTATCCGGCTCGTCTTCGCCGACGACGGCGCGGGATTCGACGTGCGGCAGGTGTCGGCCGACCGGCTCGGCATCTCGGTGAGCATTCTGGGGCGGATGCGGCAGCTGGCCGGTGGGGCCGGATTCGTGGAATCGCAACCGGGGGAGGGGACCACGGTGACGCTGGTGTGGGGTGGCGATGGTTCGCACTGATCCGATCTCGGATGCCGACGCGCGCTTCGGTTTTCGCGATCTGCTCGGACTGCGCGGCGGGATGGCGTGGCTGTTCCTGGTGATCCTGGAACTGACCATCGTGCTCTACATGCTCGGCAATCTGGAGACCGCGCCGCCGGCCGCGGCGCTGACCGCGCTGGCGGTGCTGGTGACCGCCGGGGCGCTGGTGCTGGTGGTGCCGATCGATCCGTTGCCGCTGACGGTGACCGCGTTCGTGGCGATGTCCGCACCCGTGGCCGCGGCGCTGACCATGTCCTCCATGGGCGTCGACCGCACCCATCACATGCTGTGGACCACCTTCGCCTCGTCCTATGTGCTCGCGGTGCTGGTGCTGCGCGGGCGGATGGGCTGGGCCTGGCTCGGCGTGGGCGGGGTGGCCGGGGTCATCGCGATCTGGGGCGCGCGGATGGGTCAGTCGATCAGCACGATCGTCGCGCCCATCGTGCCGGTCGGCACGGTCGTGGCGATCTCGGTATTCGCGCTGATCATGCGGCCGACCCAGCAGTCGCTGCGCCGCCTGCGCGAGGAGGCGACCATCCGCGCCGCCGCCGAGGCGACCATGGCCGCCGCCGACGGCGAGCGGATCCGGCAGCTGGCCCGGCTCGACCGGGTCGCGCGGCCCATCCTGGAGCGCATCGCCGAGGGTGCGGCGCTCAGCGTCGCCGAACGCGAGGAATGCCGCCTGCTGGAGGCCGAACTGCGCGACGGCCTGCGCGCGCCCCAGCTGGTCACCGACGAGCTCAGCGGGGCGGCCCGCGGCGCCCGGGCCCGCGGCGTCGAGGTGGTACTGCTCGACGACGGCGGCTTCGCCGGTGTCCCCCCGTGGGTCCGTCAGCGCGTGATCGAGGCCGCCACCAGGGAATTGGACGCCGCCAACATCGGCTCGGTCACCGTGCGCGTCCTGCCGCAGGGTCGCCGCGTGCTGGCCACGGTGCTCGCCCATGCGCCGGACCACGACCGGCGCACGGAGATCGATACCGACGGCAACGTCAGGGTGTCGGATTGATCCTTTAGCTGTCGCAGCGGCCCGGCCCGCCCCGGCGCATCTGGTCGCGCAGGGCGCCCTGCACGGCGGTGGACAGCCAGGAGTTGAGGGATTGGCCGCTCTGGGCGGCGGCCTCCTCGGCGCGGGCCTTGATGTTTTCGACCAGGCGCAGGGTGACGCGGCTGATGTCGCCGGTCATTTCCTCGAAGGTGGGGTTGTGCGGTTCGTCGGTGGCGTTGGGGCGGACGTCGACGCGGGCATCGGTGCCGTCCACCGAAACGTGCACGGTGCGGTCGCCGAGGGCCGTGCTGATCTCGGCGGCCAGTTCCGACAGCGCGGCCAGCAGCGTGAGCCGGGCGGCGTTCTCGGTGGCCGCGGCCAGCGCCGCGGCGGTGGCCTGGGTCTTCTCGTCGCCGAGGGCGGCGGCGGCGATCAGGTCCTCGCGCAGCCGGGCGGTGTAGGCGTTCAAATCCATGACACCAGCGTGACGTCATATCTGACATCACGCAACCGGCAAAATGGCGTCACCGGAGTCGTCGCAGGATACCCGGGCATCCACGCCGGTCGATTACACGGACAACGGTTCAACGGCGGTTCTGCGACCGGGTAGCCTTTCCGACCATGACGTACGGTGAATCGACGCGAACCGAGCTGCGCGCGTCCGGCACGGTCGGTGTCGCGATGGTGACCCCCTTTACCGCCGAGGGCAAGCTCGATGTCGAAACCGGCGTCGCCCTGGCTACCAACCTGGTCGACCGCGGCGTCGACCTGCTCGCCATCTCCGGTACCACCGGCGAATCGCCGACCACCACCGAGTCGGAGAAGTTCGACCTGCTGCACGCCGTCGTCGAGGCCGTCGGCTCGCGCGCGACGGTGATCGCCGGGGCCGGAACCTACGACACCGCGCACAGCATCGAACTGGCCCGCAACGCCCAGCGCGCGGGTGCGCACGGTTTGCTGGTCGTGACCCCGTACTACTCGCGCCCCTCGCAGGAGGGCCTGGTCGCACACTTCACCGCGGTCGCCGACGCCACCGATCTGCCCATCACCCTGTACGACATTCCGCCGCGTTCGGTCGTGCCGATCGCCCCGGAGACGCTGCGTCGCCTGGCCGAGCATCCGCGCATCGTCGCGGTCAAGGACGCCAAGGGCGATCTGGGCGCGGGCGCGGAGATCATCGCCGAGACCGGGCTGGACTACTACTCCGGCGACGATGTGCTGAACCTGCCCTGGCTGTCGGTCGGCGCGGTCGGATTCATCAGCGTCATCGGCCATCTCGTGCCGGAGCGGCTGGTCGCGCTGCGCGAGGCCTATCTCGCGGGCGATGTCGTCCGGGCCCGGGACGTCAATGCCTCGATGCTGCCGCTGATGCGCGCGATGGCCCGGGTCGGCGGCGTCTCGCTGATCAAGGGCGCGCTGCGCGTGCTCGGCGTCGAGGTGGGCGCGCCGCGGTTGCCGCAGCTGCTGCCCGATACCGAACAGTTGCATGCGATCATCGCCGATCTGGAAGCGGCGGGAGTGATCGCGTGAGTGAGCCTATGAGTAATGATCCAGTGAACAATCGCCGTGTCCGCAGACGAGCCGCGAGCCGGGCCGCGGGCGCACCCGATCCCGTGCCCCCGATCGAGGTCACCGAACAGGCCAGGGCCGCCGAACGCCACGCGCAACAGACCGCGCGCGAGGCCGAGCAGACCCTGCGGGAGGCCGAGGCCCGCCGCGCGCCGGAGCGCGAATCGGCCGGCCGCGATCGGGGCCAGCCCCGCCGGGAGCCGGAACGTGCCGCGGCACAGTCGGATTCCGGTCGAGGCGATCGCTCCCGTCGGGGTCGCGGTCGCCAGAACGGTCGCGGCCGTGTCGAACCCCAGGCCGAGCCGCAGGCCCCGGCTGCCGATCCGCACGCCCTGCCGCTGCCGCCCGCGCTGCCGCGCAACGGCCTGCGGGTGTTCGCCCTCGGTGGCATCGGCGAAATCGGCCGCAACATGACGGTGTTCGAGTTCGACGGCAAGTTGCTGATCATCGACTGCGGCGTGCTGTTCCCCGAGGATCAACAGCCGGGCGTCGATCTGATCCTGCCCGACTTCCGGCCCATCGAAGACCGGATGGACGATGTCGCCGCGGTCGTGCTGACCCACGGCCACGAGGACCACATCGGCGCGGTGCCGTTCCTGCTGCGCCAGCGCCCCGATATTCCGGTCGTCGGCTCGAAGTTCACCCTCGCGCTGGTCGCCGCCAAATGCCGTGAGCATCGGTTGCAGCCCAAGCTGATCGAGGTCACCGAGGGCGAGAAGACCACGCACGGCCCGTTCGAGTGCGAGTACTTCGCGGTCAACCACTCGATTCCGGACGCCATCGCGGTGGCGGTGCGCACCCCGGCCGGGCTGGCGCTGCACACCGGCGACATCAAACTCGACCAGCTGCCGCTGGACGGTCGCCTCACCGACCTGGCCGGATTCTCCCGCCTCGGCGACGAGGGCGTGGACCTGTTCCTGGTCGACTCGACCAATGCCGAGGTCCCCGGTTTCGTCACCCCCGAACGCGAGATCGGGCCGGTGCTGGACAACGTGATCGGCAAGGCCACCGGCCGCGTCATCGTCGCCTCCTTCGCCAGCCATGTGCACCGCATCCAGCAGGTGGTCGACGTGGCCGAGCGGCACAACCGCCGGGTGTGCTTCGTCGGGCGGTCGATGGTCCGCAATATGCAGATCGCCCAGGATCTGGGCTATCTGAACATTCCCGACGGGCTCGTCGTGGATCTGGATCAGGCGGCCAATCTGCCGGTGCACAAGCTGGTGCTGATCTCCACCGGCTCGCAGGGCGAACCGCTGTCGGCGCTGTCGCGAATGGCCCGCGGCGATCATCGGCAGATCAATATTCGCGCCGACGATCTGGTGGTGCTGGCCTCGTCGCTGATCCCGGGCAACGAGAACGCGGTCTTCGCGGTCGTGAACGGCCTGGCCCGGCTCGGCGCGACCGTGGTGACCCAGCAGAGCGCGAAGGTGCACGTCTCCGGCCACGCCTCGGCCGGTGAGCTGCTCTACCTGTACAACGCGGTGCGGCCCACCAATGCCATGCCGGTGCACGGCGAATGGCGGCATCTGCGGGCCAATGCGGCGCTCGCGGTCGCCACGGGTGTGCCCGAGGATCGCGTGGTGCTGGCCGAGGACGGCGTGGTGGTCGATCTGGTCGACGGCATTGCCTCGATCGTCGGCCGGTATCCGGTCGGCCAGGTCTATGTCGACGGCCTGTCGGTCGGCGACGTCGGCGAGTCCACGCTGTCGGACCGGTTGATCCTGGGCGAGGGCGGTTTCATCGCCATCACCGTCGCCGTGGACGCCGCCACCGGCAAGGCGGTCAGCGCGCCGGAGGTGTCCGGGCGCGGCTTCTCCGACGATCCGGGCGCGCTGGCCGAGGCGCAGGAGCTGGTCGAGGCCGAGCTCATGCGGCTGGCGAGCGAGGGGGTGACCGAAACCCATCGCATCGCGCAGGGCGTGCGGCGGGTGGTCGGGCGCTGGGTGGCCGAGGCCTACCGGCGGCGGCCGATGATCGTTCCGACCGTCATCGGCGTCTGACGCGGGTGTGGCCCGGCCCACAGAGTGGGCCGATTCGGTGCGGTTATTCTCGGGACATGAGTCTGGCCCAGCGAGAGCGTCGTGCCCTGGTCGTGACCATGACAGCGGCCGGTCCGGACGCGCCGACCCTGTGCGGGTCCTGGACCGTTCGCGAGCTGGCCGCGCATCTGGTGGTGCGCGAGCGGCGGCCGGATGCCTCGCCCGGCATCCTGCTGAAACCGCTTGCGGGATATACCGAATCGGTGCAGGCGTCGGTGGCGCGCAAGCCGTTCCCCGACCTGCTCGAGCAGATCCGCACCGGGCCGCCGTGGTGGTCGCCGCTGCGCCCGATCGACGCGGTTGCCAATCTCACCGAGATGTTCGTCCACCACGAGGATGTGCGCCGCGGCCGACCCGGTTGGGAGCCACGGGAGTTGAGCGCCGCGGACGAGGCACGGCTGTGGAATGTGTTGCGCCGCATGGCCAAGATGGCCTACCGCAAGTCGCCGGTGAGTGTGGTGTTGGCGACGCCCGAGGGTGAGCGCGTCACCGCCCACAATGTCGGCGGTGACGCGGTGGTGCTCACCGGTAAGCCCTCGGAGCTCCTCCTGCACGCGTTCGGCCGCAACGAGGTTCGGCTCGAGACCGTCGGATCGGAGGACGGGGTGCGGGCGGTGTTCGCGGCCGATCGCAGCGTCTAGGGCTTGGCGGCCAGGCCCGAGACGATCAGCTGTTCCCACGAGGTGATCTCGCGCGGGCCCGACTCCGGTCGCCACTGCGCGCACGGGACCAGCCCGGGTGGGAGGATGTCGAGTCCGGCGAACAGCTTGGTGATCTCCGAATCGCCGCGCCAGCGGCCGCGTCCCCAGGTGCCCTGTAGCTTCTGCTCGGTCGCGACGGTCTCCTCGTTGTAGCCGGAACGGAAGTGGGCGATGTAGACCCGACTCCCGGACGCGATGCGCTCGACCCAGAACCGGACGATGCCGTACGGGTCCTCGTCGTCGTTGACGAAGCCGAGGACGGCGCTGAACAGCAGGCCGACCGGCTGGTCGAAATCGAGCAGCGACCGGGCGTCGGCATTGTCGTAGATCGACGCGGGGTCGCGGGCGTCGGCGAGGATGACGATGGTCTGCCCATCGGTCGCCATCCTCGCGCGGCCGTGCGCGACCACGATCGGATCGTTGTCGACGTACACCACCCGGGCATCCGGCAGCTCACGCTGCGCGATCTGATGCACGTTGTCCACGGTCGGTAAACCGCAGCCGAAGTCGATGAACTGTCCCACCCCGTCGCGGGCGATCTCCCGGACGGCCCGCTCCACCGCGCGCCGCGCGGTGGTGGCGATCCGCACCGACCCGGGCAGCGCGTCCATGAAGTACTGCCCGATCTCCTGATCGACGGCGTAGTAGTCACGATCCCCGAGCAAATAGCTATAGGTCCGAGCAATACTCGGCTTCGCCTGACCGGCCTTGACGTCTTCGTCGTTCATCTGCACCACACCAGCGTGGGGTTGGGACATGCACATACATGGTAGGAGCCCCCGCGCCGTTCCGGCGCGGTCGCGTGAATTTCGCTGGCTGAGCGGGACGGGGCATACGGTTTCCCGGCGGGGATCACACCGCTGATGTCCCTGGTGTGGGTGTTGCGGATGGTCTCGGTGGGGCGGTTGCGGCTAGCCTGAGGGGCATGGCAGGTAAGTCCCGCGGCAGCGCTACGTCGAGTTCGCGGGCGGGGTCGGCCCGGGGACGGACCCCGGGACGGTCGCGTTCCGGTGGGTCGCGGACCCGGGCGACGCCCCGCGGGCGGGCCGCTCCCGCGCGCCGCCCCGCACCGCGCCGGCAGTCGAACACCGCCCCGCTGGCCGTATTCGGCCGGGGGATCAACAACGGCTGGAATATGCTCGCGCGCGGCATGGGCGCGACGACCCGCACGCTGAGCCGGGCGGGAGAGATCGAGCACGGGCACCGCCGCGATGGAATCGCCCTGGTACTCATCGCCTTCAGCGTCGTCATCGCGGCCGCGGTCTGGCTGTCGGCGGGCGGCCCGGTCGGGCACGCGGTCGACACCGCGGTGCGCTGGATCTCCGGATCCGCCTCGGCCGCATTGCCTTTCGTTGCCACCTTCATCGCGGTCGTGCTCATGCGCACCGAACCGCATCCCGAGATCCGACCCCGGTTGGTGCTGGGCGGATTCCTGCTCGGCTTACCCGCGCTCGGACTG
Source organism: Nocardia sp. CDC159 (assembly GCF_023740735.1). Classification (GTDB taxonomy): domain Bacteria; phylum Actinomycetota; class Actinomycetes; order Mycobacteriales; family Mycobacteriaceae; genus Nocardia; species Nocardia pulmonis. Next base: position 367,331 of record NZ_JAMRXH010000004.1, read on the forward strand.
TGGCATATCGGCGCGGGCGCGCCGACCGATCTGCACGGCCGCGCCCACGCCGCTGGATTCGTTGGCTATGTCCTGGGTGGCCCGCTGCGCGACGGCCTGACCTCCTGGCTCGCGGTGCCATTGCTGTTGCTCACCATGGTCTTCGGCCTGCTGCTGGTCACCGGAACCACCGTGCGCGAGGTCCCCGAGCGGCTGCGCCAGCTGTTCGGCACGGCGAGCGGCGGCGACGAATACGACGCCTACGACGGCCAATACGGCCTCTACGACCCGGAAGGCTATGACGCCGACGGTTTCCCGAAGCACCGCACCTCGGCGCGCAAGCGCGGTAAAACACCTCAGGAGAACTATCCGACCGACGAATTCGGCGGCTCCGACGCGGTCACCGAGGTGATCGGCGAGCCGCCGCTGCGTGACGCCAAGGAGATCGTCACCCCCGAACCCGAAAAGCCGGCTCCGAAGCCGAAACCCAAGAAGGCCCCGAAGGTCGTCGACCAGACCCCGGAACCACCGCCGCCCCAGCAACTCGAATTCGTCACCGAACGCGAGGTCGAGGGCGACTACCACCTCCCCCCGCTGTCCCTGCTCGTCGACGGCGACGCGCCCAAGAAGCGCAGCGCCGCCAACGAATCGATGATCGAGGCGATCACCGAGGTGCTGGTGCAGTTCAAGATCGACGCCGCGGTCACCGGCTTCGTGCGCGGCCCGACGGTCACCCGCTACGAGGTCGAACTCGGTCCCGGCGTGAAGGTCGAGAAGATCACCGCGCTGGCCCGCAACATCGCCTACGCCGTGGCGACGGAGAACGTCCGGCTGCTCGCCCCGATCCCGGGCAAGTCGGCCGTCGGCATCGAGGTGCCCAACGCCGACCGCGAACTGGTCCGCCTCGCCGATGTGCTCAAGGCCCCCTCCACCCGAAACGACCACCACCCCTTGGTGATCGGCCTGGGCAAGAACATCGAGGGCGATTTCCTGTCCGCCAACCTGGCGAAGATGCCGCACCTGCTGGTGGCCGGTTCGACCGGTTCGGGCAAGTCGAGCTTCGTGAACTCGATGCTGGTTTCCTTGCTGCAGCGGGCCACGCCCGACGAGGTCCGGATGATCCTCATCGACCCCAAGATGGTGGAACTCACCCCGTACGAGGGCATTCCGCATCTGATCACCCCCATCATCACCCAGCCCAAGAAGGCCGCCGCGGCGCTGGCCTGGCTGGTGGAGGAGATGGAGCAGCGCTATCAGGACATGCAGGCCAGCAAGGTCCGCCACATCGATGACTTCAACAAGAAGGTGAAGTCCGGCCAGATCACCACGCCGCTGGGCAGCGAGCGGGTCTACCGGCCCTATCCCTACATCTTGGCGATCGTCGACGAGCTGGCCGACCTGATGATGACCGCGCCCCGCGACGTCGAGGACGCGATCGTGCGCATCACCCAGAAGGCCCGCGCCGCGGGCATCCATCTGGTGCTGGCCACCCAGCGCCCGTCGGTCGACGTGGTCACCGGTCTGATCAAGACCAATGTCCCCTCCCGCCTCGCCTTCGCCACCTCCTCGCTCACCGACTCCCGCGTCATCCTGGACCAGCCCGGCGCGGAGAAGCTGATCGGCATGGGCGACGGGCTGTTCCTGCCGATGGGCGCCTCCAAGCCGACCCGCCTGCAGGGCGCGTTCATCTCCGACGAGGAGATCGCGGCCGTCGTGGAATTCACCAAGAATCAGGCCGAGCCGGACTACCAGGAGGGCGTCACCGCCGCCAAGGCCGGTGAGGCCAAGGACATCGATCCCGATATCGGCGACGATCTGGACCTGCTGCTGCAGGCCGTCGAGCTCGTGGTGACCTCGCAATTCGGCTCGACCTCGATGCTGCAGCGCAAGCTGCGCGTCGGCTTCGCCAAGGCCGGTCGGCTGATGGACCTGATGGAGACGCGCGGAATCGTCGGTCCCAGTGAGGGTTCCAAGGCGCGCGACGTCCTGGTGAAGCCGGACGAACTGCCCGGGGTGCTGTACTCGATCCGCGGCGGGGGCGACGAGCCGCCGCCCGACACCGGCGACGCGCCGGAGTAGTTAGCGCTTGCGGCCGATCACGACCGGTTTGACCTCGGTCGGGATGGCCGTGAACGCCGACTCCGGCACGCCGAACGCCGCGGCGAGCACATCGCGCGGCATGGCATTGAGCGAGGCCACGATGCCGATGTCGTCGTAGGGTTCGCCCGCGCTGGAATTGAAGATCACCAGCACCTCCAAACCCGCGTCGGCGCGGGCGTTCTCGAAGTAGTGCAGATGGCCCTGCGGGGCGAAGACCAGATCGCCCTGCTCGGCCTCGAAGACGGTGTTGTGATAGGTGCCGTCGGGATGGGTGCCCAGGATCGACCACTTGGCCCGGCCGGAGATGACGAAGTTCAGCTCCCAGGCCGTGGGATGCCAGTGCGGTTCCCGGAAACCGCCGGGGTCGAGATGCACGAAGTACACCGACCCGCGCTGCCCGCCCAGGATCGGGAACGTATGCTCGTTCGCCCCTTGCAAATATCCGCCGTCGAAGCTGGTCCGCGCCGCGCCGGTGAGCTTGAAGAGGTGCTCGGCCCGATCGAGGCGCAGTTCCATATCGCCCTCGCCCGGCAGCGGCGCGGGCTCGGTCGAATTCGCCTTCGCCCCGATCAACCCGCCGCCGACCGCGGCCGCGGCCACCGCCGCCCCACCGAGGACCATGCGCCGATCGATACCCTTGCCGCTCTCGCCCTGCTGCTCAGTCGAATCCTCCGGCATCGGGTGCCCTTTCTGTGCGCCGGGATTTCGTCGGCCGACAACAGCGTGAGCGTACCGCCGCGTCGCCGCGGCACGCGGGAGGCTGGGACTAGCGGCGGCGCCCGATCACCACCGGTTTGATCTCGCCCGGAATCGCGGCGAACACCGCCTCCGGCACGCCGAACGCGGCGGCGAGCACATCGCGCGGCATGGCGTTCAGGGCCGCCACGATGCCGATGTCGTCATAGGGTTCCACCGCACTGGAATTGAAGAACACCAGTACCTCGAGCGGCGCGTCGGTGCGGGCGTTCTCGAAATAGTGCAGATGGCCCTGCGGTGCGAAGACCAGATCGCCCTGCTCGGCCACGAAGGTCACATTGCTGTAGGTCCCGTCGGGATGGGTGCCGAGCACGGTCCACTTCGCACTGCCGGAGATGACGAAATTCAGCTCCCAGGCGGTGGGGTGCCAGTGCGGCTCCCGGAACCCGCCCACCTCCAGGCGCACGAAATACACCGAGCCGTGTTGGCCGCGCAGGATCGGGAAGGTCTCCTCGTCGGCGCCCTGCAGATAGCCCCCGGCGAAGTTCTTCCGCGCGGAGGCGGTGAGCTTGAACAGGTGATCGGCCTGATTGAGGTGGGTGGCCAGATCGCTTTCCGACGGCATCGATGCCGCCGCCGCATTCGCCTTCGCGCCGAGCAGGCCGCCGCCCAGCGCCGCCGCGGCCGCCGCGGCGCCGCCGAATATGGCGCGGCGGTCTATTCCCTTGCCGCCCTGCTCGTCTCCGGGCACGGTGGAACCATCGGTCATCGGTTCTGCTATCCCTCTCTCCTAACGCCGGGATTTCATAAACCGACGACAGCACTGCATGGCATGCGACGAGCGCCCCGGAGCGAATGTCCGGGGCACCCGTGCGCATTGTCGAGCGTCGCGTACCGATCGATATCCAGGGCGTTACCGATCGGCCGGAACCCGCGACGCGGATGGGTATTTCAGGCGGCGAGCCTGACCTTGCGGTTGCGGGCCATATTGCGCTCCAGCATCGATAGCGACGCCGATACGCCGATGCTGGAATCGTCGAATTCCGGCAACCGGCCCTCGTCGGCCCGCAGCTGCGCCAGCGCGTCGTTGATGGCGGTGTGGGCGGCGAACAGGCACGGGGTGGAATAGATGGCCACATTCACGCCCAGGTCCTGCAGTTCGGGCAGCGACAGCCGCGGTGACAAACCCCCGGCGATCTGGTTGAACAGCAGCGGCTTGTCGCCGATGACCTTGCGTACCTTGCGAATCCAGTCCACACTGCGGACGCCGTCGACCAGGAGCACATCCGCATCGGTATCGGCCAGGGCCGCCGCCCGATACAGGATGTCGGACTCCTCGGTGGCGTCGGTACGGGCGACGACCACCAGATCGGAGCGGGTCTGCAGGACCAGGTTCAGCTTCTCCAGATACTCCTCCAGCGGCAGGATCTGCTTGCCGGAGACGTGGCCACAGCGCCGGGGCCGCTTCTGATCCTCGAGAATCACACCGGACGCGCCGATGCGTTCCAGATGCGTGACGACATGGCAGGCGACCTCGGGGTCGACGTAGCCGTCGTCGATGTCCACCAGCAGATGCTGATGCGGGAAGGCCAGCCGGAGGCGCTGCACGAAGTCGACGATGTCCGGCCAGGCGATGAATCCGATATCGGGCAGGCCGTAGTAGGAGGCGGCGAACCCGAAACCCGATACGAACATGCCGCCGAAGTGCTGGGAGGCCAGCGACGCGGAGTACATGTCGTAGATTCCGATGAGCGGGGTGATGTTGTCGTTGCGGATGTCTTGGCGAAGAGCGTTTCCATAACTCATGGCGACTCACCTGTGGAGATTTCTTGAACCCAGGCATGCGACGACAGTGTCGCGCCTGCATTCGGTTTGGACTACCGGATCGAAAAGAACCGGATGCCTGAAAATAACAGTTCCATCTAGTCTCGGTCAATAAGTTGTTCGCATCCGAGTTCCTCGTTGACAGGCGGAACTGCCGCATTCATACTTCCAGCTGGAAGTATGAAATAGACCGTTTTTAAAGCGTCCGATTCACCGGATTTCTTACGATTGTGTTTCCGAATTGTTTCGCCGCTCAATCGGTGTAGGACCAGCCCCGAACGGCATCGACGACTATTCGTACGACCGGTCCCGACGGCGGTGTTCGCCGATACTGCTCGTATTTCGTTGTCAGCCAGTCGATCGCGTTGCGGTGTTCGGTTCCCTCGGTGAAAACCGCTGCCGCACCGTCGAATCGGGCCCACCACAGTCGGGTCCAGTCCTCGTCGTACTCGTCGGCGAGCAGCGAAACCCGTTCGTTCTCGGCGATATTGCGCAGCCGCCGCAGCGCGGTGGTCGTCTTGGGTTTGTGATCCACGGCGATCACCACCACGGGTTCGGTCGGGGCCACGGCGAAGGTGACGGGCACCAGATGCGGCTGTCCGGCCGCGCTCACCGTCGCCAGCCGGGCGACGCGCTGCGCCCGCAGCCTCGCCCAGGACGCCGATCGATCCATCACGCCTGCACCGCGGCGGACTCCCACTCGTTCGGGTGGCCGTGCACCGAGGGGTCGTAGAGGACGACGAAGCGGGACCGCTGCGGAGCGGTGAGCGGGAACATGCCGATGGACAGCTCCTCGGCGGTGTAGGGCGTATCGCTTTTGATCCGAACCCATTTCGGCGTTCTGCCCTGCTGGTAGCCCCACTTCTGGAACACCGCGCACGACGGCTTGGCCGCCATGATCACCGACATCACCGGTAGCGCGTCGAGTTCCTCGACCGACGACACGAACCGTAGGCCCTCACTCATGGATCAAACCTACGACAGTCGGTGACGCGACACATGTTCTTGGGTGCGAACATCCGCCTCGCGCTCAGTGCGGGCGCGGCGTCGTCACGTCGAGCTCGGCCGTCGGCGCGGGCGCGGGCCGCGGGGGAGCGGGCAGATCCGGGCTGCCGTCGGCGATCACAACGGTGTTGCCGCCCAGGCTTTTCGCCCGGTACATCGCGGAGTCGGAGTAGCGCAGCAGCAGGCGGTAGGCGTCCTCGGTGTGACGGAACTCCGGACAGGCGACATCGAGGACGGCCAGGCCGACGCTGGCTGTGATGGTAATGGGCAGGTCGGGCACGGTCTCGATCGCGCGGCGCAGCCGCTCGGCCACCGCGGCCGCCTCGTCGCGCAGGGTGCCGACTATGACGAACTCCTCACCGCCCGTGCGGGCGATGAGGGTGCCGGGATCGGCGGCCGCGCGCAGCTGCCGGGCCGTGCGGACCAGGACCTCGTCGCCGAACTGATGTCCGAAGGTGTCGTTGACGGACTTGAAGCGGTCCAGATCCAGCGTGGCGACGTAGGCCGAGCCCCGCATGCGCCGGTCGATGCGCGACATCAGATACGAATCGAGCCCGCGCCGGTTGAGCAGCCCGGTCAGCGGATCGGACAGGGCGTTGACCCGCAGCAGCCAGTGGCAGAATTGCACGAAGGGCAGGATCACCCCGACCACGACGACCATCACGAGCACGATGTCCAGGCCGAGGGCGAGGTCCTGGCGCCAGTTCTGCGCGGGCGGCCGCGCGGGCAACCGGCCGGTGGCGATCAGGGTGGCCAGCGCCACGCTGGCCAGGACGGACCAGCCGATGTGCAGCGCCAGGATGCGCGGGCCGTGGAACACCGTGACGTATCCGCCCATCGCCATCAGCAGCACGACGCCCAGCACCCCGATGACCCGGTCGTGCACGAGCAGGTCGTTGACGGCCGTATCGATGTCGAAGATCGCGATCCACACCAGCGATTCGCGCTCGCGCGGCCAGGGCAGGAACCACCAGCGCACGGTCCACGCCCCGGCCACGACGGCCTCCACGACTCCCTGGACCATATCCACCGGTCCGCCGATATCGCCCTGGGCGACCGAGGCGAGCACCGCGATCAGCAGCATGACGATTCCGCCCGCGCCGAGCATGAACTTGAACGGGCCCAGCGCGCCGAAGGAGTCCATCGTCTCGACCAGCCAGCGATAGTCGACCCGGTCGCGCCACCAGGTTCGAAACATCGATCGACTGTCGGTCATCGAGTTGCCGCCTCGCGTCGGTTACCGGACTCCAGTGATTGCTGGGGGGTGGCTCGGATCTTTCGGCCTGGCGTACTGGTCGAGATTATGTTGTACCGCGTGTACCACGCAATGTGAAGTCCGACGCTAGGGTCGCAGTTGTTCGACGGCCTCGCGCTGGATGCGCTCGAACTGCGCGCCCATCGCCTCGGCCAGGGCTGAGGCCGCCGACAGCGGGCGGACCATCACCATCAGGTCGTCGATCTTTCCCTCATCGTTCACATGCACGAAATCGCAGCCGGTGAGGCGTTTCCCGGCGACCGTCGCCTCGAAGACCAGGGCGGTGTCGCGGCCGTTGGGATCGGCGATCTCGCGCAGGTAGCGGAAGTCCTCGAACACCCGCATCACCGCGCGCAGGATCGCCGCGGTGATCGCCTTGCCCGGATACGGCTTGAACGCCACCGGGCTGGTGAATACGACATCGTCGGCCAATAGCTGTTCGATCGCCGCCTCGTCACGAGCCTCGACCGCAGCACGGAACGGATGCATCTCCACCTCGCTATGCAACCAGTTGAATATGGTGTCGGCATCCTATCCGGGGACGTCCCAGAAGGCGAGCTCGTGTCGCATGCCCTCGACGAAGAACCGCTCGGCGCGCGCGGGGTCGGCGTCGACCTCGTCGAGCATCTGGGCGCAGCGCCGGGTCAGGGCGGCGAAGCCGGGATCGGCGTAGGTGTCGACCCAGCGGCGATAGCGCGGATCGGCGGGCGGGTGCTGGGCGAGGCGCTGTCCGAGCGTGGAATAGCCCCACATGCAGGGATAGAGCGCGGCCAGCCCGTCGGCATAGTGCGCGGCCGAATCCAGCAGGAAGGCGGTGTAGGCCGCGCACGGACCGCCCTTGCCGGCGGACTCCAGATCGGCGTCGAATTCGGCGGCCAGGCCGCGGTGCAGCGACAGCTCGTCGTGGAAGGTGGCGTGCGCGAGATCGACCAGATCGCCCAGATGGGCGGCCGGGGCCTGCCAGGCGAGCCGGGTGAACACCCGCACGTAGTCGAGCAGGAACAGATAGTCCTGCTCGAGCCAGGACCGGAAGACCGGATCGGGCAGTTCACCACTTGCGATCCCGGCCACGGTCGGATGTTCCAGTTGCCGCTGGACCCATGGGCGGCCGATCTCGTGCAGATGCTGCGAAAGACTCATACGACGATCATCGCGGCCTGCGGGCCTGCAGGGTGAATGTGAACGGAACGCGCTCGCGATGCTCGCGCAGCCGCCATTCGCCGTCCTCACCGCGCACCATGCGGCCGGGCAGCGGGGGCCACGGGGCGCTGTCGTGCTCGACCAGGGCGGTCAGCTCCAGTCCGGCGGCCAGTACGGCCGAAACGATCTCGCCCAGGCCGTGATTCCACTCGTGGATGACCGACTGTCGCATACGGCGGAACCGAGCCGCACCGGATTATTCCGTGAACGCGCCCAGCACCGGCTGCCACTCCACGAATCGCACCGCATCGATGAGCCCGTGCTGCGCGAACGGATCCTGCGCCAGCAGCTTCCCCATCGACTCGCCGTCCTCGGCGCGGAAGACGATCAGCGCGCCCGAGCCGTCCTGATACGGCCCGCTGGTCAGCACGACACCCTGCTCCACCAGGCTCGACAGCCAGCCCCGATGTTCGGGGCGGTGCTCGGCGCGGCGCGCGGCGGTGGCCTCGGAATAGGTGTAGTGGACGGCGAACAGCGCCATGAACGACTCCCGGAACGACTAGAGGGTCAACAGCATTCGAGTATTGCCGAGGGTGTTCGGCTTGACGTAACTGAGGTCCAGGAACTCCGCCACACCGGTGTCGTAGGACCGGCACATCTCGGCGAACACCTCCGCGGTGACCGGTGTGCCCTCGATCTCCACGAAGCCGTGCCGCCCGAAGAACTCGGTCTCGAAGGTGAGCACGAACAGCCGCCGCAGCTCCAGTTCGCGGGCGATGGTGATGAGCTGATCCACGATCAGCCGCCCGATACCCCTGCCCTTCACCTCCGGATGCACGGCCACCGTGCGCACCTCGCCCAGATCGGCCCACAGCACGTGCAGCGCGCCGCAGCCGACCAGCCGCCCGTCCAGTTCGGCCACCCAGAATTCCTGCACCGATTCATAGAGGGTGACCAGATTCTTCTCCAGCAGGATCTTGCCCGCGTAGCGGTCGACCAGGTCCTTGATCTGCTGGACGTCCGAGGTCCGGGCACGTCGCACGATCGGGGTGCTCGTCGCGGCGCTCGCGTCAGGCCCGGAGGCGGCAGCTTGCGTAACCACGGAGGGCCCGTGAGCGTCGCCATCGGGCACGGGCGCGCCGCCGATCGAATCACTGTGTGGTGCCCGTGTTGTCATGGGGTGCACAGTAGTCGGCTTCGGTACCGATAGTCTGGTGGAGTGCCGCACACCCAGCCCGCCCGATCGCCCGTCCGTGACCGGGCCCGCGGCGTGGCCGAAACCGTCGTTGAGGCCGTTGGGGGGTGCCGGTGAGCGTGCAGAGCGACGATATGGACCGCGCCTGGGTGGAGGCCACGAGAGCGCCGGCGAATCTGGTGCCCGCCGCGGCGGCGCGGACGGTGGAGCCCTCGGCCGTACCACTGATGAATATCGCCAACATCCTGACGGTGCTGCGCATCCTGATCGTGCCGCTGTTCCTGCTGGCGCTGTTCGCTGCGGGCGGCCACGACACCGGCTGGCGGCTCGGCGCGACCGCGCTGTTCGCCGCGGCCGCCATCACCGATCGCATCGATGGGCAGTTGGCCCGCAAATACGGCCTGGTCACCGATTTCGGCAAACTCGCCGATCCGATCGCGGACAAGGCGCTGATCGGCGCGGCGCTGATCGGACTGTCGACACTGGGCGATCTGGCCTGGTGGATCACGCTGGTCATCTGCGCGCGCGAGATCGGGGTGACGCTGCTGCGGCTGGTCGTGGTGCGCCGCGGCGTGATTCCGGCCGGGCGGGGTGGCAAGCTCAAGACCCTGGTGCAGTCGCTGGCGATCGGTGTGCTGCTGCTGCCGCTGTCGGGGATGTTCGAGACCGCTGGGCATTTGCTCATGTACCTGGCGGTCGCGCTGACCGTGGTCACCGGGCTGGATTACGTCGTGCAGGCGGCCCGATTGTGGTCGGGACCGGTCAAGCGGTCATGACCGATCCGCTGGCCGCGGCCGTTCCCGCGACGGAGCTCGTGGCACTGCTGCGGGCCGGTGGGACCACCGTGGCCACCGCGGAGTCGCTGACCGCGGGTCTGCTGGCGGCGACCATCGCGGGCGTGCCCGGCGCGAGCACGGTGCTGCGCGGCGGACTGATCGTCTACGCCACCGACCTCAAGCACAGCCTGGCGAGGGTGAGCGAACACACACTGGCCCTCGACGGGCCGGTCGCGGCGAGTACCGCCGAACAGCTGGCGGTGGGCGCGCGCACGGTCTGCGGGGCCGACCTCGGCGTCGGCCTGACCGGCGTCGCGGGCCCCGATCCGCAGGACGGACACCCCGTCGGCACCGTCTACCTGGGCCTGGCCGGGCGCGACGGCACCGAGGTGATGCGGTTGAAACTGGCGGGGGACCGGTGGACGATCAGGTTGGCGGCGGTGCGCGCGGCCGTCACCGAGATGATCCGGAGTCTCGGCGGCAGCCGGGCTCCGGACGCCGCGGTCGGGAACCAACCAGGCGCCCTGTGACGTTGTCACTGCATACGCTCGGTCCGGAGAACGTGAGGAGAACGAGATGACGCTGCTGCGAGAGGCAATAGGGGAAAGTCTGCGGCGCGCTCGGGTCGCCCAGAGCCGGACCCTGCGGGAGGTGTCGACCTCGGCCCGGGTGAGCCTGGGCTATCTGTCCGAGGTCGAGCGCGGCCGCAAGGAGGCCTCCAGCGAGCTGCTGGCCGCCATCTGCCAGGCGCTCGAGGTGCCGCTGTCGCAGGTGCTGATCGATGTCGGTGAGGCCATGGCCGGTGCCGACGGTCAGACCGCGCGCCGCGAGCCGGTCGCCGCCGACCGGCGGGTCGCGGTTCCGGCCGAGGCCGAGCCCGTGCCCGCCACCGATGCCGCCCCGGCGACCATGTCGGCGCTCGCCTCCATCGCCGAGGACACCCGGATCGTCATCCCGGCGCCCGGCGCGAAGAGGTTGGTGCTGGTTCAGGCGAAATGACCACCGCGGGCAACGCTGTACGACGGAGCGGAAACGGATAGATTCTCTATAAGCGTTGATAGCCGACGGGTTTGCCGTTCGGATCTCGGCGCACAGGATAGACAGAGGGACACCGAGGGTGCGTGACGGTCGCGCACTACAGTCGCGTACATGAGCGCGACGCGTCAGATGGAGGCGGGATCAATCGATGGCTAATCCGTTCGTCAAGGCCTGGAAGTACCTCATGGCCCTCTTCGATTCCAAGATCGAGGAGCACGCGGATCCGAAGGTCCAGATTCAGCAGGCTATCGAGGAAGCCCAGCGCCAGCATCAGGCCCTCTCGCAGCAGGCCGCGTCGGTCATCGGCAACCAGCGTCAGCTGGAGATGAAGCTGAACCGCCAGCTCGACGAGGTCGAGAAGCTCAATGCCAATGCGCGCCAGGCGGTCATGCTGGCCGATCAGGCGACCCAGGCGGGCGATACCGAGAAGGCGATCCAGTACACCAACGCCGCCGAGGCCTTCGCCGCGCAGCTGGTCACCGCCGAGCAGTCCGTCGAGGATCTGAAGGTGCTGCACGATCAGTCGCTGCAGGCCGCCGCCCAGGCCAAGAAGGCCGTCGAGCAGAACGCGATGCTGTTGCAGCAGAAGGTGGCCGAGCGCACCAAGCTGCTGAGCCAGCTCGAGCAGGCCAAGATGCAGGAGCAGGTGTCGGCCTCGCTGCAGCAGATGGACTCCACCCTGTCCGCACCCGGCACCACCCCGAGCCTGGACGCGGTGCGCGAGAAGATCGAGCGCCGCTACGCCAACGCCCTCGGCGCCGCCGAACTCGCGCAGAACACGGTGCAGGGCCGCATGATGGAGGTCCAGCAGGCCAGCATCCAGATGGCCGGGCACAACCGCCTCGAGCAGATCCGCGCCTCCATGCGCGGCGACGCCCTGCCCTCGGGCGATGCCCAGCAGGCCATCCCGAACCCGGCCGCGCAGCCCCAGATCAACAAGGGCCAGGCCGCCCAGCAGTAACGCTCGACCGCAGGACCGCTCTCGAAAGGCCTTGGTGTGATGGGGAAATCGCGGACACACCCGGAGTCCGCGACCACCCGCGCCCGCCGCCCCACCGCCCCCGCACCCCAGCCCCAACCGGCTGCACCCCGCCCGAGCTGGAAGTCGCTGTTCCCCACCGGCTTCCGTCCGCGGCCCGAGCCCATGTCCCCCGTGGATGACGGCATCCCTCCGCCCGAGCCGACCGGCGGCACCGACTCGCCCGTCCTCGAATCCGCGCATCCGCGACCCGCGGACCATCGGGGCACCCCGGCCCACCCCGACTCGACGTCCCGCCCGGCCACACCCGCGGGCCGGGATGCCGGCCCGCGGGCTACGACAACGAAGCGCTTCGGGCGGAAATCCTCGGCTGCGCCGACCGATTCGGCCAGCGCCGGACCTTGCCCGGAAACCACGACAGCACAGACGCGGCCGCACGGCTCGGCAGGCGGGCGGACGGGGCTGGAAGGTGCGCGGCCACAGGTGGATCCGGCGGATGGCGGCGCCCGACGGGATCCTGCCACGGGATGGGCCCGGCCGCGGAAGGATGCGGCAAATAACGGACCGCTGCGGGAGACGGAACAGGCGCGGCCGCGGGGTTCGGCGGATGGGCGTGCGGGTCGGAAGTCTGCATGGTCGCGGGGGGATTCGGCGGATGGTCCTATCCCGGGGGATCCTGCCGGGGCGCGGTCACGAGGTTCGATGGCCGATCGCTCCGGGGCCGGGGCGGGTTCGGCCGGGCGGCGCTCGTCGGGGTCGCGGGGTGGGCGCGTTGCGGGGCGGATCGTGCGGGACGTGTTGGGGGACAAGGGGGTCGAGGGGGATCCCATCGAGCAGGCGCGGCGGGTTTCCGAGGGGCTGCGGGAGGTGGGGGAGCATGCGCTGCACGCGGTGCGGAAGTGGGCCGATCCGCGGGAGCGGGAGTTGCGACGGCGGCGGCGGGTGCGGCGGCGGAGCCTGCGGTTGGGGGCCGCGTCGGGGATCACCGCGTTGGGGACCGCGGGGCTGGTGTTGATTTCGGCTCCCGCGTGGGCCGTGCTGGTCGTGGGGAGTGGGGCGGCGGCGCTGGTGACGGGCGCGGCGGTGACCACCCGGCGATATCTGGAACTGCGGCGCAATCCGTTGCCGGACGCGGCGTTCGTGCCGCGGAAGCTGCCCCCGGCCCGGTCGGCGGCGCGTGCCCCGATCGCGCGGCTGGTGCGCGCCGAACGCGCGCTGCACACCCTCGGCCGCCAGATCGCCCGCGGCGGCAGGCTGCCCGACGACGATCTGATCGACACCCTGGAGACCGCCGAATCGGGCGCGGCCGCCCTGCACGCCCTGGCCGCCGACGTCGTCGCCATGGAGACCGCGATCGATGTGGTGGCGCAGGTGAACTCGATCTCCGGCCCGGGCCTGGCCGACCACGTCCGCATTTCGGTCGACCGACTCGATGCCGGCGTCGTCGAATACGAACAGCTCGTCGCCGCCGCGAGCCGCATTTTGGCCGTCCCCGAAAGCCCGGCGTTGCCCGACGATTTCGGCTGGGCCCTCGCGGGCCTGCGCGACGCCGCGGACCGCCTCGACGGCTGGGCCCAGGCCCTCACCGACCTCGCCGACCGGCCCTGACCCCGCAGCGGTACCCACACCAAAGGGAATCCTCGCCCCGCCCGGCTCTGCGTCCTCCGACGCCGGTGGGCCCGCCGTGCGGCGGGGCACCTGTGCACCGGCCCTCCCGCCTCGTCGAACCGCGAGATCTTCGCGCCGGTCCCTCGATATCACTCATCGCCACCCGCATGCCCGCCGTGTCGCAACCGCTCCTGTGAACGTCACGGCCTAGCCCGCCAACGGGCACGGTCCCCCGCTCACCGAACCGGGAGGTCCCGGCGCAAGAGCATCACCTCGGCGAAACGGCACCTCGCACACCGACGCTTCCCCACACCCCACGGCTACTGTGGAAGGCAGGGCGGCAATCGTCGAGTCCGTTTGGCCGATTCCGCGCCGGGTATGTCGGAGCAGCCGGATCCCCTGAGCGAAGGTGTGGGCGCGTGGCATTCGAAGCCGAGATCACCGTGGACGCGACTCCCGAGGAAGTTTTCGCCGTGCTGTCCGACGGCTGGTTGTACGGATTGTGGGTGGTCGGCGCGTCGCATATTCGCGACGTGGACAAGGATTGGCCCGCGGTGGGTTCCCGCATCCACCACAGCGTCGGGCCGTGGCCGCTGACCCGTCAGGACGTCACGACCGTCCGCGCGGTCGAACCGCCGCATCTGCTCGAACTCGATGCCCGGCTGTGGCCGGTGGGCGCGGCGCGCATCCGGCTGGAACTCACCGGCCGTGGCGCCAACACCGTCGTCCGGATGCACGAATACGTCTGTCGCGGCCCCGGCAAGGTGTTGCCGGTGGACCTGCAGCAGCTGCTGCTGGTGCCGCGCAATACCGAATCGCTGCACCGGCTGGGCGATATCGCCGTGGGGCGGGCCCGCCCGCGGCGGTGATCGGCCGACGGAGCTTCGCCCGGTGCGGGTGTGCCGCGCAGGGCCCGGACGAAGGTCTCCGTCGGCCTGCCACCCCGGATCCGAGTGCCCGAGGGCACTGTCCAATTAGGGGTGACGTCTTCGGCTTGGGCGCCGGTCAGCGCTCACGCCGTTCGTCACGGTGCCGGGGATCCACGCCCTCGGTCTCGAACCGCTCCTTACGCACGGTGTCGGACACGGTGCGCTCGTCCTCGACCTCGTCGACCGCCAACCGGACCTTTTCCACCGGCACCGCCTGCTTGTTCACCTTCACCCGATCCGCATGCAGTGTGACCTCCTGCTCGGCCTCGCCGATCTCGGCATTGCGCACCGCCGACGGATCGGTGATCGGTTCCCGCTCGATACGAACCTCTTCGTGCTCCACCGGAACGGTAACCGATTGCTCCTCGGTCACAACGTATTTGCGCAGTCGTGCCTTGCCGACCTCTTCGGACTCGGTGCGGACGTTCAGCCGCTCCTCCGAGCGGACCAGGGCGTCATCGGCGGCCCTACGCTGGTCGTTGTCTGTTCGGTAGCGGCCGAAACCGGTCTGACTTGCCCGATTCGCATCGAGCCCGTAGTGGGCGAACAGCTGCTGCTCACCCTCCGGGCTGATGTGGCCGTCGTGCGCCACCTGCGGGGCCGACTTCACCCGTTCTTTGCTGACCGGCACGCCCAGAATGTGCTTGCCCGGATCATGCGACGCGCCGGTGAGTGGGATGAGCGCATCGCCGTGGAACATGCCGGTGGAGGTGGCGACCCAGCTCGGCGCGCCGGTGCGATCGTCCAGGTAGACCTGGGTGACGTCGCCGATCTTCTCGCCCTGGGCGTCGTAAACGGTGCTTCCGATCAAATCCTGCATAACGTTGGACATGAAAATTCCTCCCGTATGCGATTGCGGACAGCTATAGCTGTCGGGTAGCCGACGGTCCGCTGTCCAAACGCTGAGGAGGGTCCTACTGCACGGCCACCCGCTCGTGCACGGTGAGCAGCACATGATCGAAGCGCATCCGCAGCCCCGCCCGATTCGGCTCCAGATGCCGCACGTCGTGCACCAGTTGCGCGGCCAGATCGCGGATCTTGACGTTGGTGTGCTGGGAGCGCCATTTCAACACCGCGAAGGCCTGGTCGGCGTCGAGTTCGTAGACCAGCGACAGAATGCCCTTGGCCTGTTCGATCGGGGCGCGCGCCTCGATCATGTCCGGGATGATCTCGTCGATGACGTCGTTGCGCTGCTCGGCGAGGATGCCGGTGAGCTCGATGTAGTACCCGGTGGTGCCGATGACCGTCCCGTCCTCGGCGGTGTCGTAATCGGCGATCACGATCACCTCGTGTGTGTCGCCGTCGGCGTCGATGATGCGATGACGGCTGCAGAACGGCTCGGACGCCTCGACGATCCGCTCGATCAGCGTCTGGACCGACGCCCGATCCTCGGGATGCTGATGCGACAGCAGCAGTTCGGTGGTCGGCTCCACGGTCCCCGGCTCATACCCGTGCAGCCGCGCCAACTCGTCCGACCACTCCCACCGCCGGTCGGCAAACCGAAACCGGAACTCCCCCGCATTCGCACACGGCTCGTTACCGATCACACTGCCCAGCACGCTCACCAACTGCGGCTCGAGCTTCTCACCGTCGATCATCGAACCAGTATCCGCCACTACACCGGTTTCATCCGCGCCGCGGTCGGGTAATCCCGATCGGCGAGGCCCGGGCAGGAGCGCGTACGGAACCACAGCGCCGCGTCAGCACAGCCGCAAGTCGAGGTCGGCTCGTTCGGTGATGCTGTAGTGGGACAGCGGGCGGTCGTTCTCCAGCTCGATATCGTGCCGGTAGAGGCGCTGGTGGTGGGGGGAGATGCCCACTTCGGCCGCGATCTTCTCCTTCACCTGTGCGACCGTGGTGTCGGGGGTGACCTGGACGGTCAATTCGGGGCCGCCCGAGGCGCTCGGGGATTTGCAGTCCCGAGAAGTGTCGCCGGATGGTGTTGGGCAGTCCGGGTTGTCGAAGGGGAGCTCGCGGGGGGCGGGTTTGGGTGTGCCGAATGGGGATTCCGGACCGGTGGGGGCGGATTCGGCTCCGCATGCGGGTGGGACCATGGTCCGGCAGGGCGGAGTACCGGGGCCGCTGGGGGGTCCCGAAACCTCGGCTGCGGATCTCGTCCGGGGCGGCGGCGATTCGATGTCGTGGGAGGCGGCTTCCCGTTCGGCGGGTGCGCCGCCGGAGCCGCTGGTCGGGAGATCGGGGGTGCCGGGGACGCCGGGGCTGGCCGGGGTGGTCTTGGGGTCGCAGGGCAGGTGGATCGTCAGGATGGTGATCTGCTGCGCCGGCTCGGGCTGGGATTGGGTCTGGGGCGGCGAGGTCGGCTGGTCGCTGGGTTGGGCCGCGGCCGGTCCGGTCGACAGGGCGAGCCAGGCCGTGGCGGCGATGAGCAGGCAACAGGTCCTGTGGACGCTCATATCGCTCATTCAAGCTCGCCCGGCCGTCCGGCGAACTCTTCGCGTCCGGCATGTCGCGGACTATCGGCGGGCGCGCAGATAATCGCTGACCACCGCCGCGCCCAGTCCGTCCGGGTCCGGGGCCACGACGCGGCCGCCGCCGCGGCGGGCCACCAGGTCGACGAAGGCGGCCAGGCGGGGATCCTCGCCGAGCATGAACACCGTGATGGATGCGCCGAGTTTGGCCAGGGCGTCGACCTGGGTCATGGTGATGGCCAGGGTGCGGGGCTCGGGCGGCCAGCTGAAATACGCCTCGCCGTCCGATTCCAGATGTGCCGTGGGCTCGCCGTCGGTGACCACGAGCACGACCGGTACGGCATCGGGGTGGCGGCGCACATGCCGCGCGGCCAGCAGCAGCGCGTGATGCAGGTTGGTGCCCTGCTCCCAGACCGGCTCCAGGCCGGTCAGCTCGCCGATGTCCACGGTCCGGGCGTGACGGCCGAAGGTGATCAAACTCAGTGCGTCGGAACGGAATCGGGTCGCGATCAGATGTTGCAGCGCTAGCGCGGTGCGCTTCATCGGCACCCAGCGCCCGTCCTGCACCATCGACCAGGAGGTGTCCACGCACAGCGCCACCGCCGCGCGCGAGCGTTGCTCGGTCTCCATGATCTCCACATCGGAGACGTCCAGCCGCACCCCCCGCCCGCCCGTCGAGGCCGTCCGCAGCACCGCGTTGCGCACCGTGCGCGGCACGTCCCAGGGCTCGGTGTCGCCGAACTGCCAGGCCCGCGCGGCCCCCGTCGGTTCACCCGCCGCACCCGCCAGCGCGGTGTCGCGCTGACCGCGCCGAGACCGCAACTGCCCCACGATATTCCGCAGCGCCACCTCGCCGAGCCGCCGTAATGCCTTGGGCGTCAACCGCAGCGAACCGTCCGGCGCGCGCTCGAACAGCCCCTGGCGCCGCAGTTCGCGTTCCAATTCCGCGAGCCGGGCCGCGTCCGCCCGGGCCTCCTCGCCCAGCTGGCGGGCCAGTGCGTCCAGATCGATGTCCTCGAGCCGCGCACCCGGATAGGACTGCCCCAATTGCTCTGCCAGCGCATCCAGTTCGGCCAGGTCCTGCAGGGCCTGCGCGCCCTCGCCCAGCCCGAGCGGATCCTCGCCGCGAAACCGCTGCCCCGACTCCCAGTCCTCACCCGGTCGCAGCGCGCGCAGCCGCGCGTCCAGCGTCGAAATCTGTTGTGCCAGCCGGGGATCGCCGAAGGCCTGATCGATCAGTTCGGTCAGCTCGGCCCGCTGCTGCGCCGACATGGAATTCAGCATCCGCTGCGCGGCCGCGGCGCGGGCGGCCAGCGCATCGATCAGCTCGTCGGTATCGCGCGGATTCTCCGGGAAGAATTGGCCGTGCCGACGCATGAATTCGGCGAACTGCCGTCCGGTGTCCTCGCCCCGCGCATGCGCGGCCAGCAGGTCGTTGAGGTCGGACATCATCTGCCGGATTCGCTCGACATCCTTCGGACCGGTGTTCCGCAGCGCCTGCTTCATGCCCTGGAACCGTGAATCCAGCAGCTCACGGCCGAGCAGATCCCGAATCTTGGCGTAGTTCTCCCGCCCGGTCGCCGAACGCCAGGGGTACTCGGCCAGTTCGTTGACCGCCGCGGCGGTGCCCGGCGGCAGGGCGTCCAGGCGCGCCTCGGCGAAGCGGGCGTCGTCCGACGGATCAGGGAACAGCGCGGTGCGCTCGGCCCGCAGCGCCTCGTCCAGCAGTTCGCGGACCTGCTGCAGCGTCCCGTCGAGCCGGTGTCGCCGAGTGATCTCGGCTCGGCGCTGCCACAGCCGCCGGGTCAGCTCGTCCAGGCCGCGGGTGTCGCGCAGGCCGCGGCGCAGCAACTCCTCGAGCGCGCCACGCGGTGAGCTGCCCTCCATGACATCGCGCCCGATGTGGTCCAGGGCCTCGCGCAGATCCAGCGGCGGGTCCAGGGGATCGGGTCCGTCGTGGTAGGGGCCGTAGGCGTAGCGGTCCGTGCTCACGCCCCGTACACCGCCGTGCCGTCCGCGGCGTCCTTGGCGACCTGACGCGCCAGATACAGTGACTCCAGGGCGAATTCGACGGCCGCGGCGATGCGCGCGGGCGGATCGGAGGCGGCGACGCCCAGACGCCCGGCCACCTCGTGCAGGATCGGCAGTTCGGGCAGCGCCGAGAGCATCTCCGTGCCCGGCACCCGTTCGCCGGTGGTCACGAGATTGCCGTCGCCGAGGGCCTCGACCAGCGGCCGCAGATTCAGCCCGCCGAGCCGCCCGCGCGCGGTCTCGGCGAACGAGCGGCGCAGCAGATGGGTCAGATGCTCCTGTTCGCGGCCCTCCTCGCCGGATTCGAATTCCAGCTTGCCGCGCAGCACGGCGGGCACGGATTCGAGGTCGATCGGGCGCGCGACCGCCGGTCGCTCGCCGGTCAGGGCGGAGCGCCGCAGCGCGGCGGCGGCCACGGTCTCGGCGGCGGCGACCGCGAAACGCGCCGACACACCGGAACGCTGGTCGATCGCGGGCGATTCGCGCAGCTGCCGCACGAACCGCGCGAGCACCTCGATCAGTGGATCGCCCACCTCGGCGACGAGCTCGGCCTCCTGGCGCACCAGCGCCACCTCGGCCTCGACGCTGAGCGGGTAATGGGTGCGGATCTCCGCGCCGAAGCGGTCCTTGAGCGGGGTGATGATGCGCCCGCGATTGGTGTAGTCCTCCGGATTCGCGGTGGCGACCAGCAGCACGTCCAGCGGTAGCCGCAGCGTATAGCCGCGGACCTGAATATCGCGCTCCTCCATGACATTCAGCAGCGCGACCTGAATCCGCTCGGCCAGATCCGGCAGCTCGTTGATCGCGACGATGCCGCGGTGCGCCCGCGGTACCAGCCCGAAGTGGATGGTCTCCGGATCGCCCAGGCTGCGACCCTCGGCCACCTTCACCGGGTCCACGTCGCCGATCAGATCGCCGACGGAGGTGTCGGGTGTGGCGAGCTTCTCGGCGTAGCGCTGCGAGCGGTGCCGCCAGGCGACCGGCAGTTCGTCACCCGCCTCGGCGGCCAACCGCCTACCCAGCGGGGTGATCGGATCCAGCGGATGTTCGCCCAGTTCGGTGCCCGCGATCACTGGCGACCACTCGTCGAGCAGACCGATCAGCGTACGCAGCAGCCGCGTCTTACCCTGTCCGCGCTCACCCAGCAGCACGATGTCGTGCCCGGCCAGCAGTGCCCGCTCCAGCTGCGGCAGCACGGTCCGGTCGAATCCGACGATCCCGGGCCAGGGGTCGCCGCCGGATTCGAGCAGCTCCAGCAAATTCTCCCGGATCTCGGTCTTGACGCCGCGCGGGCGATACCCGGCCGCCCGCAGCTCGCCCGCCGTCCGGGGCAGATCTCGTGGGACTGTCACCATTTCGACGCTACGACGCCGCGGCGATCCCGTCGACCTTGTTCACCCGCAGGGAACACGCCGGAGGATTTCAGCGAGAGTTGAAACCATCGCGCTCCGCGCGGCGGCGGTAGCACTATCGGCTGGTAGTCGTCCGGGTAGGGGGAACGCGGATCGGAGGAAATTCGTGGTGGCTACCGAGCACGCTCGGCACTGTCGGACGCTGGAGTGCGCTGCGCTGTTGTTCCTACTCGTTCAGCTGTCGGGGTCGATCGCCGTGCAGATGGGCGCGCTCGGCGGGCCGGTGGGCGTTTCGGTCGGCTGGGGTGTACCGGCCTGGATTGCCTGCGGTTGCGGACTGCGGGTGGCCGCCCTGTCGCGGACGTCGTGGTCGCCGCTGCCGCGGCGGCGACCACGACCGCGGGCCGCCCTGCGGGTCCGGGCGACCGCGCTGGCCGCCGTGACGGCACTGGTCACCGCCTGCGCCGCCGAGGCGCACGAGATCACCGTCGTGCCGATCGCGGACCACACCGCCCGCACCCTCGGCGATCAGTGAACCGCGGCCTCGAAACCGTTGCGGCCCAACGGGGCCGGCGATACGAGGCGGCCGCCGTGCACAACCCCGATCAGCCCCAGATCCGCATCCAGCGCGACCAGATCGGCCCGCATGCCCGCGCGCAGCACCCCGACCTCGCCCAGGCCGAGCGCCCGGGCCGGATTCGCCGATGTCATGCGCACCGCGGCCGTGAGCGCCGCATCGAGATCGGTCCCGGCCGCGGCCACGGCCGCCCGGAACATCGCGTCCATCGTGGCGGTGCTGCCCGCGATAGTCGAGGTGCCGGTCACATGGGCCACCCCGCAGGTCACGGTCACGTCGACGGGTCCGAGCCGGTATCGGCCGTCGGGCGTACCGGCCGCGGCCATGGCGTCGGTGACCAGGGCGATTCGCTCGGATCCGGTGCGGCGCACCAGATCCCGCAGCAGCGCCGGGTGGATGTGGACGCCGTCGGCGATCAGCTCGACGGTCACCCGGGGGTCCTCGAGCAGGGCCAGCGCGGGGCCGGGCTCGCGGTGATGCAGCGGTCGCATGGCGTTGAACACATGCGTGCCGACGGTCGCGCCCGCCTCGATCGCGGCCCGGGTCTGCTCATAGGTGGCATCGGTATGGCCCACGGCCACAACGACATTCGCATCCTTCAGCCGCTCGATCGCCGCCGCCGCGCCGGGCACCTCGGGGGCGATGGTGACCATCCGGATGCCGCCGCGCCCGGCCGCGAGCAGGGCGTCGATTTCGGCCCGATCGGGATCGCGCAGTTGGTTCTCCGCGTGGGCGCCGCGCCGAGCCGGGCTGAGCCACGGCCCCTCCAAATGGATTCCGGCCAGGGTCCCGCCGCCGACCCGGTCGGCGAGCAAGGCGACCGTGCGCAGCAGATCCTCCGGCGCGGCGGTGACCAGGCTCGCCACGGTCGTGGTGGTGCCGTGGCCGAGGTGGAACCGGGCCGACTCCTCGATGGCCGCGACGGTGCCGTCGGAATAGGAGGCCCCACCGCCGCCGTGCACATGCATGTCGACGAAACCCGGCACCACGATGCCGTCGGGCAGGTCGATGTCCGGGCGGCGCGGCGCGGTCCCGGTGCCACACGCGGAGATTCGCGCACCCTCGATCTCGATCCAGCCCGGACGGCAGATCCGGCCGTCGAGCACGATCGTGCCCGCGCTGATCAGCATCACAGCGTTTCGGTCACCTTGTTCAGGCCGCGCGGGCGATCCGGATCACCGCCGCGCGCGATCGCCAGATGCAGCGCGAGCTGTTGCAGTGGAAGGATTTCCAGCAGTGGGGACAGCGGTTCGGGAACGCCCGTCGGCAGGGTGACCCCGCCGGTCAGGCCCGCGATCGCATCGGCCGCGCCGACGCCGAACACATCGGCCCGCAGCTCGGCCAGCCGCGCCAGCACCGGCCGCATCGCCCGGCCGCCCGCGCCCTCGGGCACGATCGCCAGCACCGGCACCGACGGGTCGATGGTGGCCAGCGGCCCGTGCAGCAGATCAGCGCCGGAGAACGCCTGCGCCGAGAGGTAGGAGGTCTCCATCAGCTTCAGCGCGGCCTCGCGCGCGGTGGGGTAGGAGTAGCCGCGCGCGGAGGTGATCAGGCGCTGGGCGAAGCGGTACCGCTCGGCGGTCGCGGCCAGCGATGCGCCGGACTCCAGTACCTGCGCGCCCAGGCGCGGCAATTCCGCTGTGCCCGAACCGTTTCCGCCGCGGGCGTAGTCGAGCATCAGATACAGCGCGAGCAGTTCGGCGGTGTAGGACTTGGTCGCCGCGACCGCGAGCTCCGGACCGGCCAGCAGGTCGATGTGCACCTCGGCGGCGGCCGCCAGCGCGGAGTCCGGATTGTTGGTCAGCGCCACGGTCAGCGCACCCTGGCGGCGGGCGACCTCCACCGACTGCACCAGATCGGGCGAGCCGCCCGACTGGCTCACCGCGATGAACAGGGTGTCGCGCAGATCCGGGGTGCTGCCGTAGACGGTCATGGTCGACGGCGAGGCCAGTCCGGCGGGCAGCGCGTGGTGGATCTCCACCAGATACTTGCCGTACAGCGCCGCGTGATCGCTGGTCCCGCGCGCCACGAACAGCGCGAAGCGCGGCTGATATTCGGTGATGCGGGCCGCGGCTGCGCGAATGGCGTCGGTGCCCTCGCTCAGCAGCCGCTGCCACGCCACGGGCTGTTCGGCGATCTCGGCCGCCATGAGCGCGCCGGGCTTGTCCTGATCTGTCATATCACTCCTCGTGGTGGATGGCTTGTCCGGCAACGGCCGCCGCGCCGCGCTCGGCGATCCGCTGCGCGAGCCGCAGGGCCCCGCGCACCGGATCGGTGTCGAGTACGCGCAGATCGGTCAGGCCGTGCTCGGTGAGTGTGTGCCGCAGCTGCTGCTGTAGCCGCGGCTGATGGACGGCCAGCCCGCCCGCCACGATCACCGGTCCGGTGTAGGACAGCCGGTGGGTGACGGTCAGGACCAGCTCTGCCAGATGGCCGACGGTGTCGTCGACGATCGCGCTGGCGACCGGATCGCCAAGCGCGGCCTGTTCGAAGACGATCCGGGCGCGCCGGGCCCAGTAGCGGCGGTCGGTGTGGTTGTAGAAGTGGTCGAGCAGTTGTTCGGTGCTGCGCAGCCCGCATTCGGCGGCCAGGGCCTGGCCGAGCCGGTCGGCGGGTTCGCCCCGGTCGACCCGGGCCAGCGCGCGCCGCACCGCCTCGCGCGCCACCCAGTATCCGCTGCCCTGGTCGCCGAGGAGATATCCCCATCCTCCGGCGCGCACCGACCGGCCCGCGTACCGGCCCCAGGCGACCGATCCGGTGCCGGAGATGAGCGCGACGCCGTCGTCCACGCCCGCCGCGGCCAGCACGAGTTCGCTGTCGTGCACGATGTGGATGATCGCGTCGGGTAGCCGCTCGGCCAGCAGATCCCGCAGCCGCGCCCGGCCCTCCGGCGTATCCGCGCCCGCCGCGCCCGCGCACACCACCGGCACGCCGTGACCGTGCACCCGCTCCAGCACGAGATCGAGCTGACGTCCGGCCTCGGCCACCCCGGCCGAGGCCAGATTGGCGCTGCCCGCGCAGGCCTCGGCGACGATCACGCCGTCCTCGGCCCGCACGGCCATCGTCTTGGAGCCGCCGATGTCCAGGCCGAGCGTGGCGGTCATGGGCGCACCCCTTCCTTGGTCGGCTCCGGCCACCGCGCGCCGTTGTCCCAATACTGCCGAATCTCCTCCAGCTGCCGCCCCTTGGTCTCCGGCGCCAGCCGGTACACGAACGCGAATCCGGCCACCGCCATCGCACCGAAGACCGCGAAGGTGCCCGCGCCGCCGAGGGATTGGAGCAGGGTCAGGAAGACGGCCGCCACGATCGCATTGGCCACCAGATCCGAGGTGAGCATCGCGCTCGAGCCCATCGAGCGCAGCCGGGCCGGGAAGCTCTCACCCGCGTAGACCCAGACCAGCGCGCCGAAGCCGAAGGTGAAGCCCACGGTGAACAGCAGCACGCCGAAGAAGCCGAACACCGTCAGCACGCCGCCGAAGTCCGAACCGGCCGCGAAGACCGCGATGAGCACGATATTCGCCGCGATCATCATGCCGATGCCGGACAGCAGGATGGGCCGTCGGCCCACCCGGTCGACCAGCACGAGCGCGACCAGCACCGCCCCCAGCGCGGCGACCTGGACCAGCGCGGGCAGCACGAGCAGCGCGAAGTGCCCCCGGAAGCCCATCGCCTCGAACAGCCGCGGGCTGTAGTAGACGATCGCGTTGATGCCGGTGATCTGGATGAAAAAGCCCAGTCCGACGACGAAGACGGTGGCCCGCAGATACGGCCGCCGCAGCATCTCCCGCAGCGCGCCCCCGGACTCCTCGCGCAGGCCGGTCTGGATCTCGGCCAGCGCGGCGTCGGCGTCGATATCCGGTTCCACCTGTCGCAGCACCCGGCGGGCCTGCTCGGTGCGGCCCTTCATCAGATACCAGCGCGCGGTGTCGGGCAGTCGCAGCAGCAGCACGGTGGTCAGCACCGCGGGCACCGCCGCCAGCCCGAGCATCCAGCGCCAGCTGTGCGAGCCCGCCAGCAGGTAGGCCGCGAGATAGCCGATGATGATGCCGAGCACGGTCGTCACCTGATAGGCGACCAGCAGTGCGCCCCGGATCCGGGTGGGCGCGGATTCGGCCACGAAGACCGGGACCACGACCACCGACACACCGATCGTCAGGCCCAGCGCCAGCCGCGCCACCATCAGCATCGGCAGTCCGGTCGACAGTGCCCCGAGCAGTGCGAACAGCGCATAGGTCGCCGCGACCAGCACCATCGACCATTTGCGGCCGATCCGATTCGCGAGCATGCCGCCGCCGATCGCGCCCGCGATCTCACCGACGACCACCGCGGTGGTCAGCAGTTCCTGCTGTCGGGTGGTCAGCCCGAACTCGTCGGTGATGAACAGCAACGCGCCCGCGATATTGGACAGGTCGTACCCGTAGATGACGCCGATGCTGGCGGCCGCCCCACCGACCAGCACGCCCAGCCGGGACGACGCCCGCAGCTCGCCCACGAACCCCATATTCTTCGCCTCTCACCGTTGAACAGGGAAGGAATTGGTGTATACCAATCTGACGCGCATGAGATTGGCATACACCAATTTCGGCGTCAAACCGGGGGCCTACCGGTAGGTTGTGCGCATGCACAACGCCGCTGAGACGGCCTTGGAAGGCACGCAGTCGCAACCGCGCTACTACGGCACCAAGCTCGCACTGCGCGAATTGATCGCCACGCTGGAACCGTCCACCTCGCTGCCGCCCGAGCGGATCCTCGCCGAACAGCTCGGCACGTCACGCACCACGTTGCGCAAGGCGCTGGCCGAGCTCGCCGCCGAGGGTCTGCTGCGCCGGGTCCAGGGCAGCGGCACCTTCGTCGCCCCGCCGAAGGTGGTGCATCTGCAGCAGCTGACCTCGCTGACCGACGATCTGAGCACCCAGGGGCTGCAGGTCTCCTCACGCATCCTGACCCTGACCCGGGTGCCCGCCGACGAGACCGCGGCCGAACGGCTCGCCATCGCCCCCGGCACCCGCGTCCACCGCCTGC
Organism: Nocardia sp. CDC159; assembly: GCF_023740735.1. Lineage (GTDB taxonomy): Bacteria > Actinomycetota > Actinomycetes > Mycobacteriales > Mycobacteriaceae > Nocardia > Nocardia pulmonis. The sequence continues at coordinate 393,266 of NZ_JAMRXH010000004.1, forward strand.
GACGCCTGCGTTCGGTCGGCGGCGAACCCCTCGCGATCGAGACCGCCCACCTCGCGGACCGCCTGCCGAACCTCGCCCGCCGGCTCGCCGACAAGGGCTCGCTCTACCGCACGCTGCGCGACTGCTATGGACTGGAGGTGGCCGCGGTGGAGGACACCGTCGAAACCGCGCTCACCACCCCGGAGGAGGCCGCCCTGCTCGGGGTCGCGGTGGGATCCCCGATCCTGCTGGTGCATCGGCGCTCCTGCGATCCCACCGGCCGCCCCATCGAGTGGACCCGGTCGGTGTACCGGGGCGACCGCTTCCGCTTCGTCGCCCGCGCCTGAACTTCATCCCGCCGCGATGCGTCCGTCGCCGATGCGTCATAGTGATCATGGAGGCTGCACGGATGACCGGAACCGGTATCGGACGCGTGCTGGCGAGCGCGATCATCGCACTCGCCGTGGTGATCGGCGCGCCCGGCGTTCCTCGATCGGATGCGGCGAACGCCCGGCCGGATGTCGAGGTCAAATTCGATCTGGTTGCGGCGGCACTGGATTCGTCGGGCGGACCGAACGCGGACCTGCGCGCCACCTTCGGCCTCGGCGACGGGCCGCGGGCACTCGCCTACGAATACTTCGACACCGCGGCGCTGGATCTGCGCGAAGCCGGATGGAGTGTGCGGTTGCGGCACCGCGACGGCAGCGCCCTCGATCTCAACTACAAGAAGCGGTTCCCGGTGGCCGACGGCGATGTCGACACGGCACTGCGGCGAGCCGACGAGCAGGGCTTCGGCGCCTCCGACACCAACTACGACGCCCAGATCGACTGGACCACCGACAAACTGGTGCTGAGCTTCGCGGACAAGAAGTCCGAATCGGTCAAGGGCTACCGCGGCACCGAGTTGCCCGCCGAGGCGGTCGCACGCTCACTGCTGGTCGATCGAATTCCCGGCAAGCTGAAGAACTGGTCGGCCCCGAATTGGGGCCGGGACACCCTCGCCGCGTCGCGGCAGCACGGCCCGGTGCATGCCAAAGCCTGGCGGGGCATGTGGCAGGGCGTCGACATCGACCTGGAGGTGGTGCCGGTGCGCGCGTCCTCCGGGCCGGGCACCGAGACGATCATCGAACTGTCCTTCAAGACCGACACCCTCGACGCGGCGAGACCGTTGCGCGACAAGGCCATCGACACGCTCCGCGCGAATGCTTGGCTCGCCCCCGCCGCCGTGCTGAAGACCGACCTCGTCCTGACCCGGTACTGAGGACCCACCGCCCCTCCGGGACAACCCTGATCTTTCCCCGATATCGCCGCTGACCAGGTGATTTTCCGTCGGTGGGCTGACAGTATCGAGGTGTCGGAGAATTCGGGAGGAATGGACATGTTCTGGAAGATCCTCGGCGTCGTCGCGCTCGCGTGGCTGGCGCTGATCGTGGTCGGGGCGCTGATCAAGGCGCTGTTCCCGATCCTGATGATCAGCCTCGTGGTGTTCGGGCTGTACCTGCTGTACAAGGCGGTGTCGGGATCGAACAACAAGTCGACGGTGGGCAAGATCTAGCCACCTTCGCGCACACGGGCCGTTCGGTAACCTATACCGAACGGCCCGTGCGCATTTCGCTGTCCGGGTACCGCGGTGGTTCGGTCGGTCGGCAAGATCGGCTAGCATCACTGCTGCCTCTCGGTCCAGAAACCGGCCGTGGAGTCAGTCGGCGTGCGCTCGCGCCGCCCACCTATGCGATCGGAGGCCGCGGGATTTGGTCTGTCCGCACGAAGTCGGTGTCGCGCCCTACGGTGGTGGCCGTGCGGCGTGAGAGTTTCGGCGAGCCGAGTCTCGGTATGGACCCTCGCTGGGCCTGGCAGGAGCCCTGGATGCTGCTGGTCGAGGATGACGCCGGTGACGCCCTGCTGGTGCAGGAATTGGTCACCGACGGCGCCCCCGGCCTGCGGTTGGACTGGGTGCGCTCGCTGGCCGAGGCCGGACCACGGCTCGAGACCGAGTCGCCGGACTGTGTCCTGCTGGATCTGCATCTGCCCGACGCGCACGGCCTGGAGGCGCTGGCCCGCATCCGCGAATACACCGATGCCGCCGTGGTGGTGATGACCGGCCTCGACGAACAGGAGACCGGCCTGGCCGCGGTCGCGGCGGGCGCACAGGACTATCTGGTCAAGGGCCGCGTCGAACCGGAGCTGTTCGGTCGCGCCATCCGCTATGCCATCCAGCGCAAACAGGTCGAGCGCACGGCCGCGGCGCTGCAGGCCAGCCAGCTGCGCGCGCAGGAGAACGCCCGCCTCGAGCGCGGCCTGCTCCCGACCCCGCTGCTGCCCGCGGACAGCGGTGTCTCGGTGCAGTCGCGGTATCGGCCCGGCCGGGCGCACGCGCTGCTGGGCGGCGACTTCTATGACGTGGTCCAGGACGGTGACGGCACGGTGCACGCGGTGATCGGCGATGTGTCCGGCCACGGCCCGGACGCCGCGGCCACCGGGGTCGCGCTGCGATTGGCCTGGCGCACATTGGTTTTGAGCGGCGTCACTGGCGCCCGGCAGCTGCGCGTGCTGGAGCAGGTGCTGCTGGCCGAGCGCACCGATCGGCAGACCTTCGCCACCGCGACCAGCCTGATCCTGGAGCCGGATACGCGCACCGTGCGGGTTCAGCGGGCGGGGCATCCGGGTATGGTGCTGCGCTCGGGCACCGAACTGAAGTGGGTCGAGGTGCCCGGCGGCCCGGCCCTGGGCTTCCTGCCCGATTACGCCGAGTGGCCCATCCAGGAACTGAAGCTGCCGATCGACAGCGCCCTGATGCTGTTCACCGACGGCCTGTTCGAGGGCTGTACGGGTGCGGAACGGGAACGACTCGGCGAGGAGGGCATGCTCGACATCGCCCGGGCGGTGGCCACCGAGCAACCGGAGACCTTCATCGACGAATTGATCGGGCGCATCGAGGAATTGGCCGGTGCGGCCGGCGGATTGGACGACGACTTGGCGATTCTGTATCTACGCTGGCGCGACGGGGAGTGGATTCGGTGAGCCCCGCCGATTCGCGCGTGGTCGGCCGGTTGACCGTGCAGTCGTGGTTCCAGATCGTGCTCGCCTCGATGGTTTTGGTGGTGATCATCGGCGCGGTCGCGGGCGCGCAGGTGATCGCGAATACGACCACCATCAGCGACCGCCTGCTCGATCGCACGCTGCCCGCCTCCGCCGAGGCGTATCGGTTGCAGAGCGCCCTGGTCGATCAGGAGACCGGTGTGCGCGGCTACGCCATCACCGCCGATCCCGACTTCCTGCGGCCCTATACCGACGGCCGCCAACTGGAACAGCAGGCCGCGGTCCGGCTGCGCGAACTGCTGTCGGACCGGCCGGAACTGCTGGCCGACCTGGACGCCGTCGAGCAGGCGGCCGAACGTTGGCGGCGCGGCTACGCCGAACCGCTGACCTCGATTCAGGCTCCGGCGCAGGCTCGGATCGCGGGCACCGCGACCGCGGATCGAGGTAAGAACATCTTCGACGAGGTGCGCGCCCAGTTCGGCCCCCAGAACGACGGTCTGTCGGCGGCACTGGCCGCCGACAACGACGCCCTGAATCACGCCCGCACCGTGCGCAACGCGGTGTTGATCGGGCTACTGGTGATCTTCCTGCTGGCCGGAGTGACCTTCACCGTGCTGGTGCGCAGGCTGGTCGCGCGGCCGCTGCGCTCGCTGGCCGACTCCTCGCTGCGGGTCGCCGGCGGTGAATTCGATCACCGGATCACCCCGCACGGACCCGCCGATCTGGCGGCGGTGGCCGAGGCCGTGGAGGATATGCGCCAACGCATCGTCTCCCGGCTGGACTCCTCGCGCGCGCAGGAGGCGGTGCTGCAGGAGCAGCGCGACGTGCTCGACGCCCAAGCGGTCGAATTGCGGCGCTCCAACGCCGAATTGGAGCAATTCGCCTACGTCGCCTCGCACGATCTGCAGGAACCGCTGCGCAAGGTGGCCTCGTTCTGTCAGCTGCTGGAGAAACGCTATGGCGATCAGCTCGACGAGCGCGGTAAGCAGTACATCGATTTCGCCGTCGACGGCGCCAAGCGCATGCAGGTGCTGATCAACGATCTGCTCACCTTCTCCCGGGTGGGCCGAATCACCGGCGACAGCAAGCCGGTCACGCTGACCGACCCGCTGGAGAAGGCCCTCAACAATCTGTCCGTGGCGATCGAGGACACCGGCGCCCGGGTGGAGCGGCCCGACGAACTGCCCGAGATCATCGGCGAGCCGGTGCTACTGACCATGCTGTGGCAGAACCTGATCGGCAACGCGATCAAGTTTCGCCGTCCCGATCAGCCGCCCGAGATCCGCCTCACCTGCGATCCGGATCCCGAGGGCGGCTGGCTGTTCACGCTGTCGGACAACGGAATCGGCATCGCGCCCGAATTCGCCGAGAAGGTGTTCGTCATCTTCCAGCGGCTGCACACCCGCGACGAATACTCCGGAACCGGCATCGGGCTGGCGGTCTGCAAGAAGATCGTGGAATTCCACGGCGGCAGGATTTGGATCGATACCGACTACACCGAGGGCACCCGGTTCTGCTTCACCCTGCTCGGCACCGAAATCGCCAGCCGCAGCGCCGAACTCGCATCCGCAACCCAAGGAGCCACATCATGATCACCCCCGGCCGCCCGATCGACATCCTGCTGGTCGAGGACGATCCCGCCGATGAGCTGATGACGCGGGAAGCGTTCGAGGACAACAAGATCGGCAATACGCTGCACGTGGCCCACGATGGCCAGGAGGCGCTGGACTTCCTCTACCGGCAGGGCGAATTCGCCAACGCGCCACGCCCCGACCTGATCCTGCTGGATCTGAACCTGCCGAAATACGATGGGCGCGAGGTGCTGGGCAAGGTGAAGGCCGATCCGGCCCTGGCCCACATCCCGGTCGTGGTGCTGACCACCTCCGCGGCCGAGGAGGACATCCTGCGCAGCTACCAGCTGCACGCCAACGCCTATGTGACCAAGCCGGTCGATCTGGATCAGTTCATCGCGGCCATCAAGCAGATCGACGAGTTCTTCGTCCAGGTGGTCCGCCTGCCGTCGTATCAGCAGCAGCAGCAGTAGAGCTCGCGCACAAAAATCCCCGCCCCGAACGCTTCTTCCGGGGCGGGGAATTTCCGTATCTCAGTTCGTCGCGCCCAACCCGTCGGCCGCGAGCGCGTCGTCGAGCGTCGGGAACATCGCCAGCAACTTGTCCAAGCCCGTCACCTCGATCGGCCTGCGCACCGCGTCCGACGCCACCACCCGCAGTCGCTGCGGCTTGGCGGCCTCCGAGGCGACCATCAGCGCGCTGAGTCCGGCCGAACCCATGAACCCCACATTGGTCATGTCCACCACCAGGGGGCTGCCATCCTGTCGGCTCTCCTCCAACGCGGACTGCAGATGTGGCACCGACGCGATGTCGATCTCTCCGCTGACGGTGATCACGGTCACGGTGCCCTCGTTGCGCACCTTGACGTCCAGCATCCGAGACGTGCCTTCACCGCTCACAGACCGGCCCTCCGTATACACCACGTTCCACCTCTGGAAGCATCGAAACTTCCGCCGCGCACGCCGCGGCGCCAGGGGACTGTCTCCCTGACTCTACTTACCCGGTGCGCGCGTGGGTAATCATCACCTCGGGCGCGAATCTGCGGTATTCGCCATAGTGTCGAATAGCCCACGGGTCACTGGGTATGGCTATCACCGAGCGTACGAGATCGGCCCACGTCGCGGTCTTGTACCGGAAGACAGGAAGCCAGCGGCAGCGCGATGAGAAGTGGAGCACCCGCCCGGGTGTGTCGCACTCCATTGCCGACCGCGTCGCACAGGAGGAAGGCAGTACAAGGTGACCACCCTTCGCCGGCCCGATCTCGGCAGTACGCCGGATCCGCTCGACCTGAGTTTTCCGGCCATGCCCGACCGGCTCGCCGACGTCCGTCGCCGCCTGCGGGAGTGGTTGCTGCGTTGCGGGATCGACTCCGATCGAGCCTACGACATCGTGCTGGCGGTCAGCGAGGCGTGCAGCAACTCGGTCGAGCACGGCTACCGCGGCGAGGGCGGGCTGGTGCGGCTGCACGCGAGCGCGTCGGCGACCGACTTGCGGATCACCGTCACCGATCGGGGCTCGTGGAAGCCGCGCGACACGCCCTCGGATCCCTGGCGAGGCCGCGGGCTGGAGCTCATCCGCGCCCTGGTTCCGGGTGCCTCGCTCACCCCCGGACCGGACGGAACCGAGGTCGAATTCCGGATCCCGATTGCTGTCCAGCCGCCTCCAGCAACCGTCTAGCGATCAAACTCGGCATTGGCCGCCAGCGCTCCGGCGGATGTTCAATGGGACCCATGGAGCAGGTACCCGAGGACTGGGAGCGCGGCCTGGTGATCGTCGCTCACCCCGACGACATCGAATACGGCGCGGCCGCGGCCGTGGCGCGCTGGACCAAGCAGGGCAAGGATATTCGCTATGTGCTCGTGACCAGCGGTGAGGCCGGGATCGCCGGTCTGCCGCCCGCCCAGGCCGGGCCGCTGCGGGAGGCCGAGGAGATCGCCGCCGCCGCGGTGGTCGGCGTGCGCGAGGTGGAATTTCTCGGATATCCGGACGGCCGCATCCAGGAGGGCCTGGCCCTGCGGCGCGATCTGGCCCGGGTCATCCGTCGGCATCGTCCCGAACTCGTCGTGCTGTCCAATTTCGGCGACACCTGGGGGCCCGGTTACGCCAACAGTGCCGATCATCGCGCGGTGGGCCGGGCCGGTCTGGATGCCATTTCCGACGCGGGCAACGAGTGGATCTTCCCCGAACTGGCCGACCTACCGATCTGGTCGCCGCGCTGGGCCGCGGTGATCGGTCCCACCGCCACCCACGCGGTCGATGTCACCGCCGCCGTCGATGTGGCGCTGGAATCGCTGCTGGCGCACGGTCGCTATCTGGCCGCCCTGAGCCCGGAGCCCATCGCCGACCAGGCCCGCGCCATCGTCGACCGCGCCACCGCCCCGCGGCCCGGCTTCCCGGCCGAGCGGGCCGTGGGTTTCGAGCTGTACTACTTCGCGGGCTGATCCGATCGCGCCGCGGCCACGCGCTCGACGACCGGCCGCCAGCTTTCCAGCGGGGCGACCGCGAGCCCGACGACCTTGCCCGCGTCGTCGGCGCGGCGCAGCGCGACGGCCGCGGCGAAATCGGGATCGGCCTCGAAGGCGGCGATCTCCGCGGCGGTCATCGGGCCGCCCTGGGCGAGCAGGGTGCGCTTGCTGGAGGCGGACAGGTTGTGTGCGTGTATCGAATCCGTCGCCGCCAGATAGCGTTTCGCGACAACGTGCAGTTCGACCAGCCGGGCCACCCGCGGCCCGAGCAACTCGCGCACCGCGGCCGCGCCGTGCCTGCCGTGCCCCGCGTCGTCACCCGGCGCCAGGGTGTGGCCGATATCGTGCACCAGCCCCGCCACCTGCAGCTCCTCATCGTCGGGATGTTCGCGGCGCAACAGCTGCGCGCACTGGCGATCGTGGTCGAGAATGTCGACCGGATCGCCGGTGCGATCGGGGGTGTCCCAGACATCGGCACAGTTCGCCAGCAGGGCCATCAACTCGTCCACCGATGCGAGCGGTCGCGAAATCCTCACGCGGCGACGCTAACCGTCCTCGGTGAACATCCGGTTGAATCCGCTGCGCCGGGCGCGCGGCACGCATATGGCAGGCTGTTCGGCATGCGAGTGGCTGTTGTCGCGGGACCGGATCCGGGGCATGCGTTCCCGGCCATCGCGTTGTGCCTGCGCCTGCTCGCCGCCGGTGACGAGCCCGTGCTGTTCACCGCGCCGCGCTGGTTCGAGGCGGCGCGCGCGGCCGGAATCGGGGTGCGGCGGCTCAAGGGGTTGGCGCCGCGGCCGCAGGACGACGATCGCGATGCCGGGCAGCGCATCCACGAGCGGGCGGCCCACATCTCGACCGAGATCCTGCCCGAGCTGAGCGCCATGCTGCCGGAACTGGTGGTCTCCGATGTGCTGACCGCCGGTGGCGGCATGGCGGCCGAACGGCTCGGCGTGCCGTGGGTGGAGCTGTCGCCGCATCCGCTGTATCTGCCGTCGAAGGCGTTGCCGCCGATCGGCAGCGGGCTGGCGCCGGGCGAGGGCCTGCGCGGCCGGGCCCGCGACGCCGTGCTGCGCGGTATGACCGCCCGCGCCATCGGGCGTGGCGAACGCCAGCGCGCCGCCGCCCGCGCGAGTGTCGGCCTGCCCGAGCGGGATCCGGGACCCGACGCCCGTCTCATCGCGACCCTGCCCGCCCTCGAGCTCCCGCGCCCGGACTGGCCCGCCGCCACCCACCTGGTCGGACCGCTGCTGTGGGAGCCCACCGCCGATGTGCTCCCACTGCCTCCGGGCGATGCGCCGCTGATCATGATCGCGCCCTCGACCGCGCACACCGGTGTATCGGGCATGGCCGAGGATGTCATCGCCGCGCTCGACGGCGCGGGCGTGCGGGTGGCGGTGTCGATGCTCGACACACCCCCGGCCGACCTGCCGTCCTGGGCCACCGCCGGTCTGGGGCGCCAGGACGAACTGCTCCGCCACACGGCCGTGGTGATCGGCGGCGGCGGTCACGGCCTGCTCGCCAAGGCACTGCTGGCCGGGGTGCCGATCGTGACCGTCCCCGGCGGTGGCGACCAGTGGGAACTGGCCAATCGTGCCGCCCGCCAAGGTAGTTCGATCGTCGTGCGGCCGTTCACCGCCGCTGCCGTTCGTGCCGCGGTGGGGCGCATGCTCGACGATCCGTCCTACCGCGCCGCCGCCGAGCAGGCGGCGTCCGGCGCGGCGGAGGTCGCCGATCCGGTCGAGATCTGCCATCGCGTGCTCGATGCCGCGCGGGCGCGCTGATCGGCGCGGGAGTGCACCGGTCGAGCGGGCCTCGGTTCCGAGCGCTGGCGCGCCTGTCCGCGCGACCGTCGCCGGTGGCGGCCCCCTGCGCACCCGGGCGGTAGCGCCCCGGTAGCCTGGGTGTGGTGCGATTGACTGACTTCCGAGAGCTGTTGCACGGCGAGTTCGGGGTGGCTCGCGGAGACGCCCTGCTCAACGACCACACGCTGCCCGCACTGGGCGGCCGGACGGGTGCGCAGGCGATCGAGGCGGGGGTGGATCCACGTGATGTCTGGCGCGCGCTGTGCGCCGAATTCGACGTACCTCGGAGCCGCTGGTGACGCGCGATACCGTTCCGCTGCCCCCGAAAGTGGCCGCGCTGCTGGGTGATTCGCCCACCCGATCGAACGAGCACGAGGGGCTCAGCGGGGGCGTGGAATTCGTCAACGGGGCCTACTGGATGAAGCGGGGCCCCGAGGCGGTGGCGGAATATCAGCGGCTGATCTGGCTGGGCGAGCAGGGCATTCGGGTACCGGCCGTCGCGGTGTTCGAGGACGACGTCCTGGTGCTCGAGGACGCCGGGTCGCCCAGCCTGAGCGAACATCCCGCGCCCGGTGAGTTGCTGGGCCGGGTGCTGCGCCGATTGCACGAGATCCCCATCGCGGCATGTCCGTTCGACGGACGGCTCGAGGTGACGCTGGAGCAGGCCCGGCGCAATGTCGCCGAGGGCCGGGTCGACGCCGAGGATTTCGACGACGACCACGCGACGCTGACCCCCGACCAGGTGCTCCAACGACTGCACGCCCGGCGGCCCCGAACCGAGGATCTTGTTGTCACCCACGGCGATTACACCCCGCCCAATGTGCTGGTCGGCGGAATCGTGATCGACGTCGGCCGGCTGGGTGTGGCCGACCGCCACCGCGATCTCGCCCTGGCCCAGCGTGATCTGCTCGACGATCACGGCCCGGACGAGGTCGACGCCTTCTTCGCCGCGTACGGACGCGCCGATCCCGACCCCGAACTGCTCGAGTACTACCGGACGCTCGACGAATTGTTCTGAGCAGCGGCTTCTTTCGCTGACTGGCTCCGGGGCCGGACCGCCAGCGCGCGATCCTCGGCGACCGCGGAATCCGCGGCGTGCGAGCGCCGGTGGAACAGCGCGAAGGCCAGCAGCCCAAGGATGATGCCGACGCCACCGGCCACCGCGGCCAGGGCGTCGAGCCCGCGCACGAAATCCGGCAGCGCGCTGCGCTGCTCGGCACCGGCCGCGTGGCGAAAGACCGTGCCCAGCACCGCGACTCCCAGGGCCAGCCCGAGCTGTCGCCCGGTATTGACCGCACCGGCGGCGGTCCCGCTCTGCCGCGGTGACACCGCCGCCATCCCCACCGCCACCAGCGACGGCCCCAGCACGCCCACGCCCAGGCCGATCACGACGAAGCCGGGCAGCAGTGCGCGCCAGGACGATTCGGTATCGATGATGGTGAGCAGGGCCGTACCGATCCCGATCACCACCAGCCCACCGCCGATCGTCCACTTCGGCGCCAGATCGTGCGCGAACCGCCCGAACAGCCCCGACGCCACGAATGCCGTGGCCGCCATCGGCAACATGGCCAGCCCCGCCCGCAACGGGGACAGTTGCAGCGGCTGCTGCAACCACAGCGACAGGAACGGACTGCTCGCGAAGGCCGCGAAATTCATCCCCGCCGCCGCGATCAGCGTCGCCCCGAATTCCCGGTTACGCAGCAGTGTCAGCGGGAACATCGGCGCGGCGCCGCGCGATTCGACGATCGCGAACGCCGCCACCGCGGTCACGCCAACGAGCGCCGCGATCAGCGCCCGCGGATCGCTCCAGCCGTGCTCGCCGCCGCGAATGATGCCGTAGGTGAGCGCCGTCGCGGCCGCCGCGAACGCGACCATCCCCGCGGCATCCACCCCGCGCCCCGTCTGCCGCGGCGAGGCGCGAAAGACCCACGCCGACAACGCTGTCGCCACCACCGCGACCGGCAGGTTGACCAGGAAGATCCACCGCCACGACAGCAGTTCGGTCAGTACGCCGCCGACCACCACGCCGATACCGGCCGCCGCGCCCGCCACCGCACCCCACGCGCCGAAGGCGACCCCGCGATCGCGGCCGGTATAGGTGGCGTGCAGCAGCGACAGCGTGGTCGCGAACATGGCCGCGCCGCCGACACCCTGCAGCGCCCGCGCCGCCACCAGTACCGAAACCGACTGCGCCGCACCACAGATCAGCGAGGCCAGCGCGAACACCACCAGCCCGGCCAGATAGGTGGGCTTGGCGCCGATCCGGTCGGCCAGCGATCCCAGGACCAGCAGCAGCGCCGCCAGCGCGAGCGCGTATCCGTCGACGACCCACTGCAAGCCGGACAACCCGGTGCCGAGATCGGTGGCGATGTCGGGCAGCGCCACATTGACGATGGTGACGTCGATGAGCAGCATCAGCGTGCCCAGACACGCCGCGAACAAGGGGAGCCATTTCCGCACGGCGACCTCCGAAAGCGAGTAAAAGATTTCGACGCCCAGCGTGGTGGATGCTTGAATATCCACCTAGCCGTCCCTCGATCAGCGTTGGATTCCCACTATGTCGCGCGAACAGCCTGCCGATTCCTCCATCCTGGATCTGCTGGACAAGCAGATCGTGCACGCGCTGGTCACCGATGCGCGCATTCCGTTCGCCAAGCTCGGCGCGATCCTCGGAGTCTCCGAACAGACCGTGGCGCGGCGCTATCGGTCGATGCGCGAGCGCGGCATCGTTCACGTCTCGGGCCTGGTCAACGCCGTGCCGCTCGGGCACACCCGCTGGCTGCTGCGGCTGCGCTCGACACCGGACAAGGCCCTGCGGCTGGCCGAATCGCTGGCCCGCTTTCCGGATGTGAGCTGGGTGTCGCTGCTGTCGACCGGTTCGGAGGTGAGCTGTGTGAGCCGACCGCAGTCCACCGAACGACGGGATGCGCTACTGCTGCACACCCTTCCGCGCGCGGCGCAGGTGACCGAGATCCGCGCGTACGAGGTGATGCACCGCTTCCCGCTGGAATCGGAGTGGCCGCATTTCGGCGCGCTGCTCACCGCCGAGCAGCGGCGCGCCCTGGGGGAGCGGCGGCCGGTCCGCGACGACGGCCCCGGACACCCCGTGGACCTGTCGGCGGCCGACGAGATCATGCTGACGCTGCTGGCCCGCGACGCGCGTGTCTCCTACGCCCGCATCGCCGAGGAGACCGGTTGGAGCCCAACGCGAGTCGCCCGCCGCATGGACGAGCTGGCCGAGGCCGGGGTGCTGTACTTCGATGTGGATTACGCGATCGAGCGCATGGGCTACGCCGCGCGCGGATTGCTGTGGCTGCGTACCCGTCCCGCCGATCTGCACGCGGTGGGCAGTGTCATCGCGACGCATCCGGAGATCGCCTACGTCGCCGCCACCACGGGGCCCACCAATCTGGTCGCCTCGTTCGCCTGCCACGACACCGCGCACCTGTATCGCTACGTCACCGAGCAACTGGGTCCGCTCGGCGGCATCACCGATATCGAGGTCACCCCGGCGCTGCGCGTGCTGAAACAGGCGCAGGCGCTGATGGGAAACGATCGCGTCACCCTGATTCCGGAGCCGAATCGCAGGTAGCCGGATCGCCGCCGACGGCTTTCGCGTGTCGTGGGGCGCGTCGCTTGCCTCGAACACGTGTTCGTCTAAGCTGGCCGTCGGAACTTGTCGGTGCCGCCCTCTAACGTGGGCGTCAACCACACAACGAGACCCACCCGTCGAGAAGGGGAACCAGACGATGGCACCACAGGCTTACGACCGCGACAAGGCGCTGGAGCTCGCGCTCGCGCAGGTCGAGAAGAGCTTCGGCAAGGGCGCGGTGATGCGCCTGGGGGAGGAGGCACGCCAGCCCATCTCGGTGATCCCGACGGGTTCCATCGCGCTGGACGTCGCCCTGGGCCTGGGCGGCCTGCCGCGCGGCCGCATTGTGGAGATCTACGGTCCGGAGTCCTCCGGTAAGACCACCGTCGCCCTGCACGCCATCGCCAACGCGCAGGCCAACGGCGGCGTGGCGGCGTTCATCGATGCCGAGCACGCGCTGGATCCGGACTACGCCCGCAAGCTCGGCGTCGACACCGACGCGCTGCTGGTCTCCCAGCCCGACACCGGTGAGCAGGCGCTCGAAATCGCCGATATGCTGGTGCGCTCCGGTGCGCTGGACATCATCGTCATCGACTCGGTGGCCGCGCTGGTACCGCGCGCCGAGATCGAGGGCGAGATGGGCGACAGCCATGTCGGTCTGCAGGCCCGACTGATGAGCCAGGCGCTGCGCAAGATGACCAGCGCCCTCAACAACTCCGGCACCACCGCCATCTTCATCAACCAGCTGCGCGAGAAGATCGGCGTGATGTTCGGCTCGCCCGAGACCACCACCGGTGGTAAGGCGCTGAAGTTCTACGCCTCGGTCCGCCTCGATGTGCGCCGGATCGAGACCCTCAAGGACGGCAGCGACGCGGTCGGCAACCGCACTCGCGTCAAGGTCGTCAAGAACAAGGTCTCGCCGCCGTTCAAGCAGGCCGAATTCGACATCCTGTACGGCGTGGGCATCTCCAAGGAGGGCTCGATCATCGATATGGGCGTCGAGCAGGGCTTCATCCGCAAGTCCGGCTCCTGGTTCACCTACGAGGGCGACCAGCTCGGCCAGGGCAAGGAGAACGCGCGCAAGTTCCTCCGGGAGAACACCGACGTGCGCGACGAGATCGAGAAGAAGATCAAGGAAAAGCTCGGCATCGGCGCCGACGTCACCGCAGACGCGGGTGCCGAGGCACCCGTCGACTTCTAGCCGATGCCGCCCCGGGAAGCGTCGGGGCCCATAACCCAGGGCCCCGGCGCGACTCGGCTCGACGCGGTCGACCGTCTCCGCCGCCAACTATCCGAAACGGAAAGCGGTCCCACCGCCCGCCCGCGACGGATCCGCCCGGCGGCGAAACCCGCAGGCCCCAAGGGCAATCCGACCGGCCTGTGGCGCTCCGACGACGGCCCGGTCGACGCCACCTCCGAGGACTCGTACCAGGGAGACGCGGGGTTCCCTGGTACGAGCCCCGAGCAATCGGCGAACTCCTCCGACCGCACCGAAACCCAAGCCAAGAACCTGTGCCTACGGTTACTGAGCAACCGCACGCACAGCCGCTCGGAGCTACTCGACCAGCTGGCGACCGCAGGCTTCACCCTCGAGGTATCCGAACGCGCACTGCACCAGCTCGAGCGGGCCGGTCTACTCGACGGCACCGTTCCCGGCACCCGCCGCGAACCGCCAAGGAGCACAAGTCGATCCGGTTCATCGTCGGCCGAACCTACGCGCGGGCGTTCGAGCCGATCCGGGTCGGCGACGACGAGCCCTCCGTGCAGCGAAGGGTCGGAAGCCGAGGGCGACAGCGGTCGCCGCCGTGGCACACGCCGCGGTGTCGATGTAGGTACCGGCGGCGAATCGCTGGCCGGCGGGACCGAGGCGCAGGCCAAGGATCTGTGTCTGCGGTGGATGAGCGAGCGGCGGTGCTGTCGGTCCGAACTCGCGGACAGGCTGAATGCCGTGGGTTTCGCCCCCGAGATCGTCGAACGGGCGCTGCATCAGCTCGGGCGGCTCGGACTGCTCAGCCGTACGGAAGCCGGCTCGCACCGTGAGATGGCAAGGGGCACAAGTAGCTTCGACACCATGCCACCCGATCTCGCAGAGCCGGAATCGGCGGCGACCGGCCCGGGTCGAGGACGGCGAGGTGCGCGTCGCCGCGCCGACGCGGGGGAAGAGTCACCCGGCGGTGGGACCGAGGCGCAGGCCAAGGATATTTGTTTGCGGTTGCTCACCGATCGGGCGCGCAGTCGGGCCGAGTTGGCGGACAAGTTGGCGGCCAAGGGGTTTGCCGCCGAGGTTGCCGAGCGGGCCCTGGACCGCCTGGCCCAGGTCGGGCTCATCGACGATGCGGCGTTCGCCGAGCAGTGGGTGCATTCCCGCCATACCTATTCGGGTAAGGGGCGTCGTGCGCTGGCCGAAGAACTCCGTCGCAAGGGCGTTGCCCCGGCCGATGCCGAACCGGCCCTCGCCACCGTCACCGGCGCGGACGAACACGCCCGCGCCACCGACCTGGTGCGCCGCAAACTGCAGAGCCTTCCGCGAGATCTGGACCGCGACAAGGCGATCCGCCGCCTGGTGGGCATGCTCGCCCGCCGTGGCTACGATCCCTCGACCGCGCACGCGGTCGTCCTCGCGGAGGTGACAGCGGCCGGTTTCCAGAGCGAGCGAGCGCGGCAATCCGCATCCCCGCGCACCGAACCGTCCCCACCATCGCCTCCCGACGAATCCGCCGCTGCCGACCTGATCCGCCGCAAACTCCGCTCCATCCCACCGAACCTCGACCGCGACAAGACAATCCGCCGCCTGGTGGCCATGCTCGCCCGCCGCGGCTACCACCAATCCGCCGCCTACGCCATCGTGAAGGCCGAACTCGCAGCGGCCGATGAGAGCTGAATTTGCCGTATTCATCACCTTCATCCGTTAAGGTGCGATCCCTCTGAGAGGGAGTAGATGAATACCTGGCGTGACCTGGATCGTGCCACCCGGAAGGCGCTGCTGCGTGGTGAGCCCGCCGCGAATCCCGAGATCGATCGAATCGCGCGGGTTCATGCGGAGAAGACTCTGAAGCGG
Source organism: Nocardia sp. CDC159 (assembly GCF_023740735.1). Classification (GTDB taxonomy): domain Bacteria; phylum Actinomycetota; class Actinomycetes; order Mycobacteriales; family Mycobacteriaceae; genus Nocardia; species Nocardia pulmonis. The sequence continues at coordinate 408,775 of NZ_JAMRXH010000004.1, forward strand.
TTTGATCTCTGGATCTGCGTGCTCCTTGTCGTCGGCGGTGTGATCACAGGGGTGCCGCTGGGGTATTTCTCTGTCAAGGCGGACCTGTCCCCCGGCGCCTTCGGCTCCATTCTGCTGATCGTCATGCTCGGGTGTGCGGTTGTCTGCACTCGTCGCAAGCTGCGACTTGTTCGCCTGCTCAACGCGAGCCAGGGCATGCCTCGGCGGCCGGTCCCGCCGGGCGAGGCGGAGCGCCTGGAGATCAGAACATCAACCTGGGGTGTGCTGCGATTGATGGGGTTCTACCTTTGCGTCGTCGTGCTGCTGTCGGTCACGGGTGCGGTGTGGTCGAGTTGGTGGCTGATCGGCCTCGCCGTGGTCTCGGGCGTCCCGATCGTCGCGTATACCGGCTACCTGCTGTACTCCTCCCTGTCCGGCCATCCGCTGGTGCTCGACGCCGACGGCGTGCATGCACCGCACGGCCGACTGCGACTCGGCTGGGAATCCGTCCGCGAGATCAGGGTCTTTCCGCTCCGCGCGACGGCCAAGGACACCCGGCAGGTAATCGCCTTCCTGTTTCACGACAACCAGACTTACCTCGGCCAGCTCCCGCGCTGGGAGTCCTACCTCGTCCGCTGCGGCGCGAAGACGTTCCTCTCCCCGATGGCCATCATGGACGGCTTGGCGGACAAGCCGGTCGACCAGATCGCCGCGACGGCGGCGGCTCTGTCCGGAATCCCCGTAACGAGATCGCCACACCCGTCCCGGCGAGCCGAGCCGTAGTTCAGGATTCGGCTCGGCGCGGCCGATTCGACTGGCCCTCGGCCGCTTTCCCCAGCACGCGGTCGAGGAGGTGATCCAGAAGTTGGATGGCCGCTTCGGCGGTGGCGTAGCCGGTGAGCATGCCCTGGGCGAGTCCGCCGACGGCCGCGCCGATCAGTTTGGCGTCGAGGTCGGGCTCGGGGGAGGGGGTCGGTTCGTTGCGGTGACGGGCTTTTCGGAGTTGATCGGCGACGAGGGCGACCAGAGCGTTCGGTGCGGTCAGGGTTTCCGCGGCGGTGATGCCCTGACCGCTGATCGCCGCGGTGTTGAAGGCGCCGAGGATGATGGTTTCCTCGCGGCGCTGTTCGTCGAGCGGGAGCACCTCCAATAGCACCGCTCGAATCGCTTCGCGAGGGGTGGCGTCGTCCCCGAGGGCGGTCCACCGTTTCAGGAATCGGTTACCGGCGTCGTCCATCACCGAGCGGTGGGTGGCCAGCAGGAATTCCCGCTTGGTCCCGAAGTAGTACTGGACGAGCCGCACCGAGACCCCGGCCTCCGCGGCCACCGATTGAAAGGTGACGGCGGCCAGGCCGCCGGTGACGATGACACGGCGCACGGCGCCGATGATCTGCTGCCGCCGCACCTCGTGGTCCACCAGCCGTGGCACCTGACCAGCCGCCTCTCTACCGAATCACCGTCACCGAGCTTTTCGATGGTACGCGCATACCGCATTTGTGATACGGTCATATCGCATTAAGCGATACGGACATACCGTAAAGATTTCTGGGAGGGAGGGGGATCGTGCCGAAGATCGGGCGATTCACCAACAAGGAGGCCCAGGCCGCGTTCCTGCGTGCCTACGACACGATTGCCGCGCGCTGGCCGGTCCCGTCGACGCTGCTCGATATCGAAACTTCGTTCGGCACAACGCGAGTGCGCAAATCCGGCAGCGGCGAGGGTGCGCCGATCGTGTTGCTGCCGGGCATCGGGGGCAATGGTCAGGCGTGGTGGCGAATCATCGAGGCCCTGGCGCGCGAACGCGTGGTGTACACGCCCGACGTCATCGGCTGGGCGGGGCGGTGTGTGCAGACCGCACCTTTGCGCGATGCGTCAGACGTTGCGAAGTGGGTGGTCGAGACGTTCGACGGGCTCGGTGCGGGTCGCGTTCATCTGGCGGGAAACTCGCTGGGCGCCTGGATGTCCGGCGCTACCGGGGTATATCACTCCGATCGCCTGGCGAGCCTGACGATGTTCGAACCGAGCGCGGCGACATTCGCCAAGCCGAGCTGGGGGCTGCTGTTCAAATTCCTGAAGGCGGGTATGCGGCCGACTCCCGAGCGGATGCGGAAGTTCAACAAGTGGCTGCTGCCCGGTTTCGAGCTCGACGATGAGGAGTTCGCGCTGGCCATGGCGGCCTTGAAATTCCGGATGGCGATGCCGTGGGACCGGCAGTTCACCGATGACCAACTGGCCCACATCACTACACCGACGCTGGTGCTGTTCGGCGCCGAAACGATCGCCGGCGACCCCGAAATCGCGGCGGCTCGCGCCCGCGAGCACATCCCGTCGGTCGAGACCGAGATCTACCCCGGCATCGGTCACGACCTACTCTGGGCGAATCCGGATCAGGTCATCCCGCGCTTCCTGGATTTCGTTGCCAGTCACGATCCGGTGCGGGCCTGACCCTCACCGGCTGGCCGCCCAGGCGCGCACCTGCTGCGCCGCGATGTCGACCAACCGTTCGTAACCGAGATTGATATCGAGGTAATGGCTTGCCGCATAGGGCAGTTCATTGAAGTGCGGTCCGCCCGGGTCGGCCGGTCGGTAGCGGTAGAAATGGTAGCCGTGCTGCGACTCGCACTGGCCCTGCCAGCGTTGTGCGCTGGTGGTCCAGGTGGACGGGGACTTCGGCATGCCGTGGGGGAAGGTCGTGTACTCGTAGGCCAGGGCCGTCGCCCCCGCCGCGAAGGGGGCGGTGGGGACCGTCAGCCCGACCGGGGCCGGGTCGCCGCTGAGCGGTGCGGGGTCGGTGCAGGCGACCTCGTAGGCCGGTCCGCTCGGCGCGCCGATCATGGGCGACAACGGGTCCAGCAGAGAATTGCCGTAGATCGACAGCGCCAGCAGTGGATCGATTGCCGCCGTGGAATAGGCGATGACACAACCGAATTCGCCGCGCGCGGTGCAGAGCGGAATGGTGTCGAAGTCGCCGCCGATCGCGCTGCCGCGTGCGGTCAGCACGTTCCCGCCCAGCAGGAAAGCCCCGACCAGCCGCGAGCGCACCCGCGGATCGTGATCGACGCGTTCACGAATCAGCTTGCGTAACAAAAGACTTCCCTGCGAATGGCCGATCAGCACGACGCCGCGGCCGTTGTTGTCCTGCGCCAGATACCGATCCCAGGCGGCGAGCACGTCGTCGTAGGAACGCTGGATCAGCGGCAGGCCGGTCAGCAGTTGCAGGGATAGGCCCGGCGGGGTGGTGAGCTGGCGGTAGAGCGGCGCGAATATCCGGCAGTGCGGGGCGAATCGGGCCGCCTGCATGGTGGCGATGGACGCCACCGAGGGCTCGTAGGGTGGGTCGGCGTAGACGGCGGGACGGGTGCTGACGGTGGGGTAGACGTAGAAGCAGTCCACCGGCTTGTCCTGCTCGGCAGGGACGAGCGACGCGGTGGCGGTCCCGGTGCGCAGGTCGGTGATGTCCAGCGGAACGTCACACGGGTCGGTCGCCAGCGCGGGACCGCACAGCCATTCGATCGGTGTCGCCTGCGCCGCGGCCTGCGGTCCCGCCGTCACACCGCAGCAGACGAGGGCGAGTACCGTCACGAATCGCCAGATACCCATCCCGCCCCCCGTCTCCGCTCCCAGATCGTCTCTGTATAGCAGCACCCCGGACAACGGTGACCCGATCCGTGCGAAAAATTCCGTTCGAATCGCTTGCGATGCTTGCGGCCCTGTCGCGACGATCGATGAGGTGACCACCGCGTTGGAGCAGGTTTGGCAACTATTGGACGATGGCGAGATGGCCGCCGCCTTCCTGGCGCTGCGTCGGGTGGCCGAGGAATGCGAGCTGATCGACGTCATGCGCGTGATCGAACGTTCCGCGCGCATGATGGATTTCGAGGATCTGGCCGCCACGGCACAGGCCGCCCGGCTCGAGCCCGAAAATCCCGTCGCACTCTATGAATTCGGCATCGGCTGTAGGCAGCATGGCGTCGCCTACGCCGCGATTCCCGCCCTGCGGGAGTGCGTGCGAATCGCGCCCGGTCAGCCCGCGCCGCTGGCCGCGCTGATCGACGCGCTGGAGTTGGAGTACCACCATGGCGAGGCGGTGGCCCAACTGCGCGCCCAACCCGCTGTGCTCGGCTGGTGGGGAGAGTTCCTGCTGGCCCACAATCTGCTGCTCACCGGCGATATCGATACCGCGCGTAGCGAATTCGAGGCGATGGCGCGTCCGGTGGAATCGAATGCCGAGTGGGCGCACGGCCGATTGCGTAGGATGCTGGCCCGTGCCGAACTCGCCACGCCCGGCGAACGGGATCTGCGGGGCTGGCATTTCGTCCTGCAGGGTGGCTACCTCACCTATCTCTCTCCGCACGGTTTCGACGAGGGCATGAACGGTCGTTTCGCCTACACCCAGGGATCGAACCAGCAGGTGCGGCTGGGCCTGCGGCGGCTGGCCATGATCCTCGAACTCACCGGCCACCGCCCCACTTCGGTTTCCGCGCTGCCAGGTCGACATTCGGCCGTGCTCGGACACGCGGCCGCCGCGTTCCTCGACCTCCCCCTCGAACCGTTCCGCCCGGACCGGACCGACACCGTCCTCGTGGCCTACGACCTCACCGAGTTCGAGCAGGAATTGGTGGGTGCGCTCCGCGAACGGGCAACGGGTCAAATACTTTTCGAGCACGCCACCTGCTGGGTCGGTGGGCCCGCCGTACCCGCGGACATATCGACCTGTCTGGTGCAGTTGAATGTCCCACCCTGGGCGGGACGCAACAGAGTAGTCGACGGCGAACTCGTGCAGGACCCCGCCGACGACCGGCCCGCCGCCGAAATCGCCGCAGATATCCTCGCCGGGGCCGACCCCGGCGAATCGAATATCGAGGCGGATCCGCATGATTCGGAAGCCGACCTGCGGAATTTCGTTGTCGCCACCGCCGCTCGCTGGGGCTGCGACCCGCGCGATTTTCTGGACTCACCGGGCCCGGTGCGAAGCTCGCGCTTCGGATGATCGCCCTCGCAGCGACTACCCCTCGGGCGGCGGTATCAGTTCCAGATGTTCAGCGGGCGCCGCCGCGCTCGCGCAGGCACTGCGCGCGGCCACCACGCTCACCCCGCCCCGATGCGCCACCAGCCACCGCCCGCACACGCAGCGCAAGTACCGAACGGAGCCGTGCGCCGAGACGACCATCGGCGATGACCAGGAGCAGGCGGGACAGGTGGCAGACATAGCAGCCAAGCCTGAAGACCCATCGGTGCGATTGCAATCACCGCGACGGCGTGGCGACCAGATCGTTGGACAACCGCCCCCGGCCGCCGGTAGTGGCGAGACCGGCGACCGGGAGCAGTGCCCGATCAGAATGCCCCAATCCCCGTGCTGTTCACGAGGGTTGGACTCACGGCGATACAAAGGCCTTGTGCTGCGTTTACCGCGCCCCGGTGAGATCCATGCCGGGTGCCGCGTCGGTGAGCGCGGTGTCCGCGGTGATCACTGTCCGGCCGCGGCGGCGAGAGCGGAGGCGTCGCTCCAGCCAGGTCGCGAAGCGCGTCAGCATCCAGTTCAGCGCGATCATGATGGCCGCGATGACGATCAGGGCTGGCACCGAGTTGCCCTGAGCCGCGCCGAGTTGCTGGCCCTGACGCACGATCTCCTGATAGGTGATCTGGTAGCCCAGCGCCGAATCCTTCAGGGCCACCACCATCTGCGAGACGATGGCGGGCAGCATGGCGGTGATCGCCTGCGGTAGCAGAATGATCCGCATCAACTGGCCCTTGCGCATGCCCAGCGCGGTCGCGGCCTCGGTCTGCCCCTTGGGCAGGGCGCGGATGCCCGAGCGCACGATTTCGGCGATGACCGATCCGTTGTAGATGGTCAGTGCGATCACGACCGCGGCGAGCGCCAGCTGGTCCGAGGGGAACAGCGATTCCTGCGCGAAGAGCTGGAACAGGAAGATCATCATCACCAGTACGGGGATGGCGCGGGCGAATTCGACGATCACACCCGCGACCACTCGAACCGAGCGATGGTCGGACAGTCGCGCGACGCCGAAGATCATGCCGAGTACGAGCGCGAACACGATCGACAACACCGCGGCCTGGATTGTTCCCTGCAGGCCGGGCAACAAGTATGTCTGCCAAACCTCGGAATCGAGGAAAGGTTTCCACTTCTCGGCGGTGAGCTGCCCCTTACTCTCGAAACCGCGATACACGAACCAGAGAGCGGCTGCGGCCAGGACCGCCACCACCACCGAGTAGACGTTGTGCCGCACCCGGGCCTTCGGGCCCGGTGCGTCGTAGAGGACCGAAGGCTCCGTACTCATCGAGCCACCTCGAATCGCTTGGCCAGCCAACCGAACAGCAGGCCGGTCGGCAGGGTGAGAAGGACGAAGCCGAACGCGAAGATCGCGCCGATCACCAGAAGTTGCGCCTCGGATTCGATCATTTCCGACATCAAGAACGAGGCCTCGTGTACGCCGATGGCCGACGCGATCGTCGAATTCTTGGTCAGCGCGATCAGCACGCTGCCCAGCGGGGCGATGACCGATCGGAACGCCTGCGGCAGCACGATCAACCGCAGATTCGCGCCGAAGGTGAGGCCCAGCGAGCGCCCCGCTTCGGACTGGCCCAGCGGGACGGTGTTGATGCCCGAGCGCAGCGATTCGCAGACGAAGGCGCCCGTGTAGATGCTCAGGCCGATCACCGCCCAGCGAAAGGCGTTGTCGGGCAGCGAGTTCTGGCCGTGCGCCAGCTCGATGCGCATCGTGTTGAGCAGGCCGATCGAGCAAAACACCAGGATGAGGGTGAGTGGGGTGTTGCGGAAGACGGTCACGTACGCCGTGCCGACCCAGCGTGCCACCGGCACCGGTGACACCCGCATGGCGGCGACGATGGTGCCGAGGACCAGCGCACCGATCGCCGACAGCACCGTCAGTTTGATTGTCATCCAGAACGCGTCGAGTAGTTGGGAGTCGTATCTGGAAATCAGGTCGAACACGGCGGACGTGCTCCTCGCGGTATCAGGAAACGGAAGTCGAACTCACCACCGGCTCAGTACCGGTCGACGGCCGGGGGCTGCGGCACCTGGAAACCGGTTCCGGCGAAGTTCTTCTCCAGGGCCGTCTTCCAGGTCCCGTCGCTGATCATTGCCTCGATGGCGTCGTTGATCTTGTCGCGGGTCTCCTTGTCGCCCTTCTTGACTCCGATGCCGTACTTTTCCGTGGTGAAGGGCTTGTTGACCAGCTTGAGCTGACCCGGGGACTGCGAGGCGTAACCGGCGAGGATAGCGTTGTCAGTCGTCACGGCGTCCATCGCGCCCGATTTGAGCGCCTCGACGCACAGCGAATACGTGTCGTAGGTCTGCAGTTGCGCTTCCTTGTAGTTCTTGTCGATGTTCTGCGCCGGTGTCGAACCCTTCACCGAGCACACCTTCTTGCCCTTCAGCGCATCCGGGCCGGTGATGTCGGTGTTGTCCGCGCGCACCAGCAGGTCCTGGCCCGCGACGTAGTACGGGCCCGCGAAGTCGACCTTCTCCTTGCGCTGGTCGGTGATCGAGTAGGTGCCGACCACGTAATCGACCTGCCCGTTCTGAATCAGCGTCTCGCGCTGCGCCGTCGGCGCCTCCTTCCAGGTGATGTTCTCCGGCTTCACGCCCAGCTTGCCCGCCACGTAGGTGGCGACATCGACGTCGAACCCCGAGAACGACCCGTCCTTGTTGCGCAGCCCCAGCCCCGGCTGGTCGTACTTGATGCCGACGGTCAGCTTGCCGTCCGCGGCGTTCTGGGCCGCGGTCTTCGAGCCGCCGCCGCCGCAGCCGCTGGCTACCGCCGCGATGGCCAGGGCGCCTATGCCGAAGCGCAGTGCACGAGTGATCCTCATCGAATTCCTTCTCTCTGGTGAGGTGTGGGTGGTGATTGTCACCGTTCAGTGGCTCAAGATCTTGCCCAAGAAATCCTTGGCACGGTCGGATCTCGGTGCGGTGAAGAAGGTTTCGGGATCGGTGTCCTCGACGATCTGACCGTCGGCCATGAACAGCACCCGGTCGCCCGCGCGGCGGGCGAAGCCCATCTCGTGGGTGACCACGAGCATGGTCATGCCGTCCTTGGCCAGCTGGACCATCACCTCGAGAACCTCGTTGACCATCTCCGGGTCCAGCGCGGAGGTGGGCTCGTCGAACAGCATGACCTTCGGATTCATCGCCAGCGCCCGCGCGATCGCCACGCGCTGCTGCTGGCCGCCGGACAGCTGGGCCGGATACTTCTCGGCCTGGTCGGCGATGCCGACGCGCTCCAGCAGCTTCATCGCGGTCTCGCGCGCCTGCTTCTTGTCGATGCGGCGCACCTTGACCGGCGCCAGCATGACGTTCTCCACGATCGTCTTGTGCGCGAACAGGTTGAACTGCTGAAACACCATGCCCACATCGGCGCGCAGCTTGGCCAGCGCCCGACCCTCGGCGGGCAATTGCACGCCGTCGATCGCGATATCGCCGGAGTCGATCGGCTCGAGGCGGTTGATGGTGCGGCAGAGCGTCGATTTGCCCGAACCGGAGGGACCCAGGACGATCACCACCTGCCCCTTGGGCACCTCGAGGTTGATGTCCCGCAATACATGCAGAGCGCCGAAGTGCTTGTCCACCTTGCGCATCGCGATCATGGGCGGGGCGGCGGCGGTCGTGTTCGGGTCGGTTGCAGTGCCGGGTGTTGCTTCGGCAGCGTCGGTCATGGCTCAGACCTTAAGTTGAAATTGCGGGAAATGCGCAACTTTGCGAAACGCGTCGATGCTGCTCGGATCACGATCAACCGAATCGTGATATCGGTGATCGGTATCACCCCTGCTCGCGGGGTGGGCAGGCGGGGTGGGTAAGGGCGCGGGGCCAACCGATACCCTGGACGGGTGAATTCGTCGATGCAGCTCGAGGCAGGTTCGGTGGCGGCTACGGAGCCGTCGCGAACCTATGAGGTCCGTACCTACGGCTGTCAGATGAACGTCCACGACTCCGAGCGCCTGTCGGGCCTGCTCGAGGACGCCGGTTACGTGAGGGCCGCGCCCGGCGCGACCGCCGATCTGGTCGTGTTCAACACCTGCGCGGTGCGCGAGAACGCCGACAACAAGCTCTACGGGACGCTGGGGCATCTGGCCCCCGTCAAGGCCGAGCGGCCGGGTATGCAGATCGCCGTCGGCGGCTGCCTGGCGCAGAAGGACCGCGACACCGTCGTGCGCCGCGCGCCGTGGGTGGACGTGGTATTCGGGACGCACAACATCGGCTCGCTGCCGGTGCTGCTCGAGCGCGCCCGGCACAACGAGCAGGCGCAGGTGGAGATCCTCGAATCGCTCGAGGCCTTCCCCTCCACGCTGCCCGCCCGGCGCGAATCCTCGTATGCCAGCTGGGTGTCGATCTCGGTGGGCTGCAACAACACCTGCACCTTCTGCATCGTGCCGTCGCTGCGCGGCAAGGAGATCGACCGCCGCCCCGGCGATGTGCTGGCCGAGGTGCAGGCGCTGGTCGATCAGGGGGTGTTGGAGGTGACGCTGCTCGGGCAGAACGTCAACTCCTACGGCGTGAACTTCGCCGATCCCGGCGAGGCCCGCGATCGCAGCGCCTTCGCCAAACTGCTGCGCGCCTGCGGCGGGATCGAGGGGCTGGAGCGGGTGCGGTTCACCTCGCCGCATCCGGCCGAGTTCACCGACGACGTGATCGAGGCGATGGCCGAGACGCCGAATGTGTGCCCGCAGCTGCACATGCCGCTGCAGTCCGGTTCGGATCGGGTCCTCAAGGCGATGCGCCGGTCCTATCGCAAGGCCCGCTACCTGGGCATCATCGAAAAGGTGCGGGCGGCGATGCCGCATGCGGCCATCACCACCGACATCATCGTCGGCTTTCCGGGCGAGACCGAGGAGGACTTCCAGGAGACCCTCGACGTCGTGCGGCAGGCGCGGTTCACCAGCGCGTTCACCTTCCAGTACTCGATTCGGCCCGGCACGCCGGCCGCGACCATGGCCGATCAGGTGCCCAAGGCGGTCGTGCGGGAGCGCTACGACCGGCTCATCGCGCTACAGGAGCAGATCTCGCTGGAGGGCAATCGGGCGCTGCTGGGCAGTGAGGTGGAGCTGCTGGTCGCCGAGGGCGCGGGCAAGAAGAACGCGGCGACCGCGCGGATGAGCGGGCGGGCGCGCGACGGGCGGCTCGTGCACTTCCGGCCGACGGCCGAGGCGGCGATCCGGCCCGGCGATATCGTGACCGTCGAGATCACCGATGCCGCCCCGCACCACCTGATCGCCGACGGCCCGATCCGCGCCCATCGCCGCACCCGCGCGGGGGACGCGCACGAGCGCGGCGTGACGCCCAAGACCGCGCCCATCGGTGTGGGACTGGGCATTCCGCGCATCGGCGCGCCGGAACCGGTGCCCGCGGCGGCGGGCTGCGGCAGCGGCTGCGGCGCATGATCGCGACGACCGATACGACGAGGCGGTGACGGCTGTGGCCGATCGGGACAACGACCAAGGGGCGCAGGACGATCCGACACCGCCGGACAACCAGCGGGCGGGCCAGCCAGACGAGGAGAATATGAATCCGGCCGAGGCCAAGACGTTCGAGCAGTACCACGACGAGCTCGAGGAGGTCGAACGCAAGATCGCCGGGGAGATCGATCCGGGCACCCGGGCGATGGTGGTGGCGACGGCGGTGTTCGTGCTGCTGCTGTCGCTGGTGCTACCGCACGCCGGATCCGCGCGCGGGCTGGACGTGGTGCTGTTCGACCACACCGCGCAGGTCGAGCACATCGGGCTGCCGTCGCGGGTGTTCGAGTGGTTCGTGGTGATCTTCGGGATCGGGTTCTCCTCGCTGGCGCTGGTCACCCGCCGGTGGGCGCTGGCGTGGATCGCGGTCGCCGGTTCGGCCGTCGGCAGCGTCTTCGGTGTGCTGTCGATCTGGCACCGGCAGACGCCGGGCCTCGGCGACTATCGCGGCGCCGGACCGGGCATCGGCCTGATTTTGGCGACGCTGGCGATCATCGTGCTCACCTTCCACTGGATCAGGGTGGTGTGGAGCCGCACCGCCATGCAGCTCGAGGCCGAGGAGCGCCGCCGGGCCGCCGCGGCCCAGCAGGAGGAGCAACACCGCCGCTGGCTGCTCGGCGACGACCAGCCCTAGCGGACCTTCGCACCGTTTCCCGCGCTTCGCACTCGCTGTGTATGGCCGCAGGGGGTGCGAAGCGCGGGAAACGGTGCGGCGCCGGAGGTGTCAGCGCTGGCTGACGGCCCCCTCGGCGGCCTCGGCCCATTCGCGCCACTGCTTGGCCTGTTCGAGGGCCTTTTCGGCGTCGCGGGTGCGGCCCGCGGCCTGGGCCTTGGCGGCCTGTTCCTCGAACTGGGCGACGCGTTCGCGGAATTGGGCCGCGCGGGCCATGGCCTCGGGGTCGGTGCGGCGCCACTGGGCGTCGACAGCCTCGCGGACCCGCTTCTCGATCGTGCGCAGGCGGCCCTCGAGTTCCTGCAGGCGCTCGCGGGGGACCTTGCCGATGGCGTCCCACTTCTCCTGCAGTTCGCGCAGTGCGGCGCGGGCGGCGTCGAGGCCCGCGGCCGGGTCGATTCGGTCCTCGTAGGTGCGCAGCAGCTCCTCCTTGGCCGCGGCGTTGTGCTCGAATTCGGCATCGCGCTCCGAGGCCGCGGCATTGCGGGCGGCGAAGAACACGTCCTGCGCGCTCTTGAACCGCCGCCACAGCTGCTCGTCGGCCTCGCGCGGAGCGCGTCCAGCGGCCTTCCACTCGGCCAGCATGTCGCGGAAGATCGCGGCGGTGCCGACCCAGTCGGTCGAACTCGACAGCTCCTCCGCGCGCACGCACAGCTCCTCCTTGCGCGCCTTGGCGGCCGCGCGCTCGCGGTCCAGCTCGGCGAAGTGCGCGCCGCGGCGGCGATTGAACGATTCGCGGGCCTTGGAGAAGCGCCGCCACAGCGCGTCGTCGACCTTGCGGTCCACCCCGCGAATGGTCTTCCACTCGTCGAGGATCTCGCGCAGCCGATCGCCCGCGGCCTTCCATTGCGTGGATTCGGCCGCGATCTGCTCGGCCTCCGCGCAGAGCGCCTCCTTGCGCTCGGTCTGCTCGTGGCGGGTGCGCTCCTTCTCCTCCCTGGCATGTGCCGCGGCCTCGTCGGAGTGCTCGATGATGGCCTGCAGCCGCTTGGCCAGACCGTCGATATCGCCGATCACCGCGGCGGTCGGCAGCGATTCGGCCAGGGCGGTGGCGGTGGCCTTGGTCTTGCGGGCATCGGTCCCGGCGGCCAGCCGAGCCTCGAGCAGCGCGACCTCGGTGGCCAGATCGTCGAAGCGCCGCCCGAAGTGGGCCAGCCCCTCGGCGGCGTCACCGGCCTGCCAGGATCCCACCATCCGCTCGCCGTCGGCGGTCCTGACCCAGGCGGTGCCGTCCTCGTCGACGCGGCCCCACTTGCTCGGATCGCTCACGGTCGGCACGACGACCGGATGCGGATGTTCCGGGGCCGCACCGGGAACGGGCTTGATCGCATGCGGCTTGGGGGATTCCGGTTTACGGGCACCCGGTTTCGGGGTACCGGGCTTGAGGGCATCGGCGGGCGTGGGTGGGGTCGCGGCGGAGTTGCTGGACCGCTGTGCCGTGCCGGTGTCCGAATGGGTGGCCTTCTCGGTTCCGCTGTTCTCGGTCATCGCTCCTCGTCCCTGCCGCGCGTCACGGCTGCCTGGTTACGCCCTAGCTCATCCCATTCAACCAGCCAAGAGGCAGATTTGCCGTGTCTTGTTGCCGGTGCCGCCGGGGTCGAGGTTGCCGGGAGGTGCGAATAGGGGTCCCAAGTGCGATGTTCGAGGTTGCCGGTACAACGGTCGGCGGACCCTTCCGGCCGGGTTCGGCCCGGGTCGCGGCCGGGGAAAACTGATCGGTTGACCATCTTGCTGGGCGCGCGGCGGCGGGTTTGCCGAACTGTTACCGGAATTGTTGCCGAGGGGTGTCCGAAATGCCGATCCCGGCCCGGCCAATTGGCGATGCGTTCGGTGAGGAGCGATTTTTCGAGGGCTAACCACCGCGTTGCCTCTCGGTCGTTCGGTCGCCGATTCCGCTCGATCATCCGCCGCGCACGCCAATCTCCCGAACCCTCCGCGTCGGGGCTGCGGTCGCGTTGCTCGCACCGGCCGCGGCCGCCCGCGAGCTCGCCGGCTGCCCGCCAGCTGAGCGTCCGGCCCGTCCGGCCCGCCAGCTACGGTTGAGCCTGTGTTTCGTGTCGCCGTGCTGATCCCGTCGCCGCCCGTGCTGGTACCCGAATTGTGTGGTGGGCGGCCGCTGGTGGATGCGGCGCATCCGGCCGCGCGGGTGCCCGCGCTGCGGGAGGCCGTGCTGGCGGCCGGACGCGCGCTGGCCGAGCGGGCCGGGCGATGGGTCGTGATCGGGGTGGGTGAACGGCCGCGGCAGGTCGGGCCCGAGGCCGCGGGCACCTTCCGCGGATTCGGGGCCGATGTGCGGGTCGGGCTGTCCGATGCCGCGTCGAGCGGCGAGGTCGCCGACGCCAATCTGCCGCTGGCCGTGCTGGGCGGCCGCGCCGCCGATCCGATGCTGCCGCTGCCCGCGCTGATCGGCGGCTGGCTGCGCGGGCAGGTCGCGCCCGCGGCGGTGGCCGAGGCCCGAATCGTGGCGGCCGACGCGCCCGCCGCGCGGTGTCTGGAGCTTGGCGCGAAGCTGCGGGCGGAGCTGGACGAGCGCGAGGGGGCGGACGGGGTGCTGGTCGTCGCCGACGGTGCGGCCACGCTGTCGGTCGCCGCGCCCGGATATCTGGACCCGCGGGCCGCGCAGGTCCAGGACGGCCTCGATCGGGCACTGGCGGCGGGGGATCGGGAGGCGTTGGCGCGCTTGGACTCCGGATTGTGCGCCGAGCTCGAGGTGTCCGGCCGGGCCGCCTTCCAGGTGCTCGCGGGACTGTTCGACACCGCACCCGAGGTCGAAACCCATTATCGGGACGCACCCTTCGGGGTCGGCTATCAGGTCAGCGTGTGGCTGCCGTGAGGACCCCGATCGCGGTCATCGGGCCCACCGCCACCGGGAAATCCGATTTGGCGCTGGAATTGGCGCGGCGGCTGGACGGCGAGATCGTGAACATCGACGCCATGCAGCTGTACCGGGGCATGGACATCGGCACCGCGAAGCTGCCGGTCGCCGAGCGGCGCGGCATCGCGCACCATCAGCTCGACGTCCTCGAGGTCACCGAGACCGCCACCGTCGCCGCGTATCAGACCGCGGCCCGCGCGGACGTCGAGGACATCATGGCGCGCGGGCGCACCCCGGTGATCGTCGGCGGCTCGATGATGTATGTCCAAGCGCTGCTGGACGATTGGGATTTTCCGGCCACCGATCCCCAGGTGCGCGCGAAATGGGAGACGGTGCTGGCCGAAAGCGGTGTCGAGGCCGTGCACGCGGCCCTGCGCGCGGCCGATCCGGTGGCCGCCGACACCATCCTGCCCACCGACGGCCGCCGCATGGTCCGCGCGCTCGAGGTGGTGGAGCTGACCGGCCGCCCGTTCGCCGCCTCGCAGCCGCGGATCGGCGAACCCCGCTGGGGCACATTGATTCTCGGCGTCGATCGGGAGACCGCCGAGCTCGACGCCCGGATCGAGGCGCGCACCGCGAAGATGTTCGCCGACGGACTCGTCGACGAGGTGCGCGGACTGCTCGACCGCGGACTGCGCGCGGGCCAGACCGCGCGCCGCGCCATCGGTTATGCACAAGTCCTCGCCTACCTGGACAACGAATACGACCTGAGACATGCGCAGGAGCGCACCCTCATCGGCACCCGCCGGTACGTGCGGCGGCAGCGCTCGTGGTTTCGCCGCGATCCGCGGGTGCGATGGGTCGACGGCGCCGATCCGCGGCTGGTGGAGACGGCGTTGGCGCGGGTGCGCGCCCACGCGCCCGGCGACGATCAGGAACGAGTTCGGCAGTGACCACCCGTAACGCCGCGGTCGGTGAATGGCAGGCCTACCTCACCAATCGCGCCAAACGCCACCGCGACGGCCGCTTCCTCGTACACGGCCGCGCCGCGCTCACCGCGGCCGTGACGCACCACTGGCCGCTCGAGACCCTGCTGTATCGGCTCGGTCCGCCCGAACTACCGGAGTGGGCGCGGCGGCTGCTCGACACCAGCGGCGCGCCGAGTACGGGGCTGGTTCCCGAGTTGATGACCGAGCTGTCCGAAACCGACACGGGCGCACCGGAACTGGTGGCGGTGGCCAAGACGCGCGATCCCAGCCTGGCGGATTTCGCGCCCGGTGCGGCGGGCGATCGCGAGTCGCCCGTGGTTGTGGTGATCGAACAGCCCCGGTCCGCGTTGCGGCTGGGCAGCGTGATCCGCACGGCGCACGGTTTCGGGGCCGCCGCGGTGGTGATCAGCGGCGCCGGGGCCGATCACTACGACCCGCAGTGCGTGCGGGCCTCGGACGGCTCGCTGTTCGCGCTACCGGTGTTCCGCGTGCCCGGTGCGGGGCCCGTGCACGACTTCTGCGATCGGCAGGCCGGGCGCGACATCGCGACCTGGATCGTCGGCGTCGTCCCGCACCACGCGGGCGGGCAGACGCGGGCGGTGTACGAGCAGGACTTCCGGGATGCGACGATCGTGGTGATCGGCGACGAGGCCGAGGATCTGGGCCCGGCCTGGCGCGAGGGCTGCGACGAGCTGGTCTCGATTCCGGTGGCGGGAGCGGTCGCGGCCCCGTGTGCGGCGTCGATCGCCCTGTACGAAATCTTCCGGCAGCGCCGGACGTTCTAGTGGGAGATATGGATATCGAATTCACCAAGGGCCACGGCACCCAGAACGACTTCGTGGTGCTGCCCGATCAGGACGCCGCGCTGGAGCTGAGCGCGGATCGCGTTGCGGCGCTGTGTGATCGGCGGCGCGGCATCGGGGCCGACGGGGTGCTACGGGTGGCGCGCGCCGGTGCGCTGCGCACGGCCGGTGTGCTCGCGACGCTGCCGGAGGGCGTGGACGAAGGCGACTGGTTCATGGACTACCGCAATGCCGACGGCTCCGTCGCCGAGATGTGCGGCAACGGCGTGCGGGTGTTCGCCCACTATCTGGTGGCGAACGGACTGGAGCAGCGCGACGAATTCGTCGTCGGCAGCCGCGCCGGGGCCCGGCCAGTGGTCGTACACGGCTACGACGGCGTGGTCGGTGATGTGACGGTCGCCATGGGCCGGGTGCGCGACCTGGGTGAATCCACCGCGACGATCGGCGGCCGCGCACTGTCCGGCCTCGGCATCGACGTCGGCAATCCGCATCTGGCCTGTGTCGATCCCGAGCTGAGCGCCGACACGCTGGCCGCGCTGGATCTGGCCGTGCCGCCCGGCTACGACCCGAAGCTGTTCCCGCAGGGGGTGAACATCGAGATCCTCACCGCCCTCGACGACGCCGGTTCGGTGGATATGCGTGTCTACGAGCGCGGCGTGGGCGAAACCCGTTCCTGCGGAACGGGAACCGTGGCCGCGGCCGCCGCCGCGCTGGTCCGGGAGGGCTTCGAGCTCGCGGCCGACAGCGGTGCGGTCCGGGTGCGCATCCCGGGCGGCGAGGTGACTGTCGGCATCGAGGCGGGACAGGCGACGCTGCGCGGACCCTCGGTGCTGGTCGCCTCGGGCCGCCTCGCCGGTGCGTGGTGGGCGGGGTCGCTGAAATAAGTCGGGTGCGCCCCGTCGTTGAGTCGTGGGACCATGGAGGCGTATGAGAAAACCAGAAACCTACGAGTTCACCCCCGTCGAGCAGCTCGAGTCCGAGCAGGGCGGTAACGGCTGGGAGCCGGAGCCGACCGTCGGCGAGCTACAGCTCGACGAGCGCAGTGCGCTGCGTCGCGTCGCGGGGCTGTCCACCGAACTCGCCGATATCACCGAGGTCGAATACCGCCAGCTGCGCCTGGAGCGCGTCGTGCTGGTCGGGGTGTGGACCGAGGGCAGCGCGGCGCAGGCCGAGGCCAGCATGGCCGAACTCGCCGCACTCGCCGAGACCGCGGGCTCGCAGGTGCTCGACGCGCTGATCCAGCGCCGCGACAAGCCGGATCCGGCCACCTACATCGGCTCGGGCAAGGCCGACGAGCTGCGCGCCGTCGTCCTCGAGACCGGAGCCGACACCGTGATCTGTGACGGTGAGCTCACCCCCGCGCAGCTGACCGCGCTGGAGAAGGTCGTCAAGGTCAAGGTCATCGACCGCACGGCGCTGATTTTGGACATCTTCGCCCAGCACGCCACCTCCCGCGAGGGTAAGGCCCAGGTCTCGCTCGCCCAGATGGAATACATGCTGCCCCGCCTGCGCGGCTGGGGTGAGTCGATGTCGCGGCAGGCCGGTGGTCGCGCCGGTGGCAGCGGCGGCGGTGTGGGTCTGCGCGGTCCCGGTGAGACCAAGATCGAAACCGATCGCCGCCGCATTCGCGAGCGAATGGCCAAGCTGCGCCGCGAGATCAAGGAGATGAAGACCGCGCGCGACACCAAGCGGGCCCGCCGCGACGCCAGCGGCATCCCCTCGGTCGCGATCGTCGGCTACACCAACGCGGGTAAGTCCAGCCTGATGAACGCGCTCACCGGCGCGGGCATCCTGGTACAGGACGCGCTGTTCGCGACCCTGGACCCGACCACCCGCCGGGCCGCCCTCGAGGACGGGCGCGAGCTGGTGTTCACCGATACCGTCGGCTTCGTCCGGCACCTGCCGACCCAGCTGGTCGAGGCGTTCCGCTCCACCCTGGAGGAGGTCACCGGCGCGGATCTGCTGCTGCACGTGGTGGACGGCTCGGACGCGCTGCCCGATCAGCAGATCAAGGCCGTGCGCGAGGTGATCACCGACGTGCTGCGCGAGTCGGGGACCCCCGCGCCGCCGGAACTGCTGGTGGTCAACAAGATCGACGCGCTGGATCCCACCGAACTGTCGCATCTGCGGGCCCAGCTGCCCGGTGCGGTATTCGTCTCCGCGCGCACCGGGCGCGGGCTCGACGAGCTGCGCGATCGGCTCGGCGAATTCCTCAGCAAGCTCGATGTGGAGGTCAGCGTGCTGCTGCCCTACACCCGCGGTGACCTGCTCGCTCGCGTGCACTCCGACGGCCGGATTCTGGAGTCCAGCCACGAGGAGGGCGGCACCCGCGTGCGGGCCCGGGTACCGCGGGCGCTGGTCGGCGCACTGTCGCCGTACGCGTACGCGAGCACCAATGGCGCCGCGAGGGTTTCGGAGGCGAACCTGCCATAATCGCTGTCTCCCTGCCGTTGTCGTTACGATGGCGTTATTGAAAACGACTGCAGGGAGGGCGCTTTTGTCTGGAAACGATGCCACCGCAACGCCACTCAGCGACGGGGCGCCGTTGCACATGTCCTGGGGGGAGATCGATCGGCTGATCGCCGATTCGATCACCGCGCCCGTGCGAGCCTGGACCAGTCCGCGCTTCTACGGGCTGGACAATATCCCCGACGAGGGGCCGGTGCTGCTGGTCGGCAACCACACCCTGCTCGGCGGCGTCGACGCCCCGCTGCTGGTGCACGAGATCCTGGTCCGGCGGGGCCGATTGGTGCGCGGGCTGGCGGAGAACGTGCTGATGCGCGTGCCGCCGGTGCGCGATCTGGTGCATCGGATGGGTAGTGTGCGCGGCACCCGCGCCAACTGCCGCACGCTGCTGGCCAACGGCGAGGCGGTCATCGTCTTCCCGGGCGGGGGCCGGGAAGCCATGCGTCGCAAGGGCGAGAAGTACGTGCTCAAGTGGGAGGGGCGCACCGGTTTCGCCCGCATGGCCATCGAGGCGGGCGCGCCGATCCTGCCGGTGGCGATGATCGGCGCGGACGATGTCTTCGATGTCGTCTTCGACGGTGATCATCCGGTCATGTGGCCGCTGCGCCGCACCGTCGAGGCGCTGGGTATCCGCCGCGAGCTCACCCCGCCGCTCATGCGCGGGTTGGGCCCCACCTGGATTCCGCGGCCGGAGCGGTTCTACTACTCGGTCGGCTCGCCCATCGAGACCGGGTCGTGGCGCGACGACGACGATCTGGACGCCGCCGCCGCGGATCTGCAGGTGGTGGTGCGCAAGGCGCTCGAGGAGGAGATCAAGTTCCTGCTCGACGAGCGCGAACGCGACTCCGGTCGCACGCTGTGGGGTCGGATGCGCTCGGCCGTGGGGTTTTAGGTTTACCGGTGTTCAGGTCGCCAACGCCGTCGGCCTCACCCTCGCCTCGCCAGGTGAGGGTATTTTTTTGATATCCGAAGTGAACGACGATTCGACTTCCGGGTACCGTATGGGCAAGGCGGAGTGCCGATGTGGTCACTAGGAGGTTGGCGTGGAGCGCACCCTTTTCGAACCCGAACACGAGCTGTTCCGGGAGTCGTTCCGAAAGTTTCTCGATCAGCATGTGGCGCCCAATCACGCGAAGTGGGAAGAGCAGGGCATCGTCGACCGCGAGGTCTGGCTGGAGGCCGGTAAGCAGGGGTTCCTGGGGATGGCCGTGCCCGAGGAGTACGGCGGCGGGGGTGTACAGGACTTCCGCTACAACGCCATCGTCACCGAGGAGGTGACCCGCGGGCAGTTCTCCGGCCTGGGTTTCGGGCTGCACAACGACGTCATCGCGCCGTATCTGCTGGAGCTGGCCAATGCGGAGCAGAAGCGGCGCTGGCTGCCCGGCTTCTGTTCCGGTGAGATCATCACCGCCATCGCCATGACCGAGCCGGGCACCGGATCGGATCTGCAGGGCATCAAGACCCGTGCCGTCAAGGACGGTGACGACTGGGTCCTCAACGGCGCCAAGACCTTCATCACCAACGGCATCAACTCCGATATCGTCATCGTCGTCGCCCAGACCGATCCGGAGAAGGGCGCGCTGGGCTTCTCGCTGCTGGTCGTCGAGCGCGGCATGCCCGGTTTCGAGCGCGGCCGCAATCTGGACAAGATCGGGCTGAAGGCGCAGGACACCGCCGAACTCAGCTTCACTGACGTGCGGGTGCCCGCCGAGAACCTGCTCGGCACCGAGGGCCAGGGCTTCATCCACCTCATGCAGAACCTGCCCCAGGAGCGGCTGTCCATCGCCGTCATGGCCGCCGCCGCCATGGAGGGCTGTCTGGACTCCACGATCCAGTACGTCCGCGACCGCAAGGCCTTCGGCAAGCCCATCGGCGCCCAGCAGAACACCCGCTTCGTCCTCGCCGAACTGGCCACCAAGACCACCGCCGTCCGCGTCTTCGTCGACCGCTGCATCGAACTGCTCAACCAGCAGAAGCTGACCGCCGAGGAGGCCGCCATGGCGAAATGGTGGAGCACCGAGGAACAACTCGACCTCATCACCAAATGCCTCCAACTCCACGGCGGCTACGGCTACATGCGCGAATACCCCATCGCCAAGGCCTATATGGACGCTCGAGTCCAAACCATCTACGGCGGCACCACCGAAATCATGAAGGAAATCATCGGCCGCAGCTTGAAACTGTCCTGAAGTCAAGACCTCTCGTCGTCGGGCCGGAAGCAGTCGATGTCGAGCTTTCGGCCGATGGCGGCGATGGCGTCCACCAGGGAGCGGTTGCCCAGTTGGGGGAGGCCGGTGCCGTGGGTGCCGAGTAGTTGGGTCCATTCGGCTCGGATGCGGGCGGCGGCGTCGCGGGGCAGGGGGGTGCGGGTGGGGCGAGGGCCGGGGTGGAAGCCGGGGATGTCGAGGGCCTGGCCGATGGCGGCCACGGCGTCGACCAGGGTGTGGTTGCCCAGTTGAGGCCAGCCCTGGCCGCCGGGGCCCATGAATTGAATCCACATGTCTGCCAGGGGATCCAGGGCCGCCGCGCCGACCCCGCAGTCGGCGGCGAAGGCCTCGGGGGTGTAGCCGTTGGCGGCGTTCATATCGCAGTTGCCGAATGGTGGGGCGCCCTCGGGGAGGCCGCCGCCCCAGCCGCTGCCGTCGGTGTACTGGTGGGCGATCTGGCCGGGGAGGTTGGGGTTGCGGCCGTAGCCCGCGCCGATCACCCGCAGGCCCTCGGGGCGAACCGGCCACATGGTGAAGAAGTCGTGGCGGTTGGCGTAACCGATGACCCGCAGGGTGGAGCCGAGCCAGTCTGCCATACCCCAGTAGGCGCGGTTGATGCCGTCGGACTGGTCGCCGCTCGGATTGCCGCTACCCGATTCCACATCGACCATCGAGATCATCTTCGGATGCGGGCCGCCCGCGTCGGCGATCATGGCGCGATGAGTGTTGATGGTGTCGAGCCAGTTCGGCCGCCAGTAGAAGTAGACGATGAAACACGCCAGCCGCCCCGAATCGGCGGCGGCCGCGGACCACGCGTAGTTCTGGAAGAAGTTGTGGTCGCGATAGGTGCCGTCGTTGGAGCGTAGCGAGAAGATCTGATACGGGTAGGAGTCGTCGACCGGTACCTGGTATTCGGATACGTCGGCGAAGAGCGAGTCGACCATTGCTGCCTCATCAATGGAAATCGGCCCCGGAGCGAGCTGGTTTGCGAAACCCCTCCCCCTGATCTCCACGGTACTCTGCTTTGTATGACACGGTTCCGGCTCGCCCCGCGAAGTGCGGCGGCGCTGCTGCCCGCGTGGGTCACCGTGTTGTTGCTGGCGATCACCGCGACCGTCCTGGTGGACGGCGCCTCGGCGATGATCGGCGCGGGTGTCGCGCTGGCCCTGCTGCTCGCCGCCGTGGCCTGCGGTTCCCGGCCTCCGCTGCGGCTGCTGGCCAGGCGGCGTTGCGCCGAACCCCGCGAAGAGCGACGCCTGCGGGGCGCGTTCCGCCGCCAGAGCGCCCCCGATACACCCGGCCGCCCTCGCCTGCCTCGGGCACCCGGACGGGTCCCGGCCGCCGCGTAGCCGATTTCGGTAGCGGCATCCGACCGTCCCCATTCATTTCGCCCCATTCCGTGGTGGCGCTTTCCCGGCATGAGGAATTCCCGCATGCCGTCCGAGGTGTTCGATGCTCGATTTCATCTATTACCCCGTCTCCGCCATACTCTGGTTCTGGCACAGGATCTTCGGGTTCGTCCTCGGCCCGGACAGCGGTTTGGCCTGGGCCCTGGCCGTGGTGTTCCTGGTCTTCACCCTGCGTGCCCTGCTGGTGCGGCCCGCGCTGCGGCAGCTCCGCACGGCCCGGCAGCTGCAGGAGCTGCAACCGCGCATCCGGGCGCTGCGCAAGCGCTTTCCGGACGATCTGCAGCGCCAGGCCGTCGAAATGCGAAAAATACAGCGGGAGAACGGTTTCAACCCGTTCCTGGCCTTCCTGCCCGCCCTCGTGCAGGCCCCGGTGTTCATCGGACTGCTGCACGTGCTGAAGTCGTTCAATCGCACCGGCACCGGCTTCGGTGGGCTCGGTATGAGTCCCGAGACGAACGCCCACACCCCGAACTACGTCTTCGGCGTGGGCGACGTGCAGTCCTTCCTCGGCGCTCGGCTGTTCGGCGCGCCGATCTCGGCGGCCATCACCACCCCGCACCCCACCCTCGCCTCGTTCGCGCAGTTCGGCGGGATCCCGTCGACGACAACCATTGCCGCGGTGGCGATTCCGCTGATGCTCCTCGCCGCGCTCGCCACCCATTTCAACGCGCGGGCCTCGATCGCGCGGCAGCGCCGGGCGGCCGAGCCGAATCCGCAGGCGGAGCTGATGAACCGGCTGCTGCTGTGGGTGTTCCCGCTCGGTGCGCTGCTGGCCGGGCCGGTGCTGATGATCGCGGTGCTGCTGTACTGGGTGGGCAACAATCTGTGGACCTACGGCCAGCAGCACCTGATCTACGCCCGACTCGACCGCGAGGACATCGCGAAACAGGTCGCGGCCGCCGAACGCCGGGCCGCCGCCGCGCCGAAACCCGGCGCCCGCCCGGCGGCTCGGCGGCAATCGGGCCGCCGCCGCGGGAAGGCCGGGCGAGGCTGACCTCCCGGTGCCGTCGGGCGGCGTAGCGAAGGGCTTGCGGACCGCGCCCAACCTTGTATGGTGGTGGCGTGGCAACCCCTCAGGGGTACTATACCCCTGTAGGGTAGTAGTTCGAAGCACTTGTAACACGTTGCGTTTCCTGATGATTCGACGACGGGAGGGTGCGAGGTGGGCGGGGTGGCGGTACGCCCTGCCGGTCGGCGGCGCTGGGGCGGCTGGGCGCTGTTGCTGGCGCTCGCGGTGCTGACGCCGGTCTTCGACTGTTCGTGGGCCGGGCAGCTGACCCATCGCCATGCGGGCAATTCCGTGGCGGCCCGGGTCGCCGTCGCGCCGCACGAACCGTCGCACTGTCTCACCCACCATCCCGCCGATTCGCGCTGTCCCGTGCATCTGGGACGTCATCTGCCCGATTCGGTGCTGCCCGCCGAACCGGGAAAGGCGCTGCCGCCGCGGCTTCTCGCGCTGCTCGCGGTGATCGTGCTCGTGGCGGCGTCCGTCGCAGCGGCCTGCGCCATCGACTCGCGCGGGCCGCCCGTCGCCGCCGGTGCTCCGCTGGACGGCCGCGCCATCCTCACCCAGATCTGTATCGCCCGACGCTGATCGGTCAGCGCCAGGCCGACCCGCCATGCCGGGTCGGCCGGTGTCCGCCGTCCGCGCAATTCGATACAGAAGGTGGCAGTGATGGACAAGGTTGTGCTCGACTCGCCCGCCGCGGCCCGGCGGCCGCACGCCCTCGTGGGCAATACGCCGGTGCTGTGGATCGGCGCCCCGCTGGCCCCGGCGGGCCGCGGATTCTGGGCAAAGCTGGAGGGATTCAACCCCGGCGGGATGAAGGATCGCCCCGCGCTGCACATGGTGGACCGCGCGCGACAGCGCGGCGATCTCGTGCCCGGCGCCCGGATCATCGAATCGACCAGCGGCACATTGGGTTTGGGACTGGCGCTGGCCGGGCTGGTCTTCGATCATCCGGTGACGGTGGTGACCGACACCGGGATGGAGCCGCTCGTGGCCCGCATGCTCGCCGCCTACGGCGCGCGGGTGGAGTTGGTCACCGAGCCGCATCCGGTCGGCGGCTGGCAGGAGGCCCGGCGCGTCCGCGTGGCCGATCTGCTCGCGCGCGACCGCACCGCCTGGTGCCCCGATCAGTACAGCAACCCGGACAATGTGGCGGGCTACGAATCCCTGGCGCTCGAGCTCATCGATCAGCTGGGCAGGGTGGACGTGCTGGTGTGCGCGGTGGGCACCGGCGGCCATTCGGCCGGGGTGGCGCGGGTGCTGCGCCGGTTCGTCCCGGATATGAAATTGATCGGCGTCGACACCGTCGCCTCGACCATCTTCGGGCAACCCGCCGGTCCGCGCCTGATGCGCGGACTCGGCTCGAGTATCCATCCGCGCAATGTCGACTACGCCGCATTCGACGAAATCCATTGGGTCGCACCGGCGGAGGCGGTCTGGGCCTGCCGGGCCCTGGCCGGGGCCTATCACGCCAGCGGCGGCTGGAGTGTCGGGGCGGTGGCGCTGGTCGCCGGGTGGGCGGCGCGCGCACACGACGCCGGGACGCGCATCGCCGCGGTGTTCCCGGACGGGCCGCACCGCTATTTCGACACCGTCTACAACGACGACTACTGCCGCGAACACGGGCTGCTGGGCATCGAACCGCCCGTCGGGCCCGATACGATCGGCCATCCGTGCGAGCGGGTCGTGGGGTCGTGGACCCGGTGCACCACCGTGGTGGATCCGGCCACCGTCGTCGATCGGGAGGTCCGGTGAACGCACTGTCGGGATTTCGTAGCTTCGATCCGGCCGCCCGGCTGCTGATGATCAACCAGTTCGGCATCAACCTCGGCTTCTACATGCTGATGCCGTATCTGGCCGGATATCTGTCCGGCCCACTTGGTTTGGCGGCCTGGGCGGTGGGCCTGGTGCTCGGGGTGCGCAACTTCTCCCAGCAGGGCATGTTTCTGATCGGTGGGACGCTGGCCGATCGGCTCGGCTACAAGCCGCTGATCGTGGCTGGATGCCTGTTGCGCACCGGCGGTTTCGCGCTGCTGATCTACGCCACCTCGCTGCCGGGCCTGCTGATCGCCTCGGCGGCAACGGGTTTCGCCGGGGCGCTGTTCAATCCCGCGGTGCGCGCGTATCTGGCCGCCGACGCGGGGGAGCGCCGGGTGGCGGCGTTCGCGCTGTTCAACATCTTCTACCAGGCCGGGATTCTGGCCGGACCGCTGGTCGGTTTGGCCCTGGTGGCGTTGGACTTCCGAGTGACGGCGGCCGTGGCGGCGGTGGTGTTCGCGGTGCTGACGGTGGCGCAGCTGTGCGCGCTTCCGGCCCGCCGGGCGAGCGAGCCCGCCGCGCCCACCTCGGTGCTCGAGGATTGGCGGACGGTGGTGTCCAATCGCCGGTTCGTGGCCTTTGCCGCGGCGATGATCGGATCGTATGTGCTGTCGTTCCAGGTGTATCTGGCCCTGCCGTTGCAGGCCGAATACGTCGCCGGGGCACATGCGCAAGCGGTGACCTCGGCGCTGTTCGTGGTGTCGGGGCTGATCGCGGTCGCCGGGCAGCTGCGGATCACGGCGTGGTTGCGCGCTCGCTGGGGCAGCGGCCGCAGTCTGGTGGTCGGCCTGACGGTGCTGGCGGCGGCATTCCTGCCCTTGCTGGCGATCCCCGGGCCGCACCGATTCGGAACCACGACCGCCGTTGCGGCGCTGCTGCTCTCGGCGGCGCTGCTGGCCATCGGCACCGCGGCGGTGTTCCCGTTCGAAATGGACACCGTGGTCGAGCTGTCCGGGGGGCGCCTGGTTGCCACCCACTACGGCTTCTACAACACCGTGGTGGGTGTCGGCATCCTGATCGGCAACCTGGCGACGGGTGCGGTGCTCGGCGCTGCGCGCGACCACGGCATCGACTGGGCGGTATGGGGCGGGTTGACCGTCATCGGAGCGGTGGCGGCCCTAGCGCTGCACCGCCTCGATCGCCACCCCGCGTCGGCGGCCGCAATCCCCGTCGCGGCAACAGGTTCCGGCGGTCGGTGAGGTCGCGGGCGGGCGGCCGCGGGGACCGTCCGCCCGGGACCTGCTCGTTGCTGTCGATCAGCGCCCGCTGTCGTCGCCGTCGGCCGTGCGCAGGGCGGCGAGCACCGCGCGGGTGCGGGTGTCGCGCTGGCGGCGTAGGCGGTCGAAGGCTTCGGTGCCGGTGCCGTAGGTCTGCTCGACCTGGCTGATCACCTTTTCCATCTGGTCGGGATCGGTTGCCGGGGAGCCGAATTCGATTTTCGAGGTTTCCGCACCGACGCCCGCGTACAGGTGGCGGATGCCGCCGGGGCCGCCGCCGAGGACATTGCCCTCGAACGGGCCGATGGTGGCCCAGCGCAGGCCCAGCGAATTGCGCATGATCACATCGAGATCGGCCGGGGAGACCACGCCCTGCTGTACGAGGTAGACGGCCTCGCGGGACAGCGCGCCCTGGAGCCGGTTGGCCACGAAGCCGGGCATCTCCCGGTGAATGACCACGGGAACCCGGCCGAGACGCTCGTACAGTTCGACCGCGCGCTTGGTGGCCTCGTCGTCGGTGTCGCGGCCGGGCACCACCTCGACCAGCGGCATGAGCTCGGGCGGATTGAACGGGTGCCCGACCAGCACCCGGGAGGCGTGCTCGAGCCCGGCGGTGATCAGCGTGGCCGTGATCGAAGAACTCGAGGTCGCCAGTACGGCATCGGGCCGGGCGTGGGCGATGACGCGGGCGAACAGATCCTGTTTGATCGGCAGCCGTTCGGGTCCGTTCTCCTGCACCAGATCCGCCTCGGCCACCGCCGCCGCGATGTCGGCGACCACCCGCACCCGCGGATCGTCGCCCAGTTCGGCGGCCACCACATCGGCGATATCGTCGCGCGGATCATAGATCGTGACGTCCCAGTCGTGCTCGCGGGCGAGCCGGGCCCAGGACAGGCCGATCACGCCCGCGCCGATGACGGCGAGTGTGCTCATATCAGATACCTGCGATTCCTGTCAGCGGTCGCCCGGGAAAACGGGCGACGACGAATTCCGTTGCGCCGGAGGAGGGATCGAGTGGCACCGCGCGCACCGTCCCCGCCAGATCGGTGACGTAGGCCAGTCCCGCGTCGGTGTCCACGGCCAGCCCGATGGCCTCCTCGAACCCGCGCGCCAGAATCTCCGGATGCGCGCCGACCTCGTTCTTGCCCGGAAGCGGCGCGCGGTTCAACGTATTTCCCCACGGCTCGGCGCCGCGATCGGTCCAGTACAGGACGCCGGCCGCCGGATCGATATGCAGATCGATCGGTTCGGGCAGTCCGTCCCAGAGGATTTCGATATCCGACCGGTGCGCGGCGGTTTCACCCAGCGGGATGTCCAGCCCGGCCCGCAGGATCGCCCCGCGCCCACCCTTGGCGGGACCCTTCTGCGTCCAGTACAGATATCCGGCGTCGGGATCGACCGCCACACCGACGCATTCGGCGGTCTTGTCCGCGGTGGGCGCGTTCACGACCAGATCGATCCGGCCGGTCCCGTCGGTGTCGACGCGGCTGACTCGGCAGCCCTCGCGATCGGACCAGTACAGTCGCTGCGCCGCGAGGTCGGCGGTGAGCTGCTTGCCGGTCGTGAGCGCGCCGACCGGCACCACCTCGCGCCGGTCGGACCCGTCCAGCCGGGCCGACCACAGCGAGCCGTTGGGTTGGGAGAAGTCCGGCTCCCCGCCGCCGGATACCGCGCGCGGCAATCCCATGGTCGTCCAGTACATACGATCGGCACCCGGATCGACGACCAGGCCGTCCGGGGCGGGCCCGGTGTCGTCGACAATGGTGCGAACGCTGTTGTCCGACAGGTCGATTCGCTCGATCGTGCCGGAGGCGATGCCGAGCACCAGCAGGGACGTGAACATGCGGGACTCCTCGGGTGAGCGGGTGGTTACGCCGGAAGCAGCGCCCGATCGGCATTGCGCAGGGCACTGGGCGGGATGAGCGGTGACGGCGAGTTCAGCGCGCGGCGACGGGCCGCGGTACTGCCGCCGAAGGACTGCCCGATCGCGGTGAGCCGGGCCGCGTAGTGGCTGACCGCCGTCTCGAAGGTCATGCCGATGCCGCCGTGCAGCTGCACGGCCTCCTCGGCCACCAGCCGCGCGGTCTCGGCCACGAAGACGAACCCGTCGTCGGCCGCGGCCGCCGCGGCCGCCGCGTCGTCCGACGCCTCCAGCGTGGCGGTCGCCCACAGCGCGATCGAGCGGGCCAGCTCGATCTGCGCGTACAGATCCGCCGCGCGGTGCACCAGCGCCTGGAACGCCGAGAGCGGCACACCGAATTGCTTGCGGGACTTCAGATATTCCACGGTCTGGCCCAGCGCCGATTCCATCAGTCCGACCGCCTCACCGAGCAGCGCGACGCGGGCGCGGGCGAAGGCGAGATCGACCGCCTGCGCGGCCACCCGTCCGGGCTGCCCCAGCGCGGTGGCCGGGGTGCGATCGAAGCTCATCCGGGACGCGTGGGTCCAATCGGTGGTCCGGCCATCGCCGCGGGTGATGCCCGGGGCGTCGGCGGCGACCAGATAGACGCCGAGGACGCCCGCCGTGTCGGTGGCGGTGACGAGGAAGAACGTCGCCCGATCCGCCCGCGCCACCGGCGATTTCACGCCGGACAGCCACACCGGACCGCCCAGTTCGGACCGTTCGGCGGTCACCGCGGGCAGGGCGTCCCATTCCCGGCCGGGTTCGGCAACCGCGACCGCGCCGATCGCGGTCCCGTTGGCCAGCGTGGGCAGCAACTCGTCGCGCTGCTCGTCCGAGCCGAGCGCGGCGATCAGCCAGGAGGGCAGATAGACGCCGTCCAGCAGCGGCTCCACCGCCGCATGCCTGCCGATCGCCTGCTGCACCACATACACCTCCGCGGGACCCGCCGCGGCGCCGCCGAATTCGTCGTCGATGGTGAGGGTGGTCAGGCCCAGTTCGGTGCTCGCCTGCCAGACCGCATCGCTCCAGCCGGTCGCCGAGGCGACGGCGGTGGCTCGGAAGCCGGGCTTGTAGTGCCGCGCGAACATTGCATCGGCGCTGTCCAGTAGCAGTTTCTGGTCGTCGTTGGGTTCGAGTTGCATTGCTGTTCTCCTCACAGCCCGAGAATGGTCTTGGCGATGACGCCGCGCTGGATCTCGTTGGAGCCGCCGAAGATCGACAGCTTGCGCAGGTTCAGGTAGTGCTCGCTCGCGAGCGCGCTGGCGGCGGGAATCGCCGGATCCAGCGCCGACTCGTCGTCGGCTACCAGCAGCGCGTCGGATCCGGCGGCCTGCAGGCGCAGCGCCGACAGTTCCTGCAGGGCCCGGGTGCCCTCCAGTTTCAGCAGTGACGAGGCGGGGCTGGGCTGACCGTTCTCGGACGCCCCCGTGACGCGCAGTTCGGTGGCCTCGAGCGCCAGCAGGCGCAGCTTCACCGCGTACAGCCGGGACCGGAAGTCCGGATCGTCGGCCAGCGCCGCCACCCCGACGTGCCGGGATTCGGCGTAGCGCACGAGGTCGGCGAACAACCGCTGGGCCGTGCCGGTCTGGGCGATGCTGTTGCGCTCGTTGCCGAGCAGGAACTTCGCATACGTCCAGCCCTTGTTCTCCGCGCCGACCAGGTTCTGCGCGGGCACGCGGACGTTGTCGAAGAAGAATTCGTTGACCTCGTAGCCGCCGTCGATGAGCCGGATCGGGCGGCGCTCGATGCCGGGGGTGTCCAGATCGAGCAGCAGGAACGAGATGCCCTGCTGTTTGCGGGCCTCCGGATCGGTGCGGGCGAGCAGGAACATCCAGTCGCCGTACTGGCCCAGGGTGGTCCAGGTCTTCTGACCGTTGACGATGTAGTCGTCGCCGTCGCGGCGGGCGGTGGTCTTCAGCCCGGCCAGATCCGAGCCCGCCTCGGGTTCGGAAAAGCCCTGCGACCACCAGATATCCAGATTCGCGGTGGCGGGCAGAAACTTCTTCTTCTGTTCCTCGCTGCCGAATTCGGCGATGATCGGGCCGACCATGCTCACGTTGAAGGCCAGCGGCGGCGGGACCGCGGCGCGCTGCAGTTCGGTGGTGTAGATGTGGGATTGGGTCGGCGTCCAATCCTTGCCGCCCCAGGCGACCGGCCAGTGCGGGACCGCGAGGCCGTGCTCGTTCAGGATCCGCTGCGTGGTCACGATGTCCTCGCGCGTGGTCCGGCCCAGGGCCGAACGGGTGCGCACGTCTTCGGGGATCTTGCCCAGGAACACCTCGCGCAGCTCGTCGCGGAATTCGATGTCCTGCGGGCTCAATTCGAGATTCATGATGCCTTTCTTGCTCAGTTCGAATGGGCCGCGGCCGCGCGGCGCAACCCGGCGAGGACCTCGTCGGTGCTCTGGCCCGGACGTTCGGCGTGCCTGCGGATGTCGACCGGTGTCTCGGAAAAGCGCAGGGGATTGGCGATCATCCGGATCCGGCCCTCGGTGGGGTGCTCGGCCTCGACGATCAGGCCCCGCTCCTGGACATAGGGGTCGTCGGGCAGCTCCGCGATATCGACGACGACGCCGTAGGGAATGTCGTTGGCCTGCAGATAGGCCTCCCATTCGGCCGTGGTCTTCGTCGCCGAATGTTCGAAGACCGCCCGCAGTCCGGCCACGAAGGTCGCGGTGTCGATCTCGGTGCTGTCCCAGCGCGGGTCGGCCGCGAGATCGTCGCATCCCGCGCCGATGAGCAGGCGTTTGATGTCGTGATAGGTGTAGGCGACCGCGGCGATCGCGCCGTCCTTGGTGCGCATCGCGGCGTGCTCGCCGATCAGGCTCAGCGGGTTGCCCGCCGGGGCGGTCGCCGGCCGGTAGGTGGTGCCTGCCAGATGTTCCACCGCGGTCCAGGAGATGAGCGCATCGGCCATCGGCAGCTCGATGCGCTGGCCCGTGCCGGTCGCGCGGCGGTGGTACAGCGCGGCCACCACGCCGATGGCCAGATACAGCGAGGCCACCTTGTCCCCGACGAAGGTCGGCAGGTACTGCAGCGTGCCGTGGGCGCGTTCCTGCAGATTCACCAGGCCGCTCACGGCCTGGATCACCTCGTCGTAGGCCGGGCGGGCGCCGCGCGAGGATGCCGAATGGAAGCCCTGGGCGTGCGCGTAGATCAGCGTCGGGAACCGCTCGTGGATCTGCTCGTAGTCCAGGCCGAGCCGGGTCAGCGCCTGCAGGCGCATATTGGTGACGAAGACGTCGGCGGTCTCGAGCAATTCCTCGAGCGTGGCGCGATCGTCGTCGCTCTTCAAATTCAATGCGATACTGCGCTTGTTTCTGTTGACATTCAGGAAAAGCGGAGCCATACCCGAGGTGCGGCCGATATCGCCCGGGGAATAACGGGCGTTGTCGTACGGCGGCTCGATTCTGATCACATCCGCGCCCAGATCGCCGAGGAGCTGAGTTGCGAACGGGCCCATGACAACCGTCGAGAGGTCGACGATCCTTACACCGGCGAGCGGGCCGGTGGGCGCGCCGCCGAAATTCAGGGCGGCGGAGTTCTGGGCGAGATCGAGATCTGCGGCAGGCATTGCGTGAGCTCTTTCATCCGATCCGACTTTTCCGCTCCCGACATTAGGCAGGACCCGCCCTCGAAGGAATGACCGTTTTTATCGGCAACGGTATGACCACAGCGATAACACCGCCCGGCGTGGTTAATATGCCAGGCATGGAGATCCGGCACCTGCGCTACTTTCTCGCCGTCGCCCGCGAGCTGAACTTCACCAAGGCGGCCGAGACGCTGCGCATGTCGGTGCCGCCGCTCAGTCAGCGGATCAAGGCGCTGGAGAAGGAGCTGGGCAGGCCCCTGTTCGACCGGTCCACCCACCACACCCGGCTGACCCCCGCGGGCGAGGCGCTGCTGCCGGTGGCCACTCGGCTCGTCGCCGAGTTCGACGCGCTGCCGTCGGTGGTCCGCATGCCGGCGGCCGTGACTCGCGTCCGGATCGCCATTCCCGACGCGCTCAATCCGCGCCATCGCACCCAGATCGCCGCGGTGATCCGCGAACTCGGACCCGAGCATCGCGTCGAGGTGCGTCAGATGCCGTCGCTGAGCATGGAGGCGGAGTTGCTGGCGCGGAACACCGATATCGTCTTCTCGCATGTGCCCGCCGTGCACAGCGCGCTGAACACCACGCTGCTCTACACCGAGTCGCTGGCGGCGGTGCTCGACGCGAGCCACTTTCCGGATCGAAAGTCGTTGCGGCTGGCGGATTTACGCGGTTTCACGCATCTGCTGGGCCCCAAGCACTGGGAGCTGTCGCAGCTCAATCGGCACAATCTGGTCGATTTGGGCATCATCACCGATTCGGCGCTGCGCTTCTCCGACAGTGGCGGTATGCATCTGCTGCTGGCGAACGAGAAGCGGTTCGTGATCGTGCCCCTCGAATCGGATCTCGCGTGCGAGGCCGAGCGCCGCGGATTCGCGGTGTTGCCGTTCACCGGCGTCGAGCTGAGCCTGACCACCTATCTCGTGCGCCGTTCGGAGGACACGTCGCTGAGCCCGATCGTCGACGCCTTTCTCACCGTGTCGGGGGAGTGAGGCGGGTGTGCGCGCTGGCGTGAGCCTCGTCGCATTCGCCGCACCCGGTGTTCGGCGCGCACAGCAGCATCAGGGGATCGGCCCGCAGGCGGGGGACGACGGTGTCGATGAGATCGCGGGCGGCGAACAGCCTCGCGTGTGCGGTGCCGATTGTTCCCTCGCGCTGGGCGTTTCGTTGGCGCAGCCAGTGGTCGGCGATCACGAAACCTCGGCAGCAGTGGTTGGGTTCTTCGATGGTGACGGTGCGGCCGTCCGCGGTGGTCGCGGTGTCGGTGGAGCGGTATGGCACCTCGGCCAGATCCTCCGCGAGGTGCATCGTGGTGTTCTCGCTGTGCCCGACGCCGAGCAGCAGCACCGAGCCGTTCAGCTCGTAGGCTCGGCCGACGGGACTGTCCAATCCGTGTGGCGGTGACAATGGTTGTGGCGCGGTCAGTTTCGATGCGTGGCGTCCGGCTGCCGCGAAGGTGGAGGTCGGATGATCGCCGCGCAGCACGCCCGGTAGCCGCCAAAACGTCTCGGCCACAATGCCCATGCCGTCGGTGGGTGTTCGGGCCGGATCGTACGGCTGCGTGCCGCCGCCCGTCATGGACGGCATGACGAGTGTGCCCCGCTCGCCGAGGACGGCGCGCAGCGCATCGATCAGCCCGTGCGGTCCGCCCTCGACCGGTCCGACCGCACGGAAGGAGATGTGCACGATCAGCACGGCCCCGGCCGCCACGCCCAGCGTTCGAAGCTGCCGCTCGAGTTCGTCGCGTGAGATCATCCGCCCAAGCAACCACAGGATTTGTTCGGCGGCATCTGTTTTCCGGTCGGTTCGGCGCCCCGAACACCCCGCGCAACCGGGGCCCGTTGCGTTTGCTCGACGTATGCTTGCCGTTTCCAGTATTGTAATATGCACTGCCACAACGGGATTGGCGATCTTGGCGGCTCGACGCTAGGGTGCTGCAGCGACCCCGACGCAGCTGGCGTCGGCTTGATCCAAGGAGAAAAAGTTGTTCTGTGCGGTGGCTACTCGATTCGGGCGAGGGGCGGTGTCGTCGACATCGGCCAGGCTGGCCACGGCGCTGTTCGCGGTTGCCGCGCTGACGGGCATCGGTGCGCAACCGGTCGCCGCCGATCCGGTGGCGGACGCGATACCGGCCGGGGTGGAGGCCAGTTTCCTGGTCTTCGATCGCGCGACCGGCGACTCGGGTGTGCAGTTCGGCGCGCACAAGCAGTACCGGTCCGCCTCGGTGGTCAAACTGCTGATCGCGCTGGACTATCTGGAATCGCACGATCCGCAGTCCATACCCGCCGACGACCTGGCTCGGCTGCAGGCGATGCTGCGCTCCAGCGACGACGACGCCGCGAGCTATCTGTGGGTCGTGGGCGGATGGGACGAGATCGTGAAGCGGACGGCCGCGAAGCTCGGCCTCGCCGATACCGCGCCGCCCGCCTCGCGCGGCATGTGGGGCTACACCGCCATCAGCGCCGCGGATGTGGTGACCGTCTACCGCTACATTCTCGACAAGGCCAATCCCGCGGTGCGCCAGTTCATCATGAGCAACCTGCACGAGGCGACGAAATGCGCCCAGGACGGGTTCGATCAGTACTTCGGCATCCCGCGCGCCTTCGACCGGCCGTGGGCGGTGAAACAGGGCTGGTCCGGCTTCGGCGACGCCCCCGACGGGGCCTGCACCCCGGAAGCCCCGTCGCCGCGCATTCCCCACGACGTGATCCGCAGATCCACCGACGGACCGTTCACCCTGAGCCCCGACGGCATCGTCGAGTCCGCCCCCACTCGCCGCTCCGCCCCGGGCGACGCCCCCGCGATCGACCTGAAGAAGCGGGCCATGCACACCACCGGCACCGTCGGCATACAGGACAAGAAGATCGTCGTCGTCCTGACCCTCGAACCGACGGACACCAGCTGGGAGGTCTCGGCCCAGCGAATCACCCTGCTGACCAAGGCCGTCGGCCACGCCGCCCCGGACGCGCGGTCCGGAACGGGCAACC
This sequence comes from Nocardia sp. CDC159, assembly GCF_023740735.1. Lineage (GTDB taxonomy): Bacteria > Actinomycetota > Actinomycetes > Mycobacteriales > Mycobacteriaceae > Nocardia > Nocardia pulmonis. Next base: position 443,132 of record NZ_JAMRXH010000004.1, read on the forward strand.
GTTAGGTCACGGGCCGGCGGTGACCGGTTGGGAGGGGTCGGCCGAGTTGGCCACGGCGTAGTCGGCCGACCCCTCGCCCGAGGTGACCGCGGGACAGGAGGAGCCCCGCGCCTTCCACGCCCCGGGAGCGGCCGAACGTCGGTGTGGCCGTTCGGGCAAGATCGTTGTGGTGGTGACGCAGAAGGAGCGCATGCTGCGCGGGGAGCTCTATCGGGACAGCGATCCGGAACTGGTTGCGGAGCGTCGTGCCTGTCAGGAGCTGTTGGACCGGTTCAACGCAACCCGGTCGGGTGAGGATGCCGAACGTCGCGAGGTCCTCGAGAAGCTGCTCGGCGCGATCGGCGAGGGCTCGTGGATCATGCCGCGGTTCCAATGCGACTACGGCTATCTGATCAGGTTGGGCCGCAACAGTTTTCTGAACTACGACGCGATCGTGATGGACTGCGCCCCGGTGATCATCGGCGACGACGTATCCATCGGGCCGCGGGTCCAGCTGCTGACGGCCCTGCATCCGATGGATGACCATGAGCTGCGCCGCCAGCGTTGGGAGACGGCAGCGCCCATCACCATCGGCGACAACGTGTGGATGGGCGGTGGGGTCATCGTCTGCCCCGGCGTCACGATCGGCGCGAACACCGTTGTCGGTGCGGGGAGCGTGGTCACGAAGAACCTACCGGAGCGGGTGTTCGCCGCGGGCAATCCGTGCCGGATCATCCGACATCTATAGCGGAAATCTCTAGCGGTCGGTGGTATTCCGGCGGATCAAGTATCGAACAGCTGAATGTGGACGAAGCGGCTCGACGGGTCCCGCTCGTCCACTATGACGATCCGATTGACCGACTTCCCGTCCGGGCGCCGAAAGACATCCTCACCCTGCAGGATCGACGGCGAGGTCTCGAATGGTGGACCCGCGACGGTGGTCTCGGCCACCCGGAAAACCGCGGAGGCCGCCGACGCGGTGCTGGACCTGACGGGAGGCGACCTCAACGAGGAACTACTGCGGGTGCGCGACACGGTCTTTCGGGTCACCGGTGCACCGGCGCGACCGTTTCGCCGATGGGTGGAGGAGAATGCCGCGGCCTTCGGCGCGGCGTCGATGGACTAGGCGTTCGCGGCGGCCCGCTCGTAACGAGTTTCCACGAACTGGGTCCAGGTGCCGTCCGCGCCGAGCATTTGGGAGCGCAGCACCCAGTGGTCGTCGTCGACCAGTTCGATGATGTCCTGGTAGCGGGCAGTCCTGTTCTCCTCCGTCATGGAGGGGCCCTCGCAGTCGAGGGTCAGGACGTTGCCGGTGGCGTCGCGGGTGCCCTCGTAGACGAACATGTGGGGGCTCATCGAGCCGATCCAGGTGCCGATGTATTTCTCCTGGCGCGGGTCGTAGGTAAGGGTGAGGCTCCACCGCGAGAGCGTCCCGTCCTGACCCAGACCCTGGCCCTCGGACCGGATCCAGAAGTCGCCGAAGGATTCGACGCCCTCGGTTCCGGTGAAGGGCTCCGATTGCTCCATCCGGCTTTCGAAGGTCCACTCGCCGATGAGCCGGTGCAACCACTCGTGCTCCGCCTGCGGCTTGGCCTCTTGCATGTCGTCCTCCCGAGCGCTGAAACATTGAATGCCTTGCCGGTGTTCATCTTCCAACGCCGGGACGGCACGCGGACGGAAATGCCGGGATGATCTAGCAGGTCAGAGCTCGTCCGAATAGTCGGCGGTGAACCAGCGGTCGGGACGGATGGTGAACAGCACGCTGGCGCTGCCGTCGATGCGTTCGGCGAAGGCGCGGCCCTGCTCGGGACCGAGATAGCGGGCGGCGATGGCGGCGCGGACCTCGAAAGGTGAGGGAGTGGTGGCATCGACGACGGTGCCCTCGACGATGACGTACTGATAGGGCAGCTCCTCCCGGTGCACCGCCAGGGTGACCGCACCCGCCTCGCGGATGAGCCGGGCCTTGCGGCGTTGCGCGCCGGTGTTGACGCGGATGTTTCCGCCGGGCTCGTAGTCGTACCAGATCGGGACGCTCGCCGGCGGGCGGCCGTCGTCGGCGGCGACGGACAGGATGCCCACATGCTTGTCGGCGAGGAATTTCTGGCGCTCGTCCTCGGTGAAAGGTCTCGGCATGCAGGGCGCAACACCGGTGGCTACGGGAGATATTCCGACCGTGGCAGACTGGCCGGAGATTCGTCGAGACGAAAGGCGGTAGTCGATGGTGCAGACGACGCGGATCGTGCTCGCCGCGCGGCCGAGCGGAATGCCGACCGAGGAGAATTTCCGGACCGAGACCGTCGAACTCGACGGTCCGGGAGCGGGGGAGGCGCTGCTGGAAACCCGCTATCTGTCGCTGGACCCGTACATGCGCGGGCGAATGAGCGATGCGCCTTCCTATGCGCCGCCGGTGCAGATCGGGCAGACCATGGTCGGCGCGACGGTGTCGCGGGTGCTGGAATCGAACGACGACGCGGTGAAACCCGGCGACGTCGTGCTGGGGTATGGCGGGTGGCAGAGCCACTCGGTGGAAAAGGTGAGGCACCTGCGGCGGCTGGACCCCGCGGTCGCGCCGGTCACCACCGCGCTCGGCGTGCTCGGAATGCCCGGATTCACGGCCTACTCCGGATTGCTGACCATCGGTCGTCCGCGGCCGGGTGAGACCCTGGTCGTCGCCGCGGCCACCGGACCGGTCGGCTCGGCCGTCGGGCAGCTCGGCAAGATCAAGGGCGCGCGCACGGTCGGTATCGCGGGCGGGCCGAAAAAGGTCGCGCTGCTGAAGGATCGGTTCGGCTTCGATGTCGCGCTCGACCATCGTGCCGAGGATTTCGCCGAGCAGCTCGCCGACGCTACCCCGGACGGCATCGACGTCTACTTCGAGAATGTCGGCGGTGCGGTCTTCGACGCCGTGCTGCCCCGCCTCAATCCGTTCGCCCGAATTCCGGTGTGCGGCTTGATCGCCGGTTACAACGCCACCGAACCGCCGCCCGGCCCCGACCGTTTGGGCCTGCTCATGTCGACGATCCTGCGCAAGAGCCTGACCGTGCGCGGTTTCATCCAGACCGAATTCGTCGCCGACCAATACCCGGACTTCCTGTCGGAGATGGGCGGCTGGGTGCACGACGGCCGCGTGCGATACCTCGAGGACATCGTCGAGGGCCTGGACCACGCCGTCGAGGCGTTCCAGGGCCTGCTGACCGGCAAGAACCTCGGCAAGCTGATCGTCAAGGTCGCCGACTGACCTGGGTCACCCGCCACAGCCGACGGGGCAGCTCCCCCTCCTCGAAGGGATGGACCTCCCGCAGGTCCCAGCCCTCGGCCAGGTCGTCGACGAGCGCCCGGGAGAAGAAGTGCACGGCGAAGCCGCCGTGTTCGAAGATGTCGTCGCCCAGCGCCACGCCGGTGCCGTAGTGCGCGTCGCCGGTGTGGCGGACGGTGTAGACCAGGGTGCCGCCCGGTCGCAGCACGCGCCGGATCTCGCCCATCAGATCCCGGATCTGGGTGGTGGACAACGCCATACACAGCAGCATGTGGGCGAACACCGCGTCGATGCTGCCGTCCGGCAGTGGAATCGGTTCGCGCACATCGTGTTCCAGGGCGGCCACCCGATCGCCGAGCCCCCGGGCCATCGCGCCCGCGCGCAGCTGTTCCAGTGCGACGGAGCTGAAATCGGTTGCGGTGACGTGGAATCCGGAGTCGGCAAGATACAGCGCATCGCGCCCGTGGCCGCTGCCCAGTTCGAGCACTCGCCGCGCACCCGCCACCCGGAACACCGCCGCGGCGTGCCGCGCCGCCGCCGACGGCTGCGCACCGTACATCCCCGGATGGTCCCGGTAGGTCAGTTCCCAGTGCGCGTGCTGATCGCCCATGTCCACAATCCCGTTCCGCATTCGCTGTGCTCGCGACCAAACCGTCGTGCCCACCTTGCGCGTACCGACCATGGCGGCGCACCGGCCACCGGGTCATTCTGGAGGATACGAGAGACGATTCTGGCGATCGTCTCGCACTGCCATCGAGGGAGCTGGCGCGATGACCGAATGGAATCGTATCGATCGCGGTACGGGCCGACCGCTGGTGCTGCTGCACGGGGCGGGCGGCACGGCGCGCAACTGGTTGCCGGTCATCGACCGCCTTGCCGAGCATCGACGCGTAATCGCCTTGGATTTCCCGGGTTTCGGCCGCACGCCCTTCCCCGACGACCCCGAGTTCACGATGGACTGGGTGATGGATCAGCTGGCCGCGGAGTTCGCCCGGCTCGGGCTCGACGGTCCGGTGGATCTGGCGGGGAATTCGATGGGCGGGTGGTTCGCGCTGGAAGCCGCCAAGCGGGGCATGGCGGCCTCGGTGGTGGCCATCGCGCCCGCGGGGCTGTGGCGCGGCGCGGGCATGCCGGGGCTGCTGTACGCGCAGTTTCAGACCGCGCTGCTGTTCGGGCTGTGCACCCGCGGCGTCGGGGGTCTGGCGCTGCATCTCGCGCCCGTCCGGCTGGCCGGGCTGGCGCTGGTGGCCGCGCATCCCGAACGCATTCCCAAGCGCGCCGGAATCGGCATGATTCGCGATCTGGACCGTTCGCACCGGGCGCTGCGGCTGGCCGTACACCATGCCCGCTCGCTGCGCTTCGAGGGCGGCCGGGAGCTGGAGGTCCCCATCACCGTGGCGTTCGGCACCCGCGATCTGATGCTGTTACCCGCCGTGAGCCAGTGCCGCGATCAGCTTCCGGCCCACACCCGCTGGATCACGCTGCCGGGCTGCGGTCACGTGCCCATGTCGGACGAGCCGGAATTGGTCGCCCGCGTCATCCTCGACGGCAGCTCCGTCGGCGAGCGGGTACGCGAGATCGGCGCGTAGCGATTCGACCGCAACTATCCGGGTAGTGCCGTCCTGGGTGGGTGTCGCCTGCCCGGAGGTCCTTTCGGAGGTGTTCGATGACGGTCGATGTCCAACCGGTGACCCTCGCGCTGCCGCGACCGCGCGGTGAGCTGTCCGCCGCGGTCGTGGCGCTGTTGCGCGGGGAAACCGATCGGCTGGAGGTGTCCCCGGCACCGGCGGATCCATACGGCGAGGACCTGCAGCTGGCCCTGCACACCTGCTACGAGCTGCACTACCAGGGCTTCACCGGGGTGGACCCGGAGCTGGAATGGGATCCGCGACTGCTGAGCTGGCGTGCCGGTCTGGAAAACCGGTTCCTGGCGGCGCTGCGCGCGGACGTCGCGGGCGGGACCGACCTCGACGCCGAACTGGAGCAACTGCTCGTCGAACCGGTCGAGGCCACCGGCATCGGCGCGTTCCTGCGCGCGGAGGGCGAGTGGTGGCATATGCGCGAATATTTCGCCCACCGCTCGATCTATCACCTCAAGGAGGCCGACCCGTACGCCTGGGCCATCCCGCGACTGCGCGGTCAGGCCAAGGCCGCGCTGGTCGCGGTCGAATTCGACGAGTTCGGCGGCGGGCGCGGCGACCGGGTGCACGCCCAGCTGTTCGCCGATCTGCTCGACGGCGCGGGCCTGAACTCGGGGTATCTGCACTATCTGGACGTCGTGCCCGCGCCCATGCTGGCCCTGGTGAACATGATGTCGCTGTTCGGCCTGCACCGGCGTTGGCGCGGCGCCCTCGTCGGGCACTTCGCGACGGTGGAGATCACCTCCCCGCCGGCGGCCCGGCGGATGGCCGAGGCGCTGACCCGGCTCGCGGCCGATCCGGCCTGCGTGTTCTTCTACACCGAGCACGTCGAGGCCGACGCCGTCCACGAACAGGTCATGCGCCGCGACGTGATCGCGGACCTGATCGCCCGCGAACCCGACCTCACCGAGTCGGTGGTGCTTGGCATCCAGGTCACCAATCTGCTGGAGAGCCGCATCGAGCGGCATGTGCTGCAGGACAGCTGGCGTGCCGGTCGTAGCTCCCTACTGGCACCGGGATTGCAGTCGCAGGGATAACTTCCGGCATTCCGGTTATCCGGGCGATGTGATCATCTTTCGCCCACCCGGCGTCTATCGACCACAGGCGGACACCGAACTGCTGATTCGGGCCATGCGGACCGCGCCCGTCCCGCGCGACGGCACGGTGCTCGAGGTCTGCACCGGCACCGGAGCCGTCGCGATCGCGGCCGCCCGGGCGGGTGCCCGGCGGGTGGTGGCCGTGGACCTCGCGCGCCGGGCGGTGTTCGCCGCCCGCTGCAACGCCCGGCTCAACCGCGCCCGAATCGAGTTGCGGCGCGGCGATTTCGCCGACGTGGTGACCGAGGACGGCTTCGATATGGTGCTGGCCAACCCACCCTATGTGCCCTCGCCGCACGGATTGCCCGCCGCGGGCCCCGAACTGGCCTGGGACGCCGGGGCCGACGGCCGGATCGTGCTGGACCGGCTGTGCCTGATGATGCCGCGCCTGCTCCGTCGCCGGGGCGTGGGGATGATCGTGCACTCCGATATCTGCGATCCCGACCTGACGCTGAACCTGCTGCGCGCGAGCGGACTCAAGGCCGCGGTCGTGGCCCGGGCGACGGTCCCGTTCGGGCCGGTGCTGCGCGGCCGGGCCCGCTGGCTGGAGGCGGCCGGGCTGATCGAGCCCGGGCGCCGACACGAGGAATTGGTGGTGATCCGTGCCGACCGAACCCAGGCGTGAGCGCCGTCGCGTCGTCGTCACCAAGAACGGCCCCGCGCTGATCGAGGGACCGGTGGAACTGGTGAGCGACGACGGGACCGTCGTCGTCTCCGACCGCTTCGTGGTCGCCCTGTGTCAGTGCCGCCGCTCCAAGACCTTCCCGCTGTGCGACACCAGCCACCGCAAACGTCGCCGACCCGACTGACACCCACTCGTGAGGTGTCTAAACTGACTCGGTTGGTGTGGGGAAGTCTAGGCTGGACAACGAACGGCTTATGCCCTGGCGCTAGGGAGCACATGGAGAGCACGCAGGTTCCGCAGCCGGTCTACCGGCAGGCTCGCTTCACCGATCTCGACGACATCGCGGCCATCGAGGACGAGGTCTTCGGCGAACCGTACAGGTACCTCATGCTGCGGCAACTGTTCGATCTGCACGGATCCGATTGGCTGGTCGCCGAACTGGGCGGCGCGGTGATCGGCTACGCGTTGACGCTGGAGAAGGGCGGGCGGGCGCTGCTGTTCACCTTCGCGGTGGCCAAACAGTTCCAATGCCGTGGCTACGGTCGGGCATTGCTCGAGCACACCCTCGAACGCAGCCGGGCGATCGGCGCCGAGGTCGAGTACCTGACCGTGCGACCGGACAATCTGCCCGCCTCCAACCTGTTCAAGCAGGCCGGTTTCGTCTTCGTGGCGCACGACGAGCGGTACTTCGGTCCCGGCGAGCCGCGCGACCTGTACGAATATCGCCTGCACCCGTAGCCGATTCGAAGTACCGCACGCCCATGGCCGAGCTCTCCCCGTTCGTGGCCTCGGTCAGCACGCGCATCGCCCGCCGCGCGGCCGATTACGCCGCCGAGATCGATCGCGGCGGACATCCCGAACGGGACCTGCTCGACATCTTCAACACCCATGTGGAAGCCGTACTGGCCGAATACAATCCGCCGGGCGTGCGGCGCGCCGTCGAGGGTTTGGTGTTCGATCACCTGTACACGGCCGCGCGGCATCCGGCGCGCGACGAGGAGGGCTGGCGGGTGCCCAGCGCACTGCTCGCCGCGCTGGTGGCGGCCGAGGTGGAGTTCCGTGGACCGTTGCGGCTCAGCGCGATTCAGAGCACCGTGCTGGCCGAGGTGTACGAGCGGCTCGGTCCTCGGCTCTCGCGCGCCAAGCTGCCATCGCACGCCGTGCTGTGCTATCGCCGCGCGATGGCGCTGTACCGGATGAACGAGGATGTGGACGGGGAGGACCGGTGCGGACTGGAATTGGCGCGCGCCCGCACCCGCACCCATCCGCGCGGGCCGCGGCGCTGGGCCGGGCATATCTCGGATGTGCTGTGCGGGTACGGATATCGGCCGTTCTGGCTGCTCGGCTGGGTCGCCGCGCAGCTGGTGATCTTCACCGCGACCGGACTGCTGCTGGCGGGCAACGCCTCCACGGCCGAGACCGTCTACATGTGCGTGACCAGCTTCCTGAATCCGCTGGGCCCCGGCGACACCCAGAATCTGCATGCCGCGGCCCGGCCGCTGTTCGCGGTGGAGTCGTGGGCCGGGACGGTATCGATGTCGGTGTTCTTCGCGCTGCTGGTGCGCAAGTGGTTCCGAATGTGATCACCATTCGGTGTCGAACGCCTTGTGCCGCAACGCGTCCAGCATCGCCACCGAGACGTTGTCGCGCAGCCGATCGGTGAGCGTGCTCCACTGCCGGGAGAAGCCGGGCTCGGTCTGGATCTCCTTCCACAGCGCGCGCAGTGACGGCGGGGTATGCGCCCCGGGCATCCACAGACCGGTGATGTGCTGCAGCAGCGGGGCCAGGATGTCCAGGCGTTCGCGACTGGACGCGGCGAATCGGTCGGCCTCCTCGAAGGCGGCGGCGGTGATGGTCAGCAGCCAGTCGTGCGCGGCCAGATCTTCGCAGAACCGTTGCGCCGCGGCCAGATGCGCCTCCTCGCGCACGGTGACCCGCACCGACCGGGTGACGTCGTCGTCCACGTGGAACCGCACCGTCTGACCCGCCCGGCGGCCGATGCGCGCGGTCCAGCGCAGCCGCGTCGTACCCGCCTGCATCGGCGGCGCCTGATCCAGCCGCGCGTCGGCGCGGATGCGGGCCAGCAGCCGTTCGCTGATCGAGGCCAGGTCCAGGGTGCCCGGGCGCTGACCGTCGGCGAGATAGCCCTCGGCCAGGGCGATTTCGGTGGCCTCGCGATCGGAAATGCGGTTGATCACCTCGGTCACCCCCTTCTGGCTGAGGTAGTGCGACCAGGTCTGGCGGCGGCGCTCGGCCGCGCGCACCACCTGGGTGTGGGCCGAGGACTGCAGCACCCGGCCGCCCACCAGCGTCACCCGCGTCGCCACCGTGCCGACGATTCGCGCCGCGCCCGCGTCCAGCGGCAGGTCGCAATCGACCCCGACCGCGCTGGTCGGCGAAATCGCCAGCGTCCCAGGCCGTTCCCGCCACCGCACCGCCCGGCCCGGCATCAGCGTCAGCAATTCGCGCGCCTCGTCGCGGCTCAGCGCGGCGGCCGAGGGCAACAGACAGGTACGCACCTCGCCGAGCACGACCAGGGGCGTGGCGGACACCATGGCTAGGATCCATCCAGTAACAGATGCGACAGTCGTTCGGAAACTCTGCGCGGCACCGCGAACGGCGCCTCGTCCTGGGCGCCCTGGGCGATGATCCCGTCGACCACATCGTCGTCGAGGTCCAGATGATCGAGGATGACCCGCACGGCGTGCTCGATCGCGATATAGCGCTTGGGCAGCATCGACAGCGTCTGATACGCCGCGAACGGCGGCGCGTCCGGATCGAGCCGCACCACCGGCGGCACGTCGTGCCAGCGCCGCGGCCACGGATCATCCGGCCGCCACGGATACGGATCCACCACGGCCGCACCGTGATAGCGCAGCATGCCCAGCCGCAGCAGATGCCACACCGCGGCCAGGAACGGGCACGACCAGCGGGTCACGCTCTGCCCGTCGATCATATGCGTGCTCCACAGCTGCACGTCCAGGAAGATCGAGTGCTCGCGGCGGCCGAACTCCTCGGGCGGCTGGAACTCGATGCCGTGCATCGCCTGTGCGGGTTCGTATTCGGAGGAGCGGCGGCCGTTGCACAGCCAGCCCGATTCGGCGGTGGGCGGGCGGCTGCCGGTGTCCGGCGGCGCGGGTTCGGCGACGATGCGCGCGGCCACCAGCTCGGCCACCGGGATCGGCTCGCCCAGCGGCACCCCGTCGGCGAAGCCCGAACTGCGCCAGCAGCCTGATTCGCGGGCCAGATAGTCGATGCCGAGTCCGGCCGCGTCGGCCGCGGCCAGCAGCCGGGCGATGGTCTCGGCGGCATCGGTGTCGGGCTGGAAGTAGTCGTCGAGCAGGTAGCAGGTGCTGACCCGGGCGTTGCGTCCGAACCGCAGGCGTGCCGATTCGACGAAGGCCGTCACCAGCGGAACCATCCGGCGGAACTCCGATTTCAGATGTTCCGGATCGCCCAGGATGTCGTTGAGGTAGAAGTGCCCGACCTCGATGGACAGATGCGACATCGGCACCGGCTCGATCCACGGCTGCTCGGTGGACTCGGTGTAGGTCTGCGTCGGACGCATCAGAGCCTTTCCCAGGTGGCATTGTCGACCAGGCGCCGGGCCAGTTCCGCATAGGCCGCCGCGGTCTCCTCGTTGGCGATCTTGGCGTTGACATCGGTGTCGAGCACGACCTGCTCGCGCCACTGCAGGACCGGCTCGATGGGGGTTTCGCCCAGCACCGCGGTCGCGCCGAGGTGGTTGGCCGAGGCCAGCCGGGTGAGCGCGGCGTTCTGCTCCTGCAGCCAGGCGGCCTGGGCGGGACGTTCGGCGGTGCGATAGGAATCGGCGGCGGCCCGGGCCGTGCGCACATAGCGGATCGAGCCGAGCAGCTCCTCCCGGTTGTGCCCGCACGCGCTGCCGGTGTCGAGCAGCCCGTGCGGACCGCGCACCAGCCCCGCGGCGGCCAGGATGTGCTGGCGGGTCCAGCGGTGGAAGATGAGCCAGCGCACGGTGCGCCGACGCAGCTGCGGCATGGCGGTGGCCCGCAGCGCGATCTCGAGCGCGGCGGAGCGGCCCGCGCTGAGATCGACCACGACCACCTTGAACTCCTGTTCCAGCGCCACCAGCAGTTCGGTGCAGCGCTGCACCACGGCGTTGTCGAGGGAGAGGAATTCCGCGCCGCCCTCGTCGCCGGGCAGCAGCACCAGCCGACCCGCGCGCGACCCGATGCGCCGCAGCTCGATGCGATCGGTCGCCGAGCCGACGTCCACCCGGGCCGCGGTTCCACTGCGGCCCAGCAGATATCGGTGCACCCCGCCCGGCTTCCGATCCTTGGGCACGCCGCGCTCGACGGCGCTGATCTCGAAAAGCGCGCCCGCGGTGGGCGATCCGAAGTCGAAGTCGACGTAGGCGACATTGCGCCCGCCCAGGCACAGCCGGTAGGCGATATTGCAGCTGGTCACCGAGCGACCGGTGCCGCCCTTGTCGGATGTGGCGAAGACCAGCACTACAGCGCCCCCATCCGTTGCGCGTCCTGGCGGGCGTAGGCCAGCTCGTCGAGCTGCACCAGGGCCTGGGTGGCGAGGCTGAACGCGGTGCCCGGCCGCTCGCCCAACTGGGCGCGGGCGCGGTCGAGCGATTGCGCGATCCGGTTCAGCGTCACCCATTTCGGGGACAGATAGTCGTCGCTGACCAGCAGTCGCTCCTGGTTGTGCAGATGTTCGGCCTCACTGAGCAGTTCGACCGCGCGCTGGATCATCGACTGCGGGGCCAGCGGGGGCTGGCGGAAGGTGTCGTAGGCGACCACGAGGCATTCCATGATGCGCTCGGTCATGAACCAGGACGGCTGCTCGGCGGCCATCCCGGCCGGGCCGAGCACGCCGCTGGTGTCGTCCCACAGGCCCGCGGCCGGGCCGTGCCGCAGCATGCGCCGGTCCAGATGCTCCATGGCCGATTCGGCCAGGGCCATCAGCTGGTCGCGGGTGGCGACGTCGGTGCGCAGCCGCGCGGCCTGCAGGGTGCGCTTGAGCAGCATCGTCACGAAATCCGGGACGTACCAGAGCAGTTGCGGCCCACCCGCGATCTCCTCGCTGCCCGCCAGCCGCAGCCGCACGCCCGGATGGTGCAGGGTCGCCGCCGGATCGTGGGCGGTCAACCGGCTGATCACGCGGCCGCGTCGGGCCAGCTGGTCGAATACCGCGACCGTGCGGGCCAGATCGTCGGTGCTCTCGCGCACCACCAGATCCTGAATCAGCATGGCCGCCACGGCCAGGCTGAAGTAGTCGGACTCCTCGCCGTCGGAGGTGCGCCAGGGGATGTCCTCCAAAGGCCAACGGCCGGTGCCGAAGCGGGCGACCGTCGACCAGTACTTCTCGGTGAGCTCGAGGCGCAGCTGCAGCGCGTCGGCCAGATAGCGCTGGGTCTCGTCGAGCAGGTCCAGCTCCCGAATGCGCTGGGAGGTCAGATCCCTGATGCCGTCCAGGGCGACCGCGGTGAAATACAGATACGGGCGGGACTCGGCGTGCCCGGCGGTCTCGGCGACGTGGCTGTGCACCATCTCGATCGGTTCGGCCTTGCGGAAAACGCCCCAGCTCCAACCGCATTCGAACAGTCGCAGATCGTCGGCCACATCGACCTCGCCCGCCTGGGCCAGCCGCACCTCGTTGGCGGCCTGTACGCGCAGTCGTTCCAGCCGCGCCGACAGCCCCGCGATCATCTCCTCGGCGGGCAGGCCGCCCTGATTGATCATGTGCAGGATGGCCTGTCCGGCATCGGATTTCGGCTCGGGGGTGTGGATGACGAAACTGCGCACCAGTCCGGTCATGGCGGCGGTCAACCGGGTGCGGATCAGTTTCTCGACGGCGTCGATGCGCGGTTCGAGTTCCCTTGCCTCGCGGCGCACCTCGCCGGAGACGAAGCGACGGAACCCGCGCAGGAAGCGCAGCGCGGCGATGCACAGGCTCAGCGACATCGAATACGCGTCGACGACCTCGACGCCCAGCTGGGCCTCGGTGGGTTCGGCGTCGTCCTCGGCGCGCAGATAGCCGCGCGCACCGAAGTCCGGCTCACCGTCCGGGCCGGTGTAGCGGTCCAGATACTCCTCGATCAGCCCGACCAGGACGCCGCCGATGCGGGTGCGTTCCCCGAAGGGGGCCAGCGCCAGTTCCACATCGGTGGCCATATCGTCGGGGCGGTCCAGCGCGAACGCCTCGATCTCGGTGGCCGGGTACAGCAGACACAGCAGCTGCTCGGCGTCACTGATGGAATTGGAGCCGTCGCGGCCGCCCCAATTCCAGCCATTCTCGCGGTAGCAGCAGTCCAACAGGGCCCGCCACAGGTCCAACAACTGCTGCCGTGGCCGAATCCTCATTGTTCATTCCTCGCCCCCGCATTCGGCGCTCGCCGAATGTCGACACCTAAAGTGTGCCCCCAGTGTGCCCGCTGGGCCAGCAAGTTTACGATCTCGGAGCCTAGCAGGCCGGGCGCACCGCGCCTCGGCCTTGCCGAGAACATCGGAATTACATCGACCCGAGAATGCAATTACATCTGTTGCTTACATTTCGGGCGCGCGAAACGCGAACATTTGGCCACGGTTCGCGAATATTCGGCCAGGGTTGCGAAAATGATGGGCGCGGTTGCGAAGTTTGCGCCAACCGCGCCCGCGGATCACCACCAGCCCAGGATCGGTCGCAGGCGGCGGTCCAGCTCCGGTGCGAGCGTACGAGAGTAGCTCGCGGTGAGATGGTGCTCGTCGTGGTAGACCAGCACATTGCCGATCACCACCGGACACACCTCGCGATCGCAAAAGGCATCGCTGAGGTCGAGCGGGAAGACGTTGGGGAACGCTGCCGCGGGCGCGGCGGCCGGGTCGACCGGCGCGAGCGCGTCGGCGCGGCGCATACCGCAGCCGACCGGGGTGCCGCCGTCGGCCAGGCAGTCGATGCCGCGATAACGAATGCCGTTGCGCCGCAACCACGGAGTGTCGCGCACGGCGATCACGTTGAGCCCGCGCTGGGACAGCGCCGACCACACGTCGACATAATCGGCCGGGGTCTCGTCCCCGCCGCCGTCGGCGGGCCGGGTGGCCGTGGTGAACACCCAGTCCGGCCGTTCCTCGGCGAGCAGATCGATGACCTCTCGGGACCAGTCCCGGCAGTCCGGATTCGGCTCGCCCTTGTAGCTGACCTCCTCGGCGAGGGTCAGCGGGCAGCCCATCTTCAGATGCACCAGCAGGCGGAAGTGATGCCGTTCGGCGAGCACCTGCAGTGCGGGCATCCAGTGTTCGGCATGGGAATTGCCGACCACGGCGAGCGTGCGACCGGCGGCGGCGTCACCGTAGACACAGGTGACCACCGAGCGGGTGTTCCAGTCGGCGATGCAGCCGTCGCGGGTGGGTGCGGGCAGTTCGGCCCGGGCGTCGTAGACCGACGGGCGCACCGGGGCCTCCAGGGGCGCCACGCCGTCGGTGAGCGCCTGCGCGCCGGGATAGCGCAGCGGGTCCAGATCGACCACGGGGCGTGGGGGATTGGCCTGCAGCACCGCGTGCCAGGCGACGACCGAGCCGATGATGGTGATGCCGGTGGTCGTGATCAGCACGCCGACCGTGCGCCGATAGCGCATCGCGGCGCGGCGGATGACGAGCTCGCGCAGCGGTTGTTCCACCAGTCGATGGGTGAGCAGGGCCAGCGCGAGCGAGACCGCGAGCACCCCGACGCCGGTGGACAGTCCGGCCCGCGGGGCGCCCGCCTCGGCGAGGACGAAGACCAGAATCGGCCAGTGCCAGAGATACAGGGCATAGGCGAGCTCGCCGAGCGCCACCGGCACCGGCGCCGCGAGCAGCCGATTGGGCAGCGGCAGCCGCCGCGGATCCACATTGGCCCCGGCCACGATCAGGGCGGCCGCCGCGCCGACCGGCAGCAGCGCCGCGGGCCCGGGGAACCGATGCACCCCGTCGACGAGCCAGCCGCACAGCAGCACGCCCGCCAGCCCCGCCGCCGCGAGCAGCGCGCGCAGCGCCCGCGACGGCGACAGATGCGGAACGATCAGCGCCAGCCCCGCACCTGCCAGCAATTCCCAAGCGCGCGCGGCACTGTCGTAGTAGTTCCAGCCCTGCTGCGCCGAAACGCCGTGGGCGGCATAGCCGAACGAGGTCGCCGCACCCGCGACGATCAGCGCGGCGAGCAGCGGCCGAATCGCGCTGGGCTGGCGCAGCATTCGGCACAGCCCCGCCGTGGCCGCGATCGCCAGCAGCGCGGCCAGATAGAACTGCCCCTGCACCGACATCGACCACAGGTGCTGCAGCGGGCTCACCGACGGATCGGCCGCCAAATAGTCCGACCAGGTCAGCGCCAGCTGCCAGTTCTGGTAGTACAGCAGCGAGGCCAGGGTCTGCTGGGCCAGATCGGCCCACTGGGTCACCGGGCGCAGCAGCAGCGTCGCGGCCGCGACCGCCGCCAGCACCACCACCATGGCGGGCAGCAGTCGCCGTGCCAGCCGCCGCAGCCTGGTCGCGACCCCGACGGACTCGACCCGCCGCAGCAGCGATCCGGTGAAGAAGAAGCCCGACAGCACCAGGAATACGTCCACGCCCCCGGACACCCGCCCGACCCAGATGTGGAACACCACGACCAGCGCGATGGCGATGCCGCGCAACCCGTCCAGATCGCGACGGTGGCCGCCGGTCCGCGCGCCGGCGGCGGTCTCGATCGTCGTCGTTGCGGTCACCATCGCGGCGGCGTCACACGGCGACCGTGGCACGAATCGGCGACCGGCAGGTGAACGACGAGTTGATGCGGCACGTCATTTCTTTATCACGCAGCCGGTGATTCCGGCCCGTCGACGCCCCGTATCCCCCCAACTCCCGGATCCGAGCCGTCGTGCCGGTAAATTCACCGATCGGCTGCGCAGAGACCGCTGTGGGGCCTAAAGTTGTTGACCGACAACGACGTTGGCATCGAATTCGCGATGACGTACCCCGTCGAGGAAGGCGTCGAGCTCGTCCTGGTCGAAGACGAGCTCGACATCGGGCACGGGTTGCGTTGTGGCAGCACGGAACACATACATACCGTCGGCGCGGCGGGTGACCGTCAGCGGGGCGGCCTCCACCCGGTTCTCCCGCACGCTGGCCTGATAGGCGTCGAACTGTTCGTCGGTGAACAGCAGCAGCTCACCGGCGGGCAGCACGGTGACAGGGGTGATGCGATCGGTGGCGCGCTTGTCGTCCCAAACCGCGGTCCAGCCGTCCTTGCGCGCGACGCGCACGCAGTTCTGGTTGGGTGAGCTGGCACGTGCCTTGCGGAACTCGCCCGCGGTGAAGGTCGGTAGCAGCGTCATTGATGTTGCCTTTCTACGGAGTAAAGCCCAGGCGCGCGGGAACGGACGCCCACGCGCCTGCGTGTCGCCTATGGCTTGTAGCCGACGGCGGCGAAATTACACGGCCGTGCCGGATCCTGGGAATCCACCGATTCAGTGGGCCGCCAGTCGGGCGCGTGCACCAGGCCGGGTTCGACCAGCTCGAAACCGTCGAAGAAGGCGGCGAATTCGTCGCGGGTGCGGTAGGTCCCCGGGTCCGAGGTCTGTTTGTACAGCTCGCGCAGGGCTCGTATCCGCTCCTTGACCTCCGGGGCGGCGTCGTCGATCGAACCGTGACTCATCGCCACATAGCTTCCGGCGGGTAGCCGGTCGCGCAACTGCGCCATGAGCTCATACGGGCGATCGCTGTCGGGCACGAACGGCCAGACGCTGACAATGAGCAGACCCAGCGGCCGGTCGAAGTCGATGAGGCGACGGGTATCGGGATGTCCGAGGATCAGATCGGGACAGCGCAGATCGGCCTCGATCACGGCGGTGGTGTCGAGTGCGTGCTGCTGCTCGAGCAGTTCGTGCGAGCGGGCCACCGCCTCCAGATCGTTGTCGACGTAGACCACCCGCGCCTCCGGCGCGATCTCGCGGGCGACCTCGTGGGTGTTGCCGACCGTGGGTAAGCCCGAGCCGATGTCGAGGAACTGCCGAATGCCCTGGGAGACCATGAATGTGGTGGCGCGCTGCAGGAAACCACGGTTGTGGTGCGCCCAGACGTCGGCATACGGGAAGATCTGGAAGATCTTTTCGCCGAACATCCGGTCGACGTCGAAGACCGCCTCGCCGGACAGGTAGTAGTGATACATGCGCGCGGCCGACGGGCGGCTCGCGTCGATCTCGCGCGACTGGAAGTCGTTGCTCATGTCCCCTGACCCCTTTTTCGTTGTGTGCCGAACGGGTGTGAGATCACCCGGCGGTGAACGTCTTGCGGCGAATCGCGCGCGCGACGTGTTCGATGAAGGCCCGCGAGTCCTCGGCGCTGAGCGCCGCGGCCGACAGCCGCGACCACACCGTCTCGCGAGCGGTGACGGCCGGTTTGTCGTCGATGTAGCGGATATCGCCCTGACTCTCCACGATGGCCATGTCCAGATCGCCCGCCGCGCCGGGCGAGGGCACCCGCACCAGCGTGAACCGGTCCTCCATGCCCGCGCCGTGGGTGGTGACGGTGAACGGCAGCACCTGGATCATGATGTTGCCGCGCCGGGAGAGGGTGAGTAGATGCTGGAGCTGTTCGAGCATGACCGCCCGGCCGCCGTACTCGCGGCGCAGGCAGGATTCGGACAGGATCGCGCGGAACTGCGGCGGCGACGGCTTGGTGAGGATCTCCTGGCGGGCCAGCCGCGCCCGCACCGAATCCTCCACGGCCTGTTCGGCCTCGGGATCGTCGGGATGTTCGGGCTCGTGCAGGGCGCGGATATAGGACTCGCACTGCAGCAGGCCGGGCATGATCTCGGCCTCGGTGACGCGCAGCAGGCTGGCGTAGTCCTCCAGATCGACCAGCAGGCGCAGATCCTCGAGGTAGGCGCGCCGGTAACCGGTGTTCCAGAAGCCCCGCCTGTGGTTGTCGCGGCGCAGCTCCTCGAGGGTCTCGAGGTAGCCGGGATCGGTGAAACCGAGCTGGGTGGCCAGGCGCTCGAGATCGCCGACGGTGATCGAGCTCGCGCCGTTGACCAGCATGGCGATCCGGCTCTGACTGGTATCGATGATCTTGGCGGCCTCGCTCTGACTGACGCCGGCGGCGGTGATCATATGTTCGATCTCGCGGCCTAACAAAAGTTTTCGCGCCGTGCGCAGTCGCGTACCCATGGTGAGCGGCGGACCCCCTTCCGGCCGGTGCGCCTGAATCCCCTTCTGCCCCAACCTCTTTCGCTCGCGTGATAATCACGCTAGCATTTATCACGTCCAGAATATCACAATTTCAGATGTGCGACGGGTCGGGCGGGGACCTCAGGGCGTCTGGTGGGAGGGGAGTCGGAATGGCGACTAC
Source organism: Nocardia sp. CDC159 (assembly GCF_023740735.1). Classification (GTDB taxonomy): domain Bacteria; phylum Actinomycetota; class Actinomycetes; order Mycobacteriales; family Mycobacteriaceae; genus Nocardia; species Nocardia pulmonis. The sequence goes on from NZ_JAMRXH010000004.1 coordinate 461,062, forward strand.
CACGCAAATGTGTTCTGCGCCTTGCCTTTTGGGCGGCGTGAAACATTGTGACGGGGCGGACGGCCCGCTGACCGAGGCGGAGGCGCGCCGAATTCTCGTTGCGGAGCACGCCTTCTCGTGTCCGCGCTGGCTGGCGGCAGTGGCCTATCTGTCCGCCGGACTCGACGACGATTGACCATGGTGCCGGAGGATGTCGTGACCGGATTCCAGTCCTCGATCTGGCCGCACGGATGGCCGCACGAGGCGCCGGAGCAGCCGTTGTCGGTGAGCGAGGCACATCGGACCATGCAGCGCCATCGCGGCTGTCTGCGGGAGGAATGTCCGCGCAAGCAGGCGGCGTATCAGACCCTGGTGGAGGCGGGCCGGATTCGGCCCGACTCCAGCCGGGCCCCCTGATCAGCCGCGATAGGTCCGCGCCACGAGCGCGGAGCGCAGGTACCACAGGCCGCTGGCCTGGGTGGGATCGAAGCCGGTGAGCTGGCCGATGCGCTTGAGCCGGTAGTCGACGGTGTTGGTGTGCACATGCAGCAGCCGGGCCGTGCGCTGGCGGTTGAGATTGTGTGCGATGTGGGTCCGCAGCGTCTCGAGCAGTTCCGGATGGGCGTCGAGCGGATCGAGCAGTGACCCGAGGTATTCGCGGCCGGGGCCCGGCCGGGTGAGCTGGTACTCCAGCGCCAGATCGTCGAACCGGTAGAGCCCGGGTGCGGACTGCAACCTGCCCACCATGTCGAGCAGTTCGTGGGCCTGATCGGCGGCGGTCGGAACGGTGTCGGTCGCGGCGGTGACCACGGTGGCGGTGACGGGCACCCGCGCGGCGCGCGAGAGCCGGTCGGTCAGCTCGTCGAGGGCCTCGTCGGTGATCTCGGCCGCGGGAATCAGCAGCGTGCCGCCGTCGACGCTCAGCAGCGACAGCGTCGACTCCCCGCAGCGGGTGGCCAATTCGGCCTGTACGCGGCGTAATTTGCGACGCGCCACCACCTTCGCGTCCAGCATGGGATTGGCCTCGTCGGGATGCGGCGGAACCGCCAGCGCGAGGACGCGATAGCGCTCGGCGATCTCGATGCCGCATTCGCGGGCCATGGTGGAGGTCGGATGCCCGCCCAGCAGCGCCGAGGTCAGGGTGTGCACCGCGGTGTGGTGCTCGCTGACCACCGCGCGCAGCTCGCGCACATACGCCATCGACACCGCCGAGGTCATGGTGTCGAGCATCTCCACCACGAGTTTGGCGCCGCCGAGCAGGTTCTCGTAGTCGGCGAGGCTGAGGGTGAGCATGGTGTCGTGATCGCTCGACCCGGCCTGGCGGTGCCGGTTGGCGGCATGGCTGACCACGAGATCGAAACCGATCTTGAAACCCTCGTGGATGGCGTGGTGGATGGTATCGATCGGCACGCCCTCGCGCGCCCACTGGGCGGCCGCCGCGGACAGCCGCTCGGTCTTCTCCGGAATGTCCTGGCCGTCGAGCATGCTGACCGCCAGCTCGAGGCAGATCCGGGTGATGGTGGTGACGTCGCCGGTGATGGCCTCGCCGGGCAGGGTGCCGCAGGGCGCGACATTTTCCACGAAGTGGCCGACCATCTGCCGCGACAGCGCCCATACATCCTTCAGCGCGGTCGACATGGGTCGTCCCGACACCGTCAGGCCCGGTCGGTCCGGAGTGGCAACAGACATCGACACTCTCCTAGATAGGCACTGACAGCAACGTAACCGTCTCGAGATCGGCCGGAAACCGTTTCGGTGATCGATCGTGACAGCTGGGTAGCGGCCGGACGGACGGTTTCGTGATCGCTCACAACGAACCCTCGCAAACCGACCGCCCGCCCATCCGGATGCGGGGGCCGCGCCGAATCACACGGTAGAACGGCCAGATCTCTGCTCGCAGAGAATATTCCGAAAGGAAGGGTTGGATATGATTCCGCATTTCATCCAGAGCCTGATGGGCGCGGTCTCCGATTTCCTCGGTAGGTTGCTCGTCGCCTGAGTCGGGCCGACGGCCGGATTCACCCGGATGCGGTCCCGGGTCCGGCCGTCACACCGGGCGCAGCGGCGGACGGCCGCCGCGGAAATCGTCCTCGTCCTCGTCGTCGACGTCGAAATCACAGCGGGCGTGCAGTGCGGCCTCGCGATCGAATTCGTCGTCATCGATCCGGAACTCCGCCGCGGCGCGGCGGATCTCGTCCATCTCCCGATCGGTGTAGCGGCCCAGCACCTGCACCGTCCGCTCGTCGATGCCGCGATTGAGCGCCTCGGCCGCGGCGATCAGCTTCTGCTCGACGATCTCCTTGTAGGTCGGGTCGTCGGCGGTCAGCTGCTGCAGCACGGTCTGCCAGCGCGACAGCCGACCCAGAAAGGCCAGCCCCGAATTCTCCTCGAGCGATTCACGAGCCATCACCGACTCCTTCTCCACGCGACCTTCGGGCTCACGTTACCCCGGCCCGGTACCGCGCGAGACAGATAACGGCTCATCTCATCTGCGGAACCGTGCCGCCGGGGAAGGTCGCCAGCCGCGGCGAGGTGTAATCGGCCTGCACCTTGTAGTACCTGCCGGTCGGTCCGTAGGCGGTGTAGAACACGAATCCGCGCGGCCCGCCGATGGCACAGGGCGCCCCGGCGACGAAGCGATCCAGCAGCGGATGGATCTTCGGAAAGCTCTGGGCGTCACAGCGATAGGGAAGGCAGATGCGCCGCATGCGGGGCGAGTCCCAGGCGAAGGTGCGGTAGACATTGAAGGTGTGCCCGAGCACCGCCAGTTCCTCGTCGGCGGGCGGGACGAAATCGAGCTCGCGCAGCATGGTGACGATATCGCCCGCGGTGAGCCGACCGGGCGGGAAGACCTGGGAGTACCAGTTCATGGTGCGGCTCGCGAAATCCAGTGCCAGCATGCCGATTTCGCCGCCGTAGCGGGAAAGGTGATCGGCGTGGCCACGGGCCGCCGCGGGGATTCCGGTGAATCCGAGCATCCGTTCGACGGAGATCAATTCGGGCAGTACCAGCCAGATCTTCTGCACCCCGCTCGCCAGCGCGAGGTCCACGCCCCAGCGCACCGGTACCGCGGCCGACACCTCGGCCAGGAGCCGCTCCATCGGATGCCCGGTGAAGCTCAGCAAACCGGCCGCCCGCAGCGTCCCCACCGGATCGGCTAACTCGTCGGAGGTGATCAGCCGGGCGTTGACCCCGCGCTGTCCGACCGGAAGCGTGGTGGTGCGCACGCCGATCCAGGAACTGGTCCACAGCTCGGCCAGGGCGTCGAGCACCGGATCCACCTGTGCGGGTTCGTAGCGGGCCTCGGCCAGTCGGGCGAATTCACGGAGATCCCGACGCAATTGGTCCAGGGTTGAAACGACAGACGTGCCCATCGGTCACCTCGATTATGCGGCGTGGTATCCCAACACGACCTTTCCGTTCAGAATAGCCGGTCGGTCACCGCCGGACATAGGTGTTGACCCAGTCGATCACGGCCGCCTGGTATTCGCGGGTATTGCGGGCGAGATTCACCGAATGTCCGCTACCGGGGAGCACGAATGTTCGCAACTTCGCGGCGGGGGAGAAGTAGGGTGCCTCCGCATTGCGCAGGGTTTCGGAATCGGCGCAGATCGAGTAGTTCTCGCCGCAGGACAGCCGGTCCCTGCTGCCGTTGACGATGAGCACGGGCGCGGTGATATGACTCGACATGCCCGGCACGGTGGAGGTCAGGGCGTCGGGATACTCGGTCAGCGAGAACAACTCCTTGTTCCGCTCATCTATCGCGAGCACCTCCGGATCCACGTTTGCGGGATCGAAGAAGGAGTACAGCCGGGTGCCCGGGCGGGTGACCAGATAACCGGGATCGGTTGTCCGCCCGGCGGTTACGGGATCGTCGACCGCCCGGTGATAGGTCGCGATCACGCTGACCACCTGCGGGATGTTCAGCGCGTGCGAGTAGCCGGTGAGGACCAGTCCGTCGACGTCGTGGTGGCTGGTGGCCTCGACGACCGCGGTGCCCGAGGTGAGCGAATGGCCGACGGGCACCACCTTCGCGAACGGCGGTGCGCCCGCGAGCCCGCGGCGCAGCGCGCCGACGATGTCGTGCAGGGCGTTGGTGGTGGCGGTCGCGGTGAGGCTGAGCGCCGGCGGGTGGGTGCTGGCGCCGTTGCCGAGCCGGTCCACGACGAGCGTGGCGAGGCCCGCGGCATTCATCGCGCGGCGGAAACTGTATGTCTCCGGCGCGTATTCGAAATCCCAGTAGGTGCCGTTGTAGCTGGAGCCCGACATCAGCACCAGAACCGTATCGGACGGCCCGGATAAGGGCTGACACAGCGTCGAGGCGAGTTGCCCCTGCGGCACCGGGAAGAAGAAGGATCGGCAATCGCCCTGCGTTGACGCGTCATCGGCCCGGGTGACCCCCGGTGTCGAACAGAGCAGGGCTGCCGCAACGGCTGCGGCGAATGTCTTGACCGAGGTCCGCACGCGAAGCGCTCCCTAGGGTGAGATCCGAAGACCGCATGTCCGACACCCATATTCGGGCATCGATGAGGCAGGCTATAGGGCAAGATGGTCCTCACGCAAGGCTCGGGCAAACCACGCGAAGTGGAACGTTCGCCTTTCGTACCCGTTGCGGCACTGGGCGTCTCGGCAGAGCTCGCCCGGACGATCGAGATGAGAACAGGAGCACGGGACTTTGCCTTCGGATATGCGTGATACCAGCTCGCGCGCGGTCCATTTCGTAGGTAGCTTCCCGGCCGAGAGCACCGAGGACGCCATGCGCACCATGCTGGGCGGCGCGGGCGAGCGGCTGCGCACTCTGCCGACGGGGGAGGTGCGGCGCTACGAGTTCTATATCCAGCCCATCATCGCGGACCTGGTGGCCCAGGGGGTGCTGGAGGTGCGCTCGGTGGGCAGCTGGGAGACCAGCCGCGATCGCACCATCCATCGCGTGCCGCGGGGTAAGCAACTGCGCGGGGAGGCAATGGATCTCGGCTATCTGGCCGAGGCTCGGGAGGCGCTGCCGCTGTTTCGCGAGCTGCGTCGCGAGCGAGGCCTGCCAGAACTCTCGTTGCAGATCGGCATGCCCACCGCCTTCACGCTGGCGTTCATCGCGATGGGTGTGAATGGGGTGCGCAAGCACAAACAGGCGTTCGTCGATGCGAGCGTGCGGGATATCGCGGCCGTGCGGGAGCTCGCCGGCGACGATGTCGTCATCCAGCTGGAGGCCACCGCCGAATTGCTGCTGATGGCGAAAACCCTGCCGTTCCACCGGCTCGCCGATCGCGCGCTGGGGTTGGCGAAGGGGATCGCCGCCATGGCCGCGGCCGCGCCCGCGGGAACGCGCTTCGGCGTGCATCTGTGCCTCGGCAGCCTGCGCAACAGGGCCGGTGCGCGGCCGCGCGACGCCCGGCCACTGGTGGCGCTGGCGAATTCGGTGGCACGGCACTGGCCCGCGGGTCGTCCGCTGGAATATGTGCACGGCCCGCTGGCCGCCGGGGATATTCCGCCCTCGATGAAGCCGAGCTTCTATGTGCCGCTGCGGGATCTGGACCTGGGCCCCGACACCGCGTTCTACGCGGGTCTCGTGCACGAGATTCCATCGGTGGAACAGCAGGTGCAGACGCTGCACACCGTCGAGGCGGCCCTGGGCCGCCGGGTCGACGGGGTGGCCAGCGCCTGCGGTCTGGGGCGGCGTCCGCGGGTGGTGGCCGACGCCATGGTGGCGCGGGCGGCCGAGGTTGCCGACGCGCCCTGAATACTCGAATCGCCGGTGCCGGAGGAGATTCGGCTATGGCTTGCGGCAGACCCCGCCGAGCAGGACGAGCTCTGTCGACGGCAGGTCGCCGCCCAGCCACTCCTGCAGGGGCACCACGCCGGGTTCGAGGATCTCGAAGCCGTCGAACATGGCGGCCACCTGCGCGCGCGAGCGGTACACGACCTGGGAGGGGCTACCGGCGGTATCGCGCGACGACCGTTCGATGAAGTCCCGGTTGGACTCGTCACCACCGTGGGTGAAGCCGAAGTAGCTGCCCGGAGCCAAGGCGTCCCGGTAACGGGCGACGATGTCGGCGGGGCCCTCCGCATCCATGATGAAGTGCAGCACGCCGACCATGAGAACCCCGACCGGTTCGTCGAAATCGATCAGCCCTTCGGACCGCACCTGTTCGATGATGTGCTCGGGATCGCGTGCGTCGGCCAGTATCGGTGTTATCCCGGGCGCGCCCGCCAGCAGGGCGTTGGCGTGGGCGAAGACGACCGGATCGTAATCGACCGCGACCACCCGCGCCGTCGGCTCGATCTTCTGTGCCACCTCGTGCACGGTCGGTTCGGTCGGAATGCCCGAACCGAGATCGAGGAACTGCCGGACCCCCGCCTCGGCCGCGATCTGGGTTGCGCGCAGCAGGAACTGACGGCTGAACCAGGCCAGTGGGCGAGTGTCGGGCGCAACCTCGAGCATCCGCTGGGCGACCTTGCGGTCCACCTCGTAGTTGTCCTTGCCGCCCAGCATATAGTCGTAGATCCGAGCCGAGTTCGGCTTGGTTGGGTCGACGCCCTCCGGCGTGCGCCTGTCCTCCGACACCCTACCTCCCTCCACTTCGACAATCGTACAAGCCGAGCAGGCACATGTACGCCGAACGTGTCCCGAATTCGGCCTTGCCGCACAGCCGGTTTCGAGTGTCGCGCGATACCACATCGTAAATGATTGCGGTACTTCGTATCACAGGCGGAGTCAGGCGGTGGGAAAGGCCGCGGCCGTGACATCGATGCTGTGCAGTACCCAGCGATTCGGCCCGGCCGCCTTCGCGCGATACAGACCCGCGTCGGCGGCGTCGAGCAATCGCTCGGCATCGGCATCGGCAACCGGGGTGACCACCGCGCCGATACAGGCGGTGATCCGCAGCAGATGGTCGTCGACCGGAATGGGATCGGCCAGCGCGCCGAGCATCGCCTCCACGATTCCCGCCACCCGCACCGAATCGCAGGGCGGTGCGAACAGCACCACGAATTCGTCGCCGCCGACCCGGGCCAGCATGGCGCCGACGGAGTGCGCGGCCAGCCGGTTGGCCACCGCGGTCAGCAGCCGGTCGCCCACGCCATGGCCGTAGGTGTCGTTGATGGTCTTGAATCCGTCCAGATCGACGAAGCCCAGCCCGACTCGGTCGTCCGGTTGCGCCTCGGCGATGATCCGGGCCAGGGTGTCGACCAGGTGGCGGCGGTTGGGCAGTCCGGTCAGCGGATCATGGCGGGCCTGGCGGTGCAGTTCGGCCTGCAGCGCCCGGCGCTGGGTGGTGTCCTCGCCGACCACGAGCAGATAGGCCGAGCGACCGCCGGTCTCGGGGACCAGCGTGATGGCCCAGGCGGCCCAGCCGCCGCCCCCGTCGGGACGCCGGTAGCGCAGCTCGAGCCGGACGGTGCCCGATCCCGCCGCGAGCAACTCCTCGAACACCCGCGACTCCATCTGCGCCCGGTCGTCGGGATGAACCAGATCCGATACCGGCCGTCCGCGCAGCCGCGGGACCGGGATGCCGAGCATGGTGGCGAGGGTGGGGTTGACGTCGACCACCCGGCCGTTGGTGTCGCCGATGCCGATGGCCACGGCGGCGTTGTCGAACATGACCCGGAACCGGATCTCGGCGGCGTGACGGGCGTCGGCCATCGCCGTATGCAGCATCTCCTGATCGCGGGCGCGAGCGGTCAGCAGCGTCTCGGTGTAGCCGCGGGCCAGCTCGCCGAATACCGCGACCATGCGATCGCCGTGCGGCGCAACCAGTTCGGTGAGCGGGGTGAGCGCGTACGCGGAGCGGGTGAGCACCCGCGGGTCGGTCAGATTCGCCCGCACCAGCTCCGCGCCCACCGCGGCCGCGTCGGACGGATCGAACGGTTCGGTGGCCGCCGCGGCGGCGATCCGCTCCAGCAGTCGCAGCAGCAGCCGATCGAGTTCCAGCATCGACATGGGGACGAATCCGGTCTCGGCGACCGAGATTCGCCATTGCCGCGCCAGTGCCGCGATTTCGCTCCTGCGTGTCATGCAAACCCACCCCCGCCCAAATCCGACCTGCACTCAGCGACTTGCGGGAACGGCGTGGTGCCGAACCAGAGCACCAGGCTACCGCGCCCACGGCCGTGTTTCGCGGCGGCATGCTTCCGGTTGGTGCGATCGTCACCGATCCGAGTCCCGCGGCACGTCGGGCGGGTGGCCGTGGGGCGCGGGCGAACGGGTCCGTCACTCGAATCCGCTTGTGTGTGCGGCGGTCTCGCGGCGGCGGAGCCGGAACCCGGTGCGCCGCGCGGGCGACGACCGGACGGCCGTCGCGAACGCCACCCCTACTGCCCCGACCCCCGAAATCGGATTACTTGTTGGCTTTGTGATAGGCCGAGACGACCTCGGAGGAAATTCGGCCACGCGCCGAGACGTTGTAACCGTGTTTCTTGGCCCATTCCCGGATGGCCACGGTTTGCTCACGGTCGGCGGCGGTCTTGGGGCGGGCGGTGCCGCCCGCCTTGAGGCGGCCCACCTTGCGGGCCTTTTCCGTCCAGGGCTCGAGCGCCCCCCGCAGCTTGCCGGCATTCAGCGTGGACAGGTCGATTTCATAGGCCACACCGTCGATCGAGAACTGCACGGTCTCATCCGCTTTGGACTTCCCGTCGTAATCGTCGACAAGCGTGACGGTGACCTTCTTGGCCATGAGCGAGCCCCTTCGCAAGACATGGAACAACTGGGATTCTGTATACCGTACCGCAACGCTCGCGCGCACACCGAATCCGGCGCAATTTCGGCGTTTCCTGTGAGCAATGCCGAAAGCCGAAAACAATCCGCGCCCGCAACAATTCCGGCCGATATGTGAATGGCCCGCCTCGCACCGGGGCCGGCGGCGGCGGATACTGGGACGGTGGCCACGGATGGGGAACTGTCTGACGAGGATGCCGAAACGCTGGAGCGGGTGATCGGATCGGGCGCCCCGGCGGGGATCGGGACGTTCCGCTACCTGTTCGCCGACCAGCGCTGGGAGTGGTCCCCGGAGGTGGCCCGGATGCACGGCTACGAGCCCGGCGCCGTGCGGCCGACCACCGAACTGCTGTTGTCGCACAAACATCCGGAGGACCGCGACCGGGTGCGGGCGCTGATCACCTCGGTCGAGGACGGCGCACCGTTCTCCAGCAGCCATCGCATCATCGATACCGCCGGGCGCGTGCACCATGTGACCGTGCTGTCGTATCCGCTTTACGACGCGTCCGGCGACCGGGTGGGCACGGGCGGCTATTACATCGATCTGACCGCCGCGGTCGATGCCGAACAGCGCCGCGTGATCGACGACCGGCTGCCGCAATGGGTCGCCGCGGGCGCCGAAATCGAGCAGGCCAAGGGCGCGCTCATGCTCGTCTACGGAATACCCGGCGATCAGGCCACGCGGCTGCTGCTGTGGCGGGCGCGGGAGACCGGTACGCCGCTGCGCGCGCTGTGCATCCGGCTGACCGCTGAACTGACCGATTTCGCGCGCGCGGACTCGGATCTGCGCCGTAAATTCGATCACATCCTGCTGACCGTGCACGAACGGGTCGAATCGGACTGATCCGGCGGGAATATGTGTTTGGGGTCACATTCCCTTCCCATTCGCCACCGCGGCCGCGACCATCGAGTCATTGTTTGCTGATTATTCGCTGGCCGGGGGATCGGAGTAATAATCGTGACAATCGAGCGACCCCCGCCGCACGTGAATCCACCGCCGGAGTTCGGCGCCGCGGCCGGGCCGCTGGGTATCCCGGCGGCCGTGCTCGGCCTCGTGCTGTTTCTCGGTGAGGTGGTCGCGCTGCCCCGGCTGGCGCACTGGGCCGCCGAATACGGGGCCGTGCTGGTCTATCTCGCCTTCGGAATCTACACCGCCGTCGTGGGCACGCTCGTTTGGTGGGGTGTGGACACCGAGGCCGATCGGCGCGCCCGGGCCGGGCGGAAACGGGCCGCCGCGCGATCCCGTCGCTGACGACGGTCTCGCGCGGCCGCGCGGTGGTTCGGTCAGCCGATGATGGACTGGCCGATCTTGACTCCGACCAGGATCACCGCGAGGACGAGATAGGCCCGCAGCGCGAGCATTCCGGCCGTGCGAAGCGGTGAGAACGCCGGTCGCGCCAGCGTTTCCAGCGCCGGGGTGCGCCAGGAGTCGCGATCCTGCTCGAGAATCGCCCGGCGTTCGGTCCGCGACAGCGGCGTCGAATCCAGCTCCTCGATCTGGCCGGGGTCCAGGCCGCCGAGTTCGGCCGCCGTGCGTTCGGCCGCGCGCCGCTCGGCCCGGCGCCGGGCCAGGGCGATCGCGCCGCCGCCGAGCAGTCCGACCAGCGCGCCCATCGCGAAGAATGTCCGCAGGGCGGCGGTGGACAGTTCGGGGAAGAACGTGGCGGCGGTCAACGCCAGGGACAGCAGCACCAGCGCCCAGACGATCGCGCCCGCGACGATGTTCTGCCGGGTGGTGTTCACCCACGGCCCGAGCACGGCTCGGTCGTTGCACAGCAGTACCAGAAACACCGTCGCCGAGGGCAGCAGCACCCCGGCCAGCGCCTGCACCCCCTGGGTGAGCAGGCCCAGCACGTGATCGGGGCTGAACGAGACCGCGGCGGCGACGGCCAGCAGCAGCGCGTAGCCGAGGTAGAACACCGGCGCCTCGCTGATCTTCCAGTGCAGCGAATGCCGCTTGCCGAGGGTGTCGCCGAGCGCGTAGGTGGTGGCCAGGCCGACGGCATTGGCCCCGATCAGCGAGGCATCCAGCAGCAGGATGGCGAACAGCGCGCCGACCGTCTCGCCCAGGTGGTCGTGCAGGGCCTGGGCGACCGCGCCCGCGTCGGTGAAGTTCCCGACCGCCTCGGTACCGGCCAGCCCGAAGGCCGCCGCGGCCATGATCGCCACCGCGCCGAGCATGACCACCACGATGCCGACCCACAGATCGATGCGTTCGTAGCGGATCCAGCGCGGGGTGATCCGCTTGTCGACGATGTTGGACTGCTGGAAGAACAGCTGCCAGGGCGCGACGGTGGTCCCCACGATCGCGACGATGAGTAGCAGCAGGGTGGAATTCAACCCGCCCGGGAACGACGGCACCAGGCCCTTGGCGATCTCGGTGGCGCTGGGGTGTACCAGATACGCCAGCGGGAACATCACGATATTGACCGCGATGAGCCCGAACAGGAATCGTTCCCAGCGCCGGAACGATCCGCCCGCCACGACCGCGAACAGCAGCACGGCGGCCAGCGGCACCGAGATCGATTTGGGCAGTCCGAAATAGCCGAGGGCCATTGCCACGCCGATGAATTCGGTGACGATGGTCAGGGCGTTGACCACGAACAGATCGCCCACGCTGAACGCGCCCCAGAATTTGCCGAATCGCGCGAAGATCAGCCGCGCATGGCCGACGCCCGCGACCGCGCCGAGCCGCACGACCATCTCCTGATTGACATAGAGCACCGGAATCAACAGCAGCAGCGTCCAGACCAGCGCCATGCCGTAGTTCTGTCCGGCCTGGGCGTAGGTGGCCACGCCGCCCGCATCGTTGTCCCCGACCATGACGATCAATCCGGGGCCGATCACGACCAGCAGCATCTTGAATCGCTGCCAGCGGCTGCGCCCCGCGGCCGTATCGTCGCGCCGGATGGTTCCCAGCGCGCCGACGATATCGCCGACATGCGCGCTGTCCATGACCGCGCCGGTCGGCTGTTCGGCGACGGTGGTGTCGCGACGCGAGGCGCCGCCGGAGAAGAAGGCCATGGCCGTTCTCCCTTTCTTGCGTGCGATGTGGACGCCGAGCCGGTGGACCGGTCGCCCGCGCGCACCGCCGTTCCGGCCGCGTGCGCACGGCCGGAACGACGGAGATGACGGGGCTTCGACGGTGGCGGGCGGGCAACCGAGATCACCGGCACCCCGGCCACATCGATGGGTGATTCCTGAAACAGGCAGCGGCACAGTCGATTACGTGCCGTTTCGGATCCTACCGGTGGTACGGGTGAGCGCCGAGCGAGGCGCTGACGACCGCCAGCGGGGTCTGGGCGGCCCGCAGGTTGTGCCGCTCCTGCGGGGTGAGCTGGTAGCGCGCCCGGACGCGGCGGGCGGCGCTGAGCAGGGTCAGGCGGGGGAAAGTGGTGAAGGTCATGATGGACTCCTCATGGGAAAGTCCAGCCGCCACAACGGTTTTCGCGCACGCCGAGGCACGCGGAAACGCTCGGTCTCCGCGCGGATCAGACTGCGGGAAATGTGCGGCAGGCTGGTAACGGAACAGAATGTCGACCCGGACTCGGATACGGACCATCGCCGGATTTCATCTCGTCCCTCACCTCCTTGCCGCCGGGACGCACGCGCGCGTCATCGAATCGAATGTCAGAACCGGCGCACACGCCGGGGGATTGCGCCCGCCGAACCGCGGGATGCGCACCCCTCTCGTCAGAGCTTCGGCACTGCACGACGTATCCCGCGTGGGAAGCCACTTCGGATCACCCCTTAATCCGGGAAGATCTGTCCTAACCCTGGGCGTCTCTCGACGTCGTCGGATCAGTGGCCTGTGTTCGTACAGGAGCCTCGCCTAGCGAGGTGCTGACCCGGCAATGGTGAACCCATCAGCCGCGACAAGTCAAGTCGAATGGGCCGTGTAGTGAAATCTTCTGCGGGGTAGGCCCTTTCATGACGCATTCCTTCGCGTGAGCGTGTGGCGCAGCTCACTGTGTCAAGACTCTTTGCATACATAGTGATGTATGCATATGATCGCAGTCGGCTCGTACGACTGAAAGGGGACACCCGATGGGCGCCGGACACGCGCACAACCATCAGCACGCACATGCCACGCCCGACAGCGATCGGCGCTGGCTCGCCGGGGCGCTCGCGGTGATCGTGGTCTTCCTGATCGGTGAGGTAACCGTTGGTGTGCTGGCCGGATCGCTGGCACTGCTGTCCGACGCCGCGCACATGCTCACCGACGCCGCCTCGATCGTGCTCGCGCTCGGCGCGATCCGGCTGGCCGCGCGTCCGGCCGCCGGGCGGATGACCTTCGGCTGGAAGCGGGTGGAAATCCTGTCCGCCCAGGCCAATGGGCTCACCCTGCTGTTGCTGGCGGCCTGGCTCGGGTACGAGGCGATCCGCCGCCTGATCGATCCGCCCGAGGTCACCGGTTCGCTGGTGCTGATCACCGCCCTGGTGGGCGTGGTGGTCAATGTGCTCGCGACGTGGATGATTTCGCGCGCCAACCGATCGAGCCTGAATGTCGAGGGCGCCTATCAGCACATCCTCAACGACCTGTTCGCCTTCATCGCCACGGCGGTGGGCGGGGCGATCATCCTGCTCACCGGATTCCAACGCGCCGATGCCATCGCGACCCTGGTGGTGGTCGCGCTCATGATCAAGGCGGGTGTGGAGCTGGTCCGGGCGTCGAGCCGGATCTTCCTGGAAGCGGCCCCCGCCGATCTGGATCCCACCGAGATCGGCCAGGCCATGGCCGCCCGCGACGGCGTGGTCGAGGTGCACGATCTGCACATCTGGGAGATCACTTCCGGATCGCCTGCCCTCTCGGCACACGTGCTGGTCGATCCGGGCCGCGACTGCCATGCCGTGCGCGAGGATCTCGCGCACTGGCTGGATGAGGAACATCACATCGAACATGCCACCCTGCAGGTGGACCACGCCCTGCCGGAACTGCTCGAGATCGGCGGTCGCGCGGGTGCGCACTGCGAGGACGCGCACGGACCCACGCATCGGGCGCCCGCGCTGCGGCACGCGCATCCGTAATTCCTCCGCCCGAATTATCCGATCTGCGCAAATGCGCGCCGACCTGCGCTGAGTCGGCGCGCATTTCGCGTGGATACTTGCTGCCGTGGCATGGATCGACACACCGCTGACCCTCGGGTCGATCGTGACCTCATGGCGGTGGGATGCCGCGACGGTCGCGATCACCGCCGGGTTGGCGGTCGGATATTCGACGGCGCGGGCCCGGGGTGGGCGGGTCGCGGTACCGGTCGGTCGGGCGGCCTCCTTTCTGGGACTGGGGCTGGGGGTGTGGCTGCTCAGCGGGGTCGGTGTGATCGGGGTGTACTCCGGCAGCCTGTTCTGGGTGCGTGCGTTGCAAACGCTGCTGCTGTTGTATGTGGTCCCGTTCGGCCTGGCCGCCGGGCGGCCGGTCACCGTGCTGCGCGCGGCGCTGGGGCCGGTCGGGCAGGCGCGGCTGGATCGGGCGCTCGCCTCGCCGGGGGCGCGGGCGCTGACCTATCCGCTGGTGCCCTCGGCTGCCGTCCTCACCGCACCCTGGCTGCTGTTCCTCACGCCTTGGTACGAACTGGTGCTGCGGCACGGGTCCATCGATGCGCTGACGCGAATCCTGCTGGTGGCCATCGGTTTTCTGTACTTCTACTCGCGGCTGCAGACCGATCCGGTGCCGCGGCGGTTCAATCAGTCGGTCTCGCTGCTGATCACGGTGTTCGAGTCGATGGCCGATGGGATCCTGGGGCTGGTGCTGTGGTTCGGCCCGCTGGTCGCGGTCGGGTACTACACCGAGGTCGGCCGGAGCTGGGGTCCAGATCTGCGGATGGATCAGACCATCGCGGCCGGGGTCATCTGGGTGCTCGGTGATGTGCTGGGCCTGCCGTACCTGCTGGCGCTGATGCGGGCGTGGGCCTTCGACGAGCGGCGCAGGGCCGTGGAGGTGGATGCCGAAATCGATGCGACCGAAAAGGATTCGGTGCGGCCGGAGGCGGCGGAGACGGAGCTACCGCAGGGGAGTGGCCTGTGGTGGGAGCATGATCCGCAGCTTCGGGCCCGGTTTCGGCGCTGATCGCCGATGTCGGCCACGGGCCGCCCGAACCTCGGTCCGGGCGGGCCTGCCGCGGCGACATCACACACACCCGATCGGCCGCGGGCACCGAAATGGGCACCGGCCGAGCGGGTTCAGATCTTGCGGATGACCGTGACGACCTTGCCCAGGATCTGGGCGTCATTACCCGGGATCGGTTCGAACAGCGGGTTGTGCGGCAACAGCCAGACGTCCTTGCCGGTGCGCTTGAACGTCTTCACCGTCGCCTCGCCGTCGATCATGGCCGCGACGATATCGCCGTTGTCGGCCACATTCTGCTGTCGCACGACCACCCAGTCGCCGTCGCAGATGGCCGCATCGATCATCGATTGACCGACGACCTTGAGCAGGAACAGCGAACCCTCGCCGACCAATTCGCGCGGCAGCGGGAACACGTCCTCCACGGCCTGCTCGGCCAGGATCGGTCCACCGGCGGCGATACGGCCCAGCACCGGAACGTAGGTCGGGATCGGCTGATCGCCCGCGTCGGCGTCGGCGTCTACCGGGCGCAGGCTCGTCACCGGCGCGACCGCGCGCACCGCGGTCTCGTCCAGCCCGCGCACGTCCACCGCGCGCGGGCGGTTCGGATCGCGCCGCAGATAGCCCTTGCGTTCGAGGGCGCGCAGCTGATGGGCGACCGAGGAGGTCGACGTCAGGCCGACCGCGTCGCCGATCTCGCGGATGCTGGGCGGATAGCCGCGTTCGTTCACCGAGGTGCGGATGACCTCGAGCACCTTGCGCTGGCGGGCGGTGAGATCCGCTCCGGTGCCGGGTGATTCGGCGCTGTCGGATTCGGTGACAGGGTCGGCCAGGTCGTCGTGTCCGCCCACCGTTCGTTCGTTCACGGTCGCCGTCCTCCGTTCATGGGGGTGCTCGATCCTCCTCGCGCCGCGCGGGCCGGGGCCAGCGGGGTGCTCATCTGTGTCTCACCGGATTGCGTGTCTCGAATGTAGTCCGCTCGGGACCAGGTTTCAAACATCTGTTCGACGCATGTCGCGCAAAGCCGTGACTTTGTCGGTGGCCCGTGGTAGAAATCGAACACCAGTTCTTCGAACACATGATCGAAACAGCGATTCTCGGCTCACCGGATCAACCGCACACAGTTCCCGCCCACTTTCCTCTGGAGGTCTGTCCGATGCGCACCCCGATCAGCGAATTCGTTTCCGCCGACGCCGATCTCGGCTTCGATTCGATCCCGCGTGCCCAGCGTGCGTCCGTCGTCGCCCTGCCGTGTGCCGTCCGCACCGACCGCCGTCCCCGCCGCAGCCGCCCGGCGGGTGCGGCGATCCGGTACGACCGCATGCGGCTGCGCGCGGTGGCGGGCGAGCGTGACCGTGGACCGCATCCCATGCAGCGCGTCGAGCGGGCCAGGGTGGGTTTCGCGACGCTGGCGGTGGCGGCCCTGCTGAGCGCGGTCGCGGTGTGCGGACTCGTCGGCGCGGCCCACTTGCGTTCGGCGGGTACGGGTTCGGGCTCTACCACGGTGGTGCAGGTCCAGGAGGGGGAATCCCTGTCCGAGGTGGCCGCACGCGTGGCTCCCGAGGCCCCCGTCCGCGATACGGTCCGCAAAATCGTCGAACTCAACGGCCTGCGCGGCGCCGAGGTGGCCACCGGCCGGACCCTGATCGTGCCGACCAGCGCGGATTAGCGCCGAATAGGGTCCACGCGGTCACGCCGGGTGGCCGAATTTCTTGATCGCGGAGTGGAACTCGTTGCTACTGTGCTCGACACGTGACCCGGGCGACATTCGCCGCGATCGATCTCGAGGGCTTGGCAGCATGACACCACCCACCGCACGCGCGCGTTCGGCGCGACTGTTCGCCGGAATCGCCGGGCTGCTGGCGTCTTTCATGGTCGCGCTCACGGCCGCGCCGGCCGTGCACGCCCAACCCGGCTACGCGGCCTATCTGGATCTGACGCCGGTCAACGGTGACGGTTCCCGCGGTGGCGGACTCAATCCCGCCCTGCCGCTGGATGTCGCGACCCTGCGCGCGGCGGTCGACCAGGTCCGGGCCGACGGTGTCGCGCCGCGTCGCTACGCCACGCTGCTGCACCAGTATTGGCTCGCCGTCGCGGCCGCCAATGCCGATATCGATCTGACCGACTGGGATCCCGCGCGCGGCGTGGCCGCCAATTCCCGCACCTTCACCCAGGTGTACGTCAACTACCGGCGGCTGGCCACCACGCATCCCGAGTTCTACTGGGCGGGGCTGGCCGAGTTGGCGGGCGGCTCGTTCGCGTCCGGATTCTTCGATATGAACGACGTCGCCGCGGTCGTGAGCGTGCCGGGCGTCCATCAGCTGGGTAGTACGGTCGCCGATCTGCTCCGTCAGACCCCGGCCGCCCTGCTGGATCCGCTGCCCGCGGATCCGCGACTGCTCGCGACCGAGGGGGAGCGGCTCACCGCCGCGGATCTCGCGTGGTACCAGTCCCGGCTGATGGTCATGCAGCGGCACATCTTCCTCGACCAGGTCCCAATGCACGAGGCCTATGTGGCCGAGGGCCTGCCCGCGATCGAGGAGATGTTCCGGGCGGGGGTGCTCGACGAGAACGCGGTGGCGGCATGGCGATCCATCGAATCGGGCACCGAGGCGGGCTTCGTCGACGCCCTGGTGCGCATGACCGACCGGGAGCAGAACCAGATCATCGCTGACCAGTGGGACGCCACCTCGTGGGGCCGCGGCGCGATCGGGCGGGTGCTGACCTATGTGAGCACGGTCGCCGGTAAACCGGCGGTGCCCGGCGTGCGGGCTCCCGGAGTCTTCGCGCCCATCAGCGTTGCCGCCGATGTCGACGGCCGCCGCCTCGCCCTGCGGATGCCACTGCCGAACTTCAACTGGGCCGACCGCGACAGTCGCTGGACCTACATCACCGGCGACCTGCTGCCGCGCTATGTCGAACTGCAGTCGAACCGAGCGGCCGCCCAGGCCCTGCTCTCGGTGCCGTTCCCGGAGCAGCTCGCCCGGGGCCGACTGGTCGTCCGGCTGCCGGAACTCATCGCCGATCTGACCAGTCAGTGGCAGCTGACGGCCTGAATCGGCCCGCGTCCGTGCGTCCGGCCCGACCGGCCGGTCGGCAGTTCCATCGGGCGCGAGGGTATCCTCGACGGTGCTATGGACGTATAACACGTGCTCGCGCGTTATACGCTTGTGCCGGGAAGAGCCCTGTACACCCGTTCGCCGAAGGATCTCGGATGCATTGCCCGTTCTGTCGTCACCCGGATTCGCGTGTGGTCGACTCGCGTGAGGCCGAGGAAGGTACGGCCATCAGGCGCCGCCGCGCCTGCCCGCAATGTGGGCGACGCTTCTCCACCGTCGAGACCGCGATCCTGTCGGTGGTCAAGCGTAGCGGCGTCACCGAGCCGTTCAGCCGCGAGAAGGTGATTCGCGGCGTGCGTCGCGCCTGCCAGGGCCGCGAAGTCGACGACGACGCCCTGAACCTGCTCGCCCAGCAGGTCGAGGATGCGGTGCGAGCCAAGGGTTCCCCGGAGATCCCCAGCCACGAGGTCGGCCTGGCCATCCTCGGCCCCCTGCGCGACCTCGACGAGGTCGCCTACCTACGCTTCGCCTCGGTATACCGCTCGTTCAGCTCGGCGGAGGACTTCGAACACGAAATCGCCGAATTGCGCCGCCACCGCGCCGAACACGCGGTCGGCGCCAACGTCGACTGACCGAACCCCCACAGCGGCAACACCTTCGGCCCACGCTACCCATAGACGGCGCAGGCCACCCACCCTCGACACCACGCGGACTCATCCGGCTCCCGCGGTCGGTGTGAGCAAGATGCGTCGTACCCGCCCGCGGCCGGTCGTTCGCGCTCGCGGGCGGCGCTGGGTGCATGGCGGAGATCCGCTGTCCGCGCTGGTTGTTCACGCTCGGTGGCCTGTCCGAATCCGCTGGCCCGGGCCGGGTGCTTGCGGTTGGTGCTGGCCGAAACTCGGTGGCGGGGGCGGATTGTGCGTGCTTGACTGCCGCGCATGGAGTGGGTGCGGGAGTTCTATTCGACGACCGGGGTGTGGTGGGGTAAGGCGGATGCGCGGGTGGGCGAGCGCGATCTGCGGCGGGTGCGGTTGCTGCGGGAGCAGGGGGTGGCGGCGGGGCGGGTGCTGGAGTTGGGGTCGGGTTACGGCACGACCGCGGTGGCTGCCGCCCGCGCGGGGTATGCGGTGACCGCCGTCGAAATCAGTGATCGTGCGGATTTCACCGAGGAATTGGCGCGGGATCTGGATTCGGGTGCGCTCACCGTGCACAAGGGCGACTTCTACGACATCGAATTCGACCGCCGATTCGACGCCGTCTGCTACTGGAACGGCTTCGGCATCGGCTCGGACGCCGACCAGCGCCGCCTGCTGGAGCGGATCGCCGCCTGGTTGGAGCCGGGCGCGGTCGCACTCGTCGACGTGTTCAACCCCTTCGTCTGGGCGGGCTGGGACGGCGACGAGGAGCATCTGCTCCCGGATCCCGCCGCGGGCTACGACCGCGAACTGCGCCAGCGCATCAGCTTCGACCCGATCGCCTGCACCGCGACCGACACCTGGTGGGAACCCGCCGCACCCGAGCGCGTCTTCCGCCAGACGCTGCGCTGCTACACCCCCGCCGATCTCACGCTACTGCTCGACGGTACCGGCCTGTCGCTGACCGGAATCGTCGTCGGCGAGGCCGCGTCGGACGTCGCAGCGGCCGCGCTGCTGCGCCGGGAGTTCGAATACCTCGCGATCCTGCACCGCACGCCGTAGCCGAAGCGGTTACCGCGCACCGCTTTTGACGGGCGTGGCGCGCACCGCCGCGATCGCCTTCTCGATGCGCTTGGCCGACACCGGATACGGCGTGCCGAGCTGCTGGGCGAACAGGCTCACGCGCAATTCCTCGATCATCCACCAGATCTCGGTGACATCGGGTGCGGCGCGGCGCGGCTCCGGCAGCCCGTCGAGCAGTCGCTGATAGGCGGCGTGCGCGCGATCGAGCTCGGCCATGCCCTGCCGATCGCGATTGGCCGAGCCCGGCAGTGCCCGCAGGCGCAGCGTCGCGGCCTGCAGATAGCGCGGCAGTTCACGCAGCCGGGCGCTGCCGAACTCGGCGACGAAGCCGGGGAATACCAGCTCGTCGAGCTGATGGCGGACGTCGTCGGCGATATCGCGATCGGTGGTCTCGGCCAGGGCGGCCCGTACCCGATGCGCCTCGGCCAGCACCGGCACCACCAGGCGCACGATCCGGGCCACCGTGTCACCGAAGCGCGGGCGAATGCGTTCGAGCAGCGACCGGAACTGCTCCGGGCCGCGCACCGGGCCGCCGTTGGCCGCGATCAGTTCGTCGGCGGCGCAGGCGCGGCAGTCGTCGATCAACGCCTCCAGCGAACCGTACGGATTCTGGCTCAGCGCAAGGCGATCGGTGGGCGACAACCCCGCCGTCGCCGCCCGCACCGAGGCGGGCAGTTCGTTCAGTACCAGCGCTCGGGTGCCCGCGCGCATGGCGGCGGCCTGTTCGGCGGGGGAGGACAGCACCCGCACCGCGACACCCTCCCCCTCGGGAACCAGCGCGGGATAGCCGGTGATGGTCTGCCCGCCGACCTGGCGGCGCACCGTCGGCTCCAGCGTGCCCAGCGATTCGGAGGTCCACACCGTCGCGGGGGCGCGCTCGGCGGCCTTGGTGGCGCGTGCGACCGACTTCGAAACCTGTTCGGCCAGGCGGTTTTTCAGCGCGGGAAGGTTCTTGTCGCGGTCGACGATCGTGCCGTCGGGGGCGGTGGCCGCGAAGGTCATGCGCAGATGATCGGGCAGCGCCGCGGGCTCGAGATCGTTCGGGCCGATGGTGACCGAACCCAGCCGGGACAGCTCGCGCGCCAGCCCCACCCGCAGCGGCTCGGCGCGCGGGGTGAGCCGGGCCAGCGCCGCGCGGGCGAAGTCGGGGGCCGGAACCACGGTGCGGCGCAACTGCTTCGGCAGCGTCTTGATCAGCGCCGCGGTGAGCTCCTCGCGCATACCCGGCACCAGCCAGTCGAAGCCGACCGGCCGGACGTGCGCCAGCTGCGCGATCGGAATGTGCACGGTGACACCGTCGTCGGCCTGACCGGGCTCGAACTGATAGGTCAGGGCCAGGGTGAGCTCGCCCTGGCGCCACTGATCCGGAAAGGCCGTCGGATCCAGCAGCGCGGCATCGGAGTTGACCACCGTGGCGGTCGAGAAGTCCAGCAGCGCCGGATCTTTGCGCTGCGCCTTGCGCCACCAGCTGTCGAAGTGGCGGACCGAGACCACATCGGCCGGAATGCGCCGATCGTAGAACTCGAACAGCACCTGATCGTCGACGAGGATGTCGCGGCGGCGCGCCCGATTCTCCAGATCGGCCACGTCGTCGATCAATTCGCGATTGCGATGGAAGAACTCGTGACGGGTCTGCCACTCGCCCTGCACCAGGGCGTGCCGGATGAACAGCTCGCGCGACAGCTGCGGGTCGATGCGGCCGAAGTCGACGCGGCGCTGGGTGACCAGCGGAATGCCGTAGAGCGTGACCCGCTCGTAGGCCATCGCCGCGCCCCGGCGCGCGGACCAGTGCGGTTCGGAGTAGGTGCGTTTGACCAGTTCCCCGGCCAGCCGCTCGGCCCACTCCGGCTCGATGCGGGCGGCCATGCGGCCCCACAGCCGGGAGGTCTCCACCAGTTCGGCGGCCATCACCCAGCGCGGCGGCTTCTTGGCCAGCGACGAGCCGGGGAAGATCATGAACTTCGCATTGCGGGCCCCGAGGAACTCCCGACTCTCGGCCTCGCGCACGCCGATATGCGACAGCATGCCCGCCAGCAGCGACTGGTGAATCGCGGTGCCGTCCCAGGGCAGGGCGTCGGAATCCTCTGGCATCGCCGCGACCTGTCCGTCGCTCGACCATCCCAGCCCCTTGGTGATCGTGCGCAGCTGCCCGTGCAGGTCCTGCCACTCCCGAGTGCGCAGATAGTGTAGGAACTCGTCCCGACACTTCCGCCGGAACTGGTTGGACGACAGGGACTTCCGCTGCGCGCGCAGATAATCCCAGAGCCGCAGATACGCCAGGAAGTCCGACCCTTCGACCGTGAATCGGGCATGTTTGGCATCGGCCGCCTGCTGGAATTCGGCGGGGCGTTCCCGCACATCCTGGATCGACAGTGCCGCCACAATGACCAGCACCTCGGGCAGACAGCCATTCTTGTTGGCCTCCACCAGCATTCGCGCCATCCGGGGATCGACCGGAATCTGTGCCATCTCTCGGCCCACGGGGGTGAGCACCAGATCGCCGACCATCGCATCGTGGCGCCGCCGCGAATGTCCGCCCCCGCGTGGGCCTTCGGCGTCGCCGTCCTCGTCGCGGCCCGCCTCGGGGGCCGCCGGATTGGCATTCTGCTGCGTCGCGGCAGGTTTCGGTGTGGCCTTGCGGGCAAGCGCGCCCAGTTCCTCCAGCAGCCCGATGCCGTCGCGGATCGCGCGCCGGTCCGGGGGCTCGACGAAGGGGAAGTTCTCGATATCGCCCAGGCCGAGCGCGGTCATCTGGAGGATGACCGCGGCGAGGTTGGTGCGCAGGATCTCCGGTTCGGTGAAGGCGGGTCGGGCCTCGAAATCGTCCTCGGAGTAGAGCCGGATGCAGATGCCGTCGGCGACGCGGCCGCAACGCCCGGCGCGCTGGCGGGCCGAGGCCTGCGAGATGGGCTCGATCGGCAGGCGCTGGACCTTGGTGCGCATGGAATAGCGGGAGATGCGGGCGGTGCCCGGATCCACGACGTAGCGGATGCCGGGGACGGTCAGCGAGGTCTCGGCGACATTGGTGGCCAGCACGACTCTGCGGCCGGTGTGTGGCTCGAAGACCCGGTGCTGCTCGGCCGTGGACAGCCGCGCGTACAGCGGCAGGATCTCGGTGCGCGGCAGCTTCAAATCCCGCAGCGCGTCGGCGGCGTCGCGGATCTCGCGTTCGCCGGAGAGGAAGACCAGGACGTCGCCGTCGCCCTCGGCGAGCAGTTCGGTGACCGCGTCGCCGATGGCGTCGACCGGATCCCGGTCCACCACGCGGGGATCGGCGTCCTCGTCGTCCTCGCCGTCACCGGCCGGGGCCGGAAGTTCCAGGGCCAGTGGGCGATAGCGGATCTCCACCGGATACGAGCGGCCCGACACCTCGACGATCGGTGCGGGCGCGCCGGTTTCGTCGGCGAAATGCCGGGCGAACAGTTCCGGATCGATGGTCGCGGAGGTGATGATCACCTTGAGATCCGGGCGCCGGGGCAGCAGCTGCTTCAGATAGCCGAGCAGGAAGTCGATATTGAGGCTGCGCTCGTGTGCCTCGTCGATGATGATCGTGTCGTAGCGGCGCAGCAACCGGTCACGCTGGATCTCCGCGAGCAGGATGCCGTCGGTCATGAGTTTGATCAGGGTGCGCTCGGACGCCTGATCGGTGAAGCGGACGGTGTAGCCGACCACGTCGCCGAGTTCGGTGCCCAGCTCCTCGGCGATGCGCTCGGCGACCGTGCGCGCGGCCAGGCGGCGCGGCTGGGTGTGGCCGATGGTGCCGCGGATGCCGCGCCCCAGCTCGAGGCAGATCTTCGGGATCTGGGTCGTCTTGCCCGAGCCGGTCTCGCCCGCGATGACCACCACCTGATGAGCGGCGATGGCCGCGGCGATATCGTCGCGGCGCGCGGAGACGGGCAGTTGTTCCGGATAGCCGATCTGCGGTACGGCCGCGCGGCGCGCCTGGACGCGCTCCTCGGCGGCCACGATCTCGGACTCGAGGTCGGCGATGTCGCCGCGGGTCCGATCGAGCCGGCGGCGCAGGCGATATTCGTCGCGGATCGTGAGATCGGCCAGGCGGGTGCGCAGCGCGCGAGATGTGGCGGCGGTCCTGGTCATTGCACGGACCAGCGTAGCGAAACCACGACGACGCGGCGCACACCCCTGCTGATCTTGCTCCAAAGCGCCTGTCCGGTATGTCACCATCGAGACATGACCGCTGGTTCGGGAACGCCGATGTGGGTCCGCGCCCTGCGACTGGTCTCCCTGCTGCTGGGCATCGCCGCGCTGATCCGGGATGAGCTGCGCGCTCTCGCCACGACGCTGATACTCGCAGCACGTCGCGAGGCCAACCACCTGCCCCACGACGGGACCCGCGAACCCCGCCCCGGGGCGATCGCGACTTCCCCGCGGCGATAGGACGTGCACCCATAGGCGCGGGCCGTATGCGACCCGCGCAACTGTCGGTGTGCGGACCGTCGCGACGTGCGGGGTCCCGGGGTGAACGGCAGCGTGCGTGGGCGGGGATTGCCGATGGTGTGCCGGATGGTTTCTACCGCGTCGGGTCGTGGGGCTGTGCGAGGATCGGATCATGATCACCAATGCGGGGACGCCGGTGTGGGGGCGGGTGGCTCGGGTCGGCTTCGCGGTGCTGGGAATCGTTGCGCTGCTGTGGATTCCGGTGCGGAGCGTGGGGGTGAGCGGGTTCTCGCTGGGGAACTATCTCAGCTACTTCACCATCGAGTCGAACATACTCGGCGTGGTGGTGCTGCTGGTTGGTGGCCTGTGCGAGCCGCAGGGGCGGCGGTGGCAGGTGGTGCGTGGGGCGGCCGCGCTGTATCTGCTGATCACCGGGGTGGTGTACGCGGTGCTGCTGGCGCATATCGATGTCATGCTCAGTGATCGCTGGATCAACGACGTCCTGCACCGCATCCTGCCGATCGTGCTGGTCGCCGATTGGTTGCTGTTTCCGGCACGACTGGGTGTGACGGCGCGGCTGGTGGGCGGGTGGCTGATCTACCCGGCGCTCTACGGGGTCTACACGCTGATCCGGGGCGCGGTCGTGGACTGGTATCCGTACCCGTTTCTCGACCCACGCGGACAGGGGTACCTGTCGTTGCTGATCGGGATGGTCGTCCTGGCCCTCGTCTTCGCCTGCCTGGCCACCGGTGTCGCCTGGCTGAGCACGCTGCGCGCAACGCCGACCGCCGTACCGTAGCCCGCGCCCGCGGGTCGAGGGCGGAGTTGTACCCGCGGGTAGGCTTGGGCGCGGCCGGGAACGGCCGGGTTGGGTGCGAGAGGAGTTTGGACATGGGTGCGCTGTGGCACGGATTCGCCGATATGGGTGCGGTGGAGCGCGACGGCGCGTTCGTGGTGGCGCGGGGTGAGGGCGCCTACATCTGGGATGCGGGCGGGACCCGATATCTCGATGCCACGGGCGGGCTCTGGTTCACCAATGTCGGGCACGGCCGCCGCGAGATCGCCGAGGCGGTCGCGGCGCAGCTGTCGACGCTGGCCCACTACAGCAACTTCGGCGACCTCACCGCCCCGGTGACCCAGCGGCTGGCCGAGCGGCTGTCCGAGCTCGCCCCGGTGCCGGGTAGCAAGATCATGTTCACCTCGGGCGGGTCTGATTCCGTCGACACCGCCGCCAAGCTCGCCCGCCGCTACTGGCACGAACAGGGCCGACCGGAGAAGACGCTGATCGTCGGCCGCCGCCTGGCCTATCACGGCATGCACGTGGCCGGGACCGCGCTGGGCGGCATCGCGCCCAACCGCGAGGGCTACGGCGAGCTCATGCCCGACGCCCGGACCGTCGAATGGAACGACGCGCGGGCGCTGCGTGCCCTCGTCGACGAGGTCGGCGCCGAGCGGATCGCGGCCTTCTTCTGCGAGCCGATCATCGGTGCGGGCGGGGTGTACCTGCCGCCGGAGGGTTATCTCGCCGAGGTCCGCCAATTGTGCCGAGACCACGACATCCTGTTCGTCGCGGACGAGGTCGTCACCGGCTTCGGCCGCATCGGCGGATCCTGGTTCGCCTCCACCCGTTTCGGCCTCGAGCCCGACCTGATGACCACGGCCAAGGGGCTCACCTCCGGATATCTGCCGATGGGTGCGGTCTTCGTCGCCCCGCGGGTGGCCGAGCCCTTCTACTCCGGCGGCGTCTGGTTCCGCCATGGCTACACCTACGGCGGTCACGCCGGTTCGGCCGCCGCGGCCATGGCCAACCTCGACATCATCGAGCGCGAGCACCTGCTCGAGGCCAGCAAGAATCTGGAATCGCTGCTGCACGAACACCTCGCGCCGCTGGCCGACCATCCGCGCGTCGCCGAGGTCCGCAGCGGCCTGGGCGCGGTCGCGGCGGTCCAGCTGGCCGATGCCGCCGAGGGACCCGCCATGGTCAAGGCCCTTCGCGCCCAGGGCATCTCGGGCCGCGCCGCGGGCCAGGGCGCCCTGCAGGTCTCCCCGTCCTTCGTCATCACCGAGGAGCAGGTCGCCGACCTCGCGGCCGGATTCGCCCGCGCCCTGGGCTGATCCGGATCGCGCACCCGACCCCGCCACCTCCCGATCGGCAGAGCCACAAAGCCGCACCCTTTCCCGCGCTTCGCACCCTTTGCGGGCGCCCGGAACGAGTGCGAAGCGCGAGAAAGGGTGCGGCTGTTGGGCTTCTCTCGGACTCGTGGCCTACAGGGGGAGGGTCATGAAGACGCTGTACGGGTCCTCGGTGTAGTCGGCGAAGGGTGGGCAGGGCTGGAAGCCGTGGCGGGTGTAGAGGCGGCGGGCGGGTGAGAAGAACTCCGGTGTACCGGTTTCCAGGCTGAGCCGGGTGTAGCCGCGGGTGCGGGCCTCGCCGATGAGGTGGTTCAGCACGAGCGCGCCCACGCCGCGACGCTGGAAGGCCGGGACCGTGCGCATCGACTTGATCTCGCCGTGGGTCGGGTCCAGCTCCTTCAGGGCACCGCATCCGGCCAGGGTGTCGCCGTCCCACACCGACCACACCGTGACATCGGGCTTGCGCAGGGCGTCGAGGTCGAGGGCATGCACGCTGTCCTCGGGGGAGTGCTCGTGCATCTCGGCCAGATGGCTGCTCAGCAGGTCGATCAGTTCGGCACCGGTGACCTCGTCCACGACGATTCGCATGCGGACACCCTACTGGGGACCGGTCGGTCGGCAGGATATCGAATCGGTCGAAGAGGGCGCCCTCACCCGGACGGAGTGCGAGCATGGAGGAAGGGCAGCGGAGGGGCGGACGCTGGAAAGGTGGTCTGGCGTGGCCGGATTCGTGCTGGAGTACGGGTGGTTGCGGTGGGCGGCGGTGATCGCGTTCGCGGTGGCCGGGACGATCGTGGCGGGGCGCGTGATCGCGGGTTCGGTCACCGGCGATGGGGGACAGCGGGTTTCACCGGCGATCGACTACGAGTCCGATGCCGCGCATCTGCTGATGTGCCTGGTCATGGGGGTGATGCTGATCTTTCCGGCCGCGGCCAGCCCGCAGGCGCTGGACGGGGTGCTGACGGCCATGGTGGTGGTCTACGCGGCACTGCTGGTGGAACGAATCACCCAGTGGCGCAAGAGCTCCGGAATGGCCATCGCATATCACCTGGTGGCCGCGGCGGCCATGCTGTACGCCATGTCGGCCCATATGACTCCGGGACGCCACGCACCCGTGCTGGTGGCGCTCGCGGCCGTCTTCGCCCTCGACGCCGTGGTGACGCTGCTACCGGCGCGACTGTCACTGTGGCACCGGATCGCGCACCCGTCCGGGCCGGTCGGCCCGATCGCGCGTATTCCGCATGTGGTGATGGACCTCGGCACCGCCTACATGATGATCGCGGCGCTGGGCTGATTCGGTGCGAGGGCCGATTCAGCGAAAGGCCTTGCGGTAGGCCAGCGGTGCGACCCCGACCTTGCGCCCGAAGTGGTGGCGCAGCGTGACCGCCGAACCGAATCCGCACTCCTCGGCGATCTGCTCGATGGACAGATCCGTGCTCTCCAGCAGCTGCCGGGCGCGATCGATGCGCGCCCGCAGCAGCCACTGCAGGGCGGTGGTGCCCAACTGCTCCTGGAAGTGGCGCTGCAGCGTGCGCACCGAAACCCCGGCCGCGCGGGCGATATCGGTCTGGCTGAGCGGTTTGTCCAGATGCCGCTCGATCCACTCCAGCACCGGCTGCAGGGCCGTGCGCTCACTGGGATCGACGGTGTGGGCGATGAACTGCGACTGGCCACCGTCGCGCTGCAGGGGCATGACGATCGTGCGGGCGGTCTCGGCGGCCACCTGCGCACCGTAGTCGCGCCGCACCATATGCAGGCACATATCGAGTCCGGCCGAATATCCCGCCGAGGTGAGCACCGAGCCGTTGTCGACGAACAGCACATTCGCATCGACCCGCACGTCTGGATAGCGGCGGGCCAGCTCGGCGCACTGAATCCAGTGCGTGGTCGCCCGCTGCCCGTCCAGCAGTCCCGCCTCGGCCAGCAGGAACGCCCCGGTGCACACCGACGCGATCCGAACCCCGGCCGCCGCGGCGCGCCGGATCGCCTCCACCAGCTCGGGATCGCTGTCCCAGGGCGGCTGAAATCCCGGAACCACCAGGGTGTCGGCCCGCTCGACCTCCGCCAGCGGCCAGGGTGCCCGCATCGCGAACAACCGCTGGCCGAACGACATCGCCTCGGTCGCCCGGCCGCAGACCCGCACTTCATAGCCAAAGCCGATATCCGGAATGACCGTTGTGGCAAAAACATGGCAACCGACGATCAGGTCGTATACCTCCACCCGATCCGGAACCAATGCCGCAACGACGTGCATGTCGCGATCCTAGCGAAATCCTGACAACCTTGCCGTTGCGCTCTCACTGCGGCCTGGATCACTATGAGAAAGAGGGATAGCTCACATCCAGTTACTTCCCATTGGAAGATATTCGAGAAGGAGTGCCCGCATGATGACCACCGACTCCGATCGGGCCGGGCTGGACGCGCGGCGGCGACGCGAACGCATGACCGTGCTGGAGAGTTTCGAGCGGCAGTCGGCGCGCGATCTCGACGGGTACCTCGCCACCCTCACCGACGACGCGCGCATTCTGCTGCCCTGGCAGCCGCCGGGATTCCCACGGGAGTTGGTCGGGCACGAGGAGATCGGCGCCGCCTTCACCGCGCTCGACATGTACGGCCGCCACACTCTCGAGGTCACCTCGATGCGGCCGTTCCTCGATCCGGGACGGTGGCTGGTGGAGGTCGACGCGGGCGATGCCGCGGCCGAGGCCGACGCTTCCTATGCCGATCACATGGTCGTGCTGATCCGGATGCGGGAGGGCAAGATCGCCGACGTGGTCAGCTACCACAACCCGCTGACGACGATCACGGCCATGCGCAAGGCGCTGCCCGTGCCGGGTCGCTGCTGAGCGCTAGATGATCACCGGATAGTCGGGCACGACCCGCCCGCCGAGCCGGACCCAGCCGTCGGAATCCCATTCGGTGAAGATCTGCGAGCCGCGGCCCTGGGTGATGATCAGGCCGCGGCGCAGCAGGCCGGTGATGGCGACCGCCGCGGCGCCGGTGGCCTCGTCCTCGGCAATGCCCATGGCGGGGGCGAACATTCGCGAACGGATACTGCCGCGCTGCTCGTCGATCCAGGCCCACACATAGTGCTGACCCTCCGGAAAATCGACCGGTTGCAGGGTGAGTAGATCGTCGAGGCTCGCGAATTGGGCAACGGTGAAATTGGGTGTCCACTCGGCGCGGGCGCGGATCCAGGTCAGCCCGTTGGCCTGCGCCTCGACCTCGACCGGCCCCGCGGGCACCTCGATGACCTTGACCGGATGTCCGATGCTGGACAGCCACCAGGCCGCCCCGACGGACGGATGCCCAGCGAAGGGTAACTCCTTGGTGGGGGTGTAGATCCGCATCCGGGTGCGCCCGTCGGCGGGCTTGTCCACCACGATCGTCTCGCTGTACCCCGCGCGCGCCGCCAGCGCCTGATGATCGGCGCCGACCACCTCGTCGGCCCGGGCGATGCCCAGCGGGTTGCCGAACCGCCCCGCCGCATCGGTGAAGACCCGGACCACCTCGATCTGCGTGCTGTCGCTCTCGGCTGCGCCCATGATCGCAGCGTACCGCCGGGTACCGACGCATCCGGCCGTGCCGGACGCGGACACGAAAATGCCGTGTCCCGGAAGGACTCCGGGACACGGCATTCGGTCGAATCAGACGTTCGCCGCGGCGAGAGCCTCGGTGGCCTGCACGGCCTGACCGACACCCGCGACGATCGCGGCCACCCGCAGCGCCTCGAAGATCACCTCACGCGAGACACCGGCCTCGCGCAGCGTGTGCTCGTGCGCCTCCAGGCAGTGCTGGCAGCCGTTGATGGACGACACCGCGAACGACCACAGCTCGAAGTCGGCCTTGTCGACCCCCGGGTTGCCGATGATCTGCATGCGCAGCCCGGCCCGCAGGTCGTCGTAGCGGCCGCCCAGAAACGCCTTACCCCGATAGAACACGTTGTTCATGCCCATGATCGAGGCGGCGCCGAGGGCGGCGTTGTACGCCTCGGCCGACAGCGTGTCGGCCGCCTCCTCGGCGATCTCGCGCAGTGTGGCGGCCGAACGGGTGGCCGCCGCCGACGCGAGCAGGGTGCCCCACAGCTGCTGTTCGTTCAGCACGGTCGACCGCGCGATGGACGACAGGTTGAGCTTGAGGTCCTTGGCGTACTCGGGTAGCGAGTTCTTGAGGTTCTCTACTGACACTTGGTGACTCCTCGATCAGACGCTGGCGGCCAGGAGCTCACCCGCGTCGATGGTCGGGTCGCCCTTCTTCCAGTTGCACGCGCACAGCTCGTCGGACTGCAGCGCGTCCAGCACGCGCAGCACCTCGTCGACGTTGCGGCCGACCGAACCGGCGGTCACCGACACGAACTGGATCTCGTTGTTCGGGTCGACGATGAAGGTCGCGCGGTCCGCCACACCCTCGGCGTTGAGAACGCCGGTGGCCGCGGACAGTTCGCGCTTGAGGTCCGACAGCATCGGGAAGGGCAGGGTCTTGAGGTCCTCGTGCTGAGCCCGCCACTGGAAGTGGACGAACTCGTTGTCGACCGACACACCCAGCACCTGGGCGTCGCGGTCGGCGAACTCGTCGTTCAGCTTGCCGAACGCCGCGATCTCGGTCGGGCAGACGAAGGTGAAGTCCTTCGGCCAGAAGAAGACGATGCGCCACTTGCCGGCGTGGTCGTCGCTCGAGATCTGGGTGAAGTAATCGTCGGGCTGCTGCGCATTCACCTTCGACAGGTCACCGCCGATGACCGCCTTGAGGTTGTAGGCGGGGAACTGGTCGCCGATGGTCAGCAGAGCCATGCTTTCTCCTTCTTCGTTGTCGGGATTGCCGTGCGAAGTGTTCAGGTGTGATCTTGCCCAAACGGAAGTAAAAGGTAAAGGTGATCAGTCGCACTACACTGATAGGTGTGACTGATCAGACTTATCAGCCCACCCTGTCACAGCTGCGTGCGTTCGTGGCGATTGCCGAATATCGGCATTTCGGCACCGCGGCCGCGCGGCTGAATGTGAGCCAACCAACGTTATCGCAGGCCCTGGCATCATTGGAAAACGGACTGGGGCTGCAACTGATCGAGCGCAGCACCCGCCGCGTCCTGGTCACGGCCGCGGGCAAGCGGCTGCTGCCGCAGGCGATGGCGACCCTCGAGGCCGCCGACCGCTTCGTCGCCTCGGCGGCGGGTGACGGGCTGGGCGGCACCCTGCGCCTGGGCATCATCCCGACGGTCGCGCCGTACGTGCTGCCGGGTCTGCTGCCCGAATTGCGCGCGCAACTGCCGACCCTGGTGCCGCATGTCATCGAGGACCAGACCGCGCGGCTGCTGGACGGCCTGCGCACCGGCGTGCTCGACGTGGCGCTGCTGGCCCTGCCCGCCGAGGCAACCGGCATGCTCGAGATTCCGCTCTACACCGAGGAGTTCGTACTGGTCACCCCGCGCGGGCACGAACTGGCCGGGCGCACCGGCGTGGCCCCGGAGGCGCTGGATCGGCTGCCGCTGTTGCTGCTGGACGAGGGGCACTGCCTGCGCGATCAGACCCTCGAGCTGTGCCGGGCGCGCGAGGTGCGGCCCGGACCGGTCGGCGACACCCGCGCGGCCTCGCTGGCGACCGTGGTGCAGTGCGTGGCGGGCGGTCTGGGCGTGACGCTCATCCCGGAGATGGCGGTCCCGGCCGAAACCGCCCGGGGCACGCTGGAGATCGCCCGCTTCGCCGCACCCGCCCCCGGCCGGACGCTGGGCCTGGTCTTTCGCGGTTCGACCGCGCGCATCGAGGATTATGAACGCCTCGCCGAGATCATCCGCGCGCAGCGGCCGCGGTGAACCGCCTCGGCTCCGCTTCGCGCGCACCGCGATTGACCGGTAGGTGAGGGTCTGACACGCTCGGGCCGTGCGGATTCATCATCTCAACTGCGGCAGCATGGCCATGGGGACGATCGCTCACTGTCTGCTCATCGAGACCAGGTCCGGGCTGGTACTGGTCGACACCGGCTACGGGCTCGACTGTGTGCGCGATCCCGGGAAGCTGCTCGGCCCGAGCCGCTTCCTGGTCGGCGCCCGTCCGGCCGAGCACGAGACCGCCGTCCGCCAGATTCAGGGCCTGGGGTACGACCCCGCCGACGTGCGCCACATCGTTCTCACCCATCTCGACTTCGACCACGCCGGTGGGCTTTCCGACTTTCCCGACGCGGTGGTGCACGTGCACGGGCCGGAGTTCCGGGCGGCGACCGCGAGCCGCACGTTCTCCGAACGCATCCGCTACCGCGCCGTGGAGTGGGCGCACGGGCCGAAGTGGATGGTGAACGAGATCGATGGCGGGGAACAGTGGTTCGGGTTCCGCGCCGTGCGCGACCTACCGGGGTTGCCGCCGGAGATCCTGGTGATTCCGCTGCACGGACATACCCGCGGCCATGTCGGCGTCGCGGTGGACACCGGTTCGGGTTGGCTGCTGCACGCCGGGGACGCCTTCTTCACGGCGAGTGAGGTCGATCCGGTGCAACCGCATACGCCGTGGAAATGGCGGCTGTACGAACTGAGCGCGATCTCGCTGGGGCTGTACCGGGAGAATCGGCGACGGCTGGTCGAACTGAACCGCGAGCACGGCGGCGAGATTACGATCTTCTGCTCGCACGACGCGCAGGCCTTCGCGCGGATGACGGGGGCGGCGGTGCGTCCGGCTCGCTGATCGGCAATCGGCCAGCACATCGAAGCCGTGCTCGCAGAGCTCGTCGGCCGCGAGCGTGACCGAGGTCACTCGCCTGTGTCTTCGGCCCTTCCGGACGAATTGGGCAGAGTGGTCCCATGGGACCGATGTGCATGATCGAATTCTCGACCGGTCGTTCGGCAACGATCCGGCGATCCCCGCGGCGGTGGTCGGCATGAGCAGGCTGCCGGGCGTGGGCGAGCGGCTGTTCGTCTACGGCACCCTGCAGTTCGGCCCCGTGCTCGAGGAGTTGATCGGCCGCACGCCGGATTGCGAGGTCGCGGTGGTGCGCGACTGGCGGGTGGCCACGCTGCCCGGCCGGTTGTATCCGGGCCTGGTGGCCGCGCCCGGTCGGATGGCCGCGGGGCTGGTGCTCGAGGGCCTCACCCCGGCCGAATGGGAGGTCCTCGACGCGTTCGAGGACGAGGAGTACGAGCTGCGTGCCATCGAGGTGATCGGTCGCACCGATCCCGTGCCGACCTACGTCTGGACCGCCGAGGTCGGCCGAAACGATTGGGTGCCAGAGGTTTTCGCGGCCGACCATCTGGACCGGTTCGTGGAGCGGTCCGCGCGCTGGCGGCGCGAGGCCGCCCATCGGACCGCCGGACAGTAGTCCGGACCACAGCCCGGGCGATTCTACGCCGATCTCCGGAGATCGTGTCACGGGTCACACTCTGCACAGCCCGTGCCCACTTCGAAAGTGTCTGATTGCGCACACTGCGCAATTTCTGATCCATCTGTTGTTCATTCAGCGTCATGCGGACAGGATGACGGCGACGAATGCTCAACTTCGAGAGGCGTCCACAAGGCGCCGAACGGACGGGTGGAACTGATGACCGAGCTCGCCGACCGCGAACTGCTCCCAGCGCCGTACGACCTCGCCGACCGCTATCGGGTCGGCGGCGGCACCGTCGTGCTGACCGGTGTCCAGGCCATCGCGCGCCAGCTGGTGGAACAGCATGTGCGCGATCTGCGGGCCGGAAGACGGGTGGGCACCTTCGTCTCCGGCTATCAGGGTTCGCCGCTCGGCGGTGTCGACCGGATGCTCGCGGGCATGCCGGAAGTGCTGTCCGAGCACGATATTCGCTTCGTCCCGGGCCTGAACGAGGAATTGGCCGCCACCGCGGTGTGGGGCAGTCAGGGTGAATTGCCCGACGGCGCCGCCCTCACCCACGACGGCGTGGTGGGCGTCTGGTACGGCAAGGGGCCGGGCCTGGATCGCTCCACCGACGCCCTGCGGCACGCGAACATGTACGGCGCCAACCCCAATGGCGGCGTGCTGCTGCTGGTCGGCGACGATCCGGCGTCGAAGTCCTCCACGGTTCCGGCCGTCTCGGAGCGCTCCCTGGCCGCGATGAACATCCCGGTGTTGTTCCCGCGCAATGCCCGCGAGATCATCACCATGGGCCTGCACGGCGTGGCGCTCTCGCGGGTGTCCGGCTGCTTGGTGGCGCTGAAGATCGTGGCCGATGTGGCCGACGGCGCGTGGACGGTCGACGGATCGGTCGGCGACATCGATATCGTCGTGCCCGAGATCCAGTGGGAGGGCAGGCCGTTCACCTATCGCCAACGCCCGATGGCCGCCCCGACCGACAGCGTGATCGCCGAGGCCGATCTGTACGGTCCGCGCTGGGAACTGGTCAAGGCCTACAGCACACTCAACGATCTGGACGTCATCGAGATCGATCCGCCGCACGCGCGCATCGGGATCGCCGCCACCGGAACAACTTTCGATGCCGTCCGACAGGCCCTGATCGATCTGGGCGTGGACGACGAGGCACTGCACCGCGCGGGCGTGCGGCTGCTGCGTATCGGCATGCCGTTCCCGGTGGCGCCGCAGCGGGTGCTCGAATTCGCCCGGGGCCTGGAGCGTTTGATCGTGGTCGAGGACAAGACCGCCTTCATCGAGACCCAGATCCGCGAGATCCTCTACGGCACCCCCGACGCGCCGCAGATCGTCGGCAAGCGCGACGGCCAGGGCCGTCCGCTGTTCGATCAGGACGGCGAGTTGACCGCCGGGCGGATCGCCAAGCCGCTGCGTCGCGTGCTCGACGGGCACCTCGAGATGAAACGTCCCCTGCCGCAACCGCTCTCACTGGCCGTGCTGCCGAGCAAGCGCGCCGCCTACTTCTGCAGCGGCTGCCCGCACAACCGCTCCACCGCGGTACCGGAGGGCTCGCTGGCCGGGGGCGGTATCGGCTGCCACACCATGGTCACCATGTCCGGCCGCGACGACTCCAAGGTGCTGGGCCTGACCCAGATGGGCGGTGAGGGCGCGCAGTGGATCGGATTGGCGCCGTTCACCGAGGTGCCCCACCTGTTCCAGAACATCGGCGACGGCACGTATTTCCACTCCGGTCAGCTGGCGGTGCAGGCGTGCATCGCGGCCGGGGTGAACATCACCTACAAGCTGCTCTACAACGACGTCGTCGCGATGACCGGCGCGCAGGACGCGGAGGGCGCGCTGGCCGTGCCGAGGCTGACCCACAAGCTCGCGATCGAGGGCGTCAAGCAGATCATCGTCTGCGCCGACGAGCCGAAGAAGTACCGCAAGCGCGACCTCGCCCCGGGAACCCTGCTGTGGCACCGGGATCGGCTCGACGAGGCGCAGCGCGCGCTGCGCGAGATTCCGGGGGTGACCGTGTTGATCTACGATCAGCACTGCGCCGCCGACGCCCGCCGTCAGCGCAAGCGCGGCACGCTGCCCACCCGCAACACCCGCGTGGTCATCAACGAGGCGGTGTGCGAGGGCTGTGGCGACTGCGGGGTGAAGAGCAACTGCCTGTCGGTGCAGCCGGTGGAGACCGAATTCGGCCGCAAGACCCGCATCGATCAGACCTCCTGCAATACCGACTACAGCTGCCTGGACGGCGACTGCCCGTCGTTCGTCACCGTGGAGCTGCCCGATCCGGCGAAGGCCAAGGCCCGCAAGCGAACCCGGCCCGAACCGCCCGCGCTGCCCGACCTCGAGCTCGCCGCCCCGACCACCACCCAGAACGTCTTCCTGGCGGGTATCGGCGGCACCGGCATCGTGACGGTCAACCAGGTGCTGGCGACCGCGGCCATGCGCGCGGGCTACGAGGTGGCCAGCCTGGATCAGATCGGGCTGAGCCAGAAGGCCGGTCCGGTGGTCTCGCATCTGCGTTTCGCCCCGGGGGAATTGGAGCCGTCCAACCGGCTGACCCCGGCCAGTGCCGACTGCATTGTGGCCTTCGACCTGCTCGCCGCGACCGACAACAAGAACCTGGCCTACGGATCGAAGCAGACCACGCTGTCGGTGGCCTCGACCAGCAAGACCCCCACGGGGGAGATGGTCTACGACAAGTCGGTGACCTATCCGGAGACCGCACTGCTGCTTTCGCGGCTGGAGAACGTCTCGCGCACGGTGCACTCCTTCGACGCGCTGGCCGCCGCCGAGGAGCTGTTCGGCAACACCACCGCCGCCAACTTCCTGCTGGTCGGCGCGGCCTATCAGCTGGGCGGACTGCGCCTGCCCGCCGCCGCGATCGAGGAGGCCATCGAGATCAACGGCGTGGCCGTCGCGGCGAATATCGCGGCGTTCCGCTGGGGTCGGGCCGCGGTCGCGCGGCCGGCGGAATTCGCGGCCGCCACTACGCGCCCGCAGCCCGAGCGCACCGAGATCGCGGTCCCCGCAGACCTTTTCGACGGCCTCACCGCCACCGGGGAGACCAGGAGACTGGTCGAGCTGCGCGCGGTGGAGCTGATCGGCTTCCAGGGGGCGCGGGTGGCCCGCGAGTACGTCGCCACCGTGCAGCGCATCTGGGCGGCCCAGCGGGCGGTCACCGACCGCACCGAATTCAGCGAGCAGGTCGCGCGCGGACTGTACAAGTTCACCGCCTACAAGGACGAGTACGAGGTAGCGCGGCGGCTGGTCGATCCGGCCTTCCTGGAGGAGGTTTCGGCCCAGGTGCCCGAGGGGGCGAACCTGACCTACAAGCTGCACCCGCCGATCCTGCGCGCGCTGGGTCGCAAGAAGAAGATCGGCTTCGGCCCGCGCGGCCACGTCGCACTGAAGGTGCTGGCCAAGGGTAAGCGACTGCGCGGCACCAAGTTCGACCCGTTCGGCTATATGCACGTGCGCAAGGTCGAGCGCGCCCTGCTCGCCCACTACACCGACATGGTCACCGCCCTGGCCGACACCCTGGCCACCGACTACAACCGCGCCGTGCGGGCCGCGGCGCTGGCCGATGTGGTCCGCGGCTACGAGGACGTCAAGCTCGCCTCGGTCGAGACCTACCGAAACAGCCTGCGGGAGCTCGGGATCGAGCCGCCGGCGCTGCCGTGAACCAGCGGGCGGTGCGGTTCATATGAGGGGCCGCACCGCCCACCCGCCTGAGCGCGGGACGGGACCCGTTACGACCCGCAGACCGTAGCGGTTCCCGTCCCGCGCTCAGTCGTTTTCGCGCCCCGATGCGGCGAAGGCCCACCCGGATCTCCTCGTCCGGGTGAGCCTTCGCGTATTCGCGTTGTGCGGCAGTCAGCCGACGGTGACACCCACGCGCAGGGCATGCGGCTCGATCGCGCCGCGGACCAGGGCCCGCTCGTCGATCGTCTCGGCCTTGTAGGGCAGGGTCGCCAGGGTGTCGGTCATCTTCGCCACCGGGTCCGCGTAGGTGGCCGAGGTGCCGAAGATGAACGTCCACTCGTGCTCGTCGCTGACGTAGGGGACGACGGTGTCGAACAGGTTGTGGAAACGGGTCCACGAGCGCTTCAGGGTTTCGTTGCGCCACATGGTCTGACAGCCCGCCTGCGCGGCGAGGACGCCGCCCTCGGCAAGCAGTGCTTTACATCGGAGCAGGAACTCGTCCTCGTACAGCCGGTTGTGCTGGGCATCCTCGACGCGCTCGTCGGGCAGGTCGATCACGATCATGTCGTAGCGGGTGCCCGCCGCCTCGGCCTGGGCCAGGAAGTCCCAGCCGTCGGCGTAGTGCATCTTGATCGGGCCGGTCTGGGCGACCGCCTCGGCCAGATCGGCCTCGGTGTAGCCGTAGGGGAGGTGCTTGGCGCACAGCTCCACCTCCAGCTGGTCGATGTCGACGTGGTCGACCAGCGACGCGCCCGCCGCGACCGACATCTGCGAGGCCACGCCCTCACCGGAGCCGATGATCAGCACCTTGTCCAGCTTCGCGGCCAGCGCGTAGCCGGGCACCAGCATGGCCTCGTGGTAGGTCAGCTGGGAGAACTCGGTGGACTGGCGGTCGTCGTCGGAGAACAGGGAGACGCCCTGCTCGGTCTTGGCGATCACCATGTGCTGGAACGGGGTGTTGGTGTCCACGATGACCTCGGACATGTTCCACACCCGGGTCAGGCCCTCGCCCACCGGCTCGTGAATGCGCCGCGCCGCGTGGCCGCGCTGGATGACCTCCATGTTGACCGATCCGGGCGACAGCTCCGCCTGCAGCAGTTCGACCGCCTTGGTGGCACCCGAACCGATACTGCCGCACGTGAATACGTCGACGAAGATATCGCCCGACTCCGGATAGGTGTGAATGGAGGCGTGCGACTCCGACAGCAATGCCAAAATGGTGACGCCCTGCGGCTCGAACTTCTTGTGCACCACATCGCAAATGGTCACCCCCGCGGCGACCAACGATTTTCGGAGCGCGGTCTCGAGTCGTTCGAGGTCGTCGCACAGCTGCGGGTCGACACCACCGAACTCGGCCAGCACATGCCAGCCGGTGAATTCTGCCGTCATAAGCGAACTCACTCTCGCTCAGCGCCGATGACATGAACAGTCAAAGGCGGAAAACCGTTGAAGGACACCGACGAATAGCTCGCCGTATAAGCGCCGGTATCGAGGATCCGAACGGGATCACCGGCTCGCAGCGTGGTAGGCACGAGGACACGCGTGCGTTGATACAGTACATCGTCTCCGTCACAGGTCGGACCGGCAATCACCGCCTCGTCGGTGGGGTCGCCGTCGCGTCCGGTTTCGATCCGGTAGGCGATGTACTCGTTCTCGGTTTCGGCCATTCCGTTGTAGCGGCCGATATCGAGGTATATCCAGCGCCGCCCGTCCGGCGCGATGCGCACATTCACGACCTCGGCGTGGATCACACCGGCATTGCCCACCAGGGCGCGGCCGGGTTCCACCACCAGATCGGTGTGCTCCGGGAGATGGTGCGATGCCGCCTCGGCGATCACCGCACCCAGATCGGACAGCGTCGGCGCGGGGTCGACATACGAAATCGGCAGTCCACCACCAATATTCACGGTGCGCACCGGAATGTCCTTGACCGCAAGGGCTTCCGCGATCGCACCGGCCTGCTCGATGCCGATTCGCCAGGCCGCCGGATCCAATTGCTGTGAGCCCACATGGAAATACGGTCCGATCACCCGCAGGCCCAGATCGCGCGCCCGCACCAGTAGCCGCACCGCCTCACCGGGCGCGCAGCCGAACTTGGTGCCGAACGGCGTCTGCGACTGCGGCGCCGAGGCCAGGAACCGGCATTCCACCTCCGAGCCCGGGGCGTGCTCGGCAATGCGCTCGAGATCGTCCTCGGTGTCGAAGGCGTAGCGCCGCACACCCGCGGCGTAGGCCGCGGCGATATGGCTGGCCTTCTTGATCGGATTGCCGTAGCAGAGTGCGGCCGGGTCGACGCCCAGGCTCAGGCACTGCTCGATCTCGCCGATGCTGGCGACGTCGAATTCAGCGCCTTCGGACCAGAGCAGCCGGATGATCTCCGGCATCGGAGAGGCCTTGACCGCGAACCGGATTCGCGCCGTAGGTAGGGCGGACCGCAGTGCGCGGTAGTTGTCGCGCACCCGGGCGAGATCGATGACGAGACAGGGCGACTCGGGCGCGTTTGAGATCGACAATCTAAGGGAACTCTCTTTCTTCTGGGCAGCTTCCGGCTGCAGGCACGGAGCGAGACAGTATCAGCAGGATGCCGTGGATTACGAACCGGATCGACGTCGTCTCGAGCACACGTCGGCGGTTCCATACGCCGTGGTGGCGGCGCTGCTCGGGGCAGCGCGACATCGCCACTCGTCAGTGAGCGGCGCTACCACCCATGATCCCGGCGGGTGCCGGGATCTGTTTTCGGCGCAGGATCAGAGCGCTGACAGGTGCGCGGCGGGAAATATTCATCCGGCCGTCACCGTCATCTCGTCGAAGACCACCTCACCGGCGGCATCGGATTCGGCGAGATCGACCACGGCGTCGATGGACCAGCCGTGATCGCCCGCCGGGTCGTCGAGCACCTGGCGCACGCGCCAGAAACCCGGTCTGGGCTCGATCTGGAAAAGCCGCGGCCCGCGGGCGTTCGGGCCGGTGCCGATGGATTCGTATTCGGCGAAGTAGGGCTCGAGCTCGGACTCCCAGTCCGGTCCGTCGTCCAGCTCGTCGAGCCGGTCCCAGCGGCCCAGCGCCGCCAGCTCGACGCGGCGGAACATGGCGTTGCGCACCATGACCCGGAAGGCGCGCTCATTGGCCGTGATCGGCCGCACCGTCTCCGCACCGAAGGCCAGCTGATCGTCGTCGTTCTCCGCGCCGGGATTGGTGAGCTGCTCCCACTCGTCGAGCAGGCTCGAATCCACCTGGCGCACAAGTTCACCCAGCCATTCGGTGATGTCGTCGAGCTCCTCGGTGCGCGCCGACTCCGGAACCGTGCGCCGCAGCGCCCGATAGGCATCGGCCAGATAGCGCAGCACCAGGCCCTCCGAGCGGGCCAGTTCATACTCGCTGACCAGTTCGGCGAAGGTCAGCGAGCGCTCGATCATCTCGCGCACCACCGATTTGGGGGAGGGGCTGAACTCCGATACCCAGGGGTGCCCGGCGCGATAGGTCTCGAACGCGGGCTCGATCAGCTCGGCCAGCGGCTTGGGCCAGGTGATCTCCTCGAGCAGCTCCATGCGCTCGTCGTAGTCGATGCCATCGGCCTTCATCTCGCCGATGGCGATACCGCGCGCCTTGTGCTGCTGGGCCAACAGCAGCTGGCGCGGATCCTCCAGCGTGGACTCGATGACGGACACCACATCCAGTGTGTAGGTCGGGGCGTCGCTGTCAAGTAGCTCGAGTGCGGCGAGGGCGAACGGGGACAGCGGCTGGTCGAGGGCGAAGTCGCGCTGCAGGTCCACCGTCAGGCGGGCGCGGCGGCCGTATTCGTCGGGCTCGTCGAGCTGCTGCACCACCCCTGCGTCGCGCAGGGCCCGGTAGAGCCGGATTGCCTTCAGGATGTGCTTGCGCTGTGCCGGGCGCGGCTCGTGATTGTCCTCGAGCAGGTGGCGCATGGCGTCGAAGCAGTTGCCGCGGCGCGCGATCACGTTGAGCAGCAGTGAGTTCGTGACCCGGAAACGTGAGACCATCGGTTCGGGCTCGGCGGCGACCAGGCGATTGAAGGTGTCCTCGGACCAGGACACGAAGCCCTCGGGCGGCTTGCGGCGCTGCACCTTGCGCTGCTTCTTCGGATCGTCACCGGCCTTGGCCAGCAGCCGGGCGTTTTCGATCTCGTGTTCGGGGGCCTGGACGACCACCGTGCCCATGGTGTCGTAACCGGCGCGCCCGGCCCGCCCGGCGATCTGGTGGAATTCGCGGGCCTTGAGGCGGCGGGTGCGCACCCCGTCGAATTTGGTGAGCCCGGTCAGCAGCACGGTGCGGATCGGGACGTTGATGCCGACACCGAGGGTGTCGGTACCGCACACCACCTTCAGCAGGCCCTCCTGGGCGAGGCGTTCCACCAGGCGGCGGTATTTGGGCAGCATGCCCGCGTGGTGCACGCCGATGCCGTGGCGGATCAGCCGCGACAGCGTCTTGCCGAAACCGCTGGAGAAGCGGAAGCTGCCGATCGCCTCGGCGATGGCGTCCTTCTCCGCCTTCGACGCGAAG
This sequence comes from Nocardia sp. CDC159, assembly GCF_023740735.1. Classification (GTDB taxonomy): domain Bacteria; phylum Actinomycetota; class Actinomycetes; order Mycobacteriales; family Mycobacteriaceae; genus Nocardia; species Nocardia pulmonis. The sequence continues at coordinate 502,657 of NZ_JAMRXH010000004.1, forward strand.
TTGACGCTGGTGAGCGCCTGGGCGCGTTCCAGGGCGGCGGCCTGGGTGAAATGCACGACGTAGACCGGGGATTGGTTGGTCGAGACCAATTCCTCGAGCGTCTCGGTGATCGGCGTGCGCACGTAGGAGAACATCAGCGGCACCGGGCGCTGCGAGCCGGTGACGATCGCGGTGGAGCGGCCGGTGCGGCGCTCGAGATCCTTGGCGAAGAAGTCGACCTCGCCGAGAGTGGCCGACATCAACAGGAATTGGGCCTTCGGCAGTTCCAGCAGCGGCACCTGCCAGGCCCAGCCGCGATCGGGATCGGCGTAGAAGTGGAACTCGTCCATCACGACCTGACCCACCTCGGCGTCCGCGCCCTCGCGCAGCGCCAGATTGGCCAGGATCTCCGCGGTCGCGCAAATGATCGGCGCGGTCGGATTCACCGCGGCGTCGCCGGTGACCATGCCGACCTTGTCCGCACCGAAGACCTCGCACAGCGCGAAGAACTTCTCGCTCACCAGCGCCTTGATCGGCGCGGTGTAGTAGCTGCGCTGCCCGCGATTGATCGCCGCGAAGTGCGCGCCGACCGCGACCATCGACTTACCCGACCCGGTCGGCGTCGCGAGAATGACATTCGCCCCGGTCATCAGCTCCAGCAGCGCCTCTTCCTGCGCCGGATACAGCGTCAGGCCCTGCTCGAGGGTCCAGTCGGCGAAGCTCTCGTACAGCCAGTCGGGATCCACGTCGGGCACGGCACGATCGGGGATCAGTTCGGACAGCTGCACGTAGCTCTACGTTACCGGCAACTGTCACGCGCTTTTTCGCGCCCTGCCCGCACCGGAGCTAGCGCTGGTCGTCCTCGTCGTCGCCGAGGCCGGTCTGCTCGGCCAGGAAGCGCTCGAACTCCGCGCCCAGCTCCTCGCCGGTGGGCAGGTCGGCCTCGCCCGCGAGCAGGCTGGACTGGCGCTCCTGGGCGGTGACGAAGCTGTCGTACTGGCGTTCCAGCGCGTGCACGACCGTCTCCACCTCGGCATTGCCAGCGATGTGCTCGTTGACCTGTTCGCGCACGCGGGCCGCGGCCTCGCCGAGGGCGGCCAGCGGCAGTTGCAGACCGGCGTTGTCGGCGACGTTCTCGAGCAGGGTCTGGGCGGCCTCCGGATAGGCGGTCTGGGCGAGGTAGTGCGGCACGTGTACGGAGAAGCCGATCGACTCGTGACCGTGCTGGGCCATCCGGAACTCCAGTAGCGAGGAGGCGCTGCCCGGCACCTGCAGCTCACCGGGCCAGCGCTGGTGGTCGCCGATCAGATCACGGTCGCTGGCGTGGGCGGTGACTCCCAGTGGGCGGGTGTGCGGAATCGCCATGGGGATCGCGCTGAGTCCAATGGTCCGGCGCACGCCGAGCTGCTCGGCCAGCAGCCGCACCGCGGTCACGAACTTCTCCCAGCGCAGATCCGGCTCCAGGCCCGCCAGCAGCAGGAACGGTGTGCCCGCGGTGTCCTTGAGCGCCCACAGATTCAGCTCGGGGTCGGCATAGTCGGTGAAGTGGTCGGTCTTGAACGTCATCAGTGGCCGTCGCGAGCGGTAGTCGAGCAGCTCGTCCACGTCGAACGAGGCGACCAGTTCCGATTCGAGGCTTTCGCGCAGATGGGTGGTGGCCAGGCGGACCGCGTGACCGGCGTCGGTGAAACCCTCCAGACCGTGCACCAGCACCGGACCCGCGCCGTCGGCGGACGACAGCTGCGGAGCGGGGAACTCCAGCTCGTACATTCGCGACTCGTAGTCCATCGCGTCACTCCTTCCTGCGGTGGTCCACCACGACGCGGGATCGCCGACCACCTTCATTGTCTCTCATGTGCTTCGGAGACCGCGCCGGGTGGGGTGGACCGCACCCGCACAACAACGAGTAACCACTCGGCATTCCCGCACGCGCGTACCGGCGTGGCAGCGTGGGGCGGGCGCGCGGTTTCGGCATAGTGAACGCGTGATCGTGCCGGATTCGCCGGGCTCGCGCCGTCTGCGCGCGCTCGGCCGCGCCCTCGGTTGCGCGGCGCTGGGGTGGTTGCTGGCGGCGTGCGGTTCGACGGTGTCCGGACATCCCGAACCCGCGCGCGACGGGCAGGTGCGCGGTGCGTTGACTCGGCTGCTGCCGGGTCAGGACCAGTTCCCGGCATCGTATTCGACCGTGGTGCTCTCGCCCGATCGGGCGCGCGAGGCGGCCGGGGACATCACCGGAATTCCCGACGGCGCGCAGGTCGATCCGGCCGACTGCGGTACACCGGCGCGGTCGTTCGAGCCGGATCGGGCCGCGGTCGTGGTGGGCACCGACAACCGCACGCGCGCCACCCTCACCGTCGAGCTGACCCGCGCCGACGGGCCGCTGGCCCGGGAGCGGGAGCGGGTGCGACGCTGCGGAAGTATGCGCGTCAGCCGCGGGCCGACCACGAATACCGTTGTCACGCGGCTGGATCCGCCGCCGCCCGGCAATGTCGACGATGCGCTGGCGCTACGGCGCACGGTGACCGGGCCGGTGGCTGGTCCGGGGCTCACGCGGTCGCTGCAGACCCTGCTCGGCCAGGTCGGCGACGTCCGGATCGCGGTCACCTACATGAGTTACGGGGACGAGCGGCCCGATTCGGCCGGACTGGACCAGGTGTTCACCGCCGCGGTGCGCGACGTCCGCCGGAATTGACGGCAGGCCGCCGCCGTGGCGGCGGAGTACGTTCGAGGTCATGGCGAAACTTGGTACAACCGACCTGGATGTCTTTCCCCTGTGTCTCGGGGGCAATGTGTTCGGCTGGACCGCGAATCGGGAAGAGTCCTTCGAGGTGCTGGACGCCTTCGTCGCCGGGGGCGGGAACTTCGTCGACACCGCCGACTCCTATTCCACCTGGGCGCCGGGCAACAGCGGCGGTGAGTCGGAGACGATCATCGGCGAGTGGCTCGCGGCGCGCGGCAATCGCGACCGGGTGGTGATCGCCACCAAGTGCAGTCGGCTCGCGCCCAATCTGGGGTTGTCCGCCAAGGCGATTCACGGCGCGGCCGAGGCGTCGCTGCGGCGGCTGCGCACCGACCACATCGATCTCTACTACGCGCACTTCGACGATCTGGACACGCCGATCGAGGAGACGGTCGCGGCATTCGACGAGCTGGTCCGGGCGGGCAAGGTGCGCTATGTGGCCGCCTCCAACCTGTCGCCGGAGCGGATCCGCACCTCGCTGGCCTTCGCCGACCGCGAGGGCCTGGCCCGGTACGTGGCCATTCAGCCTCACTACAATCTGGTGGAGCGAGCGGAGTTCGAGCGCGAACTCCTTCCGCTGGCCGCGGCCGAGAATCTGGCCACCGTGCCGTATTACGCTCTGGCCAAAGGCTTTCTGACCGGCAAGTACCGTTCCGATACCGCCGTCGACAGCCCGCGCGCCCAGGCGGCCGCCGCCTACCGTGACGAGCGCGGGCTGCGGGTGCTCGACGCCCTGGACGCCGTCGCGGCCGCCCATCGGGTGCCCATGGCGGCCGTCTCGCTGGCCTGGCTGGCCGCCCAGCCGACCGTCGCGGCCCCGATCGCCAGCGCCCGCACGACCGCGCAGCTGGCCGATCTGCTGCCGGTCGGGCAGCTGCGGCTGACCGAGGCGGAGCTGGAGCTGCTGACCACGGCCTCGCGGTAGCGCTTCGGACCCGAATTCCTCCACAGCCGAACAGTTATCCACAGGTTTTCTGAAAGCCCAGGTCGCGGCGGATCGGTGCGGGCGCGCGGAGCGCAAGGTGGTGGCATGACAACGCCAGCCGAGCCCCGGCCCAACGACAACAGCTCGATCGAACTGCCCCGGCACGCACCGATCTGCCGCTCGCCCAAGGGCATGACCTGGGATCAGCGCCCGGTCCCGCCGCCGCGCGACGGCGTGCCGCCGTCCCCGCCCGCGGCATCCGGTGGCGTCGCCGATGGCCCGGCCGACCCGGATGAGCCGGTGTGCCCGAATCCGGAACTGCGAGTGGCGGATCCGGGCGAGTTCGTCGCGGCGGTCCCGGCGCTGCTGGGATTCTTCCCGCGGCGATCGCTGGTGGCCTGCCTGCTGCACGAGGCGCCCGATCGGCCCGATTCGCTGCGGCTGGGCTCGGTGGCGCGCCACGATCTGGACGTGCCCGGCCGCGCGGCGTGGGCGCGGCTGGCCGGTCAGCTGACCGTCATCTGCGCCCAGGAGCAGGCCCTGGCCGTGCTGATCCTGATCGTCGACGACCGGGCGGGCGCACCGCGCGCGGGCGATCCGGGGGCGCGATCGGCCCGCCACCGTGAACTGGTGGGGGTGCTGCGCGGCGCGCTCGAGGCGGAGGGCGTCGAGGTCGCCGAGGCGGTGGTGGTGCGCGAGATCACCGACGAGGGGCTGTGGTGGAGCCTGCTCCATTTCGACTGCCTGGGCCTGCAATCGGATCCGATGGCCTCACCGATCGCGCTGGCCCACGTGCTCGACGGCCGACCGATCCGCGCCTCGCGCGCCGAACTGGAGGCGGTCGTCGCCCCGGATCCGCACGCGACGGCCGAGGTCGCCGCCCAGCTGGATGCGGCCGTCGAGGAGGCGCGCCGCCGATACGAGCGAGCGGTGCGACACTGCGAGCCCGGCCACTACAGCAGGGACGCCCTGGAACTGGTGCTGTGGCTGATCGCCACCGCCGACTCCGGCGGCTCGCTCGAACCGCGCGAACTCGCGGATCTGGCGGTGGCGCTGCGGGATTCGACGGTGCGCGACGCGCTGTTCGCCCTCGCCGCGAGCGATCACGCGAACGCGGCCGAGGCCGTGTGGACACGGTTGTGCCGCTGTGTCGACGGAGACGACCGCGCGGAGGCGGCCACCCTGCTCGGCTACAGCGCCTACCTGCGCGGCGACGGACCGCTGGCCGGAGTCGCCCTGGCGGCGGCGCTGGCGGCCGACCCCGGCCATCGCATCGCCGCGCTGCTCGACACCGCCCTGCGCACCGGTCTGCCGCCGCATGAGGTGCGCAAATTGGCCCGCAGCGGACAAGATCGGGCCGCGAGCGTAGGCGTCGAACTCGGTATCGACCCCGACCGGTTCGACCGATGAGCGGCGGGCGACTCAGCGCGCGCTGTGTGCCCGCTCGCCGAGCGAGCGCAGGTAGGTCCAGGCGTCGGAGACGATCTCGTCGAGATCGTTGTGCCGCGGCTCCCAGCCGAGCTCGGCGATCGCGCGCTCGCTGGAGGCGATCAGCACCCCCGGGTCACCGGCTCGCCGCGGGGCGTCCACCGCCGCGATGGGGTGTCCGACCACCCGCTCGCAGGCCGAGATCACCTGGCGCACCGAGAAACCGGTGCCGCTGCCGAGGTTGAACACGCGGTGCTCACCGGGGCGGGACTGGGCCAGTGCCAGCAGATGCGCCTGGGCCAGGTCGCGGATGTGGATGTAGTCGCGCACCGCGGTCCCGTCCGGAGTGGGGTAGTCGGTGCCGAAGACCGAGATCGAATCGCGGTGTCCCAGAGCGGTTTGCAGGACCAGCGGGATGAGATGTGTTTCCACGACCCGGTTCTCGCCCAGTCCGCCATAGGCGCCCGCGACATTGAAGTAGCGCAGGCTGGTCGCCGCCAGCCCGTGCGCGATCGAATAGGAGGTGATGGCGTGATCGATGGCCAGCTTCGACGCACCGTAGGGGTTGGTCGGGCGGGTCGGCGCGTCCTCGGTGATCGGCACCCGCTCCGGTTCCCCGTAGACCGCCGCGGTCGAGGAGAACACCAGCCGCGGAGTTCCGGTACGGCGGATCGCCTCCAGCAACGCCAGCGTCTTCACCACGTTGCCGTACCAGTACTTCTCCGGCTGCTGCACCGATTCACCGACCAGCGACTGCGCGGCGAAATGCAGGACGCCGTCGAAGGATTCGGATTCGATCAGCTCCACGCCGACGGTCGCGATATCGCCCTCGACGAACTTCGCACCACTGGGCGCACCGTCGGCATTGCCGGTGGACAGATCGTCGACGACGACCACCTCGTGGCCGTCCTCGAGCAGTACCTGGGCGCAGACGCCGCCGACGTACCCGGCGCCGCCGGTCACCAGAAGTTTCATGTATCAGACCAGTTTCACGTGGACGGCGTGGGCCATCTCGTCGGACAGTTCGAAGCCCTCGTGGCCGGGCACCGAGATGACCACCGCGCCGGGCTTGGTCTCCACGGTCACCCGGGCATCGGGCACCACACCGGCCTCCCGCAACTGGCCGATGATCTCCGGATCGCTCTGAATGTGCTCGGACAACCGGCGCACGACCACCGCCGACACCTGCCCGGGCGGCAGATCGGAGAGGCGGATGAGCTTCTCGTCGGCCGAGGAGGTCGCGATCACACCCAATTCGTCCAATCCCGGAATGGGATTGCCGTAGGGGGAGGTGGTGGGGTGGTTGAGCACCTCGACGAGGCGGCGCTCGACGTCCTCGCTCATCACATGCTCCCAGCGGCACGCCTCGGCATGGACGTTCTGCCAGTCCAGACCGATCACGTCGACCAGCAGCCGCTCGGCCAGCCGGTGCTTGCGCATCACCGCGACCGCCATGGCCCGGCCCTTCTCGGTCAACTCGAGATGCCGGTCGCCGGCGACGGTCAGCAGGCCGTCGCGCTCCATCCGCGCGACCGTCTGGCTGACGGTCGGTCCGCTCTGCTCGAGGCGTTCGGCGATCCGTGCGCGCAGCGGAACGACACCTTCCTCCTCGAGGTCGTAGATGGTACGGAGATACATCTCCGTGGTGTCGACCAGATCCTTCACCTGTTACCCCTTCGTCGGCACGAATTCTACCCACGCCCGGTTGTGTTACCGGCGTCAGCATATGTCGCTGGTCCTGCGGAAACCCCGAGGCGACGGCGCGCGCGCCTCGCAGGCGCGCCGAGCCTCGGCACACCGCGTCCGCTGCATTTCTACTGCATGACAACGACAAAAACCGCTCCGTCCTTCCCCGTGTTCGATTCCGGCTCGCCCGAACCGCGGTGCACTAGCGTGGAACGCATGGCACGCGACGCCACGGTGGTGTGGACCGACCGGTTCCTCGAGTACAGCTGGACGCCGGAACATCCGATGAAACCGGCGCGCCTGCGGTTCACGATGGCGCTGGCGCGCGGGCTGGGGCTGCTCGACGGGATCGAGACCCTGCGCCCGGATCCGGCCGGGGAGGCCGATCTGCTGCGGATCCACACGCCCGCCTATCTCGAGGCGGTCCGGCACGCCGCGCCCGTGTCGCCCGGCTCGCCCGCTCCGCCGCACGGGCTGGGATCCGAGGACAATCCGGTGTTTCCGCACATGCACGAGGCGGCCTCGGTGATCGTGGGCGGCACCCTGGCCGCCGCCCGCGAGATCGCCGCCGGGCGCACCCGCCGCGCGGTGAGCATCGGCGGCGGCATGCATCACGCGATGGCCGACGCGGCTTCGGGCTTCTGCATCTACAACGATGTCGCGGTGGCGATTTCGTGGCTGCTGGACCACGGTTTCGACCGCATCGCCTACGTGGATGTCGACGTGCATCACGGCGACGGGGTGCAGCGGGCGTTCTATGGCGATCCACGGGTGTTGACGCTGTCGATCCACCAGCATCCGGCGACGCTGTGGCCCAACACCGGCTGGCCGGAGGAGATCGGTGCGGGCCCGGCCGAGGGCACCGCGATCAATCTGGCGGTGCTGCCCGGTACGCGGGATGCCCAGTGGCTGCGCGGTTTCCATGCCGTGGTGCCCGGCGCGCTGGCGGCGTTCCGGCCGCAGGTGCTGATCAGTCAGTGCGGGGTCGACACCCATCGGGAGGACCCGCTGGCGGATCTGGCCCTGAGCGTGGACGGCCAGCGCGCGGCGTTCCGGGCGATGCGCGAACTCGCCGACCGATATGCCGAGGGGCGCTGGCTCGCGGTGGGCGGCGGTGGGTACGGCCTGATCCGGGTGGTGCCGCGGGCCTGGACTCATCTGCTGGCGACGGCGTTGGACCGAGACATCGATCCCGCGACCGAGATCCCGGACGACTGGATCGAGCAGGCGCGCGCCTATCTGCCGACCGTCGAACCGCCGCGGGTGATGGGCGACGGGGTGGATCCGGCCTTCGCGAACTGGGACGGGCCGGGAGGTACCGCGGAGACCGGCGACGAGCGCCTCGACCGGGCGCAACGCGCCATCGACACATCCGTACTCGCCACGCGCCGAGCGACTTTCGGGCTGCTCGGCCTGGATCCGGAGGACCCTCGTGACTGAACCGTCCGCTCCGCTGCCGCCCCCGGCGGGGCCGGAACCCGGCCCGGCACCGGATTTCGGCGCCTGGGCGGCCCCCGGCACCCCGGTGGATCCGCCTCCGCCGCCGCAGCACTGGTTCGCCGACGTGCTCGCCTCCGATGGCGGTGTGGTGCGCCTGCGGCCGATCACCCCCGACGATGCCGAGCCGCTGCAGCAATTCCATGCCGGATTGTCCGATCGCACCCGGTATCTGCGCTATTTCGGGCCGTATCCCAAGATGACGCCGCGGGATCTGTTTCGCACCACCCATGTCGACTATCGCGATCGGGTGGGACTGGTCGTGGAGCTGGGGGCGTCGATCATCGCCGTCGGGCGCTACGAGCTGCTGACCGATCGCGACGGTCCGCGCGCGGCCGAGGTGGCGTTCGTGGTGGCCGACGAACATCAGGGACGTGGCCTGGGCTCGATCCTGTTGGAGCACTTGGCCGGTGCCGCCGCGGAGAACGGCATCGACACCTTCGTCGCCGAGGTGCTCGCGGAGAACAACGCGATGGTGACGGTGTTCCGGGACGCCGGTTATCAGGTGCAGCGCAGCCGCGACGGCTCGGTCCTGCATCTGGAGTTCGCGATCGATCCCACCGAAGCCCTGCTGTCGGTGCGGGACTCGCGCGAGCGCGCGTCGGAGGCGCGCAGCGTCGGCAATCTGCTCAGCCCCCGGTCCGTGGCCGTGATCGGGGCGACGCCGTCCTCGGGGCGGGTCGGCGGCGCGGTGCTGGCCAATCTGCTGTCCGGGGTGTTCCAGGGGCCGGTGTATCCGGTGAATCCGAATCGGCGCTCGGTGCGCGGGGTGTACTCCTACCCGACCGTCCGCGATATTCCCGACGAGGTGGACCTGGCGGTGGTGGCCGTCCCCGCCGCCGAGATCAAGTCGGTGCTCGACGACTGTATGGCCAAGGGGGTCAAGGGATTACTGGTGCTCACCGCCGGTTTCTCCGAGACCGGTCCGGCCGGATACGCCGCCGAGCGCGATCTGGTGGACGCCGCGCGCGGGCACGGTATGCGCGTGGTCGGGCCGAGCGCGCTGGGCATCGCCAACACCGATCCCGCGGTCTCGCTGAACGCCACCCTGGCCACGGTGCTGCCCCCGCGCGGCCGGATCGGCTTCTTCTGCCAGTCCGGGCCACTGGGTGCGGCGATCCTCGGCGAGGCGGCCGCGCGGCGGCTGGGATTGTCGACCTTCGTCTCGGCCGGTAACCGCGCCGACGTCTCGGGCAACGACCTGCTGCAGTACTGGGACACCGATCCGGATACCGATGTGGTGCTGCTATACCTCGAGACCTTCGGCAACCCGCGGAAATTCTCCCGGATCGCGCGGCGGGTGGCGCGCGGCACACCCGTGGTGGTGGTCAGCAACGGGCGGCACGCGGCGCATATCGAACCGGCCAGCCCGCTGGAGCGCTCGCTCGGGCGCGACCTGTTCGCACAGGCCGGAATCGTACAGGTGGACACCATCTCCGAGATGTTCGACTGCGCGATGCTACTGGCCTATCAGCCGCTGCCGGCCGGGCCGCGGCTGGCCGTGATCGGCAACAGCGCCGCGCTGGAATGGCTGGCCGTGGATGCGGCGCGCGGCGAGGGACTGACGGTGGGCGAGCCGACCGATCTGGGGCCGCGCGCCGATCCGGCCGACTATCTCGCCGCGGTTGCCGCGGCCGCGCGCGATCCGCAGGTCGACGCGTTGATCGTGATCTTCGCGCCGCCGGTGCCGGTGTCGATCGCGGCCTTCGCCGAGGCCATCCGGGCGGGTGCCGAGGGCGGGGCGAAACCGGTGCTGACCACCTTCGTCGCCGAACACGGCATGCCGAATCTGCTGGCGGTGCGCGGGGACGGCGGCATGATCGAGCGCGGATCCATACCCTCCTATCCGGAGCCGGAGCGGGCGGCGCGGGCACTCGGGCGGGTGCGGCGTTACGCGGACTGGCGGACGCGGCCGGTCTCGACGGTCGTGCGCCCGGCCGGTCTGGACACCGAGGGGGCGCGAGAGCTGGTGGGGCAGTGGATGTCTCGCGCACCCGAGGGCGGCTGGCTCGGCGATCTCGACGCGGCGCGGCTGCTCGCCTGCTATGGCGTGCGGGTGGTGGAGTTCCGGGAGGTTCGCGATCCGGAGGCGGCCGTGGCCGCGGCCGAGGAGCTCGGCTACCCGGTGGCGGCCAAGGCGACGGGCGAGCTGTGGCGGCTGCGCCCCGATCTGACCGGAGTGCGCCTGGACCTGTGGCGGCCCTCGGCCGTACGCCGCGGCTACGAGGATCTGGCCGCGCTGTCGGGAAACGAGGTCGTGCACATCCAGAAGATGGCCACCAAGGGCCTGGGCTGCGTGCTGCGGGTCCAGGACGACCCGTCGTTCGGATCGGTGATCAGCTTCGGCCTGTCCGGAACCATCATCGACCTGCTGGGCGACCGGGTGTATCGCGCCCTGCCGCTCACCGAGGCCGAGGCGGCCGACCTCATCGCCGCACCCCGCGCGGCGCCGCTCCTGGACGGGCGGACCGGCGTACCGGGCCAGATCGTCGGCGAACCGGTGGACAAACACGCCCTGATCGAGCTGGCCCAGCGCATTTCGGCCCTGTGCGACGACCTGCCGGAGGTCCGCGAGCTGGCGATCGAGCCGGTGCTCGCCGCCCCGCAGGGCGCGGCGATCCTCTACGCCCGCGTCCGCATCGGCCCAGAACCCAGCCGCTTCGACATCGGCCCGAGGCGACTGGCCTGACCCGAGCCGTGGCGCCGCGATGGTTCAGCCCGGGCGATCCGCTCGACAGCCGTCAGCGCCTCCGGCAGTTTGGTGAATCCCTCGTCGGCGACGAAGTGGCCGCCGCCGGGGACCACGATCGTTTCGGCGGAAAGGGCGGTGGCCAGGGCTCGTGAGGCCGCGGGGGGCACGATCGCGTCGTCGTCGGAGACGATCATGGTGCGGGCGGTGATGTGGGGGACGAGGGCCGCGATGTCGAGGCTGTCGGAGAGGTAGTCGTCCAGGTCGGGGAGGGAGTCGAGGGTGCCGAGGAAGCCGGAGACGGCGACCAAACCGCCCAGGCGCCAGTCGGTTCGGAGGGTGGCGAGGAAGCGCAGGGCCGTGATGGTGCCCAGGCTGTGGGTGACCAGGACGGTGTCGGGGGTGACGTGGCCGATCTGCTCGGCCAGGCAGGCGTCCCATTCCCGGCGGACCGGGGCGGTGGGCGTGGGGAGCTCCACGATCGACACGCGATGGCCCGCGGCCTCGAGCTGTTCGGCCAGCCAGGGGAACCAGTGGTCATCGACCGAGGCGGAGTATCCGTGAACGATGAAAATACGCACGTCCGGCTGAACCCGCCGCTCGAGCGAGGCTATTCCGCCGCCCGGTCGTGGCAGGGCCCACATTCGCGCGGCCTGCGACCGCCCCCGACCGATCCGATGGTCGATACTGGCGGCATGCGCGAAGATCAGATCGAGGCCGCCACCGCACCGCTGCGCGACGATATTCGCTTCCTCGGCGCGATCCTGGGCGAGACGATTCGCGATCACGAGGGGTCGAACGTGTTCGACCTCATCGAGCGGGTCCGGGTCGAGGCGTTCCGGGTGCGCAGATCGGAGGTGGAACGCAGCGCGGTCGCGGACATGCTGCGCGATACCGAGGTCGAGGTCGCCATCCCGCTGATCCGGGCGTTCAGCCATTTCCTGCTGCTGGCCAATCTGGCCGAGGATCTGCAGCGCGATCGCCGTCGCGTCGTCCATCAGGCGGCGGGGGAGCCGCCGCAGGACTCGAGCCTGGCCGCGACCTACCGCAAACTCGACTCCACCCCGCCCGGCGGCGCCAATGTCGCCGAACTGCTCACCGACGCGCTGGTATCGCCGGTGATCACCGCGCATCCCACCGAAACCCGCCGCCGCACGGTCTTCGACGTGCAGGCCCGCATCACGGAGCTGATGCGGATGCGCCAGCGCTACGCCGCGACCGAGCCCGAACACGCCGAGATCGAGGTCCGGATCCGCCGCCAGATCCTCACCCTATGGCGCACCGCCCTGATTCGCCTGGCGCGCCTGCGCATTCAGGACGAAATCGAGGTGGGTCTGCGCTACTACGACCTGTCCCTGCTCGAGGTCATCCCGCGGATCAACGCGGATGTGCGCGCGGCGCTGCGGTCGCGGTGGCCGGACCGGGAGCTGCTGGCGCGGCCGATCCTGCGGCCGGGTTCGTGGATCGGCGGCGATCGGGACGGCAATCCGAACGTCACCGGTGAGGTGGTGCGGCGCGCCACCCGCCGCGCGGGTGCGGTCGCATTCGGTCACTATCTGAAAGAGCTTGTCGGCCTGGAGAAGTCGCTGTCGCAGTCCGCGCGACTGGTGCCGATCAGCGCCGAACTGGCCCGGCTCGCCGATGCCGGTTACGACGAATCGCCGCAGCGCGCCGACGAGCCCTATCGGCGAGCGATCCGGGGTATCCGGGCCCGGCTGAGCGCGACGGCGAAACGGGCGCTGGGCGAGCTTCCCGGTGATGCCGTGGATGTGGGCGCGCAGCCGTACGCGAGCCCGCGGGAGCTGCTCGACGATCTGAACATCGTCGACGCCTCGATGCGCGCCTCGGGTGACGGCCTGCTCGCCGACGATCGGCTGGCCGCGCTGCGCGGCGCGGTGGAGACCTTCGGCTTCCACCTGCAGGGCCTGGACATGCGGCAGAACTCCGAGACGCACGAACAGGTCGTGGCCGAGCTGTTCGCCTGGGCGGGTGTGCATTCGGACTACGCGAGCCTGCCCGAATCCGAACGGGTGCAGCTGCTGGCCGCCGAGCTGAGCACGCGACGCCCGCTGCTGGGCCCGACCGCGCAGCTGAGCGAGCTGGCCGTCAAGGAGCTGGGTGTGGTGCGCGCTGCCAAGGCCGCGCTGGACGATCTGGGCCCGGACACCGTGCCCAACTACATCATCAGCATGTGCACCTCGGTCAGTGATCTGCTCGAGGCCGCGCTGCTGCTGAAGGAGGCCGGGATCCTGGATCCGGGCGACGCGCAGACCCCGCCGAGCAGCCCGGTGGGGGTGGTGCCGCTGTTCGAGACCATCGACGATCTGCGGCACGGCGCCGAAACCCTCGTCGCCGCACTGGAAGTCCCCGCCTACCACCGCCTGGTCGCCGCGCGCGGCATGCAGCAGGAGGTGATGCTCGGCTACTCCGATTCCAACAAGGACGGCGGCTACCTCGCGGCCAACTGGGCGCTGTATCGCGCCGAGCTCGACCTGGTGGAGGCCGCGCGCAAGACCGGAATTCGGTTGCGGCTGTTCCACGGTCGCGGCGGCACCGTGGGCCGTGGCGGCGGCCGCAGCTACGACGCCATCCTGGCGCAGCCCGCGGGCGCGGTGCGTGGATCGCTGCGCCTGACCGAACAGGGCGAGGTGATCTCCACCAAGTACGCCGATCGCGGCACGGCCTACCGCAATCTGGAGGCGCTGGTCGCAGGAACGCTGGAGTCGACGCTGCTGGATGTCGAGGGTCTGGGCGCCGAGGCCGAGCCCGCCTACGAATTGTTCGACGAGCTGGCCGAATTGGCCCGGCGGGCGTATGCGCGGCTGGTGCACGAGACGCCCGGATTCGTCGACTACTTCCGCGCCTCCACGCCCATTGCCGAGGTCGCCGATCTGAATCTGGGCAGCCGCCCGGCCTCGCGCAAGCCCACCAATTCGGTGAGCGATCTGCGTGCGATCCCGTGGGTGATGGCCTGGAGCCAGTCGCGGGTCATGCTGCCCGGCTGGTACGGCACCGGCACCGCGATCGAGGAATGGGTGGGCGAGGATCCGCGGCGGTTGGAGACGCTGTCGCGGCTGTATCGCCAGTGGCCGTTCTTCCGCACGGTCATGTCGAATCTGGCGCAGGTGCTGGCGAAGGCGGATCTGGATATCGCCGCCCGCTACGCCGAACTCGTCGAGGACGAGTCGCTGCGCGAACACATCTTCGGCATGATCCGCGACGAATACGACCGCACTGTGCGCATGCACGCCGCCGTCACCGGCAGCGACCAATTGCTGTCGGACAATCCGGCGCTGGCCGAATCCATCCGCAACCGCTTCCCCTACCTGGAGCCGCTCAACCAGATGCAGGTCGAACTGCTGCGCCGCCGCCGCGCGGGCGATACCAGCGAGCTGGTCGAACGCGGCATCCTGCTCACCATGAACGGCCTGGCGACCGCGCTGCGCAACTCGGGGTAGGTGGTTGCCCGATCACCTTACCTCGCTCGAAATATCTAGTGGGGCAACGTGTTTGGGTGCTGAACCCTGAGTGAACTTCGTGCCGCCGCGGCCCGCGGGCGGTGCCGATCATGGTGTCGTGGTGACATGAGCAGATCACGGAGTTACCTTCGCCAGGTCGTGGCCGCCGGTGTCGTCGCGGTGAGCGCTCTCGCCGCCGCGGGGACAGCGGCCGCGCAGCCGGCCGAGGACGAGGCCGGCCGCATCAACAAGGTGGTGGTGATCGGCCTGGACGGCACCATGTTCCGAAAGCTGCAGGCGGCCAACGCCACGCGGCTGCCGCGCTTGGCCGCCGAGGGTACCGTCGGGCAGCGCTCGATCGCCCCGCACATCACGATCTCCGGTCCGTCGTGGGCGAGTGTGCTGACCGGGGTGTGGGATACCAAGCACGGCATCCGGGACAACAACTTCACCGCAGCGCCGTTCGCCAAGTATCCGACGGTGTTCACCCGGGTCGAGCAGGCCCGCCCCGCCCTCGACACCCGCTCGATCGCCACGTGGGATCGGATCCCGGTCATGAGCGGCAGCGGCAACCCGCACGCCGATGTCAATATCGCCACCCCGAAGCCGCCCGCCGACCCGACCGAGCAGAAGATCGATTCCGCCACCACCGATCTCGACGTCGCCGCGATCACCGAGCACGGCCCGGATCTGCTGTTCACCCATCTCGACCAGGTCGACACCGCGGGTCACGAGCATGGCGGCGCCTCTCGGGAGTACCTCGCGGCCGTGTCGCGCGTCGACGCGCTCGTGGGCCGGATCGTCGATGCCGTCGACGCCCGCGCCAAGGCCCATCCGCGGGAGCGGTGGAACATCATCGTCACCTGCGACCACGGCCACCGGCCCGGCGGCGGTCACGGCGGGCAAACCGCCGACGAGACGGCCAATTTCGTCATCACGCGCGGACCGGCGTTCCGCCGCGGCGCGACCGACAACACCCACTCGCTGGTCGATGTGACGCCCACGGTACTGGATCTGCTCGGGGTGGCGCCCGGCCCGAACTTCGACGGGAAATCCCTGGTGCACAACCGGTCTGCGCGGGCCGCCGGGGAAGCGAGCGAATGACGGTCAGAGCTCGGTGTGGTCGTCCGGCAGATCGGTGAGGAACATGTGACCCGGGGCGTGCGTGATCGCCAGCGGCGGGGAAGACGCTGCGATCACCGCCTGCGGGGTCACTCCGCAGGCCCAGAACACCGGAATCTCATCGGGTTCCGGCTCGATCGCCGCACCGAAGTCGGGTCGGGCCAGGTCGGCGATGCCGAGGGCCGACGGGTCGCCGATGTGCATCGGTGCGCCGTGCGCCAGCGGCAGTTCCGCGGTGACGCGGCGGGCCGTCTCGACCTGGTCGCGGTGGATCGGACGCATCGATACGACGACCGGACCGTGGAATCGCCCGGCCGGAGTGCACGGCCGCGAGGTGACGAACATGGCGACATTGCGGCCCAATTCCTGGTGCCGCAGGCGAACTCCGGCCGCCCGCAACCGTGCCTCGGCGGTGAAGCTGCAGCCGAGCAGAAAGGCCACCGCGTCTTCGGGCCACACGTCGCGCACATCGGTCGGCTCGTCGACCAACCGGCCGTGCCGATAGACGCGGTAGCGCGGGAGATCGGTCCGCAGATCCGCCCCGGGCGCGGCCGTCCTCGGCCGCGGGTCGCCCGGTGCGGTCCGCTCGATCAACGGCAGCGGTCCCGGGTTGGCCCGGCACAGATCCTCGAACTCCGCGGCCGCCTCGGCGGGTAGCACGACGAGATTCGCCTGGACGTATCCGGGACACATCCCGGTCGTCGGTCGCGTCCACGTGCCCTCCCGAAATCGCAGCCGAACCTCGGCGGGGCGAGCGTGGGTTCGGTCTTGCACGTATCGATGGTAGCCGCGGACCGACCATCGCGTAGGGAAAATCCTACGGTTGACAGGTAGGAAAACTCCTACCTATAGTCATCGTCATGACGATTTCTCAGATCGGAAAGATCACGGCCTTCGTCTCCGACCAGGACCGGGCCAAGAAGTTCTACACCGAGGTGCTCGGCTTCGCCGTCCGCGCCGACGACGTGGTCGGCGACAACCGCTGGCTCGAGGTGGCTCCGGGGCCGGGCGGCGCCTCGATCATCCTGCACACCCCGTTCCCCGGCGCGAGCCCCGGAACGCTGTCCGGCGTCATGTTCGACAGCCCGGATATCGATGCGACCGTGGCCCGGCTGCGGGAGGCCGGCGCCGATGTCGACGGACCGAACGAGTTGCCGTGGGGGCGGCAGGCCACCTTCGCCGATCCGGACGGCAACTCCTACGTGCTCGCCGCAACGGATTCGGCGCGGTGACAACCCTTTTCGAGGCGCGCGGTGTCATCAAGCGGTTCGGTGACACCGTGGCGCCGGCGGCTTCGAACACTCCGGCGGGTACGACGTCGTGACGGCGCTGCCCGGTGCCTCGGTATCCTCGGGCTCGCCGCCGCCCTGGCGCTGTTGCGGCGGCGTTGAGGACCGACGGAACGAGGGCCGATGCCGCATCGCGTGAAATCCAGCAGTACCGACCTGGTATTCGGTGCGCTCGCCAACCCGACCCGGCGCGAGATCCTCGACCTGCTGCTCGACGGGGAGCAGACGGTGCAGGCGATCGCCGACCGGTTCGATATGGCCCGGCCCAGCGTGTCCGAACATCTGAAGGTGTTGCGCGACTGCGGTCTGGTCGCCGAGGAGAAGCGCGGGCGCTACCGGTACTACCGAGTGGAGCCGCAACCGTTGCACGAATTGCAAACCTGGCTCGATCCGTTCGAACGATTCTGGCGGGCCAGACTACGCGACCTGGGCACGGTGCTCGACACCATGTCCGACTCCGACGACAGAACGGAAGCCGAGCGGTGACCGACGACCTCACCACCATCGAACTCGACCACTTCTACCCCCATGCACCCGAGAAGGTCTGGCGCGCACTGACCACACCGGACCTCATGGCCCAGTGGATGATGCGGCCCACCGGCTTCGAGCCCGTGGTCGGCAACGTCTTCCACATGCGGGGCCGAGCCGTTCCGCAAACCGGCTTCTCCGGCGAAATCCGCTGCGAGGTTCTGGAACTCACCGCCCCCAAACGCCTGTCCCTCGGCTGGTGCGACGCCCAGGCCGCCGCCGATCCTGGCTGGGTCGTCACCTGGGAACTGCACCCCGAGGGCACCGGCACCCGACTCCTGTTCACCCACACCGGCTTCGACCCCGACGACCCGAAATCCCAACTCTCCCGCCAGATCATGCGCGGAGGCTGGCCCGGAATGCTCGCTCGCCTGGAACAGTCCCTCCCCACCGCCTGACACCGCGGGCGGATATGCGAGGGCCCCGAAGCCTGCCTCGGGGCCCTCGCGACCGGGAGGTCGCGGTTCGTTTACGAATACCGGCGCGAGTTATTCACCACCGGTGGACGCGCCGCCCTCGCCGGCGCCGTCGCCCTGGCCGCCCGCATTGCCGGACGGGTCGCTCTCGCCCTCTGTCGTGCCGGTGCTGTCGTCCTCGCTGGGACCCTGCTTGCCCGGCTTCTTCTTCTTGTCCTGGGAGCCGCCTTTTGGTGTCGCATCATCTTCGGTCTTTCCACCGAACATGTTGCCCAGACCGGGGAACAGGTCATTCAACCCATTCAGCGCGGCACCGGGATCGCCGCCCCCGAAATCGGTCAGGCCACCGGGGACGCCGGGCACCTGCGGCATCTTGGGTAGGCCACCCCCGAGCCCGGGCAGGGTGCCGTTCTGCTGCTGGTCCTCCTGGCCGCCCTGCTTGTCCTGCTTTCCTTGGCCGCCCTGCTTGCCCTGCTTGTTCTGGCCGCCTTGGCTGCCGCCCTGCTTGCCCTGCTCACTCTGGCTGCCTTGGCCGCTCTGGCCGCTCTGGCCGTTTTGCCCGCCCTGGCCGCCTTGGCCGCTGCGGCCGCCCTGGCCACCTTCGCCACCCTGGCCGCCTTCGTTACCGGGACCGGCGAGGCCGAAGCCCGGGACACTTGGGTTAGCAGGTGAGTTGCTATTAGGAACCGCGACCGCCGGTGCTGCGGCCGCCAATGACATGAGACCGGCCGATACTGCTGCGACGGTCCACTTCAGGATTCGCGACGTTCGGTATGTGGTCATTACCACATTAAATAACGACCTGACGGTTTTGAGCAGGCGTTTGATGAAATCAGCGTGTCGCGCACTCGGGCGTGTCGATAATAGCTGGTCAATAGCTGTTTGTCGGCAGCTAACTGGCGAGGCGGGTGTAGCAAACTTTGCGGACGCCCAGAGGACGCAACAACGCCGACCGGTCGCGCTGCCCAGAGGGACGGGGCGCGCGGTTCCCGGTCGGCGTTCGGGGTGACCACCCGACCTGGTCACCACGGTGGGGCTGGGCCGGATTCCGGTCGGCCCAGCGTCTTTGTCAGCTGGCGTAGGCGCGCAGGCGATCCGCCCGCTCACCCTTGCGCAGCTTGGACATGACCTCGCGCTCGATCTGACGTACGCGCTCGCGGGACAGGCCGAACAGCTTGCCGATCTGGTCCAGCGTGCGCGGCTGGCCGTCGTCGAGGCCGAAGCGCAGCCGGATGACCTGCTGCTCGCGCTCGTCGAGGGTGGCCAGCACGCTGCGGACGTCGCGGTGCATCAGCCCGGCGATCACCGCGCTCTCGGCGGAGGTGGCCTCGGAGTCCTCGATGAAGTCGCCGAGCGGGGCCTCCTCGTCGTTGCCGACCGGCATGTCCAGGCTGACCGGGTCGCGGCTGTGGTCGAGCAGGTCGGCGATCTTGTCGACCGGGATGCCGGACTCGGTGGCCAGTTCCTCGTCGGTGGCCTCGCGACCCAGCTGCTGATGCAGTTCGCGCTTGATCCGGGCCAGCTTGTTGACCTGCTCGACGAGGTGGACGGGCAGCCGGATGGTGCGGCTCTGGTCGGCCATACCGCGGGTGATGGCCTGCCGGATCCACCAGGTGGCGTAGGTCGAGAACTTGAAGCCCTTGGTGTAGTCGAACTTCTCCATCGCCCGGATGAGGCCGAGGTTGCCCTCCTGGATCAGGTCGAGCAGCGGCATACCGCGACCGGTGTAGCGCTTGGCCAGCGACACCACCAGTCGCAGGTTGGCCTCGAGCAGATGCTGCCGGGCGGCCTGTCCGTCGCGGACGATGATCGCCAGATCCCGCTTGCGGCTGGCGGACAATCGCTTACTGGTCTCCAACAGGTGTTGGGCGTAGAGACCCGCCTCGATGCGCTTGGCCAGCTCGACCTCGTCGGCCGCCGTCAGCAGCGCCGTCTTGCCGATCCCGTTCAGGTACACGCGTACCAGGTCGGCGGCGGGGCTCTGGGCGTCGAGGTCCGAATCGCTGGCGCGCACTCCAGTGGTGGCGGGGCTTGTCATGACTTGCCTCCTGTCGGTGGTGTCTCACTCCGAACAACGGACCCGACACGGGTAAAGTTCCCCGCGCCGATCGCCGTAAACCGCGCTGAACTGCGGTTTTCATCACTCCCATCTGAGAAGTTCCTAAGAAGGAACCCCCTGGGGAACGAGTGCACCCGGCGTGGCCGGGCGGCGACACGGCGGGAATCAATCCGTGACTGTGTGCACCGTTGCTTCCGGTGAGGCCTACCCGGAGGGCGGGGCGGTAAGCCTCTCGGCTCGAGATCACACAGTGTCGACCGGGTGGATCAGTCCGTGCCGGACCAATCCGGTGGTCACCGCGAGCGCGGCCGCCCGGAACTCCGGGGTGGCCTCCGTGCCGGTGTGGCCGATCGCGAGCAGATCGACCAGTTCTTCCAACGGCAGGCCGTCGCGGCGCATTCCCGCGAGCAGGGCGGCGGCGGTGTCGTCGATCTCGTGCTGCCAGCGCGGACCGTCGCCGCGGTGCACCCGGACCACCCGCTGCTGCCAGCCGTCGTCGCCGGGCAGGAACACCCGTTCCAGCGCGGTGGCCCGGTCGACCTCGAAACGCGAGGCCCAGGCGAGGTTTTCGTCGGCGGCGAGCCCGCGCAGCCAGGCCGAGCGCTCGAAGTAGCGGACGGCCTCCGCGCCGAGCGGATCGTCGAAACCATGGGTGAGGTCCTCGGCGAGCAGTTCGGTGGGCCCGTCGATGGCGCGCAGATAGACGAAGCCGAAGCCGATGCCCTCCACCTGGGCCGCCGCGAAGGCGTCCAGCCACCGTTCGGCGCGCCGCTGGACCGCGCGATCGCGCGGGTCGAGGCCGGCGTCGCGCAACCAGGTTCCGACGTAGAGAGCGGGGTCGGCGATATCGCGCTGCACGATCCAGGCATCGACGCCGTGATCGGGCAGCCACGAGGAGACCCGGGTCCGCCAGTCCTCACCCGCCACATGCACCCAGGAGGCCAGCATGGCCGCGGTGCCACCGGGATTCAGCAACCGCGGCGCCTGGCCGATCACCAGTTCGCTCGCGCCGTCCAGCGCCAGCCCCGAATCGCGGTAGGTGTGCTCGACGCGCGCCGGACCCACCACGAACGGCGGATTGGCCACCACCTGATCGAAGCGCCGCCCGGCCACCGGCTCGAACCAGGAGCCCTCGCGCAGTTCGATGTCCAGCCCGTTGAGCGCGGCGGTCGCCTCGGCCAGCCACAGCGCGCGCGAGCTGACATCGGTCCCGGTGACGGTGTTCGCATAGGAGCAGGCGTGCACGGCCTGTACGCCGCAGCCGGTGCCCAGATCGAGCACCGAGCCGACCGGGCGGGTCGGCGTGGCGCGCAGCAGCGACAGCGACGCCTGGCCGACGCCCAGGACATGTTCGGCGCTCAGCGCGCGCCGGTGCATCGAATCGTCGAGATCGGAGAGCACCCAGCGATTGCCCGCGCCCAGATCCAGCGGTCGCAGATCCAGCGCGGCACGGACCGTTGCGCCGTCGCGGTCGAGCAGCCCGGCCGCGACCGCGCGCTCGACGGGCACCGGCGCCAGCGCCGCGGCCACCTCGGACTCGGGCACCGCATCGCCGAGCAGCAGCAGCCGGACCAGCGTGCCGAGCTCCCCGGCGGCGCGGACCGCGCGGCGCACCGGAACCGGTTCGGAGCGGCCCAGGGCCGCGTGAGCGTCGTCGCCGAGAGCCTCGAGTAGCGAATCGGCGTCGTAGCGGACCCGAGTCAGCGCGGCGCGCAGGTCCGGGGCGAGTGCGGCGAGCTCGGAGACGGTCGTCGTTCGGTTCGTCGGCATAGCTGCGAACTCTGCCACCGCAACCGGCGAGCATTCGCTGTGGGTCCTGGTTTCCGCCAAGGCATTCGGCGGGCGAAATGTCGGCTTCCTTGGTATTGTGACCAGGCTCACGAGGAGGTAGCGCGGTGGCAGAACAGCATGTCGGGGAGCCGGAGGGGGAGTGGGCCGAGGTCTACGACAGTCCCGAATTCCAGCGCTTACGAAGAAGGTTCCGGCTGTTCGTCTTTCCGATGACGGTGCTGTTCCTCGCCTGGTACGCGCTGTACGTGCTGCTCGCCGACTACGCCCACGACTTCATGTCCGCGAAGGTGGTCGGCAGTATCAATGTCGGGCTGATCTTCGGTCTGCTGCAATTCGTTTCGACCTTCGCGATCACCGCGCTGTATGCGCGCTATGCCGGGCGGGAGCTCGATCCCATCGCCGATGAGCTGCGCGAGCGGATGGAGGGAGCGCACCGATGAACGCCGATCCGCTGGCCGTGGCGGTCGAGGGCAGCCGTCCGGGGCTGAACATCACCATTTTCGCGATCTTCGTCCTGATCACGCTCGTGATCGTATTCCGCGCCAGCCGCGACACCCGTACGGCAGCGGACTATTACGCCGCCGGGCGCGCGTTCTCGGGTCCGCAGAACGGGATCGCGATCTCCGGGGACTATCTGTCGGCGGCCAGCTTCCTGGGCATCGCCGGAGCCATCGCCCTCTACGGATACGACGGATTCCTCTACTCCATCGGCTTTCTGGTGGCCTGGCTGGTCGCGCTGCTGCTGGTGGCCGAATTGCTACGCAACACGGGCAAATTCACCCTCGGCGACGTGCTGGCCTTCCGGATGCGGCAGCGGCCGGTGCGAGCGGCGGCGGCCACTTCCACGCTGACGGTCAGCCTGTTCTATCTGCTCGCGCAGATGGCCGGGGCGGGTGTCCTGGTGTCGCTGCTGCTGGGGGTGTCCGGGGATCTGGGGCAGAACCTGGTGATCGCGGTGGTGGGCGCGTTGATGATCGTCTACGTGCTCGTCGGCGGGATGAAGGGCACCACCTGGGTGCAGATCGTCAAGGCGGTCCTGCTGATCGGGGCGGCCGGGGCGATGACGGTGTGGGTGCTGGCCAAGTACGGGCTGAATCTGTCCTCGCTGCTGCAGGACGCGGTGGCGCGGAGCGGCAAGACCGGCGAGAAGCTGCTCGAGCCCGGCTTCCGGTACGGCAAGAACGAGACCTCCAAGCTCGACTTCCTGTCCCTCGCACTGGCTCTCGTACTGGGTACGGCCGGTCTGCCGCATGTGCTGATGCGCTTCTACACCGTGCCGACCGCCAAGGAGGCGCGGCGCTCGGTGGTGTGGGCGATCGGGCTGATCGGGCTGTTCTATCTGTTCACCCTCGTGCTCGGCTATGGCGCGGCGGCGCTGGTGGGGCCGGAGAAGATCGCCGCGGCGCCCGGCCGGGACAATGCCGCCGCGCCGCTGCTGGCCTTGGAGCTGGGCGGGCCGATCCTGCTGGGATTCGTTGCGGCCGTGGCGTTCGCGACGATTCTGGCGGTGGTGGCGGGGCTGACCATCACGGCCTCGGCGTCGTTCGCGCACGATGTGTACGCCAACGTCATCAAGCGGGGGCAGGCCGACAGCAAGGCGGGTGAGGTGCGGGTGGCCCGGATCACCGCGGTCGTGATCGGCGCGGTCGCGATCGTGGGCGGCATCCTGGCGAAGAATCAGAACGTGGCGTTCCTGGTGGCGTTGGCCTTCGCCGTGGCGGCCTCGGCCAATCTGCCGACCATCCTGTACTCGCTGTTCTGGAAGCGGTTCAACACCAGCGGCGCGCTGTGGAGCATCTACGGTGGCCTGGCGGTGACGATCGTGCTGATCGTGTTCTCCCCGGCGGTCTCGGGCGCACCCACCGCCATGATCAAATCCATGGACTTCCAGTGGTTCCCGCTGGCCAATCCGGGCCTGGTCTCCATCCCGGCCTCGTTCCTGCTCGGCTGGCTGGGCACTGTGCTGTCCAAGGAGCACGACGAGGCGAAGTACGTGGAGATGCAGGTGCGGTCGCTGACGGGTGCGGGTGCGGAAAAGGCTGTGCACCACTGAGATCGGCGGCTGCTAGTTGGCCATCGCCTTGGGCGTGGCGCGGAAGGTCTTACGGTAGGTGAGCGGGGGGATGCCGAGGCCCGCGCGCATGTGGTGGCGCAGGGAGGAGGCGGTGCCCATGCCCGCGGCGCGGGCCACCTCGTCGATGGGGAGATCGGTGGATTCGAGGAGGTGCTGAGCGTGGCGCAGGCGCTGCTGGAGCAGCCAGGCGCCGGGGGCCAGGCCGGTCTCGGCCTTGAAGCGGCGGGTGAAGGTGCGCACGCTCATCCGGGCGTGGGCGGCCAGGGTGGCGAGGTCCAGTTCCTGGTCGAGATGGCGTAGGGCCCAGGCTCGGGTGGGGGCGGTGCCGTCGGAGCCGTCCTCGGGGATGTGGCGGTCGATGAACTGGGACTGGCCGCCCTCGCGCCACGGCGGGACGACGCAGTAGCGAGCCGTGCGGTTGGCGACCTCGCTGCCGTGGTCGGCGCGCACCAGATGCAGGCACAGGTCCAGGCCCGCGGCCAGACCGGCCGAGGTGCAGATGTTTCCGTCCTCCACGAACAGCAGGTTCTCGTCCATGCGCACGGTGGGGAACAGGCGGCGGAAGTCGTCGGCGAACGACCAGTGCGTGGTGGCGCGGCGACCGTCGAGCAGACCCGCCGCGGCGAGCACGAACGCGCCCGTGCAGATGGACACGATCCGTGCGTCGGGCCGGATGAGGGCCAGGGCGTCGGCCAATTCCGTGGGAATGGTGCCAAATTCGCGCGGTTGCGACATCTGGGTGCCCGGCACGATGACCGTATCCGCGCTCGCCAGCGCCTCGGGCCCGGCCTGGGGGACCAGGGCGTAGCCCAGCGTCGACATCACCGCGTCGGTGTTCAGGCTGCACACCGTGACGTCGTAGAGCCGGACGCCGTCGGCGTCCCTCGCGCTTCCCAGCACCGTCGGCGGAATGGTCAGATCGAAGCCGATGACCGGGGGAAGGGCGAGCACGGCCACGCTGTGCCGGTGGCCGTTGCGCGACCCGCCGCCGGTGCCGTCCGCCGACCGTACGGTTTCGGAAATGTTCTGCGGCGCAAGGGAAGTCATGGTCATCACTACGGTACCTTTCCGGTGATGGGATCACGAGAGGTCAGGCAATAGACCCCGCCGGTGGGATCGGTCATGACCAGCCAGTGCCCACCCGGCCCCCGCCGCCGCGCGCCGAGGGATTCGTGCCAGGCGGCGACGGCCTCGACATCGGAGCAGGCGATGTCGACGTGGCCGGCGGCGGGGCGGTCGTCGTCCAAGCGCTGCAACAGAATTCGGATCGGCAGCTCATCGGGGACCCCGAGCCGCAGGAATTCCGGCCGCATCGTCTCGCGCAGCTCCCACCCGGTCAGTTCCGACCAGAACCGGACCTCGTCGTCGTAGCGCGAACCCGGAATATCGAGGGTCACCTGATCGACCCGGCTGAGCGCGCCCCGCGGCCCGGGGATCGGCGGCGGAATCTCGCGGCCGTCTCCGGTTGTGAGACAGAACAAGACGCCGCCCGGCGAACGCACCAGTGACCAGTAGCCGTGATCGGCCAGCAACTCCGCGCCGAGCTTGCGGGCCAGTTGCCGGGCGGCATCCAGATCCGCCTCGGCGACATCCAGATCCAGATGCGCCCCGCCGGGACCGCCCACCGCCTGCGCCCGCAGGCAGGCGTCACCGCGCGCGGGCTCGAGCGTGGCGAATTCGCCGTTGTCGCCGCCTCGTTCGGACACGATGGTCCCGGAGGCGGTGGCCCAGAAGGCGCAGGCCTCGTCGAACACCTCGGCGGGACGGTCGATGAAGGCCCAGTTCCAACGAATCACGCGCGCTCCCCACTCTTGGCCAGATATTGACGGATTGTGTCATTCAGGCCACTCGTTCGACAACCCGATTCGCGGGACGATCTTCGGCGTGACCGAACTGCGAGATCCCACGGGGACAACGGGAATCGGCGGCACGGCGGTATCCGGTCGACCGGGTCTGTGGAGCCGGATGGGAATTCACCCCGCCTGGTTCGTCGCGATCATCGGGTTCGTGGCGCTCATCGGCGCGGCCGCGTTCCGCTCGGTGCCCAGCGTGCTGATGGATCCACTGCACGACGAATTCGGCTGGTCGCACGGCACGATCGGCGCGGCGGTATCGGTGAATGTCACGCTCTACGGCCTGATTTCGCCCTTCGCGGCCGCGCTCATGGACCGGGTCGGTGTGCGCTACGTGGTGGCGGGCGCGCTGCTGCTGATCTCGCTGGGCGCGGGGCTGACGATATTCATGACCCAGCCGTGGCAGCTGTGGCTGACCTGGGGTGCGCTGGTCGGAATCGGTGTGGGCTCGATGTCGATGCCGTTCATCGCGACGATCACCGGGCGCTGGTTCGTGCGGCATCGCGGCCTGATGACCGGCCTGCTGACCGCGGCCTCGGCGGCCGGTCAGCTGGTGTTCCTGCCACTGGTGTCGATGCTGGCCGAGGCGCACGGGTGGCGCACCCCCTCGCTGGCGGTCGCGGGTATCGCGCTGCTCGCGGTGCCGCTGGTGCTGGTGTTCGTGCGCGACTGGCCCAGCGATGTCGGCGTCCGGGCCTACGGCGCCGAACCCGGCAGCACGGTCGGCCTGCGCACGGAGATCCGCGGCGGGGCCACGCGGGCGGTCCGGGTGCTGGTGACCAGCTCGCGCAAGCCCGTGTTCTGGCTGCTGGTGGGCGGGTTCCTGATCTGCGGCGCGACCACCGTCGGGCTGATTCAGACGCATTTCGTCACGGCCGCACACGATCACGGCATGCCCCTGACCACGGCCGCGAATCTGATGGTGCTGGTCGGCATCTTCGACGTGGTGGGCACGGTGCTGTCGGGCTGGCTGACCGATCGCATCGACTCGCGGTATCTGCTCGGCATGTACTACACGCTGCGCGGGGTGTCGCTGCTGATCCTGCCCGCGCTGCTCGGACCGCACGCCGCGCCGAGCATGCTGGTGTTCATCATCTTCTACGGCCTGGACTGGATCGCCACCGTGCCGCCGACGGTCGCGCTGTGCCGCGAGCACTTCGGCGAGGATGCGCCGGTGGTGTTCTGCTGGGTGTTCACCTCGCATCAGATCGGCGCGGCCATCGCCGCGGCCGGAACGGGCGTGATTCGCGATCTGCAGGGCACCTACGATCTGGCCTGGTACCTCGCGGGTGGGCTGTGCGCGGTCGCCGCGGCCATGTCGCTGGCCATCCGGCGTAACCGGCAGCCGGAGCCGACCGAACTCGCCGCCGCCTAGGGCGTGTCCTGTAAGTGGTTGTGCGGGTTTGGGTGAGTCGGTGTCGTGGTTGTGTTAGCTGTATGCGGTGGTTGGTCGAGGTGAGGTAACTGATCGGGCCTGGGCTCGGATCGAGCCCATGCT
>NZ_JAMRXH010000040.1 GCF_023740735.1 Nocardia sp. CDC159
GTGAGCAGCGAGGGGTTGGCCGATGAGTGGGTGACGCATTTGTTCACCGATGTGGAAGGGTTGTCTGGGCTGGATCCGGAGCCGCTGGAGGACCTGCGGGCCGTCATCCTCGAACAGGGACCGGTATCCGGATTCGGCGACGCCGAAGTCATCGCATTCGACGAGCTGTTCGATGCCTCCGGAACCGCCTAGCGAGATCCTGGAGTAATAGCTTTCACCTCTCGGGCTGTGACGCAGCCCATGCAAATGAGGTATTGGCGCAACGCTCGGGCACCCTGCTACCGATGAGTAGTAGGAGCTCGTGCGGCCACCGCCGCACCGCGCACCCCTATATGATTGCTCGGACCGCGGGGTGGGGACGTCGACGTTGTTCGGCTGCGCGGACCTGATGAACGCGAGAGGTGAAAGCACTCGAATGGATACTGCCCGCCGTTCCGCTCGTGGTAGCCGTCGTCGCCGGTCGGGCAGCCCACTGTTCGGACAGCTGCTCACGGCCGCGGTGGAATCCGCGGCCGACTCGGTGGCCATCCGGTTCGCCGGTGAGCCCGCCCGCGAACTCAGCTATCGGGAGCTCGACGAGTCCTCGTCGCGGCTGGCCCGGGAGCTGATCGAGCGCGGGATCGGCGCCGGAGACGTCGTCGCCACCGGAATCACGCGCTCCATCGAATCCGTGCTGTCGGTGTGGGCCATCGCCAAGACCGGTGCGGCCTATGTGCCGGTCGATCCGACCTATCCGGCCGAGCGCATCGCCCATATCGTCGCCGATTCCGGTGCGGTACTGGGTTTGACGACCTCCGCCCATCGCGCCGCCCTCGGCACCGGCGTCTACTGGCTCGAACTCGACGATCCGGTGGTGGCCGAGCGGATCGCGGGTCGACCCTCACATCCGATCTCCTACACCGACCGGGTGCGCCCGCTGACCGAACAGCACCCGGCCTACGTCATCTACACCTCCGGCTCGACCGGCCGACCGAAGGGCGTGGTGGTCACCCACACCGGCCTGGGCGGGCTGGTCGCCGCCGAACGCGAGCACTACGGCGTCGGCGAGGATTCGCGCGTCCTGCATGTCTGTTCGCCGAATTTCGACGTGTCGGTGCTGGAGTTGCTGCTGGCGTTCTCCTCGGGCGCGACGCTGGTGGTGTCGCCGCCGCAGACCTTCGGCGGTTTCGAACTGGCCGATCTGCTGCATCGCGAGCAGATCACGCACCTGCTCATCACACCCGGCGCGCTGGAATCGGTGGATCCGACCGGCCTCGAGGACCTCGAGGCGGTCGTCGTCGCGGGTGACAAGTTCGGCCCGGAACTGGTGACCCGCTGGGCCCGAGACGGTCGACTGTTCTACAACGGCTACGGTCCGACCGAGGCCACCATCCTCGCCACCTCCAGCGCCCCGCTGGAGGTGGGCGAGCCGATCACCATCGGCACCCCGATTCCGGGAGTCGGTGCGTTCGTCCTGGATTCGCGGCTGCGCCCGGTTCCTGCCGGGGTCATCGGCGAGCTGTATCTGTCCGGTCCGGCGCTGGCCCAGGGGTATCTGAACCGGCCCGGACTGACCGCGGAGCGCTTCGTCGCCAGCCCGTTCGGGAGCGAGACCGGCAGCGCGCGGCTGTACCGCACCGGCGATCTGGTGCGCCGCAACGAGGCCGACGGCACCATCGAATATCTGGGCCGCTCGGACTTCCAGGTGAAGATTCGCGGCTTCCGCATCGAACTCGGCGAGATCGACAACGCGCTGACCGCGCATCCGGATATCGACTATGCCGCCACCCTGGGCCGTGCCCTGCCCTCGGGTGCGACGGCGCTGGTGGCCTATGTGCTGCCGCGTGCCGGGGCCACGGTCGACACCGGCGAGCTGGTGGAGTTCCTGTCGGAATCGTTGCCCGCGTACATGATTCCGGCGGCGATCGTGGTGCTCGACGAGATCCCGCTGACCCCGGTGGGCAAGCTGGACCGGGCGCGGCTGCCCGAACCCACTTTCGCCGCTCGGGAATTCCGCGCGCCCGCCACGCCGGTGGAGGAAATCGTCGCGGACGTGTTCGCCGCGCTGCTGGTCCCCGGCACCGAGGACGCCCCCGGCCGGGTGGGTGTCGACGACGACTTCTTCGAGCTGGGCGGCAATTCGCTGCTGGCCGCGCAGGCCGCGGCGCGCATCGGTGCGGCGCTGGATGTGCGGGTGCCGGTACAGCTGCTGTTCGAGGCGTCGACCGTGGGAGCGCTGGCCGAACGCGTGGAGCGCCATGCCGGTTCGGCGGCCGGGCAGCAGCTGCGGCCGATGCCGCGCCCGGAGCGAATCCCGCTGTCGTATGCGCAGCAGCGGATGTGGTTCCTCAACCGGTTCGATCCGGCCAGCGGGGTCAACAACATCCCGGTCGCGGTGCGGCTGAGCGGCAGCCTGGATGTGGCCGCGCTGCGGGCGGCGGTGCGGGATCTGGTGGAGCGGCACGAGGTGTTGCGCACCGTGTATCCCGAGCTCGATGGCGAGGGTTATCAGCTGGTCCTGTCCGCCTCGGACGAGCGTGCGGTGCCGGAGATTCCGGTGGTCGATGTCACCGAGAACGAGGTGTTCGGCCTGGTGGCCGAGGCGGTGACGACCGGTTTCGATGTGACGGTCGCGCCGCCGGTGCGGTTGCGGGTGTTGCGGTTGTCGGAGACCGAGCATGTGCTGGTGTGCGTGGTGCATCACATCGCGGGTGACGGTTTTTCGATGGCCCCGCTGACCCGCGACCTGATGACCGCCTACCTGGACCGGGTCCGCGGCGGGCAGCCGGAGTGGACTCCGCTCGAGGTGCAGTACGCCGATTACGCGCTGTGGCAGCGGGAGACGCTGGGTTCGGAGGATGATCCGGAGTCGGTGCTGTCGCAGCAGATCGAGTTCTGGCGGCGTGAATTGGCGGCGCTGCCGGAGCAGTTGGATCTGCCGGCCGATCGTCCGCGTCCCGCGGTGGCCTCCCATCGGGGCGCGACGCTGGGCTTCGAGATCGACGCCGGTGTCCACGCCGCCCTCAATCACCTGGCGCATCAACATAATTCGACGCTGTTCATGGTGGTCCACGCGGCGCTGGCGGTGCTGCTGGCTCGGCTCTCGGGTACCCGCGACATCGCCGTCGGCACTCCGGTCGCGGGCCGTGGCGACGCGGCGCTGGATGAACTGATCGGCATGTTCGTCAATACGCTCGTGCTGCGCACCGATGTCGATCCCGCCTTGCGGTTCGACGAGCTGCTGCGCACTGTCCGCGGCATCGATGTGGAGGCGTTCGGGCATGCGGATGTGCCGTTCGAGCGGTTGGTGGAGTTGCTGGATCCGGTGCGTTCGGCGGGGCGGCATCCGCTGTTCCAGGTGATGCTGACCTTCCAGAACCTCGCCCAGACCCATCTCGAGCTGCCAGGCCTGGCGGTCTCCGGGGTGGAGATGTCGGTTCCGCTGGCCAAATTCGACCTGCAGCTGACGCTGGTGGAGCGGATCGACGAACACGGTGTGCCGCAGGGTATGTCGGCGGCGTTCGGGTATGCCACCGATCTGTTCGACGAGGCGACGGTGCAGGACTTCGCCGATCGGTTCCGCCGGGTGCTCGACGCGGTGGCCGCCGATGCGACCGCAGTCGTCGGCGACATCGACGTGCTGGCCCCGGGTGAGCGCGAACTCGTTCTGCGCGAATGGAATTCGCCCGGTGTCGAGGTGCCGTCGGTGACGCTGTCGGATTTGATCGCCGCGCAGGCGAAGCGGCGGCCGGACGCGGTCGCCATCCGGTTCGGCGAGACCACCCTGTCGTTCGGCGAACTGCAGCAGCGAGCCAATCGGGTGGCGCGGGCGCTGATCAGGCGCGGTGCCGGACCGGAAACGCTGGTGGCCGTGGCGGTTCCGCGCACCGACGCACTGCCGGTGGCGTTGCTCGGCGCGCTGGCATCCGGTGCCGGGTACCTGCCGATCGACACGACCTATCCGCGGCAGCGGCTGGAGTTCGTACTGAACGATGCCGCTCCCGCGTGCATTCTCACCACCGCCGAGGCGCGGGAATCGCTGCCGGACACCGACATCCCGGTGGTGCTGCTGGAGGAGACCGCATCCTTCGGTGACGATCCGGTGACCGATGCCGACCGGATCGCGCCGCTGCGGCCGCACAATCTCGCTTACGTCATCTACACCTCCGGCTCCACCGGCGTTCCCAAGGGTGTGGGCGTCTCGCAGCGCAATGTGCTGGAACTGTTCGCCAACACCCAGCTCCAATTCGAATTCGACGAGACCGACGTGTGGACGCTGTTCCACTCGTTCGCCTTCGACTTCTCGGTGTGGGAGCTGTGGTGCGCGCTGGCCAACGGCGGCACGGTCGTGGTGGTCGACTATCCGACCTCCCGGTCCCCGGAGCTGTTCCGCGAGTTGCTGATTCGCGAGCAGGTTACCGTGCTCAACCAGACCCCGTCGGCGTTCTACCAACTGGCCGAGGCCGATCGCGCCGCACACGCGGACGCGGGTAAGTTCGCCCTGCGCTATGTGGTGTTCGGCGGTGAGGCGCTGGATCTGCGCCAGCTGCAGCGCTGGTACGAGCGGCATGCCTCGGACGCCCCGCAGCTGGTCAATATGTACGGCATTACCGAGACGACCGTGCATGTGTCGTTCCTGGAGCTGGACGAGCGGCTCTGCGACAGCCCGGCCAGTGTGATCGGTCGTGCGTTGCCTGGGCTGGAGACGTATGTGCTGGATGCTCGGTTGCATCCCGCGCCGGTCGGTGTGGCCGGGGAGATGTACGTTGCGGGTGAACAGCTTTCCCGCGGCTATCTCGGTCGCCCCGCCCTCACGGCGACCCGGTTCGTGGCCAACCCGCACGGCCAGCCCGGTTCACGGATGTACCGATCCGGCGATGTCGGTCGCTGGGCCGGGTTCAATGGCGAGGCGAATCTCGAGTACGCCGGGCGTAGCGATCAGCAGGTGCAGTTGCGCGGGTTCCGGATCGAACTGGGCGAGATCGAGGCAGCGCTACTGCGCTGCGCGGGTGTCAGCCAGGCCGTGGTGGTCGTGCGCTCCGACGAGCACGCCGGTGACCGGTTGGTGGGTTATGTTGTGCCCGAAAGCGGTTCGGCGCTCGAGTCCACCGCGCTGCGTGCCGAGGTGGGTGAGTTCCTGACCGGCTATATGGTGCCGGACGCGATCGTGGTGCTGGACGTGCTGCCGCTCACGCCGAACGGAAAACTGGATCGGAAGGCGTTGCCGGC
>NZ_JAMRXH010000041.1 GCF_023740735.1 Nocardia sp. CDC159
GGGTGTGTTGTTTGAGAACTGCACAGTGGACGCGAGCATCTTTGTTTGTAAGTGTTTAAGGGCGTTCGGTGGATGCCTTGGCACCAGGAGCCGATGAAGGACGTGGGAGGCTGCGATATGCCTCGGGGAGCTGTCAACCGAGCTGAGATCCGAGGATTTCCGAATGGGGAAACCCGGCACGAGTGATGTCGTGTCACCCGCACCTGAATATATAGGGTGTGTGGAGGGAACGTGGGGAAGTGAAACATCTCAGTACCCACAGGAAGAGAAAACAATTGTGATTCCGTGAGTAGTGGCGAGCGAAAGCGGATGAGGCTAAACCGTATGGATGTGATAGACGGCAGTCGTTGTCCATGTGGGGTTGTGGGATCATTCTTCTTGCTGCTGCCGCAGTGAGCGAGAGTCAGAAACCGTTGTGTTAGTCGAAGTGGCCTGGGACGGTCCGTCGTAGAGGGTGAGAATCCCGTAGACGAAAACGCAACGGCTCTCGTGGATGTCTCCCGAGTAGCAGTGGGTCCGTGGAGTCCGCTGTGAATCTGCCGGGACCACCCGGTAAGCCTGAATACTACCTGGTGACCGATAGCGGACTAGTACCGTGAGGGAAAGGTGAAAAGTACCCCGGGAGGGGAGTGAAATAGTGCCTGAAACCGGACGCTTACAATCCGTCAGAGCCTTCCTTTTGGTGGGGTGATGGCGTGCCTTTTGAAGAATGAGCCTGCGAGTCATCGGTGTGTGGCGAGGTTAACCCGTGTGGGGTAGCCGTAGCGAAAGCGAGTCCGAATAGGGCGTTTTGAGTCGCATGTCATGGACCCGAAGCGGAGTGATCTACCCATGGCCAGGGTGAAGCGACGGTAAGACGTCGTGGAGGCCCGAACCCACTTAGGTTGAAAACTGAGGGGATGAGCTGTGGGTAGGGGTGAAAGGCCAATCAAACTCCGTGATAGCTGGTTCTCCCCGAAATGCATTTAGGTGCAGCGTCGCGTGTTTCACCCTGGAGGTAGAGCTACTGGATGGCCTAGGGGGCCCACAAGCTTACCGAAGTCAGCCAAACTCCGAATGCTGGGGTGTGAGAGCGCGGCAGTGAGACTGCGGGGGATAAGCTTCGTAGTCGAGAGGGAAACAGCCCAGATCGCCGGCTAAGGCCCCTAAGCGTGTACTAAGTGGAAAAGGATGTGGGGTCGCTGAGACAACCAGGAGGTTGGCTTAGAAGCAGCCACCCTTGAAAGAGTGCGTAATAGCTCACTGGTCAAGTGATCCTGCGCCGATAATGTAGCGGGGCTCAAGTACACCGCCGAAGCCGCGGCATTCACACATTATCCTGCTTTCGAGCCAGGTGTGTGGATGGGTAGGGGAGCGTCGTGTCACCAGGGAAGCGGCGGAGTGATCCAGCCGTGGAGGTGACGCGAGTGAGAATGCAGGCATGAGTAGCGAAAGACGAGTGAGAAACTCGTCCGCCGGATGACCAAGGGTTCCTGGGCCAGGTTAATCCGCCCAGGGTGAGTCGGGACCTAAGGCGAGGCCGACAGGCGTAGTCGATGGACAACGGGTTGATATTCCCGTACCCGTGTATCCGCGCCCAATGGCGAATCAGTTGTGCTAAGTGCCCAAATGTGGCGAGACCTCCTTCGGGAGGCTCAAAGCGGCTGCGCACGACCCTGGCTGTAGTAGTCAAGCGATGGGGTGACGCAGGAAGGTAGCTGGGCCCGGTGGTGGATTACCGGGTGTAAGCCTGTAGGGCGTTGTGTAGGCAAATCCGCACAGCATTGAGCCTGAGAGGTGATGCGTAGCCGGTTGAGGTGAATTCAGTGATCCTATGCTGCCGAGAAAAGCCTCTAGTGAGTTGGTACACGGCCCGTACCCCAAACCGACACAGGTGGTCAGGTAGAGAATACCGAGGCGATCGAGAGAACTGTGGTGAAGGAACTCGGCAAAATACCTCCGTAACTTCGGGAGAAGGAGGGCCCGTACTGGTGAACGCCCTTGCGGTGGGAGCTGGTGTGGGTCGCAGAGACCAGAGAGAAGCGACTGTTTACTAAAAACACAGGTCCGTGCGAAGTCGTAAGACGAGGTATACGGACTGACGCCTGCCCGGTGCCGGAAGGTTAAGAGGACCGGTTAGCTCCTTTCGGGGGGCGAAGCTGAGAATTTAAGCCCCGGTAAACGGCGGTGGTAACTATAACCATCCTAAGGTAGCGAAATTCCTTGTCGGGTAAGTTCCGACCTGCACGAATGGCGTAACGACTTCTCTGCTGTCTCCACCACAGACTCGGCGAAATTGCAGTACGAGTAAAGATGCTCGTTACGCGCGGCAGGACGAAAAGACCCCGGGACCTTTACTATAGCTTGGTATTGGTGTTCGGTACGGTTTGTGTAGGATAGGTGGGAGACTGTGAAGCTGGGACGCTAGTTCTGGTGGAGTCGTCGTTGAAATACCACTCTGATCGTATTGGGCTTCTAACCTCGGGCCATGATCTGGTTCAGGGACAGTGCCTGGTGGGTAGTTTAACTGGGGCGGTTGCCTCCCAAAGGGTAACGGAGGCGCCCAAAGGTTCCCTCAGCCTGGTTGGCAATCAGGTGTTGAGTGTAAGTGCACAAGGGAGCTTGACTGTGAGACCGACAGGTCGAGCAGGGACGAAAGTCGGGACTAGTGATCCGGCACCGGCGAGTGGAAGCGGTGTCGCTCAACGGATAAAAGGTACCCCGGGGATAACAGGCTGATCTTCCCCAAGAGTCCATATCGACGGGATGGTTTGGCACCTCGATGTCGGCTCGTCGCATCCTGGGGCTGGAGTAGGTCCCAAGGGTTGGGCTGTTCGCCCATTAAAGCGGCACGCGAGCTGGGTTTAGAACGTCGTGAGACAGTTCGGTCTCTATCCGCCGCGCGCGTTAGAAACTTGAGGAAGGCTGTCCCTAGTACGAGAGGACCGGGACGGACGAACCTCTGGTGTGCCAGTTGTCCCGCCAGGGGCACGGCTGGTTGGCCACGTTCGGAAGGGATAACCGCTGAAAGCATCTAAGCGGGAAGCCTGTTCCAAGATGAGGTTTCTCACCCACTTGATGGGTTAAGGCCCCCAACAGACCATTGGGTTGATAGGCCGGAACTGGAAGCCCTGTGAGGGGTGTAGGTGACCGGTACTAATAGGCCGAGGGCTTACCAACAAAGGTGCTACGCGTCCACTGTGCGGTATCTGAAACAACACACAGATACCAGAAGACGAGGGATGGGAGTGTTTGTGCTCCTGGGCCTTGGCTTGCTGTGTACAGTTTCATAGAGTTACGGCGGTTATAGCGGTGGGGAAACGCCCGGTCCCATTCCGAACCCGGAAGCTAAGCCTGCCAGCGCCGATGGTACTGCACTCGACAGGGTGTGGGAGAGTAGGACACCGCCGGACATACTT
>NZ_JAMRXH010000042.1 GCF_023740735.1 Nocardia sp. CDC159
GCGCTGCGTGCCGAGGTGGGTGAGTTCCTGACCGGCTATATGGTGCCGGACGCGATCGTGGTGCTGGACGTGCTGCCGCTCACGCCGAACGGAAAACTGGATCGGAAGGCGTTGCCGGCGCCGGAGTTCGGTGGCACGGCGGCCTATCGTGCGCCGGGTACGCCGATCGAGCAGGCCGTAGCCGATGTGTTCGCTGATCTGCTCGGTGCGGCCGAGGTGGGGTTGGACGACGATTTCTTTGCCTTGGGCGGTAATTCGTTGCTGGCGACTCGTGTGGTGGCGCGGATCAATGAGGCGTTGGACGCGGGTCTGGCGGTGCGGGAGTTGTTCGAGGCGTCGTCGGTGGGGGCGTTGGCGGCTCGGGTGGTGCCGGGTGCGGCGGGTGTGGTGCGGCCGAAGCTCGGTCCGGCCGCGCGGACTGGTCGGGTGCCGTTGTCGTTGGCGCAGCAGCGGATGTGGGTGATCAATCAGCTCGATCCGGAATCGCCTTCCTACAACATCCCATTGGCGATCCGGCTGTCCGGTGCGCTGGATGTGGACGCGCTGCGTCGTGCGGTCGCCGACGTAGTCGAGCGGCACGAGGTGCTGCGCACTCGGTATCCGGCCAGCGGCCCGGGTGGCCTGCCGTATCAGGAGATCCTGCCGGTCGCCGAGGCACTGGCGGATGGGTTGCCGGTGGAGAGCACCGCCGATCCGATCGGCCGGGTCACCGAGCTGATGGCCACCGGATTCGATGTGACGGTGGCGCCGCCGCTGCGATTGCGGCTCATCGGTCTGACCGAGTCCGAGCATGTGCTGGTGCTGGTGGTGCATCACATTGCCGGTGACGGCGCGTCGATGGCCCCGCTGGCTCGTGATCTGGTGACCGCGTATCTGGCGCGCAGTGAGGGCGGTGAGCCCGGTTGGTCGCCGCTGGAGGTGCAGTACGCCGACTTCGCGATTTGGCAGCGCTCCGTGATCGGCAGTGACGACGACGAGAACTCCGTCGCGGCAAGGCAATTGGCTTATTGGCGCAAACAGCTGGCGGGTTTGTCCACCAGCCCGGTGCTGCCGGTGGATCATCCGCGTCCGGCGGTGCCGTCGATGCGTGGCGGATCGGTGGGTTTCCTGGTGCCCGCGGGTGTGCACGAGGGTCTGCTGCGGGTTGCGCGGGAACACAATTCGTCGCTGTTCATGGTCGTGCACGCGGCCCTGGCGGTGCTGTTGGCCCGTCAGTCCGGCAGCGCGGATATCGCGATCGGTACGCCGATCGCGGGTCGTGGTGAGCGGGCGCTGGATGATCTGGTGGGCATGTTCGTCAATACCCTTGCCCTGCGCACCGGTGTCAGTACCGCTGAGACCTTCGATGATCTGGTCGAACGAGTGCGTGAAACGGATCTGTCGGCGTTTGCCAATGCCGATATTCCGTTCGAGCGGGTGGCGGAGGTCGTTGCGCCCGGTCGTTCGGGGGCGCAGAACCTGTTCCAGGTGGTGTTGTCGTTCCAGAACACCGAGCAGCCGACGCTGGAGCTGCCGGGGTTGACCATTACCGGTCTGGACACCGATGCGGTGGCCGCGAAGTTCGATCTGCAGGTCACCGTGGAACCCCGGCACACCGATGACGGCACGCCGGGTGAGCTGGTCACCGTGCTCACTTATGCGGTGGATTTGTTCGAGGACTCGACGGTGCGGGCGCTGGCTCGGCGTTTCGAGCGGATCTTGGCCGCGGTCGCGGCGGATCCGCAGCTCCCGGTCGGCTCGATCGATCTGCTCGACGAGCAGGAACGGGTGGCCCAGCCCAAGCCCGCCGAATCGGTCGAGGTCGTTTCGACCATCGGGACCGCACTGCCGCAGGCGCTGGCCGCCGCCGTGGACGATGATCCGGACGGTCCGGCGATCAGCTTCGGCGAGGAGGCGATCAGCTACCACGAGCTCGATGCCCGTTCGTCGCGGCTGGCGCGGGTGCTGATCGGGCGTGGCTGTGGTCCGGGTGTCGGTGTGGCGGTGCGGCTGGATCGTGGTGTCGAGGCGGCCGTGGCGACGTGGGCGGTGCTCAAGGCGGGTGCGGCCGTGGTGCCCGTGGCCGACGGTCAGGCGCTACCCACGGCACTGGAATTCAAGGTGGGCCTGGTGGATTCGGTGCCCACCGAATTGGGCGGCGTCGACTGGTTGGTGTTGGATGATCCGGCGGTGGTTGCGGAGGTTGCGCAGGAGTCGGCGCGGCCGGTGACGTATGCGAATCGGACGCGGGCGTTGCGGGGTGTGGATCCGGCGTTCGCGACGGCCGGGGTGGTGGTGAGTTATGACGGGTTGGCGGTGGTGGTGGATCGGGTGCGTAAGCGGGCCGAGCTCAGTTTCGAGTCGCGGACGTTCCGGCAGGGTCGGGCCGATTCGGTCGCGGGTGTGCTGGAGGTCGTGGTCGCGGGAGCCGCGGGGGCGTCGTTGGTGTTGCCCGCCGAGGTGAGCAGCGAGGGGTTGGCCGATGAGTGGGTGACGCATTTGTTCACCGATGTGGAAGGGTTGTCTGGGCTGGATCCGGAGCCGCTGGAGGACCTGCGGGCCGTCATCCTCGAACAGGG
>NZ_JAMRXH010000043.1:0-495 GCF_023740735.1 Nocardia sp. CDC159
AACGCGGTGGTCGGCTCGATCTGCCCCGGCGCATACCCGTGCAGCCGGTACACCT
This sequence comes from Nocardia sp. CDC159, assembly GCF_023740735.1. Lineage (GTDB taxonomy): Bacteria > Actinomycetota > Actinomycetes > Mycobacteriales > Mycobacteriaceae > Nocardia > Nocardia pulmonis. The sequence goes on from NZ_JAMRXH010000043.1 coordinate 56, forward strand.
CCGGTGACCACTCCCACCGCCGGGTCGCGAACCAGAACCGGAACCCGCCCACCGCAGGCCCACCCAACTCCGGTACGTCGGAGCTCGATGGATCCGCTGCCACAGGTGCACTCACCGAACAAGTATCCCCCTCTCCGGCGAGCCCCGTACTCCTTGCGGTCTCGGCCACTGCGGGCGAACCCGCCGCACGCATGCACCAGGGACGCCGGGCACTTGTCGCTGGGCATGATTTTCTCGGGCGTGGGTGCATATCAACCGGTGGCACCGGATAAGCCGGAAATGCCGGAGATGGTTGCCACGCAAGCTTTCTCCGGCGGGCCGGGAGTGGTTGAGCAAGCAGCCTCGCCCGGCATCCGGCCATGCTCAGGTCAGTCGCCCGGTTCGTAATGGCCAGGTCGCGCGAGCGCGGCCTGGCGCCTCCGTCACCGGCCGGAAGCCGG
>NZ_JAMRXH010000043.1:505-1664 GCF_023740735.1 Nocardia sp. CDC159
AGCCGGGCAGGTCCCCGATGAGACGAGGTTTCTCGGGTCTGATCAATGTTCGATTTCGTGGCGCTGGGGGTGGCTGCGAACCCCTTCCGGCTCGCAGAACGCCTTCTTCGAGCAGCCGGAGGAGGCGACAATCAACGACCGGGTGGTCGTCAACGGATTCGTTGTCAACCCAGGTACGAGCTGTCCCGCGCTCTGTGCGGCCCCTCAGCCGAGAATTGTTCGCCCATCAGCCCGCGTCGGCCTGCTCGTAGCCACGTCGGCGGTTCCAGCGGCCACTGTGGGTCCGTCCGTCGCCGAAGTCGGTGGTGTTGTGTACGAGCGCGAGCATCGCCAAGCCGGAGTCGTGGATGACCACATCCAGCTCGTCGAGCACCTCGACAGCCAACGCGTCGGACGATCCCGGTGCCGGGGGGCTGCCGTCGCGGTCGAGCCCGATTCGCAGCTTGTGCAACCGAAGCCCGGCGTCGAACAGGTGCCGCACCAACCTGTCGGCGGCATAGGCGAACTCCGGCACCGCCAGTCCTGCACGGTGGGGCCAATCGCCCGCTTCACCGATGGCGTTCTTGCGCATATCGTCTGGCTGGATGTGGGTCATCAGTTGCCCGCCTCGGTCGGCACCGGGCCTGAAGACTGCCGAATCAACGGCAGCGGCACCGATCCCGACACTGCAAACCGGCGAAGCGAGGGCATGTGTGGCGCGTTGCCTTCGACCTCCAAGCGTTTCCACGCTGAACGCGCAGAACTCCCTATCATTGTGTCACCGACAGCGGCCCAGACGCCACGACCGACCGAGACGCGACGTCTTCGAGGGTTTACATCGCTGACAGCAGTATCCGCTCCAAGACCCAACTCGAACGGGCCCGGCAGAGCTCACCACACGTGTATCAGTTCCGGAGCAGGATCCGCTGCGGCATCTGCCACCGGAAGATGCAAGGCGGCACTCCCCACGGCCACGTCTACTACCGGTGCGTCGCTCGCACGCTTCCACCCGGCACCCGCTACAAGCCGATCACCCGAAAACCGTCAACCTGCGCGAAGCGCACCTCGTCCACCCGGTCAACACCTGGCTCGCCGGACTATTCAGCCCGAGCAATCGAGCACGAACAATCGAAGCCCTGGTATCCGCGCAAGGCAACGACGACAACGACATCCGTCGCCA
>NZ_JAMRXH010000045.1 GCF_023740735.1 Nocardia sp. CDC159
GTACTTGCCGAGCAGGAACCGCAGGTTGGTCTCCGCCATGTAGTAGTAGGCGATGATCGTGGTGAGGCAGAAGAAGGCCAGCGATACAGCGACGAAGGTGGAGCCGACCCCGCTCCACAAGGTGTCGACTCCGACCTGGGCGAAGGCCGGTCCGACCGCGACATCCGCGGGCAGCGCCCCGCCGTCGGCCAGCACGGCCCCACTGGCGCTCTCGCCGTCGAACACTCGATAGGCGCCGGTCGACAGGATCAGGAAACCGGTCGCGGTGCAGACGAACAGAGTGTCGACATAGACCGCGAACGCTTGCACCAGGCCCTGCTTGGCCGGATGGGAGACCTCGGCGGCCGCGGCGGAATGCGGCCCGGTGCCCTGCCCGGCCTCGTTGGAGTAGACCCCGCGCTTGACGCCCCACATCACCGCCGAACCGATGATCGCGCCGAATGCCGCGTCGGCCCCGAACGCGCTGGCGAAGATCAAGCGCAGAATGCCCGGGATCTCCGCGGCATTGGCGAACACGATCACCAACGCCACCGCGATGTAGACGATCGCCATGAACGGCACCACGACCGCGGCGAACGCCGCGATCCGCTTGACCCCGCCGATGATCACGAACGCCAGCACGACCACGGTGCCGACGCCCACCGCCCACATCGGCACGCTCCAGGCCTGATGCATCGCCGAGGCCATCGAATTGGACTGCACGCTGGGCAGCAGCAGCCCGCAGGCCAACACGGTCACCGCCGCGAAGACGAATCCGTAGATCTTGAACAGCGATGCTGCCCGGGTGTGGGCCATCGCCCGGCTGAAGTAGTACGCGGGTCCGCCGCGATACTCACCGGTCAAGCGGTCGCGGGTCTTGTAGATCTGGCCGAGGGTGCACTCGACGAACGAGGTCGAAGCCCCGAGAAACGCGACCGCCCACATCCAGAACAACGCCCCCGGCCCACCGAAGGCGATGGCGGTGGCGACACCGGCGATATTGCCGGTACCGATCCGGCCGGACAGCGACATGGCAAGCGCCTGGAACGACGACACACCCGCAGCGGACTTCTCGCCCTGCAACATCAGCCGGATCATCTCCGGGATCTGGCGAACCTGAACGAATCTGGAGCGGACGGAGAAATACACCCCGGCCGCCAGACACAGATAGACCAGGTTGTCACTCCAGATGTAGCCGTTGACGGCATCGAGGAACTCGGTCAAAACAAGTACTCCCATCGAGGTATCGACGTCACCGGAGATACTCGCGTGCCTGATATGTCCGGTTATTGCCGATTGGTCACGACGATGTTACGAGCG
>NZ_JAMRXH010000046.1 GCF_023740735.1 Nocardia sp. CDC159
TGCGCTGGATAACTGCCGGAGAGTCTCATGGTCCCGCCCTCGTCGCGATCCTGGAGGGGATGGTGGCCGGTGTCGAGGTGACCTCGGCCGACATCGCCGCGCAACTGGCCCGCCGACGCCTCGGCTACGGCCGCGGCGCCCGCATGAAATTCGAAGCCGACACCGTCACCGTGATCGGCGGCCTGCGCCACGGCCGCACCATGGGCGGACCCATCGCCATCGAGATCGCCAACTCCGAATGGCCCAAATGGACCCAGGTCATGGCCGCCGACCCCGTCGACGAAAACGACCTGGCCGAACTCGCCCGCAACGCACCCCTGACCCGACCCCGCCCCGGCCACGCCGACTACTCCGGCATGCTCAAATACGGCTTCGACGACGCCCGCAACGTCCTCGAACGCGCCAGCGCCCGCGAAACCGCCGCCCGCGTCGCCGCGGGCACCGTGGCCCGAGCATTCCTGCGCCAAGCCCTCGGCGTCGAGGTCATCTCCCACGTGGTGGCCATCGGCACCGCCGCCGCCGCGCCCGGGACCGTGCCGACCGCCGCCGACCTGGCCGCCATCGACGACAGCCCGGTCCGCGCGTTCGACACCCACGCCGAAGCGGCGATGATCGCCGAGATCGAGGCCGCGAAAAAGGACGGCGACACCCTCGGCGGGGTGGTGGAGGTCGTGGTCGAGGGGCTGCCGGTCGGACTGGGATCGTTCACCAGCGGCGAGCACCGCCTCGACGCGCGACTGGCGGCCGCGCTCATGGGAATCCAAGCCATCAAGGGCGTGGAAGTCGGCGACGGATTCGACACCGCCCGCCGCCGCGGCAGCCAAGCCCACGACGAAATGCGACCCGGCCCCGACGGGGTACTGCGCTCGACCAACCGCGCCGGCGGCCTCGAGGGCGGCATGACCAACGGCGAAACCCTGCGGGTCCGCGCGGCCATGAAACCCATCTCCACCGTGCCGCGAGCCCTGGCCACCGTGGACATGACCACCGGCGACGAAGCCGTCGCCATCCACCAACGCTCCGACGTCTGCGCCGTCCCCGCCGCCGGCGTCGTCGCCGAGGCCATGGTCGCCCTCGTCCTCGCCCAGGCCGCACTCGAGAAATTCGGCGGCGACTCACTGCCCGAGAC
>NZ_JAMRXH010000047.1 GCF_023740735.1 Nocardia sp. CDC159
CTAGGCCGTGTCTCGAAGTAGGTGTTGTGTCAGAGCCATTGGTCGATGGCGGCGACCTGGATGACGGCCAAGTAGCGGGTGGCGAGTTTCTCGTAGCGGGTGGCGACAGCACGGTGTTGTTTGAGGCGGTTGATCCCGCGTTCGATCGTGTTGCGGTGCCGGTAGATCTCGTGGTCGAAAGCCGGTGGCCTCCCGCCGAAGCGGCCGCGGTTGCGGCGGTGTCCGGCTTGATCTGCCGGCACCGGGATCGTCGCGGCGATCCCACGGCTACGTAGGTGAGCGCGGTTGGCGGCCGAGGAATACGCCTTGTCCGCCAACACGCGCTCGGGCCGGACGCGGGCACGTCCGCGACCGACGCGGGGCACCCGGATGCCGTCGAGGACCGCGGCGAACTGTGGGCTGTCACCGGCTTGGCCCGGTGTCAGCAGCAGCGACAGAGGACGTAGCCGGTACTCGCACGCGAGGTGCAGTTTGGTGGTCCACCCGCCTCGTGAACGCCCGAGCGCGTGATCGACAGGCTCGCTACGGTAACCGCCCGGCGGCTCGACCTGCCGGCCACCATCACGGCGGGCACCAGCAGCGTGCTGGTGAGCACGCATGATCGTGGAGTCCACGCTCACCAACCATCCGATCTCACCCGCGGCGTCGGCCAGGGCCTGCAACTGTTGCAAGACCGACGACCAGATCCCGGTGCGTGCCCACCGCCGGAACACCGCGTAGATCGCCTGCCAGGACCCGTACTGCGGTGGGATGTCACGCCAGGGCGCACCGACCCGGATCCGCCACCGGATCCCGTCGATGATCTGGCGTCTGGTCCATCTCGAGGGACGGCCCGGTCTTTTCGGACACGGCAGCAACGGTTCCAGCCGCGCCCACTGGGCATCGGTCAGATCCGCACGGCACGTCACCGCTAGGCTGGTCACGAGGTCTCCGGTGTTCAGTTGAATCTTGGTCGATCAACCAACTACCGGAGACCTCACCACTATCAAAATCCCAGCCCGCCAACCAATCTCACAGCCGCTGCATCACTTCGAGACACGGCCTAG
>NZ_JAMRXH010000048.1 GCF_023740735.1 Nocardia sp. CDC159
CTAGGGCGTGTCCTGTAAGTCATCGCAGCCAGAGGATGATGGCGGCGATGGTGAGTTCGGCCTGGTAGTAGGCGGCGCGTTTGGCGTAGCGGGTGGCCAGCTCCCGGAATTGTTTGAGCCGGTTGAAACAGCGTTCGACCACGTTGCGGCGTTTGTAGACGTCGGGGTCGAACGCGGGTGGCCGGCCACCGTGTGATCGTTTGGCCGCTCGCGTCTGGATCTGGTCAACTCGCTGCGGACTGACGAACCGGATCCCGCGCTTGCGCAACGCTGTTCGCGTCGAGGGATGCGAATAGGCCCGGTCGGCGATCACGACCTCGGGCCGGGTCCGGGGACGGCCCGGCCCGATCCGGGCCACGCGGATCCCGTCGAGAAGCGGCAGGATCTGGGGATTGTCCCCGGCCTGACCGGGAGTCAGGATCACTCGCAGCGGCAACCCGCGCCCGTCGACCGCGAGGTGGATCTTGGTGCTCAGCCCGCCGCGGGATCGTCCAAGGGCTTCCCCGTCGACCCCGATGCGGTGGCCGCGCCGGGTAATAGGGTCTCCTGTTTGCGGGCTCCCGCGGCGTGCTGGTGAGCCCGGACCACGCTGGAGTCCACGCTGATCACCCATTCGACCTCACCGATCGAATCGTCTTTGACCACGACCTCGTCGAGAATGCGCTGCCACGTGCCGTCGGCCGTCCACAACCGCAACCGTTCGTGCGCGGTCTTCCACGGACCATAGCGTTCGGGCAGGTCCCGCCACGGGGCACCGGTCCGCAACTTCCACAAAATCGCGTTGAGCACCTGGCGGTGATCCCGCCACCGGCGGCCCTTTCCCGACACCGGCAGCATGGGCTCGATCCGAGCCCAGGCCCGATCAGTTACCTCACCTCGACCAACCACCGCATACAGCTAACACAACCACGACACCGACTCACCCAAACCCGCACAACCACTTACAGGACACGCCCTAG
>NZ_JAMRXH010000049.1 GCF_023740735.1 Nocardia sp. CDC159
TCGGTTTCACGGTGCGACTGCTGGCCGATGGTGAGGAGATCGAGCCCTGACCGAGCAAGGCCAGAGTCATTCGAGGAGTTCGAACGATGCGGTCGATCCAGTACGAAGATAGCCGCGGCCGTCCACAGCGGCTCACATATACCCAGTGGCGCTACCTGGATGAGGTCGACCGCCGCGGACGCCTTGAGTACGGGTGGGGCGGCTACACATCGACGCTCACTGTCCGACTGCTACGCGAGCGCGGCCTGATCACGGTCGCCGATCGTTGGCAGCGAACCGAATCGGGTGGACTTGTGTTGCGATGGGAGATTTCCGGACTGACCAAGCTCGGTGCCAGAGTCCACGCCAAGGCGAACGAACATCCCGAACGCCCATAAGCCAACATACCGGCGGCCAGCCCGCCGAACTCTCCGGAAATTCCGGATGGTTGCCGAAAACCATTGTGCGGTAAGGAGATTCCAACCATGCCAACCTACAAGGTCACCCTGCGCGTCTTCGAGGACGACCCCCTCAGCGAAGCAGCCGTCAAGGCGAAGATCTTGGACGCCTGCGAGGACGCGCCCATCAGCTTCGATATCGATGGAGTGGAAGTGGAGCAGTGATCGACCCCGCCGCCCTCAACGAAGACCCAGCCTATCCCTGCTACGACGGCGGCCGACACACCTACAGCCAGTCGGACGACGACGCGCGGATCGAATGCCCCCGCTGCGGCGCGGAAGTTCTCACCGAGGAGCTGACCGAATGAGCACCGAGCACGAACCGAGCGGGCGGGAACCCAACAACAGAGTGGGTGGTCAGCCGTGACCAGCAACCCCGAACCAGACCTGAACTGGATAGACGAGTTGCTTCACGGAATCGACCACGAAGAGACAGAACACGAACACGGCTGGTGGGAGACATCAACCGGTGCCGCATTCGGCAAA
>NZ_JAMRXH010000005.1 GCF_023740735.1 Nocardia sp. CDC159
TCGCCATCCACCAACGCTCCGACGTCTGCGCCGTCCCCGCCGCCGGCGTCGTCGCCGAGGCCATGGTCGCCCTCGTCCTCGCCCAGGCCGCACTCGAGAAATTCGGCGGCGACTCACTGCCCGAGACGGTCGACAACATCACTAGCTACCTGAAACGGATCAACGCGCGCCCGCATATCCCGGGCACCGTGACGTCATGATCGTGCAGACCGACCCGCGCCGTCCGTGCGTGGTGCTGGTCGGCCCGCCCGGTGCGGGAAAGTCGACGATCGGGCGCAAGCTCGCCAAGGAGCTGGGCGTCGAACTGTTCGACACCGACGCCGGAATCGAACAGGAGACCGGGCGCACGATCCCGGAGATCTTCGCCGCCGACGGGGAACCGGAGTTCCGGCGGATCGAGGAACGCGTGGTGCGCCGCGCGATCCTCGCCGAACGCGGCGTGGTCTCACTCGGCGGTGGCGCGGTGCTGTCCGCGAACACCCGGGAGTTGCTGCGCGGTCGCACCGTGGTCTACCTGGAAATCAGTGTGGCCGAGGGCCTTCGACGCACCGGTGCGAACAGCAATCGCCCGCTGCTGGCCGGTGACGACCCCGGCAGCAAGTACCGCAAACTCATGCGCGAGCGCCGGCCCCTCTATCGCGAGGTCGCCAGCCTCCGCGTGCGTACCGACGGCCGCAGCCCCGGCCGGGTCGTGCGCAACATCATGGCCAAACTCGACCTCGAGCCCGCCATCGCCACACCCCGGACCCCCGCACGCCCTGCCGATGGCGAAGGAACCAGCCGTCGCGCCCGCGCCCGACGCCGCCGCCGATCCCGAAACACCGCCAATCCGCCCGCGGCAGAGGCGAATTCGCCCGCGATCCAGCAGGGCGACAGCACCGGCGCGGCCGACGCCTCCCCGACCGGCGCGCCCGCCCCCGCCGCCGCGGGACAATCCGCCCCGCGTCGCCGGTCCCGTCGCTCCCGCCGCGGCGGCCGCCGCCACAACCGTAAGACCACCCCACCGTCGGAACCGACGAATCCGTCCGCTCCCGACGCGGCCGCCGGGGCGCAGACACCCCATCCCACGACCTCGGCCCCCGGCAACCGCCGCCGTCGCCGCACCACCCGCGCCTCCGGCGCCCCGGGGGCCGACAACCAGGCCCACCCCGCCGCGCCGCCGACCGCGCACCGGATCGCCGACGACGCCCGCTCGAATACCTCTCGCGCCCAAGCCGATTCGATCCAGCGATCCGGATCTCCCGGCCTGGACGCCATGGCGAACGAACCCACCGCGGCGGGACTCGCCACCGATACGACCCACCCGCCGCGCCGCACCGGCCGATCGCGACGCGGTGCCGCCCGTGCGGCCGGTCCCCCGTCGGCCGGTGCGGGCGCGGCGCGTGACCGTGCCGACCGGCCGCGCTCGACGCGACCGGAGGCGGCCACCAGTGAAACCACCTCCGTTCCGGCGCAACCGGACGCACCGCCGAGCGACGGCCGTCGCGACGGCGAACCGACCCCGCGCGTTCGGTCGCACGGGGCGCACACACGACGAACACGAGAAGAATCGGAGCAGCTGCATGAGTGAGCCGACCCGTATCGAGGTCCGGGCCGCCGATCCGTATCCGGTGATCATCGGGCGGGGTCTGCTGGGGGACCTGGTCGACCAGGTGACGGGGCAGCCGGGTGTGCGGACGGTCGCGATCTTCCATCAGCCGCCGCTGACCGAGACGGCCGAGGTGGTGCGGCAGGCCTTGGCGGACAAGGGGATCGATGCGCATCGGATCGAGATTCCCGACGCCGAGGCGGGTAAGGACCTGCCGGTGGCCGGGTTCTGCTGGGAGGTGCTGGGCCGGATCGGGCTCACCCGTCAGGACGTGATCGTCAGTCTCGGTGGCGGTGCGGCAACGGATCTCGCGGGATTCGTCGCCGCCACCTGGATGCGCGGGGTGAAGATCGTGCACGTGCCGACCACGCTGCTGGCGATGGTCGATGCCGCCGTCGGCGGCAAGACCGGGATCAATACCGAGGCGGGCAAGAATCTGGTCGGCTGCTTCCACGAGCCGACCGCGGTCCTGGTGGATCTGGCGACGCTGGAAACGGTGCCGCGCAACGAGATCGTGGCCGGTATGGCGGAGATCATCAAGGCCGGCTTCATCGCCGATCCGGTGATCCTGGATCTGATCGAGCGCGATCCGAAGGCGGCGCTGGATCCGGCCGGGGATGTGCTGCCCGAGCTGATCCGCCGCGCCGTCCAGGTCAAGGCCGACGTGGTCTCCGCCGACCTCAAGGAGGCGAGCCTGCGCGAGATCCTCAACTACGGCCACACCCTCGGCCACGCCATCGAGCGCCGCGAGCGCTACCGCTGGCGGCACGGCGCGGCCGTAGCGGTGGGCCTGGTCTTCGCCGCCGAGCTGGGCCGCCTGGCCGGCCGTCTCGACGACGCCACCGCCGATCGCCACCGCACCATCCTCGAAAGCGTCGGCCTCCCGACGACCTACGACGCCGACGCGCTCCCCCAACTGCTGGACACCATGCAGACCGACAAGAAGACCCGCTCGGGCGTGCTGCGCTTCGTCGTTCTCGACGGCCTGGCCAAACCCGGCCGGCTGGAAGGCCCGGACCCCTCGCTGCTGGCCGCCGCGTACGCGACCATCGCGCGCGAGGACAATCCGACGGGCGGCGCGGTCCTGCTCTGAGTCCGCTGAGCGGAGTTCCCGGGAAATCCGCCACGCGCCCCGATACCTAGTACTACTATCCCTAGCAGATCTAGGGTCGAGTGCGGGAGGACGGGTGCACATACCCAAGGACCTGGTGGCGGCGTCGGCGACGCCGCTGGTCCTCGGCCTGCTCGCGCGCGGGGACAGCTACGGCTACGCGATCCTCAAGCAGGTGGCGGACCTGTCCGGCGGCCAGCTCGAGTGGAACGACGGGCTGCTCTACCCCCTGCTGCATCGCCTGGAACGGCTCGGGCACATCGAATCGTTCTGGGCCACGTCCGAGGGCGGCCGTCGGCGCAAGTACTACCGGATCACCGATCAGGGCCGCGCCGAACTGGCCGAACATCAACGGCAGTGGCGGGCCGTGCTGTCCGCGCTGCGGGGCGTCTGGCAGACGACGCAGGACGGCCTGCTGCCGACACGACTGGTGGAGGGGTAACGGTGGCCGAGGACCGTCCGGACGATCTCGAACGCCAGATCGCCGAGTGGCGCGGGTACATGCGCCGCCGCGGCACGGTGCACAGCACCGACGCCGACGAGCTCGAGGATCACCTGCGCAGCACCATCACCGAACTCACCGGCCTCGGCCTGCGGCCGGACGAGGCGTTCCTCGTCGCGGTGAAACGCCTGGGCAGCGTGGACGAGCTCGCGCGCGAATTCGCCCGGGAACACTCCGGGCGACTGTGGAAACAGCTCGTCCTGACCGACGACCCGGCCACCCCGCGCGCCCGCGGCGCACGCTCCGAGCTGCGCACCATGATCGCGTGTGCGGCCGCCGCCGCCATCGCGATCAAGGCGCCCACGCTGTTCGGCGCGAGTTTCGACGACGACTTCTACGCCAGAAACCTCGCCCTGTTCGCCTTCACACCACTGGCCGCCTACTTCGCGATCGGACGGCGGCTGCGCCCCATCACCGTCGCGCTGCTGGCGCTGTGGTTCGTCCTGGGCGCGGTCGGCGCCAACGCCTACCCACTGCGCGAGGACTCGCAGTCGATCGTGCTGACCGCCATCCATCTCCCGATCGCGCTGTGGCTGATGACCGGGGTCGCCTATGCCGGGGGTGACTGGCGCTCGCAGCGCAAACGGATGGATTTCATCCGGTTCACCGGCGAATGGTTCGTCTACTTCGTGCTCATCGCCCTCGGCGGCGGCGTGCTGATCGGCTTCACCGTGGGCACCTTCGACGCCATCGGCATCGACGCCGAGGAGGCCGTATCGAATTGGCTGTTGCCGTGCGGCGGGACGGCGGCGGTCGTGGTCGCGGCCCGGCTGGTGGAGGCGAAACAGAACGTCATCGAGAACATCGCCCCGGTCCTGACCAAGATCTTCACGCCCCTGTTCACCGCGGTGCTGCTGGCGCTGCTGATCGGAATCGGCCTGAGCAGCACCGGCATCGACGTGCGGCGCGAGGTGCTCATCCTGTTCGATCTGCTGCTGGCCGTGGTGCTCGCGCTTCTGCTCTACTCCCTGTCGGCTCGCGACCCGCTGGCCGAGCCCGGATGGTTCGACCGACTGCAGCTGGCGCTGGTCGTCAGCGCCCTGCTGGTCGACATCCTGGTGCTGGTCGCGATCACCGGCCGCATCACCGAATGGGGTTCCACCCCCAACAAGCTCGCGGCCCTGGGCGAGAATCTCATCCTGCTGACCAATCTCGCCTGGTCGGCCTGGCTGCTGTTCGCCTTTCTCCGCCGCAGGCTGCCCTTCGCGCGGCTCGACCGCTGGCAGACCAATTACGTTGTGGTGTACGCCGTCTGGGCCTGGATCGTCGTGCTGGCCTTTCCCCCGCTGTTCGGGTTCGAGTAGCACCGCGGAACATTCGTCCAAGACACCGCGGCCGAAATCGGTCATGGTAGAGGCATGCCCAGCTACCGACCCGCCGCCACGGAGGCCGATATGGAGGACGGCTGGGAGGTCGTCCTGCCTGTCGGCGGTAGCCCGCTCGACGGCGTCCAGATGGCCGGGTATCGCGATATCCGCGCCGCGGGCCTGGACATGCGGGTACGCCCCCAGCCGGTCGTGGTGGTCGTCATCGGCCTCGGCGACGACCCGATGACGATCGAGGGCCCGGCCGGTCGGCGATCGCTGACCAGTCTCGTCGCCGCCCTGTCGCCGGGCACCGCCCGCATCCGCGGCGAGCGCGTCGAATGCATCGAGATGCGCCTGTCCCCCGCGGCCGCCCATGCGCTGCTCGGGGTGTCCCTGCGCGAACTGGACGGCACGGTCACCGGTCTCGACGAGCTGTGGGGCGGCCACGAACAGGGCCTGCGCGAGCGTCTGACCACGGCCGCGACGTGGCAGGATCGCCTCGCGCTGCTGAACGGCTTCCTCGCCCAGCGCGCCGAACGCGCGCCGTCGATGACGCCGGAGGTCGCCGCCGCCTGGGAGCGGATCGTGGCCCAACGTGGCCGGGTGGCCGTCGGCGACCTCGCCGCGTCCTTCGGCTGGAGCCGCAAGCGACTGTGGTCCAAATTCGCCGCCGAGATCGGCCTCACGCCCAAACGCGCCGCGATGCTGGTCCGGTTCGACCACGCCGCCCGGGCGCTCACCGCCGGTGCTGACGTCACCGATGTGGCCCTGGCCTGCGGCTATGCCGACCAATCCCATCTGCATCGCGACGTCGTGGGCTTCGCGGGCTGCACGCCCCGCGCGCTGGCGGGCAGGGCGGGTTCCACCGTCTGATCCGAGACGAAATCAGCTCGCGGCGACCGTAATCGCGGATCGCCGCGCCGAATGCGGACCCGAGTGGCCGCACCGACGATTCGCGCGCCTTCGCACGACGACACCCGAGACCGGTGATCGCCATGGCTGGCGCGTGCCATCGAAACGAGAGGAAGGAAAACCCGGTGGACACCGATACTCGAACGGCGACCATCCCCGACCGCGAGCTGGTCGTCAGGCTCGCCTTCGGCAGTATGGCCGCGCAGACCCTGCGCGCCGCGGTCCGGCTGCGCGTGATCGAGGCGTTCGGCGCTGCGCCGCGCAAAGCCGCGGAGGTGGCGGCCGACCTCGGCACGGACCCCCAGGCCACCACCCGGCTGCTGCGCGCGCTGGCCGGTCTCGGCCTGCTGCGCGAACACGCCCCCGGGGAGTTCGCACCGACCGGCGCGGGCGCTCTGCTCGACACCGAGCGCCCCGACTCACTCGCCTCCTTCGTGCGTATGTTCACCGAGCCCGCCATCATTCGCGCCTGGGAACATCTCGACGCCAGCATCCGCACCGGCGAGATCGCATTCGACACCGTCTTCGGCACCGACTTCTTCGGCCACCTCGCGCAGCACCCCGAGCTGTCCGCCGCATTCAACGCGGCGATGAGCCAGGCCGTCAGTGGGGTGGCCGCGGTGCTCCCCCACCGCTACGACTTCGGCCGGTTCACCTCGGTCACCGATGTGGGCGGCGGTGACGGAACGCTGCTGGCCGGTGTGCTCGCCGCACACCCGGGCCTCACCGGCGTCGTCTTCGACACCACCGAGGGCCTGGCCCAGGCCCCGAAAACCCTGGAGCGCCAGGGTCTCACGGACCGCTGCGCCCTGATCGCCGGAGACTTCTTCCGCTCGGTTCCGCAGGGCTCGGATCTCTACCTGATCAAGAGCGTCCTGCACGACTGGACCGACGAACAGGCGGTCACCATCCTCACCCACTGTCGCGCGGTGCTGCCGCCCGGCGGCCGCGTCCTGATCGTAGAACCCGTACTACCCGAGGTCGTCGACGCCGAGGCCGACGTCACCGACGCCGGAATCACCTACCTGAGCGACCTCAACATGCTCGTGAACGTCGGCGGGCGCGAACGCACCCGCGCCGACTTCGACGACGTGTGCCACCGTGCCGGCCTGACGATCACATCGGTCACCGAACTCATCGACGCCGCTCCGTATTTTCTTCTCGAGGCCGAAGCCGACGTTCGATAGCGACCGAAAGGGTCCGCGGCGAATGCCTCCGGTCGCGGACCCTTGGATAGCTCACGGCCTTCGGCCCCCTCGCGGGTGGGTCGCGACCCCACGCGGCTGCGCCGGCCCCCACCGACCGATCCGGACGATTCGGCCGCGCGCTGGCGGCGCGCCGGTCTGGTTCCGACATGACGGCCGACGCTCGCGATCTGGCCGAGACGCGCGAATTCCTCGTTCGCTGGTCCGAGGTGATCGACGCCGTCGACGCGCAGAGCCGGGCGCGATTGCTCAACGCGCTACTGGCCGACGCGGCCGCCTATCCCCGGATCACCGATCACGACGGCACCGGCTGGCATCCGCACTCTCGAGACGACGACGTGCACCTGGCCGCCGTGATGGCGCGGTGACGGTGGGGGCCGCCGCGAAGCATCTGACCCGGTTCGGCATGCATCGACTCGGCCGCCGCGCGCTCACCGACTGCGGGCGAGCATCCATCGACACCACCCGAGGTGGTCGCCAGCGCTACTGCACTCGAGCCTGTGCGAATCGCGATGCGGTCCGCCGGCACCGGGCCAGGCGCGGGTAGGTCAGGCGGCGGACGGGGTCGGCTGAATGGGTGCGGTGGTCTCCGCCTTCCGCGTTTCCCGGCCGACCAGGAACCGGCCGAGCGCGACGCCCGCCATGGCGGGGACGAAGATCAGCAGGATGATGAAGGCCGCGGCCGAGGTGAGTTCGAAGAACAGGCCGTTGCCGCCGAGATCGAATTTGGGGACGAAGTCGAGCAGCCAGGACACCAGACCGCTGCCCAGACCCCCGGCCACACCGGCCTTCAGCCAGCGCATGGTGAGGTCGGCGCCGCCGCGCTCCGGATCGGGATTGGCGCGGCGGTCGGCGCGCCCGTCGATCAGGCCCCAGGCGAGACCGGCCGCGATCATGACGATCAGGCACAGCGTCCGCATCCACGCACCGTGCGTCGGCGAGTAGACCATCCCGAAGCCCAGCACGGTCCGCAGGAACACCGTCAGCGTCCCGAGGACTGTGGCGCGCAACACCCACGCATTCATGTCGACCACCCTAACCTGCCGGGGAACTCCGAAAAACAGTAACCGGTTATCGAAACACCCTCGCGCCGTGGCTCACTGCTCGAGCGCGGCCGCCATCGCCGCGCGTGGCGCGGGCCGACCCGTGAACTGTTCGACCTGTCCGTACGCCTGATTCAGCAGCATCTGCAGCCCGCTGATCACGGTGTGCCCCGCGCGCGTCACGGCCGCCGCCAACGGTGTCGGCCACGGGTCGTAGATGGCGTCGAGCACGACCGGCGCGGCGGCGACCGCCGCGGCGACGGCGGCGGCCCCCTCGGCCGGCACCGTGCTCACCACCGCGTCGGCATCCGCGCACACCCCGCGCAGCGTCTCGGCCTCGAAGCCGATCACCGAGACCGTCATGCCCAGTCGTTCGGCCAGTTCCCGCGTACTCGCGGCCCGCCCGGCAGAGCGCGCGACGACCGTGACGGCCCGTGCGCCCAGCTCCGACAGCGCCAACAGCGCGGGCCGGGCCGTACCCCCGGCCCCCAGCACCACGGCCCGCTCGACCTTCTCGACCCCGCCGCCCTGCAGCGCGCCGCGCACCCCGTCGACATCGGTGCAGTCCGCACGCCACCCATTCGCGGTGCGTACCAGCGTATTCGCCGACTCCGCGAGCACCGCCCGCTCGGTTCGCTCGGCGGCGTACGCGAGGGCGGCCACCTTCCCGGGCATGGTCACCGACAGGCCGACCCATTCCGGTCCGAGCCCGTCGACCAGGCCGGGCAACTGCTCGGCGGTGCACTCGATGCGCTCATAGCTCCAGTTCAGCCCGAGCGCCCGATAGGCCGCCAGATGCAGTTGGGGCGAGCGCGAATGCGAAATCGGGCTGCCCAGGACGGCCGCTCGGCGGGCCGGGTCAGTTTCCTTTGCCACTGTCGAGAATTCCGCTCTGCTGGGCGCGCACCACATTGCGCAGATGTTCGGAGTAGCTGTCGGTGAACAGGGTGGTGCCCTGCTTGTCGACGGTCACGAAGTACCGCCACGGCCCCGGCGCCGGTTCCTCCATCGCCCGTAGCGCCTCCAGCGACGGCGAGGAGATCGGCGTCGCGGGCAGGCCGGTCATGGCATAGGTGTTCCAGGGCGTCTCCCGCGCCCGGTCGGCATCGGTCGTGGCAACCTCGGTGCGGTCGAGGTTGTAGTTCACCGTCGAGTCGAATTCCAGCTTCTCGTTGGCGGCCAGCCGATTCACGATCACCCGGGCCACCTTGGACATGTCGTTGGGCCGCGCCTCGCGTTCGACCAGCGATGCGGCGATCAGCGTCTGATACGGATTCATGCCGTTGGCCCCGCCCGCCTGCAGCAGCCCCGTCGACTCGTAGCGGCTCGCGCTCTGGGTGATCAGCTGATTCAGGATCTGCGTCGGGCTGCCGGTGGGGTCGAAGTCCAGCGTGCCCGCGGCGATCAGCCCCTCGAGCTGATGGCTGCGATCGGGCACCCTGCGCACCGCGTCCAGCGCCCAGGCGGGCACGCCCAGGGCGGCCAGATCGGTGCTCGCCCCGGCCGCGTCGAGTTGCTCGGCGGTGACGCACTTCTTCTCCGCCCCGGTCCCCATGCAGCTGGCGTCGGCGATCATGCCGTAGATGCCCTGGTTGCGAGCGCCGGTGGTCACATCGAAGGAGTCGCGCAACCGCTTTCCCTCGGGGATCACGACGTTGCCGACCCGATTCTTCTTGTCCAGCAGCGCGGCCACGGCATCGACACCCTTGCTGTGCGTGGGCACCGCGTAATAGCCCGGCTGCACCGAGGTCATCCCCGGATTGTGCACGGCGGCCTCGTAGAACGCGCCGGTACTCGCGACGACACCCTTACCCGCCATGGTCTGGGCGATCTGCTCGGCGGTATCGCCGGAGCGCACCTGCACCACCGTCGCCGGACCCGCCGGACCCGCGAAATCCTCCGGTCCGCCCAGCTTGCCGATCAGCTTGTACCCCGCGTAGCCGCCCGCGGCCACGAACAGTACCGCGAAGACGCAGCCGAGGATCAGCAGATTGCGCCGCCGCCGCTTGCGTTCGGCCGCCTTGCGCGACGCCGCGCGCGAGCGGCGGCCGCGGGACTGTCCGCGCCCCGACCGCCCGCGACCGGCCCGACCGGATTCGCGCTCGTCCGAGCGACCACGGGCGCCGCCCTTGCGGGCCGGGACGTCATCCGGCGCGTGGTCCTCGTCCTCCCAGTCCTCGTGGTCGGCATCGTCCCACTCGGGGTGGTCGGCACGCCACTCACGCGTGCGGGGGTCGGCCTCCCAGTCGTGATCCTCGGCATCCCAGGGCTGCTCGTCGGTGTCCCAGTCGGCGGAGCGTGCCCGCCGACCGCGATCGCCCTCGACATCGCGCGCCGGCGCACGCCCGGGGACCGGCCGGGTCGGCCGCACCGGAGGCTCCTGATCGTCGGTGTAGCGCGGGATGACGGTGGTGTCGTCCTCGTAGTCGTCCCACTCGTCGGTGGACGCCGCATGCCGCGCACCACGGCCCCGGGGCGCCCGCTCGGCATCGCCCCAGTCGTAATCCGAGCGCCGGTAGCGCAGTTCCTCGGTGCGCTGCCGATATCGCTCCTCGGCACGGGCCCAGCGGTCGTTCATCCGACCACCGTCCCGCCTGCGTCACCGGCCGACTTCAACACCGCACTCCGTTCGTCCAACCATCCCTGCAGGATCGCCACGGCCGCTGCCTGATCGATCACCTGTCGCTGGCCACGCGCGCGAACTCCGCTGTCCCGCAATGCACGTGCTGCAGATACCGTAGTCAAACGTTCGTCGGAAAGTCGTATCGGCACACCAGGAATCATGCGCCGCAAACGCTTCGCGAAGCTTGCGGCGATCTTGGCCGAGGAGCCGTTTTCCCCGCGTAGCGTGCGCGGAAGGCCGACGATCACCTCGACGGCCTCATACTCCCGCACAATTTCGGCAATTCTGATCAGGTCGACCGGCTCCGCCCCGCTGCGTTTGGCGCGCGCGACCGTTTCCACCGGGGTCGCCAAGACTCCGTCCGGATCGCTCGCGGCGACGCCGATACGGACCGAACCCACATCGATGCCGATGCGCCGCCCCCGGCCGGGATCGGTGTCGGCGCTGGGCCGCTCAGGTCCGATCCCGCCGGCGATCACCTTCTCCGACGTGTCCGAGTTCTCGGAACTGTCCATCAGCCCGCGAGCTCGGCCACCCGTGCCCGCACCGCGGCCAGTCCTGCGGCGATTCCCGACGGATCCGATCCGGCGCCCTGCGCCAACTCCGGTTTGCCGCCGCCCCGCCCGGAAATGCTCGGACCGAAACTCGCTACCAGGTCACCGGCCCTGAAGCCGAGGTCCTGGGCGGGCTTGTTCACCGCGACCACGAACGGCACCTTGCCGTCGGCACTGCCGAGCAGCACGACCACCGCGGGTTCGGTGCCGAACCGGCCGCGGATGTCGGTGGCC
Organism: Nocardia sp. CDC159; assembly: GCF_023740735.1. Taxonomy (GTDB): domain Bacteria; phylum Actinomycetota; class Actinomycetes; order Mycobacteriales; family Mycobacteriaceae; genus Nocardia; species Nocardia pulmonis. The sequence goes on from NZ_JAMRXH010000005.1 coordinate 11,080, forward strand.
AGCGTGCGCAGATCGCCCGCGCCCACACCCTCGGGCGCGGCGGCCGCGACCAGCAGCACCTTGCCCACGCGCTGGGCCTCGTCGACGAACTTGCCCGCCGAGGACAGCACCGCGGCGAGCTTGGTGCGCTCGAGCTCCTTCTCGGCGACCTTGAGCCGTTCCACCAGCTGCTCGACGCGGGCGGGCACCTCCTCGGTGGGCACCTTCAGGCTCGCGGCGACACCGGCGAGCAGGGCGCGCTCCTTGGCCAGGTACTGGTAGGAGTCCAGGCCCACGAACGCCTCCACGCGCCGCACACCCGAACCGACCGAGGACTCGCCGAGCAGCGTGATCGGGCCGATCTGCGAGGAGTGCTCGACGTGGGTGCCGCCGCACAGCTCCATCGAGAACGGGCCGCCGATCTCCACGACGCGCACCTCGTCGCCGTAGTTCTCGCCGAACAGCGCCAGCGCGCCCATGGCCTTGGCCTTCGGCAGATCGGTGACGAAGGTGTTGACGGTGAAGTCCTCACCGACGGCCTGATTGGATACGACCTCGATCTGCTCGCGCTGGGCGTCGGTCAGCTGGCCCTGCCAGTTGAAGTCGAAGCGCAGATAGCCCGGCTTGTTGAGCGATCCGGCCTGCACCGCGTTCGGGCCCAGCACCTGCCGCAGCGCGGCATGCACCATATGCGTGCCGGAGTGGCCCTGGGTCGCGCCGCGCCGCCAGGCCGGATCGACCTGGGCGAGCACGGTGTCGCCCTCGGTGATCTGCCCCTGTTCGACGGTGGTCTTGTGCACCCACAGCTTCTTGGCGATCTTCTGCACGTCCTTGACGTTCAGCTTCACCCCGCTGGCGGTGATCGAACCCCGATCGGCGATCTGGCCGCCGGACTCGGCGTAGAGCGGGCTGCGGTCCAGGATGACCTCGACGTCCTGCCCGGCCACCGCGGTCGGCACCCGCACCCCGTCGGCGATCAGGGCCAGCACCTTGGCCTCGGTGGTCAGTTCGTCGAAGCCGGTGAACTCGGTGGCGCCGCGGTCGACCAGCTCCTTGTAGATGGACAGGTCGGCGTGGGCGTGCTTGCGGGCCTGCGCATCCTCCTTGGCGCGCTGGCGCTGTTCGGCCATCAGCGAGCGGAAGCCCGCCTCGTCGACCTCGAGCCCGGCCTCGGCGGCCATCTCGAGGGTCAGATCGATCGGGAAGCCGTAGGTGTCGTGCAGGGTGAAGGCGTCCGAACCCGAGATCCGCTTACCACCGGCGGCCTTCACCTCGTCGACGGTCTCGTCGAACAGCTTGGTGCCGGTGTTGAGGGTCTTGAGGAACGCGGTCTCCTCGCCGACGGCTACGTTCTCGATGCGCTGGAAGTCGGTAGCCAGCTCCGGATACGAGGGCGCCATCAGATCGCTGACGACCTTCATGAACTCGCCCATCACCGGCCGGTTCGCGCCCAGCAGCCGGGCCGAGCGCACGATGCGGCGCAGCAGGCGGCGCAGCACGTAGCCGCGGCCGTCGTTGCCCGGATTCACGCCGTCGGAGATCAGCATCGCGGCCGAGCGGGCATGGTCGGCGATGACGCGGAAGCGCACGTCGTCGGCGTGTTCGACGCCGTAGTTCTTCCCGGTCAGCTCCTCGGCCTTGGAGATGATCGGGCGCAGCAGATCGGTCTCGTAGACGTTGTCCACGCCCTGCAGCAGCATCGCGACGCGCTCGACGCCCATCCCGGTGTCGATGTTCTTCTTGGGCAGGGATCCGATCGGCGGGTGGCCCTCCTTGGGGCTCAGATCGCCGCGAATGTCCTGCATGAACACCAGGTTCCAGATCTCGAGGTAGCGATCCTCGTCGGCGACCGGCCCGCCGTCACGACCGTATTCGGGACCGCGGTCGAAGTAGATCTCCGAGCAGGGGCCACCGGGGCCGGGCACGCCCATATCCCAGTAGTTGTCCTTGCCGTCGCGAAACTGGATGCGCTCCTTCGGAATTCCCGCCACCCGGTGCCAGATCTCGGCGGCCTCCGGATCGTCCTTGTAGGCGGTCACCCAGATGCGCTCGGGATCGAAGCCGAAGCCGCCGTCCTCCTGCGACTTGGTGATCAGCTCCCAGGCGAAGCCGATGGCACCCTCCTTGAAGTAGTCGCCGAAGGAGAAGTTGCCCGCCATCTGGAAGAACGTGTTGTGCCGGGTGGTGACGCCCACCTCTTCGATATCGCCGGTGCGCACGCACTTCTGCACACTGGTCGCCCGCGTGTAGGGCGGAGCCTCCTGGCCCAGGAAGTACGGCTTGAACTGGACCATGCCCGCGTTGACGAACAGCAGGTTCGGGTCGGGCAGGATCAGCGAGGCACTGGGGACCTCGGTGTGCCCGGCACGGACGAAGTGGTCCAGGAAGCGCCGTCGAATCTCGTGGGTCTGCACAACCATCCAGCCTACCGGGCCAGGTCCACCGGGTATTCCAGGGGACGGACAGTCCCGCGCGAAGCCGTGGCCGGGCACGGATGGGAAGTGTGAAACAGTGTTACTTAAATCACGTTACTACAAGTCTCGCTATATGTGATCCTGTTGTATGTGGAGGTAGCTGAGCAGTTGCCCAGCTTCGCGCCAGGGCACGAGGCCACGTCAGGTCCGGCAATGCCATCGGCCGGGACAGAATTGGCGCCGCTTCGGCAGACCTCCCGGCAGTACCGGTCCGGCGGAGATATCGGCTCGAGGAAACGGTCCGAGATCTCCAGCGACGATGACTTCGCGGTCAGCGCCCATCCATGAGCGGCTAGCCGAGCAGCCATCCGCCGCACCGAGACCGTCGACGAAAGGATCCGGCCATCGACATTTCCGCTATGCGGTAGTCCGGGCATAATCTGAAATAGGAGTATTTCACCCCTGTTTTCAGGTACTCGGACTGCCCGACCGTAACCACAGATTTCTCATTCGCATTCAGGAGCAGGAATGAACATCTGGCAACAATGGGGACGGAAAGGAATGTGGTCCGTCGCAACACTGCTGGTGCTGTCGGTTCCGCTCGCCGCTGCCGCGCAGCACGCGCCGCAGGCGAAGGCGGGCGAAATCGAGCTCCCGGCAATCGAAATACCGTCGGTCGATCTCGGACAGCTCCCGCTGCCGCAGATCCAGACCCCCGATGTCGACATCCCGCGATCTCCGGTGGTCCCGTCGATCGCGCTGCCGACCGACAGCCTCCCGCCCGCGGTCACCCAGGCGCTGCCCGGGCTGCTCGATCAGCTCGGGCAGCAGGCGGAGCGCATCCAGGGCCCATCACCGGCCGTGCCCGCACCGAATGCGGCGCTCGCGGCCCCGGCACCCGCGCCTGCGCCGGGCGATCAGGGTCCGATAGGCGGGTCCGACTACGACGCCGCCCCGCCGCCCCAGCCCGCACCACACCGCGATTCGGGCGGATCGGATGCCGCCGCACCCCCGCCCGGGGGCCAGCCGAACGGCCAGGACGGCAGCACTTCTGAAGCAAATGGTCAGCAATCAGTTGGTCGGCCCTCCGGCAACGGACCCACCGACCGCGGCAACCAGCCGCAGACAACCGGTCCGTCCCCCGGCGGCGACCAACCGCAGGCGGGTGCGCCGTCGAACGGCGGCGGTGGCCGCTCGCAGACGAGCGGCCCGTCGAACGGTGGTGACCGGCCGCAGAATGGCCCGTCGAACGGCGATCGGCCGCAGGCAAATGGCAATCAGCCTCGGACGAACGGCCCGTCCAGCGGCGCCGGCAACCAGCCGCGAACCAGCGGCCCCGCCGACGACGGCAACCGGTCGCAGGGCACTTCGAACGAAGGCAACCAGCCCAAGGCCGACGAGCCGTCGAACGATCGTCCCCAAACAAGCGGTCCCGGCACGGAACAGGGCAACAAGCCCCAGGCCAGCGGCCCCGGCAACGCACGAGGCGGCAAGCCGCAGGGCAGCGGGCTCGGCAACGGCACTCGGCCGCAGGCAAGCGGCCGGTCGGACGGACAGCCGCAGGGCGACCGGCCGCAGGCGAGCGCACCGTCGGGTGGGCAGTCGACGACGAATCCGTTCACCGGCGAGGACCGGCCGCGGGCCGACGCGCCGAACGCGCCGCGTGCCGATCAGTCGCAGGCGAGCGTGTCGCCGTCCGAACCGGTGATCGATCGCGACCCCGGTCGGCAGTCGCTGGTCCAGCCCTCGGCGCCGGCCCAGCCGAATTTCATTGGCCCCCAGGTCGATCCGCTCCCAACGCCCGGCCCCCAGCCGAGCGCCGCGGAACCGGTGATCGACCAGCCGAGCGGCCCGGCGCGGTTCGTGCCGAGTATCGAACCGCAGTCGCTGAGCAGCCTGGTCCCCACGATGGAAGGTGATTCCCTGCGCCTGCCCGAGCTGGACATGCCAGCCGTACATCTGCCCGAAATGCCATTGCGGGACATCGACATTCCGCCCATCGAGGTGCCCCCGATCGACCTGCCCATCCCGGACTTCTCGCCCACCGAGATCGTGGGTGCCGGAGTCGGCGCGGCTACCGGTGCCGTGATCGGTGCACCGCTCGGCGCCGCCGCCGGTGCGGTGGCCGGGGCCGTCGCGGGTCCGATCGTCGGCGCGGTCGCGGGCACCGTTTTCGGCGAGGGCGTCGGCGTCGAGGTCGGCCTGGAAACCGCGGGCATCTCGGTCGTCGCGGGCGCCCCGCTCGGCGCCATCACGGGCGCGGTCCTCGGCGAGCCCCTGGGCATCGCCGCGGGCGTCGTCGGCGGCGGTCTCGCGGGCGCAGCGGCGGGCGCCGCGCTCGGTGGCGCCGCCGGTGCCGCCCTGGGAAGTCTGGTGCCCATGCCCTGACAAATCACCCCGGCCATCCGGACTCGCATCGGTCGAGAGCGCGCCTCGACAGCGAGACCCGAACGGCCCCAACGACTACACCGAGACCAATCAAGAGGAGGAGTTCGACACCCCGTGCATCCCGATGCGCCCGAGCCTGATCCAGGCGGCGTTCACCTCGGCCCGGTACGAACGGGAAGCTGACGATATCGGCCCGCTCGAACCGTCTCCTGCGGTAACCCACCGGTGGATCGAGGTCAGCGGTAAGGAGTCGCCCGGCCACCGGCCCCACCGCACCGAGGCTCACCAGCCCACCATCCCGCCCGACCTGGACTCGGCGGACGGCCACCGCCGGTCCAGGACAGCGGGGAGGGGGCGACCCGGAATCGATGGGCGCCCAGCGACCGACCGCGTCGGGTTCTCGGACCCGTCCGGACCTGGCTGGACTCGATTCGGGTCGCCGCCCGCGGCGGCCGATCCGGATATCCGATCAACGGCCAGGCATCCACAGCCGCAAGCGAATCAGGCACACCCGCGGCCGGATAGTTCACCGGCCCGGCAACGCAGATCACCTCTACCCCGAAGGGAGGCAATCCCGAACTCGACGATCATCCAACCGAATACCGCGCCAGCCGCGCCCCCAGCCCGCGGCGCGATCCACCCACCGGCGCGACGCCCGATGATCACTGCCCCCGAACGATCCGGCGCAGCTTCATCACCCGCGGCCCGACCTCGCGCTCGTATCCGTGATCGGTGGGACGGTAGTAATCGGTGCCCACCAGATCGTCGGGCGGATACTGCTGGGCGAGCACCCCATCCGGATGATCGTGGGGATATTTGTATCCCTGCGCATTGCCGAGCCGCGCGGCCCCCGCGTAATGCCCGTCGCGCAGATGCGGCGGTACAACACCCGCCCTGCCCTTGCCGATGTCGGCCAGTGCCGAACCGATCGCGGCCGCCACGGCGCCGGACTTCGGGGCCGTGGCGATATGAATCGTGGCGTGCGTTAGGGCGAGTTGCGCCTCCGGCATGCCGACCAGCTGCACGACCTGGGCGGCGGCGACCGCGGTCTGCAGCGCGGTCGGGTCGGCCATGCCCACGTCCTCGCTGGCCTGAATCATCAATCGGCGCGCGATGAAGCGCGGATCCTCCCCGGCGCTGATCATGCGCGCCAGATAGTGCAGCGCGGCATCGACGTCCGAGCCGCGCAGCGACTTGATGAACGCGCTGATCACGTCGTAGTGCTGATCCCCGGCGCGGTCGTAGCGCACGGCCGCCTTGTCCACGCTCGCCTCGACCAGATCGACATCGACCGTCCCGTCCAGCGACGATTCGGCCGAGGCCTCCAGCGCGGTCAGGGCCCGGCGGGCATCGCCGCCCGCGATCCGCACGATATGGTCCAAAGCCGCGTCGGTGACGGTGTATTCGCCGCCCAGCCCGCGCGGATCCTCGATCGCCCGGCGCAGCACGGCGCGAATATCCTTGTCCGACAGCGACTTCAGCTGCAACACCAGCGACCGCGACAGCAGCGGCGAGACCACCGAGAAGGACGGATTCTCCGTGGTCGCGCCGACCAGCAGCACCACCCGGTTCTCCACCGCCGCCAGCAGCGCGTCCTGCTGGGTCTTGGAGAACCGGTGCACCTCGTCGATGAACAGCACGGTCTGCTCCCCCGACAGCAACCGCCGCCGCGCGACCTCGATGACCGCCCGCACCTCCTTCACCCCGGCCGACAGCGCCGACAGCGCCTCGAACCGGCGACCGGTGGCATGCGAGATCAGCGAGGCCAGCGTCGTCTTCCCGGTGCCGGGCGGACCGAACAGCAGCACCGACGCCGCCCCGGAACCCTCGACCAGCCGCCGCAGCGGCGATCCGGGCCCGAGCAGATGCTGCTGCCCCACCACCTCGTCCAGATTCGCCGGACGCATCCGTACCGCCAGCGGCACGTGCTCACCCGCCCCGCGGAATTCGACCGCCCCTCCTCCCGTCACCGGCTCCGCCGTCGGCGCCTCGAACAACCCGTCGCTCACGCTCCCGACGGTACAGCCCGGCTCCGACAGGTCGGCTACACCGGGCGCGCCTCGAGGATGTCGTCCATGCTGGCGGTCGGGACGTGGCGCAGCAGTTCGAAGCCACCGGCCGCGAGCAGCTCCCGGAATTCCGCCTCGGTGCGTTCCCGGCCACCCGCGGTCAGCAGCATCTCCAGGTCCAGCAGATTGCCGAAATGACGCCGGGTGTCCCGCGGCAGCACGAATTCGATCACCAACAGCCGGGCGGAGTCGGCCATCGCCTTGCGCACGGTGCTCAGGATCCGCACGGCCTGTTCGTCGGGCCAGTCGTGCACGATGTGTTTGAGCAGGTAGGCGTCCCCGCCCCGGGGCACCTCGACGAAGAACGACCCGCCCACCACCGCGCAGCGATCGGTCAGGCCGCGCTCGGCCAGCAGCCGCGGCACCGCCGCCACGACGTCGGGCGTATCGAACAGCACCCCCTTCGCTCCCGGCGTTCGCCGCAAGATGTCGGCCAGCAGCCGCCCGTGCCCACCGGCGATATCCACGATCGTGCCGAAGGCCGAGAAATCGTAGGCCGCCAGGGTCGATGCCAGCGTCGTCTCCGAAACCCCGGTCATCGCCGCATCGAACAGCTCACCGAACTCCCGATCCCGCTGGAGGTAGTCGAAGAACGGCATCCCGTACACCCGCAGCGCCGCCGGTTCACCGGTCCGGACGGAGTTGGCGAGCTCCGCCCATAGCGCACCCTGCCGCCGATCGCCGATGAAACGCAACAGGTGGCGCACGGACACCGCCGCATCGCCGCGCAGCGGCTGGGCCAGCGAGTTGAGCGCGTAGACATCACCGCGGCAGCTGAAGATCCACTCGGCGAGCAGCGGCCGCAGCAGTCGCCGCAGCGTCTCCGGGCGGGCCCCGACCCGCTCGGCCAACTCCTCGAGCGGCAACGGTCCCGCGGCCAGGGCGTCGGCGACCCCGAGTTCGGCTGTGGCGCAGAGGGTCTGGGCCAGGAAGCCGCCCTGTGCGATGTCCATGAGTGCGATCGAGGGCGGGACCGTCCGACGATGCACGCCGGTCAGCACGCCGCGAAAGCGGTCGACCAGACGCAGCAGCGGAAGCGGCGGAACGAATCGGCGAGCTGACATGGCTCCCCCCTCGATGGCATCCGATCCATCAACAGGACGTTCGTCCAGTGTGCCCCCGCTCACCCCGCCACCACGGCCGAATTGTCCGAATGCCGTTGCGCCCCCTACGACTTCTACAACGCACTGCCGCCCGCCCACCGCCGGCCCGAACCAACCCGGCGAATCGACGAGCGGCGGCTGGCCGGGCCACGCGCGCCACCGCGGACGATCCCGGACTGGAAAATCTTCCACAGGGGACCGAGCGTTCGATGACCTGCTGGCCGAGCCCGCCGGCGCGCGGCAGGCGGGCCTGCGCATCGTCGATCTGCGCGCCGAACGACTGCGGATGGCGTTCGTCGATACGGCGCGGTCGTCTACTCCCCGCGCGAGGTGATCTGGATGGTCCGGGGGTTCACCGTCGAGACGTACCGCGACCGGCTGCGCGAACTGCACGACCACATCCGGGCGCACGGCCCGTTCGTCGCGCACTCTGCCCGCACCCGCATCGAGGCCGAGAAGCCCTGAGCGCCAGGGCTATTCCTCCCAGCACTCCTCGAGCGTCGCCGATACGTGCTCGGCGAAATCACCCAGCGAATCGTCACCGGTGCAGCGCGCGTCCTCGGCGAGGGCGGCCCACCGGTTGATCAGCGCGGCCGACCGCGGCACCGACAGGCCATGCTCGCGGGCGGCGGCGATGCGGGTGTGGTCGACGGGCAGGAACCAGTAGGTGGTCAGCCACACCCAGATCAGGCGTGCCTCGAGAATGCGCTCGGCCAGCAGCGCGTCGTCGGCCAGCGCGGGCCACACACCCACGACCTCCGACCGCCACGCCTCGACCATCTGCCGGGCCCGCTCGCGCGACAACTCGAAATCGCACAGGCAACCCGGGAAGGAGACCAGGGCGTAGGCGATATCGAGGGTCGCGTCGCGGAATCCGCCCCACTCGTAGTCCAGGAACCGCGCGCCCTCGTCATTGAGAATCACATTGTCCGGGCATAGATCCGACGGGCTGAACGCGCGGAAGCGACCCGCCGAGAACAGCCGGTTGCCGCGCACGATCCGCTCGGCGATCTCGCCGGGCACCTCGATTCCCAACTCGCGCAACAGCAGTCCGGGCACCTCGTTGATCGCCGACTCCGCCTGCTGGCCGATGCCGTCGATACGATGTGATACGTCGACGCGCCGGAGCAGCGCCACGAAATCGGCCTCGCGCCCCACGGTGGCGGCGTGCATGCGCCCGAGCGCCTGCGCGAACGCCATCAGCGCGTTGCGGCTGGCCGGTTCGGCGCCGATCTGCAGCACCGAGGTGAGTGACGTGTTCTCACCCAGGTCACTGAGGATCAGCAACCGCTCCGGCAGGTTGTGGGCGAGCAGGTAGGCGCCGGGGCGGTGTCGGCTCGACAGTGCGGTGGTGAATTGGTAGGACACCGCCTCCCGGAGAAAGGCCGAATCGATACTGGCCACCCCTGGTGCCAGGCCGCCGATCCGGCGATCCTGCGCGGCACCACGGACCTGCTTGATGATCAAGGTCCGAGGAAGTGAAAAGGCGTTCTCCGCAACACGCACGCGTAATACCGTCGTCCTGCCACTGCCGCTGAGTTCCATCGGATCGCTCAGCTTTACCGGAGCACCCATTCGCTTTGTGAGCAACTGTTGTGCCGCGGACACGACTTCGGCGGCGCGTTCGGCCAATAGTGCGGTCATCGGATCCCAAGTTACTCGCTTCAGGTCACTTTCAGCGAGCGGTTACGCAACCTTTGGCGCGTCGCTCGGCGTGTCTTTGTGAAGGGTTCGCTACCGCGCATGATGCTCGACGCGTATCACGAACTCTCCAGCCCGCGGTGTAGTGCGGACACCGGGATGCCGGTTGCTTGACACAACCTGGCCGGTCCGGTTGTCTCATCGTCAACTGCTCTGCGCCACACCGCAACCCAGGCGATTCGAAAGGTCCCCACGATGGCCGACACGCCGAAGCCCGCTCCTGGCGACACGCCTGCGGAGGGCGGTGACGAGCGGTACACGGCGCGTCCGGGACAGCATCAGGATCCGGCGCCGACCGAACCGACCGGCGGTTCGACCGAGGCGCACGGCCGCCACCAGATGCCGGGCGCCGCCGGATATCCGCAGTTCGAGGGTCCGGGCGCGGCGCAGTACGGCAGCGAACCGGTCGAACCGCCGCCGCCGGTGGCCGGGGCCGCTGCCCCGCCGCCGCCACCGCCCGTGTCGGGTGCGCGGCCGACGCCCGGGCAGCCACCCTACGAGCCGTCCGGTTTCGGCCAGCCTTCCTACGGGCAGCCCGGCTACGGTCAACCGGCCTCCGCACCGTCCGGCTATGGTCAACCGCCCTACGAACAGCAGTCGTATGGTCAGCCGACCTATGAACAGCAGCCCTACGGTCAGTCGACTTACGGACCGACAGGTTCCTTTCCCCCGCCGTCCGGCGCGCCCGGCTACGGCCAGCCCTACGGCTACGCCGCGGCGCCCGCCACCCTCAGCATCGGCCGCGCCCTCGGCTACGGCTGGGACCGATTCCGCGCCAATCCGATTCCGTGGGTCGCCATCACGCTGGTCGGCTTCATCGCCTATCTGGCGGTGACGCTCGTGATCCGCATCGGCGAGGTCGACTCGATCGTGCCGCTGCTGTTGATCTTCCTCGTGGTGTCGGTGGTGGTGTGGCTGCTCCAGGCGGCCATGATTCGCGGCGCGCTCTACGAGACCGACGGCACACCGCCGGATTTCCAGGGCTTCTTCGGCTTCGTGAACGCGGGCAACGTGCTGATCACCGCGCTCATCGTCTTCCTCGCCGCCTGGGTGGCCGCGCTGTTCCTGCTGGTGCCCGCGCTGATCGTCGGATATCTGTGCATGTTCTCGCTGCACTTCGTGATCGATCAGGATCAGAATCCGTTCACCGCCATCAAATCCAGTGTGCGCCTGGTGATCTCGAACTTCGCGCCGACGCTGCTGCTGGCGTTGGCGATCGTGGTGATGACGTTCGTCGCCCTGCTGCTCTGCGGAATCGGCCTGCTGGTGGTGGCGCCGGTGTCGGCCATCGCGCTCACCTACAGCTACCGCTTCCTCACCGGCGGCCTCCTCGCCTGAGCCTCACCGGCGCCGGGTGAGCCACCGCCACAGCCGATCCAGCGGCCCGGCCTCGCGGCCGTGACCGGGTCGCAGTTGCAGCACGATCACCCCGGCCGCGACGATGCCGATCATGTTCACCCCGAGCTGCCCGGCCGACATGAACGCCTTGTTCCATTCGCCGAGCGTCGCCGCCACCGCGGCGTATCCGGCGGCGGGGATCGTGGTCACCGAGATGAATACGCCGACCAGCGCCGAGGATTTCGAGGTCACCAGCGACAGCATTCCGGCCGCCCCGGCCAGCAGCGCGACCACCAACGAGAACGGTCCCACCTCGTAGATGAAGTCGACATTGTGGCTGTCGTTGATTCCTGCCGCGGTGATCCAGCCGACGCGCTCCCAGATCAGCGACGCCAGCGCGGCGATCCCCATCGCCACCGGGAATCCGACCAGCAGCGCCAGCGCCGACTGCCGGGCGAGCCGGAAATCCCTGCGCACCAACGACACCGCGATCGCCGCCAGCGGACCGAATTCCGGCCCCACCACCATCGCGCCGACCACCGTCACCGGCGAGTCGGTGGCCACGCCGACCACCGCGAGCAGGCAGGCGAGGGTGATGAATGCCAGGAATGTCGGATTGAGCGTGGACTCCTCATGGGTCTGCGCGAGTAGTTCCTCCCAGACGACCGCATCGGCCGGATCGCCGGGCGCCGCCTCCACGGCCCGGTCGGCGGCCTGTGACAGGGAGGTCTCGACCGGATCGAGAATGATGCCGCCCGCCTCGGGAATGCGGAGCCCGGTCAAGGCGTCGAGCACCTGGTTCGCCGCCTCCCGCGCCACGTAGACCTCGATGACATCGCCACCCGGCTCGATCGACGCCCCGCGCTGCACGGTGATGAGCGTCGCGCCCGGTTCGCCGCGCAATACGCCCAGGGCGGCCTCGGTCGTCTCCGACGGACAGATCACACGAACGTGCAGCACCGTATCCCCTTGTCTGTGAGCCTTTTCGCGCACGACGGCACCGGCCGACGCCGCCGCTGGAGCTTATCCGGCTCGGGGGCCGATCAGGGGAAGCACTCCGAGTCGCCGTCGAGCGCACCGCGACATCGGCGATGCCGCGGTGCGAGCTCGCGGCTACTTCTTCTTGTCCGTCCCGACCGGGTTGCCGTTCTCGTCGAGCACCACGTCCAGACCCGCCTCCTTGCGCTGCTGCGGGGTGATCGGGGTGGGTGCGTCGGTCAGCGGGTCGACGCCGCCGCCGGACTTCGGGAAGGCGATGACCTCACGGATGGACTCGACACCGGCCAGCAGCGCGGTGATGCGGTCCCAGCCGAAGGCGATGCCGCCCATGGGGGGTGCGCCGAAGGAGAAGGCGTCGAGCAGGAAGCCGAACTTCTCCTTCGCCTCGTCCGGGCCGATGCCCATGACGTCGAACACCCGCTCCTGCACGTCGCGGCGGTGGATACGGATGGAGCCGCCGCCGATCTCGTTACCGTTGCACACGATGTCGTAGGCGTAGGCCAGCGCCGAACCCGGATCGGTGTCGAAGGTGTCCAGCGACTCCGGTTTGGGCGAGGTGAAGGCGTGGTGCACCGCGGTCCAGGCCGAATGACCGAGGGCCACATCCCCGCTCGCGGTCGCCTCGTCGGCGGGCTCGAACATCGGCGCGTCCACGATCCACACGAAGGCCCAGGCGTCCTCGTCGATCAGACCGCACTTGCGGGCGATCTCGCCGCGCGCCGCGCCCAGTAGCGCGCGCTGCGCCTTGGCCGGACCGGCCGCGAAGAAGACGCAGTCGCCCGGGGCCGCGCCGACGTGCTTGGCCAGACCCTCGCGCTCGGTATCGCTGAGGTTCTTGGCGACCGGACCGCCCAGGGTGCCGTCCTCCTGTACCAGCACATAGGCCAGCCCCTTGGCGCCGCGCTGCTTGGCCCATTCCTGCCACGCGTCGAGCTGACGCCGCGGCTGGCTCGCACCGCCGGGCATGACGACCGCGCCGACGTAGGGCGCCTGGAACACCCGGAACGGGGTGTCCTTGAAGTATTCGGTGCACTCGGTGATCTCGACCCCGAAGCGCAGGTCCGGCTTGTCCGAGCCGTAGCGGCGCATGGCCTCGGCGTAGGTCATATGCGGGATCGGCGTCGGAATGTCGTAGCCGACCAGCTTCCACAGCGCGACCAGGATGTCCTCGGCCAGCAGGATCACGTCCTCCTGCTCGACGAAGCTCATCTCGATGTCGAGCTGTGTGAACTCGGGCTGGCGGTCCGCGCGGAAGTCCTCGTCGCGGTAGCAGCGCGCGATCTGGTAGTAGCGCTCGATGCCGCCGACCATGAGCAGCTGCTTGAACAGCTGTGGTGACTGCGGCAGCGCGTAGAACTTGCCCGGCTGCAGCCGCGCGGGCACCAGGAAGTCGCGCGCGCCCTCGGGGGTCGACCGAGTCATGGTCGGCGTCTCGACCTCGACGAACGCATGGCGGGCGAGCACCTCGCGCGCGGCCGCGTTGACCTTCGACCGCAGCCGGATGGCATGGCCCGGTCCCTCTCGCCGCAGGTCCAGATAGCGATACTTCAGCCGCGCCTCCTCGCCCGGCTCGTCGTCGAGCTGGAACGGCAGCGGCGCGGACTCGTTGAGCACCTCGAGCTCGGTCACGTTGACCTCGATGGCCCCGGTCGGCAGGTTCGGGTTCTCGCTGCCCGCGGGCCGCTGCTCGACCACGCCGGTGACCTTGACACAGAACTCGTTGCGCAGCCGATGGGCCTGCTCGGCAGGCTCACCCTCGCGGAAGACCACCTGCGCCACACCCGACGCATCACGCAGATCGATGAAGATCACCCCACCGTGGTCTCGACGCCGGGCCACCCATCCGGTGAGGGTGACGGTCAGACCGGCGTGCTCGCTTCGCAGCGAACCAGCCAAGTGGGTGCGCAGCACGGGATTCCTTTCGACGACTCCGGGCATCGGAGGTGAGCAGGTGCGCCCCCATGGTAGTGAGCGGCATCCGGTGCTCGAAAACGGATATCCGGCCCCGGCGCTTGGGACGACCGTTTCGGGGGAAGACACGGAGCGACCGACACGACGCAAGACGCCGGACCCCATGTCAAGCTTGATGTCGGCACGGCAGCTTCAGCGCATACGAGAGAGCGAGCGATGACCTTCAACGAAGGCATGGACATCGACCCCGAGCGGGTTTCCACCGGCGGTGGTATGGGGCCCAAGATGGTGCTGGGCGGCGGTGGCGGGCTCATCGTGCTGGTGCTCGCGCTGTTGTTCGGCGTGAATCCCGGCGATGTCGTGGGCAATCTGACCGGCGGTGAGAACAAGGGGCAGAGCGGAGCGGTCGACGTGTCGGTCTGCAAGACCAACAGCGATGCCAACCGATATGCCCAGTGCCGCGTCGTGCTGACCGCGCAGAGCCTCGACGGCGTCTGGGGCGGCCAACTCCCCCAGCAGACCAGCAGGCGATACATTCGGCCGGAGGTGAAACTGTTCACCGGGGCGATCGGCACCGGCTGCGGCAATGCGACCAGCGCCGTCGGCCCCTTCTACTGCCCCGCCGACCGGACCACCTACTTCGACACCGCCTTCTTCCAGGAGCTGCGCGACAAGTTCGGCGCGTCCGGCGGCCCGCTCGCCGAGGAGTATGTGGTCGCCCATGAGTTCGGCCACCACATCCAGAACCTGCTCGGCGACAGCGGCCGAGCCCAGCGCGACCCCAAGGGACCGGAGTCGGGCTCGGTCCGCCTGGAACTGCAAGCCGACTGCTACGCCGGAATCTGGGCCAGCTACGCCGCCAAGACCCCTGCCCCCGGCGGCAGCCAACCCCTGCTGAAGCCCTTGACCGACAAGGACATCCAAGACGCCCTGTCGGCGGCCGCGGCGGTCGGCGACGACCGCATTCAGAAGAAGGCCACCGGCCGGGTCAACCCCGAAGGCTGGACCCACGGTTCCTCCGCGGAGCGCCAGCAATGGTTCCTCGCCGGATACCGCACCGGCCAGGTCCGCGCCTGCGACACCTTCAACGCCGCCGACCTGAACAACCCGCCCGCACTGCGCTGAGGTTGCCGGTCCGTCTGCCGGGAGCGGGACGGGCGGGATTCGAACCCACTCGGCACGCGGCACTCGGTTTACAGCCGAGCCCGACTCTCCCGCGTCGACGCCGCCCCGAATGCTCGACGGCGCAACGGGTTCAGCGCGACCGGTCGAGCGGTTGCACACGGCGATATCGCGCGAACCGCACGTCCGATCTCCCTTCGTTGGCTGTGGTCCCCGGTGACGAACGGTCATCTTGCCGAAGCCTGGTTATCGACTCAACTCATTTCCGCCGCCCGAGCACTACTGGACACCGACGACAGCGGTAAAATCGGCGCCGTGGGGTCGGGTGTCGTGTTGGTGACTGGTTCGTCCGGTGTCGTCGGGGCTGGCGTCGCGCAGGAAATGCGCACGGCGGGATGGCAAGTGCGCGGCTGGGACCTGCGCCCGGGGCCGTGGACCACCCACCGCGGCGATCTGCGCGACACAGAAATCCGAGCGCGCGCCGTTGCCGGTGTGGAGCTCGTCGTGCACGCGGCCGCGCTGCACGCCCCGCATGTCGGCGTGGTTTCCGATGCCGAGTTCCACACCGTCAACGTCGAGGCCACCGCCGCGTTGCTCGGGCAGGCGGCCGAATGCGGTGTCCGGCGTTTCGTCTACACCAGCACGACCTCGGTGTACGGGCACGCTCTGGTGCCCGACGATCGGGCGGTATGGGTTGACGAAACGCTGCAGGCGCAGCCGCGCGATATCTACGACGAAACCAAGCTCGCCGCAGAAACTCTCGTCGCGGACGCTCACCAGCCGTTCACGACGATCGTGCTGCGCATCGCCCGCTGCTTTCCCGAGGCACCCGCCGTACAGGCGGCCCACCGCCTCTACCGTGGCGTCGACATCCGCGACGTCGCCCGCGCACACCGGCTGGCCGCCGAACGTCCTCGGGTAACCGGCACATTCAACATCGCTGGCCCGATGCTGTTCGGCCCCAACGATTCGAAGCAGTTGTGGCTCGATGCTCCGGCGGTGCTCGCCCAGCGGGCACCGAACGTGGTGGCCCTGTTCGCCCGGCACGGCTGGCCACTACCGGCCAAGATCGATAGAGTCTACGACTCCGGCAAGGCGGGACATCAGCTCGATTATCGCCCTGCTCACGGCGTCGCGGCCCTCGTGGCACCGTCATAACAATCCACAGACAGCCGATGGGCAGGCGTCACTCGCCCGGCTGCGACAGGATTTCGACGTATCCGTCGGTGCCGTTGACTCGAATGCGCTGGCCGTCGCGGATCAGGTCGGTGGCGTGCTCCACACCGACCACGGCGGGCAGGCCGTATTCGCGGGCGATCACCGCGCCGTGGGTCATCAGACCGCCGACTTCGGTCACCAGACCCTCGATCGCGACGAACAGTGGGGTCCAGCTCGGATCGGTGTAGGCGGTGACCAGGATGTCACCCGGGTCGAGATCGGCCTGGGCGATATCGGAGACGACGCGCGCGCGACCTTCGATCGTTCCGGCGGACACCGCCATGCCGGGTAGTGCACCTGCCGGCAGATCCTCGCGCCGATATGTCCCCGCGAGGGCCTGACCGTCGGAGGTGAGTACCCGCGGGGCGGTGAGCGCCTGATACGAGCGGAAGGCGTCCTTGCGCTCGGCGATGAGCTCCACACTCGCACAGTGGGTGCGCACCACCTCGCGAAGCTCGTCGAATCGCAGGTAGTAGATGTCTTCGGGCTCGTCGAGCACGCCGGCCTCCACCAGGCGCTCGGCCTCACCCAGCAAGGCCTGCTTGTAGAGGAAGTAGCGGCTGACCATGCGGTACTTCGGATACTCCCGATAGCCGGAGAAGGTGCGGACCCGGTCGATCATCCGCTCGGTCTCCTCGGCCTTGCGCTCCCCGCCCGGCAGGGCGCGCAGGCGTTCGAGCAGTTGCGCCTTCTTCTGCTCGGCGTCGCGCAGGCCGTCCTCGAAACGCTGTTTGCCCGCGCCGGGCCCGAAGTTCTTGATATTGCCGAGGATCGTCGGCACGAGTGTGGCGGGGTTTTCGCTCCAGCGTGGCCTGGTGATGTCGATCTCGCCGGAACAGCGCATGCCGTACTTGTCGAGGAAGCCCTCGATCGCGGCTCGCGCCTCGTGGCCACCCGGATACTCGACCAGCTCGTCCAGGAAATCGTTCCCCGTCGGCGCCGCCCGCTCGATCTGCTGCAGGTAGGCCACCACCTCCGCATGCGGGCGGATCACGTCGGCGACGTCCAGCAGCGCCAGGCCCATCTCCGACGTCACGTTCCCGGGCACGGATTGGGTGAGCGCATCGGCAGAGTTCTTCTCGCCCAGCCATTCCTGCATCCGGTCGTTGAGCCACGACGAGGCGTTCATCGCGGTCGTGATCACCTGCAGACCGCGCGGAGCGAACAGGACCCGCTGCAACTCCTGGATGTCGTCCTGGATGAAGTCGAGCAGCGCCGGTCCCGACACGGTCCGGATGTCTCGTTTCAAGGCGGTGAGGGAGGCCTCGCTGTCCCCGATCAGCTCGGTGACGATCTCGGGATCGGCCGCAAGCGGCGCGGATGCGGTACCGCGCAGCGCGGCCGGTGCCTGGACGGAATCTCCTTCCGGCACTTGACGAATGAAATCGCCGCGGTCGATCACGGTCTGCAGTGCGTCCCCGATCAGAGGGTCGGACTTGCCGAGCCCTTCGATCAGAGCGGTGCGGGTTTGCGGCGACGACAGCGCTTCGGTGACATCCACGAACAACCGGCCGCCCGCCTCACGCATGGGCCCCCGGCTCGTGAGCTGCCACAGCGAGATTCCCAGGGGCTTCATCGCATCGGTCATCATCTGCTGATGGCCCACCGAGACGTAGACGCGGTTCTCCCCGTCGGCGGCGACGGGAATCGGGAACAGCGTGGTGATAGGCCGACTCTGCACGATGCGGATATCGTCGCCGTCGAGGCACCATTCGATGTCCTGCGGGCTGCCGAAATGCGCTTCGATGCGGCGGCCCAGCTGTGCGAGCCGCAGCACCTCGGCATCGGACAGCACCGGCTCGTCGCGGCGCTCCGGAGCGGTCTCGCGCACCCGAGTTCCGCCCGTCGGAACCGGTTCGACGGAGAGCTTCTTGGTGGCGATCGTCCTGCTGGTGATGCCGCCGTCGCGAACCTGGTAGACGTCGGCGTTGACGAGGCCGGAAACGAGGGCCTCCCCCAGACCGAAGCCCGCATCGATGGACACGACCGTCCGGTCGGAGGTGACGGGGTCGGCGGTGACCACAATGCCTGACGCACGCGGGAAAACCATCCGCTGCACGACCACCGCCATCCGAACGGCTTTGTGGCCGAAGCCGTTTCGCAGCCGGTAGGTGACCGCCCGCTCGGTGAACAGCGAGCCCCAGCACCGGCTGACATGTTCGACAATCGCCGCCGAGCCCACGACATTGAGATAGGTGTCCTGCTGCCCGGCGAAGGACGCGGTAGGCAGATCCTCGGCCGTCGCACTGGACCGGACAGCGTAGGCGCCGTCCGTACCGAGTTGGGCGTGCGCGCCGATGATCGCGGCCGCCACCTCTTCGGGAATGGCGAGCTCTTCGACCGCGCAACGGATCTCCGCGCTCAGCACACGGATCGCTTCCTGGTCGTCCGGTTCGAGGCGCGACAGCTCGTCGAGCCGAGCCTCGATCGACGGCACACCCGCCACGGTCCGCGCGAAGGCATCCGTCGTCACACAGAACCCGTCGGGCACCTGCACACCGTCGATGCGCGACAGCTCGCCGAGGTTCGCGCCCTTGCCTCCGACGATCGCGACCTGTGTCCGGTCGATCTCCCCGAAGCTCAGCACATAGGTCATCCACTACTCCTCACCTGGCGGTTTCGACGTTTCGCGAGCGAGTATGGACCACAAATCGCTGCCTCATGAGGCCCCGGAATCGTGTATAAAGTAGGAGGGGGAGAGATCATGACTCCTCACTGCTGCCATGCATCGACCCGCGCGAAGAGTGCATCGCGGGCAAGATGATCAGCCCTGCAGGGCACGACTCAGGATCTCCTCGACGACATTGCTTTTGGCGTCGGCGTAATGCTGCACGTATTTCCACCGGCGTTGGGCCAGTTCCCGTTTGGCCGCCTCGTAGTACGCGCGATCCTCCTCGTGAGTACGCAGCCAGTCACGGAAAACGAGCATTCGCTCGATCTCCACGGCCCCGAGCTCCGGTGCGAACACGTGCAGGTTGACGTCGCACGGCGCCCCGTCCTCCACCCGCCGGATGAGGCACCGATGCTGATACCAGTCCGGTTCACGCACGCGCAACGCATATCCCGCACGCTCGAGCGGCGCTACATAGGCAGCCTCATCGGTGGTGTCGGGAACGATCAGCAAGATGTCGATGACCGGTTTGGCCGCCAACCCCGGCACCGAGGTGGAACCGATGTGCTCGATCCGCAACACCAGCGACCCGAGCGCCTCGCACACCGCCGCCGCTTCGGCGGCATACCAGACCGGCCATTCCGGGTTGTAATCCTCCACAACCACCGGGACCGCATACGGTGCCAGATCACCGATCGTCACCGCAGCAAGGTCATCGTCCGGGCCCGAAGTCGCCATGCCCCACCACATATCCAATCGACGGCTCGCTAAACCGAAAAGATCCTCTGAAGAATTTCCTTTGTCCGGGTGAATAGACGGCTACCCGCCCTTCCATACGAAAGTAACAAGTAGGGGGTGCGGGCAAGTGATCGGCGCCGGCGCGTCCGAAAATCGGCGTATTGAAGCCTTGACGTCGATGTGCCAAACTGGCTGTGCCAGCGAGGATTTCGGCATTGACGCCCCCGGACATGTCGGGAGCGGTGGACCGGGCAGCAGAGGTCAGCGTTCTCGGTTGGCTCGACCCCGATCGTTGGTCCCGGTTTTCCGTTCCTAGTTGAGATGTCGCCCGCTGGCGCAACGCCTGCGTTTTCGTGGCAGCTCGACCATATTTTTCGCATCTGCCGAGGAAAGACGAGCCTCGGTTTCCAAAAGCTACATGAAAGGACCAAGCAAGTGACTCAGATCATCGACCTCGACAAGCACTTCAAAGAGGCCGTTTCTGCGCTGTTGGCGAAAGACCATCCCGGTGCGCCACACCTAGAGGTCAAAAAGCTGTCGCTAGATAGACTGATTTTCGATGGCGCTATCAACTACCATCTGGATGAGTCGAGTTCCAGCACGGCAATGGATACCATCGACGAGGTGATCGAGACGAATCGCACGTCTGTCCAGCAAGAAACGACGGTCAGGCGACACGAAACGATTACGAACAGCTACACATGGACCACTGAACACTCTGTTTCCGTTGGCATCTCGGTCACGGCCGAAATCAAAGTGCCCCTCATCGGAGGAGTCGACACCACCGTCTCGACCGAGTACTCCTTCAAGTCGTCGAAGTCCGCGACAGAGACGAAGGAGCGCGGCTGGGACTTCGAGAAGAAGATCGAGATTCCGCAGCATACCAAAGTGACGGCGGTTCTGATGATCGAGAAGACGAAACCGCGCGTTCCTTACACCATGGTCGGCGCGTTCAGCGGGTACGTGACGGGAATTGTCGAGACACCGGTCATCAACTGGCCGGTCATGGTCCCGGTCTCTCGCATTTTTGACGAGAGGCCGCTGGCAGGGTTCCGCAACGAGGGGACGAAGACTTATTTTCACACCGACGGCGTCTTTGAAGCGAGTGAGGGCATCAGGGCCCTTATCGACGTCAAAGAGGAGCCGCTGGCCAAAGGTGAGCCGCCCAGGAACTACATTGTTGATGTCACCCCTGAGCTAGCCTCGATGACGCAAGAAATTCCCGAAAAGCCCGCCGGATGACTCACACGTCATGGCACGGACGCAGAGCTGCCACTCTCATGATCTCCGGTAGCCACTGAATCGAACCACCCACATGACGCGCCGCGCAGCAATGTCGCCGTGCGGCGCACCGGTTCCGGTCTCGCGTGCGGCGGTGTGACCCTGCACAATTACGCCGGTGCGCGCCCATGAGCTCGAGAACGCCTTCCGTCGGCACCTGCAAGACAGCGGCCGAACTCTCGACAGCCTCGACGCGGCTGCCGCTGTCGGCGCTATGGCCGCGTTCTACACCCGTCACCGCGTGACAGATGTCGACCTCGACAACGACGGCGACATGTTGCTGTTTCAGTGGGGCATCGACGGCGACGACCATCAAGAATTCCATTACGACATCACGCGCCAGGTAATAATCGACAACCCCCGCGACACCATCCTGCAGCTCTCGCTCACCCTCCACTATCCGGTCACGCCGCCCCTCCACGGCATCGGCGACGGCAGCCGCTGGTGTTCCAATCCTGAAGAGACCGAAGCCTTCTTGTCGTTTGTCGCGCACCACCCGGCGACAAGCTGTGCCGGCGCCCTCGCTCCGCACCGGGTCCGGCTCACCTTCGAACAAGCCGGATAGTGAATCCAGCATCGCCGGATGCCGCCGTGGCGGCGCATCAGTCCCGGCCGCGGCAGCCCATCTCGATGCTCAGGACCGTCCCCGACACGGCACCGATAGCGAACAAGATCGCCGTGATCCCACGGCGGTGCAGGACGTAGATCATGGCGGGAAACGGGAAGATCAGCATTCGGCCTTCCCGCCGCTGATCACGACCGAATGCCGCCTTGCGGTAATCCGTTGGCCCGTAGGGGAGTAGAGCCGATTTCCGGTGCCGGAACAATCCGAAGGTGAGATCCTGGTCGACATAGTGCTTCGACAGATTCGCAGGGGTGGATGAATTGTGAAGCGCATCGGTCTTTCTCGTCGGATACTCGCTGTGCTCGGCGCCGGGCTCGCTGTCGTGCTCGCGGCCGGGGCATGCGGTGGTGGCTCCAGCCCGCAACCCGCGGCGGGGGACGGGCTGGAGAAGACGCGGCTCACTGTCGGCGCCGTGCAGGTGCTCGACGATGCCCCGCTGTTCATCGCGATCAAGGAGGGCTACTTTCAGCAGGAGGGGCTGACGGTCGACACCAAGCTCGTCACGCAGAGCACGCAGGCGTTACCGGATCTCCTGCACGGCACCATCGACCTCATCGGTGGCGGCAATCTCGTCTCCTACCTGCAGGGCAACGCCAGGGGCACATTCGACCTCCAAGTGCTCGGCACGGCCACCACCTGCGTCGCCGACGGTTACGCCATTATGGCGCTGCCCGATTCGAACGTGCGGACTCCGGCGGACCTGGCCGACAAGAAGATCGCCGTCGCCATCGTCAACAACATCCAGACCCTCACCGCCGACGTGTTGTTGAAATCCGCCGGTATCGATACCACCGGCATCCGCTACGTACAGATTCCCTTCCCGGATATGAATCGTGCCCTGGCGGCCCGCCAGGTCGACGCGATCAGCGTGGTCGAGCCGTTCGTCACCAGCGCCAAGAGGGAGGTGCGTGCCGTTTCGGTGATGTCGCAGTGCAGTGGACCGACCGAGAACCTCCCGCTCTCGGGCTATTTCGCCACCCGTTCGTGGACGCAGCAGAACCCCAAGGCCGCGCGGGCGTTTCAGCGCGCGCTGGCCCGTGCGCAGGAGCATGCTGCCGCCGATCATGCTGCCGTGCACCAGATCATCCCCAGCTATACCAATATCTCGCCGCAGGACGCCCAGCAGCTCGCCCTCGGTGGCTATCCGCCGACGACCGATCCGGCCCAGCTGCAGCGGGTGGCGGATCTGATGCACAGCGGCGGAATGCTGTCCGAGCCGCTGGATGTGAACCCGATCATCTTCCGATAGGGAGCAGGCCGTGCTCGAGGTAAGCAGCCTTAGCCATTCCTACCGGAAGGGAGCCGACATCCACCCGGCGCTCGCCGACCTCACCTTCAGCGTGGCCCGCGGCGAGCTGGTCAGCATCGTCGGCCCATCCGGCTGCGGCAAGTCGACGCTGTTGCGAGCCATCGCCGGACTGCTGCGGTTCGACGAGGGCCGGGTGATCGTGGACGGCACGCCCGTCACCGGGGTGCCTGACGAACTCGCGATCGTGTTCCAGGATTACAGCCGCTCGCTGTTCCCATGGCTGGATGCCGTCGGCAACGTCGCGCTGCCGCTGCGCCGCCGATTCCGCAGCCGCCGACAGCGCCGGGACGCCGCCCTGGACGCGCTCGCCGCGGTTGGTCTGTCCGAGGTCGCTCAGCGGCACCCGTGGCAGCTGTCCGGCGGGATGCAGCAGCGGGTCGCGATCGCCCGCGCCATCGCCTACGAGCCGAAGCTACTGCTGATGGACGAGCCGTTCGGCTCGGTCGACGCACAGACTCGGGAAGACCTGGAAGACTTGATACTTCGGCTGCGCGACCAGCGAGAGATCACCATCGTCTTCGTCACGCACGATATCGACGAGAGCGTTTATGTCGGCGACCGGGTCCTCGCGCTCAGCCGTGCACCGGGGCGAGTGATCGCGGATCTCCCGGTCGAGCTGCCGCGGTCCCGGGACCAGATCGCCACCAAACAGTTGCCGGGCTACATCCGTCTGCGCGCCGAGGTCGGGGTATTGATCCGCGGAAATCCCGCGAGCCGTGCGGTGCGCTCCCGATCCGATGGCCGGATTCCGGTCACGGACGCGGCGGTGGATTAGAGCTGACATGGCCCAAAAGGCAACCTTGTCAAGGCATTTCGCCTCTGAATCGGGTCCGCGGAACCGCACGCGGCAACGCCTGCGGCGCGGACTGACCGGGGTGGTCGTATTGCTCGCGATCGCCGAACTGCTCGTTCGCACCGGCGTGGTGAGCCCGGCTGTGCTGCCACTGGCGTCCACCGTACTGGACCGCGCGGTCGGCCTGCTCGGCAACGGCCGCTTCCTCGCCGATCTCGCCGCCACCGTCGCGGCATGGGCGGTCGGATTGCTGATCGCGGTGGTAGTGGCGGTGCCGGCCGGGCTGGTGCTCGGCAGTGTGCCCGGCGTGCGCACGGCCACCAGGGTGATCGTGGAACTGCTGCGACCGATTCCGTCGGTGGCGCTGATTCCGTTGGTCAGCTTGATCATCGGTGTCGGGCCGCGGATGACGATCACGCTGATCGTCTACGCCGCTGTCTGGCCCGTCCTGTTCAACACCATCTATGGCCTGCAGAGCGTGGAGCCGGTGGCCAAACAGACCCTGCGCTCGTTCGGATTCTCCCAGGCCAGTGTGCTGATGCGGGTGTCGCTGCCGAGCGCCGCGCCGTTCATCGCGACCGGAATCCGGCTGGCGTCCTCGATCGCCATCATCGTCGCGGTGGCCGTCGGTATCGTCGCCGGCCGGATCAACGGCCCCGGTATCGGAGCGTTCATCGCCGACGCCAACTCGGGCGCGGGCAATACCGCCCTCGTCCTCGCCGCGACCCTGTGGGCCGGTGTGCTCGGCCTGATCCTCGACACACTCGCGGTTACTGCCGAGCGACGAATGTTCCACTGGCACAGCGCCTATTCCCGGGAGGCGGGATGAGGCGGCGGATGGATTCGCGGATGCCGCGGATGGGGGCGGCCTGGATCTGGCGATGGGCGGTGCTCGCCGTCGGCCTCGGCCTGTGGGAGGTGTGGGCGCGAGGTGAGCGGAGTCCGTTCTTCCCGCCTCCCACCCGGATCGCGGCGCAGATGTATCGGCTCTGGTTCTCGGGTCCGGTCGACCGTCTGTTCCTCACCCAGGATGCGATCGACGACATCCTGCCCAGCCTGGCCAGGATCGTCGCCGGGTTCACCATCGCCACCGTGATCGGAATCGTGGCAGGTATCGCCATCGCCCGATCGCCCGTCCTCGCCGACTACCTCGACCCGATCCTGCAGTTCTGCCGTGCGCTTCCCGTGGTGGCGTTGGTACCGGTCTTCCTCGCCTTCTTGAAGATCGGCACCCAGATGGAGGTGGTGACCATCGCGTTCGGCTCGGTCTGGCCGGTGCTGCTCAATACGGCCGATGGAGTCGCCTCGGTGGACCCGCTGAAGGTGGACACCGCACGAGCCTTTCGCCTCTCGCCCCGAGAACGTCTGACCGCCCTCATCATCCCTGCCGCCCTGCCGAAGATCTTCGCGGGTATGCGAATCGGCGTGTCGATATCGCTCATCCTGATGGTGATCTCCGAACTCGTCGGCGCCACCGAAGGCATCGGTTACGCGCTGAACAACGCGTCCACCTCGTTCGACCTGCCGAGCCTGTGGGCGGCGATAGCCCTGCTCGGCATACTCGGCTACCTGCTCAACGGCCTGCTCCTGCTGGCCGAGCGTCGGCTGCTCAGCTGGCACCACGGCGCCTACCAGCGCGCACCCTGAGCAAGAGCCCGCGCGGTTGCGGCGCGGGACCCGGATCTGCTGCGTCCTGCCGACGCACCGCATGTCCGGTGCGACGTGCCGTCCGGCGACACGCTCCGCGACCGCGGCGGGCCGATGTTCGCCGCACCCCTGCCCCGCATCGATAGCATTCCCCCGGCGCGCCCATCCGTTGGCCGTTCGGAAACGAATGCTGTACCGAAGAGGTACTGCCGCTGGGGAATTGGAGGGCGACACTACGGGCGGATCGCATGTGAGGGACTGGTTCTGAACGGCGGCTGATCGATTCGGCCCGGCAGGCTCGGGTCGCGAGGAGCGGCATTGCGACGATGCCCGAATATCGTCCGAGGTTCGCGAACCAACGATCCCGCGGAACTCTCGCACACAATCGAGCTTCGAACCTGGCCGGGAATCGAAGTGCCCGACGACACCACCGGGTGAATCCGCAACTCACCCTCCTTCCCCAACGCCGGATCAAACCACTCCCCCACGGACGCCCCGCCCACACGGGCGCGTCGCGCACATCGCCGACAACCGCCGGCCCACAATCGTGTCGGTGGTGATCAACAGCCAGCTACGGAGGGACGGTTCATGGGAAAACGCACACCGGCAAGCCGATTCGGGATCCTTCGGACGGTGGCCTGCGCCTCGGCCCTGTGCCTCGGACTGTTCGGCACCGCCACCACCTACGCCGCCCCGCCGCCAGCTCGGGCAGACATTCCTGCACCCACAGGCCCCAATGCTCCCGCACCCGACGCGGCCGCACCTCAGGCTGCGCCCGCGGAAGATCCCATCCCCGCACCCCAGCCCGAGGCCGCGCCCCCGCCACCGGTCGGCGATCCCGCGCCCGCGTCTGTCGTTCCTCCGGCACCCGCGGCCGATCCCGCCCCGGCACCTCCGGCCGCGCCCGCGGCTGACCCTGTACCCGTCCCGCCACCGGCGGGCGATCCCGTGCCGACCGGACCGGAGAATTCCGCGTCCGCGCCGGTTTCGTTGGTGCTCACCACTATTCCCAGTGGGTGGGAGGGGCGGACGGATTTGGGGCCGACGCTCGAGGTGCGGGCGGATGGGCGGGCGGTTATGCGGCCGGATGCGGCCAGTGTGGAGCGTGGGGTGGGGGTGGGCGCGCGGCAGGTGAGTGGGCGAGTGGCGCCCGAGGTGGTGGCTGCGGCCGTGGGTGAGGCGAAGGCGTTGGCGGCGGTGGATATGGGGGTGCCCAGGGATGGGGACGCCAGTAGTACGCTGCTCGATTTTCTCGGGGCGACGCCGGATCAGGATGTGCATCTGGTGGTTTACTCGCCGGGGGCCAGCGAGGGGTTGAGTGAGGAGCAGAAGGTGAATCGGCAGCGGTTCGCCGATTTGTGCAAGAGGTTGCTCGACGGGTTCGTGGCGGATCGGTGAGGTCGACAACCCCGCGGCGAAGCGAGCGAGGCGTCGAAACCGTGGCGGGCATCGAGGTGGGGCAACCTGGTGGGACCGCGATGGCCGTGGCCATGTATCCGAGCGAACGTCCCACGACAGGTTCCCGAACGCCCCTCGCCTACCCGGCCACGGCGCGAACCATCAGCCGACCGTCCAGGTCTCCTTGCCGGTCAGCAACTCCTGAAACGAATTCGGACCCACCGGTTTCCGTTCGCGCGCGGCGGCCGTTTGGGCCCGGACACCGTCGTCGTAGGTCGGCCGGGAGACATCGCGGAAGATGCCCACCGGAACATGGGACAGATCCTGCGCCGACAGGCGGGACAGCGCGAAGGCATATTCCGGATCGTCGGCGTAGGCGTCGTGCACGATGATCTCGGACTCCTCGACCGTATCGGCCAGCACGACCTCCAGGCCGAAACCATTGCGCACGACCGCGAACTCACCCTCGGCCCCGAACCTGATCGGACGGCCGTGCTGCAATCTGATCAGATGCGATTCGGCGTTCTCCCGGCGCAGCGCGTCGAAGGAGCCGTCGTTGAAGATCGGGCAATCCTGCAGAATCTCCACGAACGACGTGCCGCGATGTTCGGCCGCCGCGCGCAGGACCTCGGTCAGCCCGGCGCGGTCGGAGTCCAGTGCGCGGGCGGCGAAGGTGGCCTCCGCGCCCAGCGCCACCGACAGCGTGTTGAACGGATGATCCACCGACCCCATCGGCGTCGACTTGGTCACCTTCCCGGTCTCCGACGTCGGCGAGTACTGGCCCTTGGTGAGCCCGTAGATCCGATTGTTGAACAACAGGATCGTCATGTTCACATTGCGCCGCAGCGCATGGATCAGATGGTTGCCGCCGATCGAGAGCGCATCGCCGTCCCCGGTGACGACCCAGACCGACAGATCGGGCCGCGTGACCGCCAGCCCGGTCGCGATCGCCGGGGCGCGCCCGTGGATGGAGTGGATGCCGTAGGCGTCCAGATAATACGGAAACCGGCTCGAGCAGCCGATCCCCGAGACGAACATCAGGTTCTCCCGGCGCAATCCGAGCTCGGCCAGGAACCCGCGCACCGTCGCGAGGATGACGTAGTCACCACAGCCCGGACACCAGCGCACCTCCTGATCGGAGGTGAAGTCCTTGACCTTCTGCGGCCCGTCCGCGCCCGGCACCCCGGACAGCCCGGTCAGGCCCAGGTCGGTGCCGACCAACGAGGTTTCGACAATAGTCATCACTTACCCCCTGTGGTGCGATATGTGGCCCGCGCTCGCGCGTCGAAGGCCTTGTCGTGTTCCATCTCCGAGATGGAGCCGTCGAGGGCGGCATCGATGACCCCGACCAACTCCTGGGCCGAGAAGGCGGTTCCCGCGATCTTGGTCCACGGCTGCACGTCCACCAGATAGCGCGCCCGCAGCAGCATGGCGAGCTGGCCGCCGTTCATTTCCGGGGCGACGACCGTGCGATAACGGCGCAACACCGCACCGGTGTTGGGCGGCAACGGATTCAGATGCCGCAGATGCGCCTGCGCCACCGGCACGCCCCGACGCCGCGCCCGTCGGCACGCCTCGCCGATCGGCCCGTAGGAGCTGCCCCACCCGATCAGCAGCAGTTCGGCGCGACCGTCGGGATCGTCGACCTCGAGCTCCGGCACCGCGATGCCGTCGATCTTGGCCTGCCGCAACCGAACCATGAGCTCGTGGTTGGCCGGATCGTAGGAGATGTTGCCGCTGCCGTCGGCCTTCTCCAGTCCGCCGATGCGGTGCGCGCGCCCCTTGGTCCCCGGCACCGCGAGCGGCCGGGCCAGCGTCTCCGGATCGCGGGCGTAGGGCTGAAACGAATCGCCCTCCTCGGCCTCCGGCTCGAAGGCCGGATCGATCGGCTCCAGATCCGCGACATTCGGAATCGCCCACGGCTCCGAGCCGTTGGCGATGGCGCCGTCGGACAACAGCAGCACCGGGGTGCGATAGGTCAGTGCGATGCGCGCCGCCTCCACCGCGGTGGCGAAGCAGTCCGCCGGAGACCGCGGCGCCAACACCGCCACCGGCGATTCACCATTGCGCCCGTAGAGCGCCTGCAGCAGATCGGCCTGTTCGGTCTTGGTCGGCAGCCCGGTCGACGGGCCGCCGCGCTGCACATCGACGATCAGCAGCGGCAGCTCGGTCATCACGGCCAGACCGATGGCCTCGCTCTTGAGCGCCAGGCCCGGACCGGAGGTGCTGGTGACGCCGAGCGCGCCCCCCAGCGAAGCACCCAGCGCCGCACCGATTCCGGCGATCTCGTCCTCGGCCTGGAAGGTGGTGACGCCGAAGTTCTTGTGCTTGCTCAGTTCGTGCAGGATGTCCGAGGCCGGGGTGATCGGATAGGTGCCCAGGAAGACCGACAGTCCGGACAGTTGACCGGCCGCCACGATCCCGTAGGCGAGGGCGGTATTTCCGGTGATCTGCCGATAGGTGCCCGGCGCGAGGGTCGCGGGCGCGATCTCGTAGGTGGTGGCGAACGCCTCGGTGGTCTCGCCGTAGTTCCAGCCCGCGCGGAACGCCAGGATATTGGCCTCGGCGATATCCGGTGTGGCGGCGAATTTCTCGCGCATGAACTGTTCGGTGCCGCCGATCGGCCGCCCGTACATCCACGACAGCAGTCCGAGGGCGAACATGTTCTTCGCGCGCTGGCCGTCCTTCTTGCCCACGCCGGTCGGCTCGGTGGCCGTCAGCGTCAGCGAGGTCATCGGCACCCGATGCACGACGAAGCCCGACAGCGTGTCGTCGGTGAGCGGATCACCGGCGTAGCCGACCTTGGCCAGATTGCGCTTGGTGAACTCGTCGGTGTTGACGATCACCGTCGCACCGCGCGCCAGATCCTCCAGATTAGCCTTCAGCGCAGCGGGATTCATCGCCACCAGCACATCGGGTTGATCGCCCGCGGTGAGGATGTCGTAATCGGCGATCTGGATCTGGAACGACGACACGCCGGGCAGCGTGCCCTGCGGGGCTCTGATCTCCGCCGGGAAGTTCGGCATGGTCGCGAGGTCGTTGCCGAAGGCGGCCGCCTCGTGGGTGAAGCGATCACCGGTCAGCTGCATACCGTCGCCGGAGTCCCCGGCGAAACGGATGACGACCCGCTCCAATTTCTCTGTGCCGGCACCGCTGTGGTGCGCGAGGTCAACCATGCGCCTGCATCACTTCCTCGTCGGTGAGAGATACCACACGCCAAATTACTCCCCCGTTCCCCTCGGGCACACCCGAGAAACGTTGGGGACCACATGATTCGGACGTTCCGAACGGAACGACCGGAATCGAGCACTGCGTCAAGCGAACAGGGCGAGCTGTGGGTCGGGCTCGGATAATCGGTCCTCGTGCTCCGGCGGAGCGGACTCCGCGACGGTGTCCCGATTCAATCCGTGCCGCGCGAGCAGCGGCTCGACCCGGCCACGTAGCCACGCAGAATACTCCGGTGTGACGTACGCCCCACGACCGTACAGCTGTCGGTATCGGCGCAGCAGCGCCGGGTGGTGGGTAGCCAGCCACTCCAGGAACCAGCCGCGGGTGCTGCCGCGCAGATGCATCGGAAACGCCACCGCGCTCGTCGCCCCGGCGTCGGCTATCGCGGCGAACAATTCGTCCAGGTGCGAGGTGCCGTCGGTGAGATAGGGAATGACCGGGGCGACCAGTACCGACACCGAGAATCCGGCATCGGCCAACGCCCGCACCAGATCCAGTCGCGCGCGCGGCGACGGGGTGCCCGGTTCCAGACTTCGGTGCAGATCCTGCTCGCCGATCGCGATCGATACCGCGAGACCGACCCGCACGACCCGCGCCGCCTGGGTGAGCAGCGGCAGATCCCGGCGCAGCAGCGTGCCCTTGGTGAGGATGGAAAACGGTGTACCCGAATCGGTCAGCGCGCCGATGATGCCCGGCATCAGCCGATAGCGCCCCTCGGCGCGCTGGTACGGATCGGTGTTGGTGCCCAGCGCCACCGTCTCGCGTCGCCACGATCGGCGATGCAACTCCCTGCGCAGCACCGCCGCGACATTGGTCTTCACGACGATCTGGCTGTCGAAATCGCGGCCCGCGTCCAGATCCAGATATTCGTGTGTGGTGCGGGCGAAGCAGTAGCGACAGGCATGCGAGCAGCCGCGCATCGGGTTGATCGTCCATTTGAACGACAACCCCGAGCTCTCCGGGAGCTTGTTCAGCGCGCTCTTGCACAGCACCTCGTGAAATGTGACGCCCTCGAACTCCGGGGTCTGGACGCTGCGCACGAAACCGGCCCGCTCGAGTCCCGGGAGGGCGCCGTCATCGGCATCCAGGGTCTGGCCTTGCCATCGCACCCATCCAGTCGAACATGTGTTCTAAGCGGTGTCAAGCAATGCTGCGCACCTCCGGTTCCAGTGGTTCGCCGCGGTAGAACGCGACCAGATCGCGCACGGTCCGCTCGGTCGGGCGCGGCAGATAGCCCAGTTCACCGCGCGCCTTGGCGCCGTCGACCTGGGGCGCCGACAGCAGCGCGCCCATCGCGGCGCGCGAGACCTTGTCGCTGCCGAACAGTTTGGCGATCGGCTCGATGACCGGCAGCGCGGCCGAGATCACCGGCACCGGAATCGCGAAGCGCGGCCCGCGTTTTCCGTTGACGGTCGCGGCGAGGCGGGTCAGCTCGAGCATCGACACCATGGCCCCGGGCAGCAGATAATTCTCGCCGGTCCGGCCACGCTCGCTGGCCAGGATGAGCCCCGCGGCCACGTCGCGCACGTCCACCAGATCGAATCCGCCCCCAACCATCACCGGCACGCGACCGCGCGCGGCATCCCAGACCGAAGCGTTGATGCGGGAGGCACTGTTGTCGATCGGACCGTAGACACCGGTCGGATTGCAGATCACCGCGTCCAGGCCGCGGTCGATGACGCGGCGCAGTTCGACCTCGCCCTGGAACTTGGAGCGGTCGTAGACCGGCAGCGCCGGATCGACCGACCGCGGCGAGCGCTCATCGATGCGGCCACCACAGCTGTACTGGTCGAACGCGTGAATGGAACTGGCGTGCACCATGCGTCGCACGCCGACCGCGCGGGCGGCCTGCGCGACCACCCGCACCCCCTCGGTGTTCACCCGCCAGGCCAGATCGCTGCGGTGCGCCAGCGTGATCACCGCCACCAGGTGATAGACCACCTCCACGCCGTCGAGCGCGGCGCGCATCGAGGTCGGGTCGAGCACGTCGGCGGTCAGCCACCGGATCCGCGGATCGTCCGGTCCGGACGGAACCGTTCGATCTATCGCGGTCACCTCGTGACCGCGCTGCACCAACTGGTGGAGCAGATTGGTACCGAGGAACCCCGCTGCTCCGGTGACTGCGACCTTCATGCGATCGAGAATATAGAACTCGTTCTATTTTGCAACGCGTTCCAGTTCATTTCCCTCCCCGCGCGCGGGCTCGAAACCTGTCCGCGAGGTCGGCTATATTGAGGCCCAGTCACCACCGTTCGGCGATGGTGGCGCGGACAATTCAGACGTTCACGAAGGCTGATGATCACGACGATTGGGGGGCAGACTCGATGAGTGATCTCTCGCTGCAGACCGAAGCGGTCCAGGCGTTCGCCGCGACACACGAGGGTGTGGCGGCCGATATCGCGGGGGCGGGGAATATGGACACGGTCGGTCATATCGCGGCCATGACGCCGGTGTTCGGCGTCATCGGCGCGGACTATCTCGCCATGTTCGCCGCGGCACAGGTGTTGCACGCCAAGGACATCAACGATCTGTCGGCCAGGGTCGATCATCTCGGGAAGGCCGCCTTCGGTACGGTCGCGGTCCTGGGCGATACCGACCAGGGCGGCGCGGGCGTGCTCGGGGGCATCGGCGGCCAGATAGGGGCATGACAGTGCGCACAGTCGACGGAGCGGACAGCGGGATCATCGGCGCGCCACCGGCCGCTCCCGCCCCGCCGCCGCCCGGACCCACCCTCGCCGAGGCGACCCAGCACGGCGGGATTCCGGATCTGCCGCTGCCGCAGCTGCCCGCGGACCTGCCGCCGATCGAACCGCCGGAATTCGTGTTGGCGCGCAAAGAATATGAGGACACCAACGGCTCGGTGATCGGCGCGCCGCACGCGCCGGGGCTGGGCGGCGGGGCCGCGCCCGACACCTCGGGCGCGATTCGACCGGCCGCATTCGGCGACGACTCTTCCCTGCTCGGCGCGGCACACGGGGCGTTGAACGGTGCCCAGGGCGTGCTGGACAACACGCATACCGCGGCCCAGGGCGTGCTCGACAACGCGCAGTCGGCGCTGAGTCAGGCGCCCGCGGGGCTCGGCGGTGGCGCCGCGGCCGCGATCCAGCAGGCCGGCTCACCCGCCGCGGCGGCCGCTGCCGCCGCGCCGGCGGTTCCGCCCCTGCCCGCCGATCCGATCGGCGCGCTCATGAACGGCGTGGCGCTGCCCGCGCTGCCGGGGGTCGACCTGCTCTTCAAGCCGTTCCTGGATCTGTTGTCCAGCTTCGGCACCGGCGTGCTGGGCGCGCTGAATCCGACCACGATCCTGAGCCAGTCCTCCCAGGTGATCCAGGCCGCCATGCAGGTCGGCCAGGGCGCGATGAAGGCCGTCGAGCAGGTGTGGGAGGGCCAGTCGGCGCGCGCCGCCCAGGCCGCGGCGCAGCAGACCCAGGTACACGGCCAGGACACCAGCCAGCGCGGCATCGATATCTCCAAGCTGACCGAGGAGGCCGCGGCGGTCGTGCAGCGTGGCAATGTGCAGCTGACCGCGGTGGCGAACGCATTCGCGGCCGAGGCCACCGCGCTGGCGCCGGTCATCTTCACCCCGCCCGCGCAGGCGACGCTGATCGCCAGTGCCACCGAACATCTCGGCACGGCCGTGGGCATCGTCAATGCCACCCGCGCCGAATTGGCCGGATACACGGGCCAATTGTCCGGTGTCGTCCAGCAGTTGCTCGGCTCGGCGGGCGGACCGAATCCGGCCGAGGTCGCCCAGGCGGTGGCGCAGAACGTCGGTCAGCCCATCATGGAGCAGGCCCAGCAGCTGCTGTCGGGCGGCGGCATCGACACCCAGGCCGCGGGCCTCGGCGGCGGCACCGACCTGGCCGGTTCCAACCTCGGTGCGTCGACGCACGCGGCCTCCTACGGCGGCAACGGCGCGCACGCCGGTTCCTATGGTGGATCCAGCGGCGGCGCGGGCGGGTTCGGCGGCGTCTTCGGCCGCGGCGGCGCGGGTGGCAGCGGCGGCAGCGGCTCGATCGGGTCCAAGCCCGGCGCGGGCAGCGGCCTGCCCGGCGCCCGCGGCCTCCTGGGCGGCATGCCCGGCATCCCGTTCGGTCCCGGCATGCCCGGCACACCGGGCCAGAGCGGTGCTGCCGGTTCCGGTTTCATGGGCGCCCCCGCCGCGGCCGCTCAACGCCGCGACGAGGACGAACACGCCCGCAACGTCCAGCCCTACCAGAGCCCCACTGGCAACAGCGATCTCACCGGCGCCCTCGGCGAAACCACCCCCGAGGTCATCGGTCAGACCCACTCCGACGAGATCATCAACGACTACGAGATGGACCAGCTCTGAGTCGCTGAGCCACCCAGCGCATTTCGGCCCGGGCCACCCAGCCCGGGCCGGAATCGTTTGCGGTCCGCGACGATTCCACGCGGAGGAACGCCACATCCCGGAACAAGTCGTCCCGTGCGGACGGCTCGCACGCATAGCAAATGATTGCTCGCCGCCAGGTCATTCGCCCGATTCGACGACCTGTGCCGGAACCGAATCATATGGTCGAACTGGATGATTCGATGGCGGTCCGGAGGAGGGGGAATGCGGGCGCACAATCCGTTTGCAGCCGATGGGCGGTTTCCCAGTGTGGTGGTCACGGCGATGGCGGCGTCGACCTCCCTCGCGGGGGATGTCGAGGGGACCTGGGCGGGATTGCTGGCGGGTGAGTCGGGGATCGAGCGGCTCGAGGACGGGTGGGTGGATGCCTACGATCTGCCGGTGCGGATCGGGGGGCGGTTGCGCGTCCGGCCGGAATCGGCTTTGAGCCGGGTGGAATTGCGCCGGATGGCCTATGTGGAGCAGTTGGCCACCGTGTTGGGGCGGGAGGTGTGGCGGGCGGCCGGAGGGCCGGAGGTGGATACCGAACGGCTGGGGGTGGTGATCGGAACCGGACAGGGTGGTGGGGATGCGGTGGTGCATGCTCATAACGCGCTGGCCGAGGGCGGATATCGGCGGATTTCGCCGCTGGCGGTGCAGATGATGATGCCGAACGGGCCGTCGGCGGTGGTGGGGCTCGAATTACGGGCGCGGGCGGGGGTGATCACCCCGGTATCGGCGTGCTCATCGGGATCGGAGGCCATCGCGACCGCGTGGCGGATGATCGCCATGGGCGATGCCGACATCGTGGTCGCCGGTGGGGTCGAGGGATATATCGACGCGGTGCCGATGGCCGTCTTCGCGATGATGCGGGCGATGAGTACGCGCAACGACGAGCCGAAGGCAGCGTCACGGCCCTTCGATATCGATCGGGACGGATTCGTCTTCGGCGAGGCGGGGGCACTGCTGGTGATCGAGACCGAGGAACACGCCAGGGCGCGCGGGGCGACCATCCATGCGCGACTGCTCGGAGCGGGCATCACCTCCGACGGATTCCATCTGGTCGCACCGGATCCCGAGGGAACGGGCGCGGCACGGGCCATGATCCGGGCATTGCACACCGCGGGGCTGAGCGGGTCCGACATCACCCACGTCAACGCGCACGCCACCGCCACCACGATCGGCGACGCCGCCGAGGCCAAGGCCATCAATCGCGCGGTCGGCAACCACCCGGCCGTCTACGCCCCGAAATCCGCACTCGGCCATTCGATCGGCGCCTCCGGCGCCCTCGAATCGATCCTGACCGTCCTCAGCATCCGCGACGCGATCATCCCGCCCACCCTCAACCTCGACAACCAAGACCCGGAAATCGACCTCGACATCGTCGCAGGCACCCCACGCCGCACCCGAATCGACTACGCCCTCAACAACTCCTTCGGCTTCGGCGGCCACAACGTCGCCCTCGTCTTCGGCCGGTACTGACCGCAACCGAGCGGCCCCCGATACCCGGAGAGCGCCCGGGCCAGAAGCAACCCGGGCGCTCAGCACCATCCCGCGCGGGAGAACCTACGAACCACGCTCCCCCGCCGACGCCAGCTCGTCCAGGAACCGATCGATACTCGCCGACCTGGCCGCCACCGAGTCGAACCGTTCCCGCACAACGGATTCGGCCCGGTCGAGGAGCGCGACGGTCAGGTCGTGGCCGAGTTCCGCGCGCAGCTGCCGCTGCAC
Organism: Nocardia sp. CDC159; assembly: GCF_023740735.1. GTDB lineage: Bacteria > Actinomycetota > Actinomycetes > Mycobacteriales > Mycobacteriaceae > Nocardia > Nocardia pulmonis. The sequence continues at coordinate 47,034 of NZ_JAMRXH010000005.1, forward strand.
CCGGGCGACGCGATCCATCCCGTGAATCCGCACCCGCTCGACCTCCGCCGCCGCGGTCTCCCGGAGTTCGGCGACGATGCGTTCGGCATCATCGCGGGCCTCCCGCTGGATTTGCGCGACCTCGGTGGCGGCCGCCGCGACGGCCTCGGCGAAGGCTCGTTCGGCGGCGGCCAAGCGAGCCGACGCCTGCGAACTTTCCTCGAGCTGTGCGCTAATGGTGTCCTGTGATCGTCGCATCGCCGACTTGATCGGCGGCGCCACCCATTTCATGAGCACACCGACGATGACGGCGAAGCCGAACAGCTGACTCAGGAATACCGGCCAGTCCCAGGTGATGTCGTAGATGCCGTCACGTTCGCTCAACGACCACACCTCCGCTCACCCGGTCCGCCAGCTCCTGAGCCAGCGGATCGATGCGGTCCCGCAGCCGGGCGGCCGTCGCATCCGCATGCGACCGCAGTTCGATGGTGGCCGCGACCACCATCGCGTCGGCCTCCGACCGCGCCCGCTCCCGCGCGGACATCAGGATCGTCCGCCCCTCACTTCTGGCCTGTTCGCGCACCCGCGCGGCCGCGCCGCGGGCCTCGATCACCGCGGACCGGTATCGATCCGCGGCGGCGGCAGCGAGCTCGCGCGCCCGTTGCCCGTCGGCGGCGGTCCGGGCCACGCGCTCCTCCCGCTCGGCGAGCACCTCGCGGATCGGCGGAACCACGAACAACCAGATGACACCGAGCACGATCAGAAAGATCGCCAGCTCGACCAGGAACGTCCCATTGGGAATCAGAAAGTTCTGTCCGGCAAGGTTTTCCGCGGCCATGGCACTACTTCCCGGGCGCCGCGAAGGCGAACAGCGCCATGAACGTCAGATTGATGAAGTACACGGCGTCGACCAGGCTGACCGCCATCAGATAGTTGCCGCGCAGCTTGCCCTCGGCCTCCGGCTGCCTGGATACGCCGTTGATCAGCGCCGAACCCGCCATACCGTTGCCGTAGCCCGCGCCGATCGCACCGCCGACCATCATCAGTCCGCCCGCGAGCAGCGCCGCGGCCTGGACGATCGTGGCGTGGGTGATGTCTGCCATTTCCTTTTCCTTTCCCCGTTGAACAGGAATCTGGTGGCGACTCAGTGCTTTTCGTGCTCGACCGAGGTCGCCTGGCCGAAGTAGAGGACGGTGAGCAGGGCGAAGATGAACGCCTGGATCAGCCCGACGAACAGGTCGAACAGCTTCCACGCGGCATTGGGACCCCAGCTGAGCCAGGCCGGGAGCAGTGCGATCACCGAGATCATCACCCCGCCCGCGAACATGTTGCCGAACAATCGCAGCGCCAGCGACAGCGGTTTCGCCAGCTCCTCGATGACATTGATGAGAACCATTGGCCCCCAGCCCATATGGCCCTTCAGCACCTGCTTCAGATGTCCGAGCGGACCGCGCCGCACCATCCCGGCGAGCTGGTAGCAGAGGAAGACGAACAGTGCGAGCGCGTAGGTGAAGTTGACGTCGGCGGCGGGCGGCTTCAGCAATTCCCCGCCGCCGTACTGCACCGGCAGCACCGACAGCCAGTTCGACAGCAGCACGAACACGAACAGCGTCACCGCCAGCGGCAACACGAACGGCGCGAGCCGCAGTCCCACAGCGCTTTCCACCTGCCCGCGCATCTGCACGGTCACGGTTTCGAAGAACAGCTGCACCCCGTTCGGCACCCCGGAGGTCAGCTCGAGCCGCAGCCAGAACGCCAGCCCCAGCACGACGACGGCCGCGACGGTGGTGGCGAGGATGGTGTCGACATGAAAGTCCATGCCGAACCAGCGTGCGGTTTCATGGTGGCCCACTTCGACTTTCGTCATCGCGCACCTCGCGGCACCGGCACCGCCACCCCGATCGCCGCGATGATCTGAAAGACCACCAGCCCGAACAGGATGCCCAGCCCATCGGGCCGCGCCAGCACGCCGATGAGCAGCGCGAACACCGTGACGGCGAACAGCCGCAGTCCGGTCGTCGCCGCCAGCCGCTGCCTGCCCGACTCGGCATCACTCGCGATCCGGGCCGCGGCCACCCGGGTGAGCCACCCGTTCAGCCAGCCCAATGCCATTCCGGCGCAGACGAATACACCCAACAACAGCCGATCCCCAACTCCGGCCAGGGCGAGAACCCCGATGCCCGCGGCGGCGGAGACGATGATCGGACGGCGGTCCACGCTGACCGTCATATGCCCTCCCATAGTGATCGCGTGACGATGTGTAGCAAACCTGCTACAGAAGGTCACGACCTCATTATTGCTTACTACGGCCGGTAGTACAAGATTACCGGGCAAATCGGACATCGGCGCGGCGATCCGGACGAGGCGGCAGGCGCCCCTCCGCGCAAGCCCGCGAGACACGGCCGGTAACATCGCGAACGAACCGGGCGACGTGGAAAACTCATGCTGCGGCAATGAGTTTCGACATCTCGCGCAATAGCAAGCCCCTACTCCTCTTTTTCAATCGAGGTTTCAACGGCCGAATGCGTCGATCTAGCTTCGACAGCGGGATTCACTTCTGTCCCCTGGGAGGAGCCGTTCATGCCCCGCATACGTGCCAGAGCCGGCCACGTTCTCGCCGCGACCGCCGCACTGCCGCTAGTGCTCTCGTTCGCGCTGACCGGGTCGGCCCATGCCGACCCCGCCCCCGCGAAGCCCGAGCTTCAGCTGACCAATTCGATTCAGACCCAAAACATCAAGCGGCACCTGCAGGCGTTCCAGGACATCGCCGACGCCAACGGCGGCAACCGCGCCGCGGGTACGCCCGGCCAGGAGAAGTCGCGCGACTACGTCGCCGACAAGCTGCGCCGTGCGGGCTATCAGGTGACGGTGCAGCCCTTCGACTTCCCCTTCTTCAAGGAGAAGTCGACGGCCATCATGAACCAGATCTCCCCCGACGCCAAGACCTACAAGCCCACCCCGCCCGGCAGCAGCGAGCTCGGCGACTTCGCCACGCTGACCTACTCGGGTTCCGGCGATGTGCAGGCCACGGTTCAGGGCGTCGATCTGCAACTGCCGCCCAGCCCCGAACCCAGTTCGACCTCCGGCTGTGAGGCCTCGGACTTCGCGGGCTTCAAGCCCGGCAATATCGCCCTGATCCAGCGCGGCACCTGCCCGTTCGGCGACAAGGCGCGCAATGCGCAGGCCGCCGGGGCGAAGGGCGTGATCATCTTCAACGAGGGCCAGCCCGGCCGCACCGCCCCCTTCACCGGAACCCTCGGCGGGCCCGGCATCACCGTGCCGGTGGTGGGCACCAGCTTCGCGATCGGCGAGGATCTGGCCTCTCCGGCCAATACGGTCGTTCGCCTGAAGACCGATACCGAGAGCACGACCCGTACGACCCACAACGTCCTCGCCGAATCCAAGCGCGGCAATGCCGACAAGGTCGTGATGGCGGGTGCGCATCTGGACTCGGTGCTCGCCGGACCGGGCATCAACGACAACGGTTCGGGTAGTGCGGGCCTGCTCGAGGTCGCGCTGCAGATGGCGAAGTTCCAGCCGCAGAACAAGGTTCGCTTCGCGTGGTGGGGCGCCGAGGAGCTCGGTCTGCTCGGCTCGGAGCACTACGTGGCCAACCTGTCCGAGGCCGACCGCAAGAAGATCAGCCTCTACCTCAACTTCGACATGATCGGGTCGCCGAATTTCGCGTACAAGATCTATGACGGCAGCGAGGGCGGCCCGGCCGGTTCGGCGGAGATCGAGAAGACCTTCGCCGACTACTTCGACATGCTCCGCATCCCGCATGTGCCCACCCCGTTCGACGGACGCTCGGACTACGGCCCGTTCATCGCGGTCGGCATTCCGGCGGGCGGCCTGTTCACCGGCGCCGAGGGCATCAAGACGCCCGAGGAGCAGAAGATGTTCGGCGGCGAGGCGGGCAAGCCTTACGACCCGTGCTACCACGCCGCCTGTGACACCGTCCGCAACATCAGCGACAAGGCGATCACCACGAACGCCGGTGCTATTGCCTACGCGATCGCGACCTACGCGTTCGGAATCGGCCTGCCCACCGGCCTGCCCGCGAAGCCCGCGCCGCGCAGCGCGGTGGAGTCGCCGACCCATCACGGCGCCTATGTCATCCGGTAACGAACACATCTGAACAGGTGAGGGCGGGCCAGTGCCCGCCCTCACCTATGCCGTCGGCAGGTTCGGCAGCGACCGCGCGTACAGCCACTCGTCCCACAGCTCGCGCAGCGGCGCCTCGGCGTAATGCCCTGCCAGATCGGTGAATTCCTCGGTGCTCACCGAGCCGTGCCGGTAGCGCGCGGTCCAATCCCGCAGCAGCGCGAAGAATTTCGTGTCCCCCAGGGCGAGCCGCAGGGCGTGCAGGGTGAGCGCCCCGCGTTTGTACACCGTGTCGTCGAACATCGACCGCGGCCCCGGATCGGCCAGCAGGATATCGCGCGGGCGGCGGGCGAGAAGCTGATGAGCGGAACGGGCCATCGCATCGGCGCTCGGGCCGCCCGATGCCTCCGACCAGATCCATTCGGCATAGCAGGCGAAGCCCTCGTGCAGCCAGATATCGCGCCACTGCCGTACGGTCAGACTGTTGCCGAACCACTGATGGGCCAGTTCGTGCGCGATCAGCCGCTCCGCGCCGCGCACACCGTCGCAGTGATTGGCGCCGAAGATCGAAAGTCCCTGTGCCTCCAGGGGAATCTCGAGATCGTCATCGGTCACCACGACCGTATAGACCTCGAACGGATACGGCCCGAAGCACCGCTGGAACTCCGCCATCATCTGCGGCTGACGGCCGAAGTCGTGGTCGAATCGCACCCGCAGCCGCGGCGGCAGCACCGCCTGCATCGGCACCCGCCCCGCACCGGGCGCCGCCTCGATGCGCTGCTTCTGATACGGGCCGATCTGCACGGTCGCCAGATAGGTCGCCATCGGCTCGGGCTGTTCGTAGACCCAGGTGGTCTGGCTGGCCTTGACCCGCTTGTGGGTCAGAACACCGTTGGCCACAACGTAATACGGCGAATCGGCGGTGATCGAGATGCGGTAGCTCGCCTTGGAACCGGGGTGGTCGTCACAGGGAAACCAGGAGGCCGCCCCATTGGGCTGACCGGCCACCAGCGCGCCCTCGGTCAGCTCCTCCCAACCGACCTCGCCCCAGGGCCCGCGGATCGGCCGGGGCGTGCCCGCGTACTGCACGACGATCGCGAGTGCGCCGCCCGCCGGAATTCGCTGCACCGGAGTGATGGTCAATTTGCCGCGCTGATGGGTGTACCGCGCGGCCTTGGTGCCGTTGACGAAAACCTTGAACACACTGAGCGACTGCGACAGATCCAGCGCGAATCGCGACCGCGCCTCCGTCGTGACCGCGGTGATGGCGGCCCGCCCGGCCAGGCGGTTGCTCGCGACCCGGTACTCCAACTCCAGCTCGTAGCGCGATACCCGGTAGCCGTGATTGCCGTTCTGCGGCAGATACGCGTCGATCGGTTCCTCGTAGAACTTCTCGGTCATCGCCGCTCCGGCCAGGGTGCGATCGGATTGCCCCACCAGCGGGTCGAGGGGGGCACGGTGTCGCCGCGCATCACCAGCGAGGCCGGGCCGACGGTCGCGCCCGCGCCGATCCGCGCGGCGGGCAGCGCGACGCAGTGCGGGCCGAGCGTCGCGCCCGCCTCCAGGGTCACGGTGTCCATGGCCATGATCCGATCATGGAACAGATGCGTCTGCACCACGCAGCCGCGTTCCACTGTCGCCCCGTCGCCGAGGGTCACCAGATCCGCCTCGGGCAGCCAGTACGATTCGCACCACACCCCGCGCCCGATCTTCGCGCCCAGTCCGCGCAGCCAGATGTTCATCACCGCGGTCCCCGTCGCCGCGCGCGCGAACCACGGCGCCGCAACGGTTTCCACGAAGGCGTCGGCCACCTCGTTGCGCCACACGAACGAGCTCCACAGCGGATGTTCCTCGCGGCCGATGCGCCCGACCACCGTCCACTTCGCGGCCACCGCACACAGCCCGGCCAGCACGCCCGCCGCTAGCAGCACGACACCGGAAAGCAGTGCGGCGAACCAGTATCCGATGCCCTGCGCCAGCCAGGCCAGCGCGAACAGCACACCGAGTCCGATGCCGAAGGTCACCATGACCGGAAGCAACCGGCAGGTCTCGACGATCCCGCGGGCCACCTTCAGCCGCAGCGGCGGATCGAAGGTGCGGGCGGTGTCGGACTCACCGGCCTTGCGCCGCAATCGAACCGGCGGGCTGCCCAGCCACGACGACCCCGCCTTCGCCTTCTCCGGCGCGGCCGACAGCACCGCCACCAAGCCGTTCTTCGGCACCCGCCGCCCCGGTGCGGTCATCCCGGAATTGCCGAGAAAGGCCCGCTTGCCGACCTTCGCGGCGCCGATGCGCAGCCAGCCGCCGCCGAGTTCGTAACTGGCGACCATGGTGTCGTCGGCCAGGAACGCGCCGTCGGCGACGGTAGTGAACTTCGGCAGCAGCAACACCGTCGACGCTTCGACGCCCCTGCCGACCTGGGCGCCCAGCAGCCGCAGCCACAGCGGAGTCAACAGGCTCGCGTAGAGCGGGAACAAGAAGGTACGCGCCGAATCCATCAATCGCTCGGTGGCCCATGCCTGCCAGCCGATGCGGCTGCGCACCGGATGGTAGCCCTCGCGCAGACCGATACTCAGCAGTCGCACCGCCAGCACCGTCAGCGCGGCGAAGATGCCCAGGCTCAGCACCGTGGCCACCGGCAGGATCGCGAAGGCGTGCCCCAGGGCCGCCGGCAGCGTCGCCTCGTCGCGAATCCACCAGGCGATCAGCGCACCGCCCGCGGCCAGGCCGACGATCGGCAGGGCGGCCAGCACCATCGAGCTGAGCCCGAACACCACCACCCAGGCGGGCGCGCGCGGCGGGGTGGCCGACGGCCACGGATGTTCGGCCTTGCCGACCTTCACCGCGGGCGAACCGGCCCACTCCTGGCCCGCCTTCACCTTGCCGAACACCGCCGAGCCGGGCGCGACGACCGAATTCTTGCCGACCACCGCGCCGGGCAGCAGCGTCGAGCGCGAGCCCACGACCGCGCCGGCCCCGATCCGGATGGGGCCGATATGCACGATATCGCCGTCGATCCAGTAGCCCGCCAGATCGACTTCGGGCTCCACGCTGCATCCGTCGCCGAGTTCGAGCATCCCGGTCACCGGCGGCAGCGTATGCAGATCCACGCCCTTGCCGACCCGGGCGCCCAGGGCGCGGGCGAACGGCACCATCCACGGTGCGCCGGAGAGGTTTTCGGCTCCGCTGGCCTCCGACAGCCGCACCGCCGCCCACAGCCGCAGATGGACCGGGCCGCCGCGCGGATAGCTGCCGGGGCGCACCCCGCGCAACAGTATCCGCGCGCCGAGGACGCAGATGGACATGCGCCCGGGTGGGGAGATGAACAGCACGAAGCCCGCCAGCGCCCACCACCACGACAGCCCGGGCATCCACGGCAGCGCACCGGACCAGCTCGCGATATTGGTGACGATGCCCAGCCAGGTCAGCCACTGCAGACCGGTCAGGGTGGTCAACGGCACCAGCGCCAGGACCTGTGCCCACTGGGCGAGCCGCGGCGTCGGCGCGACCGTGCGGGGCTGGACCTCGGGGGCGGGCGCGGCCGCGTCGAGCCACTCCGCCAGCGCGCCCAGGCGCGGATGGTCGTACAGGTCGGCGACGGTCACCTGCGGATAGCGGGCGCGCAGCGCGGTCACCAGCTGTGCGGCCGACAGCGATCCGCCGCCCAGATCGAAGAAGTCCGCATCGGGTCCCGAGATATCCGCGCCCAGAATGGAGTTCCACTGCTCGGCCACCCACTGCGCGGTGCCGGTCAGGCCGTGGGCGGGTTCGGACTCCGCCCCCGGCAGCGGCCAGGGTAGCGCGTCGCGGTCGACCTTTCCGGAAGTGCGCGTGGGCAATTCGTCGAGTACGGCCAACCGCGGCACCAGCGGCGCGGGCAAATTCTCCGCGAGCAGGGCGCGGGCGGCATGCACGTCGAAGTCGGGATCGGCGCTCGCCAGATATCCGACCAGAATCTTGTTGCCCGCCTTGGTGGTTCGCACCGCGGCGGCGGCCGCGGTGACGCCGGGCAGATTCTGCAGCGCGTTGTCCAGCTCGCCGAGTTCGATGCGCCGTCCGCCGATCTTGACCTGATCGTCGGCGCGGCCGAGAAAGATCAGCCCGGCACGCTCGTTGCGCACCAGATCGCCGCTGCGATAGGCGCGCTCCCAGCCCAGCGACGGCAGCGGGGCGTACTTCTCGGCGTCCTTGGCCGGATCCAGATAGCGGGCCAGCCCGACGCCGCCGATCACCAGCTCACCGGATTCGCCCTCCCCCACCGGGTTTCCGGAGCCGTCCACCACGGCCAGATCCCACCCGTCCAGCGGCAGACCGATCCGCACCGGCCCCTGCCCGGTCAGCCGTGCCGCGCAGGCCACCACGGTGGCCTCGGTAGGACCGTAGGTGTTCCACACCTCGCGCTCCCCGGTTCCGGCCAGGCGCTCGGCCAGTTCGGGCGGGACCGCCTCACCACCGAAGATCAACAGCCGCACCGCCTCCAGCGCCTCGGCGGGCCACATCGCGGCCAGCGTGGGCACGGTCGAGACGATGCTGATCGCGCGGCGTTCCAGCCACGGGCCCAGGTCCATACCGCTGCGCACCAACGCGCGCGGGGCGGGCACCAGGCAGGCGCCGTGCCGCCAGGCCAGCCACATCTCCTCGCAGGAGGCGTCGAAAGCGACCGAGAGCCCGGCCAATACGCGGTCGCCGGGGCCGATCGGGTTGTCGCGCAGGAACAGCCGCGCCTCGGCGTCGACGAACGCGGCGGCATTGCGGTGGGTGACCGCGACGCCCTTGGGCGTGCCGGTGGAGCCGGAGGTGAAGATGATCCAGGCGTCGTCGCCGAGTTGCGGCGCGCCGGTGGATTCCGGGCGGACGCTGCCGCTTTCGTGCACCGCGGTGATGCCCTCCGCGGTGACCAGGGCGTCGATCGCGGCCTCACCGAAGACCAACCGGGCCCGCTCGTCGGGATCGTCCGCGTCCACCGGAACGTAGGCGGCCCCGGCGTGCAGCACGGCCAGGATGGTGACGTACAGCTCGCTGGTGCCGGACGGAATCCGCACTCCGACGCGATCCCCGGTCCGCACCCCGACCGCGCGCAGCCGGTCTACGGTCTCGTCGATCTCGTCCAGCAGTTCGCTGTAGGTCAGGACGTCGTCACCGTCGTCGATCGCGGGTGCGTCCGGGTGGGCCCGGGCGGTCGCGGCCAGAATGTCGACCAGGGTGCGCGGCACGGGCGCCGCGGCCGAGCGCAGCAGCGGAGACGGTGCCGACACCTCGGACAATCCGGAACCGAGCGTCAACGTCCTGCCTTTCCATTGCCCCGCGCGTATGTCGTTCCGTTCTACCGCGCCACGGTTACCGAGGGGCGAATGGCATGCCTACATCCGTGGCGTGTCGGATTGGTCCGGGGCGGTCGATTCGTCCGGCTCATTCTCGCAGCATGCGCGGCCGGACGGCGGATCGGGGTCGCGCCGGGCGGTGGTCGCGCGACCGGATCGGCCGGTCACGACCAGATTGCCAGGTGACCGCGAGCGGTGAGACCGATGAACGAACCGACGGAGATTCGGGCGCCGGCGCCCGCGGCCGGAACCACCCGATGCATATTTCTGGGACAGAACAGGATCAGATCACCGATCCGCGGTCCGATCGCTCGCGCGGTCGCGCCGACGACCGTTCGCTCCGAATAGCCGCACCGCCCCGAATTCTTGTGTGCCTCCACATCGATCGTCCACAGCCGATCCCAAACCATGATCTCGCCACCCCGGGCCGGCACCCGGTAATAGATATTCCACGCCAGCTGGTTCTCGACGCGACCGACCGTCCAGTGCGGCGCATCCCGCGGCGCCCAGTCGGAATGCAGCTGAGAACCTCGGGGAGAGAGATACCTGGCGGTACCACGGTCTTCGAACGTGAAGCGCTCCAATCCCAACGAGCCGCAGGGCATGGAGCGATCTCAGTTCAGCCTGAGACCCCGGCCGCGGAACGGGTGTCCTACCACTCGGCGAGTATCCCAGCACCCGTTCGCGCGGACCCCGATATCAGAACGCCGTCGGCCGCAACCGCGCGTCCACGCCGCCATCGATGACGAACTGGGCGCCGTGGATGTATCCGGCCTGTGGGCCGAGCAGATAGACGATGAGCGCGGCGATCTCGCTCGGTTCGGCCGTGCGCGCGATGGGGGCGGTGAAGCCGCGGATGAGCTCGCCGTAGCGCGGATCATCGAGACCGGCCCGCAGCAGCGGGGTGGCGACCGTGCCGGGGGCGACCGTATTGAGCCGTACCCCGGCCGCGCCCCAGTCGGCCGCGCGCTCGCGGGCCGCGACCGTGAGGGCGTTCTTGGACCAGGCGTAGGCGAGGTGGCCCGCGTAGTCGCCCGCCGGTGCCAGCGCCCGGGCGACGGCATCGCGATCCGCGCCCGCGGACAAGGGATTCTCCGCCCACCGCACCTGGGTGGAGGAGACCGAGGACACCACGACGGCCGCGGGCGACTCGCCCCTGCGCAGCGCGGGGAGCAGGCCGTCGAGGACGGCGACCGCACCGTGGTAGTTGATGTCGATCAGCCGCAACGGATCCGGGGTGTGCGGGCCGATGCCGGCGCACAGCACCGCGCCGTCGAGTACGCCGCCGCTGCGCGCCAGCACGCCCTCGATCGCGGCCGCCCGGCCCTGCGGACCCGACAGATCCGCGATCACCTCGGCATCGTGCAGATCGACGCCGATGATGTCGTGCCCGCCCGCCGACATGGCGGTCGCGGTGGCGGCGCCGATGCCCGAGGCGGACCCGGTGATGGCGATCGTCATTCGAAACTCCTTCGGAACGGACTAACATCGCAGAACTAGAATCTGTTCTAGTTTGCCTGCCCTGTGAGAGGACACCGATGCGTTTCACCTACGCGGAGGCGATGACCGATCCGACGTACTACATTCCGCTGGCGCGGGCCGCCGAGGCCGCGGGCTTTCACAGCATGTCGATCGCCGACAGCATCGCCTATCCGGCCGAATCGGATTCCAGCTATCCGTACACGCCCGACGGCAATCGGGAGTTCCTCGACGACAAGCCGTTCATCGAGGCGTTCGTGCTCTCGGCGGCGCTGGCGGCGGCGACCACGCGGCTGCGCTTCACCCCGTTCGTGATCAAGCTGCCGATCCGGCCGCCGGTGCTGGTGGCCAAGCAGGCGAGCTCGCTGGCCTGCCTGTCGGGCAACCGCTTCTCCCTCGGTGTGGGGATCAGCCCGTGGCCGGAGGACTTCGAGATCATGGGCGTGCCGTTCGACAGGCGCGGCAAGCGGATGGACGAGTGCATCGAGATCGTGCGCGGGCTGTGCCGCGGCGGATATTTCGAATATCACGGGGAGTTCTACGACGTCCCGCGGATCAAGCTCACGCCGACGCCGACCGAGCCGCTGCCGATCCTGGTCGGCGGGCACAGCGATGCCGCGCTGCGCCGTGCGGTGCGGCTGTGCGACGGCTGGATGCACGCCGGGGGCGACGCCGGGGACCTCGACCGGATGCTGGCGCGGCTGACCGAATTGCGCCGCGAGCGCGACCATTCCGGGGTGTTCGAAATCCACGTCGCGTCGCTGGACGCCTACACCCCCGACGGCGTCAAGCGGCTCGAGGACAAGGGCGTCACCGATGTGATCGTCGGCTTCCGTTACCCCTACGTCGCGGGACGCGACACCGAACCGCTCGAGCGGAAGATCGCCAATATCGAGCGCTTCGGCGAATCGGTCATCGCCAAGTGCGATTAGGGCCGCTTCGCGAAGCCGAGGTCGATGACCGCGTCGCGCTCGGCAACCAGCTCGGCGACGCTGAGTTCGATGCGCTCGCGCGAGAATTCGTCCAGTTCGAGATCCGGCACGACGGTGTACTCGCCGCCTTCGCAGGTGACGGGAAATGAACTGATCAGTCCCTCGGGCACGCCGTAGGAGCCGTCGGAGGGCACCGCCATCGACACCCAGTCGTTGGTCGGCGTGCCGAGTACCCAGTCGTGGATGTGGTCGATGGCGGCGCTGGCCGCGCTCGCGGCCGAGGAGGCTCCACGTGCCTGGATGATGGCGGTGCCGCGCTGCTGCACGGTCGGGATGAAGTCCGCGCGCACCCACTGCCGATCCTCGACCACCTCGAGGGCGGGGCGTCCGGCGATGGTGGCGTGGGTGAGGTCCGGATACTGGGTGGCGGAGTGGTTGCCCCACACGGTGACCCGCGCGATATCGGCGGCCGGCGCGCCGGACTTCTTGGCCAGCTGCGCGATCGCGCGGTTGTGGTCGAGCCGGGTCAGCGCGGTGAACCGGGCCGCCGGAACGTCGGGGGCGTTGCTCATCGCGATATAGGCGTTGGTATTGGCGGGATTGCCGACCACCAGCACCTTGACGTCCGCGGCGGCGCTGGCGTTGATGGCCGCGCCCTGATCGGTGAAGATCGGGCCGTTGGCGGCCAGCAGATCCGACCGCTCCATGCCCGCGGTGCGCGGGCGCGCCCCCACCAGCACCGCCACATTCGCACCCGCGAAGCCCACCCAGGGGTCGTCGCTGATATCGATCGACTCGAGCAGCGGGAACGCCCCGTCCTCCAACTCCATGGCCACCCCCGCGAGCGCCCCCACCGCGGCCGGAACCTCCAGCAGCCGCAGCCGCACGGGCGTCTCGGACCCGAGCATCGCCCCCGAGGCAATGCGGAACAGCAACCCGTACGCGATCTGACCGGCGGCGCCGGTCACGGTGACCGTCACGGGCGTGCGGGCAGCAGTACTCACATCGACTCCTCACGTCCAGGCGCTCGTCGAACCTGCCCCGAGCCTAGCCCCGCAGGCGGCGGGCAACTCCCGAGCGTGAGCAAGCAGACATTCGCACCTCGCAAATCGGGCGGGCCGGAATCGCAATGACGGCAACGTTTTTCGAGAGAACCGGGGTGGGCATCGCCGGTGAGGGCATGGTCGGCGCGAGAGCGGTCGGCGCGAGAGTCTGCCGGGAGAGAGAGGGATGGTCAGGCGAGGGCGGCGATATCGCTGTCGGCGAGGACTATGGGCTGGACGATGTCGCGGGCGCGGACCAGGCGGACGGCGCGGTAGAGGGGGCGCTGCTCGAGGGGGGCGTCGCGGGCCTCGGCGCGCAGCTGGGCGATCAGCACGGCGGAAACCGCCAGGGCGGCGGCCAGTTCGCTGCGGGCCAGGGCGTCGGCGAGGGTCCGCAGGCCCAGGATGTGCAGTTCGCGGCCGCTGCCGGAGTCGGTGTACATGGCCAGCGGGACGATCTGGCTGTCGCGGCCCGCGGTGATGCGCACGACGATCCGGCTCAGGCGGCCGGGGTAGACGAGCACCTCGACGCCGGTGGCCGCGGCGACGTCGAGCCGACGCGACCCGAACAGGGTGCGGGCGCGAAGTTCGTTACCCACCAGCCACATTCGTCGCCGCCGCACCGCCATCGCGTACAGGGCCGTCGGCGCGCCCAGGGCCAGACCGGCCAGGATCGCGAGCGGCCAGCTCACCACCAGCGCGAGCACCAGCGCCGCCACGACGCCGACCCCCACGGCGACCAGGGTCAGTCGCCGCAGCATGGGGGCGAACAGCTCCGGCGCGATGAGGTCGAGCCCGACAGGTTGCGCCACAGGGGAATTCGAGTCGTCAGTCACGCGTCCACATTCGTCCGAGCGGGAGTGGCCCCGGCCGTGACCGGGGCCATCGTCGTGACCGTACTACCGATCGGCCGCCAGCGCGTCCGAGACGGCCGAGACCGCCGCATCGATCGGAATCTGGCGCTGATCGCCGGTCGCCAACTCCTTGAGCCCGATCTCGCCCTCGGCCAGGTCCCGATCGCCGAGCACCAGAGCGTATTTCGCACCGGACCGGTCGGCCGCCTTCATCGCGCCCTTCACCCCGCGCCCGCCGTAGGCCAGGTCGACCCGGATGCCCGCGGCCCGCAGCTGCGCGGCCAGCACCACCAGCCGCGATTTGGCGGCATCGCCGAGCGGCACCCCGAACACGTCCACCCGCGCCGGATCGGCCACCGACTTGCCCTCCGCCCGCAGCGCCAGCACCGCGCGGTCCACGCCCAGCCCGAAGCCGATGCCCGACAGTGGCTGCCCGCCCAGCTGGGCCATCAACCCGTCGTAGCGCCCGCCGCCGCCGATGCCGGACTGCGCCCCCAGGCCGTCGTGCACGAATTCGAACGTGGTCTTGGTGTAGTAGTCCAGGCCGCGAACCATGCGCGGATTGACCACGTACGGCACCCCCAGCGCGTCCAGGTAACCGAGCACCTGCTCGAAGTGCACCTTGGCCGAATCCGACAGGTGGTCGAGCATGAGCGGCGCGTCGGCCGTCATCTCCCGCACCTCGGGCCGCTTGTCGTCGAGCACGCGCAGCGGATTGATCTCGGCGCGACGGCGGGTCTCCTCGTCCAACGGCAATTCGAAGAGGAATTCCTGCAGCAGCTCCCGGTACCGGGGACGGCAGGTTTCGTCGCCCAGCGAGGTGATCTCCAGCCGGAAGCCGTCCAGTCCGAGCGAGCGGAATCCGGCATCGGCGATCGCGATCACCTCGGCGTCCAACGCGGGATCGTCCACGCCGATCGCCTCGACGCCGACCTGCTGCAGCTGCCGGTAGCGCCCCGCCTGCGGCCGCTCGTAGCGGAAGAACGGGCCGGAGTAATACAGCTTCACCGGCAGCTGCCCGCGGTCCAGGCCGTGCTCGATGACCGCGCGCATCACCCCGGCGGTGCCCTCCGGCCGCAGCGTCACACTGCGGTCGCCGCGGTCGGCGAAGGTGTACATCTCCTTGCTGACCACATCGGTCGACTCGCCGACCCCGCGCGCGAACAGGGCGGTGTCCTCGAAGATCGGCAGCTCCACATGCCCGTATCCGGCCAGACGGGCCGAGCGCACGAGCGCGTCGCGCACGGCGACGAACTCGGCCGAGCCGGGCGGCACGTAATCCGGGATGCCCTTCGGGGCGGTGAAGCTGCTGGTCTTGGTCACGATCGTCCAGTCTTTCAAACCCGTCCGCACCAAGTCCAACCGGTTATCGGGAAGGGGATTGTACGGGGTGAATACCCAACGTTAGGTCTCATCTCAGGAAGTGATGGCACACTCTTACGTCGACAAGCAGACCATCACGGGAGGAAGCGGTAGTGCCGAGTAACGAACAGCGGCGAGCGGCGGCGAAACGCAAGCTGGAGCGGCGACTGGCCCGGCAGGCCGAGCGGGCTCGCAGGCGCAAGCAGCTCACCATCGCCGGCTCGGTGCTCGGCGTGGTCGTCGTGGTCGCGGCCGGGGTGGGCATCTACTACCTCACGCGCGGCGACGAGGACGCCAAGAACACGGCCTCGCAGGCCTCGGACTCCTCCCTGGCGAGCACCCCGGAGGCCGCGCCGCCGCCCGCCCCGCAGCCCAAGGCCACGACGGTCTCCTGCACCTACCGCGACGGCGGCGGTCCGGCCGCCAAGCCGGTGCAGAAGCCCAACGGCGACAACATCGTCGCCAAGGGCCAGGAGGCGGTGACGATCACGACCAATCACGGACCCATCGGCCTGACCCTCGATCGCGCGGAATCTCCCTGCACCGTCAACAGTTTCGCCAGCCTGGTGAGCCAGCACTACTACGACGGCGCGCCGTGCCACCGGCTGAGCACCAAGGGCCTGAAGATGCTGCAGTGCGGCGACCCGACCGGCACCGGTAAGGGCGGCCCGGGCTACGTCTACGACAACGAGTACCCGACCGACGTCTACGCACAGGACGACCCGAACGCCCAGATGCCGGTGCTCTACAAGCGCGGCACGATCGCGATGGCCAATGCCGGGCCCGGCACCAACGGCAGCCAGTTCTTCCTGCTCTACGGCGATTCCCAACTTCCGCCGCAGTACACCATCTTCGGCACGGTCGACGAGGCCGGCCTGAAGACCCTCGACAAGATCGCCGAGATCGGCGACGACGGCTCGATGGATTCGGGCCCCGGCGGCGGCAAGCCGAACCAGCCCGTCACCTTCGAATCGGTCAAGATCGGCTGAAACTCCCCACTTCGGGCACTCGTGCCGGTACGCTCCCCAACCGGCGTACCGGCACGACGCGTTCGCGGGCCCGACGCTCGCGGCAAGGGCGGTCAGATGCCCTGTCGGGGCAGCGAAATGGCGACGTGTCGGGCTGGCAGACGAGATCCGCTTAGGGCATCCTTATACCGGAGAACATCCGGCGCTTCGGGCTCCCTGTCGGAAATGTGCGATATATGCTGTTGTTGCACAACGCGAGTAAGGCTGCCCTGCATTTTCGCTGGTAATCTCGTAGCACGGAGTACGAAGCGGCGTAGTAACCGCCCTACCGGGTAGGACTGCTCCTCCAGTGCTCCCGGTGTCCG
This sequence comes from Nocardia sp. CDC159, assembly GCF_023740735.1. Lineage (GTDB taxonomy): Bacteria > Actinomycetota > Actinomycetes > Mycobacteriales > Mycobacteriaceae > Nocardia > Nocardia pulmonis. Next base: position 63,441 of record NZ_JAMRXH010000005.1, read on the forward strand.
CGTTTGCAGGCGGGGACATCGCCAGGCAGAACCACCGTTCCACTGGCGACGCCTCCGACGAAGCACCACAATCATCCATAGTGATCACTGCAGCATCGGGGAGCAGGCAATGGCCGAGGAACTCGACGACATCGGCCGCGAGACAGCGGCTTTGATGAGGCAAATGTTGTCACTTGCGACGCTGGTCGCACTGCGCACCCGCGAGCGTGGCCAGAAGGAAGCCGAGGCCCGCGTCAAGGTCACCGAGGAGCGCCGGAAGGAAGCCAGGGAGCTGGCATTGCGCGAGGCCCGCGAGGCCAAGGCCAAGGACCCGCGCAACCTGGAGCTGTCCCGCATGCTCGACCGGCCCCCGATGGAGAAGGGTGTCTCGCTCGAGAAGGATCGGTTCGCCGCGCAGGCCACCGCGACTCGAATGGCCGCGCAGGCCGCCGCGAAGAGCAAGGTCAAGGAGATGGGCGGCCGGTACGACTCGGTCGAACGGCGCACCGCGCTGGCCGCTCATCTGGCCCGTATCGGCGTCGCACCGGAACTGGCCGCGGTACGCATGCTGATGGAAGTCAGTCAGGCGCAGCCGCCCCAGGCCGCCGTGCGCAGCCGCCCCGAAGAGCCGCCGCATGTGGTCCGCGCTCGCCAGCAGGAGTTGTCGCGCGGTCTCGAGCGTACCCGCGGCTGAGACTCCCCCTCAACGTATTTTTTCGGGCTGCGGACCAGATCTCCGCAGCCCCTCGAACCTCTTGTCGCCCAGCCGGTTTCAGGAACGGAAGTCGCCGGTCGCCGGATCGATGGTGGGATCGCCGAACAGGCCCTGCTGTGGGGATTTCAGCGGCAGCGGGTTGAGCATGTCCTTGTGACCATTGCGGACGCTGCAGTACTTGAACGGCCCCTTCGGGTCGAACAACCTGGCCATATGGGGATCGGCGTGATCGAGGAACCACACGCTCATTCCCGTCTTGCCGTCTTGACGCAGATATTCCCAGGCTCGCCACAGCGCTTCGAGCCGCATCGCGGCCTCGGCGTGCTTCCACCATTCCGGACACCACACGGTGTCGGTGAGATCGGTGACCTGCCGCCGATAGACGAGACTCAGATAGTTCTCCACGAACTCGACCACGTTCGAGTAGATCATGTCTTGCTGCTGGTCGTTCACAGCGGCCGAACCTCCTCGGGCTGCCCGTACGTTTGCGGCGGAGTGACATCCTCGTGCTGCCTGCGCTCCTCGACGAGATCCTGAATCGTCGTCCGGCGCGGGGTCTGCGGATCGTGGTGATCGATCGAACGGCGCACCGCGTCAGCGTACTCGCCCTCCCACCAGGGAACGGTGCGAACCAGCACCGCCGGTGCGCCGGAGGAGAATACGATGGCGCGCCCGCGCGGCAGCGTCGCCAGCGCGTTGACGCTGAAGGTCTTGGACGACCCCAGCGAACGCGAATAGCTCTTGCTGCCCTTGGATTCCGACACCGACTGCGAGATCACGTCGTACTCGCCGATGGCGTCCGAGCGCTCCTGCAGGAACTTCGTATCGTCGACGCCGCTGCCGAGCACCTTGATATTGGCCGCGCCCCACAGCGCCTCCATGCCGTCGGCGCCCCAGCAGCGCGCGCCCTGCGCCCAGGACTGCAGCACGGTCATGACGACGATGCCGCGGGAGCCGAAGTGGCTGTACTGCTTGGGCAGATCCTTCCAGCGGACCACGTTGGCGGCCTCGTCCAGGACGGCGAGCAGTGGAATCGAAAGGCGACCGCCGTGCGACTGCGACGCCTTGCGCATGGCGACGTCGATGACGGCCTCGGTCAGCGCGCTCACCAGCGGTGCGGCCGAGCCGCGGCCCTCCAGCGAGAGGCTGTAGAGGGTGCCGTTGCGCTCGATGAAATCCAGCTCGTCGAATTGCCGGCGATCGTTCCCCGGGGTGATCCACGGATGCACATTCGACAGCTTCAGGCAGCGGATCATCTTCTTGGCCGTGCCGAAAACGCCGCTGAGCGTGCGGACATCGGCGTTGTACTGCGAGGCCAGGCCCGCAGCGGTGAAGTGATGGCTGTTCGCGCGCAGAATCTCGATCGGCTCGGTGTCCTGTGGATTGGTGACCCAATCCCACACCTGCGTGATCGGGCGGCCCGCCGTGGCCGCGGCCAGGAACAGGCCCGCCAGCAGATCCTCGGCCTCCTGGTCGAAGAAGGCGTCGGTGCCGGTCGCCACCGCCGGTCCGGTGCTGTCGTCGCCGTCGGCGAAGTGTCCGGCGAGCCGGGCCGCGCGCATCTCACAGCCCTCGCGGCGGGCGTCCACCCAGCCCAGCGGGTCCCAGTACCAGGTGGGCGCCTCGTCGGCCACGCCCTGCGGGTCGAAGACGAACACCTGAGATCCCTTGGCCTCGCGCACATCTCGCGTCGCATCGACCACATCGCGCTTGTTGGAGGTGGCCAGCACCGGGCCGATGGCCGACAGGATGGCCGGGATCACCCGGGAGGTGGACTTGCCCTGCCGCGGACCCCAGATGTCCACGTGCAGATCCTCATAGGACCCGTACAGCATCGTGCCGTCGGCCACCGCGACGCCGATCGGCACCCCCGGCGGATCGTCGTACCCGAGCCGCACCCCCAGCTGCTCGGCCTTCTCCCGCACCCCACCCTCGGTCAGCGCCGAGATCGCGCCACCGGCGCCCATGTACTGCGCCTTGTCGTCGACCGCCAAGCGCCCTTTACCCTTGCGCTTCTTCAGCTCCCGGCGCACGATCACCACGCCGATCACCGCCGCCACGACCAGCAGCACGATGACCGTGGACGCGCGCGGCCACTGCAGCTGACCGCGGGCCAGGCCCGCCACGATCGCGATCGGATTGATCGGGACGTCCTGTTTGGTCACCGCCATCCGGTTGCCGAGATGCAGGGCGACCCACAGGGTTCCGACGATCGCGAACCCGAAGTAGATCATGTACAGGGTGAGGTCGGGACCCGGTTCGGCCGGATCCTTCACCTTCTTCGCCATCTCCGCCTCCTGAGGTGACCGTATACGTTGTTGTGGCTCACCGGAATCCGTCGAGCCGCCAACCGTCGGGGGTGCGCGCGACGGTGGCGATGACCGTCGTCGGCGGCAGCGGCTGACGCCGGCCGTCCGGGTAGACGACGGTCTGCTCGATCCCGATCTTGTACTGCTCGTGATCCGGATCGCCGCTGGGCGGCGCCTTCTCGCCGGACGCGAAGGTGAATGCCTCGACCCTCGCCCCGGCCTTGCCCCAGTCCGCCCATTGCAGCGACGGTTTCGGGGTGTCGCCGCCCTCGGCCGGGGTGTCCAGGGTGCGGACGAGGCTGGGGCCCAGCCATTTCCGCGCCCGCGACATCGAACCGCCCTGGGATTCGGTGGCCGGATACCAGGTGTAGATCTCCTTCAGCGCCGCGACCGCCACCCCGTCGGGAGTGGTCGGATCGGGCGCGGGGACCGCCTCCAGTTGCCGCACGGTCGAGGTGGGCGGGCGCACGGGCGATTCCGTGCCGCCGCCGCTGCTGCCGCCGCAGCCCGTGGTCAGCATCGCGATGCCCACCACCAGCATCACCACCAGGTTAGCGTGTTTCACCGCCGAATTCCGGAGGACCGACCGCCGCGCGGCGGCCGGTCGGACTGATTTCCAGGCTAATCGCCGGAACCGGTCGACGGGGCGCGGCGCGACGTCCGTGACCTCCACGTGTCCGATTCGTGGGCCGCCCGCGCCGATGTCGGAGTTGCGGAAAGCGGGCTCGACACACCAGCGAATACCGAGATTCACAGCACCCTCCGTATGCGACTGTCGCCGGGAACCGGGGCCTCGCGCACGCCGGACGAATCGGCGGCGCGGATCATCGTGCCGTTGCCGGTGTAGATGCCGACCTCGGCCGGGCCGCGGGGGCCGAATCGGGAGAACACCAGATCCCCCGGCTGGGCCTTGCGCAGCGGCACCTCCGCGCCCGCCTCCCACTGCTGTTCGGCGGTGCGCGGCAGCATGATTCGGCCGGAGGAGGCGGCGAACACCGAGGCCGCTGTGAGACCCGGGCCGTCGAGACCGCCGCCGGTCGAGCCCTGCGGACCGCCGCCGCCCCAGACGTACGGGGTACCCAGCCACTGGCGAGCCGCCTCCACGACCTCCGCGCCGCTCGCCTCGCCCTCGGGCTGGAACCGGCCCATCGACCCCGGGGCGCGGAACTGCGGTTCCATGGCCAGGATGTTCGCCACGTAGGGCTGGGTCTCGGAGTAGTGCGCTGCCACCCGATTCGGCATGCCGCCGGAGGCGAGCACCGCGCCCTCACCGGCGTTGTACGCGGCCAGGGCGAGCGGGACGACGTCGCCGTGCACCTTGCCCTCCCCGATCCAGCGCCCGATCTGGTGGGCTATCGAGCACATATAGCGGCCCTGCGCGAGGATCGCGTCGCCGTCGTCCCAGATGCTGGCGTTGCCGTTGCCATCGGCATCGAGCAGATAGGGCTGCCCGTCGTCGGGATTGGTCGCCCGGGCGGTGCCGGGCAGGAACTGCGAAAGACCCTGCGCCCCGGCCGGAGAGGTGAGCCCGCGCCGGAAGCCCGACTCCTGCCGCCCCTGGGCGGCCAGCAGCGACGGGGTGATCTCCGGACACAGCGAGCCCGCGCGGCGGTACCAGATCTCGAGTTCCGGAGGGACCTTGCCGTCCGCCAGTGCGCCGCCCGCGGTGCCGAAACCGCGCTGGCACAGCGGGTTCACCGAGTACGGCCACGCACCCGCCGCACTCGGCGTCGGCGCACCGTCCAACCACGGGAGTGGATCGATCTGCCGCCCGCCGGCGAACCGACCGCCCGGCACGATCTCGAAATGCAAATGCGGCCCGGAGGATTCACCCGCCGACCCGACCAGCCCGATCTGCTGCCCCGCCCGCACCACCTGACCGGCCCGCACCAGCACGCCGCTGTCCCACTCGTGTCCGTACACCGCCGAGAACGGCCGACCGTTCACATCAATGGAATCGACCACGATCCAGTTACCGAATCCGGACGCCGCCCCCGCGGCCACCACCACCCCATCGGCAACGGAGAAGATCGGCGTCCCATCCGCCGCGGCCATATCCACCCCGAGATGCGCCCCGCCCCGCGCCCCGAAATGATCCGAAATGGTGAACGTCCCCGCGGCCAACGGCCAGGTCCGCCGGATCGGAGCCAGCCCCGCCGCCAGCGACGGCGTCCCCGTCACAGCCGGATTCCCCAGCGCCGCAGGCTGATTCACCCCCGGCGCGGTCGTCCCGGTAACAACCGCAGGCCCCTGCACCACCCCACTCGGGGTCACCCCCGCCCCTCCCAACGCCCGCGGATCCCCCGGCAACACCGACCCCGACACACTCGGCTGATCCGCACACTCATCCTCCGAAGCAGGCATCACCACAACCAACACCAGCGCGACCAACCCGATCACGCTCCCCAACCCCACCCACAACAAACTCTTCGAACTCACCGCACCCCCGCCCCACTCTCAGCCGCACCGTCTCCCGCACCCCGCACCCCCTGCGGGCGGCCGAAACGGGTGCGAAGCGCCACAACCGGTGCGGAGAGCGCTGCCGCACGCCAGGACTCGCGGGTGGGTACAGCCGCACCTGGTGTTGGGATCCGTATCTCGGGTGGGGGGATGCGGATTCCAACGCCGGGGGCGGGTGTGGTGGGGTGGGCGCTTGTCATGTGGCGCGTTTGGTTTCGTTGAGGGTTTCCACCAGGGTGCGGTTCATTTCGGCGGCGGCGGCCAGCTGTTGTTGCAGGAGGGCTACCTTGCGGCGCAGGGCTACCGCGTCCATGCGCTCGAGGCTCGGGCCCTCGGCGGCGCGGACCCAGTTGCGGACCGAATTGGTGTGGACACCGATCTGTTCGGCCACCACGCGGCAGGCCTCCGACTCGCTGCGCAGCTTGCCGGTCAGCGCGAGCACCTGCTCGACCGCCGCCTGCCGCACCTCGGGCGACACTCTGCGATAGGACCTGTGCGGCATCATCGCGCCAACCTCCGCCTCGTGGGCTCGTCTAATCTCACGCGGCACTCCCCTCGTCACCGCGGCGCGCGGTGGATTCCGTGAATTCGCTGAAACGCTGGTTGGTCTCGTGGATCCCGCTTTCCTTCTCCGAGATGGTGAACTCCATGTGGAATGGAATGCCGGGGCGGCGATCCTCACCGATCTTGAGCAGGAACTTGCCGGTGCCGGGCGCGGGCGGCCGGGCCTGGCCGGGCTTGAGCGCCTCACCGGTCAATGCCTGGGGCGCCGACCATCCGGTCACCATCTCCTCCTCGGCGGCGGTGAACGGCACCGTCGAGTCCAGCCGCTTGATCTCCTCCGGCGGCAGCGCGCCGAAGATCTTGGCGCGGGCGCGTTCCAGGAAACCGAGCGCCTTGGCGATCGCCGCCTCCGAGCCCAGCGACTGCAGATCCTTGATGGTGTGGCTGATCATGATCAGCGCGGTGGCGATGGTGCGGTTCAGGCGGGTCAGCTCGTCGACGCGGTCGATCATGAAGTCGCCCAGGCCCAGCACCTGCCACAGCTCGTCCATGACGACCTGGAAATAGCGCTGCGGCCCGAGTTTCGCGTCGGCGAGCACATGCGCGGCCTCCACGGAGGCGAAACCGTCGGCCCAGCAGGCCAGCATCACCGCGGCCTTGAGCTTCTTGTCGCCCGCGGGGATGTGTGAGACGTCGATGCAGACCGCAACCGCCGAGGTGTCGATCGGAGCGGTGGTCTGCCCGTTGAACACCGCGCCGAACGGGCCCTGGGTCAGCGCCCGCAGCGAGCGCCGCAGCCCCTTGGTGGCCTCGTGGTACTCCTCGGAGCTGTCCGCACCGGCGTCGAGCATCAATTCCTCACCGCCGCCGACGATCACCTCGAGCAGGTTCTCCATGATCGGCGGATTGTCGGGCGCGAACCCGCTGCCCTCGCGGTAGAGAATGCGCAGCGCGGTGGAGATCAGCGTCTCCTCGTAGTCGCGTACCCGGGCCCCGCGCACCAGCTCCACCAGGCCCGCGATGAGGGTGACCTGCCGGGCCCGAAGTTCCTGTGTCACCTGCAATTGCAGGGCGGGCATCTCGGCCAGCATCGGCACTATCGAGCCCAGCACACCACCGGCGAGCGGGTTCAGCTTGCCGTGTCCGTAGCCGAGATCGATGACCTGCCCGCCGACGAGCTCCACCAGTTTGCGATAGTCGGGCTTGACGTCGGCCAGCACCAGCGGCGTGATGCCCTGGGCGACGCCGCCCAGCACGATCCGGCGCACCAGCGAGGATTTACCGAAACCGTTGAGGCCCAGGACGAAAAGGCTCGGCGCGGTGATGAAGCTGCCGCGCATGAACCAGTTCATCGGATCGAAGCAGACCGGTGCGCCGGTGTGCAGATGCGAGCCCAGCGGGGTGCCGATCAGCGGGGCGCCCGCGCCGACCGACCAGGGCCACAGACCCGCCACCTGCGCGGTGGTCGCCCGGTATTCGACCGGGCGGCCCACCACGCTCATCCGCCCGCCGCCGGGTCCGGCATAGCCGCGGTCGGTCAGCGGCGCTGTCTCACGGTCGAATCCGTCATCCACCACCGCCTCGATCCGGGCGGCGGCATTGACCCGGCGCAGGTCGTCGGTGCGGATGCGAAACGCCGCCCAGGCCGCGCGCAGCCCGGAACGTTCGCGCGCGATGGCCTCGTACCGAGCCCTCGTGGCGTCGTCGAGCAGCGGCGGACCCTGCTTGCGAGGCTTGGCGGGCTTGGTCTTCCGCCCGGAGGCACGCTCGGTGCGGGCATATGCGGCACGGTCGGAGCCGGACGTCCGGCCGCGACCCGACCGCCGGGAATCGCGCTCGGAACGAGAACCGTTGCCGCGCAACCGATCCTCCGGCTGAATCCGGTACCGCTCGGTCGGCTGGTCGAGATTTCGGCGCCGCTCTGCGGACCGGCCGTTGCTCAGCCCGTTCTCGGTCGTTCGGCGTTCTTCGCGGCGAGTGGGCGTCCGGCCGTTGTCACGCATGTCTTCCCGTTCCTGCCCCGCCGGTCGTTTCCGCGCCCCGGCCTCGTGGTCTCCCGATTTCCCACGCCGAGAACCGCTTGCACCGGGCTTGCGCACCGAACGGGCCCCATTGCCCGCAGCCTTCTTCTCGTCGCGCCCCTGCGGGCGTCGCCCCCGCTCGTCGGCGGACTCGGAGGCAGCGGCAACCCCGTCATCCGCTGCCATCCGGTCACCGTCGGCCGAATCCCGCCGCGGCCGCGCCTTTTCCGCGGACGTGCCGGCGCCCTGCCCACGACCCGCCCCGCCCGCCGTCATCACCTGCTCGCCATCCCCCGCGACAGCATCCCCACCGCCGATACCGGTCCCGCCGGGCACCCGGCGCTCGGCACTCGCCTTCGTCTCCTTCGAATCCCCCTCCGCCACAACCGCATCGGCGGACGGGTGCAGCGCCGCACCGCGCAGCCCCTGCGGCAGCTCCGCATTCGGGTCGGCGTCGTCGGCACCGGTGCGCCCATTCGAGTTTTCACCCGAAGCGGACGGCAGCCTCGAGCCGCCCGAGGAGCTACCCGAGCTGTCCGAGATCTCTTGCCCAGCAACGGGGTTACCGGAGTCGATACCCGCAATCCCCGCTGCCACATCAGGTTCGGACGGCGCGCGTCCCACATCCGACGAAATACCCGATCCCATAACAGGATCATCGGACGCCACCGGCCTCTTCCGAGCCCGCCGCGTGGGCGGCGGTTGCCGCCGCTCCGAAACCTCCGGCTCGGCAGGAATCACGATATCGCTGGACCGCCCGGAACCACGCCGAGGCGGAGCGGCCCGCTCTTCCGAAATACCCTGCCCCGCACCAGGATTCGTCACGCGATCCGAGCGGGGCGAACTGCGGCGCGACGGCGGCGGATCTTCGTCCGCGGCGGGCGCCCCGATCGCACGGCGGCGGGCAGGGCGCACGGGGGCATCGTCCCAATCGGCAGGGAGGGTGGCACGGGGGTCACCGGGCGTGTACGCCTCGATATCCCACCCGTCGTCGTGGCCGCGGCGCGCACCGCGGCGCGGCGGCGCCGGATCATCCGGGTCCACCACTCGTTCGCGATAGCGCGGCGGTTCGCCCCGGTACCGGATCGGTGGTTCCTGCTCACCTGCCATATACGCTCACCCCGCCAATGCTTTCGGAATGGATGCGTGCTCCGGCAAAATCACCCCGCAACCGAGCGAGGCCGCGAAGGCCGCCGCCTGGTAGCGGTAGCACCGCCGGATCTTCAGGCGCGCCTGCGTGGACAGATCGCGCGTGATGGCTTCGATGCGCGGTAGATCCCCGCGCAGCGGCTCGGTGATGGTCACCAGCGCACCGAAGCGGGTCACACCGTGACCCCGGGCCTGCTCCTCGCGGGCCTGTTGCGTGGCACCGACCCGCAGCGTTGCCGCGGCCGAGACCACGCCGCGTTCACTCTGCTGGGCCACCAGTGCGTTCTTGTAGTCGTCGTCGACGATCTCGGCGGCGTCGGCGGCCGAATGCGGCCGGTAGACGATGGCGATGCGCTTGCGCGGCACCTCCGGATTCGGCGCGAGCAGCCGCTGCAGCACCCGCTCGTCCACCGCCCCCTCGGGCGCGGTCTCCATCTCCCAGGTGACCGAGCGGCCGCCGTCGTGGATGAAGTGGTCCCAGCGCTCCTCGTGCGAAATCGGCCCGGCGTCGGCCCAATCCAGCCCGTGCCCGCCCGGCTCGCCCGCGGCCACCTCGAGATCGGCCTGCGCGGCGGGATCGTAACTGCGCCGGATGAAGGAGATGACCTCGTCGGCCGACATCGGTTGCGCGCGCACACCCGCCTCCGCCAGCGCCGCGCAGATGCCCGGCAGCCGCCTGCCGATCTCCACCGCCTCCTCGGCCGGATTCTTGCGCCGCTCGGCGGTGGTGGCCTTGAACGTGATCGCCACTCGCGGCAGCAATTGCACGCGTTCCTGCGGCAATTCGGTGGCCAGCTCGTACATCACCTGCTGCGCCAGGTCCGGCGCCTCGGGATGGGTGATCGTGGAAACCTCGGTGAGCAAACGGTTTCCGGTCTCCGGCACGGTATCGATGACCGGCACCACCGCGACGATGTCGGAGGTCTGCCCAAGCGAGGCCAGGAACGTGCCCCAGGCCGCCACCCACCGGTCGATCACCGGCTGATCCACCGCCTCGTGCCCCTGCGGCCAGGCCCGCAGTACCACCGTGTACTGGGCGAATTGCGGCAGATGGATCATGCCGAAGCTGTAACCGCCCGCGTCGATACCCTCGTAGAGTTTGGAGGGGGCCATCAGGCCGGGCAGCCGCGCCACCCCGCCCGGGATCCGCGAGAACCGGCCGCCGCGATAGACGTGCTCGCCCTTGTTCCGGCCGCGCAACCAGTGGAACATCATCAATCCCGTCTCGTACCCGGAGCGGCCCCCGGACCGCCACACCAGTGGAATCATCACGACCGCGCCCGCCCCGGCCACGAAGAACGCCGGTTTCGGCCCGGCCACCAACGCCGTCATCAGGGCGGTGATGACCACGACGAAACCGAGCACCGTCTCCCCCCAGCGCAGTCCGAAAAGGCCTGCGCTGCGGGGCTTCTGCCACAATCCGTACGAGCGGCGCTCGTAGGTCTCGGTCGACGTCATCGCGGAATCGTGCTCCTGCCGAGGTCGGGTGCGCGGTTGGCCCAGCGGTCACCGGCGACGTCGCCCATGGCGGACTCGGCGCGACCCAGGCTCGCACCGGCCGCACGAGCGGTGGTGATGCGATTCATCATTCGTGCCGGGCCGGACGGCGCGGCACCCGATCCGGCGGGCGAGGTGGGACGCACCGGCGGCACACCCGCCCCGACCCGGCCCCCACCGGGACCGGTCGGCGGCGGCACCGGCCGACCACCCGGACCGCGCATCGCCCCGCCGGCGCCACCCGGCGGCCGCGGATAACCGCCGCGGCCCACATACCCGGGCGCGCCGGTGGCCGCGGCTCCGCGCACACCCACGGCCTTCGTGCCGACCGCGCCGAGGGCGGCCGCACCCAGCAGCACGCCGCCGGTCGCGCCCAGACCCGAGGCGCCGGTGCCGATCATCGCCACCGTCGGCGCCACCAGCCGCATCAGCGCGGGCAGTACGAACGCCACACTGCTCAGCAGCACGATCGCCACCAGCATGCGCTGGGCCTGATCGGCGTCGGGCAGTCCGGCCGTGGAGGTCGTCTCGTCGGTCTCGCCGACGGCGATGAACGCGATCATGTAGACGATGGCGGCCACCGGTTTCCACAGCAGGAACGCGATGATCCAGGCCAGCAGCTTCCCATAGGACTGCCGCCCGGTATTGGTGCCCGAGGCGGCCGCCGCCAGCGGCAGCATGCCCGCGGCCACCACCAGCAGCCCCTGGCGGACGATGGCCAGCACGATCTGCCCGAGCGCGCCGAGCAGGCCGACGATCGCGATGATCAAGACCAGGCCCGGCGAGAATGCTTGCAGCTTCGAGGTTTTCACCAGTAGTTCGGCGATGTTCTGGGCATTGCCGTTACTGGCGTCCTCGATCACCCACTGCGAGAAGCGATCCGCCGCCTGCGCGCCCGCCACGATCACCGCGCCCAGCATCCACGAGCTGAACACCACGCGGGCGAACATCCGAAACGATTCCTCGGCCTCGCTGAGCACCGCCCCGCGTCTGGCCTGCGCCAATCTCATGCCGGACAGGATCACCGACACCATGAGCAGCAATATCTGCGCCTGGTAGGTGTAGTCGTTGATCTTTCCGAACAGCGCTCCACCGTCGCTGATCCGTTCGTTGGGCACCTTCATCCAGAAGGTCAGCGCCAGGATCAGCGCCTGCCCGAGACCGTTCATCAGCGAGTCGACCACCTTGCCGAAGGTGGAGTCCCACGCCTTGTCCCGCACGGCACCCGCGGCCTCGCCCGGGTGGGTGGCGGCGTTACTGGCCTTACAGGCCGCCGAGGCGGCGTCGCCGAGCGAGATGCCGGGCAGGCCCAGACCGTCGAGACTGTCGTGAATCTCGTTGCAGGTCTGGTCGTAACCGTAGGTCTGCCCGTAGGCCACCGTCGGTGTCGCGATCATGACGGTGAACACGACCGCCAGGATCGTGAGGATTCGCCTCACCATGTGGTCCACCCCTCGATGCTTCGAAGTGTCGGTTGGCCAGCGATGACTGCACACGCCTTTCTTGCGGGTCGAACAATGTTCACCACTTCGTCCACCCCCCGAGCGAGTCCACGAACTCGGTCTGCGAGGCGCGCGCCTCGGTCGGCTTGAGCCGCCAGTCGCCGCCGTCCCAGACCATGATCAGCCGCACCGCCGCCCACCGCTGCTTGCCCTCCAGGACCGGGCCGCGCGCGGCCAGTCGGACGATCGCCATATCGTCGGCGTAGTTCTCGATCTGGAAGGCGTCGGGCGCCACCAGATATTTGGTGATCCGTTCCGGTTGTTGTTCGGGCAGCTTTCCGGCCGCCCGCGCCTTGTCGTAGGCGGCGATCTGCTGGGCCGTGGCGCGCACCTGGCGCACGTACAGCTCGCGGTCGGCGGGACGGGCATTGAGCCGGTAGGTGATCTGCGCCGCCGCCAGCGCCGCGCCCTGCGGGGTATGCGAATAGCCCACTGCCTGGCCGTCCTCGATCGAGGTGGGCCCGTCGCTGGTGGAAAACGGCACCACCGCGCCGTACACCCGCTGCCAACCGCGCGGCTCGGTGGTCCCGACCGGTGCGGCGGTGAGCCAGTCCTCGTCGCCGGGACGGCGTTGCCTGGACGCGTCCTGCGGCAGCGGTTGTCCGGCCGGATTGTTCGGGATGTCGATGCGGCGTCCGAACAAATCGATCTCGGGATCCGCGAATCCGGTCGCGCCGGTGCCCGCGGTCGGCGCGGGACCGGGACCCGGCTCGCCCTGGCCCTGCGAAGGCGAGGAGGTATCGCGCCCGACGTACATGAACACCCCGACGATCACGATCAGCGCGATCACCGCGGCGGAGGCGATGACGCCGAACGAGACATTGCGCTCGTCCGGGTCGGAGTCCCTGGGACTCATGTCGGTGCCTCCAAGATCACGATATCGCCGGGTAGTTGATCGATCGCGTCGACGGGTCGGGCGGTCGCGCCCGGCTCGGGCAGCCGTAACCTCCAGTCCTGTCCGAACCACTCGACGGTGGTGTGATTCACCGCGCGCGAGCCGTCGGAGTATTGGGTGAACACGTCCACGGTCGTTCTGTCCTGCGTGTATTCGGTGATGCGATAGCCGAGTACGCGCGGTGCGTACTCGCGGGCCGCCGGGCCGGTGATGGACAGCTGCACCCGGTCGACCGCCCAGTCGTCGCGGGCGGGGCCGGGCACGACCCCCTTGGCGAGCACCGCCGACCACTGGTTGTCGGGGGCCACGGCCAGGCGCACGGCATGGTTGACGGCGGCCACCGCCGCTCCGGCGGGACCGTGATCGAATCCGGTCGCGGCGCCGTCCTCCTCGTGGGCCGGACCCTGTTCGGTGACCGGCAGCGCGACTCCCTGGTACTGCTGCCAGCGCACGCCGGTGGGCGAGCGGGCCGGATCGGCCCGCGCCGAGCCGTCGTCACCGCAGCCCGCGACCGCCAGCACGGCGGCACCGAGCACGCCCACCGCGGCCCGGCGGAGGCGCGGCGCTGGCGCGAATGCGGTGGTCTCGGCAGATGTCATGGGGCGCAACCGTTCACGTCGGTAGGAAGGTCAGGGCGATCGCACTCGCCGAGCTGGCCACGATGGCGCCGACCAGGCTCATCACGATTCCGGTGGTGGCGTCGTTGTACGCCAGGTAGTCATCGCGCATCGCCGACCACAGGCGACCGGCCGAGATGATCAGCCAGGCCAGGCAGAACAGCAGCACGACCCACAGCAGCCAGTTGATGAGCTGCATGAGCGGCGCGATGACGTCGGCCGGAATCTGCTTGTAGGCAAGCACGGTCGCTCCGGCCCTAGGTCCCGATCACGGCATTCATGATGGTGCCCGCACTGGTGGCGATGATGCCGCCGATCATGGCGCCCGCCACCATCTTCGGCGACTCCAACCCGCCGCCGGTCCACTTCTCCCAGGCGAATTTGCCTCCCGCGTAGGTGATGCCGAGAATGCCTGACAGCAGCACGAACCAGGTGAAGTAACGAACCAATCGGAGCAATTTTTCCGAGGCGGGCGGCGCCTCGGGGGTCGGATTCCCGACCTGGGCGAGAACTGCGCCGTACGTGTCGTGCACGGCGAGCAGGATGGTACTCATCGAGCGTCCTTCTCAATCGGTGATCGGAATACATAACCGTGTACCTGAGGTAGACCCTCAGTCACAACACCCTCGTGCCCCCTGGCGGCGAGTCGGCGCGGCCGAGTCGGCATGGCGTGTCCGCTCATTCGTCGTCGCCCTCGTCGTCCTCGTCGTGCTCGGCCGCCGCCGCGGCGCTGACCCGGTCGCGGATCAGGCCGACGATGCTCGCGCCGAGCTCGTCGACGTCGTGCGGAACCTCCTGCAGCGGATCGAGTTTGCGCTTCTTCGGCGAGGGCGGCGGATCCGACGGCGACCACACCGGCAGCTGATCGGGCTCGACCAGAATCCATTCCTCGTGCCAGGGCACCTGCCACATCTCCCCGGCCAGCGCGCCGACCACATCGCGATAGCGGCGGATCTCGGCGGGCAGGCGGCCCGGCCGGGCGGCGACGGTGATCAGGCCGAGCACCTCGCTCGGGCCCGCCAGTCCGGCGTGGTACTGGCGCAGCAGATCGTGGGCGCGGGTGAGTCCGGCGATCGTCTCGCGGGCAACCAGGACGACATAGGGCGATTCCCGATCGAAGACGCCGGGCCAGCGCCGATGCGAATCCGCGGCGGGCGCGAGCACATGGGCGAGCGTGCTGGCGCCCGCGCCGCCGTGTACGCCCAGTAGCCACACCAGCGGGGCCCGGCCGACGCCGGGCACGGGCCGCTCCCAGATCGGGGCGCGGCGGGACTCCGGCGGGGCGACAACGCCTGCCGCGGGCGAGGATTCGGAGGAGCGATGTTGCTTCATGGCCGCGGTCATGATGCCACCCCCGCCAGCAGGCTGCGATAGGCCCTACGGGTCTCGGCGGCGAGGGTGTTGTGCCGCACCAGCTCTCCCCGGGCCAGGTGGGGATCGTACGGAATCTCCCGAATGTCGCGCACCCATCCGGTCAGATGTTCCCGCAAATGTTCCGCGATCGAGGGTTCGTTACCAGGCAGCTGATGTGAGACCACGATCGTGGTGTCGCCGACGATGCCGCCGCCCTGCCCCTCGGTCTGCCCGCCGAACTCGTCGTCGAGCCACTCCAAAGTCACCCGCAGCCGGTTGGCGGCGTCGACGCGGGCCGGAATCGCCAGCACCAGCGCCACTTCGGCATCCTCGAGCAGCGGGCGCAGCTGCCGCGCCGCGATCGGGCTGCCGCCGTCGTAGACCGGGGTGTAGCCCGCATCCGAAACCGCCCGCGCCACGGTCAGATACGTGGCGCGCCGCCGCAGCGGGGCCGCGTCGCGCCACAGCAGTCCGATGCCGGAGGTGGCGTGCGACAGGCATTCCTTGAGCGGGGCGGGTTCGTCGTCGCCGCGGCCGTAGAGCCACTGCTGCAAACTGATCGGGCTCAGATGCTCGTCCGCGCCGCGCAGCGCCAGATCGCTGCCCGCCGCGGTGGCGTCGACCGCGACCGTCGGCGCGCCCGCCGCGCCCAGCTCACCGGCCAGGCCCAGGGCGGTCGTGGTGGTGCCCGCGCCCCCGCAGCCGCCGACCACGAGGATCGGGCGGGTGTAGGAACCGCCGTCGGAATCGTCGCCCCGGTCCTTGCGTAGCCGCACCACCGGAGCCTTCGCGCGCGTACCCGCGGGGTCGCCCGCCTCGGGCGCCTCGTCGAGCCATCGGCTCCAGTCCTGTCCCATCTCAGCTCTCCTCTTACCCGGCCGTGATGCTCGTGATCAGCGTGCGGCCGTCGACCACCGCGGTGGTCACCGTCTGCCTGTCGTAGGTCTTGGGAATGTCGCCGGGGCGGCGCTCGGTGACCTCCACCGTGAATCTGTTGCCGGTCTGGGTCGCCACCCGCACGCAGTGCGTGGTGCCGACCGGGACGGAATCGATACCGCGCTGGATCACCGCGGGCGGCGGCACGGCGGCGCCGGGCGCCACCACCTCCCAGGCCCGTTCCCCGGACCGCTGCACGTAATACGAATGCTGGAACCACAGGATCGCGGCGGGCCCGGACTCGGTGCCGCCCGGTTCCGCGCTGCGCAGCACCCCGTTGCCCTGTTCGGTCGGGCAGTCCCCGGCCGCGGCATCGGTGGTCACCGCGGACAGCTGCATCGTCACCGCGGGCGGGCCCGAGCCTTTACGGGCCGTGCCGCCGTCGCGCAGCAAATACAAGGCGAATGCGGCTGCGGCAGTCAGCAATAACACCGCTACCGCCAGCACCAGCACAATGCGCAGGCGGCTCGGGCGGGCGCGCGGGCTGTCCGGCGAGGCGGCCGCACCCGGCCCGTCGCGGCCCACCCGCGGGCGGCGGCGCGGCCGGGGGCGTTCGGCCGGGGCCGGTTCGTCCTCGTCGTCCCAGGGAAAGTGGACGACCTCGCCGTCGCCGACCGGATAGTCGTCGTCGGGGCCCGGGGCATGATTGCCGACCCAGTCGGTCCAGCCGCCGGTGAATTCGGCGCGGCGCGTGGGCGGTTGGTCGACGAAGGCGATGTCGAACGGTTCGGGCTCGGTCTGGCGGATGTAATGCGGATACCGGGCCGCGCCGTCCTCGTCGAAGCTCGATTCGATCGGCGGTGCCGGCGGCACGGGCTTCTCCGGCGCGTCGCCCTTCGGCTCCAAGGGCGGGTACCAGCGCCGCAAGTCTTTGTACGACTTCAACATTCCCCCATTCCCGCGGAGCCAGCCACGTCGTGCAGCATCGTCGGACCCTCTCGGCGATCAGTTCGTGGAGAACGGGTAGTTGTTGTTGTCAGCGGTACCTGCGCTGGGACCGAGACCTGTCCCGAACGGAAATTGTCCCGTACCCGACGTATTCGGCGAACTCGACGCGCCGGGAGCCGGACCCAAGATTCCCGTGATCGGGCTGCTCGCGCCGCCCTTCGGCGGCTGTGCGGCGGCGCCCGCGGCGGCCAGATCGCGGGCCATCGCGGCGAACCAGTCGGCGACGAATCGGACCGGCGAGTCGCCGCGGGCGTCGACGGCCGCGGTGGCGTAGGCCCCGTGCCGCTGGACGGTGTCCCAGTACCGCACCCAGGTGGTGGTGTCGAGCAGCGCGCGATTGTCGGTGATGTTCTGCACGACCGCCCGATATGCCTGCTCGATCAGCCGCGACACCGTGGTCGGCGGTACCAATTGGGTGACCGCACCGCTCAATTCGCTGCCCAACAGCACCAGCGCCTTCGGCGGATCACTGAGCGCGGCGCGCGCCAGCTGGGTCAGCGTGGCCGGATCGAGGACCGCCCGGACCACGACACCGACGGCGTTGAGGCCGATCAACCCGACCCGCAACAGCGCTCGCATCGGATCGGCGACCGCGAGGCGGGTGCGCGGATCGGACGCCTCGGCGATGCGCTGCGAGATGGATTGTCCGGGTTGATACGACAGCGAGGCCGAGGTCGTGCCGCGCAGATCCTGGTTGACGATCGTGCTCGCCGCCTTGATCGAGGTGAACGCCAGCGCCTGCGCGATCGAGGACAGCGAGGCGATCGGATCCCCGCCCGAGAGCTGGGATTGCCCGGCCACGGCGGCCACCGCGCGCAGGATCGGCGCGCCGGCGGGTGCGTCACAGGCCAGATCGCCCGCGACGCAGAAGCTCGCGACCCGGCCGGTCAGCGCGCCGAAGTCGGCAGCCTGATCGCGCCCGGGGCCGATGCCGCCACCCCCGGCGGTCTGCCCGGGCAGTGCCCGCACGGCCGCGAGCCGTTCGGTCGGGACGCCGGGCGGCGCGGCCGGGCTGGTCCGCTCCGGCGCACCCGGGAACAGCGGGGCGCCGGAATTGCGCGTGGGATCGGCGAACAGCGCGACCGCGGCGATCCGCTCGGGTGTCAGCACGCCCCGCCCGCGCCCGATCTCCTGGGCGAACAGCGAGGCCACGTGCGCGCCCTGGGAATAGCCGACGATCGCGAATCTGGTCCTGTCACAGCGCTGCGCGAGCTGGGCGGCCATGCCGCGCAACCGATCCAGACCACCGAGCACCGACTGTGCGTACGGCACCGCGGCGCCGCCGACCGCACCGCCGAAGCCGGACGCGTAGGGCACATAGGCGCGTTCGACCAGGCCGCGCTCGGGCGCCTTGGCCAGCATGGGCAGGAATACCGACGACAGCATGCCGGTGTCGGTGGTGGGCGCGGCGTCGGGCGACGATTCGCCGGTGCCCTGAATACCCAAGGCGTACAGGGCCGGACACGTGTCGACGGCGATATTGGTGGTGGGCGCCTGGGCTGTGGCGGAATGCGGGGCGACGACTGTGGTGATGGCCGCCATCGCGATCGCGGTGCTGCCCAACCTGCTCCAGGTAGTCCGCGCGGTCAGCATCATCTTCTGACCCCCTCACCAGCCGTATGCAATAGTCCGGAGGGTCGAGTGCCGCGGCGACCCGAGAGCGAGCATCCTTGGGCTTCGAAGGCTCATCCCCGCAGGTGCGGGGAGATGACCGTCGATCTCGTGTTGCCGCGAGCCCCGAAACGCAATAGACCGTAACAGAATCCGGCGAACGCCGCAGTGCATCCTGCACATTGCGCACGCAAGACCGGAAGAAATCCCGGTCGGAGCGAACCGACCGGAAGAATTGTAGTCCACTACGTCCGATTCGGCTGTGGACGGCAACTGATCGGCGATCATACGCCGCGCGCGCCGAAACCGCTGTCGTACAGCGACGATCGGTATCGGATGTGGGCGACACACCGGCGAGCCCGCTCGGGGCGACGGGCCGGCACCGGCAGACTGGGCCGCGTGCTGGAACTTCCTGTCGCGGCCGTGATCTGCGCATTCGCCGGTGCCGTGTTGTTCGCGGTGGCCGCGGTCGCGCAGCAGCGCGCGGCCGCCGCGGTCCCCGAGGGCGAGGCGCTGCTGGCCCGGCTGCTCCGAAGTCCGCGCTGGTGGGCCGGTTTGATCGGCGACGCGGGCGGTTTCGCCTTCCAGGTGGCGGCGCTCGCGCTGGGGTCGGTGCTGGTGGTGCAGCCGATCCTGGTGAGCGCGTTGGTGTTCGCGCTGCCGCTGGCCGCGCGCTACAGCGGCCGCCGGGTCACGCCGCGGATGTGGGCGCAGGCGCTCGCGCTGGCGGCGGCGCTGGCGGTATTCCTGATCGTGGGCGATCCGACCGAGGGCAGCGCCGGTGCGCCGGGGCGGCGCTGGGCGCTGCCGCTGGCGATCCTGGTGGCGCTGATCGCGATCGGGGTGGCGGTGGTGGCGGTCGTGCGCTCGCCCGCCCTGCGGGCGCTGCTGCTCGGCGCCTGCGCCGGATTGTTGTTCGGCATTGCCGCCGCACTCACCGAACATGTGACGGAATTGTTCGGCCATGGGCTCGGCGCGGTCCTCGCCAGCTGGCAACCGTACGCCCTCGCCGCGACCGGCCTGCTCGGTCTGTATCTACAGCAGCGCGGATATCAGGTCGGCCCGCTGGCGGCCTCCCTGCCCGCCTTCACCGTCGCCGAACCGCTGGGGGCGGCATTCCTCGGCATCACCGTCCTCGACGAGCGCCTGCGCAGCGGCCCGGTCGGCACCGTATTCGTGGGAATCGCGGTGCTGGTGATGTGCGTGGCGGCGGTGCGGCTGTCCCGCGCCCAGGCGCTGACCTGAGCTTTTCGATCAGCACCTGGTGTACTGGAAGTGCTCCTTCAGGCGGGGGGACGCCGTCGGCCGATGCCTTGGCCCAGCAGACGTTGTGGGGGAAGGCGACGTAGGAGTAGTAGCAGCCGAGCGGCACGGTGAAGGTGGCCGATCCGTTCGCGTCGATGACGCCATCGCGGCGCAGCACCTCGGTGCCGGATCCGGGCAGCGGAATCTCGTTGGTCGCGGGGTCGCACGGGCGCATGAGGCGCAGCTGGACCGGCACGTTCGGCACCGCGTTACCGGAGAGGTTGCGAGTGCCGAGAGATGCCGGAGTGCAGCCTGCGTACCACTCCGGAACCGACCATTGCCCCCGCCTCCCAATCGAATGATCGGATACTCGACCCAGCATCATCGATCGGACCCGCTCACGTCCGCCGAATCCACGGGTTCCACCGTCCGAACCGATTGGTATGACGGAACTTTCGACAGCGAACCGCGAACCCCGCCCGCCCCTAGGCCGCCGACGTCACCCGGTACACGTCGTAGACGCCCTCGACATTGCGGACCACGTTCAGCAGATGGCCCAGATGTTTCGGATCGCCCATCTCGAAGGTGAACTTGCTGATCGCGACGCGGTCGCCGGAGGTCATGACCGAGGCGGACAGGATGTTGACCTTCTCGTCGGCCAGCACCTTGGTGACATCGGAGAGCAGGCGGGTGCGGTCCAGGGCCTCGATCTGGATGGCGACCAGGAAGACCGACGACGGCGACGGCGCCCACTTCACCTCGATGATCCGCTCCTGCTGGGCCTGCAGCGAATCGGCGTTGGTGCAGTCGGTGCGGTGCACGCTCACCGCTCCCCCGCGGGTGACGAAGCCCATGATCTCGTCGCCCGGCACCGGGGTGCAGCACTTGGCCAGCTTGGCGACCGTGCCCGGCGCGCCCGGAATCTCCACGCCCGCGTCGCCGCTGGTGCGCTGGCGGGCGGGCAGGGTGGAGGGCGTACTGCGCTCGGCCAGTTCGTTTTCCACGTCGCCGACGCCGCCGAGCTGGGTGACCAGCCGCTGCACCACATGGTGTGCCGAGATCTGCCCCTCGCCGACGGCCGCGTACAGCGCGGAGATGTCGGTGTAGTGCAGTTCGTGCGCCAGCGCGGTCATCGCGTCGACGTTCATCAGCCGCTGCAGCGGCAGTCCGGTGCGGCGGACCTCCTTGCTGATCGCCTCCTTGCCCGCCTCGAGCGCCTCCTCGCGGCGCTCCTTGGCGAACCACTGGCGGATCTTGGCCTTAGCCCGCGGGGAGACGACGAAGTTCTGCCAGTCGCGGCTGGGCCCGGCGTTCTGCGCCTTGGAGGTGAAGATCTCGACGACCTCACCGTTCTCCAGCTGGCGTTCCAGCGCGACCAGCCGCCCGTTGACCCGCGCGCCGATGCACTTGTGCCCGACCTCGGTGTGCACCGCGTAGGCGAAATCGACCGGTGTCGACTTCTGCGGCAGCGTGATGACATCGCCCTTCGGGGTGAACACGAAGATCTCCGGCGACTTCAGGTCGAAGCGCAGCGACTCCAGGAACTCGGCCGGATCGGCGGCCTCCCGCTGCCAGTCGAGCAGCTGGCGCATCCAGGCCATATCGTCGACCTCGGCGGCATCGCCGGAGTGCTTACCCTTGGTCTCCTTGTAGCGCCAGTGCGCGGCGATGCCGAATTCGGCGGTGCGGTGCATGTCCTGGGTGCGGATCTGCACCTCGAGCGGCTTACCGTCCGGGCCGACGACCGTGGTGTGCAGCGATTGGTAGACGCCGTAGCGGGGCTGGGCGATGTAGTCCTTGAACCGCCCGGCCATCGGCTGCCACAGCGAATGCACCACGCCAACCGCGGCGTAGCAGTCGCGCACCTCGTCGCAGAGGATGCGGATACCGACCAGGTCGTGGATGTCGTCGAAGTCCTTCCCCTTGACGATCATCTTCTGATAGATCGACCAGTAATGCTTCGGGCGCCCCTCGACCACGGCGTTGATGCGGCTGGCGGCCAGTGTGTTGACGATCTCGGCGCGCACCCGGGCCAGATAGGTGTCGCGCGAGGGCGCGCGATCGGCCACCAGGCGCACGATCTCGTCGTACTTCTTCGGATGCAGGATCGCGAAGGCCAGATCCTTGAGCTCCCACTTGACCGTCGCCATGCCGAGCCGATGGGCAAGGGGCGCAATGACTTCCAGCGTCTCGCGGGCCTTCTTGGCCTGCTTCTCCGGCGGCAGGAAGCGCATGGTGCGCATATTGTGCAGCCGGTCGGCGACCTTGATCACCAGCACGCGCGGATCGCGGGCCATGGCGATGATCATCTTGCGGATGGTCTCGGCCTCGGCCGCCGCGCCGAGGTTGACCTTGTCGAGCTTGGTGACGCCGTCGACCAGGTGCGCGACCTCGGCGCCGAAGTCGTTGGTCAACTCCTCGAGCGAGTAGCCGGTGTCCTCGACCGTGTCGTGCAGCAGCGCGGCCACCAGCGTGGTGGTGTCCATGCCGAGTTCGGCCAGGATGTTGGCGACCGCGAGGGGGTGGGTGATGTAGGGATCGCCGGACTTGCGGAACTGGTGCGCATGCTTCTCGTCGGCGACGTCGAAGGCCCGCTGCAGCAGCTGCAGGTTGGCCTTCGGGTACAGCTCGCGATGCACGGTGGCCAGCGGCTCCAGGACCGGCTTGACGGCGGCGATACCGCGCTGACCGGTCATTCGCCGGGCCAGGCGGGCGCGGACCCGCCGGGAGGCCGAGGTCGGCACGGCCGCGGGGCTGCCCGGCTGGCGCATGGGCATACTGCGCGGAGTCGGCGCGGGTTGCGGGGTGGGCGCCGGGGGCGGGGTCACGGCAGGGGTGGGTGTCGCACCATTACCAGCAGACGATTGCTCCGCATTCGCCTTCTCCAGATGCTGAGTCATGCCACCACCTCTCACCGGCTCGATCGGACCACCCTATCCGACCGCTGCAACGGCTCAGACCACCAACTTTAATCCGGTCGACCGACTCGCGCCGGGCCGTCGCACGGCCGCCGAGCCCCCGGACCGTCACCTGCGGTTTCACGGGCGTTCGCCGATCGCCCCCGGGAGAGGAACGAATGGCTTCCGGGGAGTGTTCCCTCCCTCCGGTCGGGAGAAGCGGGGCGGGGGAAGGGGGCGAGGGCGGGACAGGGATGCGAGGGCGGGACAGGGGCGTGAGGGGGGGACAGGGGCGCGAGGGTGGGACAGAGGACGGAAGAGGTAACCGCCGGGAACAGGAAATGTAATTGGGATGGTGCGGCGATGGTATGGGCGACCGGGGATGACAAATATTTGCGGTTGCGGCCGGGGCGAGGCGGCTGTCGGGCGCGGGAATCGGGCGCCCGGAATGGAGGTGTACAGGATACCTGGAATGCGGCCGCGGGGACTTCGGCTCGTCGGGGCAGCGTGCGCGCGCCCGAACGGCGGCGACGGCGCGTCCGAGCCGGTAGGGGCGAATAGCAATATCCGACCGAAAGACACCAAAGCTGCGCGCATTCGGGGAGTGTGAATGTTATTGCGCCGGAACACAGTCGGAACATCGACAGTACATCGCGAGCACATCACAGGCCCTTTTCCGGGCTCGTCCATACCGCTGGATCGGCCTCTACTAGGAGTTTCGTCCCATCAACCGGTGACTCGAAAAACTTTGTGTTTCACTTGATCTCGTTAACCCGCGGCCCGCGGGGAACGATGCAGGGTTAGACACGCAGTCGACTGTCGAACCCCGCGTCGACGCCGACCGTTCATCGTCCGTAAGGACGATGGCGCGATGTGGCTCGACTCGCGATGATCCTTAGGGGGGACATCGGGGGTCAGGGCACAACATGGTGTCACGGAACGTGACAGGTTCGGCCCTGGGCCGCAACGTGATTCAGAAGAGGGATACCGCCTGATGGGTAGACGAGAGAAACCACTCGACACTCGGTCCGGGCCCCTCGCCGCCTTCGCCGGGGATCTCCGCAAACTCCGTGCGGCGGCGGGAAATCCGTCCTATCGACGGATGGCGAGCGTGGCTTTATATTCCCCCTCGGTATTGTCGGAGGCTGCCAGCGGTCACCGACTTCCCACGCTGCAAGTCACGCTGGCATTCGTGCGTGCTTGTGGTGGTGATACTACCGAATGGGAACATAGGTGGCGAGAGGTCCGCGGTATCAACGGCTTCGACGCGGCCGACGAATCGGAGGATCGATATCCGGCCGAAATCGGACACCCCAGACCAGCCCAACTGCCCATCGGGCCCCACGACTTCGTCGGCCGCACAGCGGAATTGGCGAGCGCCCTGGCCGCGACCGGACCCATGACCGAGGCCCGCGTCCCCCTGGTCGTCCGTGGGCCGGTCGGCATCGGCAAGACCACCTTCGCACTGCGGTTCGCTCATCGGTTGATCGAACAGTTCCCCGACGGCCAGCTGTGGGCCGACATGGGCGCCGACGACCTGGCCCCGATGGAGGTGATGGCCGGATTCCTGCACGCCCTGGGCGTGCCCTGGGACCGCATCCCCGCCGACGACATGCACCGCACCGGACTCTATCGATCGATGCTCGCCGAACGCCGAGTCGTGGTGCTGCTGGACAATGTGCGCGACGAACCTCGCGTGCGACCCCTACTGGCCCGCTCCACCACCAGCCAGATCCTGGTGACCAGCCGGTCGCGACTGCTCGGCCTGGACGGCGTGCGGCGCATCACTCTCGGGCCGCTGGCCCGCACCGAATCGCTGGACCTGTTGCGGCTGCTGATCGGCAGCGACCGGGTGCGCGCCGAACACGCCGCGGCGCTGCGTATCGCCGAGTTCTGCGCCCACCTGCCGTTGGCCATCACGATCGCCGGTCGCAAGATCGCCGCGCAGCCGGGGCGGCGGCTGTCCGAGGTCGCCGATCGACTGGACGCTGGCGTGCAGGTGGCCAACTGGTTGTGGATAGGTGACGTCGGGTTGGCGGATTCCGTTCTGCCCGCCTACCTTTCGCTGCCGCCACTGGCGAAACACGTGGTGCACATGCTCGCCGCTGGATGCGACGAGGTCACCCCCGCCGAACTCGCTCGGGCCCTGCACATCTCGATCGACTCCGCGGAGTACGCGATGGACAGCCTCATCGATATCGGCCTGCTGCACCGGGTTCCGGCGCCGGAGCGCTACGCGCTGCCACCGCTGATCGGACGCCTGGTCGCCCAGGAGACCAGTCGCTTCGCCATGCATCGCGATCTCGACACCGCCGAGCTGCCCGCGGTCCGCACCCCCGCACAACCGTTTCGAGGGTGACCGGTCCGTTCCCTTTGGCGTTCGATTGTTCGGAATGCGTTCGCCGCCAGGCGATTCGGACCCACGCTCGGTACTGTTTGCCGGGATCAATCCATATCGAAAATTCGACCTCACGAGGAGTCGCAGGGTGACCACCGACAGTCAGCAGAAGAAGGCGGAGACGTTCCGGCAGCTGCACGCGGACGGCGTATTGGTACTGCCCAATGCCTGGGACGCGGTGAGCGCGGCGCTCGTCGCCGAGGCGGGCGCGGCCGCCGTCGCCACCACCAGCGCGGCGGTGTCCTGGGCCGCGGGCCGCGGCGACGGGCAGAACCTGACCCGCGAGCAGATGATCGAGCGGGTGCGCGAGATCGCCGCCGCGGTCGCGGTGCCGGTGACCGCCGATGTCGAGGGGGGCTACGGCCCCGCCCCCGAGGATGTGGCCGCCACCGTCGAAGGCGTGATCGGTGCGGGCGCGATCGGGGTGAACCTCGAGGATTCGCGGCGGCCCGGCGGCCCGCTGTTCGACATCGCCGAGCAGACCGCCCGCCTGCGCGCGGCCCGGGAGGCGGCCGCCCGAGCGGGCCTGCCGCAGCTGGTGATCAACGCCCGCACCGACGTCTACCTGTTCGGCATCGGTGCGCCCGAGGGCCGCTTCGACGATGTGGTGGCGCGCGCGGCGGCCTACGCCGAGGCCGGAGCCGACAGCCTGTTCGTGCCCGGTCTGCTCGACCTGGACGCCCTGCGCGAGCTGTCCGGCAAGTCGCCGCTGCCGATCAATGTGATGACCGGCCCCGGCGCCCCGGCGGTTTCGGAGCTGGCCGCGGCGGGCGTGCGCCGGGTCAGCCTCGGCCCGGTGGTCGCGCTGGCCGCCTACGAGCGGGTGCGGACCGCGGCGCGGGAACTGCTCACCGAGGGCACCTACAACGCGCTCGCGGGCGCGCTGGACTTCGGCGCGGTGGAGGCGCTGCTCGCCCGCCCGGCTGGGGAGGCGGCGTCATGACCGGCATCATCAGCTGGAACGGCACCGAACCGGAGAATCCGCTGGTGCCCGGCGACGCGACCGAGCGGGACAGCGTGAAGATCGTCAACGCCCTGTTCACCGGCCTGGTCGAATACGATCCGCGCACGGCCGAACCGCGCCGGGCGGTGGCGAAGTCGATCGAGTCGGCCGATTCGCGCGTCTACACGATCACCCTGAACCCGGGCTGGACCTTCCACGACGGCACCCCGGTCACCGCCGCGAGTTTCGTCGACGCCTGGAACTACACCGCCTACGGCCCGAACAAGCTCCAGGGCGCGGCATATCTGTCGCATATCGACGGATACGAGGCGACCCAGAGCGGTTCGACCGACACACTGTCCGGGCTGCGGGTGCTCGACGACGCCACCTTCGAGGTGACCCTGTCGGCGCCGTTCTCGGCGTTCGTGACCCAACTCGGCTATGCGGCGTTCTTCCCGCTGCCGCGCGGCTTCTTCGCCGACCGCACGGCGTTCGAGGCGCATCCGATCGGCAACGGCCCTTTCGCCTTCGAATCGCATGTGCCCCAGCAGCACATCGTGCTGAAGCGCTACGACGCCTACGCCGGGGCCCGCAAGCCGAAGGTCGCGGGCGTGGAGTTCCGGTTCTACAAGATGCTCGAGGACGCCTACGCCGACGTGGTCGCCAACAAGCTGGACTACCTCGACTTCGTCCCGGCCGACGCGCTCGACGGCGGCCGGTACAAGCAGGAGCTGGCCGGGCGTTACGTGTCCCAGCCGTATATGGGCGTGCAGTCGATCTCGTTTCCGCTCTACGATCCGCGCTTCGGCGATCCGCGTCTGCGCCAGGCCATCTCGATGGCGATCGATCGGCAGTACGTGATCGACAAGGCATTCGACGGCGACAAGATGCTGCCCGACGGGCTGGTGCCGCCGATCGTGCCCGGGTACGGCGGCAATGCCAGCGGGGACCTGTGCACCTACCAACCGGAGAAGGCGAAGGCGCTGTTCGACGCCTCCGGCTTCGAGGGCCCGATCGAGTTGTGCTCCAACGACGATTCGGCCAACCAGGTGTGGATCGATGCGGCCTGCGAAACCATCACCGCGGCGCTGGGCGTGGAGGCCAGGTACAAGCCGGTCCCGACCTTCGGTGAGTTCCGCAAGCTGATCAACGAGCAGAAGATGACCACCATCTTCCGCTCCGGCTGGGTCGCGGACTATCCGTCGATCGAGAACTTCCTCAACCCGATCTTCCGCACGGGCGCGGCGGTCAACGGCTCCGGCTATTCCAATCCGGAGGTGGACGAGCTGCTGGCCCGGGCCGACGCGGCGCCGTCGGAGAAGGAGGGCTGGGCGCTGTACCAGGAGGCGGAACGGCGCATCCTGCAGGACATGCCCGCGATTCCGCTGTGGTATCAGAAGGTCGAGTCGGGCTGGTCCACCCGGACCGGCAACGTCACCGTGACCCAGCTGCTGCAGCTGGATCTGTTCGATGTGACGCTCGAGGACTGACCGATACGGTGAAAGCCCCGCCCCCGCGGCCGGAAACGGCTGCGGTGGCGGGGCTTTCGCATGGGTGACGAACGATATTGTTCGTCGCTTTTGTCCGTGCTGGTCACCGACCGCGCGCGCGACGATGCGCGGGCCCCCGGGTCGTTAGCCGGGCATGGATCGGATCGGCCCGCTTTCGGCGGACGTCTCCACAACCCGGATAGTTGCGACCCGCTTCGGCGTTAACGTTCTCGGCAAAATGCGGACAACGCGGCGTGAACACCCGATGGCCATCGATTCGCCACAATCCTTGCGCCCCAGGCATGTTCGGCAGCGCCAGTGGGTATTCCCAGCACACCGAACGATCCCGACGATCGGTTGATGTTCGGTGCGCGCAAAAGCTTTCGACCAACGCGCCGACGGAATTGACTGTCTCACAGCGTTATCCGAGCCCTACCAAGACTCAGGTGGAACACTGTGACCGCATATGACGTCGACGTCCTAGCCATCGGTGCGGGACCCGCCAATCTGGCCCTGGCCGTCGCCCTGGAGGAATCCGGGGACGTGGCCCTCGCCCAGAGCACCCTCGTACTCGAGCAGCACCCCGATGTGAAGTGGCAGCGCAATCTGCTGCTGCCCTGGGCCCGCAGCCAGGTCTCGTTCCTGAAGGACCTGGTGACGCTGCGCAACCCGCGCAGCCGCTTCACCTTCCTCAACTTCCTGCACGAGCGCCGACGCCTCGACGAATTCGTCAACCTGGCCACATTCAATCCCTACCGCCAGGAGTTGTCGGACTACCAGCAGTGGGTCGCGCATTCGCTGGAGCATGTGAAGGTGCGCTACAACGCCCGCGTCGAGCGGGTGGAGCCCCGCCGCGGCGCCGACCACCGCATCGTCGGCTGGACGGTGTACCTGGCCGGAGGCGACCGGATCGCCTGCCGCGACCTGGTTTTCGGCACCGGCCGCGATGCGCGCATCCCCGCCGAGTTCGCGGGCCTGCCCACCGACAAGGTCATCCACAGCACCCAGTACACCTCCCGCATCACCGAGATCCTCGCCGAGGGCCGGACGGTCGAGCGGCCGGTCGTGGTCGGTGGCGCGCAGAGCGCGGCGGAGATGTTCATGGCGGTGCACACCGATCTGCCGGGCAGCATGCCGACGATGGTGATGCGCTCGATCGGCCTGCAGAACTATCAGACCAGCAAGTTCGTCAACGAGCTGTTCTACCCGTCGTTCGTGGACGAGTTCTACTACTGCGACGCCGAATCCCGCCGCCGCATCCTCGACCAGGTGCACCTCACCAACTACGCGGGCCTGGCCCCGCCGTTCCTGGACGAGCTGTATTCGATGCTGTACTCGCAGAAGCTGTTCGGGCAGCAGCGTTCTCGCATCGTGCCGATGGTCGATGTGGTGGGCGCACAGCTCGATGGCGAGGACATCGTGCTGTCGCTGCGCGATATCCGCAGCGGCCGCATCGAGGAGCTGCGCAGCGATCTGGTGCTGCTGGGCACCGGCTACTCCCCCGAGATGCCCGCCATGGTGCGCGCGCTGGCCGACCTCATCGGCGTCAGCAGCATCGAGGTGAGCCGCCGATATCGCTGGGATATCGGTGAACACGCCTGGGGCGCGGTGTATCTGCAGGGCATGAACGAGGCCACGCACGGCATCTCCGACACCCTGATCAGCGTGCTGGCGCACCGCTCCCAGGACATCGTCGACGATCTGCTGGATCGGCGCGCCGAGCTGGGCGAGCGCGCGGTGGTCGAGGTGCGGTCGGCATGAGAAAGTTCGAGATTCGCGGGCTGGACCGCGAGCACCTGGAGGTCGCCTACGGCGTGGCCTCGCAGCGGCTGCTGCCCTGGGAGCTGCTCAACGCCCCGTTCGAGGGCGCGTGGTGCGTACTGGGTCCCGGCGAGGCGTCCGACCCGCATTCCCATCATGAATACGAGCTGTTCATCGCGATGAAGGGGCAGGCGGTCCTCGAGGAGGACGGCGAGCAGCGGCCCTTCGTCGCGGGCGATCTGGCCCACCACCTCCCCGGCACGCACCACTACGTGCGCAATGTCGGCGCGGAGGACTTCGAGTGGTACGCCATCTGGTGGGACACCGACATGTCCGACCGGTTCCTGGCCCGCCACCAGTCCAATCCCCCTGTCCCCCAGAGTAGTTCGGTGTGATCATGACCGGCCCGACCATCATCATCTCCCCCGCCCCGACCGCCAACGGCGATCTGCATCTGGGGCATATCGCGGGCCCGTTCCTGGCCGCGGACGTCTACGCCCGCTACGCCCGTGCCACCGGCCGCACCGTGGTCTTCGGCACGGGCGTGCAGGACACCTCGACCTTCGTGGTCACCACCGCGCGCCGCCTCGGCACCTCACCGGAGGCGCTGGTGCGCCGCTCGGCCAAGGAGGTCGAGGCCACCCTCGGCGCGCTCGGCATCGCGGTGGACGGATTCACCGGCTGGGAGGAGCGGTTCACCTCCTTCGTCTCCCGAGTGGTGGAGAAGCTGCGCGATTCCGGCCGACTCCGATTGCGCGAGATGAAGTTTCCCTATTCGCCCAGCACCGGTGAGTACCTCGTCGACGGGCATATCGCGGGCGCGTGCCCGATCTGCCTGGCCGACAGCTGCGGCGGGCTGTGCGAGACCTGCGGGCATCCGGTCGCGGCCGCGGATCTGCTGGATCCGCATGCCACCCGCGATCCGGACGAGCCCATCGAATTCCGCACCGCCGAGGTGCTGGTGCTGCCCGCGGAGGAGTATCGGGGCAGGCTGCGGGCGCACTTCGACCGCATCTCCGGCTCGCTGCGACCGCGCGCGGCCCAGGTCATCGACGAGATCCTGGCCAAGCCGCTGCCGGAGTTCCCGGTCACCTACCCGCTGGAGTGGGGCATTCCCGCGCCCGGGCTGCCCGGCCAGGTGATCAATCCGAACGCCGAGCCGGTGGCCTGGACCATGTACTGCTCCATGCTGGCCGCCGAACAGGCCGGACTCACCCCGGTCACCGAGGACCAGCTGTGGCGGCGCGAGGCGGGCACCGAGATCGTGTACTTCCTCGGCGTGGACAACGTCCACCCGTTCGCGATCTCCGGCCTGGCGATGCTGCTGGCCTACGGCCCGGACTATCCGCTGCCGACCCGCTTCCTCACCAATGAGTTCTACGAGCTGGACCGGGAGAAGTTCTCCACCAGCCGGGGACATCTGGTGTGGGGCCGCGATCTGGCCGAGCGGGTGCCGCGCGATCTGATCCGCTTCCATCTGGCCTGCGACAGCCCGGAGTTCCAGCGGACCAGCTTCAATCGGGCCGAGCTGGACCGGCTGACCCGGATCCGGCTGGTCGATCCGTGGAACCGGATCGCCGAGCGGGTGGAGCCCCATGTGGGCAGCGGGCCGCTGCCGGTGTCGGGGCGCTCGCGCACCTCCGCGGTGCGCATCCTGGACCGATTCCGCTCGGCCTACGAGCTGCCCCGGTTCAGCCTGAGCCGGGCCGCGGCCATCCTCACCCAGCAGCTCGAGCGGCTCGACCGCGCCGAGCTGACCGACGGGGATCTGTGTCACGAGGCCGAGGTGCTGTTGCGCTGTGCCGCACCGATTCTCATCGACCTGGGCGCGGCGCTGCCGGAGCGGTCGCTGGTCGGCATCGCGGTGCGCGACACCGTGACCCCGATCCGGCTGCCGCGCCTGACACCGGCGGAGGGTTGAGATGGGCTCGGTCGTCATCGCGGGCGCGGGCATCAACGGTCTGATCACGGCCATCCGATGCGTCCGCGCCGGACATCGGGTCACCGTGGTCGACCGCGGCCCGGTGCCCAATCACGGGTCGAGCTCGTTCGACCAGCATCGGGCGCTGCGCGCGCTGACGACCGAGAACACCGGCGCCGCAACGGATCTGCACCAGCGCTGGATGCGGCTGCAGACCCTGCTCGGCGGCCGGTTCTACCGGCGGGTGGGTGTGGTCAGCGGCTGGCCCGCCGACCGCGTCGACACCGCCGCGGCCGCCGCCGAACGCAGCGGCATGCGAATCGCGGTGCTGGAACCGAACCGGTTGCCGCACATCGTCTTTCCCGACGGTCACGTCGGCGTGCACGAGCTCGACGCCGGGGTGCTGCTGGCCGAACGGGTGCTGCACGCGGCGGCGCGCTGGCTGCGCCGCCATTCCGCGGTCACGCTGCGGCCGTGGACCGAGGTGGTCGAGGTCGACACCGATCGCACCCGGGTGCGGCTGGCCGACAACACCTGGCTCGCGGGTGATTTCGTCCTCGTCGCGGCGGGCGCGTGGACCCGGGAGCTGGTGCCCACCGACACCGTGGTGCACCGCCAGACGATCGTGTACGTGCGCCCGCCGCGCGAGCTGGCGGACTGGTGGGAGCAGGCGCCCACCGCGGGCGGGGTCGGCGACGACGGCACCGGATGGCTGCTGCCGCCCGGCGACGGGACCCTGCTCAAGCTGTCGGCCACCGGCATGTGCCGCACGGTGACCGATATGTCCGACGACGACCACCTCGATCGGGCGGCCGCGCACCACTGCCGCGAACGCCTGTTGGCCGCGCCGTGGCGCTATCCCGTTGTCGCCGTGCGGCATTGCCACTACACCGTCGACGCCCGCACCGGCGCGGCCGCCCTGGAACAGGTCGGCCCGGCGGTCTGGGCCCGGGCGGCCGTCGGCGGCGACGGGTTCCGCACCGCGCCGCTGGTCGCCGACCGCATCGCCGAACTCGCGGCCACCGCCGTGGCCGCCTAGCCGAAACGCCTTACAGGAGAAGGAATCCCATGACCCAGAACGATGCCCTGCTGGCCATCGGCAGCGGCCTGCAACTGTACCGGGAGTATCTGGTCCGCTCGCTGCATGCGCGCGCCCGCGCGCACGGCCTGGATCTGGTGCTGCTGAACAACCTCGAACCCACCTGGCAGCGCGAGTACTTCGACGAGACCACCGTGGCCAATCTGTTCGACCACGAGATCCTGGCCGAGCGGGGCCGCGAGATCGCCCGGCGCCGCCGCATTGTCGGCGTCATGTGCTGGGACGAGCCGCTGGTGCAGCCCGCCGCCGATCTGGCCGAGGAGCTGGGGGTTCCGGGCCTGAGCGCCGACGGCGTGCGGGGCTGCCGGGACAAGAACCGCACCCGCTCGGTGCTCACCGCCGCCGGAATGCTGCAACCGAAGTTCGCGCTCACCCACAACGTCGAGGAGGCCCGCGCGGCCGCGGCCCGCATCGGCTACCCGGTCGTGGTCAAGCCGCAGGCCCTCGGCGCGAGCATGGGCGTGGTGCTGGCCGCGAACGAGGGCGAGCTGGACGCCGCCTTCGGCGTCGCGGCCGGGGCCAGCACCATCGGCGACGAGCCGTTCATCGGCACGGCGCTGGTCGAGGAGTTCGCGATCGGACCCGAGATCAGCATCGACGCGGCGGTCTACAAGGGCGAGTACACGCCGATGTTCCTGGCTCGCAAACGCACCGGACTGGAACCGTATTTCGAGGAGATCGGGCATATCGTCGACGCCGACGACCCGCTGCTGCGCGACGAGGCGCTCATCGGGACGCTCGCCCGGGCTCATCGGGAATTGGGGGTGGACAACGGCATCACCCACAGCGAGGTGCGGCTGACCGAGCGCGGCCCGTTGATCATCGAGATCAACGGCCGTCTCGGCGGTGATCTGATTCCGTTCCTGGGCAAGACCGCCACCGGCATCGATCCGGGCGAGGTGCTGGTCGATATCGCCAGCGGGCGGCGGCCCACCATCGCGCCGACCCGGAACGCGGTGGCGGGCATCCGATTCGGCTACCCGGACCGCGACCGCAAGGTGCGTTCGGTGACCGTGCCCGAGCATGCGCCCGGCTTGGTGACCGCCGCGGCGATGGTCGAGCCCGGCGCCGAACTGCGGCTGCCGCCCGGCGGCTACATCGCGCGCCATTCGTTCGTGGTGTGCGAGGCGTCGGATCCGCGGCGCTGCGACGAATTGCTCGACGCCGCGGCCGATCTCGTCGTCCTGGACGGCGAACCGCTCGAACCGCTGGCCGAGGGCGCCACCTTCACCCTGCCCTCCGGACTCCTGGACGCCGACAAATGATCAATTACGAGGGCCGCAGATTCCGTAACCCCGAGGCCGACGACGGTGTGGTCGCGCGCTACCACCAGAGCGGGGATCTGGTGTGGGCGCACTTCTCCGGCGGGAAGGTCCGCCGCGGCAGCGTCAACGGCGTGGTCGACAGCTCCGGCGTGCTGAAGCTGGCGTACACCATGGTGCTCGCCGACAACGAGATCATCACCGGATTCACCCACACCACACCCGAGCACACCGACGACGGCGTGTTGCGGCTGCGCGAGGAATGGCAGCGCTACGGGCCCAACGGGTCTGCCGGGGTGTCCTACCTGGAGGAGGTGCGGTGACCGAGCTGCAGGAGCTCGTCGGCGGCCGTCTGCTGTATCCGGGAGATCCCGGCTTCACGGCGGCCACCGCCCCGTTCAACAAGCGCTATGCCGACGTCCAGCCGACCGCGGCGCTGGCGGTACGCGACGCCGCCGATGTGTCGCGGGCCATCGTCTGGGCCCGCGACACCGGTGAGCAGATCGTGGTCCGCGGCGGCGGGCACAGCTACGCCGGCTTCTCCACCGGCACCGGGCTGGTGCTGGATCTGCGCGCACTCGACGAGATCCGGGTCGATCCTGACACCGGGCGGGTCACGGTCGGTGGCGGCGCCCGCAGCGGCGCGATCTACGCCGCCCTGGAAAAGCACGATCTGGCCTTCCCGCTGGGCAATTCGGACGAGGTCGGCATCGGTGGGCTCACCCTCGGCGGCGGTGTGGCCGCGGTGTCGCGGGCCTTCGGGCTGACCTCGGACGCCCTGGTGGAGACCGAGGTCGTGCTCGCCGACGGCACCATCGTGCGTGCCAACGCGACCGAGCACGCCGATCTGTTCTGGGCCTGCCGTGGCGGCGGGGGCGGGAACTTCGGGGTGAACACCTCGTTCACCTTCCAGGCCCGCGACCCGCTACCGAGCTCGACCTGCCTGCTGCTGTGGGACTGGAAGCACGCGCGCGAGGTGCTGGCGGTCATGCAGCGGATCATGGCCGAGGCACCCGACGAATTCGCTGCCCGGATCGGCGTGAGCCGCGCCGGTGACTCGCCGGGCACGGTATCGGTGATCGGCCAACATCTGGGTCCGGCAAGCGAACTGCGCGACCTGCTGGCCCCGGCGATCGCGACCGCCGCGCCCCGGCACTGCGATATCAGCGACAAGACCTACTGGGAGGCCAAGGACTTCCTGCACCACGAAACCTCCGGGGACCCTTTCGCGGTGCGCACCCGCACCACGCCGACACCGCTGTCGGAGGCGGGCATCGAGACCATCGTCGCCGCGCTGAACCGCTGGCCCGGCAGCTCCAATCCCGACGGCGGCGGCGTGGCGCTGTTCACCTGGGGCGGGGCGATCAATCGGATTCCGGTGTCGGCCACCGCCTTCCCGCATCGCGACGTGCTGTTCCTGATCTCCATGGACACCTCGTGGAGCACCGGCGATCCGTCGCTCACGGTGTGGTCGAATCTGGAATGGCTGGACGGGCTGCATGCCGAGATGGGTGCGCACGCCAGCGATATGTCGTATGTGAACTTCACCGATCCGTCGCTGTCGGGGTGTACGCCCTACTACGGCACGAACCTGCCGCGGCTGGAACGCATCAAGAAGCACTACGACCCCGAGAACGTCTTCGACTTCTGTCAGGCGGTGGGTTCATGATGACCCTGCCGGTGCGGGCGGGCGAACAGGTCGTCGAGCCCGCGGTCGCGTGGGCGGAGTCCGAATTGGATTGGGGCGAGCCGATTCCCGGTGCGCCCATCCTGCGTTCGATCGCCGGGACCGCGGTCGACCTGCGCGGGGCGATGCGCCACTTCGCGACGGGGGTGGCCGTGGTCACCACCCATCGCGAGGGCGCGCACGACGCGGTGACCGTCAATTCGCTGGTCTCGCTGTCGCTGGAGCCGCCGCTGGTGGCGATCTCGCTGCGGCGCGACTCGCGGTTCGGGCTCGATCTGCTCGCCTCGCGGGAGTGGAACGTCTGCATTCTCGGCGGCGAGTCCGGCTCGGTGGCAAGCACTTTCGCGCGCGATCGCCAGACCCGCACCGCGGCCCTGGCGGCGCTGCCCACCCGCCCGGGCACCCGCACCGACGCGCTGCTGCTGGACGCTCCGGGCTGGCTGGAATGCGTGCTCGACCGCACCTACGAGGTCGGCGACCACACCCTGTTCATCGGGGTGGTGGTCGCGGCCGGAACCCATGAGCCGGGCGCGCAACTGCTGTTCACGCACGGCCGCTTTCACATTCTCGACCACTCCCCCGACACCCGCCCAGGAGGCACCCCGTGACCATCGTCGACGAACCCCGTCTCACCGACCGCGGCCCCGAGGCCGCCGAGATCCTGGCCCGCGCCCAGGCGATCGCGCCGCTGGTGCGCGAGCGCGCCGAGGAGATCGAGCGGCTGCGCCGGTTGCCCGACGATATCGTGGAGCTGCTGCGCGACGCCGGTGTGTTCCGGATGGCCTTCGGAAAGCACTGGGGCGGACCGGAACTCACCTCCATCGAGCAGACCGAGGTGGTCGAGGCGCTGGCCTACGGCGACGCCTCGGTGGGCTGGTGCGCGATGATCGGCTCCGACACCGGCCTGTACGCCAACTTCCTCGCCGAGGAGGTGGCGCGCAAGATGTTCCCGAGCCTGGACATGGCCACCGCCGGGCTGCTGTTCCCGATCGGGCACGCCGAGATCGTGCCCGGCGGCTACCGGCTGACCGGCCGCTGGCAGTTCGGCAGCGGCATCAACCACGCCGATTGGGTGGTGTCGGGCGGATTCATCTTCCGCGACGGCAAGCCCGAACCGGACGAGAACGGCAGTCACGATTCGAAGCTGTTCATGGTGCCGCGCGATCAGGTCGAACTGCTCGACACCTGGCACACCACCGGCCTGTCCGGCAGCGGCAGCTGCGACTACACCATCACCGACGTCTTCGTGCCCACCGAGCACACCCTGGTGTTCTCGGAGGTGCACGGCCCGGCCGGACCGCTGGCCCAGCCCGAGGTCCACATGCGCAATATGCCCGGCGTCCCGCTGGGCGTGGCCCGCGCGGCGCTGGACCACGTGCGCACCGAATCCGCCGCCCGCGCCGACGACTACCGGCTGCAGGTCACCCTCGCCGACTGCGAGGCCGACTACCACGCCACCCGCGCCGGGGTCTACACCGCGCTGCGCCGGGAATGGGAGGTCCTCTCCGACGGCGGCACCCTCGACGACCTCACCCCGGAAGAGCGTGCGGCACTCCCCCTCTCGCGCCTGCACGCCTTCCGCACCGCCCGCTCGATCGTCCTGCGCCTCTACGACCTGCGCCAAACCGCCTCGATCTACAAGCCCTCCCCCCTGGACCGCTGGCTGCGCGACACCACCACGATGTGCCAGCACGTCGTGGCCCAGGACCGCATCCTCCAATCCGCAGGCGCCCACCTCACCGGCGGCACCCCCAGCTTCCGCCTCGCCCTGGGCATCACCAGCTAGCCCCCCAGCGCGCGGCCCCCGGGAGCGGGCACCAATCGCCGCACCCTCTCCCGCACTTCGCACCCCCTGCGGGCGGCCGGAAGGGGTGCGAGGCATCGGAAGGGGTGCGGCGATCCGAACGGTGGCGGCGACGGTCGCACCCTTTCTGGGCCTTCGCACCCCTTGCGGGCAGCGAGAAGGGGTGCGAAGCGCGGAAAGGGGTGCGGGGTTCGCTACGGTCGGGGCATGATCGTTGCCCGGTCGTTGGTGTTGTTCGGGTTGGCCGCGCTCGCCGAGATCGGCGGGGCGTGGCTGGTGTGGCAGGGGTGGCGCGAACATCGTGGGGTGGTGTGGATCGCGGCGGGCATCATTGCCCTGGGCGCCTACGGGTTCGTCGCCACCTTTCAGCCGGATCCCAATTTCGGACGCATCCTTGCCGCTTACGGCGGCGTCTTCGTGGCCGGGTCGCTGGCCTGGGGTATGGCCGTGGACGGGTTCCGGCCCGACCGATTCGACGTGCTGGGTGCGGTGATCTGCCTGGTGGGAGTGGCCGTGATCATGTACGCGCCGCGGCACTGACGCCGATCACCCCGGCTGGCCCGGC
Organism: Nocardia sp. CDC159; assembly: GCF_023740735.1. Taxonomy (GTDB): domain Bacteria; phylum Actinomycetota; class Actinomycetes; order Mycobacteriales; family Mycobacteriaceae; genus Nocardia; species Nocardia pulmonis. The sequence goes on from NZ_JAMRXH010000005.1 coordinate 101,009, forward strand.
GCGTCGCGATCGACCAGACCGGCCGCGGTGAGCTCGAGCCTGCGGGTCACCCCGATCTCGTCGAGGAAGCGCGGGTCGTGGCTCACCACGATCAGCGCGCCCTCGAACCCGGCCAGCGCCTCGGTGAGGTGACGCAGGCTGGGCAGGTCGAGGTTGTTGGTCGGCTCGTCGAGCAGCAGCAGCCGTGGCGCCGGGTCGGCCAGCAGCAGCATCGCCAGCGCCGCCCGCAGCCGCTCCCCGCCCGAGAGCGCGCCCGCGGCCACATCGGCGTCCGCGCCGCGGAACAGGAAACGGGCGAGCTGCGACCGGACCCGTTCGGCCGAGGCATGCGGCGCCTGGGCCGCGATGTTCTCGAACACCGACCTCGACTCGTCGAAGATGTTCAGCCGCTGCGGAAGCAGCCGCCACGGCACCTTCGGCGGCTCGGCGACGATGCGCCGCAGCAACGTCGTCTTACCCGCGCCGTTGCGGCCGGTGAGCGCGATCCGTTCCGGCCCGCTCACCGTGAGCGAGACCACCGGACCGTTGGCCAGTTCCACCTCGTGCAGCTCGATCACGTCCTGCCCGGGATACAAACGGGTGCCGGGCAATTCGACGCGAATCTCCCGGTCGTCACGCAGCAGCTCCTGCGCATGGGCGAGGGTTTCCTTGGCCTCCTCCACCTTGGCGATGTGGCTGTTGCGCAGCTTGCCCGCCGACACCTGGGCCTGGCGCTTGCGCTCCTGCATCACGATCTTCGGCTCCCGCTTCTGCTCGTACATCTTCTGCCCGTAGCGCTTGCGGCGGTCGAGCTTGATGCGGGCCTCGACCAGCTCGCGCGCCTGCTTGCGAACATCGCTGCGGGCATCGCGGACGGCCGCGCGGGCGGCCTCCTGCTCGGCTTCGACGATCGCCTCGTAATCGTCGAAATTGCCACCGAACAAGCGAATTTCACCGCCCCGCAGCTCGGCGACGGCCGCGACGCGCGAGAGCAGCTCCCGATCGTGACTGACCGTCAGCACGGTCCCCGGGAACTGCCCGACCACCTCGTAGAGCCGCTCGCGCGCGGCCGCGTCGAGATTGTTGGTCGGCTCGTCGAGCAGCAGCACATCCGGTTCGGCCAGCAGCTCGGCCACCAGGCCGAGCAGCACGGTCTCCCCGCCCGAGAGCGTCTCCAGCCGCCGATCCAGCTGCGCCACATCATCGGCCAGATAGTGCAACCCGAGCCGTCCCAGCAGCGCGATCGCCCGCTCCTCGACATCCCAACGGCTGCCGACGATTTCGAAGTCCGCCTCGGTGGCAGCACCGGATTCGATGCGATGCAGGGCATTTCGCACATCGTCGATACCCAGCACCGCGTCCACCCGCTGCCCCGCGGCGAGCCCGAGATCCTGACGCAGATATCCGAGCCGCCCACCGACGGTGACCGACCCACGAACCGGCCGCAACTCCCCGGCGATCAGCCGCAACAGCGTGGACTTCCCCGCACCGTTGCTGCCCACCAACCCTATATGCCCAGGCCCCAGCGCCGCATCCAGCCCCTCGAACACCGGCGTCCCATCGGGCCAGGCGAAGGTGAGATCGGAAATGGAAACAGAGGTAATAGACATGTGCGTGCTCCTGAGGGTGGCGAGGGATGCGGCGCGCGAATGCGGGCCACTCGGGGCTACCTCAGAAGAGCAACGGCACGACTCCGATCAACGGGAACAAGACCTTCAACAAGCTAGCGGCGACAACGAGCTCGCGCAAGAGGTTTTCGAACGACTACGACTCCGTGACACGCACATAGGATTCGGCGTTGGTATCGACGACCGGATGGTACGAAGCGACAGAGCTCCTGGCCTGGACGGTGATCACATCGCCCGCGTTGACCGTCGCCGTAATCGACGCACCGATCGTCGCGTTGCCCCCGCTGGGCACCTTCCGGGGGGTGCCGACGACCACTACCGTGCGGTTGACGAGCAACTGAACCCTGACCTCCGCCTCGGGCACGAATTGACCGGCGCTACTGAATACCACCGAGGCGACGATCTTGGCCCCGACCTTCGGATTCTGAACGACCAGGCCGTCCGAGGACACCGCGGACCCCGGATAGCGTTCGGTATCGGGTTTCCACCCGGAAATGGTTTCCCAGGTCGAGCTGCTCATTCGATTCCAGTAACCGTTCTTGGTCATCGACGACGGCTGAAAGCTCGATACGGCGTCCACGGTCAACGAACCCGCGCCGGTATGCCTCGCCTCGGCACCGGCCCGTGCGGTACTCACCTGTGCCAGCGTGCCCTCCCCGGCACCGGTGGCGGGTAGCCCGGTGAGTACCGACAGCGCACCGGCCCCGGAGATGGCCGACCGGGAACCGGACGCCGCCGAAAACGCCCCGGCCGCACCGTGATCCACCGCCACCACGACCGGGCCCGCCGCGCCGGTCGCCGCGCTCAGGCTGCCCTCGGCGGTTCCCCGGATGGTTTCCGGCGACAGGCCCGAATACCGCCCCTCCGAGTTGAACACCGCGTCCACGACCGCCGTGGCGATGCAGACGACGGCGGCCGAACCCGCGGCGCGCGCCGGTGCCGCGCCACCGACCCTGATCTCGGCACTCGCGGCCCCGGACGCCGCCGCGGGCACGGGCGACAGCACGGGTCTGCCGGACCTGATCGCGACGCGCGCGGTCGCCGTACCGCTGCCGCCGGCGGTGGAAGGTAGTGCCGACCAGGCCGACGGCTCACCGGCGAGCGCACCGGACCCGGCCGCGGGCGCCGGTGCCGCGGCGCGGACGGCATCGTAGCCCGGGACAACGGCCGCCGAACCGTTGAAACTCGCCACCAGATACGGTCGAATCACCGGAACCTCGGTCACCAGAAACGTTCTCGGCGCACCTGGCGGAATCGACTGGACTCCAACCACTTTCGGAGCCCGCACCACAGCGGTGGGCACCGTCGGCGACACGGCGCGCACCTGAGACTGCCGCGGAGCCATTCGGCTTCCTCCGATCAGCTCTGGGTGAAGGTCGGGGTGATCAGCAGCTGGCCCTGACCGCCCAGGGTGGTCGAGCTGATGGCGACCTTGTCGATGAAGTCGGCCTGACCACCCTTCTCGGACTTCCACAGACCCACATAGGTGTAGGTGCCGGCGGGCAGATCGATGGTCACCTGGGAGCCGGTGATCACACCGCCGGTGCCGGAGGTCCAGGTGGTCTGCTTGCGGACGTAGGCGGGCGCGCCGTCCTTGGCCTCGTTGGCCCCGGTGGTACCGGGATCGGCGGTGTGGACGCTCACATAGGCGGCGGGCGCACCCGCGAACATCTTGTACGCGTCGGCGAGCGCCTGGCGAACGGCGGCGACTGCAATGGCCATGGTTTTCTCCTTGGATCGAAATGGGTTGCGCGGCAGCCGGTTCGGCTACTGCTTGCGACGCACGGCGCCGTAGAACCAGAGGTACTCGGTGCTGGGCGTGGTCGGATACGACACGTACAGGCGGTATTTCGCGCCGCTGGGGATCGCATCCGCGAAATCGGATTGCACGACGAATTTGGCCTCCGTGTTGGTGAGCACCGCATTCCAGGTGTCGAGCGTCCGCTCCGCGGCATCGAACAGCACGATGCGCACGGTGGTGCCGCTCGGGAAGAACGCACCGTCGGCCAGGGCCAGGGTGTGCACGAAATCGGCGCCCTTGGACAGCACCAGGGTGCGACTGGTCGGGTCGTATCCGAGCTGGGTCTGCTCGGTCATGATGCTCCTGTCGTGGGCCAGACGCCGCCGGGCTCCACCGGAGGGTCGTCGACCGGATCGGGTTCGATGAATGTCGGCGCGGGCTCGGGCTCCAGAGCGCCGAGATACAGGCTGCCGCGCGGGACGGGACCGGCCGTGCCGACGGTCGATACGGTCAGCAATCCGTTCGACATGGTCAGCGCCAACTCGTATCCGTCGATCGTCACAAGCGTTGTCATAGATCCTCTGCTTTCCAATCTCCCCAGCCACCGCCGTTGGTCCAGCTCTGCCGCTCGGTGCCGAGACCGGTGAAGCGGTACGCCGGCCCCTTCGGGATGACGTTGTCGGTGTCGGGGTAGGTCACGACCGTCGCCCAGGCGCCGTTGGTTTTCATCTCGGCGGTGAACATGTTGCCGACCGCCCGCAGGCGAAGCTCGGCATTGTCGGCAATCGCGACCTGCGCACCGGCGAGGCTCTTGAAATTCTCGGCGCCCGTCACACGGAAGATATGGACGCTGCTGTGATTGACGCCCAATGCGACGCAGGAACTGTTGCGCACATCGGATCGCAGTACCAGCCAGGCGAACCGTTCCGTCGGATTGCGAACGCGCCCGGCGACCATCTGGTCGTCGTAGTTGAGATTGCGGCCGTAGATGTAGCGGCGTTGTCCATCGGTGAGGCCCGACACCACGAACACCCCGCCCTCGACGGTGGCGTGCAACGACGACATCCGCACCAGCGATTCCGGCATACCCTCCTCGAAGTCTTCGAAGAAGCTCAGCCGCATCGGATTCCCGGTGATCAGCGCCTTGCCCAGCGACAGATACGGCGTGAAGATCGAGGTGAACTTCAGCCCGTTGCGGGGAATGACCGAGCCCGCCGTCAACGGCGACGAGCTGGCGAAACTCGACTTGATCTGCGGCGGCCACACTTCCGGGGACCGCGGGATGTCGACCGCCGGGATGCCGAGCAGCTGCCGTGGATTTCCGCTGCCCCGCTGATGAATGCCGACGTAGGCGGTCTCACCGGTCGAGAAGACGATATCGTTCGGCAGTTGCACCGATCGCTCGAATCGCGAATTGGTGATGAGCGGGGTCTGGTTCTCCGATACCCATTCGATCTTGACGTCCCCGGTGTCCAGCATTCTGCCGACCACCACGTACAACTCGCACGGATTGGACACGTCGTCGGGGATATAGGTGACCACCCGGCGGCCGCCGTCGTACAGACAGCGAATGAACGCGCCCTCCATGGAATTGGCCTGCGGGGTGTACCTCGGTATGGTCAACCACCACAGCGTCGCCTGCCCACTGGCCGCTGGAAAGGTCAGCGGTTCCCATCCGGGCTGGGATTGACCCGCGACACCCCACAGCGTGCTGTGCAGCAGAGTGCGCGGAAACGACGATTCCTCGGTCAGATTCATCGTCTCCCAATACGGCCGCAGGGGCAGTCCGTCGACGACCACCTGCACACGAGAGCTCGTCGATTTGATGACCGGGGTCTGACTGTCGGCCGTCTGCTGCGCCGTATCGGCGCTCTGCTGCGCGCCCCGAGCCTCTCGCATGGCCCGCTCGGCATCGGCACGCAGCCGCCGCGCCCAGCCGGACAGATCGATCAATCCGCCGGTCAAGCCGGTGATGGCGTCGCAGAGGTTGGCCGCGAACATGTCGAAGCCCGCCTCCATCACCTTGGCCATATTGATCTGCACCGGGGTGTAGGACTTGAGCACGTCGGCCTGCAGCGCCGCCCTGGCCGAGGCCTCGGTAACCTTGGCCAGACTGCGGACGACCGGTCCGCCGGGCTTGCCGGAATAGACGCCATCGGGCAGTTTGCCGTCCGGTGCTGTCATGCGTCACCCTCGTACGTACCTTCTTGCGCCACCACGGGTTCCAGTTCGCGTCGGTCCACCAGGTGGGCCAGTTCACCGGATGCCCGCAGCTGCTCGACCAGCAGGCGGCGCTCCTCGGCCGACATGTCCGCCACCGAGGGCACGGTCACCTCGGGCGGCATCGGGGTGCCGATCGGAACCCACCGGCCCGCCTGGCCTATCCAGTGTTCGCCGCCGGGCGCGGCGGGCTGATATTCGAGGGTCTGCTCCTCGGGATGATGCCGGAAACCGATGTCCCACAGGTGTTTCGACCACTGGCCGAGCACCTGCGGCGGGACGAGCAGTGGACCGTTGCGCGGGCCGGGCAACCCGACCAGCGCCCAGACGAATGCCTCCGACGGATTGTCGGGATCGCATTCGTGTTGCAGGGGAAGCGCCATGAAATGACTCCGTTTTATCGAATTGCCTTGCGCTACTTCACATAACGCCGAGATCGTGCAGGTCGCCCATGATGCCCTGAATGTGCCGCAGCGCACGGGCGACCGGATCCTCGAGTGCCTTGTCGTCGCCGATGGTGATCTGCCAGGCGGGCGTGACGCCGCGTTTCCAGGACAGCTCGAGCGCGGTCACCTGGTCCACGAAGACCTGCCCGGGCGGCATGCCCGCCACGGTCGATCCGACGCGATCGCCGAGGAAGTAATGGCCCTGGCCGTTTTCACCGATCAGATACGGTGCGCCGTCGGCCACGGTGAGCTTGTGGCTGGTGAAAGACCTTGTCGCCCACAAACCCGCGCGCAGGGTGACCAGCGCGCTCAACGTATACGCCTTGTCCGCGCCCTGCTGGAAATGCTCGAAGTAGTGCGACCATCCCATCTTCGGGGCGCGCAGCGGCGATTTGAACGACATCCACGCCAGGATCGTGTCCTTGTAGAGCGGATGCAGGAAGGCGTCGAGGAAGCCGCCGAGCGGCACACCGGTGAAACCGAGCAGGGCATTGGCGGCCAGATCGCCCGCGAGGTTCACCGCGGCCGAGATGGCCTCGTTCACACCGTACGGGCTGCTCCCGCCGCAGTTGATTTGCACTGCGGTGGCGGGGGAAATCGTGAACTCGGATGTCTGGATGCCGGTGTATTCGGATTCCCGGTACACCACCCACGGCATACTCGGCCGCGTGCCCAGCCAGTCGCGCTGCTGATATTCCTCGGGAGTGTTCGGGTTCGGCAGCGCCTTCTGCTCCTCCTCGAGGAAGTCGTTGACGAATCTGGCGAATGTGCGCTCCAGTCCGTCGAGCACCGAGCCACCGTGTGAGGTGCCCTCGTAGTATCCGGATTTGTCCACGATGTCGAAGACCAGGCAGCCGTGTCGCAGCTTCGCACCCGGCCACGGCGGCGGGTCGCCGTTCAGCCACCTGCGGCAGGTGACCATGAGCTGGGCGTCCTCCAGGATGGTCGCGGCCATCTCGTGCCAGGTCTTCCACCGCGAGGACAGCACCGTCCACACCGAGGTGTCGGACAGGAAGTCGTTGGGCGCCACCACCATCGACCAGGTTTCCTGATTCAGGTTGAACCATTGGCCGGGATCGAGCGGATCGTCGGGCAGCGCCCAGAGGCTGGCCTCCTTGCGCAAGATATTGAGGAACAGCGCGAGTTTCAGGCACCACGCCGAGGGACCGGCCAGCATGAACGTGCGGGGAAACTGAACGGCCGCGGGCAGCAGGGGATTGCTCCACACCTGGATGTACTTCAGTTCCTCGTAGTCGTGCATGAACTGCACGATCACGGTCTGCAGACCGGTCTCGGTCTTGCGCAACGTCGCCGTCTTCATGCGCCCGCTCCACCGCGTCCCGTCCTTGTCGACGGTGATGTGCACGTTCTGGGTGGTGCGGCCGCGCATATCCATGATCCATTTGGCCAGGTAATGATCGGCGGGCAGCTCGATCTGCCCGGTGCCCGATTCGTTGAGCAGCCATTTGAAATCGGCGGAGTACTCGGCACGGCAGATGCCGCGCAGATTCCAGTTGCCGTCCCACAATCGGATGAGCGGCGGCTGAATTCGCTGATTCTTGCGCCGCTGGCGCGTCGCGACCGCGGTGCGATAGATGGCCTCGATCTGCTGAGACTGCGCGGGGCTCGTCACTGCAGCCCCCACGGGCGGGACCAACTGCGCGGGCAGCGCACCTGAATCGTCGCGCCGGGCGGCGCGCCCTCGACCGTCACCGGGAGCTCGGTCTCCGGCGTCCACGGCGGCACCGAATGCAGGAACATCTTGCCGCCCATGCGCGCCCACACCGAACTGCTGTCCGCCGCGACGATCATCTCCTCCATCGGATCGGTGTCAACGGTGATGTCCTGCCCGGCGGCCAACGGGGGCAGCGTGATGACGCGCGCCTTGTTCTTGTCGTCGGCCCAGGAGAAGTCCGGCAGGGTCCACAGGCCCGGCGCGGTGGCCACCCATCGCAACCACAGCGGCTGATCCGTCGGATTCGACACCGGCAGCCGCAGGGTTTCGGATTTGCCCTCGGGCCTGGTGTCGATCGTCGAGACCGCGGTCGCGGTCACATCGTCCTCCACCCACCACGGAATACCGGCCGTGCACGTCATGGTGACCTGGCCCCAGCGCTTCAGATGCGGATCGCGCAGCGGTTTGAATTCCGGCTGCTGCGACATCCGCAGATGCAGTGTGCGGGCCCCGAATTCGGTCGTCACGATCAGTTTCGAATCGCGGTCGTACGCCCACGCCTTGCGCCAGGCGGAGTCCACGGTCTCCCAGCTGTCCGAGCCGGTTTCGTAAACATTGACCCCGAAGACGACATCCCGCTTCTGCCAGTTCGCCCCGCCGTAGGTGGCGCCGATCTGGAATGCGGTCGAGTTCCAGATCGTGGTCACCGGCGCGTCGTAGAGCCCGGTCGGCGTGGTGCCCAATTCGACACCCTCCCGCCCCTGCCCCGGCCCCGCCAGCACCCAGTGCGAGCCGTCGACGCCTTCCACTTCGATGGTCGCGGCTTGTGCCATGGTGAGTCACCTCAGTTCTAGGTTCGTAATCAGATCCAGCGGCCGGAATAGGTCAGTGCGCGTCGCGCCCTGGCGGCCTTGGCCCGCGTGAATTCGGCGTCCACGTCGGGCGCGGACAGATGAATGGCCAGCGAGCGGTCGACGCGGTCGTTGCGCCGAATCCGCCCGGTGCCGATCGCCCGAGTCGGACGGCCTTGTGCGCCTTGCAGATTCGCCAGCGCCTTGGCATCCCTGCCAATGAGCTGCAATAGTGGCTTCGCCGCGGCGAACCCACCGCTGGTTCCGGCGTCACCGGCGAATCCTCCGCCCGCCAGAAACACCTCCGGCGGGACGTCCGCGGGCGAGATCCAGCCGAGCTCGGTTCCAGTGTTCGGAGCGCTCGAAACGGCGCCTGCGTCTGGGTGACCGGACTCATCCAGCTGTGGGAGAGGCCCGACCGTGGCTTCCCGCAGGGCAACGCCCAGTGGTGTCCGCGCCGGAGCCGCGAGATCGGCCGCCCGCACGACCGCGGTTTCGGCCATGGATCCAGAGCGGCGTGCCGTACCGTTTCCTGTTGTCGTCGCTGCGTTTTCGGACCGATGTCCCCGACCTGCGTCCGACAAGTCCTGGGCATCGTCTGTACTACTCCAGGACAGACCGCCGCCCACAGACAGACGCGTAACCAGCCCGCCGTCAGCGAACACCGGCATTGCTCCGGAATTGATCGCCTCCAGCAGCGGCAGAGTCCGTGCGGTCGACGCCGCGTTGACCACGAACTCACCATTGGAAGCAAGCACCGGAACCAGACCTTCCTGCGACCCGCCACCCTCGCGCAGCAACCCCCCATCGGCCTTCCGCTCGGGATCGGTGAACTCCCGAATGCGCTTCGCCACCTTGCTGCCCACAACCGGAACCTTGTCGACCAGATCAGCGATCCACCGCATGAACCCCTTGAAGGTGTCGACAATCCCCTCCCACACCCCGCGAACCGACTCCCCGATGGCCCCGAAGAACTTTCCCATACTCTCGATACTCGACTTGAACATAGGCACCAGGGTTTCGTTCCAGGTATCCGAGAACCACTTCCCCACCGGCACCAGAGCGTTCTGCCAAACCCACTGCAGCCCAGTCTTTATAGTGCCCCAGTTCTCGACGACAAGAACGATCGCGCCAATGGCAAGTGTGATCGCGGTGACGATCATCCCGAACGGGTTGGCTCGCATCACCACGTTCAGTACTCGCTGCACGATCGCCCAAGCCTGAATAGCGATCGCCGCGATGTTGAACACGCCCACGGCCTTCCCTACCTCGGAGAAGAACTTTCTCGACCCATCGGCGGTGGCCTTCGATGCATCAGCAGTTCCCACGTGCGCTCCAGCTCCACCCCGGGCTGCTTCCACGAACTTCCGCAGTGCTCCGGCAGCAGAGGTCGAGTCCTTGCCGTGGGCCTGTAGCGCACGGGACAGTTCGCCGTCGACCTGTACGACAGCCGCGTTCGCGACGGGGGTTCGACCGGTGACCGTCCCACCGAAAAGCGGAGACAGCGCCATTCCACCGATCAACGTAATGCTCGCCACCGCCTTACGACCACGTCCTCTGGACCCTGGCCTGCCGCCCCTCGAATTTTCTGCTCCCGGAGCGGACGAGCCCCCCTTTTCGTCGTCTTCGCGAGATAAGTGCCCGATCGCTACGCCAATATTTACAAGACGACCAGGCGCTTCCGAATCCTGCCCTCTCCTGCGAAGATATCGCTGCGCATCTTCAGCGTAGCCGACAAGCTCGTCGACATCTCTTTCGATGGGCCTTTTTCGGTCAGTGCTACGCAGGTTGGCAACTCGCCGATCGAATATCTCGGCCTCTTCAGGCGTCGGCTTGCGGTTACGCTCTCTCCTGATCGCCTCCACGGCACCTGGCTGATTTTGCATAGTGCCGTCCGCGCCACGAATGTTCTGATGTAGAACTTCACCTCGGGAATTTACCACATAGATACGATCGGGCTTCGCATCAACCTCCAACCTATGGGCTTCACGAAGACTCTCTTCGTAGATTACATCATGCCCCTCTGGGGGAACCCAGCGTCCGTAGCCTTTCTGATCGACGCTTCTCTGATAGCGTTCTGCAATCCCGAGCAAGCTATTCGAGTCGTTATTGGCTACATAGGCGACGAAAGTCTCGTATCCCCGCTCGCCAAAGTCCTCCACATACCTTTCGGCCAGCGGCGCGCTCACGATCATGTCGTACTTCGGACCGCCAAGATCGCCCCGCAGGTTCGCCAGATACTCCTCGTGATGCCCGTCGGGCATCTCGCTGGAAACAGCCTGGTGGCCGTGAATTCCCCTTGCCTTCATTATGGCCGCGTAGCGCGGATGCACTTTGACGTTGTCGTCGGCATCATAAGATGCCCAACCCGGCCCGAGGGTGCGGGAAAGAAAATCTTGAGTTGTGCTCTTTCCTGCACCCTGTTGGCCCGCAATGATGATCACCCTGGGTCGCCGGCCAGGCGCGCGAGTCGGGACTTCCGATGGAGTAAGGTCGAGGATGCGCCGATTTTTGTTTTGCTCGATAATGGAAGCTTCGCGATGAGCTTCAGTGTCGCTCATGCACTACCCCAGTTGTCCTTCTCGCGCAGCCTGTCAATAATCTCGGGATATTCCTGCACAATTCGCTTAGCTTCATCGATGTCCATCCATCGCCTCGACTTCAATAATTCCGACTGCCGATCCCGGTTCGCTTCGAGTCGTGCTTTCTCGGCCGGATCGGTCTCATCGGACGCAATTGACGAATACAAAGCGATCGCCATTTCAATGAACCCCTTGGCATCCTCGACGAGGTGAATGACTTCATAGGACGGAATGGGGATACCTTGCCGGAAAACTCGATCCACCTCGTCGTTCGCGTACTCTTCGTTCACAGCAATACCTCCTCGGACTCGACCGCTACGGATTTTTGAATTCTACCCGGATCACAGACTCCGAGACGTGTTCATTACTCGCCGAAACGCCTCGGCAGTTGAGACCAGCGACCCACATATGTCGAAGCCGCCGAGCCTCCCATGCCTGAGCTTTCTGGAAGGCCGTATCCACGTCAAGAGTGGACATGTGAATAGTCTTGAAAGAGCGACGAGGCTTTGCCGCAGGACGAATCAGTAGTCGTCGTCCGCAGCGCTGCCCAGCCAATTCTGGTACTCAGGATTGATCAGTTTTAGACGTACCGCATACCGCGTAGCACTCAACGTGACCACAACGCGGTCGAAATCCCAGCGGAACATGCTGTCCAGATCGGCCCCGTCGAGCTCAGACTCGCCCAACTCCACTTCAACACGGGTCGCCAGATCGGACAGAACAGCAAGAACCTCGATTGGCGCGGCATCACCCGTGGGGGCAACGTCCGATACGTATATCGAGAAGTCTTCAACAGCCTCGTCTGCCGCACTGAAATAGTTACCGCCGAAGTGAACGTTGACAACCGGCCGATCGACCGACAGGTTCGTCGTCAAGGTGGCACCGAGCTCTCGGACCTCGGCCACATGCCAACCGAGCTCGCTGGCGAACCGTTCGACATCGTCTCGCGTCCACGTCCAGTCGAATCCGGCTGCGGTCCTTGCGATCTGCGCGGCGCCTTCGAGGTCGGCTTGCATGGGTGGATCCTACTTCCTGGGATACGGCGGATGGATCTTGGTGGACCGGCGCGCCTCGCCGGGTCGGGCGAGACGTCGGCAACTGCCTCCGGTCAGCCCCAGCGCCCCACGTACGTCAACGCCCGCTGGGCCTCCCAGGTCTTGGCCTTCTGGAAGGCCGTGTCCAGGTCGGGAGTGGACATGTGGATCGTTGTGCTCTGGTCGACCTTGTTCTCCCAGCCGGTGCCGGGGAGGGCGCGTAATGGGATGGGCAGGGATTGGGTCAGGCCCGCCAGCCCGTTCTCGCCGTCGTTGATCGCCTGCAGCAGTGCGCGATTCGCGTCGGCGGCCTTGGCGTTGACGACGAATTCGCCGTCGGACAGCCATGCGGGGATGAGGTCGCCGATCGATGAGCCGGGGCCGCGGACACCTCCGCCGCGGGCCAGGAACGTGGCCGGGGGGAAATGCATCCGGTGGTTGAACATCGGGTGGGACGCACCCGCCGCCATACCGCCGTATTGGCCGTTGCCGCGTGCGCCGCCCATCTCGAAGTTCACACCGTTCGGCAGGGTGGCGGCGGTGTGGCCGTCGGTGCCGCCGCGGTGGTACCAGCCGATGTCGAGGCTGCCCGCAGGGCCGGAACCCCATCGGGCGCCGCGCTTCATCAGCTCGGCTGCCTCGTCGGCGGTCGAGAAACGGGAACCGAACGGGGGCATACCGGCTACGAAATTGGCGAGCGCGGCTACGGCACCGGAGCAGTCGCCCCAGTTCACCCCGCCCCACTTGTATGGCTTGCCCTCCACGTCCTTGGCGAACTCGATCAGCGAGAGCGCCTTCGCGGACAACCCACCCGGTTGCTGCTCCGAATCATCGGACGGCGAATTACTCGAAGGCTCGAGAGATTCGGTGCTCTCCAGCGCCGTCTGCGCATCATCCGCACGCTTCTTCTCGATGGCATTGTGCGCCCCGGCGACGGCCTGGAACAGGTACGGCACCCGGTCGGCACCGAACACACCGAGCGCGTCGCCGACCATGCCGGATACGAAATTGCCTGCCGCACCGGCGAATCCGGAAAACGCGTTCGACCACGCGGCCTGCACCGGGTCGGCCTTCTTGCCCTCGTCGGTATCGGGCTTGCCGCCGGGGCCGAAGAAGAACCGATTCGCCGCGTCCTGTGCCTGCGCGCCGAGCAGATCCGACCAGCTCGAGTGCACGACGCCGCCGTCGGCGAATCTCGGCACGTTTCCGGCGTTGATCGACTCCAGCAGTGGCAGATTCCGCTCTGTCGCAGCGGCATTCACGATGTACTCGCCATTGGAGGCGAGCACCGGGATCCGGTCCTCGCGCGGCCCACCGGGACCACTCAGCAGACCGCCATCGGCCTTCTTTTCCGGACTGGCGAAGTTGACCAGCGTCTCACCGAAACTGCGCAACAAGGAACCGGGGCCGATATCGGGCACCTTTTTCAGAATGTTCCCGATCGTGCCGATGACCGTCTTGATGGTGCCGACGATCCCGTTCCATACGCCATTGATGGTGTCGCCCATCGAACCGAAGAACCCACCGACGGTCTCGACACTGGCCTTGAACATCGGGACGACCGTCCCACTCCAAGTGTCGGAGAACCACTTACCGACGGGGACCAACACATTCTTGTAGACCCAGTCGAACGCCGTCTTGACCTTGTCCCAGTTCTGCACCAGCAGCGTGATGACGCCGATCGCGGCGGTGATCGCGGTGACCACCATCCCGAGCGGATTCGAGCGCATGGCCGAGTTCAGATTCTTCTGCGACCCGGCCATATCCGTGGTCGCCTTGGCCGCGGACTTCTGCACCTTGGCAGAGTTGGCCACCTCCGCGGAAAGCTTCTTGACCCCCTCGGACGAGCCCTTCACCGCTTCGGCCGACTTCTTCATCGCCTCGGTCGACGCCTTCGCCGCATCCGCGGTCTTCTTCATCGCGTCGGCGGAGGTGTTCGCCGCGCCCGCCGTCTGCGAAGGTTTGGCCCCCGCCCTCTGCTGTGGGCTCGTTTCGGAAGGCTGCGGATTACCTTGGGCGCCTTGCCCGCTCACCCCCAGCGCAGCACCACCGAGCAGGGTCTGTGCCATGTCAGGGCCTTGCTGGAGCATGTCCTCCGCGAAGGCCGCAGGGTCGCCCACCGCCGCCGCCAGCGCCGGTGCCATCCCGACCGCACCGGCCACGCCACCCACCAGTCCGGCCGCCCCACCGGCCCTCCCGGCCATCCCTTTGAAACGAGTGGCCGCCGACCCTGGCGCTGCCTTCAGCTTCCCCGCGAGATTGCCCAACCGGCCCGGCTTCTTCAGTTGATCCCGGTGCGGGGTGCCAGGGCCGAATCCCGGATGTTTCCGGGACGCCGGGGTACCGCGCTCGGTCGATCGCGCGTCCTTTCCGAGCGGAGCGTTTTCAGCGGCCCTCGACCCGTCCGCGGACAGCCCGGCCTGCTGGTTCACCGCGGCATTCGTCCGCTGCGAACTCTCGATGATCGCCTCGTAGACGGCGTCGCCGGTCAAACCCGCGGCACGGTTGTCTTCGACAAGGGTGTCGAAGGTCGGGCCGTCGGGGTTGCCATAGATTCCGAAATCGCGTCGGCGTTGCTCGTAGACGCGCTCTTCGTCCGGATCCAGTTCGCGCGCACCCAAGCGGGCATCGTGCCGGATACGCTGGGCGCGTCTCGCTCGCTCTTCGAGGCCCACCCCCTCACTGATCCACTGCTCGTTCAATGCGGGGATCTTTCGATCCTGCGCGTTGTACCAGCTTCTGATCTTGAGCCCGGTTTGCTCAGCGGAATCATCCGGGCTCAACGTGAACTCACCGAGATTCTGCGGAACTGGGACTCTGGTTCGTGGAGGAAGTGGCCCCTGAATAGGTGGGAGAAATTTTCTGGGCACGTAACCAGGAGGCGTACTGCCCTCATTGGAGGTCATTTTTCATATACCTGTCGTTGCGTCATCGAGCAGCACGACATCGGGCGGGCAAATGATTGCCCGCCCGAATTCGATTCAATATTCTCTGCTACTCGGACAGTTGCCGAGTCACGAGTCGTAGCCCCCGCGATGGAAAGTCACCGACGCGAGGACGTACCGAGGGATGTCACCAACCAGGCGGCCGAGTCCAGTTGTCGGGAAAACTGTCGAACTCGTCCACCGGCTCACCGTCAGCGAACAGCGTATACGCGGACTCCGCCGGAAAATCCCCAATTTTGATCTCCAGTACCACACCGTCGACCACGGCCCGATATGGGAACTCCGCGCTGAAGGTGACGCCCTCCCTGCGGTTCAGCTCCCAGGACACCTCGCGGTCCCTGTACTCCGAGTAGGTCATTTCCCGTTCCTCCCGCTGAAGCGCCTACGGCACATTATCATTCGTCTTCCGCCCCGGTGCCGACGTCACTCGGCGCCGACGCGGTGAACACATCGATGAGTTCCTGCATCGTCCGCAGCCGCCGTTCCTCCCGCACCCTCTCCACGGCCGTCACCGGCCGCGGCATCGGCTCGACCCGGGGTGGGTCCGCTCCGGCCGCGGCGATGACCGCGGCCTGCACGCCCTGCAGGCCGTCGATGATCGTCAGTAGGAGGTAGGTGTCGAGAGAGTAGCCGTCCGGGGTGGGGGCGTGGTCGGTGTCGTCGTCCAAGGCCAGGGCCTGTTCGGCCAGCTGTGTGTCCATCAGCAACGCGGACTTGTATCGCGACCCGCGCGGAAGGCGGTCCTTGAAGCGCCAGATGGTGCGCCAGTCGCGGATGCGAAGTTCTCTGGGCCCGAAGCATTCTCGGATATCGATGCCGCGTTCGAGCAGGTCGTAGTCGAGGGCGGCACCGAAACGATCCCAGAACTCTACGAGCCCGAGGATCCCCCCGGCAGCTCCGCGGCGCCCTCGCCGTAGAAGTGGGCGTAGAGGTCGTTCTGGAAGGCGACCCACTCGTCGAGCGGGCGATCGGCGTAGAGCTCTTCGACGGCCTCGTATTGGTCGCCGAGCAGGATGGCCAATTGCCGTTCCTCGTCGTCGGTTTCGCGCAGGGCGCGGGCCTGACGGCGGGTGAGCGGCTGGATCGCGATGTCGGCGGTCAGGTGGTAGGGACCGCGGCGCTTGGCCGCGAGTTCCTGCTGGATCTCGTAGAAACGGCCTTCGTCACTGAGGCCGGGCTCGGTCTTCTTGCGCTGGTTCGCCATTGTCTTGTCTCCGGTTGGGCGCGATGTCGGTCATCCAAATCGCTGATTTCACTGTGGAATTCGGCCGCCGCGCATGCCCGTGCGTCGACTGCGCTGGTACGCACAGGCATACGGCGGCGCTGAACTACTTCTGTCGGCTCTTGGCCGCGGTGGCGGTGACCGGCTGGTGGCCGAACTTGAAGACCGCGTTGACGTACGAGGTGGCGTCGAACACCTGGTATTCGTTCTGGCCGTCGGTCAGGGTGACGGGGTATTGGGTGGGAATCATGGTGACCTGTCTGTTCTCTCCGGTACAGATTCAAGAAAGTGTGGGGGCGTGCGGTGACCGGAGACGCACGGCACGCCCCCACGTCGAGGGCTCGCGATCAGCTGGCGGGAGCGGTCGCGAATCCGGCCTTGCCGACCAGCTTCTTCCAACCGGCCCCACCGAAGCCGTGCGCGACGGCGAAGCCGGCGGTGTCGTCCTTGAAAGCGGTCAGGGTGAGCTTCTGGGACAGGATGTTGGTCGCGGTCCACTGCTCACCGGCGTACTTGGTGACCGCCACCTTCGGCATCACCTTGAACACGTAGATCGGCAGCGCGTCGTTGCCGTCCTTGGCGATGACGATGGCCGAGTAGTAGGTGATCTGCTCGGAGGACGGCTGGGCGAAACGGATCTCACCGGACTGCGCGTCGGCCTTCACGGCCTCGAGGTTGGCGCTGGTGGTCAGCGCCAGGGTGAGCGCATTGGTCTGCTGCGGCTCGAACTCGATCGTCGTGGTGTCGCTGGTGATGTCGTTGCGGGACGGCTCCAGCTCGCCGTAGGACTCGATCGGGGCGGCGGTCACGTTGCGCGCGAAGGCAATTCCGGACTTCTTGTCGATCAGGCCGACCGACTTGTATTCCACGGGCAGGGTCTGCAGCGCACCGGCCGAGTCGGTGAACCGCGCCGGGGCCGGGGTGTACCAGGGGGCGAGGAAGACCGCCGCGTCGAGCGGCTTCAGCAGCAGTTCGCGCTGCGCGTCCTTGAGCGTCATCAGGTTCGTGGCGGGCATTTGTTCTCCATTCGTGGGATTGAATTTCCGCCGCCGACTACTGGCGGCGGGCGTGCAGCGTGAAACCGATCTCGACCATCTGCTCGAGCGGGTCGAGATTCGGCAGATCCGCCACACCCTGGCTGCGCTGCACAGTGGGCGGAAAGTATTTGACCTCGGCCGCGACCGTTTCCTCGGCCCAATCGATCAGCACGCCGTTCACGCGGGTGGCTGGAGTGTTGAGCATGGCCTCGCGGGCGCGGCCCGCGAGTTGCTGGGCCTCGGTGCGCGTGCGAGCCACGGCGACCACCCGGACCTTCGCGATATAGGTGATCTCGTTGCCGTCCAGCGTGCCGCCGAGCGTACGCACCCACAGGAACGGCAACTTCGCGGTGAACTGATCACCCGTGGCGGGGAGGCTGGTGAGGGTGGTCGCCATCGGACCGAAGAGATCGAGCATGAACTGTTCGAAATCCGGGAATTCGCCCGGTTTCGGATAGGTCGGCGTAGTCACTGCTTCACCCGCACGTCCACCTGCAAAGTGCCGGTGGCGATGGCATTTTCGCGATCGGTCTGAGTGTCGTCGTGTTCGGTCATGAGTTACTCCGTCGTGAGCGGATTCGACAGCGAAACGACAATGGCTTCGTCCACGGGCGTAGACGAAGCCATTGTCGAGAAGTATTGGGAGGCCCGGAGATTCGGGATGGAGGCACAACTGTGGCGCTGCACAAAGCTTCACGTAGGCGAGCCGGTTTGTCAACTCCCCTCGCGTCGAATCATCGGAATTGCCTCGTAGACAGGGTTTTCCGGCAGGCTGCCGAAGCGACCCGCACACGAGTCCCACCGGATGGCGCACCGACTCCTCGAGACCAATGCCTCCATCGAGGACCCGCAGTCCTCGAACCTCGAACCGCGTGCCGCGGAGTACCGTTGTGGACACTTGTACCAATGACGAGCGAGGATGCGATGACGAGCCACGAAACGGCCGCGCGACCGCGCAGGCAGCGCCGCCACGATCCGGACCGTCCGCAGCGCATTGCGGAGGTGGTCGAGGAGCTCATTGCCGAGCGAGGGATCGAGGGGCTCAGTCATCGGGCCATTGCCGAGCGTGCGGATGTGTCGCTCAGTTCGACGACCTATCACTACAAGGACCGCGAGGCGCTGATCCGGGTGGGTCTGCAGCGGACCGTGGATCGATTTGCCGCCTATATGCGGGAGTGGGCCGCGGAGCATGCGGGCGATACACCCGAAGAACTCGCCGATGCGCTCGCCGATGCGGTGGTCGCTACGGCCACCGGGCCCGGCCGCATCGGGGCGGTCGTGGAGTACGAGCTCTACGTGGCCGCGCTGCGTCGGCCGGGCCTGCGCGACCTCGCCGCGCGTGACACCTCGGGCACGATCGAGGCGCTGACTCCGCTGGTGGGGCCGGTTCGAGCGGCCGCGCTCCAGGCCGCGATGAACGGGCTGTGTCTGCAGTCGATGGCGGCCCCGACACCGCCGGACCGGGCCGAGATCCGCGCGGTGCTCGGCCTGATACTCGGGGTCTCTCCCGCCTGAGCGAGCGGACCGCGCGAGTGACCCCGCTCTCATTTCATTGGTACGGACGTCCGTAACGATAAACTGATAGCCGAGGGGTAGCCATCAATCGAGGAGGGATCATGACCTTTGCACCCTGTATCAGCGTGCGCGACACCGCCACCAGCATCGAGTTCTACACATCGCTCGGCTTCGAGGTGGACTCCAGCACCGCCCGGCCCGGCGACGACATCCATATGCTGCTCTTCCGCGGCCAGTTCTGCGCCATGATCTATCGCAACGCCGATCTGAAGAACTGGCTGCCCGTGCTCGCGGACACACCGGTCGGATTCGCGGGCATGTTCTATCTCGGCGTCGACGATATCGATGCTGTGTATCAACGGTTTTCGGCGCTGGCCGAGATCGTCAAGCCGATGGGCGGCGATCACACCGGCCAGCGCATGTTCTACTTCCGCGATCCCGACGGCTACGTCATCGGCGTCAACGACGCGGCCGCCCTGCAGGCCAGCGACCTGGGCAAATACGCCGAACCCGCGAGCTGAACCGAAAATTCCTCCGTCAAGGACCCAGAACTTCGTCGGCGTGTCCGTTTCGACCAACCGCAAAGCGGGCACGCCCGTGGCATGTACAGATATCGCACTTATCGAGCCCGGGGCGGCGCCGGTAGCGGGGCCGCGGCCATCATCAGCGCTGTCGGCGCGGTCTTCGCGGTCATCGAGGCCATCTACATCCTGATGCTGGTGCTGAACGCGAACCCCGACAACCGGTTCTTCACCTTCATCAAGGGCCTGGCCGAGCCGCTGGCGCTGTTCTTCCCGGGCCTGTTCCACACCGGCAACGGCGACCTGGACGTGATCATCAATTACGGTCTGGCAGCGGTGTTCTGGCTCGTGGTGACCGGTCTCATCGCCCGTCTGGTGGCCCGCTTCTAGGTCGCCGCGTGCCCGCGCGGGGTGAGCACCTCGAGGCGATGGTGGTGGAGGAATTCGAAGGCCGGGGCCCAGTGCCCGGTGACGACCTCCGCCGCACGGCCGACGGTGCGCACCGACGCGGCGCCGACGCGCGGATCCTCGCAGACGACGCGGGCCAGATGCCGTCCGGCGTGCACCGGGCCGGTGTCGAGATCGACCGTGCCGTCGGAACCCACCGGCCGCCAGGGCATGTCGACACCCGCGCTCGCGATCCGGCACACCCGACCGGCCTGCTCACCGGTCACATGCGCGGCGATCGACGTGCCGCCGCGCAGGGCGGCCGAAGGAGCCGCGGATGCGGTCGCGGCACCCACCGCGAAGATCACGCCCATCGCACCGACGAGCGCCAGGGACAGACGCGTGCGGCGGGGGCGACTCATGCAGGCCGATCTTAGTGTTCGACCACAGTGGTCACAACAGCTACGCCCACGGTTCGCGGCCGGAGCGAAGCGGAGGCCATCAAATACAGCGTATCGAGGTGAGGGGGTAATCCCCCTGGCGCTCGCGGCCGCCGAGGAAGCTCAGCTCGAGCACGACCGCCGCCGCGGCGACTTGGGCGCCCGCCGAGGTGAACAGCTCGGCGGCCGCGGCCAGGGTGCCGCCGGTGGCGAGCACGTCGTCGAGCAGCAGCACCCGGCGACCGGACAGTTCCACGCCGTCGGCCGGGATCTCCAGCGCGGCCGAACCGTATTCGAGGGTGTATTCGCGCGAGAGCACGGGCGGCGGCAGCTTGCCCGCCTTGCGCACGGCCACCACACCGGTGCCGAGCACCGCGGCCACGCCCGCGCCGAGCAGGAAGCCGCGGGCGTCCACGCCCGCGACCAGATCGACGTCGGAAGCGACCGCGCCCAGGCAATCGATGACCGCATGGAAGCCCTCGGCATCGGCGAAGACCGGCGTCAGGTCGGCGAACCGCACGCCGGGACTGGGGAAGTCGTCGTGCCAGCGCGTCAGCCGCTGCACGGCCTCCGACGCCCGCGCGATCCGCTCACCCGCCGACTCCTCGGTCTCCACCATTCCATGCTTGCTCATCTACACCCACTCCCTCATCTCGCGCCCGGGGACGCTCACCGCTGCAACACCCAGCGGTCCATATTCCAACCCGATCCGGCCTTGGTCGGGTTCGCGATCCCGTTCTCCATGCCCTCACCGAACGCGATGGTGCGCGGCGTGGCGAACAGCGGGATCGACGGCATGTCGTTCCACAACAGGTTCTCCGCCTCGCCGTCGAGATTCAATACGGTCGTCGAATTCTCGTCGGCCGCAAGCTGATCCGCGATCGCATCGTAACGCCCGTTACCGTATCGCCCGAAATTCAGGCCCTGCCCGCCGTGCAGCGCGGCCACGGCCTCGATACCCGGCAGCGAGCCGGACGGCCCGGGCGCGGCGGCCGTACCGCCCAGCACCGCGTCGACCTTGCCCTCGCTCAGCTGCGTCGGCACGAAATCCGGCGCGCCCGCGTCGACGACGGTGATGCCCGCCGGCTTGCAGGCCTCGGCGATCATCGCGACCGTCTGCGCGCGCCGGTCGTCGGGTGTGCGGTAACCGATCCGCACGGTCGGATTCTGGTTACCCAGCCCCTGGCGCGCCGCGGCGGCATCGCCGCTCCGGTACTTGTCGGCCGGACCCGTCACCGCGGGGTAGTACGGCGAATCCTGTTGCACCGTCCGGGAATTCAGCAGGCCCGAGCCCAGACCGGACTTGGCGTCGAAGCCGGGATGGCCGAGCTCGTCGAACAGCGCCTGCCGCGGCACACATGCCGCGAACGCCCGACGCACATCGGGCGAGGCGAACGGGCCGCCGGTGGCCAGCACCAGCTGTTCGGCCCCGCGCCCGGGCACCTGTCGCACCGAGAACCCGTTCAGACTCAGGTCCTTGATCGAACCCGCCCCGACGTCGACCACGCCGACGGCCTTGTCGGAGATCTTCTTGGCCAGATCGCTGGCGCGGGTCCACACCACGACGCGCGGCGTCTTGGCGGCATCACCCCACCACTTGTCGTTCTTGACCAGCACCAGACCGTCGCTGTCGCTGAACGATTCGACGCGATACGGGCCCGAGGACGGCAGCAGCTTGGTATCGATGTTGCCCGGCTTCAGATTCCAGCCGGTGTTCCAGAACTGCGCCAGCCGGTCCAGCACCGCCTGATCGCGAGACTGCACCGCCGACACCACATTCGGAATGCCGGCGGCCTGCGCGGCGATGTGCGCGGGCATCAGATCACCGGCGTTGAACAGCGTCTTCCAGGCCAGGAAGTGCCGGTCGGGCCGGAACACCACGGTCGCGTCCTTGGAGCCGGGCTGGCAGTCCACCCGCTCGATATCGGAGTATCCGGCCGTGGAGGCGGCGTCGAACTGCTTGTATCGCCCACTGCGCGCGGCCCATTCGAGCACCAGGTCGTCGCAGGAGGTGGGCACGCCGTCGGAGTAGACGCCGTCCGGATTGAGCCGGTACTGGATGGTCTGCGCCTCGCCGGGCACCTCCTTGGCGGTGCCGAAGTCGGTGTCGGCGACCGGCTGGCCGTCCGGGCCGGTGTAGAAGAATCCGGTCAGCACCCGCGAGAACACCGCCGCCGCACCGCCGTTCGCGCCGAGCGCGCTGCCGCCGTTGTAGCTGACCGGCGCCGCGTCGACCGCGTAGCCGATCGAGGGCACCTGATTCTTACTGGAGCACCCCGCGAGCACACCCGAGACGAGTGCGCCCGCGGTCAGCGCTGCGGCCAGCTGTCGAGTGAACCGCATGCGCGCCCCTCAGTGCCTTCTCTTGTGCCGTTTCCCGCTGGGTCGGGCCCCGGGTCTCGGTGCGCCCGAACCGTATTCGCGCGGCCGCACCGGGGTGCTGATCGCCCCGGCCCGCTCGGCCGCCGCCTCGCGCACCCGCGCCTGCGCGGCGTTGGACCGCTTGGCGAGCACCTTCTTGGTGTGCCCGGCGACCGGCCCGAAGCGCTCCTTGATCGACACCAGCAGGGGCACCGCGAAGAAGATCGAGGAGTACGCGCCGACGATCATGCCGACCAGCTGCACCAGCGCCAGATCCTTGAGCGTGCCCACGCCCAGCAGCCACACCGCGATCACCAGCATGCCGATGATGGGCAGAATGCCGATGATCGTGGTGTTGATCGAACGCATCAGCGTCTGGTTGGCCGCCAGATTGGCCTGCTCCCCATAGGTGCGCCGGGTCAGGTGCAGCACGCCGCGGGTGTTCTCCTCGACCTTGTCGAAGACGACCACGTTGTCGTAGAGCACGTAGCCGAGCACCGTGAGCAGACCGATCACCGCCGCCGGTGTCACCTCGAATCCGACGATCGAATAGATGCCCGCGGTCACGATCAGATTGAAGAACAGCGAGGCGATCGAGGCGATCGACATATCGCGCTCGAATCGGATCGCGATGTAGATCATCGTCAGCAGCACGAACACCACCAGCGCGATGATCGCCTTGCGGGTGATCTGGCCGCCCCAGGTCTCACTGATCTCGGCGATGCTGATCGCGGCGCGGCTTTCCGCGCCCGAGGAATCCTTCGGATGGAACGCGTCGAACAGTGCCGCCTGCACCGTGTCCTGCTGCGCGGCGGTCAGGGTGTCGGAGCGGATCTCGAACGACGACGCCGCGCCCGCACCGACCTTCTGCACGGTCACCGGGCTGTGGCCCAGCGCCCGGGCGTAGACATCGGAGACCTGCGTGGTGCTCATATCCCCCGACGCGGGCACCTGGATCCGGGTGCCGCCGGCGAAGTCGATGCCCAGGGTGAACCCCTTGAGCCCGATGCTCAGCAGGGCGATCAGCACGAGCGCGGCGCTGATGATGTAGTACAGCCGACGCCGACCGACGATCTGGAAACCGCCGGTGCCGGTGTAGAGCCGCTCGAAGAAGCCGTGCTTGGGCCCCTCGGCGATCGGTTCGTCGAGGGCGTCCAGGACGGGACTGGAGTTGCTCATTCTCACGCCTCCTTACCGGCGCCAGCGAGAACGCCCGCGGCGGCCTTGCGTTCGCGGGCCAATTCCTGCACCGCGCCCAGGCCGTTGACCGCGGGCTTGGCCCAGAACGGCGAGCGCGAGGCCATCATCATCAGCGGCGAGGTGACCAGGTACAGCACGATCACGTCGAGCACGGTGGTCAGGCCGAGGGTGAAGGCGAAGCCCCGCACCTGACCGGCGGCCAGGATGTAGAGCACCGCCGAGGCGATCAGGCTGACGGTCTTGCCCGAGAGGTTGGTGCGCTGGGCGCGGGCCCAGCCGCGCGGCACGGCCGAGCGGAAGCTGCGGCCCTCGCGCATCTCGTCCTTGATGCGTTCGAAGAACACCACGAACGAGTCGGCGGTCATACCGATACCGATGATCAGACCGGCGATGCCGGCCAGGTCGAGGGTGAAGTTGATCCACCTGCCGAGCAGCACGATGATGCCGTACACCGCGAAACCCGATGCGACGAGCGAGAATCCGGCCAGGAAGCCGAGCATGCGGTAGTAGAGCAGGCAGTACAGCAGACAGGCGATCAGGCCGATCGCACCGGCGATCAGACCCGCCCGCAGCGAGGACAGGCCCAGGGTCGCCGAGACGGTCTGCGCCTCGGAGGTCGCGAACGACAGCGGCAGGGAGCCGTACTTCAGCTGGTTGGCCAGTTCCTTGGCGGTGGTGGCGGTGAAGCTGCCGTAGATCGAGGTGCGGCCGCCGAGCTGCGGTCCCTGATCCACCCGCGGGGCGCTGACCACACGGGAGTCCAGCGCGAAGGCCACGCGCTTGTTGACGTATTCGCCGGTCAGCTGGGCCCAGGGATCGGAGTTCTTGAACTCCATGTTGACCACCCAGCGGGTGCCCTGCGTGTCGTATTCGGCGGTGGCGTCCTTGATGTCCTGGCCGTCGATGCGGCTCTTGTCCAGCAGGTAGACCTCGCTGCCGTCGGTCGCACAGGTGACCAGCGGCAGGTTCGGATCGTCGTTACCGGCCAGCGGATCGGGCTTGCTGCAGTCCAGCGTCGCGAGCGCCTGCTGCTGCACCTGCGGGTCGGTGCTCTGCCGCAGCGCCTTGGCGTCGGCGATTTCCTTCTGCGTCTTCTGCGCCTCGGTCAGGTTCTGATTCGGTTGCGGCGCGGGCGAAGTCGTGGGCGGCACCGGGGTGTCCACGGGCGGCTCGGGGGCCTGGCGCGGATAGACCCGGTTCTGCGGCGCCTCACCCTGCGGCGCGGGCGCGGGCTCCGGGGCAGGGGCCGGATTCGGCTGATCGGCGGGCGGGGCCGGGGGCTGCTGGCCCGGCTGCGGCTGACCCGGCTGGGGCTGACCGCCCTTGTTGATCGGCTGCCCGGCCTGCAGCACTGGACGAATGTAGAGCTTGGCGGTGGTGGCCAGCGACTTGGCCTGTCCGCCGTTGTCCCCCGGCACCGTGATGATCAGGTTCTCGCCGTCGATGACGACCTCGGAACCGGCCACACCGAGGCCGTTCACCCGGGATTCGATGATCTCCTGCGCCTGCTCGAGGCTGTCCTTGCTGGGCTTGTTGCCATCGGGGGTGCGCGCGGTCAACGTGACCCGGGTACCGCCCTGCAGGTCGATGCCGAGTTTGGGCTTGACGGACTTGTCCGCGGTGAAGAACACCAGCGCGAAGATCACCGCCAACAGCGCGGCGTAGGCGCCGAGCAGTCGCAGTGGATGCCCCGTTCCCTTGGAAGGTGGCACTGTCGTTGTCTCCTAGGCGATGTCGAGGGGAGCGTGTGCGGACACGCTACAGCGCTACTACACCGCCGCGCTCGGCGGTGTAGTAGCGCTAATGGGTCACTCCTTGGTCAGCCGAGAGTTGGTGTCCTCCACCGATTCCTCCTTGACCGCCGGCGCGGGCTTGTCCTCGACGGGCGTGGCCGCGGCGGTTTCGGGGGTAGCGGTGGTGTCCTCGGTGGTGTCGTCGGCGCGGACCTCGCGAATCGCGGCGCGCAGCCAGGTGGTCACGACATCCTCGGCGATCTCCAGATCGACCGTGGTCTCGTCCACCTCGACGACGGTGCCGAGCAGACCCGACGTGGTGGTGACCCGATCACCGACCTTCAGGTTCTGCTGCATGTCGGCGACCTTCTCCGCCTCGCGCTTCTGGCGGCGGACACCGAGGAACATCGGCACGAGCAGAGCTACCAGCAGCAGCGGAAAGAGAAGTTCCATCGTTGTCGTCGGTCCCTAGTCTGTGGGTGCGGATGAGTGGTTACCCCCACAGTCTGCCAGGAGCGGGCAATACCGCCACACTCGCACCCGCGCCACACGGTCGGCATCGCTCAGGCCGTATCCATGGCGGCCCGAAGCGGGGCCCTGCATGGTTACGCTCCGCTGCCTCCTCCGGGCCCTGACGCTCAGGCCGTATCCATGGCGGCCCGAAGCGGGGCCCTGCGTGGTTACGCTCCGCTGCCTCCTCCGGGCCCTGACGCTCAGGCCGCGTGCGTGCCGAACGCGTAGTCCTCCAGTGGGAAGCTCACCGCCTCGCGGTGCGTGGTCAGCGTGCTGTTCGGGCGCAGCAGGGCGGCCTCGCCGTGTTGGTTGAAGTAGTAGCTGCGGGCGGTGGCGCAGTTGCCGCCGTAGAAGACCGAGGAGCCGAGCTTGGCGGTGACGTAGTCCAGGAAGCGGGCGTTGGCCTGCTCGGTGACCTCGAAGACCCGCTCGCCGCGGCGGAACATCTCGCCGAACAGGCGGGCCATATGCTTCATCTGGGCCTCGATGGT
Organism: Nocardia sp. CDC159; assembly: GCF_023740735.1. Taxonomy (GTDB): domain Bacteria; phylum Actinomycetota; class Actinomycetes; order Mycobacteriales; family Mycobacteriaceae; genus Nocardia; species Nocardia pulmonis. Next base: position 127,530 of record NZ_JAMRXH010000005.1, read on the forward strand.
GGTGAAATAGGACAGGCCGCTGTAGGAGTAGGGGCTGTTGAGGCTCAGGAAGTTGGGGAACTTCGGGACGGTGATGCCCTCGTAGGCCTGGAAGCGGTTGTCGCGCCAGAACTTTCCGAGGTTGCGCCCATCGCGGCCGATGATCTCGATGGCCGGGAAGTTGACATCCCACAGGTTGAAGCCGGTGGCCAGGATGAGGGTGTCGATCTCGGTCTTGTGGCCGTCGGCGGTGACGATGCCGTCGGGTTCGACGTGATCGATGGAATTGGTCTCGAGCCGCACATGGGGCTCGTTGAAGGTCTTGAAGTAGGTGTTGGAGAAGGTGGGCCGCTTGCAGCCGAAGTCGTAGTCGGGGGTGAGCTTGCGGCGGGTCTGCTTGTCGCGCACCTGGGCGCGCAGATGGGCCTTGGCCAGCAGCGCCGCGCCCTTGTTGCCGAGTTTGGCCTGCTTGTAGTGCAGCACACCGGCCACCATGAGCAGTTCCAGCGCGCTGGTGTTGACCAGCCGGGCCGCCTTCTGCGTCAGCGGGATCCGCGCGAACAGCTCCTGCACCGGCCGCGGGATCGGAGTGTCGACCTTGGGCACGACCCAGATCGGGGTGCGCTGGAAGACGGTCAGCTCCGCGGCCTTGCGGGCGACCTCGGGCACCAGCTGCACCGCGGTCGCACCGGTGCCGATGATCGCGGCCTTCCGGCCGGTCAGGTCGTAGTCGTCGTCCCAGGCGGTGGTGTGAATGATCTTGCCGGCGAAGCTGTCGATGCCCGGGAACGGCGGGGTGTAGGGCTGGGACAGGAAGCCGGTCGCCGCGAGCAGATATCGCGCGGTCAGCGTCCGGCCGCCCTCGACCGAGACGATCCAGTGCTGGTTCTCCTCGTCCCAGCGGGCCCCGCCCACGACCTGGTTGAACCGCATCCGCCGCCGCAAGTCGTACTTGTCGGCCACGTGCTCGGCGTATTTCTTGAGCTCCGCACCCGGCGCGAACAGCCGCGACCAGTACGGATTGGGCTCGAACGAATAGGAGTAGGTCACCGAGGCGATATCGACGGCCAGCCCGGGATACCGGTTCACATGCCAGGTGCCGCCCAGATCGTCCTCCCGCTCGAGAATGACGAAATTGCCCAACCCGAGCCGGTCGAGCTGGATCCCCGCGCCCATCCCGCCGAATCCGGCTCCGACCACGACGGCGTCGTACTGAGGTGCCACGCCGAACCTCCTGTGATTTCAAGTACCTGGTACAGAATGACACATCATTCCGTTCCGGAACAACGTATCATCAGCGACGTGCCGAAGCCATCCACACATCTCGAGCGCCGCAAGGCCGAGCTCCGCCGAGAGATCATCGACACGGCGTTCGTCTGCTTTGCCGAAAAGGGCTACCACGCAACGGGAATCGCGGATATCGCCGCGCGGCTGGGCATCGGGCACGGCACCTTCTACCGCTATTTCGCGAACAAGCGCGACATCATCGACCACGTCATCGACGATCTGGCCGCGCGCATCATCGACTCGCTCGGCACCGACAACGCGCCGGACGCCGCGACCAGCCTGGACGAGTACCGCAGGCAGGTCGAGCGCATCGGCGAATCGCTGTACAAGATCCTGCTCGAGGATCGGCGCATCGCGCAGCTGCTGCTGTTCCAGGCCACCGGCATCGATGCCGAGCTGACCGGGCGGCTGTACGGACTGCTCGACACCGCCGACGCGCTGACCGCGGGCTACCTCGAGCACGGCGTCGAACAGGGTTATCTGCGTGCGGATCTGGACACCGCCAATACCGCCCGCGCGGTCACCGGCATGATCCTCGGCGCCATCCTGCACGGGCTGCGCGATCCCGACGGCGAGGTCGATCCGGGCCTGATCGAGGCCATCCGGCGGCTGTTGATCGATGGTGTGCGCAAAGAGTGATCCGGGGCTGCGAGAATGAGCGGGTGACTCCCGACGAGGTGCGGCGCATGCGGTTCGGCAGGGCTCCGTTCGGCCACCGCGGCTACGACGCCGCCGAGGTGGACGCCTTCCGCGAGCGCATCGCCCAGGCCTTCCTGGGTCGCACCGTTCTGACCGCCGCCGAACTGCGCGGCCACGAATTCGCCACGGCCGCCCTGGGCCATCGCGGTTACGACCGCGACGAGGTCGACGAATTCCTCGACCGGGTCTGCGTCGAACTCGAATTCGCCCGTCGCGGGCTGCGCCGCCACCCCGGCGGCGACGCCCTGCTCACCCCCGAGGACGTGCAGCGCCTGCGCTTCTCACCCCCACCCCGCGACCACGCCGGTTACGACGCCGACGAGGTCGATGTCTTCCTCGATCGCATCACCACCACGCTGGCCCACACCGGCCCCAACGGCCTGACCAGCCACGACGTCCGCACGGTGAATTTCGGCCTGGCCCACGCGGGCACGGCGGCCTACAGCATCGAGGAGGTCGACTCGTTCCTCGACGTGGTGGCGCGCACGCTGGAAGCCGAAGAGGCGGCCCGGGAGACCGCGGCGCACTGAGGCGATCAGTCGAAAAGGTCCAGGGTGGGGTGGGATTCGCGGCCGCGGACCTCGATGGAGCCGAAGACCAGGTCGGGGGGCGGGACCAGGCCCAGGTGTTCCCAGGCGGCGGCGGTGGCCACGCGGCCCCGGGGGGTGCGGGCGATCATTCCGGCGCGGACCAGGAAGGGTTCGCAGACCTCCTCGACCGTGGCGGCCTCCTCCCCGACGGCGACGGCGAGGGTGGAGACGCCGACGGGGCCGCCGCCGAAGCTGCGGACCAGCGCGGCGAGCACGGCGCGGTCGAGGCGGTCCAGGCCGAGGCCGTCGACGTCGTAGACCGCGAGGGCGGCCTGGGCGACCGCGCGGGTGACCAGGCCGTCGGCGCGCACCTCGGCGTAGTCGCGCACGCGGCGCAGCAGGCGGTTGGCGATGCGGGGCGTGCCGCGGGAGCGACCGGCGATCTCGGCGGCGGCGTCGGCCTCGATCCGCACGCCGAGGATGCGGGCCGAGCGCTGCAGAATCTGTTGCAGCTCCTGGGGTTCGTAGAAGTCCATATGGCCGGTGAAGCCGAAGCGGTCGCGCAGCGGGCCGGTCAGCGCGCCCGAGCGAGTGGTCGCGCCGACCAGGGTGAACGGCGCGATATCGAGCGGAATCGAGGTCGCGCCCGGCCCCTTGCCGACCACCACGTCGACGCGGAAGTCCTCCATCGCCAGGTACAGCATCTCCTCGGCGGGCCGGGCCATCCGGTGGATCTCGTCGATGAACAGCACATCGCCCTCGACGAGATTGCTCAGCATCGCGGCGAGATCGCCCGCTCGTTCCAGCGCGGGACCGGAGGTGATGCGCAGGGCGGAACCGAGTTCGGCGGCGATGATCATCGCCATACTGGTCTTGCCCAGGCCCGGCGGACCGGACAGCAGCACGTGATCGGGAGTGCCACCGCGCCCCTTGGCCCCCCGCAGCACCAGGGCCAGCTGTTCGCGCACCCGCGGCTGGCCGATGAAATCGTCCAGCGATTTGGGCCGCAGGCTGGCCTCGATCTCGCCGTCGGAGCGCAGATAGCTTGCGCTGACCGGGGATTCGGAATCGTCGGAGAAGTCGTCGCTCATGGGCCGCTACCGATTCTTGCCCAGCAGCCCCAGCGCCGCCCGCAATGCCTTGGAGGTGTCCAGATCGGGCTGGTCGGCCAGCACACCGTCGACCGCCGGTTCGGCCTGTTTGGTCGGGAAGCCGAGCCCGACCAGTGCCTCGATGACCTGATCGCGCACCGGGGTGACGATCGGGGCGGGCCCGGCGCCGGGCGGACCCGATTGCACCGGAACGAGATTCACCTTGTCGCGCAGCTCCACCACCATGCGCTCGGCACCGCGCTTGCCGATGCCGGGCACGCGGGTGAGCGCCGCGACATTGCTCTCCGCCAGCGCCTTGCGCAGCGCCTCCGGCTCCAGCACCGCCAGCACCGCCATGGCCAGCCGCGGCCCCACCCCGGAGACGGTCTGCAGCAGGCCGAACAGCTCGCGCGCCTCGGTATCGGCGAAGCCGTACAGCGTCATCGAATCCTCGCGCACGATCATCGCGGTGTAGAGCCGTGCCTCCGCACCGCGGGTCAGCGCGGCCAGCGTCGCGGGGGTGGCGTTGAGCCGATAGCCCACCCCCGCGGCCTCGAGCACCGCGTGGTCGAGGCCGATCTCGAGCACCTCGCCGCGTACCGACGCGATCACCGGGTCACCGCCTTCCGTTGCTGGGCAAGTCTTTCCGCGTATTTGCGCTGCTGTTCCGCGGCCAGCGCCTCGGCCCGGGCCATGCGGTCCAGCATGGGCGCCCGCCAGCAGTGACAGATCGCCAGCGCGAGCGCGTCGGCGGCGTCGGCCGGTTTGGGCGCCGTGGACAAGCCTAGGATCCGGGTCACCATGGCCGTCACCTGAGCCTTGTCCGCCGATCCGTTTCCGGTCACCGCGGCCTTGACCTGGCTGGGCGTATGGAAGTGCACGGGTATGCCACGGCGCGCCGCGGCCAGCGCGATCACGCCACCGGCCTGCGCGGTGCCCATCGCGGTGCGCACATTGTGCTGGGAGAACACCCGCTCGATGGCGACCGCCTCCGGTTGGTGGGTGTCCATCCACAGCTCCGCGGCGTCGGCCACCCCGAGCAGCCGCTCGGCGAGATTCATCTCGGCCGGGGTGCGAATCACGTCCACCGCCAGCGCCGTCACCTGCCGCCCCAGCCCGCCCTCGACGATGCTCACGCCACACCGGGTGAGCCCGGGGTCGACACCCATCACCCGCACGAAAGCACCCCTGTCGAGTCCGCGAACAATTGTTCGAAGTCTAACCGCTCGCGCGGCCCTCCTCCGCCATCGACACGGCCGCCCGGTCAAACCCCTTGCGCCGCTTGTGCGGACGCGGGCAGACCGAGCAGGGTCGGATCGGCCGCGCGGCGGGCCCACTCCGCGGCCGGATCCGTGACCAACCGTCGGGTGCGCAGGTCGAGTAGTCCGCTCAGGTAGCTGATGGTCGCGGACAGTTCGCCGTCGGCGCGGGTGAGGACGTGTTCGACGCGGTAGGTCTTACCCGGTGACCACAGCCATGCGCAGGTGACGTCGACGCTGTCGCCCGCCCTTAGTTCGCGGTGGTAGCGAATGGTGGTTTCCAGATTCACCGGCCCGTATCCGTCGGCCAGCAGTTGGTCGACCGAAATGCCCGCGGACTGGACACATTCGAACCGGGCATGGTCGGCATACTGCTGGTAGGCGGGGCCGGTGACGTGTAGTTGCGGATCGACGTCGGAGATGCGCACGTCGATCCGGATCGAGAACGGTTCCTGCGAAAGCGCCACACGCCCAGCCTTGCAGAGGGCACCGACAAATTCTCCTCAGCGCAGGTGAACAGCGAAGGCGTCGTAGGCGTCGACGGTGAACAACACGAAGCGAACCTGCTCGACCGAGGTGTGCGCCGAGCGCACGGTCTCGATCGCGATGCGCGCGCCGTCCTCCATCGGCCAGCCGTAGACACCCGTCGACACGGCCGGGAAGGCCACCGAACGCGCCCCCACCTCATCGGCCACGCGCAACGATTCGCGATAGCACGAGGCGAGCTGCGCGGAGCGGTCCTCCCGCTCCGACCAGACCGGCCCCACGGTGTGAATCACCCAGCGCGCGGGCAGCTTTCCGGCCGTGGTCGCCACCGCGCGACCGGTCGGCAGCCCCTCGGGATACACCGACGCGCGCAGCTCCCGGCAGGCCGCCAGGATCTCGGGCCCACCCCTGCGGTGAATGGCCCCGTCCACACCACCCCCGCCCAGCAGCGAAGAATTCGCCGCATTCACCACGGCATCGACGTCCTGCTCGGTGATGTCACCCCGCACCAGCACGAGTTCGGTCATCACCCCATTGTGCCGAGGGAGTGCCGAACGCGACCGAGCCGCCCCCACCGAACGGCGAAGGCGGCCCGCGCTTTACGACCTAGGCGTCGAGTTCGGCGAGGATCTCGTCGGAGACATCGACATTGGTGTAGACGTTCTGCACGTCGTCGCAGTCCTCGAGGGCGTCGACCAGCTTGAAGACCTTGCGGGCCCCGTCGGCGTCCACCGGGACGGTGACCGAGGGCTGGAAGCCGGATTCGGCCGAGTCGTAATCGATTCCGGCCTGCTGCAGTGCGGTGCGCACGGCCACCAGATCGCCCGGCTCGCTGATGATCTCGAACGAGTCGCCGAGGTCGTTGACCTCCTCGGCGCCCGCCTCGAGGACCGCCATCAGGACATCGTCCTCGGATCGGCCGTTCTTCTCGAGCGTCACCACGCCCTTGCGGCTGAACAGGTAGGCCACCGAACCCGGGTCGGCCATGTTGCCGCCGTTGCGGGTCATCGCGACGCGGACCTCGCCCGCGGCGCGGTTGCGGTTGTCGGTGAGGCATTCCACCAGCACCGCGACCCCGTTGGGACCGTAACCCTCGTACATGATCGTCTGCCAGTCGGCGCCGCCGGCCTCCTCGCCGCCGCCGCGCTTGCGCGCGCGCTCGATATTGTCCAGCGGCACGGAGTTCTTGCGAGCCTTCTGAATGGCGTCGTACAGCGTGGGGTTGCCATCCGGATCACCACCACCGGTCCGCGCGGCCACCTCGATGTTCTTGATCAGCTTCGCGAACAGCTTGCCGCGTTTCGCGTCGAGGGCAGCCTTCTTGTGCTTGGTGGTGGCCCATTTGGAGTGGCCGCTCATTCCCTACTTCCTTCAGTCGGTTGCTCGAGGTCCGGCAGACAACTGCTCCAGTCTACTGCCCGACCCGTGGTCACTTATCGTTCGGCGGGTGCCAGCACGGAGTTCACGAACATCCGGTGCACGCGCAGATCCCCGGTCACCTCCGGGTGGAACGACGTGGCCATCACATTCCCCTGCCGCACCGCGACGATCCGCCCCTCGGCCGGACCCGACGGTACCCGCGCCAGCACCTGCACGCCGTCGCCGACACGCTCGACCCAGGGGGCACGGATGAACACCGCGCGCACCGGCCCGTCGTCGAGGCCGGTGAAATCCACATCGGTCTCGAACGAGTCGACCTGCCGCCCGAAGGCGTTGCGCCGCACGGTCATATCGATCCCGGACAGCGACTGCGCATCCGGCCGGGTGTCGAGCACCTCGCTGGCCAGTAGAATCATCCCCGCGCAGGATCCGAAGGCGGGCATCCCCTCGCGCAGCCGCTGCCGCAGCGGCTCCAGCAACCCGAACACCTCGAGCAGCTTGCTGATGGCGGTCGATTCGCCGCCGGGCAGCACCAGTCCGTCGACGGCGGCCAGTTCGGACTCCCGGCGCACGTTCACCGGATCGGCGCCGCATTCGGCCAGCGCGTGGAAGTGCTCGCGCACATCGCCCTGCAGCGCCAGCACACCAATGGTCGGTCTCACGAATCGAGCATATCCGTGTGGTTCCGGTCACCCACCCGTCAAGGTTCCGCAAGGGAACTGTTCGGCCGCTCAGCACGGGGGAACACTCGCGCAGGTGACCGAAGTTCTGCCGCGTACCGAGTCCGCCGACGGCGGGCCGAGCGAGCCTCCGTTACCCCGCAAGGGTCTCACCGTCTCCACTGGATTGGCCGGTCTGTCCCTGGACGCGATGGCGTCGGTGGCCTACGGCCCCGAGGCGATCGTCCTGGTGCTGGCCGCCGCGGGCAGCGCGGGCCTGGGGATGACACTGCCGGTAACCCTGGCGATCGTCGTCCTGCTGGCCGTGCTCATCGCCTCCTATCGCCAGGTGATCGCCGCGTTCCCCAACGGCGGCGGCGCCTACGCGGTGGCCAAATCCCATCTGGGCCATCGCACCAGCCTGGTGGCGGCGGCCTCGCTGATCGTCGATTACGTCCTGAATGTCGCGGTGTCCATCGCCGCCGGGGTGGCCGCACTGACCTCGGCGATTCCGGCGCTGCTGCCGTATACGGTGTGGATCTGCCTGGCCATTCTGGTCGGCATCACCGCGCTCAATCTCGCGGGGATTCGCGAGAGCGCGCGGGCGTTCATGGCCCCGACCGTGGTCTTCGTGGCGGGCATTCTGACCGTCATCGCGGTGGGCCTGGTGCGCGGCGAGCCCGCGAGCACCACCTCCGCCGCGGCCGCCGTCGCCGACACCCGCACCATCGGAATCCTGTTGCTGCTCAAGGCGTTCTCCAGCGGCTGCGCCGCGCTGACCGGCGTGGAGGCGATCGCCAATGCCGTGCCCAGTTTCGAGCGGCCGCGCGTGCGCCGCGCCCAGCGGGCCGAGGTGGCGCTCGGGGTGCTGTTGGGCATCATGCTGATCGGGCTCGCGACGCTGATCGGCAAGTTCGCCGTCCATCCGGTGGAGGGCACGACCGTGCTGTCGCAGCTGACCGAGGCCGCGCTCGGGCACGGCATCGGTTATTACGTCGTGCAGTTCGCGACCGTCGTGCTGCTGGCCCTGGCCGCCAACACCTCCTACGGCGGCCTGCCGACGCTGACCAAGATTCTCGCCGACGACAACTGCCTGCCGCACCGCTTCGCCGTGGCCACCCCCCGGCAGGTGTACCGGTACGGCGTGCTGACCCTGGGCATCAGCGCCGCGGTGCTGCTGATCGCCTCCGAGGGCAATATGAACGCGCTGGTGCCGCTGTTCGCGATCGGCGTGTTCGTCGGATTCACCATCGCCCAGGCCGGAATGGTCAAACACTGGCTGCGCCGAGGCGAGCGCGGCTGGCGACTGTGGCTCAACGCCTTCGGCGCGGCGCTGACCTGCGTCGCGGCCGTGGTGACCACGGCGATGAAATTCACCGCGGGCGCGTGGCTGATCGTGCTGGTGCTGCCGCTGCTGGTCTTCGGCATGGAGCGCATTCGCTCGGCGTACCGCAAGATCGACGGCCGCCGCGGCACCGGCTGCGTCCCCGCCCCGCCGAGCCCGACCGGAACCGTCATCGTGGTGCCGGTCTCGGAGGTCTCCGAACTGAGCCGCGAGGCGCTGTCGGCCGCGCTGTCGCTGGGCCACGACGTGGTCGCGGTGCACGTCTGCCTGCCCGGTGCGAATACGACCGTGTTCACCAAGGCGTGGGCGGCCTGGCATCCGGAGGTGCCGCTGGAGATCATCGACGCCGGGGATTGCACGGTCGGCGGTCCCGTCGCGCGCTATGTGCGCGACAACTTCCACGGCCGCCGCAAAGTCGTCCTGATCGCCGAGGTCGATCCGCCCAGCGGCTGGGATCGGCTGCTGCCCAGCCATCGCAGCGACGAATTGGAGCGTCAGCTGCGGCGACTGCCGGAAACCGTGGTGTGCCACCTGCGGGTGCAGACGAGCTGAGGCCGCGGCCCGCGCGGGCATGGTACCGATCCGCGCGGTCCCGACCGGATCGCCCGGCGGCCGCGCGGTGTGGAGTGGATCACACCGCCGCACGGCCGCGCCGGGCCCGCACGAACCGCCTCGCCGCCGCCGATCGCGCTCGTTTTCCGATTTCGGAGATGACATGCACAAGGTTGTTTCCAATGAATTACGATTGTCGGAAATGACCGTATCTCAACCCGATTCATAGCGAACCGGGATTATTACCGCCCTCTCAGCATCGTCATATCGACAGCGGATACCTCACCGCGCACCGTGTTCTATCTCTCACCTGCCACAGAGCAAGCGGATGGCAACATATCCGCCATGTGGGAATTTGGGATTTGTTCACCGGGTGCCGTCAGCGCCAATTCTGATGGAGGACCCAGTGCTCAGCCCTGTCGTGGGAACGCGTCCGGCCACCCGGCGGATGCATCGGATCTTCGAGTCCAGCTGCGATCGCGCACCCGATGCGCTCGCGCTGGACGGTGAGGGCATAACACTCAGCTATTCCGAATTGGATTCGCGCGCCAATCGTCTGGCGCATCACCTGATCAATATCGGCGTGACCGAGGGAACTCGGGTGGCGATTCTGCTATCGCGCTCGGTGCACACCTATGTCGCACTGCTGGCGATCGGAAAGGCCGGTGGGACCTTCGTGCCCATCGATCCCGGCGCACCACCGAACCGGGTGGCCTATATCGTCGCCGACGCCGAGGTCGCGATCGTGGTGACCGCGGCGGAATTCGACCCGATTCTGAACGAATTGGACTGCGGCATCGTCCGCATGGATACCGATGCCGAGGCGATCGCGGCCGCACCGGCAACCCGGCCGAATCCGCCCGTGGGCGAGCGCGATCCGATCGCGTACGTCATGTACACCTCCGGGTCCAGCGGCCGACCCAAGGGCGTGCTCATCGCCCAATCGAGCATCTGCAACTTCCTCGACATCGTCCCCGAGGTCTACGACATCCGCCCCGGCGACCGCGTCTACCAGGGCATGACCATCTCGTTCGACTTCTCCATCGAAGAGATCTGGCCCACCTGGGCCCGCGGGGCCACCCTCGTCCCCGGCCCCACCGACTCCCGCCGCCTCGGCGGCGAACTGGCCGAGTTCCTCGACGCCGCCGGTATCACGGTCCTGTACTGCGTGCCCACCCTGCTGGCCACCATTCCCCGCGAAATCCCGGCCCTGCGCACCATTCTCGTCGGCGGCGAGGCCTGCCCCGCCCACCTCGTCGACCGCTGGGCACGGCCCGGGCGCCGCATGCTCAACACCTACGGCCCCACCGAAACCACCGTCACCGCCACCGTCGGGGAACTGCTGCCCGGCCGCCCCGTCACCATCGGCACACCCCTGCCCACCTACTCCCTCACCCTGCTCGACGACCACCGAAACCCCGTCCCGCACGGCGAGATCGGCGAAATCTGCATCGGCGGGCCCGGTGTCGCCCTCGGCTATATCGGACGACCCGACCTCACCGCCGACCGCTTCATCGACCACCCCGCCGCGCCCGGCGCGAAGCTCTACCGCACCGGCGATCTCGGCCGCCTCGACCCCGACGGCCAACTCGAATACCACGGCCGCGCCGACGCCGAGGTCAAGATTCGCGGCCACCGCATCGATCTCGGCGAAATCGAATCGGTCCTCATGGAAGACGAGGCGGTCACCGAGGCAGTCGTCTCCACCACCGCGGGCACCGACGACCCCGAACTGGCCGCCTACGTGGTGCTCGCCGACCCGGCCGCCGGGAACGACGAACTCCGCGCCCGGCTCTACGAGCGCATGCGCGAGCGCCTGCCCGCCTATATGGTCGCCTCCTACGTGGAGGTGCTGGCGGCCCTGCCGACCATGCCCTCGGGCAAGGTGGACCGCCGACAGCTGCCCGCCCCGGCGAGCCATCGCTTCGTCGGCTCCGGCCCGGTCATCGCCCCCGCCGATACGACCGAGGAGCGCATCCGGGCGGTGTGGGCCGAGGCGCTGGGCCTGCCGCCCGCATCGATCTCGGTGACCGCGGACTTCTTCACCGACCTCGGCGGACATTCGCTGCTCGCGGCGCGGGTGGTATCGCGGCTGCGGGAGAGCGGAACGGTGCCGCACGCCGCCCTGCGGCTGCTGTATCGCCATCCCACCATCCGGGAGATGGCCGCGCACACGCCCGCCCCGGCGAGCACGGCCCCGACCGAGCCCGCCCGGAAACCGTTGCGGCACACCAATGCCGCCGTCGCGCGCAGCGGTTTCGCCCAGCTGGTCGTGCTGTATCTGCTGCTGCTGGTGACCACGCTGCCGCTGGCCTATGTCGATGCCGCCGACGACGGCCGCCTGTCGCTGCACGCGCTGGGCCAACTGCTGGCGGCGCTGCTGGTCGCCGATCTCGCCGTGCGCTGGCTGCTGCCGCTGGTGGTCGGGCGGCTGTTGACCGCGGGCATCCGGCCCGGCCGATATCCGCTCTGGGGGACGACCTATCTACGCCTGTGGGCCATGCAACTGCTGCTGAAATTCGGCCCACTGCCGATCCTGGCCGGATCCCCGCTGGGCAACGCCTATCTGCGCCTGCTCGGCGCCCGCATCGGGACCGGGGCGCACATCGGCACCGGGGCGATCGGCCTGCCCTCGATGCTCGACATCGGGCCCGGCGCGGCGCTCGGCTACGGAGTCACGTTGTCGCCGTGGCGGGTCGAGGACGGCTGGGTGATCGTCGCCCCGATCACCGTCGGGGCCGATGCCTTCGTCGGCGCGCACGCGCTGCTCGAGCCGGGGTCGCGGGTGGCCTCCGGTGCGGCACTCGGGCAGCAGTCCGCCCTCGGCACCGGCGTCACCGTGCCCGCGGGCGAACGCTGGGCGGGCTCCCCGGCCGCGCCGACGCAGCGCCTGTCGGACGGGGCCGAGGCGATTCTGGCCACGCCGACGCGCCGAGTGCCGTGGACACCGGGGCAATTGGTGGCCTACACCGTCGCCGCCCTCGGCCTCGAGGTCGCGGCCATCGCGATGATGCTGCCCGCCGCCCTGCTCGTGTCGTGGGCGCTGCTGCGCTTCGATTTCGCCGCGGGCCTGCTCGCCACCATGGCGGCCGGACCGATCTTCGTGCTGACGGTCTGCGCGGTGGTGGCCCTCGGCAAGCGGCTGGTGCTGCCGCGGCTGCCGGTCGGCATCCACCCCGCCCGCTCCGGTCTGGGCATCCGGAAGTTCGTGGCGGACAAGCTGTTCGAGTACAGCCTGGGCTTCACCCACACCCTCTACGCCACCCTCTACACCGTGCCGTGGCTGCGGCTGCTCGGGGCGCGGATCGGGCGCGGGGCGGAGGTGTCGAACGCGGCGCATATCGATCCCGATCTGCTCGAACTCGGCGAGGGCACCTTCGTCGCCGATATGGCCAGCGTGGGCGCGGCCACCTTCGGGCGTGGCTGGATCTCCGTCGCGCCCACCACCGTCGGTCGGCGCTCGTTCGTCGGCAATGCCGCGGTGGTGTCGGCCGGGACGCGCGTCGGCGAGGGAGCGCTGGTCGGGGTCTGCACGCTGCCACCGCACACCGGCGTGCCCGACGGAACCTCCTGGCTGGGCTCACCGGCCATCCGCCTGCCGGTGCGCCAGGACTCCGGCGACTTCCCGGAGAGCACGACCTACCGGCCGTCACCGCGGCTGATCCGCCAGCGGCTGCTGATCGAATTCTTCCGGGCCACCATGCCCGCCAGCCTGCTGGCCGCCGGATCGTATCTGTATCTGTCGGCGCTGTCGGTGTTCGCGCACGGTGACGACCTCGGCCGGACCGCGCTGCTGTCGCCGCTGATCGCCGCGGTGGTCGCGGTGGCGATCGTCGGGGTGGTCGTGGGAATCAAACGCGTCGTCGTCGGCCGCTACCGCCCGCGCGTGGAGCCGCTGTGGGACCTGTTCGTCCGCCGGACCGAATTCGTCACCGGCCTGTACGAATCCGCGGCGGTGCCCGCCGCCCTGGGCATGCTCGCCGGAACCCCGTTCCTGCCGATCATGTTGCGCTGGTTCGGCGCCGACATCGGGCAGCGGGTCTGGCTGGGCACGACCTTTCTCACCGAATTCGATCTGGTGGTGGTCGGCGACGATGCCGCGGTGGGGCCGGAGGCCGCGCTGCAGACCCACCTGTTCGAGGACCGGGTGATGAAGATGTCCACGGTCACCGTCCGTCCCGGCGCCTCGGTCGGCACCCGCTCGGTTGTGCTCTACGACTCGGTCGTCGGCGACGGCGTGGTGCTCGATGCCCTGTCACTGCTGATGAAGGGCGAGCAGCTGACCGCGGACACCCGCTGGGGCGGCATTCCCGCGCAACCGCGGGATTCGACGCTCGCCCAACTGCGGGCGTCGTGATGACTCAGGCGTCGCGGGGGGTGCGGATCAGTCCCTCCTGCACGACCGCGGCGACCAGTTCACCGCGCTCGTTGAAGATGCGCCCGCCGGTGAGCGCCCGGCCGAACCCGGCCGAGGGCGAGTTCTGGTCGTACAGCAGCCATTCGTCGGCGCGGAACGGACGCAGGAACCACATGGCGTGATCGAGGGAGGCGTTCTGCGTGGGCTCGTCGGGGTGGTTCACCTTCGACGAGCCCAGCAGCGTCATATCGCTCATGTACGCCAGGGTGCAGACGTGGAACAGCGGATCGTCGGGCAGCGGATGGCGGTAGCGAAACCACACCTGCTGCTGGGAGGCCTGTCCGTCGCGGCGGTACACCCGCTCCGGCGGGACCGTTCGGATGTCCCAGTGCTCCCACTCCCGCATGGCCCACAGCCGTTCCGGGGCCAGGGTGGTCTGCGCGTCCGGAAGGTCGTGCGGCGGCGGCACGGTCGGCATCTCGTCCTGATGCACCGGCCCGGCGTCGCCGACATGGAACGACGCCGACATCGTGAAGATCGCCTCGCCGTCCTGCACCCCGGTCACCCGCCGGGTGCAGAACGAACGGCCGTCACGAATGCGCTCGACCAGATACACCGTCGGCTGCGAGGGATTGCCGGGCCGCAGAAAATATCCGTGCAGCGAATGCACCTGATAGCGCGGATCGACCGTGCGCACCGCCGAGACCAGCGCCTGCCCGGCAACCTGTCCCCCGAACGTCCGCGGCAGCTGGGTCTTGGTGGAGGCGCCGCGGAAAATGTCCCGCTCCAGCCGCTCGATCTCCAGCGCCTCTTCGATCGTCGCCATGAACCGTCCTTCCGGGTACCAACCTGCCCAGGCTAAACGATGGCGAACCGGGCCCCGCCGCGGCAGTCGGCATGATGGTCGGGTGCCCGTTTTCGCCCCGATCACCGTCGCGTCGCTGCTGGCCGATCTCACCGATCGCCTGGCCGCACTGCGCGATCGCGCCGTGGTCGCCATCGACGGGGCCGATGCCGCCGATCCGGTCGACTTCGCCCGCGCCCTCGCCGAGCGGGTGCGCACCCGCGGCCGCCCGTGCGCGGTGATATCCCTGCACGACTACGTCCGCCCCGCCTCGCTGCGCCTGGAATACGGCCGCGACGAGCTGTCCTACCGCACGGGCTGGTTCGACTACGCCGCGTTGGACCGAGAGGTGCTGCACGCCCTGCGCGAACGCGGCCGCTGGCTGCCCGCGCTGTGGGACGAGCGCACCGACCGATCCGCCCGCGCGGCAACGACTTCCGCCGAACCGGGCCTGATCGTGATCGTCGCCGGTCCGATGCTGCTCGGGCGCGGACTGGACTTCGACCTGAGCGTGGAGCTGCGGCTGTCGGAGGGCGCGTTGCGGCGCGGCACCGGCCCGGACGAGTCGTTCACCGTCGAGGCGATCCTGCGGCACCGCCGCGACCGAGCCGCCGAGGCCGACATCCTGGTCGCCTGGGATCACCGCGACCGCCCGGCCGTGCGTCGGTAGGTGCTGGCCGACGGCCGCCGGTGCTCACGCCACGACCACCCGGCGGCCGCACGCTGGGGCCGGAAGCTCGAGGCGCGGCCACTCCCGAACGTCGCGACGCAGCTGCCGGTCGTGGGTGGCCACGACCACCGCGGCGGCGGTGGACCCGATGGCCGCGGTGAGCTCGTCGACCAGCGTGATCGACAGATGGTTGGTCGGCTCGTCCAGCAACAGCACATGCGGGCGCGCGGCCAGCGCGCAGGCGAGATCGAGGCGACGCCGCTGCCCCATCGACAGCTCACCGACCGGCCGGTTCCCATCTCGCGCGCTCAGCAGTCCCAGGGCGGACAGCCCGACGACCTCGCCCTCGGCGAGCAGCCCGGTCGTCACCAGCCGAGCGAGCCGCTCCGAATACACCTCACGCGCCCGGCGGTGCGGCGGCAGCGACGACTCCTGCCGCAGCAGCGACACCCGCGCCTTGCGCGCTCGCCGTACGGACCCCGTTGCGGGAGTGAGCGATCCGGCCAGCACCGCCAGCAAGGTAGATTTGCCCGCGCCGTTGGCACCGGTGATCACCAGGCGGTCATCGGAGTCCAGCGACACCTCGATCGGCCGGGAAAGCCGTTGCGGCACGGTCACGTTCTCCGCCCGCAGCAGCGTCATCCCGGCGCGAGAAGGCAATTCGGGTGCGGTGAACCGCGGCGGCGGCGCGGGCGCGGTGATCCGGTGGCGCTCCAGTTCGTCCTGGCGGCGATGCACGGCCCGGGCCAGGGCGCCGGCCCGGGAGGCGCGCGCGTGCTTGCCCGTGCCCTTGTCCGGTCGCCAGCCGGTGACCAGGCGATTCCGCGCCATCGACAGATCCTGCGCCAACCGAGTGTGCTCGGCCTGCTGCCGTTTGTACTCCGCCTCCCAGCGCTCCAATTCGGCCCGGCGACCCTCGCGATAGCCGGGGTAACCACCGCCGTAGGCGCGGGGCCGGCCGTCGCTGGTCGGATCCAGATCCAGGATGGTGTCGGCGACGTCGGACAACAGCGCGCGGTCGTGACTCACCACGACCACACCGCCCGCGTGGGCGCGCAGCCGGTCGGTCAGGAACTCCAGCCCGGCCTGGTCGAGATGATTGGTCGGCTCGTCCAGCAGCAGAAAATCGTCACCGGCGGCCAGGAGTACGGCCAGGCGCACGCGATAGCGCTGCCCCACCGACAGGGTCGCCAGCGGGCGTTCCCGGTCGGTGCTGGCGCCCAGCCCCGCGAGCGCCACCTCCACCCGCCGGTCGGCGTCCCAGGCGTCGAGCAGCTGCACGAGATCCAGTGCCGCGCTGTATTCTTCGTCCGCGCCGGGCGCTCCGGCGCTCAACGCCGCGGTCGCGCGATCCAGCCGCGTCAGCGCCGCACGGGCCGCCGCGAGCTGTTCGTCGACGACGTCACCGACGGTGCGCTCGTCGTGGCCGGGCATCTCCTGGGTGGCCAGCGCCAGCGTGCCGACCCGGTGCACGACGCCCGCATCCGGTTCCAGAACCCCGGCGAGCACATGCAACAGGGTCGACTTGCCCCGCCCGTTCTCGCCGACGATTCCCCAGCGCGAACGCGGCGACACCGTCATGTCGACCGCGTCCAGCACGATCCGCCCACCGCGTTCGACGCGAATTCCGGTACAGGTC
This sequence comes from Nocardia sp. CDC159, assembly GCF_023740735.1. Lineage (GTDB taxonomy): Bacteria > Actinomycetota > Actinomycetes > Mycobacteriales > Mycobacteriaceae > Nocardia > Nocardia pulmonis. The sequence goes on from NZ_JAMRXH010000005.1 coordinate 144,307, forward strand.
AATTGCGCCCGCTCCCGGGCAGGCTGAATTCGAAGAGTCATGGCTTCCTCCGGGCACACGCCGCCCGCGACGGGGGAATGTGGGTGTGCCTGTATCGATGAATGGCGCGCCGACGGCGCGACAGGGCATCGGTGCGGGGCCGTTCGCCTCCGCCGCGGCGGGGGCGGGCCCGGAGATATCAGAGGAAGTACAAGTGCACGAGATCGAGGGTAACGAGATCACCGCCGCTCGGCGAAGGGTTTTTCGCGGGCGCGGTCAGGGGCCGAACAACCGGCGATCCACCTCGGGGATCCAGCAGTCCGGGGCGATATCGGCGTTGTAGTTCTCGCGGAAGTAGTCGATCAGATGCGGCAGACCCGGATGGCTGTTGGCGGAAGACCACAGCAGCGCGTGCGGGTAGGTCGGAACGGGGTCGACGATGGGCAGCCGCCGGATGTGCGGATGCCACGGCGTGAGGAAGCCCTCCCCGGTGAAGGAGGTCAGGATATCGGAGGCCGCGACCCGACTCAGCACCGCCTCGATCGGCTCCGGCCGCTGACCGGTTTCCACTGCGACGCCGCTGAATTCGCTCAGCTGCCGATAGTAGTCGGCCCATTCGGACGGCACCGAGGCGCCCGGGACCCACGCCGGATAGCGCCGGACGTCATCGAGTGCCACCACCGAGCGACCGGCCAGCGGATGGTCCTTGCCGACGAGCAACTGCAGTGGCTCCAGATAGGCCGGGGCCGCGCGGATTTCCGGCGGAAAGGACTGCGGGCCGCCGTATGCGCGAGCCAGGGCCGCGTCGGCGCGCCCGCCGAGCAGGGCGTCGCGGGACGTGCTGAACACATTGGAGATGACGATTTCGGTATCGCGCTCGGGATGACGCTCGAGGTAGTACCGCATCGTCTGCGTCTCGGCCTGCCGATCGCCCTGGGTAGCGACCCGCAGCGGGCGCGGCTCCTCCCGCACCGCCGACACCGCGGTGGCGGCCACCGCCAACAGGGATCGGGCATGCGGCAGCAGGCGCTTGCCCGCATCCGTCGCGCTGACCCCGCCGACCCCCCGTTCCAGCAGTGCGACCCCGAACCGGTTCTCCAACTTGGCGATCCGCTTCGACACCGCCTGCTGACTGATCTCCAGCACATCGGCCGCGTGCCCGAACTGCCCCTCGTCCACCACCGCGACGAAGGCCCGCACGGCCGCCAGATCCAGATCGGCCACAACCACCTCCAGCGACAACCGACGGTTGTCCACTCTAGCGTGACCGTTGTTCGACAAATGCCGCCCATGCTGGTCGGATAGCCCCGTGACGGCGCGCCCTGACCGGCCCCGACAGCGACGCACCCTCGGGCCGGAGGGGAGCCCGACGGTGCGTCGCGAGGTGGATTACCAGCCGCGCTCGGCGAGGCGGTGCGGCTCCGGGATCTCCTCGACGTTGATGCCGACCATGGCCTCGCCCAGGCCGCGGGAGACCTTGGCGAGCACATCGGGATCGTCGTAGAAGGTGGTGGCCTTGACGATGGCGGCAGCGCGCTCGGCCGGGTTGCCGGACTTGAAGATGCCCGAGCCGACGAAGACGCCCTCGGCGCCGAGCTGCATCATCATGGCCGCGTCGGCGGGGGTGGCGATGCCGCCCGCGGTGAACAGCACGACCGGGAGCTTGCCGGTCTCGGCGACCTCGCGCACCAGTTCGTAGGGGGCCTGCAGCTCCTTGGCGGCCACGTACAGCTCGTCCTCGGGCAGCGACTGCAGGCGGCGGATCTCCTGGCGGATCTTGCGCATATGGGTGGTGGCGTTGGAGACGTCGCCGGTGCCCGCCTCACCCTTGGAGCGGATCATGGCCGCGCCCTCGGTGATACGGCGCAGCGCCTCGCCCAGGTTGGTCGCGCCACACACGAACGGCACGGTGAACTGCCACTTGTCGATGTGGTGCTCGTAGTCGGCCGGGGTCAGCACCTCGGACTCGTCGATGTAGTCCACGCCGAGGCTCTGCAGGATCTGCGCCTCCACGAAGTGGCCGATCCGGGCCTTGGCCATGACCGGGATGGAGACGGCGTCGATGATGCCGTCGATCAGATCCGGATCGCTCATCCGGGCCACGCCGCCCTGCGCCCGAATGTCGGCGGGCACGCGCTCGAGCGCCATGACCGCGACCGCGCCGGCGTCCTCGGCGATCTTGGCCTGCTCGGCGGTGACGACGTCCATGATCACCCCACCCTTGAGCATCTCGGCCATGCCGCGCTTCACGCGGGCGGTGCCGGTCGTCGGGGTGGTTTCGGGCGTAGTCACGGCAAACTCCTGAGTCATCGGCTGAAACGAATGGGTTCGGATTCGAACGTCATGATTCTAGGCCGCCGGTTCAGGCCACTTGATAGCCAGTCGGACAGCACTGGACTGGTCACCAGGCCGGAGCTACCGCACAGCAGCATCGAATGCCCGCTACAGCGGGTACACCACCAGCAGCTGCGCCCAGTACGTGGCGGCGTCATGCCCCAGGTAGGGCAGCAGAAAGTCGTAGAGCAGGTAGGACATCGGCATGGGTTGCTCACCTCCAGGGATCGGTTTCACCACACCCGGCGCGCGGCAAACCGTTTCCGACCATAACGGATCATGAGACTCCTCACACGAGGTTCGCCGGTGGGGCCGGTGAGTCGCCGCCCGACCACTTCGAAGGTATTGCGGCACATCGCATTTCATAATGAATCCGCAGGTCGTATAGGGTCGTGCCCATGACGGACAACTCGCGATCCGTGCGGATCGAGCGCACCAGCACCGGCCGCTACCGCGCCACCAACGCCCGCGGCGGCGAGATCGTCTTCGGCTCGGGTGACGACGCCGATTTCACCCCTGTCGAGTTGTTGCTGGCCGCCCTGGGCGGCTGCACCTCGATCGACGTCGACATCGCCACCAGCCGCCACGCCGAGCCCACCGAGTTCACCGTGACCGTCGGCGGCAACAAGGTCGCCGACGACCTGGGCAGCCATCTCACCGACCTCGAGGTCCGCTTCCACGTCACCTTCCCCGAGGGCAAGGGCGGCGACGACGCCCGCACGATCCTGCCCCGCGCGGCCCGCACCTCGCACGACCGGCTGTGCACGGTGAGCCGCACGATCGAGATCGGTACGCCCGTCGAGGCGGTCGTGGACTGATCCCGGCGGGGGGCGCGCTGGAAACGGGGCAGCGCGCCGGAAAATTGGGGCGGCGCACCGAGAATCGAGGGCAGCGCGCCGGAATCCGACGGCGTCATGCCGAAAATTTCTGGAGCATGCGGGGATTCGGGGCGAGTGGCATGGTGAGGGCGTGGAGTTCGAAGAGATCGTCGTCGAGACCGACCGCCTGAACTTCCCCGCCCTGGCGGCCGGTGACGGCCCGGTGGTGGTGTGCTGGCACGGATTTCCGGATCATCCGGCCACCTTCGGGCCGCTGGCGGAACGTCTCGTGGCCGCCGGTCGCCGGGTCGTCGCCCCGTTCCTGCGCGGTCATCACCCCGCCACGGCCACCGAGCTCACCTATGCGGGCGGTATCACCCTGGCCGCCGATGCCGCGGCCGTAGCGGCCGCACTGGACCCCGCGGGAGTCGACATGATCGGCCACGATATCGGCGCGGGCGCGGTGGCCCGGGTGGCCGCCGCCTGGCCCGAACGACTGCGCCGCGGCATCACGATGGCGGTCCCGCCACCGGCGACTCTGCCCGCGCTGTTGACCGATCCCGCTCAGCTGCAACGCTTCTTCTACATCTGGCTGTTCCAGGTCCCCGCCGTCGCCGAGCAGATCCTGACCGCCAACCGCGACCTCATCGACTACCTCTGGTCCACCTGGTCCCCCGGCCTCGACCCCGGCGACCACCGCATCCGAATCCACCGGCTCTACGGCGATCCGACCCTGCTGGCCAACGCCCTCCGCATCTACCGAGCCAACTTCGACCCGGCCCTGCACGACCCGACCCTGGCCCATCTGGCCCCGAAAACCGAAGCCCCCGCCCCGATCCCGCTGCTGGCCCTCGCGGGCGCGAACGACGGCTGCATCCCACCCTCCGCCTACGCCACCGCCACCTCCGGCCTCGCCCCCGGCTCCCGTCTCGAAATCATCGACGCCGCAGGCCATTTCATCCATCTCGACCAACCGGACGCGGTGGCCGAACTGGCCCTGGAATGGTTCGACACGCTCAGTCGCGCCAGTTCCTGATCTCGTGTGCCCACGCCCGCAGTCCCGCCGCGAATCCGGCGCGCTGCTCGGCGGTCAGCGTCGCCATCGCGGCCAGTAGGGGTTCCGCGCGGCGGGCCAGGAACGTCTCCATATGCTCGCGCCACTTCGGTTGCAGCGCAACGAGAGTGCGGCGGCGATTGGCCGGATCGGGCTGGCGGGTGACCCAGCCCGCCCGGTCGAGGTCGCTCACGAGCTCGCTGACGGTGGACAGCGCGAGCCCCATCCGCCCGGCCAGTTCGCCGACGCTCGACGAGTCCTCGGCCACCAGCTGCACACACACCGCACCGTGCCGGGAGGTCAGGCGATGCGCGAGAAACGATTCGTTGTGCTCGGCGGGCATATCGGCCCGCGCCTTCTCGAAGAAGGTCGCGATCAGCGGCATGAAGCCGATCACCTCGGTGATCTCGGCACGGCTCGGAACTCTTGGCGCACTTGGCCTGTCGGTTGCGGACTCGGCGGGCAGTGGCTTGTCGGGCATGGACCCATCCTATATATTCGGAAATGCGAACTATTCGTGTATCCGAATATAGGGGGTTGTGGTGATCACCTACCACGACGCTGTCAACGACGCCCTCGAACGTCTGGACGATCTGGGCTACGAACGCGCTCTCGGCGGCGGCGATCTTGCCAATCACGGACCGATGGGCGCCGAGGCGCTGGCCGTCCTCGGTCACGGCGACGCGGTGCCGGAGTGGATCGAGGTGTACCGCAATGCCGCCCCGCACCACGACCCGCCCGTGCCCTATCAGCGGCTGGACGGCAGCGACGAAGCCGACTGGCGGTCCGCGCTCGGCGATATCGCCCGGGCGGGCGATTTCGAGGAACTCTTCGGCCGCGAGATCGCCGAGGACGGCTGGCAGGCCGTGCTCATGCGTTGGTGGCCACGGCTGCTGCCGGGCCCGATGACCGGGCTGACGCACGGCCTCATCCGCACCGCACATGCGGTGCGCGGCCTGGCGGCAACAAACGAACCCACCCCGCTGCAACTGCGCGAGCTGGCCCGCGGTCTCGGCTACTGGGCCGCCCGCTTCGTCGGCGCGCCCGGGCGCGGCCACCTGGTCGGCGCGTTGCCGGTGCCCGCGGCGCTGGCCGCGGTGCCCCGGCTACCCGATCCGCCCCGCAACCCGCGAGAAGGGTTGGCGCGCATGCGTGACCCGCATTCGATGCCCGGCTACGCCGACGCCCTCGACGTGCTCGCACCCGATCACATCGATCGGCTGCTGTCGGATATGACGGCCAACTACGCGGGCATCTGCGTCGCCCATTCCGCCGGTGGGTTCCCGATTCCGTTGCTGCACGGTGTCACCGCGCCCGCCGCGGCCCGGCTCGTCCTGCCTCAGCTGCCTCCGGAATGGCACGCGCCGACGGCGGCCGCGCTGTGGCAGGCGCAGGTCACCCTGCTGATGATGATCACGACCGGCCGCGACGGCGAAGACACCGCACTGGCCCGGGCCCAGCGGGCGGAGGTACCCGCCTGGGACGAATTGATCGGCCGCGCAGTCGATCACGGCGACGAACACGTCATCAAGTTCACCGAGGCATGCCTGCGCGAACACAGCCTGCGCCCCGACCCGCGCTACGCCTGGGCGGTCGATATCGCCCAGCGACTGATCGAACGGCCCGACGATCCGGCGGGCTCGGCGGTCGCGGTGCGCTTCGGCCGTCCAGCGGACTAGCCGCCCCGCACGACGCCGATATCGAACAGCGTCAGCTCCCGCGCCGCGGCCGCGCGCTGTTCGGAGTCTTCGCGCACCGCACAGGTCGGCCCGATACCCTGGGCCACCGATTGCGCCGAGACCAGCCAGCCGTGGCAGCGGCGGCAGTGCGTGACAAGTCTGACCGTGGGCCGGTCGTTGATGTCGGCCATATCGTTCCCCTCCGGCCGTCGAGCTGGTTACACCACCGAAGCTTGACATGGGGGACCGACAACTCCGGCTCAGCGGATCGAGCGGACCTCGGGTTCGTCATCGCTGCCGATTGCCGCGACGGCCTCCGGGAGCAGGCGGTCGAGGTGGTACGGATAGACCGTCTCGCCGATCCCGTCCAACTTCACGATGTCCTCCGGAGTGCACCACCTGTGCGCGCTGACGCAGCGGCGTTCCCAGACCGTGGGGTCGGCGGGTTTGGGGTCGAAGGATTTCTTCGCGCGGGCGACGAAGAACAGTTCCTCGGAGCGGATGAGTTCGCCGTCGAAGGGGAAGACGGCGACGCGACGCCAGATCGGGCCACGCAGGAAGGTGGAGTCCAGGGCGTAGCCGGTCTCCTCCCACAGCTCGCGCACCGCGGCCGTGCGCAGGGTTTCGCCGGGTTCGACGCCGCCGCCGATGGTGAACCAGAACGGCATCTCGGGGGTCTGCGGATCGTGGCCGCGCATGAGCAGGATGCGGTCCTGCTCGTCGAGCAGCACCACCCGCGCCGAGGTGCGCACGGTGTCGACCTCGAGGCCGGTGCTGGCGGCGGGGGTGACGCGCTCGGCGATCTCGAAGTAGGTCGGCAGCGGCGCGGTGCCGCCGAGGTGCAGCAGGCGGACCAGGCGGCGGGTACGCAGCGCGAGGGTGTCGCGCACGGCGTCGTTGTGGAAGCGGCGGGCGATCAGCACGCGGGCCTCGGCGTCGGCCAGTTCGGCCACCAATTGCGGTGGCAGCAACGAGATGTCGACCGCGGCGAGGGCGGCGGCCAATTGGTTTTCGGCGGTCTCGCGGTCGGCCCACTCGGCGCGCTCGGCCCGATCGGCCAGCGCCTGCAGGCGTTTGGATTGATCGGCGTCCGCCGGATCGGAGCCGTTCAGGGTGATGGCCACCGATCGCGCCACCACCGCGCGCCGGGCCAGCGCGGCCTCGAGGGCGTGGCGAGCCTGATCGCCGCGCACGTGCAGCCGGTCCAGTCGATTGGCCGTGGAATAGGCCCAGACACCGGCGGCGACGATCAGGGCCGCGATCAGGGCGAGGACCAGGATGGTGGTCGCGGAGAAGGTGATCATCCGGCGACCCGCACGCGAGTGTCACCCACGGTCACGGTCTCGTAGACGCGCAGGATCTGTTCGGCCACCACCGGCCAATCGTATTCGCCGACCACCTGATTGGCGGCGCGCACCAGTTCCGCGCGCTCATCGGGATCGTCGAGCAGTTCGTTCAGCGCCCGCGCCAGGCGGGTGGAATCACCCACGGGCACCAGCCGTCCCGCCTTGCCGTCGCGCAGCACCCGGCGGAAGGCGTCCAATTCGCTTGCCACCACCGCGGTTCCGGCGGCCATCGCCTCCACCAGCACGATGCCGAAACTCTCCCCGCCGATATTGGGCGCGCAGTACACATCCGCGCTGCGCATGGCCGAGGCCTTCTCCGCATCCGACACCTGGCCGAGGAAGCGCAGATGTCGCGCGTGCTCGCCCGCCTCGCGGCGTAACCGCTCCTCGTCACCGCGCCCGACGATCAGGATCTCGACCTGCGGATGCCGCCGCACCACCTGCGGCAGCGCCCCCAGCAGCACGGCCATCCCCTTGCGCGGCTCGTCGTAGCGGCCCAGGAACAGCACCGTCCCTCCGGCGCGCGGATAGCCGTCCAGCAGCGGCGCGTGCGCGAACGCGGGCACGTCCACACCGTTGGGGATCTCGACCGCATCGCTGCCCAGCGCCTCGACCTGCCAGCGCCGGGCCAGCTCCGACACCGCGATGCGGCCCAGGATCTTCTCGTGATACGGCCGCAGCACGCCCTGAAACGTGCTGAGCACCAACGACTTCGTGGTCGAGGTGTGAAAGGTGGCAACGATCGGCCCGTCGGCGATCTTCAGCGCCAGCATGGACAGGCTCGGCGCGTTCGGCTCATGAATGTGCAGGACATCGAAGTCGTTGTCGGTGATCCAGCGCCGGATGCGGGTATAAGCGGTGGGCCCGAACGACAGTCGCGCCACCGACCCGTTGTACGGAATCGGCACCGCCTTCCCGGCCGACACCACGAAATCCGGCAGCACCGTCTCATCCGACGCCGGAGCCAGCACACTGACCTTGTGCCCCCGCTCGATCAACACCTGCGCCAACTCGACAACGTGCGACTGCACCCCGCCCGGCACATCGAACGAGTACGGGCACACCATGCCGATCTTCATAGCGCTCCCCCGAGAGTCGCCTGCGCGGCGGCGATGCGGGCGCGGCGGGCGTCGGACAGGTCCGATTCCCACAGCGGCTGCAGCATGTGCCAATCGGCCGGGAACTGGGCGATATTCGCCGCGAACCGGTCGGCCAGGGCCTGGGTGGCCGCCGCCACGCCGCCGGAAACATCCAGGGGGGCCTCGGTTCGCAGGCCCCAGCCTTCGCGGCCCTGCTCGTCCACCGTGAACCAGGCGTGTACCGGCATGAGCGCAGCCCCGGTCTCGATCGCCAGCTTCGCCGCCCCGGCGGGCATCCAGGTGCGCTCGCCGAAGAATTCCACCGGCACGCCCCTGCCGGTCAGATCCCGCTCCCCCATCAGACAGACAATCTTGTTCTGCCGCAACCGATCCGCCAGCTGCGGGAAGGGCGGCTGCTCACCGCCGGTCAGGGGGAACACCTCGAAGCCCAGGCTCTCTCGATAGGCCACGAACCGCTCGAACAACGATTCCGGACGCAGCCGTTCGGCGACCGTGGCGAAGGTCCCGTAGTGCTGCACCAGCCACATCCCGGCCATATCCCAGTTTCCCGAATGCGGCAGCACGAACACCACACCCCGCCCCCGCGCCAGCGCGGCATCGAGATGTTCGATGCCCTGCGGCGCCGGCATCAGCGGCGACTTCGCCAGCGCCGCATGGTCCATGGTGGGCAGCCGGAACGCCTCACGCCAATAGCGCGCGTAGGAGCGCATACTCGCGCGCACCAGCTCGTCGGGCACCGTCATCGGCGCCACACCGAGCACGCGGGCCAGATTGCGCCGCAACTGATTCGGCTCACCGGTGCGATGGCTCGCCCGGTTCGCGCGCCGCGCCGCCCAATCGCCGCCGCGGTCGAACAGCCGCCGCGCGGTGCGCTCGGGCAGTCCCCGGACCAGCCGCCATCCGGCCGCATATGCCTTGTCGGTCATAGCGGATTTCAGATCCGTCATGCGGCGTCCCCTATTTCGTGGTTCCGGGCTCGACCCTGCCCGGCGGGGTGATCACGTCCCGGGCCCCGACCGAGTTGCGCACCGCCAGCACCCGCTGGAACACGGTCACGATGCTCAGCACGGCCAGGATGTACATGGCGACGTAGACGGCGTAGGTGAGCCATTCGATGCCCCAGTGCCCGCCGATGCCGGTGAATCCGGCGCCCACCAGGACGATCACCAGCCGGTCCGGGCGCTCGATGAGGCCGCCGTCGGCCGACAGCCCGCTGGCCTCCGCGCGCGCCTTGGCATAGGAGATGACCTGCGAGGTCACCAGCACGATCAGCGTCGCCAGGAACAGCTGCTTACTGTGCTCGTTGTAGACCGCCCACCACGCCAGCGAGCCGAAGATCGCGCCGTCGGCGACCCGGTCGCAGGTGGCGTCCAGCACCGCACCGTATTTCGTGCCACCGCCGCGGGCGCGGGCCATCGCGCCGTCGAGCATGTCGAACATGACGAACAACCAGATCACCATCGTTCCCCAGAACAGGTGATCGGTCGGGAACAGCGTCACCGCGGCCGTGATCGAGGCCGCGGTGCCGATCAGCGTCATCGCATCGGGCGTGAGCCCGGTACTCACCAGCGCTTTGCCCAGGGGCGCAGTCGCTTTGGCGAACGTCTCACGACCGAAGAAGCTGAGCACGCTACTCGGTGTCCTTCCAGGCTTCCGCGAGCAGCGCCCGCGTCTCCCGCAACAACTGCGGCATCACCTTCACCCCGCCGACGACGGTGATGAAGTTGGCATCCCCGCCCCACCGCGGCACGATGTGCTGATGCAGGTGGTCGGCGAGCGAACCGCCCGCCACCCCACCGAGATTCAGGCCGACGTTGAAACCCTCCGGGCGCGACACCTTTTTCATCACCCGAATCGCCTGCTGAGTGAACGCCATCAGCTCGGTGCTCTCCTCGATCGTGAGGTCCTCGAGGTTGGCCACCCGCCGATACGGCACCACCATCATGTGGCCGGGGTTGTACGGATACAGGTTCAGCACCGCGTACACCCACTGCCCGCGCGCGATCACCAGGCCGTCCTCGTCCGACATCTTCGGAATATCGGTGAACGGATGACCGCTCATCCGTTCAGCGGTGCCCGCGGGACCCTCTTTTCGCGCATTGCGGTCGGCGGTCGCACCGGTGATATAGGACATCCGATACGGAGTCCACAAGCGTTGCAGGCGATCCGGATCTCCGGCGCCGGTATCCACGATCTCGCCTGCCGAATCTTGTTCAGACACAGCCTCATCCATGATGCTCATGCTCCACCGGTCCGGATCTGGAAGCCATCCGCGGTCGGCGAGGCGTTCTCGCGGCGGCGAATCCAGTCCACGATGGTGGCGACCGCGTGGGCGACCGGCACGCCGTTGACCTGGGTGCCGTCGCGGAATCGGAAGCTCACCGCGCCCGCGTTCACATCGCGCTCACCGGCCAGCAGCATGAATGGCACCTTCTGCGCGGTGTGGTTGAAGATCTTCTTCTGCATGCGGTCGTCGCTGCGGTCGACCTCGGCGCGCACGCCCTCGTCGCGCAGCCGCTCGATCACCTCGTCCAGATGCGGGGCGAAGGTCTCGGCGACCGGGATGCCCACGACCTGCACCGGCGACAGCCACGCCGGGAACGCACCGGCGTAGTGCTCGGTGAGCACCCCGAAGAAGCGCTCGATGGAGCCGAACAGCGCGCGGTGGATCATGACCGGCCGCTGCTTGGTGCCGTCGGAGGCGGTGTATTCGAGTTCGAAGCGCTCGGGCAGGTTGAAGTCGAGCTGAATGGTCGACATCTGCCAGGTCCGCCCCAGCGCGTCCTTGGCCTGCACCGAGATCTTCGGACCGTAGAAGGCCGCGCCGCCCGGATCGGGCACGAGCTCGAGGCCGGAGGCGTGGGCCACCTTCTCGAGGGTGGCGGTGGCCTCCTCCCAGATCTCGTCGGAGCCGACGTACTTGTTCGGGTCCTTGGTCGACAGCTCCAGGTAGAAGTCGTCCAGGCCGTAGTCCTTGAGCAGCGACAGCACGAAGTTCAGAGTGCTGGTCAGCTCCGCGTGCATCTGCTCCTTGGTGCAGTAGATGTGCGCGTCGTCCTGGGTCATGCCGCGCACCCGGGTCAGGCCGTGCACCACACCGGACTTCTCGTAGCGGTAGACCGAGCCGAATTCGAACAGCCGCAGCGGCAGTTCCCGATACGACCGGCCGCGGGCGCGGAAGATCAGGTTGTGCATCGGGCAGTTCATCGGCTTGACGTAGTAGTCCTGGCCGGGCTTGCGGACGGTGCCGTCCTCGTTGTACTCCGCGTCCAGGTGCATGGCCGGGAACATGCCGTCGCGGTACCAGTCCAGGTGGCCGGAGACCTCGAACAGCTGGCCCTTGGTGATGTGCGGGGTGTTGACGAACTCGTAGCCCGCGTCGACGTGGCGGCGGCGCGAGTACTCCTCGAGCTCCTTGCGGATGATGCCGCCCTTGGGGTGGAACACCGGCAGGCCCGAGCCGAGTTCGTCGGGGAAGGAGAACAGGTCCAGTTCCAGGCCGAGTTTGCGGTGGTCGCGCTTCTCCGCCTCGGCGAGCAGGTGCAGATACGCGTCGAGCGCGTCCTGCGATTCCCACGCGGTGCCGTAGATGCGCTGCAGGTCCTCGCGGTTCTGATCGCCGCGCCAGTAGGCGGCCGAGCTGCGGGTGAGCTTGAACGCCGGAATGTATTTGGTGGTCGGGCAGTGCGGGCCGCGGCACAGATCGCCCCAGACCTTCTCGCCGGTGCGCGGGTCGAGGTTGTCGTAGATGGTCAGCTCGGCGCCGCCGACCTCCATGACCTCCGGATCGTCGATGCCGGACTTGTCGGAGATCAGCTCCAGCTTGAACGGCTCCTTGGCCAGTTCGACCCGGGCCTCCTCGACCTCGACCACCCGGCGCGAGAACCGTTGCGCGCCTTTGATGATCTTCTTCATCCGCGATTCCAGCTTGGCCAGATCCTCCGGGGTGAAGGGGCGCTCGACCTGGAAGTCGTAGTAGAAGCCGTCCTTGATGTAGGGGCCGATGCCGAGCTTGGCCTCGGGGAACTCCTGCTGCACGGCCTGGGCCAGCACATGCGCGGCCGAATGCCGGATCACGTTGCGGCCGTCGGGCGAATTGGCCGGAACCGGCTCGACCTCGACATCGACCTCCGGCGCCCAGGACAGGTCCCGCAGATTGCCTTCCGGATCGCGCACCACGATCACCGCGTCCGGGCCCTTGTTCGGCAACTCCGCCTCGCGCAGCGCGGCGCCCGCCGTCGTCCCCGCCGGCACCCGAACGAGGGCGGCTGAGGTCATGCGGGCTGAGGTGGTCACGGCTGCGCTCTCCTTGACATATTCGTGCGGGCTTTCGCCCACGATTCGCGTGCTGCGGGATTTCCGCCATCCGGACGTGCGTCCAGGCCGAAGCCACATGTGCTCCGGCGCGACCATGCTATCGGGACGCCGCCAACCGCGCGCCGATGGCCATCCCCCACCGGCCACACAGGTTCCGTGGCACGGGCCACATCTCCCGACGACACCGCGCCACATTCCTTCGCGGCACCGCCTCCGCATTCGCGGGAAGCCACCGCCGGGAATTCCACTCGGCACCGCCTTCTGAATTCTGCGCAACCCCGCCTTGGAATCCCGGCGACACCACCTTCGCCTCCCGAGCAGAGCCACCTTCACGTTCCCAGCAGCACCACCCTCGCGTTCCCAGCAGCACCACCTTTACGTTCGCGGCGGCACCCCGTCGCGTTCCCGCCGGCGTCACTTTCGCGTCCCCAGCAAAGCCACCCTCATGTCCCGGCAGCACTACCTTCGAAGTCCCGGTGTGCTTTTCGCCGGGATCACCCCCGCAGCGCAAGCTCCGTCAGCAGGGCGTGCCGCTCGGCGGCGGGGCGCTTGGGGCAGCTGGTGCACATCTGGCAGCCGGGCACCTCGAAGACCAGGCAGCAGGAGATCCGCCGGACGAAGGTGCGCTCCTCGATGTCGACGAACCGCGGCACGGGTAACCGCCCGGCCACCTCGTGCGCCAGCCGCGATCCGACGGCCGGATTCCCGGCATCGATGGCTCGGTTGCCGATGGCGTCGGCGACGATCGCCCACAGCGAGGGGATTCCGGCCCCGCTCACCTCGGCGACGGCCGGAATGATGCGGCCCAGCGTCTTCCGCAGCGCAACACCGAGGCTCACCTCGGAATCGGCATCGTCGGAACAGCATTCACCCTCGGCATGCGCGGACTCGCCCTCGGCCGTGCCGGGATGCCGGCCGTCCCACTGCACCGGCAGGACGCGCTCCACACCCCCGTCCGGCCGGATCTCACACAGAATCTGCTCCAACTCGGGATTGGGCACCGGGCGGTCCTGCGCGAGGGCGGCGGTGATCGGATCGACCAGTGACGAGGCGGCCATACACCACCACAGCGTCCCCGACACCCGCGAGTCCCCCGTCCCCCACGAGATCCCCATATCGGCGATCCGCTCGGCCAACCACCGCGGATAGGTCAGCATGGTCCCCGGCACCAACGTGCCCGTCACCACCGACCCCGCAACCATGTCCATCCGTCTCCGATCCAGGCGAATACTTCCGATTACCACCCTGACACGCCCGCGCCCCATCGGCCAGGAATGTCCGTGAGCAGGCGCTTCAGCGTAGGTCCTGTCCCGCCCCGCGCGGCGCAGGCACGCCCGGATCTCATCGCGCCCCGCCCGGCTCGAGCTCCCCTCGTCGACGCCTGCCGCGCAGCCATCGACCAGCCCGCAACGCCAGCCAGCCCAGCCCGGCCAGCAGCACGAGGACGGCCACGAATGCCACCACCGGCACCGCCAGCGCCAGGATCGTGAGCACCAGCGAGGTCCCGTCCTCGGCAGTCGACACCACCGGATTCCCCACGCCCGCAGTCGTTCCCGTGACGAACGGCCGCGCCACCGCCCGCCCGGCGTGCACACCGCCCGCGGTCACGGCACCCAGCACGGCCGCGGCAACGGGCGAAAGATTCGCCGACATCCCGGCCTCGGCGGTGAACAGAATCGCCCCCGACACCGGAGCCACCAGCGTCCCGATCCCATGCAGAACCGAATCCACCGCCGGAATCTTGTCCCCCACCAGATCGAGCAGGAACAGCACCCCCACACCGATCAACGCGGGCGTCGACGACAACCACCCGTACGATCCGCCCAGATCCACCCAGCCCAACCGGTCCGCGACACCCACCACCAGCAGCGGCAACCAGGCATTGAGCCCCGCCGCACCCGAAAGTCCGAAGGCCCCGAGCACCGCCCCCACGGCCGATGAGATCTCCATGCCACCAGTGTGCCGCCCACAACCCGAACCGGACCGATATCGCGCCTAGACGTCGTTGCGCCGCGCCCAGTCCGGCAGCGTTTCGATCGGTCCGTCCAAGGTTTGCCCGATCGTGCTCTGGCTCGCCTCCTCCAGAGTGTCGGGCAACCGTTCGAACGTGGCAGGCAGAACGTCCAGCCCCGCACACACTTGCCGACCGTCCCGCATCGTCACCAGCACCAGGCAGCGCCAATGCGGCGAGAACCGCGGCCGCTCCTCCAGGTGGTGCGCCAGCACGGGCCGAAGGTAGTGCGTCGCCTCGTGGTCGACATGCCGCTCCAGCCACTCGACCGGCGCCCTCCCATTCAGACCGAGCACGGCCGCTTCTTCCTCCAGCCGCATCAGCTCGGCAGTATCGACCGCCTTCACCGTCAGCGGAACCTTCGACCCCATAACGCGATCCTGCCAGCCAACCGCCCTGCGCGCACCGGACGAGCCGGGCAGAGTGGATATGTGGACGTGGCTCATGACTATGCCCTGCTGGCCCTGCGGGTCGATCGGCTGGTGGCCGAACACCCCACGGGGAGTTGGATTCTGGATTATCGGGGGCCCGAGCAATGGCGGACTCGGGTGGCGGACGAGCCATTGGCGAAGCCCGCGGATCTGGTTCGGGCCGCCGCGGATCTGGAGGCCGCCGTTGCCGCCGGGGATCCGGCTCTGGCGGAACAGATTCGGGCGCTGGGCACCGTCGCGCGACGACTGGCCGGGGAGCGGTTGTCGCTGCCCGAACAGGTGCGGGACATGCTGGGAATCGACGCCGAGTGGATTGCCGATGAGGTGTTCGAGGAGGCCCATCGGTTGCTGGACGAGGCCCTGCCCGCGACAAAAGGCACACTCGCCCAACGGTTGCACGCCTGGCGCGCCGCGCACAGCCTACCCGCGGGCCGGTCGGATCGGCTGACCGATCTGATCCAGCGCGCGGTGACCGAATCCCGGCGCCGGGCCGAGAAGTTGCTGCCGTTACCCGACAATATCGATGTCACAGTGGAATTCGCGCCCGGTCCGTTCCGCGGGTTGTACCGGGGCGGAACCGGGGGCACCGTGTACGTCGATCCCAATCTACCGTTCAACCTCGCCGATCTGTTCTATGTCGTTGCCCACGAGTCGATTCCGGGACATATCTGCGAGTTCATGCTCAAACAGCTCCACCAGGGTCACCGCCCCGACATCCAGGTGCGCTTCATGCCGTCACCGGCCTACGTGGTCTCCGAAGGCATCGGACTCCACGCCCCCCAGCTCCTGTTCCCCGGTGACGAGGCCCAACGCTGGCTGCTCGACAACATCGAAGAGCTCCAACCCGATCCGAGCAACTACGCGAAAATTCAGCACGCCCGCAACATCCTCTGGGGCGCCTACTGCAACGCGGCCCTCCTCCTCGCCGACGCCACCCCCTGGCCCAAGGTCCGCGACTACTTGGCCGACACCGCCCTGATCACCGACGACGAGTCAACCTTCATGCACCCCTTCCTCACCACCCCCTTCACCGAGTCCTACATCTTCACCTACTACCACGGTTGGCGCCTGCTACGACCACATCTGCAGAACCCGACCTTCCTGCACCGAGCCCTTACCGAACAGCTAGCGGTCTCATCGCTCCAGTCAAGCCGCGGTAACGGCGCGAGTCCGGTTGCAGAGCAACCGGACTCGCGCCGTAGGGAATGAAACGGATCAGGCGTGCACCGCCACCGCCTTCTCCCCCGCGTCCACGATCTCGGCGATGCCGTCGGTCGTGACCTCGAGGACGCGGGCCGTGCCGATGTCGAAGTACAGGCCGGACACCTTGACGCCGCGTTCGGTGATGGCCTGCTGCACGACCGGGTGGCCGTACAGGGTTTCCAGTTGGACGGCCACGTTGACCATGGCCAGCTGGGCGACCTGGTCGTAGCCCGCCGCGGCGGCGGCGCGGACCACGGGGTGACCCGCCCGGAAGCGGTTCAGGGTGGGGCGGGCGTGGGCCAGCCACTCGTCCAGACCGGGGCCGAGGGGGCCGCCGGTCAGCAGCGCCTGCATCGCACCGCAGCCGGAATGGCCACACACCACCACATTTCGCACGTCCAGCTTCTGCAGCGAGAAGGTGAGCGCGGCCTCGACCGAGTAGTCGGAGCGGTCGGCGGGCACCAGGTTGCCGACGTTGCGGACGGTGAACAGGTCACCGGGGCCGCTGTTGGTGATGACGTTCGGGACGATGCGGGAGTCGGCGCAGGTCAGGAACAGCGAATGCGGATCCTGCCGGTCGCGCAGCTCGTCCAGGTGCGGCCGTACCACGTGCGCGTGGCTGCGGTGATAGGCGGCCACGCCGTTCTCGAGCGCGTTCTCGTCGCGTTCGCGCCACGGGCCCAGCACGTCGTCGAGCAGGCCGCGGGCGCGGCCACGCTGCGGCGGGCCGGCCATGGCGTGCTCCATCCGGGCGGGGCCGATCTCGACGAATTCCACGGTGCCGCCGGTGTTCTCGTGCTGACGCGCCCAGTCGTGGATGGCCTCGTAGGCGGCGTGATCGAGGAAGTCGACCGTCAGCTCCACCAGCACATCGGTACCCGCGGGCACCTTGGCGAACTGCGCCGACAGCTTGGGCAGGGCCAGGAAGGTGCAGGTGCCGTCGATGCTGACGATCCAGCGGTCGGTGCCGGTCACCGGACCCGCGACCACCGAAACCTTGACCACGCGCCACAGCAGCAGCACGAACGCCAGCGCCAGGCCGATGAGCACGCCCTCGAGCAGGTTGAGGAACACCACGCCGAGCACGGTCACCGCGTAGATCGCCAGATCGCCGGTGCGCCGCGCGAGCTTGATGTGCCCGATCTTCACCAGCTGCACACCGACCACGATGAGCAGACCGGCCAGCGCCGACTTCGGAATCTGCTGCACCACACCGACCAGCGCGATGGAGAACACCAGCACCCACACGCCGTGCAGGAATGCCGAGGCCTTCGTCTTGCCGCCCGCGGCGACATTGGTGGAGCTGCGCACGATCACGCCGGTGACCGGCAGGCCGCCGAGCAGGCCGGAGGTCATATTCGCCGCACCCTGGGCCATCAGCTCGCGGTCGAGGTTGCTGCGCTCGCCGGTGTGCAGCTTGTCCACCGCCACCGCGCACAGCAGGCTCTCGACGCTGGCGATCAGGGCGATGGTCAGCGCCGCCAGCGCCACCGGACCCCAACCGCCGCTGGGGATTTCGGGCAGGCCGATGGCGTCGAAGAGCGAGCCGTCGAACTTGATCCGCTCGGGGTCGCCCGGCCACACCAGCGACAGCACCGTGCCGACCAGCACGGCCACCAGCGGACCCGGGATCAGCTGCACCCGCTTGGGCACATACCGCCAGGCCAGGATGATGCCGATGACCACCACGCCGATGAAGAAGTCGTCACCGTGCAGGCCCAGCAGCTGTCCCGGTAGCTGGGTCACGTTCTCCCAGGCCGAGCTGCGCGAGGACCCGCCCAGCAGCACGTGGGCCTGCTGCAGTGCGATGGTGATGCCGATACCCGCGAGCATGGCGTGCACCACGACCGGTGCGATCGCCAACGCCGCCCGCGCGATCCGGCTCAGACCGAAGATCAACTGGAGCAACCCCGCCGCGACGGTGATGAAGCAGGTGGTCTTCCACCCGAATTGATGGATGGTCTCGGCGACCACCACGGTCAGGCCCGCGGCCGGACCACTGACCTGCAACGGCGAGCCGCCGAAGATGCCGACCACGATGCCGCCGACCGCGGCGGCGATCAGCCCGGCGGCGATCGGCGCGTCGGAGGCGACGGCAATACCCAGCGAAAGCGGTAGGGCGACAAGGAAAACCACGATGGAGGCGGGCAGATCGTGGCGGGTGATCAAGGACAACCGGTCGGACAGAGATGGCCCCGGCGGTGCGGAGTGGCGTGGCCTCGTGTCGGTGTCGGTGGACATATTTCTCCTTCGCCGGAACAGGTGGGGCTGCCCCGGTGGGTCGAACATGTTCTCCAGGCATCGAGCTCTGCTTGCCGGAACGACGCTGTTCCGACAAGCACCCGGAAGTGAGGGTCAGATTAATAGTAAAGACTTAGCAAAGCCTGAGGAAAGCTTATTTATCGTTGCTTACTTTCGACACGCCGAGTGAGTGTCTTCACACGCCGACCAGCGCCGATATAACAACGCCCCGGGAGCTCACCCCGGGGCGTTGCCCGACCTGCCGCCGTCCGGCCGTCGCCCCCGGCCGGACGTCCCCCTAGACCGGCAGCGCCGTGACCCGACCGTGCGCGACGCCGGGCCGGGCGGCCAGCGCGACGTCGTCGATCTCGGCGATTCCGTCGACCCTGATCTCGATGACCCGCGCGGTGGCGATATCGAAGAACAGCCCCGACAGCGCCACCCTGCGCTCCAGCACGGCGCGGCACACCACCGGATGCCGCGCCAGCGTCTCCAGCTGCACCGCCACATTCACCATGCCCAGCTGATCGATCTCACCGAATCCGCCCGCGGCGGCCGCCACTGCCACCGGATGTCCGCGGCGGAAGCGCTCCAGCGTGGGCCTGCCGTGCGCGAGCCAGTCGCGAAGCCCGGAATCGGTGACGTCCCCGTGGAACAGCGCGGCCATCGCCCCACAGCCCGAATGCCCGCACACCACCACCGAGCGCACCCGCAGCTTGTCCAGCGCGTACACCAGGGCCGCCTCGACCGAGGTGTCGCGGCCGTCGGCGGGAATCAGATTGCCGATGTTTCGCACGGTGAACAGGTCGCCGGGGCCGCTGCTGGTGATCACGTTCGGCACGATCCGGGAATCGGCACAGGTCAAAAACAGCGCGTCCGGATTCTGGGCGTCACGCAGTTCACCCAGATGCGGGCGCACGAGATGCGCGTGACTGCGGTGGTAGGCCGCGACACCGGCGACGATCGGATCCACCCGCGCACTGCGCCGCCACGGGCCGAGCACCTCGTCGAGCATCCGGCGGGCGTGTCCGCGCGCGGGCGGCCCGGCGGCCAGATCGGCGATGCGCACCGCGCCCATCTCCACGAATTCCACCGTGCCGCCGCCCATTTCGTGCTGTTTCGCCCATTCGTGCAGCGCGTCGGAGGCGGCGTGATCGAGGAAGTCGACGGTCATCTCGACAGTCACGGTGGCGGTCGCGGGCACCCGCGCCAGCTCGGCGCTCAGCCGCGGCAGCGCCAGGAATGTGCAGGTGCCGTCGATGGCCACCAGCCACCGACCTGTACCCGGCACCGGCCGGGCGACGATCACCACCCGCACGACCCGCCACAGCAGCAGCGCGAAGGCGAGCACCAGACCCACCAGCATGCCCAGCAGCAGATTTCCGAACACCACCACCAGAACGGTCGCGGCATAGACGATCAGATCACCGGTGCGCCGCGCCGAGCGAATGTGGGCCAGTTTGACCAGCCCCATCCCGATGACGATGAGCAGTCCGGCCAGCGCCGCCTTGGGGATCTGCTGCACCACACCCACCAGGGCGACGGCGAAGATCAGCACCCACACCCCGTGCAACATGGTCGAGGCCTTACTGCGCGCCCCCGCCTTGACATTGGTGACGCTGCGCACGATCACCGCCGCGATGGGCAGGCCGCCGAGCAGGCCGCTGGTCATATTCGCCACGCCCTGGCCCATCAGCTCGCGATCGAGATCGGTGCGGCGCTCGGGCCGCATGCGGCCCACGGCGACCGCCGAGAGCAGGGTCTCCACGCTGGCGATCAGCGCGATCGTCACCATGGTCAGCCCGATCGCGACCCAGCCGCCGTGCGGCAGGCTCGGCAGCGCGAGATCGTCGAACAGCGAGCCCTGCAGCGTGATGCGCTGCACGGTGGTCGGCAGGACCAGCGCGAGTCCGGTCGCCACCACCACCGCGACCAGCGGTGCGGGCACCAGGCGCAGCGCCGCGGGCAGATAGCGCCAGCCCAGCATGATGGCGATGACCACCCCGCCCAGCACGGCGTCGCCGCCGCTCACCGACATCAGCTGATGCGGCAGCTGCACGATGCTCTCCCACGAGGAGCTCAGCGATTCACCGCCCAGCAGCACATGCAGCTGCTGCAGCGCGATGACCACACCGATCCCGGCCAGCATGCCGTGCACGACCACCGGCGCGATGGCCAGCGCGCCGCGGCCCAGCCGCCCGAATCCGAACAGGATCTGCAGCACGCCCGCGCCGACGGTGATGAAACAGGTAGCCGCCCAGCCGAATTGGTGAATGCTCTCGGCCACCACCACGGTGAGGCTGGCGGTGGGACCACTGACCTGCAGCGCCGAGCCACCGAGCAATCCGGCCACCAACCCCCCGACCGCGGCCGCTATCAACCCCGCCGCCACCGGCGCCCCCGCCGCGACGGCGATGCCGATCGATAGCGGCAGGGCGACCAGGAACACCACGATGGAGGCGGGCAGATCGTGGCGTAATAAGGCGGCGAGACCGGGAAGCGAGGTCCTGCGGGCCGGGTCGGTGTCAATCGACATATTTCTCCTTCGCCGAACCGGCGGCCGGTTCGGTTCATCGGTGGAACATGCACTGGCATCGAAGCGGGCGGAACAGCGGTGGAGCTTCCGAGCACCCCTCGAACGGGAGGGTCAAGATCAATCGTAAAGAGTGAGCAAAGATCTTGGAAAGCATTTGTAGTAGGATCTGTTCGGAAGCTATCAAATTGTGATCTACATCACAAACCAGCTGATCACCCCGGTCCGACGGACATCGAGCCGCCAAGGTACCCAACGACTTTGCCGATAATCGCTACATGTCGCAGCAGACCGCACGCTCGAGACAACAGCGGTGAGCGAGCCCGCGCAGCAGTGGCGGCCGATCGACCTGGCTCGCCTGGCAGGCATCTCCCCGCAACAGATCCGCAACTACGTCGATGCGGGCATCCTGCCGTCGGTCACCCGCACGCCCGCCGGATATCGCCGATTCGGGGCCCGACACGCCGCGGCGCTCCAGACCTTTCGCGGCCTGCTCGTGGGGTTCGGCCCGATCGCCGGACGGGAGATCATGCAGGCCGTGCACGCCGGGGATCTCGATGCCGCGCTGGCCGTCGTGGACGACGCGCACGCCGCGCTGCGCGAGCAACGCCGATCGCTGGATGCCACGGCCGAGGCGCTCGCGGCGCTGGCGAATCAGAAACCCACCGCAACCCCACGATCGGGGCTGCGCATCGGCGAGGTCGCCACCCGCCTCGGCGTCCGCGCCTCCGCGCTGCGCGTGTGGGAGGCCGAGGGCCTGCTCACCCCCGGCCGCGAGCCCGGCACCGGCTACCGCGTCTTCGGTCCGGCCGACGTCCGCGATGCCCAGGTCGTGACCGTCCTGCGCCGCGGCCACCACCGCTTCGACCAGATCCGCCCGATCCTCGACGATCTGCACCGCACCGGCAGCAGCTCCGCCCTGCGCGCGACCCTCGCCCGCCGCCGCACCGAGCTGACCGCACGCGCCCGCGCGATGCTGGCGGGCGCCGCCGAATTGCACCGATACCTTTCCGAATACGGCTGAGCGCGCTCAACCCGCACACGGCCCAGCCCGGGGTACCCGAGCAACCGGTTGCAGTGCGTGCAGGCCGAGCGGGTGGCGGGCCGCCAGGGGTCCGACCGCACAACGCCACCAGCATGATCGCCATCCAGGCCGAGTCGCCACAACGCCCTGTGCGGCCGCACGGGGCTGCGGCATCCGTTCCGGCCGAATCCGTGCGGGCGGGGGCGTCACCGACATGTACAGCTCGGCGAATTCGACCAAGTGAGCGGAGCGGTTGTCCACCGCACGCGACCCCGTCCGGCCGCTCCAACGGCTGACCCAGCCTCACCGCTCGGCGCGGCGATCCGTTCGGTCAGGCCAGGGTCAGCTCGTAGCGATGGAATCTCGCCGCGATGTCCAGGCCCGCGATCGCCAGGGCCGAACGGGCGATGGCGTCGTCGGCCTCGTACACCCGCAGCACCAGGACATGCGGCAGTTCGTCGTGCAGTTCGACGATCAGCGCGCCCACCAGCGAGGCGAGTGTGCGGGCATCGCCGATGCGATACGAAAAGCCCTCGGTCACATTGATATACGCCTCGCTGCCGACGATGGAGGTGGCGATCGTGGCCACCGGATCACCGGCCGGGCGACCCGGTAGCGCCACGACCATGATCTGCCCGAGGGGATCGGCGGACTCCGCCAGCGCCTGCAGCACACAGCCCGGCCGCCCCTCCGCACACAGCTCCGGCGGGATCATCCAGCTGCGCGGCTCGGCGGTCCACAACCGGGCGTATTCGTCGGTCATCCGCGCGCCGAGGGCGACGGCCGCCAGCCCCTCCGGCCCGACATCGGCGCCCTCCCAGGACAGCGATTGCAACCCGGCCACCCGCGCCTGCTGCGCCGCGCCCGCGATCAGCGTCCGGACGACCGACTCCTCCTCCCCCGTGGCGGCCTCGAAATCGTAGTGTCCCAATCGTATTCGCCGGACATAGCGAGCCGCGTACAGCACCTCCGCCCAGGCGCGGCCGGGCCCGTCGCGGCGCAGCTCCGCCCAGCCCGCCAACTCCCCGCCGCGGCGCGCGGCGACGATGCCGATCAGGTCCGAGTCGTCGGCGGCCGGGGCGATGTCCTCGAGCTCGGGCTCACCGGCCATCCCGGCGAGCTCGCAGGCCAGCCGCAACCCCGTCCCCGGGTGTCTGTCCCATTCGAGCGCTAGGTCCACATTCGCACCCTAAACCGGAGAGTAACTAAGTGATTGCTCGACACGCTCCGGCAGAATACCCCCGAAGACGGCCGCCACGCTGCACTCGACATGCGCCGCCCGTCCGGCCACATCCAGCATGCGCGCAGCGCGCAGCGCGTGATAGCCGCCGCTCACGCTGGTCACTGCGGGCAGCCCCAGATCGCGCAGCGTCAGCGCGGCGACGGCCGAATCGTCGCCCGACGAACACAGGATCACCCACTCGACCTCGGGATGCCGGGCCCAGGACAGCCGGGCGCGGCTGTGCGGGTGCAGCCGCGCCGCGAGGAGTTGCCGCTCGATCGCGAGCGCCCCCATGAGCGCCCCGTCACGGGTGCGTTCGGCCTGGGAGCGGATGTCGACCAGCCTGCCGCCGCGGGCCAGCGCGCACGGCAACTCCTCCGGGCGAATCGGATCCGTCCTCACCTGCGGGCGCGGGCCAGGTTCTCGACGACGGTGAGCATGCGGTCGATCTCCGCGCAGGTGTTGTAGAACGCGAACGACGGCCGCACGGTCGCCTCGACGCCGAACCGACGCAGGATCGGCTGTGCGCAGTGGTGACCGGCGCGCACGGCGATACCCTTCTGGTTCAACGCCTTTCCGACCTCGAGCGGTTCGTGCCCGGTCAGCGTGAACGACAGCACGCTGGCCTTGTCCCGCGCCGTACCGACGAGGCGGACGCCCGGAATGGCGGCCAGCCGCGGGGTGGCGTAGGCGAGCAGCTCGTGCTCGTAGCGCGCGATGTTCTCGAGTCCGAGACCCTCGACGTATTCGATGGCCGCACCGAGCCCGATCGCGTCGGCGATATTGCCGGTGCCCGCCTCGAACCGGCCCGGCGGCGGCTGGAACAGCGACCGTTCGAGGGTGACATCGCTGATCATGTTCCCGCCACCCTGCCAGGGCGGCATATCCTGCAGCACTTCGGATTTGCCGTAGACCACGCCGATTCCGGTGGGGCCGAACAGCTTGTGGCCGGAGAACACGAAGAAGTCGGTATCCAGCGAACGCACGTCGATCCGCATATGCGGAACCGACTGCGCGCCGTCCACGACGGTCACCGCCCCGGCTCGGCGCGCCTGCGCCACGATCTCGCGCACCGGCGTGATCGTGCCCAGGGCGTTGGAAACCTGGGTGACCGCCACGAGTTTCGTCCGATCCGACAGCAGCCGCCCGTACTCGTCGAGCAGCACCTGACCGTGCTCGTCTACCGGGATCACCCGCAGCACCGCGCCGGTCTCGGCGGCGAGCAGTTGCCACGGCACGATATTGGCGTGGTGTTCGAGATGGGAGATGACGATCTCGTCACCCGCGCGAATATGCTTGCGGCCCCAGGTCTGCGCGATGAGGTTGATACCCTCGGTCGCGCCGCGCACGTAGATGATCTCCTCCGCCGACGACGCGCCCAGAAAGCGCGCCACGATCTCGCGCGCCTGCTCGTAGGCGTCGGTCGAGCGGGCCGCCAATTCGTGTGCGGCACGGTGGATGTTGGAGTTCTCGTGCTCGTAGAAATAGCGCAGCCGCTCGATGACCGCACGCGGCTTCTGCGTGGTCGCGGCATTGTCGAACCACACCAGCGGGTGGCCGTTGACCTGCTCGCGCAGAATCGGGAAGTCGTTGCGCACCGCGTGCACGTCGAAGGGCGGATGCGCCCCCGCGGGGATCGCCGCGGGAATCTTCGCGGACTCCGAGGTCGGCTTGTCCAAAAAGTAGTAGCCCGGAGCGGAGGCCGCGATCCGCGGCGGGGACAGCGGCGCGTCCAGCGACGGCAGTCCGGGCAGCAACGGGTCGACGTACGGATCGGCCACCGACGTCGATACCTGCCGCGCCCAGCCGGGCACCGTGGATTCCGGGGTCGGCCCGCCCGGCGGCATCGCCGCGGGAATCTTCGCGGACTCCGAGGTCGGCTTGTCCAGGAAGTAGTACGCCGGAGCGGAGGCCGCGATCCGCGGCGGGGACAGCGGCGCGTCCAGCGACGGCAGTCCGGGCAGCAGCGGATCGACATACGGGTCGGCCACCGAGGTCGGCACCGACATCGGGACCTCGGGCCCCCAGCCGGGCACCGTGGGCTCCGGGGTCGGCCCGCCCGGCGGGACCGCCGCGGGAACCTCCGAGGACAGCAGCGGCTGCCCGCCCGCGGGCATTGCCGCGGGAATCTTCGACGACTCCGAGGTCGGCCCGTCCGGTGCGACCGCCGAGGGGATCACGGTGGATCCCCCCGACGGCAACGCCGAGAAGAACTGCGCGGCAAGGCGGTTCAGGACCGCCTCGTCCGGCAGGGCCGCCCCGTCCGCGTTACTTGCGATAGGTCGGGGCGTAGTCATGGAACTTGTTCACCTCGGCTCCCTCGAGCAGTGCCACGGCATCGTCGGTCAGAACAGCCAGCGAGCAGTACAGCGACACCAGATACGACGCGATGGCGCTGCGATCGATACCCATGAACTTCACCGACAGCCCCATACCCTGCTCACCAGCCAGGCCGGGCTGGTACAGGCCGATCACACCCTGCCGGGATTCACCGGTGCGGATGAGCAGGAACTTGGTCCTGCCCCGCTCCACCGGAACCTTGTCCGACGGGATGATCGGAATTCCGCGCCAGGTGATGAACTGCGAACCGAACAGGCTGACCGTCGCCGGAGGCACGCCGCGGCGGGTGCATTCGCGACCGAATGCCGCGATGCCCTGCGGGTGGGTCAGGAAGAAGCCGGGCTCCTTCCATACCTTGGTGATCAAATTGTCCAGATCGTCGGGTGTCGGCGGACCGGCGATCGTCGAGATCTTCTGCTTGGGAGCCGTATTGGCGATCAGCCCATAATTCGGACTGTTGATCAACTCGCCTTCCTGATGCTCCTTGATCGCCTCGATGGTCAGCCGCAACTGTTGAGCAATCTGGTCGTGCGGGCTCGAGTACAGATCCGACACCCGGGTGTGCACATCGAGAATGGTGTTGACCGCCTTGAGGCGGTACTCCCTCGGGTCCTTCTCGTAATCGATGTATGTCTCGGGCAGCGGCGACTCGTCTGCGTTGTCGCAGGTGATGTCGACCGTCTGCTCGTGAGTCACCCGGTTGCGCCGGTAGATACCGGCCTCGACGGGTACCCAGTCCAGCAGATGGACCAGCCACCGTGGGGTGATGGATTCCATCTGAGGAACGGATTTCGTCGCATTCGCAAGCGTCCGGGCAGCATCATCCCCGAGCGCCATGGGCTGCGGTACAGCTTTGGTCATTGAACCGCCTTCACGATCGGCAAATCAACCGCTACCAGTGGCGGCAATAGTAGCCACAGCCGCCGGAAGAAAATCCGATCAAGTGTCGAATGGGCGTGTCTGCTTTGACCGGGATGTCCCTTCGCCCGATTTGACCGATTTCTGTTTCCGGCCCGGCAGATTCGAACCGGTCTGTAACATTCATCCCCTGGTTTGCGCTGCCGAAGCCGAAATAGGCTGCGGTATCCACGAGGATCGGTGAATCCCATGAGCGGTGTTCTGCGGTTGCTTCGTCAATGGTGGCGCGAGGGCGTCGACTACGACTGGATGTCGCAGGCCATCGCGTCCCATTCGCTGCTCGGCGCGGCGAAGTTCGCGGTCGGATCCGGCGGCGTGCTGACGCTGATCGTGAACAGCGCGGCCCTGTCCGCGCCGAGCGGACCGCAGTATCACGTGAGTCCGGTGGTCGTGTGGTTGCTTTCGGCGACGGCGCTGGCGTGGCTGGTGCGCTGGTGGGTGTTCCCCTGGCCCACCGCGGGCGAATCGCTGGCCCTGTTCGCGGCGTGCGATGTCATCGTCACCGCGGTGTGCATGCTGAATCCGAGTCCGGTCGGGCGCACCTTCGGGCTGGTCCTGCTGGCGATCACGGGGATGCACCTGTGCGTCTTCCATACGCCCAAGGTCGTCGCGGCGCATACGATCTGGTCGCTGGCCACGGTCGCGGCGGTATCGGCTCCGCTCGTGCGCGCGGGCGACACCGCCGCCGCGGCGGTCGTTGTTGCCACGATGGCGGCGGCGATCGCGGTGCCACCGGCATTGCAGTTCGGCTACTGGCTGTTCCGCCGGGACATGCTCTCGGATCCGCTGACCGCGCTGCTGAGCAGGCGCGGGCTGGAATACCAGGCGTCGGTCACCTTCGAGCGCGCCGAGCCGGACCCGATCTGCGTCATGGTCATCGACCTGGACCGGTTCAAATCCGTCAACGACACGCTCGGACATCCGGCCGGTGATCAGGTGCTGATCCACACCGCCGAGCGGCTGCGGGCCACTGCCCCGCGCGACAGCATCGTCGCACGAATCGGCGGCGAGGAATTCGCGGTCGTCGCCCGGCTGCCACCGGCGAGCGCGGTCGAGACGGCCGACCGGCTGCGCCGCGCGATCGCCGAACCGATCGCCGAACCGATGGCCGCGGTATCGATCACCGCCAGTATCGGCATGGCGGCCGCGGTCTCCGGACCGCCCGCCACCCTGGACGATCTGATCCACCGCGCGGATCGCGCCATGTACCGGGCGAAACAGCGCGGCGGCGACAGTGTCGTCGTCGCCAACGACTTCTCGATCCAATCCTCGTGACCGCGGCGTCAGTCGCGGCCGTTGCTCGCCGCCCAGATGCCGCGCACGTGGCCGATGTGGTAGCGCAGGAAGCGCTCGACCTCCTCGGGCTGATCGGATTCGATGAGATCGAGGATGGTGTGGTGTTCGCGGGCCGACTGCTCCAGTTCGCCGCGTTCGACCAGTGCGGCGAGGCCGAACAGACGGGTTTGGGAGCGCAGGTCGCTGACGATCTGCGACAGCCGGGGGTTGTTGCAGTAGTCGAGCAGCATGAGGTGGAACTGGCGATCGGCGTCGACGTATTCGACGAGATCACCTCGGATCGCCGCGCGAACGATCTTGTCGGCCTGCTCGCGCAGGCCGGGGAGGTCGGCGTCGGGAATGGTGCCGACGATCGAGCGCACGCTGGGCGGTTCGAGCAGCATCCGGATCTTGGCGATGGCGTCCAGATCCTCCTCGGAGGTCTCGGTAACCCGGAAACCCTTGTTGGGCACCGAGATCACCAGGCCCTGCTTGACCAGATCGAGCATGGCCTCCCGGACCGGGGTCGGTGAGATCCCGAACCGTTCCGACAGGGTGGGCGCGGAGTACAGGGCGCCGGGCTCGAGTTCCCCGGAGATGATCGCGGCACGCAGGGCGTCCGAGACGTGGTCGCGGAGGGTCGGACGTTTGCGGGTGTCCAGCCGTTCGATCATCCATGCTCCGTATCCGTCCCGGTGGGCGCGCCGCCCCATCGGTATCAGGATAATTGCGTTCGCTCGCCGTTCAGTTTCGAGTTCCGGTGGCCGAAGCAGACGTAGAGCGCCAGGCCCAGCACCAGCCAGGTCGCGAAGCGCAACCAAGTGACCACGGTCAGATGGCTGATCAGCCAGACCGAGAACGCGATTCCGATCAGCGGCACCACCGGCACCCAGGGCGTACGGAACGGGCGCTCGGCGTCCGGGCGGGTGCGGCGCAGCCGCATGACGCCGAGGGAGACGACGACGAAGGCCATGAGGATGCCGACATTGGTGAGTTCGGCGGCCTCGCGAATCGGTAGAAATCCGGCAATCAGAGCGGACACCACACCGATCGGCCAGATCACCCGGGTCGGCACCCGGCGGCGCGGATTGGATCGGCCGAAATAGTTGGGCAGCAGTCCGTCTCGGCTCATCGCGAAGCCGACCCGGGTGACGGCGAGCATATTGGCGAAGGCCGAGGTGGTGACGCCGATGACCGCACCGACCGCGATCACCAGCCCGAGCACGCCCATACCGATGCCGTCGAAGGCGGCGGAGAAGGGCGCGGACACACTGATATCGGCATAGTTGACCATGCCGACCACGACGAGACAGACCAGCAGGTAGACCACCGAGGCGATGCCGAGGCTGATCATGATGGCCTTCGGCAGCAGCCGTTTGCCGTCGGTGGACTCCTCGGCGGCCGCGCTCATCGCGTCGTAGCCGTAGACGGCGAAGAAGGCCAGGGCCGCACCGGATATCGCGCCGCCGACACCGAACGGGAAGAATGGGTCGTAATTACCCGCCTTGATATGGAACGCACCCGCCAGGACCACGATCGCGACGATGGCCATCTTCAGGGCGACGAGTCCGGTTTGGACGCGGGCGGATTCGCGAGTTCCGCGCGAGAGCAGGAAGGCCAGCAGCAGACACAACAGCACCGCGAACAGGTCGACCCGATGCCCGTCGCCGGTGCCCGGCGCGCCGAGCGCCCACACGGGTAGGTCGAAGCCGAAGTAATGGGTGATGTAGTTGAGGTAGCCGGAGACCGCGATCGCCACCACCGACACGATGGCGGTGTATTCGAGCAGCAGATCCCAGCCGATCAGGAAGCCGAGGATCTCGCCGAGGGATACGTAGGCGTAGGTGTAGGCAGAGCCCGCGCGCGGCACCATACCGGCGAATTCGGCGTAGCACAGCCCGGCGGCACCGGAGGCGACGATCGCGATGGCGAAGGAGACGAGGACGGCCGGGCCCGCGATGTCATGGGCGACGACACCGGCGAGGGAGAACACACCCGCCCCGACGAGCCCGCCGAGGCTGAGGGCGACCAACTGCCACAGCCCCATGCTCTTGGTGAAGTCACCGGTGTCGACGACCGTGACAGGCATGCGGCGCAACAGGGTTCGCCGCGTGAGGCGGGGCCGGGGCGGGCGGGTGTCGACGGGTTTCATGGGTGGGCCTTTCCTCAGGGCGGGCGGGGTGGAGATCGGGGCGGGACGGCGTGCGGCTGGTCCACTAGAAGACGAACCCCTCGGGGAAGGGATCGGTGGGGTCGAGCAGGAAGTTCGCCGTCGCGGTGAGCCAGGCGCGACCGGTGACCGCGGGCACGATGGCGGAATGCCCGCCAACAGTGGTGGTTTCGACCGCGCGGGCGTGGAAGGTGGTGCCGATGAACGAGTCACTGCGCAGGACGTCGGCACCGGACAGCAGTCCGCGCGCGTGCTGGCGGGCCAGCAGCGCGGAAGTGCCGGTGCCGCAGGGGGAGCGGTCGAACCAGCCCGGATGGATGGTCATGGCGTTGCGGGTGTGCGCGGGGAGCGAGGCCGGGTCGAGGAACATGACGTGTTTGCAGCCCGAGACGCGTGGGTCCATCGGATGGGTGGGACATCGGGTCGCGTTGACCGCCCGCATGATTCGCAGTCCGGCGTCGCGAATCCGGTC
This sequence comes from Nocardia sp. CDC159, assembly GCF_023740735.1. Lineage (GTDB taxonomy): Bacteria > Actinomycetota > Actinomycetes > Mycobacteriales > Mycobacteriaceae > Nocardia > Nocardia pulmonis. Next base: position 174,774 of record NZ_JAMRXH010000005.1, read on the forward strand.
CTGCTGGGCGCGTTCGAACGGCACTCCGAGCTTGCCGAGGTCGACAATCGCGTAGAAATTGCCGCCGTAGGCCATGTCGTAACGCACCATGCCGAGCCCCGGAACGTCGATATCGTTGTCCAGGCTGTCACAGTACGCGGGTACGTTACGGATGGTGACCGAATCCGCGTGCCCACCAACAACTCTCACCGCGGCCACCACCCGCCCCGCCGGAGTGTCGAGCTTGATCTCGGTCACCGGCTCGTCGACGGGCACCATCCCCGCCTCCACCAGCGCCGTCGCCACCCCCATCGTGCCGTGGCCGCACATCGGCAACAGCCCACTGACCTCGATGAAAAGCACCCCGTAATGCGCATCGCCGGTGGTGGGCGGTTGCAGGATCGCCCCGCTCATCGCCGCATGCCCGCGCGGCTCGTTCACCAGCAGTCGGCGCAGTCCGTCCAGATGTTCGGCGAAATACATCCGCCGCGCGGCCATCGTCTCCCCCGGCACGGTTCCGATGCCGCCGGTGACGACCCGCGTCGGCATGCCCTCGGTGTGGGTATCGATCGCGGAAATGATTCGGCTGCTGCGCATTACGAATTCCCTTCGCGATCGCGTGCGGCCGCCGGGGCAGGGCCGGGGTGGCCCGATGGCGGTCGGCGTCCGGTTTCGGTACCCGGATCGGCCGCGCCCGCCCCGCCGAGAGCGGCCAGTTCGTGAAGACGGATCGGGGCGGCGAACGGACGTCGGGCCGGGGTCGCCGCCGTGAGCCCCGGTGGCATCGAGGTGGGGGCCGGGTCGGCCGATTCGGGATGCAGACGGACTCGCAGCGCCTCGATGTTCGCCGCGCAGACGCGGCCTTGGCAGGGACCGAGGCCCGCACGGGTGGCGAGTTTGGTGGGGCGATGGGCGTCACCGGCAGTGCGGGACCAGGCCGCTGACAGCTCGGCGCGGGTGGTGCCCTCGCAGCGGCAGACGATCGTGTCCGGAGTGGACCAGCTCAGCACTCCCGGGCGGATCGGATGGGCCGCGGCCAGGCGGGCGACGAATCGGCGGGCGGTGTGGTGGCGGGCACGCAGCGCGCGGTCTTCGAACGGGTCACCGCCCGCCGCGGCGATGCCCGCGACCGTGCCGGTGACGGCGGCCGACTGCGCGCCACCGATGCCGGTGATCTCGCCCGCGGCCCAGACGAATTCGGCGCTGGTGCGCTGCGCGCGATCGACCCGGACGAATCCCTCGACGGTGAGCTCGGCCCCGGCGGCCAGGACCAATTCGGTCTGGGGTGTGAAGCCGTGCGATACCGCGACCGCGTCCACCGGCACGGTGACCTGGGTGCCCGGGATGGGTGTCCAGTCGTGATCGAGCCTGGCGACCGTGGCCTCCTCGACGTGACCGTCGCCGCGCACGGCGATGACCGCATGGGAGGTGCGTAGCCGGATCCGGTGGCGCACACCGCACGTGAGATATCCGGCGAGTTCGGCGGCCTTGTCGGCGCTGTGCCGCAGTTCCCAGGGACGGGTGGTCCAGTGCCGGAGTATGCGGGCGGCCGGGTTGGCCTCGAGCACCGCTCGAATCCGCGCCCCGGCGTCGGCCAGTGATTGCGCGACCGGCAGCAGGAACGGGCCGGTCCCGGAGATCAGGATCGAGCGCCCCACCAGCAGCCGCTGCGTCTTCGCCAAGGTCTGCGCGGCCCCGGCGGTGTAGACCCCCGGCAGTTCCCAGCCGGGGAACGGGCACACCCGGTCATAGGCGCCGGTCGCGAGAATCAATGCGTCGCCGTGGATTTCGTGGTGCGTCCGGCGTTCGCCCTCGATCCCCTGCAGCAGCCGCACGAGCGGGCCGCCGCCGTCGAGCCGTCGCTCCAGCTGATAGACCGCCGCCCATGGCAGGTATTCGCAACGCGGATGCCTCACCAGCCACCCGGCACGGCGCTCCGCGGCCGGATAGCCGTGGCCGACGCACAGCGGACGACGAACGCCGAATGCGGCGGGAATGCGCCGATTGTACTGTCCGCCAAGGCTTTCGTTCGAATCGATCAGGGTGACCCTCGCCCCCCGATTCAAGGCCGCCTCGGCAGCGGCGGAACCGGCCGGACCACCGCCGATCACGACGACGTGCCGCGTCATCGCGCCGCTCCCGCCCCCGCGGGCCCGCGAGTCTGGGTCACGACCGCGTCACCGTCGCGTGCGGGACGGCGACACAGCCGAATATCGGGCACCCCATTCACCGTGGCGACACAGTCGAAGCAGATCCCGATGCCGCAGAACACACCTCGCCCGCCCCCACCGGGCGCGGTGCGCCAGGCAGCCCGACCGCCCGCCAGCAGAACCGCCGCCAGGGTCTGCCCGACCACCCCACCAGCGGGAACTCCGTCAACGGTGACGACCAGCGACCGGTCCTCGCGCCCCACCGGATCGCCCGCGGCAGACATCATGTGCGCACTCATCGCCCGCCTTCCCACGCCGCTTCGCCCCATCGAGGCTGGCCTCCAACGAAAACGGCCCGCTCCATCGCGAAGGCCAACTCGCGACGGGGCCCCAACGAACCACCCCTCCCGCGAGTACTGTCCCGCCGGTGCAGACCTCCGGTTGATATGGCTAGCCGATCACGAAGGGCAGCTCGCCGTGCAGGGCTGGTCGAGGCTCCCCTCGCGCCCGCCTCCGCGCCGTCGGCGCGGAACGCGGGGAGAACGGGCTTCCGATCGCAATTCGGTGGCCGGAGTGGGGAATTCGTCGAAGGTTTCTTGGGTGTGGTGTGGGCGTCGAACGGATCGACTGGTGGGCGGTGGGTCTCGCGGCGGTGGGTGGGGGTAGTAGCTGCGGTCGGTTGGGAGCGGTGGGTGGCGGGGGTCATGGGGTGGCCGTTTTCGTTGTCGGGTCGGTGGAGGGCATGACCGCTGGGCGGTCGGGGCGGAAGGGGGTGAGGTTCAGGGTGGGTGGGGTGCCGGTGAGGGTATGGCTGGTCAGTTCGGCGGTGGCGAGGGATAGGCCGATGCCTGCGCCCTCGTGGCCGGTGGTGTGCCAGAGGGCGGGGCGGCGGGGGTCGGGGCCGATGACGGGGAGGTGGTCGTCGACGTAGGGGCGAAAGCCGTTGTAGGCGCGCATGATTGCGGTGTCGGCCAGGGTGGGGAACAGGCGGAGAGCCTTGCGGGCGATGGCGGCGAGACTGTCGAGGTGCAGGCGGGTGTCGAAACCGCAGCGGCGGCGGGTCGAGCCGAGCAGGAGTGGGCCGCCGCGGGTGGATTCGACGACCGCCGAGGATTGCAGGGCGGTGTCGGGGGTGGCGACCGCGGCCATATAGTCCGCGTCGTAGACCTTGTGGAAGACCGTTGGCGGCATCGGGGCGGTGATCAGTACGTCACCGCGGCGTGGGCGGATCGCGATCGGCGCGCCGAGCAGGGCGGCCACCGTGCCGGACCAGGGTCCCGCCGCGTTGATCACCACATCGGCGAATCTCGGGCCACGGGTGGTGTGCACGCCCAGCAGGGACTCCCCGCGCAGGATCGGGGCGAGCACGGCGCAGTCGGTCTCGACCACGGCCCCGGTGGTGACCGCGGCGGCCAGCAGAGCCGTTGCCGCACCGGCCGGCTGGACCTGGGCGTCGTCCGGGTAGTACATCGCCGCACGCACGTCGGGGGTCAGCGCGGGTTCGGCCGCCGCCAGCCGTGGCGGGTCGAGTTCCTCGCAGCGCACGCCCGCTCGGCGCTGAGCGGCCGCGTATGCCCGCAGTGCGCTCGCGCCCTCGTCCGTGGTGGCGACGATGATGCCGCCCTTGGGCTCCCATTCCGCCGCGGCGGCGTCGGCGGGCAGGCGGGTGCCGATTCGGTCGAGGACCTCCGGCCACAGTCGTCGCGACAGCAGCGCCAGGTCCAGTTCGGGTCCGGGGCTCTTGTCCGAGACGAGGATATTGCCCTCGCCGTGTGCCGTGGTGGCCGAGGCCACCGCACCCTGTTCGCAGATCCGGACCGCGGCCCCGGCCCGCCCCAGCCGCTCCGCCAGGGCGCAGCCGATCACCCCGGCGCCGATGATCAGCACGTCGGTCATCGCGGCCGCGCCCCGTTCACCGACCGCGGAACCGCGAGCGGGTTGCCGGTCCGCAGTTCCGGCGGCAGTAGGTCGTCGGGTACCTGCTGGTATACGACCGGCCGGAGGAACCGTGAGATCGCCGCGGCGCCCACCGATGTCGACGCCGGTGCGGTCGTGGCGGGATACGGTCCGCCGTGCTGCTGGGCGTAGGTCACCGATACGCCAGTGGGCCAGTCGTTCCACAGCACGCGCCCGGCGGCGGCCGTCGCGGCGGCGAGCAGGGCGCGGGCGGTGTCGTCGGCGCGCTCGCCGAATATCGACACCGTCAGCTGGCCCCCGATCGACCGCGCGAGCGCCAGCAGCTCCGCGGTGTCACGGTATTCGGCCAGAAGCGTTGCCGGACCGAACATTTCGTGCAGCAGCGCAGCGGGTTCGGCCAGCACCGCCCGGGCGGTCGTCGCCAGCAGCAGTGCCGTCCCGGGGCCGCCCCCGGCGAGCACCCGCACCTCGGGGTGGGAGCGGACCCGCTCGACGGCGGCCGCGAATCCCGCGGCGATATCGTCGTTGAGCATCGGCCCGGTGGGCGCCGGGCTGCGATGCATCAGATCGGCGAGTTCGTCGGCGAGCCGGGCATCGGCAGGTATCGCGATCAGCCCCGGCTTGGTGCAGAGCTGTCCCGCGCTGGAACTCACCACCGCCGCCAGGCCCGCCGCGATCTCCGCCGCGCGGCGGTGAGCGGCCTCGGCGGTGACGAAGACCGGATTGATCGAGCCCAGCTCACCGAAGAACGGAATCGGGACCGGACGGCGGCAGGCGAGGTCGTACAGCGCGCGCCCGCCCGCGGTGGAGCCGGTGAAGGTCGCCGCGGCCACCGCCGGATGCAGCAGCGCCCGCACACCGGCCGCGCGCCCGAAGATCAGCCCGAATGTTCCTGCCGGGGCGCCGACTTCGCCGAGGGCCGCCGCCACCAGCTCACCCACGCGCCGGGACAGGAGGGGATGCCCGGGATTGGCCTTGACGATGACCGGGCACCCCGCGGCCAGCGCCGAGGCGGTATCGCCACCGGCGACGGAGAAGGCGAACGGGAAGTTGCTCGCCGCGAAGTTGAGCACCGGCCCCAGCGGCACATTGATCCGCCGCAGATCCGGACGGGGCGCGCCCATCGGCCAGTCCGGGTCCGGCGGGTCGATGCGCACGTCGAGAAAGTCGCGGTCGAGCACGATCCGCGCGAACAGGCGCAGCTGGAAGCTCGTTCGCCGCAGCTCCCCGGTCAGGCGCTGCTCGCTCAGCGCGGTCTCCGCCGCGGCCTGGGCCACGAGTTCGGCGCGGTGCCCGTCGAGCCGATCGGCGATGCCGCGCAGCACCCGGGCACGGTCGGCGAGGTCGAGTTCCGCCCAGGGCGCGGCCGCCGCGGCCGCGACCACGGCATCGACGCTCCGGTCGGTGGTCTCCGCTTCGATCACACTGTCGGACATCGTTTCTCCTCGACTCGCCTACCGGTAGCCCTTGGCCAGTACCGCCTCGGTGGCCGCGGTGACGGCCGCGGCCACCTCCGGCGCCAGCGGCACGCGGGGCGGACGGCAGCGGCCGCCCCGGCGACCGGCCACAGCCATCGACAGCTTGATGGCCTGGACGAATTCGGTCTTGGAGTCCCAGCGCAGCAACCGGTGCAGATCCCGGTACAGCGGCAGCGCCTTGTCCAGATCCCGATTCACCGACGCGTTGTAGAGGTCGATCGTCGCGCGCGGAATCGCGTTGGTACAGCCCGCGATCCAGCCGACCGCTCCCGCGATGGCCAGCTCCAGGACCACATCGTCGGAGCCGACGACGACCTCGAGGTCCGGCGCCAGCTCCTTGATCTCGTAGAACCGCCGGACATCGCCGGTGAACTCCTTCACCGCGACGATCAATCCCTCGCCGTGTAATCGCTCCAGCAGCTCGGGAGTCAGATCGATCCGGGTATCGATCGGATTGTTGTAGGCCACGATCGGCAGGCCGACCGCCGCGACGGTGCGATAGTGCTCGAGCACCGTATCGTGCCCGCCCCGATAGGCATTCGGCGGTAACAGCATCACCGCCCGCGCCCCCGCCTCGGCCGCCTGCTCGGCCCAGCGCCGCGCCTGCAGCGCCCCGTAGGCGGCGATCCCGGGCAGCACCGTGAATCCGGGCGGCGCAGCGGCCACCGCGGTGCGCACCACGCGCGCCCGCTCCTCGTCGTCGAGGGTCTGGTACTCCCCCAGCGATCCATTCGGGCTCACGCCGTGACATCCGTTGTCCGCCAACCAGCGCACATGCTCGGCGTAGGCGTCGTAGTCGATCGAGCAGTCGTCGGCGAACGGCAGCGCCGTCGCGACCAGAATCCCGTGCCACGGGCGGGTTTCGGCGGAAGTGAGCGGGTCGGACATACCAGCCTCCCTGGGGCGAGACGCGAGCCGAAGTGACATGTGATGTGTGACATTGCACAGTACTCGGCGTGATCCACCGCCCGCAAGGGTGCGTCCGGTGTCCGGTCCGAAACAGGTTGGCCGCTAGCGGCTTTCGCCGCCAGGCCGGTAGGGGTCGCCCACTCGAGGACCTCAAAGCGGGTAATTACCAATGCATTTCACGAAGAATGGAAGGTATGAGAAACAAAGGTATTGCGACACTTTTGTCGATTGCCGCAGCCCTGCTGATGACCTTGTTATCGAGCTGCGCCACCACCCCGAATCCCGCCGATTCGAGCGCGGTTTCACTGGCGTCGAACGACGCGGTGGCCGGAGCTCCCGATCTCAATGCGCCCGAGGAGATCGCGCGCGACATCGATACGCCCTGGGGTCTGGCATTCCTGCCCGACGGGAAGGCATTGGTGGCCCAGCGCGACACGGGCGAGATCCAGCGGATATCCCCTGGCGCCAAGCCCGAGCGGGTGTACCGGGTGCCGGGCGTGGTGGCCCGGGGTGAGGGCGGGCTGCTGGGCCTGGCGGTATCGCCGAAGTATGCCGAAGATCGTTATGTCTACGCCTATTTCACCGCCGCCAACGACAATCGGATCGTGCGTTTCCGGTTGGACGGGCAGCCAGAGGTGATCTTTTCCGGGCTCGCCAAGGCCTCCATTCACAACGGCGGCCGAATCGCCTTCGGACCCGACGGCATGCTGTATGTCGGCACCGGCGACGCGGGACAGTCCAACCGCGCGCAGGATCCGGCCAATCCCAGCGGCAAGATTCTGCGCCTGACCCCTGAGGGCCGTCCGGCCCCGGGCAACCCGACCGCCAACTCGCCGGTCTACTCTCTGGGTCACCGCAATGTGCAGGGCCTGGCGTGGGATGCGACCGGGCGGCTGTTCGCGACCGAATTCGGCCAGAACACCTACGACGAGGTCAATCTGATCCAACCGGGACGCAACTACGGCTGGCCGGTCGTGGAGGGCAAGGGCAACACCCAGGGCGGCCGCTACACGAACCCGCTGATCACCTGGTCCACCCAGCAGGCCTCCCCCTCGGGCCTGGCGATCACGGCCAACACCCTCTACGTGGCCGCGCTGCGCGGTGAGCGGCTGTGGACGATCCAGATCCGCGGCGACGGCAGCCTGGGCACCCCGCAGGCGCAACTGCGCGACCGCTACGGCCGCCTGCGCACGGTGGCGGTGGCCGCCGATGGCGCGCTGTGGCTGACGACCTCCAATACCGACGGCCGCGGCGACGTCCGCACCGGCGACGACCGAATCATCCGCTTCCCGGCCAGGTGAGCGCGCCGGTGAGCGCGATCACCGCAACTGGGTAGTTTCACCAAGCACGCGCTGGATACCCGTAGGAGAACGCCATTTGGCTTGGTCGATTTGTCACGACAGCGGGAAGGAACAAATCGTGTTGATGCTCACCCCCACTGCTCTCGAGGCCGTTCGCAGCCTGACCGCCACCGAAGGCGCGCCCCAGGACGCGGGTCTGCGGATCTTCACCGCCGATCAGACGTTGCAGCTCGCCGTCGCCGCGGCCCCGGCCGAGAACGACCAGATACTCGATGCGGAGGGCTCGCGCATCTTCCTGGATCAGCAGGCCGCGGCCTTCCTCGACGACAAGATCCTCGACACCGGACTCGACGACGACGGCCAGGGCGCGTTCGTCCTGGCCCAGCAGGATCCGGACGCGCCGACCGAATGAGCCCGCTCCCCCGGGCTTGATGGTCGAACAACCGACCGAACGGAAGCTCTTGTGGTTCCATGGATTTGCGGGCGCGAGCCCGCAAACCATCGGAGCCGCGCATGCATGACGATCGGGTGTTGGTCGAGGACCGAATCGACCGGATACTGGCCGAACGCATTCGCCCCGCGGTCTATCCGGCGTCGGCGCCGCTGCGCGTCGAGTCATGGCAGGCGCCCGGCGAGCCGGTCCCGTTCGCCGAGGCGCTGTCCGCGGACTACCGTCCCGCCCGGGTCGGCGACGCGTGGGGTCCGCCGTGGGCGACCACCTGGCTGCGCATCAGCGGCGCGGTGCCCGCCGCCTGGGCCGGGCGCATCGTCGAGGCCCGCATCGATCTCGGATTCGACGGCGCCACACCGGGTTTCCAATGCGAGGGTCTGGTCCGTACACCGGACGGCGCCATCGTCAAGGGGCTCGCGCCGCGCAACGACTGGGTGCGCGTCGCCGCGCCCGCCACCGGCGGCGAACCGGTCCAGCTCTATGTGGAGGCCGCCGCCAATCCGATCATTCTCGACAATCGCTCGCCGTTCCCGTTCCGGCCCACCCCGCTGGGCGACCGGGCGACGGCAGGCGATCTGCCCCTGTACCGACTCGGCCGGATCGACCTGGCGGTCTTCGATCCCGAGGTGGCCGAACTGGTTTCCGATATCGAGGTCGCGGCCCAGCTGATGGCCGAACTGCCCGTGGACCGATCGCGCCGCTGGGAACTGCTACGCGCGCTGGAGCGCGCACTGGACGCGCTCGACGTCCACGACGTGCCCGGCACCGCCAAGGCCGCCCGGGACGCGCTCGCCGACGCGCTGTCGCGGCCCGCGCACGCCAGCGCACATCGGATCTCGGCGGTGGGTCACGCGCATATCGACTCGGCGTGGCTGTGGCCGCTGCGCGAGACGGTCCGCAAGGTCACCCGCACCGTGGCCAATGTCACCGCGCTCATGGCCGACCATCCCGACTTCGTCTTCGCGATGTCGCAGGCCCAGCAGCTGGCCTGGATCAGGGACCACTCCCCCGAACTGTTCGCCGAGGTCACCGCGCTGGTGGCGGTGGGGCGGTTCGTACCGGTTGGCGGCATGTGGGTGGAATCGGACACCAATATGCCCGGCGGCGAGGCGCTGGCCCGGCAGTTCGTGCACGGAAAACGGTTCTACCTGGAGGAATTCGGGCTGGAGACCGAGGAGGTGTGGCTGCCGGACTCGTTCGGCTACACCGCCGCGCTGCCGCAGCTGATCGCGCAGTCCCGCTCGCGCTGGTTCCTCACCCAGAAGATCTGCTGGAACCAGACCAACAAATTCCCGCATCACACCTTCTGGTGGGAGGGGCTGGACGGGACCCGGATCTTCACACACTTCCCGCCGGTCGACACCTACAACTCCGAACTGTCCGGCGTGGAACTGGCGCATGCCGAACGCAACTTCGCCGACAAGGGCGGGGCGACCCGATCGATGATCCCGTTCGGCCACGGCGACGGCGGTGGCGGCCCGACCCGCGAAATGCTGGCCCGCGCCGCCCGATTGGCCGATCTGGAGGGTTCGCCGCGGGTGGCGATCGAACCGCCCCGAGATTTCTTTCGCGCGGCCGAACAGGAGTACCCGGACGCACCGGTGTGGGTGGGCGAGCTGTATCTGGAACTGCATCGCGGCACCTACACCAGTCAGGCCAGGACCAAACAGGGCAACCGGCGCTGCGAACATCTGCTGCGCGAGGCCGAGCTGTGGGCGGCCACCGCCGCGGTGCGACTGCATGCCGACTATCCCTACGAGCGGCTGGATCGGCTCTGGAAGACGGTGCTGCTCAACCAGTTCCACGATATCCTGCCCGGCAGTTCGATCGCCTGGGTCTATCGCGACGCCGAGCGCGACCACGCGGCGGTCGCCGCCGCGGCGACCGAGATCATCGCCGAAGCGCAGCGACGGTTGGCCGGTACGGGTGAGACGCCCCTGGTGTTCAACGCCGCGCCGCATCCGCGCGACGGCGTGCCCGGTATGGGCGCGGGCCCCCGCGCCCATCGGCTGGCGGGGCCGGTCACCGCCGAGGCGGCCGACGGCGGCTACGTGCTGAGCAACGAGTCGCTGCGAACAACGGTGGACGCCAATGGTTTACTGCGATCGGTCTACGACCGCGCGGCCGACCGGGAGGTCATCGCGCCGGGGCGGCGCGGCAATCTGTTGCAGCTGCATCCGGATGTGCCGAATCGGTGGGACGCCTGGGATGTGGATCGCTTCTACCGCAACACCGTCACCGATCTGCTCGACATCGACGAGATCGCACTCGAAGCCACCGGTCCGGAACAGGCCACCGTCCGCGTGGTGCGAACCTTCGGGGCGTCGACCGTGCGCCAGTGGCTCACCCTGCGCGCCGACGGCCACGGGCTCGAGATCGAGACCGAGGTGGATTGGCACGAGGCCGAGAAGTTCCTCAAGCTCGCCTTCCCGCTGGATGTGCGGGCCGATCGGTCGACCGCGGAGATCCAGTTCGGGCACATCCACCGTCCGACGCACGTCAATACCAGTTGGGAGGCGGCCCGATTCGAGATCTGCGCGCACCGCTGGGTGCTGCTGGCAGAACCCGGCTACGGCGTCGCCCTCGCCAACGACGCCACTTACGGTCACGACGTCGTCCGAACGACTCGTGACGGTGGTGGGACCGCGACCGTCCTGCGGGCCTCGCTGCTGCGCGCGCCCCGCTTCCCGGACCCGGATACCGATCACGGCGTACACCGCTTCCGTCACGCGCTCATCCCCGGCGCGCAGGTGAATACCGCCGTGCGCGAGGGTTATCGCATCAATCTGCCGATTCGTGAGGTGCCGGGTGCGGAGGCCGCCGTGCCGCCGCTGCTCGAGGTGACCGACCCGGCCGTGGTGGTCGAGTCGGTGAAGCTGGCCGACGACCGCTCCGGCGATGTGATCGTTCGGCTTTACGAATCCGGCGGCGGTCGTGCCCGGACCCGGCTGACCGCCGGGTTCTCGCTGAGCGCGGCCGTCGTCACCGATCTGCTCGAGCGCCCGTGGCCGGACGGCCCACCGTGCGAGATCACCGACGGCGGTATCGATATCTCGTTGCGCCCATTCGAGATTCGCACGCTTCGGCTGTCCCGGTGATCGTGGGGGGCGAAGGTGAGCAGACGAACCGTGATCGCGGCCCTCGCGCTGACGGCATGTCTGCTGCTGACCGCCTGCCTCGGCCGCCCGGCCCGGGTGAACGATCCCCGCCGCAATGCCGACGCCACCACCGTGACCCTCACGATCGCCTCCAATGCGATCGAGGGCGGTAAGAATTCCGCGATCGCCCGGTGGATCACCGACTACGTGATCCCCACCTTCACCGCACGGCAGCGCGCCAACGGTGTCACGGTGCACCTGAAATTCCAGGGCAGCGGCGCCGACGACGGCAGCTATCAGCAGAAGCAGATTTTGCAGCTGCGCACCGGCGGCGGCGGTGACGTGCTCGACATCGACGGCACCGATATCGGCAACTTCGCCCAGAGCTGGCTGATCGAACCGCTGGCCGCGGTGGTCGGCGCGGAGACCGTCGCGGCGTGGGACGGCTGGAGCCAGATCTATCCGGCCGTGCGGCAACTCGAACAATTCCGCGGGCAGGACTACGGCATTCCCAAGGGCACCGACGGCCGGGTGCTGTTCTACAACCGCGAGCTCTTCGCCCGAGCCGGGCTACCCACCGAGTGGCAGCCGCGCAGCTGGGACGAGATCCTCGGCGCGGCCGCGGCCCTGGCGAAACTGCCGGGGGTCACGCCGATGCAGCTCGACGGCGGCACCGCCATGGCCGAGACCACCACCATCAACGGCTTCCTGCCGCTGCTCGCCGGAGCGGGCGCGTTGATCCACGCCGAGGGCAAGTGGCAGGGCAATACCGCCGCCATGCGGGCAGCGCTGGGCTTCTATCAGCGCCTGGTCGCGGACAAACTCATCGATCCGAATCTGAATCTGGAGGCGCAGGGCCGGGATCGGTCCTTCGCCGAATTCGCCGCGGGCCGGATCGGCATCTATCTCGAGAGCGACTATCTGTGGCGGTCGATCATCTCCCCGTCGGTCGGGACGAATCCGATGCCCGAGCGCGACACCACGATCGGATATGCGCTGATCCCCGCCATGCGGCCGGGGGCGGGAGTGGACGGCAAGGACGTCCTCACCTTCTCCGGCGGGGCGGTCTGGCTGATCAATCCCAATACCGACTATCCGCAGCAGGCGTGGTCGCTGCTCACCTTCATGAGCTCGGCCGAGGCCATGATCGCCTACCAGCGCGAGTATCTGGGCTCCGCGCAGATCATGCCCCGCACCGACGTCAACGACGCCCTGCTGGCGAGCGAACCGCTGATGCGCTACATCGCCACGAAGGCTTTGCCGCACACCTACTTCCGCCCCGCCGAGGCCGCGTACACCCGGGTCTCGGCGCTGATCCAGCAGGCCACCGCCGACGTGATCAGCGGCGGCTCACCGGAAACGGCCGCGGCGACCTATGCCCGCGAACTGGCCGAGATCGTAGGTAGAGACAACGTTGCCGAGGACTGATGTGCGCGATGTCGCCGGGCTGGGCGCGCCCCGGGCGCTGGCCCTGCTCGCGCCCGCCGTGCTCGTCATCGGGGTGTTCCTAATCTTCCCGGCACTGTGGACGCTGTACATCGGATCGACCGATTACGAACTGGCGGGACCGAATTCGGTGCAGCCGAACAATGTCGGCACCGGCAATGTCACCAAGGCGCTGCGCGATCCGGGCTTCCACAACGCGCTCTGGCTGACCGTGCTCTATGTGGCCGGATCCGCGGTGATCGGGCAGAACCTGCTCGGCTTCCTGCTGGCCTGGGCGCTGCCCCGGGCCGCCAAGCCGGTGCGCACCGCCACGCAGGGGCTGGTCCTGCTGGCCTGGATCCTGCCGAGCACCGTCGTGGCCTTCCTCTGGTACGCGCTGCTGGAGCAGAAGTCCGGCACGCTGAACACGGTGCTGGGCAACCATGCCACGGCCTGGTTGATCGACTATCCGATGCTCGCGCTGATCGTCTTCAACACCTGGCGCGGTACCGCGTTCTCGATGATGCTCTACAGTTCCGCGCTGGCCACGGTGCCGCCCGCGCAGCTGGAGATGGCGAGGCTGTGCGGGGCGCGCGGGCTGCGGCTGCTCAAAGATGTGGTCTTCCCGCACATCCGGGGCCATGTGCTGACCAATACGCTGCTGATCACCCTGTGGACCGCCAACGACTTCACGCCGTATCTGCTCACCGCGGGCGGACCCAACCACGCCTCGGAAGTGCTGCCGGTCTTCATCTACGACCAGGCACTGATCGGTGATCAGCTCGGCTACGCCGCGGCTGTCTCGGCGATCCTGCTGGCGGTGAATCTCGTGATCGCCGTGCTGTATCTGCGACTGCTCAGGAGGCGCACGTGACTCCGCGCTGGGTGCTGGGCCGGATCGGCTTCTACACGCTGATCTCGGTGGTGCTGATGTTCTTCGCACTGCCCATGCTGTGGCTGGCGACCGCGCCGTTCGATCGCGACCCGGGGCTGACCGTGCGCTGGCCGCGCTGGACCACCGCCAATCTCGCGGCCACGCTGGACAATCCGAACGTCGTTCGATCCCTGGTCAATTCGCTGATCCTGTGCGGGGTGAGCACCGCGATCACCGTCACGCTGGCGGCGCTGGCGGCGTATGTGCTGTCGCGGGTGCGGATTCCGGGGCGCGGGGCGGTGCTGTACGTGCTGCTGTTGCTGTCCAGCGTGGTGACCGGGACGGCGGCGATGGTGCCGCTGTTTCTCATGATGTACCAACTGGGCCTGATCAATTCGCGGCTGGGCACGGCGGTCGTGCTGTCCGGTGGGCTGCTGCCCGCGGCCATCTTCATGTTGAAGGACTTCATCGACTCGGTGCCCTCGTCCTACGAGGAGTCGGCGCGGGTGTTCGGCGCCTCGCCGGGGCAGGTGCTCACCCAGGTGGTGCTGCCGATCGCCCGGCCCGGGATCGCGACCATTCTGGTCTGGTCGTTCGTGAATGCCTGGGGCAACTTCCTGCTGCCGTTCCTGCTGCTGCTGGACACCGACAGACAACCGGCCGCGGTCATCGTCCACACCATGCAGAACGAGGGCGGCGCGGCGGATCTGCGCGCGCTGCCGGTGTTCTCGCTGCTGTACTCGATCCCGGTGGTGGTGCTGTTCCTGCTGGTGAACCGGCGCTACGGATTTCGCTTCCACGGAGGGATCAAGGGCTGATGGCAGGCATCGAGATCCGCGGGCTGTCGGTGGTGTACCCGAACGAGGTCCGCGCGCTGGACGAGCTCAGCCTGACGATTGCCGACGGCGAATTCTTCGCGCTGCTCGGTCCCTCGGGCTGTGGCAAGACGACGCTGCTGCGTACCCTCGCCGGGCTGGAGCGGGCCACCGGAGGCAGCATCGTCGTCGGCGACCGCGAGGTGAGCGCGCTCGAGCCCGCACGGCGCAATGTGGCCATGGTGTTTCAGGACTATGCGCTGTTTCCGCATATGACCGTCGCCGAGAACATCGCCTATCCGCTGCGCGTGCGCCGCACCGGCCGGGCGCGCCGACAGGCGGTGGCCGAGCAGACCGGCGCCGAACTCAGCCTCTCGGGCCTGCTCGATCGCCGCCCCGCGCAGCTGTCGGGCGGTCAGCAGCAGCGGGTGGCGCTGGCCCGGGCGATCGCCATGGGCGCGCAGGTGCTGCTGCTCGACGAGCCGCTGTCGAATCTGGATGCCCGATTGCGGCTGGAGGCACGGACCTTCCTCAAGCGGCTGCAGCGCGAACTCGCGGTGACGACGGTATTCGTCACCCATGATCAGGCCGAGGCGCTCGCCGTGGCCGACCGCATCGCCGTGCTGGAATCGGGGCGGCTGCGTCAGATCGGCACACCGCGCGAGATCTTCCAGTATCCCGCCGACACCTTCGTCGCCAATTTCATCGGCTCGACGCCAATGAATCAGCTGCCCGGGCGCATCACCGCGGCCGGTGTCGAGGTCGCGGGCGCCGTCCTGGCGCTGCCCGGCGGTATCGACCGGGCCGACGGCAGCGCGATCACGGTCGGCATCCGGCCGGAGTATCTGCGGCTGCGCCCCGACGCCGACGGATTCCGGGGCCGGGTATCGGTCGTGGAAAACCTCGGTGTCACAGCGCTGGTCGTGCTGGACTGCGCCGAGGGCGTACAACTCGGCGTCACCGTGCCCGAGTCGGAGGAACCCGCGGTGGGCGATGCGCTCACCGCCGTGGCCGAGCCCGGCCGCATTCTGCTGTTCGACCCGGACTCCGGCGAGCTGCTGAACCCGGCTCGAGATCGCGTCCGGTATCGGTAGAGGAATGCGCGATGTGCGGGTGGAGATCAGTGTCGAGTCGATCGCCGGGGTCGAGGTGGCGGCGCGCTGCGGCGCGGACCGGGTGGAGCTGTGCGGGGCGTTGGCGGAGGGCGGGCTGACGCCGAGCCAGGGGCTGATCGAGGTGGCCCTGCGCCTGGCGGGAAACGTGGAGGTGCATCCGCTGATTCGACCGCGGCCGGGCGATTTTCGTTATGAGCCCGACGAAGTCTCGGTGATGGTGTCGGATGTGCGAGCCGCCGTCCGAGCCGGGACGCACGGGGTGGTCGTCGGCGCGCTCGGTGCGGATGGATTGCTCGATACGGCCGCGTGTGCGGCGCTGATCGAGGCCGCCGCGGGCAGGTCGGTCACCCTGCATCGGGCCATCGACGCGAGCGCGTCCCCGCATCGGGTCCTGGATCAGGCGATCGCCCTCGGCTTCACCCGGGTGCTGACCTCCGGGGCACAGCGCTCGGCGGTGGACGGCGCGGCGACGATCGCCCGCCTGGTGGCGCAGGCCGACGGCCGCATCGCGATCATGGCCTGCGGCGGCATCCGGGCCGCCGGCGCGCGCGAGATCGTCGCCGCGACCGGGGTGCGCGACATTCACGCCGCGGTGCGGACGCCGGTGCGCGGGGCCGATCCTGGGACGGTGTCGTTCGCCGGTGTCGGTGTGCCCGACGGCTTCGACCGGTTCGCGACCGATGCGGACGGGGTCAGGGCGCTGTGCGCGGCGCTGGATCGCGGTACCGGGCGATGACCAGGTCGCGGAAACGCGCTGCGGCGCCGGACGAATAGGCGTCCTCGCGCCAGACCAGGCGCAGCGTGCGCTGGCAGCCGGGATCGTCGACGCGCAGCCAGCCGACGGCCGGGTGCCCGCCCGCGCGGCGGGACATCTCGGGGATCAGCCCGACGCCGAGACCGGCGTGCACCAGCGGCTGCACGGCGGCCAGTTCGTCGCCCTCCACCACCACATTCGGGGTACGCCCGGCCGCGGCGAACAGCCGGTCGGTGAGCGCGCGCTGCCAATAGCCCGGCCGGGTGGTCACGACCGGTTCGTCGGCCAGCTCCTCGATCGCTACTCGACGCCGGGCGGCGAGCGGATGCGCGGGCGGCACGACGAGCAGAACCTCCTCTCGGACCAACTCGACCGCGCGCAGTGCGGGTCCGGCGATCGGCTGGGAGGCCAGGCACAGATCCACCTCGCGGGCGGCCAACTGCTGGGCCATGCGCTCGGCGGTGGACTGATGCAGCTGGATCGAGACCGCGGGGTGGCGAGCGCGGAAGTCGGCGACGAGATCGGTGAGCGAGAGCAGGGTCTCCGAGGCGACCGCCACGATACCGCGGGCCAGCCCGGCCGCATCGGCGAGTTCGGTTCGGGCGTCGTCGAGTTCGGCCAACGCGCGATCGACCCGGCGCAGATAGGCCGCGCCGAAGCGGTTGAGTCGGATGTGGCGGCCCTGCCGATCGAACAGCGGCACCCCGAGTTCGGCCTCGAGTCGGGCGATGGTGCGGCTCAGCGACGGCTGCGCCACCCGCAGCTCCGCGGCGGCCCGGCTGATGTGCTCGAAGCGCGCGACGACCTGGAAATAGCGCAGCGCCAGCAGATCCACGATTCCGATCATCTCATAACCGGTGAGGCATCAATACATGAGCGATCTGGTCTTGGACGGCATGAAAAACCCGGCCTAGCGTCGAAAGGACAACGAAACAGACTCTGCGAGAGGGCTTTTCATGGCCGAGCACGAGGGCGACGCATTCGTCCGCGAGATGATGCGGTGGCATTTCGACCCGGCGACCGGCTCACCGTTCTGGCTGCGGCGGGCCGAGACGCTGGGCTTCGATCCGCTGCGCGACATCCGCGGCTTCGACGATCTGGTGAGGTTCCCGAACGTCGTGGACGAACTGCGCGATATTCCGGTCCGCAAGCTGATTCCGCGCGGATTCGGCGACAACCACGGGGCCAGGGTGTACGAAAGCGGCGGCACCACGGGGCAGCCGAAGCGCGTGGTGTCCACCGCGGACTGGGAGCGCCGGGCCGTCGAGTGGCTCGACGGGCGCTTCGACGCGCTGGGTGTGCCACGAAATATCGACTGGCTCAACGCGATCCCCAGCGGACCGCACGGCATCGGGGCGACGATGGCCGCCCTGGCCGCCGCCCGGGGCGGGCTGACCCTCACCATCGATCTCGATCCGCGCTGGGTCAAGCGGCTGATCGCGAGCGGCCGCACCGATGTGGCCGACGACTACACCGATCACCTCGTCGAGCAGATGGGGCACATTCTGCGGGGCCAGGACGTCGGCGCGCTCGTCTCCACTCCGCCGCTGCTGCAACGCCTCGCGCGCCACGATGACCTGGTCGAACTGGTGAACCGAAAGGTTCGGACCATCGTGTGGGGCGGTGCGCACCTGGACGCCGACACCCGCGACCTGCTGCGCGACGAGGTCTTCCCGGCGGCGAGGCTGATCGGGGTCTACGGCAGCACCATGATTCTCGGCGCGGCCGTCGAACGGCCGGGCCTCGACGTCGAGGAGCCGTGCGTATTCGACACCTTCGGTCCGTACACCACCTTCCGCGTGGTCGATCCGAACACCGGGCACACCGTCGGCTACGGCGAACGAGGCCGGGTGGTGATGCACTATCTGAGCCGAACCGCCCTGCTGGTCAACAACACCGAGCGCGATACCGCCGTGCGAGTCCCACCGCCGCCGGGCGGATTCGGCGATTCCGTCGCCGAGGTCGCCCCCGTCGCGAACTTCGGCGGCGCCGCGGTGATCGAGGGGGTGTACTGATGCTGCGACTGGACGCGCTCGGCCCCGGCGGACCCTACCGCTCGCGCCGCCAGGAAACCCTCCACGACGTCACCGGAAACCCCACGGCGACACTGAGTCTCGCTCCCCCGCTCTACCTCACCCGCACCATGTCGGCGCTGCACCGCGCCACGACCCTGCCCGCCGACGAACGGCTCGCGGCCATTGCCCGGGCGGGTGAGGCGTTCGCCACCGAGCCGATCGCCGGGGTGACCGTGCACGAGTACCAGCACACCGTCGCGGCCGTCGCCGGAGTCCCGATCACGGTGGTGCGCGAGGCCACCGACGCGATCGCGCGGGCCGCCCGGCGCGTGGGTCACTTCGTGCACAATGCCCGCCCGATCGGTGCGGTGGACGGGTGGCGCGACCCGCTGACCCGCGCCGGGCGGGCGGTCTGGACCCGGCGCGGCGAGGTCTTCGCCGTGCACGCGGCGGGCAATCACCCCGCGGTGCATCAGGGTTGGCTGGAGGCGCTGGCCCTCGGCTATCGGATCGCCGTACGTCCCTCGCGCCGCGAGCCGTTCACCCCGCACCGGCTGATCAGCGCGCTGCGCGCGGCCGGAATCGGTGACGATCGCCTCGTGCTGCTGCCCACCGATCACGACGCGGCCGACGAGATACTGCGGCAGGCCGATCTGGGCATGGTCTACGGCGGCGACGACGTGGTCCGCAAATACGCGGGCGATCGGCGCATCCTGCCGCAGGGGCCCGGGCGCTCCAAGATCCTGATCACCGCCGACACCGACTGGGAGCCGCTGGTCGACATGCTCGTGACCTCGATCGGCGGCGGGGGCGGGGTCGGATGCGTCAATGCCACCGGCATATTCGTCGAGGGCGATGTCGCCGCGGTGGCCGCGGCCGTATCCGAGCGTCTCGCCGCATTGCCGAGCCTGCCCGCGACCGACGACAACGCGGCGCTGCCCGTGCAACCGATCGAGACGGCCCGGCGCTGGGAACAGCACCTGCGGCAGCGAGCCGGGACCGCTCGGGCCTGGCTCGGCGGCGACGGCATCGTCGCCGATCTCGGCGACGGCAGCGCGGTCCTGCGCCCGGCGGTGCACCAGCTCGACGACCCGCGCGCCGAGCAACTCGGCGCGGAACTGCCGTTCCCCTGCGCCTGGATCGCACCGTGGACCCGCGCGGCCGGAATCGCGCCGCTGCGCGACACGCTCGTGCTCACCGCGTGCACCACCGACGAGGATCTCATCGACGCGCTGGTGGCCGACCCGACGATCGCCAACGTCCACCTCGGCGCACACCCCACCACCTGGATGCGGCCCGGGCTGCCGCACGACGACTACCTGGGCGGATTCCTTATGCGCGGCAAGACCATCCTGCGCTGAACATCTCCTCGCGCATTCGGGCACGCGCGGGACCCCGCGTCGCCTACGTTGATCATGTCGATGTCCGAGAGGGGTCGTGATGCGAGCCGGGATGCTGAGTGTTGCGGAGCTGGTGGGGCTGGTCGAGGCGGGCAAGCTGGATACGGTGCTGGTCGCCATGACCGATATGCAGGGCCGGTTGCAGGGAAAGCGTTGTTCGGCGCGCTACTTCGTGGACGAGGTGATCGATCGGGCCACCGAGGCGTGCGACTATCTGCTCGCGGTCGACGTGGAGATGACGACGGTCGACGGGTACGAGATGTCCTCGTGGGACACCGGGTACGGGGATTTCGTGCTGCGCCCGGACCTCACCACCCTGCGGCTGGTGCCGTGGTGGCCCGGCACCGCGCTGGTCCTGTGCGATGTGGAACATGTGACACCGCACGGCAAGCCGGTGGCGGTATCGCCGCGGCAGGTGCTGCGCGCCCAGCTCGACCGGCTGGCCGAGCACGGCCTGCGCGCCTACGTCGGCACCGAACTGGAATTCCTGGTCTTCGACGACACCTACGAGCAGGCGTTCCGCCGCGGCTACCGCGACCTCACCCCCGCCAATCAGTACAACGTCGACTACTCCATGCTCGGCACCGCCCGCATCGAACCGCTGCTGCGCCGCATCCGCAACGAGATGTCCGGCGCCGGAATGTATGTCGAGTCGGCGAAGGGCGAATGCAATCCCGGCCAGCACGAGATCGCCTTCCGCTACGACGAGGCGCTGGTGACCTGCGACAACCACAGCATCTACAAGACCGGCGCCAAGGAGATCGCCGCGCAGGAGGGGCGCAGCATCACCTTCATGGCGAAATACAATGAGCGCGAAGGCAATTCCTGCCACATTCATATCAGCCTGCGCGACGCGGCGGGGGCGCCGGTGTTCGCGGGAGACGATGCCGACGGCGCATCGGCGCTGCTGCGACACTTCATCGCCGGCCAGCTGGACTGCCTGCGCGAGCTCACCTTCCTGCTGGCCCCGAACATCAACTCCTACAAGCGCTTCCAGGCCGGTAGCTTCGCACCCACGGCGGTGGCGTGGGGACGCGACAACCGGACGTGTGCGCTGCGGGTGGTCGGGCACGGGCCCTCCCTGCGCATGGAGAACCGCGTCCCCGGCGGCGATGTGAATCCGTATCTGGCCGTGGCCGCGTCGATCGCGGCCGGGCTGCACGGCATCGAACATCGGCTGCCGCTGGAGCCGGAGTTCCACGGCAACGCCTACCGCTCGCAGCGGCCGCGGGTGCCGCGCACCCTGCGCGAGGCCGCGCGGCTGTTCGGCGAGAGCAAGGTCGCCAGGGCGGCCTTCGGCGAGGAGGTGGTGCGGCACTACCGCAATGCGGCGCAGGTCGAGCTGGACGCCTACGATGCCGCGGTGACGGATTGGGAGCGAATCCGTGGCTTCGAGCGACTCTGACGCCCCGCGGCCGGTGATCGGCCTGCCCACCTACTGCGAACGCACCCGCTTCGGACACTGGGACGTCGACAGCGCCGTGCTGCCGCGCACCTATGTCGATACGACCGCGCGGGCGGGCGGTATTCCGGTGCTGCTCCCGCCCACCGGAACCGCGCGCGCGGAGCTGGTGGCGCGGTTGGACGGACTCGTCCTGACCGGCGGGGCCGATCTCGATCCCGCCCGTTACCGCGCCGCGCCGCATCCGGCGACCCGCACCCGGCCCGATCGCGACGAATCCGAATTCGGCCTGTTCGAACTGGCCCGCGACGCGGGTCTGCCGGTGCTGGCGATCTGCCGGGGACTGCAACTGGTGAACGTCGCCCTGGGCGGTACGCTGCTGCAACATCTTCCGGACGTGCTCGGCCACCGCGATCACTCGCACACTCCCGGCGTCTTCGGGGTCACCACCGTCGCGACGCTGCCGGGCAGCCGGGTCGCCGCCATCGCCGGGCCCGAGGTGCGGGCGCACTGCCATCACCATCAGGCGATCGACACCCTCGCCCCCGATCTGATCGCCTCGGCACACGCCGCGGACGGCACCATCGAGGCGGTGGAGGCGCGCACCGGGCCGTTCCTGGTCGGCGTGCAGTGGCATCCGGAGGAGAACGCGACCGATCAGCGGCTGATGCGGGCGCTGGTGGAGCAGGCAGCACGATACGGAAGGGAGCGCAATCGGTGACAACGACGAAGGTCGTCAACCCCGCGACCGAAAAGGTCGTGGCCACAGTGGAATTGGCCGACCGGGCCGCCACCGACGCGGCCATCGCCCGGGCCGAGCGGGCGCTGCCCGCCTGGCGGGCCGTCGCACCGGGTGATCGCGCGCGACTGCTGCGCCGCTTCGCCGAGGCCGTGGACGCCGATCTGGAACGGTTGGCGGCGCTCGAGGTGACCAATGCCGGTCACACCGTCGGCAATGCCCGCTGGGAGGCGGGCAATGTGCGCGATGTGCTGCACTACAGCGCCGGACTGCCGGAACGGTTGCTGGGCCAGCAGATTCCGGTCGCGGGCGGGGTCGACATCACCTTCCACGAACCGCTCGGCGTGGTCGGTGTCATCGTGCCGTGGAACTTTCCCATGCCCATCGCGGCCTGGGGCTTCGCACCGGCGCTCGCCGCGGGAAACACCGTGGTGCTCAAGCCCGCCGAGCTCACCCCGCTGACGGCCCTGCGGCTCGGCGAGCTGGCGCTGGAAGCGGGCCTGCCGGAGCACGTCTTCCAGGTGATCCCGGGCCGCGGCTCGGTCGTCGGCGCGCGGTTCGTCACCCATCCCGCGGTCCGGAAGGTGGTGTTCACCGGCTCCACCGAGGTGGGCAGGCAGATCATGGCGGGCTGTGCCGAACAGGTCAAGCGGGTCACCCTCGAATTGGGCGGCAAGAGCGCCAATATCGTCTTCGCCGACGCCGATCTCGAGCGGGCCGCGGCCACCGCGCCCTACGGCGTCTTCGACAATGCCGGACAGGACTGCTGTGCCCGCTCCCGGATCCTGGTGCAGCGCGGTATCTTCGATCGCTTCCTGGAGTTGCTGGAACCGGCGGTGCGGGGTGTACGGGTCGGCGATCCGGCTGACGAGGCCACCGAGATGGGGCCGCTGATCTCCGCGGCACACCGCGAGCGGGTCGCCGAATTCCTCGCGCCGTCGACCACGATCGCGTTCACCGGGTCCGCGCCCGACGGTCCCGGATTCTGGTTTCCGCCCACGGTGGTGCTGCCCTCGGGTCCCGACGACCGGGTCGTGACCGAGGAAGTGTTCGGCCCGGTGGTGGCGGTGCTGCCGTTCGAGGACGAGGCCGACGCGCTGCGCATCGCCAATGACACCGAGTACGGGCTGTCGGGTTCGATCTGGACCTCCGATGTCGGCCGGGCGCTGCGCGTCGCGCGCGGGGTCGAGGCGGGGAACCTGTCGGTGAATTCGCATTCCTCCGTGCGGTATTGGACCCCGTTCGGCGGATACAAACAGTCCGGACTGGGTCGCGAACTCGGCCCCGACGCCGCCAAGGCCTTCACCGAGACCAAGAACGTCTTCATCGCCACCGACTAGTTCCCGATATCCGAGCAGAAGGAGATATGGTGCAGCGCTTACAGGATCGCGTGGCGGTCGTCACCGGCGGCGGCAGCGGCATCGGCCTGGCCACCGTCCGCCGCTTCGCTGCCGAGGGGGCGAAGGTCGTGGTCGCCGATATCGACGCCACCTCCGGCGAGGCCGCGGCGACGGAGGTGGGCGGGCTGTACGTCAAGGTCGACGTGACCGACGAGGCTCAGGTGAAGGCGCTGTTCCAGACGGCGGTCGACACCTACGGCGGCCTGGACGTCGCATTCAACAACGCGGGTATCTCACCGCCGGAGGACGATTCGATCCTCACCACCGGGATCGATGCCTGGCGGCGCGTGCAGGAGGTCAATCTGACCTCGGTCTACCTGTGCAGTAAATACGCCATCGGGCAGATGCTCGAGCGCGGCAAGGGTTCGGTGATCAATACCGCCTCCTTCGTCGCCGTCATGGGCGCGGCCACCTCGCAGATCTCCTACACCGCCTCCAAGGGCGGCGTGCTGGCGCTCAGCCGTGAGCTCGGCGTGCAGTTCGCCCGCCAGGGCATCCGGGTCAACGCGCTGTGCCCCGGGCCGGTGAACACCCCGCTGCTGCGGGAGCTGTTCGCCAAGGATCCCGAACGCGCCGCGCGCCGACTGGTGCACATCCCGCTGGGCCGCTTCGCCGAGGCGGAGGAGATCGCCGCCGCCGTCGCCTTTCTCGCCAGCGACGACTCCTCCTTCATCACCGCCTCGCAGTTCCTGGTCGACGGCGGCATCTCCGGGGCGTATGTGACCCCGCTCTAGGAATCCGGCTCCTCGACGGTGCGCCGCGGCCCGGTGAACCAGCGCCGGGCCGAGACGAACCACCACACCGCGATCGCGCCGACCACCGCGGCCAGCGTGATCGGCGCGTAATTGACCGCGGTCCAGGTGAATTCGTCGTGCCACGGATAGCCCCGATCGTCCATGGGCAGGATGAACAGCAGGCTGATGCAGGCGATCCAGACCAGCGCGATGATCCCGATCGGCCGATACCAGGAGCCGAGTTGCCAGGGGCCGGTGCGGAATCGGCCGCCGTGCAACTGTCGCAGCAGCACCGGGATGCCGTAGGCGATGTAGAGGCCGATGGTCGCGACCGAGGTGGCGGCGGCATAGGCGGTCGGCGCGTTGGCGGCGGGCACCAGCATCGACGGGATGAGCAGCACGAAGGCGAAGAACGAGATGAACAGCACCGCGTTGACCGGCACCTGACGCGACGACAGCCGCGACCACAGTGCCGAACCCGGAACCGCGCCGTCGCGGGCGAAGGCGAACAGCATCCGCGACGCCGAGGTGATCGAGGCGTAGCCGCAGAACAGCTGCGCGAGCGCGGCGATGATCAGCAGCAGGCCGGACCAGAACGCGCTCAACGAATTCTCCAGAATGTAGATCACCGGATAGCCGCTGTTCTTCGCCGGATCCAGCGCGTCGTCGAGATTCGGGATCGCGAAGGTCACCGCCATGATCAGCAGATATCCGGCGACGGCCGAGACCAGGATGGTGTTGATGATGCCCCTGGCCGCCATCCGGGCGGCGTCGTGGGTCTCCTCCGACATATGGGCCGAGGCGTCGTAGCCGGTGAAGGTGTACTGCGCGTGCAGCAGACCGAGCAGGAAGCTGAACGCGACGCCGCCGAAGCCGACCGCGCTGTTGTCGACGGTCTCGGTGAAGACGAAGCCGACGCTCTGATGGTGTTTCGCGCCGATGCCGAGCACCAGCACGAAGATCAGCACCCCACCCACATGCCACCAGGCCGAGATGTTGTTGATTACCGCGGACAGGTGCGGGCCGAGGATGTTCAGCACCGCGTGCAGCACCAGGATGGCGGCGAACACCAGGAAGATCGCCGTGCGGTCGGTGCCGATATCGATACCGATCACATTCAGCACCGCGGTGGTGAAGATGGCCGCACCGTAATCGATGGCCGCGGTCACCGCGATCTGGCCGATCAGGTTGAACCAGCCGGTGAACCAGCCCCAGATCGGCCCGCCCAGTTGCGCCGCCCACCAGTACAGGCCGCCGGAGGTCGGATACGCGGAGGCCAGTTCGGCCATGGCCAATCCGACGAACAGGACCATCACCGAGACCAGTGGCCACCCCCAGGCCATGGTGATCGGCCCGCCGTTGGCCAGGCCGATGCCGTAGCTGGCCAGCCCGCCGGTCAGGATCGACACGATCGTGAAACTGATGGCGAAGTTGGAGAATCCGGACCAGGATCGGGCCAGTTCCTGTTTGTAGCCGAGCTCGGCGAGGCGCCGTTCGTCATCGGATCGGGGCTGGGTATCGGTCATGCGTGCTCCCGCGTGAGAACGCCGCCCTCGCACGGCGCTCGCCAGGAGATCAGTCTGCGGTAAACCCCGCTCGACCGGGTGGCAACGGGCAAATTTGCCAGACCGGTCAAATGCTCCGGGCGGACGGGCCAGTGAAGGTACAGCTAAAGACTGTTGCCGCGGGCGGGAGGTGTTTGGCCCAATGCCTGCCATGGCAGCAGACGCACCCGGGCGGGGTTTTCGTCCGGATATCGAGGGCCTGCGCGCGGTCGCGGTGCTGGCGGTGGTGCTGTTCCATGCGGGTGTGCCGGGCATCGGCGGCGGATTCGTCGGCGTCGACGTCTTCTTCGTGATCTCCGGCTTCCTTATCACCGGCATGCTGTGGCGGCAGGTGGCCGAGCGCGGCACGATCGAGCTCACCCGGTTCTACGGCGCGCGGGCGCGGCGGCTGCTGCCCGCGGCGGGGCTCGTGCTGGTGGCCACCGCGGTGGGCGCCGCGGCGCTGTTGCCTCCGCTGCAGGCGCGCACCGTGCTCGGGGACGCGATCGCCAGTGCGCTGTATGTCGGCAACTATCGGCTCGCGGCGCAGGGCACGGACTATCTCAATGCCGGTGCGCCGCCGTCGCCGTTTCAGCACTACTGGTCGCTGGCCGTGGAGGAGCAGTTCTATCTGCTGTGGCCCGCGCTGATCATCCTCACCGCCTGGATCGTCCGACGGTCGAGAAGACGGCCCTCCCCTGTCCCGTATCTCGTCGTCCTGCTCGTTGTTTCGGCGCTGTCGTTCACGGTGTCGCTGCTGTGGACCCGCACGCTGCCGCCGTGGGCGTTCTTCGGATTGCCGACGCGGACTTGGGAACTGGCGGCCGGTGGTTTGGTGGCGCTGTCGGTGCCGGCGTGGCGTCGGCTGCCCGCGACGCTGGCCGTCGTGCTCGGCTGGGCCGGGCTGGGCCTGATCGGGCTGGCCGTCCTCCGCTTGGGCGGTGCGACCCCGTATCCCGGGACGGCCGCGCTGCTGCCCGTGCTGGGCGCGGCGCTGATCGTCGTCGCCGGTTGTGCCGCAGCGCGTTTCGGGGTGGGAGCGGTGCTGTCGCTGCCGCCGATGCGGGCGATCGGTCGACTCTCGTATTCGCTGTATCTGTGGCACTGGCCGGTGCTGATACTGGCCCCACGCGCGCTCGGGCATCCGCTCGGGACGGCGGGCGCGGCGGGCGCGGTCCTGATCGCGGCCGGGCTGGCCATGCTGACGCTGCAGCTGGTGGAGAATCCGATCCGCTTCGCCGCCCCGCTGCGGCGCTCGGCCGTGCGCAGTCTCGGCCTCGGTGGCGCGGTGACCGCGGCGGCCGGATCCGCGGCGCTGGCCCTGCTGGTCGTCGTGCCGGTGCCGGTCGGACACGGTGCGGCGGCCGAGGCGCTGACCGTGCTGTCGGCGCCCCGCGCGGCCGGCTCCCCCGCCGAGGATCCGGCCGACGCCACCGTCCGGCAGCTCACCGCGCAGGTGCGGGCGGCGATCTCCGCCTCGGCCGAGACCCGTTCGGTCCCTTCCAATCTCACTCCGTCGCTGGCCGACGCGCCGGGCGACAAAGCCGATGTGTTCGTCAACGGCTGCGTCCGATCCTGGCGCGATCACGGCCAACCCGAATGCGTCTCCGGCGACCCCGATTCGGCCACCACCGTCGCGCTGGTCGGCGACTCGCACGCGGCCATGTGGCATCCGGCCCTGGAAAGGATCGCGACGCAACGGCATTGGCGGCTGGAGACGATGAGCAAGGTCACCTGCCCGCTGATGGACCTGCCCATCACCAGCCCCTATCTGGGCCGCGAGTACACCGAATGCGAGCAGTGGCGGCCGCTGGTACTCGACCGGTTGCGGGCCGAACATCCCCGGCTGATCGTGCTGAGCATGTCCCGGCGCTACGGCGGCGACTTCGGCTTCGTCTCCTACGACCCGGCCTGGATCGACAGCCTCGGTCGGCTGGTCGGACAGTTGCGCGCGACCGGGGCGACGGTCCTGGTGCTGGGCCCGATTCCGGATCCGCACACCACCGTCCCGACCTGTCTGTCGGCGCATCTGGACGATGCCCTGGCGTGCGCACCGGCACGGCCGGAGGCGGTGAACGATTCCGGCATCGCCGCCGAGGCCGCGGCGGCCACCGCCGCGGGCGGTCGCTACGACGATCTCACCGCGCTGTTCTGCACCGACCGGCGCTGCCCGCTGATCAACCGCAAGGATCTGATCTACCGCGACGACAACCATCTCACGGTCAGCTACGCCGAGACCCTCGCTCCGGTGGTCGCGGCGCTGGTGGACCGCGCCCTGCCGCACGACTGATCGCCGCGCGGCGGGGCGAGGGCTAGCGAACGGTCGCGGTGAGCTCGTAGCGGGCCAGCACGCGGCCCAGCAGGTCGGTCAGCTGGTCGGCGCGCTCCAGGGCGGGCGGGTGAAAGCCCTTGATCCGCATGGTGACCTGGCCCGCGACCTCGGAGAACAGGCCGTACAGGTCGCCGCCGCGGGCGGCCACCACCGCCCGTGCGTTCAGGCTCTGATTGGCCAGCCCGAACGCGATCGACGACGCCGGGGTGCCGTCGATGTCGAGGATCTCCGGTTCCAGTTTGCCCAGATGTGAGCACACCGTGCGGGTGGGATCGGTCGCGGATTGCCGCGCGAGCGCACCGTACAGACCGCGCGGCAGCGCCACCGCGATCGGAATCAGCGGCGGCACCGGCTGTCCGGCGACCGCGGCCAGCTTCAGCTTCATCTGCGCCCGCAGCGGAGCGAGATCGGTGGTGTCGCCGTCGAATTCGAAGTCGATCGAACCGAGTGCGTTGGCACGCTCGTCGCCGTCGGTGCGGGTGCTGACCGGCATCATCATCCGGACGTGGCCCTGCTCGTCGACGCGGCCGATCTCGGTGGCGAGATCGGCCATGACCGCCGCGGCCAGGGTGGTGCCGGTGCCGTTGCGGGCCTGGGCGGCCGCGTGCCACAGCTGCGCGGGCACCGTCACCTCGACGACCGGCAGGCGGAACTCGGGGTCGCCGCCGACGCCCCCGCGGGCCTCGGCGCGCCGGGCCAGCGCGACCCGCGTCCCGAGCGCGACGGCCTGCGCGATCGGCCCGATCTTCCCGGCGGCCGCGCCGAGATCGGCCCACAGCGCCCGCATCGGCCCGAATTCGTCACTGGGATAGTCGAATTCACAGTATTCCGCGGCGATTGCCGCCGTGATGGCGGCGCACAATCCCCGGCCGTCCACGAGGGTGTGCGAAACCACCAGCGACACCGCACTTCCGCCGTCGTCCAGCCCGACCGCGGCCAGTCGCCATGCGGGTCCCCCGTAGGTCCGCAACTCCGCCCGCCCCCGCTCGGCGATCCACTGCTCGAGCTCGTCGCGCCGAATCGGCTCTGCCGCCACCTCGAGCGGGGCGAACCGCGCCCGCGCACTCCACCGATCCCCCGCCGCCGCGATCATTGCCGGGGCCACCACCCGCCCCAGCCGCCCCCGGCACAGCGCGGCATGAAACTCCCGCAACCGCGCCACATCCACCGCCCGCTCGTAACGCCACACCGCCTGTATCGCCAAGGTTCCCCCCAGCGCGGCATGGCTCCGCGCACTGACACAGTCGATATCATCCAGCCGGTACACCACACGTGCTCCTAGAAATCACCGGCACATCCCCGGTGCCGTCGCCGCGACAATACGGGCCGAGCAGGCAGAAGGCGAACGGGTGGAGCGAAACCGCACACCGAAAAGTTAGCCATCTTAACGACTTTCGCGGTGCGTGTCGCGTTGTGGCCAGCTCGTACCATGGGGTTCATCCTCAGTTCGGTTCCCGCTGGGCGCATGCTGTCACGCTGATCTGCGTGTCTACGCCCGAGCGGACCTACCGGGACGGATACCACGAGATCACCCCGGCCTACCGACTCCTCGATATTCTGCCCGCCACCGCACTCGCGCGGGCCGAGCGACGGCTGGCCCGCGAGTTCACGATCCTGTTCGACGCCAACACGATTCACCACTACCTGCGCGACTGCTACGAGGAGATCAAGGCCCGCGCGTCGGTGCGGCTGTATCTGCCGCTGCTGGCCGAACGCTTCGCCCGGCAGCGACTGCACGCCCGCGCCAAGGGGGAGGGCCGGATCGAGCACGCGATTCCGGTGGTGCTGTTCCTGTGCCCGTTCAACGCCGGACGTTCCCAGATGGCCCTGGGCTTCTTCGAGCACTACGCCCAGGGCCGAGCACTGGGCTGGTCCGGCGGTTCGGAGCCGAGCGGCGCCCTCAACCGCGCCGCGGTCGCGGCCATGGCCGAGGTCGGCATCGACATCTCCCACGAATTCCCCAAGGCCTGGACCGACGAAATCATCCGCGCCGCCGACATCATCGTCACCATGGGCTGCGGCGACGTATGCCCCCTGCCTCCGGGCATCCGCCACGAGGACTGGATCGTGGACGATCCGGCCGGACTCTCGATCCCCGAAATCCGCCCGATCCGCGACGATATCGACCGCCGGGTGGTCACCCTGCTCGCGAACCTCGAGCTGCCGGCGCGGGCGTGAGCCCAGCGAGAGGACCATGGGAGGTATGACCCCCACCGATACGCCCTGGGCCGAGGTGAAGGAAACCCATATCGGGCTGGTACTGCTGTGCGGCGACCGTGCCTACAAGATCAAGAAACCGGTGGTCACCGACTTTCTCGACTTCGGCACCCCGCAGCGCCGCGAACGCGCCATCGCCCGGGAGTTGGAACTCAACCGCCGCCTGTCGCCGGATGTGTACCTGGGTGTCTCCCATCTCGACGATCCCGAGGGCGGGCCGAGCGAACCGGTACTCGTCATGCGCCGCATGCCCGACGACGCCCGGCTGACCAGTCTGCTCGACGACCCGGATCGGGCGCGAGCGGCGCTGTCGGCGCTGCTGGCCGTGCTGGCACGCTTCCACGACGATGCCGAACGCGGACCGGAGGTGGACCGCGCCGGAACCGTCGAGGCCCTGCGCGACCGGTGGGCGCTGCTGCTGGACGGGCTCACCGATCCGCCGATTCCGGGTGAGTCCATCAAACGGATCACCGCGCTGGCGCACCGCTACATCGATGGCCGTGAACCCTTGCTGGACAGCAGGATCGCCGAGCACCGCATCGTCGACGGCCACGGCGACCTGCACGCGGGCGATATCTTCGCCCTCCCCGACGGCTTTCGGGTCCTGGACTGCCTGGACTTCGACGACAACCTGCGCCGCCTCGATCGCCTCGACGACATCGCCTTCCTCGCCATGGATCTGGAATTCCTCGGCCATTCGGACCTCGCCACGGCCGTGATGGACGAATACTGCACCGGCACAGAGGATTCCGCCCCGCCGTCGCTACGCCACCACTACACCGCCTACCGCGCCATCGTGCGAGCCAAGGTCAACTGCATCCGCCACCGCCAAGGCGGCGCCGAATCGGCCGAGCACGCGGTTCGCCACGCCGAGATCGCGCTGCGCCACCTCGAGGCGGGCGCGGTCCGCCTCGCACTGATCGGCGGACTGCCCGGAACCGGAAAATCCACCGTCGCCACCGAACTCGCCGCCGCCACCGATGCCGTCGTCCTGTCCAGCGACCACATCCGCACCCGGCTGCGCGCGACCGGCGAAATCCACGGCGCCAGCGGCGAATACGGCCACGGGGCCTACTCCGCCGAAGCCAGGGCGGCGGTCTACACCGCGCTGCTGGGTCAGGCGCGCACCCAGCTCCACCTCGGCCGTTCGGTCATCCTCGACGCCAGCTGGACCGATGCCGAGCAACGCCGCCGCGCGACCGCACTCGCCGAGGAGACCGCGGCCGAACTGCTCGAATTCGTCTGCCGAGCCCCGCGATCGGTCACCGCGGCTCGGATCGCCGCCCGCACCGGCGGTGCCTCCGAGGCGACCCCCGCCGTCGCGTCGGCCATGGCACAGCACGATTGCCCGTGGCCCGAGGCCGTCGCCCTGGACACCACCGCCCCACTGCCCGACACCGTCGCCCGGGCCGCCCACGCCTGGGCCGCCACTGCGGGAGCCGAAGTCACCGGCCAATAGGATGGGCCGGACCCCAGCGTAGGGAGGAAGCCGGTGACCGACCACTTTCCCGGTGACGCGTACTCGGTCCGCGACACCCTCTCCCAACTGCGACTTCGGGAACTGCTCTCCGAGGTCAGGGACCGGATCGAGCAGATAATCGACGCCCGCGACCGCATGGACGGCCTCGTCGAGGCGATGCTGACCGTCACCGCCGGTCTCGAGTTGGACGAGACGCTGCGCACCATCGTGCACACCGCCATCACCCTGGTCGGCAGCGACTACGGCGCACTCGGGGTGCGCGGCCACGGCCACGAACTGATCCAGTTCATCTACGAGGGCATCGACGACGAACTGCGCGCCCACATCGGACACCTGCCGGAGGGACGCGGCGTGCTGGGCCTGCTCATCGACGAGCCCAAGCCGATCCGGCTGGACAACCTCGCCGACCACCCCGCCTCGGTCGGCTTCCCGCCCAACCACCCCCCGATGCTCACCTTCCTCGGCGTGCCCATCCGCATCCGCGACGAGGTGTTCGGCAACCTGTATCTGACCGAGAAGTTCGGCGGGCAGCCGTTCACCGAGGACGACGAGGTGATCGTCAAGGCATTGGCCGCCGCGGCCGGGGTCGCCATCGACAATGCCCGCCTCTACGAATCGGCCCGCCGCCGCCAGGGGTGGATCGCCGCCACCCGCGACATCACCACCGAATTCCTCGCGGGTACCGACACCGCGCAGGTGCTGGCACAGCTGGTCGGCCAGGCACGGCGGCTGACCGAATCCGAGGCCGCCTTTCTCGCGGTGAGCCTCGATACCGATCTCCCGCCCGACGAAGTCGCGACGCTGCGCATCACCCGGTGCGACGGCCCCGCCGGCAAGCTCGCCGGGCGCGAACTGCCCACCCGCGGCACCGGGGTCGGCAGCGCCTTCACCGAGCAGACCGCGTACCGCTTCGACAGCCCCGCGGCCGCCGGTCTCGATGGCGAACTGCCCACCGCCGGTCCGGTCCTGCTGCTGCCCCTGCACACCTCCGACTCCAGCCTCGGGGTCCTGGTGGCCGCCCGGCCGCGCGGGGCCGCGCGCTACGACGACGAAACCCTGGAATTGACAACATCGTTCGCCAACCAAGCCGCCCTGGCCATGGAACTGGCCGCCGCCCAGGAGCGGATGCGCGAACTCGGCGTGCTCACCGACCGCGATCGCATCGCCCGCGACCTGCACGACCACGTCATCCAGCGCCTGTTCGCCATCGGCCTGGGCCTGCAGGGCACCATTCCGCGCAGCGGCAGACCCGAAGTGCGCGAACGGATCTCCCGCGCGGTCGACGAACTGCAGGAGGTCGTGCAGGAGATCCGTACCTCCATCTTCGACCTGCACGGCGGCGACGGCCGCGTCAACCGCCTGCGCCAACGTCTCGACGACGCGGTGCGTCAACAGACCGCCGACTCCCCGATCACCGCCACGCTGCGCGCCAGCGGTCCGCTGTCGGTACTCGACGCCGAATTGGCCGATCATGTGGAAGCCGTTGTGCGCGAGGCGGTCAGCAACGCCGTCCGGCATTCCGGGGCCGACACCGTCACCGTCGCGATCACGGTGGCCGACGACGTGGAGGTCGTCGTGGAGGACAACGGCCGCGGCCTGCCGCACGCCGTGACGCCGAGCGGGCTGAACAACCTGGCCAGCCGCGCCGAACATCGCAAGGGCACCTTCGACATCGCGCCCGCG
Organism: Nocardia sp. CDC159; assembly: GCF_023740735.1. Classification (GTDB taxonomy): domain Bacteria; phylum Actinomycetota; class Actinomycetes; order Mycobacteriales; family Mycobacteriaceae; genus Nocardia; species Nocardia pulmonis. The sequence goes on from NZ_JAMRXH010000005.1 coordinate 207,986, forward strand.
ACCAGCGCGGGCCCGCGCGGCCCGGGTACCCGGGTGCGGTGGACCGCTCCGTTGGCCTGATCCCGCCCCGCCGGGTGAAAAGGACTTTCGGCCATGTCCGAGGGCCGCCGGTCCGCCTAGGGTGAGCTCTATTCACTCCTCTCCGATTGGACGGCCCATGATCAAGGTGTTCCTGGTCGACGACCACGAGATCGTGCGGCGCGGGCTGACCGACCTGCTCGAGGGTGATCCGGAGCTCACCGTCGTCGGCGAGGCCGGCGACGTCGCCCAGGCCCTGGCCCGCATCCCCGCGCTACAACCCGACGTCGCAATCCTCGACATCCGGCTCCCCGACGGCAACGGCATCGAACTGTGCCGCGAACTCCTCTCCCGCCTCGACGACCTGCGCTGCCTCATCCTCACCTCCTTCACCGACGAACAAGCCATGCTCGACGCCATCCTCGCCGGAGCCAGCGGCTACGTCGTCAAGGACATCAAGGGCATGCAACTGGCCGAGGCCATCAAAACCGTCGGCTCCGGCCGCTCTCTGCTCGACAATCGCGCCGCCGCCGCACTCATGGACCGGCTGCGCCGCAGCACCGAACCCGAGGGCCCGCTGGCCGGACTCACCGACCAGGAACGCACCCTGCTCGACCTGCTCGGCGAGGGTCTCACCAACCGCCAAATCGCCGAACGCATGTTCCTGGCCGAGAAAACCGTCAAGAACTACGTCTCCCGGCTCCTGGGCAAACTCGGCCTGGAACGCCGCACCCAAGCCGCGGTCTACGCCTCCAAACTGCGTGCCGGCGAACCCGCTACCCGGATTGGTAGTCGACCCTATGTGATCGAGTAGCAGCACCGGATTGACGCTGCTGGGCGTCGTTTGAAAGAATTCTGCAAATCAGAGTCGAGGCGGGGGCGCATGACAGAATTATCCCTGTCCAGTGCGGCAGTGCGGACCGAATCACCACGGCTGGATTTCTCTGTGCTGGGTTCGCTCACGGTCACTCGCGGTGATGGTTTCGTATTGACACCGACACCACCGAAACTGCGCCTATTGCTCGCGATGCTGATTCTGCGCGCGAATCAGGTCGTGTCGGCCGACTGGTTGATCCACGGCCTGTGGGGCGCGCACCCGCCGCGCACCGCGGTCACCACGTTGCAGGTCTACATCTCCAAGCTGCGCCGCGCGCTGATCGGGCCCGACTGGCGTACGGTTCGCGGCGTCATCGATACCGACACGTCGGGGTACGTGCTGCGCATGGCCGGTCACGGCTGCGATTATCTGCGGGTGCGGTCACTCGGTCAGCAAGCCCGCGCGGCGGAGGCGTCCGGCGATCTCGCCGAGGCGGCGCGGCTGCTGTCGGAGTCGCTGGCGCTGTGGCGCGGGCCGGCGCTCGCCGATGTCCGGGGCGGTTCGTGGCTGAATTCGCAGGCGAAGGCGCTGGACGAGGAGCTGACCGACCTCCGGGAGCGCTGGATCGGACTCGAGTTGCAGCTCGGCCGGCATCGGTCGCTGGTCGGTGAACTCTATCGGCTGGTCGAGGAGTATCCGAACTGGGAAACCCTCTATCATCATTTGATGATCGCGCTGCATCGATCGGGCCGGACCGCCGACGCGCTCGATATCTACGGCGAGATGCGAATTCGATTCGTGGACGAGTACGGAATGGAACCCGGCCCGGTATCGCGGCGCCTGCATCAACGCCTGCTGTGCCGGGACCCCGCGCTCAATGATTTGTCGATATCCCAATTTTCTGCATAACAGAAGAAAGGTGGACGTATGCCGCTGTTTTCCTTCGAGGGGAAATCTCCCCAGGTACATCCGGACGCGTTCATCGCGCCGACGGCCACCCTCGTCGGCGATGTCGTCGTGGAGGCCGGTGCGTCCGTCTGGTACAACGCCGTGCTGCGCGGTGATTTCGCCCAGGTGATCGTGCGCGCGGGTGCGAATGTCCAGGACGGAGCGGTGGTCCATGCGCCACCGGGGATGACAGCGGAAATCGGACCGGGCGCGACCGTCGCGCATCTGTGCTGTGTGCACGGCGCCACCATCGGCGCGGAGGCCATGATCGCGAACGGCGCCACCGTGCTCGACGGCGCGAAGGTCGGTGCGCGGTGTATGGTCGCGGCCGGATCGCTGGTCGTGGGCGGCAGCCAGATTCCGGACGGAATGCTGGTGACCGGGAGCCCGGCCAAGGTCAAATCGCCCATCGACGGCACCAGTGCCGAGTTCTGGGTGAACGTGAATCCCAACGCCTATCAGGAACTGGCCCGCAGACATCTCGCCGGTGTCGAACCGGTGCTCGACGCCTGAGCGGTCATGGCCGGGCGCGGTGAGCGGCCGCGGTTCGACATCCATCGCGACGGCGACGGCGTCGTCACCGTCACGATGAACGATCGCCGCCGCTTCTCGAATGTGGTGGACGAGTCGTTCATCGCCGAATTCGCTTCGGTGGTCTCGGAATTGGCGCGATCGGAGCGCGATATCGCCGGGGTCATCCTGACCTCGGCGAAGTCGACGTTCTGCCTGGGCGCGGACCCGCGGACGGTGTTGTGCCCGGAACCGGAGGCGCAGCGGCTGCTCGCGCACCGGGTCGGCGTGCTGAAGGCGGCCCTGCGTCGCCTGGAGGCGCTGGACCGGCCGGTGGTGGCCGCGGTCAGCGGGTCCGCGCTCGGCGGCGGTTTCGAACTCGCGCTGGCCTGTCACCACCGCATCGCGGTCGACGCACCGGGTGTCGAGATCGGATTGCCCGAGGCCGCCATGGGTTTGCTGCCCGGGGCGGGCGGGGTGGTCCGCACCGTCCGGCTGCTGGGCGCCGATGCGGCACTGCGTGAGGTATTGGTTCCCGGCACCCGGTTCCGACCGGCAGCCGCCCTGGCCGTGGGACTGGTCGACGAGCTGGCCCCGGACCGCGGTGCGCTCATCGCGCAGGCACGGGCCCGAATCGCGGCCGGTCGTCGCGGCCTCCGCGCCGGCGCGCCAGTCCCGAAACGCGCTGTACCGCACGTGGACTGGGATATGCGGACGCCGATCGCCACCGTGATCACGGATATCGCACGGGCCAGCGCGCAGGCAGACCCCGCGACAGCGGAGGAATGGGAGACCCGGGGGCTGGTCCGGGTCGCATCGGGCGAGCGTGCCGCCGCCATGGTCGATTTCTGGTACGACCGGCAGTATGTGGCGGCTGGCGGCACCCGGCCCGATGGCTCGAAACCCGGCATGGCACATTCGGTTTCGGTGACGGGGCCGCCGCCTGCCGTGGCCGAGGTGGTCGGCTGGGCCGAACGCGCCGGAGTCGAGGTGACCGCCCGCTCCACCGACCCCGGCGCTGAACTCGCTCTCACCACGACCGACCGCGAGGGCAGCGCGCATGGACCGATCCGGTTGATGATCCTCACCCCGGACGCCGCGGAAATCCTCACCGGAGCGTCGACAGGCGACGAAACCGTCGGCGCGGCCTTCGATTTCCTGCTCCGGGCCCGTGTACTGCCCATTGTCGTGCGCGGTCCGGACTCGGTGGCCGTACGACTGCGGTTGGCATTGCTCGCGGAGCTGACCGCGATGGTCGAATCCGGGCTGTCCCTCACCGAGCTGACCGCCGCCGCCGCGGCGGCCGGGTTCGCCTGGGCCGCCGGTACTCCCGGCCCTGCGGCGGACGCGAACGGTGCGGCCGAGCGCATGATCTTCGCCGTGGTGACCGCGACCCTGCGCTGCCTGGACACCGGATTGCTCCGCTCACCCGAGGACGCCGACATCGTCTCCGTCGAGGGGGCCGGGTTTCCGGCGCACACCGGCGGCGCTCATCGGTTCGCCACCCGCTACCCGGGCGGGATAGCCGGATTCCGCTCGCGCGCGGCGGAACTCACCGGGTGATCGGCCCGCAGCAGCTCGGCCGCCCTGAACCGTCGCGGTTTTCCGGACGAGGTCTTGGGCAGCCGGTTCGGCGGTAGCAGCAGCACCCGATCGGGACGCGCCCCCACCGCGGCGGCGACCCGGTCGGCGATCTGCGACCGGATGCGCTCCTCGGCGGCCGCATCACCGACCTGCCGGGATTCGGCCAGCACCCCGAAAGTCTCACGGCCGACGTCGATTCCGGAGTCGACCCGGTATCCGGCCGCGATCACATTGCCGGCGCGCACCCCGGTCACCGTCTCGGCCGCGCGCTCGATATCTATGGGATAGATATTGCGGCCCGCCATGATGATGACGTCCTTGCGGCGTCCGCAGATCACGACCTCGCCCTCGGCCAGATATCCGTCGTCGCCCATATCCACCCAGCCGTCGGCATCCTGAATCGGGACGACGCCGTCCACGGTGACGTAGGCCGCCGTGACCGACGGACCGCGGACCTGGATGCGCCCGATCCGTCGCGGTTCCAGCGCCCGGCCGTCCTCGTCGACGACCCGGAGCTCTATTCCGGGCAGCGGCGGGCCGACGACCGCGAAACGCCGTGCCCCGGTCGCGGGAGCCGTATCCACGGGTACGGCGCGGCGCTGGGTCTCGAGCTCGACCGCGTCGACGAGATCGAAGCGAGGTGGGCGCGACAGCGGCGAAAGCGTTGCCAGGGCGGTGATCTCGGCCGCGCCGTAGCAACTGTTGGGGCTGTCCGGACGCAACCCGAACCGCGCACCGGCGGCGGTCAGGGCCGTCACGGTGCGATAGTCGACGGGTTCGCCGCTGCTGGCAGCGATACGCACCGAACTCAGATCCAGGCTGCCCGCCTCGGCCAGCTCGAGCTGGCGGGTGAGGATATCCCAGGAGAAATTGGGGCCCGCGGCGATGGTGGCCCGGTAACGGCTGATCAGGTCGGCCCACAGATACGGATCGCGGATGAAGGTCGTGGGCGCGATCTTCACCAGCTCCATTCCGGTGAACAGCGGCAGCGCCAGACATCCGATCATGCCCATGTCGTGGTACATCGGCGCCCACGACACCATCAGATCGGCCGCCGGATCGATCCGCATTCCGGCGGCCATCGCCGTGACGTTGGCGGCCAAATTGCCGTGTGTCACCTGCACGGCCTTGGGTTGCGCGGTCGAGCCGCTGGTCAGCTGCAGCAGCGCCACGGTCTCCTCGCCGACGGGTGGTGCGGTGAAGTCGGCGGGTGCGCGGCGCGCACCGAGTTCATCCACCGTGCGGACCTCGATGCCGTTGGCGGTCAGGAACTCCGCATGCTCGAGGAACGGCGGTCCCACAACGACCAACCCGGCCTTGATCATTCGCAGCACCCGCAGCGAATTGGATTGCCACATCTCCCGATCGGTGCGCGCGGTGGGCTGTTGCAGGACGGTGACGCTGGCGCCCGCCAGCCAGATCGCCTCGGCGACGGGCACCGACCGATCGGGGTCTCCGATCAGCATCGCCACCGCATCGCCGGGGGCCACGCCCGCCGAGCACAGGTCGGCCGCGATGCGCCGGGCGGTGTCGAGCAGGCCGGCCCAGGTGCGGCGGCGCGGCGCGTCCGGTTCGCCGGTGGTGATGCCCCCGTCGGAGTGCTGGGCGTTGGCGATCAGCGCGTCGAGGAATCGGCTCACCGCCGGTCACCGCCGTCGACCTGGATGATTTGGCCGGTGATGTGGCGGGCGCGCGGCGAGAGCAGGAACTCCACCACCTCGGCGACGTCGTCGGGATCACCGAGCCGACCCAGCGCGGTGCGCGCGACGAACCGTTCGCGCTCGGCCGCCGGGAAGTGATCGTCCACCTTGTCGGTGGTGATGAGGCCGGGCGCGACGGCGTTGACGCGAACGCCGTAGCCCCCGACCTCCTGTGCCAGCGCCTTGCTGAGCCCGTTCACGCCCGCCTTGCTGGCGACGTAGTTGCTCATCGCGGGATAGCCGTGGGTACCGACGATGGACGAGATGTTCACCACCGCCCCGGCTTTGCGGCGCAGCATGCGGTACAGCACCGCCTGGCACATATTCCAGGTGCCGGTCAGGTTCACCTCGATCACCTCGTCCCACGCCTCGCCGCGCATGAAGGCGATCGGGCCGTTGCGCACCACCGCGGCGTTGTTGACCAGGCCGGTGATCGGGCCGAGCTCCTCCTCGGCGCGTTCGGCGAAGCGTTCCACGCCGTCACGGTCGCGAACGTCCAACCGCGCCAGCAGCATCCGCACCCCCAGCGCCTTCAGCTCGTCGGCGAGGGTGTCGACCTCCTCGCCGGGTGTGCGGTAACAGCCCGCGATGTCGTAACCGGCGCGGGCCAGCCGGAGCACGATATTTCGGCCTATCCCCCGCGCCGCGCCGGTGACGACGGCGCAACCGGGATCCGGTGCCCGAGAGGCGGTGCCGGTGGCTGGTGTTTCGGACATGGGAAACACTCCGTTCGCACTTTTCGAAAAACACGTGATCGGCCGCAGTGTAGCCAGATCGCCGCGGCACCCGAAAATTCCTGCGCACCATTGAAGTATCGCTAAAGCCGCCCTTGCGCAATGCCTTTCGACACACTTGCGTATTTCTTGAGTCGGTGGACACCGAACGCGACCGTCGCAAGACTCGTCGACGGAAGACCGATCGAACAGAAAAGGACCGTGGCAGATGACCTCCCGAGTATTGATCATCGGTGGCGGCCCCGGGGGCGCGAATGCGGCGGCGCTGCTGGCGCAGGCCGGTCTCGATGTCACCCTTCTCGAACGTGAGAAATTCCCGCGATATCACATCGGTGAATCCCTCGCGTCTTCCTGCCGCACTCTGCTGGGCATGTCCGGTGTCGTGGACAAGGTCGACGCGTACGGCTTTCCGATCAAGCGGGGCGCGCTGCTGCGGTGGGGCAACGAGGAGGACTGGACCATCGACTGGTCGGGGATGTTCGGCCGCAACGTCTCGTCCTGGCAGGTCGAGCGGGAGGAGTTCGACCAGCTGCTGCTCGACCACGCGGAGGTGCTGGGCGCGAAGGTGATCCAGGGCGCGACGGTCAAGCGGGTGCTGTTCGACGGCGCGGAGCGACCCTATGCGGCCGAATGGGTGGACGGGGCGGACCCGGACAGCGTGCGGACGATCGAGTTCGACACGGTGATCGACGCCTCCGGCCGCGCGGGAGTGCTGTCGGCGCAACATTTCCGCGACCGCAAGCAACACGAGATCTTCCGCAATGTCGCGATCTGGGGTTACTGGCAGGGCGGCAAAACGCTGCCGAACACCCCGGAGGGCGGTATCGATGTGATCTCGCATCCGGAGGGGTGGTACTGGATCATTCCGCTGCGCAAGGATCGGTTCAGCGTCGGTTTCGTCACCCACCGCGACACTTTCCGGGAACGACGGGCCGGTTTCGATTCCCACGAGAACATGCTGCTGCATATGGTCGGCGAATCCGAGACGGTCAGCGAGCTCCTGCGCGACGGCACCTTCGAACCGCCGGTGCGCATCGAGCAGGACTATTCGTATGTGGCCGACTCCTTCTGCGGCGACGGCTATTTCCTGGTCGGGGATGCCGCGTGTTTCCTGGATCCCTTGCTGTCCACCGGCGTGCATCTCGCGCTGTACAGCGGAATGCTGGCCGCCGCGACGACCATCGCGCTCGATCGCGGTGATGTCACCCCGGAGGAGGCGAAGGGTTTCTACGAATCCCTTTACCGCAACGCCTATGCGCGACTGTTCCTCATCGTGTCCGGTGTGTACGAACAGTACAAGGGGAAGGACAGCTACTTCTGGCTGGCGCAGCGGCTGGTGCGGCCGGACGGGGAACTGCCGCAGATCTCCAATGCCGCTTTCGTGGAAATCGTCGCCGGACTGAGCGATCTGCGCGATGCGGGCACCGCCGATGCGGTCGACGTGGCCCACCGCCTGAGCGCCGAGGCCCAGAAGTTGCGTTCCGGAGGCCGCTCGGCCGACGGCAGGCATCGCGGGCTCGCACCGCTGCGAATCGAGCCCACCGACCTCTATCAGGCATCGTCCGGACTGTATCTGCGCACCACGCCGGAACTGGGCATCGGTCGCGCCTGACCCGAAACGACCCTTCCGCATCCGATTCGAATGGAGATGACAATGACGACCGGTATTGCCGCGGTCGAGGAGTGGCTGCACCAGCAGGAACCGGATTTCGGTGATATCGATCCGGATCTGGATCTCATCGAGGCCGGACTGGTGAATTCGATTCAGGCGGTGGAGCTGCTGGTCGTGATCGAACGCGCCGGCGGCGCGAAGATCGACCGGCGCGAAGTGGAGGCCGATCACTTCCGGTCGCTGCGGGCCATTGCCGAGAAGTTCTTCGCGCAGACCTCCGAGCCCACCTCGAGCACGCCGTCCTGAGCGGGCGGGCGTGAACGGCGATTCGCGATGACGCACGAACCGGACCCGGGCCTGCTGCGGTTGGCCTTCGAGGCCACGGCCCCGCCGCGTACGCTGCGCCGCGAGCGGACCTGGCAGGTCCGCGGCGCGGCGACGGCGCGTGTGGCGGCACTGCGCTCGGCGCTGGCCCCAGCCGACGAGCCCGAGGGCGTGGTCTATCTCGCGCCCCCGCCGACCGTGGATCTCGAGGCCCAGCGCATCGGGTTGGCGGGTCTGTTCGAGATCATCGCCGCCGCGCTCGCGCGGGCGACGGTTCCGGCGCTGACCGTCGCGACCTTCGGCGCTCGGCCCGGTAGCGGCGCGAGCGATCCGGTCACCGCGGCGTACCTGGGCATCGTTCGGGTGCTCGGCCGCGACCATCCCGAATTGCGTGCCCGGCTGGTCGATCTCGATTCCGGCGACCCCGACTGGGTGGCGGCACTGGTCGGCGAGCTCGATGCCGACGACGACGAGGACCTGGTGTTGATCCGCCAGGGCGTGCGGTTCACCGGCCGCTGGCACCGGCATCGACTCGGCGTCGCCGAGCCGCTCGAATTACCCGGCGCGGGAACCTATCTGGTGGCCGTGCCCGATTCGCTGGCACAGCGCGCGGTCGCGGCGCTCACCGCGCGGGGCGCCCCGAACCCGGTGGTACTCACCAATACTCCGGATCGGGCCGGGGCCGCGCGGCCGGACGGTCGCATCGTGGCAGCGGACCCGGCCGACCGGGCCGGACTCGAGCGGGCGCTGACGGGCATCCGCCGGGAACTGCCGCCGATCCGTGGCGTGGTGTATGCCCCCGCGTCGCCACCGGAGCCGACGCTGCGCTCACCGGAGGCGCGCGATCTGGCTGCCGCACTGGTGTCGGTTCGCCGGGCCGTGGTCAATCTGGACGAGCTCACCAGGGCCGACGATATCGACCTGTTCGTCCTGCTCGGTTCGCCCGACTCGATGACCGCGACCGCCGGTGCGGTCGCCATCGACAGCTGCCTGGACCGGCTGGCCGCCGACCGCGCGGCCGCCGGACCGACCGCGGTGAGTATGCCGTCGGCGCTGGTCGGATCCGGCCCGGGCTTCGACGCGGCGCTCCGCTGCGGTGAGCCGGTGATCGGCTGTCGCGGGGTCGACATCCGGCAGTGGTTCGACACCTATCCGGCCACCGCCGCCCTGGGCAGCTTCCGACGGCTGCGCACCCGTCCCCAAGCGCCCGGTCCCGTCGCGAGCGATCTGCCGCGCGTCCTCGCCGAGCTCCCGACGCGGGAGCGAACGGCCCTGATTCTGAACAAGATTCGCGAATTGGCCGCCGATGTGCTCGGCCTATCGCCGGAGTCGATCGATGACGAGACCCCGCTCGAACAGCTCGGCATGGACTCCATGCAGGGCCTGCGGCTGCGCGGCCAACTGGAACGGCTGGTCGGAATGCGCCTGGCCGTGACCCTGCTGTGGACCTACGGCAGCCCCCGCGCTCTGGCCGAGGCCCTCGACCTGCGGCTGCGCGAGCGAACCGACCCGGTGCCGAGGAGGGTGCCGTGACCGTTTCCGCGCAACCCCTGGCAGTCGTCGGCATCGGGCTGCGGCTGCCCGGCGGCATCGACGATCTGGATGGGTACTGGCGCCTGCTCGAGCGCGGCGGCGATGTGGTCGCGCCCATGCCCGAGCACCGGCGCGAGCCCTTCGCCGACGAGTGGGCCGGTCTGCCGGACCGCGGCGGGTTCCTCGACGACGTCTTCGGATTCGATGCCGGCTTCTTCGGCATGCCCAGCAAGGAGGCCCGCGCCCTGGACCCACAGCATCGGCTGCTGCTCGAGGTGAGCTGGGAGGCATTCGAGGACGCGGGTATCGTCCCCGGCCGCGACGCGGGGCCGCGGACCGGTGTGTATGTCGGGCTGAGCACCAACGATCACCTCGACTACTACCGCGGCGGCACTCCCGACGGGTTCTGGGCGCTGGGCGGCGGGCACTGCTTCGCCGCGGGGCGCATCTCCTATCTGCTGGGTCTCGGCGGCCCGGCCATGGCCGTCGACACCGCCTGTTCGTCCTCACTCGTCGCGATTCACCTTGCGGCACAGGCGCTGCGCACCGGGCAGTGCGATCTCGCCGTGGCAGGCGGGGTGAATCTCATTCTGTCCCCGCATACGACGCGGCTGGTCTACCAGACCAGTGCGCTGTCCCCCGACGGGGTCTGCCGGACCTTCGACGCGCGTGCCAATGGCTTCACCCGCAGTGAGGGTTGCGGTGTGGTCCTGCTCAAGCGGCTCGCCGACGCGCGGCACGACCGCGACCGAATCCACGCGGTGATCCACGGTGTCGCCGTGAATCAGGACGGCCGTTCCTCCGGCCTGACGGCGCCGAATGTCCTCGCGCAGGCCCGGCTCCTCGAGGCGGCGCTGCAGGACGCCGGATTGAAACCGGAGGACGTCGAACTGCTCGAGGCACACGGAACGGGCACCGCCCTCGGCGATCCGATCGAAATCGCGGCTGTCGCGGCAACACTCGGCCGCACGGCGGGCGCGGCGTTGCAGGTGGGAGCGGTGAAGACCAATCTGGGTCATCTGGAGGCCGCCGCCGGGGTCGCCGGTCTGATCAAGATCGTGCTGTGCCTGCGGCACGCGGCGATACCGCCGCTGGTGCACTTTCGCACGCTGAATCCGCGCATCGAGCTGGAGGGCAGCGGTATTCGGCTGGCCACCGAATCACGCTCGTGGGAGCCGGGATTCGCCGGTGTCAGCGCGTTCGGGATGAGCGGGACCAATGCGCACGTCATCCTCGGCCCGGCCGAGCCCGCCGCCGCGGCGCGGGCCGAGGCCGTGCCCGGATTCGAGCTGTCGGCCAGAAGCGAAGCGGCCCTGCGCATTCTGGCCGCCGCCTGTGCGGACCGCCTCGACGGACTCGCCGACGAGCAGTACCCGGCCTTCGCCTACACCGCTACCCACGGGCGGATGCGCCAGCGCCACACCGCCCGGGTCACCGCCTCCGATCCGACGTCCGCCGCGGCCGCACTGCGGGCGCTGGCCGCGGGCGACCCGGCGCCGGGCCTGGAATCTCCGGCGCCGCAGGGCTTCTCGCTGTCACTGCCGCGTTCGGTACTGGACCTGCCGCACTACCCCTGGGAACGGCGCCGACATGCGCTGGACCCCTCCGGCGAATGAGAAAGGACCCATCAGTGATCACCATCGACGAGGTTGTCGCCCTGGTACGACGTGAGATGCGCGGTAAGGCCCGCCGGGACACCGTGCTCGACGAATCCTCCCCGCTGACCGACATCGGGCTGTCCAGCCTGCAGATCGCCGAGATCGTGTTCACGCTGGAGGAGGCGCACGGCGCGACCTTCGCCGACCATCTGGCCGCGAACGCGAAGACGCTCGGTGACCTGGTCGTCCTGGGCAATCAAGCGCTAGCGGCGCAATCCCGCTGACCTCGTCATGGAAAGGGGCGAGCGATGAACAACAGGGAGCACTACGGCTTCATCGTGATCTCCTCGATCACACCGGTGCTCGGCGTGATCGGGGCGATGGTGCTGCTGTGGAACCGGGTCTTCGGTCCCGCCGATCTGACCGCCTTCCTGCTGATGTTCCTGATCGGCGGATTCGGCATCTCCACCGGCTATCACCGGCTGCTGTCGCATCGGGCGTTCAAGACCCCTCGCGCGGTGCGGTTCGCGCTGACCGCCGCCGGCGCGATGGCCGCGCAGGGGCCGCCGCTGACCTGGGCCGCGCACCATCGCCGACATCACCGCGTGGCCGACCGGCCCGGCGATCCGCACAGTCCCTACGACAGCGACGAACCCGGTCTGCGCGGTGTCCTGAAGGGTCTGTGGCACGCGCACATCGGCTGGCTGTTCGATTCGGAGCTGTCTTCGGACCCCATCCGCTACTGTCCGGATCTCGCGCGGGACAAGGATGTTCGGTTCATCACCCGGCACTTCCTCGCCTTCGTGGTGGCCGGGCTGGCACTGCCCACCCTGATCGGCCTGGCGTGGACCGGCACCTGGCAGGGCGCGCTCACCGCCTTCGTCTGGGGCGGTCCGGTCCGAATCTTCTTCAACAATCAGACCACTTACGCCGTCAACTCGATCGGCCACTTCTACGGCCGACGCCGATTCGACACGCCGGATGAATCCCGCAATGTCGCGCTGCTGTCGATCCTGTCGTTCGGCGATTCCTGGCACAACAATCATCACGCCTTCCCGCGGGTGGCCAATCACGGATTCCGCTGGTGGGAAATCGATCCCAGCGCGGTACTGATCCGCACGCTGGAGGCGACCGGGCTGGCGCGCGACGTCGTGCGCATCGATCGGACCCGCGAGCAGCGGCGGGCCGAGGGTCTGTCGCGGGTCGGCGGCGGTCGGCGCGCCGCGCTGTCGCCGTCCAAGCCGCTGTCCGAACGCGCCGGTTCCGAGGGGGATGCCGATGTCGAATGAATCCGCGGGCCTGTGGGATCGGCTGTTCGGCGGCTCGGCGCGACCGCGCGCGGCCCTGCACTGCTGGACCGGAACCCGGTTCGAGGGTGCGTCATGGGACGAGGTGGTGCGCGACGCCGAACGGATGACCGCCGGTCTGCGCCGTGCGGGGGTGCGGTCGGGCACCAGAGTCGCTGCGGTGCTGGGCAATTCCCCAGACACCGTGCGGGGCCTGCTCGCGGTGTGGCTCGCGGGCGGGATGGTCGCCTCCCTGCCGATGATGGCCCGCGGGATGGCCCCCGAGGAGTACGCCGACCAGCTCCGCACCATCTGCGACCGGCTCGAGCCGGTGTTCTTCGCCGCCGATGACGATCTGCTCGCCGCGCTGCCCGACACCTTCGGGGTCCGGACCCGCGCCTGGCGCGAATTCGCCGGGACCGGCGCGATCGACGCCGCCCCACCCGCCGACACCGACCCGGCGTTCGTCCAGTTCTCCTCGGGCAGTGTCGGCACGCCGAAGGGATGCGTGCTGACCCCGGCGGCGATGGCCGCGCAGCTGGACATCATCGCCGATTTCATCGAACCGCGGCCGGGCGACATCTGGGCCGGATGGTTGCCGCTGTCGCACGATATGGGGCTGTTCGGCGGCCTGCTGAACTGCCTGGGCCACAATATCGAGGCCTATCTGTCCACCCCGCTGCGGTTCGCGTTCTCCCCCGCCACCTGGTTCGCCGATGCCGCTCGGGTGGGCGCGACGATGACCGTCGGAAGCAGCAGCGCCCTGCACCTGGCCGCGCGCGCCTCGGCGCGGCACCGGGCGAGCTGGCCGGACGGCGGGCTGGCGGCAACCCGGATCTGCGTGATCGGGGCCGAGCGGGTCGAGTCCACCACGCTCGCCCTCGCCACCGAGACCTTCGCGTCGGTGGGGTTGCGTCCGGAGGCGTTCATGCCCGCCTACGGGATGGCCGAGGCGACGCTCGCGATCACCGCCACACCGATGCGGGAATTGCCGCGCCAGTTGTCCTTCGATGCCGTCGCCCTGGCCGATGGCCAGCTGGTCGAGGTGTCCTCGGACGAGCCGGGCGCCGCCACGGTGGTGTCGGCCGGGCCCGCCTGTCGCGGTGTCTCGCTGTTGGACACCCCCGCGACCGAGCTCGGCGAGATCAGGGTCAGCACTCCCAGTCTGGCCCAGGGCTATTGGCGCGACGACGAGCGCACGGCCCGGGTATTCGACGGCGGCATCCTCGCCACCGGCGATCTCGGCTTCGTCCGCAACGGCTATCTGTACCCGGTCGGGCGCACCGACGACATGATCTCGGTCGCCGGTCGCAAGGTGTACGCCCGCGAGATCGAGACCGCCGTCGAGACCATCCCCGGTGTGCGGCGGGGGTGCACGACGCTCGTCGGCGTTCAGGACGGGCCCAAGTTCCGGCTGAGCCTGCTGGTCGAGGCCAAACCGGAGCTCGCGGACTATGCGGCGGTCGCCGAGGCCGCGGCCGCCCTGTCGATGGCCAAGGCCGCCGTGGCCATCGACGAATGCGTTTTCCTCGAGCGCGACAGCCTGCCCAAGACGCCCAGCGGCAAGATTCAGCGCTACCGCTGCCAGGCCCTGATCCGGGCGGAGACCTTCCGGCCGCTCGCCACCATTCGATTCGACGGGTGAGGCGGATGCAGCACGACAGCACGAAAATCGACGGCCCGACGGTCCTGCTGACCGGCGCGGCCGGTGTGATCGGCCGGGCCATTGCCCGGGAGCTCACCGGGTTTCGCGTCATCGGCCTGGTTCGCGCGGGGGGCGATCCGGGAACCGTGGCGGGCGTGTGTGAGCTGGTGCCCATCGACCTCACCCACCCGAAACTCGGCCTCGCGCGGCCGGAATGGCGGCGACTGGCGAGCGAGGCCGACATCATCGTGCACTCCGGCGCCCTGGCCGAGTGGGGACGCCCGTGGCCGGAGTACCGCGCCGCCAACGTCGAGGGCACCGCCCGCGTCGTCGAACTCGCACAGGCGGCCGGGGCGCCGATCCATCAGCTGAGCACCGTCATGGTACTGGCCGGTCTGCTCGGCGCGCTGGATTCGCTGAGCGAGGGCAATGTGCTGGTCTCCTATGCGCGATCGAAACTGGAGGCCGAGCGAGTGGTGGCCGAAAGCGGTGTGCCGCACAGCGTTTTCCGGCCCACCAGTCTGGTCGGCGATTCGGTCACCGGAGCCAGTTCCGCGCCGCAGATCGTCCAGCAGATCGCCGACTGGTTCTGCCGCGGGCGCGCCCCCTACTTTCCCGCCCACCCGGACAATCGCATCGACCTGGTGCCCCTGGACGTGACCGCTCGCGCCGTCGCCGCCGCGGTCGCGAACGGCGAACTGGGCCAGCACTATTGGCTCAGCTACGGGGATGCGGCCCTGACCGCCGCCGAGGTGGTCGAGGTGATGGCCGCGCACGCCGCGGAGCGGGGCCGGACGATCGCGGCCGTTCCGGTCGTGGATCCGGCTGGGCCGCTGCCCATTCCGTTCGAGCGCGTCGCCCCCACCGCTCGGGCCTATCTGCGAGTGCTCACCGACCTCAGCGAGATGACCCGGACGTGGGGCGGAGTCCTGCCGACCTCGCTGCCGCTGTTGCGGGAGCGGTTCGGGATCCCCGACGCCGATATCGGGCAGGCCCTGCGCGCGAGCCTGAGGTATTGGGCGGATCGGCGCACCGCCGTGGCGGACACGGGGTGAGCCGGTGCGCGAACCGCTATCAGCCAATTCGAACCGTCTGGACGGAGACCACCGGTGACCGAGACCATCGATACCCAGTACCAGGGCGCATCCCAGCAAGCGATCCGCAGCCACTACGACATCGGCAACGACTTCTACGCGCTGTGGCTCGACCCCACCCGCACCTATTCGTGCGCGCTGTGGGACGGCGAGGACGACACGCTGCAGCGGGCGCAGGAACGCAAACTCGATTTCTACATCGACCACATTCGCGCGGTCGGCGCCGAGCGGGTGCTCGACGTGGGCTGCGGCTGGGGCAGCATGCTGCGTCGCCTCGTCGAAAAGCACGGGGTCACAAGGGTTGTCGGATTGACCCTGTCGGATGCGCAGGTGGACCACATCCGCACCTGGGCCGACGACCGCTATGCGGTGGCCGTGCAGAACTGGGCCGACCATCGGCCCGACGCGCCCTACGACGCCATCGTCTCGCTCGGCGCCTTCGAGCATTTCGCCGATATGGGGCTGTCGCGGGCCGGGCGGGTCGAGGCGTATCGGCGCTTCTTCCAGTGCTGTCACGACTGGCTGGCGCCGGGCGGGCGGCTCGGGCTCCAGACCAACGTCAAGGGGAACAATGTCCGGATGAGTCGGGCGGCGGTGCGCAATCAGCTGTTCATCATCGACCGGATCTTCACCGAATCGGAGCTGCCGTGGCCGTCGGAGATACTCGAGGCCAGTGAACGGCTGTTCGATGTGGTGGTGCTGCGCAACGAGCCGGACCAGTACATCCGGACCTGCCGGGCCTGGCTGGAGGCGCTCAACGCCGCCGAGGACCGCGCGCTGGCAATGGTCGGTCCCGAGGTGGTCGCGGATTACCGCCGCTATCTCGAGGCGTGCATCGAGGGGTTCGAGCACCGGCATCTCGGGCTGGTGCGGGTCGTCTTCGAAAAGATCTGAGCCCCTGGCCGACTGTGGAGTACTTACTCGCCGCCGACCCCGTCGCGCCGATCGGTGCGCGGCCGTTACTGCTGTTCCTGCTGCAGTGCGGCCTGCTGCTGGCGTTGGCCTGGGTCCTGGGCGGACTGTCTCGGCGATGCGGCCTGCCCACGCTGGTCGGTGAGCTGCTGGCCGGTGTGCTGCTCGGACCGTCCGTCCTCGGGCATGCGCTGCCCGATCTGCAGCACTGGTTGTTTCCCGCCGATCCCGATCAGTTCCACATGCTCGACGCCGCCGGGCAGCTGGGCGTGCTGATCCTGGTGGGTATCACGGGAGTTCATATCGACGGGCAGCTCATGCGCCGCCATGGACTCGACGCGATGCGAATCAGCGTGTCGAGCTTCGTGATTCCCCTGGCGCTCGGTATCGGCGCCGCGCTGCTGATCCCGGCGTCGCAGATACCCGCCAGCGCGGACCGCGCCACGCTGGCGCTGTTCCTCGGGGTGGTCATGGGGGTCAGCGCGATACCGGTGATCGCCAAGATCCTGCTGGAGTTGCGACTGATTCACCACAAGATCGGACAACTCACGCTGTGCACGGTGATGGGCAACGATATCGCCGGATGGCTGCTGTTGTCGGTGGTGGCCGCGATGGCGACCTCCGGCGCGCACGGCCGCGGCATCGCGATCTCGATCGCGTTCCTGATCCTGACCCTCGCGGCGGCGTTCGCGCTGCGCCCGATCGTGCGGATCGGATTCCGGGCGGCGGCGGGCGGGCCCGAGCACTACGCCACCATCGGCCTGGCGGTCGCGCTGATCCTGCTGTCCGCGGCGGCCACGCAGGCGATGACGCTCGAGGCGGTGTTCGGGGCGTTCGTCTGCGGGATGGTCATCAGCAGTTGCGGCGCCTTCGATCCGGCGCATATCGCGGCCCTGCGCACGACCACCATGAGCGTGCTCGCGCCGCTGTTCTTCGCCACCGCCGGTCTGCGCGTCGATCTCGGGGTGCTGGCCCAGCCGGTGGTGTGCGTCCTGGGCATCGCGCTGTTGGTCGTCGCGATCGTCGGCAAGCTGCTCGGCGGCTACCTCGGCGCGCGGATGAGCCGATTCGGGCACTGGGAGGGCGTGGCGATCGGTGCGGCCGTCAATGCGCGCGGAGTCGTCGAGATCGTCATAGCCATGGTCGGTCTGCGGTTGGGTGTACTCAGTCCGGAGCTGTTCACCATCGTGGTCATGATCGCCATCGTCACCTCGGTGATGACCGCGCCGCTCCTGCGGGCGGCGATGGCCAGAGTCGAGCGCGAGGAGGCGACGCGGGTCGCCGGGCAGACCGCCGGGAAGACGGTGTGATGACGGGAACTTCTTGGCGCTCAACGCATTCGGTTCTGGTTCGCCGTGAATCTCCGGGTTTGCACCGCGAGGCCCGCCAATTCGGTCCGCGAGGAGACGTCCACCTTGCGAAAGATCTTGCGCAGGTAGTAGTTCACGGTGTGCGGGGACACGGCCAGCCGGGTCGCGATCTGCCGGTTGGTCATACCGGCCGCTACCAGGTCGACGACCTCGAGTTCCCGATCGGTGAGCTGATCCAGTCCGGGCGCCGGCGCCCGGGTCGGCAGCGGCGGCAACGGTGGATCGGCCACGCGCGCCCAAGCCGCGCGCGGGGATTCGTGTTCGGGCAGTGCGGCGATATCGCGGAGGATGTGCTGGCGAAGCAACGGATCGCCACCGGCCGCCAGTGCCGATTCCAGCGCCGCCCGGTCGCCTTCGAACACGCCGCGCACATAATGCGCGACCTGCTCGATCAGCGGCGCACCGGGATTTTCGCGGGCGAGCCAATCCATCGTCTCGACAATGCGTTTTGCCATTTCGTCGTCACCGGCCGCGCGGGCGAGTTCGATCAGTCGTGCCGGTCTGCTCGGATCCTCGACAAGGCAGGCGTTTCGCGACCCGAGATCGTCCCACCAATCGCGCAGGCGCGCGGCGGCCTGGACTGGCCCCTGTCGTTGGGCGACGATATCGATTTCGGTGAACCGCACCCGCGCCGTGGAATCCGGAAGTACATAGTAATGGCGTTCGTTGCGCAGTTCTGCGATGAACTCGGCGGCCGCGCTGATATTGCCGAGGCGCAGGGCGGCCTCCGCGGAAACCGAAAGCGCGAGGGCGACACCGACATCGGTGCGCCGCTGCCGGGCGGCTCGCAATGCGGCGGTGGCGGTGGCGAGGCAGCGCTCGAGTTCGGAGCATCGCAGATGGATCGCCGCGCGCAGAGCGAGTGGCGCGGATTCGAAAGCGTACAGCCCATCTCGCTCCACCATCGTCTGCAATTCGTCCACGATTTCGGCGGCTTTGCCGGTGATGTGGAGGTCGGAGAATTTCTTCGCCAGCAGCAGATTCGCGTAGAAGCGCCAGATCGGCCCGTGATTGCTGGCGGCGTGCACCGCCAGCTGATTCAGCCAGAGCCCCTTGGCCAGCCTGCCGGTGTACCACTGCCGGTTCGCCAGCACGCACATCGCCACCGTCTTCACCGAATCCGGGGACGGATGGCCCTCGGCGATGAGTTCGGTTGCGATCCGGCAGGCTTTCTCCTCGTCGACGAGCACGAGCAGGAACAGGTGCAGCGCGTTGAGGTGCGCGAACGCTTCGGGCGGCAGGGTGTCCCGGACGAGCATGGCCTCGACTCCGGCCAATGCGGCGGGCAGATCGCCGCGCACGGTGAGGGTGTGGGCGACCCCGAGCCGGACGAGCGCATCGGGGTCGAGATCGACGGTCGGGCAGGCCGAGATGAGGTAAATGATGTCGCTGATGGGATACGGCCCGCTCGAATCCTCGAATTCATCCGATGATTTCGCGTGTTCGGTGTACTCGTCCGACGGCACGCGGAGCCCCCTTGTTGATCAGCCAGCCTACACCGGCGTTCCGCGGCCCGCCCAGCGGACAGTGGACCCGCACCGGCTCGCGTCCCATCGTAGGTCAGGTCGGCACGGTGCTGCTATGAGGTATTCATGAAGGTCGCTGGACAACCCGACTCGACAATGGGGGTCCGGGTGGAGGATTTCGATCTCTACGACTTCCATGAGTCCGATGTCGCACAGCTACGAAAACTCCTCTACGCCAACAAGATTGTCGTGCTACGCGCACAGCTCCCCTCCCCCGCCGAGTTGGTCGAATTATGCGCCCTGTTCGGCCGCATCGAACGGCGGCGGGAATTCGTCCGCGACTCGTGGTGCTCGGAAAATCAACACACCCCCTATCCGTTCGCGATCTCGATCGCCTGCTCACCCGCCGAACTCGCCCCGAGCCGGAGAATCCATTTCATCGATCAGGGCAAAGCGTATTGCCGTCTGCCCGAATCGTTTCGACGCCTCCTGGCAGGAGCGTGCGCGGTACACACACCCCCGCGCCCCACGCAGCCGTTGGCCACGGTCCGCCACCCCGCGGTCATAGTGCACCCCTGCACCGGCGAGCACATCCTGTACCTCAGCGCGGGTTGCACGGTGGATATCGAGGATCACGAGGGAATGAGCCTCGGCACCAAAACAGTGCGAACCCTGCTCGAGCTGTCGGGACAACTCGACGCGAGTCTCACCCACGATCTCGTCCACCACCAGATTCTCACCCGCGGCGATGTCCTGATCTGGGACAACCGCAGCCTCGTACACCGATTTTCCGCCCAGCAAATACCGAAATCCGTTGTTATCCAACGGTTTGCGGTCTACGACGAGTATCCGTTCGACGCGGCCACGATCGCAAGGCGACGTATCGGAGAGGCGATCTCGTAGCACCGCGCCGGTGACGACCTTCGCCTACCCGCACACAGCCGTCACAACGCGAAGAGGGTGGGTTCGAAAGAGGAAAAACCGCCGACCGCACGAGCGGCCCGACGGTTCCAATTGGACAATCATGGTGGTCCCAGCTGGGTTCGAACCAGCGACAGGGGTATCTTGAGATTGTGAGTCAATCAGCCGAAATAGGACCTCTACCAGCTGGTTATGTCGCCTGCTAGAGTCGCAGACGTACGCAGGTTTACGCATGAATCAGCCACGCTATTGCACGTATATTGCACGCCGATCCAGCGGAGGTTGTATGCCATCGACGTCGAAGAAGGCCAAGACACGCGCCCCTCGCCGTGCTTTCGGCCGGATCCGGAAACTGCCGTCCGGCCGCATCCAGGCGGCCTACATTGGGCCCGACCTGGGGCTGCACAAGGCTCCTCACACGTTCGACACCAAGGACCGCGCGGAAGGCTGGATCGCGGACGAACGCAGGCTAATAGATCTAGGTATCTGGACCTCCCCCGCTGACCGGGCCGCCGAAGCCGCCGAAGCCGCGAAGAGCGATCGGATACTGTTCGGCGACTACGCTAAACGAGTCATCGCGACACGGGTATCTCGCCGGGGTAGACCATTGGCACGTCGCACCGTCGACTCGTACAACTACCTCCTGCGGGAACACCTCAACCCTACGTTTGAAACCACCCCCGTTGACGAGATCACCTATCAGATGGTTCGCGACTGGTACAGCTCGGTGTCACGCGTGCGCCCTAAGGGCCGTAAGTCCAAGGCCAACAAGGACGATGTCGAAATTCCCACCGCCCGCGCCCGCGCCTACGAAGTCCTCCGAATGGTGCTCAACGTTGCGGTTGACGACGGTCTCCGTGACAAGAACCCATGCCGGATAAAGGGCGCAACCGCAGTGCAGCCCGCACACGACGCGACGGTACTATTGCCCGCCGAGATCGAGGCACTGGCTGCGGCGATGCCCAAAGAACTCGCCGCCTCCGTCCTACTCGCGGCGTGGTGCGGCCTTCGCCCTTCCGAGACCTTCGAGCTTCGCCGCCGGAACCTGAACGCTGACTGCTCCGTACTGACAGTGGCCTTCGCCGCCACGTATCGGGAGCAGAAGATCGTCATCGACCGACCAAAAGCGGGCTCAAGCGGAGATGTCGTGATCCCCGACCACATTCGCCCAGCGATACGCAACCACCTCGAAAAGTACGTGGGTTCAGCGCCGGACGCGCTCCTATTCCCGGACCCAGACACGGGCAAGACCATGCGGGAGTGGATCTACCGCCGAACGTTCAACAAGGCATGCACAGCCATCGGCCGCCCAGACTTCCGCCCCGGCGAACAAAGACATACCGGCGGCACAGTTGCAGCACAAGCTGGCGGCACACTCCCTGAAGTCATGGAACGGCTCCGCCACAAAACACCTCAAGCGGCCATGCGCTATCAGAAGATAGCCGCAGGGCGCGCACAAACCTTGGCAGAGAACATCTCAAAGCTCGCCAAAGCCACCAACGCCATGAGCACCGACGAGAGCGAAGCCGAGCACTAGGAGATCCGAACAGCAGCGACTGCAGCCGACCTGTCCGCCCCAACTAAGTTAAGCACGGTTGACAGGATTGAACCTTCGCCCCTCGACCCCCAGGGACGCGGGAACCGTGATCGTGCGTCCGTCTGAGTCCGTCCCGTCCAGGTCGCAGCCGTTTCCGTGTCCGTCCCGTGTGGTGGAGTCTTGGCACACTGGTGGCACCCTCGGCACCCAATCTCACCTGTCCAAACAAGGACTCCCTCGGTCTCGATACCTTCTCCATCAAACCTAGCTCGGTCCGCATTTGCGCGAGTGGCCGCTGGATTCCGGAGCCGTCCGATTCCGATTTTCGTCGCAGCACGCTGGGGTTCTTGGAAGCGGCAGCTACGGCCGGTTAACAGCCGCCATCCCATGGCTCGCACATCAAGTCAGTAGTTGTCGAAGTCATAGCGCTGCGCGGCTTCCTCCGCAGGGTCGAACTCCGGCCCCAGGTCGCCGGGGTCGATCCCGAAGGCGGAGGCAGGCATCCCCGCTGCGGCCAGCTCTTGTGTGCCCTCCAGCGCGAGACGACAGACGCTGCAGGCGAAGCGATCCGGCGACATCGTGACCTCGTACCCCGCGACGGAGGCATAGGGCGTTTCCACACCGGGCTCGTGGGCGACTTCGACCTGCGGGTCCACCTCGATCGCTCCGGCGAGGGAGCCGGGGCGTCCGCACTCCGGACAGTACTGCGTGATAGCCCATCCATCGAGGGGAAGTTCGCGCAATCGCCGGGCATCCTCCACCATACGGTCGGTCAGCTCCTCGAACAGTTCAAGGCTCAGCCGTTCTGCCAACTTATCGAGCTCCTTCCTGGCCCGTGCACGTTTAGCGGCTACCCGATGCTCGACCTCGGAACGGCCCTGTGCGACAAGCTGTGTGACGTTGTTTAAGTGCTCGCGATAAAAGTTGAGTGGGTCCAGTCCCAGGCGTTCGAGAAACACATTGCACACAGTCAACGAGTCGATGAGGACATGGCGTGAGGTGATTGCCGCCGCCACGTGCGTCGCACCGTTGCGGACCTCCACCATGCGCGTGCGCCGCTCGGCGTTGAGCGGTAGCGCACCGGTGGCCGCTTCGATTCTGCTCAGTAGCAGTCTCAGTCCAATGGTCCGTAGCTTCGGGTCAGCCAGCGACGGCGCGGTCGCCAATTTCACTAGGCTCGCTTCGGCTTCCGGCAACAGGGGCACAACGAGTACCGGGTTCGTGCGCCACAGCAACGCCTTGCCAAGATGTTCGACTGCCAGCGGTGCCAGCACCGCGACCTTCTCGTATTTGTCGTCGCTCCAGGCGTCCATTGCGTCATGCATCCAGGCGGCTGCTGAATCCTTCAGCTGCCTGATATCGCGGAGACGCTTCATCGCTTGTGTGTGACGCGCGTTCTGGGCCGCCGCAGGCGGGGGCGTAGTGCCCTGCGGGCTATCAGGCATAGGTGCCATCGTTGCACCGGGTACTTGGTTGCGAAAGTGCAAATCCGCCTTCGACTACGGTTCTCTCCGCAACCGGGCCAACTCGTCATGCTCGGCCGACGACAGACCTCAGGCCGCCTGCTTACCCGGCACGTTCAAGGGATGGCGGACGCAATGGAGTCCGACCGGAACCGCCGGGAGCAGGATGCCGGAGCGTCAGCTCAGGCCGGACGCGATAGTGCCGCAATAGAGTCCGGCCGTTGAGGCCGGAAGCACAAGTCGGACCGATTGTCACACAGCGTGATCGACACGCCGCAATGGAGTCCGGTCGGAAGCAGTTGCACAACGACGAGGAACGAGACACGCTGCGGCAGCCGTAATGGAGTCCGGCCGGGACGGCCGGAAGCAGGGTGGTGGCCAAGCCGGGGGAGTCCACCAGATGGGGGCCGCAATTGGGTCCGGCCGGGACGGCCGGAAGCAGCGAGCGTGAGCAGCGCCTGCAACAACGTGGTGGCGAAGGAGCCGCAATTGGGTCCGGCCGCAACGGCCGGAAAGCAGGGCTGGGTGAATGCCGCGATCACGTTCGCGATCAAGCCGCAATTGTGTCCGGCCGGAACGGCCGGAAGCAGGACTCGCCGATTTGCCATGTCTGAGCTGGGTCGAGTCGCGGGTTCGCGAGCGTTGCAGGAATGACTTCGACACGCCGGGAAGACACGCGATAGTCGGGTCTTGAGATCGAGGCTGACCTGGGTGCGAGCGCTGCACGCGTGTCGGCTGTCACTGGACCCCTCGCGATCGGTGCGCTTTGAGTTGTCAAAGATCTTGGCGAGAAGGGGGAGTCAGGCCAGGGTGATCTGTCCGATGTCCAGTGGTGCGAAGACGCCGCCGAAGGTACGGCCGGGGATTTGCGTCGGGGCGTCGGCGGAGCTTTAGAGGCACGGGGTCGAGGGTATCCTCCGGTGCAGCCGGGACACGGATCCATCCGGAAAGGCTTGGCGTAGACAAGTGTTCGGGTCGAGCCGGGTCATCGATGGCGGAACCGCGCTCACGTGTCGGCTCGCTCGGGCTCACAGCAAAAGGATAACGGGGTCATCAAGCTTTCCCTGAATAGCCAATGCGCAGCTATTTCCCGATGCCGCGTCCTATGACGGGGGTTGAAACGCGAACCCAACGTCAAGCAGGTTCTCCGCGAGGTGTCGCTCGTCTCGGTAGATCGCGGATCGTTGTCGGGATGTGTAGTGCGCCCTGGCCGTCGCGGCGGGAACATCGCACCAGATCTCCACGATCCGTCGAGCACCGGCCTGCTCGATGCCGGCACGAGCGAAAGCCAGATCGCGTAGCTTGAACCACCACGAGTCGATGACGACATCGACCGGTGACGCCTTCGCCAACGCCCACACCGTGTCCATAGCGATCCCGCCGAGTTCCGGTACCGCACAAGCGTTTCCAGGCAACTCGCCAAGGCTTCCTTGACAGCGTCCTTGGACAACAACCAGGCGTTCAACTCCCGGGCCAACGCATCGGCCAAAGTCGTCTTGGCCACATCGGTGAATTACGGCATCGTTGATCGGTGAACCCCGACATCACCTTGTTGTGGAAGATGTTGGAATCGGCCAACTTTGACACCATCTGACCGGTTGCAGTGGCAAGATCTTCGTGCTGTCCCCGCACCATCCGAGGAGCTGAGCCTTGTCGCCGAACCAGTCCAAGGTGCAGCTGTATGCCGCGATCCGCCGGGACTCGCGAGCGGGGATGTCGGGGCGGGAGCTTCAGCGCAAGTACAACGTGGGGTACCGAACGGTGAACGCGGCGGTGACCTCGGCGTGGCCCGAGCAGCGCAAGCAGTATCCGCGGCGGGCGTCGAAGCTGGATCCGTTCAAGCCGTTCATCGATGAGATGCTGCGCAAGGATCTGGACGCGCCTCGCAAGCAGCGGCATACGATCAAGCGGATCTACGCGCGGCTGATCGACGAACACGACCTGGCCGGTGTCGCGTATCAGACGGTCCACGACTACGTTGCCGTACGTAAGCCGCAGATCAGGATCGAGGCCGGCCGCGGCCCGGCGAAGGTGTTCATCCCGCAGACCCACCGGCCCGGGGAGGAAGCCGAGGTCGATTTCGGTGACGTGACGATCCGGCTGCGTGGTGAAGAGGTCGTGGTCTACCTGTTCTCGCTGCGGATGTCGTTCAGCGGCCGGGCGGTGCACCGGCTCTTCGCCTCGGGCGGGCAGGAAGCTTTCCTGGAAGGGCACGTTCACGCGTTCCGGGTGCTCGGCGGGGTGCCGTTCGGCAAGATCCGTTACGACAACCTCAAAGCGCCGGCGCCCGCGTGATCGGGTTCAGCCGGTCCCGGGCGGAGTCGGAGAGATGGACGGCCTTCCGTAGCCACTATTCGATCTCACTGGGTCGCCCAACTCGAAGGCATCGTGCAAGCCGAAGATCGCCCGACATGCGCAAAATACCTCGGCAGCGGACAACGCGAGGGGAGCACAGAACTCGGCGAGTCGTTGCCGCTCGCCTTGCTGACCGGGCCGATGCTGCAATGGCTGGTGGACCCCGAGCACGCCCTCGGGCACAATGTGATCGCCGAACTACGTCTCTCACCACGACTCTCTGACAATCTCAGGACCCGCTCCTCTACGACCATAGGCACCCGCTCGCCCGACGACCGCGTCCCGGGTACCCGAGTGAGGTCGTTTCTCGTCTGGATTGGCTATCACGGAGGGCACCCTGCGACGCTCGGATTCACCTGGAATCGACATCAGAATCCACCTGCCTGCCTAGCCAATATCGGTTTCAGACCGATATTGGCAAATGGAACCCGGCCGTTTAGGCCGGAAGCACCGGCGGCGGGCCTGGACGCCGAGCTGCACGCCGCCGTGATGCCGCAATGGAGTCCGGCCATTGAGGCCGGAAGCACGTAGACCCTGGGCCTCTCGTCGTGATTGCCCTCATGGCCGCAATGGAGTCCGGCTGTTGAGGCCGGAAGCACGCGCTGCTGGAGGAGATGATGGCCGCGGTCGCGATGCCGCAATGGAGTCCGGCCGGAACGGCCGGAAGCAGGTACGAACGCTGACGGATTGCTGATCAGCCCAGCGGCGCCGCAATGGAGTCCGGCAGTGCCAGCTCGAAGTACGTCCGTCCGGTCACCCGCTCGGTGGTACACCCAGTGGGGACTGCAATGGAGTCCGACTGGAACAGTCGGAAGCACGGACTGTACCTGTACGGGGATCAACGCGTCGGCTAGCCGCAATGGAGTCCGGCCAGGACAGCCGGAAGCAGGCCAACCTCGAGGTGCTGAAAACAACTTTCGGCGACGAGCCGCAATAGAGTCCGGCCGAGGACATCCGGAAGCAGGGCTCGTCGACTTTGCCGTGTCTGAGCTGGGTCGATTCGCCTGTTCGCGAGCGGTGCAGCAATGACTTCGACACGCGGTGGTCGGGTCGTGGAAGCGAGGCTGACCAGGTGCGAGCGCCCCAGGCGTGTCGCGGTGTCACTGGACCGCTCGTGATCGGTGCGCTTTGAGTTGTCAAAGATCTTGGCGAGCAGGAGGAGTCAGGCCAGGGTGATCTGTCCGATGCCCACGGCCGGGGATTTTGCGTCGGGGCGTCGGCGGCGCTGTAGAGGCACGGACTCCAGGGTATTCGCCGGTGCAACCGGGGGGCACGGATCCATCCGGAAAGGCTTGACCTAGATAAGTTTTCGGGTCGAGCCCGGTCATCGATCGCGGAACCGCGCTCATGCGCATTCGTATCTACCGTATGGCGCCGAGGTACCCGGAGGACGGGTCGCTCTCCCCTGATAGATGACCCGCCACGCCTATGAGCTTGCGATGGTCCTGATCCGGTCGGCAAGGCCAGCGATGTCGACCGCGCGGGTGGTGTCGACGGTGACCGTGGTGGCCAGGCCGAGCGGAGCGGCATGCGCCGCCCAGTCGTCCCAGTTCTCCGCGAGGCGGCGCTCGTCTTGGTAGATCGCCGATCGGTCTCGGGATGCGAAGCGCGCCTTGGCCGTCGCTGCGGGAACATCACACCAGATCTCCACGATCCGTCGAGCACCGGCCTGCTCGATGCCGGCACGAGCGAAAGCCAGATCGCGTGGCTTGAACCACCACGAGTCGATGACGACATCGACCGGTGACGCCTTCGCCAACGCCCACACCGTGTCCATAGCGATCCCGCCGAGTTCCGGTATCAGGAACGCGTTTTTCAGGCAGCCTACCAAGGCCTCCTTGACGGCGTCCTTGGACAACAACCAGGCGTTCAACTCCCGGGCTAACGCATCTGCCAAGGTCGTCTTCCCTGCCCCGGGAAGCCCGTTCACCAACACCAGAATTCTGTCCACCGATCGATCATGACCAAACCGATCGCATTGCGTTGCCGCGTTCGAGTCGTGCGCGCCACTGGTGTGCATGCCCATCGCCCGCACCTCCCCGTGTATTCCATGGCCGCACAGGATCAGGACACGCATCATACCCACACGACACGATCCGTCGGTGTGCGCACCATCCGCACCGACACCCGCTTGGCCCGGCACTCGAGCCGCATCGCGTGCGCACGCCTTCTTCTGGACTGTGCTCACAGCAGCGGCGAGCGTGAGCGTCACCGGCAACGCGATACACGCCGTCCTAAACGTCCGGGCCCAACCGATCGTGGCCGCCGCGGTCGCCGTCGTGCCGCCGGTCATCCTGCTCGATGCCGTGCACGGCGTGACCGTCCTGCTGCGCGCACGGGCTCGGGCGGGCGCAGCCCACCTGATCTCGACCACGATGACCTTGCTGATCGCCATCGGCTCTTTCTGGCTGTCGTTCACCGCATTACGGGCTTTCGCCGAGATGGCCGGTATCTCACACGCCCAGGCCTGGCTCTGGCCACTGATCGTGGAGGGATCGATGACGCAAGCCACCATCGCCCTCATCACCCTCGCTCACCCCTCGCAGCCACTCACTGTCCGCCCTCCACACACGCCTGCGATGGAACGGTCCGAACCGACCCCCGCCGCGCCGTCGACCGTCGACTCCCCCACCGCCGTCGAGCAAGGCAACGGTGACTACGACGCTGTCAGCGCGTGTGCACACCTCAGCTGGGCGGACATCGCCACGATCATCTGTGACCGGGACCGTGCGCACCGACGGGACCGCGACGAGGTTGTGCGGATACTGATTGCGCACTACGACCGCGGCCTTGTGCCCAGCGAAATCGCTCGGACGACCGAGCGCAGCCGGTCCACGGTCAGCAGGATCATCAAGCAGGCCGCGCAGATCCGTGGCGAATTGGCACCCGGAGCTGAGTCCGCCAACGCTGCACCCACCAGGCGAGAAGACCGGTCCCCGCCCGAAGCACGAGTCAGGAAGTCATCCGGCGGCCGTGGTTCATCGCTTCCAGAGTGATCTCACGGACGCTTCGGCGCTCAGCGCGGCCATACCGCGGATCAGCCAGCTCCTCCTCCACCGCTCGGAGGATCTCCTCGATCACCAGGGCACGCCCATACGGCCGAGAATGGGGATGCGTCGCGTTTTGCAACGCTGCCGCCAGAGCATTTCTCAATTCGGGCCCCAAACGATCCATACTCGCAGCATAGACCACAATCGCACAAATGTTCGAGATACGTCTTCGCTGCGGGCCCTATGTTTCGCATCCCGGAGGGAGATTCCATGCAGCAACGTCACCCTCGGCGGCACTCAACCGCATATCCAGCGGTATCGACATTCCCTAGCGGTCGGTGTTCCATAGAGACAGCTTTCGCTCCAGCACCAGTAAGGGGGCTGAACCGTTGAACGCGAACGGCATTCACCAGCCCTCAACGACATCGCCGGAATGGGACACCGACATGGTCAACGACATCGCTTGTCCAACTTGCCACAGCCAAGACTGGGTCCAGAGCATCCCGGCCCTTCGGGCCACCGGTGTGTCCACCGTCGACGGCACCGGCTACTGCGCCGGGATCGGTATCAGCTCCTCAGGTCCGGTTCCGGTCCTGGGCACGACATTCACGGAACAGACCCGTCGCACCGCGTTGGCCACCGCCCTCGCGTTCGAGCCAGGCCAGATGCCCACCGCGCGACCGCTTCTGCTCGGTTCGGTGCTTGTGATTCCCTCCCTGGTCCTGGGAGCCGCGACGCTGACGAACGTGATAAGTCATCCTGGGATCGATCAACCGACGCTCCTATGGAAGACCGTGTCGCTCATGGTCGGCCTCGCCGTCACTTTCGTACTCGCGATCCCCACCTTCCTCGCCTTCTCCACTTTCCGGCGCCGAGTCCGCCACAACGCCCGTGTTTCTCGTGGGCGTGGCGCGGCGTTCGCGGTGTGGCGCGCTGGCTTCTACTGCCACCGCTGTGGGGTCTGCTACTGGCCGGACCCACCGTCCCCTCATCTCCCCGCGCGATATCCGTTCTCGGTAGACGATTTCCGCAGGATGGTATGGACCACCGGCGGATACGCCGCCCTCTGACAGCACACCCCAGGCGCCATCGCGACCGCCCAGACGCAGTTGCCGCGGTATGCGGCCACCGGAGGGCCTTCTGATATCTGCGCCGACCACGTGCTCTCGCCCGACCGGGCTGCGGCTGGCTCGGTCAATTTCCCCTGACGCTATCAAATCCGAAGTTGGACCCCGGCTGCCCTTACGCCGCAGCTGATCTACGGGACCTACCTCGTGGGCGACAGCGAAGTTTCGCAGTGCCTGGCTCCACGGCCCCGGGTGTCTAGATGCAAGCCCCCATGTGGATCAGCAGAGCAGTGCGGCACAGCTTCCCGCGCCGCGGCTGCCAGCCGCTGCGAACCCGCTACCGGCCCATAGAGCCATGCGCGGCATTCGTGGGCACGCTGCGGTCAACAAACGGCGCGATCTACACAGCCACCGCCACATCAATGTCGCACATTCCACCTGCGACGTAGGAGTCCTCGATGCCGTCCCACGACATGAACCGCCCAAGGATGACCCGCGCGCAGTTCCATGCGCTGGACAGCGCCGATGACACCGGGTAAATGCAAGAGACCGACAGGCGCACTCTGCACGCGCTGGCACGCCGCGGCTGGGCGCGCCAGCGCCAAGTACTCGTGCGTAAGCGGGCCAGGACCTGGTGGGAGATCACAGATCTCGGCCGGAGTGCTCTTCTGGACTGCCCGGCGCCGGTCGACCCTCCGCCGCGCCCGCATTGGCCCAATTCCTGGCAGGTGTATCGGGTGACACCAAACCAGTACGTCCTCGACGACGGGCACCAGATCACCCGCCCCGGCCAACGTATGCTTTGGCGGGTTCTGTGTCCGGCCCGCGGAGCGGATGTGCCTCTCGGACATCACGATCTCCTTGCTGAGGCCGTCGAACAGTTGCGCGACCACCGCGCACAATCCCAAATCCCTTGCGCCACCGCACTAGCCACCCAGCCAGCGCCGCCTCGAGCGGCGCTGAATTCCTGCCCGGCGACCGATCGGAATTCCCTGTGCAGCAGTCCGACTCCGCCGCGTCGAGACCCGCCCATCCGATCGAGTTGGGCCAGCCTTCTCGGGCCGCCGATCTGCGACTCGACACCGTCGTGGTTCGCGAAGCCAACCGGACCCCCGCCTGCTCATTACCGGCGGTCCCTGTTGCCATCAAGTAATACACCTCCCGATCGCCGATTTGAAATGGCGAACCACCCAACGCGACAGAGGTTTTGAGATTTCCGACTACGAGAGCCGTCGCTGCCCCGGCTGCTGCCGTTGCCGTTATCGCCTCCGTCTCCCGCGTCCGCCCGCCGTCGCCGCCCGTTGCACTCGTTTCCGCTGAAGGAGTAGTGATGTTTCGTCCGAGTTTGGCGATCAATGACCCTGGCGATTTGCTGGCCGCAGTGCCGGCGATGCTCGGTTTCTACCCCAACGATTCGCTCGTGGTGGCCACCTTCGCGCCCACTGCTGACCAGGCTGCCGAATCGTTGCGGCTGCACTTCGTCGCCAGGACTGATCTTGATTCGTTCCGTTCGAATCCGACGGGATTGAGCGCGGAGCTTGTTTCGCGCTGCCTGCGTGAGGAGGTCGACCGGGCCGCCGCCGTGCTGGTCGACAGCGCCGCCTCGCCGCCGGATACCAACGGTTCACAGCTAGGCGCGTCCGACCATCGCAGCCTGGTAGATCAGTTGGAAAAGTGTTTGTCCAGCAATGGGATTCGCCTCGAGGGCGCGCTGGCGACCCAGGTGATCGCGGCGGATTCACGGTGGTGGGATGTGTTCGAGCCCGACCGATCCGGCCCGATACCGGATCCGGATGCGTCGCCGATCGCGGTCGCGCATGTCCTCGAAGGGCACCCGATATTAGGTTCCCGCACCGAGTTGGAGGCCATAGTTCGCCCGGACGACGACATGGTGCGGGCGGTGGCCAACGTCATGAAGGATCTGACCACCTGTGACCCCGACGGCGCACTGGCTGATACGGCGGGCGGGATGAGCCGCGCTCGAGTAGTCGATTTCGTTTTCGCCTGTATGGACGCCGTGACCTCCGGGGCGAGCCTGTCGGTGGAGATGCTCGCGCGCTGTGGTCTCGCCCTGCAGGACAAGGTCGTGGCCGACTTCCTGACTGCGGTGGCGGTGACCCAGAGAGCCGCTGCGGCCCAACAACTGTGGGCTGTTCTGGTGCGCGGCTTACCCGATCCCGATCGCGCGCAGGCGGCGGTGCTGCTGGGTTGTTGCGCCTATGTCAGCGGCAACGGCCCGCTCGCGCAGTTGGCCTTCCGGACCGCACTCGCATCCAATCCCGAGCACCGTCTGGCCACCGACTTGGATCTGGCCCTCCACACAGGGATGAGCGTCGAGCAAATCCGGCGATGGCTGCTCGACTGCGGTCCCGCGCTCGCGGCCCAGCTGGACCTCGCCGCGCTGAACCTGTCGTTCACGCCGACACTCCCAATGAACCTCGGCCTCATCGACTAGTAACGAATCCACTGCGCGAGATCGGTCTTCGCGACGATGAGTTCGACTATCGCAGCGGTCCGCTCCCAAATTTGACCAGTTGTTCGTCCGGCTGTCTTAAGAGGGTGTCTCGGAACTTCCTGATCTGGTGATCGTGGCTCCCCCCCGACTCGTAGGCTCGATAGGGATGGGCAGGCAGTGGGATCCGAACGCTTCCGGCGGCGCTGGCGCTTCGGCGACGGGGCGGGACAGGGCCAAGGCAAGATGCTGTTTGAGCTGCGGTAAGACGCTGTCCGTGCGTCGGGGGCCGAAGGCGAAGTACTGTTCTGATCCCTGCCGGAGTCGCATTGGCGGTGGGTGCAGCGCAGCCGGACCCGGCTCGCGGCGATGCGCGACGAGTCGCCGACCGCCCAGTCGGTGTGCCCGGAATGCGGTGCGGTGTGGCCGCGGGGCGTCGGGAAGCGGTCCCAGGCACGGTATTGCAGCCCGAAATGCCGGACTCGGGGTTGGCGGAACCGGAAACAGCGTTCGTGAAACCGTCACGGTGACGGTTTCACGAACGGATACCTCTAGGTCTTTTACCGGGTCCGACCTGGGAAGATAAGGGGTCTTGCGGGTCTGGCGGGTCGGTGTTCGCCGGGTGCATGCTGAGCGGGTCGGACGCCGGGGCCCGCTTCGCGGTGCACCGGTGCCGCGACCCTGGCGGCGAGAGGTGTGACCTGGGATGTCGAACAAGTTCGGAAGCGTGAGCAAGCACCGTTACGACGAGATTGTGACCGAGGGTCGCAAGCTGGTGGCGACCAAGACCAGCGTGCAGTTCCGGATCGGGGAGCTGGCCTTGGAGATCGAGGGGCTGCACGACCCGCATGAGAAGGGCGTGTCCCGGGCCGGGTGAGGAAATGTTCACGGTGACGTATCTGATGGCCCAGTTCGCCGACGATATCGGGCTGGCACCGGCGACGGTGGAAACGTATCGGTGGGTCGCGGGCCATTGGCCCAAGGAGCACCGGGTGTCGCAGGTTCCGTTCGAGGTGCACCGGATCCTGCTGTCGGCCGATGATCCGTTCGAGGTGATCAAGCATCCGCCCGACGGGCGGCGGTGGACACCGGACGCGGCCCGGCGCGTGGTGGGACGCCGGCCGGAAACGGCAGTGTCGGCGCAGGAGCGGGTCGAGGCCATTCACAAACTGGCGCCCGACGATCACGTGGCCGCACGGGTGGCCACCGACTTCCTGCGCCGCCCGCAAGTCGCGGCCCGGGTGGTCGCCGACCCCACGGCACGGTATCTGGTCAACTCCGCCCAAGTCGACCGGTCCGGGATGCGCGGAACGGACGCCGTCGTAGCCCCCGAACTCCGCTGCTTCGAGCTCGAGGCCTGGGAACGCTGCCGGTGTGTCGAGACCGGCCGTCAGCCGCAGCCACCGTGCCTCACGATAGGTGATGTCGGTCGGGCCGGATTCGTGTTCGTACATCGCGTGCAACAGCCATGCCGCGTGGGGTCGTGAGTCGATCTCATACCCACACCATCCGAGATCGGTTTCCGGCGTGCCCAGCCACGAAACCAGTTGTCGGTCGGCGAAATTCCAATCCACCACAGGAGCATACCGATCGGTACGACTCAGTGCGGGGTCCGTTACTGGCATCCACGGGTCGGCGATAATGTGCGTAGAGCTCTATGGGCTGGCCTCCGATGAGCTGTTCGCGATCCCAGCGCACCCGCACGGTGCCGGTCTGCATCAGAGCTCGAAAAGGCTCACCAATGACAAAGGGCGTCGAATCGTGCGGGCGGGCTCGAACCACGAGCAATCACACCCCTTGATGGCGGCCGGATCCGGACGACAGTGCGTTACGTAGTACACCTGATCGACGTGCCCGCGGCATTCCCTGTCGCGTGCTCGCCAGACTTCAACCGCAGACTTGGCGCGTGATTGTCGGTGTCGGGGGCGGGCATCTCGACGGCGGCATCGAGCAGGATTGGCCAGAAAGTGACCTGCCCTGTGAAATTCGCAGACCGAATGCGCTCTTCTTCGTAACGGTTTCCGGCTCGCATCAAGCGGCGATTTCGCTTCGGAAACCGAACATGTCTGACCGCCGATATGAAACGTTCGGCGGTCAGACGCTGATTCGTAGCGGTCGCGGTGTGGTCAGCCGAGCCCGGCGACCTCGCCCGCTTACCTACCCGCCCACGCCTCGATAGTGGTCGTCTTTCGGCTTCTGTCTATGAAGATCCGGAAAGATTCACCGTCGCGATTGGCCACTACTGGTGTATGGTGCCGGTCCCCGTTGCAGTCGTGGGTCTTGGTTCCCTTTTGCCCGGTATTGAGATTCTTGATCGTGACCTTTGCCTGGCCGCCTCCGTGGCATGAGAATACCGCTCGACCCACCCTCGAGCCCCGGGGCAATGTGTAATTCTGTGACTGCCATTTACCGCCATGTCCTTCGAGGTAATCTGCGGAGATGGTGCTTTGCCATACCTTGGTCCACCGCACGGGGGCGGGCGCTTCCGGTTGCGCGGTAGCCGCTCCCGCTCCCGCGAGTCCGGCGGTCACCAGCGCGGCGGCAGTAGCGAGAGTAATGCTCTTGCGTGCGTTCATGATCAATCCTTTTGGTGTGGTTTCTCGAGCCCGACGCTTTCTCGCGGCTGCCTCGCCGCGGTCCCGCATCGGCACCCAACTGCGATGTTGTCGAACATTTCGAACCCGTCCAGACCGCCGTTGTCCGCACGATCTGCCGGTGCACCAAAAGGTTTCTCCTCTTCGCGTGCAAACAGCTGAAATACCGCTTGAACACCTGGCCATCGGCCATCGCGGCCGTAAATCCCCTCCAGCACGATCACCGGCCATCCTCCCCAGCCGGGCCCAGGTCGCCCTGATCCGACAGAAACCGTAGCCGGATAAGTCGGCGGTTCACGGTGGTGACGTGGTTAGATTCGGGTGCTGGGCTGTTGAACGGTCGCGATCCTGGGAAGGGATTTGCCGTGGAGCAGATACGGTACGGCGTCCTCGGCTCCATGATGGCGTGGCGGGATGGGCGAGTCCTCGCGCTGGGTCCGGCGAAACAACAAACCGTGCTGGCTGTGCTGCTGTTGGAGATGAACCGGCCGGTACCGGTGACAGCGATCATCGACGCGGTGTGGGGTGAGCAACCGCCGAACGAGGCTCGTAATGTTGTGCAGAGCTACGTCAGCCGTCTGCGGCGGGCACTACGGTTCGGTCCCGCGGCGGGTGAGTCGGATCCCGGGTTGGGGTGGACCGACGCGGGGTACGTGTTACGCGGCGACACCGCTGCGGTGGACCTTGTCGTGTTCGAGCAGCACCTGGCACAGGCTGAGGACTGCCGCCGCCGCGGCGATCTCGCCGCGGCGACCGAGCAGATTGATGCGGCGCTGGACCTCTGGCGCGGTGAGCCGTTCAGCGGTCTGGAAGGTCGACTGATCGAGACGGAACGCCGACGGTTGCAGGAGCGCCATCTAGCCGCCCTGGAACTGCGGGCGGCGATCACCCTGGATCGCGGATTGCACAGCGACGCCGTCGCCGAGCTCACCCACCTGGTGGCGGCCCACCCACTGCAGGAGCGGCTACGGGGTCTGCTGATGGTAGCGCTCTACCGCTGTGGTCGTCAGGCCGACGCGCTCGCGGTATTCCTGGAGACACGGCACCAACTAGCCGAGGAACTGGGTATCGAACCCGGACCGGAGCTCTGCCGATTACATCAGCGAATTCTGGCCGGTGACCCGGAACTGGCCGTTCCCCCGCAGGTGAAACCACCGACTGGCCGCAACGATCTTCCCGGTGACATCGCCGACTACACCGGTCGCGACGAGGAGATGCAGCAACTGTATGCCGTGCTTCCCAGGGAGGGGGACGGCGCGACCGCGGTGATCATCGAGGCGATCGATGGCATGGCCGGTGTCGGCAAAACCGTGCTCGCGGTGCATGCCGCCCACCAGCTCACCGAGCGCTACCCCGACGCACAACTCTTCATCGATCTGCAAGGACACAGCGAGGACCATCGCGGCATCGAACCGATGATGGCCCTCGACATACTCTTGCGCGCCCTTGACGTGCCGGGCACGAAGATCCCCCAAACCTTGGCTGAGCGGGCGGCACTGTGGCGTGCCGAACTCGCCCAACGCCGAGTGCTGGTGGTTTTGGACAACGCCGCCGATGCCGCCCAAGTCCGGCCGCTGCTGCCCGGAAACGCTGGTTGCCTCGCCCTGATCACCAGCCGACGACGGATGGTGGCCCTGGATGCCGCGCAGATCCTGTCCCTGGAGGTGCTCGACCACGGCGAGGCGGTCACCTTGTTCAGCCGGATCCTCGGGGATGACCGTGCCACCACCGATCCCGCTGCGACCGCTGATCTCATGGAACGGTGCGGCTATTTGCCGCTGGCCATCCGGATCGCCGCCGGACGGCTGCGCTCGCGCCCAGCATGGACGGTCGCGCACCTAGCCATGCGTTTGAGCGAAGGACAACGACGGCTCGACGAGCTGGCGATCGGCGACCGCGGCGTGGCCGGCGCTTTCGCTCTGTCCTACGAACATCTCACGCCCGACCAGCAGCGCCTGTTTCGACTACTGGGCCTGCATCCAGGCCCCGACTTCGATACCTACCTTGTCGCAGCCCTGGCCGACATCGGCCTGGTCGAGGCCGATCGGTTGCTGGAAGAACTGGTCGACATCCACCTGATCCAGCAACCCGCACCTGGCCGATACCGTTTCCACGACCTGCTCCATCGATATGCCGTTCAACTATCCGCCGGCAGTGATACCGCCGCCGACCGCCACGCAGCACTGACCCGTGCGTTGGATTACTACGTGCACACCGCCTCTAGGGCCATGGACATTGTCGTCCCATACGACAAGAGCCTTCGACCTGACATCTCTGTCGCGGCGACTCCCACCCCAACTTTGTCCGACTGTGGGCAGGCGGGAGCGTGGCTGGAGACCGAACGGCTCAATCTCCTGGCCGCCGTTCGCCACGCCGCCGACCATGGTTGGTCTGCCCATGCCGGCCAGTTGTCCGCCATTCTGATGCGCTACCTCGACCTGCGCGGCCACAATGACGACGCACTCGTCGTACACGCCCATGTTGTCGCGGCCGCCCACGACCGCACCAGCGGTCGCGCGGTCGAATGCGTTGCGCAGACTGGTCATGCCCTGGCGCTTCTGCGGGCGTCCCGCTTCGAGGAGGCGCTGGCGCATGGCCTGCAGGCGCTGAGCTTGGCTCGAGCCATCGGCAACCGCGAAATCGAAGGCTATCTGTTGCAGGGGCGCGCCGTCGTAGAGTGGCGGCTGGGCCGCTTGAAGGAGGCCCTGGCGCATGGACTGCAGGCGCTGAGCCTGGCCCGAGCCATCGGCAACCGCGAAATCGAAAGCTATGCGCTGCACAGCATCGGCCTTGTCCACGAACGGACGGGGCGGTTCACCGAGGCGTTCATCTATTTTCAGCGGGCCTTGGACTTAGCTCGTGACCACGGCAATCGCGAGATCGAATACCAAGCGCTGCACGGCACCGGCGTTGTCTATCGGCGTCTGGGACGCAATGCCGAGGCGTTGAACTACGCCCAGCAGTCCCTGAACGTCGCCCGCGCCACCGGCAGCCGAGCGGCCGAATGCCAGGCGCTCCACGACGTCGGATCCGCTTGCCGACGCATGGGACGCTTCGACGAGGCATTCGCCCACTTCCGGAAATCCCTGACCCTTGCCCGTGACACCGGGGACCGCGCTCTTGAATGTCAGGCGCTGCTCGGCCTCGGCGAGACCGCGTACTCCACCAACGATCAACGCCAAGCCCAAGACCATCTCCGCCAAACCCTCGCTCTCGCCAGCGAGATCGGCGAGCGCTACCACCAGGCGCGCGCCCACGACAATCTCGCCCACACCCTCCTGGACACCGACCCCCACACCGCGCACACCCACTGGCTGCAATCCCTCGACCTCTACACCGACCTCGGCGCTCCCGAAGCCAACGACGTAGCCCACCACCTCGCCAGCATCGACAGGCCCCAGTGAACCGAGACGCGGACGAATACTCTTGATTCGCGGCTCGCCGGGCCCGGGTGGTTTGGTTCAAGGTTTGTTGGTGTCTGCCGAGTGGTCCGTCGCCCGTGCTTCCGCCAAGAACCTGGGGCGACGGACCCAGCGAGGCGCGCCCAGACGAGGTCATCGTTCGAACCCCTCCGACCCCTAGCGATGCCGATCGACGCTCTCGATCGTCGATCGCTTTATCGACACCGGACCGCCGCGGCCGGAGGTTCTGATCCCCTGCGCGTCGCAAGCGTCCAGGAAAGTGTCGAAAACCATTGGTGTCCAACAATTCTTGTCGGGCCCTTCCCGTACGTACAGTCCGAACGCAGGGTCAGCTCAGTCTCATTGCGCGTTCCAGGCCGCTCAGTCCGGCGTCGAAGGCGCTGGGCCCCGCGCGCGCTGGAGGAGGTGCTCGACCAGGCCGCGAGCGGCGGGGTGGTTGTACACGTAGTGGGGCCCGGTCCTCCGCCGTTATCGTGCGAAAGCGGAACCCACCTTAAGCAAAAGGAAGGTGCCCGATGAACGGTCGCGATCCGCCGCGAGCCCCGCACGAACTCGCGCGCAAGCCCGCGATCGATGCGGCCGAACACGACGTCCGCACACGTCTGGCCGTCGTCGACCGCACGCTGTCCAGTCTCATCTGCGCCGGCCCACACCTGTCGGTGCCCGTGGTGTGTCCGTTCGTCGCGATTTCCACTTCCTAGCAAAGCCTTCTTCAGTGCCGTGACGGAAATTCCTCCGTCACGGCACTTTTCGCTTCTTCGGTCCTCGATTGGGAGGTGATCTGCCATGCCTACATCAGTACTGCGGTCCGGTGGGTGCGCGGTGTGCTGCTCGCGCGGCCCTGGCGCCCGGATGCGTGACGTCGACGGCGAGACGGTGTGCTTGTGCGACGAATGCGTATCGCGTCTGGATTGCTGTGATCACTGCCGCCGACCGTCGCGGCGGCTCGCGGTCACCTACGAGCTGCAGCGATTGTGCCGCCGGTGTTCCTCGGAGTGGCTGGTGTGTGTCCATTGCGGCTACCACACCCCACCGGGGTTTCCCACCGACACCGGTGGGCATGCGTGCCCGCTGTGCGCGCGGCGATTGTGCGACTACTGCCACCGATGCGGTCGCTACTCCGCGGCGGCACGCTATGTGTCCGGTGGAGACCGTGCCTGCCAGCGCTGCGCGACCGAATTCTTCGACTCGTGCCCGGACTGCGGCACGCTGGTGCCCCGTCGCGGGGTCTGCGATACCTGCCACCGCTTCCCGCACGTGCGTGGCTACGGGTATCGGCCCGATCCGTTGTTCTTCGGCGCCGGTCCGCTGTTTCTGGGGTTGGAGCTGGAAATCGTTGTCCCCGAAGCGGACTACGACGACTGCGTCGCGCGTGCTTACGACCGGCTCGGGCCACTGGGGTATCTGAAAGAGGATTCCTCGATCCGGCCGCTGGGCTTCGAGCTGGTCACCCATCCCATGTCCTACGGGTTCGCCCTCACCGAATTCCCCTGGCCGTTGCTCGAGGAGCTCGCTGACCTGGGCTGTGTCTCCGACGAACGGGTGGGCCTGCACGTACACGCCTCCCGGGCCGGGTTCGCCAGCCCCGCCCACATCTACCGGTGGGCCAAACTCGTCTACCGCAACCAGGAGCAGACCGTCACGCTGGCACGGCGGCACTCGACGCGGTACGCCGGGTTCTCCGCGGATGCGCGCGCACGGATCAAGGACTCCGCGAAAGGTGACCTGAGCCGGTTCGGGCTCAACCGTTACCAGGCGATCAACCCACACCCTCGCCACACCCTCGAACTGCGGGTGTTCGCCGGATCCCTGGACACCGAGCAGGTGCAGGCCGCGCTCGCGTTCACCGCTGCCAGCATCGAATACACCCGCCTGCTGTCTGCCGCCGACGTCCTGCATCACGACGGCTGGGTGTGGACGCGGTTCGCCGAGTGGGTCGCCGCCCGCCCCGACTACGCGCCACTGTCCGCGCAGATGGAGGCCCTCGGATGTGCCTGCTGACCTACCTGCCGCCCGGCACCGCCCCCGACAACGACGCGTTGACCGCCGGGGCTCGGGTCAATCGCGACGGGCACGGCTTCGCGATCGTCACCGACAGCAACATCCTCGTCGGCCACGGCATGGACGCGGAAACGGTGATCGCCGAGTTCGTCCGTGTCCGGAACGATTTCCCAGACGGTCCCGCGTTGTTTCATTCTCGCCTGGCCACGCACGGCGCCATCAGTATCAGCAACTGCCACCCGTTTCACTTGGGCCGCGACCAGCGGACCGTGCTGGCCCACAACGGTGTCCTGCCCCGGCGGGTGCAGCCCCGCGGGCGTGACCTCCGCTCGGACACTCGGATCGCCGCGGAGGAATACCTCCCCGCTCGTCCGTTCGGGTCCCTCGACACCGCGCGGGGGCGGCGCAGGCTCGAATCCTGGCTCGGTGCCAGCAAACTGATCCTTACCACCAATCCCGAGTACGCGGCGCAGGGCTACATCTTCAACGAGCACGCCGGGATGTGGCACGGCGGCATCTGGTACTCCAACGCCAGCTACCTACCCGGGCACCAGGCGAGCTGGGTGTGGATGCACACCTGCGGACGCTGCCACACCGTCGACTTCGCCCGCCTCGGCCGCTACT
Source organism: Nocardia sp. CDC159 (assembly GCF_023740735.1). Lineage (GTDB taxonomy): Bacteria > Actinomycetota > Actinomycetes > Mycobacteriales > Mycobacteriaceae > Nocardia > Nocardia pulmonis. The sequence goes on from NZ_JAMRXH010000005.1 coordinate 248,563, forward strand.
GCGGGATCTGCGGCTGGTGCTTCTGGTGCACCAACCCCCACCCCGACTGCGACTGCACCCCCTCACCCCAGGTGACCGCAACGGTCACCTCGATCTCCCCGCCCCACCGCCGCGGCCACCAGCTGGCTTTCTTGCCGACCGCGGGAGATCCCTGACCGGCCACGCCAACCCACCCGGTGCCCCGCCGGGCTCGTTTCCCGTGCGAGCCCGGCGGGCGCCGTCGCATGTCCGCAATCCCACTGTCCTGGAAGGCGATCCCTCATGCCCGTCGCATCCGCTACGCTTCGCTGCGCGGCGTGCTCCAGCGCGTTGCTGCTCGATGATCCCCCGGCCGCCGGCGATCCACTCTGCCCCGCCTGCGCCGAATGGCCGCCCTGTGATCAATGCGAGCTACCCGCCACCAACCCGCACCGCACCGTCGATGACGCCGACCTGTGCGCCGACTGCGCCCGCGACTGGACGCAGTGCCGCGAATGCCGCCTCTACACCAACCTGGAACACGACACCGCTGAAGGCAACGCCCTGTGCGACGGCTGCGCACGCGATTGCGACACCTGCGCCGACTGCCTGCGCTACACCCGTGACTACCTCCGGCTCGACAACGATCTGATCGTCTGCGACGACTGCTCCGACGGCTACAGCGCATGCCGCGACTGCTACATCCTGGTCAGCTCCTCCTCCGACAGCTACTGCCTCGACTGCACCTACAACCACACGCACTGGCGCGTCCACGATTACAGCTACAAACCCACCCCCGTCTTCCACGGACGCGGACCACTGTTTCTCGGCCTCGAACTCGAGATCCGCACTCCCGCCGAGGAATACGACCGCTGCGTCGACCTGGCGGCCGACACTGTCGACGGCTTGGCGTATTTGAAAGACGACGGGTCGATCGGTTCCGGGTGTGGGTTCGAGCTGGTCACCCACCCGATGAGCTACCAGTGGGCGATCGAACGTTTCCCGTGGGAGCTGTTGCCGGAGCTGGCATCTCAGGGCGCCTACGTCGACGACGAGGTCGGCATACACGTCCACGTGTCCCGGGCGGCGTTCGCCAGCCGGGCGCACGTGTATCGGTGGCTGAAGTTCGTCTACCGCAACCAATCCGCCGCCACCCGCCTCGCGCGCCGCTCGTCGGATGAATGGGCCAGCTTCACATCCGACGCCCGTGCCGGCATCGGCGACTACGCGAAAGGCCACCACAGCCGCGGTCTGGCGGGCCTGGGCCGGTTCCAGGCGATCAACACCTTGCCCGACGACACCTTCGAAGTCCGGATCTTCGCCAGCTCACTACTGCCCCAGCAGGTGCAGGCCGCACTCGCGTTCGTCGCCGCGTCGGTCGACTACACCCGCACCCTCACCGTCTCCGGCATCGCCCGCCACCGCGGGTGGGAATGGACCGCGTTCGTGACCTGGCTGCGCTCTCGCCCCAAATTCTTGCCGCTGCTGGCCGAACTGGAGGACCTCGCATGTGCATCCTGACTTTCTTCAAACCCGGCGTCCCCGTCGACGTTGACGCGCTCGCCGCCGGCGCCGTCGCCAATCCGCACGGCCACGGTTATGCCGTGGTGGCCGAGGACCACATTCGCACCGGGCACGACCTCGACCCTGCACAGGTCATCACCGAATTCACCGACCTGCGCGCGAAATACCCGCACACCCCGGCGCTGTTCCACTCCCGGTGGGCCACCCACGGCCAGATCACCATCGACAACTGCCACCCCTTCGCCGTTGGCGGCGACGAGCGGACCGTGCTCGCGCACAACGGGATCCTGCCAGCCCTCGTGCAACCGCGGCCCGGCGATCTGCGATCCGATACCCGCATCGCCGCCGAGGACTTCCTCCCCGCGCAACCGTTCGGGCCCCCAGATTCTTGGGTCGGCCGCAGCGGCCTCGAACAGTGGCTGCGCAGCGACAAGATGGTGCTACTGACCGTCGATCCCGCCTACCGTCACCGCGCCTACGTGTTCAACGAACACCGCGGTCACTACAGCGACACCGGGGTCTGGTACTCCAACACCAGCTACCAATCCCTGCTCTACCGCCACCCCGACGACGACGGCTACTGCTACGGGTGCGGGGAATATGATCCGGAACTCTTCGGCCCGCACTGCAGCTACTGCGGCTTCTGCGCCGAATGCTTCCACACCTTCCCCCACTGCGAATGCCCCGCCGCACCCGGCGTCGAACGCTACGCCGATCTCGAGGAATACCTTGCCGCCTGAATCCCGCAGGCGCCCTCCCCCCAGCCGGATCGGCACCCCGGGATGTGCGCATTGGCACGCGATTCCCATTCTCCCCCTGGAGGTTCGATGTTCACCGCTCAACAGGCTCTGCTGCGGGCCGTCACCGACTACGTCGATCACTGTCGCCGGGTTCTCGACTTCACCACCGCCGTCACCGGTCACCTCGGCGGCGACATCCATGCCACCGCAACCGATCTCGCCGCCACCACCCGGCAGCTGGAAAACACGTTGCTCATCGAGCGTGCCGCCGTCGCTGCCGCCCTCGACAACCCCCGCACCACCAGTGGCGCACATGCCCGCTGACCCCACCCCCTACACCGTCCGGATGCGCCCCGACCAAACCCTCGCTGGTGTCCTGCCCGCCCCGGGCCTGGATACCTCGATGGTGGTGATCGGCTACCGTGCCGTATTCGCGACCGTCCCAGCACCGGGCACACCGGTGGCCGGGTTCGATGCCATCGACACCGCCGCCGTAGTTTCCAGCACGGCGGCGCCGGTTGTTCTCGTCGCGGTCGAGCACGCCACCCCAGTCGTGACCATCGACTCCGGTGGCGAACGCCAGATCCGTTGGGAACACGACGCATTCGGCATCCATGGTGGACCACCCATCAGCTGGCGGCTGCTTCCTGTCCACCCCGGCCCAGACGGCCGCTTCCACATCGCCGCCGGCCGCTGGACGGCCAGCGGCTACCACGCCCTGCTCACGCGGTCCCTCGCCCGCCACGCCCCCACCGCGCCTGCGGCCGTCGCGGTCCACGACCTCGACCTCACCACCGGTGCCCGGCGCCGGTGGCCGTGACCGCGATCCGGCCGCGCGACGCGATGGATTCAATCGCTTGCACGGTCCGGTCACTCCCGTGGATCGCCGCACCCTGTGGGTCAGCACCCGCCTCCCGTATGTAACACAGCGAATCGAGGATATCTGCGTCATGGAATCTGTTCCGCGGAAACCGTATTCGACGCGAGCGCCGATTGTGGCGCGCCTGCACCGTCTCCCGACGGCGCAGGGGTTGACCGTGCCCTTCATCACCCGTTGTCACCGCGGACAGCGGATCCCGATCTGGGGCTCGATCGACCCGGGCCGCATGCGCGTGGTGTGGCAGCTCGCGCTGTGTCAGGTATGCGCCGAACCGTTCGATCACCGGGTCGTGGTCATGGTGCGGCCGGGTGACTGGCTGCGTCGCATCGGCCCCGAAGCTGGGCTCCACCCCGAGTGCGCCGCCTACTCGATCCGCGCCTGTCCCATGCTGGCTTCTCGCATGGCCCACTACCGATCCACGCCGGCCTTGGCGCGGGTCGTCCCCTGCGGCGACCCGTTGTGCCTACCGTGTCGGTGGGCATCGCACGCCGCCGTCGCCGAATCCGACGACCGGACCGGCAAACCAGCCGACGCCTGGTACGCGGTGTGGCTCGCCGCCAGCGACTACACCGTCATCGATCGTCCCGGCGACGAGCACACCCCGGCACTGACCGGGGTCCAGCTTGCTGGCGTGCGCCCGTTGGCCATCCGCAAGGTCCGCGATGCCGCACCCGGTGCCGAGCACGCCGACAGACCGAATGCCCTCGATGTGGCCGCTGCCGCGCTCGCGTTCGACCGAATCCTCAACCGGTAGCGCCGATCCCGTGATATCGCCCCGAGCGGTGGTTGGCATAGATGTCTCGCTCGCAGTGGTGATGGTGTCGCCCCCGCTGTCGGCGGCCCGTTGTCTATCCCGGATCTCGGGGCTCAGGAAGAGATTCGCGGAGGACAAGTCGCTCGGTGGCCGCCGTATCGGCGTGCGTGACGCGCAGGCCGTCCTCGCCCGGATCGTGGTCGAGATCCGGGGGTCGAGATCTCCCGCCGCAGCAACAGCATCCGGACCGCCGACCTACTCGTGCGCGCCGCCGCGATCGGCGGACCACATGTCAAGTCCGGCTGAACCCTGGTTCAGGCACAAATTTGGTGATTCGTTCGGTTGAGCTGCTCAGTTGCTCAAAAGGATTCGTTTCCTTAGGAGGTCTGGTTTTGCTCGCCCGAACATTTGGCGCTTGATCATCTTGATGCGGTTGACGTGCCCCTCGACCGGTCCGCTGCTCCAGTGGAGCGTCAGTCCGGCGGTGACGGCATCGAAGTCACGGCGCAGGCCACGGACGAACGAGTGCAGAGCGGGCAGGTCGTCGGTGTCGACGGCCGTCATCCATTGCTCCAGCTCACGACCGCGAAGGTGCCCCATCATCGTCGCGAAGGCGCGGACGTGACCTGCTAGGGCGGTGAGTTCAGCGCTGGTGGCGAGGATCGCGTCAAGCCGCTGCCGATCGTCGGGGTCGAGGCGGGTCGGGTCGTTCATGATCCAGCTGACGACGCGGCGGACCGATGGCGGCTTGCGGTCTGGGCGGGGAATGAGGCTCGCGGCGCGGAGGGGATGCAGGTAGTGGAGGAGGATCTTCGGGCCGCCGCGGTAGCCGAGGTCCTGGATTTCACGGAACAGTTGAGCTGCGTTGGTGCAGCCCTCATTCCACCGCTGGTGCAGGTAGGGTTTGAACTTCTCCAGCAGGCTGGGGCGTCGCCCGGTCCCGTTGTTGACCAGTAACTCCTCGACGCTGGTCGCCCGGGCGAAACGCCGCACGGTTCCTCGGGCAAGACCGAGTTGGGTGCCGATGGCGCGAAGGCTCACTCCCTCGGCGAGCAGCCCATGGACTGCGGCGTAGCGTTCGCGGGTCCGGACAGCCCATTTGTCCGTCCGATTCGTTGGTGACCGGATTACCTCGGCAGCCGCCGAAGTTTCCTGCTGGCCCATAATCGCCGGTTCGGTATCGGACTTTGCGGTCGCGGCGCCAAAGCTGGCTCGATGCCGGGCCACGACGCGTTCGACGGCTTCGCCGAGGTTGTGCCAGAGGTGCCATCGGTCCGCGACTTGCAGAGCATTCGGTGCTCCGGCCGCGATGCCGTCGGCATAGGCACCAGCGCGGTCCCGGCATACGATCTCGACTCCGGCATGGGCACGTAGCCAGGCAGCAAGGGTGTCGGCGGTGCGGTCGGCGAGCACGTCGACCGGCCGCCGGGTCTCGATGTCGATCAGGACCGTGCCGTAGTGGTGTCCGCGGCGCAACGCGAAGTCGTCGACGCCGAGTACGCGAGGTGTCGGCTGGTCCGGATCCGGCAGCGCCCGGATCTGTCGCAGCAACGTCATCCGGCTGACTGTGGCTGCCAGATGCCGTGTCAGCCTGGCACCGGGACGACCGCCCAATGCCAGCGCGACCGCATATAGAAGGCGTTGCAGGACCGTCGTGCGCCGGGCATGCCGCGCTGCCAGGCCCGGGACCTGCTCAGCGAAAGTCCTTCTGCCGCAGTTGGGGTTGTCGCAGAACAACCGCCGCACCGTCAACCGAATCAAGACCTCTCGGCCGGTGATCGCGGTGTCGGCTAATCGCCGCTGGTAGCGACTGTGGACTCGACGCGACAACATTCCGCAGCCTGGGCATGCGACTGGTCCGCCACAAGTGCTCGCGTCGAGCCGAACCCGCAGTCCTGTCGAGTCCATCCCGTCGACCTTCACCCCATCCAGATGCGGGAACAGGACCGTCAGCGGTCCAAGATCAGAACACCAGCAACATGATCGATCATCAAGCGCCCGTTCGCATCCCAGTACCAGAGTCAATCAATCGGTACATGCCGATCGAAGCCGGCGCCGTATCGGTGAAGCCAAATTTGCGGTACAGATGATGCGCGTCGCCATCAGCGATCAGGGAGACGTAGGCCGAGGCGGGGGCTCGACGGTCGAGCTCGTCGGCGAGTGCCTGCATGATGCGCTTCCCCAACCCTTTGCCCTGATGTTCGGGGAGCACGCAGATATCGACGACCTGGAAGAAGCAGCCACCGTCACCGACGATGCGTCCCATGCCGACGGGCGCGCCGCTGTGCAGCACGATGATGCCGTGCCAGGTGTTGGGCAAGCCAAGCTGCGCGGCCTCGATGGACTTGGCGCTGAGTCCGCATGCAGTGCGCAAATACTGGTAATCCGCAACGGCCGGGACGCCTGGAGTGAGCTCAAAACCATCCTCCACCAAGGGTTCTTCTGACATGAGACGCAGTATGAACCGAGGGTCTGACAGATGTGATGTCGCGGAGCACGCAGCGCGCTACCCGACCGACCGTAATCAATCCGCCGAGCACATCACGCAAAATGTGCCTGAACCTGAACCTTGACACATCTGGTCCGGTTCAGTCGTGACCCACCCGGTGCCGAACGCGCGGTAATGCCGATGTGCGGTCGGAGGATTCGGTCTTCGCGGGGTTCAGCAGTGTGATGGTGTGAGACGGGTGATCGGAGGCCACGTTTGTCTAAGGTGCGGATGTGGATGCATCCGAGATGCGGTGCCCGTGTGGGTGTGGACTGTTTATGCCGAGCGGGGTGGCCCAGCGGGAGCGTGGCGTGCGTGGCGATGCCGCGGATGTATGCGCGGGGCGGGCGTCGGGAACGCTCGGCTCGATCGTGCTGCTCTCCGGAGCGGTCGGTGCTGGCAAGTCGACCGTCGCACGGATCGTCGCCAAGCAGTTCGACCGTGGTGTCCACCTGGATCTGGACGTGGTCCTGCACCATTTCGTGGTGAGTGGGTTGGATGCAGGGGACCCGTCGCAGATCCGGCTCGGCCTGCGTAATGCCGCCGCGATGGCCGTGAATTTCCATGATGCCGGGTTCGCCGTGATTATGGAGGGGGCCGTGCCGGACCGGGCCAGCGTCGCTCTGCTGCGGGAGGCGCTAGCGCCACGGTCGCTGACTGTGGTGGTGCTGGCCCCACCTGTTGAGGTCAGTGTCGAGCGGGATCGCGTGCGCGGCGGTAAGAGTGTCGCGCACCTGTACGGCCACCTGGACGCGCAGATACGCTGGGAACTCGCCGAGGAGGGTTTCTGGCTCGATACCGCTGACTTGACGCCGAGTGAAACAGCGGAGCGGGTCGCACGATTGATCAGCCCGCAGCCTTAGGTTTGCCCGACTGCTCCCATGGCAGGGACGGAGACCCGTAACTGATGAAACTATCCAGGGCAGAGCGACGAACATCCGCTCATGCCGCTGGTAGGGCGATTGTCAATCGGCCAGATTGGTTGGTGGACAAGCCTTCCTAACCCTCGGTTGCCGATTTTGATCATGATCCGTTGCCGGTCAGATCCTGGCTCATGAAGATCGCGATGTCCCCCTCGGCGGGCGTCCCTCGATACAGCGATGTGTCGAACCCGCAGAAGGTGCATCCCATACGGCGGTAGACGCGGATGGCTCGCGCGTGGATGTCGGCGGCTTCCAGCCACGACGTCCGGGCACCCAGTTCGCACCCATGTTCGAGGCGAGGTCGACCAGCCTACGGCAGCGCCTGGCGCGGGTGAGGGCAATTGCCGAGGCGGCGATACGAGCGGCTGCGCAGACGAAGGACAATCCGGCGGATCTGATCAATGTCGCTGGAGGAGCTGGCCCGGCAATGACCTGGAGCCGCTACGGCACCACTCCTCGGTTCGGTCACCCACCGGTTGGAAACCATCGACAACCCGCGACAGTTGATTACGAGATCTCACCAGTCTGGAACCCCTATTCGACCTTCCATCAGCGAGAATGGTTGCAGCGCAGGGGATTACGCGCGGCACAAGTCGTTCCAACTGGTTGCATCGACTTCTGGCCGTGCAGTAGAGTCACCGGTGTCAGGGATTGGGAGACGGATGGGGGGCTAATACAACAGGCCTAGGTCCCTGAAGTCGTGGCTGCGTGGACATCATCGGACCATGTTTTCCGAGATGTTATTCGCGCTGCCTTGCTGCTATTCCATCGACTCGACCATAAGGTAGGCCGCTACGCGGGCGGCCAATGGGAAATAGTTTTCCACTCTCTGCTGGCAACGCAAATCTCAGAAGGGTTTGATCGAAAAATGTTCAAGAAAGTAAGTACCGCAGCGATCGTTGGTGGCCTTGCTATTGCGGTGATGAGTTCCCTGGGGATCCAGGCAGCTGCCTGGGCAGAAAGCCCGGCCGGCTCGGCCTCTCCGGGTCCGGTAGTTCACCGGCCTGGTCCTGGTGATGGTGGGGTTAAGGGCGGTTCGGTACTCCTCCCCGACCCCAGTGGGCCTAACAACTTGACGCCACGGGGCAACCCGCCCCACTGGGAGTACCCAGAGGGAGGAATCTGGGACAAAGGCACGGATCCCGTGAGAGGATGGTCTAACTATTGGCACCCCCGCCGCAACCATGGCGCTACAACGCGAAGTGGCAGCGTGCAGCAGCGTGATGATCAGGGGCCTGAGGTTTGGGCCTACACATCCCTCTTCCGAACGGTGATCGGCGGTGATGGGAGTATGCAAGCCTTTTGGCGAATCAACAACTAAGGTGTAGGCGTCTCATGCACCCAGCGGAGTGAGTAATTCAACAGCCGAAGATCATTGTGTGCGTTGAGTTGGTAAAGCGCATAGAGCGATTAGGCTAAGTGCTGACTGTGGCGCGAGTGTCACAGTCAGCACTTCCACTTTTCACAAGAGGATTGTTGCTGTGCGGTTTTTCGGGTTGCGATTCATCCTATGCTGCATATTGGCCACAGCATCACTGTCGGGGTTTCTACTGGCAGAGGAGCTGGACCGAGCACCGGGAGCGTTAGGGGCTGCGACGGGATGGATCGACGAGAATCGTGATGCAGTGCCGTGGAGTCGGGTGGCCGATACTATCACCACAGTAGCCACGCAGCATCATGCGACGATCATGCGTGTAGACCCTGATTTTCACGATGTCAATCACCGCCAACATCTATTTGTCGTTAACGGTGAGACGGATACGGGTGAGCCGATCCAGAATCGGTTGGCCGCATTCGGTCGGTCACCAGCGATGCAATTCGATATCTCTCCAATCAGCAGGGATGATCGACTCGATCCACGAACCGAATATCGGATCTACGGATCGCAGACTGCGGCCGCAGATCTCAGGGCACGGTTCGAACAGATTGGCCTGTACGGCCGATGGTTACCGGCCAAATCATTCGGCGATGTAGCTACGATATGGGCATTGCAGGCCTGGGAAGTCATCCTCGGACTGTTGACCGCGCTGGTTGCACTAACTATGGGCGGGGTTCTACTGGACGCGCGCCGGTACGCGGTGTGGCGGGCACATGGGGCATCGACATCACACGTGATATGGCGTGATATGCGGGGCCTCATTCGTTTTGGCATGTGCGCTGGTGCGGTCGCAGCGGTGATCACCAGTGGTTTTCTCTGCTGGTACAACGGATTTGCACAATTCTCGGTATTCGCCTACGGCTTCGCTATCGCCGCAGTCGCCATGGGCATAGTGGTAACTCTCTCCTACCTTGTTGCCATCGCCCTTGTGACAACAACTCCGATAGTTGCAGCGCTGAAGGGCCGATTGAAGTTGGGACCAGCATTATTGGGGCTCTACCCGCTTCGGATCATTGCGGTATTAGCCATCGCACCCGCCGTGGTGGCGGTCCTAGCCGCGCACAGCGACCTAGCCAATCAGGCGGCCGCCAACTCATACATCGAACGAGGCGGCGACGCCGTCAACATCGCATTTCCTGGCTCACGCACGCAGGAGACCGCAGATAAAAACGATGAAGAGACGGGACGATGGATCCGCAATCTTGATAGCCACGGACGGGTGATCATCGTGAACCGGGAATGGCTGCAAGCCCCGTACCTACCTCTGCATGTGACCCCGACGGGCGCGGAGATGATATCGGTGAATGATACTTTCCTGGCTAATCAACCGGTGCTAGACCCCGCAGGCAGCCGTTACGGTCCGGCGCCGGAGAACACGGTGCGCATCATTATCCCAGAAAGTCTGCGCCAATACGGCGAATTCATCACCGCCGCAATCCGCAGGAGTTTCAACCCCGAAAATCTTCCTGACCGGGCGCACCCCCCGCGCATTCAGCAGCTTCTGGCTGCCGACGGACAGACCTTTTTCGCCTACGCCGCCACAGGGGGCATTATTCCTGCGTCCCCGCCATCAACGCGGATTCGCAAAATGAACCAGCCGATGATCCATGACCCGGTTATCGTGTCGTACCCCAACGGCACCGAACTGATCAGCGATATCCGTTACGCTGCGTGGGCGAGCCAATCTAGGGTGGTTTTCTCTTCCTCCGACATCACCTCGGCCATCGATAAGACCCTACCTAGCGACCACATCCTCGGAATGCTGCCGATCACCACACAGCTCGACGATAACCACACCACCACGATCCGTCGCCTAGTAACTGAACTCTCGGTACTGGGACTCATGGTATTGGCACTGGTGTCGATCACCATCACCACATGTGTGCTGTATACGCGAAAAAATGTCCGCACAATCTTTGCCGGCCATCTCGCGGGCCAATCATTTTGGCGCATTCACCGCAGGATTTTACTGTGGGAAGCGCTCCTCCCGGTCGGGATACTGGCATGGATTTGCGGGGATAACTGGCGGCGCGCTCGCGCCCGTGCGTTCTTCATCGACGGTCTCAATGTCCCGCCCCCTCCACAGTTGGCGGCACCGGACTGGTCGCGAATAGTGCCAGGCAGCATCGCGGTACTGCTGGCCACCGCACTTCTCACCGCGATCCTGGCAGTCGCGCATCGACGCATCACCACCAAATAACCTCTTCCCTCCACTTCCACGAAACGAAGAGTTCCTCATGATCCGAGTTGAGAACCTGAGCAAGTCTTTTGGCCCCCGGACGTTATGGGATGGGTTGAACCTCACCGTCGACACTGGACAAATGGCCGCGATCACCGGTCCCAGCGGATCGGGTAAATCCACGCTGCTCAACTGCCTCGGCTTACTAGAACCACCCACCTCGGGTCGGATCGTGTACGAGCGTACCGATCTGACGGCCCTCAACCGGCGCAAGGCCCGCCACTACCGACGCAACAGCCTCGGATACCTGTTCCAGCACTACGCACTCATCGAAAACGCCACTGTCGCAGATAATCTGGAGTTGGCATTCACTAAGCGCGCCACTCGCGCCACCCGTCGAATCCGCTGCCATCGCGCGCTCGAACAAGTTGGACTCGCCGGTCGAGAAAACACCACAATCCATCAACTCAGTGGCGGTGAACAACAACGCGTGGCCCTGGCCCAGCTGCTAATCAAACAACCGCCCGTCATCCTCGCCGACGAACCCACCGCGGCCTTGGACATCGCCAACATCGACATCGTCATCAATATCCTGCGCGAATTGACGACGACGGGAGCAACTGTCATCGTAGTCACGCACAACGATGACCTGCGTACGCGCGCCGATGTCACCCATACACTCGGGAACTGAGCTGGAACCCCCGCGCAGACCATCGAATTCTTATCTCCTCGTTGAGGCGCACTCCCCGACAGCCCGCCAGCACAACGACAACAGGCGGGTCTGTACGGTAAACGGCTCTGGTGCACTTTCGGTGGTGTACTGCCGGCGGTGGTGATACGACAAGTTTGGGTGCGAGTTCGATGTGCTTGTCGACGTGGTGCTCCTGGTTACCATCGTTGTCTGGTATAGCCCTCACGTGCTGCGACCACCGAAAGTGCACCAGAGCCGAAAACTTGACAGTCCCCTGCTCCCGATACAGATCTTGTAGGAATGCCGCTCGGACGGCTACCGTGTAGGCGGTGGTCGAGAACGGGAAGGTTCGGTGGGGTGTCCTCGCCTGCGTGGTGGCGGTAGCGCTGGGGATTCTCCTGGTAGTGCGGCCGTTTTCCGCTTTCGAAGGATTGTCTGCACAGTCACCGAGTTGCTCCGGTCGCGCGTGTGACAGGGATGACCCGGCGACATCGAACGGTCCCAGGACAGTGGCGCAGGTCCGGCAGTGGTCGCGGGTGATCACGCTGACCACTGCGGGCGCGGTTGCTGGCGCGGCCATCGACAACGGGCAGCCCGGTGACATGGTATGGCTCGATCGCCGTGCCGAGGACGACGATCCTCGTCAGGAACAGCTCGGCGTGGTCGCGGTCGCAGCGGCCGGGACATCGGCAAGCACGCAGTCCTACCAGTTCGCGGGCGGCGTGTTGCGTGCGTGCGGGAAAGCTGGTGACAGGCAGGAGATCCGGTGCACCCGCTGGATCGGGCAGCACGATGCAGCCGCTGACCGCCGCCTGCGTGCGGTGGAGCGGTTGCTGGATCGCTACGACACCGCGACCGGGCTGTGGGAGAACGATGCCAGTACCTGGCAGAGCGCCAACGCGCTAACCGCGTTGATCGACTACATGGCGCGTACCGATGACCGGCAGTATGTCGGCTATATCGACAAAACCTACCGGCACGGAACGGTTGCGCAGACGGGCGTTCCGAGGAATACCGGGTATAACGACGATGAACTATGGTGGGCATTGGCCTGGATCGATGCTTTCGATCTCACCTCCGAGCAGCGTTACCTCGATGCCGCGCGGACCATCGTTGATAGCCTCGATGACCAACGGGCCGCGTTCTGCGATGGCGGGTTGGCGTGGGCGCGGATGGGGATCGATCCGCAGCGGCGTCCGTGGACCCAGGTCAACTCGATCACCAACGCGCTGTACCTGACGGCCGCGGCATTGTTGAGCACCCGTGTCGAGCCGACAAGCCGCCCTGCATATCTCGCTCGGGCGCAACAGACTCAGCAATGGTTCACCCAACGTGCCGGTCGCGCCTTGCTGGACCGATCCGGACTGATCAACGATCATCTCGACCAGTACGGCGACACCTGCGTCCTCGTCGACTCTGGCACGCGGTGGACCTACACCCAAGGCGCAATGGTCGGCGGACTCGTAGCCCTGTATCGAGCCACCGGAAACGAAGAACTCCTGCGCGCGGCCGACAGGATCGTCATCGCGAGCACAGATGCCGCTTCTCCATTCCTCCGGGACGGAGTGCTATGGGAATACGCCGCCACGGACTGTCCCGGCCCCGGTTGCCATGATGCGGAAACATTCAAAGGCGTCTTCGTCCGCTCCTACCGAGAACTGGCCGATACCGGTCGCTCCCGGGCCGCTACCAGCGATTTCCTTACCCACCAGGCGAACTCGCTGACCAGCGACGACGATGACTACGGATTCCGCTGGCATGCGCCGATGCAAGCCGACGACTACCCGAACTTCGCTACCCAAGCAGCGGCGATCGACGCACTCAACGCCGCATGCGGATAGCCGACACGATCGTACGCGGTAGACTCACCCTGACGTCTCTCTTGGTGATCCTCTGCTCACCGATTTGAAGGGACGGCTGCTGACCAAAACACGCTGTACTCTGCGCACCCGCCGCGCGATGCGCCGCCAGCCGGGAGTGTTGAACATCGCCGCGCGGCCGGCGGAGGCCGATGATCCCGCGGTGCCGGGACATTGGGAAGGGGATCTGGTCTTCGGCCGGGGTATGACCCCGATCGCGACATTGGTCGAACGCTCCACCCGGTTCCTGATGCAGAACCCGGTTGATCTTCCGGTTCCCGGCGCGGGAGAGCCAGTGTCGTTTCTGCTCACCCGAAGACGCATCCAGCGGGGCGGTGCCGTTCCAGGACGCGAACCGGCCCCGATCGGAGAATCGGTGGATATCAGCGACATCGGCCAGTAGCCGCGCCGCGCCGGATGGTCCGATGCCGTTCAGCTCGAGCAAGAGCGGACCGCGCTCGCCGACCAGCTCACGCAGCTCTTTGTCCGCGGTCTTGATCTTGCGGTCGATCCGTTCCAGATCCTCGATCACCTCCACCGCCGAACGACGGCGGACCTTGCCCGCCGGATCCCGCGGCTTCACGGTCGCGACCAGTTTCCGGGCTTGCATGGCCGACAGAAACTTCTTCGCCCCGCCGGGCAGCAGTTCCAGCAGCAGCCGATGCAGCCGGTTGACGGTGTCGGTGCGGGCCCGGCCGAGCTCGTCGCGACGGTCGGCGAGCATGCCCAGTGCGACCAGTTCCGGGTCGGCGTGCACCCGGCGCAGATTCGGCGAGCGCAGTGCCGCCAACGCGACCGGATGCGCGTCGACCGGGTCGGTTTTGCGGCCGTTGCCGGTGGCGAAGACCCGCACCTGCGCGGACAATTTCGCTGAAACGTCGACCACGGTTTCACCGTCGTGGACCAGGCGGTGAGCCAGGTGACGGCCGACACCGTTGCAGCCCTCGATCGCCCAGATGCGGTCGTTGAATCGTTGTGCGGCGTTGAGCATTTCGGTGTATCCGGCGGTGTTGGTGTCATACCGCCCGGTCAGCAGCACCGTCGCGGTACTGTCGATGATCTCGATCGTGGCCGATCTCTTGTGCGGGTCCATTCCGATGATGACCGTCACCAGCACATCCTCCCGATTCGACATCGATGGTGTCGCACGGGAAGGCACCGCTACTTCGAGCTGGGCAGACCCCTCTTCAGCCATTCCCGGCACGGCGCCCGATGGGAGGCAAGCCAATTTGAGAGCCACACCAGCGAAGACGGTGGGCAGCCGCTGTGAGAGCACCACACCGGGCACCTGGACCGAATCCTGGCCAGGATCCGATCCCGATACCAGTTTCTAACTAGCCTGTCCCACATCCCCGCCTACATTCCCGCACCGGAGTCCGACCGCACCGACGACGAGTCCTAGGCAGGTTCACGGGACGCCCCGATACCACCACCCTCGCCAGCGCTGGGTTCGGCCCTCGCCGTGGGGCCGCGACTGTCGATGATCCCACGTCCCTCGGACGCTGGTTCGGGTCCATGGTCGGGCCCTGAGCTGGTGGCAGTGTGCCGGTGCCTCGTCCGGGGTTTGCGCGGGTCCGGTTCCGGTGTCCGCGCTTGGCTGGGACGGTTGTCGCGGGTGATCAGTTGGCGGGCCTGTTTCACCGTGATATCCAGCAGATCGGCCACTTCCTCCTCGGTGTAGCGCTGGGCGCGGATGGCGGCTGCCGCGGCGGCTTGGACGCGGTTGTGGTTGTCGATCTCGGCGGCGGCCTGCGCTCTGATTTCGGCAATTTTCTGTTCGAGATCGGCGATGTCGCGGTCACAGTTCGTCCGAACCAGCGCGATCGCCGCCCAGGCGCGGTGAAACTCCCGCACCCGCGCCTTCACCGTCTTCTCCCGTTCCCGTTGCGCGGACCGCAATTCCCCGATCCGGGCTGACGCCCGTTCCATCCGGGCGGTGAGTTCGGGTGAGCGGGCCGCACCACGCGGACCGCGACGAGTGTTCTCGGCCATGACAAGCCTCCTGACAGGCGCCACGAACATGCCGGTCAGTCCCTCGCCCCACCACCCTACCGCCCAACCCGCCGACACCGCGCCCCCATCCGGCCGCCCGCCAGCCCACGCCGTGACTCACCGCCGCGCGCCCGGAAAGCCTGCACGGTCGACGGCAGGAGTCCGAATCCCGTGCAGGAGAGCAGGAGTTACGCAATGGTCGCTATCGAGAATCCGGGCGCAGTGATCGCCGCGCTCCCACCATGGCTCGGTTACACACCTCGACGGTCCATGGTGTTGATCCTGTTGGACCGCACCGATGTTCCCGATCAGCTGCTGCGTGCCACCCACGTGCGCCGGTGCGATCTCCTGCTGCCAGACGGCGCGATCGATGCGCAGTCGATCGCGATGGCCGCCTTCGACCTGTGCGCCTACTTCCACCCGGACCTGTTGTGCGCGGTCATCATCGACGACGACCTCCACACCCGCGAGCCCCGTGACCGCTACGACTACGTGATCGCGCTGCTGCGGGAACGCGCAACGCTGGTCTGGGGTGTTCCGTTGATGGATGCGTGGGCCACACCCGAGGTCGCCGCGGGGCAGCCGTGGTGGAGCGTCGTTCACGCCGACATCGCCGGGCAGGCATTCGAGCGGCCCCAGCCCGGCCACTCTCCATCCCCGCTCGATTTGACCGGCCCGCAATCGGGCCTGGCCGCGCAGGTCGCCGCCCAGCTCACCGAGCGACGCGCGGAACCCTCCCCGGCCGCCGACGCCGACCTGCGTTCCCGCCACCGAGATCAGCTCCGTGTCGTCCTGCGCTTGGTCGACAGCATCGCGGCGCACCGCTGGCCCAGCGCGCAGGACGTGGTCGAGCTGACCCTGATCCTCGACGACGACCTCGTGCGCGACTGCTGTCACGCCCTGGCCACCACTCGCCGCGCAGTTGCCGCGCTGGATCTGTGGACGCTCACCTGGCAGGCGTTGCCGCCCGGTCGCCGCACGCAGGCTGCTCTGCTGACCGCAAGCGCGGCCATCCTCGCCGACAAACTATGGCTGGCAGGTACGGCGTTGCGCACCATCCTGGTCGACGAACCCGGGCACCCGCACAATCGTGGGCACGCACACTCATCAGCCATCCACCGATCGAGCAACTGCGGTCGCTGGCGACCACCGGGCACACAGCAGCCGACAGGCTCGGCATCCCCCTCGATTGATTCCGACCATCCTTCCCCACGCGCCGGGTGAGCTCGGTCCTTTCCAGCCAAAGCCCCTTCCACCCTTAGAAGGATCATCCGTGAATTCCGCTGCGCCCGAACCGGTCCTCGATCACGAACGTCGTCTGCGGGCGTGGGCGCTGCTGTCGCGCGCCTCCCTCGACGTCCCCCACTCGGTCCACCATGCCCTCACCACGCAGGACGTGGTGGAGGCCGCCGCGCGAATCGCCTCACGCTCCGGCGATTTCCGCGCGGCCCGCGATGCCTGGGCTCAGGCCGACCACGATCTGGCGCACATCGATGGGGTCGGTGGCCGATTGCTCACCCGCGACGACGACTCCTGGCCGGGCCGACTCGCCGACCTCGACACCCTCGCACCCGACGCGTTCGCGCCGGTGGCCTTGTGGACCCGCGGGCAGCACCGGCTCGACGCGTATTCGGCGTACACGGTGGCTGTGGTCGGGGCGCGCGCCGCGACCGACTACGGCATTCATGTGGCGGCAGACCTCGCCGGAGAACTCACGACCCGAGGGTGGAATGTCGTCAGCGGCGGCGCGTTCGGGGTCGATGCTGCCGCGCATGCCGCGGCGCTGCGCTGCGGGAGACCCACGGTCGCGGTGCTGCCTTGCGGTCTGGACCGGCTGTATCCGAGTCAGAACGCCGATCTGTTCACCCGCATCCTCGACAACGGGCTGATCGTCTCGGAGTACCCGCCGGGCGAGCCCGCGCGCCGCGACCGATTCATCCATCGCAATCGCCTGACCGTCGCCCTGTCGACCGGTGTCGTGGTCTGTGAAGCCGGACTGCGCTCGGGCACCCTCAACACCGCGCGGTGGGCATACCAGCTGGGCAGGCCCGTGGCCGCGGTGCCCGGCTCGATCTACTCCGCCGCCTCCCGCGGCTGCCATCAACTCATTCGCGACGGCCATGCCCGGCTGGCCACCAGCACCGAGGATGTCCTCAACATCCTCACCCATCGCGCCGGTACCGAACCCGCTCACTGACCTCGACATGCAGATCCGCTGCGCTGCAGGAAGGGGCGCCTTCGACTATCACCCGTTGATCAGCTCGTGGTCACGTGACCGCATCAGCGTCAGCGCCCCCGGCCGGAGGAAGTCGATCCGCTGTCTGTCGATGTCGTGGACTGCACCCACTGCCCCGCAACGCATCTCGGTAACCGATTCCCCCATGAGTAGGAGAGTTGTGATGTCTTCTTCCAGGACAGCGACCGTCACCATGTCCCGCGCCGAGTACGAGCGGTGCGTGCATCGCGGACTCGCGGGCCCCGCTCCCATGATCGAGGACTCCGCGGTCATCACGCGGTGGCGTGCCGATCACCCCGACTGGCGGGGCCGGTACTGGGCCTACACCGAGACCGACGACGGTGTGCTGCGGCTGCGACCGCTCAATGTCGCCCGCACGACACGCTCGCAAGCCGCCGCCTGACCCCGACTCACTGCACCTGCGGGTTTCCCGCATAAGCCAGCCAGCATCGACTCCCTGGTCGACGCTGGATGGCCCCGTTCGTCGTCGTGCCGACAGAGTAGGAGACCGATATGGGTTCACCCGAAACAACCACCGCGACAGCGGTTCTCGATCCACCCGCCGGCGAGGACCCCGCCGAGATCATCGACGCCGCACATGTCCCCACCGACCCGGCCACCACCGCGGGCGGAGAGGAACTCCTCACGCCGGGCGGTTGGCCGACTGTCGAAGCAGTGCGGATCGACCCTGCCGAGCTCGTCATCGGGGAAAACGTGCGAAAGACGTTCTTGCTCGACGACTATCCCGAGGACAAGGAGTCGATCCGCGAGTTCGGGGTTCTGGTCCCGATCTGCGCAGAACGTCAACCCGACGGCTCCCTGCACGTGTGGGAGGGCCAGATCCGCACCCTGATCGCTCTCGAGGTCGGCATCGAGAAGGTACCGGTATGGGTGAGCGTCCGCGACACCACGGTGCCCGACAACGAGCACCGGATCCGGACTATGCTGCGGCAGCTCAACGCCAACCATCGCCGTATCCCGATGACCCGGGCCGACGACGCGGCCGCGGTCGCGTTGATGCTCGATCTGGGCGCGTCGGTGACCCGGGTGGCGAAGGGGTTGCAGCGTAAGCGGTCTCGAGTCAAGGCCCAGGCCGCGATCGGGAAATCGCCCACCGCGCAACGGATGCTCGACGACGGGTACTCCCTCGAACATCTGCAGCTGATCGCCGACTACGAAAACCTCGGCGACACCGACGCGGTCGCGCGGTTGGAGACCGAGCCGTCGTGGCGGGTGAGCATGACCGCGCACCGCATCGCGGTGGAACGGGCGACCGAACGCGCCCGGTTGCAGGCGTCGCTGCTCTACGGCGCGCTCGGCTTCGGAGTGCTCACCGGCGAGCCCTCGACGGCGGGCGTGGCACCGGAGTTCATCCCTCCCGAGTTGCTCGAGACCGACACCGGCGACGCGGTCACCGAAGACACGATCTACGGCGACGCCGAACGGTGGTTGGTCTACGTCGACGTCGACGAGGACGCCGATATCGTCGACCGCGAGACTGGCGAGCTGGTCGACCCCGACAGCGTCGACTGGAACACCAGCGACGACAGCGAACTCGAACCCGCGCAAGGAATGCGCCACGCCGATAGTGTCGAGCGGCGGGACCGGTGGACGCCGATTTATTTCATGCCCGCCGACCAGCTCGACGGCAGCGGACTGCGCATGCGTCCCTTCGAGCCCGTCGACGGCGCGCTGCTCGACCACGCCACCGACGCAGCGGCCGATCGCGAAGCCGCCCGGATCGCGCGACGCCGAGTGCGCAAGCTCAACGAGCGTGGCCTCGCGGCCAAGGAGCGACGGGAAAAAGCCGTCGCCGAGCTGCTCCGCGCGGCGGCGCCCCCGCCGCAGGCCGCGGCATTCGTGGCCCGCGCGCTCGTGCGCGACCACCAACTGCTCAGCCGCTGCCACGCCCAACCCACCGCGCGTGAGCTGCTCGGCATCCGCAACTCCGTCACCGGGCTCACCGACGCGGCCGAACAGTCCACCGCGGATCGCGCCTGGGTGATCGTGCTCGGCTTGGTCCTGGGCGCACTGGAGTCGCGCATCGACAAGACCCTGTGGCGATACAAGAGCACGGCGGTGCAGGACTATCTCCGGTTCCTCGCCGGGCTCGACGAACCACTGACCTATCACCTCGACGAGGTGGAGCAAGCGGCGGCCGGGCTCCTCGACGCCGACAGCATCGACATCGACGCCGCCTGAACCGCATTCGACTCACTCCATCGGGTGCGTCGCCGAGACCTGCCGCCGTCGTGCGGCTAGTGCGGCGACGCACCCCGTTCTCGTCCACTGCTTTCCTATGCTGAGGAGACTCGTCCATGACGACACACACGACGTTGACGATCGTCGGGAATCTGACTACTGATCCGGAATTGACGTTCGTGCCGTCCGGGGACGCGGTGGTCAACTTCACCGTCGCCTCCACTCCACGTTATTACGACCGCAACGCCGGTGAGTGGCGCGACGGGGAAGCCCTTTTCATGCGGTGCAGCCAGTGGCGCCAACCAGCGGAGAACGTGGCCGAAAGCCTGACTCGCGGATCGCGGGTCGTGGTTACTGGCGCGCTCAAGAAGCGCTCCTTCACCACCCCCGAAGGGGAGAAGCGCACCGTGGTGGAGCTGGAAGCAGACGAGGTCGCCGTGTCGCTGCGGTTCGCGACCGCCACGATCACGCGCAACCGGTCCAACGTCACGTCACTGACGCGGCGACGGGCCACCAGCCGCAACGGGTTCGGCCAGCCCGCATCCACCGATCCCGCCTCCGACTCTGCCGCATCGCAGACCACCGCTGACGATCCGTGGGCCGCACCGGCATTCGCTGCCGCGGCTGCGGGCGGGGACGACCCCGGATTTTGATCTCTCAGGTAACCCACCCGGGGCCTCGGCGGCGTCGGGTGGGTTCGGGGGTGACTGTCCGGCTGGTCCGGCTGACCAGCCATTCCGAGGGCTACCAGGTCGGGCCGCGCCGCGCCCACCGAGACCGCGCCCGGCGCAACCGAATTCCCCGGCGCGGCGACCGCGACCGTCCCACCACGGCTGTTGTGCGCGGGAATTCGCTCGCGCGCGTCTCGGCGCGTTCCCGGCCGGTGCGTCGCGTCCCGCCCCGGTCTTGCGCACTCGGCTGGTCATCCGGACCAGCCGGACAGCCCGTGCGCGGGGTTCGTGATCGCGGCGGGTGTCCTCTCTCAACGGAAATCGAACAGGAGCAGTGACGTGACCGACTCTCGTGCGTTCCTCGATGCCATCGCAGATTTGGATATCACCTTCGCTTACGACCGGCGCGCGGCCCGCGACCGCTTCACCGCCGCGCTCGAACTCGCCACCCCTGCCGATCATGAATTTCTCGACGACATGATCGAAAGCTTCGTCTGCTACCCGTTTCCGACCGCGCTGCGCCGCCTAGAGGCGAAGTGGGCTGGTGACGAGACGCAGCGGGAGCGGATGCTGCGGCTTTTGCCCGATACCGACCCGCACCTGTATGTCCGAGACCGCGCCGACCGCCTCGCTGTGATCGAGCGGCGCGCCCGCCGCAACAAGACCAGCGTCGAAGACGAGTACTTCGCCGAGCACACCGGTCTGGCCGTCGCCGAGATGCCGCGCCAGTCGATCCGATTCTGGCGCAACGCACCCGGGCGCCTCTTCCTCGCGCCGTCGCGCGCCACCGCGACCTCGAGCGTCGAGCAGGTCCGCAAGCGGATCCTGGCCCGCGGCAAGCGCCGCCCCGCCACCGTTGAACCGGCCGACGTCACCGCCTACGTCGGCGAACAGCTCTACATCGACACCGCCGCGCGCGAACTCGCCAAGCTGCGGGCCAAGGAGGACCGGCTGCGCACCCGCGGACTGCTTCCCGATCCCGAACCCGCAGAGTGGACGCCGCTCTACCCTGGCCATACTCCCCCAGCCGACGCCGACTACTTGCGCGAGCGCTGGGATTACGAGTTGGTGCACTACGTCGCCGAGCAGCGCATGCGCGCCGTTGCTCTCGCGGGCAAGCGCCCCATCTCCGAAGAGAACGCGCTCGTGCAGGCGGGCAGGCGCACCCGGTTGCGTGGGGACATGCGTGAGGAAATCCCGTCGGGCGGTAATGGTCTCGACTACGACCACGAGGCGATGAACCCCATCGTCGGGTGGCGGTGCGTGTCGTGCTTCATCGAACGCGCCCTCGCCGACCAGCGCGCCCTCCACGTCCATAACGGACACCGGCGCAGCGACGACGGCCTGTGCGATTTCTGCCGCGACGATCGTCCCGGCCTGCCGGAGTTGCCCGCTGGATTCACCGGTCGCGATCTCGCTCGCGCCTACTGCCGTTTCCTCACTACCCGCGACCCGGCCGAGCTTCACCCCGACGCCGCGCACGCAGTGCTCGCCGAGACCCGCCGCCGCGCCCCACGCTGGCTCCGTCCGGTGATCGACGAAACTCTCGTCACCACACGGCCTGTCACCGAGGAGTCATCGGTTCCCGCTGAATCGTCCGAGCGCGCCAGGCCCACCGCTCGCACTGCGCGTCGCGGACCGGTTCTGCCGCTCGGGCAGCGTCAGGCTCGATGCGACGGCTGCACGCGTATTCGTGGCATCTACGACGACGGCTACTGCACTGAATGCCGCGTCTGGCTCGGCCTGCCCATTCCCTCTGCCCGCCAGCGCGCCGCCTGACAGACAACGCACGCCCCTACCCCGGCCCGCCACGGTGACCACCCCCGCGGCGGGCCGGACCACCAGCCGCCTACCTCGGAGCACCGCGCATGCCTCACCACCTCATCGACTACCTGCTCGGCATCCGCATCGGACTGCTCCTGCCGGACAAGATTCAAATCTCCATCCACCACGTCCCCCGCACCACCGACCCACCCGACCACTGACATGCCCGCTCTCCCAGCACCACGACCAGCCTCTGCAGATTCCCGGTGTCCTTCGACAGCCCGCTGTTCTCGATCCTGGCCGCCCTCGCTGCCGCCAGCGTCGCCTTCGACCTCGGTTGGGCCCGCTGGAAAGACGCCACCGGCCAATCTTTCCTCCGAATCACCTGCAGCCGCTACGCGCCCGACCCGTTCGCCGGGGGCTCCGTGTTCAACATCATTCTCGCGTGCAACCCGCGCCGCCGCCGCGACCGCGGTCCCGGCTCCGACGCCTGACCGCATTTTTCCAGGACCGGAAGGGCTGGTAGGCAACCCCGTTCACCTACCAGCCCTTCCAGCACATCCCCCACCCATGAACCCTCCCTCTCCACCTCTCACTCACACAACCGCACCACCAACCGCCACCATCCTCATCCCCACCACCCCTGCCACTCACTCACAACAGGCAGACCTCTTGCATCCGAGGTCACATTCCGGACTATCTCGAAAATGTAAGGGTTCCGAGTCGGCGCACGCGCTTCCTAAGCCAATACAGCAACTCGGTCGCTCCCCGGCCGGTCGCCCGGAAAGCACCTGATCGCCAAGCACATCCGCGACGAGCTCGCCACCTTCGGGACACATCCCCGCCGACCTCACCCGCCGGGTTGTTCCACCTTGCCACTGACGTGATCACCCTCGTCCTGCCCGATCTACCTGGCCCACACTGGGTTACCGCAGGGCGCTGGACCTCCCTGGCCGACTTCGGCTGCGTTCGATATACCGCGATGAGCCACCTCAACCTCACCCGTCCCCTACCTGCCGCCGCTACGATCAGCTACGCGTACCGGATGGGAAGGCAAACTGATGACGGCACCACAACATCCGCACTGTGACGATCCCGCTGAGCCCATCGAATCGGTGCGACACCGCAAATTCCCCTGCGCTGAATGTCCCTGGCGACGCGACACAGCACCCGGACAATTCAGTCAAGACCGTTTCGACTACCTGGCAGCCACCACAGGCAGTCCCGGCCAGGAAGTATGGCTGGATGCTCCACTCTTCGCCTGCCACAAAAGCCCCGAAGGCCATGAGGAAGCTTGTGCCGGATGGCTCGCCACCGTGGGCTACTACCACCTTGGCGTCCGCCTCGCTGTCCACAGCAAGCGCCTCGATCCGGCCGCACTCGAAGCAGGCCCTGACTGGCCCGAGCTCCACACCTCATACTCCGACATGGTCGAGGCGAAAGCCCATCGACCGGAAACACCTTGAACCGCAACGAAACCGCTGCGGGCCTACCCCGACCGAGAATGGACGGCAGGCCCGTGCCCTGGGTCACCCGTGTCAGCGCCGAAGGTCCGACCTGGGCCCGCATTGATGCCGCTCGCCTGTTGCGATGCCAGGCCGAGTGGATTTGCCAGGTCTGCGGTGAATTACTTCCGCGCCGCGCCTGGGTGATCCTGACCCCCGACAGCTACATCCTCGGCGATGCGGCGATGCACGCCACCTGCCTGACCATCGCCCACCGCTGGTGCCCATACCTGGACAGACACCGGTTCGATGCCGTCGAAACCGACTTCAGCGCGATCTACGCCGACGACAGGCGTCTCGACACGATCGCCGAATACGGCGAGGAAATCCGGCTTTGGTCGCTTTGATCAGCGACTGTCACAGAACCATGGCGTTCCAAAAGACTGCGGCACTCCCGAAACTTCCTACTCGTCACGCCAGCCAGATGCACTCCCGAAGCGGATGCGCTGGAACCATGTTGACCGCCCCTAAGTTTTGACGCAAACAGCGTACCTCCAAATCCTTGAATTTTAGCTCATTCGCGAGCTGAATGGATCTATGACAGCGACGCTGCACAAGGTCTTGGCTGGGAGTGGTTATCTGTATTACGTCCAGCAGGTCGCTGCTGCCGATTCCACCGATCCCAAGCCCGACGGTTTAGCCGACTATTACTCCGCACACGGTGAGGCACCCGGCACCTGGCACGGCTCCGGACTAGCCGCTCTCGGGCTCCAACCGGGCGATCAGGTGACCGAAAAGCAGATGGAAGCCCTGTTCGGGATGGGCCGCCATCCAGACGCCGAGGCGATCCAAGCGCGTGTCATCGACACAGAAATGGACAAGGGTGCATCCCGTAAAGAGGCCGAGCATGCTGCGGATAAAGCGACTCGATTGGGCAATCCCTACCGCGTTTACGTGGCCGATAATGCGTTCCGCGAGCGTTGCGGGCAAGCATTTTCCGAGCATAATGTCACCTCCGGAAACGAGCCGACCGCAGGGATTTCCGATGACATTCGCGCTCGGATCCGCACCGAGGTCGCCGCCGGCATGTTCACCGAACAGTACGGGCGTGCGTCGCTGGATGCGCGCGAGTTGTCCGGGTGGGTGGCGAAGAACTCGCGGCCGGCATCGGCGGCGGTGGCCGGTTTCGACATCACGTTCTCTCCGGTCAAGAGCGTGTCGGCGCTGTGGGCCATCGCACCGAAGAACACCCCTGAGCGCATCGCCGCCGCCCATGATCGCGCTGTCGACGACGCCATCAGGTGGCTGGAGCAGCACGGGGTCTATACCCGGTTGGGTCGCAACGGTATCCGCCAAGTGGACGTGGAAGGTGTGGTCGCGGCCCGGTTCACTCATCGTCAATCCCGTGCCGGGGACCCGGATCTGCACACCCACGTGGTGATCGCCAATCGGGTCCGCACCCTCAACGGACTGTGGCGCACCCTGGATGGCGCCATGATCTACCGCTTGGTGGTCACGGTGTCGGAGATCTACAACTCCCGCCTCGAACAGCATCTGGATGCCGATCTGGGCCTGGCGTTCGCGGAGAGGTTCACTGATCCGACGAAGCGTCCGATCCGTGAAATTGTCGGTCTTCCCTGGGCTTTGGCCGAGCATTGGTCGCGGCGCGACCATGCCATCACGACCCGCCTTGGGGAACTCGCCTCGCTGTTTCAACAGCAGCTCGGCCGCGAGCCGATGCCGAAGGAGATGTTCGCGCTCATGGAGCGCGCCACCCTCGAGACCCGTCCACGCAAGCACGGCTCGCGGTCGTGGATCGAGCAGCGCGCCGCCTGGCGCCGCGATGCTGAGCAGATCCTCGGCGGCCGAAAAGCCCTCAACCACAAGGTGTCCCAGATCCTGCGGCAACCACGGCGGCCCCGCCAACAGTTCGACACCGCACGGATCGCTCGTCTGGCCGATCAGGTGGTGGCGACGGTGTCGGCCGAGCGTGGGACATGGCGCGCGCATCACTTGCGCAGCGAAGCCGAGCGTCAACTCCGCGGCCTGGTCGCCCGCGATCAGTGGGAACGGGTCACCTCCAGGGTCCTCGCGGCGGCGCTGGACCCGTCGCGGAGTCTGGCGCGCGGCGATCCCGATCTTGTCGCCGAGCCCGTTCTGGGCGAGGTACCGGAGGTGTTCCGCCGTCGTGACGGCGCCAGCGTGCACACGGTCGCGGGCGCTCAGTCCTACACCTCACCACGCCGATTGGCGGTCGCAGCGAGGCTGATCGAGCTGTCGAACCAGACCGGCGCCCGCACCATTCCCGAACGGTTCGTGGCCGCCGCGATCCGCGACTACAACACCGATCCCGACAATTGCGAGCGCCGGCTCAACGCGGGACAGGTCGCCGCCGTCACCGAATTTGCCACCTCACCGAGCCGGATCGCTACCGCGAACGCGCCCGCGGGCACCGGAAAAACCACCGCGATGCGCGTGCTGGTTGACGCCTGGCACGCCTCGGGTGGCACCGTGCTCGGTCTCGCCCCCACCGCCAAGGCGGCCGCCGTGCTCGCCGAAGCCACCACGGTGCGCGCGGAAACGGTCGACAAACTGCTCACCGTCCTGACCCACCACACCCCCGATCCGGCGCGTGACGACCCCGGCTTTCCGCCGCCGTTGCCTCAGTGGATGCTGCAAATCGACAACGGAACTCTCGTGATCGTCGACGAGCATGTGCGCCTCGGCGACGACAAACGCCTGCGACTGTTCGAGTTCCTGGTCCAGCGCGGCGCGACGATCCGGTGTGTCGGCGACGACCATCAACTGCCGTCGATCGAGGCCGGCGGCACCACGCTCGACACCGCAGACGCCACTCTCACTCACGTGGTGCGGTTCGCCGACGCCGCGGAAGCGTCCGCGAGTCTGTTGGTTCGCGAGGGTGATCCGGCCGCGTTCGGGTTCTATCTCGACCAACAAAGAGTGCATTCCGGGGCGCCCGGCGCCGCGCACGATCAGGCATTTGCCGCCTGGATCGCCGACGATCGCGATGGTCGTGACGCGGTCATGCTCGCACCCACGCACGAGACCGTCACCGAACTCAACGACCGTGCCCGCGTAGAACGCCTCGCCCGCACCGGGACACCGGGCGCGGAAACCCGGCTGTCCGATGAGCTGTGTGCCTCGGCCGGGGACATCATCGCCACACGCCGTAACGCGCCCCGGATTCGGTTGGGTGAGCGGGATTGGGTTCGCAACGGCTACCGGTGGGTCGTCGACGCCGTCCGCGAGGATGGGAGTCTGGCGGTCACCCACCTGCGTCAGGGCCGCCAGCGCGGCGCCACGACAGTGCTGCCACCGGAGTATGTGCGCGCGCAGGTGCGGCTCGGGTACGCGGCCACCATCGACTCTGCGCAAGGCATCACCACCGACACCTGCCATGTCGTGCTCACCGGGCTCGAATCCCGCAACCAGCTCTATGTCGCCCTCACCCGCGGCGCCGCGACCAATCACCTCTACGTCCCGACCGCGATCGACGGCAGCGAAGCCTCGTTCTGGACCGAACCCGGCCTGTTCCCGCGCACCGCGGTGGAAGTCCTGCTCCGCATCCTCGACCGCGACGCCGCCCAGATATCCCCGCACGCCGAACTCCGCGACGCCCTCGACCCCCACAATCGGCTCGGACCCGCCGTCGATATCTACCTCGACGCACTGGGGCTCGCCGCCGAACAGGCCATCGGCTCTACCGTGCTCGCCCGCATCGACCAGGCCGCCCAACAGCTCTGGCCCCGTCTCGCCGACGCCCCCGCCTACCCAATGCTGCGGCAGCATCTGGCGACGATCGCGTGGTCGGGCCGCGACCCCATCACCGCCCTGTCCGACGCCGCACTGGCACGTGAACTCGATACCGCCAAAGATGTTGCGGCGGTGCTGGACTGGCGCCTGGACTCCAGCGGCAACCACTCCACCAGCACTGGCCCACTGCCGTGGCTGCCCAACGTCCCCGCCAACCTGCCACCCGATCCGGTCACCGACCATCTCCGCGCCCGCCACCGAATTATCGCCGAACTCGCCCACCAGATCACCCAGACCACCGCCGAATGGTCAGCGGCCGCGGCGCCGGTATGGGCGCGGCCCGTCCTCGCCAATCCGCGCCTGCTCACCGACCTCGCGGTGTGGCGGGCCGCTAACCGCGTCTCCGACACCGACCTGCGCCCGACCGGCCCCTCCCGTCACGCGGTCCGTGAACGCGATCACCAGCAGCTACTCGATGCTCGGGTCACCGATGCGCTCGGCGACCTGCACACCGCGGTCCACAAGTGGTCCGCACTCGCCAAAGGCATCGACACCCGACTACTCACCGATCCGTGGTGGCCCGTGCTCGCCGACCGTCTCGACACCGCTGCAGCCGCCGGCATCGACATTGACACCCTGCTCCCCGCCGCCGCGGAACAGCGCCCACTGCCCGACGAGATGCCCGCCGCCGCACTGTGGTTCCGACTCGGTTTCGACCCCTCCGCCCTCACCACCATCAGCCACCGCAACCTACGCCCGGACTGGATACCGCAGTTGCACAGCCTGTTCGGCGACGACATCGCCGAACAACTCATCATCGATCCGGCCTGGCCACGCCTCGTCGCCGCCGTCGACAGCGCCACCGGCTGGACACCCGCCGACATCCTCACCACCGCCCACGAACTACTGCTCACCGCCCACCCCGACCCGGCCTCCGGACCCCGACCCGACCAGCTCGCCACCGCGCTCGCCTGGCGCATCGAAACCATCCTCCACCCCCCAACCCCCACCGCAAGCACCGAAAGCTCAACCCCCACAACGACTATGAACAGCACAGAACCCACCCCCGAAACCCCCGCCACAAATAGCCGAGCACCGCAGCCCGCACCCCATTCCGACCTGATTGATTCGGCATCATCGGTACCCGAGCAGCTCCGCGGCGTGGCCGAACTGTTCCGCGCCGGCCGGGTCAAGGACGCCAACACAATGTTCCGGACGCTCGATCGCAAGCTCGGTGACGATGAACGCGACATCTTCACCCGCGTAGCGGACACCCTCTATCACAACAGTTTTCCCGTCGCTCGCGCCCGACTCCGTTGGGCCGCCGACCGATATCCGCAGCACCGCGCGCTCATCCACGCCTGCATCCCCGACACCGACCCACATGTCTACCAACCCGGCGCCACGGCAACCACAACGCTCGGACGCGACGAACGGCGCCGCACCGCCCCCCGCGACCACGAACAACCCGACCAGCCGCCCCGCCCTCGCCCGACACGATCCCGCGATCGCAGTACCGCCACCATCGAGGCCTACCACGCCACCCGAGCCACCGTCGATGACGACCCCGACCACATGCCGATACCTGACGCCGTCGACCACCGCTATCAGTCCGTCACACACCGCGACACACCCGACCCGTACACAGTGGACTACGACTGTGCCGCGGCACCCCGATCCCTCGGATTCTGTTGCTTCCATTGCGCCATCGAACGCGCGGTCATCGCCCTACCCTCGCACAGGCGCGGCGACGACGGCCTCTGCGAGAACTGCCGCGACGGCGGCGTCCCCGCCATCCCCGAGCACGACCCTGTCGACCACATCTCGGCCCGCTGTACCCACGTCACCAGCCTCTACCCGGCCACCGAGGCACGCGCCAAACTCGCCCACGACTGGCGCCACGCACCCTCCCGTCGCGACCGCCACGCCATCGCCGACTGGGTCCACGATCATCCATTCCCCGACACGCCAGCGACGCCGACCTTCGATCCGAACGACCCCGTCCAAATTCTCACCGACCGGCAACTCGCTCAACACATCGGCAACATCGAACAGCGAATCGCGTTGCAAGCCAACGACTCCATACTGTTCGGGCCCGCGTCGAGCAGCACTGACTCCAAGTCCAACGAGCCGCGAGTTCATCGTGGCTGGCTACGCGACGAACTTGCCGATCTCACCGCGGAACAGGACCGCCGTGCGCGATTGACACCGGATCAGGTCACCGCCGAAGACGACTTACGCGACAGCCACCGCCAGTCGAGCGACGCCGAGACAGCCGTCGACCTCAGCAGGGAAGACAATCCCAGCCGCCGACCAGATCACGACATCGGGCTCTAGATTCTGTCCATGCCGCAGCCCCTTCCCAGAACCTCGGCTACCGCGGTCGCTTGTGACAAATGAAGGACGCCGCCAATGGCAATGGCCCGTTTCGCAGACCCAGATCATCCTCTGTAGGCCTTGCCAAAACATCAGTTGCTCAGTGGCAGCGCCGATGACTATCGGACCAACGCCCAGGCCCCGCCGACAGCAACCACGTCGCCGCAGCGACCATACTTCTCCTCACCCATAGCTCCCGGCAAATCTACGATCGATCAGTGCAAACGGCACGATTGGATGCCGGTCGGCAAAGTCGTACACGACCGGTTGTAGACCTCACTGCCCGACAGCGCGTCGCAATCGAGTCCGGCTGATTCAGCCGGACGCAGTCTGGCGTCGGCATCTACGGGTCGCCCGGTTTCGGGCCGCAATCGAGTCCGGCCTCAGCCGGAAGCAGGGGGGACCTGTCTGGCAGGCCCGGAGATCCATGAGGTCTAGCCGCAATCGAGTCCGGCTGGATCGGCCGGAAGTAGTTGGCTGCCAACGCGTCTCGGATTACCCACCACCAGTGCCCCGATCGGGTCCGGCTGGGGTGTCGGTAAACCTGGGTTGTAGACCTCCGATGCGGACACCGCGAACCGGTAGCCGCATTCGAGTCCGGCCGGGACAGCCGGAAGCAGGCGCGGCAATGCCGAACTGTCACTGCTCGAGTCGCAGATGCCGCAATCGGGCCTGGCCAGGGCCGCCTGAACCAAACAGGCTCGGATTCGCTGCTCTGCCAACAGGTTGATGGCCGCAATCGAGTCCGGCGGAGGACCGCCGGAGTCAGGCTGACGACGTGGCTGCCCTGGCTGTAACCGGCTAGACCGCCGCAATCGAATCCGGCCGGTTCGGCCGGAAGCAGGATCCGACCCGTTCCCAGGATGCTCCGTCAAACCTCAGCCGCAATCTAGTCCGGTCGGGACGGCCGGAGTCAGGTCCTCGTCCTGTTCGCTACCGAGTGTTCGTGCCGCAGCCGCAATCGGGTCCGGCCCGGACGGCCGGAGACAGCCCAACACAACCTTGCTCACCGCGATCTGTACCAAGATGCCGCAATCAGGTCCGGCCGAGGCGGCCGGAGGCAGATGGCCGACGCGCAGTGATCGATGTTCCGCAACTAGGCGACGCAATCGGGCAGGCCAGGCCGAAGGCAGATCCTCAAGATGGATGGCCGCCACACCGGTCTGCTCACCGCAATCGAGTCCGGCGGCTCGTTCGGCCGGACGCAGACGTTCGCAATGATGTTCTCGGCGCTCACCGTGCAGCAGCCGCAATCGAGTCCGGCTGGTTCGGCCGGAGAACAGTGAATGATCGAGGCAAGCGCTCGCAGCGGGTCGCTCGCACCGCAATCGGGTTCGGCTGGGACGGCCGGAGGCAGCGTGCTGGAGCTGGACCCGCAGGTGCGGCGGGCAAGCGCGCCGCAAGCGGGTCAGCCCGGGACGGCCGGGGCAGGATGTCGGTGTCACCGGCGCGGAAATCGCGGTCGCCGAGGTCGCGGCAATCGAGTCCGACTAAATCGGTCGGAAACAGTTGCAACGCAAGCCCACACGGCTGAATGCGTTCGATCGGGCGAGTCCGGCTGGGACGGCCGGAAGCAGGTCACCCGCTCCCTTGAGGAGCAGGACCAGTCGGTGCCGCAATCGAGCCGGCTGGTATGGCCGGCCGGAGTCAGCTGTCTTGGTCTTGCCGAAGGTCGCGGCCCATTCGTCGCCGCAATCGGGTCCGGCCGGGACGGCCGGAGGCAGCTGGACCCCCTTGGGCATCTTCGCCCAAATATCCTGGCCGCAATCAGGTCCGGCCCGGACGGCCGGATTAGTTGGCGACCATCCGGCGGGTGGTGCGGTCCGACGCCCCGCCGCAATCGAGTCCGGCTGGTACGGCCGGAGGCAGGCATCGCTCATGCCATTGAGTTCCTGTGCCGCGTTGCCGCAATAGGGTCCGGCCGGGACGGCCGGAGGCAGGGATGGCGTCGCTGTATTCGATCCAGGTCGTCGCGTGGCCGCAATGGAGTCCGGCTGGTTCGGCCGGAAGCAGAAAGCCAGGTATCCGACGGGCCCGTTCAATGCCGGGCCGCAATCGAGTCCGGCTAGTTCGGCCGGAAGCAGGGGCGGCCCGCTCGCGCCCGAACACGCGCTCCATGTTCCCGCCGCAAACGGGTCCGGCCGGGCCGGGAGATCTGGTGATCCATCTGGCCACCGAGGTGCCGCAATCGGGTCCGGGAGGTTCAGCCGGAAAAGCTCAGCGCGATGAAACGGGCCCTAGATATCCTCTCGGGGCCGCAATCTAGTCCGGCCAGTTCGACCGGAAGCAGGCGGAAGAGATCGCAGTCATCATCCCAGTACACGAGCCGCAATCGAGTCCGGCAGGTTGCCCGGAAGCAGCAGGCCACGACGTGAAAATCATTGCGGATCGAGGTGGTTGACCGCAATCCGGTCCGGCCGGGACGGGTGGAGACAGACAGGAAGCCTACGACCTGTGGTCCGCATGGCTTGAAGGGCCGCAATCGGGTCTGGCCGGAGGCACCGCACCTCGGCGACCTGGTCCGGGAAGGTTTCGCCGCAACGGGACCGGCTGGTTCGGCTGGAAAGCGATGCTGGAATTCGTGGCTGCAATCGGATTCGGCCGGAACAGCCGGAAGCAGTTGCTGCTGTCTTCGCCCCGCGTTCCCTCAGCGATTTCTCGCCGCAATCGGGTCCGGCCGGGACGGCCGGAAGCACGCAGCACCTTTGTGCTCAACGCCGATGTTCGCTTTGCCGCAATCGAGTCCGGCTGGTTCGTCTGGAAGCACTGCGGCCCAACACATTGCACAGCTTCTTGGCGGTACCGCCGCAAACGAGTCCGGTTAATACCCGCCGGAAGCACCATGGAGAGCCTGATCCGACCCCGCCCGGCGGCGTGGGCCACAATCAAGTCCGGCACCGGTCAGCCGGAATCAGCGGTGGCGGCGCTGCATGAATCTGTGAGGCTGCCTGTGGAGCCGCAGTCGAGTCCGGTCGATTCGGCCGGAAGCAGTTGTATGTGATCGCAGTAACGTTCAGCTACTAAACCGCCGCAATCGAGCTCGGGCTGGCTCGGCCGAAAGCAGCAACGTACGAAGACATCTCGCCGCCCGCCGAGGACGCCGCAATCGAGTCCGGCCGGTTCAGCCGGAAGCAAGGGTGGGAATGGCGTCGCCGGTGCCCTTCTAAGTCATCCAGCCGCAATTGGATCCGGTTTGGACAGCCGGAAGCAGCAAGACGCGCGAGGGTCTCCGAGCGCAGCTGGGTCGCACCGCAATTGAGTCCATCTGCGGCCAGGAAGCAGCGGACCGCATGTCGCGTACTGGGCCCGGTCGACTCGCAAAATTCGGGGTCCGGGGACGGCCGGAGGCAGCGAGCC
Organism: Nocardia sp. CDC159; assembly: GCF_023740735.1. GTDB lineage: Bacteria > Actinomycetota > Actinomycetes > Mycobacteriales > Mycobacteriaceae > Nocardia > Nocardia pulmonis. The sequence goes on from NZ_JAMRXH010000005.1 coordinate 281,754, forward strand.
CATCGTCGCGTCTCCCATGGGAGACAAAATGCCGCAATCGGGTCCGTCGGATCTCGGTCGACGGACTCGTCGACGACCGGTTATAGACTTGAGGTTCCCCGCTTTCACGGAGAGCCAGGTACGACAGCGTTGGCACCGCGATGAAAGCCAACGGGCCGCAATCGGGTCCGGCCACGACGCCCGGCGTCAGGGCTGCCGGATTGCGGTGGGAGTCATCCAGCAATCCAAGCCGCAATCGAGTCCGGCTGCTACAGCCGGAGACAGACCCGGCGGACCCGTGCACAACAGCGCGAACGCCTGGCCGCAATTGAGTTCGCACTGGTACGGCCGGAGACAGGGGTGTTCGGTCGTGTGCTCGGGGCCCATGGGCGTCGGCCCGCAATAGAGTCCGGTTGGTACGGCCGGAGAGGAGGGCCTGTTCGTGGGTACCACCGACGTCTGGCTGCCGCAATCGAGTCCGGCTGGTACTGAGCAGCGCCGTGTCTCGCTGGAGAACTGCAACCGCACTTCTTTGCCGCAATCTAGGCCGGCCGATCCCGGTTGGCTGGACGCAGCCGCCGTCGAATGGTGCGAGAACCCCGGGATTCCAGGACTGGCCGCAATATGGTCCGGCCGGAATGGCCGGAGTCGGGGCTCCCGAATTTTCGTGTCTTCGACCTGCATAGAGTCCGGCTGGTTCGGCCGGAAGCAGCCAGCGCTTCCAGGGCGGTGGGGGAGACGCCCAAGGGCCGCAATCGAGTCCGGCCGAGACAACCGGAGACAAGGCTCCCGGATTTTCGCATCTTTGACCTGCGGCGATGTCAGCTTGTTGCGAGCAGTGGCCCCACGATGTTGCGACACGCCGAAGTGCACTTATCTGGGTCGGCATGGATTATGTCGTGACCTGTGTGCAAGTGGTGCAGGCGTGTCGGGTGGTATTGGACCGCTCGTGGTTTGTCTGTGTGGAGTTATCAAAGTGCGTGGGTGTGTGGGTGGGTCAGGTGAGGGGGATGCCGTCGTCGCCGTGTGGGGCCAGGACGCCGTCGAAGGTGCGGCCGGGTATTTTGCGGCGGACGGCGGCGCGGACAGTGAATACGCCGAGAGCGTGCGCGGGAGCGGTGGGGATCGTGAGGGTGTCATTGTTGTTCCTGGTGGGGGTGAGTGCGGGGTGGTTGAGAAGGACTGTGACGGCGTCTATGTCGAGGGGTTGGTGCCACAGTGGCCAGGTGAGGATGGGTCGCCAGGTGGTTTTGCCGCGGCGGGTTTGTGGGAGGCGGTGCCAGCCGGGGCTGGTGCGGTGGGCGCCGTCGCTGTAGACGGGCAGGGCCGGCAGGGCCATGACGGCGAGCCAGGTGGCGCCGGGGACGCCTCGTTCGCGGCTGGTGCCGTCGGGGGCGTCGGCGGCGCTGTAGAGGACGCGGTGGTCGAAGTATTCGCCGGTGCATCCGGGGACTCGGATCCATCCGGTGAAGGCTTGGCGCAGCAGGGTTTTCGGGTCGGCGCGTACGAGGTTGAGGGATTTCTCGAACAGGGTGCGGAATTTCTGTTGGCCTGAGGGCGCGACGTAGGGGTTGATCATGGTGGGCGCGGTGGGGTCATCGACGAGGTCGGTGACGAATGCCGGGAACCATTGCTCGGCGCCGCGCAGGCGAGACCACCCTCTGGCGGCGGCAGCGAGTTCGGTGGCAGGCACGCGGAGGGGGTCGCGTCCGGTGCGGGACGGTGGCGGGAAGCCGGGATCGGTGTCGGGTAGTGCTGCGTCGGAACCGATGCCGGTGACCAGGGTGGTGAGAGTAGTGACGAGGTCGTCGATGGTGGCGTGGCCCGGGGCGGTGAGTACGGCGCGGTAGGTGTCGGAGTCCCAGGCGAGGGTGGCGGGGATGGCGCGGGTGGTGAGCAGTCGCAGCGTGCCCAGGGCGGTGAGGAAGCCGAGGGCGTAGCGGCCGTCGAGGGCGGGCAGGGTCAGGGGTGGGGTCATGATCCCTCCGCGGAGCACGTCATGTCGGCGAGGCGAACGATGGTTTCCAGCAGGGCGAGCCCGTAGTGGCCGTAGCGGTGGTGCAGTCGGGTGAATCGGGCCGGGGAGGTCCAGTCGATGACCTCGCCGGTGGAAGCGGTGACTTGGTGGCCGTCGAGGGTGACGGTGACTTGTCGGGGGTCGGGGTCGGTGTGGGGGTCCATCAGGGGGCGGGTGCGGCCGTGGTGGGCGGCAACGAGGTGGATGACCAGGTCGGTGTGGTCGGGGTCGGCGTCGGTGGTGTTCAGGTAGTGGGTGGCCAGTGCGGCGGAGAGCGCTTCGTGGCGCAGGCCCCGTGGGTAGCCGGACAGGGTCCGGGCGCGATGCCATGCCGCGTGGTCGGAGGGGTCCATTCCGGATTTGGCGAGGGGTTGTTCGGCCAGCGCGGCGCGGATCGGGTCGCCGCGGTGCAACTGCAGTTGGAATCGTTCGTCGTGTTTGCCGAGGTCGTGCAGGCGTCCGGCGTCGTAGACGGCTCGTTGCAGCGGTTCGGGCAGGCCGAGCGCGCGGGCGTAGCCGACGGCGCAGTCTGCGACCGCCTGCTGGTGGGCATCGAGTGCGACGACGGAGCCGGTGAGGCTGCTTGAGTCGGTGGCTTCGTCGTCGGCGTTGTCGTCCACGGTGGCGTCCAGCGACGCCGTGACGGCTATGACCGTGCCGTGATCGTCGATGCGGTATCCGAGGTGGGCACGAGGATTGGCCAGCACGGTTGCGGCCGAGGCGAGGTTGTCGCGGATCGCGGGCCACAGCAGGGTGTCGTGGTCGTGGGCGAAACTGGTCAGCAGCGTGGCGGCCTGGCCCGGCTGGTCGAGCGTGTCCGTGAACCTTTCGAATAGTGCGTTGACCTGTTTGACCCAGGTGCCGTGATCGGTGGGTGTGGCCAGGGAGGCGAGCAGTCCTGCCGACAGGTGGACCGTGGTGCCGGGGCGGCGGGTGGCCGAGTGCCGTAGCAGCGACAGGTCGGGTACCGCGGTCGTGGTGCGGGGGGACCAGCCGTTGCGGTCGCAGCCGCCGTAGCGGGACGGAACGACGATGATGTCCCCGGCCCGCAGATCCAGCTCGTCGAGCGGAACGTAGCGCCACGGGTTACCGGTCGTGTCGGAGTCACGGTCGGGGAGGTATCGCAGTGCCCACCGCTGTTCGGGATCGCTGACTAGTGCCGACGTGGTATCGGTATCGGCCACGGGGATATCGGTTTTCGCGCTAGCCAGCCAGGAGCGAACCGCGGCAAGCGGGAGTTCGAGCATCTCCTCGGCCGACGGGGGCAGCAGAGCCAGAGTGTCGGCGATCTCGGCTTGTTCGGTCGCGGCATCGACGGCGTCGATACTGGTCGCTGCACGCCATACCACGCTGACTTCGGCTGGGGGACTCTGTAATCCGTGCAGGAATGGTGCGACCGGCAGGTCGGGATCCGGTGTCGGTGAGGTCCGTGCCCACAGGTCCAGGTGGGTGTCGAGCAACAGCGGTGCCGGCGTCGCCGTACTGCGGGTGCTCGGGGGGGCTGCCTCGACCAGACTTCGCAACGCCAGCGGCGACACATCGAGCCCGCTGCCGGTGCCTGCGGCGAGGTGGGTGGGGTCGAAGGCGGTGGCGTCGTGGTGTTGCAGGAGGTGGTCCCAGGTGGCGCTGGCGGTGGTGCCGTATACCGGGGTCGAGTCGTCGAATCCCTTGCCTGCCAGCACGATCGCTGGTGCCGGGTCGGGGAGTGTGCCGCGGCGGTTGAGTCTGCCGAGGCGATGGATCAGTGCGTCGAGCGAGGCGGGTTCTGTGATCAGCATGTCGAAGTCGACGTCGGCACCTACCTCGAGGGTTTGGGTGGCGACCACGACCAGCGACCGCGCGTCGGTTCGCGACCGGCCGGCGGTGATTCGCGGTAGCCAGGCCTGTAGCAGCGCTTCGCGATCGGCGGGGCGGGACCGGCCGGTGAGCAGCAGGGTGTCCGCGTCGCCGAGCTTGTTGGCGACCAGCCCGAAGACGGTGCGTGCGGTGGCGACGGTGTTGGCGAACACCACCACTGCTCGGCCGGGCTGTGTCGCGGCGTGGATGGCGAGTGTTGCTGCGGCTTGTGCGTAGGGTTTGTCGGTGCTGCGCACCGGGAACAGGCGTTTGCCGGCGGACAAGACCTGTGCGGCGTGGCCGGTGCGGTGGGTGTCGGGGTCGAGCCGAAACACCGTGGTGTCGTGGCCACTGGTGGTGGCCGACATCGACACGAATCGAGCCGGCCGGACCGGCAGCGCGCGACGGTGTTCGAGGGCGCTGATTCGGATGATGGTCTGTTGGAACGGCGCGGACAGGTGGGCTTCGTCGAGCAGGATCAGGGAGTCGGCGAAGGTCAGCGCGGCATCGATCGGGCGCGCGTAGGTGCTGGTGCCGTAGCCGCGGAACAGCATGCGGCTGCCGATCTGGTCCACGGTCCCGGTCACGATCACCGGCTGATCCGGACGCGACACCCACCGCGTAGCCCAGCTGACACCACCGCGCAGTCGCGCGACTACCAACGGATTCTGCACCGGCTGCGTGGCCGCGGTCGCCGCCCGCAGCCGCTCAGCGACCATTGTGGTCGCCGGGCCGGATGGGATCTGCAGCGCTGCCGCCAGCTGGTGTGCGTGGGTGTGGGCCTGGTCGACCACGAGGCGCCGGTCGACCACCAGAAACATCCGGCGCGGATGGGTGAGCCGGTCGTGGGCGAAGGCGTAGACGGCGATGTCGAGGACCGAGGTCTTGCCGAGCCCGGTGGGCACGTCCAGGGCCGTCGGCCATCCCTCGGTGATCACTCGGGCGGCCAGGTCGATCTGCCACCGGTGCGGTGCGACACCGTGGACCTCGCGGTAGAAGTCCGCGAACTCAGGAAACGCCACGGTGTTGTCCCCGTTTCGCGTCCTGGGTCAGCAACGACTGCCAGTGCCTCTCGGTCAGCGGGACCATCAGCCCGAGTCCCATGTAGCGCAGCGCCCCGACCAGGACCGGGCCGGTGATCTGCTGATCGAATGCGGCCGCGACATGGTACTGCGGTCGGCGGCGGCGGTTACCCCAGGCAATGTCGCTGTCGCGCAACGTGATCGCACCTGTGACGACCGGGGCGGGATGCACGGCCACCGTGCGCGGGACGGGTAGCCCGGCCAGTTCGCACGACAGTGCGAACGCCTCCCGCGGCCCGCCACGCTTGACATAGCGATCCAGCACATACGGTGTCACCGTCGCCCAGTACCTGCTCGGGCCACTCCAGCGCCGCGGCTGCAACGTCCACGGCGTGCGGCCTTGGGTGGGATCCACCCGCTCGATATCAATGGCACGCGAAATACGCCACGGCTGCAACCGCGTCAATCCTGGAGTATCGCCGATCGCGCGGAACAGTTGCTGTCGCAACAGCTTCCGCTGAGCTGCATCCTCGATGCGGGGCAGCAGCACCGCGACCCCGAGCGGGCGGCCGTGCGCGTGCTCGTGACCGACATCGACCAGCGACGTGAACGTCAGATGCCGGGCACCGTCTCGGATGTGTCCGCTGATGGCGGGGTGAATACCTGCCTGCACGGCATGTTCATCGGTCAGCTGCTCCGGATACGGGTCCTCGTGTCCGAGGCTGGCCCACACGCAGCGATGCACGGCCCGCCGCAGCAGCGTCGTCAACCCGAACACCTCCCGCGGTGCCACTGCCCCGGGGCGAACGTCGAGCCGCCAGATGATCATGTCGTCGAAATTCGACGCAATCGGCCGGTTCGTATCAGTAGCGGGCGCGGTGGCAGCGTCTGTTCCATAGACGTAGCGTTGTTCTCTTGCAGGCACCATCCACGCCGAACCGCCTGCGGCAAAGGTTGTTTCGAGATCGTGGCGGTAGCCGGGATAGGGCACTCGGATCGAGATCGTGCCTGTGACCGCGGGCCGGAAGCAGCGTTGCGGGGCATCGGCCGGAACGACCGCCGAAGCATCCAGCCGCACCACCGAGGTCGACCGGCCCAGATAGTGCACCCGTGCCAGGATGCGGTCCAACGCGTCCACAGCGGCGAACTCTGTTGTGGGCCAGCAGAACCGGACCGTCGGTTCGGTCAGTGTCACTCCCGCTCGGGTTTTGCTCGCGTTCGACCGGCCGGGATGAAACTGGCTGCTGCTCTTGCGATCGATGTCGTTGGCGACAACGAACCCGGCCCGCTGATCCTCGGCCTGCGGGTTTTCCGGTGCCCAGATCTGCGGGGCCGGCAGGGCTTCGAGCAGATCGAGGACCGGCAACTCGTTCTCGTCGGCGACCTCGCGCAACGCGCAGAACAACCGGGCGAACGAGGGCGGATACTCCGGGCGTCGCCGATCGGCGGCATCGGCAGCGTCGTACCGTCCGAAGGGGAAGAACGCACTGATCACCAGGCTCATCGTCACTCGTCGCCCTGCGCGGCCTTGGTTACGCTGTACTCGAACGCGGCATGCAGACCAGCGCTGGGAACCAGCTCGACCACATCGGACCGCAGCGGCACACCGCCGGCCGCAGCATCGACAATCGCGCGCTCGTACACCTGGGCCCAGTTCGAGGCCGACAACGTGACCGGCTCGGTGCCACCGCCCCGCGACACCAACGCGACGGTGTCCTGGACAACGGTCAGCTCGCAGCCCGACCGCAGCCACATCGCCGCGCCCCCGAACGCCAGCCGATCACCGAACATCGCCAGCGCGACCAGCGCCACCCGCGCCGCACCGCTGCCCGGCCGTCCACCGAACCGCAACCGGCGCATACCCGCCACGGTCACGTTCGCCACCCGGCGCGCCTCGGCGATCCCGACCCCGCCGTGCGCGGGCGACGGCGGAATGTTGCCCAGCCCCAACGGACTCAACCGCGCGTCGTCGCTCTTCTTACCGGACTTGGATCCGTTGGTGCCGGCATCGAACTCGAATCCGTGCTCGCTCCGCGACTTGGTCCCGCCTTGCAGATTCAGCGGATCCATCCGGGTCCCGAACCGATGCCCCTGCTGCGGATCCACACCATAAACCTCGCTGACATAGCTGCGAGCGATCTTGATCCGGGCGCCCGGCCGACGAGAGTCCCACACCCCGTACAGGATCGACGCCGGGTCTTGCGCAAACAGTGGCGACAGGTCATCGGTGCTGGTGTCGCGCAGCGCCTTCCCCAGCACGGACTTGTCGAACGGCTGCCCATCGACCAGCGAATACTGCAGGTAAGCGTCAGTGAATCGGTGCGGGAGCTGAAGTGTACTCAACCGCAATGGCTTTCCGGCCACGGTGTCGACGATGACCGTCCGCGGATAGGTGATCCGCCCGGCCGCCACCGCGTCCTCAAGCTCGCTCTCGACTCGGTTCGCCTGCGAGGCAGGCTGGTCCAATACGACGATCTCGCAGGACTCCCCGTCCACGACATGCTTGTGGATCAGGTAATCACCACTGCCGAAGGTCGGCGGGTACACCCGCCCACCCAACGGTAGCGGCGTCAACCGTTGCTGGATCGAAATCGCTGCGATCTCATCACCGGTGGTGACCGCGCTGACGAGCCGATCGTAAATATCTGACATAAATTCCCCACTCCTCCCGCTCCTGCCGACCCTTCGGCTGAGTTCTGAGGCATGATGCCACTCCGCACCGACAGAAAGCAGCGGGTGACGACAAATGGTGCCTACCTGGACGTTCCCGAGCCAGAGCCAGACTGTCAGGTTCGTGGCGACCTCCGGAAGGCGATTTGGGCGCCGGGCCAGGTGTCCCGTTCAGATGGGAACCTGACCAGGCCGACGTTCGGTCCTAGTCGGAAGTGATCAGACTGATCAGTAACTACTCAGCACGCCGCAATCGTGGCCGACTAACGAATCTCGAACTCTCCCAAGTTATCGTCTGAGACGCACCTGGCCGATCGGAAGCGTTCTCTTGCCTCAACGGCTCGCTCGCGGCGCGGGTGGACTCTAGGTATGCCCATCGAAGTTCGGCGGCGCTACATCGGGTGGAACACAGTTCACCACCCCTCTCTGTTGCGTGGAGTACGGGAAACCGCAGTTCACACCTGCAACAAGTATCAAGATCACAACCAAGCCACGCCAGTTGGGATCGGACTCAGGAGCCTTCTTGCCACACAAGCCACAACTGCTACTTAACACTAACAACATCCCGTCGTCGGGGAGCCTACGCCAACCCTCGCGGAGCTATCGCGAAATGCCTTGCTGTACATGACAACTAGCAACCGGTCTGTTCACTATCCGGAACTGTCGATGATCTCTGTCACCGACCTTAGGTAGAACCCAACCGGTCGCGTCAACTGAACTCCGCCGAAAAATCAGCATCATCTAGTACGAGAGCTAGGCCGTTGTGGTGCCCATGCCATCCACCTCGGAATACCCCTTCGTCACCAGCAGGTCGATAATCGGACTGGCGACGGCCGACTGCAGCTGCGATCCCCGCGGCGGCACCGGCTCCATAGTCCGCAGCAGGTCATGCCTACGCGGCCCCGCATGACCGGAACCTGTGCATCGAGGCCGATGCATGAACCGGCCCGAAGCAAGGTGTCTAGTGATGCGGCAATGGTGTTCCACGGAGGCGGTGGGAGAACCTGGCAAACACAGACGGTTTCGTTAAGACTCGCGTGCACATGTCATCCCATGGTGTAAGACCTGTTCCGGAATTCCATACCGCGAGAGCCTTGTTGTCGACGAGTCGGATGCCGTTGCGGGTGGCGGTCTCACGGGCGGACCTCGTGAACGACGATGTCGTGACCAGGACCGCAATGTCGAACTCGTGCCAGGTCAGCAAGCCGCCAGCCAACTGCTGCATCTCCCGATCGCCGACTCGGCGATTGATGTTGTAGCGCTTGGCCTGCAGGATAGGCCGTCGCCCGTCTGGTGTAAGCGCCTTCACGTCGGCCCCGCGATCACCGGCCCCGCCGGATACTTGGACCTCGCGGCACCCGCTGGCCCGACACAGGGATGCGAGCGCGTGTTCGAACTGCTTGTCGTTCATGTGATGAAACGGCAGTACTGCCCGCAGGTGGTCCTGTTCGCGCTCGGCGCGGCGGCGACGGTGCCTAATCCGCAACCCCAAGGCAAGCGCCACCACCATGACGGCCGCGATTGCAATGCCGGCGATAAGGTTCGGATTGTCGTGGGCGAATCGCCACAGCGGAGCCAGGACGATGAATCCGGCGACCCCGATCTTCAACATCAAACCTTCATTGTTGGAGCGGCGGCGCCGTCTGGCCGTGCCCGTGTTCTCCTATCGGACATACTGATGAGCGAGTGGTAACAATTTAGGGAGTTAGAGACGGCCCAAGGTACGAAAGACGACGAAGCCGCGGAGAGGCTTCGGCTTGGCGCACCTATGAACCTGTAGCAGCACAATTGCTCGTTGGGGATGAGGGTGGAAATTTCGCGTCTGCACACTTCGCTTCTTCGTGTCATGCGGCCTGGCCGTCGTCGTATGTACCTGCCGCCGCCTCGTCCTCGTCCGGAGGAAGCTCCGATTCAGGGTCGGTCTCGTCGCTGTGGGGCAGGGCGTAGTGGGATGTGAGTTCGGCGAGGTGCATGATGAGCGGTAGCTTGAGGCCGTCTCGATAGTCGTCCGAGAATCGCTGCTGATGTAGGTACATTGCCCACTGTTCGGCGTCATCGCCTGGTTGAAGGCCAGCCATGGTGATCTCGAGAAGGTCTGGGTTCCACGCATTCACCGTGGGTTTGATCTCGAGCCCGCCTGTGGAGTTTGTGCGAGGCGTCAGTTTTGATGCCTCGACAGCTACCGAGCGTGTACTCGCTTTGTCTGTCGTACTGTAGAAGACCCGATTTTCTACGCTTCCGGCGGCGTCGGCGGACACCCACAATCCCTTCGAGATGCCTCCTCCGTCGGACGATGGCGATGTGGCCCACCACTGTGGGGTTTCGTCCCGGTCGCCGGTGGAAATTCGGGCGATGCGGAGTTGTTTTCCTTGCAGCGCTAGGCGCTGAATAGCGCCGTTACCGAGTTGGATGCGATCTTGCACGAGGCCGGAGTTCAATAACCAGGGCCAGCGACTTCGGCTGTTCTGCGCATGGGTAACTACGAGGGTCGGCTGTCCTCGCAGAGCGTAGAGTGTTTTCTGGACGAAGCTGGCAGTAAGCGCAGTCTGAGCCTCGACGGTTTTTTCTTCAGCCGCTGGTACGATCCCGGTGAGGCTGGTGAGAAGTTCCGGATATGGGACCCACTGGTCCATGTCGGCGGTTCGCCCCAGAATGCAATTCTGGCTCGGGCGGATCAGGATTGCGACGGGGGTGAACTGACTGCTGCGAAGCCGTTCCGTGGACTGCCGCTTGACCATCCAGAATGCGACTTGATTGAGTTTTTCGGGAATGGCGTCGGCTGGGAGGGTGTGCGCTGGTATGAAACGCACGCCGACTTGCCGCAATCCGTCACCCCATGCTGCCGCAGCCCGAAATTGGGAATCGTCCTTTTCGTCGGGGGTATTGGGATCGTGCGGTCGAATGAATTGACTCACGATTTTGACGTCTGCGCACCCAAGGCGAATCGCGAACTTCGGATCTGAAGTTCGGGGCTCGAAGGTTTTTTCTCCGTCGAGTTCGGCGATGACCAGGTGAGCCGACTCGGCCACCTCGTCCGAAAGGGTGTTCAAAAACAGTGCTACAGCAGTGCGACGGTCACCGATGGCGTCGTTCAGTTCATCTGACCGTCGCGGCGGTTTCATGTCACCGAGCGGTCCGCCGAGGTCGGCAATGCGCCGCATGTGGATACGAACTGACAGGTCGGGTGCCCTCCACGCCCGCAAATCCTCTCCATCGTTGGTGCAATATCCCTCCAGACCGAGGCTTTTCTCGGCGGCGGCGAGGAGATGATCTCGCATAGCCTCCTTCTGGTACAGCAGGTAGACGACGAGACTGGACTCAGGCAGAGCTTCGGCCGTGAGAGCTCGTCTCGCGAGGGCGTTGCTCTTCGCGATGCCCTCGTTGATCTCTGCAATGTCGCGTGCTTGCTGCTCGGTCGCCTTCTTGGGTGTTGACACTTTGTCTCTGAGAGCTCGCTTGGGGTTTTGTCGCTTGATACTGCTGCGTTCGAGTTCGGGGGCGGGTTTGAACAGCGGGTGAAGGGCCTGTGCTGCCCATTCGGTGAGCCGACGCCGTTCGCTGGGCATAAGACCGGCGCCGATGGGGTGCCGTCCCATTCGTGTGTGGTAGGCAGCGGCGGCGGTCAGTCCGTCGCGTCCGTTCAGCCAGGCTTCCGGCTCTTTCCTGAATACCCCTGGTGAGGGCAGGTTGTCGATGGCCGAGATCGTCGACAACAACCCCTCGGGACCGCCTTGTCGCCATACCTCTTCACGACCGGTCCGATCGTATTCGAGAGTTGCTACCGCGAATCGTTGCGGCACCAGCCCCTCCCGAACAAGAGGGCTTTTCGCGAGCAAATACGTAGATACACCGGACTTCCGCGGCAAGTATATTTTGCCCTTGACCCAGCGTCGAACGCCTGCACTCAGATGAATCCTCGGCGTTTCGGAGAAAGGAACCGTCTTGAGCGACACTCGAATGACTGCCGAGTAATGCCAGGTTCCGATCTTCTTTGTTTCGTACTCGATGGGCGGCCATGACATCAGCTCTGCCCCATTAGCGCGAGAATCTACCGCTACCCGCTTGAATGACAATTCTTTCCCACAGTGTCTGTATGCGGGAAGTGCTGCGATTCGTTCGGCCAGGAACTCGGGAAGTAGACGATAAAGTCGATCGGCGGGAAGGCTCGTCCCACCGGGTGATACCGCATGTTCGAGGAGGTTTACCTGCTCACTCCCCCATTGCAGGGACTTGAGATCGAGTCGTTCGACGGTCTCCCGGAACATTGGGTTCATCTTCGGGTCCGGTTGCAAATCACGAAGCCACGCGTAGATGAATCTGGTCAGTATTGGTACTGGGTATTGGGCGTTCGCGTAGAGCCAAGGTTCCGAGTTGTCGAACGAGGCGTTGATTCCCACGGTGATCAGGTCTGGCGCGACGGTGCGGAGTGCGGAGTTGAGTCGTTGTATGGGGACTTGTTTTATTTTGGCTTGGCGGTGTTCCGGCATGCCGTGTCTGTAGAATTCGAGGATCGGCGCATGCCATTGTTTCGGAAAGGTCAGGGTGTGGCACCAGATGCGGTACGGTTCGCCGTCACCGGTCGGGACGAACGCTGCGGGTTGAATGTTGTTGTATTGCACGATGTTCCTCCGGTTCCGGTTTGTCAGTCCATGCCGGCCAATGCCCGATACAACGGTTCATACAGGGCTTTGACCAGGGATTTGTCGAGGTCTGGTGCGGATGACTCGGCGGTGAAATATGGTTCGAGAATCATTCGCATGCTGGCCAGGAGGCTGGTAGCTGGCGTGTCGGCGGCCTCGAGCCCGGCCTCTCGGGGTGAGAACGCTGCATCGACGAACACCACTCGGGCCTGGACGCCGCCGCGGACGAGTCGGCCGATGACCTGCCAGATCACCACGAGCTGGTCCCAGGTGAAAGCGATCTTCTCCTCGGGAGTCAGGCTGGTCCAGGACAATTGCCGGGTGAGGTAGTGGTTCCACAGCTTTCGTGCCCGGCGCCGAAACGCCAACCCAGCTTGGTCGAGGGTTCCTGCGGCGAGGGCTGCCTGCACGAAGGCGCGGTCGTGGCCGCGAACCTGCCGGACAGACCAGTCGTTGATTGCCTGAATGGCGAGCGTGATGTCGTCCGGGCGAGGGTGAGGTCGGGCGAGGAAGTAGACGCTGCCGATCGCGGCCTTGCCGCCTGGTACAACGATGTTGTGTCCGCGTTCGACCGCGAGCAATGGTGCTACTAAGATCTCCCCACTGGTGTGCGCGAACGAGGCGATGTCCCCGCGCCGAAGGGCAGCCGAGGGCGGCAGTGAGGTCCAGGCGTTGTCGAGGTCGGCATCATCGGAGACCAACAGGGTGATCCTGCCGGTCCATTCCGGGATGGAATTGAGGTACTCCGCGGCGTTCTTGGCTTCTACGTAACTGCCGACCAGTAGCAGGATTCGACGGCGGTCGGGATCGTCGATATCGGTCAATTCTTGGTCGAGCATGCTGGTCGACTCGGCCAAGCTGCGGTCGGGCACCGCCAGTTGTTCGAGCATCTGCTGCAGAGCCAGCGGACGGGTTTCCTGCGGAGCGCCCGACAGCCGCAGGGCGACAGTGCTGCCGGGAACGTAGAGGAATTCCTTGCGGAACTCGGTCCTCAGTATCGCGGCTGCCTCGTCGTCGTGGGGGCGCAGGATCGCCTCGACAGGTGCGTGGACGTGGTAGCGCGTCGAGGTGCCGGCCCAGCTGGTGGCCGACATGAGCAGCACATTCGGGCGCGGTCGGTTGTCGATCGCTGTCAGCTCGGCCATGTTCAGCAGCAGTTCGCGCCCGACGCCATTGCAGCGGAAGAATCGTAGTTCACCGCTTTGGTCACCGTCGCGGTTGCGTTCGCCGAGTCGAAACTGAAAGCCGAGCACGTTGCCCATCGGGGATTCGGGCAGTATCGGTTCATAGTCCCGCGGTGGTCGGCGCGAGAGCACATTTGATGTCGACTCGAGGTTAAGCGCAGCCTCGACCCGCGGCCACAGTGTCGTCACGAAATTGAGCCGATGATGCAGGGCCGCCAAGAGCAGAGTGAACTCAAACCGACTGGCGTGCAGGTCGATATCGTTCTCCACGCGGGGATCGCGCCCGACCAGATCCAGCACCGCCTCACGCAGACGCCGCCGGGCAGTCGAGCCTCGTGGTGCGTGCAGGATCTCCAACGTCAGGTGGACCAGGCGGTTCACTGCGTTGGTGAGATCCTGGTCCTCGGATTGGCATTCCTCGAGCGGATCGTCGCGGAATCGGTCCAGGATGCGGTTTACCCGGTCGCGGGCCGCGATGCGTTCTGCGGGGGTGGTTCCGGGTGGTGTCGGTGCCGGCGACGGATCTTTCAGGTCGGGGAACCAGGCGTTGATGAGTCCTTGGTGCAGGGTGAGGGCACTGAAATAGTCTTCGGTGATCCAGGCTCGCAGCGGCGGGGTTCGTATCAGGTGAGCGTAGAGGCGGTCCGCGGCGGCGCTGACGGTGCTGATGGCGTTGGCCCAGTCGTCGACCTCGCGGTCGGACAGCTGAAGTCGTCCTTCGCGGGCCAGTTCGTCGAGTTTGTGGCCGGCGACCTCGTCCAGCCAGGAGTTGGGTGCTTGGCCCAGCAGCGTGGTCGCCGGAGCGAAGGCGGTGTCCAGTTGCATCTGTACCCGGTCGGCCTCGTCGACGATGATGAGGTCGCTCACGCGGCAGGCCAGCTCGAGGTATCGCAGTTTTTCCTGATGCTGATGCTCGGGGACTGAGCTGTGCACCAAGCCAGCCGAGGTGGTTACCCACACTCGCGCGTCTACCAGTTGGCGAGCGCCGTGGTGGCGGGGGCATACCGCCCACAGCGGGCAGCCGTGCCTCTTGGGTCGCGCGCGGCGCCGCTCGGGGGGATTGTCCTGTGTGCCCTCGGAGAACAGGTTCGATGCTGTGCTCGGTGTTGGATTCTCCGCGGGATACAGTGCGCCGCAAGGGGCTTGGCCGATCGCCAGGGGGGCGGTGGCCTCGATGCCGCGCAGCGCATCCAGGGGGCAGGCGCTGCTGAGGTACGCGAATCCGGGATGGTCGTGGCCCAGCATGGTGGCGGCGTCGATGCGGCGATGCAGCCGGGTGATGTTGCGTTCGCGAGTGGAATGGCCGAGTATCGGGGCCGCCGCCACGCCGAGTCTGGTGAACTGGTCGACGATCGAGAGCACCTCGGCGACATCGCCGACCACAATCGTGATACGCCGGTTGTCTTGCGTCACTGCCCAATAGGTCACGATGTCGCGCAGCGTGGATTTTCCCGCGCCGACCATCCCCACCAGGTTGAGCAGTCCCTCGATTCGCAACGTATCGCTGTCGCAGAATGCCGCCTTGGTCTCGTCGCGAACAAGCAGTTTCACCCGGGCCAGTCGGTCTGCCCACCCGTTGGTTTTCCCACCGTCGGCCGCAGCGGACTCGACAGCATCCATCTCCTGCGCGGCGGCTTCGAGTTTCACCCATGCCACCTCGATCGGTGCAGCTCCACCAGGCGGGAGGCTGTCCAGGTCGTGTGAGGGCGCCGCCGTGCCGGGGATCAGGGAGCCGGGAAGACGAACCGAATGCCGATGCTCGCGAGCCTGGAACCGGTACTCACCCGCGCTGGCAATAGGCAGCAATGTGCGCTCCCATGCCGGCGGCAGGGTGAGCAGGTCCTCGTACCGCGCGAACCGCTTGCCCGCACGTGAGGGGTGTCGGCGCTTCGGTGGGCCCTCGTCGATGTCGTCGATGTCGTACCCGCGCAACCTCGCATCGACCTGGCGGTAGCTTTCCAAAGCCAGCCGCCATTCGCGTCGTCGCCGCAGATCCCACAAGTAGTGGCGTGCCCGCCGAATACGCAGGCGCTGCGCGTCGGTTCGAACGTCCCCGAACGCCTCGCTGTAGGGGTATCCGCCCAGCAGTGTCCACACATCCGCTGCCGCCCGTGTCGGGGTGACGGTTTCGAGCAGGTACAGCCCGAGTTCAACGTCGAGCATGTCGCCGGGCTCGAACGACTGCGAACCTTCGGGCCACACCGCCCGCAACTGTTCGAGCAGTGGCGCATGCCACCCGCTTCGGTCACGCATCGGCCGATCCTCTCTCCCCCGCGATGGCCTGGCGTTGATTGCGGTGGATCCGCTTCACTTCCCGGCCGACCAGCCGCAGAAAGTCGCTGTCGGACAGCAGTTCGATCTTGTCGCCGATTTCGTCGGGCACATGGTGGGCAAAGATCCTGCCGTAGGATTCCCGTTCTTCGAACCGGTACTTGGGCGCTACCAGGAATGCGCGATGGTAAGGCGGTTTCTTCGGTAGACAGCGCGTTTCCCGACCGAGTAGTGCCGGGTTCGCGCGATCTTTGACATCGACCGCCCAGATCTGGTTGTTGGGCAGCGTGATTCGCAGATCATAGGCGTCGAAATTCGGCCACATCTCTGGCGGCAGACCGCGGGCGATCAGTGCGGCTTCGAGGTCTGTTTCGGCCAACCCGGGCCCGGTGATGAACATGCGCAGCGGTCGCGCGAGCTGGTAGACGCCATTGCAGACCGAGGGGTCGATCAGTCGGCCGATCTTGGGATGATGTTCTCGGCGACAGCGATCGAGCTCGCATCGGTACTCGTCGGAGCCGACCGGGGCGAGCAAGCATTTACAGCGGACGCACTCGGCGTAGCGACCCTCACGAAGGTACGCCGCCGGCACGGGCTCGTACGCCCTTTTGATCGTCTCGAGCAACAGGTGCAGGTCCAGATCCTCTGCCAGCAATGCCAGATCAGTTCCTGTCAATACAGGCCGGGTGATCAGCAGACGGCGGAACGCGGTGTAGGACTGCGGGGCTTGGGCTGTGCGGCACTCGCCAATGACGCCGATCATCAGCTCGTTCTCGAACTGTTCGGCGGCAGCATCGCGGGCTGCAATTGCCCATTCCAGGCACTGTTGCGTCGGAGTTCGTGTCTTGCCGTCGACCAAGTAAGCCTCCGGTGTCGCCAAGTCGTCCGGCAAGTCGATCGGCCAGCCCTCCAGTGGCCGCTCCGCGGCCCACCGCACCATCTCCGCGATGCTCATCGGCGCCGCATCTCCTCGACGCAGACAGTGCAGTACGAGCTGGTTGTATGCGCTCTGTACCGCGTCGTCGTAGACCGGGCTCGCCGGAACCGACCGTCGAGACAGCCGCACCAAGGCAGTGGCGACGAGCTGAAGCAGGTTGAAGCCAGTCTCGGAAGGTGTTGAGGGAGACGCAGTTTGATCAGCCATTCATCGTTCCTTTTGGTCTGTTCGGTCGAGCCGATCGCCTGGGAAACTCGGGCACCATCTTGATACCGGACACCACTGACACGTTCGGCCCGGCCGCGCCTCGAACACGTCATCCACGCGCCAGGATTCGGACATCCTTCGCACGACGGCACGAGCAGTCGCGACTCGTTCGGGATCGCTCGGATCGACCAACACGATCTCAGAGCCGCTGGGGCGCAGCACTTCCAGCTCGACCCGCGAGCCGGTCATCGCGCCTCCCAACGCTCCCTCGGCCAAAATGAGCAATCCGAGGGCCAGTTGAGGGAACTCTTCGAGGATGTCGTCGTGAAACCAACGCGATTTCTGAGTTGTCTTGATCTCACGCCAAATCCAGGCTCCCTCGTCGAGATACAGCATGTCGGGCTTGGCGATCACGATCGCCCGCGCGGCGGTGTCATGGAACGTCAGGCGCGGCTCGAGCTGGATCTCGCCGATCGTCGGCACACATTCCAACGCGCACACCGAGCGGTGGTGGGCGATCATCTGCCGACCGACCCCGGCCTGCTCCCCGCGGACAGTCCACTTCCCACTCGACCATTCCGCGGAATCGGCGGGTGGTGTCATCACAGTGCATGTGCGGCCGCCGTGCCCGCGTTCGAGCCAGTGATGCACTGCCTGGCCGAGCTCGGCTTCCTCGCTGTATTCATATGCCGTGGGAAGGCTGAGGCTACGCAGATGGGCCTGAGCGGGACACTGTTCGTAATACCGCAAGTCGCTGATAGAGACCTTGCGCAGCGGCGCTCGTTGCGCTGTCACACCGAGCAGCCCGGGGATCCGGGGCAGGGTGTCGCATCCTGAGAGCTGTTTGCATCCCGTGCACACACTTCCAGGACGCCTATCTGTACCGGAGGCGATGTCGACTATCTGGTGGCGTCCATGTGCACGGAAGTACTCTCCCGCTTCCGCGGTGGTGCCGTCGAAAAGGGTTGCCATGGTGCCGTCGGCGAGCCCGTACTCGATAATTCGGACGCGTTCGACTTCAGGTGATCCGTGGGCGAGTTTCATCGGCTCGTACCAGGGGGCGGGCCACGGCGCCTCGACCCCGAAGGCGCTGGTGTAGGCAGCGATCGCGATTTGAGTGCGATCGCGTTCACGCTCGCCAGCCGCGCTGAAACGCAAGAACCGGAACTCGCGGTACGTTTTGTCTGCGGACTCGTATCGGCGCCCCCAGGCATACATTTCCCATGTCTGCGTCGTGACATTTTGCACTGCCCAGAGTTTCGCCACCGGACGCAGACAGGTTTCGCCGTCATCGGCAGTTGGCCAGGCATAGTTATCGATTGCATGCAGCGTGAACTGCATCAGCCCTGGGTGCAATGGGGGCGTCGCCGAGTACAGAGCCTCCTTGGCTTTCTCAGGTGCCGCGCCTGAAAACTCGATCTGATTGACCGCTGTCATAAACGGTCCCATGCCGAAGGTTTCCAGGCTCTCGTTACTGCGGGTCGGTCGAACCAGTGGGCGGATTTTCGGTCGTACTTTCACCGATTTCTGCGACGGACAACCGAACTCGTCGTCCTCACCGGTCAGCGTGCCGATCCTGATCAGATCGGGTTCTCCGGTCATGCCCGCTGGTCGACGCCACGACGCTGCAGTCGCCACGTTCTTCCCCTCACACGATGTGTTGCTGAATCCGCCCGCGCCGAGCTGCGCGCCCCGCGGGCACAGCCGGCTCGGATCTGCCCAGACGGCGGTTCAGCTGTTGTGCTTCGTCCCCTGCACTTGCCAGTCTCGCGCTCGGCCACACGGATTGACGCCGAAACGATGATTTTCATCCTGACCGTGTCCACTTCCGAGGCCACTGCTTGCAATGCCGTCGGCGGGTTCGGCCGCAATTGCAGCGACGCGCGTAGAGTGAACCCGGGCCGCCGAAATCGTGTCGCAGATCAGCTGCATGGCGCGCCGGTGAGTCCGCTGCCCAGCGGGGAGTTTGTCCTGCTGACCGCTCCAAGTGCGTCGCCCTGGCTGGATGCCCTTCACACAGCCGCATCGCCGGGTCGGCACACTTCACGCGGGTTGTCGATTGTCCCTGCCGGGGTCATCGAAATGCGATGCGGCCCTGTGGATTTCGCGCAGACGATCGCGGAGTTCGCGATCTTCGATCAGCGTTAACGCATGCTGGTGATCGATTGTGGTGGCACGCAGTTTCGATCGTTGCTGACGAAGATACGTGGTCAAGCGGTGTCGCGTAGCTGGCGGCGTTTCCGATTTGTTGCACACGGCTGCGCCGAACAGCATAGTCAGTGGGAATGCCCAGCATGCGTGGAGGAAGCCGAAAGCGGGTCGGGTGGCTTGCTTCCACGGTGAGAAGTATCTGGCCGTGTCACGGATGACGGCGCCGGTGGCGTTGAGTGCGTCGTTGAGCCAGTTGTGACCTGCTTCGTGGATGATGTCGCGGGCGAGCAGGTAAGGATCGGTGGTGTAGTCGAGGAATACGGTGCCCGGTAACCGGCTGAGGGTCCAACTGTCGAATGTGTCGGTGGGTTCCTTTCCTTTCAGGAGGCATACGATCGGCGCATGTCCCCCGACGAGGCCTCCGAATCCGCACTGGTGGGCCATGTCGAGTGCGGCGGTCACGAGGTCGGTCAGTTCTGGTGGTGCTGGCTGTGTGTCGGGGCCGAGCAAGTAGTACGGGGTTTCGGACAATGTTGATCGCAGCATCTGGTTGCTGGGCGGGGCTTGGATGACTATAAGCCCGTGCGGTGTGGGTTCGAACCACGATCCTGGTGGTTGACTCAGCGCGGTGCGATACCAGCAGAATCGCTGACTGTCGCTCTGTCGTGCTGCATGTTCGGCACCTTCGAGGCAGTGGTGGGTGAGCGCGTAGGTCAATGCGGGGTGGACGAGGTCCAATGGCGAGGGCGCGGAGGCCTTGAGAAGAGTGCAGGTGGTATGAATTCGGGTGCGGTGAAGTTCGGTAATTTGAGGGAAGTGGAAGGCCGCGGCCAGGTCGTTCACGCGAAGTCCTTTCGTGCGGGTGGCTGCGGCGTCATTTCGGTGACGCCGCAGCCGCTTCTCCTGGTGCTGCGGCGGCTACCGTTCGGTAGCGGCCCAGCCGTCGGAGATGATGCTGGAGGTGTGAGCGGTGGTGCGGATCGTCGTGTCGTCCTCACGAAGTCGTTCGACGGCGTCGAGGAAGTCGGTCATCTCGTCGGTCGTGTTGATCATTGCGAAATCCGTTCTCTAGAAGGCGAATACGTTTGCCGGGTAGTTGTGCTGGGGGTTGTCTCCTTTCGGTGATTCACGAGGCTTTCGCTTCGGCACTGGCCTGGGCGGCGGCGTGCCGCAGGATGTCGCGTAGGCACGTCATAGGTGGCCGGTCCGCGGGAATGTGGGCGAGTGCGGCATTAAGCAGGTCTCGTAGCTGTGTAGGTGTGTCGGTGGGCATGGGGAGGGTGGGGCGCGGGATGTCGCCGACGAGGGTGCGGTAGGTGAGGACGGCGAGGCTGTAAACGTCGGCGGCGGGCCCGGCGTCGGCGTAGTTGGTGAGGTATTCGGGGGGCCAGTGGGTTTCGGGTCCGCGGTGGCGGGGTCCGCGTGGGGTACCGAGTCGGCGGGCGGCGCCGAGATCGGTGAGGAGTCCACGCCCGCGGTGTAGCAGGATGTTCTCCTGGTAGACGTCTCGGTGCACGATGCCGCGCGCATGCAGTTCGGCCAGCCCGGAAGCGACATCGGCGAGGATCGAAAGGTATTGGGCGACTGGCTGTTTGGCGACCAAGACAGCACGAAAATTGCCGTCGGGGTAATAGGGCATGGTGTACCAGTCGAAGTCGTCGCAGTGGCCGTAGTCGAGCAGCGGTACGAGGTGGGGTGTGCCGGTGGCGGCGCGGGTGAGGTCGAGTTCGTGCTGGAAGTCGGCGCGGGTGAGGGCGCGTTCTTCGGGGCTCATTTGCTGGTACCAGTAGAAGCCGTAGGCGGCGGGCCGGTCGGCGGCGGGCAGGGCGGCCAGGACGTGGTTGCTGCCGAATCCTGCTTTGACGACGACCGGTTCCTGGTCGCCGCGGTAGGCGAGGACCAGGGTGCTGGACCGGGTGAACGCCAGCAGGTCATAGGTGTGCCAGCCGTGCTGGTGGAGTTGGTCGAGGACCCACTGTGCCGGGTGGAGGGGGTGCAGTCGCATCAGCGGGATCCTCCGGGCAGGGTGGAGCGCAGGTAGGCCACGATGTCGGTGACGGTGTGGCGGGTGTCGGCGGGGGTGAGTAGCGATCGCCGCCAGAGCGGGCGGCCGGTGAGGTGTGCCCAGTGGTTTCCGGCCTGCTGGTAGAGCTGGTGGAGTTCGGCGGCGAGGGCGGGGTCGTCGATGAGCCGGTGTGCAGTGGGCCGACAGGCCAGGCGGTTGCGGCAGGCGTCGGCGGGGGTGGTCAGCAGGATCGTGAGGCGGGGTTGCACGGCCGGGTCCGCGGCCAGGGCGGTCAGGTAGGTCTCGACGGGCCGCTGGTAGGTGAGCGCGAGCAGGCAGGCGGTGGACATCACATGCCGATCGGCCAGGACGTGCCCGATCCGTGCGGCGGGGGCGAGGTTGTGGCGGTGATGCAGGGCGAGGTCGTCGAGAGCGGCTGCGACGGCGGTTTTTTCGTCGATGCGCGGGTGTCCGGCGCGCAGGGCGACCAGGATGCGGGTGGCCGGGAGCGACAGCCAGGAGAACTGGCCGAAGTGCACGATCGTGTTGTGACTGAGGTTGGTGAGAAGGTGGTCGCGCAGCGTGCTTTTGCCGGTACCGGCGGGGCCTTCGAGGGCGATCAGCATGGCGTGCTCGTCTCAGGGGCTCAGTCGGTGAACAGCCAGCTGATGAATTTGCGCGCTCGGCCGCGGGTGACCGGGCGGGTGCCGTGGGTGAGCTGCGACCCGTACAACAGTGCCGTGCCGCAGGTGGTTGTACTGGTCGTCCATCGGGTGCGGGCCATGCTGGTGAACCAGGGTGAGGAGTTGTCCGCGCCGTCGTGGGCAAAGGCCATGGTGGGCGCGTAGCCGGGAATGTCGCTGGGCAGTGCGCAGTTCCACAGACGGTCGTCGGAAGTGGTTTCGACGAAGAACTCGCCACCGGCGTAGTCGTTGGTGATGCTGACGCCGATACCGGCGATCTGGCGGGGCCACCGGCGTGGGTCGGGGGCGATGCCGTCGAGGTGGGGTGTGATGTGTTGCCCGGGACCGTATTCGACATAGGTCCACGGGCGGCAGGAGGTCACCGACGGCAGCAGGCGTGCGATCGTCGGCCGGGCGCGGTCGAACGCGATCTGCAGGATCTTCTCTGCCGCAGTGGGGATGTCGGCGATCTCGAGCCGACCGGCGGGCTCGTAGATGCTCATCGTTTCCCGCGGGGTCCGGCCGGGGATTTCATGAATGGAGGTCGCCCGGCGGTGTTCGGTCTCGGCGCGGTCGATGCCGGTGAGGTGCTGCTCCATCACGGTGGTCAGCTCGTGGGTTTCGGTGTGGTCGAGGAAGCCTTCGATGCTGCCGAGAGCAAGAGTTTCACCCAGCCCGATCGGTGACGGTGTTCTCATGGTGTCCCCTCCTGGTGTGCAGTTCGTGGGCGATGTCGCCGAGATCGGCGCAATGGTTGAGCCAGCTGATCACCGGTGCGCGCCCGATCGGCGCAGCCCACAACGCGGCCTGCTCCGCAGCCAACGGGAACCGGTCGCCCGGCGGCGGCATCGTGGCGATCGGAGCGTGCGGCGCGGCGCATCGGGTGTCGGTGTAGTGGGCGAAGACATCAGCGATCTGAGATGCGATGAGACCGCACCAGCTCCCGCGTTGCGCGGCCGCGGGTTCGGTGTCGGCATAGGTGAGGGTCTCGGTGTCGATCCAGCTGCAGGCGATCGCCGCGGTGCTGCGCCGGACACGGCAGACCGAGCAGCACGGCCCCTCACGAGCGCACCACACGGGCACCCGGAGAGAGGTGGCGATGTCAAGCAACACCGTCCAAGGCATGGTGATCGGGTCCTCCGGGCCGGTCACGCCGAGGCGGTGGCGACAGCAGTCGCAGTCAAGCCGCTGTTGGTGTCGCGTGGTGCCGGGGAGTGCGGGTTCGATCATCAGGACGTGGAAGTACACGATGCGTCCGAGGAGTTGATGGATGGTGATCTTCTCGTCGGTGTTCATGCCGCACCCGCGTCGCTGTGTCCTGGTGGAACGCAACCGCATTCGCTGCTCGCGCCCGGCGTGGTCGCCGCCAGACTGCCAGCCAGGGCAGTGGTGGCGGCGTCGATGCTGGCGAAGTAGGCGGGCCAGTCGTGGCCGTCGGCGCGTTCGAGCCGCAGATCCAACACCGGGGTTCGACCCCCGGATGTGGTACAGGTCAACTCGGCGCGACCGATGGCGATCCGGATCGCCTGGGGCACAAGGGCTTCGATCGCAGTGATCACGCGACACAGTGCGGCGGCGATCGTGGCGTACTCGTCGCGGGTGCGGGGCAGAATACCGACCCGCCGCTCGACGGGCTCGAGGGAGAGACCGGGGTAGGGGTGGCCTTGGCAGCTGTCGTAGGTGACCAGACCCAAGGTGCTGGTGAGGGTGTCAACGAGCGGCCATACTCCGGGTTCGATCGCGTCGCGCCAGCTCGGGTGCAGCGGATCCAGGTCATCGGCTTCGTGGATTCCCGGTTCCCCGAGGGTGTTGATGTTGCCGTGCTCGCTGAGCTCCAGGCGCACCGGTGAGCGCGGCGAACTCGGGTTACACCATGAGGCCAGGAATCCGGCGACGTCGGCCATCTCGTTGATCCGCCGAGGCCGGGCGTGGGCGTGGCGGCAGAACACTGCCGACGGCACGGTGGGCGTGGTGATCAAGGCCGCGACGCCGTCGATCAGGCGCATCCGGTGGCGGCAGTAGGCGTCGTCGCTGCCGGTCGCGGCGACCGCGCGTAATCGGCTGGCTACACATCCCCCGCCGCAGCTGTCGTGGTACCGGCAGGATCGGCATTTGCCGACCAGCTCGCGGCCTTGGGTCAGGATCGGTAACCGGCGCTGCGCGAGCGTGATCTCGCCCGGCTCGGTCAGGTCTTTCATGTCGGCCAGTTGGGCTGCGGGCCAAGGGAGTTCGTCGCAGCTCCCGAACCGGCCGCCGGGGTAGAGGGTGAAGACGTGGTCGCATTTGAGGTTGGAGAAATGGCAGAACCCCGTATCCAACCCCTGCAGCCGCCGGATGGCCGACACGACCGGTTCCAACTTCACCCGCCGGTACGCACCACTATGTACCCACCGGATCGCGGCGGCGAGCACGAACTCGACATACTCGTCCGGACTGATCGCCCAGGCCGGCCCGGCCGCGGTGATGCTGGCGCGCTGCGCGATCCGGCTGGCCGTGGCCCGGTGGGTCGAGCTGGCGGTCGCGGTGGTGATCGTGGTGTCGAAGCAGGGGACGACGCTGATCGCGTCGACGGCGGAGAAGCTGACCAGGTGATCCAGGACGGCCGCGGCGCGGCCGAGCACCCGGGGTGTGACGACGGTGATGACACCGACCGCGCGCCCGCGGGCACCGCAGCGGTCCAGGGCCGCCTCGACGCGCGCGTAGGTCGGTTGCCCGTCGTAGCCGACCCGCCAGCTGTTGCCTTGCCGGTCACCGTCGAGGGAAATTCCGATCCGCAACGCTGGATACACCTCGTCGAACAGGTCCAGCCAGGACTCGTCGAGCCGAATCCCGTTGGTTTGCAAGGTCACCCGCTGCACCACGGGTTGGCGCGCCAGCTCGGTCAGTACCTCACGGATATAAGGTTGGCCCGCGGTCAACGGCTCGCCGCCGTGCAGCTCCAGAACCACGGGGCGGCCGCCGAACAGCGCCGGCAGCCGGACGATGTCCTCGACTCCGATCCGGGCGCCGCCCGGTGCCTCCTTGCGCTTCTCGAAGCAATACAGGCAGTCGATGTCGCAGGTCTCCCCACGCAGTTTGAGAATGACCGACACCGCGGTGTCAGCACCGGTCTCGGTGAGCGTGCGATACAGGTTCTCGCAGTGGCTGTCGCTGTCGGTGGCCACGAAGCTACCCCCTTCTCGGGCCAGTGCTGTCGATGTGTCAGTCGAAGAGGCGGCCGAGGAGCGCGCCCTGTCCGGATTGCAGGATGTGCGCGGATTCCAGGCCGATCCAGAAGCATTCGAACCGGGTCGGCTTTTTCTCGCCGTCATGGTCTTCCTGGCTCAGCCAGCGCTCCAGGGTGTCCTCGTCCACCGTCATCTCGAAAAAGTGCCGATGCTGGATCTCCCACCGGTACGGGGTGATGTCGTAGGTGGCTTCGCCCAGCTTGCGCACGATGGAGAACTTCGACAGCCCGGTCTCTTCCCGCGCCTCCCGCAGCGCCGCGTCCTCGGGCGTCTCCCCCGCGCGGACGCTGCCGGCGGGGACCTGGATGCCGACCTCCTCCAAGGAATAGTCGGTGTGCCGGAACACCAGCAGCCGCCCCTCCCGGACGATGTAGCACAACACCTTGTCCCGCAAGGACTTCTCGGGCATTCGCGATCCTTTCATTTCGCCGCAGCGACGCTCATCACGATTCAGCCGGGCACTGTTCGGGCTCATTGGCGAACGTACTTCTCCACGCGCTCGTCGGGCACGATCCGCCCGGCGGCGACCAAGATACGAAACGCCTCGGTTTTGCGAGGGCATTCGCCCACCCGACACGACCGGTGCTGGCGCATCGCCTGATGCGCGGTGTCGACGGTGAAGACTTCCGCCGGTTCCTCGTACGACCAGCCGAGTGAGCAAAGGCCCTGCTGCACAACCACCTCCGCGTCGGGAATCCTGGCCGTCGCATCTCGTCCGGACCGGTCTTCCCGGGGGAGGACGAACTCGACACGGATCGAGTCTGACCTGCGAATACCTACTCGGCCATCCCGATTACGACCCGTATTCCTGGACACCCCGGACCCGCCGCTGGACAGAATGTGGACAACGAGAGCGAATCTCGATGTCAACCACTGGCGGGGTGGACATATCGTGGACCGATGGTGCTCAGCACACGGATATCGGTCGAACAGGTCACAGACAACCTGAAGCGACTACGGCAGGGCCAGGGACTGGCGCGCCCCACCGTCGTGCTCGAAGTTCTCGACGACGCGGTGCGGCAGCACCTGTGTCGTGGCCACGCCTACGAGCCCGGCTCTGCCGAGGAGATCGCCACGGTGACCGCCGCCATCACGGCGGCGATCGGCAGACTATCGGAGACCGAACGCCTCTATGCCCGTGTCGATTTCAACCTCGTCCCCGACCACCGCTACCCGACCTTGACCGATCGGCAGGAATCGCTGGCCCGCCAGCAACGATGCGCCACCAAAACCATCCGCCGCCACGGCGGCCAAGCCCTGCAAACCCTGGCCTATCTTCTACTGACCCCAGCAGCCGACGCCCCAGCGGCTGCCCTGGATATGCCGGCGAGATCGACCGACGTAACAGCAGCCAGTGGCCTGGCCTCGTTCTGGCGCCTCGAGCAGGGTGTGCGCATCGACATCGTCTGTTCGGAGATCCCGCCGGACGAGCGCCCGGATTATGCCGATCCGTCCGACCGCAACTACTTGCGGTACGCCAAATTCGCCGACCTGGACACCCTGATCTACGTTCGCACTCGCCTGGCCCAACTGGCTCCGAACACCGTGGTTCGCGATTTCGCCCCCTCCGAGCATTACGACACCCACGCCGACGTGCTCATCGTCATCGGCGGCCCGCCGTGGAACGCAAAATACCGGGAATTCCTGCCCCAGTTGCCGTTTCACTTCGAACCTCATCCGCTCGGTGAGGACGATCCGCTCGTCGTCCCGGCGCTGGACTACATGATTCTCGCGCCACGGTGGACTTCGCGGGGTGAACTGATCGAAGACCTCGCCGTGTTCACCCGGCTCACCGTGCAAGGCACCACCGTCTTCCTGCTCGGCGGATGTCTGACACTAGGCGTGCTCGGCGCCGCACGCACCCTGCTCGATCCCGCCCGCGGCCCCGCCAACGCCGGCTACCTCCGCGACCGCGTCGGCGAGGACGACTTCGTACTCATCGCCGAATCCCGCCGCGTCGGCGGCATCACCGATACCGCCGACCTCACCGTCGTCGAACCCCTCCTTCTTTTGACCCGCCGAACCGGCGACGACTTCGGCATCGACATCGACAACACCAAGCGCTTCACCCGCCGCCACATCCCCAGACAGGCCAGATGATCACACCGGACGCCATCGACACCTACGTCATCAACCTCGCCCGCCGACCGGACCGCCGCAACTGGATCCACAGCCACCTACCACCCGGGCTACCCGTCACCTACACCTCGGACTGGGACACCCCCTTCGACGGCCACGACCTCACCCTGACCGACCTGGACGCTGCGGGAATCAAACTGTTCGATTGGCAGATCGACTCCGACAACCCGTGGTGGAACCGGCCACTAAAATACGGTGAAATCGGCTGCACGCTAGCCCATCTCGCCTGCTGGACCCACGCAGCCCACCACACCCACGCCCCCTACATCCTGATCCTCGAAGACGACGCCGTCCTGCCCCCAGACCTCCTGGACACCCTCTGCAGCGGCCTGCACCGACTCGCCACCGCGAACACGCAACTCGATCTGCTCTACCTCGGCCGATACATGCTCGAACCCGACCATCCCGGCCCAATACCCGGTTTCGTCCGGCCGGGATACAGCCACTGCACCTACGCCTACCTACTCACCCGATCAGCACTCAGAACTCTGCTCGCCACCAGGCTGGACGAAGCCATCGTCCCGATCGACGAATTCCTCCCCGCCCTGTATCTGCCGCATCCACGGCCAGACCTGCGAACCCGATTCCCACCACAAATCACCGCCCTGGCCTTCGAGCCGCCGTTGGCGTCCCAGCGCCCCAAACACGAAGCAGGCAGCGACACCGAAGAGTCCGACTTCATCGACCTCCGGCCGCCGCGACCCGCCGTTAACGATGCGAGTTCCCCGTCCAACGGTCGATGAGCGGCGCCAACCGCCTACCGCGCCAGCCGCTGAGAGGCGTCAACACATTCGTGCCGGTCGCCACATGCTCCGGCGGCACGTCCCGAGTCACCACGGCTCCCGCGGCCACATAGCTATAAGGCCCGATCCGCACGCCGCCGACCACCCGAGCCCCGAACCCAACCACTGAATCGTGCTCGACCACCGGCGGCGCTTCGTCGACACCCCACCACCCCAAATCCGGACGGGTATATTCGTGCACCAGGTCCCCCATCACCGTCGATCGGTCCCCGATCGTCGTCGCGTCACAAACGAACCCAGCCACACACGCATCCGCCCCAATCCGCACCCGGTCACAGATGTAGGCGCCATGCGCCAGGCGCGAGCGGTCTCCGACGGCACAGTCGTATCCGATCCGTGCTCGGTCCTCCACGACACAACCGCTGCCCAACGCCGTCCCTTCGTGCACGATGACCTGGTTGAACAGCAAGCACCCATCGCCGATGACCACCGGGGTCGCCACTGTCGACTGTTCTTGCTGGGCAGCCTCGCGAATCCGCGCTTCCTTCGGATATCCGAGCACACACTGCTCGCCGATCACCGTGCCGTCTCCGAACCTGACCGGCGCGTACAGCTCCTCGACCTTCATGATCGGGTCGATTGATCCACCAGCCAGTCCACCGTGACCCCGATCGCTTCGTCCTCCCGCTCCCGACCATCGAACCCATGATCGGAGCCCGCAACTGTGTGCAGCCGCGCCTCAGGGCGAGTCCGAACAGCCTCGGCCGCAATCGAGTACGACACTGACGAATCTCTGTCACCGTGCACAACAAGAGCCGGCACCCGACTGGTTCCGAACGCATCCGAGGGCCGATACCCGGCAAACTCCATGAACAACACACGGCCTAGTTCGAACTCCCCGTCAACACGGAGAAAGCCGTTCTCCTGCAGAACCTTCTGCTGGTCAGGGCCGAAATTTTCCACACCCCAAGCTAACTCGGGCTCCAGGAACGTGTGCCGAAGATCCAAAACCGGATTCCATAGCACGAGGCGATACAACGCAGGCTCAAGCCACGACAGCGACAACATGGTCGAAACCGCCCCGAAACTCGCGGCGACGATCGACATCGGGCCATTGAACCACTGCCGTACGAAGCCGATTGCTGCTTGCAGGTCCAAGCACTCACCCGCGATTGTCACACCACGCTGCGTACCGTCGCTGCCGCCATGGCCTCGAAACGAAAATCGGACTACATCGAACCCCGCCCCAGCCAGGCGATCGGCCAACCGCACGAACATGCCCCCGCCCTCATCCATATCCACGGCGATGCCGTGAACGAGAAGTACCACACCGCAGTGTAATCCCGAGGTCGCACTGTGCACAGCGGCATCCAGCTTCAGACCATCGACCGAGACCAGTTCAGTTCGTTGCACTTGCTACTCCGACCACTCGAACACCGTCACTCAACTAGGGGGCAATCGTCTTTGCGGCTTTCGAACTCGCACCATCGGCGGTGCCTGGCGAGAGCCGATTGCCCAACGGGCGACTGAGGCCGCGCCTTCACGGCACCGACAACGGTCGCCACCCGCAGGACCGGAGCGAGCCGATTCCACCCCGTGAACGATGGCGGCTGAACCGGCCCAGCCGGACCTCGCCTGTTACGGCTTTTGGGCCACAATAATGCTGTTCGTGGTCACCGATTCACAGCGGATCCGTTGCACGTCGGTGAAACCGGTATCGGTCAGCCAGCGTGTGTACTCGCTGCCGGAGTAATTCTTGCCTCCCTGGGTCTCCACCAGCATGTTCACTCCCACCAGCGCGGCTCGCCGCGGTCCGCTGCGGTCGTCATCGAGGAGGTCCTCCAGCACAATGATCACCCCGCCTGCAGGAAGCGCACGGAAACATTTGCCGAGTATTGCGCGGCCGGTCGTCTCGTCCCAATCGTGCAGCACCGCGGACAGACTGATCGTGTCGTAGCCGCCGGGCAGTGTGGAGTCCGCTATGAAATCGCCTGCCTCGGTGGTAATTCGATCCTCAAGCCCCGCCGCGGCGATCTTGCGGGCTGCGATCTCGCAGACATGCGGGAGTTCGAATACCCCCGCACGGAGCGTGGGCACTGCCTTGCATGCTTCGATGACCAATGCCCCGGAGCCACCACCCACGTCCAGCAGCGCTTTGCGCTCCGACAGCATCGGCAATGCACGCGCCATCACTCGTCCGGTAAAGCTCGACATCGAATGCATGGCTTCCCAGAACATGGACAGTACAAGCTGGTCGCCCCGGTCGAACACGCTCTCCTGTTCGTCCGGATCCCACGTAGTCGGCCGATTCGTTCTCAGTGCGGTCGGCAGTTCCTGCCAACCGGGATATCTGCGCCGGTCCGCGTACCGGATGAATCCGCCGAAATAGTATGTGCGCCCCTTGACCAGGAACTCATCTGATATCGGCGAATTCCGGTATCGCTCATCGACTTTGGTCAGCAACCCCAGGGAAGCGCAGGCGGCCAGCAGGATATCGGCGGGCCGGTCCTCGATCCCCAACTCCTGCGCGACTTCCTCGCGCGTGAGTCCTCCCGGTGTGGCGGTCTTCTCGAAGAGCTCGAGCTCGAGCGCCGCGGCGAGCGTCGATGCCGCCCAGCCACCCTGGACGATCTCGAATAACGGGATCGGGGTGAGACCTTCTGGAGCTTCCTGGTCCGCGACCGAACCCATAATGCCGATGTCACTCACTCGCAGCCTCCCTTGTCCACCAACCGACCACAGGCGCGTCGCGGCACAAAAGCTCGCATCGAGTGGACCCCCTCGCAACAGCCTGGCCATGAGCGATCTCACCAGTCGGACAAGTATCCGAGTACACGCCGACGCTAGCAGATATCGCGCTGTGGCACACTGCCTTTCGACACAGTTTAAGAACGATCGAGCCAATGTCTCACGTGCGCAATCAATCCGGCATCTGACCGTCTCGTGAACGTCAACAACGATGGGACGGGCCCAGCCTGAAGACACGCGGCAGAGATACCCCGCGGCATGCTGTTGTCCTACGACATTGACAGCAGGGGACTTGCTATGCGATGGGATGAGCCAAGCAAAGACGGGCCAGATTACGTTGACAAGCACTTCGAGCACCTGATCTGCATGCGACCGGGCGACGTCCACGACTCTCCCGTCTGGAGTACCTACATCAAGCCGCTCGTAGATCCGTTCGTGGACGACGGCCGCAACTTCCGGTACTGCGATGAGGACGAGCTCCACCGCCTCATCTGGGAGGTGTGGTGCGACGCCGGCGTCGACAACGACGTGACCATCGATCACGAGCAGGAGCTCTCGTCGGGAAGCTCCGCAGCGCGCGGTAGCCGGATCGACTTCCGCATCTACTACGATGACCTGCACAAAGTGGGGGTTGAGATCAAGGCCGCAGGGTTGTGGTCTTTCGAAGCGGTTCAAGAGCAGCTCGTGCGCTACGCAGAGACCGAGAAGGTCGACTCGATGCTTCTGCTTACTGCCGATCCTGACTTGGCCGAGATCGCATGGCCCCGCTACCTGAAGGTGCCACTGTTCATCGTCTTGCTCACCGGCCGCCGCGGTCGGCTGTAGGATCGAGCAGTTATATCGCCCAGCTTGGTCGCCGGCTGACCCTGGTCGACCCACGACGCACCCGGGATCAACCTTGGGTTGCACTGTGACTCCGGCTTGCATCCGCCAATAGGCGGCCACATCGACCCCGACACCGGCGAACTCACTATCCGCAACATCGGCTACGGCATGTAACCGGATACAGCTCCCCGGGCAGCGGAGCCGCTGCCCGGCTTCGCCTTTCGCACCCCGCCCGCCCCTGGGGATGTGGTAGACAAGCACCAGCCTCGTATGCCCAGCCGGGGCAGCACAGGGGGCGCTGAGGGAGGGCGCGGCCGTGCACGACGACGACGATATCCGGCAGCCAGCGCTGGATGCGTTGCGCGCGGACACCGACTTGTGGCCTACCGCGTTTCAGCACGCCGGCCAGCTCACCCGGCAGCGGATCGCCGCCGACCCGTCCTGGTGGGACACCGTCGCCACCGACGGTGTCGGCGCCGAGTCGGTCACGACCCTGCTGGCCTGGGCGATTTGGGATACCGCGCGACTGGCACGCGATGTCAGCCTCGCGCGCGGCGTCTTCGCCGGGCACCCCGACCCGGCCCCGCATGCGCCGGACCTGTTCGACGGGCTCGAACTGTCCTTGGTCGCCGATCTGCTGCGCCTGGACCCGGCGACCGCCGCGATGCGCGACCTCGCCGATTCGGCAGTGGCCCAGCACTGGTCACCACTCGCCGGGACGCTGGCCACGGTCGCGGCCTTGGCGGTAGATCCTGCTCGCCAGCAGCTGTGGCAGCGGCTGGTACGGGTCACCCTGGGGTTCGTCGTCGGTCACGTCCAGCACACCGGCCGCACCACGCTCGAACCACTGCCCCACCCCGCAGGCACCGACCACCGTTAGAGCCACTCACCCCGCCGACACCGGCAACCCGTCTCGGCCCGCCACCGTACCTCGGCGGTGGCATCATTTGCCGGTCGCGTGGCCGGGCGGGGGCGTACGATCCTGGCTCGGCATCGTCGATCAGTCACGGTTCACGCAGGGGGAGAGCATGGTTGGGCGGGCGTTGATTGTGCTGGGCGGCGGCCTGTATCCGGATGGGTCACTGCCGCACTGGGCCGAGATCCGCGCCGACCACGCGGCCCGGCTCTGGCACACCGGCGGCTTCGACGTGCTCCTCACCAGCGGCCGCGGACCCGTCCCGCACCTGCGTACCGAAGCGAAAGCACTCGCCGACACCCTGATAGCGCTCGATGTGCCCGCTGATCGCATCGTCGAAGAGGACGCCTCGAAATCGACACTGGCCAACGCCTACTACTGCCGGGTCGCCCATACCGACCCTCTCGGTATCGGTGATGTCGCGGTGGTCACCAACGGATTTCACGCTCGCCGCGTCGAACGCATCTTCTCGCACGTCTACGGTCCCGGCCGTGTCGGAGTCAATCCCGCCGACGATCGCATGATCGACCCGACCGTCCTCGAGATCCTGCGCGCCAACGACGAACCCCAGGACGAGTTCCTCACCCGCGAACTGCTCCCCCGCATCCAGGTCGGCGACCTGAACAGCCTGCACGAGTACCTGTTCGACAAACACAGCGAGCTGGCCGGGCTGTGGCCTGCCTACCGTGCCCGCCACCAGGCATACCGCGACGCCTGGGACCAACTGACCGCCCTCATGACCGGACACCACCGATGACCGACCTCGCCTCGACGGCCAGCATCCGGCGGCTCACCCCGACCGACTGGCCCATCCTGCGCGATATCCGGCTGCGTGCCCTCGCCGACGCACCGTCCGCGTTCGGCGCCACCTTGCTCGAGGCGCGTGCCCGAACCGAACAGCAGTGGCACACCCGCCTGCGTGACCGCGCCGTGTTCATTGCCACTCTCGGTGACACCGCGGTCGGGACTATCGCCGCGACTGCCAGCCCCGAACACCGCACCGCGCACCTGATCTCCACCTGGGTCGCCCCCGAGGCCCGCGGCACCGGTATCGCCGACCAGCTCATATACGCCGTCATCGACTGGGCCATAGCCACCGGGCATACCGCGATCCGGCTCGAGGTCAGCGACCCCAACATCCGCGCCGAACGGCTGTACCTCCGCCACGGATTCACGCGCACCGGCCGCCACGGCATCATCTCCCCAGACGACCCCAGGCCAGAATTCGAGATGACCCTGCACCTGCATTGACACCGGACTCGGCGCCCACCGCAGATGTCGGCCTTCGCCCTATCGTGCCCGGCATGGAGTCGGCCACCGCAACCATCGCGCAGATCGTGCACGCCATCACCCCGCTGGACGCGCTCGAACACCAGCACATCGACCAGACGCTGGCCTGGCTGGCCCGCACCGACGACCTTCCGGCGCGTCAAACCCGCCACCCCTCCCCGCACCTGGTCGCCTCCGTGGCCCTGGCCGACCCCGACCAATGCGGGATCTACGTTGGCCTGCACCGCAACTCGGGACTGCACCTGCCGATGGGGCGGACACGTCGAATCCGGCGAACACCCCCTCGCCGCGACACGACGCGAAGCCGCCGACGAACTCGTTTGGGCATCACCACCACCGGCTGGCCGAAAGGCAGAACTGAAAAAGGTGCTCGGGGGTCAACAACCGGTGACTAACCTTTGCCCAGTTCCGCGCGGAGCTGAGCTATGACGGCGGCTTGATCGGTAACGATCGCCTTCAAGTCGTGGTTCTCGTCGACCACGCGAGCCATTTCCTGTTCTACCAGGTCAATGAAGGCGTCCACCTCGTCCTTGTTGTAGCTCGCAGGTCGATTCGGCTCGAAGCTCCCCTCGTGCACACCATCGATCATCCAGAGATGCTACCCAGACCACCGACGTGACCACCGAGGTTTTCGGCCGTGACGCGGGCAACACTCGTCGCGGCCGGGCGGTGAGACGACCAGTGAGTGCTATCCGGCGGTGGCGAGTTGATCGAGCCAATATGTTGACCGGGTGCGGTTTCGAACAACCAGTTGTCCTGGCGGCTGTGGGGGCAGCCGGGCCAAGGCAATGCGCCGACACCGCGATCACCCGGATGAATCGCTGCTCAGGCATCGTCACTTGCCCCAGCCGGACCGGTTCATCCGCTCGAAGTAGGCGTCGTCGGCTGCTTGTATCTCTGCTTCGGTCATCGGCCGTCGGGGCGGGGGTTTTTGCGGGGAATCGTTGCCGCCGAACAGCTCTCGTAGAGGTGCCTGCAATCGAGGGTCGGCGCGCTGCATGATCCGTTCTGCTTTGGCTTTCGCATCGGCGCGGGCACGGCGGTGGCAGTCGGTGATCGCGGTGCTGAGCTGGTTGTTGTGCCAGCGCATGGCCGCTGGTGCGATCTGCAGGCTGGTGATGTCCCCGGCGGCGTCGACTTCCACGGTGACCCCGCGAGTCTCGCCGCGTCCTCGGACCGTGGCGACGGCCTCGGCGATTTTTTCGCTGTTGCGGCGGATCTCGGCGAGGTTCTGTTGGAGCTGTTGCTCCCAGGCCGGCAGGTCGGTCACATCCGCCCCAGTTTTTTGAGGATCGCCTTCATCACCTCCGGCATGGGGCGCTTTTCGTCCTCTCGGATCGTGTCTTGCCCGGTGTAGATCCGGTAGGAGCGGGTGAGGTGGGGGCCCAGAAGTCTGACGACGTCCGGTTCGTCGAAGATGTTTTCGACGAAGCCGGTGGCGATCAGGTCGGCCACGGTGTTCTGCCCGTCGCCCCAGGCGTTCTCCATCGTGTCGAGCAACGGTTTCAGGCGCCCCGCCGGGTCGGCGCTGTTGTGTGCGACATCGGTGACCCAGCGGGCGATGTCGGCCATCAGAATGGTGGGCAGCATCTCGTGGTTGTCCTCGATGTGCTCGGCGATGATCGGCCGGATCTCCGGTTCGAGGTCGGCCAGATCGTTGATGAACCGGGCCTGCTCGGGCACGAGACTTCGTGTCCAGGTTTCCAGCATCTCCAAGATTTCTTGCTGGGTCTTGTCAGTTCCCTCGCTCACGTGTCACCTTTCAGCGTCCAGCCAGTGCGTCCATCAGGTTCTTGAGTTCTTGGATCGCGACGGCTCGGTCGGCCGGATCGGTATTGGCCTTGTTCGTCAGCCAGTTCGCGAGCGACCTTTGTGTTTCCATCGCCTTGGTCAAATGCCAGCGGCCGCCGGTCATTTGCAGCGTCTGCAGCTCGTTGCGGACCGCGTCTGCGGTCGTACCGTCACCGACCCTGTCCGGGGAGTTCGCCCCTTTGTACAGGTTGTTGATGAGATTTTGCAGCTTGGGATCTTTCACCTCGGGTTTGACCGCTGGCGGCTTCGGGCCCACCCCGGGTGGCGGTCCGGCTTCTTCGCCGGATCGCCACAACTTGGTCTTGGCCTTCTCGAGCCACTGCCCGATCCTGGCCGCCAGCGGCCGCAGCTTGCCCGTGACAGTGGAGGTGACCCGAAGGGCGATTTTCGCGGCGGCCCCGGCGAGCCGGGTGATGACCCGGCCGATGCGGGCGGCGTAGACACCGATCCGCGCCGCCAGTCCGCCGTGGCCGAGTTCGGACAAACCCCCGGTGAACGGGATGAGGACCCCCATCGCCGCTTCCCACGCCGCGGTCTCGGCGAGCATCTTGCTCAGTTCGTCGAGGATCTCACTGTGCGCGTCGTCGAGGTGCTGGGCATATTCACCGCACGCGTCGCCGAGTTCCCGGAACGACGCCGACAGCTCGATGAAATCCCCACTTGCCTGGCTGCACGTGGCTACCGCCGCCGGGATCTCCGGCGACATCTGGTTTTCCAGCAATCCGACCGCACC
The DNA here is from genome assembly GCF_023740735.1 of Nocardia sp. CDC159. GTDB lineage: Bacteria > Actinomycetota > Actinomycetes > Mycobacteriales > Mycobacteriaceae > Nocardia > Nocardia pulmonis. The sequence goes on from NZ_JAMRXH010000005.1 coordinate 317,789, forward strand.
GGGGATCGAGCTGGTCGCCGTGTCCAGTGATTCGGCCGCCGCGTACCAGACCGTCTTCGCCGCGCGCAGCTGGTCCTGGTGCCCGTTCGGCCAGATCAACCCCGCCGTGGACTTGATCAGCGACCACCCGAACGGTTCGTCCCCGCCGCCTCCCGCAGCGGAGGGCACCGTGCTCACCAAGCACGGCTCCATCCCCAGCACCGGCGGTGCCGGCGGCTCGCCACCACTCGGGCGGGACCCTGCCTCCCCGGAGGCGTGGTTGTAAGCACCCGCGGCGAGCAGGTCACGGATGCGCGCGGACTGCGACACCAACTTCGATGAGGTCTCCAACGCGGCACCGACCGCCTCGTCGTAGCTGGCCGCCCACTGGACGCCCGCGCTGTCGCTGCCGCCCATGCCGCCGTACCCGGCCAAGGTGCGCACCAACGCGCCGTGCACATCCACGCAGCCGTCACGGATACCGCCGAAATTCTCACTCGCCGAGCGGTAATCCTCTTGGCGGCACACGATGATCGGGAACGTCGGCGCAGTCACTGCGGCCACATGCCTTCGTTGGTCTGGGCGACACCGGAATAGTTGGTGTGCGCGCGTCGCGCCACCTCACGCAGCTCCTCGAGGTTCTCCCGCATCTCCGCCGCACCGGCCATCCACCGAGCGTGCGCGAGGCGTTGCGCCTCGGCGGCCTGGCTCGACCAGGACAGATGCAGATCGGCGACATGGCGATCGACCTCGCCCAGCCAGCCGTCGACCTCGGCCCCGAACGTCGCCATGGTCGCGATCGCGTCGTCGAGCTGCCGCAGATTCACCCGGTAGCTGTAATCGTCGGCCACGACCTACACCTGCTTTCCCGCATGGGTGATCGAGTCCCGGTTGGCAGACTCCTGCGCCTCGTACAGGTTCGCGGTATCGGCCAGGCTGGTCGCCGATTGCTCCAACGCCGCGACGATCTCCTCGGCGCCGTGCTTCCACTCGAGCCAGGACTCGTCATACGCCGAAGCAGCGCTGCCTCGCCACCCATCAGCGAGCAGTTCCTGGCCGACCGAGCGATCCAGCTCCTGCACCCGTTCCCGGATCACCTGGGCCTTGTCGCTGATGAACCGCGCTGCCTCCCGCAACCGGGCCGGTTCCACCTGGAGTTCATCGGCCATACACCCCTCCTCGCGCCTCTACGCACTATAGGACGCACCCACAAGCCCCGCCGGTTCCACAGCGATGGCCCCGCCTACCCCACTCGTCGCGGCCGATCCTCATGCTCTCGCAGCCACACACTGCACGTGCACCCCTCTCTGGCCGGTAGAAGCTCGACTCGGCACTGGTATTCAGCCGCCACGCGGGCCGTCCTGTAGTTAGCTTGAACTGGTGAGAGCTCGCGGGTGCAGTTGGGCATGGGAAGTGGCTCAAAACGAGCTGCAGACGGTTCTGCCGCGGCGGTGGAGCCACTGCCAGGGAGTCGCACGCGCGGCCCGCACATGCGCGGTTCTGGTGGGCGATGACGCAGAACTGCTCACGGCGGCGGCTGTCCTGCACGATGTCGGCTATGCACCACGCTTGGCGCTGACCGGCTTTCATCCGCTCGACGGTGCCCGCTTCCTTCGGGATGCACACCAAGCCGATGATCGGCTGGTGCGCTTGGTCGCCAACCACACCGGTGCACTGCTCGAGGCGGAGGAACGCGGCCTGCGCCGCGAGCTAATGACCGAGTTCCCGATCCTGGACAACCCACTCCTCGTCGACGCCCTGACCTACACAGACCTCACCACCACGCCTGACGGCCTGCCCACCACACCGCACGCTCGGATCGCCGAGATCCTGAATCGCTACGGACCAGATACCGTGGTCGGACGTTTCATTCAGCGTGCCGCACCCGATCTCCTCGCGTCCGCGGCCCGGATCGAACACGCCTTGGCAGCTCAGCCGAGATAGGGTAGTTCCCGGACAGGTAGTCGCCGAGCTACTGCCGCATGCTGGGGTGAATGTCGTACCGATCCAGCTCCTCTGGCCGGACAAAGGCCACGCCGTCTGCCTCCTCGTTGATGGTCGGCTTCCCGGCCACCGGTCGGCCGATGTAGGTGTTCTCGTACTGCTGCCGGCCCTCCCCGCCGCTGTAAGCGACGATGTAGTTCGGGTTGCTGTTGTACCCGGACGAAAATGGAAGCCCCATGCTATGCGCACGGCCCGCACCCCGACCTGACCCGGCAAGCGATCAACTCGCAGCTCGATCACCTCGCCGGTGCGTACCGGGATTAGACCAGCACCCGACACGATCGATTTCGCCGATACCGCCCGCATCGAGAACTATCAGGGCCCAGCTATGACCGTGAGCGGTACTACCGGGCCGATGGGAGACTGATCGAATCCCGCTACATCGACCCTGATACCGGCGAGCTCGCCATCCGCAACATCTCCTTCGCGTGTAATAGGGCACAGCCCCCGGACGGGGGAGCCGCTGTCCCGCTTCGTCTTTCGCACCACGCCCACCCTGGGGATGTGGTAGACAAGCACGAGCCTCGTATGCCCAGCTGGGGCAGGGCAGGGCGCCGAGGGCGGGCGCGGCCATGCACGACAATGTCCGGGCCTGCTCGGGTGGAGCGGTCTCTACCGTGTGCCTTGGCCGTTGTGCAGAATGCCGTTGTGCATGCCGAATGGAGCGAGGCGCAGTTGGGCCTGGCCAAGGGGGCTGTGCGGGTGCTGGAGAGCCAGCCGGGTTGGCCGAAGGTGTTCGAGCAGCTCGCGTCGAGGCTGTGGCCCGCCCTCGGTGATCTGGCGGTAGCAATTGAGCATGTCGGATCGACTGCGGTGCCGGATCTTCCGGCCAAGCCAATAGTGGACATCGCCGTCGGCTTGGCAGCCGATACACAGCTCGTCGACGTCATCACGACTCTGACGCCGCTCGGCTACGAGTTCCGTGGCGATAAGCACCAAGACGGGGGATGGTTGTTCGTGTACAGCACCCGACCGCTCTACCGGGTCGCGCATGTCCACGCAGTCCGACACGGCGATCCGCAGTGGCGAAGGTATCTGATGTTCCGCGACCGACTTCGTTCCGATCCTGCTGCACGCCGCGCCTACGCCCAGCTCAAATGTCAGCTGGCCGCGCAGCATGCCGACGATCGACAGGCGTATACATCGGCAAAGAACTCTCTGATCACAAAGCTGCTATCGGGTGCCTAGCACCATCAATGTGTGGCGTCGGCCGACTTCTCCGAACCTAGCGATCGGGTCTCAGGGGCGCCGCCGGAAAGTCGGGTCATCCGGTTCGATCCCTCGCATGCCTAGTTGCACGCCGCGTCATTTCAGCAGCGCTGAATTGGAATCCATCGCGCCCTGGATCGACGGCACCCTCCAGCGCCGCTTTTGGATCGCATCGACCACACGCCCAGGCACGCTGGCCGCCCTGCCGTCCCGCTATTCGACTGGACCGGACAGGGTGTTGAGATAGGCCATGAACTCGTCGGTGGGTCGGATCGAGTTGGTGTCGTCGCGGCGAGTGATGGTGGCCGCCAGCCCCAGACGCCCCCGGCGCCAGAAGTACACGTGCGGGCTGATCGGCCAGGGCTGCTCCTCGTAGTTGTGGCCCGCGATCTGCGCCAGCAACGTGACCTGCTGGATCACCCGGACATCCACGATGGGGTAGGCATACAGCCACTCCTTGGACGGCATGATCACCACGGCTGCGCCGTCCGGGCCGGTGACCGGGTACTCGCCGAGCCAGAGCGCGTGCGCGGTCAGGTATTCCGGGCCGGACAGCAGCGACAGCGGCGGAAGCCCCTCACCCATCGGCACATCCATGTACTCACTGGCGATCTCGACACCGCCGTCGGCGCGAACGTTATGCTCGCCCAGGGTGAACAGGTCGTATTCGCCGATCGGCCAGTCCCGCAACATGTCGTAGGTGACCGACTCGACCGTGTGCACCCGATCGATCAGCACCCGCTGCACCAGCCCCGGCGCCACGATCCGCCGCACGGTGCCGACCCCGCCCCCGGCGGGACCGTCGAGCCGGGTCCTGATCAATCCGTGTATGGCCGCGAAATCGCGGTAGGCGAGCGGATCCTCGGCGTCGGTCATCGCAGCGACCACCCCGGTGTCGAACAAATCACCGATCACGCTCGGCCACTGCTCCCGCGGGCGGACCGCCAGCTCCCGCCGGATCGTGTCCAGCTCTTGGCGGAAGGAGTACGGGCCGATCAACTCCACGACACCGGGAGCCAGCCAGCGGCACACATATCCACGCTCCCGCGCCGCCAACACCAGAAGATCAGCCACCGGGTCGCTGGATCGCTCGAACATCGGGACGCCCTCCCTCGGTGAATCCGTCAGGGCCGCAGCAGGTATCGACCCGCATCCGATTGTGACCGCACCTACCGACAGAAACCCTCGCCACGGCGGCGAGCGCCTCACCGGCCAGCGGCGGTGCCACCGTCGCCGCACCCAACGTCCCCGAGAGTGCGGCCCATGACCACGACGTCCCACAACTCGCCGTTCCGGCGCACGTAATGCCGTCGCAATCGGCCTTCGATCTCGAAGCCCGCCGACTCGTACAGGCCGATCGCCGCCACGTTGTGCGGCCACACCTGCAGCGTGACCTTGTGCGCCCCATGCTCTTCGCTCCAGCGGATCAAACTCTCCAGCAGCGCGGTGCCGACACCGCGACCACGCCAGTCGGCGGCGACCATCATCGCGATCTCGGTGACCCCGATGTGGGCGAAGGACCCTGTCGCGAACCCCACCAGACGACCATCGCGAGGACAGGCGACGAACACCGCGCCACCGGCCTCGGTCAGCCTCGCCCGGGCACCCCGCGCGGTCGCCTCGGTGTCGACCGGGACCTGCGCGCCGATCCATTTCCCCTCACCCGCCACATCCCCCTTGAGCTGGATGATCCGATCGACATCCACGTCGACAGCGCGCCGCACCGTCACCTCGCTCGACTGGCGGCCGACAGACCGTCCGAGTGCTTGCTGCTCGCCGGGGGTGTCAGCAGCCGCAGCGGCCGCGTCGCGGGGTTCGGCAGGCGGCCCAGCAGGGCACCCTGCCCTGATTGCAGCACGTGAGCCGCCTCGAGCAGCAGCCAGAAACATTCCAGCCTGGTCGGTGTCCCGACCCCGTCGTGGTCTTCTTGGCTCTGCCATCGCTGTGGCGGGGTGGCGCTGAGGAGTTCGAGTTGGTAGAAGTGGCGGAGCTGGATCTCCGAGCGGTACGGGGTCAGGTCGTCTTCGGCTGTCCCGAGCTTGCGAACGATGCGGTAGTCGTGCAGCCCGGTTTCCTCGCGGGCTTCCCGCAACGCGGCCTCGGCGGGTGCCTCGCCCGGTTTGATCGTTCCCGCGGGCACCTGGATGCCGACTTCCTCGGGCCCGAAGTCCAGATGCCGGAACACCAGCAGCCGACCATCGCGCACGATGTAGCACACCACCTTCTCGACTACGACCTTCCTCGACATCGTGAAACTCCTCCCGCCACCGGTCGCGCGTGCCAGTGCCAGTGAAGACCGGAAGGCCCGGGTTGTCACGCGGGTTATCAAGCATCCGATTCCGCCAACACGACACCCGCCGGGACCTGCTTGATCAAGGCCCGCCGGGGCCACCTGGGCGCGCGTAATTGGCTGGCGCTCGATACGTCCGAGCACGACGATGGCGTGGTGACCAACGAGGAACGCGCGGCCGATCGAATCGGGTGGGATCAGCTTCCCGCGCCGGTCCGCGCCGTGATCGAGCACCGCCTGGGCGCACCGGTGCGCGCGGTGACCGTCCCGCCGGGCGGCTACAGCCACGGCATGGCCGCGCTGCTCCACCTCGGCGACGGCCGAACGGTTTTCGCCAAAGCCATCAACTCCGACGATGCCCTCGCCGACCGATACCGCACCGAGGCACACACCGTCACACAGCTGCCACGCACGGTGCCGACGCCCGCGATCATGTTCTCCGCCGAGATCGCCGGATGGATAGTGGCGGTATTCGACGCGGTCGCAGGCCGCCATCCCCGCCTCGATCGGCCCGGCGAATTGGCGGCCGTGCTGGAAGCCGTCGAACGGCTGGCCGCAGCGCTGACGCCCAGCCCGCTCCCCGATACCCCCACCATCGTGCAGGATTACGGGCCCGTGCTGACCGGGTGGCGCGGGTTCGCCGAGAACGGCCCACCCGCCGATCTCGATCCCTGGTCGCGGCGCCATCTCGATCGGCTGGCCGAGCTGGAGTCGACCTGGAGCGTGGGGGCTGTCGGGGAGACGTTGCTGCACACCGACCTTCGTCCCGACAACATGCTGCTCCGTGATGACGGCAGTGTGGTCGTCGTGGACTGGGCGTGGCCGTGCCGAGGCGCAGCCTGGGTCGACACGGCCTCACTGGTGCCCTCGATGCTCGCGGCCGGAGTCGACCCCGACCCGATCCTGGCCACCCACCCCGTCACCGCCGGCACCGATCCCGCCGCCATCGACGCGTTCGTCTGCGCGCTCGCCGGCTACTGGGCACACAACAGCAGACTCCCCGCCCCACCGAGATCGCCTAGCCTGCGCCAGCATCAAGCCCGCAAAGCCCACCTCACCACCACATGGATGACCCGACGGCTCTCCTGGCCATAACGATCGCTTCGGTCGCCGTGGATACCTGCACCGGCCCACCTGTCTCTATCGCGCACCGCTCGGCTCGGTCTGGTCATCCTTCCAGGCGCCGCAACCATTTCCGCTCGATCACGGCCTGAACGTCGGTTCCGCGGTGGTGTGCGACGAGCAAGGCGTGACAGAGGATGTCGATGATCTCCTCGTCGACCGCGTCCCGCAACTCTGTCATCGTTTTGCCGCGTGGGCGTCCTTGTCCGGTTTCGGCGAGGAACCATTGCACCAGCTCGCCGGCCTCCTCGGTCACCTTCATGACCAGCCATTCCGGGGTCCGACGGAAACCGTTCTGCCGAGCGTAGTTTTGGGACACCGCATCGAGCTGGGCCGTCAAGGTCGACCAGTCGATGCCGTCGTGGGCAGCGTTGCCCGCTGGCCCCTGCAGCTGATCGGGTCCGTCTGCCTGCATCCGTTTCCCTCCCGGTGCTGATTCACTCACGCGGCTCGGTCAGTTCCTCGACGTCTCTGCTGCCCGCAGTCGAGTGAACCAGGTCGCGATCGACCGCTTGTACCCCTCGGGCAGGTTCAGGGCGGCGATCTCGTCCTCGGCGAACAGGCCGATCTCCTCGTGCTCATCGGACCGGACCGGTGCCGCATCGGTGTCGGGGTAGCAGCCGTAGGTCACGATGAACACGTACTTGCCGGTGACGGTCATGTAGTGCAGCCGTGCGTCGAGGATCGGCCCGGTCGTGACCGGCCACCGCGTCTCCTCGGCCACCTCACGAGCGACGCAGTCCTCCGGCGTCTCCCCCGGCTCGATCCGCCCACCCGGCAACTCCCACTCGCCGCGATCGGTCTTCACCAGCAGCACCCGGCCCTCGCGCACGACCACACCCTTGATCGAGACCGAATACAGATGCGGCACATAACCGGAGTCAGTCACACGCGGGGACGCTAGCAGCCGCACCCACGACCCCACGCCCGATCAGCGATGACCGAGCACACCCAATCCACTACAGGGACAGGCGTTTCGCCTCCCGGCCTCCGGCCCCGTCGGGACAACCCACGCAGCGGAGAAGACTCACCGAAGTTGTCGGTGCCTCCCGCTATCGTGCCCGCCATGCAGTCGGCTACCGCCACCGTCGCGACGCTCGTGAAAGCCATCGCGCCGCTGGATGCGTTGGAGCAGCGGCACATCGACCGAACCCTGACCTGGCTGGCCACCACCGACGACATCTACCGCCGCATCAAGCCCGCCACCCCGTCCCCGCACCTGGTCGCCTACGTAATCCTGGTCGACCCGGACCAGCGCGGCGTCTACCTCGGCCTGCACCGCAACTCCGGCCTGCACCTACCGATGGGCGGACACGTCGAACCCGGCGAACACCCCCTCACCGCCGCGCGCCGTGAAGCCGCCGAGGAACTCGGCATCGACGCCGAGTTCACCGTGATCGGCGACCAGCCGCTGATGGTCACCGTCACCACCACCGTCGGGCGCTATCCCCATGAAGACGTCAGCGTGTGGTACGTGGCTCGCGGAGACCGTTCCCGCGAATACGCCCTGGACCCCGCCGAATTCGCACGCGGCCGGTGGTGGGACATCGACCCCTACGGCATCCCCGAATCCGACCCCCACCTCGGCCGCTTCCTCACCAAACTGCACACCACGCTGCCCGACCGGGCGGCGGAATGAAAAACCCTGGAGTGCTGGTGGTCCTGCGGGGCAATTCCGGTTCGGGAAAGTCGAGCGTGGCCGCTGCGGTGCAGCGCCGGTTCGAGCGCGGGACGTGCGCGGTGGTGTCGCAGGACGCAGTGCGCCGCCAGCTGCTTCGCGAACCCGACGAACCCGACCGTCTCAACATCGCGTTAATCGAGCACATCGCCCTGTTCTGCCTGGCCCGCGGTCTGATCACGATCGTCGAAGGAATCCTCGACGCACAGCGGTACAGCGCGATGCTCGAACGCGTGGCAAGTAATGCCGACGCGGCGTTGTTCTACGCGTTCGACCTCAGCCTCGCCGAAACCCTGACCCGCCATGCTCAGCGTCCCCAGGCCGCATCCATCCCGCCGGAACTGATGGAGCAGTGGTACCACGGGTGGCAGCCGCTGGCGTTCACCACCGAGACCCGGATCGACTCCACCTGGCCCCTCGAGGCGATCACCGACCGGATCTGCCGCGACTTGGCCGCGACCGGTGTCAGCACCCACCCCGACGACACCACACCCTGACCGGTGCCGCACCGGCCGCGACAGCGGCCCAATATTCTGTCGACCGTCAACGTGTGCGGCTCTTATTGTCGACCCATGTCTTCGCGGGCCGGGTCACCCAGCACCGTAACCGCACGACTGCGCCTGCGACCGTTGCGGGAACCCGACGAACAGGCAGTCCGGGCCGCGCACGAGTCGATCCGCCAGCACGACGAATTCGATTTCGCCCTCGGCCTGCGGCCCGGGATGTCGTGGTCGCAATACCTGCAGGCATTGGACGACTACCGGCGCGGGGTCAATCTCCCCGACGGCCTGGTGCCGGCCACGTTCCTCGCCGCCGCCGTCGGCGGGGAGCTCGTCGGGCGGGTATCCATCCGGCACACCCTCAACGACTACCTCCGCCAGCGAGGCGGCCACATCGGTTACGCGGTGCTCGCCCAACACCGGCGGCGCGGCTACGGCACCGAGATGCTGCGCCAGTCCCTCAGTGTCGCCTACGATCTCGGCATCGACCGGATCCTCATCACCTGCGACGACACCAACCTCGGGTCGCGACGCATCATCGAAACCTGCGGCGGGACATTTGAATCCATCACCCCCTGGACCGACGGCACCCTCCAGCGCCGCTACTGGATCCGCCACCTGGGCAGTACCACCCGACCCCGCGACCGACCGGCCCGCGGGGAAGGTGTGGAGTCCGTCGATCGAAAGGAGTGCGCGCCGATGCCGCAGATGTCTCTGTTCGACCACCTCACCGCCGATGCCACACGCGATGGTGTGCAGCAGCTGGTCGTCGGTGCGGTCATCGCCTGTGACGGCAAAGTGCTGCTGCTGCGACGACCGTCCGACGATTTCATGGGTGGCATCTGGGAGCTGCCCAGCGGCAAGGTCGAGCCCGGCGAAGAGCTCGACCGCGCGCTCATCCGGGAAGTCAAAGAGGAGACCGGCCTCGACGTCCTGCGGATCGGGACGTACCTGGGCGCCTTCGACTACATATCCGGCAGCGGCAAGAAATCCCGCCAGTTCAACTTCACCGTCGACGTCTACGCGGCCGAACCGGTTGCCCTGCAAGAGCATGACGACTACGCCTGGATCGACCCCACCGGCGAACCACCGGTCACCGAGGCAGTGAAACCCATCCTGCAGCGCTACCAGGCGGAGTGAATCGAACCCTCACCTCACTGCTTCTCGCCAGGGGCAACGGCTCGGTCATCTCCTGCCCGGCGGAGCAGAGAGCGTGTTGAGGTAGGCGAGGAAGTCCTCGGTGGGGGTGATTCGGACGGTGTCGTCATCCTGCGCGACGGTCGCCGCCAGCTTCAGACGCCCCTGCCGCCACAAGTACACGTGCGGGCTGATCGGCCACGGTCGTTCCAAGTAGCCGTTGGCGGCGATCCGCGCCAGCAGGTTGACTTCCCGGATGACGTCGAGATCGATGACGGGGTAGGCGTATACCCACTCCTTCGACGGCAGGATCACCACGGCATCCCCGCTCGGACCGGTGACCGGGTATTCGCCGAGCCACAGGGCGTGCGCGGTCAGGTATTCCGGGCCGGACAACAGCGACAGTGGCGGCAGCCCCTCGCCCATCGGCACATCCATGCATTCACTGACGATGTCGACACCGTCGTCGGCGCGAACGTTGTACTCGGACAAGGCGAAGAGCTCGTATTCGCCGATCGGCCAGTCCCGCAGCATGTCGTAGGTGACCGACTCGACCGTGTGCACCCGATCGATCAGCACCCGCTGCACCAGCCCCGGCGCCATGATCCGCCGCACGGTACCGAGCTCGCCTCCTGCGGCTCCGTCGAGCCGAGTTCTGATCAACCCCCGCATGGCCCCGAAATCGCCGCAGTTCAGGGGATTCTCGGCGTCCATCATGGCGGTGATCACGGAGGTGTCGAACAGATCGCCCATCACCCTCGGCCACTGCTCCCGCGGGTGGCTCGCCAGCTCCCGCCGGATCGCGTCCACCTCCCGCCGAAACGAGTACGGCCCGACCAATTCGACAACCCCAGGAGCAGGACAGCCACAGACGTACCCGCGTTCGCGCGCCACCGACACCAGAAGATCGACCACAGGATCACTGGGTCGCTCCGACATCAGCACCCCCGCTCCCTTTATGAACAGCCCAGGGGCCGCACCGTCAGCCGACCCGAACCGATTGTGGCGCAAGGCACCGACACAACCGACCGGTCGCGCATCAAGCCGGTGGGCCGGTGAGGGGGACGTAGGCGGCGGTCGCGTCGTCGTGGGCTTTGCCGCGAGGCCAGCGGCAACCATGCGGGTCACTGTGCTCGGCCGCGCGGACACGGCTGATCAACTCGCCCGGCCCATCATTGGCGAGGACCTGCAGCACCTGCGGCCAGGTGGCGAGGTGGAAGCGGTCGACCAGCCGGGCGGCACCGTCGCTGAGAACGGCGAACGCGTCGAGTTCGGCCAGCGGTCGCCACCCGGTGATCGCCTCCTCGGCCGCGCGCGGATCGCTGCTGGCGACCCAGAATCCCTGCGCGCCTGGCTGATTGCGATGCGCCCGCATCGACTCCACGTACCGGGCAAGCTCCCTCGCGTGTTCGGCCGTGCCGCACCGCAGCTCGTCGAGCCGGCCGCGGTATCGCGCACCAGCCATTGCTTCTCGGTTGTCGGTCACGGCGATCACGCCAGTGGTGGCGGTGTCCAGTAGCAGGTGGAGTCGGCGAGAACTCGTCTGCCAGCGGTGATCGAGTCCTGCAACAGGGTTGCGTCAGCGTCTAATGCAACATTATGCAGAGGGCTGTCGATCCGTGTCCGCGTCCAGCTCAGGCAGCAAGCAGGACCGGCGAACGCTAAATAGACGGCATGAAAGTGCGTTCGCAGTGTTCGGGCTATCGCCGCGCCTGCTGGCCGCCAGTGAACATCGTTGGCGGCTTCTAGAGGGGCGACATGGCCGATCGGCCTCGTTGCAGGGTGCACACCCGAAGCTACACCTTGTTCGCATGTGTCGGACTCACCGGCGGCGGTGCGGCTCGTACAGCAGGCGCAGGAGTCGGCTGCCGAATCGGAAGATGACGATCGAGGACAGCATGCCTCGCTTGATGTCGCGTACCCGCGGTGCTGCGGGGCCGTCGCTGTTGAGCAGCCAGTCAGCGAGCAGCTCCGGCAGCGCAAAAACCAGGCGGAACTGCGGCGACCCATCAGCGGGGACGATGACCCAATCGCCGTCATGCTTTCCACGATGGGCGAACTCGATATGCACGGCGATCTCCGAGCCGGGGTTCTGGGCGAGATAGTTCCCGAAGTCTGCCCTGGACTCGATCCTCAGAACCAGGATGAAGGGCGCGGAGGGAAACCCGACGATCAAGTCACCGAGCCGGTCGCTGTGCATTTGAGTCACGATCGTCATGAGCTGGGCCTGCGGCAGCACTTGCGAACTATGTTTGCCAGGCATGCGACCCACAGTCATGTAGGGCGAGACACCCTTCTCCGGGGCCCCCTCGACCTGTGCGTCTGTCTCGTCGCTCTCAGTGGGTGTTTCGAATCCTCCGGTCCACGTGCCCAGCGCGCGCCGGAGGGCTGCGCGCACTTGCCCAACTGGGAAGCGGTTGATCCCTTGCGTAATCGCGAGATCGCGTGTCGCGTCTGCAATTTCGCTGACAAGACTGAGAAGCTCAGCGAAGCCAGAGCTCGACAAATCGACGAGCGAGATCTGTTGGGCCAGAGCATACCGCTGCGCCTCCGGAGCGAATCCGCTGGCCGAGAACAAGGTGTAGCTGTACTGGTATCGCCGGATCGGCACTGAATGCGCGCCCGAGGAGAAGGACGAGTACTGCTCGTTGACGTCGTGGATGGTGCCGTGGGCGTTGCGCACCACCGCTATTCCGACCTTCTGTTTGGTGAACTTGGCTTCAACGAACAGCCGCAGTGGAAGAGAGAAGGGTACGGGTAGGTCGAGCTCGCCGATGACGTCGGCTTGATGCTCGCCGCCGCGCCCCCGCACCAGCAATCCGTGCTGGGCCTGCTTGAGTGCGTCGGGATCCTGATGCTCGGACACGAGGAGCTTGTAGCCGTTGTCCTGTAGCAACCGCGCCAGCACCTCTTCGAGAACGATTCCACGCAACGCTTCGCGACCGATCACCGATGCTCCCTCCCTGAATCCGAAGGCTCAGATGGTAGTTCGCGATGATCGGCATGTCAGCCGAACCAGCAGCACGGTGGCGTGGCGCCGCTTGCATGCCAGTCATAAAGCCGACGCACGTAAATAATCGGCCTTACCGATCGCTTGCGTCGACCATGGCCAGAGCTGGCCGCTTCCCTCAGTCGCGACAGTCATCCTCCGATCAGGCACACCGACGAATTGGGCACGACGGAATAAGTCGTCTGCGCCAGCAAATTGAGCCTTGGTGCATCAGATTGGGTCTCCTCGAACAACTCACCGCCACAGCCACTCCTGAATGCGGATCTTCAGCGACTCAACCGAGGTACGGGTAGTTGCCTGAAAGGTAGTCGCCGATCTGCTGTCGCATGCTGGGGTGAATGTCGTAACGGTCCAGTTCTACAGGGTTCACGAAGGCCACTCCGTCGGCCTCCTCGTTGGCGGTCGGTTCCCCGGCGACCGGTCGGCCAATGTAGGTGTTCTCGTACTGCTGGCGAATCTCACCATCGGTGTAGGCGACGATGTGATTCGGATTGCTGTACACGCCAAGGAATCCCGTGATCTCCGCTATGATGCCGGTCTCCTCGCTGCACTCACGGATAGCGCACTGGGCGGCGGTCTCACCGAACTCCATAACTCCGCCCGGTAGCGCCCATTGGCCGGTGTCGCGGCGGCGCTGCAGCAGGATCGCTCCGGAATCGTCGGTAACGAGCAGGTTGCAGGCCACCACAAGGGAATTCGGCTTCGGAGCTTGCGAGTCGTAGTAGTACTCAATCCTGCCCATGAGTTCAGTCTCTCAATTCAGTTCACCCCGAGCATCGATGTGTAGTCGGCGTCGAATGACGACAAAATGGCAGATCACGTGGCTCTATTTGCGCCAGATCGGGCTGTCCGCGGTGTCCCATAGCGCGTCTTTCATCGTGTGTGGTCGCAAGTCGGTGGCGGCGATGCGATCCGTTGGCAGCCAGAAGCATTCGAAGTGTGCTTCCCGGCTGTCCGGGTTCCCAACGATCGCAGCGGTGAACACCAGGTTCAGCTCGTGGTGGGCGGTACCGGTGTCGTCGACGTAACTGTGTTCGATCACGGCAACCCAGTCCCCCACGCGAGCGGTGACGCCCAGCTCCTCGGAGAGCTCTCGGGTCAGAGCGTCCTCGACCGGCTCGCCGGGCTCGACATGCCCGCCTGGCAGCATGCAGTAGTGCTTTCCGTGCTCGCGTACCACGAGGATGCGGTCGCCAGACCGGATGACCGCTCGGGCGATCAGTTCGGTCGACACCGGCAAGGGTTCATCGCTTTCCTGGCGCCGCAGCCACTTCCGGTCGAGGACAGCTTGGACATCGGTGCCGCGTTGGTACGCGAGGAGCAGCACCTGACCGAGGACGTCGATGAGCTCGTCGTCGACCGCGGCGCTCAGCTCCTCGGGAGATTTGCCCCGTGATCGGCCCTGTCCTGTTTCGGCGAGGAACCATTGCATCAGCTCGCCCGCCTCTTCTGCCACTTTCATCACCATCCAGTCCTGGGTGCGCTGGATGCCGTGCTGCTGCGCGTATCGGCGTGACACCGCGTCCAGTTGCGCACCGAGTCGGGCCCAGTCGATGCCGGCGATCCGATCGTGTGAGTCGTCGCGTGCCGAGTTGGGCGCCTTCGTGCTCACCAGAGTCCTCCTGAGAGGTCAGTACAACGCGTCAAGCGTCTTCGAATCGTGCTCAGGAGCGCGGCTGGATCGGTGCGAGCCAGGGCACTGCGTTCTCCCGGAAGCTTTGCCTCTCCGGTTCCAGCCCGTCGTGGTTATCGAGGCTCATCATGGTGACTCCGACGATGGCGTCACCGTAATCTTCAGCGGCGACGGAACTTCCGCATTTTGGGCAGAAGCCTCGCTTAGTCTCGCCAGGGAAGGTGTCGAACCAGGTGGGCTCCCCGCCGGGGCCTGTCCACTCGAACCCGTCCATCGGGAAGTCCACCCACGACATCACGGGCGCGCCGGACAGACGCTGACAATGCGGGCACGAACACAAGTGCGGGAAGTCCGGCGCACCCGCCGCGCGGAATCGGATGTTGCCGCACAGACAACCGCCCTCGTACATGAGCATTCCTTTCAGAGTCGATGACATAGAAGGGATTAGAGCGCTTCGCTTCGATCCTCACATCGGGGTCGAGAACCCCGGGATGCCGATCGGAATCTAGACCGTGCTTTCCGCCCGACGGGGAGCCGTTCACATCACCGTAGTCCGGTACAGCAGCCGCCGATGTCGTTTGTGGTCGCAGGGTGAGGCCGTGTGCATGGTGGCACGGTTGTCCCAGATGACCAGGTCGCCGACGTCCCACTGATGGGTGTAGACGTACTTGGACGAGATGGCGTGGGCGAGGAGCTGGGCAAGTAGCGGTTCGGACTCCGTCGGCGCCATTCCGGCGATGCCGCAAATGATCATGCTGCCCAGCAAGAGTGAATCACGGCCAGTGGTTGGATGCCGGCGCACCAGGGGATGGGTGACATCGGGTACGAGAGCCAGCTGTTCGGCGGTCAGCGGGACTTTTTCGGGGTTCTGGGCCAGTTGCCGGTCGAAAAGGTGCGTCAGTGAGTGCACTGCGCGCAGGCAGGCGATTCGCTGCTTGATCGAGTTGTCGAGTTCGTCGTAGGCCGCGGTGGTGTCGGCGAATCGAGTCGCGCCACCTGCTTCGGGAGCGATCACCGAATACAGCAGCGAGGCAGTGCTCATCTGCTTCTTCCAGGAGTAGTCGGTGTGCCACTCCTCCTCGTCGTCTCCGTCATACAGCCCGATCGGCCGTCCGTTTTGGAAGATATTGCTGATCTTGACGATCTCGGGAAACCCTTCCACGGTGTACTGGCTTTGGACGTGGCTCTCCGGGGAGCCGAACAAGCGGCTCACGGCCAAGTGGTGGGCGTGGGAGATGTCCTGCCCTTCGAACACGAGGAGGCGATGGGCTTCCAGTTCAGCGACGAGGCGATGAGCGCACTCCGGTTCGACAGGCCGCGATAGGTCGAGCCCTGATACCTTCGCCCCGAACGTCGCGGCGAGAGCGGTGATCTGGTAGTGGTTCATATCCGCAACCCCTTTGTAGCAAGCAGCTCCCTCACCATGCCTACGTGATGGCGCGCGGCAGGACAGCGCAGCGCAGGAGTATTCGCGAATCGTCGTGCCGCGGCTTCGGGATTCGCCCGTCCCCTCGGTCGTGGAAGACGCTGACGTGGTTGTGTGGGCAGTACACTCGCGGCATGGCCGAGGGCGTCCCGCTGAAGGAGTCGGCGTTGAACCGGCAGCGGGTGGGAGTTATCGCTGCGGAGCTGGCAGCCGTCTGGTCGGGTTTCGACGCCGACGGCTTTGTCGGTTCGGTCATGGGGCAGCTGCCGCATCTGGAGCTCAAGGCGCGCGTGGCCTGCGTCGCGGACAACCTCGCCGCGTTCCTCCCGGCCCGTTACTCCGATGCTGTCGACATCATCGTGTCCGCGCTCCCACGCCATGACGATCGGACGTTTCACGGACCCGACTTCGGCATCTACACCTACGCTCCCTATTCGGACTTTGTTGCACGTCATGGGTGTACCCGGGCGGCGCTGCAGACGTCTCTTCGGGCACTGCCGGAGATGACGAAGCACTTCTCTGCCGAGGACGCGCTGCGGTACTTCCTGAACGCTTTCCCGGACGAGACCATGGCCGCCGTGCTGCAGTGGAGTCGCGATGCGGACTATCACGTCCGTAGGCTTGCCAGCGAAGGTACGCGCCCGCTGCTTCCCTGGTCGCCACGTATCGAGATTCCGTTCGCAACGATGATTCCGGTCCTGGACAATCTGTTCGCTGACCGGCATCGGTTCGTGACCACTTCGGTGGCCAACCACCTGAACGATATTTCTCGCATAGACCCTGGGTTGGTGTTGTCCACGCTGACGCGGTGGCGGGCGGCGGGGGCCCAGTCCGCTGCGGAGATGGCCTTCATCGCCAAGCAGTCGCTGCGCACGCTGATCAAGCAGGGCTATCCGGCGGCTTTCACGTACTTCGGGCTGTCGTCCGAGCCAGCCGCCAGGGTCCTCGATTTGACCCTCGACTCCACCGTGATCGCCGTCGGCGATCCGCTGACCTTCAGTTTCGTGATCGCCTCTCCCCGTGATGAATCGGTACTGATCGACTACGTGATCCGGCACCCGCGCCGGTCTCCCCCGGGGTACGGGGAGTCGGTGTACAAGCTCAAGTCCGTGGATCTGCGGGCAGGGCAGAAGGTGGCGGTGACGAAGACGCGGCCGATGCGGTCGACGGCGACCCGGCGCCTCACGCCCGGCGGTTACGAGCTGTTCGTCCAGGTCAACGGGAATCGACTGGCCCACATAGGCTTTCACGTGAAGTAGCCTTTCCGGTGGTGGTTCAGAAACAGCGGGACTGCTGGAAGGTGCGGATCTCGTCGATGCCGGTGGCCGCCATGCACAGCCGTTCGATGCCGATGCCGAGGCCGACGCTGCGGGTCGGGAGGTCGCCCGCGGTGATGGCGTCGAGCACGAGGGCTTGTTCGCGGTTGTAGAGCCCTGCGGTGGTGGCGCGTTCGATGAACGCGTCGTGGTCGGTTTCGTCCCGGTAGCCATGGGCGACTTCGAGGCCGTCGATGAATACCTCGAACCGGTCGATGATTGCCGTCGTGCCGTCGCGGCGGCGGGCGCAGGGCTCGTTGCCGCCGAGTGGGTAGTCGACGAGGAACGCGGCGGTGCCTCGGGTGAGGGGTTCGATGTGGGTGGCGATCGCGGTGTCGATCAGCTCGTGCATCGGTGTTGTCGCCGGCAGGGCGAGGCGTCGGGCGATGGCGTCGGCGAGGTTCTGCGGTGAGTGCCGGGTGAGGTCGACACCGAAGTCACGGTTTAGGTGCTCGGCCACGGAGATGTGCGGCAATGGCTTTGGGTAGGCCAGAGCGATGAGATCTTCGGCGAGCTCGTACAGGAACGCGAAGTCCTCATTGGCCGCGTAGAGGTCCAGCATGGTGAACTCGCGGCTGTGGGTCGCGTCCGGGCGCTCGGGTCGGAAGCACGGCCCGATCTCGAAGATGCGCGGCGCGTATTGCAGGTTGTAGCGCAGCGCGGGACCGATCATGCTGCGCAGGAACCCTCCCGCACCAAGGACAGCGGTGGCACGTTTGCCGGTGAGATCATCAGCCTGCCGAAACACCGGTGTCACCACCTCGACGAACCCGTTGTCGTGCAGATAGTTTCGGATCTTGCGGAGCAGATCGGAGGTGTACCTGATCGGGTCGGTGAGGGCGATGGTGTGCTCGGCCGTGGCTGGGGGTGTGGCAGGGGTCGTCATTGGAGGTAGTCCTCGCATTCGCCGGCACGGATGGTGTCGAGGGTGAAGCAGTGGAAGCCGCCGCCGAACAGGCGGCGGTGACGGTGGCGGACCGGAATCACGGTGAGGCCGTGTTTTTCCAGGGTGCGCATCAGGTCCGGGCACAGTGAGTTGACGACCACGGTGCCTTCGTCGACCGACAGCACATTGATGTCGATATAGCGGCTTGCGAGGTTGAACCCGAAGCTGCTGTAGTCGGGGAACTGCGATTCGTCCTGTTCGGGCGGGTAGATGACGTCCCAGCGCTGCAGCGCGGCGGGCAGCTGTTCGCGGTAGGCGGGTGCGCGCAGCAGGAGCAGGCCGGGCCGTAGCGGGATCACGATGGAGTCGATGTGGCTGTCGGCGATAGCGTCGAGGCGGTGGAACCGCAGGTGGGGGAAGGTGGTTTGCAGCCAGGTGTAGCCGAGTTCGTGGTTGGCGTTGGCCACGTTGACCAGGACGTCGCGGCCGAGGCGGATGCATTGTGCGCCATCGAAGACCAGCTCGTGACCGAGGCCGGGCAGGTCGTGGGTGTCAGGGTCGTCGAGAAGACCGGACACATCGATGCCCTGCTCGGTGAAGTAGCCGGGATCCAGCGAGTGCCGGGCCAGCGCCGGGCGAGGCATTGCCAGCCATCGTGAGCCGCGGGAAAGGTAGTTGTAAAAGATGGGTTTGAGATAGTCGTTTTCGAACAAACGGCCACGCACGTGCGGGGCGGTCTCGACGATGGCGTCGCCGAGCACGATGGTCTGGTCGCGCACGTTGAGGGCGGGCGTTTCCAGCGCGGTCCACAGTGGCGAGGAAATCGTCGATCGTCGCGTGAGTGGCTGGGGCCGCAGCACGCTCACGCCGCACTCGGCCAAGGCGGCGGCGAATCCTTCGACGTCTTCTTCGAGTTCGTCGACCATGTGCCGGGGGATGGTGAGCTCCCGGCCGGGCCGGGCGCCGTAGGCGGCGGTGGGGCGGACGTTGTCGAAGTAGAACAGTCGAAACGAGGTGTCCAGGTCGTGGGAGGTGTAGTGGGCGGGTTCACCGACGACGACTTCGATCAGGCGTGACCATTCGTCGAAACTGTGGGCCCCTCCGTTCGGCGGGAGCATGGCGATGCGGTCCTTCACAAGGTGGTCGATGAGACGAAAGATGCTCACCTTCATTGCCTTTCGTGGCGCTCTTCTCGTGCGGGGTGGTGCCCGGGAATCGGTCGGGTCTGCTGGGTTTGGCTGTTCAGGCGCACGACGATGTCCTCAATCACCGATGGCCGGTCCGGGGTGGAGCGGCGGCGGAAGAAGAAGCCGCTGCACCAGGGGACCTCGGGCCAACGGGGGAACTCGGCGCGCAGGATGTCGGCTGCGGCGGGGAGTTGGCGCCACCCGATGTTGGGGCACCAGTGGTGGATCGGGTGGTACATGTCGTCGTTGTGGCCGCCGAGCAAATGGCGGGTCAGGGCGTGGGAAGTCCAACCGCGGGTCTGCAGGATCGGGTCGTCGGACTCGATCAGTCCGGCGTGGTTGCCCAGGTCGGTGAGCCAGGTGATGACCGGGCGCACGCAAATCAGCGGCAGCGCCCAGTACAGCGCGAACTCGGTCAGGTGTCCGCAGGTTGCGGCGAGTGCGATGGCCGCTACCCAGGCGGTCCATCGGCTGACGGCCGCGGTCCAGGTTTCGTCGCGGGATTTAGCTGCGAGGGTGAGGAATCCGAATTTGGGGAGCTCCCAGGCGGCGTTCTTGATGATGACGTGGACGACGAACGCGGTCGTGTCCGGCCACCGGCGGTTGGCGTTGCGAGAGATGTAGGACCGCAGCATGGGGTCGTCGGGAGAGCCCAGGCGTGCGTGATGTACGCGGTGGCTGCGCTTGTAGGGGGTGAACGGTTCACCGAGGGTGACGGTGATCAGGTGACCGAAGATTCGGTTGGCCCGGGGTGATCGCGTGAACTTGGTGTGTATGCATTCGTGGGTGAGGTTGGACAGATGTCGTTGGCGGACACCGACATACACCGCGCACAATGCCGGTACGATCGGCCCGCCGACGAGAGTGCCCACAGCGGCGGCCACAGCGGCGGCGAGGTAGTCCCGCGACAGATCGACCGGGCCTTCGGACCGGCCATGGCTGCACAGCTGGTCGAGCCGGTGCACCAGGTCGCTACCGAACTCACGCCGAATGGCGCCCGATGCGCCGGCGGTCGGGCGACGGCGCGCTGGTTTACCTGTGGAAATGCTCATCGAATCCAATCCCTCGTCGAAGGAGAACCCCGGATCGGTGACGCTGGCGGCGACCCGGACCGCCGCCAGCGCCCCGGCCTCACCGCAGGTCCGGTAGGTGTGCGTGAGAACGGTGCTGCCGCCGCGGGAATGGGCGCTCACCGCGTCGCATCAGCGCTCCGAACCGAGCCGGGTGGGGCGGAGTCCCGGCACTCAGCGCGGCATCGCCGAGCCGTATGCGCTGGGTGCCGGGCCGATCAGGTGTTGGTTAGGCGTCGGGCCGCACGCCGGACTTCATAGCGTCCGGCCGGATTCCGGCCTTCAGTATCGCGTCCGGGCGCACGCCGAATTTCAGTCCGGCGTCCGGGCGGACGCCGGATTTGAGTGTGGCGTCCGGGCGGACGCCGGATTTGAGGATGTTCACTGGTGATCTCCTTTTCTGTGGACCGGCACCGGTGTGGTGCCGGTGTCAGGGGAGGCTGTGCGCGCGGACGGTGAGCTCGCCCCACCACCGCGCCATGCCTTCGAGGATCTGGAGAAAGCCATCCAGGATCTGCGGCAGATCGAGGTGGTAGAGGTCGCGGTTGCGGATGAAGGTCGCGATCCCTTCGATGTGCGCAGCCTCGACGCTGAGCCCGTCCCCCGCCGCCGCTTCGTGCTCCTCGTCCAAATGCAGCTGGTAGTAGTAATCCAGTGCGGGCAGCTGCGCGCTGGGCGCACCGACGGTCAGTTCTCCGTAGCGATCGGTGATCGAGCGCAGCAGCACGGTCTCGTTGATGGCCACGCCTTCAGTGGCGTAGTAGCCTCCGCAGATGGTGCTGGCCGAGGAGCCCTCGACGAGCAGGTCGTGCAACGTCAACAGGGTGAGGGTTTCCGGTGCGGGCACATGCCCGTTGACGCGTAGACCGAGGTCGGCCAGCAGGGCCCCGGAGTAGAGGGTGTAGTGCGCGGGGATGTGTCCGCGTTCCCCGCCCTCCTCAAGGTGGTTGCGCCGGAACTCGTGGGCAAGCTCGAAGCACGCCCCCTCGACCGATGCGGCTGCGCGGCGCAGGAATTGGGCGTTGTAGCGGGCGAACACCGACAATTCCTTGATGTAGAGCTCGGCCTGCTGCACCGAAAGGTTCTGAGGCGCGATCTGTTCGGTGATGAGCTCGAAGATCCCGTCCATCATCGGCGCCAGGTGCTTGTCGATCAGCTCATCCCCGGTCACGTCGGGAGCGTTCAGCAGCACCTTCTCGATCACGGCCTTCGTGTCCGGGTGCGTGTCCAGATAGGCGTCGACTGTCGATTGCTGTGTCATGTCCGGTCACCTCGGCTCGTCGACGAGAATTTCCACGCCGCCGGTCTGCAGGAGGTCTTGCAGGGCGGGCAAATCTCTTGCGGCATCGGGGATCTCAATGGGCTTACCGTCGGCCAGCGCGGTGATCACCTCCACCAGCACCGGCGATGCCGGCACTCGCAGCCGCGACCCGCGCAGCACGATGTCGAGGTCGCTGTCGGCCTGAGTCCACGACAGCCGGAACGGCGCCACGACTGCGAGCCGGGTACCGCCCGCGGCCAGGGCCTCGCGCGCCGATCGCGCCGCGTCGGCTCTGGTCAGATCGTGTTCGGCGATCTCCCATCCGCCGTTGCTCAGCAGCTCGGCCCACTGCTGTTCGACGACTGCACCGACATGGTCGTGAAGCTGCGCCAACGCCGAGCTCATCAGGGTTTCCGCAGTTTTCGCCAGCGCCTGCGCGACGGGCTCGGGCCCCTCGGCGAGGTTATGCATGGGTGAGGGCACACTGTCATCACCGGCGGCGACCGCTTCCAGCAGTCGCGGCAAGATCGACCGGGCGAGCAGCCGGGTGTCGGGGTAGGTGTAGAGCGGGACCGCCACCGACATGGAGAACTCGTCCTGCACGCCGACATGGAAGACGCGCCGAGGTAGGAACAACACATCCCCTGGTGTCAGGTCGAAACACTCGCCATGCTCGAGCATCCATCGGTAGTCGCCGAACAGCGGCTCGGTGCCGCCGGTCAGTTCCCGGTAGCGTTCCTGTGACCAGCAGTAGAAGTGCTTGGTTCCCGGCCCGAGGTGCACGAGGAACGCGTCTTCGAACCCCTCGTGGATCCCGAATGCGGTACCCGCGTAGTTGCCGACGAATGCGACCTGCTCACAGCCGCCGATCGGGATTCCCCACCCCGAGAAGGCGGACTGAATCAAGGTACCCAGACTCGACATTAAGGCGGCCGAGGTGGTTTCGAGGTTGTTGACGACCAGGCTGAATCGCTCGGCCTTGCAAACGCGTTGCATCCATTCGAGCACGTCTTCCGAGTCCGGCCAGGGCATTGTCAGCACGGTCTCGACGACCTCGTCGCGCCGTTCCTCGCCGACGTAGACCCGGATGCGGGCGCTGGCCGCTTCCCCTTCGGCGTGCGCGCGACGCAGGCGCCGCAGGCCGCCAACGACCTCCGCGGTGCCGAGGACATTGGCCGGGACGAGCCGCGAGAACAACGCTGGCGCCGTCGCCGACGACGTCGCACTGAAGAACGACTCCGCCCAGAACGTCGGGGAAGGCGGCCATTCCGATGTAGGAGGGACACGGTTTGTTGCGGTGGTCATAGGCTATTTCTCCGATCAGCCCGGCAGCGTGGACCACGCCGCTTCTGCCCCTCAGCCAACCGAGGCCGTCGGCGCGTCGGCTAGATGGCAAATGAGGCAAATAGCGGTTTGCCACCGGCCGCACCGATGGTGAGAATGAGTCATGCGCAGGGGTGATCGGCCAGGGGACGCCGCCCCGCACCCCGGTGACGGGCGGTCGGTGGCAAATGAACTTGCACGAGAAGTCAAGCGACGCAGGGAGAATGCCGGGTGGACCCAGCGCCAGCTGGCGACCGTGATCGGTTACTCGCGTCAGTACGTCTCCATGGCCGAATGGGAAGACAGCAACATCCCTTCCGCCCAGCTGGTCGCCGCCATGGACACAGCATTCGGCGCACACGGCGAACTGAGCGCCCTGCGCGAACGGGCCATAAGCCAACAACAATCCCAGCGCACACCTGCGCAAACGACGACTACCGCGACCTCGCGGCATCAGCCTGAGACTACAGATGACGGCATTACGGCTCTCCAGCTGCGAGATTCCGTATACCCCCGAGAGCCACTGACCACGTCAGCCGCAACAACCGCCGGACCTCAGATCGAATATTCAACAGCGGCGAACGAGGCACTCGTCGACGAAAACCCCGCTGCGCCAATATTTCCGGTCACCATTGCCCTCTCCGAGCCCGTGGACGCACTCGTCCGCTCAGGGCAGGTCACGGCCCGCGCTCTCCACAGCTATGCCGCAGTCACTCGCCTTCTCGCCGAACACCGGCAGAGCTTTGCCCCAGACGCACTACTGAACCTTATTGCTGTCCAACGTGATTCAGTGGCAGCGCTGTTTCGTGCCGTGACAGCAGCAAAGGCCAAGCGAGAGCTCGGTGCGCTTCTGGTCGAAACGTCGATCGTCGCCAGTCGGCTGTGGAGCGCGATGGGCAATCGCAATATGGCGCTGGTGAATTGCGCGTCCGCCCGTCATCTCGCAGACGAGCTGCACGACCCGGCACTCGGCGCGCTGGCACGATTGTTCGAAAGCAATCTCACCTCCGACGCCGCCACACTCATAGGCATCGACGGCGATATCGTGCACGGCCTGCGGCTGCTGTCGGAGGCGGCTGCTGTCGATCGCCTTCTGTCACCGGCCGCCCGTGCAAGGATCGCAGCCGAGCAGGCTCAGGCGTATGCGGTGCTCGGCTTGTCCAGAGAATGCCAGGATGCGCTCGGCCGCGCTCACCGCGCCGCCGAACATATCCGTGACGCCGACCGCACCGGGCTGTTCAGCGATTGGACCGCCGCGCGGTTACCTGTCTACGAAGGCACCTGTTGGCTGTTTCTCGACAGACCCCAGAAAGCGCTCACCGCGCTGAATCAGGTAGTGAGCGTATCCGATCGAGCGAACAAGAGCGTCGGCCTGGCCGCCTATGTCGACCTCGCCAGCGCCTACGCCACAGCGGGCGAGCTCGAAGAAGGCTGCCGCATCCTCGGCAACGCCTACGCCACGCTCAACGCCATGGGAAACCTACGAGGCATCGAACGAGCACGGCGTGCCCGCCAACGTCTACAACCGTGGCAGCACGAACCCCCGGTCCGCCAACTCGACGACCAGATCAAAACCGCTGACAGTCAGTGACCGTCCGACCCGACAACCGTATTCACCGCAGCCGTCACCAAATCCGGCGACAACGTGTCCACAATCACATCCGGGGAATGCTGGCCGAGCTCATCACGACCGATGCGGTGAGCCACCGCGATCACATGGAAGCCCGCGTGACGAGCGCAGGCAATGTCGTTGGGCGCATCGCCGATGACGACGGTTCGAGCGGGGTCGAGCACGCTGTCGTATCGAGCTTGGAAGCGTTCGGCGACCACTGCGGGCAGGTCGAAACGATCCCGAGCGTCCGAGCCGAACGCACCGATCTCCCAGTCCACCCACCGGTCCAAGCCAGCGACCTTGAGTTTCGCCTCCGCCGCCACACGCAGGTTCCCGGTCAGCACGGTCTGAACGAAGCCGTCCTTCTGCAAGGCCGCCAGTGACTCCGCAGCACCCGGATACGCAGGCTGGTCCCGAGCCAGCTCCTGCTCCCCCTCAGCCATGACCTCTGCCAGAACCTCGTGGAAGCGCGACACCCCACCCTCGGCCACCTCCGGGGAAAGGCCCGAGGCGATCGCAGTGTCGACCACGATGGACTCGTCCGTGTACCCATGCACTCGCTGCGATGGAAAGACGACATCCGCTTCCTGCAAACCGTACGTGTGAGCGACAGCCCTACGGAGCCAACGCAAGTCGGCCGGAATCAACGTGCCGTCGACATCCCAAATGACAAGTCCTGCGCGCGCCTCGGCCATGCCGCGATTCTCGCAGAGTTCGCGCAAGCACGCCGACCGCAAGCTCGTGATCCACCGACTACGTCCACGGCCTTGGTCAATGGTGGATCGGCATCATCAGCGTCGGACGACGGCGCGCCTGAAATACGTGGGCTCTGACCACCAAGTAGGAGGATCCGTGCCGTGACCCTTCCCCCTGGGCTTCGCCCATTGCTCGATCAGCCCCGCGGCAGTGGGGGCAGTTCCGGTCATCCGACGATCCAGCCACGACGACTTCCAATCCAACGCCGCCCTGCCCTGGCCAAACGCCTGAGAATCAAGCCACCGACTATCCCGTCCAGCTCGACGCGCTCATGGGGCACCGGCTCACCGCGTGGGGAGGGGGCAACTGCTGGGGAGACCTTGTTGCCCCCTGATCGGTTTCCTTGGCCCAGTGTCAGACGAATCGCAGAAGAGGGACGTCGAACAGGTCCGGTTGGGGTGTGCGCTGCAGCTGGGGGTGGGTGACTTCGATGACGAGCATCTCGGTGAGGAACTGGACGCGGGCGCCGAGAAGATGGCTGGTGTAGCCGGTGGCGGAGTGTTCCTTTATCCCGACCGCGACGTGGATGTGGGGTTTGATCTCGCTGGTGTCCGGGTCGTAGGCGAGGGTGCCGCCACCGAAGGCTTCGACGTTGCGCAGGTGCACTTTCGACCAGACGGGTGCGTCAGGATTGTCGAGCCGGTCGCAGGCGCCGACGATGTCGACCTCGCTGAAACCGGCGATGAACGAGGGGATGTAGCCGCTGCGGAGATTGTTTTCTCGACAGAACTGGGTAAGGGCGGGAAAGAAGTCGTCGCCGTGGTCGAAGGCGACACCGAAGGTCCGGCCGAGGGTGAGTTGGCGGGCACGCATCAGGCGTCCTTGCTCGAATCGGTGGGCCAGGGCCAGGTTTCGGGGTTTGTGTAACCACCGGCGGCTGCGATCGCCGTTCGCAGGGTGGTGTGGTCTCGTGTGGTGGCGAGCAGGGCAGCGAGCAGGATGCGGGACTTCAGCGGATTGAGGTACCCCGCGGGGAGCAGGCCACGGGCGATGAGGTCGCGCTCGGAACCGGGGAAACCGTAGGTGGATTCGAGAACGGAGCCGGCACCGGTTCGGGAGGCCAGCACAACCGGGACCCTGCTGGCAAGTCGTTCGAGAGCGGGCACCAAGCGGGCGGGGACATGACCGGCGCCGAGGGCGGCAACCACGAGTCCGTCGATATGGTCGGTGGCCGCGTTCAGCAGGATCTCGTGGTCGCCGAGAGTGACTGTGTGGATCGGGATGTA
The DNA here is from genome assembly GCF_023740735.1 of Nocardia sp. CDC159. Taxonomy (GTDB): domain Bacteria; phylum Actinomycetota; class Actinomycetes; order Mycobacteriales; family Mycobacteriaceae; genus Nocardia; species Nocardia pulmonis. The sequence goes on from NZ_JAMRXH010000005.1 coordinate 344,414, forward strand.
CAGGTCGTCATCAACCCTGGTGGGTAGGGTGGTGCGGTGGGCGATCCGGTTGAGGAAGCGGGGTTGTCCTTCGACGAGGTAGCCCAGTGGTCCCCCGTCGGGTGATTCGAAGGTGCCGGTGCTGCTGGTGTGGGTTTTGCAGACTCGGCGGGCGGCGTGGATCTCGTCGTTCAACACAACCAGGCAACCTTGACCACGGGCGCTGCGGTCGGCTGCCGTGCTGATGGCGGCGAGCAGGTTGGCCGGGCCGTCGGCCCCGGCGAGGGTGGGGTTGCGCATGGCGCCGGTGACGACAACCGGGTGCGGTGCGGTGTGCAGCAGGTCGATCAGATAGGCGGTTTCTTCGATGGTGTCGGTGCCCTGAGTGACGACGACACCGTCGATGTCCGGCAGGTGTTCGGTGATCGCGTCGACGAGAGCGGTGATGTCGGCGAAGGTGAGCGAGGCGCCCGGCAGCTGGCGGAAGTCGGCGACCTCCACGATGATCCCGGTGGAGGCGAGCCCGGGGACAGCGGCGAGCAGTTGCTCGGCCGACAGGGCGGGGGCGACACCACCGGTAGCGGTGGTCGACATGGCAATAGTGCCGCCGAGGCCGAAAACGATGACACGGCGGGTGATTCGTTCTTGCGACACTCCGGCAGCCTAGCGATCCACGCTGCCGATAGCTCCGAGAAATCCGCACGCACGCTCAATGCCTGCCAGTGACAACCGGCGGCTCCTCGGCTGAATCAGCCCGCCGACACCGTAGTCGGCCAGCTCAGCGCAGCGCCGTGTGAGCCAATGCCAATCCAGCTGAAGGTAGTCCGCCAGCGCACGCAGCCGATACCCCGGCTCGTCCCCGACGAGAATGGAATGGTCGCGAGCCCATCCGATGGCGTCGCGAAACTCCCGCACCGTGGGACGATGGTCGGTGACGTCGACCTGCCAGAGCCGGTCGGTGTTGACCCAGTTGGCGAGGATTGCACACTGGTTGCGGTCGAGAACGAACCCGTGTACGGCCGTGTATTCGGGTTCGATGCACACCACCACCCGAATGCCGACCGACTCATTGAGCGCGGCAGTCAGCAGGGACAGAATTCGCTCGGACGGGGATGACTCGCAGACACGGTCGGGCGGGATGCAGAACGCCCGCGTCGACGTCGGAGTAGCAGCGGCCCTGCCCACCGCGGTGCGTCGAAGGTAGTCGTACTTGTGCGTGAAGAACAACCATGTGCTGGCTTCTTCACCGCGTTGCTCGCGAGACCAAAATTCCGGCGTACCGGTTAGCTGAACCGCGTGGCGCAAGATGTGACGGGCACAGAAGTCAGAACCCAGCCACATCCGTGAGACCGGCGACAAATCCACCGCAAAATCGGGCGCCACGCTCGACCGACGCTCATCTTGCAAAGCGTCCAGGCGCTGCGCTGCGGACTCCAGCTCGTTGTCGTCGTCTAGCAGAGCGTCATCGAAGTTGGTGACCGCCCAGATGACAGCAAATGTGAAGTCATCGAGCTCGTAGGCACGCGGGATCAACAGCGGCGCCCCCTCATTGGAAGCAGTGAGGCGTGAATGCGCACGTCGTCGATCCATACCGTAGAGTCGCTGCCCTTCAACGGTGTTCACGGTGGCAACAACTAGGCTTCGTTGCGGGCGGGCCAACCATGTGGGGGCTGTATCACTTTCGAGCGCAGCTACAACTCGCCCCTCTTCATAGGCGGCCGAGACCGGCAGTGCAGGCGTCGCCGAGCCAGCGAAGTACCGTCCTGCGGGCGTCCGCAAAACCCGCTCGGTCAGCGACGACCCCGCCGAATCGCCACTCAACGCGGTGACGATCGAGGGCAAGGTTGACTGACCGAAACGACGTGAATCCCGTTCGGCTTTGGCTTCGCGCCATAGGGCGATGAGCCCCCCGTCACTGCCCAACGCCCCATCGATCACCCGCACAAGGTCGTACGACGGCAGATTGTGAGCACGCTCGGCCTGCGACACGTACTGGCGGCTGTAGCCGATCAGGGCAGCAAGGCCCGGCTGACTGAGTCCACTCTCGTCTCGCAGACGTTTGATCTCCCGGCGCAGTCGTACGTGTGCCGACGAATCTTCAACGGTTAGTTGACTGTTCGTCGCCATGGAGGAACACCTCCCATACCGAACTACCCGATCCCCGACTGCGCAATAATAGTCGGGTTCTACCCCGTAGAGACCATTACCGCCGGACCGACTGGCAGAGCGATCGTCTCCGCCGCTACAAAGGTAGGGCGGCGGTGGAGTACCGAGCTCAGGCCGCCGCGAACTCCCCGATTCCGATCCCCGCGGTGAAGGCACACCATTCATCGGGCGTAAATGACAAGGTCGTGCCATCGGTGGCGGTCAGCTGGGCACTGCCATCTCGTCGGACATCGACAGTCGGCAGCTCGACAGACCCTAAAGACGCCTCACCGGTAGCGAGGTCGAGGAAAGCCGCCCATCGGGCCACAGGGATGGCGATGATCGGCTGCTGACGAGGATCGTTGGCGGCATTGCGCAGATATTTGCTGTCACGTATGAGCACGACATCACCATCGAATCTGACCTCAACGCAGCTCGTTCCCTGGTTGGAGAACGACGATTTGAACCAGCCGGTTCGAGTCGGGCGAGATGTCACGCTCATGCCGTTTAGCCTATCTCACGTGCTGTTTGCTTGATCAGAGCCAGTGACTCGTCCCGACTGAGTGCCGCCGACTCCACCAGCGAGTAGCTGACGTTCAGTGCCTGCACCTTCTCGGCATCGTCGATGAACCCGGCTAGAACCGGGAACTCGTGCCAGGCCAGCGTGGGCAGGACCGGACCGTCGAAGTCGAAAAGGTAGAAGGTCGCGCCACCTTGCGGCAAGCCGCCGCGTGCGGTGAAGGGCAGGATGCGGATATCAATGTTCTCATGCTCCTCGAGCAGTGAAATCAGGTGATTCAGTTGGCCCCTTAAGACCTCTGGGCCACCGACCTGCTGTAGCAGCGCGGCTTCGCTCATCACGCAGCTCAGCTCAACAGGATCGTCTCCCGTCAGCCGTTCCTGGCGCTTCATGCGGACTTCGACGCGTTGTTCCACCTCCGCTTGCCGGATGAATGTGGTGTCGGTCGACATCACCGCGCGAGCGTAGTCGGCGGTTTGCAGCAAGCCGGTGATCATGAGGCTTTCTCGGCATCGGATGCTGAGTGCGCCGTACTCCATGCCCCACAGGCGCATCGCCTCGTCCGAGAACAGCGCGCCGTATCGAGTCCACCAGCCTCGTTCCTTGCTCGCGGAGCGGAGAGCAAGAAGCTCGACCCGCTCCTCATCGTCGAACTCAAGCACGCTGAACAGGGCCTTGAGCTTCTCCTCTGGGATCAGCCGCCGGTCGTTCTCGAACAACGACCAGTACGCCTTCGTGATGCCGAGGGCCTTGAGTATCGAGGCGATGTCCACACCGAGCTGCTCGCGCCGACGGCGGATCCGTAGGACGAGCTCCCATCGGGCAACAGTCGGAGACATCGGTGGCATGGCATGAACCTCCTTCGCTCGATCAGCAACATTAGCGCATCACAAAACATAAAAACTCGATAGTCCGGTTGTCTTGTCGTGTTTACATGTTTAGTCTTCATATGTGACAGCCGCCACAGGAGTGGGTGGGTTCGGATCCGGCGTCGCCGGTGGATCGAGGAACGATGTCCGTGCAGGTTGATCAGGGGTGGATCGTCAGCGACCGCAGTGAGCATCGAGCCAAGTCGGTGGGCGAGGGCGGGTGGGTGGTGTCCTTCCTGCCCGGCCGGACGCTGACGAAGGAGCAGGCCATCACTGCCATCCAGATCGCGGAAATGGCCGCGGCCACAGAAGAACTCGCCCAGCGCGTAGGCCTTACCGCGATCGAAGCGGTGGGGCTCGCTGTCATCGAGCCGCCGTGGGGGTTGCCCGAACGCGCTACTTCCCGGTGGGAGTTCCGTTTCGCGAGCGCTCTCCGGTCACGCCCCTGGCGGGAGCATTCGCCAGCGCAGCGGACCTAGCCCATCAACAAGCCAGTGCCTCACGACGGCCCTGAGAACCACTGGGGCGGTCGAGTTGGGTGCTGCTCAACAGCATCACGGAGTTTCCATGAGTGCCATAGTGATTCCGGACGACCACCCGCGCGTCCATGAGCTGGCGGCCTATCGTCAGCGTTACCTGACCGCCTTCGGTTGTGCCACGTTCCTGAGCCCAGCGACCGGCGCGCTGACGTTGATCTCCGACCAGTACGCGGCCGTGCTGACCTCGAAGCGGCGCGGGGTGCAGATCGTCGACGCCTTGCACCCGAAGGTGGTGCCGGTCGTGGCGACGCGACCGCAGGTGTGGATGTTCCTCACCGCGAGACCGCTTGCCACTGACGATATCGCGGCGATGATCTCCAGCCTGTACGGCTGCGGGGGCACGGTCTTGCTGCTGCCGGGCGATGAAATTCCGCTTCCCACACCGGGTTCCGATCGGCGGAACTGGATCACCGAGCCGGGTGAGTTCCCACCGTTCGCCGAGGTCGTCGCCGCGACGATCCGGGTGGCGTCCGAGGAGGCGGGTCGATGATCGAGGGGGAGCTGACCGAGCTGCAGGTGAAGGTGATCGCGGCGCTGGCCGATGGTCAGCCGCACACGTTGGTGCAGTTGGCGAAGCAGCTCAAAAGGCCGGTACCGGCGCTGCAGGCGACCGCGACGTGGCTGACCCATCACGGCTATCTCAAACGGGTCAACACCTACAAGCTGGACGAGCAGGGTCAGCAGGTCGCGGCGACGCTACAGGGGGAAGGGGGTACCCCGTGACGCCCAAGGCCCTGGTGTACGGGCTGGCCGGGGTGGGGTTCGCCGCGATGACCACGCTGGCGGGGTGGGTCACCGGGTTGGGGCAGCCACCTCGCCACAGTGCCCCGGTTGCGGACTGGCCCCGCAAGAACCCCGACGGGACCATCACTCGCCCGGTCGTCGGGCGCGCGATAACCCAGCGCCGAGGCAGGTATCCGACCGAACCGCTCCCGATTCCCGACCAGGCACGCTCGGGCGAGGTCGCCGCGCTGCGGCAGCATTTCCAACCCGTAACCACGATTGCGCCGCCGCGCCGGACCACCACCACTCGAGCGCGCAGCGGGCCCGTGCGGAGGCGGTGAGCTGGTCATGGCCGACGCCGCAGCCGAGGGCCCCGACGATGAGGATGTTCATCTTCGGGTGCGGCTGGGTGAGGTGGCCTTCGACTACCGCGCACGCGCGATCGCGGCGTGGCACTTCCTCCAGGATTGGAGCCGAACCCATTGCGAGCCAGCAGAAGTCATCGACGACACCCCCGAAGCCCTGCAGAACCTACGCCGCCTGCCTTGCGAGCGCCTGTTCCTGGGGCCTTAGCGCACGGAACAACCCCCGGCCCCCGGTAGCGCATGTCGCTGCACCACAGGCCGACCGCACCGCCCACCGCGACCGCCGAGGTGCCGGTGGAGTTCGGGCCCGCCGCGCAAGCGGTCCTGACAGCGCTCGACCGGCTGATTGATGACCTCCTCGCCATGACCAGCTCGTCCCGCAGCTACCCGGAACAGCGCGATTCCGATGCAGGAGGTGATCACCGGCCAATCATCGAAAGCCCTTGATGTCCTTGCTTTTTCAGAGATCCGAGATGAGGAGTACCTCTTGTTGACCAGAGTACGCCGTTTGGCCGCCCTGCTGGCCTACCTCGTGGCCGGTGTGATCATCGCCGATGTGATCGTCGGGATCGCTCGCCTGGCCCGTGAGCTTGTCCACCACCGGACCCGCTTGGCGGACCGCAGTTTCGGGCTCGACAGCGACCCCGATAGCTGACCTACCTGACCCACTCGCGGCTACGCCCGCCCGCCCCTGCCGTGTGCGGGTGGGCACGCTGCGCACCCCATATCCGTTCTCACGCAGGAGATGTGAATGAATATCGGTTCGCTTACCCCTACCTATCGGGGGTCGGTGGCTTCGAGTCCGGTCGCCGATGACCGGCTGGTGGTTCTGGATACCGACGTGCTGCACGACCCGGACGACGCCATCACGCTGGTGGTGGCGGCGCGCACGATCCGGCGGCTGGTCGTGGTGACCGCCGACGAAGTGCTCGTCCCCGCGGAGGGCGGGTTGCGGGCGAGGGGCGCGCGGGCGATGCTCGATGCCCTCGGCCGCCCCGATGTCCCGGTGATCACCGGATTCGGGTCGGATGGTCACCGGCTGGCGATGGATTACGAGACCCTGATGCGGTTGCCGTATCCGCCGATGATCGGCCTGGTCGACACCATCGTGGACCTGTGCGAGCAGGACAGCGAGCCGCTGCGATGGATCGGCTGCGGGCCATTGACCAACCTCGCCGAAATCCTCACCAGCGCACCCCATGTCGCCGAACGCGTCGAGCTGGTGCAGATGGGCGGCTGGCTGGACCCGGCCCGGTACCGCGACCCCTCCCGCGCGTCGCACAATCTGCGGATCGATCCCCGGGCGGCGGGGGTGGTGCTACGGATGTGCCGACACCCCCGCCTGGTCCTGTCCGAACACACCGGCGTCCCCGCGATCCGGGTGACACCGGACTGGCTGCTCTACCAGCGCCTGACCGCGCCGGACGCCCCGCAGTGGGCGCGGATCCCGGCCGCGAATTTCGCGATCTGGTGCCGGAGCCGGTCGGGCAGCTGGATGCACGACCCGCTCACCCTCACCGCCGCCCTCGACCTCGGATTCGTCACCTTCCGCGACGAACGGATCCTCCTCGGCGAGGACGGCCGCCTCTCCTGCGATCCCAACGGCCACGCAGCGCAGGTCAGCACCGAGGTGGACTACGCGGGGTTCGTCGGCTGGCTAGAGGAGGTGACCGCGACGACGCCACAGCCCGAGACCGCCCCTCCCGGGCGATGAGCGGCCCGGACACACCGGAGATCCGCACCGACATCCCGCATTCGGCGCGGATATGGAACTACTGGATGCACGGCAAGGACAACTACGACATCGACCGCGAGATCGGCGACCAATGCCTCGACATCTTCCCCGGCATCGGTGAGACCGCGGTCGAGTCGCGCCGGTTCCAGAACCGCGTCGTGCGCTGGTTGGCCGAGGCCGGGGTGACACAGTTCCTTGATCTGGGGGCCGGGCTGCCCACCGATCCCAACACCCACCAAATCGCCCAGGCCATCCAGGCGCGGGCGCGGGTGGTGTACGCCGACAACGACCCGATGGTCCTCACCCACGCCCGCGCCCTGCTGACCTGCGCCACCGACGAAGGCGTAGTCGGCTACGCCGACACCGACATCCGCGACCCCGACACCGTTCTCGCCGCCGCCCGCGATGTGCTCGACCTGCGCCAGCCGGTCGCGGTGCTGTGCGGACACGTCCTCGGCCACATCGACGGCGTCGAGCACATGCACCGGGTGGTCGCCGAGGTCATCGCGGCCACCGCGCCGGGCAGCTACCTGATGGTGCACGACAGCGTCGACGACACCCGCCAGCGGCTGATGTGGGAGCACTACGCCACGTCCGGGGGCGCCGTCTACACCCCACGCCCACCCGAGACGATCGCCGCCTGCTTCGACGGCTTGGCCCTGGTCGAGCCCGGCGTGGTGCCGGTCAACCACTGGCGACCCGACCCGCCAGCTGGTCCCGTGTCCGCCGAGGCTGCGGGCGAGCTGGCCGCTCCGGTCCCCGCCTACGGCGGCGTGGGCCGCAGGCCGTAATCCCGCTTCCCCTATTCGAGTATCGAAAGAGCATCTGCACCAATGACATTCACATCGCTGTTCCGGTCCCGGCCGCGCCCGGCCGAGACCCGCACCTTCACCGTCGAACCCCTGACCGGGACATCGCCGCCGGTGATGGTGACCGGGACCAGGGCCGACACCTATCAGCCGCGCCGACGCTGCCCCGGCCGCAATCCCGACGACTCTCAGACCGTCACCTGCTACCGGGTGCGCAGTCGCGAGATCCCGTGGTGGCTGACCGCGCACATCCATGCCTGCGCCGGCGGCCACGCCGAACTCGTCGTACACCGCACGCCCGCCCTGATCACCGCCCCGGCACGGACCGCGACCCAGCGCAGCGGGTACGCGAGTTTCGGAGACCGGTCGTTTGAACTGCGGGGCACGGACATCGGGCAGCGCGCGACGTTGCTCGCGGTGGTGACCGAGGTCGACCGTCCGTGCCGGGTGTGCCTGCGCCCGTACGGTGTCACCGGCCACCGGCTCGCCGACGGGCCGGCCCCGACGTGGCTCGGCTCCATCGAGCTGATGTGGTGCAAGGGCTGCGGCCACGGACACCTGGAACCCGGCTGGATCCCTCGCGCCGTCCACCCGCACCCGGCCTCGCACGGGAAAGCGCGGTGACTCCGGCCTGCCGGATCACCCGGCACATGCCCACCGTGCTCATCCTCAGCGCGGTGGCCGCCGAGCTGCACGCACTGGCGATCGTCGAAGTCCTCGTCACCACCGATATCGGTCTCGGGCTAGCCGCGATCGCCGCTTTCCTCGTCGCGGTTGTCCACCTCAGCCGACTACCTCGGTGCTCGTCCTGCCATGGCCGACGACCACCCGAAGGCTGGACCGACCACGCCGTGGCCCACGGTGCGTGACTGCACCGTGCGGTCACCGTGGCGACGGTGGCCTGGTGCGCGACCGCGACGGGTTCTCTCGTCATCGTCTGCGGCGGCCTCCTCGGCGAGCACACCCGCCTCGCCCCGGCGGTGCTGGAGTTGCCATGGCTGGCCACCGGGATTCTGCTCTCCCTAGGCGCGGCGCACCGGCACTGCTGGTGCCCCCCTTCGCCACCCTGACACCTCCACCACGCCAACCTCCTGACAACGCGAAACCGGCTTCGGTGCCGGCAACGATAGCTACACACGCCTCTCGGCTGGCCGCACCGTGCTGATTGACCCGCCGCACGTAGGATTCTTGGGGGTTTCCTCAACTCCGGACGACGGATGTGATCCAGTCTCGGACCGCTGCTTGGTAGGCCGCGGTCGTCCGGGCCAGATTGATCGCGTGACCGGAGTCGGGCAGCACGAACGTCTGCAGCTGGGACTCAGGCTGGTACCAAGGGGCTTCTGCGGCATGGAGAATGTCGCTGCTGGCGCATACGGCGGCGCACAGGCGGTCTTGGGCGCCGTTGGCGACGAGCACAGGCACGTGGACGCGCTCGGCCATAGGTAGAACCGTGCTTGTCATCGCCGTGACGAACTCGGTCGGCGAGAATACGTCCTTGTTCTCCTCGTCGCCAGCCAGGACCGCCGGATCGGTATCAGCTGCGAAGAACGCCTTGGCGCGGCTGCCGGGGGTGGTGGTCAGATAACCCAAGTCGTATCCGGCGAACCGGGCCGAATCCACGAGGGCCGCAGGGCGGAACGAGTCTGCGGCGATGGCGATCGCATCGGGATAGCTGGGCGAGTGGGAGAAGCCAGTGAGCAGCAGCCCGTCGATGCGTTTGGCGGTATCGGTTGCCGCCGCCATGAGCGCGGTGCCTGCGCTCAGTGACACCCCGCCGACGACGACCTTGCGGTAGGGCGAGGCACCGAGGTGGCCTTGCCGGAGGTCGTCGGCGACTTCCAAGATGTTTTGTGCGGCGGTCGATGCGGTCAGGGTCCAGCTCGGTGGGCGTGTGCTGTTGCCGGTGCCGAGCCGGTCGATCACCATCGTGGCGAAGCCCGCCGCGTTCATCGCTCGCGTGAACGAATAGTATTCGGCGACATCGGGTCCGGTCGCGTTCCAATACCACTGGCTCCCGGAGGCGCCCGGTTGCAGCAGAACCACGGTGTCGGTCGGCGCTGTCGGAGCGCACAGCGTTGCGCTGACGTGTCCGCCGGTCACCGCGACCATCATTGGTGAGCACACCGCGGCACCTGGGTCGGCGCGGGTGGCTCCTACGCTCGATCCCACCGCCGCCATCACAAGGAGCATCACCGTTATGGCGGCACGCGACGTTCCATAAGAGGGCGGTCTGCCGCGGTTCGAGAGATGCTCGACGGTGATCATCGCCGGTCCTCACTGGCACCGGATCGTCCCCGGTAGAGAGTGATGAAATTGTGTTCCGGGGTGGCGCTGCGAAGTGTTCGCTCATAGCGGTGTGCTGTTGCGGGCCAGGGGTTGGTGATTCGCCCGTTGGGGTGGCGGTACCAGCTCGACGTGACACGGGGCCACACGGTTTTCGCGAGTGATTGGTCTAGCCATTGCCGGTATCGCGCGTCGGCGAGGGCGCTGACTTCGAGGGCATCGGCGTTCGATTCTTTTTGCCAGCGAAGGCATTTCAGGATGTAGTCACTTTGGGCTTCCTTCATGGTGGGGTTGCTGCCGGCAGGGTTGAAGCTGTTCGGGCCGGCGAGCAGGTACATGTTGGGGAAGCCGCGGACCGCGACGCCGAGGAACGCGTACGCTCCGTCGGCCCACAGTTGCTGCAGCAGCATCCCGTCGCGGCCCCGGACGGTCGTGGGGGCCAGGAACTCGGTGGCTCGGAATCCGGTCGCGAGAATGATCGCGTCGCTGTTTCGGTGCACGTTGTCAACGGTTTTGATGCCCGACTCCGTCACGCGTTCGATCCGGGAGGTGACGAGTTCGACGTTGTCGCGAGACAGGGCTGAGTAGAAGTGGCTGTCGAAGATGATCCGTTTGGCTCCGATCGGGTAATGGGGAGTGAGGGCGGCGCGCAGCGCCGGATCGGTGATACTGCGACGCAGGTGCGTGCGGGCGAGCCATTCCGCGGGTCGTGCGGACCATCCTCGGTGCATGATGGGCGCCAGGACCAGATCCGACCCCCAGCGCACGGCCTGCCGGTACAGGTGATGGCCGCCGGGGAGATGGAGCAGTGCCCTGGTGGCAGGCCCGAACTCGGCCGCCGGTTTGGGCAGGACCCAGTGCGGGGTGCGTTGGTAGACCGACACCTTCCGCGCCACCGCAGCGAGGTGTGGAAGCAGTTGCGCCGCGCTGGATCCGGTGCCGATGACCGCTACGTCACACCCGCGTAGGTCCTGGGTGTGGTCCCAGTCGGCGGTGTGGGTGATCGTGCCGGTGAATCCGGCCATGCCGGCGATGGCGGGGACGTGGGGGCGGTGCAGTTGTCCGGCGGCGAAGATGAGAATGTCGGCCCGAATACGGCCGCCGGATCCTGTGGTGAGATCCCAGCGGCACAGATCGTCGCGGTAGGTCGCTTCCGTGATCGCGGTACGGCAGTGGAGATGTCGCTCCAGCTTGTGGTCGTGCGCCACACAGTCGAGATATTCCAGGATCTGACGCTGGCCCGGATACCGTTGTCGCGTATCGCGATACGGCGCGAAGGAGAACGAGTAGAGGTGGCTCGGGACGTCGCAGGCGCAGCCGGGGTAGGTGTTGTCACGCCAGACCCCGCCGAGCTGGTCGGCTTCCTCGGTGATGATGAAGTTCGTGGTCCCTGCGTTCCGCAGAGCCACGCCCATTCCGATTCCACCGAAGCCGGCGCCGATAATCACTATCGCCGTATCGAGCTCCGCAGCGAGAGAAGGCCTTTGATCTTGTGACGCGACGTGTAGGGTCATCGAATTTTCTCCTTGTCGAGATGCGTCCCGGCAGGCAGTGGTGAGAGTCGCAGGCCGGGCGTGGGGCCCGTCCGGAGATGTCGCTGCCGCGCAGCGGAGCGCGAAATGGTTTGTGGTTAAGATCGATTCACTGTCGATCTGCCGCCGTAGGCGCCAGTTCAGCGGGCGGGTCGGTGGGGAGCCAGTGCTGAGAGAACGCGGCGGTCGCCGCGGTGGTGGCGGCGGCTTGTTCGGCGACTGCGACGGTGCAGCGTCCGAGACCGCACGCCGTGGAGACCGCGTGCACTGGCCGGTGGGCGGCGTGTTCGAACAGCCTTGCCGCGAGCAGGCTGTCGATGACGTTGCCGGGCGATACGACGCCGGCGATCGCGGTCCAGTCGGGGTCCAGGCGCTGCAGGGGGGTGTAGAAGTCCTGGTCGAGAGGCGCCGGTTCGGCGCCGAACGCGCAGGGCAGGTGCACGACGGGCAGCGGGGTGCCGTGGCGGCGGAGGCGGTGGGCGAGCTGGTTGAGCAGTGTGACCGCGGGATCGAGGCTGGTCGGTTGCAGCAGGGCGGTGTGCTTGTGGTCGCCGTAACACAGGTGCAGGCTGGCGTGGGCGCCGAGGTGATGGAGCTCGGTGAGGAACCCGGCGAGCTGGCGGGCGAGCAACTTCGCCAACGCGGCCTTGGTTTTCAGCTGGGTGGCTTTGAGCATCGCCAGCAGAGCGACGGGTGACTCGACCTGCCAGGTGATGGTCGACCCGTGGGTTGCGGTGACGGCGGCGATTTCCTCGAGCACCGCTTGGGTGAACAACGGCAGATACCGCAATGCTGTGGTGATGCTGTCGATATGGCGTAGCGCTCGCGCTGTGGGGAGCCGGTCGGCGAGTGCGGCCCCGGCGAAGGTGAACAAGGCCATGTCGAGCGGGTTGGGTTGGCTCAGTTGCAACTTCACATGGTTGAGGCTGAGTTCTGGTCGCTCTCGGCGTAGTTGGCGGAACGCGGGGACGACATCGGCGATCCGGTCGATGCGGTCCATGCGAAGGTCATCGGCGTGGAGCGTGACGCCAGGCCGTACTCGCGCGGACGGTACATGGTTGTAGTCGACGTAATCGTGGCTACCGCTGCTGAATTCGAGGACGCCCTTGCGGGTGGCGAGGTCGCGCAGATAGGCCATCATCCAGCCGGGGTCGAGGTCACACGGCAGGGTGGTCAGTGGTTGTCCCCCGCTGTGGTCGAGGATCCATTCCATCGCGCTGCGGGGGCTGCTCATCAGCTCTGCGGGCAGGCTGCCCACGAAATGGACACGTCGTTTCATAATGGATTTCCCTTTCTTGTTTTGCTGCGCCCGACCGTGGTCGCGGAACATGGGGCGCCAGGCGCGCCGGAACAATGCGGTTAGCGTCAGGTGGGGGTGTGGCCGTGGAAGGCCCGGAAGTCGGGACCGAATCCGAGGTGCTCGACCGGGGTGGTGGCGCCGGGTACGCCGAACCAGGCGGGGGCGACGGTGCTGGTCGGGAGCCCGGGCAGCGGGACGTGGCGCTCGGGAGTGCATTTGTGCAGTGGCCCGTGCGCGGCGTCGAGCACCGCGCGCAGGTGCGGGTCGATGTGGGAGACGAACAGGCTGCTCATCGCGGTCGGGTCGTCGGCGCGGCGGGCGGCCTCGAACACGGCGTGCAGGGCGGCGAATCGGATGCAGACGGCGCGGTGGGCCCACCAGTGCCGACACCAGGTGTATTGGCCCTCGCGCTGGTGCCCGGCGATGCGGACCGCGGTCACCGGCAGCAGCCAGTTGGTGACGAAGGCGGTCCAATGCGCGAACCGAGGCTTCATCGCCTTCTGTTCGCCGGGCTGCGCGCCCACTGGTGAAGCTGGTCGGGCGCCGAACCATTCACTCGGGATTGGGTCTCCTGATAGTGCTTGGAGCGCAACATGTTTCGATCTGGTGCAGCGGTGCAAGGGCCCGTTGGCGGCGTCGAGGATCCAGCGGAAGTGGGCGTCGACGTGGCTGAGCAGAAAGGTCGACACCGCGGGGCCGGCGCTGCTGCGCCGGGTGGCCTCGAACGCGCTGTGCAGGTGCGCGATGCGGACCGCCACCGAGCGGTGTCGCCACCATTGGGTGCACCAGGTATAGGTTTGCTCTCGGTTGGCCTCGGCCAACCGCACCGCCACAAAAGGCAGTAGCCACTGTTCGGCGAAGTCGACGAAGTCGCGGTAGGCCGGAGGCTTGGGTGTCTTCGTGCTCGCTCCCCCACCAGCTGGTGTCGTCATAGTTCGACACCCCCGGCCGGGCGTGGGTTATCGGGTGGGCTGCCAGGACCGCGGGCCGGTGCGGGCGTGGCGAAGCGACGCAATGATTCGGTGACGATCGGCGCCAGGTCGGGGTTGTCCCACCAGTGGATTTTCCGGATGAGCAGGGGTTGGTGGCCCGGCAGCCGGATCAGGGCGCGATCTTTCGGCAGCGCGCCGAGCTTGGCGATGGTCAGAATCGGTTCGGCCCGCCAGGTGACGGTTTTCTGGCTGCCGCCAGGGCCGATGGAGCGGGAGCGGTCGGCGACCTCGTGGTCGTCGATCAGTTTCGCCCATTCCTCGAGATAGCCGACCGCGGCGATGTTGCCGCCGTAGATCTCGATGGATTGGGCGCGCATGATCCGCAGTCCGTTGGCGCCCCACAGATCCTCGCCTTGCTCGAGGACCTGGATGATCGTCATCAGGATGATTCCACAGCCCGCGCAGTAGGTGTAGTAGCTGGGCAGTTCGCCGATGCGAGCGCAGTTGGCGGCCTCGTCCAACACCGCCAACAGCGGGACCGCGAGCCGGCCGTCCGGGCGGGCGCGCGCGATGGCAAGAGCGGCCTCGAGGATCTGCCCCACCAGGGCCGCGGTCAGTGGTGCGGCGGAATCGGGGCCGGTCATCGACAGCGCGTACAAGGTGTCGCGCGAGGTCACGAACTCGGCCGGTTTGAACTCCGGCAGGTTGTGCTCGGTCGGGCCAGCGACCGCCTCGATCACGATCTGCTCGTCACCGCTTTCGTACACGGTGAGCCGTGTGCGCGCCGGTGGGGTGACCATCCGCGAATAGCCCTCGTCGGACAGCACATTCAGAAAACGCCGCGCCATGTCGTACAAGCCGTCTCGCTGCCGCGCGTACAGGTTCTGGGCTTCCAGGATCCGGGCGCTGGCGCGGTGGCGGCCGTGGCTGCGCAGGATAAGCGCGGGGGTCTGGTCCTGGTCGTGCGACAACCACTCGGCTGCGTGCAGGAGGTCACCGTGCGCGCAGGCTGCCGCGAACAGGTACAGGGCCAGCAACTCCTGTGCGCCGCCGTCGAAGTAGGAGTCCACGCGCGCATTGGCTTGTTGGCTGGCCGAGCCGGAGGAGCCGGAGACGAAGAACGCGGCCAGTTTCCGCGCTGCGGGCAGGCTCGTCACCTGGTCGAGCAGGTTCACCCAGAAGCTGCATTCGGCGCGACCGTCAACTGCTTGCGGATCGCACAGCCACGCCCGCCGGTGGGCGCCTTCGCGCCCGGCGACCGTGTGCCGGTACAGGTCGGGTTTGTTCGACGTCGCCAGCACCGGCCCCCATGCGCCCAGCACGGCGGGAATCGCCCAGGCCATCGTTTTGCCGGTGCGCTGCCCGGCCGCGATGAACACCCCTTGTTCTGGGGGTACGTAAAGGTTCACGCCACCAAGCACGGTGGTGCCCAGCAACGGTCCCGGCAGCGCGCGGATCCTCGGCGGCGCGTCTTTGAGCAGTCGCTGCGCCTCGGCCGAATTGTCCTGCCGCCGGGCCAGAGTGATGGACCGCGGGGAGGCCATGGTGCGGGCCGCGGTATCGATCTGGTCGCGGTGTGGGCGTTTTCTCCTGGCCGTGGCGATACCGACGACTACCGGAGCGGCCAGCAGCGCCAGAGCGACCGTGGACTGCCACGGCCAGCGGTGTCGCCCGAGCACCAGCTGCAGCAACGCCCCGGCGGGATGTGTGGTCACCGGCAGCCCGGCCCACCAGCTACCCAGGCTCAGCGCCAGCCACACCACCAGCAGCACGCCGACCACGCCTAGGAAAATGAGCAGCAACCATGCCTCTTCCCCGAGCCCGCCGGTGGTGCGGCGGCGTGTTTCTCGCCCCGCCATCACCGACTCACCTCACCGAACCGGCAGCGGCTAGGCGGCTTCTTCGAACCTCGCAGTGTGACAGTGCTTTTCATTGATTCAGCTCCAGGGAGTCGACCGCTCGCGCCGGGCTCGGCGGGGGTGGATCGAGATCGCCCCGCTCGGCATTCCAGGCCGTATCGGTGGTGTCGGTGAGGGCTATGTCGATCGCGGCTTCGATTCCCGCTCCCGTGGCGGTCGGGCCGGGGGCGGCGGTGGTGTG
This sequence comes from Nocardia sp. CDC159, assembly GCF_023740735.1. Taxonomy (GTDB): domain Bacteria; phylum Actinomycetota; class Actinomycetes; order Mycobacteriales; family Mycobacteriaceae; genus Nocardia; species Nocardia pulmonis. Next base: position 360,245 of record NZ_JAMRXH010000005.1, read on the forward strand.
TGCGGCGGCCGGCAATGGTGGGTCGTCGAGGCCGGGTGATATCCGGGTGTCGAGTGCTGCCTGCAGCTCCGCGATGCGGGCCTGTAGGTGATCGACTTCGGTTCGTGCCTGGTCACGCTGCTCGGTCAGCTGCGCGATCCGGCCCAGCCGCGGATCCGCCGGCTGGATACTCCAGTAGATGCCGTCGCGACCGAGCAGGTAGGCGTGGTCGACGGCTTCGGGCGATACCCCGGCCCGCAATGCGTCCGCCCGAGCGTCGGCCGCGGCAGCGCGCAGTTGCTCGAGCCGCATGATCCGCTGCTGATCCGCCTCCAGCCGCCCCTCGAATCCGTCGGCGACGCTCGCGTGTTCGGCGGTCAGATCTTGCACCTGCCGCAGCAACTTCGCCTGCCGCTGTTCCCATCTGGCGTCGTCGCTTCGGCTGTAGTCGTGAACGATCGGGGCATGGCGCACCGACTCGGACAGCAACTGATCCCGTCGGTCGACCTCGCTGGCGTGTTCTTCATCGGCGAGCGCCTGTTCGGTGGCGACGATGACCTGACCGACCCGCTCGAGCGACAGCGGAGCATCCGGTCCGCCGGTCCGTGGGGCGCCAAGGGTTTTCTCCACCGCAGTTCTGCGATCGACATCCGGTGCGGGGTTGGCTGTGACGGTGAGGTCGTGATCGGTGTGGCGGCGGTGGGCGTCTTGCTCGGAGCCGCTGATCTGGCCTTCGCCGTGGCCTGTGACTTCGCGGGCTAGCCGCAGCACCCGCCATGTTCGTTCGTCGATGGCGACGCGACTCTCGTGGCGGGCTATGGCGAGGTGATCGAATTCCCGGCGGGCCTGCTCCGGCCGTGCCGTCCAGTCGGCGGCGGCCGTGCTCAGTTGCGCCCACATCCGGCGCCATTCGGGGTCCGGGTGGTGGATCCACCGGCGTGCGAGGTCGTTGGCTTGGGCGCCGAATTCCACGGCCTGCACGGGTGTTTCGGCGAATGGAGCGACGAGGTTCAGCTGGTAGTGCAACGCGAAGTCCGCCAGGAGTTTCCGCTCGTCCGGTGATCCCGCGTCCTGGTAGTACGCCGGATCGGTCAGGCCGCGCCGTTCTCGCAGCCATCTCATGGCGTTGCCTCGACATCGGTCCCCGGCGCCGGGTCGGATGGTGGTGGCGTCGAGACGCCGCCGCGCCACCCTCTTTCGGGCTGGTAGTCGAGCACGGTACTGATGGCTTCGTCGATACCGTGGCTCGACTCGGTCGGATCCGGCGGCGGCTCCCTCGGTTGGTCGGCGCGGTCAGGCGGCGAATTGACCTCCGAATTCGACGGTGCCGATTCCTCATTGATGAGTTCTCGCAGACCGGAGGAGCGTGTGGCGGCCTCACCGCTGGATCGCACTCCCTCCCCGCCGAGTTCGCGAGCTCGCGTGATGTCGGCGGCGGCGACTCCGGCTTCTTCAGCCGCGCGGACCGCGCGCTGGACCGCGGCATCGCAGTCGGCCACGACCTTGGCCCAATGCTGACTCATTACCGGGCCTGAGCGGGATCGACCGGCTTCAGCGGTCATTTCGTGATGAATCCAAGCCTTGTCCTGCACCTCCCGCAGCAGGTCGGCCCGTGCCTGCGTCCAGGGCGGGCCGTCGGTCTCGATGCCCGCGGCGCCGGGCCCTGAAGCCGAGTGAGGTCCCAGATCGGGTGGTGGCTGGGGCGGATTGGTTGAATTTGCTTTGTCGGACATCGTGTTTCGAGCCTTTTTGGGTCGGTGTGCGCCGCCTCCGATCGTCGAAATCGGGTGCGGCGATTGCGATGTCCCTCGCGTTGGTTGACCGGGCGGTGGTGGCTCGTTGCGGTGTCGGCGCCAGCGATGACTGCAACGTCGTTCGGTGGCCGCTCAGGCGCGCCGGTTGTGGTTGTGGGAGTGTGATGATCAGTCGGGCTCCGCGCCGATCTCGGGCGTCACGGGTGGTGCCGGTGGGTCGGCGTCTGGGTCGTGGGTCCATCTGCGGTCGGTGCCGGGCGGAAGTGCTACCTCCACCGCGATCTCGGTGAGGCGGTCGCGGTCATTGCCCAGATCCTGTGCCTTGTGGGCGGGCTCGGCGATAATCAGTGCGGCCGTGGCGTGCGCTTCCAGTTCCTCGACCGTCGGTGGTAGCGCACGGATGACACCGACGGGCTTACCGGTCCGCAGATCGACGGGCACCTCGATCGGGATCTCCGGCACTGCGTTTCTGACGATGCCTTTCCAGGCGGCTTCCAGCGCAAGATCATGACCGAGGACCTCGACGGTGGCCACGGCCAAGCGGCGCATGTCCTCGACGCCGCCCTCAGTCCAGATCACGTGCCCTTCCTGCTCACTGAGCCCCACAGCTCCCGCCAGAACGGCGAGCCTTCTCCACCGCACACTCAAATTCCGCTCCACGGCACCCATGGCGACAGGATCGGCACCAAACGCGTACCGTCCGTCAGTGATCCGCAGGTTGCGAGCGGCGTTCAGCAAGGCCATGGTCCGCAGTTCCAGCCACTCGATGCGGATCCGCTCGACGAGGAAATCGCGCCTGGTGTCGGCTGCCCCCGAGGAGGCAGGCAGGTCGGCTTCGGCGGAGCCTGGTAGCTGTTGGCGGCTACTGCCGCGCAGGCGGGCCCACTCGATGAGATAGGGCGGGGTCCCCGCCGACAGGGCAGTCTGTTCGGTGAGTTCTCGTTGCGCGGCAAGGACATCGAGGTGACTACGCCAGTTGAGTTCGGCGTCCGGGTCGGATTCGTCGTACCCCGTGCGGGTGACGCGGGTGTGCTCGGCGGCCAGATCGTGGATCCGCTGCAGCAACCGCTCTCGCCACTGCTGCACCGACAATGTCTCCCACACCGGTTTCGGCCTGCTCATAGCGAAGCCTTCGTCTTCGCTGAAAAGAGGTTGGGGCACAGGCGATGTCGGCCGGGCCTGTCAGATCTGGCATGTTGGCGGTGCACTGCTGGACACCGCGTCTTCTCCCGCACGTGGTTGACGAGGTCCCACCGGCTCACGGCTCGCTCCCCGGCTCGGGCCCGGAGCCGTGCTCGGGCGGCGGTGTGGGCGCTTCACGGTTGCGCCAGTGGGTGTCGTCCGGTGATGGCAGTGCGGTATCGATTGCTTCGCCGATCGGGTGGCCGGGCTCGGCTGCATCGGCGTGCGGGACGCTGGTGTGCTTGTGTTGCCCGTCGTCGTTGCTGTTGGCGTACCAGGACCCCAGGGCGGTTTCGGCGCGCTGGTCGAGTATCTGTTCCAGCAGTGCCAGCGAAGGGCTGGCGGGCCGGAGATGCCAGGGGAATCCTTTTGCGCCGAGCTCGAGGGCGCGCGCGATATCGGAGGAGGCGATTCGGGCCTGTTGGGCGAGGACGACCGCGTTCGTCACCAAGCTCCCCATGTCGCGCAGGGTCGATGCCCACTGCTGGCGAAACTCGACGGTGCCGTTGTCGACTTGAGCGGTAAGGGCCAGCAGGAACTGCTGTCGGTGTGCGTAGTCCTGCACGTCTTTCAGAAGCATCATCTGGATTGCGCGCACGGCTGGCTCACTCCAGTCGACTCGCCCCGCGTCGGGGTCTGTCGGCAGCCGGGCCGATGGGTCGGCTTCGCCTCCTGTGTCGCGTCGGCCAGGGTTGTCTGTGTTGGGGGTGTTCTCGGACATCATGTTCCGCCCTTGTTCGGCTAGTTCGGGGGCCGCAGCCGATGTCGAGATCGGTTGCGGTGCGGTTGATGTCCCTCGCGAGTGGTGATCGGTGCCTGCGGCGGACGGCGCCAGCGCCGCCGCGGCGAAATTTGTCTGCGCGGCTGTGTGTCCGGTAGGGCTGAGGCCATATCAGGTTTTCGAAGCTGCAGACTTGGTGGTTCAGCCCGGCTCGGCACCCATGCCAGGCGGTGTTTCTGGTGACTCGAGGTTGCCGTCGTGGGTGGGTGCCCATTCGATGTGGACCGCCGGAAGTATTGTGTCCACGGCGGTTTCGAGATGCGGATCGATCTGTGGTCCCAGGTTTCGGGTTTCATCAGCGGCGGTGGTCGTCAGCGCGGCCGTGGCGTTCGCTGTCAATTCCTGGATCGTCGGGGGCAGTGCGCGGATGTCTGCGGCCGGTTGCCCGATGCGCGCGTTCACCGAGAGGTATGGCGGGACCTCCGCCTCACGCTGGCGAGCAATCCCTCTCCATGCGTGCTCGACGGCGAGATCGTCGAGTGTCGCGGCGGTGGCCATGGCCAGTCGCCGCAGGTCCTCCACGCTGCCGTTGGCCCAGACAGCCGCGCCTCCTGATCGGTGAGACCTGCCGCACCCGCCAGGACGGCGATCCGGGTCCGCTTCGCGTGCAGACTTCGTTGGACGGCGGCCATCGCCACGGGATCGTCGCCGAACTGCCACAGTCCGTGGGGTAGTCGGAGTCGGCGCGCCGCGTCCAACACCACCATGCGGCGCAGCTCCTCCCACTCCAGCCCGATCATGTCGACGATGAAGCCCCGCCCGGCTTCCGGTAGCGCCCCGGGTGTGGACTGATGGGGTGCGATGGGTTCCGACGGGGAAAATTCGGGTGCGCGATAATTGGCGCCGAGAGTGCGGGCCATGGTGATGGCGACCGGCCGAAGTCCATTCGACAGCGCCGTCTGTTCGGTGGCCTCTCGCTGGGCAATCAAATCGTCGAGGCGGTGGCGCCGATGGGTCTCGGCCTGAGAATCTGCCGTGCCGAATTCTTGACGGATGATCCGGGCTTCTTCGGCGGCCAGGTCGTGGATCTGTTGCAGCAGCTGCTGTTGTCGCTGCTGCACCGACACCGTTTCCGATGTCGGCTCCGGTTGGGTCATGATGACACCTCGGCTTTCGGGTTTCGTGTAGTCGGTGGGGTGCGGTCTGATCGGTTTCCTCGTTCAGGGGTCCGGTCCGGCCTCTGTGGCCTGCTGGTAGCTCGTATCGGCCGGTTCGGTGCACTCGGTGGTGTTGTTCCAGCAGTGGGTGGATTTTTCGGGGAAGGCTGTGGTGATGGCGGTGGTTGTATGGGTGCCGTCGGATTGGTCGAGTTCGGCGGTCAAGGCGTCGCGAGCTTGCTGAAGCAGATACGTCGGCGGTGGCGGGGCGAGGTGTTGGCCCGGGTGGTCTGCCGCGTGGAGCTGGCGGTGTAGGCGGCCGAGGGATCTGCGAACGGTTCGTTCGATCTCGGAGCTGGCGTAGCTACCCCACAGTGCGTCGATGTCATCGGCGCTGTGGTTGTGTAGGTAATGGCGGACTTCCTGGCGCCAATTGCGCGGGCTCGGCTCCCACGTGCGGTTGGCTTCGTGCTCGGTCATCCCACCCAGCCGGGCGGTGTATCGGGCTCGGGCCAGCAGGACGTTCATATTGGTGCGGTACTGGGTGATCACCGATGCGTCTCGGGGCTCGATGACGTCGCAGGTCAGGTGGTGGTTGCGCAGGACGTCGAGCACTGCCATATCGATAACTTGCTTGATATCGTCGGCGACCTGGACTGCTGAGCGGCGCCGTTGCACCACCGGTGGCGGTGGGAGCATTTGGTCCTCGTCCCATTCCCGCCCCATCTCACCCAGCCGACGGACCCGGTCAACCCATGCACTCGCAGCCCCGGCCGTACGGGCAGCCACTTCGGCCAGCTCTCGTACTCGTCGGACTTCGTGCAGGCGGTTGCTCATCGACCTCAACACAGTCAGATCCTGTTCGGGACCTTGAGCTTCCCGGACCATCTCGGACTCCTGCTTGGCCAGCAGTTGCACCGCACGCAGCTGCTGGGCCAGCTGCGTGGGCAGCTCACCGCATCGCCGCGGCCGGTCGTCGCCGATATTCATGACCGACGTCGTTCCCGCGGAAATCCCGGATGGTCCTCGACCTGAGGCCTGGGCGGGCACGTCATGGTTGAATCCCAGTCTCGGGACCTTGCGTGCTATCCGGCGGGGCCGTACCACCCGGCGGCAACGACCACGTGCCCGCCTCGGGCAACATGGTCTCGATGGCCTCGGACGTTCCCCCAGCCGCGCCGCGCGGTCGCGGTGTTCGCGGTGGAACCAAGGCTTCTTCGGCGGCGGCAATCATGTCCGCCGGAGACGGCAGCACACGGCGCTTGCTTTCGCGGTGATCGGGGTGATGGTGCGGGGAGCCAGGCTCGCGCCCAGCATCCGTTCGATCCCGGCGTGTGCGTGAGCCCACCACCGCTGTCCCAATTCGTGGTCGTCGTAGGTGGCGGTCGTCGCGGCCACGACCCGCCGCCATTGTTCGACGGTGGTGGCCCACAGGTCTTTCCGCTCCAGGGGTGACAGATCGAGCGAATCGGCGGCCGTGTGGGCTCGCATCCAGTAGGTAATCATGTTGCGTTCGAACTGCTCTGCGGCAACGGGTTCGGGTTCGGTCAGGACACCGTGTCCGTAGAGCCGGTCGCGGCGGCTCGCGGAGAGTGCCGCCATGTGCTGCAGATGCCACACGTCCCCGCCGAGACGCTCGATCGACGCTTCCCGGGCCCGATTGGTGCGTGCCCTCGGGTCCGGGTAGTAGTCGGTGTATCGGATGCCGCGGTGCCCGAGCACGAGGACGTCGTCGATCCACGGTCGCGGAGTACCTGACGCTAGGGCCCGCTGTTCCAGATCGCGACGAATTCCCTCGACCAATACCACTGTGGCGTCCCATCTTTCACGTGCCAGCTCGTCACGGCCGTGGACGTGGTAGCCGCGACGGAGCATGACTGCCCGGTCTGCTGCCAGATCCTGGATCTGTTGCAGCAGCCGCACGCGCCAGGGCGGCTCATGCCGCCAGGGGACCTGCCCATTCATCACAACCTCCTCATCGAAGGACAAAAGGTCGGTCGATGCTTCGCCGACTCCTGGGCGCATTTCGAGGTCCAGCCGGGATGCCGGCCGGGCCCGGCTGGGGACCGATCGCCGGCGGCGCCCGGGAGGTGAACTCTTGTGCTCGCTCGGGGTCTCATGGCTCCAGCTCTGGCAGCACAAACGGGTCTCGCGGAGGCGCCGCCGGGGGAGGGGTGCTAGCGGATTCCGCGTCGGTGACAGCGCTGAACTCCACCACCGCGATCGCAGCCGCGATCGCGGGGCCAGACTCTCGTTCCGCGGCCACGTCGCGAGCGGATGAATGCGGTGCGGTCAGCGGGGTCGGCGGGTGTGTCAGCAGATTCCGGACAACCTGCACCACCTCTGCGGGGGTGGGTGGCCCGTGCTCGGTACGACGTCCGGTCAGACCGGCCTTCGTCAGCGCCTGGGCTTGCTGGTCCAGACCGGACGTGTCCGACCGCGCGTGGGCTCTCCACCGCCCGACCACCGCCTCGGTGCTGGCGGTGCGAACGCTGGCAGCTGCTGCGATCCAATGGCTGTGCGCGCCCCACAGCTGCTCGGCCTCGTCTGCGGTGATATCGAGGATCCATGCCACAGCGGCGACGCGCTGGCCGAGAATGCGCAGCTTGCGCTCGATGAGTTGCGCGGTGCCGACTTCCCGCCGACGCCCCTCCTCCCCGTGGGAAGCGACCAGGGCGGCGATGTCCTGGACCTGCCGAACATCGGCCGACAGCCGTGTGAGCACATCGGTCCGATCGACCGGCTCCGGGATGCGCCAGTTCAGCCGCGGGTTCCACGGCAATCCGGACGCGCCTCGTGTCCGCACCTGCTCGATCCATTCCGGCGGTACACCCGCGGCTGCGGCGAGATTCTCCACCTCGCGTCCCAGCCGGACCGCCTCCACCCGTCGCTCGTCCCAGGCCAGTCCCCGGGCGCTGCCAGCCGTGGCGCTGTTTTCCGCTTCTCTGGCGGTTGCGTGCGCCGCGTGAATTGCCTTGAGTACCTTGATTTGCCGTGCGGTGGGCGTGGGCATCGCCGGATGGTCGGTATTCACGGCTCGATCTCCGTGTCGAGATCTGTTCCCGGAATCTGCGCTTCGGGAGCAGGTGAGGTGTCGAATGTGTCTGCGACGGCACCGTCTAGCCCGGCGGCCTCGACGGCCGTGTGCAGCTCGGCGCCGTCTCGGGCCGCTGACTCGTTGTCGCCTGCGTCGAAGAGGTCTTCGGTGTGCAGGTGTTCGGCGTAGGTGCTGAATGTCAGTTCCTCAGCGACACCGGCCATCGCCTGCAACGTCGTTGCCGACCCGTCGCTGTCGGTGCCGGCTTCGCTGTCATCGACCCATTGGTAGTCCTCGGGGGCCGCCTCGATCAGGTCTGCCGGGTTCTCACCGGTGTCCTCGGAGTAGCGCTCGGTGTAGGCATCGCAGTACTGCTGGTGGTCGTCGGACAAATCGGCGGTGTTGCGCGCGGCGGCCCAGGCTGCCGCCGCGGTGGCGCTTTCCGGACTGGGGGTGTCGACCAATGTCTCGGTAAATCCCATGGCCCTGCGGCGGCCGTCGATCAGCAGTTTCTTGTACTCCACGTCCAGGGCGTGCAGGTGCGCCGCGTGCGCTTTCCGCGTCGTGTAACCGTCCACCTGCTGGCTGTGTATGGCGTCCTTGCGGTTTCGCTCGGCCCGATAGCCCTGCACCTGGTAGCCGTGGATCTTGTCGCGCCGCCGCTCGGTCGCGGTATGTTCGGCCTCCCTTCGGCCGTCGGCGCGCTCGTCGTAGGTCAATCGCGCCTGCTTGATCGCGATCTCGAGATCATGAAGCTGCTGCGCTTTCTCCGCGCGATCCCGGTAGCCCCGGGTTTGTAGTCCGTGGATCTGGTCCTTGCGGCCTTGCTCGGTCGCCCGATCAGTCTGTCGCTGTTGGTATTCGGCGATCGACCGGGATTCCGCGCCGCGCCGTTGCAGCAGATTCATCATCATCGCCGACGACTGCATGGCCTGGATGAATCCGGTGCGGATCGCCTGCCCGCCTTCGTCGGCAGGGTCTCCACCGCTGCTCACTGTTTCACCTCCAGTGCTGAAACGCGCCATCCCGCCACGTTGTTCGCTCGTTCGGCCTCGACATAGACGGCGAATCGGTTCGCGGGTGTGTGATCGCTGGGCGTTTGGGTGACCCCGAGGACCCGGGCGGTGCGTGTGCCAGTGTCGGGCGGGTGGTCGTCAGCGGTCACCCGTGCGACCGCGGTGACGGTCGTGCCCGCGCTCGCCCACCGCGCCCACATCGCGCCGGTGATCGGGGCCAGGACCGTCGCAGCGGGTTCGGCCCGCTGCGCGTACTGCGGGTCCATCAGCGGCGCGGCCCGCCGAAACGCGGAGCGCGCATCGGGTTCACTGCTTGGCCGGTAACTGAACACCGTCGCCGTCGCGGTGGTCATGACAGCTTCGGCGGAGCAATGATCGACTCGGTCGAACATCACGAACACCGTGGAATCGCACTGCGGTTCAGGCTTCGACGCTGGGGCCTGGCTAGGACTGCAGGAGCCCAGCAACGCGACTACACTCGCCGCACCGAACACGGTGACCAATGAAATCGGGCGTTTCACGGGCCCACTCCGGCATCCGGGGCCTGAGCCATCGGGCCATGCTCGTCACGCCTGTCAGTCCAATCTATTTCGCCTCCAGCCAGCAGGACGGCCTCGATGGCCGCATTCACGGTGGGAGTCTCCGGCACTGCAATCAACGTCACCTCGGCGACTCTCTCGAGCTCGCCCTCCACGTCGCGGGGCCAATAGCTCACTCGTTCCGCCAGTTCCCGCTCCCGCAGGGCGAATTCGTGCAGTGCTCGCAGAAGTCGTCTCTGCCACAGGGGAAGCGAGGTGATCGGCTCCTCATAGCTCTCTGTCATGCCCGCCCCTTCCGAGGAGGGCACAAACGCCACCGCCTTCGAGCAGGCAAGTGCTACTGCTCGAGCTGTCCGACCGATGCCTCGACAAGTCATCCATCGAACCGCTGGCGTGCTGGGCGGCGAATCGCCGGTTCGTCCAGTCTCCGGCGTGCCGGTTAGGTTGGCCCTCAGAGGTTTTCGTCGCGTTCTGTGTCACTGTGTGTCCGTTCTGGTGAGTGAGGTCGGGTGGTGTGGGCTGGTGGGTGGTAGCGGCGGATGTCGATGCGTTCCCCTCGCCAGGCCGACAGCGGGCTCGTGGTGACCTGCTGGCCGGTTTGCGGGGCGTGCAAGATCCGGTCCTCGCCGTCGTCGCTGCGGCCGAGGTAGATCCCGACGTGGTGGGAATCGCTGTCGCCAGGGCGGGTGAAGAACACCAGGTCGCCGGGCTGGCGTTGCGCGTAGGGCACCACCTCGGCACCGGGATAGTCCTGCTGATCCTGGGTGTAGTGCGGCAGCCGCACCGTCCCGCCGGATGCCTGATAGATCGCGTACAAGGTCAGCCCGCTGCAATCGAACCCCCCGTTCGTCGGGCCGTGCTGGTCGCCGCCACCCCACACGTAGTCGGTGCCGATCCACTGCTGTGCCGCCCGCACGACTGCGGCGCCGAACGACCCGCCCTGACCGACGAGCGGGGCTCCGCTGCCCTGCGAGCCGCAGCCCGGCGCCGGCAGTCCCGGCGGTCCGGATGTGGTGTCGATGTCGGCGAACATCGCGTACAACTTGCGGGCCAGGTCCAGTTGCGCTGCATAGGCATTGGGCGCTGACTTTTCGACCGCTTGCGCCAGCTCCGCCGGCGACATTCGATCGCGCCCGGCCACCCCGGAGGCCTGGTCGTAGAACCAGTTGATCTGATAGGTCGGCGTCATCAGCGCGCCGATACCCACCGTGCCCCAGACGCTGGCGCGCATCTGATGCGGACCCACCGAGTCGTGGTCGTAGCCCAGCCCGTCGTTGGCATAGCCCAGCGACTCCGGCACGGCCGGATTGGCCAAGTTCCGGAACGTGGATTCGGTTGCCTGGGCGGCCAACTCGCTGATGATCACCGATTCCGGCTGTCGCCGCTGTTTGCCGATCACGACTCCGTTGCGGGAGAGCTGCAGCTGTCGCTCGGTCAACCCGGCCACTGACACGCCAGTCGAGTAGTCGGCCCCGGCCGCCGCCGACAGCGTGCACGACGGGGACTGGTCCGAGCCGAGCACGACGATCAGCAGGACCATCACCAGCAGGGGGATGCTCACCAACACCGCGAGGCTGGTCTTGAAGCCGTTCATCGCTCACCACTCGCCTCCTTTTGGCCTTGTCCGTCCCGGCCCGGTTGGCGGAGATGGTCGAAGCGGCGGTTGGTGTTGTGGACATCGGCGCTTCGCTCGGTCGGGGTGAAGGTCATGCGGAAGGCGATTCCGGGGTCGGCGGCCTCGCCGGTCTTGAGCAGGAAACAACCTGTGCCGGGCGGTGTTTCACGCGTATCGGTGACATCGATACGGTCGTCGTCGGGTGGATGTGGCGCTGCCCAGGACGTGACGAGGAGTTCTTCGGTGGCGGTGATCGACACCGCTGAGCGGATGCGTTGGATCTCTTCGGGTCCGACCGGGCCGATGATCTTGGCTCGGGCGCGTTCGAAGAACCCGAGCGCGTTGTACTTCTCCAGGTCTTTGAGGGAGTGGCTGCACATGATTAGCTCGGCCGCCAGCTCCCGCTGCAACCGGGTCAGGGCATCGACGCGGTCAACCATGAAGGCCCCGACGCCGAGCACCCGCCAGATCTCGTCCATGACCACTTGGAAGGTCCGCGGGGGCGCCAGCCCTGCCTCGGTCAAGGCGTGCGCGGCGGCCACCGCGCCGAAACCCGTGCTCCAGCAAGTCATCAGGACCGCGGCGAGCAGTTTGCGGTCCCCGATCGGTACCCGGGATACGTCCAGGCATACCGCTGGGGCGTCCAGATCGAGCGGAACGCTGGTGTGGCGGTCGAAAATCTCTCCCCATGGTCCCTCGATCAATGCGCGCAGCGAGCGCCGCAAGGGTTTGGTGCTGGCCCGATAGGACGGGGTGTCATCCTCTTCGGCGAACCGCCGCAGCCGCGTGTGCCCATCGTCTATGACCGCCAGCAGATCCGATAACAACGGAGGGTGGTCTGGGGTGAATCCACCTGCGGGGCTGTAGAGTTCGCGCAGCCCGGCCGCGATGAGGGTTTCTTCGTAGTCGGCGATCTGTGAGCCTCGGGCCAGTTCGATCAGGCCCGCGACGATGTTGACCTGTCCGGCCTCGACCTGCACCGCGACTTGGCGGCGGTGATCAGGGTCGGTGAGCCGGTCCAGGATGGACCCCAGCGCACCGACCGCGAGGGGATTGAGACCGCGGCCGTAACCGAGTTCGATGACCTGCCCGCCCAACCGCGCGATCAGATCCCGGTAATCCGGTTTGGTGTCGCCCAGACACAAACTGGTTCGGCCCGCGGCCACAGCGCCGGTCACCAACCTACGGATCAGCGACGACTTCCCAAAACCGTTGAGCGCCAACACGAAACTCGACGGTGCGGTGATGTATCCGCGCACAAACCACGACATCGGATCGAAATGCACAGGCGCACCGGTGATGTAGTGCGTGCCGACCGGGGTCCCGACCACCGGTGCCGCGGCACCGACACAGAACGGCCAGAGCCCGGCGACCTGGACTGTGGTGCCTCGCCACTCCGGCATCGCTGGGACGACGGCGGCGCGGCCGCCGCCTACCCCGGCGTACCCGCGGTCGGTCAATTTGGCCAGCGGGCGCAGGAATCCGTCGCGCCGCCGGTCGTCAAGCCGCTGCTCGGCGTTCGCGCGGCGATGGTCGTCGCTGGACAGCGCCAATCGAGCACGCCAGCCCCGCAGGCCCCGCCCTTTCGCCGCGTGCTCGGCCTGCGCTCGCGCGCTGTCGGTGAGCACGCGGATGCCTGCGATGGTGGTGCGAACCGGGGGTTGTCTGGTCATCCGGACACCCGCCTCGACACCGAGGTGTGGTCGGGCAGGATCACGCCGATCCCGAGGCTGGCAGCGAAGCTGCTGGCCTGGGCGGCGTAGCAGCGTCGCACGGTGAGCCGGGATGCCGCTGACATGGCTTTGACCACGGGTTCAACACCCGGCATATCGCCGTCGAGACCGTCGGTGATGGTGATCAACAACCCGAACCGCGTCAGGCCCGCCCCGCGCGCTTGCTCCTTGCGGGCGGCAGCGGTGTTCTCGACACGAATGGAGGCCGCCGCGGACGCGATGCCGCGTTCGGTTTGCTCGGCGGCGAGAGCATCGCGGTAGTCGGCGTCGACGATGTCGGTCGCTTCGGCCGCCGAATGCAGCCGGTACACGATCGCGATCCGCTTGCGCGGTACATCGACTCGCGGGCGCAGCAGGTCCTCCAGCCCGGTCTCCAGCACCGCGCCGCGCGGCGGTAGCGCCATTTCCCAGGTGACCGAGCGGCCACCGTCGTGGACGAAGTGGTCCCACCGATCTTCGTGCGCGATCGGGCCGATGGTGTCCCAGGATTGGGTTCGCAGAATGTCGCGGCCGGCGACCTCCACGTCGCGCTGGGCGGCCAGGTCGTAGCGCGTGCGCACCAGTCCCAGCACTTCCCACGCCTCCAGCGGAGTCGCCGGTAATCCGGCCCGGCCCAACTGGGACAGCACTCCCTGCAGGCGCTGACCGATTTCGCGTGCCTGTTCGGCGGGGTCGCGGCGCGTGCGGCCTTTCCCGATCGCCCGGTAGGTGACCGCGATCCGGGCCTCGATTCGCACCCCGACCCCGCCGATCTCGGCCGCTTCGTGCATCACGGCGCGCGCGTATCCAGGCGCGTCCTCGCGTACCAGCCGGGCGACCTCACGGCGCTGTCTCAGTTGGGTTTCCACGACGGTCTCCAACACCGCGGTCACCGCGACCACCTCGCCGTCGCGCGACTGTGCCGCCAGCACCTGCCCATAGCCTTCGACCCACGCGTCGATCTGGGCCTGATCGACCAACTCCTTGCCGCGCGGCAGGACCCGTAACACCACGGTGTAGTGATCAGTACGCCGGATATGGATCAGTGCGAACCGTTTCCCGCCCGGCGTCTCGTACTCCATCAATCGTGAATTCGCCAGCAGGCCGGGCAGTTTCGCCACACCGGGAATCCGGGAGAATCGTCCCGATCGATACATCAGCTCCCCGCGCGAGCGCGCCAGCACGAACTGCGCGCGCAGCATCGCGATTTCCCATCCCGTACGGCCGCCGATGGTGATCGCCATCGGAATGAAAACCGCTGCGCCGCAACCGATGACGATGCCGGAGACCTGCAAGGAGCGCGTGATCATGAAGGTGAGCATGACCGTCACGATCAGCGCCAGCCCGAACATCGACACCCCCCAGGTCAATCCGAAGAACCCGGCGGAGCGAGGTCGCTCCCAGCGCCCATACATTCGTGTGGTCATCGCCGGACCTCCCGCGGTCCAGGCGCATTCGGATCCCAGCCTGTGCCGCTTGCGGCATCGTTGGTTTCCCCGCCGATGGCGTTGCCGAGCCGCTGCGCAGCGCTACTGGCTAGTTGCGCTCCGGCTACCGCCGCCCCCGCCGGGCCCGCCGCCGCGGCCGCGCCGCCCCTGGTCGACGCCGTTCCGGCCGCGGTGGCGCCGCCGGGTCCTATAGCGCTCCCGCGGCTGCCAGACCCTGTCGCCGACTTGCCGCCGGTGGTGGGCGCGGCACCGTTCGCGCCTCCGCCGCTGTCCACGGGACGGCCTGGCCCACCACCTCCGGACCGGGGACCGGGCGGCGGGCCGGACTGTGGGCCGCCTCCGCCGGCCGAGCCCTCCCCCTCGCTCATCTTCCGAGCTTCGGAGCGGTCTGCTCCTGAGCCGGCCGAGCCCAAGGCCAGCCCGAGCGCGCCGCCCGCCAGCGCGGCGGCCGCGCCGCTGCCCCCGCCGAGTGTGGCCACGGCGGGAGCTACCAGCCGCATCAGTGCGGGTAACACTGCGGCCACCATGATCAGCAAGATCAGGCCGAGTAGTACCAGTTGCGGGTCCTGCTGCTGTGCATCCTGTTTCGCTCCCACCGCCGCGAACGCGATCGCGTAGATCAACGCGCCCACCGGTTTCCACAGCACGAACGCCAGCGCCCACGACAGCATCTTCTTGTACGCCTGCGAGCCTGGCCCGGTGCCCGAGGCCGCCGCCGCGATCGGCAGCGCCGCGACCACTACAACCAGTAGCGCTTGGCGCACGACCAGCATCACCAACTGGACGAGCATGCTCACGATCCCGAGCAGCCCGATGATCAGCAGCACTCCGGTGCCAAGTCCTGGAAGAACACGGAGATCGAATTCGGCGATCCGGCCTGCCGCGGTGTTGGTGTCGCCGCGGGAGGCATCGAAGATCACCCAGTCCGAAAATGCGTCACCAGCGCGCGTACCCACAGTCACGACGGCGGCGAACATCATGCTTGCGAGCACCGCCCGACCGAACATCAGAAACGACTCTTGGGCTTCCCCAGCCAAGCCGCCCCGCTTCGCCAAGGCCAGTCGTGTTGCGGCAACGAGGATCCCGGCCGTCATCAACAGCATTTGCAGACCGCTGGTGTAGTCGCGGATGGTCACCAGTACCGGACCCGGCTCGCCCGTCTGTGCTTCGAGTTGAGGTGAGGGCAGATCGATCCACCAGGTGAGCACAAACCGCAGGAGCGTGCCGAGGCCGTCCAGAAGGGTGTCGACGAGGTTGTCGATGGCGGAGTCTGCTGCTTTTTTCACGGCTGTGCCGCCCAGTTCGCAGACTTGTTGGGCGCCGTAGGGGAGGTTGCAGAGGATGTCCGGGATTTGGCTCGGGGCGGTATTCATCGGGGTGCGCTCCATTGGCCGAAACCGGTGAGGGTGTCGACGAACGTGGGTTCACCCCAGAACGTGTCGATGTCGTCCGGTACCCGGACCCGCCAATCCCCGTCGACCCACGCCATGGGCCAGGTGCCGTAGGTCCATCCGTCAGAAGCCCGGACCGCGATCTGCACGACAGCGAAGTCCGGCTGATAGTTCGATAAGACGCGCACCCCGTCCGGGACTGCGATGTAGCGGGCTGGGTTTGGGGTGCTGCGGCTGCGAGCGAAACGATCTATCAGCGCTGGGCCGCCACCGTGGAATCGTGATCGCACAACCTGTTGCCACACACCGTCCGGCGCTGCGAGGGCTCGCGCGACCGCGTCGAGCGCCGCCAGCGCCGCCCCTTGGGGGGTGTCGGCGAAGCCGGAGGCGACCCCCGCCTCGATACGCGCGGGTCCATCACTGACCGACACCGGCAGTGCCGCGCCACCCCATCCCCGCTGCCAGCGTAACCCTGCCGGAGGCGCTGAAAGGTACTCCGGCGCAGCAGGGTTCACCTGCTGGCTCGGGTCCTGGGCTTGCGCCTGCCCCGCGTCGTCGCCGGTGACCTCGAGTCGATTGCCGAACAGATCGGTAGTGGGAGCGTGGCTAGGGCTCGCCCCGGACGCACTGGCAGTCGGGATGGCCTCGGCAGTCGATGGGGGCGCGGGTGAGGTCGTGTCGTGGTTGTCGGTGGCGACGAGTCCGATTACCGCTGTGGCGATGAGGGCCAAGCTGATGCTCGCGATGGTCAGGAGTCTGCGCGTGCTCATGAGGTGTCCTTGTCAGCGCATCACGAGCGTGACCGTGTCGGTCGGCATCTCGGTCACCGCGACGACGGTCGCGGACTGGGGTGGGTCGGGTAGCCGAAGCTTCCAGTCCTCGTTCGTCCAGACGACCACACCGGAAGTGCGGGTCTGTGACGAATCCGGTTGCCGCGCAAAGATGTCGACCTCGCAGCGCTCGGGTGTGTAACTGGCGATTCGATAGCCGAGGATCGTCGGCGGATCACTCGCCGGGCCGCTGATGGAGATTTGCGCGCGTGCCACCGCCCAGCTGTCTCGCCCTGGCCCGGGCGCGAGCATCTGCTGCCCGACCCGTGGATATTGACGGTCGTCGGCTACGGAGAACCGGACCGTCGCCTGGATCGCCGCGAGCGCGGCGCCCGCCGGGGAATGGTCGTAGCCCCCCGCGACGATTCCGTCGTCGCGCTGCGGCCCTTCCTCGGCAGCCGGGAGCTTGATTCCTTGGAAAGCGACCGATTTGAGATTTCTCGGCACCGCTCGGGTATCGGCCGCCTCTGCCGAACTACCCGGCCGGTCGGCACTACATCCGGACAATACGGCCACCAGCAGACAACAGATCGCGACGAACCTAACGGTTTTCGGAGTGTGCGCCTTGTTCTCCATGGTGTCTCTCCAGCTTTTAGTGCGTCGGAAACAGCGCGGCCGCGAATGCGCTCGCGGCGCCGACCAGGACTGCGCCGAGGAGCGACCCGGCGAGTCCTTCGACGGCTTCTTCTCGGTACATTCGGATTGCGAGCTGCCCGCCCACCCAGGTGGCGCGGGCGATGCACAGCAGCAGCACGATCCAGGCCAGCCAGCCGAGCAGATGTGTCAGGGGCTCGCTCACCCTGGGGTCCAGCGGTCGGGCGGTCACAGCGGTTCTCCGAGGTTGTCGAGCGCCTGGTACGGCTCTTCGGCCGTGAACAGCGACCTGCCAATATCGGCGCGGTAGGCGAGTTCCAGAGCGCGGGTGAGGACTTCGGCTGCGCGCTGCGGTGCGGTGTGGGGCAGCCAGTGCCCGGCTTCGGGGATCAGATCGATCTCGGCCCAAATCGTTTCCGCGAATCGCAATGCCTGAGCGGGGGGCACGATGCGGTCGTGCTCGCCGGTCGCGACGAAGGTCGGCACGCCGCGTAGCATTTCGACCACGCTGTCGGTGATCCGGTATCTGCTGAAGATCCGCACCTGCTCGGTCATCACCCGCTGGCCAACGCAACGCACTCCGGAAAGGAGCGCACTGTCCGTCGGGTGAACGCAGCCCGGTCGCCGCAGGTAGCTGCGCAACAGCATGGCTCCCACCGCCGGTTCCAGGGCGAGCGCGCCCATGTCCCCCGAGCACAGTCGCCGGAAGAAGCGGCGGTAGTTGGCTGGGAGGCAGGGCATTTCAGGGAACTCTGCGGCACCACCGAACAGCACCAAGCCTGCGACCGCTGTCGCGTGACGCGGGAACCGTTCGGCCCACGCCTGCACCAGTAGCGAACCTGTCGAGTGCGCAGCCAGGATGGTTGCGCCGTGTGCCGCAGTGAGAACGGTATCCAGATCGTCGGCCAACACTGCCATGTCGGTTTCTCGGAACGGACTCGCTGGCGGTGATGAGCCGTAGCCGCGTTGGTCGAAGGCGATCTGCGCGATTCCGCCGTCGAAATGTTCGTGCAGAGTTCGGATCAGCGGCGTCCACACTGTGGAGTCACCGAGCCCTCCGTGGACATATATGACCGTGGCGGGGGCTTCGGTTCGCCCCCATCGGTAGGCCGACAGTTCGGTGCCGTCGACGGGGATGGTGAACAGTGTGTGGTCTTGATACATGCCGTTCCTACCCTCGAGGCGATTGTGTGGATTCGATGGCGTGGCGACCGCGTCGGTAGCGCGTGTTTGGTCGGATTAGTTGGGAGACAACGATTTCGAGATCCGCGCTCATCATGAGCCCGCGATCTGTTGCATGATTTGGCCGGCGCTGGTGGCGACGATGCCGCCAGCGAGGGCGCCCAGGACGATCTTGGGTGACTCGACCGCGCCGCCGTGCCAACGCTCCCATCCGAACTTCCCGCCCGCGTACATCAGCGCGGCGACCCCCGCCAGCATCACCAGCCAGCCCAGCCAGTTGACGATTTTGATCAATCCGTCCGATCCAGGCGGCGCCACCGGTGTGACCTTGATTTCGGCCAGGACGACGACCGACTCGGTGAGCAGCGGGGTCATGAGATGCTCCTCGAGGTTGGGGCGTCGCCTCGCCCGACCGCGATTCGGTTCGTGATGGCGAGTCCTGCGGTGTGGACGTCGACCGGGACGGCCTCGGTGAGCCGCGCGCGGCGGCGCGGCGGCGGGTCGTAGGGCGTGTATTGGGCGAGGTCGTCGAGTTCGCGCACGATCAGTTCGTCGTGCCAGCCGATTGACCACACGGCCCCATCGACCAACTCGGCGACTGTGCGCCGGTAACGACCCACGGCGGCTGGTACCCGACCGGGGCGGGTGGCGACCAGCACGAGCCCGACGATGCTGACCCCCGCGGGGGCGAGACCGGCGTGCCATTCCCGCAGCCGTTCGGCAGCAGCGGTAAGTCCGGGGATGCACTCGCGGGCGGCGACGATCACTCGCTGGGTCGTGGCGGCCGAGGCGGGCCAGGCCAGCCCGGTGTCGGCCGAATGCACCCACCAGCGCGCGAGGGTGGAGGCTCCTGCTCCGCCGTGCGCGCCCAGCACGGCGAACAGCGGCGGGTGCGGCCCGGTCACCGGGAGCGGTGCGTGCCGTACTGGGGCGAGACGATCGGGGGCCGGTGCGGTGATGGTGTCCGGGTCGAGGTGACCGGTCGGTGGTTCGCGATCTGTGGCGTGAACGGTACGTAGGTGGAATGCGGTGGCGCTCATGTCATCCGGCCTTTTGGATGTTGGTGATCAGGAGGTGGCCGGTGTCGGTGCGGCGGGTGTTGATTACCTGGAGGTAGTCCATTCGGGACCGGTCCGGGTGCAGTTCGACCACGTGCACGTCCGCGGTGTTGTCCGAGAGGGGGGTGATGGCCACGCAGTGCGAGCTGCCCGCTGGGATCGACGCGATGCCCGCGGCGAGCGGTTCGGCTGCGATTCCTGCTTCCGGGGCCAGCAGCCGCATCGCCGCCTCTGTCGATCGCTCCCGGTAATAGGCGTGCTCGAAGGCAGCGATGACATTCGGCAAGGTCTGGGTGTTGCCGGATCCGTCGGTCACCGTCGCTCCGGTCAGCCCGTCACACGCGGTGGCAGCGGTCTTCGTCGTGGGCGGTGGCGCTGCGGTGAGGGTGGGGATTGCCACTGGGGCGTCGTGGTGCTGTGTCGCGGTGATGCCCACGGCGACGAGGGCGATGCAGAGGGTCAGCGTGACACCGAGCGCGATCCAGCCACTGCGGGGCAGGCGAGAACGGGTTTCATCCACGCGGCCCGGGGTGAACTCAGAAGCTGGTTCCGCGGTGGGTGGTGTGAGCCACTGCCATTCATCACTGTCGCTCGGTACTGTTTGCGCCGGTGGTGCTTGCTGAAGAGGCACTGCGTCGGTGGGTGTCAGCCAGCCCCATCCTTGGGTGGTGTCGGTCGAGTTGCTTGCCGGAGTGGGCATAATTTCCTCACCTCCTTGCTGGTGCGGGGGTGTCGGTGGATGGGCCCTCCGGGGAGACGGCCCGCGAGGGACAGACCGCACATGTCTCTCTGGCGCAGAGATGGCAGCGACGGCGGTCTCCCCGAAGGGGTCTGAATGGCCCGGTCGGTGTCATGGCGCACCGGGCTCGGTCGGTGCCGGAGCGGTCGATGGGGTAGTCGTTGCGCCGGGCGCGGTGACAGACGTCGGATACGAGTGGCTTGTGGCAGTGGGTGGGAGGCTCTGGGCGGCCCGTGGTTTCGGAGTTGGGCGTGCAGTGCTGGCGGCGGCGAGGTCGTGCGCGGCTGCGGCGAACCAGTTGGCCGCGACGGTGAGTGGCGATTTCCCGCTCGGGTCGGCGGGTGTGGAGGTGTAGGCGCTGTGACGGCCTGCGGTGTCGCTGTATTGGGTTTGCATGGCCAGGCTGTACAGCTGGGATTGGTCGGTGACCGTGGTCGTGATCGCGTCGAATGCCTGGTTGACCCAGCCGAGTGCGGTCTGCGGCGGGATGAGCTCGGCGATCGCGCCGGCGACCTTGGCGCCGAGATTGGCGATCGCCGCGGCCGGGTTGGCCAGCCCGATCGTGGCGAGCTCGGCGATCGTGGCGGGTGTCAGCACTTTCTGCGCGACCGTCACGACGGTGTTCAGGCCGATCGTTCCCAGCCGGAACAGCACTGCCAGGGCTTGGTCCGGTCCGGGCATCGGGGTGGACGGGTCGGAAGCTTCGGCCAACCGTTGTCCGAGCGACTTGCTGGGCTGATACGACAGCTGGTCGAGGCTGGTGCCGGACAAGTCCTCGGTGACGACACCGGCCGCGGTCTTCCACGCGGTCGCCGCCAGCGCTTGGGCCACCGTGGCGATCGCTGCGACCGGGTCACGGATGTCGGATTGGGCGGCGATGTTGCGCACCGTCTGTGCCAGCGGCGATCCTGGTGGGGTGTCACAGGTCATGTCTCCGGGTGAGCAGAAGTCGGCGACTCGGCCGGTGAGCGTCCCGTAACCGCCTCCGGCTGTGGCATTTTGGTCGATGCCCTCACCCTGTGGGGCCTGGTTGGTCAGTCGGACGCTGGCGATGGCGGTTCCGGAGGTGCCGGGGACGGGGCCGGGCGTGTCTTGTGTAGGTGCGCCGACCAGGACGGGTGCGCCTGCGGGGCGTTGGGGGTGTGCGAACAGCGCGACGGCGGCGATGGTATCCGCGGAGATCGGGCTCGCGCCCGTGCCGATGCGGCGGGCGAAGGTCGCCACCGGCACGGCGCCTTGCCCGTACCCCGTTGCGGCGATCTTCGTTGTGGGACAGCGGTCGATGATGTCGTGTGCGATCGACTCGAGCCGAGTCGCCGCGGCGGCGGAGGCTTGCTCGTACGGTTCGTACTCGGTGTACCGGACGTAGACCCGTTGCACGAGATCCCCCGTTTCCGAGAGCAGCGTCGTGAACAGATGCCCGAGCGCTCCGGTGTCGGAACTCGGGTCCGCATCCGGGGATGTTTCATCCGGCCCCTGGACCGCGAGGACGTACAGCGCCGGACACGTTGGGCCTATCGGTGCCGGGTTGTCATCGCGCTGAGCGGCTGCCGGTGCGACTTGGAGCAGCGTGAGAAGCACGCCCGCAACGCAACTCGCAAATGGTGAGCCGGAACGGCCGCGTCTCGCCCGCGGGCGGTTATCCCTACTCGCGCTGCGCCGCAATCCGTCTGAGCTTATGCCCAGTTCTGGTACCGGTTCATTGGTCTGATGCATTGGAATGCCTGTCAACAATGGTTGGGGACGCGGTGTTGTGTTGAAGGTCATCGGCGAGACGGGCGAGCGCTTCGGCGAGGGCTGCGGAGGCGGCGCCCAGGTGGCCAGCGCCGTATTCGCGCCAGGTGACCGGAGTTCCGAGGGCCTCGTAGTCGCGGCAGAGGCGAAGGCCCTGTGCGATCGGCACGACGGCGTCGTTGGTGCCGTGCAGCAGGTGAATTCGCGTTCTCGGCCCGATCCAGCCGAGTCGTTCGCGCTCGAGGACGTAGCGCCACATCGGGTCGTTCCACGGGTCCGGGCGTTCGCACCAGTGGCTCAACGGCATGGGGTAGCGAGCGAGCAGCGTTGCAACGTCGATGGTTTCGGCATCGGCGAGTGCGTCGTGCCCCTCGTCGGTGAGCAGGTGCCGCAGCGGCAGGTGCCGGTAAGCGTGCGACAGGCCGCCCAGACCCGCCAGCCCCAGTCCCGCCCACCGTCCACTGGCGAGGTGAGTCACCAGTTCACCGGGGTCGGCGACGACTGCACCAGCGGCGACCCCGCGCACGTCGAGTTCCGGGGCGTAGATGTCGCACAGTTCTCCGGCCGATGCCGCTGTCCGGCCGCCATCGCCGTAACCCCACACCAGAATCGGCCCATCATCGGTGTCGACGTCGGGCAGCCGGTGGGTGGCACGAGCAATGTCGAGCGCGCAGTGTGCGGCGGCTCGGCTGGCCAAAAACGTATGGGGCCCGTCGTCGAGGTAGCCCTGTCCGTCGGGGACCGCCACCGTCCATCCCCGATCCAGAGCCGCCCCGATACGGTCAGCCTCGAGTTCTTCGCCCGCGGCCAGCAGACGCGATGGTGCGCAGGAACCGGTGAGACCGTGAAATCCCGGGCAATACACCAGGATTGGTCCCGGCCCGATTTCGGCGTTGGTGTCTGGGACCAGGATTGTTCCGGAGACGGCGATGAGTTCGTCGTAGGAGTCACTGGACACGTACACGATCTGCCACGCCTCGGTGCCGCGCAGTTGCGGCGCTGGCGATTTACGCAGCCGCAGCAGATCCCCCGGGCGACGACCAGGCCCGATGAGGACCTCCCGGTAGAACTCGCCGTGGTCAGTGATCTGCGAGTTGTCGGTCATGGTGACTCCCGGCGGTGTCGTGGGCGAGGGCGATCAGCCAAGCGATGCCCGAGGCCAGTGCTCCAGCGGAGGCGTAACCGGTGTGCGCGCTAGCCGTTCCCGCGTACGCGGCCCATACCGCCGGGTTGCTCAAGTCGGCGTTGTCGGCAACCAGCTGGTTCCAGGCCGCGGCGAGCTGACCAGTCAGAGTCGGCAGCACTGCGATCGGATTGGCGGTCACCGCTGCCGTGATGTGTGTCCACTGCGTCTGCGCGGTGGCGGCCTGTGCCGCAGACAGTGGTGCGACACGAGGATCAGCCGCGTCGATAAGCCGCTGGGCCAGCGTCTTTCGCGGCAGATAATCGACCGTGCCGCCGGTGGTCTGGAAATCTTCCGCCAGCATCGTCGTCCACGCCGACCCGAGAGTGTCGGCGAGGATCGCGTTCAGTGAGCCGAGTGCGGCGAGCGGGTTGCGCAGATCGGCTTGGGCGGCGATCTGGGCACCCAGGCGCAGCAGCGCGGCACGGTCGGGTGCCGAGCAAGCCAGATCTCCGACCGCGCAGATCTCGGCTACTCGCCCGGTCAGCGCCCCGAACTCCGCGCCATCGGCGGCGATGCCACCTCCACCGACCATGGCCGGTCCGAGTCGCACTGCAGCGACCGCGTCGCCGCTGGTCCCCGGTGCCGGATCGGGGGCGGTCTGGCCGGGCCGGCCAGGGATCACAGGCGCACCCATCGGACGATCGGGATCCGAATACAACGCGATGGCAGCGACGCGATCCGGTGGGATCGGGCCCTGACCTGCTCCGACCTGTTGGGCAAAACCGGAAACAGCTTGGGCGCCTTGGGAGTAGCCGACCGCGGCCAGCATGGTGTTCGGGCATGCGGCGGCGACCTCGGTCGCTGCGGCGGTCAGGCGGGCGCGGGCCTCCGCAACGGACTCGACATACGGTTCGGGCCCGCCGCCAGGCACTGCTCCCCCGAACGCCGCGCTGTATCCGATATAGCTGCGCTGCACCAGATTCGGCGCTGCCGCCACCACTGGCCCCAGCACCGCTCCGACCAGTCCCGTGTCGGCGGTGGGGTCGGCAGTGGGGGAGGATTGACCGGTGCCCTGGACTGCCAGAATGTACAGCGCGGGGCAATCGGGACCGATCGGCACCGCCTTGGACGTCGTCGGCTCTACCAGGCCGTACAGAACGCAACTGGCCAACGCGGAGGCGCCGAACATCGCGCGCGCGACAACGATTCGGTTCGTCACTGCTGCCCCACCCCTACCCCAGCGCCGAACCCGGCGCCGATGGTTCCCCCGACGGCTGCACCGACTACGGCCGCGGGTATTCCGGCGATCGCCGCTCCGGCAGCGGCCCCAGCTGCTGCCCCCAGTGCGGTTCCGGCGACACCGGAGGTGACGGTTCCGATTAACGGAACCGCGATGACCGTTCCCACTGCGGCACCGGCAATCCCGCCAACTGTGCCGCCGATGAGCCCTCCGACCACCGCTCCCACCGCCGCGGCCGGAGTCCCGGCGACCACCGCACCCACTGCTCCGCCGACACCTGCTCCGGCCATCGTTGCGCCACTGACCCGATCGGACCGTCCAGCCGGAATACCGATGGAGTCCAACGCCGTAGCGATCTGAGCCTCCGCGCCCGCGGCGGTGTTGTTGATGCAGTCACGTACCTCCGGGGGCAGCCAGTCCGGCGAAGGCGTCTCCCACTCACCGATTCGGATGGTGTTGTCGGGTGGCGCGATCGGCGCGACCGGCGGAACGGGTTCGGGTAGATGCAGATCCGCCAACACCACTGGTGGCGCCGGGGCAGATGGCGGTTCCGGCCTCGGGCTCGGGCCATTGCGAACTTCCGGCGGCTGCTGTGCATATGCCGGCGCTGTTGGTGCGGGCCCAGCCTGCGGAGGAGGAGCCGGAGATGGTGGTGGTGGCGGGGTCGTAGTCCCGGGCTGGGCGGGACCCGTGACGCCGGGCTGATCAGCGATCACACGCGACGCACTTGCCCCAGCAATCCCGTAGCAGCTCAGCATGATCGCCAACGGTGCCGCAACGGCGACTTCACTGCGCCGAAACCATGTAACTACCGGTCGCTTTCGCACATATGAAGGGCTGACAATGGTTTTCGGGCAGGCCTCTGACCGAAAGGACGAATGCCAATCAGTGGTCGACGTCTTGGCGTGAGTTATCAACGTGGACATGCGAATTCAGCCTCTCTGCGTGAAACGCGGCGGCGGAGCACAGGAACGGTGGGCGCGGTCTCTCGCGGGCCTCCCAGCAGCATCGATGCAGCCAGGAGACCCTGGGCAGGCCGCGCTGTCAGATGAAAGGCAAGATCAACGACAATGCCTGCCCTGCCACAGCGAGCCCATTGGACAGCAGGGCCAATCCCGCATTGATCCATGAAACAATCACGAACGGATCCACTTCACTCTTCCCTTCGAGGGCGATGTGCACTTGCTGCATCCACCAAACCCCCGAAAACCTCGGAAAGCTATAGATTGATTAGGCGCAAATTTCGTTAGAGGCAAATTGCGCCAAACTTCGAACACGCTGTTTACCAGCGCGTTTGGTGTGATTTTGACGCTCCGAGCGCCAAAGTGCGATTCTTGACTTCCAGCATCAGGTCGGCAGGATGGCCATGGCCACGAGCTGGGCCTGCGTAGCAGGCCCACCCTTGGACGGCTACCAATCCGCAATCAGCAGATAGTGGAAACGGCTCCCAACAGCGTATCCATTCTGGTAGGAAATAAACCGATGGGCACCAGGGGGAACAGCCAATCGTATCTGCCGATCCACCATGCTCGAAAGCCCCGAAGGGAGGGGGGAACTCGCATGCCCGCGAACCCAGTGGAGAGACCCGGCACACCCGTCCGCGGTGCGCAAGCCCGCGTACCGTCATTGGGACGCTTCCTGTTTCAGGTCCGGGAAGCCAGAGGCCTGTCACGCAGACAGGCGCGCCTGAGAACGACGATCAGCGAGACCCACATCCGCGACATCGAGAAGGGCGATCGCGCACCCAGCCCGGAACTGCTCCAGACACTCATCGCTGGATACCAACTCAGCGACAACCAAGCCCGCCACGCCCGCGAACTGCTCGCGCCCCCACTGGATCTCACCCCCACCGAAACTCTCCGCGCCCAGATCCAGCAACACCCGCGCATGCTCGACTACCTGGACTACCTGGACAACGAGCGAGGGATCCTCGCCGCCTACACCGATCCCCTGATCAACCTCCTAGCCGTAAACGACCGCATGGAGCGCGCATTTCCCCGGCTCCGCGAGGTAGGCAACGTTGCCCCCTGGATCTTCGACCACTACTCCGAGGGCGTACTGACCGATCGCGACAACGAGAAGGACCAAGTCGTCGCGCTACTGAAAGCCGCCATGGGCGTCTATCGCGAGACCCCCCAGACCGCGCACCTTCTCCGCCGCTTACGGCCATGCGCCGAGTTCAACAGATACTGGACAACCCGCACCCGCATCGCCTACGGCCGAGACACCACCGACTACCTACGCTGGCGCGACCAAGCCACCGGCGAACACGTCGCCGCCTATATATCGTCAATGAACGTAGAAGTCAAAGACGTTCTGCTCTACCTCGCAGTGCCCGTACCGGACCCGGTGCGTACCGAGCGATCCTGACCGGTTCGCTATCGAGGTGCGCCCCTCCAGACACTCGGGAGCCGCCGTCCTGTACTAGACGGCGAGGCTCCGGTCTTCTCGGCAGGCTTGAGGCTTCGCACTCGGCCTCCTGCGGTTGCTGGCTAATTCACCGGGATCGAGGATCCCCTTCTTGCGTGCCTGCACAAGCCAGCTTCGCACCGTCTCCGGCTGCGCCTGCCGTTTCGGGTCAGGTTCGATCGAGAAGGCGATGTGCTGCAGGACCGGTCGGCCGAGCCGACGAGCTTCCCGACCGTACTCCGCCACCTGGCGGAGGAATTCGTCAGTGAGCTTGCGCGGACGGCCGTAGCGCCGAGGTGTCTTCTGCGGCGACATCGGCACCACCGTGTGTTGTTCGGGCGCCGCCAGCCGGCAGGGAATGTTCTCCACCTCGCGGAGGGCTGTAAGAAAACCTGACCCTGCCGCGGCTGCAAGCCGGGCCAACGGGATGGCCTTGAGGTCGGCATTGGTGATCGCGATGTCGCCGAACCCTGGCGGTGAGTAAATTCGGAGATCCACGACGCGAGGCGGCTCACCATCGTCTTCGATCACCCGAACCTCGATCCGAAAAGGCCACCCCGCGAGCTGCACGATCGCGCAATGACCAGTCTTGCCCGAGCCCGAGACGTCATGGATCTGCCACCCTGGATGGGTACGACAGAGACCGACCATTGCTTGCGGTCGCCGCTCCGCGTAGGCGATTTCACCGCGCCTGGCTGTCGGGTGAACCGCTTCCAGCGGGCTTCTGGTGTTGGATTTGTTTCCTTCCACTTTTCCAACACTAAGCGGGATAGAGATCGCGCAGCACTATGCCGAGCATGGACACATGACAGCAGACCCTCAGGAAAGTTTTGGGTGCACATCTCCAAGAGCGGAACCACACCAGCAGTGCCGGTCCGCTGCTGACACCGTCACCGCTCCCGACGCAGGCAGCGGATCCTTGATCGTCGCCGACCGGAAGCCGAGGTCTCCCGATGTCTAAGTCTGAACCGACTCCCACGCCCAGCCGCTACGTGTCGATCAACTCGGCAGCGGCACGTGCGGGCGTCAGCAAGGACACGATCCGGCGCATGATCGCGGACGGGAACCTGCCCGCCTACAGATTCCGCGGTCAAATCCGCATCGCACTCGAAGACGTCGACAAGGCCATGCGGCGAGTGCGATGACTAGCTGACCACGGTTCCTAGGGCAGATATTGCACGTATATTGCACGAAAGCGGCAGGTCACTACGTACACCGCGTTTGACCTGCCACTTCTTTGTGGTCCCAGCTGGGTTCGAACCAGCGACCTCTCGCGTGTGAGGCGAGCGCTCTCCCACTGAGCTATGAGACCAGATCTGTGGGATTCGGGCGGGCTGTGCGCTCCGTTCCGAACGAGATGGAACCTTAACACGCATCACCCATGTCACACCAAATCGGGGTTCTACCTGCGAGTTTGCCACGGGAGGGTAACCGAGGGATTTAACAGACCGATCGGTACTTATAGGAGTGTGTACCGCCGGCGACCGATCCCGCGGCCGAGCGGCCGAACTACACCTCTGTCATTCACTTCCACCCCCATCTACCAGGCGATTTGTTGCTCACGCGGATCGTGGGCTAATGTTCTTTCTCGCAGCCGGACGGCACGAAGAGCCCCGGAAGCGAAATGCGGATGTAGCGCAGTTGGTAGCGCATCACCTTGCCAAGGTGAGGGTCGCGGGTTCGAATCCCGTCATCCGCTCGAAGGCCAACCCGGCCTTGGTTGGCGGTGTGGCCGAGTGGTGAGGCAACGGCCTGCAAAGCCGTGCACACGGGTTCGATTCCCGTCGCCGCCTCTTAGAGGCACCCCACGCGCGATTAGCTCAGCGGGAGAGCGCTTCCCTGACACGGAAGAGGTCACTGGTTCAATCCCAGTATCGCGCACCAGAGTAAGAGCAGGTCAGCCCCGGTTTCCACCGGGGCTTTCTTGTTTCGTGGGGTATTCGTGGGGTTGATCTCTGGAAGCCTCGGCTAATGAGTGCGAGGTCTCGCCAGGCAATCGACTGCACGCGAGCGACACGGCCGCCCGCTCTGGTCGTGGCGATGTTCCACTTTCAGCACCCCCGTTCCGTGCGGGCCCAGTCGATGCGACCAGTGTCGGTCTCCGCCCCCGCCCCTCTTCGCGGCACAACTGGCGCGCCAACGACGAGCAGGAACGGAATCTGATGATGTCGTCTGATGCCGTGCCGGACACTGATGGTGCGATAGCACATCACTAATCGAGGGTGAGGAGATGGCAAGCACCGATCGAGCTCGTTGGGGAAAGAAATGTGCTCGGTGCCCGTTGTCGATGAGCGTGGGCAGCTCGGCGGTGAAGCTGGTGCCTGGACCGTGACGTGCGGCCGGTGCGAAGACATCGTGCGTCGGAGCGGGATGCGTGCCCATACTGATCTTCGGTTGCCGGAGCTTCGGATCGACAAACCACCGAGCAACACGGTCAAGGGCCCGATCTGGCTGCGCGCCTACGGAATCCCCTACCCGTGTCAGTCGTGTGGCGCGGAGTCGGTCCGAGTTGCCGGGGTACGTCCTGTCTACCCGGCGCCGGAGTTCCGCTTGCTGATCCTGGCGTCCACTGAGCACGCGTGGAAGCTCCTCAAGGAGCTGCTGGCTCGCTCACAGGTCGCTCGACAGATCACCAAATCCATTCATCCCAGGCCGGGCCCCGTCGACCGTGGCGAGGTGTTTGAGGGCGGCTGCATGCACTGCGACGCCAGTTACCCCATCGTCGATGACCTAGCGAGTGGGGTCGAGCGGTACGGCGTACATCGCCTGAATTCGATTGCCGTGGCGGAGTGTTCAGTCGTCAAGTGGCACCGAGCCCTGTACGCCCCGACACGGTCGTTCGTTCGCGTGTGACCCAAACGTTCTCAGTACCATGCGATCGGTCGATTACCGATCTGTACAGGTCGCACAGGGCCTACATCAGGACGGATTGCGGATCCCGTTGGCGTCAACATCTCTCACAGCGGGGCGGAGTCGGCCGCAATCAGATCGATGACGCGCAGGGAAAACGGATATCGACCGGGAATGTCAGCAACAGCTTCTATGAGGACGTGCTCGTCGTCTTCGATCGCCACGACGCGGAACACGGACACGCCCGCGGGACGGATCCGGACAAGCTGATCGACCTCGAACATACTGCGCAGTCTATCGCCTATTATTCGAACTGATGTGCGAGTCGACGGAGTGTCGCAAGGTTGTCGATCTCCCGCGTGAGCAGCAGCTAGCCGAGTTGCGCACCCGTATGGCCACCATCACCGGCAAGGTCGGTGCCGCAGACCGTACACCCACCCGCGCTGCGGCCGACGTGCTCGCAGTACCCGGTGGGATCGGCGAACTGCTCCCCCACCATGGGCTCACCCGAGGCAGTGCGGTGGCGTGCCGGGGCGCAGGGTTGTTGTGCAGGCTCGCCGCCGCAGTCACCGGTGCCGGACGCCACACCGCAGTCATCGGGCGTGCCTGCTCGGCTTGCTCGCCGTGCACGAGATGGGTGGAGATCTATCGCGATTGGCGCTGATCGACCCATCTGGCGGCGACAGCCTCGAGATCGCCTCCGTACTGGCCGACGGGATCACGCTCGTAGTCCTCGACGACCCGGTCACGGTAGCACCGGCCCGAGCTCGGACGCTGCTGGCGAAAGTTCTTGCGCAGAAGGCAATCCTGATGTTCACCGACCGGGTCCGCGGGATCCGCGCCGACCTCGTCCTCAATTCCCGACCGACCGGATACACCGGGATCGGACGCGGCCGCGGGCGAGTCCGTGAGATCGAACTTGAGGTCCACGTGTCCGGCCGTCATCTCCACCCACACACGGGCCGAATCCGGCTCGCGGCCACCGGCGACACCGGCACGGCATGGTCCCACCTCGCCACCGCTACCGCGGGTGCACAGCCCATGATCCGGGCGGTCTGAACCATGCCCAACACCGACGGCCCCGCGATCCGGCGACTGCCGCAACCGCGGCGGATCATGGTCGATCCGACTAAGGTGTGGGTGATGGCACGCAACACCGGCCAGCAGCGGCCGGCGATCGGGATGCGGGCACGAGCCTTCGTCGCCTGCCCTCAGATCCAGTGGTGGCCGGGCTGGCAATACTCAGCGGCACTCATGCAGGTCAACGGCATCAGCCGGTACGCCGAGATCGCCCTCGACCTCCAGAGTCGGAACCGGCAGCAGGTCATGACATTCCGGCAATGGGTGCCCTACGACGCGATCCGCCTGCCCACGGCACAGGAAGTTGAGGGACTATCGTCGCCGGAGACTGCGCTGACAGCGATGTCGACTCCAGCCCCCGCGCAGGACATCATTCCCTCAAGCTCGGGTGATCGGAATCAATCGCTCGCATTCCCAGTGCGACAGCGCGCCACGTCAGCAGAAGTTGCACCCACCGCTGCCCCGGCCATTCGCCTCGGTCATCGGGATCCAGATCAGCAGCCAGCAACGCCTCGCGGTCGACGGAGTCCTCCATGACCAATCAGACGCAGGTTCTCTGGGGATCCCGGAGAGTTGAGGCCCGAATCTGAGAACATTGTTGCAGCTCAGCGGCTTTCGTGAAGACGGTAGCAGATCACCACATGTGTGGTGGAAGAACTGGCGTCGGCCGCATCCGAACGCCTGGCATGCGGCATCTGAGTTCGTCTGGGTGGCTGACCTGTGCAGCAACCGAACTGTGCGATCGGTGCGTAGGTGGCGGATACTTCCAGACCGTCAGAATGCGGCCCCGGCTGATGCCTACCGTATGGTCGGTGACGTCATGTTGATCTTCTTACTGGCACTTGCAGGGTTCGCCTTCCTCGATTCCCTTCACGTCCTGAACGTAGGGATCACCGCTGCGGTGGTCGTCGACAGCAGACTAGGCCGTCGCTCGCCGTCCCAGGAGCGCTGAGCTTCATGCGGAAAGAGGCATAGTGCTCTCCCTGTTGGGCCGGAGGACCGAAGCCGTAAGGGAAACACAAGCAGGGCTAGCGGCAATGCCCTCGAATTCCAACAGTTGGCGTCAATGCTTAAGGATATAGACCCGGATATGACAACCTAACCTCGCTCCTTGGGATAATATCCACCCTCACGCCGCGCCTTTTCCGCCCACTCACGCAGAGCTTTACCGTATTCGCGTTCACGACGTTCCGACTCTGCTGCTTCGATCAAGGCCGTCATTTCTTCATCCGTGAATTGACCAGCCTTCTGCACCACTATCGGATCCATATTCCATCCCAATGCTTGGCGTCCGAGTTCGAAACGAACTTCCGGATCATCGGCGTTGGCGATCTTCACCAGGATTTCATCCATTTTATTCACGGCCGGTGATCATACCCTGGTGCCCCGACAAGTTCTCTTGTTCAGCATTTAGGGGTTCGACATGCTCAGCGATACGAGAGTGTGTCCAGTTGTGTTCGTATTTCAAGCGCAGGATGGTGGCGACCTTGTCCGGGTCGCGGCGGCCGGCAGGGTCGGCGTTGCACACCGATTCGGCGATCTCGACCACCGGTCGTGCGCACCGGCGGCCATCGCCGTGGTGATCCACGGAAACGAATCTCCCGACGAGATCGCCGACAAGGCATGGAATGCGGCGTGGGACTTTTACTTCGTGCGCAGAGCGGAGCTTCAACGTCTTTCGGGCCGCGTTGGTGCGGCCTCCCACGGCCAGGAAGATGTCTCTGGCCAGTGCGATCTCGTACGTGCACAGCGCACCGAACTCGTCTCGGGCCCAAGCGATGAGCTGCCGCATGGGCCACATTCGGCCGCGGGAGCGCCACCGTCTGCGAGTGCGGTCCAGATAGCAGGTGTACAGCAATGTGGCGTACGGCCCCAGCAGCGCCCCCAGCGGGTAGGTCGCCTCGGTCGCTGGGTCCGGCAGCGGTAGCCCACGGCGCCACAGTTTGTCCCGCCGCTCTGGCGGATACCGTTGCGCGAACGCGTATCTCGTCTCCTCGATGCCCCAGTCACGCAGTACGCGGTCCAGGGCGTGACGCATTCGTCGTGTCGCTGGCGCGTTGAAAGTGCCGTCGCGCCGCCATGCCGACTCACAGATCGCGGTCCCGTACTCGACATCCACTGTCGCAGTGGTGGTGTCCCGCCACGGGAACGCCAACAGCAAAGCACGCAGATCGGTGCGGTGGTCCTGGTTGCGGAGAGTGCCGAAGTAGAACCGCTCAATGTCGATGGCCACGTTGGTGTCGACGAGAAGAATGTCCGGCCGATCCTCCCGGCTGGTCGGCCCGATCACGCGGTAACGGCCGATCGCGCCCGACCAACCCTTGTCGCTGAGGCTCACGGCCGCCGCCCCTCCTCCGGTCTCCGGGATCCTGGCCTCATCGAGATCCCGATCGCCCCAAGATACGTCAGCCCGCACCGCCACCGCCCCCAGATTTGTGCCCGTCTCGTAACACCTCGCCCGGTCTGGGTCCGTCTACATCACCGCATTGCAACAGGCCGCAACGTTTCCATTCTCGGTGCTCCAGCACATCGTGCATCGACTCCGCGGTGGAACAACTAGCGGCTGCTGCACGCCCGCAACGCGTTCAGCGACCGCAACCGCCGCCTGCGCCGCATACAGGTCGCGGCCTGATTGCCTTGCGCCGCACGGGGTAGCCAACGAGCGAGCATCGATCGGAAAGGGGGGTTGCGGTGGACCAGCGGGCGATTGTCCGACGGCTGCTGGCCGGTCATGGCGTCAACGGGTTCGGCGACGGCCTGTGGTTCAGCATATGGGCCATCTATTTCACGAAGATCCAGGGGATCTCACCGACGGCCATGGGTCTGGCGGTTGGGATCGGTGGTGCCGTCGGACTTGTCGCCGCGGTACCGGCCGGGGTGCAGGCAGACCATCGCGGCCCGCGCGAGGTTCTCGGCGTCATCACCCTGCTACGCGGGCTGATCATGGCCGGCTACATCCTTGTCGCGGATTTCTGGTCGCTGCTGCTGCTCACCGCGCTCTTCTCGGCAGTGCAGAGTTCCGGTTCGGGAGTGCGGGTCACGTTGGTCTACGGCCTGATGCCGCGCGACACCCAGCTGCGCGTGCTCGCGCAGTCCAGAGTTGTGCAGCACATTGCCTATTCGCTGGGTGCCGGTGCGGCCGCGATCGTGCTCTCCGTCGGCACCAAGGAGATCTTTGCGGGCGCGGTCCTGCTCAGCGGGGCCACCTTCGTGGTAGCCGCGGCGGTCACGATGACGGTGCCGAGCGTGCCCGCGGTGCCGATCGACCGCAGACGTCGCAGTACGCAGGCGATCCGCGATATGCCCTATGTGGCCATCATGGCCAGCACCGCGGTCCTTGCCATCTGCTGGTCGATGCTCGCCACCGGACTGCCGCTGTGGATCGCGGACGACACCGCCGCTCCGCTGTGGACGGCCGCACTCGCGGTGGTGGTCAGCTCAGCGGCGATCGCCTTGTTCCAGGTGCGGGTGACGAAGGGGCGCGACGCCGCGGACACGGATGGCGCGGTGCGATCCACCCGGATCTCGGCAGCCGCGCTGGCGCTGTGCTGCGCGGTCTTCGCGGCGGCGGCCATGTCGGCAACGCCCGTGCTGGCCACTGTGGTCGTCATGCTGGGTGTCTGCGTGCACGTGGTCGGCGAAATCTACTACGTTGCCGCACGCTGGGGGCTGTCGCTGGGGCTGATGGTGGGCGACGCGCAGGGCCAGTACCAGGGTGTCACCGCGAGCACCGAGGCGGTGGCCGTTGCCGTGGGGCCGGCTTTGGTGACGCTGCTGGTCGCGGGACTGCACGGAGCGGGCTGGCTGATCCTCGGTGGCCTGATGCTTGCCGCGGCGGTGCCGACCCGGGCTCTGGTGCGGCGGGCGCTGCACGACGCCGACCGGGTGTCGGCGTCGGTTTAGCGCGATCGATGCCGGTTGCTCTATTCGGAAAGCCCTTGCGTACCACGGTTGCCCAGCAGGTCGGAGAACCGCGACGCGCTGATATTGCCGCCCGAGACGACGACCCCGACGCGCGGGCCGGGAAGCTCGACTTGTCCTGCCAGCAGTGCGGCTACTCCGGCGGCGCCGGTCGGCTCGGCGACAATCTTCATCGTCTCGAACAGAAAAGACATGGCCGTCACCAGTTGGTCGTCTGTGACCAGGGCGATCTCGTCCACCAACCGACGGTTGACGGCAAAGGTGAGTTCGCCGGGGATTTCGGCGGCTTGTGCGTCTGCGATGGTGTGTGGAACCGGAATCGGAACCCGGTGGCCGGCTTCGAGTGATCGTTTGGTGTCGTCGCCGTCGACGGGTTCGACGCCGATGATGCGGATACCAGGGGCCAGCGCGGTCGCCACCGTAGCGCAGCCGGCCATCAACCCGCCCCCGCCGATGGGAGCGAGGAAGGCGTTCCGCGGTCCGGTCCTCTCGATGAGCTCGAGCGCCGTCGTGCCTTGTCCGGCCATCACTTGCGGATGATCGAATGGCGGAATGGCGGTCAGGCCGCGTTCAGTGGCGAGGGCTCGACCAATCGCGGTTCGGTCCTCGGTATAGCGGTCGTAGGCGATGATCTCGGCCCCGTACTCTTTGGCGGCGGCCGTCTTCGAGGCGGGGGCGTCCTCGGGCATCACGATGACCGCGGAGGTGCCCAGCAGCCGCGCGGACAGCGCGACTGCCTGAGCATGGTTACCGGAGGACCAGGCCACGACGCCGCGCGCGAGTTGTTCGGCGGACAGTCTCGAAATCGCGTTGTAGGCGCGGAACTTGAACGCGCCGATCCTCTGGAAATTCTCGCACTCGAGAAACACCTCGGCGCCGACACGCATGTTCAATATTCGGGAAGTCAGCACCGGGGTTCGGTGGGCGACACCAGCCAGCCGGTGCGCTGCCACCCGTACGTCATCGGTGAAATGCCCTGCCACTCAAGGCATTCTGCCATACCACGCAGCGGAGGTACTGCCGCCGAACGATGCCGATCCGCACCCATCGCCGTGGCCGATGGTCGGGTGCTGGGGAGATGGGAGATATTGAGACATCTATCCCGTTGTATGACGCGGCATTTCGTGGCCGCGCCGGCGGAGTTGGGCGGGGGCGGCGTCGTGACCTGGGAGTAAGCCGATTTCGATGGGAGCACGAGGGTGGTGGAGCGGAAAAATGGGTGGGAACGGTGGGACGTGATGAGGCGGTACGGTCGGGTGCATGGAGCGGGGTTTTCTTGCGGCGGAGGAACTTTTGGCCGCTTTGCGAAATGGTGATGTCAGTTCGGTGGAATTGACCGAGGAGGCGATTGGTCGGATCGAGCGGGACGATGCGGTGCTCAATGCGATGTGTGTGCGGGACTTCGAGCGGGCGCGGGAGGCCGCGCGCTGTGCCGATCGGGCGCGAGCTCGCGGGGAGGATCGGGCGCTGCTCGGAATTCCGGTGACGGTCAAGGAGTCCTATGACGTGGCGGGGCTGCCTACGACCTGGGGTATGCCGCGGTTCAGGGAGTATGTGCCGGTCGAGGACGCGGTGCAGGTCGCGCGGTTGAAGGCCGCGGGGGCGGTGGTGCTCGGAAAGACCAACGTGCCGTTCATGTTGCGAGATCTGCAGAGCTGCAACGAGATCTACGGGGCCACCAATAATCCATGGGATCGCGGTCGCACGGCGGGTGGATCGTCCGGCGGGTCGGCGGCGGCCCTGGCGGCCGGATTCGGTGCGCTGTCCATCGGTTCCGATCTCGCCGGATCGCTGCGCACCCCGGCGCACTTCTGTGGCGTCTACGCGCACAAGCCGTCGCATGGGCTGGCGCCGAGCCGCGGAATGGTCCCACCGCCCGGACCGGCCCTGCCCGCCGAACGCGACCTCGTCGTCGTCGGGCCGATGGCGCGCACCGCCCGCGACCTCGGGCTGCTGCTGGACGTGATGGCGGGGCCGGACCCGCTGACGCACGGTGTGGCGTACCGCCTCGCGCTGCCGCCCGCCCGTCACGAGCGGCTCTCGGACTTCCGCGTCCTGGTCCTCGACGAGCACCCGCTCATTCCGACCGGCTCCGCCGTGCGGGCCGCACTGGACCGCGTCGCCGACGCACTCGCCGCGGAGGGCGCTCGCGTCGAGCGGCACAGTCCGCTCCTGCCGGATCTCACCGAGGCCGCGACGCTCTACACGCAGTTGCTGGTCTCGGGTGCGGCAGCGAGTCTCGATGCCGACCAGTACGAGCAGATGCGGACCGCCGCCGCCGGACTGGCCGCCGACGATCAGGGTTCGGACGCGACATGGTTGCGTGGCGCGGTGTTCAGTCACCGCGACTGGTTCGCGGCGAACAACCGCCGTGAGCTGCACCGCCACGGCTGGCGGCAGCTGTTCGGCGAATTCGATGCCGTGCTCTGTCCGATCACGCCGACCCCCGCGTTTCCGCACGACCACGACACCGATCTGCGGGACCGGACGATCGACATCGATGGCGTCGGATACCCGTTCGGCGACCAGCTCGTCTGGGCCGGGCTGGCCACCATGCCCGGCCTGCCCGCCACCGCGATACCGGCGGGCAGGTCCTCCGCGGGCCTACCGGTGGGTGTGCAGCTCATCGGACCGATGTTCGAAGACCGCACCCCGCTGCGGCTGGCCGAACTGCTCGAGCAGCGGATGGGCGGCTTCCGGGCGCCCGTGGCAGTATGATCGAAATCTCTTGTGCGACATCGGGGTAGGTGGCGGCCGTATGGGACATCCGTGGTTCGGACAGCGGCGGCTGGAGGTTGTCGCGCCGGTGGAGACCATTCGCCGAATGCTGCGGCACGAGATTCGGGATATCGGTTATCCGGAGTTGGCAGTGGCGCCGGGGACGCCGATCGCGTTGCCGCGGCGGGCCTGTGCGGAGTTGTATCGGGTGAGCTTGGCGCTGTTGGATCTGGTGCGGCGGACGGCGTTGGAGAGTGCGGAGAGTACGGCCGGGCGGCTGGCCGCCTATCGGATGCCGGACAGTGAGAATCAGTTGTTCGTGGCGGATCGGTTCGTCGAGGAGCGGTATGCGGATTGGGTGGCGCGGCCGGATGTCGTGATCGGGGCCGAGGGGCCGAAGTTCTTGGAGTTCAACGTATCCGGGGCGCTCGGCGGGGCGGTGGAGGGGCATTGCCGGTTGGAGGTGTGGCGGCGGCTCTACGCGGACGAGTCGGGACGGATGCCGTTCGAATGCCGGAGCCCGCTCGCCGTGCGGATGGACATGTTCCGGGCGCTGTGCACGGAACTGGGGGTGGCGCCGCGGGTGGCCATCGTGGGTAGCGCGCGGGATCAGGGCGTGGAGTCGACGCGGTTCTTCGACCTCGAGGTGGACTACTTCAACAATCACGGGATGACCGCTCGATTCTTCGAGCCGGAGGATCTGCACGAGGCCTGGGATTGTCCGCCGGGACTGCGCTATCCGGTGGGGCTGCGCAACTTCACCATTCCGGACTGGAACGAACTGGGCATCGACACCGCCCCGGTCCAGGCCGCGCTCGAGCACGACTGCCTGCTGGTCGGCACGCAGACATCGACGTTCATGTCCAGCAAGCTCACCATGGGTCTGCTGTCGGAGGGACGGCCGTGGATGAGCGCGTCGGAGCGCGCCCTGGTCGACCGGTACCTGCCGTGGACGCGACTGCTGTCCGACCGGCGGACCACCCGCGGCGACGCGAAGGTGGACTTGATCCCCTTCGTCATCGGCAACCGGGAACTGTTGGTACTCAAGGACAATCTCGGAATGAGCGGTAAGCAGGTCGTCATCGGCCAGGACACGACCCAGGCGGAATGGGAGGCCGCGATAGCCGGTGCGTCCGGCACCAGCGTGGTGCAGGACTTCGTCGAACCGCACACCTGCCGGCTGCCCATGATCGCCGACGATACGGACGAACCCCACGAGGTCGAGATCGCACCGGTTTTCGGGCCGCTGCTGTTCGGCGGCCGACCGGCGGGGATCTTCACCCGATTCTTCGGCGACGGCTCCGCGGGCGTGGTGAGCGTGCTGGGCCGCGGCAGCTGCGACAACGTGGCCGTCGCCGTCTAGCGTCCGCGCTCGGCGCGATTGTGGGACTTTCCGTCTCGAGCTCTTTTCGGTACCTGTTTGCGCGAAATACACTGATTATCAATGCTATTCGTATATTTCCGAATCGAAAAGCATTGCGACACATACCATCATATGCCCATTTTTGCGAAACCCCCTCTACCACTAGGGGTTTCGAGTACTCATAACCGAGCCTACAGTAAGTACGTCTGCGACCGGAGAATCGACCGGAGCATTTGCGAGGAATCCCATGTACAAGAAGTTCGCCGCCATCGGTGCCGCCCTGTTCGCGTTAGCCGTCCCCGCCTCGGCGTCACCAGCCTTCGGGGCGCCCGAGTGGCCGACGACGCCGCCGGGCAAGATCATTATCGACGTTGTGACCGTCAACGGCTCGGGGTGCCCCCCGGGGACCGCGGCCGTGGCGGTGGCGCCGGACAACACGGCCTTCACCGTCACCTACAGCCAGTACACGGCACAGGTGGGCGTGGGGTCCTCCCCGACGGACTTCCGGAAGAACTGCCAGCTCAACCTGAAAGTCCATGTGCCACAGGGGTTCACCTACGGCATCGCCTCGGCTGACTATCGGGGATTCGCACATCTCGAGAAGGGGGCGACCGCGCTGGAACGGGCCCGCTACTACTTCCAGGGCAATTCGCCGACCGATTTCGTCGACCACACCTTCAAGGGCCCCTTCGAGGACGACTGGCAGGCGACCGACAAGACCGATGTGGCGTCGATCGTCTACAAGCCGTGCGGCGAAAACCGCAACTTCAATATCAACACCCAGTTGCGGGTGGACGCCGGCACGTCCGATCCGAAGAAGACCACCAGCTTCATCACCATGGATTCCACCGACGGCGCCATC
The DNA here is from genome assembly GCF_023740735.1 of Nocardia sp. CDC159. Taxonomy (GTDB): domain Bacteria; phylum Actinomycetota; class Actinomycetes; order Mycobacteriales; family Mycobacteriaceae; genus Nocardia; species Nocardia pulmonis. The sequence goes on from NZ_JAMRXH010000005.1 coordinate 399,502, forward strand.
AACACCGTCTACCACTTCTCCTGGAAGAAGTGCTGATCAACGGCGATAATCGACTCGGCCCCGGTCACCACCGGGGCCGAGCCATGCGGCCGTGTCCAGACCGAGCACGCGATCCAGCGCCCGCGCCCCGGTGTCGGTCAGCCGCAGCGAGCGCCGCCCGCCGTGCCGCCGCAGCCACCCCGCCGATTCCATTCTCGTCAACAGCGCCGCGCCCAGTGCGCCGCTGAGGTGATGGCGTTGTTCGCTCCAGTCGACACAGAAACGCAGCAGCGGACGGCGTTGACGGCGCACGGTTTCCAGGTCCACACCGAGGCGGGCGAAGGTCCGCTCGGCGTCGGGGCCGAGTTCGTACGGATGCTCGGCGACCGGTGCGGACAGTCGATCGACCTGTGCGCGTTGGTTTCCCGCGACGCCGTCGGTGCGCACCAGCGCCCGATGTTCGAGCAGAGCCTCGGTCACCGCGACACCGAGCTGTCCGGCCAGATGGTCGTAGCAGCTGCGGGCGCGGCGCATGGCCGCCGCGCGCGTCGATTCTTGCAGCGAACGCACCGGTCGGGTCGGCGCGAGTACCGCCAATGCCTCGATCGCCGCGCCGACCTGGGGATTGGCCAGCCGGAAATAGCGATGCCGACCGGAGCGTTCGACGGTGAGCAGACCGCCGTCCACCAGCCGCGCGAGATGTTCGCTGGCGGTCGAGGCCGCCACTCCCGCCTCCGCCGCGAGCACCGAGGCGGGTAGTGCGCGGCCGTCGGCGAGCGCGGCCAGCACCCGGGCCCGGGTGGCATCGGCCAGCAGGGCGCCGACCGCGGCGATATCGGCGTATCCGTGCAGCGGGCGATTGTCGATCATGCGGCCAGTCTGCCGCGCGCACGCTTCGGCCGTGACCGAAAGGTGGATGCGACAGGGCCCACGAAATCCGGACACGCGCCCGGTTCACCGCCGGATGCCGGGTGAGCGCATACCCTTTCGAATGGACGTGCGAAGGCTGGTGTGAGGGGATGCGGTGACGACGAGCCGGATGGATGCGGTCGGCGACGGGGTGGTCGACGATCTGGGCGACGGGATCTCCTTCGGGCTGGAGGAGATCGACGAGACGATCGCCGAGATGGTTGCCGTGCAGGCCGAGGAGCGGCCGCGAGACGGGGAGTTGATCACGCTGCGGCTCGGGCTGGACGGGGAACGGCCGGAGACGCTGATGCTGCTGGGCGTGCGGTACGAGCTGTCCCGCGATCGGGTGCGACAGGTGTACACCCGGGCGATCGGGCAGATCATCCGGCGCGTGCGGGCCACCGGGGTGCCCGACACCGCCGTATTCGCCGAGCGCTATCCGGTCGGATGGGGCGACGAGCGGCTGGTGCGGACACTGCTCGCCGAGACCTATGCGACCGACGCCGATATCGCGGCGCAGGATCTGGCCTATCTCAAACTACGGCTGGCCGGGCATGCGCTGCTGGACGCCAAGCGGATCGCCGGATTCGTCTTCCAGCGCATCGCGGGCTGGCAGCAGCGGGGCCGCTGGCATCCGGCCGAGCCGCGGCAGCTGGAATCGGTTGGGGGACAATTGGTGCCACTGCTGCGCCGGGTGGACTGGCCGACCGGCTCCCCCGCTGCGCTGCCCTCCGCGCCGATCGCCACGCTCGACGCCGACGACGATGCGCGCGGGTCGATGTTCACCGAGAAGCTGGGCCGGGAGGCCGGATTCGACACCGCGCTGGAGGCGCGGCTGCTGCGGATGCTCGATCAGAGCGAGCAGGTCGCCACCTTCGTCGAACGCCCCGCGGCGATCGAATATCGACTCGACGGCGCGCGCCGCACCCATTACCCGACGGTCGCGGCGCGACTGGCCGACGGGCGGGTGGTGCTGATCGACGTGGTGCCGCTGGCCCGGGTGGGCGTGCACGGCAATCGCGTCAAGCTCGCTGCCGCCCGCGCGTGGGCGCACGAACGCGGCTGGGGCTGGCTGGTTTTCACCGGGAGCCGACTCGGCGAACCGGAGCTGGCACACCACGGCGTCGACCCCCGCCACGAGAACCTGCTGCGCAACCGGCTGGCCGCCGGGCCGATGACCTGGGCGGAATTCCGCCGCTATGTCGACGACACCGGCATCGACGTCGTCGACCTGGCGGCCATGACGCTGCGCCACGGCTGGCGTTGGGAGCGCGGGCCGTTCCGCCTCGCCCGCGACTCCACCGCCACCGCCTGACCCGGAACGCGTCCGGCGGCCGCCGCCATGTTTGCCTTGCTCATCTGCGGTTACGTCCAGCACATCGCGATAATTCCGAGGACTGGAAATGATCATGAGCATTGCATCGGGCACTGCGAAGGCGTTGGGCGCCACGGCATCCGCGGCCGGTAAGGCGGTCGGCACGGTCGGGGGCGCGGCGGTGGGGGCGACCACGGGGGCCGCGCGCGGCATGGTCTCCGGCGCGGTCTCCGGCGCCCGCCGGGGCATGGACGCGCCGACCGCCACCGCGCTCGGCGTCGCCGCCGCCGGGGTGGTCGGGCTGGTCGAATGGCCGGTGGTGGCCGCGGCGAGCGGTATTGCCGGAATCGCCTATCTGGCGCGGCGGGGTAAAGACCAACCCGCCCAACAGGATTCGGCACCGAAACCGCGGACGGAAACCAAGAGCGCCGCGCCCGCGCGGACGAGGCGGCCCGCCTCGGCACAGCCGCGCAAGACCTCCGGCCGCTCCCGACCCGCACACGGCACCAAATGATGGCATCACTACGCACGATCGCCACCGCACCGATTCGCCTGCCGCTGGCCGTGACCGGTGCGACGCTGGGCCTGGTCCGCAAGCCGGTCGCCGCGGCGACCCGCGCCCTCGATCCGGGCGTCGCCGAGCTGATCACCGAGCTCACCGACGGATTCGGCCGCGAAATGCCGACCCTGCTGGATCCACGGCGGCAGCGCCACCAGCGCCGGATCACCGTCCGCGACAACCGGATCCACGCCGAGGTGCGTGGTCTGCGCGGAGACGACGGTGGGCGGATCGGCGCTGCGCTGCACCGGCATCTCGATCGGGCGCCGGGAGTGCACTGGTTCCAGGTCAATGCCGCGACCGGACGGGTGACGGTCGCGGCGGATTCGGATCGGCTGTCGACGGATCGGCTCGCGACGATCCTCGAACGCGCCGAGGAGTCCGCCGGGACCGCGGACCGGCCGTGGGTCCGCACCGTCGAACATCCCGCCGACGCCGAACCCGTCCTGACCTCCGCACTGCAACTCGCGGCGGACGTGCTCGGGCTGAGCGCGGCCCTGGCGGGGCGGGCCCTGCCGATGCGGCCGCCCGCGCAGGCGCTGCGGGCCGCGGTCGCCCTGGTCGACGGGCAGCCCCGGTTGCGCGGGCTGCTCGAGACGCAACTGGGCCGCCATCGCGCCGATACCGTGATCACGGTCGGCAATGCGCTGGGCAAGGCCATGGACGCCGAGGTCGCCGGGCTGCTGGCCGATGCGGTGCAGCGCACCGTGCGATTGATCGAGGCGGGCGCCCGCTACGCGCAGTGGCGACGCTGGGACGATCTGGTGACCGAGCCGAACCACCCTGGTGTGCCGCAATGCCGGAACCCCGAACCACGGCCGGTGCCGCTGCCCCGCGGACCGGTCGAGCGCTGCGCCGACCAGGTTTCCAGCGTCTCGGCACTGGCCTCCATGGCCGCGCTCACCGGGGGCCGGGGCAGTTCCGACGCCGCCGACGCGGTCGCGGCCGGGGTGCCGAAGGCGGCGCGGGCCGGGCGGGAGATCTTCGCCGGAACCCTGGCCACCATCCTCGCCGGCCGCGGTGTGCTGACCCTCGACCCACAGGCCTGGCGACGCCTGGACCGGGTCTCGGCGATCGTCGTCGACCGCCATGCCGTGCGCGGCGAGCGGTCGGTGGTGCTGGCCGCGGAGTCCGAGAACGACGACTGGCCGACCGAACAGGTATGGAGCGTGGCCCAACGCCTGCTCTGGCGCGAAGGTGGCGATCTGCCCATCCCTCCCCCACGCGGGCGGCATCGCGACGGTCTGGAGTTGATTGCGGAACATCCCGCACCGGACGGGGCCGAAGCGACCGAGGGCGCGAATTCGCAACCGGGGCAGCCGGACTCGACCGACGGGTCCGGCGCAGCTCGAGACAACGCCGCGCCCCCGAGCGGCGAGGATCCGCGGTGGTTCGTGCTGCGCGAGCGCGGACGGGCCGTGGGCCGGGCGCTGATCGGACGCGAGCCGCATCCGGAGGCGGTGGGACTGCTTGCCGCGGCGCGGAAGGCGGGGCTGCGGGTGGTGCTCATCGGCGATGCGGGCACCGGTGAATTGCGGCGCAGCGCGGACGAATTCGTGCGGGCCGGCGAGTCGGTGTCGGGGCTGGTGCGGCGGTTGCAGCGGCAGGGACATGTGGTCGCGGTCCTGAGCGGCCAGGCCCACCGCGGGCTCGGGGCGGCCGATCTGGGCATCGGCATCGCCGTGCGCGGCTCCGACGGAATGGTTCGCATTCCATGGCAGGCCGATGTCGTATGCCCGGATCTGGGCTGTGCGCACCGGATCATTGCCGCCGCCGGACCGGCGCGGGAGGTCAGCGAGCGCGGGCGAGTGCTCACCCTGTCGGCGGCCACCCTGGCGGGGCTGCTGCTGGCGTCGGGTCCGCGGCAGAGCCGGGCCGCGCGGGCCACCACCCCGGTGTGGGCGGCGACGATGATCGGCTCGGTCACCGCACTGTTCGGCGGCCGCCGGGCCGCGCGGGCCGCGGTACCGTCCGAGGTGCCGCTGGTGCCCTGGCACGCCTTGGAATCCGACGAGGTGCTGGCCCGATTGCCCGCGCCGCGCCGCGAGACTCCCGAACCCCCGTCGCGCCTGTCGGCCGCGGGCGAGCTGTTCGCTGGCCGCCTCGCCGCGCCCGCGGCCACGATGGTCGATCTGGCCCGCCATGTCCGCCGCGAACTGGCCGATCCGATGACACCGCTGCTGGCGGTGGGCGCGGTCGCCTCCGCGCTGCTGGGTTCGCCGACCGACGCGCTGCTGGTGGGCTCGGTGCTGGGTCTCAATGCCGTCGTCTCGGCCATGCAGCGCCGCCGCGCCCGGCTGTCGCTGCACCGGCTGCTGGTCGGGGAGCGGCTACAGGCGCGGGTGATCATCGACGATGTCGAAAAGCAGCTTCCGGCAACGGAATTGCGCCCCGGCGACGTCATCGCGCTGCGCTCCGGCGAGGTGGTGCCGGCCGATGCCCGGCTGCTGGAGAGCGCCGGGCTGGAGGTCGACGAGTCCGGGCTGACCGGCGAATCGGTGACCGTCGAGAAGCAGGTCGCCGCGACACCCGGTGCGGCGCTGGCGGATCGAGCCTGCATGGTGTTCGAGGGCAGTGTGGTCGTCAACGGCGCGGCGCGGGCGGTGGTGGTCGCGGTCGGATCCGGCACCGAGGCCGGGCGGGCGCTGGCGGTCGCCGGGCCGCCACCGGCCGGTGGTGTGCAGGCCCAGCTGCGCATCCTCACCGAACGGGTGCTGCCGTTCACCCTCGGCGGCGGAACCGCCGTCACCGTGACGAGTTTCCTGCGCGGGCTGCCGCTGCGCCCGGCGCTCGCCGACGGCCTGGCCGTGGCCGTGGCCGCCGTGCCGGAGGGGCTGCCGCTGGTCGCCACGGTCGCGCAGCTGTCTGCGACGCGGCGGTTGTCCCGGCACGGGGTGCTGGTGCGCTCCAGCCGCACCATCGAGGCGCTGGGTCGGGTCGACACCGTCTGTTTCGACAAGACCGGCACGCTCACCGAGGGCCGGTTGCGCCTGGTCGCGCTCGCCGATCTCGACGAGGACTGGGACACCGAACAGGCCGGGGATTCGCCGGAGACCCGGCGGCTGCTGCGCGCGGCGGCCCGGGCCTGCCCCAATCCCGACGACGGGCCGATCGTGCACGCCACCGATCGCGCGGTGGTGGAGGCCGCCGACGCCTTCCTCGGCGAGAAGGCCGCCCACAAGTGGGATCCCATCGAGGAGATCCCGTTCGAGAGCTTCCGCGGCTATGCCGCCACCATCGGGCACACCGCCCATCACCTGCGGCTGGCGGTCAAGGGCGCGCCCGAGGTGCTGCTGCCACGCTGCGCGCAGGTGTTGCGCGCCGACGGTCCCCGGCGCAAGGTCGCCTCGTTCGGCGCGGCGGACCGAGCCGATGCGGAGCGGACGGTGCGGCGGCTGGCCGAACGCGGGCTTCGGGTGTTGGTGGTCGCCCGACGCGACTTCGCCACCGCCCCCGACGATGTCACCGAGGAGATCGAACAGCTCACCCTGCTCGGCTTCATCGGCATCGCCGACAGCCCGCGCCCGCAGGCCCGGCCGCTGGTGGATGAGCTGGCGCACAACGACATCGCGGTGCGGATGATCACCGGGGACCATCCGGTGACCGCTCGCGCCATCGCCGAACAGCTCGGCATTCCGGCCGAGGTGGCCGTCACCGGCGCCGATATCGATGCCCTCGACGAGGACGAACAGGCCGCACTGATCGAACGGGCAACGGTTTTCGCGCGGGTGTCGCCGGAGCACAAGGTGCGCATCGTGGCCGCCCTGCAGCGGCGCGGGCACGTGGTGGCGATGACCGGCGACGGCAGCAACGACGCGGCCGCGATCCGCACCGCCGACGTCGGCATCGGGCTGGCCGCGCGGGGTTCGGTGGCCGCCCGCGAGGCCGCGGACCTCATTCTCACCCAGCCGGAGTCGGGTGGGAGCTCGAATCTGAGCCTGCTGCGCGATGCGCTCGCCGAGGGCCGGGGCATGTGGCAGCGGGTGCGCGACGCGATCGGGGTGCTCGTCGGCGGCAATGCGGGCGAGGTGGCGTTCACCGTGCTCGGCACGCTGCTGTCGGGTCGGGCGCCGATCGGGACCCGGCAGTTCCTGGTGGTCAACCTGCTGACCGATCTGGGCCCGGCGATGGCGGTCGCCCTGTCCGACAGCCCACCCCGCCCGGCCGATTCGGAACAACCCAGCCTCGGGCCGCCGCCGGAGATCGGTGGCGACTTCCTGCGTGCGGTGGCCGTGCGCGGCGCGTGCACCACCACCGGGGCCGGGGCCGCCTGGCTGCTGGGCCGCTACACCGGCAGGCGCCGCCGCGCCGAGACCATGGCGCTGGCCGCGCTGATCGGCACCCAGCTCGGCCAGACCCTGGTCATCGGCAGACACAGCCGACTGGTCTGGGCGACGGTCGCGGGCAGCACCGCGCTGCTGGCGGCTATCATCATGACGCCCGGGGTGAACAGCTTCTTCGGCTGTGTTCCGTTGGGACCGTTGGCCTGGGCGATCGTGGTCGGCTGCGCGGTCGGCGGGACCGCGACCTCGGTCCTGGCGGGGCGCGCCCTGCAGTGACCGCGGCCGCGCTCAGTGCAGCAGGATGCCCGCGGCGATGAAGGCGACGATCACCAGCATCGCGAAGCACGTGATCAGCTGCCAGTGCACCAGGGCCTCACGCTGTTTGGCGATGGTCACGCGCAGGGTGGCGTCGACGCGGTCGTGATCGGCGAGGCGACGGCGCGCGGAGTCGAGTTGCTCGACGACCTGTTCGGCGCGCTCGAGTCGGCCCAGCAGCTTGTGTACCTGCTTGGCCTTGTCCCGGGTCGCCTTGCGCGCCAGCGCCAATGCCGTGCGCTGATGCATGAGTTCCTGGCGCTGCTGCGCGATGACGAGCGCCTGCGCGCGCGTGTGCTGCTCCCAGTCGGCCACCGTTGCCCACCCTCCCGTGGTTTCGTCGCGATATCCCCAGGCCAGCTCACCGGCCACCCAGCCCTCGATGAAATCCCGGACCGGCCAGGGCCTTTCGTGCGGTTCCACCACGCCCGCCGGTACGGTCGCGAGCATTCCGGACACGGCCTGATACCGGCAGACCGACGGGGCGAAATCGTCGACGCCGAGGGCCGGTAGCCGGGGCACCCAGAATCCGGGCGGGCACAGCCACAGCACCTCGTCACACCCCACCGCGCGCAGCCGGGCGGTGCGCTCCTGCGCCTCGGTCAGCGAGACCGGCGCGCTGCGCACCTCGATCGCGTACAGCCGAGAACCGTTGCGCCACAGCACACTCGGCGTCTGCGCACCGAGCGGGCGATCGACCTCGGCATCGTCGGCGCCGCAGGCCAGCAACCAGCCGCGTAGCCAGTATTTGAGTCGCTGCACATCCCAGTGGCAGTTACCGCAATCGGCTTCCCGGCACCGCTCCCCCGGCTCGTGACCACGCGGATTCGGTTTCACCACCGGCAGATCGATCGGATCCGGGGCCAGTACCACCGCATGCCCGCCGATCTCGGCCCGTTCCTTCGTGCTCACGCGACCACTTCCCCTACACCGTGCACCCGCGAGCCGATGCGACCCGCTCCCTCCAGAGTGCCGTAAAGATCACGGCCCTTCACGTCGACCTGACCGGATTCGTTACCCAAACGGGAGCGCAGCGTAATCAATCTCCGCCGGTTGGTCTCGGATTCGACACCCGGCGGTCGGTAGGCTTCGCGAATGACTTCGACCGCCCCGGCGCGGGTCTCGGCACCGCCGCGGGTGGCCCGGGTGGCGAATTCGGTGGCGTTCGGACTGCAGGGCTTCTTCCTCGCCGTCGTCATGACCGACTGCCGCAGCAGCGAGATCGGTTCGGGCTCAGCGGCGGCACGGTTGCGCTCTCGGTGGTGTCGGTCGCACTGCTGGCGGCGTGGGGCAGCCTGCTCGCGGAACGACTTGCGGTGCACTGGTCGAGCCGGGTGGCGCTGCGGATCGGGTTGGGGCTCATCACGGCCACCGGCGTGGGCATCGCGGCTGCGCCGACCGTGGCGGTGTGGTTTGTGGCACTCGGCGGCTACGGGGTCACGATCGGCGTGGTCGACGCGAGCACGAATATGCGGGCGGTGTTCAATTCTCCGCACGCCTCTTTCACACCCGCTGAGCGTGCCGACGGCTCAGCCGGACAGTGCCTTTCGGATCTCGGCGACGCTCGGATTGATCAGCACCCGGCCGCGCACCAGGACCGTGGGGGTGATCTCGTCGCCGCCGGTGAGCGTGCGCAGATCCGCGGCGGCGGCCTCGTCCCTGGTGATATCGATTTTGTGAAAGCGGATTCCCGCGCGGCGCAGGGCGAATCCGAGACGCAGGCAGTAGGTGCACCACCAGCGCCAGTACACGGTGATCTGTTCTTCGTTCACGCCTGTGCCTTGTCCGCGATCAGGAAGTAGCGCCCGCCGATCAGTTCCAGCTGCGGGCGGTCCATCGGGATCTCGCGGCCCCGGTGCTCGAGCCGGAAGCGTTCGGCCGCAAGCACATTGCACACCCAGTCGCTGCGCCGCCCGTAGTTCACGGCCACCAGCAGCTGATCGCCGTCCCAGGTGATCCCGACCGGCGTGCGATAGGTCCGCCCCGAGCGCCGACCGGTGTGCACCACGTTCGCGTATCCCGCGACCCGCCTGGCCAGCACCCGGAAGCCCGGATTGGTCACGCGACGATTGAATCCGGCCAACAGACGCATCGCTGTCATCCATCCAGCCTACGCATCGGGCCGATCTTCGAACCGGAATCGCCACCGCCCCTCCGAGCGCGGCGACGGATACCCGCCAGCACTCGCGATCGAGCGGCGGCATCGTAAGCGTCATGATGATTTCGGACAGGGCCGTACTCGCGGGCATGTACCAGGCGGAGGAGCGGTATCTGGCCGCGGGCGGGCCGGGGATGGCGTCGTTCGACCTGCTGGCCCCCTATTTCGCCGCCGATGTGGTGCTGCATCAGGCCGATTCGCTGCCCTACGGCGGAATCTGGCGCGGGCACGCGGGGATGGAGAAGTTCTTTCTCGCCATGAGTGATACCTGGGAGAAGTTCGAGCTGGCCGAGCAGCGCTATCTGAGCGAGAGCGGGCCGCTCGTCATGCTCACCCGGGTGCGGGCCCGGGCCCGAGCCACCGGCCGCGAACTGGAGTTTCCGATTCTGCAGACGATCACCGTCGTCGACGGGCGGATCAGCGAGGTGCGGCCGTTCTACTGGGACACCGCGGCCATCGCCGCGGCGTGTGGATGTGGTGCGATGAGAGCGTGATCGACACTCCTGTCATCGTGGACCGGGCCGGGCTGTGGGATGCCGAGGCGCTCAGCGCCGTGGCGGCGGCGACGTTTCCGCTGGCGTGCCCGCCGGGGATGCTGGCCGAGGATGTCGAGGCCTTCGTCGTGGGAGTGTTGTCGGCGGAGCGGTTCGGGGACTACCTGAGCGATCCGGATCGGACGGTGCTGAAAGCGGTCGCGAATGGGGAGATCGTGGGTTACGCGATGCTTATCGCGGGCGAGCCCGCCGATCCCGATGTGGCTCGGGTGGTTCGGTCGCGCCCGGCCATCGAGATCAACAAGATGTACGTGCTGCCGGGCCAGCACGGCAGCGGGGTGTCGACGGCGCTGATGGCGGCGGCCGTCGACACCGCGCGGCGCGGCGGGTACGCGGTCGTGTGGCTGGGCGTCAATCAGGAGAACGAGCGCGCCCAGCGGTTCTACGGCAAGCACGGGTTCGATCGGGTCGGGGTGAAGACCTTCACCCTCGGGACCCGGCTCTGTCAGGACTTCGTCATGCAGCGGGTGCTGTGAGCGGCTTGGCGAGCGTGACGTAGCGGGAGCCGATCGTCATCTGCCGGAACGGGTCCGGGATCGGCGGCAGCTCGCGCTCGTAGCGGACCGAGAGTTCGGGCACGGTCAGCGAATTCGCCGTCCAGCCGCGCGCGGCGAACCAATCCTCCGGTTCGGTGCGGTCGTCGGTGTAGAACAGAGCGCGCACATCGATCTCGGCCAGCGGCGTATCGCGCAGGTGCTCCTGGAACTCGGCCACTCGGTCGAGATCGTGGTAGTTGTTCAGCGCGTCGAGGGCCAGGCCGCTGCCGGGCGCCGACAGCCCTTCGATGCGTGCGAACAGCGAATCCTGCGCCGCGCCGGGCAAATACGGCAGCAGGCCCTCGGCGGTCCAGGCGGTGGGCACGGTCGGATCGAAGCCCGCGTCGAGCAGGGCGGCGGGCCAGTCGTCGCGCAGATCCACCGCGACCTCGCGCCGGTCCGCGGCCGGGGTCGCGCCATGGTCGTCGAGCACCCGCCGCTTGAACTCGAGCACCTTGGGCTGATCGAGTTCGAACACGACCGTGCCCGCGGGCCAGGGCAGCCGGTAGGCGCGCGCGTCCAGGCCCGCGGCCACGATCACCGCCTGCCGCACGCCCGCCGCGCCCGCGGTCAGGAAGTGGTCGTCGTAGAACCTGGTGCGCAGGCCGATCATCCCCGACATCAGCGGCGACTCCCTGCGCGCGGGATCGGCGAGCCACCGATTCATCCCCTCGTGGCCCGAGGCCGCGACGAACCAGGCGGCATACTCGTCGCGCACCAGCGCGTCCGGCTGCGCGGTCTCCATCGCGCGGGCCGCGGCGACGCCGAGCGCGGTCGCCCCGACGCTGCTCACGATGTCCCAGGTATCCCCATCAGTACGCACGGCATTCCTCCGGCAAGTAGAACCAGCTGTGACGCAACGAGCAGCGATCGATCTTCGTGACCATGGCCACAAAGATCTTACGTCTGTTAACTAAATTTCGTCCAGCTGGAAGCGAATCCGCCGTACGCGGAATCAGGCCAGCAGTTTGGCCCGCAAGGCGGCGACGTCGGCGTCGGTGAGCTTCAGGCCGTCGCGGACGTAGTCGGCGAAGGAGCCGTAGGTCTGGTCGACCTGGGTGAAGGCGGCGTCGAGGGCGGCGGGGACGACGCCGTTGAGGCCGTCGCCGGGGGCGGCGTCGCGGTAGTAGTTCGACAGCAGGTAGTCGTAGGTGACCGTCTGGCGGTCCACGCCCAGGATGGTCAGCAGGATCGCGGACATCCAGCCGGTGCGGTCCTTGCCCGCGGTGCAGTGATAGAGGACCGCGCCGTCGGTGGCAAGGATGTCGTGCAACACGGCGGCGAAGCCCTCGTTCGCGCCGGGGGCGGTGATGAACGCGCGGTACAGATCCGGGCCGGCGGCGAAGGCCGTGGCCATGGTCTGCGGGGCGGCTCGGCCGATGATGTCGTCCCAATTCGACTGGGCGCCCGCGGGAATGCGGTCGGGGGCGATGGCCCGCTCGATGCCCATGCGCAGATCGTCGACGTATCGCACCTCGCGGTCGGTGAGGGCGGCCAGGTCGGCGTCGGTGGCCCGGCTCAGTTCGCCGCTGCGCAGGACCAGGCCGGAGCGGACGACGCGGCCGTCGCTCGCGCGGTAGCCGCCCAGATCGCGGGCGTTGAGCACGCCCTGCAGATGCAGCGAGCGATCGTCGAGTCCGCTGAGCACCGAACTCGTCGCGGCGGGCGGGTCGGCGGCCAGTGCGGTACCGACCGCGGGTCCCAGGGCGAGGGCGAGGCTCGCGGCCAGCGCCGCGGTGACGCGAACGGGACGGTGGGCCATGGCAACTCCCATATTCGAATCGACGCGCCCGAACTGGACGGTCGTACATTCGGATCGCCGCCACCGTACACCGAGCGGTCGCTCGGTCAGGCGGCCGGTACCTCGAAGCGCGACAGCGCCAGCAGTCGCGAGATCGCGCGCAGATACTTCTTGCGGTAGCCGCCGCCCAGCATCTCCTCGGAGAAGATCTTGTCCAGCTTCACCCCGGACACCGTGACCGGGATACCGGCGTCGTAGAGCCGGTCGGCCAGGACCACCACGCGCAACGCCACGGCCTGATCGGTCACCGTATGCACATCGGAGACGAAGACCGCCGACACCCCGGAGATCAGCGCGCCGTAGCGCGACGGGTGCAGGGTGCTCAGATGCCGCAGCAGCGCGTCGAAGTCGTCGAGGGTGGAATTCGGTGTCGCGGCGGCCTTTTCGGCCAGCGCCGCGGGCGCGGTCGGCTCCGGCGCGGGCGGCAGATCGCGGTGGCGGTAGTCCGGGCCGTCCACGCGCACGGTCTCGAACAGCGCGCCGAGCTTGCGGATCTCGCGCAGGAAGTCCTGGGCGGCGAACCGGCCCTCCCCCAGCTGATCCGGCAGCGTATTGGAGGTCGCGGCCACAGACACCCCGCGCGCGGTCAGCTCGGTCAGCAACCGTGACACCAGCATGGTGTCGCCCGGATCGTCGAGTTCGAACTCGTCGATGCACAGCAGGCTGTTGCCCGACAGCCGTTCCAGGGCATTGGTGAAGCCCAGCGCGCCCACCAGGTTGGTCACCTCACCGAAGGTGCCGAACGACTTCGGCGCGGGCGAGGCGTGGAAGATCGAGGCCAACAGGTGGGTCTTGCCGACACCGAAGCCACCGTCCAGATACAGGCCCGCGCCCTCGACCTGCTTCTTCTTGCCGAACAGGCTCTTGCGGCCCTGCGCGGCGTGGATCTTGGCGACCTGCCCGGCGAACTGCTCGGCCTTGCGTACGGCCTCGGCCTGGCTGGGCTCTTTGGGATCGGGAAGGTAGGAGGCGAAGCTCACCTCGTCGAAGGTGGGCGGGGGCACCATCTGGGCGATGAGCTGATCGGCCGGAACCTCCGGGTTGCGATCGACGAGGTGTTGCTGCACCCGCACAGCCTACTGACGTGGTGTGATCGGTCGTTATGCAGCGTGTCCCCAATGCGATCCAGTTCACAACGCTGGCCGCCGACGACCTGGTGCGGTTGTACGCCTATCCGACGCGGCTCGAATCTCCGTGGATCCGAGTGAACTTCGTGTCGAGTATCGACGGTGCGATGACGCTGGACGGGCGGTCCGGGGCCCTGGGCGGACCGGCCGACAAGACCGTCTTCGGAATTCTGCGCGATCTCGCCGACGTGGTGCTGGTCGGCGCGGGCACCGTGCGCACGGAGAACTACGGCGGCGCCCGCACCGACAGCTTCCGGCGCATCCGGCTGTTCCACCACGGCCTGGGCGGGGCGCAGGACGGGGCGGCGCCGCCGATCGCGGTCGTCACCGCGAGCGCGGCACTGGACCCGGCCGCGCGGCTGTTCACCGACACCAGCCGCCCGCCGATCGTGCTCACCACCGCCGCCGCGCCCGCCGAGCGCAAGCACGCGCTGGCCGCCGCGGGCGCCGAGGTACTCGAGGTGGGCGAGACGACGGTGCCCGCCGCGGGCATCCGCGCCGCCCTCGCCGAGCGCGGGCTGCTGCGGGTGCTGTGCGAGGGCGGGCCCTCGCTGTTCGGCGAGCTGATCGTCGCCGAGGCCGTTGACGAGCTGTGCCTGACCGTGTCGCCGCTGCTGGTCGGCGGTACCGCGGGTCGAATCGCGGTGTCGCCCAATGCCTTGCCGACCCCGATGCGGTTGTGGCACGCCCTGCTCGACGACGACGGCACGGTGCTGACCCGCTGGAAACGCGGGCACACCCAGAGCTGAATCGGCCCGGCGAACCTGGCAGGCTGTAGCGCATGCGCTGGAGTCGGGCCGCCCTGCTGGTGTCGTCATCGCTGACGGTTGTCCTCACCGCCGCCTGCGGTGCGGGCCCGTCGAACCGGCCCGGCGTGGCCGTGGAGCGGCCGCACGAGGCCGCAGCGCCCGCGACCACCTCGACCGCCCCCGCCCCGCCCGCGCTGGAGCTGCCCAAGACCGATCTGCGCTGGCGCGACTGCGCGGCGACGACGTTCGACAAGCTGGGGCTGGGCGCGCCGCCCGCCGGGGTGGTCTTCGAATGCGCCGAATACTCCACGCCCATCGATGCGGGTGGTTCGGTGCTCGGCACCTTCCGCACCGCGGCCACCCGCGCCAAACTGGCGAACACCCCCGCCGACGCGCCACCTGTGGTGCTGACCTCCGGTGGTGATCGCTCCTCCACCGCGACCCTCGCCGGACTGGCCGCCGGGCCGAATTCGGCGGTGCTGGCGGCACATCCGGTGGTGGCGGTGGATCGGCGCGGGCTGGGCGGGTCGCAGGCGATCGAGTGCATGCCCTTCGAGTCCCGCCGCGGCATGACCGACGCCGGTCAGTTCGCCGCGGGCGATCCGATCGAGGCGATGATGAAGTTCAGCCAGGACGCCACGGTCGCCTGCCAGGACTTCCTGCAGCCGTATCAGCGCACCTTCGACGCGCCGCACGCCGCCGACGACATCGAACAGCTGCGCAAGCAGTGGCAGGTCGATCGGATCGCGCTCGTCGGGACCGGCAGCGGTGCCCGGGTCGCGCTCAGTTACGCCGCCAAGTACGGCGACCATCTGGCCCGGCTGATCATGGACGCCCCGCAGGCGGTCGACGCCGATGCGGTCACCCGCGCCGAACAGCGGGTCCGGGGAGCGGAGGCGGCGCTGGACGGATTCGCGCAGCGCTGCGCCGCGATGGGTTGCGCCCTCGGCGCCGATCCGCGCGGTGCGATCACCGAGCTGGTGAACCGGGCGCGCGGCGGCGGTCTGGGCGAGCTGTCCGCGGGCGCGCTGCTGACCGCAGTCTCCGCCTTCCTCGGCGATCCGCGCGCCGATCAGCCCGACCGAGTCGGCGAGCTCGCCGACGCGCTCGCGGCCGCCGGACGCGGCGATCGGCACCCGATCGGTCAACTCGTCCAGCGGGCTTCGGCGGCGATCGGCTCCGACGGGCAGTTCGTCACCCGGTGCAGCGACAATCAGCAGCCCGCCACTCCCGACCGGGTCAGGGAGCTCGAAAGGGGCTGGGCCGCCCAGTATCCGGTATTCGGCCGGGACGCCGCGGTGCGGCTGATGACCTGCGCCGCCTGGCCGACGCCCAATCCGACCCAACTGCCGGACAAGTTGCCGCTGCCGGTGCTGCTGCTGGGCACCACGGCCGATCCGGTCACCGGCGGCGAGGCGCTGCCGACCGTGACCGGTGCGCTGGGCCGCGTGGGCGCGACCACGGCCACCGTGCGCTGGCAGGGCTGGGGCCATCCGGTGCTCACCCATTCCGGCTGCGCGCAGCAGGCCGTCGACGCATACCTGAAGGATGCGAAGCTGCCCGCCGACGGCACCGCCTGCCCCGCCTGAGCGGTGATACGGGTCGACGGCGAAAAGTGTCCTGCGGCACGCCCCGACGGCGGGTCCGCGCAACCACCGGCGGGCTTTCCGGTGTACCGTGCCCCAGTGTTGTTTCGTCAGCTCGAGCCACGCACCGCTCGCACGACCGCCGAGGTCTTGAACTTCGCCCTGTGGCCGTTCGCGATCATGACCGTGCTGCACCAGGTGTTCGTGAAGGCCACCAACTTCACCATCACCGACGACTTCGCGCCGGTCTACCGCGCCTCGCTGGCGTTCCTGAACAACCGCGCCGTCTACAACGAGAACTTCGACTACGTCGATCCGCACTACCTCTACCCGCCCAGCGGGACGCTGCTGATCGCGCCGCTGGCGATCATCGACCCCGAGAAGTCCAAGTGGTGCTTCATGGGGCTCAACGCGCTGGCCATCGTCCTGGCCTGGTATCTGCTGCTGCGGCTGTTCAAGTTCCGGATCTCCTCGCCGGTCGCGCCGCTGCTGTTGCTGCTGATGTTCGCCTCCGAAACCGTCATCAACACACTGGCTTTCGGCAATGTGAACGGCTGCCTGCTGCTGGCCGAGGTGGTGTTCATCCATCTGCTGCTGCGGCGGCGCGATGTGCTCGCCGGTCTGGTGATGGGGCTGACGATCGCGGTCAAGCCGACGCTGTCGCCGATGCTGCTGATTCCGATCATGCGCAAGCAGTGGACCGTGCTGATCACCTCGCTGGCCGTACCCGTCGTCCTCAATGCCATCGCCTGGCCGCTCATCAAGGATCCGATGGACTTCGTGCGCCGGACGCTGCCCTACCTCATGAAGAACCGCGACTACTTCAACAGCGCGATCGTGGGCAACGCCAGCTATTACGGTCTGCCGGTATGGCTGATCTGGGGCATTCGGATCGTCATGGGCGTGCTGGTGCTGATCTCGCTGTGGCTGCTGTACCGGTACTACCGCGACGACGAACTGTTCTTCGTGTGCACCGTGTCGGGGGTCGTTCTGACCGCGCTGTTCCTGCTGTCGGGCCTGGGGCAGCAGTACTACTCGATGATGCTGTTCCCGTTTCTGATGACCGTGGCACTGCGCAATTCGGTGCTGCGCAACTGGCCCGCCTGGCTGGCGATCTTCGGCTTCATGACCTACGACAAGTGGCTGCTGGATCACTGGCAGAGCACCGGGCGCGCGCTGGAGTATCTGCGGGTCACCTTCGGCTGGGGTCTGCTGCTGATCGTGGTGTTCTGCGTGCTGGGCGACCGCTATCTGGCCGCGCGGCGCGAGGGACGCCTCGATCAGGGCATCGAACCCGCGTTCCTGCTCGGCACCACCGATCGCCATGCCTGGAATGCCGACGCGCCGCCCGCCCGCAACGGCACCCAGCCCGCCGCCGAGGCCGCGAAAAGCCAAGCGGGCGTGCTCGGTTAGCCGCGCATTAGACTCGGCTCATGAGTTCCGACTCCGACACGTCCCTGCCCGCGCCGAAGATCCAGCTCACACCGCAGGAGTGGAAGGCGCGGCTGAGTCCCGAGGAGTACGCGGTGCTGCGCCAGGCGGGCACCGAGCGCGCGTTCACCGGCGAGTACACCGATACCGAAACCGAGGGTGTGTACGCGTGCCGGGCGTGCGGCGCGGAGCTGTTCCGCAGCACCGAGAAGTTCCATTCGCACTGCGGCTGGCCGTCGTTCTTCGATCCGGCGAAGTCCGAGGCGGTCCTGCTGCGCGAGGACAATTCGCTGGGCATGCGACGGGTGGAGGTCCTGTGCGCCAACTGCCACAGCCATCTCGGCCACGTCTTCGAGGGCGAGGGCTATCCCACCCCCACCGACAAGCGGTACTGCATCAACTCCATCGCGTTGCGTCTGCACCCCTCGGACGACGCATCGCGCTGAGAACCCTACGGTGCGGGTCCTCGGGGTGCACGACCCGAATTACCGGGGCCGCGGTCAGGGCAGCGCCGTGATCAGCTGCTCGACCTCGACCCGCGGACCGGTGAAGAACGGGACCTCCTCGCGCACGTGCAGCCGGGCCTCGGTGGCGCGCAGATCGCGCATGAGGTCGACAATGCGGTGCAGTTCGGGGGCCTCGAAGGCGAGGATCCACTCGTAGTCGCCGAGGGCGAACGAGGAGACGGTATTGGCCCGCACGTCCGGATAGCCACGCGCGGCCTTGCCGTGGTCGGCCAGCATCTTGCGGCGCTCCTCGTCGGGCAGCAGGTACCACTCGTAGGACCGCACGAACGGGTAGACACAGATGTAGGCGCCCGGATCCTCACCGGCCAGGAACGCCGGGATGTGGCTCTTGTTGAATTCGGCCGGGCGGTGCAGCGCCGCGTTGCTCCAGACCGGGGCGCTGGCCCGGCCCAGTTCGGTGGTGCGGCGGAAGTCGGCGTAGGCGGACTGCAGGTCCTCGATGCGCTCGGCGTGGGTCCAGATCATGAAGTCCGCGTCAGCCCGCATCCCGGCGACATCGTAGAGCCCGCGCACCACGACGCCCCGGTCGGCCAGGGAGTCGAAGAACGCTCGTGCCTCCTTGATCGCGGCCTCGCGGTCCTCGCCCAGCACGCCCGGTTGCACCTGGAACACCGAGAACATCAGGTAGCGAATGGTCGAGTTGAGAGCCTGATAGTCGAGTCGCGCCATGGCTCCTATCGTGCCATCCGCGGCGTACCGGCCGCACAGCCGCACCCGGTCCGGACGGACACGCCGATGACGCGCCGCGATTTCGGCCGGAACGGGTGCGAGGGCTGGCGCGGAGCCCCTACTTGTCGGTGCCCTCTGTCACGCTGGCCCCATGACATCGAGTGGGGGAGCGAGTCAGGGCCGGGAGCCGAGAATCCGTTGTGCCGCAGCGGTTCCGGTGGCGGCGCAGGCGGGGACGCCGACGCCGTGCAGATATGCGCCCGCGACGGCGAGACCGGGCAGTTCGGCAACGGCGGCCTCGATCGCCGCGACGCGGTCGACGTGGCCGGGTGCGTACTGCGGCAGCCCGCCGCGCCAGCGCTGGACCACCGCGGTCATGGGCTCGATGCGCAGGCCGGTGACGGTGGCGAGATCGGCGGTGGCGGCGCTGATCAGTTCGTCGTCGGACCACGACAGCGGGGCGTCGTCGCCGAAACGGCCGAACGAGGCGCGCACCAGGGCGATTTCGCGCTGGGCCAGATGGGTCCATTTGCGGCTGGACAGGGTGAACGCCTTGGCGCGCAGGGGTTCCCGGGTGGCGACGAGGATGCCGGAATTGTGCGGCAGCGGAGTGTCGGCGGGCAGGGCCAGGGCGACCACGGCGGAGGAGGCGAGCTGGATGTGCGCGGCCGCGCGAGACGCCTCCGGTGCGGCCGTCGCCAGCAGTCGCGCGGTCACCGGGGCGGGTGTCGCCAGGATCACGGCGTCGACCTCGCCGACCGGGTCCACCCGCCAGCCGTGGGTGGTGCGCGCCAGAGTCGTTGTGGCCGTTGCGGTGCACAGCTTCGGCGCGGCGGCGTCGAGCAGCGCGTCGAGCAGGACGCGGTATCCATCGCGGATGCCACCGAACACCGGTGCGGTCGAGGGCGGCGGGAGGGCGTCGGCGACGGCCCGGGTCAGGCTCGCAGCGCCGTCGTCGAGCGCGGCGGCCAGGGTGGGCAGGGCGGCGCGCACGCCGATCGTGTCGGCGAGCCCGGCGTATACGCCGCCGAGCAGCGGATCGACGCTGCGGCGCACGACCTGTTCGCCGAACCGGTCGGCCACCAGTTCCCCGACCGAGACGTCGCCGCCGCGTCGCCAGCGCAGCGGCCGGTTCGGTTCGTCGGCGATCCGGGCCAGCGTCGCCTCGTCGACCAGTTCGGCGACCGGCTCGGGACCCGCGGGGATGCCCATGAGGGTACGCTCGGGAAGCGGATGCGCCGCACCGTGCGACCAGATCAGCGGGCGCAGCCCGGCCGGAGACACCAGCTGGTCCTCGAGACCCAATTCCCGCAGCAGCGCCGGGATCTCGGGCCGTCGGCCCACGAAGGCCTCGGCGCCCAGATCCACCGGATCCCCGCCGATCTCACCGGTGTACAGAATTCCGCCGATCCGCTCGGCCCGTTCCACCAGGGTCAGCTCGAGCTCGGTTCCCAGCGCCGCCCGCAACCGATACGCCGCCACCAGTCCGCTGATCCCGCCACCGACCACCGCGACCCGCATCACCCGCTCCTCGTCCCGCGCCATCGCCACCTGTCCGCAACCTACCCCCGGCCCGATGACCGGCGGCCGCTGGTCACAGCGGGGCGGGCAGGCTGTGGATCAACTCGACCGTGGCGGTGATCACACCCGGATCGGTATCGGGCAGCACGCCGTGGCCGAGGTTGAAGATGTGGCCGGTCGCGCCGAGGGCCAGGGCCTCGTCGGCCTCGTGGGCGATGCGGCGGACCTCGCGCTCGACGACGTCGGTCCCCGCGAACAGGGTGGCCGGATCGAGGTTGCCCTGCAACGCCTTCCCGGGACCGACCCGGCGCACGGCCTCGGTCAGCGGCACCCGCCAGTCGACGCCGACCACATCCGCGCCCGCCTCGCCCATCGCGCCCAGCAGCTCCCCGGTGCCGACGCCGAAATGGATGCGCGGCACCCCCGCCGCGGCCAGCTCGGCGAACACCCGCTCCGAATGCGGCAGCACGTAGTCGCGGTACTGAGCCAGCGACAACGCACCGGCCCAGGAGTCGAACAGCTGCAGCGCGTCCACCCCCGCGGCCAGCTGGGCGCGCAGGAATTCGATGGTGATGTCGGTGAGCGCGCCGAGCAGAGCGTGCCAGGTGTCGGGAGCGCCGAGCATCATCGCCTTGGTGCGCTCGTGGTGGCGGCTCGGCCCGCCCTCGACAAGATAGGAGGCGAGTGTGAAAGGGGCCCCGGCGAATCCGATGAGCGGCGTATCCCCCAGCTCACCGACCAGCAGCCGCACCCCCTCGGCGACCGCACCCACCTCCTCGTGCCGCAACCGCGGCAAGGCACGCACGTCGTCGGTGGTACGCACCGGCTGAGCCACCACCGGCCCGACCCCCGCCACGATATCCAGATCGATACCCGCCGCCTTCAGCGGAACCACGATGTCGGAGAACAGGATCGCCGCATCCACCCCGTGCCGCCGAATCGGCTGCATGGTGATCTCACACACCAGCTCCGGGTTGAAGCAGGACTCCAACATCCCCACCCCGGCCCGCACCTCCCGATACTCGGGCAACGACCGCCCGGCCTGCCGCATGAACCAAACGGGACGCCGCCTGGGCGTGCCGCCGGTGGCGGCAGCGAGAAACGGCGCATCGGACAACCGGCGGCGGGTAGGAGTGCTCATCACGGCCATCGTATGCGCTCGCCAAGATCATCGGATCGCCCGGAGGTCGGGCCCGACGCAATAAGGCGAAAACATCGAGCTCGACACCGCGCGCCTCCGCACGCGGGATGGCGTTCGGGTTTAGGTTCACAGACGTGACACCGCTCGACTTCCGCGACGGCGCCGCACCGACCCCGGGCCCCGACAGCGAACCCGCCCAGTTTCGCGCCGCGGTCGATGCGATGGGCACCGCATCCGTGCATCCTCGGATCGAGCTCGCACCGATCCGGCCGCCGCAACGCCTCGCCCCCTATTCATACGCTATCGGGGCCGAGGTGAAACATCCGGACACGAATGTGATTCCGGTGGATTCGGAGGGGGACGCGTTCGGACGGCTGATCCTGCTGCACGACCCGAACGGGCACGAGGCCTGGCACGGCGTATTCCGGCTCGTCGCGTACATCCAGGCCGATATCGATGCCGCCCTGGCGGGTGATCCGCTGCTACCGGAGGTCGCGTGGAGCTGGCTGGTGGACGCGCTGGAATCGCGGGGGGAATCGTTCACCGCGTTGGGTGGGACGGTCACCTCGACCAGTTCGGTCCGCTACGGCGACATCGCCGGACCGCCGCGCGCCTATCAACTGGAGCTGCGGGCCTCGTGGACGGTGGGATCGACACGACTCGGACCGCATGTGGAGGCATTCTGCGAAGTTCTGGCCTATGCGGCGGGTTTGCCACCCGCGGGCATTACTCATTTGAGGCCGCGTCCGCAGATTGCCGACGACCGGTTCTGACCGCAACGTAAAGTTCTGGGCTATGCCCGACGAGTCCGAGAATTTCCCGGGTGGGGTCGGGGGGAATGCCACGGCCGTCCCCCTACTGACACCTGCCGACGGCGTGCCACCGGTACTGGACACCGCGGCGGAGATCGCCGACGCCGCCGAGCGGCTGGCCGCCGGCAGCGGTCCGCTCGCCGTGGACGCCGAGCGCGCCTCGGGTTTCCGGTATTCCAATCGCGCCTATCTGATCCAGTTGCGGCGCAAGGGTTCGGGCACCGTGCTCATCGACCCCATCCCGGTGGACGGGGCGCTGACGCCGCTGGCCGAGGTGATCAACGAGCTGGAGTGGGTGCTGCACTCCGCGGATCAGGATCTGCCCGGCCTGGCCGAGCTGGGGCTGCGGCCCGCGCGGCTGTTCGACACCGAATTGGGCGGTCGGCTGGCCGGTTTCGAGCGGGTGGGCCTGGCCGCGATGGTCGAAAAGCTGCTGGGCCGCGAATTGCGCAAGGGTCACGGCGCGGCGGACTGGTCGACCCGGCCGCTGCCCGCGGACTGGCTCAACTACGCCGCCCTGGACGTCGAATTGCTGCCGGAACTGCGCGACGCGGTCGCCGAGGTGCTGGCGGAGCAGGGCAAGACGGACTGGGCGGCACAGGAATTCGAGCACGTCCGCACCAGCGAACCGGGCCCGCCCAAGGCCGAGCGCTGGCGGCGCACCTCCGGCATCCACACCCTGCGCCGCACCCGCCAGCTGGCGATCGTGCGCGAATTGTGGAACACCCGCGATCAATTGGCCCGCGGCCGCGATGTGGCCCCGGCGCGGATCCTGCCGGATTCGGCGATCATCGCGGCCGCCGAGGCGGATCCGAAATCCGTGGCGCAGCTGCGCGCTCTGCCGGTGTTCGGCGGCCCGCGCCAGCGCCGCTACTCGCGGGAGTGGTTGGGTGCCGTGGAACGCGCCCGCGCCCTGGCGGAATCCCAGCTGCCGACCCTGACCCAGCCCTACGACGGCCCGCCGCCGGTGAACCGCTGGGAGCGCCGTGATCCCGAGGCCGCCGGGCGCCTGACCGCCGCCCGCGCCGCCATGGCCGACCTGTCCGGTCGCTACACGATCCCGGTGGAGAATCTGCTCACCCCGGATCTGGTGCGCCGCCTGTGCTGGGACGGGCTGCCCGAATTCCGTTCCGGCGGTAGACCCGACGATCCGGAGCAGGCGATCGACGACTTCCTGAAGTCCGGCGGAGCCCGGCCGTGGCAACGCGAGCTGGCGGTGCCGCGCCTGGCGGAGGCTCTGTTCCCTCCGGCGTCCTAGCGCGGCCGCTATCGGGAACCGGCCGGGGCCACCGCACCCGGCCACCGCTGAAAGTAGGCCCGGTAGCTCGGGGCGGTCAGAGTCGCGTCGAACACCATTTCGCCGGTCGGTGAGAATTCGGAGATGTGCGTCGCGGTGCCGTAGCTACCGAAGCTGTAGCCGTTGGGCAGGCCCTGCACATTGCCCATCGCGAAGCTCACCAGGCCGTCGGGATGGATGAGATTGCGTGCCAGGGTGGCGGTGCGGGTGGCGTGGTCGAGGTCGATCCATTGCCAGCTGGTGTAGCCCTTGTTGTAAATGGCCTGGGAGTTGTTGTTGAACAAACGGATCGAGTTCGGGCCGGTCGGTTCGGCGTCGTGCTGGAAGGCGAACTCCACGCCGGGGCCGAGGGTGAACGAGGAGCGTTTACCGCCGAGCTGCCAATTGATATTGCCGGTCCTGGGGTCGACGTTGTAGACCGCCGAGGTGTGCCGCATGGAGATGAGCAGGTTGCCCTGGGGGTCCAGGTCGATGGAATTCATGTGGTAGGGATCGGGAATCTTGCTACCCGCCATCCATCCCGCGCGTACGTAGGTGTCGCTGACCGAAATATGTCGCAGGGCGCTCCATTGGAACAGGGTCCTGCCGGTCATCGGATCGATGATGTTCGCGACGCAGTCGTACATTTCGCCGTCGACGGGTCCGCCGATGGAGGTGAGATCGGCCCGAACTCGCACGTACGCGGTCACCAACGCCCGGCCGTCCGGCAGGATCCGAAACTCGTGCATATCCGACTTCATATTGGCCGGGGTGAAGGTGCGAATGACGTTGTAGTTCTGATCGGCGATGTAATTGACGCCGGATCCGTGCTGGTCCTCGTTCACGCCCTGGAACCAGGTCAGCACCGGTTTCCCGTTCAGTTCGGACACCCGGAAGTTGGCCATGAACTGCCCCGGCGGCGCGAGCCGACTCCACACCACCTTCCCGGATTTGGTCGCGATGATGTTGGCGTGCCGCGATTGCGGTAACCCGGGGACCTGTGGCGAGAAGACGGCCTGGCTGTAGAAGATATAACCCTCGTTCCCATCCGGCACATTCACGTTCACCGTGAACGGATAATCGGCCACCGCCGCCGGGGGCGTCGGGACCTCCGGCGGCCACAGGGGATCCGCGCCACCGGGCGCGGTCGATATCAGCCCGGTGGTGATGACCAACGACAACACCACGGAACCGGAAATCCGTCGCCGCACGCGTAGGCGGTTCACAGTGCCATCACCCTCCGAAACATCTGTTCGCCAGGCCGATTTCCGATGTCCCGTATGCGGCAGATACTAGGCGATAGTTCGGTCCCGACAGTGGGGCGTCACACCCGCCCAGGTCGATCAGTGTGTTCCGCCCACGAGATCTCCCGCCCGGAGCGTCACGCACAGGCGCGCGCCGCCGTGCGGGCTGTCCTCGAAACACACCGTGCCGCCGTGCAATCGGGCCTGCTGCGCGACCAACGCCAGGCCGAGCCCGCTGCCCGCGGCGGTCGTGGCCCCGCGGGCGAACCGCTCGAACAGGCGCTCGCGATCCGCGGGCGGCACGCCGCAGCCGTCGTCGTCGACGGCGAGTTCGACCGTATCGTCGGCGATCCGGGCGTCGATGTCGACGCGGGTGGCGCGGCCGTGCCGGACGGAATTGGTGACCGCGTTCTCGACGATGCTGCGCAGGCCCGCCGCCAGGCCCCGAATGCGCAGCGGCTCGGGGACATCGGCGGCGATCGTCAGCTCCGGATGGGCCCGGCGAGCGTCCTCCACGACCTGATCGATCAGCTCGTCCAGATCGACGTCGCCGAAGTCGTCGTCGGTGGTCAGCTCCCCCAACGCCAGCCGCTCCAGCGCCGCCAGGGTGTCCTCCACCGACTGCTGAGTGCTCAGCACGTCGTCGAGGATGCCCAGGCGCTCCGGCTCGGGCATATCCATCGTGCGCAGCACCTGCAGATCGGTGCGCATGGAGGTGAGCGGGGTGCGCAGTTCGTGAGCCGAGGTGGCCGCGAAATCCCGTGCGGCGGCCAGCGCGTCGGCGGTGTGGCGGCGCTCGGCGGCGATGCGCTCGAGCATCTGGTTCATGGCCGCGGCCAGCTCGGCCGTCTCCGTGCTCCCCTGGCTCGGCGGCACATCCAGCGACAACCGCGTCCCCACCCCCTTCGTCGCGGCCGTCAATCGCCGCAGCGGCAGCACCGCCCGATGCGCGAAGAACCACCCCAGCGCGGCCGCCGCCGCGATCGCCCCACCACCCACGGCCACGATCCGAAGCCGCTGCGCCGCGACGGTATCCACCAGCGCCTGCCGCGGTATCGCCGCCGCGACCACAACGGTATTCCCATGCCCCACCGCCGCGGGCAGATCCCACGTCCACGCCGGAACGGACTCCCCGGCTCCCGCCCCGGTGAGAAAGAACCGCGGCGCACCGCCATTCGGAACCGGCTGCCCAGCCACACCGAGCCCGGCTTCGAGATCGGTCGGACCAGGAACAGAGGTAATTCCATCGGGCGAGGCGGCCACCGAATTCGGCGTGGTGACAACCGAACCGGACGCACCCGAGCGAGGCCCCGAGGTCGTCGCACCAGGCGTGGGAAGGGCGGCGACGGATACCGGGGCGGCTGGGGCCGTGTCAGGGGAAGCCACACCCGGGGCGGGAAGGGCGGCGATGGCGCCGGGGGCGGGAAGGGCGGCGATGGCGCCGGGGGCGGGCGGGGGCGGTGCCGAGGAAGCGGCGCCGGGCGCGGGAGGAGCGGGGACGGACCCGGGGGCAGCCGGGTCCGTCCCGGGGGAACCCGAGCCCGGGGCGAGGGGAGCCGGGGCGGGCTCGGGGGCGGTGGGGTTCGGGGCGGGGGCCGACAGGCGCAGGGAGCGGACCGCGGTGGCCATCTGCTGTTCGGTGCCCGAGGGGGCCAGGGCGAAGAAGACCGCGCTCATGGCGGTGACGACCAGGGCGGCGGTGGCGGCGCTGGCCAGGGCGACGCGGGTGCGCAGGGACAGACGGCCGGTCATGGTTCGGCTCGCAGGACGAAGCCGACGCCACGGACGGTGTGGATCAGACGGGGGCAGCCGGTCTCCTCGATCTTGCGGCGCAGGTAGGCGACGAACACATCCACCACCTTGGTTTGGGTGTGGAAGTCGTAGCCCCACACGCGGTCCAGCAGCTGGGTGCGGCCGAGGACCTGGCCGGGCGCCTCGGCCAGGGCCATCAGCAGGTCGAATTCACGTTTGGTGAGATGCAGCGGATGGTCGTCGACGTAGGCGCGGCGGGCGCCGGGCAGCACCGTCAGGGGGCCGACGACCATGCGGCCCGGATCGGCTGCGGGGGCGGGCACGCGGCGCAGCAGGGCGCGCAGGCGGGCGGCCAGCTCGCCCAGGTCGAACGGCTTGGTCAGGTAGTCGTCCGCGCCCGCCTCGAGGGCGCCGATCCGGTCGACCACCTCCGAGCGGGCGCTGAGCACGCAGATCGGGATCTCGTTGCCCAGCGCCCGCAGGGCGGTGACGACCTGAACGCCGTCCAGCCGGGGCATGTTCAGATCCAGCACCATCGCCGCCGGGGTGTCCGCGGCGATCGCCGCCAGGGCGCTCGCACCGTCGGCGGCGGTGTCGACCTCGAAGCCCGACAGCCGCAGCCCGCGGGCGACCGAGGTCAGCACGCGGGCGTCGTCGTCGACCACCAATACTCGGCTGCTCGTCACGATTTCGACGATAGCGACGGGCTACGGCCGCGAGCAGATCACGAGCGTGCGATCGGGACGAGGGTCACCGTCGCGCTCGAGATAGAACCGGGCGTCCTGGCCGGTGACCGTGTGGCACTGGCCCGGCGCGCCCACGGTGGCGCCCGGGGCGAGTGGCTGGGCCGGGACACCGATCACGCGCTGCCCGTCCGGGGTCACGATCACGGTGCCCGAACCGTCGGGAGCCGGGGAACCCGGGGCGACCGGCGCCACGATCACCGGACCGGAGATCGCCGGTCCCGACGATCCGGAGCCCGACGACAGCGGCGCCTGCGCACTCGCCACGGCGGGCAGCGCCAGCACCGCGGTGGCGGCACCGCCGACGAGACCGGCGGCGACCACGCGGCGAACAGTGAACAACGACATGGGCACAACTCCTGCGCTCGGGGACGATCTCTCGTCCGTGGATCGAACGCCGTCGACGGTATGAGCCCAGTGCTGGGAGACCGTTCGGGAACGGTTAGGGGATCGATAGAAAAATCAGGCGCTGCCCGCCAGCCAGCCGGTGATGCGCCGGGCGATGTCGACCGGGGTCAGACCCAGTTCCTGATGGATCTGCGCACGCGAGGCGTGATCCAGGAACTGTTGCGGCACACCGAGATCGCGGGCGGGCACATCCAGACCGGCCGCGCGCAGCTTCGCCGAGACCGTGGATCCGACACCGCCGTGCAGCCCGCCGTCCTCGAGAGTGACCACCAGACGGTAGTTCTCGGCCAGCTTGACGATCGTGTCCGACACCGGAAGCACCCAGCGCGGATCCACCACGGTCACCGAAAGCCCCTCGGCCGCGAGCTGTTCGGCGGCCCGCACCGCGGTCTGCGCGAACGGCCCGACCGCGACCAGCAGCACATCGCCGCGCACCGACTGCACCGACGCGCCCTCGGGCATGCGCAGCACGTCGACGCCGTCCAGCCGCTCGACGGCCGTGATGTCCTCGGCCACCGCGCCTTTCGGAAACCGCAGCGCCGTCGGCCCGTCGTGCACGGCCAGCGCCTCGGCCAGTTCCTCGCGCAGGGTGGCGGCGTCGCGCGGGGCCGCGACCCGGATGCCGGGCACGATGCCCAGCACCGACAGATCCCACATGCCGTTGTGGCTGGCGCCGTCGTCGCCGGTGATACCGGCCCGATCCAGCACCAGGGTCACCGGCAGGCGCAGCAGCGAGACATCCATCAGCAGCTGGTCGAAGGCGCGGTTGAGGAAGGTGGAGTAGATCGCGACCACCGGATGCAGCCCGCCCAGGGCCAGCCCGGCCGCCGAGGTCATCGCGTGCTGTTCGGCGATGCCGACATCGAACATCCGCTCCGGGAAGCGTTCCCCGAACGGCGCAAGTCCGGTCGGCCCGGACATCGCGGCGGTGATGGCGACGATATCGTCGCGCAGCTCGCCCTGGCGGATCAGCTCGTCGGAGAACACCGAGGTCCAGCCAACCGTGTTGCCGCCGATCGGCTCGCCCGTCTCGGGATCGATCACGCCGATCGCGTGCATCTGGTCGGCCTCGTGATTCTCGGCCGGTTGGTAGCCGCGCCCCTTCTGGGTGACCGTGTGCACGATGACCGGCCCGCCGAAGTCCTTGGCGCGGCGCAGCGCGGCCTCGAGGGCCACGATGTCGTGCCCGTCGACCGGGCCGACGTATTTGAGCCCGAGGTCGCTGAACAGCTCCTGCGGGGCCACCGCGTCCTTTATCCCGGTCTTGAGCGCGTGCAGCATCGAATACGCCGAACCGCCCACGTGCGGAATGCTCTGCACGAAGCGTTTGGTGGCGTCGAGGGCCTGCTCGTAGGCGGGTTGCATGCGCAGCGCGGTGAGGCGATCGGCCAGGCCGCCGATGGTCGGCGAATACGAGCGGCCGTTGTCGTTGACCACCACGATGAGCGAACGATCCGGACCGGCGGCGATATTGTTCAGCGCCTCCCAGCACATGCCGCCGGTGAGCGCGCCGTCGCCGACCACGGCCACCACATGGCGGCGCTGCTTGGTCAGCGCGAAGGCCTTGGCCAGGCCGTCGGCGTAGGACAGTGCGGCCGAGGCGTGCGAGGACTCCACCCAGTCGTGGGCGCTCTCGGCGCGGCTGGGATAGCCGGACATACCGCCCTGTTTGCGCAGCCGGTCGAAGTTGTCCTTGCGGCCGGTGAGGATCTTGTGGACGTAGGCCTGGTGGCCGGTGTCGAAGATGATCGGGTCGGCCGGGGAATCGAAGATCCGGTGCAGCGCGATGGTCAGCTCCACCACGCCCAGGTTCGGACCCAGATGACCGCCCGTCACCGCCACCTTGCGGACCAGGAACTCGCGGATCTCCTCCGCCAGCTCGTGCAATTCCGGTACCGCCAGCCGGCGCAGGTCCTCGGGCGTATCGACCCGGGAAAGAACTCCCACCGCTATCGCTCCCTCTGGATGGCTCGTCGTTTGGAACAGTCTACGGAGCCTGACAGGGTGCCGATGACGGGAATGGGAACCCACCTGCGGCATCGGTCCGGTATGTGAGGCTCGACATAGCCTCCGATCGCTAAGGTGGGCGCTGCACTGTGCCGCAGCCACTCTCGCCTCCGGAGGGACTTCCGTGACCGCCGACCAGCACCCCACCACCGCCACGGTGACCACCCTCGGGCATGGCACCGCCTCCGCCACGCCCGACCGCATGCAGGTCACCGTATCCGTCGAAACCCGCGCCAGCACAGTCGCTTCGGCGTACAACCGGGCCGGTGAGCGCACCGCCGCGGTCACCGCCGCGCTGCGCGCCGACGGCGTGCGCCCGGCCGACATCGCCACCAGCGGCCTGTCGGTGCACACCGAGACCACCTGGATCGAGGGCGGCGGCTCGCGCATCACCGGCTATGTGGCGAGCACCTCGCTGACGGTGTCGCTGCGCACCGACCAGGACGATTCGGATCCCGCCGCGATCATCGGCCACGCCGTCGACGCGGGCGGCGACGACGTCCGCCTGGGCGGGCTGAACCTCACCTTCGCCGATCAGGAGGCGCTGCTGGTCCGCGCCCGCGATGCCGCCTGGGACAACGCCCGGGCCAAGGCCGAGCAGTACGCCCTGCGCGCCGACCGCAAGTTGGGCCCGGTCCTCGAGATCACCGAGCACACCTCCGCCCCCTCCCCCATCCCGCATCACGCCGGATTCCTGGCCGCCAAGGCCGAGGCCGCCGCCCCCGTCCCGATCGAGTACGGCGAGAGCGAGGTCTCCGCCACCGTCCGCGCCACCTGGCAGCTCTCCTGACCGCCCCCCGCCGCGAACGAACCAAGCCGCACCCTTTCCCGCACTTCGCACCCGTTGCGGGCAGCCACAAGGAGTGCGAAGCACGAGAAAGGGTGCGACCGAAGCGACCGCCCCACCCCGAACCCGCCGAACCGAAGGCGGGGCCACGGCGCCGCGAACCAGCGGAACCCGTATGCGAGGCCACGCCGCCGCACTCCTTCTCGCGCTTCGCACCCCTTACGGGCACCTAGAGCCGGTGCGAAGGGCGGGAAGGGGTGCGACGGTCAGGCGGGCTCCAGGAGGGCCAGGCATTCGACGTGGTGGGTGGCGGGGAAGGCGTCGAAGGCGCGTAGGCGGGTGACCCGGTAGCCCGCGGTGCGGTAGAGGCCGATGTCGCGGGCGAAGGCGGCTGGATCGCAGCCGATGTGGATGATGCGGGCGGGTAGGCAGGCGGTCATGGCCGCGACGACCTCTCGGCCCGCACCGGCACGCGGCGGATCCAGGACGATCACCTGCGGTGTGTCGCCACCGATCCGGCCGTCCAGCCAGCGCTCCACGCGCTGGGCATGCAGGTCGACCTGGGGCAGGTCGCGCAGCGCGGCGATGCCGTCGGCCACCGCGGGTTTCGACGATTCGACGCCCAGCACTCGGCCGTCCGCCCCGACCTGCTCGGCCAGCCGGGCGGCGAAAACCCCCGCGCCGCTGTAGAGATCCCACGCCAGCGCGCCCGGACCGGCGTCGGCCCAGTCGGCGACGATATCCGAATAGCACTGCGCCGCACCACGATGCGGCTGCCAGAACCCGGTCGCCGCGATCTCCCAGCGGCGTCCGGCCACGTACTGTACGGCCCGGCCGCTGCCCTCGAGCACGCGTTCGCGCCGCGGCCCGTGCGCCGCGGCCCGGCGCGCGGCGGTGGTGCGCCGATCACCGCCGGATCGCCGCCCCGATCGCGGCGGCTCCAGCTCGACGATATGGCGCAGCCCGTCCCCGTCGACGGCCACCACCAGCTCCGCGCCCGGCGTCCACCGGCGCTCCGCGATCCCGACCAGCGCCCCCGAAACCGGTTGCGGGCAGCGCAGATCGGTGATGACCTCGGTGCTGCGATAGCGATGCACCCCGGCGCGACCGTCGGCGTCGACCACCAGGCGCACCCGGGTCCGCCACCCGTCGCCGCAACCCTCCGGCGGAATCGGCTCCACGACCACCTCGGTCTCCCAGTCGGCCAGCCGCCGCAGCTGCTCGGTCACCACCGCCGCCTTCAGCGCCCGCTGCGCCTCCGGTGCGGCGAAGGCGAAATCACAGCAGCCCGCGCCGCCCGGACCCGAGACCGGGCAGGTCGGCTCCACGCGATCGGGCGAGGCCTCCAGGATCTCCACGGCCTCGGCGCGGCAGAACGAGCCGCCGCGGTCCTCGGTCACCCGGGCCAGCACCAGTTCGCCCGGCAGGCCGTGCCGCACGAACACCACCCGCCCGTCGTGGCGCGCCACGCAGAATCCGCCGTGCCCGGGTGGACCCAGGCGCAGTTCGAGAGGTCTTCCCTCCCAGCCGTTCTCGGACATCAGACGCGCTCCTCGTAGCCGCGCCGCACCGCGCCGGGGGCGTTCACATCGCGCGGCTGGCGCGCCTTGGCCGAGGAGCTGAGCTGCCACGGCACGCTGGTCACCATGACGCCGGGCTCGAACAGCAGCCTGCCCTTCAGCCGCAGCGCGCTCTGGTTGTGCAGCAACTGTTCCCACCAGTGCCCGACCACGTACTCGGGAATGAACACGGTCACCACATCGCGCGGCGAGCTGCGCCGCACCCGCTTGACGTAATCCACCACCGGCTTGGTGATCTCACGATACGGCGATTCGATCACCTTGAGCGGCACCGGAATTCCGCTCTTCTCCCAATCGCGCACCAGCTGCCGGGTATCGGGTTCGTCCACGTTGACCGTCACCGCCTCGAGCACGTCCGGCCGGGTCGCGCGGGCGTACGCCACGGCGCGCCGGGTCGGCAGGTGCAGCTTGGACACCAGCACGATCGAATGCGTGCGGCTGGGCAGGACGCCGTCCCACTCCTGCTCGTCCAGTTCGCGGGCCACCGTGTCGTAGTGCTTGCGAATCATCTTCATCAGCACGAAGATCGCGGCCATGGTGACGATCGCGATCCAGGCACCGGCCAGGAACTTCGTGATCAGCACGATGATCAGCACCGCGCCGGTCATGGTCAGGCCGATGGCGTTGATCACCCGCGAGCGCACCATCCGCCGCCGCACCACCGGATCGGTCTCGGTACGCAGCAGCCGCGTCCAGTGCCGCAGCATGCCGGTCTGGCTCAGCACGAACGAGACGAACACGCCGACGATGTAGAGCTGGATCAACCGGGTCACCTCGGCGCCGAACAGCACCACGAACGCGATGGCCGCACCCGACAGGAACAGGATGCCGTTGGAGAAGGCCAGCCGGTCGCCGCGGGTGTGTAACTGGCGCGGCAGATACCGGTTCTGCGCCAGGATCGAACCCAGCACCGGAAAGCCGTTGAACGCGGTATTGGCCGCCAGCACCAGGATCAGCGCGGTCACGACGGTGATGAAGTAGAACCCGGCCGGGAAGCCGTCGAACACCGCCTTGGCCAGCTGGGCGATCAGCGTCTTCTGCTCGTATCCGGGCGGGGCGCCCACCAGATCGGACACATTGTGGGCGTAGACCACCCCGACCCGCCGGGCCAGGGCGATGATGCCCAGCAGCAGCGCGATGGCGATGACGCCGAGCATGAGCAGCGTGGTGGCGGCATTGCGGGACTTGGGCTTGCGGAACGCGGGCACACCGTTGCTGATCGCCTCGACACCGGTCAGCGCGGCACAGCCGGAGGAGAACGCACGGGCGATGAGGAAGACGAAGGCCAGCCCGACCAGATGCGACTCCTCACCGTCGAGCTGGAAGCCGTAGGACTCCGCGTGCACCTGGTCGCCCAGCACCTCGACCCGGAACAGCCCCCAGATCAGCATGACGAATACGCCGACCATGAACGCGTAGGTGGGAATCGCGAAGGCCTTGCCGGACTCGCGGACACCGCGCAGATTGATCGCGGTCAGCACCGCGATCGCCACGACCGCGAACAACACCTTGTGGGTGGCCACGAACGGCACCGCCGACCCGATATTGGACGCCGCCGAGGAGATCGACACCGCGACCGTCAGCACATAGTCCACCAGCAGGGCACTGCCGACCGTGAGCCCGGCGGTGGGCCCGAGGTTGACCGTGGCCACCTCGAAATCGCCGCCGCCGGACGGATAGGCGTGCACGTTCTGCCGATAGGAGGCCACCACCACCGCCATGACCGCGGCGACCGCCAGCCCGATCCACGGGGCATAGACATACGCCGACAGGCCCGCGGCCGAGAGCACGAGGAAGATCTCCTCGGGCGCGTAGGCCACCGACGACAGCGCGTCGGAGGCGAAAACGGGCAGTGCGATCCGCTTGGGCAGCAAGGTATGTCCCAGCGAATCACTGCGGAAGGGGCGGCCGACCACCATGCGTTTGACGGCCGTCGTCAACTTGGACACTCGGCCCAGCATAAGCTCAGTGGCGACCGCCACACAGCGGCGGGGCCAGGGTGTTTCGAGCGGTCGCCGGAGGGGAACGTGGCTGGGAGGATTGTCAGCGGGTACGGTTGCGCGGATAACGAACCAGACCGCACACCACGGTTTTCGAAATTGGGGATGACACGGTGTACGTAGTGATCATGGGGTGCGGCCGCGTCGGCTCGTCGCTGGCCCGCGCCCTGGTCCGGATCGGTCACGAGGTCGCGGTGATCGACCGGGATTCCAGCGCGTTCCTGCGCCTGGGCAAGGAATTCGCCGGTGAGCGGGTGACCGGGGTGGGCTTCGATCGCGATGTGCTGCAGCGGGCCGGCATCGAGCGGGCGGGCGCGTTCGCGGCGGTCTCCTCCGGCGACAACTCCAACATCATCTCCGCCCGGGTCGCGCGCGAGACGTTCGGCGTGGAACGGGTCGTGGCGCGCATCTACGACGCCAAGCGGGCCGCGGTGTACGAGCGGCTGGGCATTCCGACCATCGCCACCGTGCCGTGGACGACCGACCGGTTCCTTCGCACCATCATCGGCGGCGAGGCCACCAGCAGCTGGCGCGATCCCACCGGCACGGTCGCGGTCACCGAACTCACCCTGCACGAGGACTGGTACGGGCGTACCGTGCGAGATCTGGAGGGCGCCACCGGTGCGCGGGTGGCCTTCCTCATCCGGTTCGGCCAGGGCGTGCTGCCCACCAACAAGACGGTGCTGCAGGCCGATGACGTCGTCTACGTCGCCGCCACCTCCGGCTCCGTCGGCGAGGCCGTCGCCCTCGCCGCCACCGCACCTTCGAGCGAGGATCAGTCGTGAAAGTAGCGATCGCCGGGGCGGGCGCCGTCGGCCGCTCCATCGCCCAGGAACTGCTGCGCGGCGGACACGAGGTGATGCTGCTCGAGCGTCGTCTCGATCACATCGATCCCCTGGCCGCCCCCGCGGCGACCTGGGTGCACGGCGACGCCTGCGAGCTGGAGCTGCTCGAGGAGGCCGGGCTGCAGGACTACGAGGTGGTCATCGCCGCGACCGGCGACGACAAGGTGAATCTGGTCTTCAGCCTGCTCGCCAAGACCGAATTCGGGGTGCGGCGGGTGGTGGCGCGGGTCAGCGATCCGCGCAACGAGTGGCTGTTCGACGGATCGTGGGGCGTGGACGTCGCGGTGTCCACCCCGCGGCTGCTGGCCTCGCTGGTGGAGGAGGCCGTGTCGGTGGGCGATCTGGTGCGGCTGATGACGCTGCGGCAGGGTCAGGCGAATCTGGTCGAGATCACGCTGCCCGCCGACACCCCGCTGGCCGGGCGGGCGGTGCGCTCGCTGGCACTGCCGCGCGACGCGGCGCTGGTGACGATCCTGCGCGGCGGCCGGGTGATCGTCCCGCAGCCCGACGATCCGCTGGAGGGCGAGGACGAGCTGCTGTTCGTGACTTCGGCCGAGGCCGAGGACGAGCTGCGAAAGGCTTTGGGCGGCAACGTTTCGAACGTCGCCTAGGATGCGGCGGCCAACTGGGCGCGCAGCTTGTTCAGCGCCCGGTGCTGCATGACCCGCACCACGCCCGGGCTGGTGCCGATGGCCTCGGCGGTCTGAGCGGCGGTCCAGCCCAACACGATTCGCATGACCAGCACCTCGCGATGCGCGGGGGCGAGCACCTTCATCAGCTCGCGGGCCGCGCGGCGCTGCTCGGACATCAGCGCCATCTCCTCGGGCCCCGCGGCGGGCGAGGCCTCCTCGGGGAACTCCGCGACCGGATAGGCCGGATGCTGCTGGGCGCGACGGAAGGCGTCGGCGACCTTGTTGGCGGAGATGCCGTAGACGAAGGCCAGGAACGACTTGCCCTGATCGCGATAGCGCGGGATGGCCTGCACGGTCGCGATGCAGATCTCCTGTGCGATGTCGTCGGCGGTGACGTGCAGATGGTTACCGGCGCCGATGCGGGCCGCACAGTAGCGGCGCACCAGCGGATGCACGATCTTGACGATCTCGGTGACGGCCTGGCGGTCACCGGCGGCGGCCGGTCCGATCAGCCGGTCCAGCTCGGCGGCGGCCCGGCGGCTTTCGGAGTTCACCGCGCCCGGGCGCTCCGGCCGGGTGCCGCGGCCCGTGGTCCGGTCCTGCGACGCCACCGCGTTGTTGTCGGTACCCACTGCGGGATCCTTTCGCCCGATCTCGTTCTCACGAAAATCGTGCGATTTTCCGGGCCCGCGCAATAGCCACCCCAGGGGTGGGTTCACCCCCACCTCCCGGCCGCGGCGGCACACTCCAACGAGCGATCGCCGCCGCGGAGGCGGGC
Organism: Nocardia sp. CDC159; assembly: GCF_023740735.1. Classification (GTDB taxonomy): domain Bacteria; phylum Actinomycetota; class Actinomycetes; order Mycobacteriales; family Mycobacteriaceae; genus Nocardia; species Nocardia pulmonis. The sequence goes on from NZ_JAMRXH010000005.1 coordinate 435,526, forward strand.
ACACAAAGCTGTACGGCGAAGGGCGCGAAGGGGTTCAGGCTCGCGCGGAGGCGGCGGGCAGATGTCCGGCCTTGCGGACCGCCCACACCGTGACCAGCAGCGCGAGCGCGGTCAACGGCCAGCCCATGGCCACCCGGGCCACGGCCAGCAGGCCCGTGCTGTCGTTGTCGTAGAAGTGGTGCTGCACCAGATAGCGGGCGCCGAAGACCACCACCCAGACCGCGGTGGCCAGATCGTAGAGCCGCAGCGCGCGGCGGTCGGAGCGCCAGTCGTTGCCGTGTCCGTTGAGCACGCCCCAGATCACCCCGGCCAGCGGCCAGCGCACCAGGATCGAGGCCAGGAACAACCCGCCGTAGACCAGGCTGGCCCAGATACCGAACAGGAAGAAGCCCTTGGCCGCGCCCATCCGGTAGGCGATGAAGGCGCAGACGCCCACGCCCAGGAAGCCGGAGATCGCGGGCTGGATCGGATCGCGGCGGATCAGCCGCCACACCAGGATCGCGCCCGCCACGCCCAGCGCGGTCCAGATGGCCACGGTGAGCCCCCAGAGGGCGTTGGCGGGGACGAACACCACCACGGGCAGGGTCGAGTAGATCAAGCCGCTGAAGCCGCCCAGCTGTTCCAGCAGGGTCTGTTCCAGCGCCTCCTCGCGCTCCTCGGCGGCGGGTTCGTCGGACTCCGCGACCGGTAGCACGGCCGTCGGCTGATCGTCGGCCGAGGCGCCGTCGTCCTTGCTGGGTATCGGCATAGGTGTCAGAGGTTCCCGCGTAGTTCGTAGTAGGGGTTGTACATCACCTTGGCGCCATCGCGTTCCCCGATGCGGCCGCGAACCAGGATACGGCGTCCGGGTTCGATGCCCGGTATACGCCGCCGTCCGATCCAGACCAGGCCGACCGCGTCGGTGCCGTCGAAGAATTCGGCCTCGAGTCCGCCGGTGGACGCGGTCGGGCAGGTTTCCACGCTGCGCAGCCGCCCGAGCATGGTGACCTCCTCCCCACGCCGGCAGTCCGACGCCTGACAGGCGCCCGACGCCTCGGAGGTCTCGGCCAGTTCCTCGGCGTCGAGACGATCCAGATCCGCGGTCAGCCTGCGGCCCAGTCGACGGAAATAGCCACTGTCTGGGCCGGCCTTGCTTTCGGCGATGCCGGATCCCGCCTTGTTCCTGCCCGTGAAAGGCATTTTTCCAACACTTCCTGCAACTGCTGACGGCGTGGGTCGCACGTCGTCGGGTTACCACTCGACCGGCCGATTGGCCGTATACCGCCAACTGTAGATGGGGTCCCGGAGACCCGCCACGCGGCCCGGGACCGCGCTGTCCGGTGAACAGCACCAACTGTGATTACCCACGCCCGCCTCCCGCGAACCACGCCTTCGGCCGCGTAGGCTCGGCGCGTGCCCGACCTACCCCGCCCCGCGCTCGTCGTCGCGCTGCCCGGCACCGGGTCCGACGCCGATTTCGCGCGCCGCGCATTCGGACCCGCCTGTGCCGCACTGGATCTGCCGTTCCTGGCGGTCGAGCCGGATCCGCGCGCGGTGGTGGACAGCTGCCGCGCCGCCCTGGACACCGCCGCCCGCACCGGCGCGGTGCTGGCCGCCGGGATCTCGCTGGGCGCGGCCATCGCGGTGGAGTGGGCGGTGGCCCATCCGGAAGCGGTGTTCGGGGTGATCGCGGCACTGCCCGCCTGGACCGGTACCGACACCGGCCGCTGTCCCGCCGCCCTGAGCGCCGCTGCCACGGCGGCCCAACTGCGCGCCGACGGCCTGACCCCGGTGATCGAGCGCATGCGCGCCAGCAGCCCCCGCTGGCTCGGCGACGCCCTCACCCAATCCTGGACCGCCCAGTGGCCGCACCTCCCCACCGCCCTCGACGAGGCCGCCGCCTACCCCTGGCCCACCCCCGAAACCCTTGCCGCCCTGACGGTTCCGACCTCGATCGTCGCCGCCATAGACGACCCGGTCCATCCCCTCCCCATAGCCGAACAGTGGACCGACCTCATCCCCCACGCCGACCTCACCCGCATCACCCTCGACGACCTCGGCACCGACCCCGCCATCCTCGGCACCCGCGGCCTCCACCCCCTCCTCCCCCGCCACGCCGTGCACCGCTGACCCGGCGAAAAGCGTCCGATTTCCCCGCACGGTCCGCGAGCTTCCGATTTCCCCGCACCGTCCGCCCAGCGGGCGGTGCGGGGACAGCCGTTCAGTTCCGGCGCAGTTGCTGCATTGCCGAGCCCTCGGCGCCTCGGCGCGGGCCCTGCTCCTCCGGGGGTACCGCGGGGTACTGGCCGGTGGCGTGGGCCTGGGCGGCGGCCGCCTGGGCCGCCAGGGCCTGCTGCTGGGCCTGCAGCTGTTGCTGGTGGGCCGCGATGAGCTGGTCGGCCAGTTCCTGGGGGAGGACCACCGGCAGCGGCTCGCGTACCGGCAGCGGCTCGTCGCCGCGGCGCACGATGGTTTCGGCAAGGATCGCTCGCGCGGCGTTCACCAGCGGCTGGCCCTCGTCGGCCGCGCCGCTGGGGCCCGCGGCGACCAGGCGCACCATCCAGCGATAGCCGTCCACGCCGATGAAGCGCAGATCCGCGCCCTCGGTCACGGCGTGCAGCTCGCGGCCCCACGGCCCGTTCTGGATCGAGACCTGCGCACCGTCCCCGCGCAGCGATTCGGCGAGATCGGCCGCGACCGAACGCCATTGGCCCGGCGACTTGGGCGCGGCGTAGGCGGCCACGGTGAGCCGCCCGTGCTGGGTGGCCAGGTGCACCGCCTGCGGCGTGCCGTCGGGGGTCATCTCGACCTGCAGCTGGCCGCCGGGGGGCACCGGCAGGATCACCGAACCCAGATCCAGGCGCTGATCGGCGACGTCGGCGACCAGATCGGCCACGTCCTCGTAGTCGTAGGGTCCGCTGCGCGGCGCCTCGGCGGATGCGTCGTCATAACCGCGCCGCACGTATCCGGGTTCGTCGTAGCCGGATTCGTCGTAGTCGGCCTCGTCGTCATAGGCGTACTCGTCGTAGCGCCCCCGGCGATCGTCGTCACCGGACTTCTTCTTGCGTCCGAACATCGTCATGCCTCCTTGCCGACCGGACCCGCCTCCGACGGCGCGACCAGACTGGCGTGGCCACCACTGGAGCCGTAACCGCCTGCGCCGCGCGAGGTTTCGTCGAGCCGATCGACCTCAATGAAATCCACCAGTTCCACCCGCTGTACCAGCAATTGCGCGATCCGGTCGCCCCGCCGCAGCTCGATAGGGGTACGCGGATCGTGATTGATCAGGCACACCTTGATCTCACCGCGGTATCCGGCATCGACCGTGCCGGGGGTGTTGACGATCGACAGGCCGGTCTTGGCCGCCAGGCCCGAGCGCGGATGAATCAGGCCCACCGTGCCGATCGGGAGCGCCACGGCGATCCCGGTGCCCACGAGCACCCGCTCGCCCGGCTCCAGGATGACGTCCTCGGTGGTGCACAGGTCCACGCCCGCGTCGCCCGGGTGTGCGCGGGTGGGCACGGGGATGCCGGGATCGAGCCGCAGCAGTTGTATGGGTGGAATACCGGTCACGTACAGCGAGCCTACGCGTTCGTGTCGTCGAGTACTGACCTAGTCTGATGTCGTGTCCGACCCGTCTCCCCAGGTGATCATGCAGCCCACCGAAACCACCGCCCCCGTCTACACCGAGCGCCTGTGGGTGCCGCTGTGGTGGTGGCCCGTCGGCCTGGCCATCACCGGACTGCTGGCGGCCGAGATCCACATGGGCGCGCCGGGCATTCGGGCCTGGCTGCCGTATGTGCTGCTGTTCCCGATTCCGGTGTGGGCCCTGCTGTGGCTGAGCCGCCATCGGGTGGAGGTCGCCCGCGATGCGACGGGAACGCTGGAATTGCGCGCCGACCGGGCGCATCTGCCGGTAACGTATGTGGCCCGGGCGACTGCCGTACCCGCCAGCGCGAAGAGCGCGGCGCTGGGCCGCCAGCTCGACCCCGCCGCCTATGTACAGCACCGGCCCTGGATCGGACCGATGGTGCTACTCGTCCTGGACGACCCGGATGATCCGGCTCCGTACTGGCTGGTCAGTACCCGCAAACCGGATCGGGTCCTGGCCGCGCTCGGCGTACCGAGCGCGGGCTGACGAATAACCCGTTTGTAGAAAGGTGTTCCGAGCCCCTCAGGCCGCGCAGTCCATGCAGATCAACTGACCGCCCGCCTCACTGGCGAGCCGGCTGCGGTGGTGAACCAGGAAGCAGCTGGAGCAGGTGAACTCGTCGGCCTGCTTCGGGATCACCCGGACCGAGAGCACTTCCTCGGACAGGTCCGCGCCGGGGAGCTCGAACGACTCCGCGGTATCGGATTCGTCGATATCCACGACGGCGGACGCGGCCTCGTTGCGACGAGCCTTCAGCTCCTCCAGCGAGTCCTCCGACACGTCGTCGGTTTCGCTGCGCCTCGGTGCGTCATAGTCGGTTGCCATGTCGTCTTCCCCTCGTCCTTACTCCGTATATCCCGGACCGGCTCCCTCCGCACCGATTCCTGGCGGGAATCGGCTCGGCGAGTACCGCCCCGCCGTGGTGTACGTCACGTGTACACCGGCCGCCGACCGGGCCAGATCTCGAGGATCCGTACCGGATCGCGCTCGGACAACGCAGGGCATGCCCTGGTTGTTCCCGAAAACGATCTGCTGATTCACACCAGTCGATTCGAATCGGGCCGCCAGACAATAGCGGACGGGGCGGCAAAAGTCGCAATCAAAACACAAGCGATCCGAAACCGACAGGCAATCGTCATCCCGCACGGCCGGTGATCGCCATTCCGTGCCCCACAGCGCGGGGAATCGTTACCAGGGCGATATCCAGCTCACCATCGGCACGTCAGGCGTCCGCATGCGCGATCGAGGCCGATCAACTCGTAAGGTGTGCGTGTGGTTTCACTGATCACCGAAGGCAGCGCAGTCGACGACAAGGGGCGGCCGTTCCTGCGCCGCCGCTACCAGCCCTGGGTCGCCATGGTCGCGATTCTGGCTCTGATCTGCGCGATCGTGTGGATCAAGGCGCTGACGACGGAGGGTAAGAGCCAGGCGGCGATGGCCTGCAACTCACCGGCCCCCGCCCAGGACCCCAACGCGCCGCAGCAGCCCGCGCCGCTGGGTCAGCGGGTGTCCTCCTCGCGCCTGCACGATGTCCAGCCCGCGCCGCTGGCCCAGTCGCGGGTGCGCGTCTACAACGCGTCGGGTCAGCGCGGCCTGGCCGAGCACATCGCCTCCCGGCTCAGCGACTACGGGTTCGCCAGCCCGCCGCCGCCGGTGTTCGCCAACGATCCCGTCTACGTCAACGGCGATCTGGAATGCACCGGTCAGCTCCGCTTCGGGGTGAAAGGCCGCCCCGCCGCGGCCTCGGTCCAGCTGATCGCGCCCTGCGCGGAGTTGATCGAGGACCAGCGCACCGACGATTCGGTCGATCTGGCCCTGGGCTCGCTGTTCGGCAACGACCTGCGCCCCGGCAACGACGCCGAGGAGGTGTTGAAGGCGCTGAAGAACCCGGCCCCCAACGGCCCGGGCATCGACTCCAGCCTCCTCGACGCCGCCCGCCGGGGGCACTGCTAGTTCTCCGGAATCGCCTCGGTCACCCCGAGGCGCTCGAACAGCGCGAGCAGTTCGTCGGCGATGCCGGGCGCGACCGCCACCGTCAGCTCCCCCGTCTTGCTCACCGAGCCCGGCGGGGGCAGCACCAGCCGCGCCCCCGCCTCCGCGGCGATCAGCGCGCCCGCGGCCCAGTCCCAGGTGTTGAGCCCGTGTTCGTAGTGGGCGTCGGCCTGGCCCGAGGCGACCATGCACAGATCCAGCGCGGCCGAACCGATGCGGCGGATGTCGCGCACATGTGGCAACACCTCGGCGACGAGGCTCCCCTGCCGGGCGCGCCGGGCCGAACCGTAGCCGAATCCGGTGGCGACCAGGGCCATGCCGAGCGAGTCGACGGCGGTGCAGCGCAACGCACTCGGCGAACCGTCCGGTTCGATGCGCTCGGCCCCCGCACCCAGTCCGGCGCTGTAGGTGACCGAGCGCGCGACATCCACCACGGCCCCGGCCAGCGAACGCCCGGCACGCATCGCCGCGACCGACACCGAATAGGCCGGGATGCCGTACATGAAGTTCACGGTGCCGTCGATCGGATCGACCACCCACACGATCTCCGCGCCGCTGCCGTCCAGACTGCCCCCACCTTCCTCGCCGAGCACCTGTTCACCGGGCCGTTGGTCGGCCAGCAACCGGCGGACGAGCTGCTCGGTCTCGGTGTCGACCACGGTGACCGGATCGGTCGGCGTGCTCTTGGCCTGCACGGCGTCCACCGCGCTCCCGCCGCCGAACACCTCGGGGCGGCGGGCGCGCACGTGCGCGGCGGCGGTCTGTGCGAGATGGATTGCAACACGGCGCAATTCGGCGATTTCGGCGGGATCGAACGGCCGCGCGGCGGCGGACTCGGAAGCGGGGACTGCGGCGGGGGCGGAGTGGTTCGATTCGGGCACGACATCCATCGCAGCACAGATCGCCCCGAGCGCGCATTAGGCTTGTCGGGCACGACACAGATCGGTTCGTCGAGCAGCCCAACACACAACGCCGTGTAACGTGCCGCGCGCACTTGTTTCGCTCGGCAGCACAGGGAACGAGGAGTCTGGAATGTCCGCTCGGGGACACGCATTCGGAATCGATATCGGGGGCAGCGGCGTCAAGGGCGCGGTGGTGGATCTGGACACCGGCAATCTGGCCCACGACCGCATCAAGATCGCCACCCCGCAGCCGTCCACCCCGAATGCCGTCGCCGAGACCGTCGCCAAGCTGGTCGCCCAGGCCGATTGGGACGGCCCGGTCGGCATCACCATGCCCAGCGTGGTGGTCAACGGCATCGTCCGCACCGCCGCCAATATCGACAAGAGCTGGATCGACACCGACGCGGCCAAGTTGTTCTCCCTCGCCCTGGGCGGGCGCGATGTGGTGGTGCTCAACGACGCCGACGCGGCCGGGATGGCCGAGGACCGCTTCGGCGCGGCGCGCGATGTCTCGGGCCTGGTCATGCTGCTGACCTTCGGCACCGGCATCGGCTCGGCGCTGCTGTATCACGGCACGCTGGTGCCCAATACCGAATTCGGCCATATCGAGGTGAAGGGCAAGGAGGCCGAGCACCGGGCCGCCTCCTCGGTGAAGGAGCGAAAGAACCTGTCCTACAAGCAGTGGGCCGCCGAGGTCACCAAGGTGCTGGTGACCCTGGAGAACCTGCTGTGGCCCGATGTGATCGTCGCCGGGGGCGGCATCAGCCGCGACGCCGACCACTGGATCCCCTTGCTGGCCAACCGGACTCCGGTGGTCGCGGCCCATCTGAAGAACACCGCCGGGATCGTCGGCGCGGCCATGGCGGTGCGGGCCGGGGTCGCCCCCTGAGCCGTTGAATGCCGTTTACCATTCGAGAATGCTCATGTCACCAGCGAGGTGTAGACACGAGCATTCCGTTTCGGTCGTTACAATGGAACGCATGACCGGCGGTAGGCCGGAACCGACACCGGCACGAGAGCCGGATGACCCCCCGACAGAACCGCTCCGCCGGAAGTTTCACTCTGGCGTGACGCCGCACGAGACCGTCACGAAAGGGCGTACGTGGTAGCCACGAATACCCGACAGACCGCCGAATCGGCCGAAGCCGCCGACTCCGCAGAAAGCCCCATCGCAGCACGGCCGGTCAAGAAGGCTGCCGCCAAGAAGGCTCCGGCCAAGAAGGCCGCCGCTAAGAAGGCACCGGCCAAGAAGGCCGGCGCCAAGGCCGCAGCCAAGAAGGCACCGGCGAAGAAGGCCGCGGCCAAGGCCGCTCCGGGTGCCGAGGGCGAGGTCGAGGAGAACCTCGACGACGAGTCGCTGGATCTCGACGATCTCGGTGATATCGACGTCTCCGAGGACGACCTGGCCGAGGAGGCCGATCTGGTCGACGAGGAGGACGAGGAAGAGGTCGCCGTCGAGGAGGCCGAGGACGAGGAGGCCGACGAACCTTCCGAGAAGGACAAGGCCTCCGGCGACTTCGTCTGGGACGAGGAGGAGTCCGAGGCGCTGCGCCAGGCCCGCAAGGATGCCGAGCTCACCGCCTCCGCCGACTCGGTTCGCGCCTACCTCAAGCAGATCGGTAAGGTCGCGCTGCTCAATGCCGAGGAGGAGGTCGAGCTCGCCAAGCGCATCGAGGCCGGGCTCTACGCCACCGAGAAGCTGCGTGAGTTCGCCGAGAAGGGCGAGAAGCTGCCCGTGGCGACCCGCCGCGATCTGCAGTGGATCATGCGCGACGGCAATCGCGCCAAGAACCATCTGCTCGAGGCGAACCTGCGCCTGGTCGTCTCGCTGGCCAAGCGGTACACCGGCCGCGGTATGGCGTTCCTGGACCTGATCCAGGAAGGCAACCTCGGCCTGATCCGCGCGGTCGAGAAGTTCGACTACACCAAGGGTTACAAGTTGTCGACCTACGCCACGTGGTGGATCCGCCAGGCCATCACCCGCGCGATGGCCGACCAGGCCCGCACCATCCGCATTCCGGTGCACATGGTCGAGGTCATCAACAAGCTGGGCCGCATCCAGCGCGAACTCCTGCAGGACCTGGGCCGCGAACCCACGCCCGAGGAGCTCGCCAAGGAAATGGACATCACGCCGGAGAAGGTGCTGGAGATCCAGCAGTACGCGCGCGAGCCCATCTCCCTGGACCAGACCATCGGCGACGAGGGCGACTCCCAGCTCGGCGACTTCATCGAGGACTCCGAGGCGGTCGTCGCGGTCGACGCGGTGAGCTTCACCCTGCTGCAGGACCAGCTCCAGTCCGTCCTCGAGACCCTCTCCGAGCGCGAAGCGGGCGTCGTCCGCCTCCGCTTCGGCCTCACCGACGGCCAGCCCCGCACCCTCGACGAGATCGGCCAGGTCTACGGCGTCACCCGCGAACGCATCCGCCAGATCGAGTCCAAGACCATGAGCAAGCTCCGCCATCCGAGCCGCTCGCAGGTTTTGCGGGACTACCTGGACTGAGTTTCCCCACCGTGGAACGGGCCGCCGAGCTTCTGCTCGGCGGCCCGTTCTTCGTCGCGACGGACCTACCCGAGTTCGGCGAGTCGCCGCATGGTCGGGGCCATGGTGTCGATCCAGGCCGCCGGGGAGCCGCCCCGCGGGATGACCACGGCCTCGTGCACGCCGAGTTCGGCGTAATCGGCCATCGCGCGGAGGAATTCGTCGCGGGTGCCGGTATCCGGTCGCGGGCTGACGGGGACGATCGTGATGCGGATCTCGTCGTAGTCGCGGCCCACCTGATCGCAGTGTCGCCGCAGCACGTCGAGTTTGTGCCCGACCTCGGCGGGGGACGCGGCGACGAAGTTGCAGGCATCGCCGTATTGCGCGACCAGCCGCAGTGTCTTGCGCTCACCGCCACCGGCGATGAGCACCTTGGGGCGGCGGATCGGCTGCGGTGAGCACAGCGTCTCGGTCAGCTGATAGTGCTTGCCCCGAAAGGGCCCGTCGCACTGCGGATCCCACATCCGCGCACAGATCCGCAACGTCTCCTCCAACCGCTCGAACCGCTCCGCGGTCGCGGGAAAGGGCACGCCGAGCCCGCGATGCTCACGCTCGAACCAGGCGGCCCCGAGCCCCAACACCGCCCGGCCACCGGAGAGCACATCGAGCGTCGTCACGATCTTGGCGAGCAGTCCCGGATGCCGATAGGTCACCCCGGTGACGAGCATCCCGAGCCCGATCGTCGAGGTGTGCGCCGCCAGAAATCCGAGCACCGTGTACCCCTCGAGCATGGGCGATTCCGCGGGCAACCCGGTCAGCTCGATCTGAAAGTAGTGATCCTGCACCGACAACCAGGCCGCCCCCGCCGCCTCCGCCGCGGCACCGACCCTGGCGAGCTCACCCGCGATGGCGGCGACACCACCCTCGATATCGAAAACGGGCAGGTGAACACTGAATTCCATGAAAACCCCAGGTATGTTCGCAGCTCGGTCCAGCGGCAGATCGCCGTCCGGATTGTCCATCATCATGAGCCGCGGCAGCAGGACGACGGCGAAGACACGATCGACGACCGCGCCGCGCCGCGCCGGTCGGTGACATCCTGGGGCGCCGTCAGCAGACTGGGGCGTTGTGGACCAGTTGGTATTGATTTTCTTGCTGGCGTTCGCGTCGATCCTGGCGCAGCCGTTGGGGCGGCGGGTGGGGTTGGCGCCCGCGGTGTTGATGACGGTCTTCGGGCTGGTGCTGGCCGTGATTCCGGCGGTGCCGAGTATTGCTGTCGAGCCGGAGCTGATTCTGCCGCTGGTGCTGCCGCCGCTGCTGTACGCCTCGGCGCGGCGAACGTCGTGGCAGCAGTTCGCGGCCAATGCGGGGCCGATTCTGCTGCGGGCGGTGGGGTTGGTGATCGCCACCGCCGCGGCGGTGGCGGCGGTGTTTCACGCGTGGTACCCGGGTCTGCCGCTGGCGGCGGCGTTCGCGCTGGGCGCGGTGGTCGCGCCGCCGGATCCGGTTGCGGTGAGCGCCATGGCGACTCGGCTGGGGTTGCCGCGGCGCCTGGTGGCCATGCTCGAGGGTGAGGGGCTGTTCAACGATGTGACCGCCGTGGTGCTCTACAACGTAGCCGTGCAGGCCGTGGTGACCGGGCACTTCTCGGCCTGGCGGACCGTGGGCGAATTCATCCTCTCGGCGGTGGTGGCGATTGTGGTCGGCGTCGTGCTGGGCTGGGCGGGCAGCCGCCTCATGCGCCGCCTGGGGCAGGCCACCTGGCAGGTGGCGCTGGGGCTGCTGCTGCCGTTCGCCGCCTACGGGCTGGCCGAGTTCTGGCACGGGTCCGCGGTGCTCGCCGTGCTCATCTGCGCGCTGTATCTGGTCGATGCCGCAACCGATTTCAGCGACAGCTCCTACCGCCTCGTCGGCGATTCGGTGTGGGAGGTCATCGATCTGCTCGTCACCGGCGTGGCGTTCGGTCTGATCGGACTCGAGCTCACAACCGTGCTGAGCGCCGCCGGGCCGGGATGGCCACAACTGCTGGGCGGAACCGCGGCCGTGATCGCGGTGGTCGTGCTGCTGCGCCTGGTGTGGCTGCTGGTCACCACGGCCGCGGCCGGACGCTGGTGGCGACGCCGGGACACCGAGGAGCCGCACACCTGGCGGGAGTCGGTGGTCACCTGGTGGGCCGGAATGCGCGGCGTGGTGACCGTGGCGCTGGCCCTGGCCGTGCCGCTGACCACCGATGCCGGGGCGGCGTTCCCGGGGCGCGACCATGTGCTGTTCATCGCCTTCGCCGTGGTGCTGTTCACGCTGCTGCTGCAGGGTCCGACGCTGTCGCTCGTCGTGCGGGCCACCCATGTGCAGGCCGACACCGAGGCCGAACGCGTCCTGGAGCGCCGGTTGTGGACGCGCATCCTGCGCGCCGAACTGGACGAGCTGGACCGGATCGCCGCTCGCGAGCAGATGCCCGAGGAGACCTATCAGCGGCTGCGTGACAACTTCGAACGCCGTCTCGCCCGTGCCGACCCCGAGGCCGCCCAGCAGATGGATGCCGAGGACGCCAAGGCGTTCGAACGCTGGATGCATGTCGGGGAGAAGATCCGCAGCATCAGCGACGAGGTCGTCGAGGCGGGCCGCGCCGAGGCCCAGGCCGCCCGCCGCGAGCCGGGTATGCCGCCGGATCTGGTCGATCGCGTCATGCGCCGACTGGACCTGCGTCCCACTACGCTGCTCTGAGAGCGATTTCACCCGGGCGCGACCGCTTTTACACCCGACGGCCTCAGCCACCCCTTGGCGCGCTCTCAGCCGCCGCCCGCAGAGTCGGGACGTGGAGAAGTTGGTCGTGGTGTTCGTGCTGCTGTTCGCGACGATCCTCGCCCAACCGCTGGCCCGGCGCACCGGACTCGCCCCCGCGGTGCTGATGACGCTGTTCGGCTGCCTGCTGGCGGTGGCGCCGTTCGTTCCGAGCACCCACATCGATCCGAATCTCATACTGCCCCTGGTACTTCCGCCACTGCTCTACGCCTCGGCGCGGCGCACGTCGTGGCGGCGGTTCGCGGCCGACCGGGGCACCCTCGCGACGACGGCCGTGGGACTGGTGGCGGCGACCGCGGTCGCGGTGGCGGCGCTGGTCTGGGCGTGGCATCCGGCGCTGCCGTTCGCCGCCGCGCTGGTGCTGGGTGCGCTGGTCGCGCCGCCGGATCCGGTCGCGGTGAGTGCCATGGCGGGTCGGCTGGGGTTGCCGCGGCGACTGGTGTCCGCGCTCGAGGGCGAGGGGTTGTTCAACGATGTCACCGCGGCCGTGCTGTACACCGTGGCGGTACAGGTGGTGGTGACCGGGCATTTCTCCGGTTGGGGCGCGCTGTGGGATTTCGCGGTCTCGGCGGTGGTGGCGGTCGCGGTCGGATTGGGTCTCGGCTGGTGCGGGAGCCTGCTCACCCGGAGACTGGCGGAGGCGAGTTGGCAGGTGGCTCTGGGGCTGCTGCTGCCGTTCGCCGCCTACGGCCTGGCCGCCGCTTGGGGCGGTTCGGCGGTGCTGGCGACGCTGCTGTGCTCGCTGTATCTGAGCGAGGCCGCGCTCGGATCCTGCGGCAGCGCATACCGTTCGATGGGCGACGCGTTCTGGGAGATCACCGAGATGCTGGTGACCGGCCTCGCCTTCGGCCTGATCGGACTCGAATTGCGTTCGGCCGCACGGGCCGTCGGTCACGAATGGCCGACCATGCTCGGTGTCGCCGCGGCGACCATCGCGGTGGTGGTGGCGCTGCGGCTGGGCTGGCTGTCGACGACCTGGGCGATGCTGCACGGGCGGTGGCGCCGCCGCGCGGCGGACGAGCCCTACACCTGGCGCGAGACCGTCGTCACCTGGTGGGCGGGGCAGCGCGGCGTCGCGACGGTGGCGCTCGCGCTGGCGATTCCGTTCACCACCGATTCCGGCGCGCCGTTCCCGGGCCGCGGCGAGATCCTGTTCATCGCCTTCGCCGTGGTCCTGTTCACCCTCCTCCTACAGGGCCCCACCCTGCCCGCGATGGTCCGGGCGACCGGCGTGCGAGCCGATCCGGAGGCCGATCGGGAGTTCGAATATCGCCTGTGGCAACGCATTCGCGAGGCACAGCTGGGCCGCCTCGAACAGCTGGCAGCCGCGGAGCGGCTGCCCGAGCACCTTGTCGACGGCCTGCGCGACGGCTTCACGGCCCGGCCGACCTTCGCCGACACCGGGCCGCACGCCGCCATCGGCACCGGCCGCACCCTGCGCGTCACGCAACGAATTCGGCGGATCGCCGCGGATATTCACGCGGTGGGCCGCCGGGAGGCGCTGACCGCCCGGCGAGAGCCCCATGCGCCGACCGAGGTGGTCGACCGGGTCATCCGGCGACTGGACCTGCGCGGCCCCGGCGACGCGGATTGATCCGCTCCCGCGCGCGCCCGGGGCACTCTCGTCGACCGGGCGGCGAATCCGCTGTGCGGCAATGCCTTCACCAAGACCGGTGCGCATTGTTTGCCCGATTGGCCCGAAACGGTCAATCCGGCTCGACCGCGAATCGCGGCGCCCGGCGCGCGACGCGCGCGCCCACGAGCTGGACTCATGCCCTCAGCAAACTCCAGCTAATTCACCGCAGAATCATGCGAGAAATGTACTGCCAGTGGATTTCTCAGTAATGTTCGGCGCTGTCCCCCTGCGATGGGTCGACAGGAACTCTCCGGGCTAGGAGTCCGCATGCTGGAGATCGACCATTTCACCTACGGCTGGCTGACACCCGCTCTGGCCTACCTCATGTCCGTCACCGGTTCGTTTCTGGCCCTGCGCTGCATGGTGCGCGCCCGCACCGGGGCCGGCTCCGGCGGGTGGATCGCCACCGCGGCCATCGCACTGGGCGGCACCGGCATCTGGGTCATGCATTTCATTGCGATGCTCGGCTTTTCGGTGCGCGATGCGACGATCCGCTACAACGTGCCGATCACCCTGCTCAGCGCCTTCATCGCGATGGCGGTGGTGTGGGTGGGGTTGTCGATCGTGGTGCAGCGCCCGGAGGAGGTGTTCGCGCTGGCGGTCGGCGGCGCGGTCACCGGCCTCGGCGTGGGCGCGATGCACTACTCCGGCATGTACGCCATGCGGACCGACGCGGCCGTGCGCTACGACTCGTGGATCGTGGTGCTGTCACTGGTGATCGCGGTGCTGGCCGCGACCGCGGCGCTGTGGTTCGCACTGCACGTGCGCGGCATCCTCGCCACGATCCTGTCGGCCATGATCATGGGTATCGCGGTGTGCGGCATGCACTACACCGGCATGTTCGCCATGCGGGCGCACGCGGCCCCGCACGTGCACATGCCCACCGGCGCACCGGCCGAACAGCTGCTCACCCCGCTCATCGTCGGCGTCGCCCTGGTCACCATGCTGCTGCTCCTGCAGGTCGGGATCACCGACGCCGACGAACCGGATCCGCGTCGCGTCCAGGGCCAGTACGCCAGCCGCTACTGGCCCAGTCGCGAGGTGAACCACCCGCACTAGCCGGTGTAGAAGTAGACCTTGCCGAGGATCGGATTGTTCTGCCCCGAAAGGCTTTCGATCGGACGCAGTTCGTGCTGCCCGCCCGCCGGATCGAGCTGATACACCCAGCCGAACCCGTGCCACGCGCTGCAGTAGATGCGGTCGGTGCCGTAGGGACTGAAGACGACTGCGAGCGCGGGGTTGGTCCAGCCCTCCACGCTCGTCGGCACCCGGAACACCTGACTGCACGGACGGAATTGGGGCTGAGCGTTCGCCATCGGCAGCGCTATCGCACCCATCGCGAGGATCACGATGCTCGAGGTGAGAATTCGGCGGATCATGCGGGTCCTCCTCCACTCGGGCGGGTTTCAGCTCCAGTGTGGGTGGCTTTCGGTGAAACCGCCTCGGCAGCAAGGACCAGACGTGGTCAACCGTAGGAGTAGTTCAACCGTCCTGTTCCAGGACGCGCGCCTGCGACAGCTCGAGGCGGTCGGAGGTGTCCTTCAGGTCGACGCCGGAGCGGCCGAGGCGGCGGGCACCGGCGATCAGGCCCGCCGCGACCTTGGCGGCCGCCGGGTAGCCGAGGCCCTCGGGTGGGTGGATGTTGGAGACGCAGTTGCGTTCGGAGTCGGCGCGGCCGGGGCGCGGGCGATGGGTCAGATAGATGCCGAGGCTGTCGGCCACCGACAGGCCGGGGCGCTCGCCGATGAGCACCAGAACGGTTGTGACGCCGAGGGCTTCGCCGATGTGGTCGCCGAGCGCCACGCGGGCCTGGGTGGCGATCACCGGCGGCGCGAGGCGGAACTCCTGTCCCAGTTCGTCTTTCAGGGCCGTGAGCATCGGGGCGCCGTGATCGAACAGGGCGCGGGGCGACAGGCCGTCGGCCAGGACGAAGCCGATGTCGGCTCCGGTATCGGCCAGCTCCGAAAACCCCTCTCCCGCAGAGATTTCCGGTAACCGGCCCAGATCCGGCCGCCGCAGATACTCCGACCGGTCCGCGGCCCGGCTGCGCACCCACACCGGCGCTCCCAGTCCGGCGGCCGCGATCCGTGCGGCGAATTCGTCCACGTCCAGCGGCTTGTGCACCGCATCGCGCGCGGCCGCGTGCGCCGCCCGGAACTCCAGCACCCGCCGCGTGGGCAGCGCGTCACCGGCCCGCCCGAGTCCGATGCGCGCCTGGGTGGTGTGGCGCAGTTCGTCCCAGAAATCGGTCATGGCGCACCCGCCAGCGCGCGCAGCGGCGAGGACAGCGGCTCGACCTCTCGGATGCGGCCCGCCGGGTCCAGCATGCCCAGCCGATCCAGCCAGGCGGCGAATTCCGGTGCGGGCCCCAGCCCCAAGGTCTTTCGCGCGTAGAGCGCGTCGTGGAAGCTCAGGCTCTGATAGCCGAGCATCACATCGTCGGCGCCGGGCACGGCGATGACGAAGGCCGCGCCCGCCGCGCCCAGCAGGGTGAGCAGGGTGTCCATATCGTCGGAGTCGGCCTCGGCGTGATTGGTGTAGCAGACGTCCACGCCCATCGGCAGTCCGAGCAGTTTGCCGCAGAAGTGATCCTCCAGGCCCGCGCGGATGATCTGTTTGCCGTCGTAGAGGTACTCCGGGCCGATGAAGCCGACCACGGTGTTCACCAGCAGCGGATCGAATTCGCGCGCGACGGCGTAGGCGCGGGTCTCCAGGGTCTGCTGATCGACCGGTCGGCCGTCGACGCCCAGGTGCGCGCCCGCGCTCAGCGCCGAACCCTGGCCGGTCTCGAAATACATCACGTTGTCGCCGACAGTGCCCCGGCGCAGCGCGCGGCCCGCGGCGTCGGCCTCGCGCAGCAGCGAAATATTCACGCCGAAGCCGGAATTGGCGCCCTCGGTGCCGGCGATCGACTGGAACACCAGATCCACCGGCGCCCCGGTCTCGATCAGTTCCAGGGTCGTGGTGACGTGGGACAGCACACAGGACTGGGTGGGGATGTCGAAGCGGGTGCGCACCTCGTCCAGCAGCCGCAGCAGATCCGCGGTGGCCCGGGGGGAATCGGTGGCCGGGTTGATGCCGATCACCGCGTCGCCACAGCCCAGCAGCAGGCCGTCCAGGACGGCCGCGGCAATGCCGCGCGGATCGTCGGTGGGGTGGTTGGGCTGCAGCCGGGTCGCCAGCGTGCCGGGCGCTCCGATCGTGGTCCGGAACGCCGATCGGACGCGGGCGGCCCGGGCGACGGCGATCAGGTCCTGGTTGCGCATGAGCTTGCTGACCGCGGCCACCATCTCGGGGGTGAGCCCGCGCGAGATCGCGGACAGCGCCTCGGCGGCATCGTCGCGGGCGCAGGCCGCCAGCAGCCAGTCGCGCAGCCCGCCGACCGTCAGATGTGCGATCGCGGCGAACGCCATGCGGTCGTGGGTATCGATGATCAACCGGGTGACCTCGTCGGACTCGTAGGGCACCACGAGTTCGTTCAGGAAGGTCGGCAGCGGCACATCAGCCAGCGCCCACTGCGCGGCCGCCCGCTCGGCATCGGATTCGGCCGCGCACCCGGCCAATTCGTCGCCGCTGCGTCGCGGGGTGGCCTTGGCCAGCAGCTCCACCAGGCCGTGGAAGGTGTAGGTGACTCCGTCGAGTACCTGCCGATACACCGTCATTCCCGTCCTCCTCCACCCGCGGCTACCGGAGGCCGATTGTGCTGGTGCGATGTTGCGGTCCGGTTGGCGAATATTGCGCGAAGATGTCGCGGCGCGCTCCCACTGTCAGGATGCGCCCGCGCGGAATCCGCGAATACGGCTGTGACCAGCGATTTTCGCTACATCGGGGGTGCGGATGTGGTATGCGACACGCCTCGGCAGGGCGGGTCGGCGGGCAGGAGCGGGCCCGGCGGGCGAGACTTACCGGCGTGGGTGCTTCCGTGCTGCATTACTACCGGTCCCCCTGGACGCGCACGATCGATCTCGGGGACGGCGTGCGCGCGGTGCGGGCCTGGTGGCATCGGCCGCCGCGCTGGTATCGGGCGCTGCGGGCCGCCCACGACCATCTCGCGGGCGCACCGGCCAGCTGCGCCTATGCGTTCACGCTGTTCGTCACGTGGTGGACGCTACGCGGTATCAGCGATTTCGCCGGGCATCGGCTGATCCTGTCGGCCTCGACGAATCTGCACAATATGCGCCGCGATCCGGTGCAGGTGCTGGTGGCGTCGGCGTTCTGGACCGAGGGTGGTTTCCCCTGGTCCACCATCCTGGGCTGCGTCACCGTCATGGCCTTCGCCGAACGTTGGCTGGGCACCCTGCGCTGGATCCTGGTCTTCGCTGCCGGCCACGTCGCTACCACCGTGCTCGTCGTCACCGGCATCGCCCACGCCGTCGCCCACGGCCTGATCCCCCTGAAGGTCACCGTGGCCGCCGATGTCGGCGCCTCCTACGGCTTCTCGGCCATCCTGGCCGCCCTCACCTACCACCTGCGCGGCCCCACCCGCCTGCTCTGGCTCACCACCCTCCTCACCTGGTACGCCCTGGCCGCCTGGCACGGCCGCACCTTCACCGACTACGGCCACCTCACCGCCGCCCTGATCGGCCTGCTCGCAGGCGCCATCGCCCTCACCTCCGCCCGCTGGTTGGAACACCTCCGCGACCACTCACACCCACCCGAGAAGCGCTGACCCACCCTGGCCCCGGCGCTGCGCGCCGGGGCCAGGGCACAGGAAGCCGCTCCGTACGCGAGGGGAAGCGACTACGTAACCGGCAACGGAAGCGGCCCATGCGCGAACACGAGCGGCCACCCGGCCCGCGCGCGGTGCCCAAGCTGCGGTCACAGCACCAGCCGAACATCCATGGCGCGCGAGTTGCCGGGTGCGCCACGGGGTTTCGGCGTCAGACCTCCCGCCCGGCTGCCCCCGCTCCCTGGCCGTGCGGCTCGATGGACTCCGCGCGAATTCCGGCCGGGCTCGATTCCATCGGGGCCGGGGGCGCGGGCTTGCGTTGGAGGAGGCGGACGGTGGGCTCGACCATGCGGGCGGCGATGGGGCCGAGGACGGCCATGAGGAGGACGTAGGCCGAGGCCAGGGCGGCGAGGTCGTTGCTGACGGCGCCTATCGAGACGGCCAGTCCGGCGATGACGATCGAGAATTCGCCGCGGGCGACCAGGGCGGCGCCCGCGCGGGCCGAGCCCAGGCGGCGGATGCCCTGGCGGTGGGCGGCCCACCAGCCGGTGCCGACCTTGGTGAGGGTGGTGACCACGGCCAGAAGCAGGGCCCAGCCCAGTACCGGTGGGATCGAGCGCGGATCGGTGTTGAGGCCGAAGGCGACGAAGAAGATGGCCGCGAACAGATCGCGCAGCGGCTCGAGCAGTTTGGCCGCGTTCTGGGCGGTGGAACCGGAGATAGCGATGCCGAGCAGGAAGGCGCCCACCGCCGCCGACACGTTCAGCGCCGAGGCGAATCCGGCCACCAGCAATGCCGCGCCCAGCAGCTTGAGCAGGAACACCTCGCGATCGGAACTGTCCACGATCGCCGACACGTACCGCCCGTACCGCAGCGCGATCACCAGCACGCAGGTGATGGCCAGCAGCGCGATCGCCAGCGAGCGCAGCCCGGCCAGATAGCCGACCCCGGCCAGGATCGTGGTGAGAATCGGCAGATATACCGCCATGGCCAGATCCTCGAACACCAGGATCGACAGGATGACCGGCGTCTCCCGGTTACCGAGCCGCCCGAGATCGTTGAGCACCTTCGCCACGATCCCCGACGAGGAGATGTATGTGACCCCACCCATGGTGACGGCACCGGTCGGGCCCCAGCCCAGGATCAGTGCCACCGCCACGCCCGGGGTCGCATTGGCGACGATGTCGACGATGCCCGCCAGCCACGATCTGCGCAGCCCGGTCATGAGCTCGGGCGCGGTGTACTCCAGCCCCAGCAGCAGGAGCAGCAGCACCACGCCGATCTCCCCGGCGACGTGGCCGAACTCCACGGCCGTCTCCAGTTCGATGACGCCCCCGCGCCCGAAGGCCAGCCCGCCGAGCAGGTAGAGCGGAATCGGAGACATCCCGAAGCGCCCGGCAACGCGCCCCAGCACTCCCAAGGCGAACAGGATGGCTCCGAGTTGGACAAGTGCTAAAGCGGTGGCAGGCACAGCATCACCCGTCGGTCAGGATCGCCAGCGCGGCGTCGAGCCCGTCGGGCGTACCGACCACCACCAGCAGATCACCCGCCGTCAGCACGAAGTCCGGCCCGGGCGAGGGGTAGACCTGCCCCGCCCGCATGACCGCGACGATCGAGGCCTTGGTCCGGGTGCGCATGCGGGTCTCGCCCAACTCCCGGCCCTGATAGGGCGAGGAGTCCGCGATCGGCAACTGCCGGGTCACGATGCCCGGCATATCGCGATGATCGGCATTGAGCTTCTCGACCAGCTGCGGCGCCCCGAGCAAATTGGCCAGCACGGCCGCCTCGTCGGTGCTCAGCGGCACCTGGGCGGCGCATGCGTCCGGGTCGTCGGGCTTGGAGATGAACAGTTCGAGACCGCCGTCGCGATGGGCGACGACGCCGATCCGGCGACCGGACCGGGCCTCGAAGTCCTTGCGTACCCCTATGCCGGGCAGCGCTGTCACGTCGACGTTCACGTCTCCACCCTAGGTCAGTCGTCCGAAATCTCCGGAAACCGGCCATCCGGACCGGGCCGGTAGTCGGTGACCCCGACCACGGCGACCAGCGGAATCGGGCCGTAAAGATGCGGGAACAGCATGGCCGCCGGATCGGTCGGCACACCCGGCTCCCAGACGACCGGCGCGCCCAGCCGATCGGGGTCCAGCCACAGCAGAACAAGATCTTCGCTACCGGCGAACAACCGGTTTGCGGGCAGGTGCACCTGCCCCGGGGCGGACAGGTGGATGAAACCCTCGGTTTCCATCGACGGGGCCCGGCGTTCACCCGTGTGACGTGCGGCTTCCCATTCGTCGCGGGTGCACATGTGAACCAGCGTGCGCGCCTTGGCAATTCGGGAATCCGGTGTGATCATGGCCCGACCATAACGTAGGTCACAGCCCCGTGGCCTCGAAGTTTGCCGAAACCGGAGTGTGAGTGTCGGTGGGCCGGGGTAATCTGCCGACAAGACAACTGGATCGGCCTGTACCCGGAGGTGGGCACCACCTGACACCCAGCTGGCCATGCTGTTCGCCTACAGCGAAACGCCTGGTCATGTTAGGGAAAACACAAAGAAACATCCCCGGGAACAAAGCCCCCGTCCCGAACGTCTGACAGAGTAGTCATTGCCACTGCTGGGAAGTAGCGGTAGCGAGCCCACGGGGGGACCGTGGGCCCCACACCCAGGCGAACGGCTTTCTGCGCCGGGAGCCAGGACGGAGGAGTCATGCCAGGAACACTGACTAGCACCCCACTGACCGCGGTCGACCGTTGCGACCGCTGCGGGGCGGGCGCGCGGGTGCGCGCAACCCTTCCCGGCGGTGGCGAGTTGCTCTTCTGCCAGCATCACGCCAATGAGCACATGGCGCGCCTGCGCGAGCTCGAGGCCGTGATCGACACGGAGTCGGCACCGGCGCTGTAATCAGCTCCTTCAGTCCGCTCGACAAGTGAATCCGTCAACTGAACATCCCACGGCGGGCGGCCCTTTCGAGGGCCGCCCGCCTCGTGCGTTCAGGCCAGGATGCCGTCGAGCAGCCGGGCCAGGCCGTATTCGAAGTCACCGTCCGGCTCGCCCGGTGCCCGATAGTGCTCCCCGACCGTCGCCCCGACCCGCGTCGACAGCGGGAACCGCTCGGCGGGCATGAGCCGAATCAGCAACGACCCGTAGACCTCCCACCACCGCGCGTCGCTCATCTGTTCCGTCTCGCGCCGCGCCGCCACCACCGTGCGGGCATTCCCGGTCGCGAACTGCGACAGCACCGCGATCACCCGGTCCATCTCCAGATCCGACAGCCCCAGCCCCGCCAGGGCCGCCAGCTGCCGCTCGTAGCGGCGTAACCGCCCGGGCCCCAACACCTGTCGCCACGGCGGCACCTCCAGCAGCCACGGATGCGCCAGCAGTTCGGCGCGCACACCCCGCGCGATCGCGGCCATCCGCTCTCGGACGGGTAGTGCGGGATCGATCGGCTCATCCTCGGCCGCGACCGCGTCGACCATGAGCATGATCAGGCCATCCTTACCCGGCACGTAGGTGTACAGGCTCATCGGCCCGAGCCCCAGCTCGCTCGCCACCGCCCGGATCGACACCCGGTCGTAGCCCTCGCGGTCGGCCAGCCCGATGCCCGCCCGGACCACCTCGTCCACGCTCACCGCCTGCTTGGGACCGCGGCCCCCAGAGCGCGGCGGCGCGACCTCACGCCAGAGCAACCGCAGCAGCCGTTCCGCCTGCGCATCGGCTGTGTCATTGGTCACGAGCCCTCCCGCCGGAATATCGGTACACTGCACGAAGTTACTCTACTCGGTACGCCGTACGAAGATTTCGAAGGGGGCCGCCCTGCCCACCACGCACGCCACCTACCTGCCCGACCGCCATCTGTTCGCGCTGTGGACCTGGACCGGCCACGGCCCGGCCGCACCCGAGACCCACGCCGGGTCCGCCGGTTCCGGGCAGTCCCGAGGCGACGAGGCAACCGTGGAACTGGTCGTCCCGTCGCTCGACGGCGGATTCACCGTGTCCCCCGTGCCCTGCCTGCTGGCCGAACCCGAACAGCTCGCGGCGACCGCCGTCCCCGAGCCCGGCGATTCGCTCACGGCGTGGCGCGGCGCCCTGACCGGTGAGCTCGCGCCCGCGCTGCTGCCGATCGCCGGGCACGCGGTGCCCAATGCCGCGGGGACCGCGGTGGTTTCGGCCGAGCGGGCCGTGCGGGCCTGCGCCGACGCACAGGCCGTCGCGGCCGAGCTGCGACAGGGACTGAAGGTCGAACTGCGGCCGTATCAGGCGCGGGGCATCGCCTGGCTGCGGGAGACCACCGCGGCGCACGGCGGCGCGGTGCTGGCCGACGAGATGGGTCTGGGAAAGACGGTGCAAGCCATCGGCTATCTGCTCGGCCGGGCGGCGACCGGGCCGCAGCTGGTGGTCTGCCCGACCTCGCTGGTCGGCAACTGGGTGCACGAGATCGAGCGGTTCGCCCCGGAGCTGCGGCCGATGGCCTGGCGCGGCGGTGACCTCGCGGCCGCGGCGGGAACGATCGTGGTCACCGGATATCCGACCGTGCGCGGGCACGGCCGGGCGCTGAGCGGGATCGACTGGACCACCGCGGTATTCGACGAGGCGCAGGTGCTCAAGAATCCGCGCACCCAGGTCGCGCGGGCGGCACGGGCCGTATCCGCGGCCGCGCGGGTGGCCCTGACCGGAACGCCGGTGGAGAACCACCTCGACGAGCTGTGGGCGCTGCTGAATCTGGTCCTCCCGCAGTCCTTCACGCACAAGGCCCAATTCCGCCGCCGGTTCGTGCGGCCGATTCACGAGGGCTCCTTCGACGCGGTGCTGCGGTTGCGCGACACCCTGGAGCCATTCGTATTGGGGCGCAAGAAGATACAGGTCGCCGCCGCGCTGCCGCCGAAGATCCACTGCGATCTGATCTGCGATCTCACCGACGAGCAGCAGCGCCGCTACGACGCACTGTTGGCGCGCGCCGAGGCGGAGGGCTTCGGCACCGGCGCCCAGCGGCACAGCCGGGTGCTGGCGGCGCTGACCGGCCTGAAGCAGGTGTGCAACCATCCGGGCCTGGTCGACGGCGAGCTGGGCGAATTGGAAGGTCGCTCCGGCAAATTCGACGTCTGCTTCGACATCGTGGCGAACAATCTCGAAGCCGGCTCGCCCACGTTGATCTTCACCCAGTACCGGCGCACCGGCGAACTGCTGGTCCGCCACTGCGCCGAGCGGTTCGGGGTGCGGGCGCCGTTCTTCCACGGTGGGCTCGACGCCGCCGAGCGCGGCGAGATCGTGAGCCGGTTCCAATCCCCCGACGGCCCACCGGTATTGGTGCTGAGCCTGCGCGCGGCGGGCACCGGTCTGACCCTGACCCGCGCCGCCGATGTCATCCACTTCGACCGCTGGTGGAATCCGGCCGTGGAGGCCCAAGCCTCCGACCGCGCGCATCGGATCGGCCAGACCCGCCCGGTCACCGTCACCACGCTCACCACCGGCACCACCGTCGAGGAACACATCGCCGCGATGCACGAGCGCAAGTCCGCGCTCGCGGATCTGGGCGGCGCCCAGGCCAATATCGTCGCCGCACTGGCCCGCCTCGACGACGATCAGCTGCTGGAGATCCTGCGCCGGAAGCGAGGCAATTGACATGCGCGACAACGAATTCGGATACACCCGCTGGGGCATGGACTGGGTCCGCCTGGCCGAACCGCTCAGCCTCACCCGGCCCGAGCCGCTGCTGCCCCGCGCCCGCAGCATCGCCCGCCACGGCGGCGTCGTCACCGAGATCGAGGGCACCACCGTCCGGGCGAGCATCCACCGGGGCGGCCAGGCCTCGGTGACCCACCTGGAATTCGAACCACTGCCCCGCGCGAGCATCACCGCGATCGCCGAACTACTGCCCGCCACCGCGGTCGAACTCACCGACGCCCACCACGACGCGCTCACCGCCGCCGGCCTCGCCCTCGCACCGCGCCTGCGCGACAGCGACTGCTCCTGCTCGGCCCGCACCCCGCGCTGCCTGCACTTCCTGGCCACCTGCTACGCCCTGGCCCGCCAGGTGGACGAAAATCCCCGCCTCGCCCTGGATCTGCAGGCATACCACCGCGACCTCACCGCCGACCCCATCACCGACGCCCCGCCCCCGCGCTGGACATCGATCGATTCCCTCGACCCCGCGACCTATTTCGCCACCCTCACCGGATGACGATCCCACCGGTCCGCGCCACCCGGCCACATGGATTCGCCGCCGGAGCGGCGAGGCAGTGGGGCTACCGCCGGTAGGCGTGGAATCGGAAGCTGCCCAACCCTTTTTCGACCCTTACATCGGTGAACCCCGCACGGGCCAGCCGCTCGGGCAACGTCTCCGGCGGCACCGGAACACAGGTATCACCCAGATGCACCAGCCGGAACGCGAACCGATCCAGCCCGTCGCTCCCGGCGAAGACCCCGCCCGGCCGCAGCACCCGGAACGCCTCGGCGAAGACGGCGTCCTGCTGGTCGGGCGAGGGCACATGGTGCAGCATCGTGAAGCTCACGACCGCGCTGAACTTGTTGTCCGGCAACGGCATTGCCGCGCCGTCTCCCTCCACCACTCGCATCCGCCCGGCGTGGCGCGCACGCAGCCGGGCGGCCAGGGCGGGATCGATCTCGATACCGGTCAGCTCGGTGGTCCGCTCCCGCAATGCCCGGACATTGGCGCCGTAGCCGGGTCCCACCTCCAGGGTGGCGTCACCGAGGTCGACGCCCTCCAGCGCCCACGGAATGATCTGGGTGGCACTGGCCTTCTCCCAGCGGGCGGAACTGCAGAGCCAGCGGTGCACGAGGTTCATCGTCATGGTCACGACGCTAGGGACCCCCGCGCGTGACCGCGAGACGCTACGCTGACAGATCGTGTCGCCAAACGGTCACGCGCCCCTGCTGCCCGCCACCACCGGCCCGACCGCCATGGTGCTCGGCGCGAGCACCCTGCCGGCGGGCCACTGGTTCGACACCCATCGGCACCCGCAGCACCAAATCGTCTGGGCCTCACGCGGAGTGCTCGGGGTCGAGGTCGGCGGCTCCTGGGTGCTGCCGCCGACTCGCGCGCTGTGGGTGCCCGCCACGACCCCGCATCGCACCGGCGCGGCCGCCCGAGCGGATATGCGCGGCATCTTCATCGAGCCCGACCTCTGCCCGATCACCTTCCCCACCCCTACCCTGCTCCGCGTCGGCCGACTGCTGCACGAGCTGTTCGACTACCTCACCGCGGGCAGCGTCCATCCCGCTGCGGTCCAGGAAACGCCTTCTCCCGCAACCGAATTCTCGGTCGACACGACTGCCGCCGATCGCCGCCGCCGCGCCGAGGCGGTCGTCTTCGACCTCGTCGAACCCGTCGAGGTCATCCCCGTCGGCGCCCCCATGCCCGCCGACCCGCGGGCCCGCGCGGTGGCCGAGGCGCTACTGCGCGATCCGGCCGACGATCGCACCCTGGAACAGTTCGCCCCGGTCGCGGCCGCGAGCCCGCGCACGCTGGCGCGCCTGTTCCTCGCCGAGACCGCGATCGGTTTCGGGCAGTGGCGGACTCAGATCCGGCTCGCCGCCTCGCTACCGCTGCTGGCCGACGGGCTGCCGCTGAGCCGGATCGCCGAGCGGGTCGGCTACGCCACCGCGAGCGCGTATGTGGCGGCATTCCGTCGCGCCGTGGGGATTTCGCCGGGCCGGTATTTCGCGCGCTGACTCAGGCGTTGGTGCCGCTGTCGACGGTGAGCGTGGTGCCGGTGATACTGCGACCGGCGGGCGAGGCCAGGAAGGCGACCGCGGCGGCGATATCGCCGGGGCTGCCGTAGCGGCCGAGGGGGTTGAATTGCAGCTGCTGCGGCGCGTGTTCGCCGCCCGCCGGATTCATATCGGTGTCGGTGGAACCGGGCTGCACCAGATTGACCGTGATCCCGCGCGGACCCAGCTCCCGCGCCAGCGCCCGGGTGAACCCGTTGAGCGCCGACTTGCTCAGGTTGTACAGCGAGACACCGCCGAAGATCGCGCGCTCGGACAGATTGGAGCCGATGCTGATGATCCGCCCGCCCCCGGTCATATGCCCGACCGCGGCCTGCGCGGCCACGAATGCCGCACGCGCGTGGATGTTCAGCGCCTGATCGATCTCGGCGACGGTGAACTCCTCGAACGGCTTGGCCGGGAAGATGCCCGCGTTGTTCACCAGGATGTCCAGCCGCCCCAGTTCGGCGGCGGCGCGATGCACGGCCGCGGTGACCTGTTGGGCATCGACGCTGTCGGCCTGAATGGCCACGCCCCGGCGACCTCGCGCTTCGATCTCCGCCACCACCTTGCGCGCACCCTCCGCATCGCCGCGATAGGTCACCGCCACATCGGCCCCGGCCGCCGCCAGCTGACGCGCGATGGCCGCGCCGATACCCCTGCTGCCACCGGTCACGAGCGCAACACTGCCGGTCAGGTCGATCATTGGTCACTCCTCAAATTCTGTGTCGATCAGTACAAAATATCCAAGCAGAGCCGCCGAGCCGGTGTCAAGGGGTATATTTAACGATCGACACAGAAAGGAGTCCGACCATGGCCGAACGTGGCCGACCCCGCGCCTTCGACCGCGACCGGGCGCTGCGCCGTGCCATGGAGGTCTTCTGGGAGCACGGCTTCGAGGGCACGTCGATGAGCGATCTCACCGCGGCCATGGGCATCAACTCCCCCAGCCTGTACGC
Source organism: Nocardia sp. CDC159 (assembly GCF_023740735.1). GTDB lineage: Bacteria > Actinomycetota > Actinomycetes > Mycobacteriales > Mycobacteriaceae > Nocardia > Nocardia pulmonis. Next base: position 462,319 of record NZ_JAMRXH010000005.1, read on the forward strand.
GGCCTTCGGCAGTAAGGAGCAGCTGTTCCGCGAGGCGGTGCGGCTCTACGGCGGCACCCACGGCGGCTACACCGCCCGGGCGCTGCGGGAGGAGCCGACCGCCCGGCGCAGCATCGAGGCGATGCTGCGCGACAACGCGGTCGCCTACGTCGAGGAGACCACCCCGCGCGGCTGCATGGTCGTGCTCGCGGGTTCGACCTACACCACCCGCAATACCGCCGTTCGCGATTTCCTCGTCGACATGCGCACGCAGACCAAGCGAGACATCCGCGCCCGCCTAGATCGCGGCGTGGTCGAGGGCGATCTGCCCCCGGACACCGATACCGCCGACCTGGCCGAGTTCTACGCCACCGTCCTGTTCGGCCTGTCCATCCAGGCCCGCGACGGAGCCGATCTGCCCCAGTTGCAACGCTCGATCGATCGCGCGATGAGCGCCTGGCCCGCGCCTGAGGACTAGGGTGTGTGTCGAATTTGTTCACTGGGTGGGGGTCGGTGGCGGCCAGCGTGGACGCCGGTTCGAGGCCCGTGGAGCCGATGATGGCGGCCGCGATGACGTTGCCATCCTTGTCGTAGACGATCTGTACCAGTGCATCGGGGCGGTTGCCGAGTGCGGCGAGCAGGTCCGCGAGCCGGTGCTTACCAGCCCCAGATCGACGTCGGCGGCGGGGTCCTGGTGCAGGGCGGGGGCCGGGTCGTTTTCGGCGTTGCGACCCAGGCGGACGATGGCGTCGCCAAGGGCAGGCTGCCGGTCGTTGGTCAGCGCCCCAGGTTCTGGGGGCGGTTCGTTTGGCTAACGAAGTCCGGGGTGCGACCGACGATCAGGGTATGAGTCCGAAAAGTCTTAAGGTTCAACAGCTCTCGCTGCGGGGTCGGGTCGCCCCTGGGAGGTATCTCGCGGCCGTGGCATGCGGGGCCGTCATGCTGGTCGCGGGCTGCGGCACCACGACGAACAGCTTTCCGGGTCCGATCGGGGCCGGGTCGGCGACCCGGGCTGCCGCCACCACGACGGCTGGTGCTGGAGAGGGTATCGGCGCCGCAACCGGCTCCGGCCGAGGTGGTCATCACAAAGTCCACGAATACGGCGGCCCCTACCATCATCGCTGAAACTACTTCCGCCACAACGGCGTCGGCTGCCGCTTCGGTGTGGGACGCTTGCTCGCTGTCGGAATCCGCGCTCTCCGCGGCGGGGTTGGATACAGCCTCCAAGACGCGCGTGCGCGACTCCGGGAACGCGGCCAACCGCGTGTGCAAGTGGCAGTCCGCCGATCAGTCCTACGAACTGGTCATCAGCGCCTCCGACAGTCTTCTCGACGATCAGCTCGCCTCTGGTCGGTACATCGATGTGCGCAGGACCCAGTACTACGGCCGGGACTTGGCCGTGTACCGCGCGGCGCAGGACACCGACAAACTCGGTTGCTACGTCGGAACGCCGGCCGCTTTCGGCAGCATCGTGTTCACGGTGCGCAACGACCGTCCCCGGAGCGGCGAGGCCGAACCATGCGCCGTAGCGAATCGTCTCGGAGCCGCGCTGTTCAGGTCGCTCCCGTAAGCCGTCACGACCGAGTTGGATTCGTTGATCATCAATTCCGTTGTCCTATAACAGATCTCGGCAGGCAAGTGCACCCCCGTACACCCTGCGCCGCGACCGCCCAATACTGTGTTATCGACATCGGGAGGGAACATCGTGTCGGACGACATCGAGACACCATCGGACAAGCCGTCGCGGGCCGTCACCGCGTGGACGCTAGGGCTGCTTTGCCTGTCTATCGTGGCGGGGGGAGTGATCGTCAGCGGACTCTTGCACCATCCGGAACACGAACTGACGACCGCACCGGTGACCACCACCAAGCCGACGCCGGAGAAGGAACCCATCTTCGTCACCCCGCCGGTCACGTACCCGACGCAGATTCCTGGCTGTGCGACGGTCGAATCACCCGGCGAAGGCGAAGGGTTCTCGGTGGGCTCGACGGGAAGAGACAGTTACGACAACCCGGCGTACCCCTGGTTCTCCGGGCCCAAGGCCGTCGCCATGTCGGCGGCGGCGCTGGACGCGCTGCCCGCCGGCGTCGCCGTCGGCTTCGCGCCACTGGACGATTCGCTGGTCTTCCAGCCCATGTTCACCCCCTTCGACCCGGCGGATGCCGCGCGATTCGGTGGTTCCACGACCGCGCGCGCGACGCTGATGCGGGACGGCAAGGCGGGCTCGCTGTCTGTCTCGGTCGAGCAATCCACCGGGCCGATCCCGGCGTGCGTGGCGGGCGAGCTCGATGCGCGCCGCATCCTCCCCGACGGCACGACCGTCGACACCCACGACACCTGGTTGGAAACCGACGGTGTGCGCATGCTCGCCCGCAGCGCCACCGCCTACACGCCCGACGGCAGTAGGGTTTCGGTGTCCGCCGAGGACTCATCGGACACCGGCTCGCCCTCCGGGAAGGTGCCGATGACCATCGATGAACTGGTCGCGCTGGCGACTGCGCCCGGCATCCGTGTCACCGCACCGGTTCCGCCGGGGACGCCGGACGCGCCCCTACCCTGCCGCTACTGGGCAACGCCGAAAAAGGCGTCTACTCCGATCGACGAGACAACTGCCCGCAGGCTGGATACGGTGCTGGCGCGGATACCGCTCGACGGCCTCGTCCTCGACCGGCCGCTGGGCGCCCTGCGACCCGAATCGGACGGACCCGGCGTATGCCAGGCGGTTCGCGTCACCGCCACCGGACAACAGTCGGAGCTGCGCATCGCGATCACCGTCGAACGAACGCGCCCAACGGAATCCGCCCAGCCGTCGAGAAGCGACGCGCGGACCAGCACCCGGACGTTGCCGGACGGGACGGTCATCGTGACTCGGGAACCCGATGGTTCCGGCATGGGAGCCGGGGCGAACTCGCCTCAGGTGACGCGGACGGTCGTCGTGACACGCCCCTCGGGCACCGAGGTGGAGGTGTCTTCCACCGCGAAGTCGGTGCCCGAGCTGCTCAGCGCCGCCCGGCTCGAGGCGATCGCGTCGAACCCCGATCTGGAGGTGAAGTGATGGCATGGGCGCCAGGTGTGCGCGGTCTGGTGCTCGCCGCGGTGCTCGCCGTCGCCACCAGCGCGGGCGCGGTCGCGGTGCTGCTGCACCCCGAGGACAATATCCGCAAGATCACCGGAACCAACGCTGCCGCACCGGGTCTCGCGTGGTCGGTCACGGCCGCCGAGCTCTCCGGCCAGGCGTCCGCGAAGTTTCGCACCCCGGTTGACGGCACCGAATACAACGCCCGCACTGCCGGTTTCATCGACGCGGGAAACACGATCATCACCGTGATCGGCACACCGGACGAGTCGTCGCTCCGCGACCCGCAGATGTACGGCATCGATGCGCGCACCGGCGCGATGCGCTGGCGCGCGCCTGCCGACAAGTTGGGCGGTTGTGCCGAGATGCCGATCGACGGCAAGCTGGTCTGCTTCACCTCCGTGTCGGACGATACTCCCGCCCTGGTCGGGTTCGACGTCGACAGCGGCGCCGTCACCCGCACCCCGGTCGACTGGAGGTACCCGTTCGGCATCGCCGCCGACCACGATCGCCTCTACGTCGCGGAGGGCGACGTCGAAGCCCACGACGTGCGCGTGCACGCGGGCACCCTCGCAGACCCGAAAGCGCACTGGTCCCGCCCCTTCGCGATGGGCGCCCTGTATGAGGACATGACCAGCCGACCCTTGGATGTCGCACATGGCCAGGGCGTATTCGAACTCGGTGGAGACCTCGCCGGTTTCGACCTGCGCACCGGCAATCCGACCTGGACCGCCGAATGGCACGGATACACCCGTACAACTTTCGACGCTCTCGTCGTGCGCACCGGCACAACGTGCTCCGGGTCCCGTCCGGAAGGTAAAAACGGCCGCACCGACACCGATATCCTGGACCGCACCGGCCGCATCCTCGCCTGCACCGACAGCCCGGCAGTGCAGGATGTCGAAGTCGATCGCCCCACCGACGACACCATTCCCATCCTGCTGGCCGACACCGCCTATGACCGCCGCGACGGCACTGTCCGCTGGACCAACCCCGACCTGGTCCCCCACGACAACAGGCCGCTGCGAGTCGCCACCCTCGGCGACACCGCTCTGGTCTCCGACTTCAACGTATCCATCACCGGCGTGGATCTCCGCACCGGACACCAGCTTTGGAAGACCACAACCCCCCGTGTCGGCACCATCCACACCTGGAACGGCCGCGTCGCCGTCCTTTCCAACTTCGAAGGACTGTGGGCAATGGACCCCCACACCGGCAACACGGTGTGGGACATCCCCTTCCGCGCCGTCACCGACGCCCCGACCGGCATCACCGGCGACGGCCAACTCACCGAAAAGAACAACGGCACATACACCTACACCGACTCACATACCATGATCGGCCTACGCCCCCTCGATTAGGTTCTGAATCGAAGTGGTGCGAGCGCGCCGATCGGCCCGCTCTCACTGGTCTCGCAGCCAATGGTTGATGGCGGCGAGGTAGCGGACGGCGAGTTTGTCATATCGTGTCGCCACTGCTCGGCGTTGTTTGAGCTGGTTGATGCCACGCTCGACTGCGTTGCGGTCGCGGTAGATCACCGGGTCGAACGCTGGTGGCCGACCGCCGGACGAGCCGCGGTTACGGCGGTGGCCGGCCTGGTCGGCCGGAACCGGGATGGTGACCCGGATTCCGCGTTGCCGCAGCCATTCACGGTTGCTGCGACTGGAATACGCCTTGTCGGCCAGGACCGGGTCGGGTCGCATCCGGGGTCGGCCACCGCCAGGTTTGGGCACCTCGATCGCGTCCAGCACCGCCGTCATCTGCGGACTGTCCCCAGTTTGACCTGGCGTGATCAGTGCCGACAGCAGTCGGCAACCTTGCTCGCAGGCCAGATGCAGCTTGGTCGTCCAGCCGCTCCGGGAACGCCCCAACGCATGATCGACCGGCTCGGTATCGACGCCGCCAGGTGGCTCGGCTTGGCGCTCACCGTCTCGGCGAGCGCCCGCCGCGTGCTGATGAGCCCTCGCGATCGTGGAGTCCACACCCACCTGCCACACGATCGCCCCGACAGCATCGGCCAACGCCTGCAACAACTTCAGGATCAACACCCACACCCCGGCCCGCTGCCAGCGCCGGAACAACCCATACACCGCCGACCAGGAGCCGTACTCGACCGGCACGTCCCGCCACGGCGATCCCACCCGGGTCCGCCACCGGATCCCGTCGACGAGCTGTCGTTTCGTCCACTTCGGCGGGCGGCCCGCCTTCTTCGGTCGAGGCAACAACGGCACCAACCGGGCCCACTGGGCATCGGTCAGATCCGCCCGCCCCGCTACCGCTACTCTGGCCACGAGGTCTCCGGCACCATTCAGGTTTGCTTGGTCGCTAACCCGAAATACCGGAGACCTCACCCATACGCCAACGCAGGCAACAGCTTCCGCCGGACACGCGGATGGGGCGACACCGCCCAGCGGTGCCACCCCATCACAGACTTCGATACAGAACCTAGGGCCGGGCGCTCGCCAGCAGCGCATCGAGCATCCCCAGCTGCCGCGCGGCGGTGATGGTCCGCGGCGTCAGCACCCCGACGATCTGGGCCCCCATCATGATCGTCATGAGCTGATCGGCCAGCAGTGCCGTATCGGTGCGCGCGGCCACCTCCCCCGAATCCCTTGCCTGATCCAAGAATTCGATCAACCGCACCCGCCACTCGCCGAGCGCCCGCTCGTTCACCGCCATCAGATGCTCGTCGTACATGGCCCGCTGCCACAGCGAGGTCGCGATGCGCGCCTCGAGCAACGTCTCGGCGGTGACGGGCACGACCTCGCGGCAGAATATCCGCACCGCGGCCAGCCCGGTGGCCGCACCGAGCGCGGCCGCGACGCGCCGATTCGTGGCGTCGTAGACGTGCTCGAAGGCGAAGCGCAGAATCTCGTCCTTGCCCGAAAAATAGTGCGACAGTGAACCGTTGGCGTATCCGGCCTCCGCCGCGATCTCGCGCATGGTGAGCGCGTCGATACCGCGCGTCGCGATCAGCCGCCATACCGCCGCGGCGATGGCCTCGCGCCGCTCGTCGTGATCGACCAGCCTAGGCATGGCGCTCGGCGCGCCGACCGCCGGCGATCGCGCCGAATACGAATACCAGCCCCACCACCGCCAGCAGGATGTCGGCGACGGTCCAGGAACCGCCCACCAGCACGTCGAAGTTGCGTACCACCATCGCCGTCACCACCAGCAAACCCACCATTCCCAGTACCGGCGCGATCCGGCTGTGCCACCAGCGCCGATCCAGGCCGGTGCGCCGGAAGAATACGACCACCGCGACGCTGGTCAGCACCATCAGGATCAGGATCGCCACCGTCGCGAGCCCCGCCAGCCAGGTGAACAGATGCAGCACCGGATCCGCACCGGCCACCGCGAACGCGCCGACCACCAGCACCGCCGAGGCCGTCTGCGCGAGTGACGCCTTGTGCGGCGAGCCATGCCGAAAATGGATGTGCCCCAACGAGATATGGCCGAATCCGTCGCGCGCGAGGGCGTACAGGTACCGCGAGATCGCGTTGTGGAAGGCCAAGAGCGCCGCGAACAGGCTCGTCACCAGCATGAGCTGCAGCACATCCGCGGCCGGGCCGCCGAGGAACCGGGCGGCCGCGGTGAAGGTCAGCCCCGCCGGATCGTCCCCCGCCGCGGCGGTCACCTCGTCGTCGCCGAAGGCGAGCACGATGGCCCAACCGGCCAGGGCGTAGACGAGCCCGATCACGGTCACCGCCAGATAGGTGGCGGTCGGCACCGTGCGCCGCGGATTGCGCGCCTCCTCGCCGTAGATGGCCGTGGCCTCGAATCCGATGAACGACGCGATCGCGAACATCAGTGCGACGCCGGGCGATCCGCTGAGAAATGCCGAGGGCGTGAACGATACGGTGTCCACGCCGTGCGCGCCGCCGCGGATCAGCACCGCGGCCGACAGCACGAGGATGATCCCGATCTCGAGGACGAGCAGCACGCCCAGCACCCTGGCCCCGAGTTCGATATTGCGATATCCGAGCACACCCACCAGCGCGATCAGCACCGCCGCGTAGACCGGCCACGGCAGATCCGGCCCGCCGTAGCGCAGTACCAGCCCACGGCACGTCGCGGCCGCGAGCCCGTAGATGGCCGCCTGGATCGCGGTGTAGGTCAGCAGCGCCAGCCCGGCCGCGCCCAGCCCCCACATCGAGCCGAGGCCGCGCCGAATATAGGCGTAGAACGCGCCCGCGTCGACCATATGCCGACTCATCGCGGTGTAGCCGACACTGAAGATCAGCAGCACGACCGCCGCCACCAGGTAGGCGCTGGGCGACCCGGCCCCGTCGCCGAGCGCGATCATCACCGGCAGCGCCCCGCCGACCGAGGTCAGCGGGGCGGCGGCGGCGATCACGAGAAAGACGATGCCCGCGACACCCATCGATCCGCGCAGTACGGATCGCTCCGCGACGGTATTACTCATCGTGTTCTCCTGAGCAGCAAGGGCTTTGGTGCGCCGGCGCGGTGGGCGGGACGTCCAGGGTGGGATTGCGGTCGAAGAAGCCGACCGGCTTCAGCACGAATCCGGCGTAATCGACCGGCATGATCGGCCAGTCCTCGGGGCGCGGGAAATGGGTGAGCCCGAAGGTGTGCCAGACCACCAGATCCTCGCCGTCGATCGCGCGATCGGCCGCCGCATAGCGGGGCAGTCCGGCCCCACCGGGGTGTTGATTGACGAAATCACCTGCGGCATAACGCTCCGCCGGGTCGTAGCGGGTCACCCAGAGGCTCTTGGTCGCGAACTCCGCACGCTTGGCGATCGACGATCCGTCGGCCGCGAGCAGCGTCTCCTTGCCCTCCGGATACAGCGTGTAGCCGACGGGCTGCCCGTACCGATTGGTCACCGCGGGATTGGCGATGTGCCAGACCCGTCCGACGCGATTGTCGGCGACCCGCCGCGCCTGCGATTCCGTGGCGAGCACCGTGCGACGCTGGGTGAAGGCGTTACCGTGCGGATTGTACGGACCGATCGGAACCCGTTGGCTCTCGACCTCTTCCACGCGATTGCCATATCCGTCGATCATCATGTCCAGCCGGGCGCTGAACAGATGCTGATGACACGGCGCGCCCAGTCCGGGCGCGATCTCGGTGGCATAGGGGTAGCCGGGTCCGGGATAGGCGGAGGTGAACACCATCCCGGTGGCCTTGACCTCGAATTCGATCGTGCCGTCGAGATAGAGGTACCAGAAGTAGCCGTAGTCGTAGTTGCCGACGGTGGTGAAGAACGAGATCACCAGTCGCCGCTGCCTGCGCACCTCGCGCGATCCGGTCCACAGATCGGTGTGCTTCCACAGCACCCCGAAATCCTCCTCGTGCATACAGATCGCATTGCGCAGCATCCGCGGCCGCCCGGCCTCGTCGGCGAGCACCGCGGAGAAGTAGGTGATGTCGCCGAGGCAGTCGCAGCCGAGTTCGAGCGCGTTGGCATAGCGGCCCACCAGATATTCGCCGGTGTCGAAGTAGTTCTGCCACGACCGGACCGGCGACGGATCACCATAGGGCACAACCATTTCCGCGATCGAGGCGCGATGGATGATCGGGCGCACCCGCTCGCCGTCGCGAAAACCGATCTGGTGCAGCACGAGTCCCTCGCGGGCGTCGAACCCCACCCGCAGCGACCACCCCTCCCACTCGACGAGATTGCCCTCGACGGTGAAGCTCGGGCCCTGCGGCTGGGTGATCTCGATGGGCCGCTGCGTGGTGCGCGGCGGTCCGGTGACCTCGGGATCGTCGAAGTTGCCGGATTCGGCGGGCACCGGCATCGGCCCGGTATCGATGACCCGCAGCACCTGCCGGTTCATGACGTCGACAAAGGCGACCAGACCGTCGATCGGATGCGCCCAGGCGTGGTCGCGCTCGTGCGACTGCTGGAAGGCCAGCCCGCGCAGAATCCGCCGCCCCCGCTCACCGTCGTAGTCGAACACCCCCGCCGACAGCGGCGCCACCCGCACCTGCGCGACCTCGAGATCGCGCGCGGCCAGCGCCCGCAGCCATTCCGGATCGGTGGACAGAATTTCTTCGACGAGCCCAAATTCCTCGTCCAGCACCGGCAATTGGCCATCGGTGACCGCATCGAGCAAACGCTGAGAAACAACCTCTCCGGTAGCGAGTGAGACCACCAGATCCACCGAATTCGGCCGATCCACCTCGTGCAGCAGCACCCGGAAGCGGCGCTCGGTGGCCTCGGGCCGCTCGTAGAGCAGGTATTTGTCCGGCTCCTCCAGTCCGACGTAGACGAAACGCGTCGACTCCCCCACCAAACCGGCCGCGACCACAATGGCACGCACCTCGGCGAGTTCGGCGACGGTGGGCAGGGCCAGCGGGTGATCGACCCGCTGCGGGGTGAGCGTGGGCACGGGCTGCTCCTTCCGGCTCCCACGACCGCCGGAACCGGAGAACTCGGTGCAGCCGGAGGTTGGTGGCTCTACGAATGTTGGACAACAACGTAGACGGGACCCGTTTCCAGCCGGAAGGATTTATTGGTTACGGTCCAGTTAATCTTTGCGCACGACAGGAAAGCGCCAATTTTGGGACATTGCGCGCAGTTCTCACATACGCCGCAGGGCGGCGATGCGCTCGGTCAGTTGCTCGGCCGTGGCCAGGGCGGTCGGCGGTCCCCCGCAGACCCGGCGTAGCTCACCGTGGATCACCCCGTGCGGCTTGCCGGTGCGGTGATGATGCATGGCGACCAGGCTGTTGAGTTCGCGGCGCAGTTCGCCGAGCCGATCGGCGGTGGCGACGCGCTCGGCGGCGGCCGCGGCGCTCGGGTTCTCCGGAGCCACCGTCGCGGCGGCGCTGCGCTCCTTGATCTGGCGGGTCTGGCGGTCGCGCAGCAGCGCCCGCATCTGCTCGGCGTCGAGCAGACCGGGGATGCCGAGGTAGTCGGCCTCCTCATCGCTGCCGGAGAAGGTGGCCGTGCCGAACGAGTCGCCGTCGTAGATCACCTGATCCAGCTCGGCATCGGCCGCCAGCGCGACGAACTTGCGCTCCTCCTCGCCGGGCTCGTCCTGCTGCTTGTTGGCGTCGATCAGCAGCTCGTCGTCGAGCATCTCCTGCTGCCGATGCGGCTTGCCGATGACGTGATCGCGCTGCACCTCCAGCTGCGCGGCCAGATCCAGCAGCACCGGCACCGACGGCAGGAAGACGCTCGCCGTCTCACCGGGGCGGCGCGCACGCACGAAACGACCGATGGCCTGGGCGAAATACAGCGGCGTCGAGGCGCTGGTGGCGTAGACGCCGACCGCCAGCCGCGGCACGTCCACGCCCTCGGACACCATGCGCACCGCGACCATCCAGGGTTCGGTATTGGCCGCGAACTCGCCGATCCGCTTGGAAGAGGTCGGATCGTCGGACAGCACGACCGTGGGCCTGCTGCCCGAAATATGTTCCAGCAGTTCGGCGTAATCGCGCGCCTTGTCCTGATCGGTCGCGATCACCAGGCCGCCCGCATCGGGCATACCCGTCGCGCGCAGCTGCTTCAGGCGGGTGTCGGCCGCGGCCAACACCTTCGACATCCAGTCCCCGGCCGGGTCCAGCGCGGTACGCCAGGCCCGCGCGGTCTGCTCGGCGCTCAGCGGCTCGCCGAGGCGGGCCGAGTACTCCTCGCCCGCGCTGTCACGCCAGTGCGCCTCGCCGGAGTAGGCGAGGAACACCACCGGCCGCACGACCCCGTCGGCCAGTGCCTCGGAATAGCCGTAGGTGTAGTCGGCACGCGAGCGGGGGAAGCCGGACTCGTCGGGTTCGTAGCTGACGAACGGAATCTGCGAATCGTCGCTGCGGAACGGGGTACCGGTCAGCGCGAGCCGCCGGGTGGCGTCGCCGTAGGCCTCGGCGACGGCGTCGCCCCAGCTCTTGGCGTCACCGGCGTGATGGATCTCGTCGAGGACGACCAGCGTGCGCCGGTTCTCGGTGCGCACCCGATGCTTGAACGGATGCGAGGCCACCTGTGCGTAGGTCACTACCACGCCGTGGTAGTCGCCGGAGGTGCCGCCGGTGGAGTTGGAGAAGTTCGAGTCCAGCGCGATGCCGAAGCGCGTGGCCGAGGCCGCCCACTGATGTTTGAGGTGTTCGGTCGGCGCGACGACGGTGATCTGGTCGACGGTGCGATCGGCGAGCAACTCCGAGGCCAGGCGCAGCGCGAAGGTCGTCTTACCGGCACCGGGCGTCGCGACCGCGAGGAAGTCGCGTGGCTTCGTCGTCAGATATTTGGTGAGAGCCCTGCGCTGCCATGCACGTAACGAACCGCCACCACCCGAAGTCACTCCAGAGAGATTAGCGAGTGCCCCCGACCGGGTTCCAGTCCGACGCGGTGTGGCCCTGGATATCCGCCTCCGACGTGTCGCATTCCACGCGGCCGCGCGTGTCGGGGGCATCCGGGCGGGTTGTGCTCGAGAACACCGCCCAAACGTTTCCCGACACGTGCGGTATTCGGTGCCCGGGTGGGCAATGCTGAAGGCATCATGCACAGACCCGGCCGCCATCCCCTCCACGTCGCCGCGACCGAATGGGTCGCGGTCGCCGGGCAGCGCATCGCGGCGGCCGCCCGGCGCGGCGGGCGGTTGGCGATCCGAGTGGCGGTGAAGGCCTGGGACGATTCCATCTTCGCCAAATCCGCGGCCGCGGCGTTCTGGCAGACGCTCTCGCTGGCCCCGTTGCTGCTGGGACTGCTGGGCAGCCTCGGCTACGTGGGCGGCTGGTTCGGGCCGGACACCGTGCACATCGTGGAGAGCAAGATCATCAGTTTCAGCCGGAACCTGTTCAGTTCCAGCGTGGTCGACGATCTGATCGCGCCGACGCTCACCGACGTGCTGCAGCGCGGGCGGGGCGCGGTGGTGTCGGTGGGGTTCGTGCTGTCGCTATGGGCGGGCTCGTCGGCCATGTCGACCTTCGTCGACGCCATCGTGGCCGCGCACGGTCAGGCCGAGGCGCGACATCCGGTGTGGCAGCGGCTGTTCGCGCTGTGGCTGTATGTGCTGTTCCTGGTGGTGGCGGTGTTCGTGCTGCCGCTGGTGGCGATCGGCCCGGCGCTGATCGGGCGGCTGCTGCCAGACAGCTGGCGCGAACCGGGCCTGCGCCTGGTGGACGGCTTCTACTATCCGGCGACCGGACTGCTGCTGATCGTCGGGCTGACCACGCTCTACAAGCTCGCCCTGCACCGGTCGCTGCCGTGGCATCGGCTGTTCGGCGGGGCGCTGGTGGCGGGGGTGTTCTTCATGGCCGCCAGCGAGGGCCTGCGGCGCTATCTGTCCTGGATCACCCGCACCGGAATCAGCTATGGCGCGCTGGCCACCCCGATCGCCTTCCTGCTGTTCACCTTCTTCCTGGGCTTCGCGGTGATCCTCGGCGCGGAATTCAATGCGGCCGTGCAGGAATTCTGGCCCGCCCGCACCAGCCGCCTCACCCAGCTGGGGCACTGGCTGAGGCGACGGGTGCGCTCGACGGTGCCGCGCGGGAGCTCCGGGGCGCCGGAGCCCCCGCCGACGCGGCCGGAGCAGGACGAGGCCCGCTCCCTGCGCAACGTTTCCTAGCACCGCCGAACCGCCGATCAGCTCCCGTGCACCAGCTTCGGCGACCGGCTGTCCATCCCGGCCCGCAGCACCGCGATCTGGTCGTGCAGGGCGAACAGCGCATTGGGCAGCGCGACGCGGTCACGGGCCTCCACCCCGATGCGCATGACGCACGGCCCCGGCTGCCGCAGATCCGCCGCACTGTGTGCGATCCGGCACTGCGCCAGCCCGGCGATCGTGTCCGGCGGCTGCCAACCACATGCCAGCACGACCGCGTCGTAGCGCTGCCATCCGTCGGGCGTCTCCATCTCGAACGCCCCGGACCGCCGCCGCCCAGCGGTGAGCACGCCCAGGCGTTCGTGGCGGATCCTGCGCTCGGTCAGCAGTCGAGCGAGCAGGGCCGCGCTGCCGGTGGTGATGCCGTTGGTGTAGCGCCGCAGTTCATTTCCCTCGAGCGCGGCCCGAGCGGGGGCCGCCAGCCGCGGCGCGGCATTCACCGCCCGGCACAGCGGCACCACCGCCGCGGACCAGTGCCGTTCGGACTGCGCATGCTCGAGTTCGGCGAGCAGGGTATCGATCACGGTGCGGCCCGGCCGCTCGCCGATCGCCGCCCCGAAGGGCGTGCCCAGGATCTCGGCGAAGGCCCGGGCGAACCGGGTCATCGCCGCCGCGTTCGCCGGTGCCGCCACGGCCAGACTCGTCGTGCACAGATTCAGCAGCTCCGGATCGTCGGACAGGCTGGCGCGCACGCTCGGCAGCTGCGCCTCTCGCGAGGCGATCGTGACGGTGGAACCGCCCTGGGCGATTTCGGTGGCGCATTCGATCGCGCTCAGGCTCGCGCCGACGACGAGCACCCGCCTGTCCCGCAGCGCGGCGGCGCAGTCGTCCAGCGGGTAGGGACTGGACCACACCTCCTCGCGCCCGGACAGCGCACGCAGTGTCTCGGGCACGTGCGGCGTCGACAGGCCGCGGCAGACGAAGACGCGATCGAAACCCCGATAGCGATTACCGGAATCCGTTGTGACGTCGATACTTTCCCCGGACGGATCGAGGCGCACCACGGTTCCGAGGTGTTCGCGCAGGACGATCCGGTCGTCGGACCGCAGCCGCGCCGCGACCACCGCCAGCGCGACGCCGATATCGCTGCGCGGACGGAACGAGGCGGGCCCCTCGTCGGGAACGGCGGCGCCGAGCAGCCCCAGCGCGGCGGCGTTCACCGCATCGGAGGTATTGCAGACCCCCGCCTGGGAATGTCGGCTGAACGCCAGGCTTTCACCCAGCGGATGGTGGTCGAACACGCAGATCTCCAGCGGCGTGTCCGTGGAGGCCGCCACCGCGGACACCACACTGGTGGCGGCCGCACCGGCGCCGATTACGGCGATCCTCATCATCTTTTCCTTGTTCGTCGGTGGATCGCGGAGTTGGTTCAGTCCGCCGTGACCGCGTTCTCCAGCGGCCGCGACTGCGGCGGACGCGACGGCGCGGAGGGCTTGCGGAGGCCGAGGTACGCCGCGGCCAGAATGCAGAGCACCGGTCCGAGCATCGCGGCGTCGACGCGCCGGAACACGATCGCGTCGACGACGAACACCACGACGGGCAACAGCGACACCAGCGCCGCCGAGGTGGCCACCGGGGCCCTGGTGATCCCGTACTGCAGCGCGACGATCGGGACCGTGATACACGGCACGGCCAGCAGTCCGGCCACGGCCAGTTCGCCCCACTCGACCGGCCGCGACCCGATGTCGAGGGCGAACAGCGCACCGCCCGCCAGCCAGCAGCCGTGGAATCGAATCGAGTTGATATACGAGGTGTCACAACCGATTTCGCCCAGTCGCCGGCTGGTGGTCAGTACGCCCAGCGCACACAGTCCGGCGCAGACCGCCGCCGCGACCCCCGCGACCGTCCGCGGCCCGAATCCGTCCTGCTGCGCGACGAGCCACAGCACCCAGGCCACCGACGCCGCGTTCAGGAGCACCGGCAGCACCGTGCGCGAGGCCGTCCGGCCGCGAACGGCCAACGCGCCCAGCACCATCGGGGCCATCGAGGTCTCCACCACACTCGCGGCGGTCGGGACGGTCAGCGTGGTGGACAGATAGAACAGCGTGAACGCACCGGCGGAGTACAGATTCACCAGCAGCACATATCTGCCGGGCGCGCGGGTCGTGACCGTCCCGCCCCGCAGGCGCGAGGCCATGCCGATCAGCGCCGCCGCGCCGAAGGCGGCGAATACGGTGAACACCGACGACTCCGGCGTCACCACATTGCCGATCACCGAACTGCCCGCGCCCTGGAGCAGCACCGCCGCCAGCACGACCAGCGCGGCGACCCCCGCCGTCAGCACAGCTCCGCCAGCGTGAATATCCCACCCGCACATTCGATTTCCCGCAGCGCGGCCACCGTCTCCAGTGCTCGGCGCTCGCTGTCCGCGGTGAAGAACACCATGCCCATCGACCCGGTCGTCACCCGGTTGTCGGTGGTGACGTCGATGCCGGGTTCGGGTCGGCGTTCGACAGCGAGCACACCGGGCAGCGCCAGGACGGTCGAATAATCGAGCCCGACCAGCCGACCCGGCCGGTCGGCCGAGAGCATGTACCAGCCGAGCAGACTTTCACTCCAGCGCGGCCCGGACTTCTCACACGCCGTCGCGCCGGTGTGCAGCAGTCGCGCCAGCTCGCTCGCCTGACTGTATCCGCGCACGCCGCGATAGATCTCCCCCGGAATGCAGGGGCCCATCATCCGGCCGTTGAATTCGACGAAATTCGGTCCGGTCGTGGTCATCCGCACCTCGGTGTGGCTCGCGCCGAAACCGAACCCCAGGGCGTCGAGGCAGTCCAGGACGTAGTCGACGGCGGCCACGGCGTCAGGATCGGCCGCACTCAACGTGTAGGCCGCGCGAATGGTCGGAATGCCGTCGTCCTCGTCCAGGACGTATTTGAACACCTCGGTCACGGTGTGCTCACCGTGCGCGGACACCGTGTTGACGAAAAGCTGTGGCCCGTCGAGATATTCCTGCACGGTCACCCCCGAATTCTGCTGGCCCAGCAGATTGGTGGTCCCGAGCACCTTCGACACCGCCGCCTCGGCGGCCAGCGCGTCCGGACAGATCGAGCACATATCCGATCCGCCGCTGGCCGACGGCTTGACCACCACCGGATAGTTCAGGGTTTCCAGCATCCGGGCCAGACCGTCGGCCGAGCGCACCTCGAGGGTGTGCGGATGCCGAATTCCCGCCTCGCGCAGCGTCGCGGCCATACCGGTCTTGTTCCGGCGCGCGAAGACCCGGTCGGGCGCATTGGGATTGGCCGTGTACCGCGCCGCGGCGATATCGGCCAGTGCCACCCAATGTTCCGCGCCGGGCACGATGAATTCCGGCCGGTAGCGCAGGCACAGATCGACGAGGTCCTTCGGCACCGGCGGCACCTCCCCCCGCCGGTCGACGGCATACGGCCGCTCCGGCCGATAGACCTCGAATTCGGCTCCCAGCGAGCGCAATTCGGCCACCAGATCCGCGCCGCTGGATTCGTCACCGATGATGAGTGATCGCATTGAATACGCCTTTCGGATCAGTCGAGCTGGGCGATCAGCTTTCCCAGCCGGCTCAGTCCCTCGTCGAGCACCGCGGCCGGGCGCGCGTAGCTGATCCGCAGACCGGCCGCGGAGCCGAAGACCTCGGCGGGCATGACCAGCACGCGCTGTTCGTCGAGCAGTCGCTCGGCCAGGACCTGCGAGCTGATCGAGGCGTGCAGGTCGAACCAGGCGTAGGGCGTATTCGCCGGGGGCACCAGGCGCAGCCGATCGGCGTATTCGTCGGCGAATGCCCGCAGGCGATCGATACCCCCGTCCACGAATTCCCGATAGCGGCGGATATGCCGGTCCCGCTCGTGCAGGACGTCCACCGCGACGCGCTCCCACACCCACGAATTCGACACCGTGGTGTAGCGCTTGTAGTTCACCATCCGCGCGATCACCTCGGGCATGCCGAAGGCCCAGCCGATTCGCAGCGCCGGCAGGCCGTACACCTTGGACAACCCGGAGACCGACAGCGCCTTCGGATAGCGGTGCACGATCGACTCCGCGAAATCGAGCAGGTACTCCTCGTCGTTGACCACGATCAGGTCGTGTGCCCGCGCGACGTCGAGAATGACCGACCAGTCCCGCTCGGAGAAGCAGTATCCGGACGGATTGCCGGGGCTGTTGAGCACCAGCAACTTCGTCCGCGGGGTGATCAGTCGCGCGAGGGCCTCGGCGTCGAACGGCGGCCCCGGGCGGGTCGGCAGCACCGAGACCTCACATCCGATGTGGGCCGGGACCTCCCAGGACTGCTGCCAGCCGGGGCTGGTGGTCACCACATGGTCGCCGGGGGCGAGCGCACAGCGGTACAGCAGATACAGTGCCTCCTGCGCGCCGTGGGTGATCACGGCGTGATCGTCGTGCACCGGACGCCCGTACAGGTCGGCCACGCCCGAGCGCAGCGCGGCGATGCCGCGGTCCAGGCTGTAGTCCAGTTCCCATTCGGGATCCAGGTGCAGATCCTTCAGGCGCTGGAACTGCACGCCGCTCTCGGCGAGATCGATGTCGTAGCGGCCCGGCGCGTCCGCGAACAACCACTGCTGGATGGAATAGGTGGCAATCACAGGGATCTCCTCAATCCGTGACGAGAATTTTCGATTCGACGGTTTCCCGGTCGGCCGCGGCACGCTGCCGCTCACCGAGCACGGAATGGCGGATGCCGTAGCAGAAATAGAGCGCGACCCCGATGAGCATCCAGATCAGGAAGCGGACCCAGGTCAGCACGCTCAGGTTCACCATGAGCCAGCCGCAGGCCAGTGCCGACAGGATCGGCACCAGCGGGACCAGCGGGGTACGGAAGCCGCGTTGCAGATCCGGGCGCTTGCGGCGCAGCACGATCACTCCGATCGACACCAGCACGAAGGCCGACAGCGTGCCGATATTGACCATTTCCTCCAGCTTCTCGGCGGGGCACAGCCCGGCGATCACCATCACCACGGCCCCGACCACCCAGGTCGCGCGCACCGGGGTGCCGCGCTCACCGGTCACGGCGATCCGCCGCGGCATCAGGCCGTCCCGTGACATCGCGAACAGCACCCGGGTCTGACCCAGCAGTGTCACGATCATGACGGTGGTCAAACCGATGAGGGCGCCGATCGCGATAACCGTTGCGGCCCAGTCGACTCCGAGCTGGGCGAAGGCGCTGGCGAGGGTGGCCTTGGTGCCGTCGGGGCGGGACTTCAGATCGGTGTAGGGCACCATGCCCGTGACCACCAGCGACACCGCGATGTAGAGCGTCGTCACGATCGCGAGCGCGGCCAGGATGCCACGCGGCATGTCCCGCTGCGGATTACGCGCCTCCTCCGCGGTCGTGGCGACCATATCGAAGCCGATGAACGCGAAGCACAGCAGCGAGGCGGCGGCCAGCACGCCGAGCATGCCGTAGGTGGAGGTCTGCTCGCCGAAGAACAACGAGAACAACGACTGGTTGCCACCGCTGTTCCCGGCGTTCGGGACCTCGGCGGGCGGAATGAACGGCGAGTAGTTCGCGGGCTCGATGTAGGCGATCCCGGCGATGATGACCAGCAGCACCACCGCGATCTTGATCCCGGTGACGACCTGATTCACCCGCGAGGACAGCTTGGTGCCGAGTGCGAGCATCGTGCACAGCGCCGCGACGACAAGCACCGCGGCCCAATCCAATCGCAGCCCCAGCGGGAGCGGGATGAGGGTGGGCAGGGTGGTCCCGGTGATCAACTCCACGCACTGCGCGAGATAGGTCGACCAGCCCCGGGCGACCACCGCGGAGGCCAGCGCGAATTCCAGGATGAGATCCCAGCCCAGGATCCAGGCGACGAATTCGCCGAAGACCGCGTACGAGTAGGTGTAGGCGCTGCCCGCCACCGGCACGGTCGAGGAGAACTCGGCGTAGCACAGGGCCGCCAGGCCGCAGGCCACCGCCGCGAGCAGATAGGACAGCGATACGGCCGGTCCGGCCAGATTCCCGGCAGTGCTCGCCGCGAGGGTGAACACGCCGGTGCCGATGACGACCGCGACGCCGAACAGCGTCAGATCCCAGACGGTGAGCACCTTGCGCAGCCGCGCCTGCGGTTCATCGGTATCGGCGATCGACTGTTCGATCGATTTGGTGCGAAATAGATTGCTGCCGCGAGGCACTGAATTACCTTTTTCAATCGTTACGAACGAGATTCGGTTCAGCCCATGAGGTGATGGAGCACGAGATAGACGGCGGTTCCGCTGAGGATGGACAGCAACGGATTTCGCCAGCGGTGGTGGACGGCCGCGGTGGCGAGGATGCCCAGGACGCTCGGGGCGCCGTAGGGGAACGTGCCGAATTCGACCGAGCTCACGGTGTAGAAGACCAGGATCAGCATCACCCCGCCCGGCATGACCCGACCGAGATACTGCACGATCTCGGAATCGGCCACCTTGCGCAGGGCCACGAACAGAAAGGCCCGCAGCCCGAAGGTGACCGCGGCGATCACCAGCACCGCGCTCAATACATACAGCTCACCGGACATGTGCGTTCCCTGTTCGTCGTGCCAGCCCGTATCCGCCCAGCAGCAGCACCACGAAGACGGTGATCGCTACCGCGAGAAAACTCCGTTCTCCCACCGTGAGCGCGATCGTTCCCGCCGCGAGACCCATGACGGTCGCGGAGATTCCGGTGCGCTTGTAGAAGCATTCCTGCGCCAGCACGACGAACAATGCGGTCAGGACGAAGCCCAATCCCTCGATCGACGGCGGCAGCGCCGATGCCAGCACGGTGCCCGCAAGACTTCCACCCACCCAGTAGAAATGGCTCAGCACCTGGATGAAGGTGAGCCTGCGCGCGGTGAGCTCCGACCGCGACATCGTCGCGAGCAGCGAATAGGTCTCATCGGTGAGCGCGAAGATTCCGTACAGTCGGGCGAATTTGCTCCGCAATACCTCCAGCGGAAAGGACAGTCCGTAGAAGATGTGCCGGAAGTTCACCGCGAGCGTCATGACGGCGATTTGCAGGAGCGGCGTTCCGGCCGTGATCAGCCCGACGGCAAGGAATTCCATCGATCCGGCGAAGATCAGCGCCGCCGAGAGCGGCGCCCAATACCAGGCCAGACCGCTCTTGACGACCAGAATTCCGAATGTCGCCCCGAGTGGAACGTAGCCCATGGCCACCGGGACGGTATCGCGTAGTGCGCGCCGGAAATCGGCGCGCACCGTATCGTCGCGCTCCTGCCGCGTTTCGCTGTCAGGCATGGATCTTGATGGTCACCACGATGACATCGCGGCGGGCCTCGCCGGGAATCTTCGGCGTGAACGGCGAGACGTAGTGCTTCATCGCCTTGTCGTCGAGCACCAGCGTCTCACCGGGATTCATCACCCGGTCGAAGACGATGATGCTCTCGTCGGTGGCATCGGCCAGCATCGAGACGCCGCCGTTGACATTGTGCGCGGCGATGGCGCTGACGGTCACATAGTCGAACCCGTCGTGGTGGAAGCCCTCCGGGGCGGGGTACCCGGTGTGGGTTCCGTCCGCGACCACCCGCATCTGGTGGACGCCGATCTCGAATTCCTCGGCGTCGATCATGCTCCGCAGCTGCGGTTCGGCCACGAATCGCTCGGTGAATTCGCGCACCTCCGGACCCAGCGGGGCGAATTTGCGTGCCAGACCGCCCGCATAGTCGTTGATGGTCTCGCTCTGGAAGAAGTCCGACGGCTCGGTCCAGTGCACCAGGTCGCCCTTGACCAGCGCCTCGCCGTACGCCCGGTAGCGGAAGGTGAAGTCACCCTTGAGATATGGATCCGGCGGGAGTTGATCGAAGCTGTCCAGCACCGGCTTGGTGATCTTGTCGACATTGTTCATCACGGCGTAGTACATGGTCTTCCTCACGGTCGAAACTCAAGGGACAGATGTGGCGTGCGAATCCAGGGTGGTGAACAGACTGAACTTGCGGGTCAGATCGCTCACCGCCGAACCCATCGCCACGAAACAGATACCGACATAGTCGAGTTCGGCTTCGGATGTCGCCCGGGTGGCCGCCTTCTGCACGTCCGAACCACCCTGGAACATCGTGTCGACGAAATCCACGAAGGGAATGTCGCGGGCCACCAGTTCCTGTCGCAATCGGCGAATCTTGTTGCCGTTGTCGGCCCGCAGCACGATGAACGGATGACGGGAAATATGGGGATGTATCGTGCCGTCTCCGTCCTCGTACCGCTCCAGTTCCAGGCGATCGGCAAAACCGGCGCCGGCGCCGAGGGCGATGTGACCGAGGGCGTTCAACAGCTGACCGGCACCGTACTTTCGATTCAGCACCGCAATGGTGCGCATATCCTCGTTCATGTGCATTCACCTCCGAATTCCCCACTCTTACTGTGCGCACGCAATTTCCGATACAGCAATTCCCGAAAGAGTCGTCGGCACAGCAGATCCCGCTGACGATGTATTGCTAGCGAATGACTTTCCCCTCGCGAACCAACCCCTTTGTGACGCAACAAATCACAACAGCACTCGGCGCATTGCGCAACCTTTGCGGACGAGATTGAGCATTCTGCGCAACCCTTCCAGGTGGAACCAGTGCACACTGCGCAGGATGTCCGTTTGTGTCAGCCTGTCCGTTCTGGGTGACAACACCTGTCGGCACCGGCGGCCGGCACCGCCGCTTCACTGCGCCGGACCCTGGGTCGAACCCGACTCGGTCGTCCGCTCCACCGCGAAAGTGCCGCGCCGCCATGGGTATAGCGGCAGCGGATACACCGGCCGAGTCGATACCTCGCGCACCGGATAGGGTTCGCCCGCCGCCAACACGCGGACCCGGGGGTGCGTCCTGCCCTCCGCCAGCGCCTCGAGCGCCTCGACGGCCTCCGCCCGGGTGGCCGCGGCGATCCAAGCGGTATGGCGCAGTCGGCTGCGCCCATGGGTCGCCGCCCGGGCGAACGCCGGATACTCCCCGTCCGCGGCCTCCCGCAGTCGCAGCCGATAACGAGCCGAGACCTCCTGCAGCGCAGCGGCATCGGCGGCCGTCACCGCGAAGCCGGACACCGCCCGCGACACCTCCGGCGGCCGCGCCCGCGGTCCCGGCGACAACACCGCGCACACATTGGTGCCACTCATCCCGAACGAGCTGATCGACAGCCGCGGCTCGGACGCACCGAAGACCTCTGTCCACGGCGTGGGTTCTCGGCAGACCCGCAGTGGAACCTCCTCCGGTACGGCACCGGTGGGGAAGCGTTCGAATCCCGGCTGTGGAAAGAGGATCCGATCCCGGACGCCCACAACGAGTTTCGCGATGCCGAGCAGTCCGGAGGCGGCCTCGGCATGTCCGATATTCGCCTTGATCGAACCCAGGTACAGCGGAGTACCGCCCCGGTCCCGATGCACTCGGACCAGCGCCCGCAGTTCCGAGTCGTCCCCCAAACGCGTACCGGTGCCGTGGGTTTCGTGGTAGCCGATGGCGCCGGGTTCGAGCTCGGCCGCCGCGAGCACCCGAGACAGCAACGCGGCCTGCGCATCCGGGTTCGGCGCCGCCAATGTCGGCGTGGCGCCGTCGTGATTCACTCCGATGCCCTCGATCACCGCCAGTACCCGGTCCCCGGCGCGCGTCGCATCGGTGAGCGGTTTGACGACGATTGCGGCGCAACCCTCCGCCCGCACATAGCCGTCGGCACGGTGATCCAGCGGCAGCGACCGCCCCGACGCCGACAGCGCACCGGTGCGCTGCAATGCCACTGTGGTCCACGGCGAGAGCAGCAGATTCACCCCGCCCACGACCGCCTGCTCGCAATCGCCCGCGTCCAGTGCCCGGCACGCGGTGTAGAGCGCCACCAGCGAGGACGAACACGCGGTGTCCACGGCGAAACTCGGCCCGTGGAATCCGAGCAGATACGAGATCCGCCCGGCGGCGAAGCTCAATCCGTTCCCGGCGGTCCAATGCGCCGACGGAGCCCCGTCGAACCAGCGCCGATAGTCCAGTCCGGAGATGCCGACGAAGACGCCGGTCCCGGGAGTATCGCCCGGACGTAGCGCCGCGTCCTCGAACGCTTCCCAGACCACCTCGAGCAGCAACCGCTGCTGCGGATCCATCACCCGCGCCTCGCGCGGCGAGATGCCGAAGAAGCGGGCGTCGAAATCGAGGACATCGCGCAGGAAGCCGCCTACGGGCACCACATCCCGCGCCGACGGCATTGCCGTGCCCCGGCGCTCGGGCGGTGGCGGCTCGATCAGCACCGCACCGGCGTGCAAGGCCGCCCGAAGTCCATCCGGATCGGTGATGCCACCCGGAGCGCGCAGGGCGATCCCGACGATGGCGTAGCGTCGATTGTTCACATATCACTCCAGGTCGATGCCGCCGACCACGGCATGTACACCGCCGTCGGCATACACCACCTGTCCGGTGGTGTACCGGGACAGATCCGACAGCAGAAACAGCACCGCGCCCACCACCCGGCCGGGATCGCGGCGGTCCCAGCCGAGCGGGGCGGCCCGCTCGAAATAGTCCGCGATACCACCGAAAGTGCTGACGCCGTGCGCCGATACGGTCTCCACCGGACCGGCCGCGACGAGATTGGCCCGAATACCCGAGGGGCCGAGATACACCGCCGCGTATTTGACGACCGCCTCCAGCGCCGCCTTGTGCACCCCCATCCAGTCGTAGCCGACCAGCACCCGCGACGCATCGATCGTCAACCCCACCATCGATCCGCCGTACTCGCTGCGGGCCAGCAGCGGCTCGAGCGTGGTCGCGAGTTGCTGGAACGAGTAGGCCGATATTCGAAACCCCGCCAGCGCATCGGCCGCCGGTGTCCGCATGAACTGCCCGCCCAGCGAATCCGGCGAGGCGTGCGCGATGCTGTGCAGCACCCCGTCGACGCTCCCCCACCGCTGCTCGAGCAGCTCTCGCAGCGCGGCGAAATCGGCATCGGCACCGGCGTCGAACTCGATCACCTCCGGCACGGTGGGCAGCAGCTCCGCGGCCCGGCGCGCGATGCGCGCGCCGCGCCCGAAGGCGGTGACCAGGGTCTGTGCGCCGCACCGTTGCAGTGCGGCGCACACGTGCCAGGCGATCGACTCGTGGTTCAACACTCCGGTGATCAGATAACGACGATCGCTGAGATCGATCACCGCACGCCCTGTCCCCGCCGGTTACGCGGCCGAGCCGAGGACGCGATCGACGAATCCGCGGACCGTCACCCCTGCCAGCTCGTTGCGCGGGATCTCGATGCCGTATTCCTTCTTGATCGCGGTCATCAGATCCGCGATGTCGAGCGAATCGACGTCCAGATCATCGAATTTCGCGTCGGCGTGGAACTCGTCGCCGTCGACGCCCAGGTCGACGAGCACATTGCGCACCAGGGTGTAGACGGTGTCGAAGTCGATCGCGATGGATTCGGTCATGAGAATCTCTCCTTGTGTTCGGTCGATGGTTTCAGTGGATACGGGCGAAGTTGTCCGACCGGCGCTGCGCCCAATACCATTGCCGCCAATAGCTTTCGGCGATCTCCACCCATTCCGTCAGCTGCTCGGGCGAGTCGAGGTAGTGGTTCATGCTGACCAGCAGCCAGCTGTAGACGGCCTGGCTGTCCCGGCAATCGGCGCAGTTGCCGGAGGTGCAGCAGAACTGGAGCGTCTCGAAATCCGCGCCGTAGACGGCGAATCCGTCCAGTGCCGGATTACCGTTGCCGAGTCTGGCCGCATGCTGCGGGAGTTCGACACTGATGCTCGGACAGACTTCGTAACCGAAGGCGCCCCAATGGGAACGGCCGGTGATCAGTGCCCGGATCATGGATTCATGGCTCACCACCGTCTCCGGATAGCGGGCCTTCACCCGCAGCGCCTCGGCCAGCACCCGCTGTTCGTGCTCGGCCTGCAACGGATCGTCCGATCCGTGCTCGCTGTAGTAATTGAAGTTGACCTGATTGCCGTTGTCGCGGATGAGCTTCACCGTGGGCTCGACATATTCCAGCCCGCGCGCCGACAGCGCGTACACGAAGGTCACCCGAGGATCGTCGCGATAATGTCCCAGCGCCTTCTGGAACAGCCCGGCGAAGGATGATCCGTTCGGCCGATGCGCCCGCAGTTCGTCGTCGAGCGGGCCACCGCCGAACAGGCTCACCGCCACCGCGACATTCTCGAAGCCGTCCATCGGCAATCGGCGCAGGCCGTTGGTGGAGATGATGAGGTAGGGCAGGTGCTCGACGAACGGCCGAACCCGGTCCAGCACAATGGTCGGCTCGCCGCCGATCAGACTGGCCTGGGTATATCCCCGCGCGGCCAGCTTCGCGGCGAACTCCCGGATCAGGCCGATATCGTTGGTCTCGGGTACCTGTGCGTCGAAACCGCCCTCGAAGTACCAGCAGCCCTTGCACCGGATATTGCACGCGGTGGTCAGATGGATCTCGCAGCCGCGCACCCGCCTGCCCATATCGCGCAGCGCCCGCACGCGTTCGGCCAGTTCGGGCCGCTGGGCCAGCAACTCTCGTAATCGCCGCTTCGACTCCGCGCGGTCGGGAACCGCGGGATGTGCCGCGGGCATGCCAAGCGAAACCGTCATCGCCGCGCCCTAACCCGCGATCGCCAGGGTGAGCCCGAGCGATTCCGCCCGTCCCACCATCTGCTTGCGGTAGAGCTCCAGGGCCTCCCCATTGGTGGTCTTGCGCAACCCGAACTTGACCGCCAACTCCGCACGCTTGGACGTCGGCGACCCGAACAGACCCTCGAAGGTGGGCCACAACCGGTCCAGCGCCCACTGCAGCTGCTGCTTGCCCTCCTCGTCCTGGGCGAGGTTGCGGCACACCCGCGCCCCGTGCGCGATGTGGATCTTCTCGTCGAGAATGATCGTGCGCACCGCGTCGGCCCACGGCCGGTAGCTGCTCTGTGCGAACTCCCGCATCATCAGCAGAATGGCCTCCTCGCCAAAGTACGAGAAGATGCCGCGCTCGGCCCAGGTCGTGCAGGTGTGCAACCGGCTGTCCGCGAACAGCGTCCGGTCGCTCAGCTGCTGGGATTCCATATGGCTCGAGTCGTAACCCAGCTCGGCCAGCACCCGCTTGCCGATCTTGTAGTGGTCGTACTCCTCCACCGCCCGCTCGGCGCACACCTGGCGCTCCTCGGCGTCGGGGGCAAGCGGAAGAAACATCTGGATGTAATCGTCGCCGCCGGAGATCTCACCCTCGGTGTGAATGATGATCTGACTCAGTAGCGCTTTCTGATACGCCCGGGGCATTCTGTGGAATTCCTCGGGTGTACGGACCACCACGACCTCGTCGGTATCCAGGTCGGCAGTCGTCATTGCCCAACTCCAATCACAATTTTCGGGTGCGCGGCAGAGAATTTGCACAGCGCAGCAGAAGAACGGACGAAAAGACAGCCTCAGGTCGGCTGCAACACTCCGGACGTTGCCCGATATGTCCGGCGGCACGGCCAGACTAACGCCACCGGCGATCGGTTCCAAACGGAAGTGGTCCAGATCACATTCCATCGCCACCTTGGCGAAAAGCCTTGGGGGCTGGTACGTTTCGGGTGCCTATCGCACGGCACAGGGGTCGTCCGCCCCTACTTCTGGGGGCTCTGCCGTTCCGTACGAATCGTTACCACAACTGTGCACACCGATTCCGGGACCACCGCACGCGGGAAGATCGAAAACAACATGAACAATTCACCATCGGTATGCCGAGCTGCCGACGAGATGATATCTCGGCTGTTTCCCGGTGACACCCACCTACGCTCGATCCGAATCGATGGATCGCACGCCGAATTCGTTGCCGAGCAGCGCGGATTGGAGCTCCGCTTCGACGGTGTGGTCACCGGACCCGCCATCTTTCGCGCGGTCGACATCTGCGGCTTCGTGACCCTGCACGCCCGCCTCGGCCGCAGCACGCCCGGCGCCGTACTGAGCCAGTGCAGCATCGGCTACCTGACCGCCGCGCCCCCCGGCGATCTGCACATCGCCGTCACCGTCGAAGCCGTCGGGCAGCGCCTGGCCACCGCCACCGCCCGGGTCACCGACGGCCGCGACGAGGCGGTCGCACTGGCCACCCTGCAATTCGCCGTGCGGCGAACGATCAGCTGACAGATAGGGATCTGGAGATGAACGACATCGTGATCACCGGCATCGGCGCCATGACCCCGGTGGGCAACGATCGGGAGACGACGTGGCGCAATCTGCTGCACGGAAATTCGGGCATCGGCGCGATCACCCTGTTCGACCCCGAGGCGGGCGCCACCGGCTTCGCGGGCGAGGTGAAGGGCTACGACCCGGCGCAGCTGTTCGACGCCAAACGCGCGGTGCGCGCCTCCCGTTTCGTCGGTTTCGCGGTCGCGGCGGCACGCGAGGCGGTCCGCGACGCCGGGCTCGAGGTGACCGCGGCCAACTCCGACCGCATCGGCGTCGTCCTCAATTCCGCGGTGGCGGGATTCGACACCATCGAGGGCGCCACCCGGCGGCTGCTCACCGAGGGCGCCGTGGAACCGCGCTCGTACTTCGTGCCCTATTCGCTGGCCAATATGCCCGCCTGTGAGGTCGCGATCGATCTCGGCATTCACGGCCCGGTCACCAGCAGCGTACTGGCCTGTGCGAGTGGGCTGTACGCGCTGATCGAGGCCCGGCGGCTGATTCTGTCGGGCGAGGCGGACGTGGTCGTCTGCGGCGGCGCCGACGCCCCGGTCACCCCGGTGCTGATGTCCGGGCTCGCCGCGATGGGCGCGTTGTCGCGGCGCAACGACAAGCCCCAGCATGCCAGCCGCCCGTTCAGCGCCGACCGCGACGGGATGGTCCTCGGCGAGGGTGCGGTCGTGCTGGTGCTGGAATCGCGCGCGCACGCCGCCCGGCGCGCGGCCCTGCCCTACGCCACCTTCGCCGGTGGCAGCCTCACCTGCGACGGATTCCATGTCAGCGCGCCCGCGCCGGAGGGCACCTATGCCGCCGCCGCCATGACCAGGGCCCTGGCCGCCGCCGAAGTCACCGCCGCCGAGGTGGATTACCTGTGCGCACACGGCACTTCGACGCCCGCCAACGACCGGATCGAGACCGCCGCGGTCAAACGGGCCCTCGGCGAGCACGCCCGCACCGTGCCGATGAGCAGTCCGAAATCGACGACCGGACATCTGTTCGCCGCCGCCGGAGCACTGAACGCCATGGTGTGCGCGCTGTCGATCCGGGACGGAATCGTCCCGCCCACAATCAATCTCGACGTCGCGGACCCGGACTGCGACCTCGATTACGTACCTGGACTCGCCCGCGAGATCACGGTCGAGACGGCCGTCGCGAACGCGTTCGGATTCGGCGGTCAGAACTGCGCCGCGGTCTTCACCGCCGCGCACCGGGCCCGATGACCGAATCCGTCTTCGTCACCGGGGGCAGCCGGGGTATCGGACTCGCGACGGCCCGGCGCTTCCGGGCCGCCGGTGCTCGGGTCGCGGTGTGCAGTCGCGCCGGCGGTGACATCCCGGACCTGTTGAGCATCCCCTGCGATGTGACCTCCCCGCTGGCCGTCGAGAACGCGTTCGCGACGGTCGAGCACCGGCACGGCCCGGTCACCGTGCTCGTCGCCAATGCCGGAGTCACCCGCGACGGACTGCTGGGCGAGCTGGCCGAGGAGGACTTCACGGCGGTTGCCGAGGTCAATCTGACCGGCGTCTTCACCGTGGTCCGCCGGGCCGTGCCCGCGATGATCGAGCGCGGGCACGGCCGAATCATCCTGATCTCGTCGGTGGTCGGGCTGATGGGCGCACCCGGCCAAACCAATTACTGCGCAACGAAATCCGCGCTGATCGGAATGGGCCGCAGTCTAGCCCGCGAACTCGCGGACGCCGGGATCACCGTCAATATCGTCAGTCCGGGACTGATCGAGACCGAGATGACCGCCGAGCTCTCCCCGCGCCGCCGCCGCGACATCCTGGCCGCAATCCCGCTGGGCCGCGCGGGAACCGCGGACGAGGTGGCCCGCGCCGTGCAGTTCCTCGCGAGCGCGGACGCCGCCTACATCACCGGCGCGGTGCTGCCCGTCAGCGGCGGACTGGGGCTCGGCCACTGAGCCGCCTCAGGCGCCTGTCGCCGCGAAGGCCTTCCCGAGCCGGGCCAGCCCCTCGGTGATCACCGCGGGCGCGTAGGTCGTGAACGACAGGCGCAACGTGGCCGGGTCCACCGCTTCGGCATAGAAGGGTGTGCCCGGCACATAGGCCACGTCGTGCTCGAGCGCCCGGTGCAGCAGCCGACCGGCGTCGTGGTCGTCGGGTAGCCGCACCCACACGAACATGCCGCCGTCGGGGCGATTCCAGCGGCTACCCGCGGGCAGCGCCTCGGGCAGGCCGGACAGCAGTGCGTCGCGGCGCTCGCGGTAGGCCGCGCGCACCCGATCGATATGCGCGTCGAGATCGTTGTCGCGCAGATATCGGGCGGCGGCGGCCTGATCCACGGTCGAGGTGTGCAGATCCATCGACTGTTTGACGATGACGCAGGACCGACGCAGCTTGCCCGCGGCCCGCATCCAGCCCAACCGCAGCCCCGGCGCCATGATCTTCGACAGTGAGCCCATCAGCACAGTGCGGTCGGCGGCGGCGTCCAGGGCGGCGATCCAGGGCTCGGCGGTGCCGTCGTAGCGCAACTCGCCGTACGGATCGTCCTCGGCAATCCAAAAGCCATGCTCGGCAGCGATTTCCGCGACCGCGCGCCGACGCGGCAGCGACAGGGTGCGGCCGGTCGGATTCTGGAAGCTCGGCACCAGGTACAGCAGTTTCGGCCGGTGCGCGGCCGCGATTCGGGCCAGTTCCTCGGGGATCAGGCCGCCGTCGTCACAGGGCACCGCGACCACGCGCACCCCCGCGAACCGGAATGCCTGCAGCGCGGCCAGGTAGCAGGGATCTTCCACCAGCACCACATCGTCCGGCTCCAGCAGCACACCGCACAGCAGCGTCAGCGCCTGCTGCGAACCGGTCGACACGATCAGTTCGTCCGGCTCGGTGGGCAGTCCGCGCGCGGTGAGCCGGGCGGCGAGCACCGCGCGCAGCGCGGGGTCGCCCTCGGTCGTCGAATACTGCAGCGCCCGTCCGGGTTCGTCGGCGAGTACCGTCCGGAACGCCTCGGCGATGCCGGTGTGGTCGAACAACTCCGGAGCGGGCATCCCGCCCGAGAACGAGATCACGTCCGGCCGCGCGGTGAGCGCGAGCAGATCACGAACGGGAGAGGAATTCGCGGCGGCCGCCCGCGCAGCGAGCGGCAATGACTCGATCCGGACCATGAGCGCAGCGTACATCACAGCGAAACCTGGCCATCCCGAGCGGATTTCGGCGTGTCAGTACCGCACATACTCGAGAGGTCGTGCAGTCCAGCTAGTTTCGTGCCGATACAGATGAACGACGCGAGGTCAAGCCGGGATTCCTTTGGCGTGGAACCGGTTTCATCGATCGGCGCGCAGGCGGGTCGGCGGCAAGATTGGTCAACCGGATCGAACATCCTGAGACTATTGGCCAGACTGCACAACCTGCACTGATTCCATCCGGAAGGACTGCGCAGGATGCTCAACCTCGCCCGCAACGGTTGCGCACCGCGCCGCGTGCTGTTCTTATTTGTTACGTCATCGAGGGGATGATTCACGAGGGGATGGGAATTCGAACTCTCGTCACCTCGCCTTCGCATATATGTGGGACTGCCCGAGCCCGCGCAATCCGGCGACGCCGGTCGGCGAAGGCATTCGGAGGAAAGGAAGACATGACACAGCAGCTCGCTGCTTTCGCACTGTCCGAAAGTGAATTGGAAACTTTCCGTGAACAGGGCTACATCGGCCCGTTCGATCTGTACGAGCCGGACGAGATGGAGCAGAACCTGCGGGCGCTGCGGCCCAAGCTCCTGAATACCAAGAACGCGATCTACAGCGGGAAGAGCAGCCTGTCGGGCGTCACCAACCTCGCCAACTACGATCGCCATCTGGATATCGACTTCCTGGCCGAGCACATCACCCGCCCGGAGATCGTCGACCGGGTTTCCAGCATTCTGGGTCCGGATACGCTGTGCTGGCGCACCGAATTCTTCCCGAAGTATCCGGGCGACGAGGGCACCGACTGGCATCAGGCGGACAACTTCTCCAATGTCGCCGGGAGCAAGCATCCGCAGATCGTCTGGCCCGAGGATGCCGAATTCGGTGGCACGATCACGGTTTGGACCGCGTTCACCGAGGCCTCGGTGGCGAATGGCTGTCTACAATTCATCCCGGGTTCGCACAAGACGATGAATTACGACGAGTCGAAGGTGATGGAGTATTCGCCCGACGCCATCAACAACGTCTCGAAGAACGGCGTGCGCCGCGGCTTCTTCGGCTACGACTACCGGCAGCTGCAGAAGGATCCGAACTGGAGCCCGGACGAGTCGAAGGCGGTGTCGCAGGTGATGCGGCAGGGCCAGTTCATCATCTTCTGGTCCACGCTCATGCACGCCTCGCATCCGCACAGCGGTGCCACCGATCAGATGCGTCTCGGCTTCGCGGCGCGATACCTGCCGACCTCGGTCAAGGTGTATCCCTACTCCGATTCGCTCGCCGAGTTCGGCGGCCAGGCCAGCCTCGACAAGTTCGGCAATGTGCTGACCTCGGGCGTGGACACGTTCGGGCACAACCGATTCGTGCAGCGAACGGTCAACGGCTACGAGTTCACCGCGCGCCCGGGGGTGGGCGCGTGATGGCGGAGTCTCACGATATCGAGCAGTGGGTCGTCGAGACCTGCCGCAACCTGGGCCTCGCGGTCACCGGGCCCGATTCGGATTTCTTCGCCCTCGGCGGGACCTCGCTCAGCGCCACCCGGCTGATCGCCCAGGTGGAGGAGCGCTTCGGCGAGGACGCGCTGCCGCCCGAGGAGCTGTACGAGCGCAGCACGATGCGCGAGATCGCCGCGGCCGTCGCGGCGCACGCGCGGAGCGCGCAGGCCGGTTAGGAATCGGCGTTCGTGCGCACAACGAGTGAAGAGGTGGCGGTGTTGCTGCGGCCTGCCGCGGCAACACCGGCCATCACCCTGATATGTCTGCCCTACGCCGGTGGCAGCCACGAGATCTTCCGGCCCTGGGCGCAGGAACTATCCGACAACATCGAGCTGGTGTCGCTGGCGCTACCCGGTCGCGGGCGGCGGATATTCCAACGGGCGCATCGGGATTGGGAATCGCTGATTCGATACGCCACCGACGGCCTCGCGCCGTATCGCGACCGGACGCACGCCTTCTACGGGCACAGTTTCGGCGCGCGACTGGCCTTCGAGCTGATCCAGAACGGTGCGGGGTATGCGCGGCCGACACGGCTGTTCGTATCGGGCAGCCGCAGTCCGCGCAGTCCGCAGCGCCGACCCTTCATGCACACCATGGACGAGCGCGATTTCCGCTCCGCGGTAAAGCAATTGGGCGGTACACCGAGCGAAATTCTCGACAATCCGACCATGATGAAGATCTTCTCGCCGACCATCAGGGCCGATATCGAACTCGCCGAGCTGTGGGGCGACCGGCACGCGGGCCGGCCGATCTCCGCACCGATCACCGCCCTGTACGGGCGAACGGATCCGATCGATACCCGGACCGCCATGTCCGGCTGGTCGGCGCATACCTCCGGCGGATTCGAAATCGTCGAAATGCCCGGAGGACATTTCTTCCCGGAGACGCATCGCGATGCGCTGCTCGATGTGATCGTCGACAGATTGGGAGTGCGGTGACAACAACCATTACGGGGACCGAGCACGCCCTCGCGCTGCACAGGTCGATCAACTCCACCGAAGCCGAATTTCCGAACCTCGCCCTGCACATGCTCTTCGAGCGAGCGGCCACGGCGCACGCGGCATCGACCGCGGTGATCGACGGTCGCCGGACGCTCACCTATGCCGAACTCGACGAGCGGGCGAACAGCCTGGCGGCCCGCCTGATCCGGGTCGGTGTCGAGCCCGGGTCGGTGGTGGCCGTCGCGGTGAAACGGTCGGTGGAGCTGGTCACCGCGCTCGTCGCGGTGATCAAATGTGGTGCGACATATCTGCCCGTCGACGCGGGCTGGCCGGATGCGCGCATTCGGCTCCTGCTCGACGAGACCGCGAGCCGCCACCTCGTCACCGACGCCGCCGAACCCCTCGCGCGGCGCTGCCCGGATCGGATCACCGTCCCGGTCGAGGTGCCGAACGAGACCGGGGGACAGTGGAAACCGACGGCCGAGGTGGCCCCTGACGCGTGGGCGTACATCAACTACACCTCCGGTTCCACCGGCGCGCCCAAGGGAGTGCCGGTGCCGCATCGGGCGGTCGCCCGGCTGGTGTTCGACGCGCGCTATGCGGATCTGTCGTCGCGGCCGCGGATCCTGCAATTCGCGCCGGTGACCTTCGACGCGGCCACCTTCGAGATCTGGGGTGCGCTGCTGAACGGCGGTGTCTGCGTGCTGTATCCGGCGTCGCTGCTGCGGCTGTCGGTCTTGAAGCGCACGCTGGCCGACCACGACGTCGACGTCGTATTCCTGACGACCGCGCTGTTCAACACCATCCTCGACGAGGACCCGGCCGTGCTCGACCCGGTGCGCACCGTCCTGACCGGCGGCGAGGCCCATTCGGTCAAGCATATGGCGCGAGCGCTCGCCCGCTACGGCCCGGACAAGATCGTCAGCGTGTACGGGCCCACCGAGAGCACCACATTCGCCACCTTCCATCCCATCCGTCGCACGCCGGACGAGCTGAGCGCGCTGCCCATCGGGAAGCCGATCCAGAACACCCGGCTCTACCTCATTCGAGACCAAACCCTCTGCGAGCCCGGCGAACTTGGTGAGGTCTGTCTGGCCGGACCCGGACTGTCGCCGGGATACCTCGGAGCCCCGGAACTCACGGCGCGCAGATTCGTCGACTGCCGCATCGGCGATCGCCACGAACGGATATACCGGACGGGAGATCGCGCCTACCTGCGGGAGGACGGCGAGGTGGTCTTCCAGGGCCGAGACGACGATCAGGTCAAGGTCCGGGGATTTCGCATCGAACTCGGTGAGGTGGCACAGCATCTCGATCGGTGCCCCGGCGTAGGGCAGTGTTTCGTCACCGTGACAACCGAGGGCGGCGAGAAGACCCTGGTCGCCTTCGTCACCGCGAGCGATGGGGAGCTCTCGGATGCGGCGGTGCGCGACCATCTCGCGCACTCGCTGCCCGGCTACATGATTCCGTCGCGAATCCTGGTGATCGACGAGTTACCGATGGGACCGACCGGCAAGGTGGATCGCCGCGCATTGCTCGCGGCACTACAGGAAGGAGCAGTGCTGTCATGACATTGAGCACCCGCGCCCGGCAATTCCAGGAAACGCTGCGGGCCCTGCGACCCGAGTTGACCGTCGAGGAACTGCCGAGTTCGACCCGCACCGCGGCCGATGCGGCGAAGACGTTGGGCTGCACGCAGTCCCAGATCGTGAAGTCGCTCGTCTTCCGCGACACCGAACGCGGTTCGGCGGTTCTGCTGCTGGTCAGCGGGACGAACCGGGTGGACGAACGGGTCGTCGGACAGGTGCTGGGCGGCGCGATCAAGAAGGCCGACGCCGACTTCGTCAAGGAGACCACCGGCTATGCGATCGGCGGCGTACCGCCGATCGGGCACAAACAACCGATCACCACCCTGGTCGACGCGGATCTGCTGCGATACGACCAAACATGGGCGGCCGCCGGCACTCCCCATGCCGTCTTCCGGATCACCGGCAAGATCACCGATATCCTCGGCGAGCATCGCGTGGTCCGGGTGCGATGAGCGAGTTTCGGCAATTCGTCCGCGACGCCCTGGCGGAGATCGTCCTCCCGCACGCCGACCGCTGGGAGGACCAGGGCTTCATCGACCGTGCGGCGTGGCAGGCCCTGGGCGCCCGCGGTCTGCTCGGCATCGGATTGTCGGGACCGGAGTTCCTGCGCAGCGCCGTCCTGCTGGAGGAATTGGGCCGGACCGGTTATGCGGGGGTGCGGGCCGCCATCGCGGTGCACGCCTATATGGCCGCGTCCTATCTGTCGCTGTTCGGCACGCCGGACCAGCGGCATCGGTACGGTGAGCAACTCCGGCAGGGACGTCTCGTCGTGGCGCTGGCGATCAGCGAGCCCGAATCCGGTTCGGACCTGCGGGAGTTGGCGACCCGGGCCGACCCGGCGGCCGAGGGATATCGGCTGACCGGCACGAAAAGCCCGGTGGCCAACGGTCTGAACGCGGACCTCCTGATCACCCTCGCGCGGACCGGCACCGGTGAGCTGTCGAATGCGCTGGCGGGCACGTCGTTGTTCATCGTGCGGGCCGACGAGGAGACGATGACGCGCTCCCCGCTGCCGATGCTGGGCTGGCACAGCGCGGGCATCGCGGCGATCGACCTGCGCGGGGTGGCGGTTGCGGACGACGACCTGCTCGGGCGCAAGGACCGCGCCCTGCTGCACATCATGCGGGCGCTGGACTTCGAGCGGCTCGTGGCCGCCCTGCTGGCCCTGGGCGGTGCACGGCACTGCCTGGAACTGCTGGACGGCCATGCCCGCGCGCGGGTGATCAAGGGTGCGCCGCTCGCCTCCCATCAGGTGATCCGCCATCGCCTGGCCGAGCTGGCCGGCGAATTGGAACTCGTGCGCGGTTACGTCTACGAGGCCGCCCGCCTACACAGCCTCGGACGACTGGACACCTTCACCGCCTCGACCGCGAAGCTGCGGGCGACCGAGCTGGCCGCCCGGGCCGCCCGCGTCTGCCTGCAATATCACGGCGCGCGGGGTTACGAGCGAAATTCGGTGCCCGCCAGGGTTTTCCGGGATGCCGCGGGCGCCACCATCGCCGCGGGGGCCACCGAGGTGATGTACGACCTCATGGCCGAATCCGCTCGGTTCGCCGGATAAGCGAAAGGACGCAGCCGATGTATTCGGGCAGCGCTGTGCTGGTTGTCGCGCATGTCCTCGGATGTCTGGCCGGTGTTCTCGCGCTGGC
The DNA here is from genome assembly GCF_023740735.1 of Nocardia sp. CDC159. Lineage (GTDB taxonomy): Bacteria > Actinomycetota > Actinomycetes > Mycobacteriales > Mycobacteriaceae > Nocardia > Nocardia pulmonis. The sequence goes on from NZ_JAMRXH010000005.1 coordinate 497,817, forward strand.
CTGGCTCGGCCGGGCCGCCGCACGGCGGCTCCGGCAGCCCGAGGTGATCGGCGAGGTCACCGCGGGTCTGCTGATCGGGCCCGTGGTACATGCGGTGGTAGGCGGGGACGCGTTCGACCGATTGCTGCCGGGCGAGGTGCTGACCGCATTGAAATTCGCCGGTGAGGCCGGGCTGGCGCTGGTATTGATGCGGCTCACGCACGAATTGCGGGGTGGGCCGGGTGGGCTCGCGCGGCGCACGGTGTCGTGGGTGGTCTTCGGCGCGCTGGTGCCCTCGCTGCTGTTGGGCGCGCTACTGGCCGGATGTGTTGTGGCGATGTCGGATTCGCGGCTGCGTGGATCGGCGCCGACGGCCGCGTTCGTGCTGTTCGTCGCGGTGGCCCTGTCGATCACCGCCGCGCCGGTACTGGCCCGCATCGTGGCCGATCGGGGTCTCACGACCACCTCGGTGGGACGGCTCGCGCTGACCGGTGCGGTTGCCCTCGATGCCGTGGGATGGCTACTGCTGTCCACCGCGATCGGGCTCGGCACGGGTAGTGCGGCGGGTCTGCTGCGGGTGGCGGCGATCATGGTCGCGGCGGTCATGGCCGCGATCCTGCTGCGATTCGTCCTGCGCACCGAGTGGGCGGGTGCGTGGGCGACCCGGTTCCCGCGACTGGGCGCGGTGGCCGTGGCCGCGGCGGCCGTCGGCTCGACCCAGGCGGCGGAGCGGCTGGGTCTGTCGATGATTCTGGCCGGGGTGCTGTTCGGCCTGGCGATTCCTGCGGGTGACTCGTCGCCCTGGGCGGCCGTGGCGGCGCGCGTCAGCGGACTGGGCCGACTGCTGGTGCCGGTGTTCTTCGTGGTCACCGGCGTCACCGTCGTCGCCGGCACCGCGGCGTCGACCCCCTGGGTGTTGCTGATCCTCACCACCGTGCTGGCGGTGACCGGAAAGATCGGCGGCGGCTATCTCGGCGCCCGCCTCGGCGGCGAATCCCGCTACGTGGCAGCACAGGTCGGGGTGCTGTTGAACACCCGCGGCCTCACCGAACTGATCGTCCTCCAAATGGGGTACAGCGCGGGCATTCTGACGGCCCCGATGTTCCTGGCGCTGACCGTGATGGCGGTGATCGCCACCGTCATGACCGGCCCGCTGCTCGATCTGCTCGACCGCATCCGCCGGATTCGCCGACCGGACACCGGCCGACGGACCGCGGCCGTACCGGCCTAGTCAGCCGCTACGGCCCGCGTCCGGTGATCAGCGTGCGCCGAACATCATGGTCCACCACGGCCCCGTGTCGAGCAGGGAGCCGCGGCGGGAGTTGCCCTTCAGGGCGCCGACTCCGGCCGACTTCCAGGAGCAGTTGAGCATGTTCTCCCGGTGACCCGAGCTGAACATCCAGCCGTCCATGATTTCCTTCGGAGAGGTCTGCCCCATGCCGATGTTCTCCGAGACCTCGCCCTGGTAGCCCTGCGCCTTCGCCCGGTGCTCGGGATAGGGGTGGCTGCGGTCGGGGCTGATGTGGTTGAAGTACCGCCGGTCTCGCATTTCCTGGTTGTGCAGGCGCGCGGCCCGGGTCAGCCGATCGTCCATGCGCATCGGCTGGCAGCCCTTCTTGCGCCGCTCGGCATTGACGAGGTCGAGGACCTGCTTCTCCCATGCCGATTCGCCCTCACCCGCGCCCGGGGTCGGCTTTGCCGGGTCCTCGGGTATCGTCGGCTTGTCGGGCTTGGTCGGTTCATCGGGCTTGGTCGGCTTGTCGGGCTTGGACGGCTCATCGGGCCCGGTCGGCTCCTCGGGCTTCGACGGCTCGGGATCGCCGCCCGAACAGTCGGGCGCCGCCGGATCGTTGGTTCCGGTATCGACGAACGCGTCGCTGATCCACCGGCCGCTGTCGAGCTTGTCCCACACATCGGTGGCGCCCCACCGGCCCTCGACCCGGTCACCGCGAGCCGTGCACACGATCGTGACCCGGCCACCGTCCCGAACCCGGCCGACCTTCGCACTCTTCAGGCTCGGCCCGGACCGCAGATTGACCGGCCACCGACCGTTCGGCGAGCGCACGGTTCCGGTCGCGGCCCGGTCCGGCTCGGCGACGGCCGAACCGGCCGTCACACCGCCCGCGACGACCGCCACCACGCATACCGCACCGAGCGCGGCCCGCGATCGCCGACCGGTGCAGCCCCGCCACGTTTTCCGAATCTTCGACATCGCACTCATCGACACCGCCCCGTCCCCTGGGAATTGGGCAATTCGATGGAGGTAACCACCACTATTACGATCTCCGTACTCGTTTCTGATCCAATTCCGATCAGTACCGAATCGTAGAGTTCACCGCCGCGGCGGCCGAATTGGATTAGATCCGGTTCAAGGCGGACCTAAACCGGCTTGCGATCATGCACTCGGATCGTTCCACCGGCACCGGATGCCGCTGCCACTCAATACAATTCGCGGCACGAGTGGTCCGCACTCGATGAACCAGGACCGGGAAGTCCACGACGTGCCCGGCGGTGCGGTCGACGAACACGGCGGCTGGCGATTCAGGCGCCGGTCGCGGCAACACCTCTCTCGCTCGATCTGTCCGCAGCGATCCGCCCACGAGCGGACGGAGCCTCGTGCCCGCCGCCGCAGCCATTCGACTCTTGGGCAACGTGTTTCGGCTCTTGCCGCGTCGACGAGCGGCCCAAGGCGGCTCGAACGAAAAGTGATCTTGTTAGTGGTCACAATTTGGTAGCGAACTCTGAGCTTCCGTATCACTCACTTTCCACGGATTTTTCCCGGTCTTTACCCTTGGACGGGGCCCCGTCGCGTGGGCCCCAGGACGAAGCTTGTATGTCGTCTCGTTTTTCAGCTGTGCTAGCCCCATTCGTTGCCAGTGCATGTTGCGCCGAACCGGCTGCCCCGGTGCGGTGAAGGAGAGATATGTCCAGCCACACCGTTCCCACCCGACCCTCGTCACCGTGGACAACCAGCCCGACACCGACTTCCTGCGGACTGCGAATCATGCTGTCCCACAGCTGATTTCGTCGCCCGGAACATGTTCGATCCGCCGGGGGGTTCGAGTCCGTTCTTGTGAAGGGAGAGATATGTCCACCGTCGCCGATACGCCGCCACCTTCGACCGGGCAGCCGGGGCCGTCCTGGTCGGAGCGGCTTTCCTCGATCGCCCGTTACGATCTGCCCGCCTCGATCGTGGTGTTCCTCGTCGCCCTGCCACTGTCGCTGGGTATCGCCATCGCCTCGGACGCGCCGGTGGAGGCCGGTCTGATCGCCGCGGCGGTGGGCGGGCTCGTGGTTGGTCTACTCGGCGGTTCGGTACTGCAGGTCAGCGGTCCGGCGGCGGGGCTGACGGTGGTCGTTGCGGAGGTGATTCACCAATTCGGTTGGAAGATGTCCGGTTTCATCTTCGCCGCGGCGGGCGTGGTGCAGATCGTGTTCGGGCTCAGCCGTATCGCACGCGCCGCGCTGGCGATCGCCCCGGTCGTGGTGCACGCGATGCTCGCCGGCATCGGTGTCACCATTGCCTTGCAGCAGGTGCATGTCCTGCTCGGCGGTACCTCGCACAGCACGGCTTTCGAGAACATCACCCAGCTACCCGGCCAGCTGCTGAATTTGCACGGTACCGCCTTCTTCATCGGACTGGTGGTCATTGCGATCATGCTCGGCTGGCGGTATGTGCCCGGCCGCATCCGCGTGCTGCCGGGGCCGTTGGTCGCGGTGTTGATCGGCACTCTGCTGTCGCTGGTCGTGCCCGGCGATCCGGAGCGTATCCAGATCAGCGGCTCGCTGTTCGACGCGATCGGCCTGCCGGAACTTCCCCGCGGCGACTGGGGCGCGGTGGCGCTGGCCGTGCTGACCATCGCACTGATCGCCAGCGTGGAAAGCCTGCTGTCGGCGGTGGCCATCGACAAGCTGCACACCGGGCGGCGAGCCAACTTCGATCGCGAGCTCACGGCCCAGGGAGCGGCCAACGTCACCTCCGGTCTGCTCGGCGGTCTGCCGGTTACCGGTGTGATCGTCCGCAGCTCGGCCAATGTGGCCGCGGGAGCCAAGAGCCGAGCATCGGCGTTCCTGCACGGGGTCTGGGTGCTGGTGTTCTCCGTCGCTCTCGTCGGCGTGGTCGAGCAGATACCGAAAGCGGCATTGGCCGGTCTGCTCATCGTGGTCGGTATCCAACTGGTGAAAATCGCACACATCAAACTCGCCCACCGCACCGGCGACCTGGCCGTTTACGCGGTGACCATGCTCGGCGTGGTATTCCTCAATCTCCTCGAGGGCGTGATCATCGGACTCGCGCTGGCGTTCATCCTGCTGCTGTGGCGGGTGGTGCACGTATCGATAACGGCCGGTCCGGTCATCGGCACCGACCGATGGATCGTGAGCATCGAAGGCACCTGCACCTTCCTGGCCCTGCCGCGACTGTCCAAGGCCTTCGCCGAGGTCCCGGCCCGCGCCGATGTCCTGGTCGAACTGACCGTCGACTTCCTCGACCACGCCGCCTACGAGGCCATTCACGACTGGGCCAGCCAACACCAAAAGGCGGGCGGCGCCGTGGAATTCGTGGAGACCGGACCCGCCCGCATGGAACACGCGCTCACCGGCCCGCCGCGCCGCGGCCGCGCCCGCAGGCTGATCGACGAAGTGTTGGGACGACACCACGAACGCACCGTCGACGCCGGGACCGCCGATCACAGCCAGGCCCCACCCGTACCGCCACCTCCGGATGCGCCCCGGGATCGGCAGCAGCCCAACTCGCTGTTCCTCACCTGCGCCGACCCCCGCATCGCACCGAATGTGATCACCCACAGCGACCCCGGTGACCTGTTCACCGTCCGCAATATCGGCAACCTCGTCCCCGCCGACGGGACCGACGCCTCGGTGGAGGCGGCGCTCGCCCTGGCCTTGAAACAGCCGAACGTCCGAAACGTGGTGGTATGCGGGCACTCCGACTGCAGCGCGATACAAGCACTGCTCGACGGCGGCTCGGGCGAACCGGCCCTGGACAACTGGCTCTCCCACGCCCAACTCACCCTGGAGCACTACCGAGCCGGACACCCCGTCGCGGCAGCCGCGGCGGCCGCCGGCTTCGCCGAACCGGCGCAGCTGAGCATGGTGAACGTCGCGGTACAACTCGAAACCCTGCGCCACCACCCGCTGATGCGACAGGCGCTGACCGAGCGCGGAGTGCGGCTGTCGGGCCTGTATTTCGACCTCGCGACCGCCCGCGTCCTCGCCGTCACCGCCGACGACGTCACCGAGATCACCAAACGTTCCGCCGAACCAGCAGCTGTGTGATTACTTGTCCCGAGGTCGACGGGTGCGACACCGAGCCGTCGTGATCACCGTGCGCGATCGGCGTCGGGACCAGGCTGGCCAGGAGTTCGCAGGGTGCGACGGAACATGCAGGGTTCATCGTCCCCGGCGTTACCTGACCAAAGTGGCACCAAAATTACACTTCAGGTCAGTGGTCAACCGGCGAAAACTTTGTGACCAGGGAAAATGGCCTACTCCTTGCGCAGCGTCTCGTAGATGCGCTTGCACTCCGGGCACACCGGCGAGCCGGGCTTCGGGGAGCGGGTGACCGGAAACACCTCACCGCACAGCGCCACCACATGGGTGCCCATGACGGCGCTCTCGGCGATCTTGTCCTTCTTCACATAGTGGAAGTACTTGGGGATATCGCTGTCGGTCGTCTCGTCGGTGGTCGTATCCGGGTGAACCAGGGTATCGGTGCTCACCCATCAATAATGCCAAACATCTGCTATCCCGCCGCGACCCCGTGTGCGTTCGATGCTGGGGAGTGGAAGACTCGGGAGCATGCAGCGTGACGGCGATGCCCCCGATGCCGAGAGCCGCGACGACGGGCTTCGTCCCGAATTCGAGATCCGACCCCCCGGCTCTGTTCCGCGGCCACACCGGCCGACCACCGCGGCGAACGAGCGGGGTGCGGGGTATTTTCCGGGTAGCGCGTCCGACCCCGTTCTCATCACCGAGGCGGCGCCGTCGCTGGACGAGCAGCATCGCGCCCGGGTGCGCCGGTACATGCTGCTCATGGGCTTCCGCATCCCGTGCCTGATCCTGGCCGCGATCGCCTATGGCATCTGGCACAACTGGGTGATCTCCCTGCTCATCATCGGCGTCTCCATCCCGCTGCCGTGGATGGCCGTGCTCATCGCCAACGATCGCCCGCCGCGCCGCAAGGACGAGCCCAGCCGGTGGGACGAGCGCCGCGCGGCCAAGGCGCTGGAATCCGGACATCACCGCGCGATCGACGGATGAGCTGTCGAAGGGCCCCGGCCGTGCGGCCGGGGCCCTTCGTTCGCAGGCCGCCTAGGGCGTGTCCTGTAAGTCATCGCAGCCAGAGGATGATGGCGGCGATGGTGAGTTCGGCCTGGTAGTAGGCGGCGCGTTTGGCGTAGCGGGTGGCCAGCTCCCGGAATTGTTTGAGCCGGTTGAA
>NZ_JAMRXH010000050.1 GCF_023740735.1 Nocardia sp. CDC159
GTTCGAGGAGGACGCCGTGGCCGAGAAAAGCTATCGCTCCGCCGAGACCGGCCGGTATGTCACCGAGGAGACCGCGGCCGAGAATCCGAGGACGACCGTGCGCGAGGACGAGCCCCACCAGGGCGATACCCGCCGCGATCGTTCGTCGATTACGGGGCACTTCGTCCGGCCCGAGACCAGTCGGAGGCATCCGGATACCACGGTGACCGAACACGAGTGACCGCTGGGTCTGCCCGAACCATTCGCTCGGCGGGGTCAGCTCGTTGTGTCGGAAGTGTGATGTGGGTGGAGGGTCAGTAGCAGGTGATCGACGGCGGTCACCACCGGCGCGGGCAGCGGGGGCGCGTGCTGGACGTCGGTGAGCAGTTGCGCGGCGAAAGCGCGCAGAGGCACACCGGTTTCCTCGGCTCGCCAGGTCAGGACCTTCACCGCTTGCTCGGCACCGATTCGATACACCCCCATGAGCACCCCGACCGCCTGCTCGATTACCGCGCGGGCCTCGACCAATTCCGGCAGCATTTCGTCGAGTGCCTGTTTTCCGGTTTCGGCCAGCACGCCGCCCAGGTCGACGTAGTAGCCGCTGGTGCCCACCGGGCGGCCGTGGTCATCGAAGATGCGGTCGGCGACCACCATGACCGTGTGCTCGACACCGGTGGTGTCGATGATGCGATGACGGCTCGAGAACGGTTCGCCGCGCTCGATACAACGCGCGATGGTTTCGCCCACCGACCTGCGGTCCTCGGGGTGCTTGTGGGTCAGCATCAACGCGGTGGTCGGCTCGATCTGCCCCGGCGCATACCCGTGCAGCCGGTACACCTCCGGTGACCACTCCCACCGCCGGGTCGCGAACCAGAACCGGAACCCGCCCACCGCAGGCCCACC
>NZ_JAMRXH010000051.1 GCF_023740735.1 Nocardia sp. CDC159
GCTGACGGCTGCGGCCTGCTCGAATGGCTCGTAGCGGAGCTCCAGGTCCAGGGCTTCGTAGAGGGCGGCCCGGTCCTGTGGGGTGCCTGCGTCGAGGACGGCGGCCATGTCGCCGAAGGACTCGATCAGCGTGTCGAATTCGAGGGCCGTGGGCTGGATGTCGTGCGGGATTCGGGTGAGTTCGCTTTGGGCGGTGGTCTTTTCGGCTTGGGCCGCGTTCATCGCGTCGACGAGTACTGCTGGGTCCACGCCGGTTTCGAGGGCGCGGCGGTGGCGTTGGAGTTTGGTCTCGGCCTCGTTGATTCGTCGACGGAGGAGTTGGCGACGGATGTCGTTGTCGTCGTTGCCTTGCGCGGATACCAGGGCTTCGATTGTTCGTGCTCGATTGCTCGGGCTGAATAGTCCGGCGAGCCAGGTGTTGACCGGGTGGACGAGGTGCGCTTCGCGCAGGTTGACGGTTTTCGGGTGATCGGCTTGTAGCGGGTGCCGGGTGGAAGCGTGCGAGCGACGCACCGGTAGTAGACGTGGCCGTGGGGAGTGCCGCCTTGCATCTTCCGGTGGCAGATGCCGCAGCGGATCCTGCTCCGGAACTGATACACGTGTGGTGAGCTCTGCCGGGCCCGTTCGAGTTGGGTCTTGGAGCGGATACTGCTG
>NZ_JAMRXH010000006.1 GCF_023740735.1 Nocardia sp. CDC159
AGCCAATTTGAGAGCCACACCGAACCCTGATGGTGGGCAGCCGAACGAGAGAGCACCCCCACCGGGCACCTGGACCGGATCCTGGCCGGGACCCGATCGTGATACCAGTTTCTAACTAGCCGACGAGGTAGCGGGACACCACCTATCAGGACGAGCACACGGGCTTACAGCGCCTTGGTGAGCAGGTATTCGGTCGCCCCCGGCGGGTAGTCTCGAATCTCACCAGCGATGCGATAACCGCGGCGCAGGTAGAACTCGGGGGCCTGGAAGTCCCAGGTTTCGGTGCGCGAGTGCGCACAGCCGCGCTCCCGCCCGATACGCTCGGCCTCCGCGAGCAGGCGAGCTCCGTGGCCCTGCCCTCGGCGCCGCTCGTCCACCCACAGGAGTTCGATGCGCAACCACTCCGCCCACGTTGAGCCGGCAATGCCGCCCAAGACGGTACCCTCGGCGACAAGATACGCCTGCACCGGTTCCTCCCCCTGGTCCGGCAACTGCTGCATCCGTCGAATCACGGCATTGTGGGCACGGTTGAACTCGTCGAGTCGATCCTCGAGAAGGGCCACCCGCTCGTCACTCGCCGCTGTGTCCAACACCGCCTCGACCACGGCTCGCGAATCCTGCGTCATACCCTCATCATGATCACCGCTGGTTTCCGGCGCTACCAATTTTCCGCAGGTTGGTTGTGGTTGGCTGCGACGTCCATAGCGCCCGCGGCGCAGGTCGTTAAATCGTTTGACCGCCTCTCAACCGAGGGAGGAGGGGGCGAATGATGCCGCTTATCGCGCTGACTGAGCCGGCCAGCGCGGGGCAGCCAAAGATCAAGTGGTCGTGCCGATCCAGGGTTGGCGGAGTGGGGATTTATCTGGTTGTGTTGTGCGGATGCGTATCTCAGGGGGTTTCCGGAAGAATTCAGCCCGTTCGTTGCCGCGCTGGTTGGGTGCGGCCAAGCGGTGGATGTATCGAGATGGTCGGCCGAACAGGGTGATGCGAGTGCTCAACTGGGTCTCGGGCCTGCAGTACTCGGCTGGGTTTCTGTCGCCGCGCTATGCGATGACCTTGGAGGTGCGCGGTCGGCGCTCTGGTCGGCCGGTGACGGTGCCGATTGCGGTAGCTGAGCTCGACGGCCATCGGTATCTGGTGTCGATGCTCGGCCCGGAGGCCGATTGGGTTCGGAACGTCCGCGCGAGTGGGGGACGAGCTGTGTTGCACCGGTGTGGGAGTGAAATGGTGCGGTTGGAGGAGGTCGCGGCCGATGCCCGGGCTCCCATTCTGCGCCGCTATCTTGCCATCGCGCCTGGTGCCCGCCCGCACTTCCCGGTCGACCGCCACGCGCCGTTGGCCGAATTCGAAAAGATCACCGAGCGCTATCCGGTGTTCGAAGTCACCTCGGCGATCGAAAGCGGGTAGGAGGCAGTGTGATTCGCATGCTGATGAGAGTTTTCAGGGGCTTGCGGGGAGTTGTGCTCGCCGGGGTTGTGGTGGTCGTTCTCGTTGGCTGCTCCTCGCTGATGGTCGATTGGCGTGCCGAAGTCGACAAGCTCGATGCGGAGATTTCGGCTATGCCGGGGGTACAGCGCGTCGAGGTCTCCTATGCCGATGACTTCTTCAAGGGGGACAGCTTGTTTCGGCTCGATGTGCACCTGCCCGAGGCGACCGAGTCGCAGATCAGGGACGTGCTCGGTCGGCTGGGCGAGCGGATGGGCAGGTTCAAGGGGTTCAGGGAACAGGAGATCGGGTTCGTGGTGGGGGACAGGGCGAAAGTCGGTACCACCAAGAAGCTCGAGGTCGATTCGTTTCTCGAGGCGGTTCGCAACGTTCGCCGGTATTCGGTGGAGGTGCCCGAGGGGAGCATCTCTTGGGATGTGCGCCCTACGCCGGAAATTTCCGTCTCGGATACGCAGAACGGCGGGGCCGCATCGCTCGCTGCGATCCGAGCGATGATCGGCGACACGAGCGCGGCCGAGGTGTCGATCTCGACGGCCGGGTATGCGTCGTGGAGTATCGACCTACCATTGTCCGCCGAGCGGGAAGCGGAGTTTCGCCGTCGGCTGTCGGAAATCCCCTTGGCGATCGGGTCGGTCGAGATCGAAGGCGGTCACATCGTCGGGCTGTCGGTGCGCAACACGGTGGTGTCGACCTTCGAACCCGACCTCGTCTACGGCCAACTGGCCGACACGGTAAGGAAATTGGGCGTGACCACCGGCCAACCCCTGCGCTTGCGGTGGAGCTGGCTGTTCTATTACACCGACGGAAAACGTAACGAGGGCGCCGTGCACGTCGGCGGGTGTGATTATCACTCCCTCCTCACCGTCAGCGACGACACGCTCAGCGTCCCGGCCCTCGAGGTCCAGCGCAGGATGCGCGAGGAGTTCGACGCCTGCTAGAGCCTGCGGAGGAGTTCGGTCTTCTTACGCTGGAACTCGTCCTCGGAAAGCACGCCCGCGTCGCGTAGTTCGCCGAGGCTGCGGAGGGTGGCGAGGACGTTTTCGGCGCTGACCAATGGCTCCTCGGGGACGGCCGGTGCGGCGGGGAGAGGCTTCGGGGTGGGCTTGGTGGTGCGGAGTTCGGCCAGGGCGACGCGGACGGCGGCCGCGAAGGGCAGGGTGGTGTCGATGTCCTGGGACCATTCGCCGAAAACCATTGTGGCCGGTTTGGAGTCGCGCAGGCGCACCCGTAGGGAGCTGGTGCCCCAGTCGGAGAAGATCCAGTCGACGCCTTCCACGTCGGCCAGGTCGAAGGTCCGATCGCGCTTGCCGCTCTGGCCCCGGCTGAATGTGATCGCCTTGCCGTCGAAGGAGGCGTAGCCGCCTTCGCCCTCGAACGTCAGCGGGGGCGGTGGGCCGAATACGAGGTATTCGGGGGAAGGGCGGTCGGCGTCCGGGTTGAGGGCGATCCGGTCGCGCAGGTAACCGGCGTAGTACTCGGCCAGCTCCTGTTTGTCGCCGGTGACGACCAGGCGGTACGGCTCGGCCTTCTCCGGCAGCTGTCCGGCGGCGGCCTCGGTCAGCGGGCACGCCCCGGGGCGGACCTCGAGGCGCAGCACGCCCTCCTTGCGGCCGCCGGTGAATGTCACCCCGGCCAACGCCCGCTCCGGCACCACCAGCTCGCCGAGGCGACGAAGCAGCTTGTGCGCGGGGCGTTTCGGGAGATACCGAATCCGGATCGCATCGGCACCGAACGCCCATGTCCCGTTCGTTCCGGCCAGCTCCAGGTCCACGTGATCCCCTACCCGTACCAATGCCTTCCGGCCTTCCACGGTACCGGAGGAGGGGCAGGGGTGAGCCGTGGGATGGCGGTATTTACGGTCGAACATCTTCTGCCATGCCAATTCCGCACACCACCCTCGGTAATTCGTATTCCACCATTGGGTTGGTGAAAGTGCTTATGAAATGAGCTGTTTCGGGGGCTCCTTTGCTGAAGATGAAGTGGAGCAATGGGTGTAGTGTTAGTCTTTCGCGTGGTGGGTGGGAGTTATTCGGGAGTTCCACTGCCGCAGGGCTGTTGAGATTCCAGATTGAGTATTTCCAAAAATGACGACACTCATGAGAGAGGCTAACGATGGCGGATCCAACCCTGGCGAGCCGGAGGTTCGGGCGGAAGCTGCAGAGGTTTCGGGAGCGGGCGGGGATGTCGGAGTATGCGGTGGCCAAGGCGGTGGAGATGTCGCCGCAGACGTATGGGCGGCTCGAGGATGGGGTGAAGCAGAACGTTTCGAGTCTTCTCGTCAACGGGCTGTGCGACAAGCTCGGGGTGAGCGATGAGGAGAGGCAGCAACTGCTCGATCTTGCGGAGGAGGTTCGGCAGGAGCGGAACTCCGAAGGCCGTTCCTGGCGAGCGTTTGCCAACAGGCTTCGGCCAAGCAAGGACCGCTACTTCGATCTGGAGGAGAGTGCGCGAAAGATAACCACGGTGGAGTTCAACCTGGTTCCCGGGTTGCTGCAGACGATGGAGTATCGGCGGCAACTCGCTTGGGCCGAGTTTCCCAACCAGAAGTCCGAGGAAGTCGAAGGGCTCCTCACGTTCTTCCAACAGCGTCGCCGACGCCTGGAAGACCCGGAATTCGAGTTCGAGGCGCTCATCTCGGAAGCAGCTCTGCGACATCCGACCGGGGGGCCGGGCGTGATGGGGGACCAGTTGCGGTATCTCACCGAGTTGGACGACCGACCGAACGTGTCTATCAGAGTCTTGCCGTTCAGCACGAACCCCTTCGCCGCTGTCGTCGGCTCGTTCGTATGGCTGGACTTCCCGATGCTCACGAACTCGAAGTTGACCTCACCACCGGTTGTGTTCGTCGAGGGGTATGTGGGTGCTCTGTATCTGACGGCGGAAGACCAGATCGGTATGTATAGGGAGGCGCTTCGGAACATCCGGCGTGTAGCGTTGGGTGCGGATGCAACCAGGGATCTGATCCTGTCGATCGCAAGGGAGTACGCGCCGTGACCATTGACTTATCCGCGGCACGGTGGTTCAAGTCCAGCAGAAGTGCGGCCGGAAACAACTGCGTTGAGGTCGCCTTCCTTTCGCCGGACACGACATGGTTCAAATCCAGCCGAAGCGGTGCCGGGAGTGACTGTGTTGAGGTCGCCCACCTTCCCCGAGACACGGTCGCCGTCCGAGACTCCAAAAACCCCACAGGCCCAGTCCTGCTCTTCAACGCCGCCGAATGGGCCGCCTTCACCGCCAACCTCGCCGACGGCCGCTTCGACCACCCCTGACCCGACCTCAGGCCACGGGTAGATCCCCGGGATACCCGCAGTACCCCACCCGCACCGGAACCCGCTGTCTACCCAACGATTTGGCGAGCACCCTCGTCGGCCCCACCTCCACGACGCGGGTGCAGCCGAGCCGATCGACCAACGCCTCCAACACGTCGGTCCACCGGACAGGCGCGGTGAGTTGCTGCTCGGCCAGCCGTCGCCAGCGCCGGGGCGAATACACGCTGGCATCCACGTCGGCGACGATCCGCACGGTGGTGCGCCGGAATTCGGCCGCCGCCAAGGCCGTCCGCAGGGCAGGGACCGCCGCGGCCATGAGCGGGGTGTGGAACGCACCGCCAACGCGTAAGCGCACCACCTTCAGCCGAGCGGCCCGCGCCTGCTCCGCCACCGCGGCCACGCCGGGCTCGGTGCCGGACACCACCACCTGCCGCGGGCCGTTGAGATTGGCGACCCACACATGCCCGCCCTCCGCGCGCACGGCACCGGCCATCCGCTCGATGTCGGCGGCCTCCCCGCCCAGGATCGCCGCCATGGTCCCGTCGTGCCCGCGCGTGGCCGCCAGCATCGCGGCCCCGCGCGCGGCGACCAGTAGCGCACCCTCGCGCGGGGTCAGCGCCCCGGCCGCGACGAGTGCCGTGTACTCACCGAGGCTGTGCCCGGCGCAGGCGCGCACGCCGGTCACGATGCCGTTGGCGCACAGGTGATTCCACGCCATCAGCGACATGGTGAAGATGGAGATCTGCGCCAGATCGGTGCGCCGGAGGCGTTCGTCGCCGGTGTGCAGCAGTAGGTCGCCCACCGGGTAGCCGGTCCACTCCGATACCTCGTCGACTATGCGCCAGTGCGGCGAGCCGAGCCAGGGCGCACCCATGCCGGGCCGCTGCGCGCCCTGGCCGGGGAAGATCACCGCACAGTCCAGATCGGTCACATCGGCGAGGGTAACGGCCTGGTGGGGAACGGAATTCGGGAATCGCGAACAATCCACCAGCCGTTGAGTTCGAGTGGCCGTATGCACGATGGATTCGGTGCACGGGGACAATAGCCTGAAAAATATGGCCACTGCGGAAAGCGCTCCGGCGCTCCAGCCGAACCTCTCGTTCGAGCAGACGGTGCCGCGTTCGCTGGTGCACCGCAGCGCGATCAACGAGGTCTTTCTCACCGATTCCGCGGTTATCGGCAAGCGGCAGTGGGCGATCGCGGCCATGCTGCCGCGCAGCCATATGCTGTTCAACGACGGCGGCAATCCCGGCTATCTGGATCCGATCGCGGTGATGGAGGTGACCCGGCAGGTCACCGAATATGTCGCGCATGTGTACGCGCATGTGCCGGACGACAATTTCCTGGTATTCCGGGATATGCAGGTCGAATTCACCGACCCGGGGGCGCTGCGCACGGGTCCGGAACCCGCACGGCTGCTGGTGGTCGTCAATGCCCGCACCTCCGAGCGGATGCGCGAGCGGCCGGTCACCATCAGCGTGGACGGGCGCGAGTGCGGCCGAGCGGGTGGTCGCTGGCTGCCACTGCCGCTGCACTACTACCAGGCGGCGCGCGAGCGCGCGCGGGCCAAGAAGCTGGCGGTGGAACCGGTCCCCAGTGGATCGACGTGGCCCACAAGGCTTCTCGAACCGGAGCGGGCGGGACGGCGACTGTCGGCGAATATCCTGCTCGGCGATCCGAGCGTGCCCGGCCCCGATGCCGCGGCATTCACCCTCGCCCTGGATCAGTCGCATCCGGTGTTCTTCGATCACGCGGTCGATCACGTGCCGGGCATGCTGATGCTCGAGGCGGCCCGTCAGGGCGCACTGGCCGTGCTGGCCGAACATCGAGGCACGCGGCCGGACCGGGCGCTGATCGTGGCCTGCGATGTCGACTTCGGCAATTTCTGCGAACTCGATCTGCACACCCGCTGCCATGCCGCGATCACCGGGTCGCGGGAGGGGGACGGTGCGGTGCGGCATGCGGTGCGGGTGACCTTCGAGCAGGCCCGCGAAACCTTCGGCACGGTCACCCTCGAGGTGATCGACGAATCCGGCTCGCACTGAACAGGAGTCAGCGTGTCCAGCGAACCAGTGGCGGCGGTGGTCGGCGCGGGGATCTCCGGAATCGCGGCCGCGTTGCGGTTGCGGTCGGCCGGATACGCGGTACGGATCTTGGAGCGCGGTGATCGGCTCGGCGGACGCCTCGGCATGGCCGAACTGGACGGCCGCGACATCATGGTGGGCGGCAAGAACATCGGGCGCGGGTACACCCGCGTGCGCGCGCTGCTGGAGCGGTTGGGCGGGGTCGAATACGAGCCCTTCGGCATCAATACCTCTCGCGTTGTCGACGGCAGGCTGGTGCCGCTGGACAGTGATCGGCGCTCGCAGACCCTGCGTGCCATCGTGCGGATGTGCGATCTGCGGGATCTGCCGCGCCTGGACAGCATTGCGCGTCGGGTGCGGGCGGCGGATTCGGCGCGCTTCCTCGGTTCGGAGTTCGCGCGTTCACTCGCGGCCCGCTCCGACCGGGAGCCGCTGGCCAGCCATTTCGGGCCGCGCACCACCGCGAACTTCCTGCGGCCCATTACCGTTCGGATGAACGGGGCGGAGCCGGACGAGGTGTTCCTCGGCACCTTCCCGACCAATATGGGCATGCTGCTCGACCACTTCGATCAGACGAGAACCGGTCTGCGGCAAGTACTTTCGCGGGTCGAGGAGCAGGTGGAGGTTTGCTACGGCCAGGAGGTCGTCGGCATCGAGGCAAGGGCCGGGGGAGTGGTGCTGCACACGCGGGACGCGCAGGACGTCTCGGGCTACGACGCGGTCGCGATCTGCACTCCGGCCCATGCCGCGGCGGCGCTGCTGCGGGCGCTGTCGCCCGCGCTGGCCGAGCTGCTGCGGTCGGTGCGCTACTTCCCGGCCACGATCGCGGTGGCGCGCTACGCCCACGACGTCTTCGCCCGTGACGTGCGCGCCCTCGCCCTCGACGACGGGCCGTGCAGCAATGTGGGCAGTTACGGCAGGGACGCCAGAAACCTGGTGCGCTATACCTTCTCGGGCCGGCGCGGCAGGCTCACCGATCCCGACGCGGGCACGGTGGACACGCTGATCACTGAGACCGAGCGGGTGTTGGAGGCGCACCTGGGGATCGTCCGGTCGCCGAGAACCGCGGTGGCCGTGCGGCATTGGCCGCAGGCGTACTGTGCCTACCTGCCCCGGCACGACATGTTCCTCGATGCCGTCGCGGCCGCGACCGCCGCCGTGCCCGGGCTGGCCCTGGCGGGAGACTATCTGCTGGGCGCGTCGCTGGAGGCATGCTGCCGGTCGGGTGAGGCGGCGGCCGACGCGCTCGCCGTTCGTGCGGGTGCGCCACCGAATACACTGGAGCAGAAGGCATTCGGGTGAAGATCCTGATTGTCGGCGGGGGAATCTCCGGTCTCACGCTCGCCGCGCGGCTGCGGCAGCGGGGGCTGCGCCCGACCGTTGTCGACCATATCGGCGGCTACGGCGATCCGGGGCACGCGGTCACGCTGTGGCCGCGCGGCAGCCGGGTGCTGCACGGGCTGGGGCTGTGGAACGGGTTCATCCGGCGCAGCACGCCGCTGCGCCGCCATGTGCTGCACGATCACGAGGGCCGGGTGCTGCGCGTCCTCGATCTGGAACGCTGCGTGACGCCGCAGGTGCCGCGGGCCGCCGCACATGAGGATCTGCTGGAAATCCTCGAATCCGCCAACGGCGGCACGCCCATCGACCTGGACACTTCGATCGCCCATCTGGAGCCGCTCGGCCCGGTGGTCGGCGTCCGCTTCTCCGACGGGCGCGAGGCCGAATTCGACCTGGTCGTCGGGGCCGATGGAATGCGTTCGGCCACCCGCGAACTCGCGCAGCTGCGCGCCCACACCCGGCCGCTGGACTGGCGGATCTGGTGGTGGTGGGCGCCCTACGGCACCGTGCCGTACGACGAGCTGCACGAATACTGGGGAGTGCGGGTGCTGCTGTCGGCCTATCCGACTCGCGACCGGGTGTCCTGCGTCGCCGCCGTCGCGGGCAACTTCGAGGGGCCCGAACCGGACTTCCTCGGGCGGCTGCGCCCCGGCGACGGTCCGGTGCATTGCGGCGACATGATGGATATCACTGTGCCGCAATGGATTCGGGGGCGAGTGATCCTGATCGGTGACGCCGCCTCGGGGATGCCCGCCGCCACCGGAATCGGGGCGTCGGTGGCCATGGAATCGGCGTCGGTGCTCGACGACGAGCTGTACCGGGCCGAGCACGCCGATATCGATCGGGCGCTGGTGGCGTTCCTGCTGCGCCGCCGCGCCCCGGTGGAGGCCGCGCATCGACGGGCCCGAGCGCTGGTCGAACTCATGATGTGGGACTCCTGTGCGGCCCGGCAGGTGCGCAATATCGGCATTCGCTATGTGCCGCGGCCGTGGATTCGGCACTGCTTCGCCCGGTGGGACGACGTTCAGATCTGAGAGGGAGGTGCGCCGTGGAAGCGACCGAGCTGCCCGGCCTGTTTCGCTGCGAGGCCATGTCGAGAGCCGTTGCGGCACAGGCCATCATCGCCGAGACCAAACGGCTGCGCGGCGGCCCGGCCGACGAGGGCGTCTACACCGTGCACCAGCACATCGACTGTCCGCCCGAGGCGTTGTACGAGTATCTGCTCGATATTCGCAGCATCGAGGAATACACCTACAGCATGCGCGATTTCAGCCCGGTGGACGGCACGGGGCTGTATGTCGGCGAGGACGCCACCGATCCGCGCACCAAGATCTATCTGCGCATCACCGGCAATCCGGAGGTGCTGACCTTCGACTACGAATCGGCGGTCGATCAGAGCGGGGATCTGTGGATGGTGTTCTGCGGCCGGGTCCTGTCCGCGCAGCGGGTGCAGAACCGGCCCGGTGCGCTGCTGATGCTGACGACCTGGCGACACCCCAACTACGACCGCAACCCGTATCCCCGGCTGGCACCGCCCGGTCGCGCCTGGCCGGTGTCGGGCTGGCCGCTGTTCCACGCCTGCGACATTCTCGAGATCCGCAATCTGGCGCGAATCGTGGAGCACCGCACCAGATCGCGCGCGCTCGCGGCGGGGCGGTGACCGGGCATGGACAGCTACGCCGATACCGCCGAGTTCTACGACATCGCCGGGCGCTCGTACTGGAAACCGCGCGCCGCCACGCTGACCAAGGCGCTGTCGGGTGCGGCCGGGGGTCCGATCGTCGATATCGGCGCGGGCACCGGCCTGGTGGTGGAGCTGCTCGGCGCGGCGCTGCCCGCGGCCGAGTTCATCGCGGTCGAACCCTCGGCGGCCATGCGCGCGGCCCTGATCGGTCGATTGTTGAACCGGCCCGAGCTGGCGGCGCGGGTGACCGTCGTGCCCGAGACCATCGAGGCGGTCGCGCTGCCCGAGCGCCTGGGCGGCGCGGTGGCCTGCGGGGTGCTCGGCTATCTGGATCCCGAGCGGC
Source organism: Nocardia sp. CDC159 (assembly GCF_023740735.1). GTDB lineage: Bacteria > Actinomycetota > Actinomycetes > Mycobacteriales > Mycobacteriaceae > Nocardia > Nocardia pulmonis. Next base: position 10,168 of record NZ_JAMRXH010000006.1, read on the forward strand.
GGCGCGAGCTGTGGCGCATGCTGGCGCGGCGGCTCGCGCCCGGGGCGCGCGCGGTGGTGGAGGCCATTCCATTTCCGCCGACGCGGGTGGTGCGGCCGATTCGGGTGGGGGCGGCGCGTTTCGGGGAGCGCACGCACGAGATCTGGCTCGGTTCCGAACCGGCCGCGACGCCCGGGCGGATCGAATTGACCACGCTGTGCCGCGTGCGGGCGGGGGACCGGGTGCTGCGCGAATGCGTCAGCAGGCAGGAGTGGTTCGCGGTCGATATGAACACCATTGTGACCGAGACCGCGGCGGCGGGTTTGTGCAGTCGGCGCACCGGATGGGATCTGGCGGCATTGTGGCCGGAGGGTGCGGCACGTCTCGATGCTCGAACGAGTTCGGCGGCCGAGTCCATCAACCGTTGAGTTCGGTTCGACCAAACAACCGATGACCCTCGGTTGCAAGGGATTTACCGTTTTATCCAGCGAAACGTTTTTCTCCTGCGAGGAGCGCCATGCCGAATCGGGCTGTGCCGGAAACAGAATCCACGCTGTGGCACGGATTCACGAATATGCGGGGATTTCGGCGGCGCGGTATCAGCATCGCCGGGGCCGACGGGGTCTGGGTCACCGATAACGACGGCAATCGATACCTCAATGCCTTCGCCGGACTGTGCAATCTGAGCCTGGGCGGGTCGCATCCGGAGATCGTGGCAGCCATCCGGGAACAGGCGGGCAAACTGCTGTATTTCCCGATCGAACGCGCCACCCACCACATCGCCGACGACTACGCCCGCAGGCTCACGGGGGTCACTCCCGAGGGTTTGAACATTGTCTTCTACGCCTCCACCGGATCGGAGGCGAACGAGACCGTCATCAAGATGATGCGCCAGTATCAGCGGCTGCGGCGCGGGCCCGACACCGCCAAACTCGGTGTGGTGGCCCTGGATCGGGCCTATCACGGCGTGACCTACGGGGCGCTCAGCGCGACCGGCTCGGCCTTCCGGCGGTTCCGGGAGCAGTTCGAACCGCTGCTGCCCGGATTTCATCACGCGCCCACCCCGTACGCCTACCGCTGCGCCTTCGACTGCGCGAACATGTGCACGCTGGCCTGCGCGGATGCGGTGGAGGCGGTGATCGAGCGGGTCGGCGCGGACCGGATCGCCGGGGTGCTGGTGGAACCCGCGCTCGGCGTCGGCGGGGCGATCGTGCCGACCGCGGCCTACCACCGGCGGCTGCGCGAGATCTGCGATCGGCACGACATTCTGCTGGCCTACGACGAGGTGATCACCGGATTCGGCCGACTGGGCGAATGGTTCGGGGCGGACTACTTCGGGGTGCGGCCGGACTTCATGGCGTTGTCGAAGGGCATCAACAGCGGCTATCTGCCGTTCGGCGCGGTGGTGGTGCGCGATGAGATCTACCGCGAATTTCTCACCGAGGTCGACGGATTCATCGCCACCGGCAGCACCACCAACGGAAATCCGCTGTGCTGCGCGGCCGCGCTGGCCACCCTCGACATCATGGAGCGTGACGGAATCGTCGACCACGCCCGCGAGATGGGCAAATACCTGTTCGACAAATTCGAGAACCTGCGCGAATATCCGATCGTCGGCGATATCCGCGGGGCGGGTCTGCTGATGGGTATCGAGCTGGTCCGCGACCGGCGCACCAAAGAGCCGATTCCGAAACAACAATGGCAGGTCATCGAGGACCGCATCGCCCTGGCCGGGCTCATCATGGGCAGTCAGGGCGCGGAGGGTCTGGGCGGAACGATCGGCATCGTCCCGCCCTTGACCATCACCAGAGACGAGATCGACGAGATCTATCGACGACTCGACGGAGTGCTCGCCCGCTATTCCCGGCTCACCGCGAAGAGCTGAATCCGAAGGAGAATGCTGTGGAGTCCATGTTGCGTTCGGACGAACTCACCGACATCGTGCGTCAGGCCATCGCACTGGCCCTGGCCGTCGATCTCGACGAGGTGACACCGGATAAGCTGCTCATCCCCGAACTCGGCGCAGAATCGATCGACTTCCTGGACATCACGTTCCGGCTCGAGCAATTCCTGCCGATCTCGATTCCCCGCGACGATCTCAACGAACAGGCCGAGGACGTCTTCGGTGCGGGCGCGGCGGTCGACACGCTGCGCAGGCTCACCCCGCTGGGCGCGTTCCTGGTGCGCGAACGCCTCTACGGCGTCGATCCGGCCAAGGTCGAGATCGGCATGCGGGTGGAGGACGTGTCCTCGCTGTGGACGGTGCGGACCTGGGTGGGGCTGTGCCAGCGACTGCTCGACACCGTGCCGCAGCAGTGCCCGGCGTGCGCGGGGCCGCGCACGTTCGTGCGCAACGACGAGGGCGAGTATCACGCCGCATGCGGTAACTGCCATGCCGAACTGGCCGCCGTGCCGGGTGACGAGCTGAATCAGCGGTGGTTCGAGGAGATACGCGATACCGACGAGGTCGCCGCACTGCTCGAGGCCAGCCGCAAACAGGCCGCGGAGGCGGAGGCGGCCACGACCCAGACCCCCGTCGCCGCGGAGTAGCCATGAGCGACCAGGCCCGCCCGCGACGGGTGGTGATCACCGCGGCCGAGATGGTCACCCCGCTCGGCTCCGATGCCGAGACGACCTTCCGCGGTTTCGTCGCGGGCCGCTCGGGCGTGCGCGGCACCACCCGATTCGACGCCTCCGGTCTCGGGTCGCGGGTGGCGGGGGAGGTCGACGACGAAATCCTCGCCGCCGCAGAGGCTTCCGAGTATCTGGACCACTCGCGGGCGCTGGTCGACGCCGCCGCGCGGGGCGTGCGGCTGGGACTGGCGGCCGGGACCGCGGCACTGGATCGGGTGGGTCTGTCCGGCACCGCGCCCGAGCGGTTCGGGGTCTGCGTCGGGACCTCCGGGCAGATGTACGACATCGATACCCTCGACGCGCTGACCCGGGTGCGCGACCGCGGCGGCTACACACGCGAATTCGTCGGCATGCTGGCCGGTCAGCGACACAGCGTGCGGAAGAACGCCGCGGCGGCGACGCTCGCGACGGTCTGCGGTGCGGGCGGGCCGACCATGACGGTGTCGGCGACCTGTGCCTCCGGGACGCAGGCGATCGGGGAGGCGACGCTGTGGATTCGGGAGGGCGACGCCGATGTGGTGCTCGCGGGCGGATGCGATTCGCTGCTGACCTTTCTGGGCATATCGTCGTTCGATCTGCTGACCGCGCTGGCCACTCGCTACAACGACGATCCGGCCGCGGCCAGTCGCCCATTCGACCGGCGGCGCTGCGGTTTCGTCATGGGCGAGGGCGCGGCGTTCGTGGTGCTCGAGGGGTTCGAGCACGCGCTGAGGCGGGGAGTCGAGCCGCTGGCGGAGGTGATCGGATACGGGGCCTCGTGCGACGCCTATCGGATCACCGACTCCCCGCCCGACGGTGACGGGGCCGTGCTGGCCATGTCGGCGGCGCTGACCGACGGGCGGCTGCGGGCCGAGGATGTGGACTACATCAGCGCCCACGGCACCTCCACGCTGATCAACGATCGGGCCGAGACCCGGGCCGTGCACAAGGTTTTCGGCGATCGGGCGGCGAATATCCCGATCAGCTCGCAGAAGTCGATGATGGGGCATTCGATCGGGGCGGCCGGGGCCATCGAATGTGTGACCTGTGTACACGTGCTGCGCACCGGGCTCATCCCGCCGACGATCAACCACGAGTATCCGGATCCGGACTGCGATCTGGACTATGTACCCAATCGGGCTCGGGCGCAGCGGGTTCGGGTGGCGATGAGCAATTCGTTCGGATTCGGCGGCCAGAACGCCAGCATCGTCGTGCGGCGCTGGGACGAGGGCGACCGCCATGGATGAGCGCGTCGTGGTGACCGGTATCGGGGCGCTGTCGGGGCTCGGCAACGATCCGCAGACCCAGTGGAAGGCGGTGCTGCGCGGGGATTCCGCGGTGGCGCGGCTGGTCCGGCTGAGCGAGCGCATCGAGGTGCCCGGGGCCGAACCACCGGTCGCCGGGGCGCGGGTGCACGGCGTGGATCCGCGCGACTGGGTGAGCGACCGCAAGGCCATTCGGGCGATGCGGCTGCACACCCATCTGGCCTTCGCCGCGACCGGTCAGGCGCTGACCTCGGCGAAGCTGCGGGCCGACGAGCTGGACGGGGACGCGATCGGCATCACGCTGGGTATTTCGATGATCGACTACGACATCGCCGATCTGGAGCTGGCCGCGCGCCGATCCACCGATGCGGCAACGGGTTTCGATATCGAGCGGTTCTGCCGCGCCGGGTGGCACGCGATCTCGCCGATGGTGTCGATCGTGATGCTCAACAACGCCACGCTGTGCCAGATCGCCATGCAGTACCGATTGCACGGTCCCAATGCCTCGTTCAGTCCGTTCGGTGAGGCGGGCGGGCAGGCGCTCGGGGAGGCACTGCGTATTCTGCGCGACGGCGACGCCCGGGTCATGCTCGCGGGTGGAGTCGGGCCGCGGCTGAATCTGTCCGCGCTGCAACGCATGCTGTATCTCGACATCGTGGCGGAGACGGCCGATCCGCCCGCGCGCTCGTGCCGCCCGTTCGACCGTGCGCGCACGGGCACCGTGCCGGGGGAGGCGGCGGCGATGCTGACCCTCGAGACGCTGTCGCATGCGCGGGTGCGCGGGGCGCCGATCCTCGCGGAGGTGCTGGGCCACGGCTCGGCCGTCGGCGCGGACGACCATGCGCCGAATCCCGCGCGGGCGACCATCGAACAGGCTCTCGGCGTCGCACTCGACGATGCGGGTATCGCCCCGGATCGGCTGGACTGCGTCTACGCCGACGCGCCGGGGCTGCCGTCGGGCGACGCCGTCGAGGCCGAGGCCATCGCCGCGGTGTTGGGGCCGCATCGGACGCCGGTCACCTCGCTCAAGGGTGCGACCGGGCATCCGCTGGCCGCGGCGCTGCCGCTGCACGCGGTGTTCGCCGTGCTCGGCGGCGGCGACCGGATGGTGCCGCCGGTGACGAATCTGACCGAGCCCGAGGACTTTTCGATCGATCTGGTGCGCGACGAGCCGCGCCGGTTGCCGCCGGGCAGCACCGTCGCCTGTCTCGCGGCCGGATTCCAGGGGCAGAGCGAATGTCTCCTGCTCGGCGCGTTCGACCCGGGGGAGGCGTGATGCGGTTCCTGCTCTACGACCGGGTGCTGGACGCGGTGAAGGGCCGATCCATCGTCGCGGTCAAACATGTGGCCCTGACCGAGGATCATCTGGCCGAGGGCTATGCCGGGCGACCGGCGCTGGCCGGTTCGCTGCTGATCGAGTCGATGGCGCAGGTGGCGGGCTGGCTGGTGCATCTGAGTACCGACTTTCGGGTATCGGCGTTCCTGTGCATCGTCGACGACGCCGAACTGATCGCCGAACTGCCACCGGGACGGTCGGTGCGGATCGAGGCGCACCTGCTGAGCCTGAGCAAGCGGTGGGCGCAGTTGCGCTGCGTCGCCGCGGATGAGGAGGGGCGGACGGTCGCACGGGTGGCTCGGCTCAACTATGTGCTGCGCGATATCGAGGATCCGGCCGAGATCGCCAATGAGGAGAACAGGTTTCGCTACTACTCGGGATGGCCGCTGGAACGCATCCGGGCGGTGCCGTCGTGAACCGGGTCGTGGTCACCGGACTGGGCGCGGTCACGCCGATCGGGCTGGGCCGCAAGCGTTTCTGGGAGAGCCTGGTCGCCGGTGTCTCGGGCGAGGGGCCGATCACGCTGTTCGACGCCGCCGCGCTGCCGACCCGAATCGCCGCGCAGGTGCCGGACTTCGAGGTCGGCGAGTACTGGGACGGACCGTTCCCGACCGACCTGCGCGAGGACCGGCAGCTGCGCTTCGCGCTGGCCGCGTGCGCGATGGCGCTGGGCGACAGCGGTCTGCGCTGCGGTGGCGCGGACGCGAGCCGCACCGGGTTCATCGTCGGCGCGGGGCTGGGCATCGTGCGCATGGACGATATCGCCAACCATCTCGACGCCCAGGGCCGCTTCCGTGTCCCGACGCCGCTGCGCGAACGCGAGGCCATCCACCCGGTGTCGCTCATTCGCGATCCGCAGGATCTGCTGGTCCGCCTGCTCACCGGTCACCTCGACATCACCGGCCCCACGGTGATCGTCACCTCGGCGTGCGCGGCGGGCGCGCATGCCATCGGCACCGCCTTCCGCATGCTGCGCCGCGGTGAGATCGACGTGGCGCTGTGCGGGGCAATGGATTCCATGATCAATCCGCTGGGCATGGCGGGGCTGGTCGCGCTTGGCGCGCCCTCGACCGACAACCTGCCCGGGCGGACCGGGCGGCCCTTCGATGCCACCCGCAGCGGTTTCGTGGTCGGCGAGGGGGCGGGCATGGTCGTGCTCGAGACCGAGGAGCATGCGCGCCGGCGCGGCGCGCACTGCTACGCCGAGGTCGCCGGATTCGGGCGCTCGCTGGACTCGCACCGGTTCACCGAACCGCATCCCGAGGGCGCGGGCGCGGCGCTGGCGATGCGCTCGGCCATGGCCGATGCCGGGGTCGAGCCCGAACAGGTCGGGTTGATCAATGCCCACGGCACCGCGACCGCGCTCAACGACCGGGTCGAGACCCTCGCCATCAAGACCGTCTTCGGCGCGGCCGCACCGCGATTGGCGATCACCGCCAACAAATCGATGACCGGACATCTGATCGCCGCCTGCGGGGCGGTCGAATTCATCGCGACGGTGCTGAGCGTGCGCACCGGCGTCGTGCCGCCGACGATCAACTATCGCCATCGCGACGCCGACTGCGATCTGGACTACGTGCCGGGGACCGCGCGAGAGCTGCCGGTGGAGGTGGCGCTCACCAATTCGTTCGGTCTCGGCGGGCAGAACGGCTGCCTGGTGGTGCGCCGGGCCGCGGACCCGATATCGGACTGACGCCCCGGAGGAGATATGCACGTGCTGTTCGTGAACCCGGACGTCCGGGACAAGAGCATCATCTACGGCAACCGCATGCTCAATCCGGTGCCGGTGAACCTCGCCTACCGGGCCGCGCTCACCGCGCCTGCGCACGAGGTCACGGTGATCGACGAGAACGCCACGCCCATCACGGATTTCGCGGCGTTCGAGCATATCGATCTGGTGGCGGTCACCTCGAAATTCTTCGGCGAGCGGCGCACGGCCGAGCTGGTGCACGGCTTCGCGGGGCTCGGCACGCCGGTGATCGTGGACGGATACTTTCCCAGCTACGACCCGCAGGCCGAGCGGATCGGGGCGGCGGCGGTGGTGCGTGGTGAGGTGGAGGGAGTGTGGCCGCGGATTCTCGACGACGCCGAGCAGGGGCGGTTGCGCCCGGCCTATCAGGGCGGCCCGGTCGATCTGGCGTCGCTGCCGCTGTACGGGCGCGAACATCTGCCGCCGCACGACTACGTCTTCCCCGTCGAGGCCACCCGCGGCTGCCCGTTCTCGTGCAATTTCTGTATCGAGACCCGGTATCACCACGAGGTCTTCCGCACCCGGCCGATCGAGCGGGTGATCGATCAGATCGCGAGGCGCACCAGTGATTTCGTGCAGTTCGCCGATATCAATATCGTCGGCAATCCGCGTTACGCGCAGCAGCTGTTCCGCGAGCTGGAACCGCTGGGGGTGCTGTGGGGCAGTCAGGCCACCATCACCCTCGCGGGGCGTCCGGCGCTGGTGGAGGCCGCGGGTCGGGCGGGGGCGATGCTGGTGTTCCTCGGGCTGGAATCGGTGCGGCCGGACAACCTCATCGCCTCCGACAAGGCGTGGAGCAGGCCCACCGACTACGCCACGCTCATCGCCCGGCTGCACGACGCCGGGATCGGAGTGATCGGCTCGTTCGTCTTCGGCTTCCCCGGCGATACGCCGGACGTGTTCGAACGGACGCTGGAGTTCGTGGTGGACAACGAGATCGAGATCTGCCACTTCAATCCGCTGGGCAGCGGGCCGGGGGTGCCGCTGCACGAGGAGCATCGGCGGGAAGGGCGCGTCATCGATCCTGGGCCGCGGGGGCCCTCACATTTCACGGCGTCGGTCGCGCCCGTGCACATGAGCGTCACCCAGCTGGTGGACGGACTGGAATACCTGTATACCCAGACGTATTCGCGTGCGGTGACCCATCAGCGGCTGCGCCGCTATCTGTCGAGCGCCCCGCTGCCCGGCCCGCGCTCGGCGGCGAAGAAGCAGGCCGTCATGGGGCTCAATTTGGCCTATCGGCAAGCGGTGGAACGGCATTGGGGCGCACGGGCGGTGCTGCCGTGACCACGCTGCTGGTGCCGCCGCTGGCGGCCGCGCCGACCATCACCACCGGCGTCGACATCGCCTCGGTGCAGCGGCTGCGGCAGCTGCTCGACACCCGGCCGCCGTTCGCGCTGGCGGTGTTCAGCCCGGACGAGATCGCCTACTGCCGTCGCTTCCGCGATCCCGCACCGCATTTCGCCGCGCGGTTCGGGGCAAAGGAGGCCACGCTCAAGGCGCTGAGCCTGGGGCTGGGGGTGCCTCCGGCCACCCGGCGGCTGCGCGATGTCGAGGTCTGCCGCACCGCCGGGCCGCCGCGGTTGCGGCTGCACAATCGCCTGGCCGCGGCCGCGCGGCGGCTCGGCGTCACCGGCGCGGCCGTAGCGCTCAGCCACGACGGGGATTACGCGATCGCCCAGGTGCTGCTGTCCTGGCGGGCGCCGGGGGAGGTGGCGTCGTGAGGCTTCCGGATACCGTGGCCGTGATCACCGGCGCGGCAGGGGTTTTCGGCACGGCGCTGGCCGAACGCTTCGCGGCGGAGGGGGCCGCGCTGATGCTGACCGACATCGACGAGGCGGGGCTGCGCACGGTCGCCAAGGCTGTCGATGCGGCCGAAACGGCCACGCATGCGGCCGATCTCACCGATCCGGCCGCGGTCGAGCGGCTGTTCGCGGCGGTGGACGAGACCTTCGGCCGGGTGGATGTGCTGATCAACAATGCGGGCGGTGCGGTGCGCTCGTCGCTGGCCTTCCACACCGATGCGGACTGGCATCGGATGCTGCGGGTGAATCTGGACTCGGTGTTCTACTGCTCGCGCCAGGCGGTGCGGCGCATGCTGCCGCGCCGCAGCGGCCGCATCGTCAATGTGTCCTCGGCGCTGGGCCTGACCGGCGGTGCGGAGGAGGTGGCGTATGCCACCGCCAAGGCGGGCGTGATCGGGTTCACCCGCAGCGTCGCCCAGGAGGTTGGCCGACGCGGGCTGTGCGTGAACGCGATCTGCCCGACGCTGGCCGACAGCGGCGTCAGCCGGGCGTATTTCGAGGGCTTCGACGTCGAGATCCGCACGGTGGCGACCTATCTCGCCCGACGCGCGGCCATGGCGCGGCCGATCGAGGCGAGCGATGTCGCCGATATCGCCCTGTTCCTCGGCTCACCGGACAGTGCGTACATCAACGGGCAGGCAATTCTGGTCGGCGGAGTGGGATAGGAGTCTTCGGTGCGATACCTCATGGTCGACGCGATCACCGAACTGGACGGCGGCGTCCGGGCGGCGGGGGTGAAGAACGCCGCGATGAGCGAGGACTACTTCGCCGACCACTTCCCACAGCAGCCGATCGTGCCGGGAGTGCTGGTGCTCGAGTCGATGGTGCAGCTGGCGCGGTGGCTGGTGATCGTCGGCAGTGAATTCACCACGACGGCCGTGCTGAGCGGCGTCGCGCAGGGCAAGTTCATCGACTTCGCGGTGCCGGGGGATCGGCTGAGCGTCGAGGTGGACAGCCGGGACGGGGTCGTGGTGCCCGCGGCGGGCATCGATCTGGAGTTCCGCGGTACCGCGCAGGCGCACGGACGCAAGATCGCCACCGCGACCTTCCGATGCCGGACGCATCCGCTGGCCGAATTCGACGATCCGGCCCGGGTGCGCAAGCAGTACGGCGTGCTGCGGCTCAACGGGGCGAAGGCGGGTGGGCAATGAGACGCCGGGTCGCGGTCGTGGGGGCCGGGGTGCTGTCGTGTCTGGGCGGTGATCATCGGCAGCAGTGGCGACGAATACTGGGCGGGCACACGGGGTTACGTCGGCGCGACAACGAATCGACGCCCGCGCTGGCCTATTTCGGGTCCGTCGACGACGCCGTCCATCCGGTCGCGACCGCCGATCGCAAACATCTCAAGCGCCTGACCCGCCCCTCGCGGCTGGGGGTCTTCGCGGCCGATCTCGCCGTCGCCGATGCCGGGCCGGTGGTGGCCGCGGCGGCGTCACAACGTCGCGGAATCTATGTCGGCTCCAATGAATCCGAGGACGAGAAGGACTATTTGGAGCGGTTCGCGCCCGTGCTCGCCACCGCGCGCCGGGCCGACGGGAGTATCGACTACACCCGCCTCGGGCAGGAGGCGCTGCGGCGGGCGCGGCCGGATTTCCTGCTGTCGGGGCTGCCGAACGCGGCGCTGTGCCAGATCACCATCCGGCACGAGATCTGCGGGGCCAACAGCACCCTGGTCGACGGGTCGGCGATGGGGCTGTGTGCGGTCGGCCGGGCGTTTCGCGCCGTGCGCGACGGCCGGGTGGACGTGGCGATTTGCGGTGGAACCGATGCGGGGGCCGATGAATTCACCAGGTTGGCGCTGCGGGAGTTCGGGCTGACCTCCGCGTGCGCCCACGGGGCGCGGTCGGTGCGGCCCTACGATCGCGACCGCGACGGATACGTCTGCGCCGAGGGCGCGGCCGCGCTGGTGCTCGCCGATCTGGATTTCGCCGTCGCCAACGACGCCCGAATGCTCGCGGAGGTGGTGGGGTTCGGGGCGGGCTGTGATCTCGGGCCGACCCTGGGGCCCGATCCTGATGGCAGCGGCGTGCGCGCGGCGCTGACCCGCGCGCTCGCCGATGCCCGGCTCGATCCCGAGCAGGTCGGATATGTGTACGGACATGGCGACGCCACGGTCGACGGGGACCGCTCGGAACTGTGCGGCATCGCGAATGTGTTCGGCCGACAACGGATTTCGCTGACCGCCACGAAGGCCGCCACCGGCCATCTGGGACCGGCCACCGATGTCGCCGAGGCGGCCTTCGCCTGTCTGAGCGTGCGGGAGGCGGTGATCGCGCCGACGCTGCATCTGACCCGGCCCGACGACTGCGTGGACACGGTCGAGGTGGTGGCCGCGCGCCCGCGCCGCCTCGATACCCGCTGTGCGGTCACGCTCAGCCGCAACGGCGACGGGCCGGAGGTCGCGGCGCTGGTGGTACGGGCGATATGACACGGAAGGTCTCGAGATGACGCAAGATCTGGCCGGGCGCACGGTACTGGTGACCGGCGGCTCCCGCGGTATCGGACGGGCGATCGCGCTGGAGTTCGCCGAGCGCGGCTCCGATGTGATCCTGACCTATTGGCGGCGGCGCTCGGCGGCCCGCGAGGTGGTGACCGAGATCGAGCGCAAGGGCCGGCGGGCGCTGGCGCTGCGGGTCGACGTGGGCGATACCGGCCAATTGCGGCGGCTGTTCGACGACGTCGAACAGCAGTGGGGCGCAATCGATTTCTACATCAACAATGCCGCCTCCGCGATCATGAAACCGCTGTTCGGGCTGGAGTCACCGCACTGGCGCTACATTCTGGACACCAATGTCACCGCCACGCTGTTCGGCTGCCGCGCGGCCTATCGGCTGATGCCCGACGGCCGCGGCGCGATCGTGCTGCTGTCGAGTATGGGTGGTCGCCGCTATCTGCCCAGCTATGGCGGGATGGGCGTATGCAAGGCCGCCATCGAGTCCATGGGGCGCTATCTGGCCGTGGAACTCGCGCCGGGGGTCAATGTGAACACCGTCTGCGGCGGGCTGGTGGAAACCGATTCGGTGCGCGCGCTCGCCGGGGGCCAGGACTGGATACGGCAGCTCGCCGAGGGCAGTCCGATGCGGCGCACCGGGCGGCCGGAGGATCTGGCCAAGGTGGTCGCCTTCTTGTGCACCGACGACGCCGCCTGGATCCGCGGCCAGACCATCGTGGCCGACGGCGGCGCATCCCTCGTCTCGTGAAGGAGAATCTCGTGACCGGCAGCCTCGACACCCAGGCCATCTACAGCCTGACTCACCGACAGATCGCGAACAACGAAGCGGCACAGGAGATGATGGCCTATCTGTGGCGCGACTGGGGCGGCTATGTGGGCCAGCTCAGCTGGGTCACGGCCGCGCAGCTGGCCGCGATGGCCGAGGCCGCGGGCCTCGCGCCCGGGCGCGCCGCGCTGGATCTGTGCTGCGGCACCGGCGGTATCACCCGCCATCTGGTCGCGACGACCGGCGCGACGATGACCGGGCTGGACTACTCCGAGCCCGCGATCGAGATCGCCCGCCGCGACGCCGCCGCGGTTCCGGCGATCCGCTTCGATCACGGCGACGCCCGCGAACTGCCCTACGGCACGGCCGAATTCGATGCCGTGATCAGTGTGGACAGCCTGGTCATCGTTCCCGATCGGCGGCAGGTACTCGCCGAATGCGCGCGGGTGCTCAAAGCCGGTGGACGGCTGGTGTTCTCCGATGAGGTGCTGACCGGGCCGGTGCCGCGCGATCCGGAAACCCAGCGGGCGCTGGCGGTGTACGGGCGACTGTTCCCGCTGACCGCGCCCGGATATCGCCGCCTGCTCGTACATCTCGGCTTCACCGAGATCGAGATCCACGACCGCACGCCGATGTTCGTCGCCATCAACCGCCGGTGGGCCGACTCGTACCGCCGCTTCGAGGAATCAGGGCGAAAGGTGCTGGGCGATCGACTGTTCGAGGACGGACTGGCCTTCTTCGACACCCTGCACGCCGAGGGTGCGGCCGGTCGGCTCGGGCAGGTGCTGGTCAGCGCCACGTGGACGGGTCATGACGGCGCACACTGAGCGCCGCACCGAGACGCTTGCCGCGCTGCGCGCGGTGTCGAAGACCTTCGGCAGCGACGCGGCCGCGGTGCACGCGCTGGACGAGGTGGATCTGAGCATTGCCGCGGGGGAGTTGGTGGTGGTGCTGGGGCCGTCGGGGTCGGGTAAGACCACGCTGCTGAATGTGCTGGGCGGCATCGAATCCGCCACCTCGGGCACGGTCACCGTCGCGGGGCACCCGCTCACCGACCCGAACGCCGGTTCGGTGACCGCGCTGCGCCGCGACATGCTCGGATTCGTCTACCAGTTCTTCAATCTCATTCCCACCCTGACCGCGCGCGAGAACATCGCGGTGCTGGCGGAACTGACCGGCGGGGAGGTTCGCGCGCGGGCCGATCGCGTGCTGGCGGCGGTGGGCCTGGCCGACTGCGGCGATCGGTTTCCCGGGCAGCTGTCCGGCGGCCAGCAGCAGCGGGTCGCCATCGCGCGGGCACTGGTCAACCGCCCGCGACTGCTGCTGTGCGACGAGCCCACCGGCGCGCTGGATCCCGGCACCGGCCGTGAGGTCCTGGCGCTGCTGCAGCGGGTGTGCCGCGATGGCGATCGGGCCGTCGTGATCGTCACCCACAATCAGGCCATCGCCGCGATCGCCGACCGGGTGCTGCGCATGCGGTCCGGCCGGATCGTGGCGGCGCGGCGGCAGGACGCGCCGCTGGACGCCGGTGAGGTCAGCTGGTGAATACCCTGCACCGCAAGCTGTTTCGCGATATCCGCACGCAGTGGGCGCAGTTCGCGGCGCTCACGGTCGTGGTGCTGCTGGGCGTGGCCCTGTTCACCGCCGCCTACGGCGCCTACCGGAATCTGACCGCCTCCTACGACCGGGTGTTCGCCACCCAGCGCTTCGCCGATCTGTGGGTGAGCGGTGGTGATGCGACCGCCTTCGCGGCCGCCGCGCGCACCGATCCGCAGGTCGCCGACGCGAGCGTGCGCCGCCAGGTCGAGCTGCCGCTGCGGGTGGGCGCGGACAAGCTGCGCGGGCGGGTGATCGGGCTGCCCGCCGACGGGCCGCCCGCCAGCAATGCGCCCACGCTGCTGTCCGGGCGTGCGCCGGCGGCGAACGAGGTGCTGGTGGAACATCACCTCGCCGACCACTTCCGGTTGCGGGCCGGTGATGTCGTCGCGATCCACGGCACCGACGGCTGGGTTTCCGCTTCCGTCGCGGGCGTGGTCTCCTCGGCCGAATATCTGTGGCCCGCCCGTGATCGCGCGGACCTGTTTCCGCTGCCGGACAACTTCGGGGTCGTCTTCGCGCCGGATCCGCTGGTGGCTGCGGTCGCGCCGGGCGGTCCCGAGCAGGCGCTGGTCCGATATACCGGCAGCGCCGGACCCGATACCGCCGCCCGACTGCACGCACTCGCGCAGCGGTACGGGGCCGAGCAGGTGGTCGATCGGGCCGAGCAACCCTCGAACTGGTTGCTGCGCTTGGATATCGACGCCTTCGGCGAACTCGCCTACCTGTTCCCGCTGCTGTTTCTCACCGTCGCGATGCTGGTGGCGTATGTGCTGTTGAATCGGCGGGTGCGGGCGGAGCGGCCGGTCATCGGCGTGCTGTTGGCCGGGGGACGCGGGCGGGGATCGGTGCTGGCGCACTACATTTCGTATGGGGCGCTGGCCGGAGGGCTGGGCGCGCTCGGCGGAATGGTGCTGGGGCAGGCGGCATCCGGGGCACTCACCAATCTGTATGTCGGGGCCATTGACCTGCCTCGGGAGGCCACCGTGGTCCAGGTCGTGCCGCTCACCCTGATCGGAGCGCCGATCCTGGGCATCGGCACCGGGGTGCTCGGCGCACTGGCCCCCGCGCTGCTCGCCTTCCGCACGCCGCCCGCGGCGGCCATGCGCGGGGTCACGCCCGCGCATCCGGGCCGAATCAGCCTGGCGGAGCGATTGATTCCGCCGCTGCGCCGACTGCCCGTGCGCTGGCTGCTGGTGTTGCGCAATGTCGGGCGGGCGCCACGGCGGACGTGGAGCACCGTGCTCGGCACGGTGCTCGCACTGCTGCTCGTGCTCACCTCGTGGACGCTGTTGGACACCATGACCGCGGCACTGCGCATTTCGTCGCGGGAGGTGCAGACCGCCGACGTCCGAGTCGATTTCACCGCACCCGTCGATCGGGCGCGGGTGGCGGAGCTGACCGGCGCGCCGGGGGTGCGGCGGGCCGAGCCGATGGTGCAGCTGCCGGTGACCCTGACCGCCGGGAGCCGCACGTATTCGACGGCGTTGATCGCGCTGACATCGGGGACCGAAATGCACGGGTTCCGCCCGCTTCCCGGCTCACCGGGTGCACTGTCGGGTGACGGTCTATTGGTCGGGAAGGGGATTCGCGCGCTGCTGGGGGTCGGCGCGGGCGATGTCGTGACCGTGAATACGCCCGGAGCGCAACCGGTCTCGGTGCCGATCGCGGGACTGCTCGACGAACCGATCGGAACCTTCGTCTACGCCTCCCTCGACCGGTTGGACGTCCTCGCGGGCGCGCCGGTCCCGGTCAATGCCGCGCTGCTGCGCCTGACACCGGGGGCCGATCCGCGCGTGGTCCGCGAAACCCTGTCGGAGCGAGCGGAAATCGCCGCGGTGGAGGATCTCACGAAGCTGGAGCGGCTGATCGACGAGTACGCCGACCTGTTCTACGTCTTCATCGGCGCGATGCTCGCGCTCGGCGGTGCGCTGGCCTTCGCGATCATCTTCACCACCATGTCGATCAATATCGTGGAACGCCGCCGCGAGGTCGCGGTGCTGCGCGCGGGCGGCATGTCGCACGCCGTGGTGGCGCGGCTGCTCACCGGCGAGAACCTGCTGGTGACGCTGCTCGGTGTCGGTCCGGGACTGGTGCTCGGGGTGCTCGGCGGGCGAGAGTTCCTGGCGCTCTATACCAATGACCAGATTCAGATCGACCTGGTGGTGCGCCCGGCCACCCTGATCGTCGCGGCCGCCGCGGTGCTGATCGTCGCCGTGGTATCCCTGCTGCCGGGGTTGCGCGCGGTGCGCGGACTCGACCTCGCCGCCGTGGTTCGGGAACGGTCCGATTGACGAGCCTGGAGGAGTGCCCATGAACCAGACTGCCTTCGTCACCGGCGGCAACCGCGGCATCGGGCTGGCCAGCGCCCGCGAGCTGGCCAAACAGGGCCGCCCGGTCGCGGTGACCACGCGCACCGGCCAGGCGCCCGAGGGGCTGTTCGGCATCCGCTGCGATGTCACCGATATCGAGCAGGTGGATGCGGCGTTCACGACGGTGGAACGGGAACTGGGTCCGGTGGGGGTGGTGGTCGCCAATGCCGGTATCACCCGGGATGTGTTGCTGGCGGCCATGTCCGAGGCGGAATTCGCCGAGGTGCTGGACACGAATTTGGTGGGCACGTTCCGGGTGATCAATCGCGCGGTGAAGTCGATGATCCGACGGCGGCACGGCCGGATCATCCTGGTGTCGTCGGTGACCGCGCTGCTCGGCTCGGCCGGGCAGACCAATTACGCGGCCTCCAAGGCCGGGATGGTCGGGCTGGCCCGCTCACTGGTGCGGGAACTGGGTGCGCGCGACATCACCGTCAATGTGGTCGCGCCCGGGGTCGTCGACACCCATATGACCGCGACGCTGACCGATCGTTGGCGCGCGGAGGTGACCAAGAAGATTCCGCTGGGCCGGGTCGCCGGTGTCGGCGAAATAGCAAGGGTGGTGGGCTTTCTGGCCAGTGACGACGCCGCCTACATCACCGGTGCGGTGATACCGGTCGACGGCGGGCTGGGCATGGGTCACTGACCCGCCGAGCGCACGGGCGCGGCGGCCGGGCGACGGCCGTGATTGGCCAGCAGTTCGATCAGTCCGGTCTCGTAGGCCACCGCGACCGCCTGTCCGCGCGTGGTGACGGCCAGCTTCTGCAGGACGTGGTGCACGTGGCTGCGCACAGTGGTGGCCGAGACCGAAAGCTGTTCGGCGATCTCGGCATTGGAGCGGCCGTGCGCCAGCAGCCGCAGCACCTCGGCCTCGCGGCGGGTGAGCGCCTCGGCGATGCGGGCGTCCAGGGTGCGCGGGATGCCGGGCATCGCGTAGGTGAGATCGCCGAGCACCTGCGGCGGCACGACCAGCCGGTTGCCGACGGCGATCACCCGAATGGCGCACAGCAATTCCAGCGGCGAACAGCCCGAGGACAACAGCCCGCGCACCCCGGCGCGCAGCAGTTCGACGGCGTGGGCGACATCCTCCTCGGTGACCACCATGATGACCTTCGACGCGGTGGCGATCTCGGCGAGCCGGTGCTTACCCTCCACCGAACCGACGACCAGCACCAGATCGGGGGCGTGCATGCGGACGGCGGTGATCAGGCTGTGGCCACCGGCGACATCGCTGACCACATCGATATCGGGTTCGGCATCGAATCGGGCGCACAGGCCGGTCCGCATGAGCGCGCTGTCGGCGCAGATCACCAGTCTTATCGTCACCGCACCGTTCGACGCCATATCCGATCCATCGAGTTTCGGCTCGAGCATGTGGATTCGGAAGTTGCGGAGTGCCAACGCATCTCACGTATCCCCGTCCACAGTGTGATCAAGCGTATCATGATCCTTTGCGCGAATTCGTAATTTCGAGAAGAAGAGTTTTTCCTAGTTAGACCTCCTATTCGTTACGGAGACATACGATTCCGCCGATCGCCGTAGCTCTCGCGCAGTCGCATCGCCGCGGTTGCCAGTTCGCGTTCTAAGGTGCCCAGCAGTGAGCGCAACGCGGTGCGGTCCACGGCCCAGCGCGGCAGTCGCTCCAGAAATTCGCCGACCCTCGACAATGCGTCGATCAGTTCGTCGGAATGTCCGCCTGCGGTGCACGGCGCGATTCGCATTTGGAGAGTAATTGCTCCGCAATGTTGTGCCACCAGTCGAGCCACCGCGGCCTCGGCGTAATTGCGCACCGACGGTCGGGGATCGGATCCGATCGCCTTCGGCGAGAACACCAGCCGCCCCAGCAGCCCGGCCCGCCGATATCCGGAGAACACCGGTGAGCGCGCCGCGCGGGCCAGCATGGTCTCGAGGGCGTCGGCGACGGCCGCGGCGCCCGCCCGGTCACCCTCGGCGGCCTCGATCGCCGCGACGGCCAGGGCGGCGGAGATGTCGTTGCGATAGTGCCCGCGCAGCCAGCGGTGCATCTCGGGGGCGGATCGGCGCAGCCGCGCGTCGATCTCGGCCGAGATCAGGGCCGCGCCGATCGGTAGCAGACCGTCGGCCAGGGCCTTGGACACCGCCACCAGATCGGGGCGCAGACCTCGTCCGGCGCTGGTGAGGAAGTGGTCGAGGTCGCAGCGCCAGAAGCCGGTGAAGACCTCGTCGACGCCGACGAGATAGCCGGATTCGGCACGGCCACGGTCGATTTCGCGCAGGACGGCGTCGGGGATGACGGTGCAGTCGTAGGCCTGGACCAGTTCCAGCCAGACCAGGGCGATATCGGGGCGGCGCAGTGTCCGGCGCAGGGCGTCGATATCGCCGGGATCGACCTCGACGACCTCGACCGGATAGGGGTGGAAGGCGTGGCGGTCGCGGTCGCGGAAGAACGAGCTGGTGCGGCTCAGGGCCAGTGACAGCGGTCCCTTGCCGGAGTAGTTGCCGCCGCAGGTGACCACGACGCCGCGGCCCGGGCGGCAGCACAGGGCCGCCAGTATCGCGTGGTCGACCGCGCTCTGCCCGCTCACGGCCGGTAACAGCACCGGCAGGCCGGTCAGGCGCGCGAGGGTGCGTTCGAGTCGTTCGGTCTCCCCGCCGGTGGTGCCCGCGGAGGTGATGGTAGCGATCGTCTGGGCGTTGTGGCCGCGGAAGGCGGGGCCCGCGCCGGAGGCCAGATCGATGTACTCGCGGGCGCCCAGCCGGTAGGTCACGCCGTCGGCGTGGTCGAAGGTCAGGTTGATACCGGCGATATCGATGGCGCGGGTCTGCCAGGTGTTGCCGTGCATGCGCAGTCGGGCGCTGCGGGCGAAGGCGTTGCGGCGCATACGCGCTGCCGCCGCCCACTCGTGCCGGTCGAGCGGTCGTCGCCGGATCAGCGTGCGGCACAGCAGGTGCATGGCCAGGCCGTTGGCGCCGAAGGTGGAGATGTGGGCGATGCTGTCGAGCGGGTTGTTCCACAGCGCGAAGGCTCGGCGGGTGAACGAGACGGCGCCGCAAGGCATTTCGCCGTCGACGCAGACTTCGCCGAGGAAGGCGATATCGGCACCGGGTGCGGGAAGTGCGTCCAGCGCGCGTTCGTCGCACAGCACGCCCCAGGCCACCGGGCGGTCGCGGTCGGCGATTCGGGCGAGCGCGCCGTGCACCAGCGCGCTCTCCGAGGAAGTCAGATCGTCGCCGATCACGACGTAGCCGTTCCACGAAACATGCACGCGCCGGGCGAACTCCGCCGGGTCGGCCAGGATTTCCAGGCCGTCGTCCACGATCTCGGACAGGCCGGGTACCGCGTGGCCGAAGGCGAGGCGCACGGTGTCGGTGCGGTCCAGCACCAGGATGCGGCAGCGGCCGCCGGTGCCGGTGCGGTTGTGGCGATTGCGCAGGTACTTCACCACGGTGCCGAGGGCCTCCACGCCGGAATTCACGAAGACCGAATGCCAACCCCCCGAGGTGTTGCCGCCACTGAGCACGCGGTGCAGCAGAAATGCCGCGACCGCGCCGTCGGGCGGCACATAACTGCTGGCAAGCACCATATTCGGCAGCGTGGCCGCCACCCGCTCGGCCAGCAGTGCGCGCACCTGCTCGCCGCCTCGGAAGACGGCGCGCCCGAGTTGCGAATCGTCCGCGGCGACTTCGGTGGACATGGCCGTTACTCCTCGTCTCGGGTGGGGTTCCAGCGGGTGATCTCGTCGATCATCAGGCGCTCGGGGACCGCGCGCAGCAGCAGGGTGCGGGTGGCCGTGCCGATTCGGGTGCGCGGCATCATGAGCACGACCAGCCAGCGGGAGCGGTTTTGTACCGCGTCGACGCGACGGCGGCGACGGCGCGCATAGCGGCGCAGGGCTTCCGGTAGCGCGTCGGTATCGGTGGTGGTCAGCTCCTCGGCCAGGACCTGGGCTGATTCCATGGCCATGGACGCGCCGACCCCGGCGGTGGGCAGGAAGGCCGCGCCCGCGTCGCCGATGAGCACCACTCGGCCGAAGACCCAGCGCCGCATGCGCAGATCGTCCAGATCGAAGCTGTCCACCCGGGCGGCCTCGTCGAGGGTGTCGATCAGCCACGCCGATGGTCCGGCCAGTCCGGCCAGCCGCTCGCGCAGCCGGGGCGGGTCGTGTGCGCCGTCGGTGCGCAGGGCCGCGGCGCAGCCGACGGCCCCGAGGGTCGGGTTGTAGCCGAAAAATCGTCCAGTGCCCCAGAATTCGTGGACCTCGTCGGCGGGCAGGCCGGTGTCGTGCACCCACCAGGTCCACAGCCGCACGCCGGTGCGGCGCAGCGGGACCTCGCCGGCGACCAGGTCTCGCACCCGGGAGCGGATGCCGTCGGCGCCGACGACGACGTCGAATTCGCCGTATTCGCCGTCGTCGAAGCGGACGCGCACGGCGCGCCCGTTCTGTTCGATGGATTCGATCGTGCGACCCATCCGCACCTCGGTGCCCTCGCGCAGCAGCTCGATGAGTTCGGCGCGGCGGAGGGTGCGGGGGGTATCGCGACCCAGCCGGGCGCCGAAATCGAATCGGCGCAGCGTCTTTCCGTCGCCGCCGTGGGTCACATAATGATTCACCGGTACCGTCGCGGCCTCGAATCGCGCACCCAAATCCAGCTGTTCGAGTACACGGCGGCCCATCGGCCACAGGCCGATGACGTATCCGACGTCGCCGTAACGCGGCGTTTTCTCGATCACCGTGGGGTGAATGCCGCGCTGTCGCAATGCCGCCGCCAGCGACAGGCCCGCGATTCCCGCACCGACGACGAGGATTCGTGGGCTACGCGGCATTACCACACCTCCGAGGCGGCACTGTGCACAACAATTGCCGAGGTGACTCGTGCATCCGGCCGGGCCATTTCGCCAATTTCGCCGACCGGTGGATATGCCGCCCTCGAAATCGCGCGGCCACCATCAGATTAGGGCCGCCGTCGACCCGGCTACACCATTCATGCGATGAACCGGGCTCAACACCCGGCGCAGCCGAGGCCGCCGTCCCCCCATTTCGTTGAGTCTAAACTCGGGGCGTGGCGGACAGGGCAGCGTCGGCGGTGGCCGGCGGGCGGCAGGCGCGGTGGGAACCGCACAACGCCGAGCGGCGCGCGCGGATCGTCGAGGCGGCGATCGAATTGGTGGAGCAGAGCCCGCCGGGAGCGGTGATCTCCGCCCAGCTGATCGCCGAGCGGGCCGGGCTGGCGAAATCGGTGCTGTATCGGCAGTTCTCGGGTCGCGACGAGCTGGATCGGCGGGTGCGGTCGGAGATCGCGGCGCGGTTCGTCGATGCGTTGGACAGCGCGCTGGATATCGCGGACGGCTCGATCGCGCAGATCATCGCCCGGACCGTCGGTGTGGTGGTCGACTGGATCGGGGATCATCCGCGCCTGCACGAATTCCTGCGCGGCGGCCCGGCGGCCGACGATCCGGTGCCGCGCGACGCCCTGGCCGGGCTGTTGGCCGCCGTCGCCGACCGGGCCGCGCGGCTGGTCACCGGATTGGCCGGGGTGGTCGGGGTGGCCGATCCACCGGTGATCGACACCATGACCTTCGCGATCGTGTCGATGACCGAGGCCACGGTCACCCGCTGGGCCCGCGATCCGGCTCCGGCGCTGTCGCGCGAACAGCTCGTCGCCGAGGTGGCGAGCTATGCCTGGAGCATCCTGGACGGGGTGGCCCGGGCGCACGGGATCGTGCTCGATCCCGAGCAGCCGCTGCTGCCGCTGCTCGACGAACTCGCCGCGCTCGAGCCGGATCAGGCGGCGCGCCGGGCGGGTTCGCCGCGATAGCGCGCGGCCGGTCCGTCGATGCCGAGCGCGCGCCACAGCAGCCGCGCGGGTCGACGCCGGAGCCCGAGATCGTCGGCCAGCTTGCGCACGTCGTCGAAGTAGCCGGACAGGATGCGCCGGGAATGCGGTGCGCCCCAGAACGCCTCGCGGATCACCTCGCGCGGAATGTCGAACTGCCGGGCGAACGAGCGGGGCGGGGTCATGATCTCCCCGGCCAGCCAGCGCATCGCCAGCGGAAAGGCGATGGCGCACACCACCTTCCCGGGCACGCCCAGCCGCTCGATGTGGGCGGTGAGGTATTCGTGGGCGAAGGAGATGTGCCGGGCCTCCTCGGCGATGTGAATCTCCATGGTGCGCAATACCGTCGGGGGTATATTGCCGCCCGCCCGGATGAGCGCCTTCTGGTAGTGGTCGATCGGCTCCTCGCCGCCCAGGATGCCGATGAACAGGATGACGTGCGCATAACCTCCGGCCACCCCGATGAACGGCGACAGCATCCGGAACACCGGCCGCATGCCCGGCACATCCACCCCGATGCGGTTCACCAACTCCTGGAACATCTGGATGTGGTTGCACTCCTCGGTCATCTCGTGCAGGCAGTAGCGGAACTCGGGAGATCCGTTGGGCAGCTTCATGATGTACTGCATCAGGCCGCGGATGAGCACGCTTTCGAACGCGGCCCCGACCTTGATCGCATTCGCCAGGCGCCACCTGCCGATCTCGATCTGGCGCGGCAGCGGCTGTTCCCGATACCAGCGCGTCGCGCCGAGCGGATCGACCTCCGGATCGAGGACCCAGCGCGGATCGTCCGGATCGATCGCGAATTCCGGTGCGTCCCAGTCGATGTCGAGATACGGATCGAAATTGCGGTGCACCGAGCCCTCGGACAGGGTCAGCAGGGCCGCGCGGTAGGCGGGGCCGAACGGATCGGTGCGGTGGGTGTCGGACAACGTCATCGGTGCCTCCTCCAACAGGTCTACCCAGAATATCTGGGACCCGCGGTCTCAGACAATGCTCGGCCACCAGATGCGCGGACCCACGAGTGCGAACAGGGCCGGGATGACGATCGTGCGGACCAGGAAGGTGTCGATGAGGATGCCCAGGCCGACCACGATGCCGATCTGGGTGAGGGTGATCAGCGGCAGCACGCCGAGCACCGCGAAGACCGCGGCGAGCACCACGCCCGCACTGGTGATCACCACGCCGGTGGCCGAGACCGCGCGCACGATGCCGCCGGTGGTGCCATTGCCGGAGGTCTCCTCGCGGGCGCGGGTGACGAGGAAGATGGTGTAGTCGATGCCGAGGGCGACCAGGAACAGGAAGGCGAACAGCGGCACATTGTCGTCGAGTCCGGGATAGCCGAAGACGCTGTGACTCAACCAGCTTCCCGCACCCAGCGCCGCCAGCGCACCGGCGGCGGTCACCGCGACCAGCAGCAGGGCGGCCGGTATCGCGCGCAGCAGGGCGAGCAGGACGATCACCACCACCGCCAGGATCACCGGTATCGCGGTGCGCAGATCGTGCTGGGCGGCGTCGCGGGCATCGAGCGCCTCGGCATCGCCGCCGCCGACCAGCGCGTCGGCCCCGAAGACGGCCGACAGCGCGGTGCGGATCGAGCGGATCGTCGAAAAGGCTTCCGGCGAGGCGGGTTTGCCGGAGATCACCACCGACCAGCGCTGGAGTCCGTGCGCGGGCGCACCGAGGGGGCGGGCGCCGACCACACCCCGTTCGCGGCTGGCGTCGAGTGCGCGCTGGACCGGATCGGCCGCGTCGGCGCGCGCGACGATCACCGTCGGATTCGACGCTCCCGACGGGAAATGCCGCGCCAGGGCGTCGAATCCCTCCACCGACTCGGCCCGCACCCGGAACTTCTCGGTCTGCGACAACCCGATCGACGTGCCGAGCAGGCCCGCCGCGCACACGCCGAGAAAGGCCAGGGCGCAACCGATGACGAGCACCGGACGTCGCACCACGCGTTCGGCCACCGCATGCCACGCGCCGGTCTCGGTGGTGTCCCGGCCGTCGGCGGCCGGGACGAACGGCCAGAAGATCCGCCGCCCGCACAGCGCCAGCGCCGGTGGCAGGCCCAGCAGGACGAATACGGCCGCGACGACCAGTCCGGCCGCCGCCAGCGCGCCGAGGCTGCGGGTGCTCGGGGTGTCGGCCGCGAGCAGGGTCGACAGCGCGATCACGACCGTGGCATTGCTGGCCAGGATGGTCGGTCCGGCTCGGCGCGTCGCATGCCACAGCGCGCGGCGGTGATCGTCGTGGCGATGCAGTTCGTCGCGGTAGCGGGAGATCAGCAGCAGTGCGTAGTTGGTGCCCGCGCCGAAGACCAGCACGCTGGTGATGCCGGAGGTGGAACCGTCGAAGGTCAGGCCGGTGGCTCGGGACAGTCCGGTCGCGACGCCGGTGGCCGCCCGATCCGCCGCGCCGATCACCAGCAGCGGAACCAGCCACAGCACGGGGGAGCGGTAGGTGAGCACCAGCAGGATCGCCACCACCAGGGCGGTCACCGCGAGCAGGGTGATATTGGCGCCGGAGAACGAATTCGCGATATCGGCGCCGAAGGCCGGTCCGCCGGTCACCCGCAGCGAAAGGTCGTGCGGCAGGCCGTCGTTGGCGGCCGTGCGGATCCGATCGATCCGGTCGGTGAGTTGGAAACCGCTCAGCGCCGCGTCCACCGGCACGCGGCCGAGTGCGGCGCGTTCGTCGTCGGAGACAAGGGGCTCTGGGCCGCGAGCGTCCGCGGCGCGGGTGTCGGTGGCGGGGGCGTCGGCGGTGCGAGCGTTCGCGGCGCGGGCCACGGCCGCGGTCGTCGCGGCCCGGTCCGCCGCGGTGAGTTCGCCGCCGTCGCGGCGGGTCACCACCACGATCGCGGCGGCGGTGTCCGCGCCCGGGAACCGCGCGAGAGCCGCACCGGCGCGGGCGGATTCGGCATCGGTCGGCAGCGATATCGGTCCGCTGGCCTCGGACTCGTTGCCGCTGGCGAGGCCGATCAGCGCGGCGGCCAGCGCGGTCAGCAGGACGAGGAACGACCATGATCGGCGGGCGGTGACCCCCGTGGCGTAGCGATCCCAGAAGCGCACGGTCCGACTATTTCAGATACTTAAATAACCGACAAGTGCATCGGAAGTGCATCGAAGAATCGGGTAGGCTGTGGCCGATGCGATGTGTGGTGTTGGGGGCGACCGGATACATCGGCGGCCGTCTGGTCCCGGAGCTGCTACGCGCCGGGCACGACGTTCGCGTCATGGCCCGTACCCCGGGCAAGCTGGCCGAGGCGCAGTGGCGCGATGAGGTCGAGATCGTGCGCGGCGACATCACCGTGCCCGAGGATGTGCACGCCGCCCTCGACGGTCAGGAAATCGTCTACTACCTGGTGCATTCGCTGACTCGCTCGGATTTCGACGCCGTCGACCGCGCGGCCGCCGAACTGGTCGCGCACGCGGCCGCCGCGGCCGGGGTGCGGCGGATCGTGTATCTGGGCGGTATCGCGCCCGCGGGGCAACGGCTCTCGCGTCATCTGGCCTCGCGTGCGGAGGTGGGGCGCATTCTGGCGGGCGGTCCGGTTCCGGCCGTGGTCCTGCAGGCGGCGGTGATCATCGGTTCGGGCTCGGCCAGTTTCGAGATGCTGCGCTATCTGACCGAACGGCTGCCGGTGATGGTGACCCCGCGCTGGGTGCGCAATCGCATCCAGCCGATCGCGGTGCGCGATGTGCTCTACTACCTGACCCGCGCCGCCGAGGCGCCCGGCGAGTTCGCCGGAATCTTCGACATCGGCGGCCCGGACGTGCTGACCTACGAGCGAATGATGCGCGAGTACGCGGCGGTGGCCGAGCTGCCGCGGCGGGTGATCGTGCGGGTGCCGGTGCTCACGCCGTGGCTGTCGGCGCAGTGGGTGAATCTGGTGACGCCGGTGCCGCGGGCGATCGCGGTGCCGCTGATGGAATCACTGGTCAACGATGTGGTGTGCGGCGACCACGAGATCGCCCGGCATATTCCGGATCCGCCCGAGGGTCGCACGCCGTATCGGCGCGCGGTCGAGCTGGCGCTGCAGCGGATTCGGGATTTCGACGTGCCGACCCGCTGGTCGGACGCGGCCACACCGGACGCGCCGTCGGATCCGCTGCCCACCGATCCGGATTGGGCGGGCGGCACGCTGTATCAGGACGTGCGGACGCGGCACACCGCGGCGGATCCGGCGACGCTGTGGTCGGTGGTCGAGGCCATCGGCGGCGAACACGGCTGGTACTCCTTCCCGCTGGCGTGGTCGCTGCGGGGCTGGATCGATCGGGTCGTCGGCGGGGTCGGGCTGCGGCGCGGGCGGCGCGATCCGAATCGGCTGCGCGCGGGCGAGGCGCTGGACTGGTGGCGGGTCGAGCAGATCGAGCGGCCGCATCTGCTGCGGCTGCGCGCCGAGATGCGGGTGCCGGGGCGGGCCTGGCTGGAACTGTCGGTCGAACCGGACGGCACCGGTTCGGTGTATCGGCAACGCGCGCTGTTCGATCCGCACGGGCTTGCCGGACATCTGTACTGGAAGGCCGTCGCGCCCTTCCACGCGATCGTGTTCGGCGGGATGGCCCGCAATATCACCGGGGCCGCGGAGCAGGCCGCGAGCCGATCAGCCCCGCGTAGTGCGAACGCATCGCCTCGATGACGGTGCGCAGTACGCGGTGGGCGGCGTCGAGGTCGGCGGCGGGCAGGTCGGCGAGCGCGGCGCGGTTGCGCTCGCCGAGCGGGCCGAAGAACTCCCGCGCCAGCGCCATGCCGTGCTCGTCGTAGTGCAGTAGCACCCGGCGGCGGTCGGTGGGGTCGATCTCGCGGCGCAGGTGGCCGGAGTCGATCATGCGCTCCACCAGATAGGTCACCGCCGCCTGGGACATGCCCATCTGGGTGCTCAGCTGCCCGGCCGTCAGCGGTCGGCCCTCGGTTTCGGCGTGGGCGACGTGCATGAGGGCGCGGAAATCGTTGGCGCGCAGCTCGTTCGCCCGGGCGAAGACGTGACCGATCTGCTCGGAGACGGCGGTGAGCGCGCGAATGTCGTTGGCGATCAGCGTCTCGAGTTCCGCGCGGTCTCCGGCGCGCGAGGGCTGTTGGCGTTCAGTCACCCAACGATCTTCTCGCATGCCCTTGCTGCATCGGTCACGCATCGAAGATGTGCGATGAAACATCTACGGGCACTTACCGGTTGCCGCGTCGCGGGTGCCGTCCACCGCCGCCTGTCGCTGATCCGGGGTGAGGACCGCCCAGTCGGGTTTGCTCGGGAGCTCGGCAATGGTCTGCTCGACCGCGCGGTCCACGCCCGGCTGACCCTGCTCGGCGCGGATCTTGTCCAGGCGGTCCAGCAGATCCTCACACGAGACCCGGCGGATCTGTCCGGGCGAACTCGCCGAGGGCGCCCGGACCGGCGCGCTCGACGGCGCGGGCGTGGGCGTGCCGTAGGTCGGGGCATCGCTGGAGGGCGCGGGACCGTTGTTGGTGCCGACATAGTCACACGAGGCGCACAGCAGCGCGGCGATCACGGCGGACGCGGCGAATCCGGTGCGGTACACGGCGTTCAGGGCTTCCCGCGCGCCGGAGTCTGCTCCGCGACGCCATGCCGCAGCGGGGTGTTGTCCGCGCGGGTGTGCTCTGGATCGGCCGCCGAACCGCCCACGACGCCGCGCACCGGCGGCGCCTGCGCCGGATCACCGCCGGACGGCTGTGCGCCCGCTTCCAGCTGAGCGATGCGCGCCGAGAGGATTTCGACGATCCGGGGTCGATGTGCGGTGGCCCGCTCGTGGTCGATGAGTCGGCGCACCTGATCGAGCTCGAGCGCCCGCACCCGGTGTTCGATATCCCCGGCGGTGAGCTGGTCGTAGTCGGGCAGGGGGAGGATCTTCTCATCGCTGCTCATGCCTGCCGCCTACCCGGCAGTGCCCGCCGCGAAACCGCGCCGTTCGTGCCCGCGGCGACGGCCCGCCCCGATAAGTGAGGGCGTAACCACGGCGAACGCGGGATCGATTTGTCCTCATGGACAACTCGAAAGGAAATCCGATGAAACGAATCGTTGGCACGATCGCCGCGGCGGCGGCGGTGACGCTGTCGGCGGCCGCGTGTCAGGGTGGCGTGACGACGCCTGCGACCGGGGGGTCGTCGGCGGGGACGTCGAGCCCGGCCGCGGCCCCGACCGGCGGCGCCACCACCGGCTCGGGCTCCTCGCCCGTCACATATCAACCGCCCGCGACGAGCCCGGCCCGTGCCGACCCCGCGACCAGCGGTCACGGCCTCTGCGTCGATGCGAATTCGGGTGTGGTCGAGGCCGCGATCAAATCCCTCGGCCCGGGTGTGGGCGGCGAGGGATACGTCTTCTCGGCCGCCACCGACGCGCCGATCGGATCGTGCCCGGCGCTGCTGTGGGTGCTGGTCGACACGCCGAACGCCACCGCGAGTTCGCCCTGGCACGTGCTGTTCTTCAACCACGACCGCTACCTGGGGACCGCGACGCGCAACCACACCTCCTACACCCGTATCGTCGGCTCGTCCGATCGCAGCGTGCAGGTGCAGTACCGGTGGCTGCAGGATCAGGACGCGAACTGCTGCCCCTCCGGCGGCCCGGTCGTGATCACCTTCACCCTCGGGGCCGACGGCCAGACCATCACGCCGGACCGGCCGATCCCGCCGGAGGTGGCTCGCTGACACCGGCGACACGCGGTGGGGGATGCGGATCGGCGATACGCTGAGGGCACGAAATCCACGGCCCGTCCAGGCAGGGAGGGTGGGCATGTCGGCGTATCCCGATCCGCGTGATCCGCGTGTGCAGGAGGATATTCAGGAGGCGGTGCAGCGGGCGCGTGATTCGGCGCTCGGCTCGCATATGTCCGAACAGGATCTGTTCAATGCCGCGTCGGGATATCTCGGGGTGGAGCAGGCGAGTGCGCCGGGTATCGACGTCGAGATCCGGCGCGAGGTGCGCCGCCAGTCGGGTACCGATTGGACCGTCGAGGATCGGCGGGGCAGTCACGCGGAGTCGCGGTCGGATCCGGAACCGGAATATCGCGGCTCCGCTCCGGCCGCCGATCCGGTTCTCGATGTGACGGTTGATCATTGGTGTACCGATGCCGAGATCGAGGCGATGCAGAACTACGCCCCCTTCGACGGGAATCTGGCCCGCGACCGTTACGATCCGACCTGTCCGTCGGAGTTCTATCGGGGCTATCTGACCGCGCTGGTCGCACTGCTGCAGTCGGTCGGACCCGGTGATTCGATGGACCGCTATCGGTCGGTGGTGACCCGTATCGACGATGTGCTGAAAACCTGGTCCGGGCACAATGATCAGCGCTCCGGTGCGGCCTTCGCCATGACCAACGCCTGGCAGTACTCCACCGCCGGGGTGGCCGTGCCGCAGATCGTCGCCTTCGTGCGGGGCGAGATCGCCTGTCTGGCAGAGTGTTTCCGCACCGCGCGCTGGCACGGACAGTGAGCGACCCCGCCCGGCGGGGCCGGGCGGGGTCTGTAGGTGGCGGGCGGGGCCTGTAGGTGACGGGCCGGGCCCTATGGGTGGTGTGCGGGGCCTGTCGATATGGCGGACTCAGCCGAGGGTGAAATCGTCGGCGTAGTAGTCGCCCTGCGAATACCAGCCGTGCACCCAGATCGTGACGCTCGTGGTGGAGGCGCCGGTGGTGAACTTGGTGGACAGCTGCTGGTACTTGCCGCCGGTGGACTGGGTCCAGGTGGAGGTGTCGGTGGTGCCCGAACCGGTGACGCCGAGGTAGACGTAGTTGCCGTTCAGCCAGGCGCCCAGGGTGTAGGTACGGTTGGGCTGGACGGTGACCTTCGCCGAGCATTTGGCGTTGTCGCTGCTGCTCGGCTTGCCCGCCAGGGCGTTCTTACCGCCGTGCACCGGGGTGGTGACGATCGAGCCCAGGTTGCCCGTGCAGGTCCAGGGGGACAGCTGACCGGATTCGAAGTCCGCGTTGGCGATTCCCGTGCCGGGCGGGGTCGTGGTGGTCGTGGTCGGCGGGGTTGTCGTCGTGGTGGTGGTGGTCGGTGGGGTCGTTGTCGTCGTCGTTGTAGTCGTGGTTGTCGTGGTGGTTGTGGTCGTGGTGGTCGTCGGCGGGGTGGTGGTCGTCGTCGGGGTGCCGCAGCTGCTCGGTGAGCTGTTGATCGCGTCGACGAAGACGTTGAACAGCTTGGTGGCCGGATCGTTTTCGAGCGAGTAGATCATGCCGCCGCCGAGGCCCTTGCAGTGCAGATAGTCGGCCTTGGCCCTGATCGACTGCGGGGAATCGCCGCCCCACCAATTGTTTCCGTCGTAGAAGTAGGCCGCTTGGGCGGTCCGGTCGAAGAAGGTCTTGGACGGATCGTCGACCACGCCGGACAGTTCCTTGTACATCCGGATGCCGGGAACATTGCCCGACATCGGCGCACCCGGCGCCGGTCCGGTGGCGGGCTGGAACAGGCCGTTCTCCTTACCCGCGGGCACGCCGGTCCAGCCGCGGTAGTAGAACGGGAATCCGACGGTCAGCTTCTGCGGCGGGAAACCGCCCGCGATGCCGTAGGAGCTGTCGCCCTTGGTCCAGGCCGTGATCGCCGCGTCGATATTGTATTTTCCGTTGCCCGGGGGTACCGGATTCATCGGATCGTCGGGGCGGCTGTAGATCGGGTCCTGGAAGTTGGTGGGCCCCTTGGCATCCCACGCACCGTGCATGTCGTAGGTCATGACGTTGACCAGATCCATGTACTTGCCGAGTTTGTCGGTCTCGTAGTGGCGGATCTTGTCCTGCCCGGCCGCGACGGCCGCGGCCAGCGAGTAGCGCTTGTTGTCGGCCGCGCCCTGCGCGTCCAGCTGGGCGCGGAACTCCGCGGCCAGCAGCGTCAGATTCGCCTTGTCGTTGGGCGAGGCGTGGTTGCCGAGATGGCCGCCGCCACCGGGATACTCCCAGTCCAGGTCGATGCCGTCGAAGACGCCCTTGCCGGTGCCCGGGCCGCCGTAGCCGTTCTGCTTGGGCAGGTTGCCCTTGATGAACATGTCGATGCACGACGACACGAACTTCTTGCGGGCGGAGTCGCTGGCGGCGACGTCGGAGAAGTACTTCGAGTAGGTCCAGCCGCCGATCGACACCAGCACCTTCAGATTCGGATGCTTGGCCTTGAGCTGTTTGATCTGCTTGAAGTTGCCGACGATGGGGTCGTCCCAGGCGTCGGCGGTGCCGTCCACGCTGTCGGCGGCGCTGAACGTCTTGCCGTAGTCGGCGTACGAATCACCCGCGCCGTCACCGGCATTCGGATTGTTCTCGTTCGGATCGGCCGCCTTGTTCGCCATGAAGCAGGTCAGATCGGTGGGGTGAATGTTCTCGAAGGCGTACATGATGTAGTCGAGTTTGGCGGCGGCGCCGGAGCGGTCGACGTGTTTCAGGTAGTAGGCGTTCTGATAGATCGACCACTGGTTGAAATACGCGATCTTGACGCCGCCGGAGTTCGCGGCCGGTGCTGCGGTGGGCGCGGGGGTCGCGGTGCTCGGGGACGTGACCACCGCGAAGGCGCCGATCAGCAGGCTTGCCGCCGCTGCGGCGAGTCCTGACCATCTGGCTGTGCGCATGATTCCTCCTCGCGAAACTTGCGCATCAGGAAATGCCGTCGCTGACCCGTGGGCATTCAACGACAAGCTGGAAAGAGTTGTGCGAGTGAAGATTCCGGCCGGCGTCCGCAGACTGCCGCCGAGATTCCGGAAGCCGATTCCATGGTCCCACCACGGAAGGCGCCATGGGGCGCGATGGGGGAAATGTGAAAAGCTTTCGGTGCCAGATGCTTTGCGGGACGGGGCGGGGTGCCGGTAGCGCAAGGTGGCCGGAAAACGTTCTGCGCCTAGAAAATTCGATCTTCCGTATCCACGCTGGGAAGGGCGATGTCGACCATCTCCGCGGCTTATCACATCGGTGTCGTGGTCAACCACCCGGAGAAGGCGATGTCGGAGCTGCACGACATGCTGGGGCTGGAGTGGCTGCCGGTGGTGCTCAGCGGCGATGTCGATCCGTGGGTGTTCGATCCCAGCACCAGCGAGGGGTGTCGAACGGAGCCGGTCGAAATGGTCCGGGGGGTGCCGGCTTTGGGGTTCTATCTCGGCTTTCCCGATGCGCCGCGGTCGGATCGGTAGGCCGCGGCGCATCGGGGTCGGGTCGGGTCAGCGGGGTGGCGGAACCGGCGTGGTGGTCGTCGGTGTGGCGGGACGCACCGGCGGCTGCTGTTTGGTCGGCGGCGGGGCCTGGGTGGCCGGGGCCGGTTTGGTGGTCGGTGGGGCGGGTGGGGCCGAGCGCGGCGGTGGGGCCTGATTCGATTGCTGCGTGGGCGGTTTCGTGGTGGCGGGCGGGGGTGTTTCCTGCGGCTTGCCGGTGTTCGTCCGCGGGGGTGGGGGCGGGGCGGTGGTCGTGGTGGGGGCCGGTTTCGGTGTGGTGGGTGAAACGGCCTGGGAGGCGGGTTGTTTCGTGGTGGTGGGCGGGTTTGCCGGGGTGGTGCGCGGTGGCGCGGGCGGGGCGACCGAGGCGGCCGGGGGCTTGGCCGGGGTGGTCGTCGTCGCGTCGGGCGCGGGGGCCGCGGGCGCGGGCGGCGGGGGAGCCGCGGGCGCGGGCGGTGGAGTGGTGGGCTTCGTGGTGGGAGCCTGCGTCGTCGTGGTGGGCGGCACCGTTGTCGTCGTGGTGGGTGGCACTGTCGTGGTCGTGGGTGGCACCGTCGTCGTGGTCGTGGGTGGCACCGTCGTCGTGGTCGTGGGTGGCACCGTCGTCGTGGTCGTGGGTGGCACCGTCGTCGTGGTGGGTGGCACCGTCGTCGTGGTCGGCGGCACGGTGGTCGGTCGCACCGTCGTGGTCGGCGGCACGGTTGTCGTGGTGGGCGCGATGGTGGTGGGCGTGGGGACGACCGTCGTCGAAGGCGTTGTGGTCCTGGGCAGCTGCGGCAGGTTGGTGGGCAGCGGCGGGACGGTGGGCAGGGCCGGATCGCCCGGGCCGATGCAGATCGGTGCGCGCTGGGCCTGGGGGTCGGTCGACTCGGTAACCGTCGGCAGGGTCGGCAGCGACAGCGGCGGGCACGGATTCGTCTTCGGCGGTGTGCAGAAGATGCCGCACAGGAACGGCTTCAGATCGCCCACCTTGACCCACACCTGCAGCGTGAGGCCGAAACCGGGTTGATTGGTGGTCGTCGAATCGGTGGTCGCCGGATCGGACGTGGTCGGGTCGGTCGTGGTCTGCGGATCCGTGGTGGCTTCCGGATCGGTGGTGGCGGCCGGATCCGCGGGCGGCTCGGTTCCGTCGCCGAGGGTCTGCGAGGCCAGCACGGTCTCGCCCGCGTCCATACTCGAACCCGCGCCCTCGGCGGTGCCCTCGGGCGGCAGCGGGTCGGGGACGCTGCCGACGGGCGCGGGCGCGCCGCCGTTCTTGTAGGCATTGGCCCAGCTGAGCACCTCGCTGGCGTAGGAGGTGGAGTTGTTGTAGCGCAGGATCGCCCGCAGCTCCTGCTTCGGATCGCGCAGGTCGGTGTTGTCCGAGCACAGGTACTTGCCCGCGGTGATGGTCGCGTCGAAGACGTTGTTCGGATCGGCGTTGCCGTCGGCATTGCCGTCGGTGGCGTAGATCGACCAGGTCGCGGGCAGGAACTGCATGGGCCCGACGGCCCGCACGAAACCGCCGTCGGCGGCCCGGATGATCTGGTTACCGGGCAGGTGGCCGTCGAGCGCGGGGCCGAAGATCACCCCGATCGTGGTGCCGTGGGGATCGACGCGGCCGTTGCCCGCGTGATTGGATTCGATCTTGCCGATGCCTGCCAGCAGATACCACGGCAGCCCGCAGTCGGGCAGCGCGGTCTGCAGCGCCAGTTCGGCATTGCGGTAGGCGGCCAGGACGGCCTCCGGAATGCCGAGTGCCGCGCCGCCGGGCAGCAGCACATCCTTCAGCTGCACCGAGCCGTCCGCCGCGCGGTCCGCCTGGGGCGCGAGTTCGCGCAGCTTGCGCGCGGTCTGCGGCGCGGCGGGTACGAGCGCGGCCGCCGGGTCGGGCTCGGACTCGGCGACGGGCACGATATCGGCCGTGGTCCGGGTCGGCGACGTCGCGGTCCGAGCAGTGGAACCCGAGGCCGTCAAACCGGCCACCACCAGTGCCGTCACGATGAGCGGGCCGGGTAATCGCATGGCACACCAATCCCCTCGCGGCCGCGCGGCTTCCATCTGCCTGGCGGACCGCCACAGCCGCCACAGCGTTGTAGCGGAAAATATTGCAAGACAAGGTATTCGGGCCGAATCGCGGACAAGTTTATCGGAAAACATTGCATGCACACCGCGTTCGCGAGAACGGATGGGGCCGAACGGGCCAAATGTGGGTTTCGGAATAGGGGTTTGCGCGGTGGGGGGTCCGAGTCGGGTTGTCTCGCAAGAGGTCTCGTCCTGCGGTTTACGGGCACGGCGGCGGCCGCGATCACCGTACCGATCGGCAAAGGTCCCGGTGAGCGGGATCGCCCGCGCGGTGGAAATAGCCCGGGTCGCCGGGCCGGGGTGACGTTTGATTCAATAGCGAAAGGCTATTTCCGCAGTGATCATGAATTCGGCCAGGTCAGCACAATCGAGAGGAGTATCGAGATGGCCACAGCCGGATACACACAGGGCGGGGTCGGTCGCGGTTCGATGGTCCGGACCGCCGCGACCGTGGTCGGGGCGCTGTTCCTGCTGGTCGGGATCCTCGGCTTCATTCCGGGCATCACCACCGACTACGACGATCTGTCGTGGGCGGGTCACCACTCGGGTGCGATGCTGTTCGGCATTTTCCAGGTCTCGGCGCTGCACAACATCGTGCATCTGATCTTCGGCGTCGCCGGGCTGGCCATGGGCCGCACCAGCGGCGGGGCCCGCACCTTCCTGCTGGGCGGCGGCGTCGTCTATCTGGCGCTGTGGCTGTACGGGCTGCTCATCGACCGGGACAGCGACGCCAACTTCGTCCCGGTGAACACCGCCGACAACTGGCTGCACCTGGGGCTGGGTGCGGCGATGCTGATCCTGGGCCTGGTGCTGCCCGCGCCGGGGTCCGGGCTGCTGTCCGGCTCACCACAGCCGGGCCGCCCCGAGGCGGGGCACGCGCACTAGCCGGTCCGCCGCCGCCCGCGCCGCACTGCCGCGGCGCGGGCGGTGCCGTGTCAGAGGGTGACCACCGAACGTAGCACCTCGCCGCGATGCATCTTGGCGAATGCCTGCTCCACCTCGTCCAGCGAAATCGTCTCGGTGACAAAGGCATCCAGATCCAGGCGGCCCTGGCGGTACAGGTCGATCAGGGTGGGGAAGTCGCGGGCGGGCAGGCAGTCGCCGTACCAGGAGGACTTCAGCGCGCCGCCGTGGGAGAAGAAGTCCAGCAGCGGCATCTCCAGGCGCATCTCCGGGGTGGGCACGCCGACCAGAACGACCGTTCCGGCGAGGTCGCGGGCGTAGAACGCCTGCTTCCAGGTCTCCGGGCGGCCCACCGCGTCGATGACGACATCCGCGCCGAAGCCGCCGGTCAGTTCCTGGATCAGCGGCACCGGATCACCGGCGGCGGCGTCGATGGTGTGGGTCGCGCCGAAACCCTTGGCCCACTCCAGCTTTCGGGGGTCGATGTCGACGGCGATGATGGTGGTGGCCCCGGCCAGCCGGGCCCCGGCCACGGCCGCGCTGCCGACTCCGCCGCAGCCGATCACCGCCACGCTGTCCCCGCGCCCGACCGCGCCGGTATTGAGTGCGGCGCCGAGTCCGGCCATGATGCCGCAGCCGAGCAGTCCGGCCGCGGCCGGGGAGGCAGCCGGATCGACCTTGGTGCACTGCCCGGCGTGGACGAGGGTCTTCTCGGCGAAGGCGCCGATGCCCAGGGCGGGGGTCAGGGCGGTGCCGTCGGTGAGGGTCATCGGCTGGGCGGCGTTGCAGGTCGAGAAGCAGTACCAGGGCTTGCCCTTGCGGCAGGCGCGGCAGCTCCCGCAGACGGCGCGCCAGTTCAGCACCACGAAATCGCCCGATTCGATCTCGGTCACGCCCTCGCCGACCGCCTCCACCACGCCCGCGGCCTCGTGGCCGAGCAGGAAGGGGTATTCGTCGTTGATGCCGCCCTCGCGATAGTGCAGGTCGGTGTGGCACACCCCGCACGCCTGCACCCGCACCACCGCCTCGCCCGGTCCCGGATCCGGCACGACGATCTCGGTCACCTCGACCGGTTTCCGCTTCGACCGTGCGATCACACCCCGAACCGTCTGTGCCATCGGATCATCCTCTCTGTGCGTGACAACGCCTCCACCGTCGCACAGGCGGCGTGCCCGCGGCGAAGGAGGCCGGAAATTATTGGCGCGGACGTGGTTCCGGCGCGGGGAGCCGGGTACCGCGGAAGGGACCGTGAAGGGAGTCCCGATGCATGCTGTCGATCATTACGTCGGAATGGCCAGATCCCAGGTGTCGGATCTGGTGGAGAAGCTGGTCGGTTCGGCCGCGAGCAGCGCCGGGCAGACCATGACCATCGCCCGGCCGCGCGCGGAGGTCGAGCAGTTCTGGCGGGAACCGGAGAATCTGTCGCGGGTGCTGGGCGATCTCGCCGAGGTCCGCTCGGGCCCGTCGGGCAGTTACGTGTGGACGCTGCGGCCCGCGGACGGTGAGGCGGTCAGCTGGAACACCGAACTCGTGCGGGACGACAACGGCCTGCGCTTCATCGGTGCGCGGGCGGGGGATGCGGAGCCGATGGAGGTCCGGCTCGAATTCGCCGACGCGCCCGCCGATCTCGGCACCGAGGTGCGCCTCGAGGCACACACCCCGCTGCCGGACCTGCTGACCGGCGCGGCCGCGTTCACCGCGCTCTATCGGGCCCGGGCGCTGCTGCAGACCGGGGAGATCCCCACCCTCGCGCACAATCCGAGTGCGCGCCGCTCACCCGCCTCGACCTAGGAGAATCATGCGTGCGCTGTGCTGGAACGGGGTCAACGAACTGGCGGTGGAAACCGTCGACGATCCCACACTGATCAATCCGCACGATGTCATCGTGCGGGTACGGCTGAGCACCACCTGTGGCTCGGATCTGCATTTCATCGACGGCTATCTGCCCGGTATGCGCGAGGGCGACGTCATCGGGCACGAATTCCTGGGGGAGATAGTCGACGTGGGCAGCGAGGTCACCCGGCGCACGGCCGGGGAGCGGGTGGTGGTGCCCTCGTTCATCGGCTGCTCCTCGTGCTGGTATTGCGACCACGAGCTGTATTCGCTGTGCGACACCACCAATCCCAATGCCGCCCTGCAGCAGCCGGTCCTGGGCTATCCGACCGGGGGCATCTACGGTTACACCCACCCGTTCGGCGGGTACCAGGGTTCGCACGCCCAGTACATCCGGGTGCCGTTCGGGGATGTGAACTGTTTCGCCGTGCCCGACGGCGTTGCCGACGAGCAGGCGCTGTTCCTGTCCGATGCGGTGCCGACCGGGCTGATGGGCGCGGACTTCTGCGATATCTCCCCCGGCGACACCATCGCGGTGTTCGGCAGTGGCGGCGTCGGCCTGATGGCCGGGCACAGCGCGCGGCTGCTGGGCGCGGATCGAGTGATCATGGTGGATCGGTATCCGGAGCGATTGGCCTTGGCGCGCAAGCAGTTCGGTGCCGAGACCATCGACTACACCGCGGTGGACAGTGTGCACGAGGCGCTGCGGGACATGACCGGCGGACGCGGGCCGGACGCCTGTATCGATGCCGTCGGCATGGAGGGGCACGGCACCGGTTTGCAGCAGCTCTACGATCGCGCCAAACAACTGCTGCGCCTGGAGACCGATCGGGCCGCCGCGCTGCGCCAGGCGATTCTGGCCTGCCGCAAGGGTGGAGTGGTTTCGGTGCTCGGAATCTACGGCGTCACCGACAAATTCCCGATGGGTGTGGTGACCAACAAGAGTCTGACCATCCGCACCGCCCAGCAGCACGGGCAGCGGTACATGGCGCGCATGTTCGACTACATTCAGCAGGGCGATCTGGATCCGTCGTATCTCATCACCCACGATCTGCCGCTCGAGGATGCCGTGCGCGGCTACGACATCTTCAAGAACAAGAGCGAGGGCTGTGTTCGAGTGGTGTTCCGGCCCTGAGGATCCGGGCGGTGAAATCGTCCAGTGGGTAGAACAGTTCGATGGCCAGTTCGGCGAGCGTCACGTCGGCGGGGGCGCCGAAGGTGGCCATCGTGCTGAACATCGACAGCTCGCCGAGCGGGGTGCGGATGCGCAGCGGCACCTCGAACGGTCCCGGTCGCGCGGGCTCGGGGTCCGGGTCGGGGGCGAGTTCGGGATAGCGGGAGACCTCCTCGTGGAGAGCGCGCAGCCGGGGGTCGCCGGTGCCGTTGGCCTGGCGGAGGAGCCGCTCCAGGAACAGGTTTCGCACCTGGCGGCCGTTGACCATGTGCGGGGCGAGGCCGTCGGGATGCAGCACCATGCGGTAGACGTTCGGGCGCGGGGTCAGCAGATGTTCGGGGATGCCGTTCGTCAGCACGGACATCGCACGGTTGCCGGTCAGCACGTCCCAGTACCGGTCCACCACCACCGCCGGGTACGGCTCGTGTGCGTCGAGCATGGTGCGCAGCGCCGAACGGACGGAGGACAATTCGGCATCGTCGAGGTTGCTCTCCCGATACTCCGGCGCGAAGCCGCCCGCGAGCAATAGCGTATTGCGTTCGCGCAGCGGCACATCCAGGGCGTCGCACAGCCGCAGCACCATCGTGCGGCTGGGCCGCGAGCGCCCGGTCTCCAGATAGGACAGATGTCGGGCGGAGATGTCCGCGGCCAGCGCCAGATCGAGCTGGCTGAGGCGGCGACGCTGCCGCCATTCTCGCAACAGGCCGCCGACCGGCGAGGGCACGGTGGAGGTCATCCGGGCAGCATAGCGACGGCCGGGTAGGCCATGACCTCGGAGGTAATTGAGTCGCCGCGGCGGCCCTGGCAGCGTCGAGGGCACCATCCGGTTTCGAAGGACAGGAGACGACGATGACGACGATCGCGGCCACCCCCGGGCTCACCCTGCGCACCGCGTTGCGGGCGGACGGCTGGAGCACCGGCGTTTTCGGGGTCGTACTGCTGGCCGCCGCGCCGCTGCTGCGCGAGCCGCTGGGGTTGCCCACCGCCTGGTCGGTGCCGTTCGGGGTGGCGATGCTCGGCGGTGCGCTGGCGCTGCTGCTGATCGCGGGCTATCCCGAGATTCCGGCGCGGGCCGGGCAGGCGGTGGTGGCGGTGAACCTGGCCTCCGGAATCGCCATGGTGGTGCTGGCGTTCACCGACCTGATCCCGCTGACCGGCCTGGGTGTGGTGTTCCTGCTGGCCGGGGCGGCGGTGGTGGTGGCCTTCGGGGAGCTCGAGTATGTCGCGCTGCGCCGGGCTACGCGCTGACGCTGGCCTGGATGAGTGCGTGTTCGCCGCTGGTGCGCCACGGCGTGCCGGTGGCGTCGAGCGCGCGCACCTGGTCGTCGGTGAGGCCCACGGCCACATCGGATTTCAGGGTGCGCAGGGCGAGGACGGGGGTGGGGAAGTAGTCGACCAGATCGGCGAAGGGGGTGGTCGGCGGCCAGTGGCGGTCGCCGACCAGACGGCGGTAGTTGAGATCGCCCTTGACCACCGTGATCGCCGCGCCCGCGAATTCCGTTGCCAGGTCGGCGGGCATCTCGTGGAAAGGCAAGGGGGCGCAGAAGAATTCGTGATCGCGCACGACCAGCCGGTCCTCGCGCACGGCCGCCCACAGCCGCTGCCCGACCGCGCGGGCCGCGGTGGTGTCCGCGGTACGCAGCACGCGCAGGGCCGCCAGGACATCGGTCATGGTGGCGTCGGAGACGTAGTAGGGCCGGGGTTTGACGTGCAGGGTGACGCGGGCGACCGCCGCCGTGGTGAGCAGGTGGTCGATCAGGATCAGATCGGGCAGCAGTTCGCGCCCGGCGTTGTCGGCGATCACGCATACCAGCGGGTCGGTCGTGCGGCTCAGCCGCGACCACAGCGCGTCGCCGTCGTCGACCAGCAGCCGGGTGGCGCGCGCATTCGCGCCCGCGGTGAGCTGGAAGCTCAGATCGGCCTGATTGCCCCACAGCGCGGACAGCAGCAGCGCCGAACGTCGCTTGTCCAGGGGGATATCGACCAGTCCGTCCAGGGCGGCGAGTTCGTCGGCGACCGCCGGGCCCGCCAGTTCGGCGGCCTTGGTCGGGGCGAACGGGTCGATGCCGCGCCACGGGCCCGGCCCGAAATAGCCGACCGCCTCGAGCAGGCGGCGATAGAAATAGCTCTCCGCCCACAGGAACGGGACCTCCGCCCAGGGCCTGCCCCACAGCCCCGCACCCCAGGCCGACCAGTGCGCGGCGCCCTCGGCCGTGGTGACCAGCGGTTCCAGTACGCCAGCGGTGCTCTCGGCCAGCAACTCCCGCAGTGCGGCCGCCGCGGCGGCGTTGTACGGGTGCGCGGCGAGGACCTGCTCGATCAGCTTCGGATGCCGGTCGTGGAAGACACCGCGGGCGAACGAGCCGGGGGCGCCGGCGAGGATCGGCGGGGCGACGGTCATATCACGATCATGTCGCA
This sequence comes from Nocardia sp. CDC159, assembly GCF_023740735.1. Classification (GTDB taxonomy): domain Bacteria; phylum Actinomycetota; class Actinomycetes; order Mycobacteriales; family Mycobacteriaceae; genus Nocardia; species Nocardia pulmonis. Next base: position 50,446 of record NZ_JAMRXH010000006.1, read on the forward strand.
CGGCGGCGCCGGTATCGCGAGCGGTGCGCAGTTCGTTTGCGGCCGTGACTGTCTCGTTGCCATTTTCTAAGGAACTCCACGGCCGACTTCGGTGCGCGACGCGGCGGTTCACGGTTGACTGGAAGGGTGCTGATGGGCAGCACCTGACCAGTCGAGGAGGTCGGGTCGTGCACAATGCAGTGACCACCGCCATCACCCGTCGCGAGCTGATCCGGCTCGCCGGAATCGAAGCCGACTCGGTGAGCCGCCGGGGCGGCCGATCGATCAATGCCGATGCCGTGGCCACCCGCACCGACCCGAGCACCGGCCGCACCGCCTTCGTGGTGGCCGACGGCATCGGCGACCATCTACTCGCCGCGCGCGCCGCCCGCTGCGCCGCCGCGGTGGCCGCGGCCGTGGGCACCAGCCGGGGCGCGGTGCCCGCGATCCTGGCCGCCCAGGACGAATTGCACCGGCAATTTCCCGAGCCCGCCGCCGATACGGTGCTGGCGATCGCGGTCGTCCCCACCGCCGATCAACCCGACGCCCCCGCCGAGATCGCCTGGGTGGGTGACTGCCGCGCCTATCGCTGGAACGGCCGTGTCCTGCATCAGATCACCACCGACCACACCGTCGCCGAACTCCTGCGCGCCCACGGCCGCGAGCCGTTGCCGCGCATGAGCCACCTCGTCACCACCTCGGTCCGCACCGTGACCGCCGACGCCATCGGCCGCGCCGGCACCGGTTCCAGCCACGGCCGTTTCCTGCTGTGCACCGACGGCATTCACAAGATGCTCGACATCATGGTCGTGAAAGAGCTGCTGGCCGCCGGGATTTCGCCGGGCCGGACGGCGGAGGCGCTGGTGGACACGGCGCTGCGAGTCGGCGGCACCGACAACACCACCGCGCTGGTGGTCGACCGCGCCTGATTCGGTTCCGGCTCACGGTCGCCGCGATCAGGCTGCGGCGCATTCGGAACAGGGCCGCGTGGTGGGCAGGGGGTTCGGCCGCGTCTGGTTCAGCCTCGGCCGAGCGTCGCCGTGATCAAGGTGCGTCGTATCCGCCAGGGCACGGCGGTGAACAGGGCCGTCATGGCGGCGGCGGTGGCGGGTAGGTCGGTGGTGGCGCTCAGATAGGCGCGCTGGTGGTGTGGGGGCAGCGCGAAGAAGGCGTCGAAGAAGGCGGGCAGGTCGGTGGGCGGCAGGGCGAGCAGCGAGCGCAGGCCCGCCGTGCGGAGGCGATGGACGAGCCGGGTGCGGACCGGATGCGGTGGGGCGCCGGTGGCGTAGGCGTCGGCGGCCGACAGCGATGCGGTGAGGCTGTAACCCGTTGCGGGATGCAGCATCGCGCCCGCCGCGCCGAAGCGGTGGGCAGTGGGTCGGCCGCCCTCGAGGGGGAAGCGGACGTGTTCGGTGGGTTCGTCGCCGTGCAGATCGATTCCGCGCGAGCGCAGTCGGTGCAGCAGGCGGGTGCGCAGGGTCGGGAGGGGCAGGGCGGGGCGGCCCGCCAGACAGGTTTCTTCCAGGAGGAAACGGTTGGGGCCCAGGGGAATCGCGTAGAGGAACGACGGGGGTTCGCCGGGGGCCGCGCCGTTGTCCGGTCGCCAGTCCATGAACAGCGGCTCGGACCAGCGGTCGGCGGGGACGATCACGCCGAAGGCGGTCTGTTCGGCGCGGGCGGGGGAGCGGGTGAGGCCGCGGGCATCGATCACCCGATCCGCGGTCAGCACCTCGCCGGCGGAAAGACGTACCCGCCATGGGCCTTTCGTGCCGGTCGGTTCGGTGCCGAGGGATTCGACCCGATCGGCGATCACCCGGGCCCCACCGAGATCCAGCGCACCCCGCAGCGCCGCCGTGTCGAAGACGACGTAGCGCCGATCGATCTCGAAACGCCGCGTCCCCCAGGCGATCGGCCGGTCCACCGTCGCCGCCACCACCGCGGGATCCAGCCATCCGGGCAGTTCGTCGGCCCAGCCGCCGTAGGTGGCGGTCCAGCGGCGGCCCGGATGCGGGTCGACGGCCGTCACCGAGAGTCCGTGTGCCAGTGCGCGATGCGCGAGAGCGCGCCCGGCGGGGCCGAGACCGCATACCATGAGATCGGTGGTCACACCGGAATTGGATCAGATGACCGTCGGCGTTTGGCGTCGGGATCGGCGCGTCGGGTAGGGTCGGCGTCCATGCCCGGGGGGACGACCGCGGAGGGCGCTGGGTCGCCCGGGCGCGGAAGGTTGCGGTCATGACATATCCCCCTGGTTCCGGCCCGTACGGTTACGGTCCGCAGCACCAGCCACCCGGCTGGGGCCAGCCTGGATATCAGCCGCCGCAGCCGGGTTGGGATCCGAACCAGGGCTATCCGGGCGGTGGCTATCCGCCGCCTCCGCCGCCCAAGAGCAATACCGGCCTCATCATCGGCATCGTCGTGGCGACGATCGCGGTCCTGGTGGTCGGGGCGGGCGCGCTCGTGCTGATCGATCGGAACAAGCGGGGCGAGGACAACCGCGCCACCGGCACCACCACGCCGGAACTGGTCACCGCGACCGAAACCGCCACCCCGCGCGGCACCGCCACCGCGCAACCGGTGGCCACCAAGTTCAGCTACCGAGAACAGGCCAAGGACTGGAATTTCCGGCTCGGCGATGTCGCGCTGCACGCCGACTGGGTCGACGGCCGCGACGCTTCCAACTGCGGTGATATCGAGGTCGGCGGCAAACTCACCGCGCTGGGCTGTCAGTACGTGGCCGAGATGGTCTACCGCTCCGAGCGCGGCGGCCTGATGCTGACCCAGTACGTGCTGGGTATGGCCGACGCCGACAAGGCCGCGGCCGCGGTCGGCCGATACACCGACGAGGATCTGCAGCCGCGGCCCGGCAGCTATATCGAGGACTTCACGATCGGCAAGTGGAAGGACGACAGCGAGAAGCAGTTCCTCGTCATCATCCTGGTCACCACGACCGCGGCCGTCGACGAGGAGACCGCGAGCAAATACCTGCGCTATCTGCATCAGGACATGCTCGGCGCGCTGGCCTTCCGCTAGATCCCGCCGGTGGACAGCAGGCCGCCGTCCACCCGGACCACCTCGCCGGTGATCCAGGACGCGGCGTCGGAGACCAGATATCCGACCAGTCCGGCCACATCCTCCGGCGATCCCAGGCGCTTCATCGGGTAGGCCGCCGCGGCCGCGTCCTCGTCGGCCGAGAACAGCGCGTCGGCGAAGCGGGTCTTCACCACGCCCGGCGCGACCGCGTTGACCCGAATCTTGGGGCCGAGCTGCCAGGCCAGTTCCTCGGTGAGCCGGATGAGCGCGGCCTTGGACGCGCCGTAGGCGGCGATCACACCCGTGGACCGCAGGCCCGCGACGCTGGCGACGTTCACGATCGCCCCGCCGTGCTCGCCCATCCACGCCCGGTACGCCTGCTGCACATAGCCGAGGGCGGCCACGACGTTGACGTCGAAGATCTTGCGTACCGCGTCCAGATCGGCGTCCACCAGCGCGCCGTAGACCGGGTTGATGCCGGTGTTGTTGATCAGGATGTCCAGCGAGCCGAATTCGGCGACCACGGCGCCGACCTGTTCGGCGCGGGCCGCCTCGTCTCCCGAATTGCCCGCCACCGCAACAATTTTGCCCGGATGGCCGAGTGCGCGCAGTTCGGCGGCGGTGGCCTCGAGCGGTTCGGGCTTGCGCGCGGTGATGACGACGTTGGCCCCGCGGGCGAGCAACTCTGCCGCGATCGCCCGGCCGATGCCCCGGCTCGCGCCCGATACCAGGGCGCTCTTGCCCAATAGATCTTCGGTCATGGGATCGCACGTTACCCGCCGCGTGGTCCACGTTACGGCCGGGTTTTGTTCGCATGGGTAAAATCGGTGGTTCTTGCGTGCGCCCGCGTTGCACACTCGAGCCCAGCCGCCGCCACACTTTGAGGAGACGTTTGTGATCACCGCGACCGACCTGGAGGTCCGGGCCGGAATCCGCACCCTGCTGACCGCGCCGGGCCCGGCGCTGCGGGTGCAGGCCGGCGACCGGATCGGACTGGTCGGGCGCAACGGCGCCGGTAAGACGACCACGCTGCGCATTCTCGCCGGTGAGGGTGAACCCTACGCCGGAAAGGTCGTTCGTTCGGGTGAAATCGGTTATCTGCCACAGGATCCGCGCGAGGGCAATCTCGATGTGCTGGCCCGCGACCGGGTGCTGTCCGCGCGCGGGCTCGACGCGCTCATCCGCGATATGGAAAAGCAGCAGGCGCTGATGGCCGAGGTCGCCGACGACAACGAGCGCGAGAAGGCGGTGCGCAAATACGGTCGGCTCGAGGAGCGGTTCGCGGCGCTCGGCGGCTATGTCGCCGAGAGCGAGGCCGCCCGCATCTGTCACAGCCTCGGACTGCCGGACCGGGTACTGGGCCAGCCGCTGCGCACCTTGTCGGGTGGTCAGCGCCGCCGCATCGAACTGGCCCGCATCCTGTTCTCCGCCTCCGACGGCAGCGGCGGCAAGTCCGACACCACGCTGCTGCTCGACGAGCCGACCAACCACCTCGATGCCGACTCCATCACCTGGCTGCGGGGCTTCCTGCAGGGCCACGACGGCGGCCTGATCGTGATCAGCCACGATGTCGAACTGCTCGAGGCCGTGGTGAACCGGGTGTGGTTCCTCGACGCCGTGCGCGGCGAGGCCGACGTCTACAACATGGGCTGGAAGAAGTACCTCGACGCCCGCGCCACCGACGAGCAGCGCCGCCGCCGCGAACGCGCCAATGCCGAGAAGAAGGCCTCCGCGCTCAAGGCCCAGGCCGCCAAGCTCGGCGCCAAGGCCACCAAGGCCGTCGCGGCACAGAACATGGTCAAGCGCGCCGAGCGGATGCTGGCCGAGGTGGACGAGATCCGGGTGGCCGACAAGGTGGCGCGGATCAAGTTCCCCGAGCCCGCGCCCTGCGGCAAGACGCCGCTGATGGCGGAAAACCTGACCAAGATGTACGGCTCGCTGGAGATCTTCACCGGCGTCGATTTGGCCATCGATCGTGGCAGCCGGGTGGTCGTGCTGGGTCTCAACGGCGCGGGTAAGACGACGCTGCTGCGGCTGCTGGCCGGGGTGGAGACGCCGACGGCCGGGCAGTTGGTGCCGGGCCACGGCCTGAAGGTCGGCTACTTCGCGCAGGAGCACGACACCCTGGACGATCGAGCCACGGTGTGGGAGAACATCCGCCACGCCGCGCCGGATGCGGGCGAGCAGGATCTGCGCGGGCTGCTGGGCGCGTTCATGTTCTCCGGCCCGCAGTTGGAACAGCCCGCGGGGACGCTGTCCGGTGGTGAGAAGACCCGCCTGGCGCTGGCGGGGCTGGTGTCCTCGGCGGCCAATGTGCTGCTGCTCGACGAGCCGACCAACAACCTCGATCCGGTCTCCCGCGAGCAGGTGCTCGACGCGCTGCGCAGCTATGCCGGTGCGGTCGTACTGGTGACCCACGATCCCGGCGCGGCCGAGGCGCTGAATCCGGAGCGGGTGATCATGCTGCCCGACGGCACCGAGGACCACTGGTCGCAGGACTATCTGGAACTGATTCAGCTGGCCTGAAAACGGCGAAGGCGTTGCCGACGCCATTGTCGACAACGCCTGGGCCGCAACAGGACTCAGCCCACTGCGGTCTCGGTGGAGTCTCCGGAATCGGTGGCGTCGGAGGAATCGGCGGAGTCGGCGGAGTCCGCCGAGTCGGAGGTGTCCTCCTCCGGTTCGGGTGCGGCGTGGCGGGGCTTGGGCGTGACCGTGTCCGACGGCGGGGTGAACCCGGCGATCAGCGAGGTTCCGGCCTTGCTCACCTGAGCGCTGCCGGTGCCCAGGGCCGCGCTGCCGGAGCCGAGCGCCTTGGCCAGCTGCGCCAGCGGTTTGCCGAGCTCGACGCCTTCGCCGCTGCCGGAACCGAGCACATCGGCCACCGGCGCGACCGAGGCGCTGCCGGTGCCCAGGGCCGCACTACCGGAGCCGAGCGCCTGCGCCAGCGCGCCGCCCGCATTGGCCCCGGCCCCGAGCACCTGGGCGATGCTGGTCAGCACCTGGCCGAGGTCGGGGGCGGCGGGAGCGGCGCTCGGGCCGCTCTTCCTGGCGACGGCCTCGGCCTCGACCCGCCGGTGCTTACCGCCGCGGTGGCCGCTGCTCGGCTTCTCCGACTTCACGGTGCTCTTGGTGTCGGCCACGGCCGTGGCCTTGGGTGCGGGCTGCTCGTCGGTGTTCTCGTAGGTGAGCGGGATGCCGCCGTGCGGGGTGTCGGTCACCGGGGTGTCCGCGACGACCTCGGGGGCGGGCGCGGGGGCGACCTGCTCCTGCACCTCGGCGCCGGTAGCCGTCATGCGATCGGCGGTCACCTTGGCCAGCACGCCGGTGTGGCTTTCGAGGTCGGTCCAGCTGGTGGTGGCCTCGATGGCGCGATTCTCCTGCGCCCCTTCGGAAGTGCCGTGCTCGGCGGCGACGGCGGCGGTGACCAACGCGGTCATCGACAGCATGGCCGTGCGCACCGGGCCGAGGTGGGTGCGTTTCGCGCTGTGTTTACCCATCAGTGGTTCCTTAGTCGAGAGTCGGTACGCCGCGACACAGTTCTCCGGAGAATTGTCGGCCGGTGGTAGGAGCGGCGTCTTGGTGATCTCCGTTATGTATCCGTGATGTGGATCGAATAGTAAAGCGGCCGAGCGTAAGTCGGCCAGCCGAGTTAGGTGGGCCTTAACTCGAGTTAATCGGATCGGCCGCTTCCGGGCAGTGTGCACGATGATCTTGTGCCGCGATAGTGCCGATTGCCTGGTGGTTCGTCGGTCGTTAAGCCTGGGCTTCAAAAGCTTTTAAGTCCAGTGTGATCCACGTTGCGATCAGATCACGATACGAATACTCTTCGGGCACAGAACGATTCAACCAATGCTACGAGATACTTTCGATATCTCGTCGGCAATCACGCTAATTTGCGTTCGTCCACAAGACTTCACGACTATTCGAAGGGAACCATGAGTTTCTCGTCGGCAACCATGCGTTCATTGTCGGCCACCGTGGGCTTGTCGGCCTTCGCGCTGGCCACCATTGCCGGGGCGACGTCGGCGTCGGCCGCGCCCCAATCCGATTCCGCCGCCGCCGATGAGGTCGTCACGCTCACCAACGCCGAACGGGCGAAGGCCGGTTGCCAGCCGCTGAAGGCCGAGAACCGCCTGACCCAGGCCGCCCAGGGACACAGCGAGGATATGGCGAAGAACAACTTCTTCGACCACAACTCGTCCAAGGGCAGCCCGGGCGATCGCATCGCCGCGACCGGCTACAAGGCCCGCACCTGGGCCGAGAACATCGCCATGGGCTACCGCGATGCCAAGGATGTGGTGAACGGGTGGATGAACAGCCCCGGCCACCGCGCCAACATCCTCAACTGCGGGCTGCGCGAGATCGGCGTCGGCGTGGCCAAGGGCCGCCAGGGCCTGTACTGGACGCAGGCCTTCGCCACGCCCAGCGGCAAGGGCACCGACCAGCCGAAGCCGGAGAAGCCGACCAAGCCCGAGAAGCCCTCCAAGCCGGAGAAGCCGACGCAGCCCGAGAAGCCGTCCAAGCCTTCGAAACCGGAGCAGCCCGGTAAGCCGCAGCAGCCGACGAACCCCTGGGAGGACTGGTTCCAGAACTGGTTCGGCAAGCCGGGTGGCGGCAACCCGTGGAACCCGTGGGCCGACTGGTTCGGCGGGGGCAAGGAGGTGTCCTGGGATCCGTGGAGCAACGGTTTCCAGACCGGGGGAAATGACCTGGGCCAGCTCGCCGGTCAGGGCGGCGACTGGTCCAACGGCCCGCGATGGTGGTAGCGGGCGAGGACGCTGCCCGGTGGGATGAATTTGGACCGTCTCACCGGGCAGCGCCTCGAATCAATCGCCCTGGGCGAGATGCTTTTTGGCCTCGTCGTAGCCGCCCGTGCCGGGCTCGCCCGGCCCGTAGACCGCATGGATCACGCCGGTGGTGAAGGTGGCGCAACGCAACAGGGTCAGCGGCAGGCTCGCCTCGGCCGCGTCGAACAACCGCTCGCCGGTCCGCACCGCGATGGGGTGGACGAGCAGATGCAGTTCGTCGATGAGCCGGGCCGCGAGCAGCTGTCGCACGACCGACACCGATCCGCTGATGCCGATGGGGCCGCCCGATTCCTGTTTGAGCGCGGTCACCGCCTCGATCAGATCTCCCTTCAGTACTTCGGAATTGCGCCAGGTGAAGGTGAGATCCTGATGCGACACCACGATCTTGCGGGCATCGCCCAGCTTGGCGGCGAAGTACGCGTCCTCGCCGCCGCCCGCTTCGCGCTCGGGCCAGGCCCCCGCGAAGCTGTCATAGGTCTTGCGGCCCAGCAGCAGCGTGTCGGCCGCGCCGAGCTGCGCGTCGACCGCCGTGCCCATCTCGTCGTTGTAGTACGGGAAGTGCCAGTCCTGCGGGTTCTCCACCACGCCGTCGACGGCGATGAACAGGCCCGCGGTGAGCGTCCTCATGTCTGTGCTCCTGAACGTTGTCGATGTCGAGGGTGCAGACGGGGGAGACCGAAGAAATTCATCGGATTAGGGGGTCCACGCCGATTTCGTGATCCGAATCACAGAGAGGCGTTGATCACTGAACGCAGAGTGTCTAGCCTGGAATGAGGCTGCAGGGCGACCGGAGGAAGCCATGAGTGACAGGCCCGCACAAGGGAAGTCCACGTTGGGTAAGGGCACGCGCGTCACCGGAAAGTCGCGAGACCGCCTGCAAACCCAACTCAAGAAGCAGTACGAGGCGGGCGCCAGCATTCGCTCGCTGGCGCGGGAAACCGGCCGCTCGTACGGATTCATCCACAACGTGCTCGTGGAGTCGCATGTGCAACTCCGCAGCCGTGGTGGAGCCAATCGCCGCAAGTCCGCCGCGAAGTAGGGCTCGGCGCCGCGAATCACGGTGGCGGCCTTGACCTTCCGCGCCGCTGGCCCGGAAGGTTTCGGCTCGTCGTCGCCGACGTGGCGATGGGTGCTGCTCGCAGCGCTCGGACGGCGACCGGTCGGGCACGAAAGTGTCTGTGCCGATTGACATCCGGGTCGGCGGCCGGAACGGCTCAGCGGCGGTTGGCGTTTCGCTCGGCCCACCAGTGTGGGGCGTCGACGAAGTGATTGTCGAATTCGTCCTGCACGGCGGCCAATTCGGCGCGGGTGGCCGAGCCGTCGGCGATTCGTTCGAGCATGCGGAAATACTCGAAGCGTCGCACTCCGGGTGTGAGCGCGATCAGGATGCGCGCCCCGCTCCCGGGTGCCGCGCCGAACGCGTGCGGCATCCGGCGGGGTACCACGATCGATCCGCCCGCGCCGACGGTGACGATCTCGTCGGCGGCCATCACCTGGAGTTCGCCGTCGGCGACGTAGAACAGCTCCTCGGAGCGGGTGTGATAGTGCGGCGCCGCGCCGTCCGCACCGGCGGCCATCGTCACCTCGACGGTGCTCAGGCTGTTGCCGGTCTCGTGCGCATCGATCAGCAGTCGGACCGTGACCTGTTGGGTGCGCAGGGTTTCGACCTCGGCGGGCTGACGGACGACGGCCGGGATGTGGGTGGTCTCCATGGCAAGCTCCGATTATTCGCTATCTGATAGTTAGATGCCTAACTATATGGCATCGAATAGAATTCCGGCCATGGCAGAGCGGAAGACCGACGCGGTGGACGAGATCGTCGCGCAGTGGCGGCGGGAACGGCCCGACCTCGAGCTGGAGGCGATGGCGATCGCGGGCCGGTTGGGTCGGCTGTATCTGGTCGCGTCGAGGGCGGTGGAGGAGGTGTTCGCCGCGCACGGGCTGGCGCGCGGTGAGTTCGATGTGCTTGCGGCGCTGCGGCGCTCGGGCAAGCCGTTCGAGCTGAACCCCTCGTTGCTGGCCGATCAGCTCATGCTGTCCCGGGCCGGGATGACCGGGCGGCTGGACCGGCTGGAATCGGCCGGACTGGTCCGGCGCATCGCCGATGCCCAGGATCGGCGCGCGGTGCGGGTCGCGCTGACCGAGGCCGGGCGCGAACTCGTCGACGCGGTCGTCGGCGAGCACACGCGCAACGAGACCCGGCTGCTGTCGGTGCTGTCGGCGCCGGAGCGCCGCGAATTCGACCGGATGCTGCGGGTGCTGCTCGCGAGCCTGGAGTAGGGCTCAGTGCCCGGGTACCGCCGCGTCGGCGTTGACCAGGAAATTGGCCAGGCTGGCGAAGATCGGCAGGCCGGTCTTGATCTCCAGATAGGCGAACTGGCCCTGCGGATTCACCTCGAGGAAGTAGTACTCGCCGTCGACGCCGACGCGGATGTCGAGCACCCCGAACACCAGTCCCAGCGCGCCCATCAGCGTGGCGAGCGATTTGCTCACCGCCGCGGGCAGCCGGGCCGGTGCGAACTCCACGGCCGTGTCCAGGCGCGAATCCACCCGTCCCACACCGGATTGCGAGTCGATGCGCACCGTCCACTCCAGCCCGTCGATCCACACCACGCGCAGATCGCAGTCGGCCTCGATGTAGTCCTGGAAGGTGGTCGGCGCGAAGCGGATGCTCCCCAGCCGGTCCAGATCGGCCGGAGCGAGCAGGCGGGTTTCGGAGAATGCCGACCGGCCGGTGCCGGTGCGCTTGTAGACCACCCGGCCCGGCCGGGCTTCCACGAAGTCGCGCGCCTCGTCCGGACTGCTGGTGATCAGGGTGTCGGGGACCGCGAAGCCGGAACGCCGGGCGGTTTCGAGCTGCACGATCTTGCGGCAGGCGGTGCGGTCGGCGCCCGGGTCGTTGACCCACAGCGCCGGAATCGACCACAGCAGGCCCTGGAGGAAGCCGTCGCATTCGGCCTGGCGGAATTCGTCGTCGGCGCTGGAGATCCCGTTCGCGATCCGGCACCGGTGCGGCCGCCGCCACCACACCGAGGTGACCCCGTCCAGGCCCGGCACATGCGACAGCGAGCGCGCGGTGCCGACGCGGCCGAGGCGGAAACTGCCGCTCTCGTTCGGGAAGTCGCGCATGTCGAGACGAATCGGCGTGATGCCGTGCACATTTCGCAGCGTCGCGGTCAGCGCGTCGGCGTGCACGTCGTTGGTTTCGGTGACGATCAGCACCGAACCGGTCGCGCCGCCAGCCATGCCGCGTCGCCTCAGTCGAGACTGTCGCAGGCGGTGCCGTCGTCGCTGCGGGCGTCGGTCTTGGTCTGGATGTAGGTGAACGTCGCCCCGCCGACGCCGGGTGTTGCGGGAAGCCGCAATTCGCGCGCCCAGTCCGTGGTGAGCCGGGCCAGCAGCTCGTCGCCGCGGGCGGGGGAGGGCGGATGTCCCAGGGTCATCGGGCGTTCGGTCAGGTCGATGCGCAGGCGCCGGGTGAATTCGGCGGTGGCGCCCGAGCGAATGCGTACCCGCACGGGACGCTCGGAAGTCGTTGGCGCACCGTCGGTTTCGACGATCGACAGGACGTCGGCGCGGTCGAAGGTCCATACGCCGTCGGTCACGCGCACACTGACCGACCGCTCCGATTCGGCCACCAGGGAGCCGGACAGCGGCGGGGTGGCGGTGTGAAGGTCGGCGTCGAACATGGGCTGGTCTCCGATCTGCTCGCGGTTTGCCACGGAAGCCGAGCGTGATCTGGATCATAGCTCGCAGCCGTCGCTGATCGGTTCGCAACGAAAGATTTCAGGTGTGCGTGCGGATATCCGGCACGCGCGCGGAAAGGGCCAGCGCCCGAGAGATTTTCGGTTGAGGTCTCAACCGGTCACAGGCCGAGCAGATCCGGCGAGTCGGTCAGCGCGCGAAACCGGTCGACCGGATTCGGGACGAGTTTGCGGGTGGCCAGATCCATCAGGCCCGTCACCACCGTGATGTCGGCGGAGACCGTGCCGTCGAGCTTGACGATCTGCTGGCGGAACTTGAAGACCTTGCCCTGGCCCCATTCGAACGCGCTGGTGACGTTCACCTCGTCGCCGAGATGCAGTTCGCGCAGGTACTTGATGGTCGACTCGAGGACCACCGGGCCGAGGTTGGCGGCACGCATCTTCTCCGCGTCCAGTCCGGCCGCGCGGAAGTGCTCCCAGCGGGCGTGCTCGGCGTACTGGTGGTAGACCGCCTGGTTCAGGTGGCCGTTGACGTCGATTTCGTAGCCACGGACGGTGACGGGCACGGCGAAGGTCATGAACAGTGAAACGGTCAGTTGATCTTCGGATATTCCGCATTCGGCGTGTTCTGGGTCACGCTCGGCGATCGTTGCACGCTGTGCGCGCAGACCTGTCCGCGCCCGGTGCTCGGTCGAAGTCGCCGGGCCTACCGTGGCGCGGCAGGGAACTTCGCATGCGGGTGAGGAGAAACCCGATGATCGACGTCATCACCTTCCGCGGAACGAACGAGTGGCGCAGCGCGGACGGCATCCCGGTGGGCATGCTGGCCGCGGTGATCGGACAACTCGATCCGGAGCGTTTCCGAGGCTTCGAACCGAATTGGCGGGCCTCGATCGGACCGGATCCGGAGCTGTGGGGGCCCGCGCTGGACGCCTCGGTGGCCGAGGGCATCGAGGCCGGGGTGCGGGTGATCCAGAATTCGCCGAATGTCTGTGGGCTGCTGAGCTATTCGCTCGGCGGCATCTGCGCCAGCCGGATTTTGGAGGGGGTGCGCGCGGGCCGATACACCAATGTCGACGGCAGTCCGCTGGAGATCGCCTTCGCGGTGAATATCGCCAATCCGCTGCGCCGCTCGGGTGATTCGGTCGAGGATCTGTGCCCGCCGTGCACCTTCGGGCTGTACGGGCAGCGCGGCGACTGGCCCACCGACGTGGCCACGCGCGAGTACGCCGATCCCGCTGACCTCATCACCGCCGCGCCGGGTGATTCGCCGCTGCGGATCATCGATGTGGGCCTGTCGCCGTTCTCGTTCGTGGAGGGGGCGCGCTTCGGCGACGTCACCTATCAGATCTTCGACGAACTGCTGCGCTGGCTGATGCGCGATCCGGTGGTCAACCTGGGCCGCTACGCGACGGCGGTGCGCGGTGTGCTCGGCCTGCTCACCCCCGGCGGGCCGCATGTCGGCTATCCGTCGAGCAAGTTGCCGGGCTCGGATCTGGTGTGGACCGACCATGCGGCGCAATACATCAACGACAATTTCGGCCTGTGAGCCGTTTCGCTACCGTGGTAGTACGCGTAGGGAGAAAACGATGATCGATATCATCACGTTCCGGGGAACCGGAGAGGTCAGAAATCCCGACGGGACCGCCTCGGGCATGTTGCAGGCGGTGACCGGGCTGCTGGATCCCCGATATTTCAGCTGGTTCGAGCCGGACTGGCCCGCATCCATCGGTCCGGTTCCCGAGTTGTGGGGGCCCTCGCTGGACACCTCGGTGCGGGTCGGGACGGCCGCGGGGGTGGCGGCGATCCGGAACTCACCGAATGTGTGTGGGCTGCTGAGCAATTCGCTGGGTGGGATCGTGGTCGGCCGGATTCTCGAGGGGGTGCAGACGGGGGAGTTCACCAATGCCGACGGCAGTCCGCTGGAGATCGCCTTCGCGGTGAACATCGCCAGTCCGGTTCGCCGGGCGGGGGATTCGGTGAAGGATCTGTGCCCGCCGGAGACGTTCGGGTTACACGGTCAGCACGGCCCGTGGCCGGAGCGGGTCGCGGTGCGCGAATACGCCAATCCGCGCGACATCATCACCGCCTCGCCCGCAGATTCGCCGTTGCGGATCATCGACGTGGGAATTTCGCCGTTCGCATTCGTGGAGGGCGCCCGCGTGGGCAATGTGGGGCCGCTGATCTTCGAGGAACTGCTGCGTTGGCTGCTGCTCGATCCGGTGGCGAATCTGCAGCGGTACCTGGCCACCGTGCGGGGTGTAATCGGCTATCTCATGCCCGCGCCGGACGGGGAGCATGTGCTGTATCCATTCCACAATCTGCCGGGCGAGACGGTGACGTGGACGACGCATGCCGCGCAGTACATCAATGAGACCTTCGGCGGCTGATCAGGTCTTGCGGCGCACCGAGGCCTCCACGAGATCCAGGACGGCTTCGAGGTTTTCGTTGGCGTGGCCGGAGGCGATGCGGGCGATGAGGCCGTCCAGGACCAGATCGAGGTAGCCGAGCAGGACGTCGGTGGGGACGTCGTCGCGCAGGGCGCCCGCGGCCTTGCGGCGTTCCAGGCGGGCGAGGGTGGCGGCGGTGAGTTCGGCGGAGCGCTGGGTCCAGCTGGCGGCGAATTCGGGATCGGTGCGCAGGCGTCTGGCGATCTCGAGGCGGGTGCCGAGCCAGTTGTACTGTTCGGGATTGGCGAGCATTTCGCGCATCACCTGCACGATGCCCTGATTGGCCGCGACCTCGGCCATCCGCCCGGCATCCTCCTGTGCCAGGGCGAGAAACAGCGCGTCCTTGTCGCGGAAGTGGTGGAAGATCGCGCCCCGGGACAGCCCGATGGCCTCCTCCAGCCGCCGCACGGTGGCGCCCTCGTAGCCGTATTCGGCGAAGCAGCGCCGCGCCCCGTCCAGGATCTGGCTGCGCCGGGCGGCGAGGTGGTCGTCACTGACCTTGGGCATGGGGCTCCTCCAAACGGGGTGTGCGCGAGACCCCCGCCCCGCCTGCGGCGGGGAAACGAGGAGCGGCTGGGGCTGCCGAGCGGAGGACCGTTGTTCCGGCCCCCCGCAGGACCGTTGTTCCGGCCCCCCGCAGGACCGTTGTTCCGGCCCCCTGCAGGACCGTTGTCCCGGCCCCGTGCCCTTCTCGTTGTCCCCGGCCGAAGGCCGGGACGGGGGTCTTGCACTAGCGACGAGCGGAGTTCCTGGCCCCGAAACGAATTCGGGGCCAGGACATCATGGCAAGTTCAGGTCAGCTGCGGATCATGTTGCGCAGCACGAACTGGAGAATGCCACCGTTGCGGTAGTAGTCGGCCTCACCGGGGGTGTCGATGCGCACCACGGCGTCGAAGGTGATCTTCTCTCCGTTCTCCTTGGTAGCGGTCACTTTCAAGGTCTTCGGAGTCACCCCCTCGTTCAGCTTGGTGATGCCCTCGATGTCGAAGGTCTCGGTGCCGTCGAGCTTCAGCGACTTGGCCGATTCACCCTGCGGGAACTGCAGCGGGATCACGCCCATGCCGATGAGGTTGGAGCGGTGGATGCGCTCGAAGGATTCGGCGATCACCGCGCGCACGCCCAGCAGGCGGGTGCCCTTGGCCGCCCAGTCGCGCGAGGAACCCGAGCCGTACTCCTTACCGCCCAGCACGACCAGCGGAATGCCGGCCTTCTGGTAGTTCTGCGAGGCGTCGTAGATGAACGCCTGCGGGCCGCCCTCCTGGGTGAAGTCGCGGGTGTAACCGCCCGAGACGTCGTCGAGCAGCTGGTTGCGCAGCCGGATGTTGGCGAAGGTGCCGCGGATCATCACCTCGTGGTTACCGCGACGCGAGCCGTAGGAGTTGTAGTCCTTGCGCTCCACGCCGTTGGCCTCGAGGTACTGCGCGGCCGGGGTGCCCGGCTTGATGTTGCCCGCGGGGGAGATGTGGTCGGTGGTGACCGAATCGCCCAGCAGCGCCAGCACGCGCGCACCCGTGATGTCGGTGACGGGCTCCGGCTGCTCCGGCATGCCGTCGAAGTACGGCGCCTTGCGCACGTAGGTCGAGTTCTCGTCCCACGCGAAGGTCTTGCCCTCCGGGGTGGGCAGGTTGCGCCAGCGCTCGTCACCCTTGAACACGTCCGCGTAGTCCTTGACGAACATGTCGCGGCTGATGACGCGGTCGATGGTGTCCTGGATCTCCTGCGGCGAGGGCCAGATGTCGCGCAGGTAGACGTCGTTGCCGTCGGAGTCCTTGCCCAGCGAGTCGTTCTCGAAGTCGAAGTCCATCGTGCCCGCGAGCGCGTACGCGATGACCAGCGGCGGCGAGGCCAGGTAGTTCATCTTGACGTCGGGGGAGATGCGGCCCTCGAAGTTGCGGTTGCCCGACAGCACCGCGGTGACGGTGAGGTCGTTGTCGTTGACCGCCTTGGAGATCTCCTCCGGCAGTGGGCCGGTGTTGCCGATGCAGGTGGCACAGCCGAAGGCGACCAGGTTGAAGCCCAGCTTGTCCAGGTAGGGCCAGAGCCCGGCCTTCTCGTAGTAGTCGTTGACGACCTGCGAACCCGGTGCCATCGAGGTCTTGACCCACGGCTTGCGGCTCAGGCCCTTGTCTACCGCGTTGCGGGCGAGCAGGGCCGCGCCCAGCATGACCGACGGGTTGGAGGTGTTGGTGCAGGAGGTGATCGAGGCGACCACCACGGCGCCGTGATCGAGCACGAAGTCGCCGTACTCCTCGGTGTGCACCTTCACCGGCTTGGACGGGCGGCCGGTCGCGTTGTTCGCGGCGGTCGGCAGCACGGCGTCGTCGTCGGCGAAGGACAGCACGGCCGGATCGCTGGCCGGGAACGACTCCTCGATGGCCTCGTCCAGATGCGAGTGGGGGGTGGCCTCGGCGTCGTTGGTGTAGTTGTGGATGTCCTTGCGGAAGGCGATCTTGCTCTCCGACAGCAGGATTCGGTCCTGCGGGCGCTTCGGGCCCGCGATCGACGGCACCACGGTCGACAGGTCGAGCTCGAGGTACTCCGAGTACTCCGGCTCGTGATCGGCGTCGTGCCACAGGCCCTGCTCCTTGGCGTAGGCCTCGACCAGCGCGACCTGCTCGTCGCTGCGGCCGGTCAGGTGCAGGTAGTCCAGGGTGACCTGGTCGATCGGGAAGATCGCCGCGGTGGAACCGAATTCCGGGCTCATATTGCCCAGGGTGGCGCGGTTGGCCAGCGGCACCTCGGCCACGCCCTTGCCGTAGAACTCGACGAACTTGCCGACCACACCGTGCTTGCGCAGCATGTCGGTGACGGTGAGCACGACGTCGGTGGCGGTCACGCCCGGCTGGATCTCACCGGTCAGCTTGAAGCCGACCACGCGCGGGATCAGCATCGAGACCGGCTGGCCCAGCATGGCCGCCTCGGCCTCGATACCGCCGACGCCCCAACCCAATACGCCCAGGCCGTTGACCATGGTGGTGTGCGAGTCGGTGCCGACGCAGGTGTCCGGGTAGGCCTGGCCGTCGCGGACCATCACCACGCGGGCCAGATGCTCGATGTTGACCTGGTGCACGATGCCGGTGGACGGCGGCACGACCTTGAAGTCGTCGAAGGCGGTCTGGCCCCAGCGCAGGAACTGGTAGCGCTCGCCGTTGCGCTGGTACTCGATGTCGACGTTGCGCTGGAAGGCGTCGTCGCGGCCGAAGACGTCGATGATGACCGAGTGGTCGATGACCATCTCGGCCGGGGCCAGCGGGTTGACCTTGTTCGGGTCGCCGCCCAGGGTCTCGACGGCCTCGCGCATGGTCGCCAGGTCCACGATGCAGGGCACGCCGGTGAAGTCCTGCATGATCACGCGGGCCGGGGTGAACTGGATCTCGGTGTTGGGCTCGGCCTTGGCGTCCCAGTTCGCGATGGCGCGGATGTGGTCGGCGGTGATGTTGGCGCCGTCCTCGGTGCGAAGCAGGTTCTCCGCGAGGACCTTCAGCGCGTAGGGCAGCTTCTCGGTGCCGGGCACAGCGGACAGGCGGAAGATCTCATACGACCGATCTCCGACCTGCAGGGTGCCCTTGGCGCCGAATGTATCGATGCTCGTCATACGTTCAGCTCCACTCGTCGTGTCTGATGGGGGCCTGTGCGGCGCCCTACGTGGTTACACAAGCTGCCTCCTCCGGGCGCTGACGCACAGGCCCGGTGAGGGTGTGGCCGTCGGCGGGGCTGTGCCGACGGCCCGGTCGAGGGCGCAGGCTGGGCTGTGCGCCTCGTGCTTCCGAGCCTAACAGTACGCTTGTCCTGTGAAACGCGCGGGGCATGTCCAGCGAGGCGTCCCAGCCTCCATCATGCCCCGGTCGCGTACTGTGCATTCGATTGCCTGAACTTGTGTTGGATGCCCGTCGCCTACAAGGCGGCTCGACAGACCGGATGGAAGATGACCGTCTCGCACGCCTCGGTTTTCACCCCCATGGCCGCAGGGCTACCGCCGGACACCGATCTGAGTTCGATCCTGGTGGACCTCGCCGACAACCATGTCGCCGCGCCGAAGGACGTCGATCAGGAGGGTCTGGCCACCGTGGCGCAGGGTGCGCGCGAGCACGGAATTCCGTTGAGCATCATCATCGTTCCGGGTAATCCGGGTCGCGACTCGGATCTGCGCGATCTGGCCACCGATGTGGGCAGGTCCGAGCACGGCACGATTCTGGTCCTCAGTGACGACTGGGCGGGCACCTACAGCGATTCGATCAGTCGGCACCAGCTCGAGCGGGCCGAGGATATTGCCAAATATCGCGGTCACGGCCACAGCACCGAGGCGGCGCAGGCCTTCGTGAGCCGGCTCGAACAGCCGGAGATGGTGTCCTGGACGGCCGTCACCGGCGTGCTCCTGGCGGGCACCGTGGTCGCGATCGGCGGCCTTTATTACGTCAAGTCCCGTCGCGCCGCGCGGGAACAGGCCGCCCGCGACTGACATCCCGCCGTCGTCGTGCCCGCGCGGCGGCGGCGGACCCTTCTCGCTGAACTAGTCGCCCGACCGGTCTGAATAGAGCCTGTTTACCTAACGCTCGGTTTGTTTCGTTCGGGAGAATCCGTAGGGCCATCAGGCAATCGGCGGGCAACCTCCTAAATATCTGGCGACGGGCCTGTTGTCACTGTTTCCTCCGTGACGTAAGTGCCGTACGGTTCGGTATGACACTTTTGGGGAATAAGTGTCACATGGGTCACCAGAGGCCGTTGTTCCTGCGGTTTCGGTGGTTGCTCGTGCCTCGTTCCCCGGGAGCCGCGATGGGATCCAGGGAGGTGTGATGCGGGTGTCGGCGAGGCGGTGCGGGGGGCCGCTGTGGGTCGCTGCGGGGTTGCTGGTGTGTGCGGTGGCGCTGACGGGGCGCGTCGCCGTCGCGGGGGCGGTGCCTCCGCCGCCGCCGAATCCGAGCGATGGGGATATCGCCGCGGCGGGCGGGCAGGTGGATGCCTCGCTGGGTGAGGTGAGCGGTCTGATCAACGAGGTGGCCGCGGCCGAACAGCAATTGCAGCAGCTCGATGCCGAGCTCGCCCGCAAGCGGGAGGCGGTCAACAAGGCCCTGGTCGACCTGCAGACCGCGCGCACGGCGGCCGATGAGGCCGCGGCGGTGGTGGCGGGCACCCAGCGGGAGCTGGCGGATGCCGCGGCCAAGGTCGGTGCGGCGCGGGCGGCCTTCGATCGCTTTGCCCTCGAGGCATACACCCGGCCGGGGGCCAACGCGATGGTCAATGTGCTCACCGGGGCCGATCCGGCGCTGGCCCTCGAACGCGCCCAGTTGCTCTCGGTGGCGTCCAAGGCCCAGCAGGACGCGCTGGATCGATTACGCCGGGCCCAGGTCGACCAGGCCAACCGCGATTCGACCGCCCGCCAGGCCAAGCGGGGCGCCGATGCCGCCGCGGCCGCGGCCGAGCAGAAGAAGATCGAGGCGCAGCACGCGGTCGCGGCCGTGCAGGCCGCCCAGGACCAGCAGCTCGCCGCTCGCGATGCCCTTGCGCAGCAGCGTGATTCGGCCCAGCAGCGGCTCGATGCCGCGCGCGAGCGGGTGGTCGGACTGCAGGGTCAGCGCGATGCGTATCTGGCCTGGGATCGGCAGCGCCGCGCCGAACAGGCCGTCGCGGCGGCAGCGGCGGCAGCGGCCGCCGCCCGCACTGCGGCGAATCGGGATGCCCGCGATCGCGCCGCCCAGCTGGGCGCCGGGAAGCGCCCGCACACTCAACTCGACAACAGCCCGCCGCCGCGTCGCTCGCTGCCCGCTCTGCCGCACCTGCCGTCGGGCGACCGCGCGCAGCTGATCGAGACCGTCGTCGACCGCGCGATGTCGCAACTTGGCGTGACCTACTCCTGGGGTGGCGGCAACGAGGACGGCCCGACCCTGGGCATCCACGACGGCGGCGTCGCCGACAGCTACGGCGATTTCAACAAGGTCGGCTTCGACTGCTCCGGCCTGATGATCTACGCCTTCGCCGGTGTCGGCATCTCGCTGCCGCACTACAGCGGCTACCAGTACAACATGGGCACCCGGGTGCCGGTGGCCGAGCGCGAACGCGGCGACATGCTGTTCTGGGGGCCGGACGGCAGCGAACACGTGGCGCTGTATCTGGGTGACGGAAAGATGGTCGAGGCACCTGAATCTGGTGATGTGGTGAAGGTCTCGCCGGTGCGCGAGGGTGGAATTATGCCTTACGCAGTGCGACTAATTCCTTGATATCTATTCCGCATAAATCGAGGAAATGGACGAAACGCTGTCTGTCGAATCGGGCAAATCGCCGTTGAACGACTCGCCCGCGGCCGGCGCGAACTGCCGGTAATCTCGCTTGCTGCCAGTTGGAAGCAGTGTTAGCGTGCGCTGGTGATCGTAATGAAACCTGTTGCACCGGAGTGTATCCGGTTGTTTCTACTGGTCACCACCGATCCGTCGATCGCGTGAAAGAGATTGCCAATTCTGGCCCCCTCGCGCCCGAAGCGTATTTCCCGCATTCGCGCAGAGAATTCTGAATCCGAGTCGAATACACCGTGCAGTTGAATGGGAGTCCCCGCATGACCACGCCCGAAATCACGCGCGCCCTGGCGCCGAGCGAGGCGATGTTCGCCGGTAACCAGCTCTATGTCGGCTATTGCGTCCACACCTCGGGCGAACTGGATCTGACCGCGCTGGCCACCGCCTACGAGGCCGTCTGCCGCACCTACCCGGTGCTCGCCGCCCGGCTGGAGACCACGGCCGACGGTGAGGCGGTCATCGTGACCTCCGAGGCCCGGCCCACGCTTCGGGTCGGGCACGGTTCGCTGGATCGCCCGCTGGCCGGATTGGATCTGGACCAGGCCCGCTCGCTGAGCGCGCTGATCGTCACCTACGACGGCACCGAGGCGAGCGTGACCCTGGCGACGCATCACAGCATCGCCGACGCCTACCACTCCTTCGGCGTCCTCACCGCGCTGTGGGACCGCTACACCGACGCCGTCGAGGGCGTCTCCGCCCAGCTGCGCCGCCACCCGTATCCGAAGTCGGTGGAGCAGCTGCTCGCCGAGCGCGGTATCGATCGGCTCGAATCGGCCGAAGCCGCGACGACCGCCGCCGAGGCGCCGCCCGCGCCGAGCGCGCCCGCGACCGAACCCCTCACCTTCGCCATGGCCCGCCTGCGACTGACCGCCGAGCGGACCGCGGCCCTGGCCGACCTCGGCCACCGCGAGCGCATCACGATCAACGGCCTGCTCTCGGCCGCGCTGCTGCTGGCGGAGGCCGAGATTCGCGACGCCGCGCTGGCGGATCTGGTCTACGCCTATCCGGTGAACCTGCGCACCCGGCTCACCCCACAGATCGGCCTCACCGAGGGCACCAACGTGCTCGGCTTCGCCTCGTTCCAGAGCAGCGGGCAAAGCGCCGATCCGCTGACCCTCGCCCGCGAGGTCAACGCCGGCCTGCACGCCGGCCTCGCCGAGGGCACGATCCAGCGCAGCCCGCTGGCGCTCGCCGATCCGGCCCTGCTGGCGCAGTCCGCGCAGGCGATGGCCGACGGGGCGGTGGTCGCGACCAACTGGGGCCCGGTCCCGGCGCTGCGTTCCCCGGCCGCGCTGCGGCTCACCGACTTCCGCGGCGGCTTCCACGCCAAGGTCGCCCGCGACCTGCCCGCCGGACCGATCTGGGGCGGCTGCTATCTGATCAGCACCTTCGACGGCCGCCTCAGCATCGAGATCCCCTCGCTCGACGCCGACCCCGCAGCCGGACACGCCCGCATCGCCGCGGTGCGCGAACGACTCGATCACCTGCTGACGCGGGTCTGATCCTCGGCGCTGTCCAGCGGCCGCCGCGGATGATTTGCGTTACTGTGCAAAGTGTCGCGCAACACGCGGCGAACCGCTGGGCAGGCGGTCGCTGCCCGGGAGCCGGTGCACGCCCGATTCGGGAGTGTCGTGGAATCCCGTGGCCGCGTTGGGGGAGGATGCCAAACCTGGAATAGTTGTGGGGAACACACTCGGGTGCGAACCACGGATGCAGCGGCGAGCCTCTCGGGGCCGGACTAGGCGAAAGCGGGGATGTTGGTGACTTCGACGGATGGTGTGAGCACGGTGAATTCGGCGCAGGACGCGCCGTCGCCCAACACCCTCGAGCGCGACGTCCAGACCCTGGAGAAGGCGATCTACGAAGTCAAACGGGTGATCGTGGGCCAGGACCGCCTCGTGGAGCGCCTGCTGGTCGGCGTGCTCGCCCGGGGCCACGTGCTACTCGAGGGTGTGCCGGGCATCGCGAAGACCCTGGCCGTGGAGACCTTCGCCCGGGTCGTGGGCGGCTCGTTCTCCCGCGTGCAGTTCACCCCGGACCTGGTCCCCACCGATCTGGTCGGCACGCGCATCTACCGGCAGGGCCGCGAGGAGTTCGACACCGAACTCGGCCCGGTGGTGGCGAACTTCGTGCTCGCCGACGAGATCAACCGCGCCCCGGCCAAGGTGCAGTCGGCGCTGCTCGAGGTGATGGCCGAGCGGCACGTCTCGATCGGCGGCAAGACCTACCCGATGCCCGATCCGTTCCTGGTCATGGCGACCCAGAACCCGATCGAGAGCGAGGGCGTGTACCCGCTGCCCGAGGCGCAGCGCGACCGCTTCCTGTTCAAGGTGGTCGTCGATTACCCCTCGGTCGAGGAGGAGCGCGAGATCATCTACCGGATGGGTGTCACCCCGCCGGAGCCCAAGCAGATCCTGGAGCCCGCCGAGCTGATCCGGCTGCAGAAGCTGGCGGCCAACACCTTCGTCCACCACGCGCTGGTCGACTATGTGGTCCGGGTGATCGCCGCGACCCGCAAACCCGCCGAATTCGGCATGAACGACGTCGCGGGCTGGATCGCCTACGGCGCCTCGCCGCGCGCGAGCCTGGGCATCATCGCGGCCGCGCGGGCGGTGGCCCTGATTCGCGGCCGCGATTACGTCGTGCCGCAGGACGTGGTCGAGGTGGTGCCCGATGTGCTGCGTCACCGCCTGGTGCTGTCCTACGACGCGCTGGCCGACGAGATCAGCCCCGACGACGTGATCCGCCGGGTGCTGCAGACGGTCGGCCTGCCGCAGGTCGCGCCGCAGGCCAACGCGCCGGGTCAGCAGCAGAACGGTCCCGCGCCGATGCCCGTCCCCGCGCCGCCGCAGGGCGCTGCGCAGCCCCAGCCCGCGCCCAATGGTCAGCAGGCCGCCGGGCAGCCGCAGCAGCAGAATCGGTGAGCCAGGCAGCGGAACCGGTTGCACCAGTGACGATTCCAGCCAATATGCCCGCCCGCGGCGGATCGCCGCCGTCGTTTCGATCCGGTCAGCTCACCGATCCGAAACTGTCCGCGGCGCTGAAAACCCTGGAGCTGACCGTGCGCCGTCGCCTCGACGGCGTGCTGCACGGTGACCACCTCGGCCTGATTCCCGGGCCCGGCTCCGAACCCGGCGATGCCCGGCTGTATCAGCCGGGCGACGATGTGCGCCAGATGGATTGGTCGGTCACCGCCCGCACCACCCATCCGCACGTGCGGCAGATGATCGCCGACCGCGAGCTCGAGACCTGGCTGGTGATCGACCTGTCGGCCAGCCTCGACTTCGGCACCGCGCGGTGCCAGAAGCGTGATCTGGTGGTCGCCGCGGCGGCCGCGGTCACGCATCTGACCAGCGGCGGCGGCAACCGGATCGGCGCGGTCGTCGCCAACGGCGAGCGACTGTTTCGAATTCCGGCCCGCAGCGGGCGGATTCACGCGCAGTCGATGCTGCGCACCATCGCGACCACACCGCACGCCGCCGACGGCGTGCGCGGGGATCTGCGCGGCGCCATCGAGTCGCTGCGCCGCCCGCAGCGCAAACGCGGTCTGGCCGTGGTGATTTCGGACTTCCTCGGCGAGATCGACTGGCAGCGCTCGCTGCGCGCCATCTCCGGCCGCCACGATCTGCTCGCGGTGGAGGTGCTCGATCCGCTGGATCTGGCCCTGCCCGATGTGGGCGATGTGGTGCTGCACGATCCGGAGACCGGGCGCACCCGCGAGTTCACCGTGACCGCCACGCTGCGCAGCGATTTCGCGCAGGCGGCGCAGCGTCACCGCGAACAGGTCGAGCAGACGCTGCGCAGTGCGGGCGCCCCGGTGATGACGCTGCGCACCGATCGGGATTGGATCGCCGACGTCGTCCGGTTCGTGTCCACTCGGCGCCACACCTTCGGCGCCCCGTCCGGACGGGTGCCTCGACAGTGAGCATTTCCCATTTCGCCGCGCCCGTATGGCTCGGCTTCCTCGTCCTCATCGCGCTGCTCGCCCTGCTGTACGTGGTGAATCAGCGCCGCCGCCAACGGCATCTGCTGCTGTTCTCCAATATGGAGACCCTCGAGCAGGTCGCCCCCAAGCGGCCCAGCTTCTGGCGGCATGTGCCGGTGGCGCTGCTGCTGGTGAGTCTGGTGCTGCTGACGATCGCCGCGGCCGGACCGCAGGCGGCCAAGAAGGTGCCGCGCAATCGCGCGACGGTGATGCTGGTGATCGACGTCTCGCTGTCGATGGAGGCCACCGACGTGCCGCCGTCGCGCATCCAGGTGGCGAAGAAGGCCGGTAAGGAATTCGTCGACGAACTGCCCAAGGGCATCAACCTCGGCCTGGTGGCGTTCGCGGGCACCGCCTCGGTGCTGGTCTCGCCCACGGCCAATCACGAGGCCGTGAAGGCGGCGATCGACAATCTGAAACTCGCCGAGCGCACCGCCACCGGTGAGGGCATCTTCTCGGCGCTGCAGGCCATCGACACCCTCGGCTCGGTGCTGGGCGGCGCGCAGGAGCCGCCGCCCGCGCGCATCGTGCTGATGTCCGACGGTAAGCAAACCGTGCCCGCGTTCGAGGACTACGAGAATCCGCGGCACGAATTCACCGCGGCCCGGATGGCCAAGAACAAGAACATCCCGATCTCGACCATCTCCTTCGGCACCACCTGGGGCCGGGTGCAGATCCCGCTGCCCGACGGCGGTACCCAGGACGCCCAGGTCCCGGTCGACGACGACGCGATGCGCGAGATCGCCAAGCTGTCGGGCGGCGAGTTCTACACCGCCTCAACGCTTCAGGAGCTGACCAGGGTCTACGACACCCTGCAGAGCCAGATCGGCTACGAGCGGGTGATCGGCGATGCCAGCCGTCCCTGGCTGCTGCTGGGGCTGGTGTTCTGCGCGGCGGGCGTGGGCGGCGGACTGGCCTATCGGCAGCGGCTGCCCTAGGCGCGGGAACGGAGTCGGCCACACGCGTGGGCCGGTCGCAGCGGAACGAGCGGACGAAGGTAGGTTGATGCCCATGTCGAACATCACATCCCGGTCGGTACTGGTCACGGGCGGTAACCGGGGCATCGGCCTCGCGGTCGCGCAGCGCCTGGCCGCCGACGGACACAAGGTCGCTGTCACGCATCGCGGATCGGGCGCGCCGGAGGGGCTGTTCGGTGTGAAATGCGATGTGACGGATACGGAGTCGGTCGATCGTGCCTTCGCCGAGGTGGCGGAGAAGCAGGGTCCGGTCGAGGTGCTCGTGGCCAATGCGGGCATTACCGACAACACGCTGCTGATGCGCATGAGCGAGGAGCAGTTCAGCCGCGTCATCGATGCGAACCTCACCGGTGCGTGGCGCTGTGCCAAGAGGGCTACCCGGGATATGCAGAAGGCCAAGTGGGGCCGGATGATCTTTCTGGGTTCGGTGGTCAGCATGTCCGGCGTCCCCGGCCAGGTCAACTACGCCGCGTCAAAGGCGGGGCTGATCGGTATGGCTCGATCCATCACGCGAGAGATCGGCTCGCGCAACATCACCGCCAATGTGGTGGCGCCCGGGTTCATCGATACCGATATGACCCAGGAGATGGAAGACCGGTTCGTCGAGGCGGCCATGCAGGCCATTCCGGCCAAGCGCATCGGCCGACCGGAAGAGGTTGCCGCCACGATCAGCTTCCTGGCCTCCGACGACGCCGCCTACATTTCCGGTGCCGTCATCCCCGTCGACGGTGGCATGGGTATGGGCCACTGAGCCTTCGCATTTCGCACAATTCAGACTTCGGACCCGACAGGAGATCTCACCCATAATGAGCGGATTGCTCGAAGGCAAGACCGTCCTCATCACCGGCATCATCACCGATTCCTCGATCGCCTTCCACGCCGCCAAGGTCGCGCAGGAGCAGGGCGGCAAGGTGCTCATCACCGGAATCCCGGAGCGGCTGCGGCTGATCGATCGGATCGCCAAGCGCCTGCCGCAGGAGATTCCCCCGGCCATCGGCCTCGATGTCACCAGCGAGGAGGATCTGGCGACGCTGCCGGAGAAGGTGCGCGAGCTCGCGCCCGAGGGCGTCGACGGCGTGCTGCACTCCATCGCCTTCGCGCCCCGCACCCTGATGGGCCCCGACGCCAAGCCCTTCCTGGAGGGCCCCGGCCCGGATGCGGCCAAGGCGTTCGAGATTTCGGCGTGGAGCTATGCCTCGCTGGCCCGGGCCGTGCTGCCGGTCATGAACGAGGGCGGTTCGATCGTGGGCATGGACTTCGATCCGCGCACCGCGATGCCGTACTACAACTGGATGGGCGTGGCCAAGGCCGCGCTGGAGTCGGTGAACCGGTATGTGGCGCGGGAGGTGGGCGAGGCCAAGCGGATTCGCTCCAACCTGATCGCCGCCGGTCCGATCAAGACCCTCGCCGCCAAGGCCATCGCGGGCACCGCCACCGATGACGCCAAGCAGCTCAACATGCTCAACACCTACTGGGACGGCGCGTCGCCGATCGGCTGGGATGTCGACGATCCGACCGTGGTAGCCAAGTCCATCGTGACCCTGCTGTCGGACTGGCTGCCGGGCACCACCGGTTCGATCATCTACGTCGACGGCGGTGCGAGCCACAACACCTGGTTCCCCGCGGACGGCTTCGCCGCCAACTGATGTCCTTCGACGCGCTGCTGCTGCTGTCGTTCGGCGGTCCCGAACGTCCCGAGGACGTGCTGCCGTTCCTGGAGAACGTCACTCGGGGCCGGGGCGTGCCGCCGGAGCGGTTGGCCGAGGTGGCCGAGCACTACCTGCATTTCGGGGGAGTGTCGCCGATCAACGCGCTCAACCGAAACATCATCGCGGCAGTCGAGGCCGAATTCGACCGGCGCGGAATTGATCTGCCGATCTACTTCGGCAACCGCAACTGGCATCCGATGGTCGAGGACACCGTCGAGCGGATGCGCGCGGCGGGTGTCGGTGCGGCCCTGGTGTTTCCGACCTCGGCGTGGGGTGGGTACTCCGGCTGTCGGCAGTACCACGAGGACATCGCCCGGGCGCGCACCGCGGTCGGCGCGGACGCGCCGACGCTGGTGAAGCTGCGGCAGTACTTCGACCATCCGCTGCTGATCGAGGCGTTCGCCGACGCGATTCGCGCCGCGCGGGAACGGCTTCCGGCCGATCGCCGGGACCGCGCCCGGCTGGTGTTCACCGCGCATTCGATTCCGGAATCGGCGGACGAGGCGGCCGGGCCGCGCGCCGACGGTGGCCGCCTCTACAGCCGCCAGGTCGCCGAGGCGGCCCGATTGTGCGCCGCGGCAACCGGTTTCGACGATTACGACGTGGTCTGGCAGTCGCGTTCGGGACCGCCGCAGGTGCCGTGGTTGGAGCCCGATATCGTCGACCATCTGGAATCGTTGTCCGGCAAGGGCGTCGAGGCCGTGGTGGTGTGCCCGGTCGGCTTCGTCTCCGATCATCTCGAGGTCATCTGGGATCTGGACAACGAGGCCGCCGAGAAGGCGGGCGAGCTCGGTATGGCCTTCGCCCGTGCGGCCACGCCCGGAACCGATCCGCGATTCGCGCAGCTGGTCGCCGAACTGGTCACCGAGCAGCTCGACGGCGCTCCGGCGCGGCGACTGGGCTCGGTGCCCGGGTACGGCTGCACGACCGATGGTGCGCCGTGTGCGGTCGGCTGCTGCGAGCCGCCGCGGCGCAGGCCGTAGTCAGTGGTGGTGGTGGTGGTGGTGGTGGTGACGCCACGGAAACCGCGGCGCGTGGTGGCGCCGGTGCTCGGTGTGCTGCCGGGGCGGCGGCGTGCTCTCCGGTGGGGGTGGTGGTGCGGTGGCGGTGTCCTCCCGCACCGGCGCGGTCTCCGGCGTAGGGACGCCTTGCTGCGCGGCGGCTTTCAGTGCGATGTCGTCGGTGTGCAGATGCCAGGCGATCGGCGCGATGGCCTCCGGGGCCGCGATCGGCCGCGGCGGCGCGGGGGCCGGTGTGTGAGTGGGCAGGAACAGCGATGCCACGGTGACGCCGGCGACGGCCAGTGCGGCGGCACCGGCCAGCGCGAGGGTGCGCACGCCCGGTCCCGCGGGCGGGGTGGCGAAACGGGCGGCGTGCAGCGCGGCTCCGATCGCGACGCAGTGCGCGGGGTCGGCCGGGGTGACCGCCGGGCGGCCGAGTTCGGCGATCGTGCGCGTCACCTCCGGTGCGCGAGATGCGCCGCCCACCAGCAGGATTCGATCGATCTCGGCGAGGTCGGCCGCCGCCGCCCGCAGGGCGTCCCGGATCACGGCGAACGACTCCCGGATGTGCGCGGCGCGCAGGCTGTCGTAATCGGAAGGGGAGCAGCCGGTTTCGGCGATCACCGCGCCGAGTGGGAGGCCGCCGAAGTCGAGCGAGCGCACCGGGGTCCCCTCGATCGCCGATTCGTCGGCGTCGACGCGGACCACCGCGACGTCCAGGCTCGTCGCCCCGAGGTCGTAGACCAGAACCAGTCCGGGCGGCAGCGGGCCGTGCTCGTGCCGCAGCCATTCCAGCGCGGCGAGCGGTTCGGGAAGCGAATGCACCCGATCGATCGGTTCGACCCACTGCTCGCCACGATCGGCGACGGTGACGTGCACCTGCGATGGGATGGATGCCAGCAGCTCGCGCACGACGGCCGCATCCGGCGAGGTGAGCCTGCGGCTCGACACCGATATCCGACCGCCCGCGGTGATCGAGGCCGATGCCGTGGTCGCCGCGCCGACGCTGATGCCCATGCCGATGATTGCCGTGCGGTCGAGCATGCGACTCTCCTCGGGCCGAGTCGTATCGATCAGGGCAGCAACTGGATTGCTGAAGATTAGCCGCTTGGAAAATCGGCGTCAAAGAGACATTCGACACTCGCAGACTCGGGCCGCGGCTCTCGCGCTGATTCGATCCGGCCGACCCCTCGATTGCACGGCGGATGCGACGCGAAGAGCCGCGGCGGCCCGACTGTCATATAAAGCTGATAGTCACCTCGGTGCCGACCTTATCATTAGGGGTATCTGGAACACTATGTGTTCGAACTGAAATATTATGTCAGATCTAGTTTACAATCGGTGCTCCGATATCCGTGGCGGCCGTTGCCCGCTACCCTCGGTGTCGGTTCCTTTCGGAAGGAGTGCGCTCGTGCGGCAGTTCGACCGGCGGCTCACCGAGCTGATCGCCGCCCGGTACCCGGACCCGCGCAGCCGTCCCGGGTACGGGCGGCTGGCCGGAGAGATCCGGGAGGCCACCGGCGGCGCGATCTCCGGGACCTACCTGTGGCAGCTGGCCACCGGCAAGAAGCGCAATCCCACCGTGGAACAACTGGACATCCTGGCCCGGTTCTTCGGCGTCGCCCCGGAGTACTTCCTCGCCGACGAGACACCCCGCGACACCGGCGAGGAGTCTGCGCTGCGGCAGCGGCTCGCCGAGCAGGACGTGCGGGCCATCGCGCTGCGCGCGGGCTCGATGAGTCCCGCGCTGCGGCGTCAGCTGCTGGCGATGATGGACATCCTGGATCCGCGACCGCCGCGCGACGAGGAGCGCCCGTGAACGATCGGGAGATTCGCCGCTACTGCCGGAAGGTGCTGCGCGCCTGCGATATCCAGCCGCCGCTGCGCATCGATGAGCTGTGCCGCCGGATCGGCGAGCAGCGCGGCAAGCCGATTCGCCTGATCCCCTGGCAGCTTCCGGTGCCGGGACCGTTCGGGCTGTGGATGTCGCGCGGTCACGAGGATTGCATCGTCTTCCAGGAGGAAACCACCCGCGTCCATCAGGTGCACATCATTCTGCACGAAATCGGCCATATTCTCTGCGAGCACATCGATGACACCGGCGGCGACGACGTGCCCGATCTCGGCCCGGAATTTCCCGGCGATCTGACCCGGCGCGGGCTGCGGCGCACCTGTTACGACGAATTGCGCGAGCGGCAGGCGGAGATGGTCGCGACAATCATCCAGGAATGGTCCTCGGTGGTGGACTATGCGACGCCGCCGGTTCCGACCGGCTCCGAGGCGGGGCCGCTCTACAGCGCGCTCAACAGCAGACGCGGTTGGCTGTGATGTTGCTGCAAGTTTGTCTGATCGCCGTGCTCGCGATCGGGGCGGTCTGGAAGGGTATCGATCTGCTGCGCGGGCGCGACGATCGCGTCCTCGGGCACCTGGTCGCGGCGTTCGTGCTGCTGGCCCTCGGCAACTTCGTCTCGCTGCGGTCGAGCATGCGCGCGATCGACTCCGTCACGCAGCCCGGCGTGGGCCGGGTGCTGATGAACGTCACCGTGATGATCGGGTTGTACGCCCTGATGCAGGTTTTCGTGCTGGCCGCGCCGCGCGCCCCGCGCCGCCTGTCCCGGCGGCTGCACACCTGGGTGCTGGTGCTGAGCTGCGTGGCGCTGGTGGCATGCATGATCGCGACGCCGCGCGAATACCGAGCGCATTCGCTGACCACACCGCATATCGCCGAACCGCCGATCCTGCTGTTCTATCTGGTGGGCAACGCGTATTTCGTCTACGCCTACGTGTACTGCGGATTCCTGGCCCGCCGCTACGCCGCCCGCGCGCCGCGCTATCAGATGTTCGGGCTGACGCTGGTGTCGGTGGGACTGTTCGGGCTGGCGCTGACCTCGTTCAACCGCGGCGTCTGGGTGATCGTGCGCGTCGCGCACGGTGATATGCACGGCCGGTTCAACGCCGTGAACTTCTCGATTGCCAATGTGTGCACCGCGCTGATCGTGATCGGGCTGTGCTATCCCGCGACCATGCAGGCGATCTCGGCGCTGCGGTCGTGGTTCCTGCATCGTCGCCAGTATCGTGAACTGGCCACGCTCTGGTCGCTCATGTCCGCCGCGTTCCCGGAGCTGATGCTCGGGCGGGGGCCCGCGAGCTCACCGCTGGACCGCCTGTTCCGGCCCAGTATCCACGCGCGGTTCTATCGCAGGCTGATCGAATGCCGCGACGGCCTGGTCCGGCTGAGTCCGTATATCGAGGAGCGGCCGGGCACGGATCTGACTCGGATGTCGAATGCCGAACTCGCCGTGCATATTCGGCAGGCTCTGGCGCGTAAGCCGCCGGTCGAGGACCTCGAGGTGGCGTATTCGGCGAAGCGGCTGGCCGTGCCGGACGGTGACGATCTGCATGCCGAGGCCCGGGTTCTGATGGAGTTGTCGCGCGCGTTGAAGGACACCACACCATGAGCTCGGTGCTGATCACGGCGGGTCGCCTGATCGTCGGTCCGGCCGACAAGACCATCGACGATGCCGCGCTGCTGCTGGAGGGCACGACGATCGTGGCGTGCGGCGGCAGGGTCGAGGTCGCGGCACGAGCGCCCGAATCCGCCGTACGACTGGACTTTCCGGACGCGACGATGCTGCCGGGACTGATCGACGCCCACGTCCATCTGGCCCTGGGCGGGGAACGCGATCCGATCACCCCGCTGCGGGACCGCTCGCCGGTGCGGCTGGCGCTGGATATGGCCGGTCGGGCGCAGCGGGCGCTGGCGGCCGGGGTGACCACGGTCCGCGATCTCGGCGATCCGGACGGTATGGCGGCCGCGCTGCGCGATGCGATCGCCGCGGGCGCGGTGGCCGGGCCCCGCATCCTGACCGCGACGGTTCCGCTCACCTGCCCCGGCGGACATCTCGCCGCATTCGGCGGGGAGGTCGCCTCGGATCGGGAGATTCGCGAACGCGTTCGGCGCAATGCCGAGCTGGGTGCGGATCTGATCAAGGTGATGGCGTCGGGCGGCGCCCTCACCCCTGGCGGGCCGCCGATGTGGGCGGCGCAGTTCGACGCCGGGCAGCTGCGCTATATCGTCGAGCAGGCGGCCGAGCTCGGCCTGGCCGTGGCCGCGCACGCCCACGGCACCGAGACGATCGCGCACTGCGTCGCGGCGGGGGTGCGCACCGTGGAGCACTGTTCGTGGCGGACCGCGGACGGACTGCGCTACGACGAGGCCGTCACGGCGGAACTGGTGCGCCGCGATGTGTTCGTGTGCCGGTGCATCTCCGGTGATTGGCGGGCCTTCCTGGCGCAGCTCGGGCAGGCGAACGCCGACGCGCTGTGCGATGCGATCCGGCGGATGCGCCGGGCCGGTGCGCGATTCATCGCCGGGACCGATGCGGGGGTTCCGGGCGCACCGTTCGGCGAGTACGCGGGCATGCTGGAATTCTTCGCCGAGATCGGCTTCGGCAATGACGAGGTCATCGATATGGCCACCGTCACCGCCGCCGAGGCGCTCGGCATCGCCGACCGCACCGGGCGGCTCGAAAGCGGTTGTGCCGCGGATGTTCTCGTGGTCGAGGGCGATCCCCGCGCCGAGCTGCGGAGCCTGCGCGTGCCGCGGCTGGTGGTGGCACGCGGCCGAATCCACCGGCCGGTGCCCGGAAACGAAGTGTGAGAAACGAAAGGATCTGCGTGTCGCAAGCGAATGCCCGTCCCACGCCGGTGGAGTTCTGGTTCGATCCGCGCTGTCCCTGGGCGTGGATCACCTCGCGCTGGATGCTGGAGGTGGAGCGGGTGCGTCCGGTCGAAACCCGCTGGCGCGTCATGAGTTTGGCCGTGCTCAACGAGAATCGCCTCGACGAGCTGCCCGAACAGTACCGGCGCTGGAACAAGACCGCCTGGGGGCCGGTGCGGGTGTGCGTGGCGGCCGAGCAGAAGTACGGCGGCGCGGCGCTGGGTCCGCTGTACACCGCGCTGGGCACGCGCATCCACAATCGGGGTGAGAAGCAGACCCGGGAGACCTTCGCGGCGGCACTCGCCGATGCGGGGCTGTCGGAGGACCTCGCCGACGCCGCGTACTCCACCGACTTCGACACGCTCGTGCGCGCCTCGCACCACGAGGGCATCGCTCTGGTAGGAGAGGAGGTCGGCACCCCGATCATCGCGGTCCCGGGTGCCGGTGGCTCGCGCATCGCGTTCTTCGGCCCGGTCGTCACGCCCGCGCCGAGGGGCGAGGCGGCGGGGCGGCTGTGGGACGGGGTGCTGCTGGTCGCGGGCACGCCGGGCTTCTATGAACTGAAGCGCAGTCGTGACGCCGAGCCGACGTTCGACTGAACGAGTTGATCTTGGGTATGTCGAGAGCGAGGAGTGGGTCAGGGAAAGGGTTGGGTGATGTCGCGGTTCTTCGTCGTCGGCTTTCTCGCGATCGCGGTGGTGGCGGTGGGGGTGGTGGCGGCCATCGGGTCGTGGGCGTGGTGGATCTTGCTGGTACTGGTCGCGGCGGCGCTCGGGGTGGGAGTGTACGACCTGGTGCAGACCCGGCACGCGGTGTTGCGGAACTATCCGATTCTCGGGCATATGCGGTATCTGCTGGAGAGCATCCGGCCGGAGTTGCAGCAGTATTTCATCGAGCGCAATTTCGACGGGCGTCCCTTCGACCGCGATGTGCGCACGATGATCTACGAGCGCGCCAAGGGGATTCACGGCGAGCTGTCCTTCGGCACCGAACGTGACGTCGAATCGGTCGGCTACGAATCGCTGGTGCATTCCGTCGCGCCGGTCGACGAGCCGGACGAGCCGCCGCGGGTGCTGATCGGCGGTCCGGACTGTCGTCGGCCGTATTCGATGTCGCTGCTGAACATCTCGTCGATGAGTTTCGGTGCGCTGTCGGCGAACGCGTTGCGCGCGTTGAATCGGGGCGCGGCCGCGGGCCGGTTCGCGCACGACACCGGCGAGGGCGGGCTGACGCCCTATCACCTGGAATCCGGCGCCGATGTGGTGTGGGAGATCGGGTCGGCGTATTTCGGCACCCGCACCCGCGACGGCCGTTTCGACCCCCACGAATTCGCCGACAAGTCCGCCTACGATCAGGTGAAGGCGATCTCGATCAAGCTGAGCCAGGGCGCCAAACCCGGTGTCGGCGGGGTGCTTCCCGCGCCCAAGGTGAGCGAGGAGATCGCGCGGTACCGCGGTGTTCCGGCGCACGAGAAATGCGTCAGTCCCGCCGCACACCGCGAATTCGCCACGCCCCGCGAACTGATCGGATTCCTCGCCCGCCTGCGCGAGCTGTCCGGCGGCAAGCCGGTCGGGTTCAAATTCTGCGTCGGCTCGCGCCTGGACATCCTCGCCATCTGCAAGGCCATCCGGGCCGAGGGCACCGCCCCCGATTTCATCATCGTCGACGGCGCGGAGGGCGGAACCGCCGCCGCCCCACTGGAATACGAGGACCACGTCGGCATGCCCCTGACCGACGGCCTGATGACCGTCCACAACGCCCTGGTCGCCACCGGTCTGCGTGAGCAGATTCGGATCGGCGCCAGCGGCAAGGTCGCCACCGGCAACGACATCGTCAAACGCCTCATCCAGGGCGCCGACTACACCAATTCGGCCCGGGCCATGATGATGGCGCTCGGTTGTATCCAGGCCCAGCGCTGCCACACCAACAAATGCCCCGTCGGCGTCGCCACCCAGGACCCCCGCCGCGCCCGCGCCCTGGACGTCGGCGACAAGGGGCTGCGCGTGGCACGTTTCCAGGAGGCCACGGTCCGTCAGGCCGTGCAGCTCATGGCCTCGATGGGCGTCGACGACCCGACCCAGCTCACCCCGCACATGCTCCGCAAGAAGGTCTCCCCGACCCTCATGCGCTCCTACGCCGAACTGTACGAATGGCTCGAGCCGGGGCAGTTGCTCGACGACCCGCCGCAGGGCTGGCGCGCGGATTGGGAAGCGGCGGACCCGGATTCGTTTCGGCCGGTCATTCGCTCGTGAGCAGGCGGTAGACCGAGATGTGGTCGGTGGAGTCGGCGGTGAACGGGCCGCCCGACCAGTCGGCGTGGCGGGATTCCAGGTGGAAGCCGGTGGTGTGGGCCATGAGGTCCAGTTCGGCGGGCCAGATGTAGCGGTGCGGGCTGCGGAACACGCGGGCCTGGTTGGAGTCGTCGAAGTAGAAGTGGTGGGAGACCAGGTGTTGGTTGACGACGTCGTAGGCGTCCACGCCGAGGTAGCCGGGTTCGCTGTGGAAGACCCTGGCCTGCGGTCCGGGGGGCAGATTACGGACGCCGGGGACGCCGAGTTCGACGACGAAGCGGCCGCCGGGGGACAGGTGGCGGGCGGCGTTGCGGAAGCATTCCAGCTGCTCGGCCTGGGTGAGGAGGTTCGAGATGGTGTTGTAGACCAAATAGACGAGGGTGTACTCGCCGGGGGCGCGGGTGGTGGTCATATCGCCGGGGACGACGGGAATGGTTGCGACGTCGGCCTTTTCGCGCAGTCGGGCAAGCATGGGGGCGGATAGTTCGATGCCGGTGACGGGGACCCCACGCGCGGCCAGGGGGATGGCCACCCGGCCGGTGCCGATGGCGAATTCGAGGGCACGGCCGCCCGCGGCCAGTTCGGCCAGGCGGTCGACCGTCGGACCGAGGACCTCGGGCGCGAAGCGCGCGGCCTCCATCGTGTCGTAGGTGCGGGCGGCCTCGGTGTCCCAGATCTCCTCCTGCTGCACGGTGCCGATTGTGTTGCAGGACAGGACATCCGGTCCAGCCGATTTTCAGGGGGTGAGCTCGAGCTCCTCGTCCATGGGGATGGCGCCCTCGATGGTGTGTGGGGTGCGGCGGCGGTTGGGGGAGCCCAGGGCCGTGGTGAGGTCGGTGCCGTCGTGTTCGGCGAGCAGATCCTTGGAGTCCCACACCAGCAGCGTCGCGCTGACGGTGTTCTCGGCCGCGGAGTGGGCCAGGTCGTAGTGCGCGCAGGCGGGGACGTGGTCGTAGGTGATCCACAGGTCGTAGCCGGTCATGAACAGGTCGAGGTCGAAATCGACCGACAGGCCCAGCAATTCGCTCTTGCCGTTGTCGTCTACGCCCGCGAACGCCTCGTCCAGCGCCAGCAGGCGCGGGGCCTGCGGATCGGCGGAGTCGAGCATGACGTGCGCGGCCGCGAACAGCGGCAGGTGCAGCGACACCGACTGCTCGCCGCCGGACAGGGCGCTGTGGCGGGCCACGGTCAGGCGGTCCTCGGTGCCGTCGGCGGTGACGATCGTGAAGGAGAACACCCGCCAGGTGCGGTAGTCCAGTGTGGTGGCGAGGATTTCGGGGTAGGAGCGCTCCGGGTGGGCCGCGCGCGCCGCGCGGATCTCGGCGGCGAAGTGCGCGCGGATGGTCGCCAGATCGTCGGGGGTGAGATCGGAGGCGTCGCGGTCGAGCAGTTTGCACACCGCGCGCGCCGATTCCGGCAGATTGTCGGCCAGCACCCAGTGCACGCCGATGGTATTGCCCGACGACATCCGCCGCTGTTTCATCTCGCTGCCCATGCGGGTGATGAGATCGCGTGCGTCGCAGGTGCGTTCGTGGATCTGCTGGGCCAGGCCGGTCAGCAGCGCATCCTCGAGGATGCGGCGTTCGGCGTCGGTGAGCAGCAGTTCCTGATCGGAGCGGGCGCGGGCGATGCGCTCGGCGAAGTCGGCCAGCGCGGCCACGCCCTGATCGTCGTGCACCTGCACCACCGTCAAACCGTCGGCGGCGTCCCACTGCAACCGGTAGTCCTGGCGGGCGGCGGCCAGGGCGGCGTCGAATTCCTGCAGCGCCGCGGTCACCGCGCTGCGGGTCGATTTGCGGGCCGCCTCCCCGGCGCGCACCGAAGCCGTTGCGGTGGACATACTCTCGAACAGCTCGTGCACCTCCTCGGGCAGCACTCGCGGCTCGGTGTCCGGGCCACCGGTCTCGATCCGGTACAGCAGCTGTTCGGGCGTGGACCAGGCCGCCTCGCTGCTGGGCCAGCGGCAGGTCTCGTCGGCGCCCAGCAGACTCAGCAGATCCGGGCGCGCGTACGGTGCGAGATGGCGCACGTCGGCGAGCAATTCGGTCAACGCGACGCCGAGCGCGTCGTACGCGGCGCGATAGGAACCCTCGGCGGTGCCCACGCCCTCGATGGCGTCGGCGGCGGCCTTGCGGGCCGACTTCTGTTCCGCGCGAGCGGCTTCGATGCGTTCGCGGGCCTGCTCCAGCTCGCGGTCGATATCGGCCGCGCCCGCGCCCAGCGCCTCGCGCAGCGTCTCCAGCTTGCGCAGCTGCTCCTCGTAGCCCGACCGCGCGGCCTCGGCCTCCTCGGCGAAGGCCTCGGCCAGGTCGCGGGCCTCGGCCAGCCGATCCTCGGCCTCCCGGGCGCGCTCGTGTTCGCGCAGCTGATCCCCGCGCAGCCGCAACAGCGCGGTTCCGGTGTTCTCGAAGTGGCGGATGGCCGCGGCCAGGGCGTCGAGTTCGGCCGGGTCCCGCGGCGCGTTGTGCGATGCGGCGACCGCGCGCACCTTCTTGTCGGCGGCGGTGTAGTCGGCGACGGCATGATCGAGATCCTTCTCGGCCTGCGCCGCGGCCTCCGAGCGCGACCGCAGCATGCCCGCGGCCTCGGCGACCGCGCGCAGTGCGGTGGTGACGGCGCTGGTGCGCGGCAATGCCTTGGTGGCGGCCGAGATTCGGGCCAGCTCCTCGGTCGCGGCCTGCTCCTCGGCGCGGGCGGCGGCCTCGGCCGCGGCGGCGGCCTCGATGGCCGTGGCGATCTCGGTCAGCCGCAGCTCGCGCCGCCGGGCGCGGGCGGTCGCGCCGATGAACTCGGCATGCGCCTTGGTGTGCCGCCCCAGCTGCACACCCTGGCGGTAGCGGCCGTCGGCGGTGACGGCCAGCGTCTGACCGTCGGTCACGCTGTCGCACACCGCGATCGAGGCCAGCACGTCGCCGACGCTCGTGACGCCGCAGTCGTCCTCGATCTCGAGCACATCGGCGAGTGTGCGACCGGACGGGCGCTGCTCTTTCGGCAGCGGCACCAGGAATTGATCCGAAGCATGATCGGGCACGTGATCGCTCACCCAGCCGTCGAGCAGATCGGCGGCCTGCAGCGCCGCCTCGATGCCCGCGGCCTGTTCGGGCGAGACGCTGTCGGCGAAGCGCACCAGCCGCCACAGCGGCGCACCCGCACGGCCCGCTCGGGAGTCGGTGCGGGCGGCGAAAGCCGGTGGTGCGTCATCCTTTTCGGCCGCCACCTGCTGCCGTTCGGTGCGCAACCCGGCGGCCCGGGCGACGGCCTGTTCGGCGGCCGCGCGGGCCTGCTGGCGGCGGGCGCGGATCTCGTCGGTGAGCGGTTCGGTGCGCTCGGTGAGCACCTCGGCCAGCGTCGGCGCATCGTCGGAACCGGTGTCGGCGAGGGCGGCGTCGAGCGCCTCGAACAGTCCCGTGCGCACCGGGGCCAGGATCTCCCGGTGCGTCTCCCACCAATCGCGCAGGGACGCCGCGGCATTCGAGCGTGCCAGGGTCACCGCCGCCTCGGCCTCGGCCAGCGCGGCCGCGGCGGCATCGCGCTGTTCGGTGGCGCGCTGGGCGGCCCGCTCGGCCCGGTTCCGGTCGGCCGCGGCCGTTTCCACCAGGGTCAGCGCCTGGCGGACCGCGCGGACATCGGCGTCGCGCTCCTCGACGTGACTGCGCACGGTGGTGGTGAGCTGTTCGGCGCGGGCCTGCTCCGGCAGTGTGGCCCAGGCGATTCCGGCCTCCTCGGCCGCGGCCCGCAGTTCGTCCTCGCCGCGCGCGAGCGCCCCCACCGCCGATTCGACCGCGGCGCGGGCGCGTTCGGCCTCGCCGGTGCGCTGTTCGACGGTCTGCTGCGCCTTGGTGGCCTTGTCCCGGTGCACGGCCGCGGAGGTCTCCAGGCGACGGACCGCGTCGGCCAGGTCGTCGAGCTGCTGTTTCCCCTCGTAGGCGCTGGAGCGCTGCAGCGTCTCGCGATCGGCGAGGGCCTGCTCGTAGGCGCGGTCGGCCTCCTCGGCGCGGATCTCGGCGGCGGCGCGCTCGGCCTCGCGGCGCTCGCGCAGCGCGGTCGCGGCGAACAGCGCGGTGCTCGCGTGGGTGACCGCGTCGAGTCGGGTGCGCACCTGATCCACATCCGACTTGGCCTGCACCCCAAGATATTTGCGGTACACGTCCACGAAGGTCCGGGTGGCCGAGTCGGCCTGCACCAGCCCCTCGAGGGTGCGCCCGACCTCCTCCATATCGCTGAACGAGCGCGCGGCATCGAGGATAAGCTGTTCGTCGAGCGGGCGCAGGCCGTCGGTGAGCGCCTGCGAGAGGCCGCGCGGATCGAGGTTCTTGGCCAGCTGCGGGCGGCGCAGCGTGAGGATGAGATTGATCAGCTGGTCGTAGCGCTGCAGGCCCAGCCCGAACATGCGCGCGTCGATGGCGGCGCGATAGTCGACCGGGCGATCGGTGATGGCGTCGGTGCCGATCTGCTCGGCCAGCTGTTTGCGGGTCAGCGGGCGGTCGTCGGAGCCGATCAGCGAGAAGTCCACGCCGACGCGGCCGTCGGCCACGAAGTACCAGCGGGTGACCTTGTCGTTGGAGCGGGTGGCCCGCATGCCGATGCCGACGGTGACGACCTCCGGCTCGGACCAGCGTCCGCGCGCGAACTCCATCCACACGTACGAGTACGCCGATTCCTGCTTGCGGTAGAGCAGATTCGACTTCATCGTCCGCTCCTCACCGGCGAACGGATTGAGCCGCCGCGGCTCGATGCGGCCGTCGAAGACGAACGGGAACAGCACCTCGAGCGCCTTGGTCTTGCCTGAGCCGTTGGGTCCGCGCAGCACCAGTCGGCCGTCGGCGAAGCAGAACTCCTGATCGCGGTAGTCCCACAGGTTGACGATCCCGGCCCGGGTGGGAACGAACCGCACGCCACCGTGAATGAGGTCCATCAGGTATCCCTTCCCACATGCGTTGCCGAGGCGAACAATTCGGTCTCCGCGCGGGTGCGCACGGTGACGACCGCGCCTCGGTAGCGGGCCAGCGCGGGGAGGATCAGCAGACCGTCGTCGAGCACCTCCACCAGTCGCAACCGCTCCAGCAGCGCGATCACCTCCTTGGTGAGTCCGGGGACATCGGCCTGCCACTGGGCGGCGAAGGTGGAACCGTAGCGGTGCGTGAGCGCCTGCACCGTCTCGGTGATCCAGGTCGAGTCGATGAACGGATGTTCGGGGATCTCCGGTTCCTCGATCGCTTCGACGGCCTCGTCCTCGGCGGCGGCCGGTTCGGCAACCGCCAGCGGAGCGAAGACCGTGGCCTGCGGAATCGCCTGATCCAGCTGGTCGATCAGCGCCGTGCCGGGCTCCGGGCGGGGCCGCCGCTGGACCGGATTGTCCAAATCCAGGACCAGATCGGCGATCTCGCCGACCAGCAGCAGCGCCACCTGGGCGAGGGTGCCGGTGCCGGGGAAACGCACATCCGACAGGCGGCCCGACACGTCGATCAGCGCGACGCCCTCGGCGCGCCGCTCGGCCCGCAGGCCGGTGAGCAGTTCCACCTCCGCGACCAGCTTCTCGGTGCCCAGCAGCGTGCGCTCGTCCTCGGTCAGCTCCTCGGCATACACCACCGGCAGCTCGACCAGCGCGCGGCGCACCCGGCGCGCGGCGGCGGCGCGCTGCTGCGGTGTGCCGGTGTCGGATTCGTCGGCGAGCAGGCCGCGTACGCTCCGCAGATGCTGGAGCACCCGGGGCGGGCGGAAGACGGCGAAGACCACCGACCGATCGATGTCGTAGAGCGCCTCCCCGGCCTCCGGATCGGCCGCCCAGCCGCCCGCATCGCCGTCGGCCAGCGTCAGCGCGCCGCGCGCGGCCAGCCAGGCGACCGCGTCGACGAAGGCATCGCGGTCGGCGGCCCGATCGGTGGACAGCTCCAGCCCGTCCACCCGGGTGGTGTAGGCGGCGACCTGATCGGCCAGCTCCGACAGGGTGATCTGATCGCCGGCGCGGCCCAGCGCGGCGAGCGCCAGGGCGAGGTAGGCGTAGCGGCGGCGATCGAAGACGCGTTCGGCGGGGGTGCGGGCCGGGCGGCCGGAATCCAGCCGGTCGACCACGGGGAACAGCCGGGCGGTGGTCTCGGTGACCTCGAGGCGGTAGCCGAGCAGCTCGGCGAGATCCTCGCGCAGCTCCGTCGCCCAGCGCCGAATCAGCGGCAACGCAATGCGATCCGGATAGGAGCGGGTGATCAGATGGTTGGCCAGGATCACCCGCGCCGCGCGCTGATAGCTGTCCAGGGCGAGGGAGTCGATCGTGCGGGCGTGCATCACGACCGCCCGGAAGACGTTCTGGCGCGCGGGTTTTCGCGCACGGACAGGCGTCGGTTGTTCAGATACAGCAGCCCCCGGGAGGTCCGCACCACGGTGGGGCCGTCGTGTGGGGAGACGGTGAGCGTCACGCCGCTGTCGGAACCCGTTGTGCCGCCGGTCCTTCCGCTCACCGGCACCCAGGCGGTGGACGCGGCGTCGAGCAGGCGCAGCAGCACCTCGGTCTCGCCGTCGTCGAGGACGCGCTCGTCCAGGTCGGCCGCGGCCAGTGAGCGCGCCGCCTCCGCGCGGCGGCGCTGGGCGTCGAGCTGGGCCTCGCGCAGCCGCCGCATTCCGGCATCGTTGCGCTGGATGCGCGACGGTGCGCCGGGGGAGGGCGGTCGGCCGGTCTCGGCGAGGGTGCGCGCGATCTCCAAGGGCGGTGCGTCCCACCAGGATCGGATCGGCGGGATCACATCGGCGTCGGGATGTTCCATCGACAGATGCCGCGGGCGGCCCAGCCCGAAGACGGCGTCGAACAGCGCGTGCGCGCTCTCGGCGCTGGGCGCGGCGGTGAACCAGCCCGCCAGATGCCGCAGCGCCGACTCCCGGCTCACCCCGCCCTTGCGGGTTTCGGTGACCCGGCGCAGCAGCGACAGCACCGCGGCGATCGCGCTCATCGTCGCCTCGCGCAGCCGTTCCGCCTCGGTGACCGAATTACCCTCGCCCGCAGCGACATCCGAGGCGGTGGCCACGAACCAGGCGCGCAGGCCCTGCCAGCGCGCCCGCCAGTCGGCCTCCCGCTCGGCCACGCCGAGCAGCACGCGTTCGTCGCAGGCGCCCGCGCGGGCGATGAGCTCGTCGACACCGGTGTCCTCGACCTCGGCGATGGCCGCGGCCAGCCGGGGCGCGAAGCGGGCCAGGTCCATGCTGAACTCGCGCATATGCGCCAGCAGCGCGTCCTTGTGAGCGAGGAAGGACTCCGGCGTCGCCTCGGTGGTGCGCACCAGATCGCCGAGCGTCAGATAGAAATGCGCGGCGCGATCGGCCAATTCGGACAGGGCGGTGTCCAGGCGGTTGAGGATGCGGTAGACCCGCTCGGCGTCGCCGGTCCGGTTGGCCCGCGCGAGGGCCTGCAGGTCCGCGAGCAGTTCGGGCAGCACCAGCCGCGACAGCGACGCCTCGTCCAGGCGCGCGCCCAGCACCTCGGTGACCGCCCGATATGCCTGATAGCCCGCCTGGGAGAACTGGTAGACGTAGTGGCGGTTGCGGTACTCGGCCAGCGTCGCGGCGCGGGTGCCGTCATAGCTTCGCTCCAGCACACCCCACTGGTGCAGCTGTTCGAGCAGCGGGCCGACCTCGGTCGCGGTCAGCCGGGGGGCCTCGGGGAACCGGGTCAGCGTTTCGGCGACATCGCTGGCGTGCAGCAGTACGACGTAGGCCGCGCGGGCGTGGTCGAAAGCGCGCAGCACCCACAGGTATTCACCGCGCTTCTCGGCGGTGGCGAAGGAGAACAACCGCAGTCGTTCCTCCACGGCGGCCGCGTCGAACCCGGCCGGTGCGAACGCGACGCGGCCGCGTTCGATGGCGGAACCATCGAACAGGGCGTCGGGCAGCAATCCTGCAGCGGACTCGGTCACCGGGAAGAGGGTAGCCGATCAGGCGGCGTTCTCCGCGACGGCCGCGCGCTCGACGGTGAGCAGGCTCTCCTCGCTGTGCTCGGCGTGGTAGGCGCGGCCGCCGCCGTTGAGCCCGAACAGCCGTTTCGACCAGAGCAGCCAGGCCACCGCCGCGACATTGATCAGCAGTGCGCCCAGTCGCACCACGGTGATCCGCTCGGTCAGCTCATAGATCTCGATCGGCAGGAAGACGCTGGTCGCGACGACCGCGAAGTATTCGCCCCAGCGCTGTACCAGCCACAGGCCGACGGCCTCGACGATCTCGATGGCGGCA
Source organism: Nocardia sp. CDC159 (assembly GCF_023740735.1). Taxonomy (GTDB): domain Bacteria; phylum Actinomycetota; class Actinomycetes; order Mycobacteriales; family Mycobacteriaceae; genus Nocardia; species Nocardia pulmonis. The sequence continues at coordinate 93,607 of NZ_JAMRXH010000006.1, forward strand.
TAGGCGAGCAAACCGGCCGCGATCCAGGTGAGGGTGGTCGGCGAGAGGGTCCAGCCCTTCTCGATGAAGTGCACGATCTTCGAATTGTCCGGGTTCCAGCCGATCTGGTCGGCGAGCGGTCGGATCAGCGGCATGTCCTTGTCGAAGGCGGCCTTCAGCCGCTCCTGGGAGTTGCGCACCTTGAACACCCCGGCCGCGAGCGCGATGAACACCAGCCCGCGCAGCACCCGCTCCACCGCGAGCAGCCGCATGATGAACCGGTCGCGCAGCAGCCGCCCGCGCGGCACCTCCGGCGCCTCGTCGGCCGGTCCCCGCTGCCGCGGCGCCCCGACCACGAAGTTTCCACACCGCAGACACCGCCACGCCTCCCCGGCCGGTGTCGAAACATGCAGCCGCGCCGCCAGTTCCGCCTCGTCGGGCGCATAGGTCGCATGCCCCCGCCACGAACAACTCCGCAGGCTGAAGTCCATTCGACGGACACTAGCAACTACTCAGCTCGCGGCGAGGGAGCGCAACTGATCCAAATAATCCCGAGTGCGCGGATCGCCCGGGAAGCGCTCGATCATCTCCCGCGCCGCCTCGCCGGCGATCCACAGCAGCGACGGGAGCGAGCGCCGCTTGCCCGCGAAGGCGCGCATGCCCTCGTCGACGGCCAGTTCGAGATCGCGGCCGCGCACGGCGACCACGGCCAGGGTCAGTTGGGCCTCCGAGACGCGCATCGGTTTTCGGATGGTGCCGTCGGGGCCGGTGGAGGTGCGAATGACCTGGCGGGCATAGCTTTCGGCGAGCCGGTCGTCGCCCGCGACACGGCAGCAGTCCATGGCGTAGAAGTCGAATTTCTGCGGATCCACCACGAAGTGGTTGTCCAAATTGGCCGGATGGTCCAGCTTCTCCAGAATCGCCCGGCCCTGCCGCAGCGCGTTCTCCATGGCCGCCCGATCGCCGATGCGGGCCCACGCCTTGGCTTGCTGGGCGGCGAGTTGGACGCCGACGCCGAGCTCGCGGGCGGTGGCCAGCCCCGATTCGGCGGCATCGATCGCGCCTCGATAGTTGCCCTGGGTCAGCGCGAACCAGGCCGCCATTTCCGCGCCCCAGCCCTGGATTTCGGCGTGCTCGGCCTCCTGGCCCAGTGACAGCGCGGCGCGGCGGGTGGCCTCGGCGGTGGTGCGCCAGCCGAGGTCGTAGTCGACGCAGCCCACGAGTAAGGCCACCCAGCCCGCGAGTACGAGCACCTCGCGATGCTGGGCCAGGGTGAGCCGACCGTCCAGTAGGGATGTGATGCGGCGCAGCCACGCCGTGCCCTCGGAATGCAGTTCCAGCGGGTCGGCACAAGGGTATTCGCAGCACAGCCGCTCGGCGGTGATCCGGATGGCGTCCAGGGTCGCCGATGAGACGTCCGACATCCGCAGCCGCCCGATGAATTCCAGGGTGTCCATGCCGGTGGAGGAGAGCAGTTCGTCATCGCGGTTGGGCCGGGCCTTGGGGAAGAAGGCCGCGGTCACCGTATCGAAGGCGGCGGCGATGATGGGGGCGTAGAAGTCGTCCGGTCGCGATTCCCCGGACTCCCAGCGCCGCCAGTTGCGCAACAAGGTGCTGTCGGTCGGTAGGTTGTGAGAAGACTTGGCGCGCATGGCGCGAACGGCGTCGGCCTGTGACCAACCCCGAGCGTCACGCTCCGAACGCATCCGAACAGCCCAGACGGGTCGATCGTCACCAGCGGTCACCTCTGTAGTATCCCACCAGTTAACGCGAGATGGCCCGGATAGGGCACAAACATGTCCCCGTATTGACATCTGCAATTGCATCTGTGCGTGCTCCATACTGTTCAATGCACGACTTCGTTACAGCAGGAGCCCGATCGACCGATACCCCCGACCGGGCAATCCAAACAAGAGAACAGCGAATCAATCCACATCCCAACGGAGGTTCGGGTGGAAGCGTTGATCTATGGATACGTGCGTGACGACCTGGCCGACGGCCACACCGAGGAGCTGGAGGACGCCATGTGCAGCCTCGCGCGCTCGGCGGGGCTGTGCTTCGCCGCGACGTTCCATGAATCGACACCGGGTGACGGCACCGCGTTCGCGGAGCTGACCGCCGAGCTCAAGCGTGCCGAGGCCCATCACGTGGTGGTTCCGTCCCTCGATCACCTTGCCGGTCAGACCATTCCGCGCGACCTGCTGATCGCCAAGCTGGCCCATGAGGCCGCGGCTCGGGTCTGGACCGTCGAGCACTGCCCCGAGGCCGAAGCCGCGGGCTAGCCGCCGTGGCGAATCCGTCGGCCGAGCGCACCGGGGAGGTCCCTGGATCTGCGATGGCCCCGCATCGGTCGCATTTGGAAGAACCGACCGGTATTTAGCTGAATGATTGCTCTGAAGGTGGCAGATGGCATGTTTTCGGACGAAGCGGATGTCCGAATCAGCCGCGCCGCGGATTTCTCACTCGAACGCCCTGTCGGCCAGACGATTCCACGTCACTCGCCGACCGCGCGGTCGGATCGCGCGCGGGCGCGCGCCCGGACCGTCGAGCCCGACGTGCTCAGCAGCAGCGCCAGGTCCGGATGCAGGGAGTGCACCGACCGGTCGTGCCGGATCCAGCGGTGTCGGCACACCGCCGCCGGCGGTCGCCTCGATGACGACATCGGGATCGTATGTGCCCAAGCGCGTCTCGTCCGTCGCCTCGGTCAGCAGCACCACGCAGCCCGCGTTGAGCGCGCCGAGATAGGCCACCAGCGAACCGACGTCGTTGCGCGCCGCGAGCGCGACCAGGCGGCGGGGCCCGCCCCAGCCGGGCCGTGTAGTCCTCGACGAGCTCGGCGAGCCGCGCATAGGTGAGCACCCGGTCGCCGTCGTGGATGATCGCGGTCCGCTTGCCGAAGGCGCGTAGATGCGCGACGAGCAGGGGGGAACCACCAACTTGGTTTAGTGGAACCCAAGTTCGCGGCTCTACATCCCGAAACCGCCCGGCCGACCGCGTCGGCGCAGGTACTTCTCGAATTCCGCCGCGATGGCATCGCCGTCGATCTTGGCCATCGTCTCGTTCAGATCGATCGCCGCGTCCCCGCGCTCCTCGAGTGAGCGCACGTATTCGGTGACCTCCTCGTCGCCCGCGGTCATCTCGTCGACCGCGGCCTCCCAGTCCTCGGCCTGCGCGGGCAGCTCACCCAGCGGGACCTCGATATCGAGCACGTCCTCGACCCGGTGCAGCAGGGCGATGGTCGCCTTGGGGTTGGGTGGCTGGGAGACGTAGTGCGGGACCGCGGCCCAGAAGGAGATGGCGGGCACGCCCGCGCGCACGCAGGCGTCCTGCAGCACGCCGGTGATACCGGTCGGTCCCTCGTAGCGGGTCTGCTCGAGGTTGAAGCGCTCGGCCGCCTCCTTGCTGTAGGCGGTGCCGGTGACCGGGACGGGACGGGTGTGCGGGGTGTCGGCGAGCAGTGCGCCGAGGATGACAACCGTTGTGACCCGGAGCTGTTCGACCAGTTCGAGGATGTCGCCGCAGAAACTGCGCCACCGCATATTCGGCTCGATGCCGTGCAGCAGGACGATATCGCGCTCGCTGCCCGGCGGGGAGCACACCGACAGCGTCGTCGAGGGCCACTGGATCTCGCGGGTCACGCCGTCGACCTGGCGCACCGTGGGCCTGTTCACCTGGTAGTCGTAGTAGTCCTCGGAGTCCAGCTCGGCGAGGGGTTCGGCATCCCAGATCAGTTCCAGATGTTCGACGGCGCCGCTGGCGGCGTCGGCCGCGTCGTTCCAGCCTTCGAAGGCGGCGACGAGGACCGGATCGCGCAGCGTCGGCAGTTCCGGATCGGGTGTTGCACTGGGGTTCACTCGCACAGCCTACGGGGTTGGGGCCTTGCTGTTCACGGCATAAGCTCCGAACCTGCGTGTCGCCCCTGCCCTTCCGGTCGCCGCCGTACCGGCCGAATTCGGGCAAACGACCCGCGCCCGCGCAAGCGAATGTGGCGAGCACCACGTCCGGCCGCATGTGGACTGAGCTCCGGTCGGGATTGTGGGTGGCTCCCTTTACTCTTGAGTACATGTTTGTGTCCTCTCGCGCCGAGTTCGATACCACGCTGCTCGACACGTTGTCCCGGCGTGTCGTGATCGGTGACGGTGCGATGGGCACGATGCTGCAGGCCGCCGATCTGACGCTGGACGACTTCCGTGGTCTGGAGGGTTGTAACGAGATCCTCAACGAGACCCGCCCCGACGTGCTGCGCCATATTCACCGGGAGTACTTCGCGGCCGGTGCGGACGCGGTGGAGACCAATACCTTCGGCTGCAATCTGCCCAACCTGGCCGATTACGACATCGCCGACCGCATCCGGGATCTGTCCGAGCGCGGCACCCGGCTGGCGCGCGAGGTCGCCGACGAGATGGGGCCGACCGCGCACGGCACGCCCCGCTACGTGCTGGGGTCGATGGGGCCGGGTACCAAGCTGCCGACGCTGGGTCATGCCCCTTTCGCCGCCTTGCGCGATGCCTATGCCGAGGCGGCGCTGGGCATGCTCGACGGCGGGGCGGACGCCATTCTGATCGAGACCTGTCAGGACCTGCTGCAGGTCAAGGCCGCGGTGACCGGCAGCCGCCGGGCGATGGCCAAGGCGGGACGGCGGATCCCGATCATCACCCACGTCACGGTCGAGACCACCGGCACCATGCTGGTGGGATCGGAGATCGGCGCGGCGCTGACGGCGATCGAGCCGCTGGGCATCGATATGATCGGGCTCAACTGCGCCACCGGCCCGGACGAGATGAGCGAGCATCTGCGGCATCTGTCCAAGCACGCCCGGGTGCCGGTCTCGGTGATGCCGAACGCGGGCCTGCCGGTGCTGGGCGCCAACGGCGCGGTGTACCCGCTCACCCCCGAGGAGCTCGCGGTCGCGCTGCGCGGTTTCGTCACCGAGTTCGGGCTCGCCCTGGTCGGCGGCTGCTGCGGCACCACTCCCGAACACATCCGCCAGGTGGCCGAGGCGGTGGCCGAGGTGCGCCCCGCGCCCCGCGAGCCCGAGCACGAGCCCGCGGTGTCGAGCATGTACACCGCGGTGCCGTTCGAGCAGGACGCCTCGATCCTGATGATCGGCGAGCGCACGAATGCCAACGGCTCCAAGGCATTCCGCGAGGCGATGCTGGCCGGGGACTGGCAGAAGTGCCTGGACATCGCGAAGGATCAGACCCGCGACGGCGCGCACATGCTCGATCTGTGCGTGGACTACGTGGGCCGCGACGGCACCGCCGACATGTCCGAGCTGGCCTCGCGGCTGGCGACGTCGTCCACGCTGCCGATCATGCTCGACTCCACCGAGACCGCGGTGCTGCAGGCCGGGCTCGAGCATCTGGGCGGACGCTGCGCGGTCAACTCGGTGAACTACGAGGACGGCGACGGACCGGATTCGCGGTTCCAGCAGACCATGCGGCTGGTGGCCGAGCACGGCGCGGCGGTGGTCGCGCTGACCATCGACGAGGAGGGCCAGGCCCGCACGGCGGCCAAGAAGGTCGAGATCGCCGAGCGGCTGATCGCCGATATCACCGGCAACTGGGGGCTGGCCGAATCCGACATCATCATCGACACCCTGACCTTCACCCTCGGCACGGGCCAGGAGGAGTCGCGCCGCGACGGCATCGAGACCATCGAGGCCATCCGCGAGCTCAAGCGCCGCCATCCGGACGTGCAGACCACCCTGGGCCTGTCGAATATCTCCTTCGGCCTGAACCCGGCCGCGCGGCAGGTGCTGAACTCGGTGTTCATGCACGAGTGCGTGCAGGCGGGCCTGGATTCGGCGATCGTGCACGCCTCGAAGATCCTGCCGATGAGCCGGATTCCGGACGAGCAGCGCGAGACCGCGCTGGATCTGGTCTACGACCGCCGCACGGGCGACTACGACCCGCTGCAGAAGCTGATGGCCCTGTTCGAGGGCGTGTCCACCTCCTCGTCGAAGGCCTCGCGCGCCGAGGAGCTGGCGGCGCTGCCGCTGTTCGAGCGGCTGGAGCGGCGCATCGTCGACGGTGAGAAGGCCGGGATGGAGGCCGATCTCGACGAGGCGATGCGACAGGTGCCGCCGCTGCAGATCATCAACGAGACGCTGCTGTCGGGTATGAAAACCGTTGGCGAGCTGTTCGGTTCGGGTCAGATGCAGCTGCCGTTCGTGTTGCAGTCGGCCGAGACCATGAAGGCCGCGGTGGCCTATCTGGAACCGCATATGGAGGCCACCGACGACTCCGGCAAGGGCCGGATCGTGCTGGCCACGGTCAAGGGCGATGTGCACGACATCGGCAAGAACCTGGTCGACATCATCCTGTCCAACAACGGCTACGAGGTGGTCAACCTCGGGATCAAGCAGCCGATCACGGCGATCCTCGACGCCGCGGTGGACAAGAAGGCCGATGTGATCGGCATGTCCGGGCTGCTGGTGAAGTCGACCGTGGTGATGAAGGAGAACCTCGAGGAGATGAACTCCCGCGGGGTCTCCGATCAGTTCCCGGTGCTGCTGGGCGGTGCGGCGCTGACCCGCTCCTATGTCGAGAACGACCTCACCGAGGTGTACGAGGGCGATGTGCACTATGCGCGCGACGCCTTCGAGGGGCTGCGGCTGATGGACGACATCATGACCCGCAAGCGCGGCGGTGACGTCGATCCGGAATCGCCCGAGGCGGCCGCCGAACGGGCGAAGGCCGCCGAGCGCAAGGCGCGCCACGAGCGCTCCAAGCGCATCGCCGCCGAGCGACGCGCCAAGGAGGTGCCCGTCGAGGTGCCCGAGCGCTCGGATGTGGCCGCGGACCTGCCCGTGGCGGTGCCCCCCTTTTGGGGCACCCGCGTCGTGAAGGGCCTTGCGGTGCACGAGTATTCGGGTCTGCTCGACGAACGGGCGCTGTTCCTCGGGCAGTGGGGGCTGCGCGGGCAGCGCGGCGGCGACGGGCCCAGCTACGAGGAACTGGTGGAGACCGAGGGCCGTCCGCGGCTGCGGTACTGGCTGGATCGGCTCACCGCCGAGGGCGTGTTACAGCATGCCGCGCTTGTCTACGGGTATTTCCCGGCGGTCTCGCAGGGCGACGACGTGATCGTGCTCGCCGAGCCGAATCCCGAAGCGGCCGAGCGGTATCGGTTCACTTTCCCGCGCCAGCAACGCGACCGGTTCCTGTGCATCGCCGATTTCGTGCGTTCGCGCGAACTCGCCGTCGAGCGCGGCCAGGTCGATGTGCTGCCGTTCCAACTGGTCACCATGGGCCAGCCGATCGCTGATTTCGCGAACGAACTGTTCGCTCAGAACAATTACCGTGATTACCTCGAGGTGCACGGCATCGGTGTGCAGCTGACCGAGGCCCTGGCCGAATACTGGCACCGGCGCATCCGTGAAGAACTTGTGCTGGAAGGACATTCCGTCGCCGACGAGGACCCCTCCGACGTGCAGGAGTACTTCAAACTCGGATATCGTGGAGCCCGTTACTCTTTCGGCTACGGTGCCTGCCCCGACCTGGAGGATCGCGCCAAACTCGTGTCGCTGTTGGAATCCGAGCGCATCGGTGTGACATTGTCGGAGGAGTTGCAACTGCATCCGGAGCAGTCGACGGATGCGTTCGTCCTACTGCATCCGGAAGCGAAATACTTCAACGCGTAGGGTTTTCGAGATTTCCGGGCTTCACGCAGAGTGGCATGGCGGCTCGGCGTGTGAGCGCAGGAGGGGTACAACAACATGACGTCAGACCGGCTGATCGCGGGACGGTATCGACTGGGCGACCCCATCGGCACGGGGGCGATGGGTGTGGTCTGGCGAGCCAGCGACGTTCGGCTCAGACGGACGGTCGCGGTCAAGCAGCTGCTGCTGGCTCCCGGTCTGACGCGTTCGCAGGCGGTCGAGGCCAAGATGCGGGCCATGCGGGAGGGACGGATCGCCGCCCGGCTGCACCATCCGAACGCGGTCACCGTCTTCGACGTCGCCGAGGAGGACGGCCAGCCCTGGCTGGTCATGGAGTTCGTCGACGCGCCGAGTCTGGCCGCGCTCATGCGGGAGCAGGGTCCGATGGATCCGCAGCAGGTCGCCCGCATCGGCGCGAAGGTGGCCGCCGCGCTGGCCGCCGCCCACGACGCGGGCATCGTGCATCGGGATGTCAAACCCGCCAATATCCTGGTCGCCGACAACGGCACGGTGAAGATCACCGATTTCGGCATCTCGCGCGCGGTCGGTGATGTCACCGTCACCTCGACCGGCTTCCTCGCCGGAACCCCGGCGTATCTGTCGCCGGAGATCGCGCGCGGTGAGAATCCGGAACCCTCCTCGGACGTCTTCGCGCTGGGGTCCACGCTGTATGCGGCGGTGGAGGGTAAGCCGCCGTTCGGCGAGGGCGACAATCCGCTGGCCGTCCTGCATTCGGTGGCCCGCGCGCAGGTGCCCGAGCCCAAACGGGCCGGGGCGCTGGGTCCGGTGCTGATGGCGCTGCTGGCCGCCGAACCCGGCGACCGGCCGAGTATGCGCAAGGCGCAGGAGGAGCTCGAGGCCGTGGCCGAGGGCCGCGCCCCGACGATCGTCCCGGCCGCCACCAAGGTGCTGCCGGTGCCGACCGCGGCCGTGGACGCCGCCGCGGCGACGACGGTGCTGTCGTCCCCGCAGGGCACCGCGGCGCTGGGCAATGCCGATGCCCCGACCGTGCACGTGGCGACCGGTGGGGACGGCGGCGGCACCACACCCGCGGTGCCGCAGGCGAATTGGGGCGCACCGGCGCAACGCCGCCGGGTGGTGGCATTCGGCGCCGCGGGCGCGGCCGTGCTGGTGGTCGTGATCGGCATCGTCGCGGTCCTGCTGATCGGGAACAGGGGAGACGGGGGCGCACCGCCGAACGCCGGACCCCCGGTCCCGGCCGCCAGTAGCAGCGCTGAGCCCCCGGCCGCCGCGCCGGTGCAGGGGACGACCGCGAGTCCGGCGAACCCGACCACGACCACCCCGCCGAGCAGCAGCGCCGCCCCGTCGAGCACGCCCGCGGCCACCCCGTCGGCGCCCAGTACGCCGCCGCAGCCGAGCACCACCACCCCGCCCCCGGCGTCCACCTCGTTCGGCCCGCCGCGACCGGCCGATATCAGCGGGTTCATCTACAGTTACTACGGAAATCTGCCGGGCAATACGGGCGCGGCGTGGAATATGCTCTCGCCCGGCTACCAGGCCCAGACCGGCGGCTACCAGTCCTATTCGAGCTGGTGGGCGACGATCGCGTCGGTGAGGGTGGGCGGTGTGCAGACGACCGGCACGGGGGTCGCGAACGCGACGCTGACCTACCGCAAGAAGGACGGGACGGTCACCAGCGAGAATCGGTGGTTCCGGATCGATTCGGAGAACGGCCGGATGGTCATCACGGCCTCGGGCGCCTAGAGACGACAGCGAAGGGAAGTTCGGAGGGTGGAGTGGCGAGGGCGCGGCCCGGCGGCCGTGCTGTGGGATATGGACGGCACCCTGCTGGACTCGGAGAAGCTCTGGGATATCGCCATGCGCGAGCTGTCGGTCGAACTGGGCGGGGAGATGACCGACGCCACCCGGCACGCGCTGATCGGGGCCGCGGCCCCGGACGCGCTGCGAATCACCTTCGCGGGCCTGGGCATCGAGCCGACCGAGCGGCAACTGGCCGCGGCCGGAGAGTGGATGGAACGGCGCGTGGTCGAGCTGATGTCCGGTCCGATTCCGTGGCGTCCGGGCGCGCGCGAGGCCCTGGCGATGGTGCGGGCGGCCGGACTGGCCTCGGGGCTGGTGACCAATACCAAGCGGTCGGTAACCGAGCTGTGCCTGCAGACCCTCGGCAGGCGGTACTTCGACGTCACGGTCTGCGGTGACGAGGTGCCGCGCGGCAAGCCCGCGCCGGACCCCTATCTGCGCGGTGCCGAACTGCTCGGCGTCGCGCCGGAACACTGTGTGGCGGTGGAGGATTCGCCGACCGGTTCGGCGGCCGCCGCCGCGGCCGGTTGCGCCGTGCTGGTGGTGCCCTGTGAGGTCGCGGTGTCCGCGGGGCCGAGGCTGGTGCTGCGCGAGTCCCTGATCGGCCTCACGGTCGCGGACCTGCACGAGATCCACCGCGTCGCGCGCTGAGTTCGCGCCAGGGTGGCGGGGATCACAGAGCGCTCGACCGAGTTTGCGGCACAATCGCTGAAAGATGTCGCGACTTCGTTCGAAGGGGCGGTCCCATGGTCGAAACGAAGATTCCTCTCGAAGTGAGCAGCACCTGGGCCCTCGGTGACTTCCACCGGTTCGCCAAGACGGCCCTGGGCGAGCTGGGTCCGCAACTGGTGACCGCCTGCGGGGTCGGGCCCGGCATGCGGGTGCTCGACGTCGGGACCGGGTCGGGAACGGTCGCGATCGATGCCGCGTGGGCCGGGGCCGAGGTGGTCGGCACCGATATCAGCGAGCAGAACTTCTCCGACGGCCGGCTCGAGGCGCTGGCCCAGGGCGTGGAGATCGACTGGATCGAGGCGGATGCCCAGGATTTGCCCTTCCCGGACTCGTCCTTCGACGTGATCACCTCCTCGGCCGGGGCGATCGTCGCGCCCCGCCATCAGGACGTCGCCGACGAATTCGTCCGCGTCGTCCGACCCGGTGGCACCCTCGGCTTGATCGCCTGGACGCGCCGCTCCTGGATCTGCGAAATCCTGGCCACCCTGGCCTACTACGCCCCGCCGCCCCCCGACGCACTGCCGCCCTGGCTGTGGTCCAACCGCGATCACGTGCTCTGGCTGTTCGGCGACCGCATTGCCACCCTCGAGGCCACCACCCGCAGCTTCCGCCTCACCGCCCCCAGCCCCACCCACTTCATCGAATTCTTCGAAACCTCCTTCGCCCCCATCCAAACCGCCTTCGCCGACCTGCTCGACCACCCCGAGCGCGCCGCGGCCCTGCACGCCGACCTCCTCGACCTCGCCGCCCGCTCCAACCTCGGCGCGCCGGGCGCGCCCGCGGAGTACCTGTTCGAATACGAGCTGATGCGGGCGACCGCGACGGCGTAGCGCCGCTCGACGTCCATGTCGAGACCCATTGAAACGTCGGGTGTTCGGCCGTCCGGGTGGTTTTCCGTCCGCATCCGGCCGAGCTACCGCTCGGCAGGTCGCTGTCCGGTGTGTCGGTTGTGGGGGCGAATAGATCCGACCGGCATTGCTACTCGGTAGTTTGTGAGGTCTCCCAACGATCTGATCAAATCGGCCGTGCGGGCGGTGTGGGCGGGTCACAATGGTCGGCATGGTGGCGGGCGACGGGGGTTGGGTAGACACGTGTGCCTCGGAAGGGGATGGGGGAGAGGCGGATTCGGCGGCGCTCGCGGCGGTGGTGGATACCGGTCGGTATCCGCTGGGTGAGGTGAGCGGGGTGGGGCGGCGGACGGTGGTCGAGCGGGCGCGGGCGGAGCTGGCGGCCCAGGGGTGCACCGTGCTGCCGGGGTTCGTCCGGGCCGAACTGCTGGAGACGCTGCGGGCCGAGGGTGCCGCGCTGGCGCCGCGGGCGTACTACACGGTCGAGCGCGTCAACGCCTACAACATTCCGCTGGATACCGAGTTGCCGCCGGATCATCCCGGGCGCATCGTGCTGGAGCGCGGAAATGCCTTCGTGGCACGGGATCTCATTCCGCGCCACGCGCTGATCCAGGTTCTCTACACCAGTCCGGTGTTCCAGCGGTTCGTGGCCGACTGCTTCGGGCTGGCCGAATTGCACGAGTACACCGATCCGCTGGCGGGGCTGTGTTTGAACGTGGTCGCGCCCGGCCAGTCGCATCCGTGGCATTTCGATACCAACGCGTTCACCGTCTCCCTGCTCACCCAGGAGCCCGAGGGCGGGGGAATCTTCGAGTACTGCCCGAACATTCGCACCCCGGAGGCGGAGAACCTCGCCGATGTGCGGGCGGTGCTGACCGATTCGGGGGAGCGTTTCGTGCGCCGACTGCGCCTGCGGCCCGGGGACCTGCAGCTGTTCCAGGGGCGGTTCTCGCTGCACCGGGTCGCGCCGGTCACCGGGGACATCCAGCGGCACACGGCGATCTTCGCCTACAGCGAGCGGCCCGGAATCATCGGGACGGTCGAACGCACCCGCCAGCTGTTCGGGCGGGTGCTCGCGGATCACGTCGTCGCGGCCGGGAATTCCGTGCGCGGCGATCGACTACTCGACTGAGAGGGACCTGCCCGTGCCGGTTTCGTTGCACAGCACCGGAAAAGCCTCGTTCGACGACATCTACGATCGCCCCGACCCCAGCGCCTACTACGGCCGACTGGCCGAATTGGACTACTGCATACCGGAATTGGCGAAACCGCATTTCCACGGGTTGTTCGCCGAGTGCGCCGCCACGCTCGGCCACCCGCCGACGGTACTGGATCTGGGCTGCTCCTACGGCGTCAACGCCGCCCTGCTGCGCTTCGACGCCACCATCGCCGAGCTCGCCGAGCACTATCGATCCGGCGACACCGCCGCTCGGATCGCGCGCGATCGCGACCGGCTGGCCGGCGTCGACCACCAACCCGGCGTGCGGTTCATCGGTATGGACGCCTCCGCGCCGGCGCTGCGGTATGCCGCGGCCGCGGGCCTGTTGCACGAGGTGGTGCATGCCGATCTCGAGGTCGCCGATCCCACCGAGCCGCAACGGCAGCTGCTCGCCTCCGCCGATGTGGTGATCTCCACCGGCTGCATCGGCTACATCAGCGAGCGCACCCTGCTGCGCGTGGCGCGCGCACACGGCCATCGGCTGCCGTGGATGATGCATTTCGTCATGCGCATGTTCGACTTCGAGCCGATCGGCCGTGAGCTGGCGCGGATCGGCTACCGCGTCGAGCGCCGTCCCGGCACCTTCCGGCAGCGCCGTTTCGCCTCCGCCGACGAGCAGAAGCAGGTGCTGAAGGCCCTGTCGGACAGGGGGATCGACCCGACCGGCCTGGAGGCCGACGGCTGGCTGCACGCCGAACTCCATATCTGTCTGCCCGACGACCGTCCCACTCCCCACCACCGCGAGGACCGCCCGTGACCGACCGTACCTTCGCCTTCGACGATCAGCTGCCCCGCGTGCCGCTGCCCAGCCTGGAGGACAGCTGCGCGCGCTTCCTGCAATGGTGCGCGCCGCTGCTGACCGAGGCCGAGTACGCCGAGACCGAGGCCGCGCTCGCCGATCTGAAACGACCCGACGGGCCCGGCCGCAAGCTGCATGCCGATCTGCGGCGCTTCGACGCCACGCCCGGCGTGACCAGCTGGCTCGACGAGTTCTGGCCCGCCCGGTATCTGGGCCGACGCGACCGGATCGCGTTGAACGCCAACTTCTTCTTCCTGTTCCGTGACGACACCGCGCTGGCCCGGTCCACCTCCGAGCAGCAGGCCGAGCGGGCGGCGGCGATCGTCTCCGCCGCGGTGAACTACAAGCTGCTGCTCGACGACGAGGCCATCCCGCCGGTCACCCAGCGCGGACAGCATCTGTCGATGGCGCAGAACAAATACCTGTTCTCCGAGACCCGGATTCCGGGCGATCCGCAGGACACAGTGCGCGTGCCCTACAGCGAGGAGTGGCCCGGCCCCTCGCGCGCCCGCCATATCGTGGTCTTCCACCGCGGCAATATGTTCCGGATGGACGTGATAGGGCCGAACGGTGTGCCCTATACGCCCGGCGATCTGGCCGACGGGTTGCGGGCGGTGCTCAAGGCGGGCGCCCGCCGGGCGTCGACCGAGACGTCGGTGGGGCATCTGACCACGCTGGCCCGCGCGCAGTGGGCGGGGGTGCGGTCGGCGCTGCGGACCGAACCGGCGAACGTGACGGCGTTCGACACCATCGAAACCGCCCTGTTCTGCGTCTGTCTGGAGGATTTCGCCCCGCGCGACACCCTGCACGCCTGCGACCAGCTGCTGCACGGTGACAGCGCCAACCGCTGGTTCGACAAGGCCGTGTCGTTCGTTGTCTTCGCCGACGGCCGGGCCGGAATCAATGTCGAGCATTGCGGCCTGGACGGCACCACCATCCTGTCGTTCGTCGATACGCTGCTCGAGACACCGGTGAGCGAGCATGCCGAGCGGTCCGGGGCGCAGCCGCAGGGGCTGCCCGCGATCGAACCGATCGAATTCGTGCTCGACGAGCTGGTGCGCGCCGAGATCTCCTCGGCCGCCGCGGCATTCGCCCAGTTCGCTGCCGACAATGCCACCGCGATCGTGTCGTTCGAGGATTTCGGTACCCGGCGCGCCAAGGCGCTGGGCATCTCGCCGGACGCGTTCGCGCAGCTGTCGTATCAGCTGGCGCATCGGCGCAGCAAGGGCCTGACCGGGGCGACCTACGAATCCATCGCGACCCGCCAGCTGCGCGGCGGGCGCACCGAGGCCATGCGCGTGGTCACCCCGCAGATCGTGGAATTCGTCGCGACGATGGGCGATCCGGCCGCGGATACGGCGACCAGGCTGGCCAGGGCGCGCGCCGCCGCCGACGCGCACGTGACCCGCGCCAAGGAATGCCAGCGCGGCGACGCCCCCGAACAGCACCTGTGGGAGCTGCAGCTCATCCAGCGCCGCCGCGGCGAACAACTCGACGCGACCGAGCCCATGCCGTTCTACGACAGCCCCGGCTGGCGGATCACCCGCGACGACTACCTGAGCACCAGCTCCGCCCCCTCGGTCAACGTCCAGTACTTCGGCTTCGGCTGCACCAGCCGCAAATGCATCGGCGTCGCCTATGTGCTGCTGCCCGACCGCTGGAACATCTACCTCGCCACCCCCACCGAGGTCGCCGACCAGATGCACGAATTCGCCGCCCAGTTGCGGGTGGCCGTGGGCGAGCTGGCGGAACTGCTGGCGAGCGCGGGGTAGTCCGGGCGGACATTGCCGACCAGGCGCCGCCCGTGATCTTGGACAACCGAGTGCGGGCGGTACCCGGCCGTCTGAAACAATGCCTACCCGTGAAGACTTTCGAAACCCTGTTCGCCGAGCTGCAGGATCGTGCGGTCAACCGTCCGGAGGGATCCGGGACCGTGGCGGCATTGGACGCCGGTGTGCATGCGCAGGGGAAGAAGGTATTGGAGGAGGCCGGTGAGGTGTGGCTGGCGGCCGAGCACGAGAGTGACGAGCACCTCGCCGAGGAGATCTCGCAGCTGCTGTATTGGGTGCAGGTGCTGATGGTGGGCCGCGGGCTGCGGCTCGAGGACGTGTACCGACATCTGTGATCGAGGCACTGTCGTGAACCCCGCTCCTCAGCCGTCCGGAAAGGACAATCCCATGCTCCGCGTCGCCGTCCCCAACAAGGGCGCCCTCTCCGAATCCGCCGTCGAGATCCTGTCCGAGGCCGGTTACCGCAAGCGCACCGATTCGCGCGATCTGTCCGTGCTCGACAATGCCAACCAGGTCGAGTTCTTCTTCCTGCGGCCCAAAGATATTGCCATCTATGTGGGTTCGGGTGAGCTGGATCTGGGTATCACCGGACGTGACCTGGCGCTTGATTCGGGTGCGCCGGTGCAGGAGCGGCTGAGCCTGGGGTTCGGCCGCTCCACCTTCCGCTACGCCGCCCCGGCGGGGCGTGAATGGAAGGTCGAGGACCTCTACGACAAGCGCATCGCCACCGCCTATCCCAATCTGGTGCTGCGCGATCTGCAACGGCGCGGGATTCAGGCCGAGGTGATCCGGCTCGACGGCGCGGTGGAGATCTCGATCCAGCTCGGCGTCGCCGACGCCATCGCCGATGTGGTCGGCTCGGGCCGGACGTTGCGGCAGCACAACCTGATTCCGTTCGGTGAATCGCTGTGCGATTCGGAGGCGGTGCTGATCGAGGCGGCCGGTTCCGATCACCGCGACCGGGCGCGCAATCAGCTGGTCGCGCGGGTACAGGGTGTGGTGTTCGCGCAGCAGTACCTCATGCTCGACTACGACTGCCCGAAGGAGCTGCTCGACGCCGCGGTC
Organism: Nocardia sp. CDC159; assembly: GCF_023740735.1. Classification (GTDB taxonomy): domain Bacteria; phylum Actinomycetota; class Actinomycetes; order Mycobacteriales; family Mycobacteriaceae; genus Nocardia; species Nocardia pulmonis. The sequence continues at coordinate 109,481 of NZ_JAMRXH010000006.1, forward strand.
GAGATCACCCCGGGCCTGGAGTCGCCGACGGTCTCGCCGCTGACCGATCCGGGCTGGGTCGCGGTGCGCGCGTTGGTGCCGCGCAAACAGGGCAACGATGTGATGGATCAGCTGGCCGAGCTGGGGGCGAAGGCGATCCTGGCCACCGATATCCGGTCCTGTCGGGCCTTCTGACCGGTTTTCACGCCTGGGAGGCGGGCCAGCCCGGGTACGGCGGCGGCGTGCCGCCGTACGCCGGGCACAGGGGTTTGTAGTCGCAGAACTCGCACACCCAGCCCGGATTGGGCGGGAAGTCGCCGGTGCGCCCGGCCGTGCTGATCGCCGCCCACAGCGCCGAGACGATTCGCTCGAAGCGCAGCAGCTCGTCCGCGTCGGGGGTGTAGGTGAGGATCTGCCCGTCGGTCAGATAGAGCAGCCGCAGCTGCGCCGGGACCACCCCGCGCGCCCGCAGCATGATCAGCGCGTAGAACTTCAACTGGAACAGCGCCCGCCCCTCGCCCTCCAGTCGGGGGGCGCGGCCGGTCTTGTAGTCCACCACGCGCAGCCGACCGCCCGGGGCGATATCGATCCGATCGACGTAACCGCGCAGCGGGGAGCCATCGGGCAGCGCCACCTCGATCAGCGCCTCGCAGGATTCGGGATCGAAGGCGGTGGGGTCCTCCAGTCGGTAGTAGCCGCGCACCAGTGCGCGCACCTCGTCGAGGAAGGCGTCCGGGCCGTCGGGGACCAGCGCACCCACCTCGGGGCGTTCGGCCAGCAATCGTTCCCACGCCGGGGCGACCAGCGCGGCCGCGCGCTCGGGAATGCGTTCACCGCTCGGTAACCGATACAGCGATTCCAGCACCGCGTGCACGACCGTGCCGCGCACCGCATACCGCGCGGGCGGCTCCGGAATCCGATCTATCGCCCGCAATCGGTATTTCAACGGACATTGTTTGAAATCGCTTGCCCGCGACGGCGACAGCGCGGGGCTGTGTCTGTCGGCGCCATAGGAGGCGTCGGGATTCGCGGACCCGGGCGGGGTCGGCGTCGGCGGCGCTGTCATACCTGGCAGGCTATCCGGGGGCACCGACAAATCCGGCACGCCCGCACCAACCTGGAAAAAGACGCAGCAGAACGGAGATCCATGACGGCCAGACGGACCGGTCCATTCACCACCGGTGACCGGGTGCAACTGACCGATGCCAAGGGCCGCCAGCACACGGTCGTGCTGGAGGCGGGCAAGGAGTTCCACACCCACAAGGGCCCGATCCGCCACGACGACCTGATCGGCGCCGACGAGGGCTGCGTGGTCCAATCCGCCAACGGCACACCGTATCTGGCGCTGCGCCCGCTGCTGGTCGACTATGTGCTGTCGATGCCGCGCGGCGCGGCGGTGATCTATCCCAAGGACGCCGCGCAGATCGTGCACGAGGGCGACGTGTTCCCCGGTGCGCGGGTGCTCGAGGCGGGGGCCGGTTCCGGCGCGCTGACCTGCTCGCTGCTGCGCGCGGTCGGGCCCGAGGGGCAGGTGGTCTCCTACGAGATCCGCGACGACCATGCCGAGCATGCGGTCCGCAACGTCGAGCGGTTCTTCGGCGAACGCCCCGCTAACTGGAGCCTGACGGTCGGCGACGTCGCCGAGTACAGCGGTGAGCAGGTCGATCGCGCCGTACTGGACATGCTCAAGCCCTGGGAGGCGCTGCCCGCGGTGGCCAAGGCGCTGATTCCGGGCGGTGTGCTGATCGTGTACGTGGCGACGGTCACGCAGCTGTCGGAGGTGGTGGAGGCGCTGCGGCAGCAGCAGTGCTGGACCGAGCCGCGGGCGTGGGAATCGCTGATCCGCCCGTGGCACGTGGTGGGGCTGGCGGTGCGGCCGGAACATCGGATGCAGGGGCATACGGCGTTCCTGGTCAGCGCGCGCAGGCTGGCCGACGGCGTGACCCCGCCGAAGCCGCAGCGCCGCCCTTCGAAGGGCTGAGAGCGGCGCCGCGGCCGGGAGAAGCTGGGGGACAGGCGGTTACGCCTGGCAGGGGGCCATGCCCATGGCCAGGATCTGGCAGGCGCTGGCGTCGGAGAGCTGCCAACCGGCCGAGGTGTGCTGCCAGGTCATCGGCATGGCCGGGGCCGGACCGTGCGGGGAGGTGATGACGACCTGGGCGGTGGCGGTGTCGCCGGTGGTCTTGACGTCGGAGACGGTGAACAGGATCTTGCCGTAGTTGGCCAGGCCCTTGGTCATGGTGTCGATATTGGCGGCCCGCTTCTGCCCGTCGACGACCAGCTTCTCCTTGTCGGCGGTCGGCTTGGCCGGATCGACCAGGCCGTCCAGGGTGGCCTGCAGCGCCTCGGGGGTGGGTGTGGCCGCGGCGTGATCGCCCGCCCCGCTGGAGGCGGTGATGCTGGTCACAGCGCTGTTGGGGGTACTACCGGCCGGAGCATCGTTGGACTTGTCGGACCCACAGGCCACAATGCCCGTAACGGCGAAGGCGGCGAATGCGGTAGCAACGGAAACACGAACAGTGCGTGCAACGTTGCCACTACAGCGGGTACCGCCGGTGGGAAGGAGCATCGAACACACCTTTCGGTCGGTCCGGCGAATTAACTCGCCGGAAACAGGTTAGGGCAGGCTAACATGGTTGCTCGGCCGCAGGCCGCAGCCGAGATGTGATCACGACGAAACCATGTCGGAAAGCGAGAACGGTTCGCGCCCGGTAGCGTTGATAGACCGGGACTGGGAGGAGCAGCATCATGAGCCCCATCGAGAATTCGGATTCGGCGGCCTGGAGGGAACTCGAGGCAGTACGCGCCGAGGCGGCTGCACTCCGAAGGCAACTCGCCGACTCTCCGGATCGCACAAGGGAATTGGAAGCGCGTATCGATTCGCTGACGATTCGCAACACCAAGCTCATGGACACCTTGAAGGAGGCCCGCCAGCAGCTGGTCGCCCTGCGCGAGGAGGTCGATCGGCTGGGCCAGCCGCCGAGCGGCTACGGCGTCCTGATCGGTGTCTACGACGATCAGACGGTCGACGTGTTCACCTCGGGGCGCAAGATGCGGCTGACGTGTTCGCCGAATATCGACACGTCCACGCTGCACTACGGGCAGACCGTCCGCCTCAACGAGGCGCTCACCGTGGTCGAGGCGGGCACCTACGACCAGACCGGTGAGATCGGCACGCTGCGCGAGGTCCTCGACGACGGCCGCCGCGCCCTGGTGGTCGGCCACGCCGACGAGGAGCGGGTGGTCTGGCTGTCGGGCCCGCTGAGCTCGCTGGTGGACGCCGACGACATCGAGGATCCGGATCAGCCGATCCGCAAACTGCGGCCGGGCGATTCGCTGCTGGTCGACACCAAGGCGGGCTTCGCCTTCGAGCGCATCCCCAAGGCCGAGGTCGAGGACCTCGTGCTCGAGGAGGTGCCCGACGTCGACTACGAGGACATCGGCGGCCTGTCGCGCCAGATCGAGCAGATCCGCGACGCGGTGGAACTGCCGTTCCTGCACAAGGATCTGTTCCGCGAGTACGCGCTGCGCCCGCCGAAGGGCGTGCTGCTCTACGGTCCGCCCGGTTGCGGTAAGACGTTGATCGCCAAGGCCGTCGCCAACTCGCTGGCCAAGAAGATCGCCGAGGCGCGCGGTGAGGACGCCAAGGAGGCCAAGTCCTTCTTCCTCAACATCAAGGGTCCCGAGCTGCTGAACAAGTTCGTGGGCGAGACCGAGCGGCACATCCGGATCATCTTCCAGCGGGCGCGGGAGAAGGCATCCGAGGGCACTCCGGTGATCGTGTTCTTCGACGAGATGGACTCGATCTTCCGCACTCGTGGTTCGGGCGTGTCCTCCGATGTGGAGACCACGGTCGTGCCGCAGTTGCTCAGCGAGATCGACGGCGTCGAGGGCCTCGAGAACGTCATCGTGATCGGCGCGTCCAACCGCGAGGACATGATCGACCCGGCCATCCTGCGACCCGGCCGTCTGGACGTGAAGATCAAGATCGAGCGCCCGGATGCCGAAGCGGCCCAGGACATCTTCTCGAAGTACCTGGTCGAGGGGCTGCCGCTGCACGCCGACGATCTGGCCGAATTCGGCGGCGACCGGTCCAAGTGCGTGAAGGCGATGATCGAGCGCGTCGTCGAGCGCATGTACGCCGAGAGCGAGGACAACCGCTTCCTGGAGGTCACCTACGCCAACGGTGACAAGGAGGTCCTGTACTTCAAGGACTTCAACTCCGGCGCCATGATCCAGAACATCGTCGACCGCGCCAAGAAGTACGCCATCAAGTCGGTCCTCGAAACCGGCAACCCGGGCCTGCGCATCCAGCATCTCTACGATTCGATCGTGGACGAGTTCTCCGAGAACGAGGACCTGCCCAACACCACGAATCCCGATGACTGGGCCCGCATCTCGGGCAAGAAGGGCGAGCGCATCGTCTACATCCGCACCCTGGTCACCGGCAAGAACGCCTCGGCGAGCCGAGCGATCGACACCGAGTCGAATACGGGGCAGTACCTGTAGTTCACTCACCGAAAGGGCCGCGCTTCCGTTGGGTGCGCGGCCCTTTCGTATGCTCGATCACTCGCTTGCCCGTATGGCGACAGCAGGAGGGATCCGGCAACCGACCAATCGCGCGATGGACGCGAGCCGAACGGAACAGAGTGTGAGCGGATGCGCTTCGTGGATGAGGCGCAGTTCGAGCGCGCGCTCGGGCGTCAGGCCGGTGGGCCATATGTCGCAGCGGTATTCGGCGATGCTGTTGGCGGCATGTAGGACCATCATCGGTCACGCTCGGGATGCTGTTCGCGCCAGCGCGCGATGATGCGGTCGACGTCCTCCTGGATGCGATTCTCGATCGTGTGCGGTTCTCCGTCGAGACGGTCCCGTGATGGGTGCGCGCCGGGAATCGGGTCGGGAAACATCTGCGCTCCTTCGCTGTTCGTCGGTTCTCGCTCCTGAACAGCGTGCGGTAGCTGTCCGGCAGGGAGGGGTGCGCTGTGCGGCACCGACGGGAGGGGTGCAGTGCGCGCGCTCGATCAGACGGGCAGTCCGAGACTCTCGGCGAGCGAGCGCGCTCTGCGGCTGATGAGAGCGCCACCGCGGTCCACGGTGTCGGCGGTCATCTGGCGGGCCGTCGGTGAGTAGCGCACGGAATCGGCGGAGGTCACATATGCCTGCTCGAGCCAATGCAGCGCGGCGGCGTAGTCGCGGCGCTGGTGGTAGGACCGGGCGATTTCGACGCCGAGTCGTCCGCGGCGCTCTCGGCTGGGGATCTCGTCCGGATCGATGGCCTCGGCATGCGTCCGGGCGTCGCAGGATTTGGACAGATCGGCATCGATCGATACGGCGTGCAACTTGACATTCGACGTGCCGAACATCGTCCACGGGTGGTGGTAACGCTCGCCGAGGCGTGCCGCCGTTGCGCGTGCGGCGTCCCAGTATCGCCAGGCGTCCCCTTCGCGTCCGGCCCGGGCGGCCGTTACCGCCGCATGCAATTGGAGTGCACCGTACATGCCGCGAATGTCGTCTTCGGCATCTTCGAGTCGCGGTTCCAGCAGGGCCGCGACATCACGTGTCAGGGTCAGCGCGGCGTCGGTGTCGCCCACGGATCGCTGCACCATGCCCAGCGTCCATCCGGCGCTGGCCAGTGCCGCCGGAGTATCGGCTTCTTGCGCTGCCGTCAGGGCGCGGTCGGCCGCCGTCCAGATCAGATCCGTCTCACTGGCCCACACGACTTCGTGCTGTACCAGGGCATAGACGTCGGCCAGCACCGCATTGGCGGCGCGACGATCAGGCCCTTCGGTGATCCGGGCCGCAACACGAGCGTCGGTGACGAGCCGGGGAAGGATACGGCCGACATCCGTCCGATGCCTGCGGGAGTGGTGCCACAGCCGCCAGGCATCGGCCGTCCTGGACGTCAGCGCCGGGACGTCGACGGGCCCGGCGGGGACCACCAGCAGCGGATCGCGGACGGCCGCGCGGATCGCGGGCACGGCGTCGTGCGGAATGCGCGCGAACGAGGCCACCGGGATGGATGTCGCACCGCCCAGATCCATATCGATTCCGGCGAGCACGGCGACGTCGCCGACCGCCAGCGCTTCCGCCAGTTTCCCCAATTGCGGCAACCGTGGCGGCAACCGAGTACCCCGCTCGATCCCCCTGAGCCACGACGCGGACATGCCGACGAGGCCAGCCAGGACCGGCCGACTGAGACCCCTGCGCTGCCGCAGAATCTGGATGCGCTCACCGGTCCGCTTACCGGCGAGATCGTCGAGCACTCTGTCCAGCGTAGCCGGGAAGGGGATTGCACGGCACTCATCGATCGGTTCGAATCCGCAACGAAGGCAGGGTCCAGCGGTGGCGGGCGCGCGCCATGTCCGGCAGCGGCAGCGCCACCGGCCTGATCAGCCTGGCACTGCTGGCCACCGCCCTCGAGGTCGCGACCATGCTCCCGTACCTGGCCGCGGTCGGCCTCATCGCCAACGCCGACCTCGGCTGGCAGGCAACCGGTGCGCTGCTCGCCGGTTACTGCCTCCTCATGATCCTTCCCGCCCTGCTGCTGTCGCTGGCGCGCCTCGTCGCCCATCGGCGTGTCGACCCGATCCTGCAGCGCATGAACCGCTGGCTGATCCGCAACAGCGCCAAGGCCATTGGCTGGACCGTCGGCGGTATCGGGATCGGGCTGGCTCTCAACGCCGCCGTCGTCCTCGTGGTGCAGCCCTGAGTTCGGCCGCGGGATGGCCGCTGCCCCCGGAACTTCCGGGTTGGGGGTGAGTGGCCCGGTGGCCTAAAATTTGGCCATGCGGCCAGAAAATGAGACGGGTGGTCGACGGCGGTCGTTCATCGAGGAGGCGCGGCGGCGGCAGATCATCGCGGCGGCGGTGGAGGTGATCTCCGAGGTGGGGTATGGGAATGCCTCGTTGGCGCGGATTGCCAAGCGGGCGGGGATTTCCAAGGGGGTCATCTCGTATCACTTCGATGGGAAGGACGAGCTGATGGCCGAACTGGTTGTGCAGCTCTATGTTTCGGGGGGCGAGTTCGTGGGGCCGGCGGTGGGGCAGGCCGTGGGGGCGCGCGACAAGTTGCTGACCTATTTGGATTCGAATCTGCGGTTCATCGACGCGAATCGGATGTATGTGGCCGCGATGACGGATGTGGTGATCAATCTGCGCAATCCGGATGGCACGCTGCGGTTCACCTCGGATGAGGGGGAGGGCCCGATCATCAAGCCACTCATCGAGATTCTGCGGGTGGGGCAGGACAGCGGAGAATTCGGCGAATTCGACCCGGTCGTGATGGCAAAGGTTCTGCGCGACACCATCGATGGCGCGGCGGGGCGGGCCATCCGAGAACCGGACTGGGATGTGGATCAGTACGCGGCCGAGGTGTGCCGACTGTTCGATCTGGCCACTCGGAAGGGGAAGGACGAATGACGACAGTACTGGAAACCGGGGCGCCGCAAGGTGATACCGAACGGCCGCCGTTCGCGACGGTGGGAGTGACGGCGGTGGTCGCGATTTCGGCGGTCGCGCTGCTGGCCTCGATCGGGCGATACGGATTCTTCGGCGACGAGCTGTATTTCATCGCGGCGGGGCGGCGGCTGGCCGAGAGCTATGCCGATCAGGGGCCGCTGGTGCCCGCGATCGCGCGCCTGATGGACGAACTCGCGCCGGGTTCGCTGGTGGCGCAACGACTTCCGTCGGTGCTGGTGACATTGGCGGCCATTGTGGTCAGCGCGCAGACCGCGCGGGAACTGGGGGGTTCGCGCGGGGCGCAGGTGCTGACGGCGGTCGCCTACGCGGTGTCGCCGTTCCTGTTGATTCAGGGGACGCAGCTGGCGACGAACTCGCTCGATACCGCGCTGTGGGTGGCGATCGGCTGGCTGGTGGTGCGCTGGGTGCGGACCCGGCGCGCCGATCTGCTGTTCTGGGCGGGTGTCGTCACCGCCATCGATATGCAGGTGAAATGGCTGGTCCCATTCTTCTGGGCGGCGATTGCGGTAGGTGTGCTGATCTTCGGCCCGCGGGCGATGCTGCGGCAGGCGGCGCTGTGGTGGGGCGCGGCGCTGGTGGTTCTGACCATGCTGCCCAGTCTGTTCTGGCAGGCCCGGCACGGCTGGCCGCAGCTGGGGATGGGCGCGCAGGTGGCGGCCGAGCAGGAGACGATGGGCGGGCGGCTGACATTCGTGCCGATCGCGCTCGCGATCGCGGGTTTGCTGGGCGTGACGCTGCTGGTGTGCGGCATGGTGGCGCTGCTGCGGCTCGAGGCGCTGCGCCCGTATCGCTTCTTCGCCGTGGTGCCGATCGTGCTCCTCGCGGTCTTTCTGATCACCGACGGCCGCCCGTACTACGTGCTGGGTTGCTACCCGGTGGTGATGGCGGCCGGGGCGGTGCTGTGGACGCGGCGGGCGGCCAGGTGGCGCACGATCGTGGCGGCGCTGCTGTCGATCGTCTCGGCGGCCGTCGTGGTGTGGGCGCTGCCGGTGCAGCCGGAGCGCAACCTGCGCCCGGCCGCCGACGAGCGGGAGGCGGCCATGAATATGTCGATCTACGCCAAACTCGGTTGGCCGGAACTGGCGCGGGCCACCGCCGCGGCCTACCGGTCGCTGCCGGAGGCGGACCGCGCCCGTGCCGTGGTGATCGCCGACTCCTATTGGCAGGCCAGCGCATTGGACGTCGCCCGCCCCGACCACGGTCTGCCCGCGGTCTACAGCCCCAACCGCGGCTTCGGCTATTTCGGCACCCCACCCGATTCCGCGACGACCGTCGTCTGGGTCGGCGGCGACGGCTCCGAGCCCCGCGCCCGCTGCGCCGAGGTGTCCGCGATCGGTCGCGCCGACTCCCGGCTGGGCTTCCCGGGTATCACCCGCGACGTCACCCTCTGGCGCTGCGACAATCCGAAAACGCCGTGGTCCCAGGCGTGGTCGTCGATGATGCGCCTGGGCTGACGATGGCACGGGCGGTCAGCCGGTCCGGGTGGGGGCGGGCTGCTCGGGGCTCGCTATCCGGGCGGCCGAGAACTCCGGCCTGGTCGATTCGCGAGACTTCTACCGACCGTGGACCGATCTCGCGGTCTTTTCCGGCGTTGCGCATCTGTCCCGCCAGCGGACGGTCCGGTTCACCACGGCGACCGAACCGTCCGCTGGCCGTCGCCTCAGCAGGTGGGTGAATCACGTTCGTCGAGAACGGCGATCGCGCCCGGCGTCAGTTGATGGTGGTAACCGTCTGCAGAACGATGTCGGAGGCGGGGGCGCCGTCGGGGGAACCGTCGCGGGTGCCGCCCCGGGCGATGTTCTGCAAAACGTCCATGCCGCTGGTGATGTGGGCGAAGGGGGTGTACTTCGGGGGGAGCTGGGTGTCGGAGTAGACCAGGAAGAACTGGCTGCCGTTGGTGTTCGGGCCCGCGTTGGCCATGGCGACGGTGCCCGCGGGGTAGGTGGCGCCGTCGAGGTTTTCGTCGGCGAACTGGTAGCCGGGGCTGCCGGTGCCGGTGGCCGTGGGATCGCCGCACTGCAGGACGAAGATGCTCTCGGTGGTGAGGCGGTGGCAGCGGGTGTTGTTGAAGTACTCCTGATCGGACAGGAACTTGAACGAGTTGACCGTGTGTGGGGCGCGGGCGGCGTCCAGGGTCATGGCGATCGTGCCGCAGTTGGTCTGCAGGTTGGCGGTGTAGGTGGCGCTCTGATCGATCGCCATGGCGGGCTCGACCGGCCAGGTCGCATTCTTCGGCTGGCCCGGCGCCGCGGTCAGGCAGCCGGGCGTCTCGGTGTGCGCGGGCATGGCGAAGGCGCGCCCCGTGACGAGGATCGCGAGCGAGACGCCGGCAGCGACCAGGCCCAGGCGGCGAAGGGTCTTGCGGCGCCGCGGATTTCGGCGGACGGGCAGGGTCGGGTCGAGCTGCGGGGTCTGCGGAACGCTCTGCACCGGGGTGAGCCTCCTTGATCCGGTCACACAGGACGATGTCGTCGGGCATCATTCCATGCCGGACGCTGGGCGCGCCGGGAGAGTCACGGAAAAGATGGCAGCCGGTCGGTGTGTCGGTTTCTTGGGCATGGCGTGCGGATATCGCCGCCGACGCGCCATACAGTGTGCCGAAGCAGTTGCTCGTTGATAACCATCGATCCGGCGGCGGCCGGGGCGGAGAACGGAGCAAGGATGAAACGCATCGCTGTGGGTGTGACGGGAGTGGGGATCGCGGTGGCCGCGGTGGCCGCGGCGGGGTCCGCGACGGCGGCCCCGCCCGAGGGCGTGTACTGCGCCGCCGGAATGTGCTTCAACAGCACCTCGAAGACGCAGACGGTGACCGGCGTCGCCGTGTGCCCGACGGCGCAGCTGCCGGTGACCTGGACGATCGAGCCCATGACCGCCGCGTCCATGACCATGGTCTGCCCGACCGGCGTCGCGCCGCAGACGGTCGAGTTCTGATCGCCCGGTGGCCGACCGGTGCCGGTCGGCCACCGGCCCCCGCGTCCCTGATGACACGACACATGCCGAGCGGTACGGAATTGCGTCGACGAGAACCTATGATCGGGTCGGCTGTCGCGTTCTGACCGTTCGAGCATCGACCGAAGGGGACGCCATGACTCATGTTCAGCATCCCGTGCGGCAGGGCATTGCCGCCGGGACCTCCACCGCCGCCGCGGTCCTGCTCATCGTGGTGGGTGTGCTGTCGATCCTGCAGGGGATCTCCGCCGTCGCGGCGGACGATCTGTTCGTGGTCGGCTACGACTATGTGTACCGCTTCGACACCACGACGTGGGGGTGGATCCATATCGTCGTCGGCATCGTCGCGATCATCGCGGCCGTTGGGCTGCTCACGGGCACGACGTGGGGCCGGGTGGCGGCCATCGTGCTCGCCGCGCTCTCCATCGTGGGTAACTTCCTGTGGATTCCGTACTATCCCGCCTGGTCGATTCTGATCATCGCCCTCGACGTCGTGGTCATCTGGGCCATCGCGACTTGGCGGCCGTCTGCGTCCTGATCCGGCGGGCCGGTCAGCCGCGACGGATGCGCCGATAGGTCGGCAGCGCCGTCGCCGCCGCGGCCAGATGTGCTGCCACCGTCGCGATCTCGCCGTCGGGTATCGCGGCGATGGTGATCCGCAGGTGGTCGCCCGCGGGATGGTCCACGACCTCGAAAGGGCCGCCCGGGGCCGCCTTGATCCCCGCCGCGGCCAGGGAGATCATGGCGGCGTTCTCGTCGGCGACGGGGAACCAGAGGTTGATGCCGTCGGGGCGAGGGACCGTGATGCCATGGTGGGCAAGTGATTTGCGTAAGGCTTCGGCTCGGGTGCGGTAGATGGCTCGGGCGTCGGCCACCGCGGTGCGGGCCGCGGGATCGGTCAGCATGTGCAGCAGCACCCGCTGGAGCAGGCGGCTGGACCAGCCGGGGCCGAGCATGCGGCGCTCGATGACCGGGTCGAGCACCGCGGCGGGGCCGCCCGCGACCGCCAGGCGCAGGTCCGCGCCATGGGATTTGGAATACGAGCGGATGTGCACCGTACGCTGCGGCAGCCGGGCGCCCAGGGAGCGCGCCGGAGCGTGCGCGATTCCGGCCGCGTGATCGTCCTCGATGACGAGAACGTCCGTGCCGGCGAGGATGTCGGCCAGCTCCCGAACCCGTCGCGCCGACAGCGAAGCGCCCGTGGGATTCTGCGCCCGTGGCTGGAGCAGCAGCGCGCTCGGATCGTGCGTCGCGACCGCGGCGGCGAGTTCGCCCGGCAGCGGGCCGGATTGATCCATCGCCACCGGAACCGCGCGCGCCCCGAGCCGGGTGAGCAGGTCGAGAAACGGTGGGAAGCAGGGGTTTTCGACCAGCACCGCGTCGCCGAGTCGGACGTGGGTGCTCAGCAGCCGGTCGATGGCGTCGAGCGCGCCGTCGAGCACGGTGAAACGCTCCGCGCGCGAGGGCCAGTCCTCGGCGACCACCGCCGCGAGATCCGGCAGCATCGCATCGCCGAGGTAGGTCGCCGACAGCTGGTCGATCGCTCCGTCGCGGGCCAGCACCCGCAGCGCGCCGGTCAGATCCGGCAGCAGCTCCGGATCCGGCACGCCGCGCGACAGGTCGACTCGAAAGGTGTTGTCCGAGCGCGGATGCAGCCGCTGATACCGTCCGATCGGCACCGCGGCCGGGCCCGGCGGGGCCGATCCCACGAAGGTTCCCGCCCGCCCCCGCGCCACGATCGCCCCCGTGCCCGCCAGCGCCCGCCACGCCTGATTCACGGTCGCGGGCGAGACCCTGAGCTCGCGCGCCAGCTCCCGCACCGTGGGCAGTCGGGTCCCCGGCCCGATCGTCCCCGACCGGATGGCTCGGCTCACCGCCGCCGCGATCCCGGCCGCCGTCCGGTCGTCGAGATCGGCGATCACCGCCGCGACCGCGACCGGTTCGCCCGATTCGGAGACGGCGGGCTGGGCCATCACCGGGCCTCCGCGCGGGCTGCCGTCGCTGCGGACGTTCGGGGTAGTGGGTAAGGGTCGGTGGTCACAAGCGTCATTCTGCGGGGGAGCGCGGGCACGGACCATCACCGGGGCCAGGATTTACGGTCCCGAAACTGTTTCCTCCCCGTTGTAACACAACGGCATTGGTTCAGGGTGCACAATCACAAAGCATGGCAATCGTTCGAGCGGCGCTCGTCCAGACGGACTGGACCGGCGACAAGGAGTCCATGATCAAGGCACACGAGGACTACGCGCGGCAGGCCGCCGCGGCGGGTGCTCGGGTGATCTGTTTCCAGGAGTTGTTCTACGGGCCGTATTTCTGTCAGCTACAGGACGCGAAGTTCTACGACTACGCCGAGTCGGTGCCCGGCCCCACCACCGAGCGCTTCGCGGCGCTGGCCAAGGAGCTGGGCCTGGTGATGGTGCTGCCGGTGTACGAGCAGGAGCAGCCGGGCCTGCTGTACAACACCGCCGCCGTCATCGACGCCGACGGCAGCTATCTCGGTAAATACCGCAAACACCACATCCCGCACGTCAACGGGTTCTGGGAGAAGTTCTACTTCCGCCCCGGCAACCTGGGCTGGCCGGTCTTCGATACCGCCGTCGGCCGGGTCGGGGTGTACATCTGCTACGACCGGCACTTCCCGGAGGGCTGGCGGGCGTTGGGCCTGGCCGGGGCGGAGATCGTCTTCAACCCCTCGGCGACCTCGCGCGGGCTGTCGGGTTATCTGTGGAAGCTCGAGCAGCCCGCCGCGGCGGTCGCCAACGAGTACTTCATCGGCGCGATCAACCGGGTGGGCGTGGAAAGCGACTATGGCGACGACGATTTCTACGGCACCAGCTATTTCGTCGATCCCGAGGGCAAGTTCGTCGGTGCGGTCGGCTCCGACTCCGCCCCCGAGCTCATCGTCCGCGATCTGGACATGGATCTGATCAAGGTCGTGCGCGACCGCTGGGCCTTCTATCGCGACCGCCGTCCCGACGCCTACGGACCGCTGGTGCAGCCATGACCCGCATACTCATTCGGGGTGGAATCGTGGTGTCCGCCACCGGATCGCAACCGCTCGACGTGCTGATCGACGGCGAGACCATCGCCGCGGTTCTCGCGCCGGGGACCTCGATCCTCGGTACCGATCCGGCGACGGTGGCCGACCAGGTCATCGACGCGACCGGCAAATACGTGATTCCGGGCGGGGTGGACGCACACACCCATATGCAGATGCCCTTCGGCGGCACCGAGGCCTCCGACACCTTCGAAACCGGTACGCGCGCGGCGGCATTCGGCGGCACCACGACCATCGTCGACTTCGCCGTGCAGACGCCGGGGGTGCGGGTGCAGGACGCGATCGCGGCCTGGCACGACAAGGCCGACGGGCAGTGCGCGATCGACTACGGCTTCCACCAGATCATCGGCGACGTCAACGACGAATCCCTCGAGGGCATGGCGGAATTGGTGGCCGAGGGCGTCACCAGCTTCAAACTGTTCATGGCCTATCCGGGGGTGTTCTACTCCGACGACGGCAAGATCCTGCGTGCCATGCAGACCAGTGCCGAGCTCGGTGCGCTGCTGATGATGCACGCGGAGAACGGCATCGCCATCGATGTGCTCGTCGCGCAGGCGATTCAGCGCGGCGAGACCGCACCCTACTTCCACGGCGTCACCCGGCCGTGGCAGATGGAGGAGGAGGCCACCCATCGGGCGATCATGCTGGCGCAGGTGACCGGCGCACCGCTGTATGTGGTGCATGTGTCGGCCAAGCAGGCGCTGGAGCAGATCGCGCACGCCCGGGGCAGGGGGCAGAACGTCTTCGGCGAGACGTGCCCGCAGTATCTGTACCTTTCGCTCGAAGAGCAGTTGGGCGCACCGGGTTTCGAGGGCGCCAAATGGGTGTGCTCGACGCCGCTGCGTGCCCGCGCCGAGGGGCATCAGGACGAGCTGTGGCGCTACATCCGCACCGGGGACGTCACCTCGGTGGCCACCGACCACTGCCCGTTCTGCATGAAGGACCAGAAGGAGCTGGGCGTCGGCGATTTCAGCAAGATACCCAACGGAATCGGTGGGGTGGAGCATCGGATGGATTTGATGTTCCAGGGCGTCGCGGACGGCCGGATCTCGTTGGAACGCTGGGTGGACGTGTGCTGTACGACCCCGGCTCGCATGTTCGGCATGTATCCGCGCAAGGGCGTGATCAGCCCGGGTGCGGACGCGGATGTGGTGATCTACGACCCGAACGGGCACACCAGTATCGGGCTCGGCAAGACCCATCACATGAACATGGACTATTCGGCCTACGAGGGTTTCGAGATCGACGGCCATGTCGACACCGTGCTCTCGCGCGGGCGCGTGATCGTCGACGACAACCGGTATCTGGGCAGCGCGGGCCACGGTCGTTTCGTGCGGCGTGAGCTGTCGCAGAACCTGATCTGAACGGAGTGCGTTCATGGACATCGGCGTGGTGCTGCAATGCACGCCGCCCGCCTCGCGGGTGATCGAGCTCGCCAGATTGGCCGAGACCCACGGCTTTTCGCATGCGTGGACGTTCGACTCGCATCTGCTGTGGGAGGATCCCTATGTCATCTACAGCCAGATCCTGGCCGTGACCCGCAAGATCGTCGTCGGCCCGATGGTGACCAACCCGTCCACGCGGGACTGGACGGTGATCGCGTCCACCTTCGCCACCCTCAACGAGATGTTCGGCAATCGGACGATCTGCGGTATCGGCCGCGGGGATTCGGCGCTGCGCGCCATCGGCCTGCCCCCGGCCACGCTGGGCAGGCTGCGCGAATCCATCGGTGTGATCCGCGAATTGGGCAACGGCCGCAGCGCGCGGGTGGGCGATACGGTGGTGCGATTCCCGTGGGCGGGGGCGTCCCGACTGCCCGTCTGGGTGGCCGCCTACGGTCCCAAGGCGCTCGATCTCACCGGCGAGGTGGCCGACGGATTCATCCTGCAGCTGGCCGATCCGGATATCACGGCCTGGACCGTCGCGCGGGTGCGGGCGGCGGCCGAGCGGGCCGGGCGCGACCCGGCGGCGGTGACGATCTGTGTGGCCGCTCCGGCCTATGTCACCGACGGGTCGAAGGAATCGCTCGCACACGCCCGCGAGCAGTGCCGGTGGTTCGGCGGGATGGTGGGCAACCACGTCGCCGACATCGTCGCGAAATACGGTGGGAACAGCGAGGTTCCGGCCGCGCTCACCGACTACATCGCCGGACGCACCGGATACGACTACAACCAGCACGGCCGGGCGGGCAATACGCACGCCGAGTTCGTGCCCGACGCCATCGTGGATCGGTTCTGCGTGCTGGGCACGCCCGAGGAGCATGTGCATCGGCTGCGGGAACTCGAGGCACTGGGGGTCGACCAGTTCGCGGTCTACCTCCAGCACGATGCCAAGACCGCCACGCTCGACGCCTACGGTGAATCGGTCCTCCCGCACCTGGTCCGCCCGGTCACCGCGACGGCGAGGGCCGAGTGAGCGGCCGAGCCTCGCACCTCTTCGGGGCCTTCGCACCCGGTGTGGGCGGCCGCATCGGGTGCGAAGCCCTGGAAAGGGTGCGGCGCGTGGGTTCGGGCAGCGGCGGACGGGGAGGGGTGCGCCGTGACCGGGGTCGGTGAGAAGGGGGCGGGGGCGGCTGTCGATCTGCTGGTCGCGGAGACGGTGGCGAGCGGGCGGACCGGATGGTGGGGGGAGCGGCGGCGGGGCGGGCGGGTGCTGTATCCGGTTGCCGCGTTCGGGTTGGTGCTGGTGGCTTGGGAGTTGGTGAAGCTGCTGGTTCCGGCCCAGGGGGTGAGCGTCGGTGGCCAGCGGGTGCTGCCGCGGACCTCGGATGGGGCGCTGCCGCATGTGTGGTCGGTGGTCACCGTGCTGGGGGAGCGCGACGGGCAGCGGACGGTGGGCGAAACCCTGGTGCGCACGGCGGGTTTCACGCTCGGGCTGGCGCTGCTCGCGCTGGTGCTGGGCACGGTGATCGGGGTGACGCTGGCGGTGGTGATGCAGCGGTTCGTCTGGGTGGAGCGCGGGCTGTTCCCGTATGTGGTTGTCTCGCAGACGGTTCCGTTGATCGCGTTGGCGCCGCTGGTGGCCGGGTGGGGTGGCCGGATCGTGATCGCGGGTCAGCCGTGGCGGCCGTGGATGAGCATCGTGGTGATCGCGGCCTATCTGGTGTTCTTCCCGGTCACCATTGGCATGCTGCGCGGATTGCAGTCGCCGTCGCGGGCGGCGGTGGAATTGCTGCACAGCTTCGCGGCCGGGTGGTGGGCGACGCTGCTGCGGTTGCGATTACCCGCGGCCGTGCCGTACCTCCTGCCCGCGCTGCGGCTGGCGGCCGCGGCGGCGGTGATCGGCGCGGTGGTCGCGGAGATCTCCACCGGCACCGCGGGCGGTATCGGCCGGCAGATCATCGTCTTCGCACAGCAGTCGACCGGCAATGCCGCCCGGCTGTACGCGGCGGTGCTCGCCGCGGCCCTGCTCGGGGTGGCGCTCACCGCGCTGGTCTCGCTCGCCGAACGGGCCCTGCTCCGCTACCACGCTCCCGTCTCGCCGGGCGGCCCCCGATGACCGCCCGCACAGCCGCACCCCTTCCGTCTCCTCGCACCCTGTGCGGAGGGTCACAGGCGGTGCGAAGAGCGACAAAGGGTGCGGGGTCGATTTCGGTCCGCCTTGCGGGGCGGTAGGAGGTATCTGTGGGTAGGTCTGTTGCCGAAAGGACCGCGGCGGCACCGGAATCCGGGCCGGTGGCCGCCGTGGAACTGCGGGAGGTCGGCAAGGTGTACGCCGCGGGCTCGGTCACGGCGCTGCGGGACATCGAGCTGACGGTGCGGGCGGGGGCGTTCGTCTCGCTCATCGGGCCGTCGGGCTGCGGGAAGTCGACGCTGTTGCGGATCGTGGCGGATCTGGAGCAGCCCAGTGCGGGAACCGTTGCGGTGCAAGGTAAAACGGCGCATCGGGCCCGGCTGGATCAGGACTACGGCATCGCCTTCCAGCAGGCCGGGCTGCTGGACTGGCGCACCGTGCGCGAGAACGTCGAGCTGCCCCTCGAACTGCATCGGGTGCCCAAGGCCGAACGGCGCAGGCGCAGTGCGGAACTGCTGGAGATGACCGGGCTCACCGACTTCGCCCGCCGCCATCCGGGCGAACTGTCCGGCGGCATGCAGCAGCGGGTCGCCATCGCCCGCGCCCTGGCCCGCAAACCGCCGCTGCTGCTCATGGACGAGCCCTTCGGCGCCCTGGACGAGATGACCCGCGAGCGCATGCAGGGTGAACTGCTGCGCATCACCGCCGAGACCGGCGCGGCGGTGATCTTCGTGACCCACTCCATCCCCGAGGCGGTCTTCCTCTCCGATCGGGTGGTCGTGATGACCCCGCGACCGGGCCGCGTCACCGCGATCGTCGAGACCGGCGGCTGGGGACGAAAGGCCGGTACCGGCACCGATATTCGGGCGAGCGAGGAGTTCTTCGCCGCGGTGGCCGCGGTGCGCGCCGCCCTGCACGGCGGTCATGGGCTGGAATCGCCCGACGCGGTCGGCAAGGAGCTGCGATGAGGCGTGCGAGAACGGTCGGGGCAGTGCGCGGGTGGCTCCCGCCCGTCCTGGTCGGCGTGCTCGGGCTCGCGGCGTGGCAGATGCTGACGACCGCGGCGCGGGTCCCGTCGTTCCTGCTGCCCGCGCCGTCGGCGATCTGGACGGCATTGCGCGCCAACGCCGCCAATGTCACCCAGGCCGCGGTGGCTACCGGTGCCAATGCCCTCGTCGGCCTGGTGGCCGGTACCCTCCTCGGTGTACTCGCCGCCGTGCTGGCGGTGCGGTTCCGGGTACTCGACGGTCTGCTGGGCCCGCTGGCCGCCGCGGCGGCCGCCGTCCCCATCGTCGCGCTGGCGCCGCTGCTCAATTCGATGTACTCGACCACCACCGATATGCCGCGGCGACTGGTGGCGACGATCGTGGTGTTCTTCCCGATCTATGTCAGCACGGTCAAGGGGTTGCGGCAGGTGCCAGCCGTGCACCACGATCTGATGAGCGCGTATGCGGCCACCGGATGGCAGATCACCCGGACCGTGCGCCTGCCCGCCGCGCGGCCGCATCTGTTCACCGGGCTGCGCATCGCCGCACCCGCCGCCGTGATCGCCGCGCTGATCGCCGAATACTTCGGCGGACTGCAACACGGCCTGGGCAGTCGCATCATCTCCGCGGCCGCCAATACCGCCTATCCCCGCGCCTGGGCCTATGTCGTCGCGGCCATGGTGCTCGGCCTGATCTTCCTCGGCGGCGTCCTGCTGCTCGAACAACTCACCCGCCGTCCCCGAACGATCTTCCGGAGCATCAGATGAGAAGTCCCGCAACGAGATTCCGCACCTGGTTGACGGTGGCGGTCATCGTTCTGGCGGCCGTCACCGGCTGCGCCACGACCGAGACGACCACCACCGCCGACGGGCTCACCAGGGTGAAACTGCAGTTGCAGTGGTTCAAGCAGGGCCAGTTCGCCGGATATCTGGCGGCGGTGCATCAGGACTTCTACCGGGAGCAGGGGCTCGACGTCGAAATCCTCGACGGCGGAACCGATATCGTGCCGCAGACCGTGCTGGCCCAGGGCCAGGCCGACTATGCCGTCGCCTGGGTGCCCAAGGCGCTGGCCTCGCGCGAGGCCGGGGCGGGCATCACCGAGGTGGCGCAGATCTTTCAGCGCTCGGGTACCAAACAGGTGGCCTTCAAGGCCGCGAATATCAGCGGCCCCGCGGATCTGAAGGGGAAGAAGGTCGGAAACTGGGGCTACGGCAATGAATTCGAGCTGTTCGCCGGGATGACGAAGGCGGGTCTGGACCCCGCCCGGGACGTCACCCTGGTGCAGCAGCAATTCGATATGAACGCCTTCCTCGGCCGCGATATCGACGCGGCCCAGGCCATGTCCTACAACGAGTACGCCCAGCTGCTGGAGACGAGGAATCCAGCCACCGGAAAGCTGTACGGCCCGGAGGATTTCACCACCATCGACTGGAACGATCAGGGCGTGACCATGCTGCAGGACGCCATCTGGGCCAATACCGAGAGGCTGCAGGACGCGGCGTATCGGGACCGGACGGTGAAATTCCTCGCGGCATCGCTGCGGGGCTGGGCGTTCTGCCGCGACAATGTCGACACCTGCCGGGATCTGACCGTGGCCGCCGGATCCACCCTGGGCGCCAGCCATCAGCAGTGGCAGATCAACGAGGTGAACAAGCTGATCTGGCCCTCGCCCAATGGAATCGGCGTGATCGACAAGGCGGCCTGGGATCGCACGGTCACCATCGCGATGGGAACGCGCAATCAGGAGGGCCACACCGTGCTCACCAGGGCGCCCGACGCCGACGCGTACACCAACGAATATGTCACCAGGGCATTGGATCTACTGAAGTCGCAGCACATCGATGTCATCGGCGGCGGATACACCCCGCAGGCCGTGACGCTCACCGAAGGGGGTAAGTAGTGGACCACGTCTTCTATCCGTGGAGTGCGCAGGCGGCGGTGCATCCGGTGCCGATCACCGGCGCGTCGGGCTCCTGGTTCTGGGACGCCGAGGGCAGGCGCTATCTGGATTTCTCCTCCCAGCTGGTGAATGTGAACATCGGGCATCAGCATCCGGATATCGTGGCCGCCATTGTGGCGCAGGCGAATACGCTCACCACCATTTCCCCGACCGTCGGCAACGAGGTGCGCAGTGAATTGGCGCGGATGATCGTCGATCGTGCGCCGGGTGCGCTGAATCGGGTGTTGTTCACCACCGGCGGGGCGGAGGCGGTGGAGCATGCGGTGCGGTTGGCGCGCAGCTATACCGGCCGCACCAAGATGCTGGCGGCGTATCGGTCGTATCACGGCGGCACCGGTACGGCGATCGGGCTGACCGGTGAGCCGCGGCGCTGGGGCGCGGAACCCACCAATGTCG
Organism: Nocardia sp. CDC159; assembly: GCF_023740735.1. Lineage (GTDB taxonomy): Bacteria > Actinomycetota > Actinomycetes > Mycobacteriales > Mycobacteriaceae > Nocardia > Nocardia pulmonis. The sequence continues at coordinate 129,803 of NZ_JAMRXH010000006.1, forward strand.
ACGTGGTGCGCTTCTTCGGGCCCTATCCGTACCGATCGCCCTGGCAGACAACGAGTCCCGAGGAGGAGGCGGCCGCAGCGCTGCGGCATCTGCGGCAGGTGATCGAACTGGAGGGGCCGCGGCACATCGCGGGACTGATCCTCGAGACGGTGGTGGGCACCAATGGTGTGCTGGTACCGCCGCCGGGCTATCTGGCCGGGGTGCGGGAGCTGTGCGACGAATTCGGCATCGTCTACATCGCCGACGAGGTGATGGCCGGATTCGGCCGGGTCGGGGAGTGGTTCGCCGTACAGCATTTCGATGTCGCCCCGGATCTGATCACCTTCGCCAAGGGGGTCAACTCCGGCTATGTGCCGCTCGGCGGGGTGCTGATCGCCGAGCCGATCGCCGCCCGCTACGACCATACGGTGTATCCGGGCGGGCTCACCTACGCCGGGCATCCGCTGGCCTGTGCGGCCGGGGTGGCGTCGATCAAGGTGTTCGAACGCGACGGCATTCTCGATCATGTTCGGACGGTCGGCGCGGATGTGCTCGGAAAGGGGTTGCAGGAATTGGCGACCCGGCATCCGTCGGTGGGTGAGGTGCGCGGGCTGGGATTCTTCTGGGCGCTGGAGCTGGTCCGTGATCCGGGCGCGCGCACGCCGCTGGTGCCGTTCGCGGCCGAGGGGGAGGCCATGGAGCCGATGCGGCGGGTTACCGCCGCGGCCAAGGAGCGCGGGCTGTGGCCGTTCGCGGTCGCCAATCGGCTGCAGCTCGCTCCGCCGCTGCCGACCAGCGCCGACGAGGTGCGCCACGGCCTGGCGATCCTGGACGAGGTGCTGGCCGTGGCCGACGGCTACCTGGAGTAGCCGGATCGATACCGAGCACTGTTAGGGTCGCCGACATGAAGGTGGAATTGCGGCACAATCCCTCCTCGACCGTCGCGCGCTGCTTCCTCGCGGCAGGCGAACCGATGCGGGTGGAAAGCGGTGCCATGTTGGCACATTCGGCCGGGGTGACGCTCACCGCGAAGGCGGAGGGCGGGCTGCTGGCGGGTTTGAAGCGGTCGGTGCTGGCCGGTGAGTCGTTCTTCGTCTCCACGTTCACCGCGCCGCCGCAGGGCGGGTGGGTCGATGTCGCGCCCGCCCTGCCCGGGGACATGCTGGCGCTGCCGATCGCACAGGATCGGCCGTTCTTCATCAGCCGCGGCAGCTGGATCGCCAATTCCCATGGCGTGCAGGTGGAAACGAAGTGGGGCGGGCTGGCGAACCTGTTCGGCGGGGAGGGCGGGTTCGGGCTGCGCGCGCACGGGCAGGGCGAGGTGGTGCTCGGTGTGTTCGGGGCGATCGATGTCATCGATCTGCGGCCGGGGGAGCCGGTGACGATCGACAGCGGACATGTGGTCGCCTACGACCTCGCGGTGAAGTTCAGCATCCGGCGGGCGGTGTCCGGGCGGTCGCTGCAGTCGCTGAAGTCGGGGGAGGGCCTGGTCTTCGACTTCACCGGGCCCGGGCGGGTGCTGCTGCAGACCCGCAACCCGGGTGCGTTCGCGGCCTGGGCGGGCGCGGTCACTTCCTCGGGCTAGATCGTTAGCACGAGAAACGTTATAGGGGTTCATTACTCGCCGGTGTGAAGTTTGCTCGGAAAGCGCTTCTGTCCAGAAGTGAATCAGGCATGCTTCAGTCATCGCTACGAACCGCAGTGGTGATGACCCGGAGATGAGGAGGACGTTATGGAAACAGGTTCGAGTGCAGGTTCAGCGGCGGCTCTGCTCGCCGACCTGATTTCCCGAACCATCCTGAAGCTGCTGTCGGGCAGCGCAGAATAGACGCGCGTTCGCGCGAACCGACAGCCCACCGGCCCCGCAGACCCGGTGGGCTGCTCGGTTTTTCGGGGGTCTGCGGGGCAATGGGGGATGGGGTGGGCTGCTGGTGAGGGGTAGTGGGGGAGTCAGCGCAGGATTTGGGGGAGCAGGGTTCGGGTGTCGGGGACGAAGGGCCAGGCGGGGTCGCGGAGGTGGGAGTGGAGTTCGGCGTCGGTCCACCACCAACCAGCGGCGATTTCCTCGGGTTGGTGGTGGATGGGGCCGTCGTAGCGGAGTTCGTAGGCGAACAGGTGGCAACGCATCGGTTTGGCGGACCAGATTCCGTCCCAGGCGGCGGTTGCCAAAAGGGTTGGGGCGGTGTCTGTTTCGATGCCCAGTTCCTCGGCCAGTTCGCGGACGGCCGCGGTGAGCGGATCCTCGTCGGTGCCGACGACGCCGCCCGCCAGGCAGTCGTGCATACCGGCGAAGACGGCCTTGGTGTCGGTGCGGCGGTGGACGTAGAGGCGGCTGCCGTCGCGGGAGCGCACCAGCACCCCGGCGCTGGCGTGCCAGAGGCCCTCCGCGTAGACGATCGAGCGTTCCTCGGCGCCGATGCGACGGCCCGTGCGGTCGTAGACGGCGATGACCTCACCCATGGGCGGAAGTCCTTCCAGGACGGGCGATCTCGGCGTACGCCGCGCGCAGCTGCGCCTCGGCATCGGCGAGGTAGTCGGCGAGCAGGGTCGCCGCGGTCTCGGCCCGCCCGCCCGTCAGGGCATCGAAGACGTCGTGATTGCGGTGCAGATACGGGCGATGGAAGGTTTCGGGCTCGGCCACCACATGGAAGATCAGCCGCAACTCGTTCCAGACCCCGGACATGAGCGCGTCGAGCAGGCGGCTGCCGTTGAGTGCGGTCACCGCCCGGTGGAAGTCCACGTCCGCGGTGCCCACGCCGGTCCAATCGTCCTGTGCCGCACAGCGATCGGCTCGCTCCAGGGCCGCCGCGACGGGGGCGAGATCGGTGCCGGTGCGCGGATGTTCGCGCAGCGCGGTACATTCCACGATGCGGCGGCACCGGTAGACCTCGGCGATGTCCTCGACGGCCGGAACCCGCACGAATACGCCGCGATTGAGTTCGTGGACGACCAGCCGCTCCTCGATCAGCGTCCGGAACGCCTCGCGCAGCGTATTGCGCGAGACCGTCAGCGCCGCGCAGATATCCGGCTCCGACAGCCGGGCGCCCGGCCGGAAGGTGCCGTCCAGGATGCCGTCGCGGATGATGTCGGCGACCTGGGCGCTGCGGCTGGCGCGGTCGAGCTTGCCGCGGTGCGCGGCCAGTGCGGCATAGGTCTCGACAGCGGAATGCGCCATCGCGTCCCTCCTTGGGTGCCGGTCCACGTGCGGATTTGTCGAATCCGAGGCTACCGCCCGGAGATCACCGAATGCGAACGATCCAATCGAAGTATTGCCGGATCGTTCAACGATTTCGTACGATGAGATCTCTGCCACACCCCAGCACGACCGAGGGGTCACCATGACCTACACCTTCATCAGCCCGCCCAGCGGCACCCCCGATCCGGATCGCGGCGCGGCCGCGCGGCCGTTCGACTGGTTCCGCACGCTCGGCGCGCGCGGTAAGCGCGCCTTCATCGGCGCCTTCGGCGGCTACGGCCTGGACTCCTACGACTTCCAGGTGCTGCCGCTGTCACTCGGCGCGATCGCCTCCTACTTCGCGATCAGCACGGGCCAGTCGGGCCTGCTCACCACCGTCACACTCGTGGTGTCGGCGCTCGGCGGCGCGATCGCGGGCACGCTGGCCGATCGCATCGGCCGCGTCCGTACGCTGCAGCTGACCATCGCCATGTACGCCATCTTCACCGTATTGTGCGGTTTCGCCTGGAATTTCGAGAGCCTGATGGTCTTTCGCGCGCTGCAGGGCCTCGGCTTCGGCGGGGAATGGGCGGCCGGGGCCATCCTGGTCGCCGAATACGCCCGGCCGGAGTATCGCGGCCGCGCGGTGGCCTTCGTGCAGAGCGCGTGGGCGGCGGGCTGGGGGCTGGCGGTGTGCGTGTACACCGTGGTGTTCCAGGTGTTCGACGAGAGCGTGGCCTGGCGGGTGCTGTTCTTCACCGGGGCGCTGCCCGCACTGCTGATCGTCTGGGTGCGCCGCAGCGTCACCGACGCCGCGGCCCACACCGAGCGCCTGGCGGGCACGGCCGAGCGCGGTCGGTTCGGGGCGATCTTCGGCCGAGATCTGTTGCGCACCACCTTCTTCGCGGCATTGCTGGCGACCGGGGTGCAGGGTGGGTACTACACCCTGGCCACCTGGCTGCCGACCTATCTGAAGAAGAGTCGCCATCTGACGGTGGTCGGCACCGGTGGCTATCTGGTCTTTTTGATCCTCGGCGCGTTCCTGGGCTACGTCAGCGGCGGTATCCTGACCGACAAGCTGGGCCGCAAGCGCAATATTCAGCTGTTCGCCGTGCTGTCGGTGGTGTTCATGGTCGCCTACACCCAGATTCCGCAGGGCGCCGACACCTTGGTGCTGGTGCTCGGCTTCCCGCTGGGCTTCGCCACCTCCGCGATCTTCTCCGGCTTCGGCTCGTATCTGTCGGAGCTGTACCCCACCCAGTTCCGGGGCACCGGACAGGGATTCACCTACAACTTCGGCCGCGGCGTCGGCGCGGTCTTCCCGACGGTGGTGGGCTATTTGGCCGGAACCTCGCTCGGGCTCACGGGTGCGATGCTGTTCGGAGCGCTGGGCTATGCCGTGGCGGTGCTGGCCCTGTTCGGTTTGCCCGAGACGCGCGGGCGAGAGCTGGTCTGAGAAAGTCATGGACGAAAGCGAGGAATGCGATGATCGATCTGAACAGTGATCTGGGCGAGGGTTTCGGCGCCTGGACCATGGGTGACGACGCGGCCCTACTCGATATCGTCACCAGCGCCAACATCGCCTGCGGCTTCCATGCCGGGGACCCGTCGATCATGCGGCGGACCTGCGCGCTGGCCGTGGAGCGCGGGGTGCGGATCGGCGCGCACATCTCCTATCGGGACCTGGCGGGCTTCGGCCGCCGGGCCATGGCGGTATCGCCGCGCGAGCTGGCCGACGAGACGCTGTATCAGATCGGCGCGCTGGACGCCTTCGCCCGCGCGGCCGGGGACCGGGTGCGATATGTGAAACCGCATGGGGCGCTGTATCATTCGGCCTCGGCCGATCCGGCGGTGGCCGATGCGGTGGTGAGCGCGATCGCCGAGTACGGCCGGTTGAGCGTGCTCGGCCTGCCCGGCTCGCAACTGCAGGCCGCCGCGGCGGCCGCCGGAATCCCGTTCCACGCCGAGGGCTTCGCCGACCGCGCCTACACCCCGGCCGCGACGCTGGTGCCGCGCAGCGAACCGGGGAGCGTACTGGATCCGGAAGCAGCCCTGGGGCAAGCGGTTTCGATCGCGGTCGACGGTTCGACGCGATCCCGCGACGGCGCCCCGGTCGCCGTGCCCGCGCGCAGCCTGTGTGTGCACGGCGATTCACCGGGTGCGGTCGCCATGGCCGAGGCCATTCGAGAAGCGCTGCGCGCCAAGGGCGTTGAGTTGCGGGCCTTCGCATGACCGACGTCCGGATCCGGCCGGCCGGTGACCGCGCCCTGCTGGTCGAACTGCCCGGCGGGGTCGCGCCCGCCGGATTCAGCGAGTATGTGCGCGCACATCCGATCGAGGGCATCGCGGATCTGCTGCCCGCGGCGCGGACGGTGCTGGTCACGCTGGAACCGGGTGCGACGAAGGTCGAGGAACGGCTGTCCGCGGTGGTGGCCGAGGTCGCGGCCGCGGCCGAAACGCCCTCCGACGGTGGGCCGCTGGTGGTTCCGGTGCGCTACGACGGGGCCGATCTCGCCGAGACGGCGGCCCTGCTCGGGATCGGCGAGCAGGAGCTGATCGCCCGGCACACCGGCCACATCTGGCGCTGCGCCTTCCTCGGATTCGCGCCGGGCTTCGGCTATCTGGAGGCCCCCGACGCGGGACTGTCGGTGCCGCGGCGCGATCGGTCCCGCACCGCGGTCCCCGCCGGGGCGGTCGCGCTGGCCGGTGGCTACAGCGCCGTCTACCCGCGCCGCTCGCCCGGCGGATGGCGAATCATCGGCAGCACCGACGTGGTGCTGTGGGATCTCGGGCGGTCGGAACCGGCGCTGCTGCGGCCCGGAGCTCGGGTGCGTTTCGTCGACGAGGGAAATCGGCGCGGATGAGGGTGAGCGGGGCGATGCTGCGGGTGTTCGAGCCCGGGATGTTCAGCACCATCCAGGATTTGGGGCGGCCCGGGTGGTTTCACGCGGGCGTGGGGATTTCGGGCGCGGTCGATCGGGGAGCGCTGACGCTGGCGAATCGGCTGGTGGGCAACGAGGAATCGGCCGCGGGCATCGAATGTGTGCTCGGCCGTTTGGTTCTGGTGGCGACCGGTCCGGCGGTGCTGGCGGTGACGGGTGCGCCCGCGCCGATCACCGTGGACGGGCGGCCCGAGGGCCGGGGATCGGTGCTGTTCCTGGAGGCGGGACAGCGGCTCGAACTGGGTGTCGCCCCGGTGGGATTGCGGTGTTACGTGGCGGTGCGGGGTGGGATCGATATCGCGCCGGTGCTCGGTTCGCGCAGTCGCGACACGCTCGCGGGGCTGGGGCCCGAGCCGCTGCGGGCGGGTGCCGAGCTGCCGATCGGAGCCCCGCCGCGGCGCTGGCCCGAACTGGAGCTGGCGCCCCTGCCCGCGATGAGCGACGAACCGGTCACCGTCCGAGTCCGGTTGGGGCCCAGGGATGATTGGTTCGACAATCCGACCGATCTGTTCGTGGGCGGGTGGCAAGTCTCCAGCGACTCCGATCGGATCGGGGTGCGGCTGGATCGGGCCGGGGATGCTCCGGCGTTGCGGCGCACCGGTTCCGAGGAGCTGGCGACCGAGGGCATGCCGCTGGGGGCGATCCAGGTGCCGCCCTCGGGTCAGCCGGTGGTGTTCCTGGCCGACCACCCGATCACCGGCGGATATCCGGTGGTGGGCACGGTGATCGACGCGGATGTCGACGCGCTGGCACAGGCCCGGCCGGGCCAACGGGTCCGTTTTCTTCCCTGGCGGCCCTGAGCGGTTGCGGCGGATCGGCCAGGTGCGCACCGTCTTTCGGCCACCTGCCGTCGTTCGCCACCCGGATGCCGGGGTGGCGGCGTAACCTGTGGTGCGCAAGGGACTTCCGAGAGGGGACGCTCATGCCGTTGCCGCAGGCGCTGGCGAGGTTCAACCGACGAGTCACCAACCGGATCGCGAGCCCCGTCGCGGGCCGTTCGCGCGGCTTCGGAGTCGTCGTGCACAAGGGTCGCAAGTCCGGCCGGATCTATCGCACGCCGGTGACGATCTTCGTCCGCGACGGCGCCTATCGGATCGCGCTCACCTATGGCCGCGAGGTCGACTGGGTCAAGAACATCCTCGCGGCGGGAACGTTCGAGCTCGAGACCGGCGGGCAGCCGCTGCTGCTGACCGATCCGGTCGTCCGCCACGATCCGGCGGCGGACTGGGCTCCGGCGGGCGTGCGGCAGCTACTGCGTCTGGTCGGCGCGGAATATTACCTGGAGGCCCGACCGGCGTGACTCCGCGTCGGTTGGTCGGATGACCGTCCGGGGATGGTAGAAAACTGAGGGAGCGTGCGGGTCCTCGACGAGTGAGAGGGTGTGTGCTGGTGATTCGACGGGCGACAGGCTTTCGTCCCGCAACGATATTCGCGCTCGCCGCGGCGGCCGTGCTCACGTTCGGCGGGCTGACGCCCGCCCGAGCGCAGGCGGCGCCTCCGGTCGGCGGCGATTTCCTGTGGGGCGTGGCGTCCTCGGGATTCCAGAGCGAGGGCAATGCGCCCGACAGCAACTGGAGCCGCTACGCCAACTCCGGACGGGTGTCGGACCCGTACGGCGATTCGGTCGACTTCTACCACCGCTATCGCGACGACATCGGGCTCGCGGCCGACCTCGGGGCCAAGGTGTACCGGATCAGCGTCGAGTGGGCGCGGGTGCAGCCGCGGCCGGGGGAGTGGGACGAGGCCGGATTCGCGTTCTACGACAGTGTGATCGGCGCCATCAAGGCGGCGGGCATGCGACCGATGATCACCCTCGACCACTGGGTCTTCCCCGCCTGGGAGCTCGACCGCGGCGGCTGGTCCAATCCGGGCATGGTCGACGACTGGCTGGCCAACGCCCGCGCGGTGGTCGATCGCTACGCCGGTGACGATCCGCTGTGGGTGACCTTCAACGAACCCACCCTCGGGCCGCCGATCTTCGTCGCGCAGGGCAATCTGCCGCCGGAGCAGGCCGGGATCGCGCTGGATCGCCAGGTCACCGCGCATCGGGCGATCTACGACTACATCCACGCCCGTCAGCCCGGCGCGATGGTGACCAGCAACGTGTCCTATACGCCCGGTTACGAATTCCTGGCCCAGATCCCGTTCGAGAACCGGGTCGCCGACAAGCTCGACTACATCGGCATCGACTACTACTACGGCAGCCTGCCGTCGCCGGTCGATTCGCTGCTGAAGAACACGCCGTGGGCGACGCCGCTGCAGCCCGAGGGCATCTACTACGCGCTGCGGCACTACGCCCGGCAGTTCCCGGGCCGTCCGCTCTACATCGTCGAGAACGGCATGCCCACCCACGACGGCAAGCCGCGCGACGACGGCTGGACCCGCGCCGACAACCTGCGCGATACGGTGTACTGGCTGCAGCGCGCCAAGGCCGACGGCATGAACGTCATGGGCTACAACTACTGGAGTCTCACCGACAACTACGAATGGGGTTCCTACTCACCGCGTTTCGGCCTCTACACCGTCGATGTGAAGACCGATCCGTCGCTGACCCGGCACCCCACCGACGCCGTGCCCGCCTATCGCGACATCATCGCCCAGGGCGGTGTGCCCGCCGACTACCATCCGACCCGCCCGCCGACACCGTGCTCGATCGTCGACCCGCCGTTCAGTTGTATCGATCCGGTCAGGTGAGCATCCGGCGCATGACGACGCGGGGGAATCCACCGGAGGTGGCCGTCGTATCGGCGGCCTTGGTGAACCCCGCACCCTCGAACATGGCTCGGGTGCCGACGAAGGCGAGGGTGCCGTCGACCTTCCGGCCGCCGTTGTCGACCGGATAGCCCTCGATCGCGGGCGCGCCATGGACCCGGGCGTGGTCGACCGCGCCGTACAGCAGCGCGGTGGCGACGCCGCGGCGGCGACGTCCGGCGCGGACCTTGAAGCACCAGACGGTCCAGACCGGGAGGTCGTCGACCCACGGAATGCGCTCGGAGCGGGCGAAGAACGCGAGCTCGGCCCGCGGCGCGACCCCGGCCCAGCCGACCACCTCGCCACCGTCGTAGGCGAGCACGCCCGGCGCGGGATCGCGCCGGCACAGTTCGGCGGCCCGCTCGCGCCGGGCCGCGCCGGTGAGCGCGGCGTTCTCCTTGGCGTCGAGCCGATAGGACAGACACCAGCAGGCGTCGGCGCCGGGGCGTTTCGGCGCGAGCATGGTCGCCACGTCGTCGAAGTGCTGCGCTGTCGCCGGCACGATTCGAGGCACGATCGCATTGTGGCAGCGGCGGCGCTCGGTAGGGCCGGCGGGGTGACGACGGTCCGCCGAAAGGGCACGACCGATCGCCGCACCCGTTCCCGCGCTTCGCACCCTTTACAGCCGTCCAGAACCGGTGCGAAGCGCGGGAAGTGGTGCGGCGATCGTGGTCAGTTGGGCCGGGCCGAACCAGCGAGTCAGTGCGTCGCGCAGGCCGTCGTCATCGGAATCGCCGGTGGCCCAGGCGACATAGCCGTCGGGACGGATCAGCAGCGCGGCCGCCGGGGCGTCGGATGCGGTGGCGACGAGCCGGTCCACCCGGTCCGCCCAGCCGTCGGTCTCGCCGTCGGCCCGCCCGTCCACAACGAGCAGCAGCGGGCGGCCCGAGCGCAGCAGTTCGGCGATTCGCCGCGGTCCCGCGTCGGTCTCGACGGTGAAGTCCGGGACCAGGCGACCGGCCAGGGGGTGGTCGCAACCGGTGTCGTAGCGGACATCCGCGCCGCCCATGAGCCGGGCGATGTGCTCGAGCACGGCCGGGATGCCCAGCAGCTCGTCGAACAGCTGCCGCAGGCCGCCGACCTCCGGGCCGGGGGCCATGAGCGCGCTCTGCGCCATCGAGCTCGTCATCACGCGTTCGGCGAGCGGGCGGCGCTCGGTCTCGTAGGTGTCGAGCAAGCCCTCCGGCGCCACACCGCGCACGTGCGCCGCCAGCTTCCAGCCGAGATTGATCGCGTCCTGCATGCCGAGATTGAGCCCCGGCCCGCCCATGGCCGAATGCACATGCGCGGCGTCGCCGACCAGGAACACCCGGCGATCGCGGTAGCGCTCGGCGGTGCGGGTGTTCTGGCCCACCATGCGGCGCAGCAGCCGGGGGCCGTCCCAGGACGGCGGCCGGATCGGCAGATCGATGCCGAGCACATGGTTGACGCTGGCGCCGAGCTCGTCGAGGGTCATCGGGTCCTGGTCGCCGCCGGGATCGACGCCGTACTCCGTGGTCGCGACCAGCGTTCGGCCGGGCTGGAATTCGGCGATGATGAACATGCCGCGTTCGGTCCAGTGATGTCCCCAGCTGATGGGTCCGTAGCCGGGCAGCTCGTAGCCACCGGTGTCGAGCCGGACGAAACCGGGTATCTCGACGTGCCCGACGCGGGTGATCCGGTCGGCGGCCGTGAAGCCCGGGAACCCGATGCCGGAACGCTTGCGTACCAGGCTCTTTCCGCCGTCCGCGCCAACGAGGAAACGGGCCGCGACGCGGTGCTCACCCAATGGACCGGTGACGGTTGCGACGACGCCGTCGTCGTCCTGGGTGAAGTCGGTGAGGGTGTGCTGCCAGCGCACCTCGATATCCAGTTCGCGGGCGCGTTCGGCCAGCAGGGTGGTCAGCTCGCGCTGTGGAATCATCCAGGCGTGCATCGGATTGTCGGTCAGCGTGGTGAAATCCATGCGCAGCCCGCTGAAGATGTAGAACGGCAACGGCGTCGGCCGGTCCGGGTACAGGGCGCGCATGTCCAGGACGCGAACGACCTGGCCGACCAGGCCATTGGCCTTGGGCTCGGTCGCGGGGCCGGGCAGTGTCTCGAGCACGATCGGCCGCACCCCGGCCAGGGCGAGTTCGGTGGCGAGCAGCAGACCGTTCGGGCCCGCCCCGGAAATCAGGACGTCGGTTCGTATTTCGGACATGACGAGGTGAACCCCCTGTCGTGATGATGGTTTCGGGCTAGTGCCCGGTGGCCGCGCCGGGCGCGGACATTCCCGAGCCGACGAGCGACAGTGCCCGGCGCAGCACCGTGGTGATGGGCACGGGCGGATCGGATCGGATGTAGGTCTCGAAGGAGGACTGAAAGACCGCGACCACCATGCCCGCCACCAGCCGCGGATACAGATCGCGCCCCGGGTCGGTGCCGCTGCGTTCGGCGATCACGGCGACGAGATCGTCCAGGGGGCCCAGGGCCATCGCGGCCCGCGCCTCGGGCGTCTCCACCAGCAGTTTGCGGATCGCGCCGAGCTGCTCCCGGGTCGGCGGCCCATAGCCCCCGGCCTCGATCTCCGCCTCCAGCGGCGTCAGCACGGCCGCGCTCACCGCCTCCCACATCGGTTCGTCGGCGGGGCGTTCGCGCAGCAGCTCGATGGTCCGGTGCATGCGGTCGGTCTGGCGATAGGTCAGCGCCTGCCACTTGTTGGCGAAGTAGTTGCTGAAGGTGCGCACCGATACTCCGGCGCGGGCGGCGATGTCCTCGCGGGTCACGTTCTCGAAGCCGCGCTCGAACGCCAACTCCAGCGCCGCGTCGCTGAGGGCCCGGCGGGTGTCGCGCTTCTTGCGTTCCCGCAGTCCGAGATTCGGTTCGTCGGCCATGGGTCCAGCCTGACAGAAAGATGCCCATCGGGCAAGATTTCCTGATAGGAAAAGTTGCCCGATGGGCAGAACTTCTGGAATCAGCTCGCCAGTGCCGCGGGCATCCGCCGAATGGTGTCGAAAAGCGGTGCGGCCGTCGCGAACTCACCGGTCGCGGCGACCGTCCGCAGCACCGCCCGCAGCCGGTCGAGGTAGTGCTGCGCCGAGGCGTGCGCGGTCGCGGTGTCCGGATAGCTCACGCTCACCCGCACCCGATCGGCCTCGCGATGGAATTCCAGCGTCGAGGCCCGGTCGGTGGGCGGGGCCGTGCACAGTCCGTAAACGTGGTGCAGGCCGGGTAGCGACTGCTCGAGCATGGCGCCGGAGGTGGGCCGTCCGTCCAGGCACGACACCCACGCCCAGTCCCGCACGCACGGAATGTGCCGCCCGCTCAGCTCGCCCGCCCGCGGCAGGGCGGCGAACAGCGGAATCGCGCCGAGCGGCTTGATCTCCTGCAGTGCCGTGCGCGCCCGCCCGATCAGCTCGGTGAACCGCGCCGCCGCGCCGACCTCGAACACGATCGGCAGCAGGTTAACGAACCAGCCCTGGGTGAACTGGAATCGCGGATTGTTGCGCGTGCCCACCAGATTGAGTCCGACGTACTTCGTGCGCCCGGCCAGTTCGAGTTCGGTCAGGGCGATGGCCGCGTAGACGCCCGAGGCGAACGAGCCGCCGGCGGCCGCGCAGGCGCGGGTGAACGCCTCGCATTCGCGGCCGGTGAGCAGATCGAACGCCACGGTGGTGCTCGCCGCGCTCGCGCCGGGCTCCAGGCCGAGATCCCAGGGCAGCGGCCGGATGTGGTCCAGATTGGCGGCGATCAGCCGGGCCAGACGCTCCACCTCGGCCGGGCGCTGGGCGACGGTCGCGCGCTCGTGGCGGGCGTATTCGGAGTAGCCGCCGACCGGCGAGAGCGCGGGCGCGATGCCCGCGGTGTGGGAGGTGTAGAGCTGATGCAGTTCGAAAATCGCCGCCACCTGGGAGGTTTCGTCCCAGAAGGCGTGATCGACCCTGGCGTACACGGTGAACCCGTCGTCGCCGTGATCGATCGCGCCCAGGGTGAAGGCGGGCCAGACCGTCGGTTCCGGCGCGCGGAACCGGTCGGCGAGCCGATCGCGCAGCGCCTCCCCGGCGGCGAATTCGCCCGCGGAGACGATATCCAGATCCACCCATGCCGGGTCGAGGATGCGCCCGGTGGCCGCTCCGCCCTCCTCGACGAACCAGCAGCGCAGGCCGTCGTGGCGGCGCAGGAACTGGACGAAGCTGCGGCGCAGGGCCTTTCGGTCCAGCGGTGCGGCGATGGTGAAGCAGATCGACAGCTCCGGACGGCGATGTCGCAGGTGGAAGTCCTGGATGTACGAGGGCGGAATCGGGGCCGGATCCGCGGCGGCCGCCGCGGCGAGGGCGGTGGCGGTGGGTGGGAAGTCGAGCAACTCGCCGGGTTTGGGCAGCCAGTCGCTGAGGCGGATCATATCCATATTCTCGGTGCTCCTTGTCCGATGCGGACGCCACGGTGGTTCAGGGTGTGCGGCGTCGCACGACGGGCGCGCGCCGGCGGTGGGAAAGCGTTCAGAAAATCCCGCCTGGAAGTAGTTTTCCGGGCTGTGGCGGAAAATTCTCGCTCTCCGTCCGAGGTGCGTGCCCTCGTCGGAAACTCCGGTGACCTCGTTGTTCGCCGGGGTGTCGATGCGTAGGGCATCTGACCAGTAAAGGTTACGACGGGGTCTCGGACCGGGTGCAACAGGGGGGTGAATAGAAATTGGCTAACTGTCAGCTAATAACGGACAATGTCATGATCTTCGCGTTTCGGCCGCGTCTTTCTCGCGCTCGCGCGGCAGTCCGAAGAATGGGCGACACGTACCCGAGCAGCGCACTTTACGTCGAATTCTCTTGGATTTAACACAGCCTCCGGCGGCCCGGGCGCTCGCCGAGGCCGCCGCCGGGCCGCGACCGCAGACCGACGGCAACCGTCACCACCGGATCACGGTGCGAAGGAGGCCGTTTCGAGGCGGCGGGCGATCCGGGCCGCCGACAGCGTCATGGCATCGGTGGGCCGATGCGGATCCAGGCCGGTGAGTTCGTGCACGCGCGCCAGCCGATAGGTGACGGTATTGCGGTGGATGTTGAGCAGCCGCGCGGTGGCCAGCTGGTTGAAGCCGGTGTCGACGAACACCTCGAGGGTCTCGGCCAGCAGCGGCTGGCTGTCCAGCGGGCCGAGCACCGTGGCCAGGCCGGGCCGCGCCGGGCCGCTGGCGGCCACGGTGTACTCGAACTGCAGATCCTTACGGCGGCACAGCAATTCGGTGCGATCCAGGCAGCGGCCCAGTTCGGCCAGCACCCGGGCCTCGGCGAAGACGCTCGGAATGTCGGCGCGGGTGCGGGCCGCGCCCACCCCCACCCAGAACGGCGGCACCGCATCGGGATTGCGGGCGGGCAGGCGCGAGGAGAGTGCCGCGGCGGTGGCGGTGCCGTCGTCGCCGGGCTGCAGCGGGACCAGGGCCGTCCAGCCGCCACTGTCCAGGCGCAGGAATACGCCGGGAATGGCCTCGATGCAGTGCCGCAGTTCGCTGGTGTCCAGGCCCTGCCGCTCGCGGGTGCCCGTCGAGAGCCGGAAGACCGCGATCAGGAACGCCTCGGGCACACTGATCGCGGGTTCGTCGGCCCACTCCACCGGATCGCGGCCGGTGAGCAGGGCGTCGGCGATGCCGCGGCGACGCTCGAGCAGCTCCCAGCGCGGATCGTGGGCGCGGCGCACGCAGGCGGTCGCGATCCGCTCCACGATCTGGGTGACGTATTGCAGCAGTGGCAGCGCGGCATCGGCCAGCATTTCGCGCTCGCCGGGATCGGCGGCCTCGCGCAGGCGGCCGTAGATGAACTCCGCGCCCGTACGGTAGCGGCCGAGCACCTCCTCGAGCGGTTCGCCGTCGCGCACCCGATCCAGTGCCAGCTCGACCAGTTCGCGAGTGTCCTCCGGCGAGGGCATGCGGCCGTGCCGGAGGTATTCGAAGAACAGCTCGATGTTCAGCTTCGTGCCGCGCTCGAGACCCGAGGCCACCAGCGACCGCGGGATGGTGCGATAGGGCGGCATGCTGTCGGAGAACTCACGGATGAGTACTCCGGCACGCTGGTACAGGGCCTCGAGGGCTCGATCCCGGCTCGGCGATTCCACTGCGTCCTCCGTCGTCCGGGCTACGTTGCGTAGAGCGATTCGATGGTATCGGCATAGGCGGCGGCGATGGGTTTGCGCCGCAGCTTGCCGGTGGCGGTCAGACAATCGCTGCCGGGAGCCCAGACATCCGGCAGCACCGCGAATTTGCGCACCTGCTCCACCCGCGAGAGCTTGGCGTTGGCCGCCGCGACGCCGTCCTCGATGCTGGCGCGGACCAGCGGGTTGGCGGCGAGGGCGGCGATATCGTCGCCGGGCAGCTCGTTGCGCTCGGCGAAGGCGGCGGCCAGGTCGGGATCGAGGCAGATCAGGGCCGTGTTGTAGGGGCGGCCCTCGCCGATCACCGCGACCGTGCCGGCCAGCGGGGTGTGTTCGGTGATGGTGTTCTCGATATTGGTCGGCGACATGTTCTTACCAGCCGCGTTGATGATGAGTTCCTTCTTGCGGTCGACGATCCTGAGGTAGCCCTCGTCGTCGATCTCGCCGATGTCGCCGGTGTGCAGCCAGCCGTCGGAATCGACGGTGTCGGCGGTCTTCTCGGGGTCCTTGCGGTAGCCGCGCATGACCATGCGGCCGCGCACCAGCACCTCGCCGTCCTCGGCGATCTTGACCTCGGCGCCGGGCAGGGGAGTGCCGACGGTGCCGATCTTGATCCGCTCGGGTCGGGTGACGGTGGCCCCCGCGGTGCATTCGGTCATGCCGTACCCCTCGCACAGCGGCAGCCCCAGGCCCAGGAAGAACTCGTGGGTGTCGCGCGGGATCGGCGCGGATCCGGTGACGCCCACGCGGACCTGGTCCAGGCCGAGCCGGGCACGGATGGTCGAGAGCACGAGCCGGTCGGCCAGCGCGTAGCGCAGCCGGTCCAGCACACCCTGGGGGCGGCCGTCGGAGACCGCCCGGGCGCGAGCCCGGCCGGTGGCGATGGCCCACTCGGCCAGCGCGCGGCGGGCCGAACTCGGTTCGGCCGCAAGCTTTTCCTCCAGCGCCGCCTTCACCTTCACCCAGATGCGCGGCACGCCCAGGAATACCGTCGGACGCACCTCGGTCAGCGCCTCGGCGACCTGTTTGAGATCGGCGACCGTGGTGATCTGGCCGCCCTCGAGCAGATTGAGATAGTGCGCGAACCACCGGTTGGCCGCATGCGCGTCGGGCAGATAGGACACCACTCGGTCCTCGGGGCTGCCACCGCCGAATTCGTCGACGATGCGCGCGTTCTCGATGAAGTTGGTGTGGGTCAGTTCGACGCCCTTGGGCGGGCCGGTGGTGCCGGAGGTGTAAACGATGGTCAGCAGATCCTCGGGATCGACCGCGCGCCAGGCGGATTCGAAATCGAAGTCGGGCGCCTCGGTGGTCTCGACGTCGGTCAGCGCGACGGTGCCCTCGGGGGTGCCGTCGACGCAGATCACCCGCTCGATTCGATGTCCTTGGGCCGCGGCCTTTTCCACGGCGGCCAGGATCTGCGGGACGAACTGGCTCTCGCAGATCACCAGGCGCGGTTCGGCATTGCCGAACTGGTAGGCGAGCAGATCGACCGGATTGGTGTTGTAGACCGAGAACGGGGTGGCGCCGGTGTGCAGGACGGCGGTGTCGCAGAGGTGGAATTCGGGGCGGTTGGTCAGCATCAGGGCGACGGTGTCGCCGCGCCGCACGCCCAGCGCCGCCAGCCCGGTGGCGATGGCGCGGACCCGATTCCCGTACTCGCGCCAGGTGATGCGCTGGGTGTCGCCGCGGGTGCGCAGGGCGACGAGATCGGGATTTCGCGACACGTTGTTCTGAAACGCCTCGCACATGGTGCGCGGACGGGGCTTGGCCGCCGCAACCGACGAAGAACTCACAACCTACCTCTGACTCACGATGGTCGAGGTCACGACGTGACCTCGGCGTCACCTACCAGCACACCGCATTCCCGTGGCGACCGCCACGGGCAATCGGGCAGAGTGCCGATACCTCGATTGTGCACTGTGCATGACAGGTGAACAACAGGGGTCGGCCTGAGCAGTCGATTCGATGGAAGCGTGACCTTCACATCTGGCCATCGGGTGGAAGCGGTCAGATAGATTACCGAATTTGCGACCCGCTCTATGCGCCCGGAGCCCCAGGTGTTGGTAATAGCGAATTGCTATTGCTGCGCCTGACTGTCCGGAGTTTTGCCCGGCCGGTCGAAGCCGCCGCTCCCGCTCGCCCGCGGACTTCGCGAAATCTCCGAATGATCTTGTTGGGCAACGCGATTCGCGGTCCGACGCCGATCGAGAAGTCGTATCGTGGAACCGGCGGCCGCGAGTTCACGAGGAGTTACCGGTGATCACCCCAACTACGGATGGCGTCCTGGAGTTCATCGGCGCCGAGGAGGTCGAATACGTCGACGTGCGCTTCTGCGATGTCCCCGGGGTGGAACAGCATTTCTCGATCCCGGCCAAGATGTTCGGCCCCGAACTGGTGGACGAGGGGATCGCCTTCGACGGCTCGTCGGTGCGCGGCTTCCAGCAGATCCACGAGTCCGACATGCTGCTGCTGCCGGATCTGCGGACCTGCCGGGTGGATCCGTTCCGGGTGGCCAGGACGCTCAATGTCAACTGCTTCGTCCACGATCCGCACACCCGCGAGGCCTACAGCCGCGATCCGCGCAATGTGGCGCGCAAGGCCGAGGAGTATCTGCGCTCCACCGGCATCGCCGACACCGCGTACTTCGGGCCGGAGGCCGAGTTCTACATCTTCGACACGGTGCGCTACGACACCGCCATGAATCGCGCCTTCTACGAGGTGGATTCGGCCTCGGCGGATTGGAACACCGGCGAGAAGTACAATCCGGACGGCACCATCAACCGCGGCTACAAGATCCGTGCCAAGGGCGGCTACTTCCCGGTCGCGCCCTACGACCACGACGTCGATCTGCGCGATGTCATGTGCACGAATCTGCAGCGCGCGGGCCTGGAATTGGAGAAGGGCCACCACGAGGTCGGCACCGCGGGCCAGGCCGAGATCAACTACCGGTTCAATACGCTGCTGGCCGCCGCCGACGATCTGCAGCTGTACAAGTACATCGTGAAGAACACCGCCTGGCAGCACGACAAGACGGTGACCTTCATGCCCAAACCGCTGTTCGGCGACAACGGGTCCGGCATGCACGTGCACCAGTCGCTGTGGAAGGACGGCTCGCCGCTGTTCTACGACGAGGCGGGCTATGCCGGCCTGTCGGATCTGGCCCGGCACTACATCGGCGGGCTGCTGCATCACGCGCCGTCGCTGCTGGCCTTCACCAACCCGACGGTCAACTCCTACAAGCGGCTGGTGCCCGGTTTCGAGGCGCCGGTGAATCTGGTCTACAGCCAGCGCAATCGCTCCGCGGCCGTGCGCATTCCGGTGACCGGCGCCAATGCCAATTCCAAGCGGCTGGAGTTCCGCTGCCCCGACTCCTCGGGCAATCCGTATCTGTCCTTCGCCGCGATGATGATGGCCGGGCTGGACGGCATCCTGAACAAGATCGAGCCCGCGCTTCCGATCGACAAGGATCTCTACGAGCTCACCCCCGAGGAGTCCGCCGAGGTCACCCAGACCCCACCGAGCCTGGCCGCGGTCATCGACCGCCTCGAGGCCGACCACGACTACCTGACGCAGGGCAACGTCTTCACCGACGACCTGATCGAGACCTGGATCCGCCTCAAGCGCGAGGCGGAGATCGCCGAGATCAACGTTCGCCCACACCCGTTCGAATTCGAGCTGTACTTCGACGTGTAGGACCGATGAATCCCGGTGCCGCGGGCCGTCAGGAGTTCCGAAGCGTCCACATCAGCAAGGAGTTCGAGATGAGCACAGTGATCACCGGGGCCAGCATGTCGATCGACGGCTATATCGCCGGGCCCGGGGAGAGTGGGTTCGAGCATCTGTTCGCCTGGTACGAGGCGGGGGATCGAGAGCTGCCCAGCACCCATCCGGAGATACCGCTGCGGCTCAGCGAGGTCGACCACCGGTATCTGAGTGAGCATCTGGAGCGGTTGGGCGTGCTCGTGGTCGGTCGGCGGCTGTTCGACATGACCGATGGCTGGAACGGCATCCATCCGATGGATCGACCGGTGGTCGTGGTCACCCACCGTATTCCGCAGCAGTGGATCGACGACCATCCGGGCGCGCCGTTCACCTTCGTCGACGGTATCGAGGCGGCGCTCGAACAGGCCTCGAAGCTGGCCGAGGGCAGGGCCGTCGCCGTGAACGGCGGCACGATCGCCCGGCAATTCCTGGAGGCGGGCCTGCTCGACGAGATCCACATCGATCTGATCCCGGTCGTACTCGGCGGCGGGACCCCCTTCTTCGACCAGGTCGGCGCGGCCCCGCACGTCCTGGAGAATCCGACCATCGTGCCGGGCGAGCGAGTCACCCACCTGCGCTACCGGGTCCGCAAAGGCTGAATTCAGTTCGCGGCCGCGTTCCAGATGGCCAGCGCTCGCTGCCGGACGGCGTCGGAGTAGTTGTCCCGGAACGCGGTGCTTCGCGGGCGGTCCGCGTCCGTGGACAGCAGACAGTCGTAGATCGCGCTCGGTCCGGTGAGCGTCTCGAGCTCCTCGGCGGTGTAGTAGACCTGCAGGGGGACGATCGGTTTCGACTCGATCAGCAGGTGACCGTTCTTCGGGTGGCAGCGCGAACCCAATGCCCACAGCAGATCTCGGGGGTCGGTCGGGTCGATGTCGTCGTCGCAGACGATGGTATTGGCCAGGCCGTTGCCGACGTGGGTGCCGATCAGGGCGTCGGCGATACTGCGGCAGAAGGTGGCCGAGTCGGTGTCGACGCGCTGGCGCCAGTCCCGCGGCACCGTGACGACGACCGTGTCGCCGGTGGTTTCGGGAACCATCCAGGCTCGGGTCACCGGGAATCCGGCCCCGCGCAGCTCATAGAGGATTTCGGCCGAGTCGACCACGGCGAAGACGGTGTGGCAGTCCTCGATCGGTTTCCCCGCGGCGACCACCGGCAGGATCGGATCGTCGCGGTAGGTGATCGCGGTGACCTCGTACACCGGCTGCGGTTGGGCATGCCCGTAGAGGTATCCGTTGTACTCGCCCATCGGACCCTCGGGCAGCGTCGCGTCCAGCAGGACGTGGCCCTCGACGATGATCTCGGCCTCGGCGGGCACATACAGGTCGACCGTCTTGCACCTGACCACCTCGACCGGCTCGCCGAACCAGCCGCCGACGAACGCGCCCTCGTCGATCCGCTCGGGCAGGCACATTCCGGCGATGAGCGGTACGGCGGGCTCGGCGCCCTGCACGAGCGCGAACGGCATCGGCTCGCCGCGCCTGGTCCAGAGATCCCGAATGACGCCGTTGTGCTGGCCCGCGGAGATGAGGCCGGTGAGGTGGCGTGCGTCGTGGATCATCGCGCGGTTGATCGACCAGTTGGTCCAGTCGCCGTCCGGGGTGCGCAGTACCCAGCTGCCCCAGGTCTGGAAGTACCTGCCGCCGTCGCCATCGTGAATCAGCGGCGTGGGGAAGATGTTCAGGTCGACGGCGTCGCCGGTCAGGACGTTCTGCTGGCAGGGACCGGAGTCCACCACCACCGGATCGACCGGCGGCTTGTCCCGCGCGGCGGCGACGCGTTCGATCAGCTCATCCACCGGGGTGTCGGGGTCCAGGCCGAGGGACAACGCCATCCGGGCCCACGGGGCCGCGGGCCGCGAGCTCAACGCGCCCGGAGCGCCGAGTACTCGAAATCCCTTCGGGTAGCCGCGGATATTGGTGAAAAGCGGCGCGGGTTCGCGATTTTCGGTGCTGTGCCGGATGATCGCGCCCATCTCCAGCTTCGTATCGACCGGAGCGGTCACCTCACGGACGTCGCCCATTGCCTGCAGCCGGGCCAGGTACTCGCGCAGACTGCGCAGTCGCTGCATAGCCGTGTTCCTCTCCGGGGTGGATGTCGAAGGTCTTCGGACGGCCGGGAAGTCCGGCCCAGCGGGGCGTGTCGGGACCGGCGAGATCGAACTGGTCCAGGACGCGGGCGGTGATGTGGTCGACGAGGTCGTCGATGGTGCTGGGGTGGTGGTAGAACGCCGGGGTCGGCGGAACCAGCACCGCGCCCATGCGGGACAACTCGGCCATATTGTCCAAATGGATGGTGCTCAAGGGTGTTTCGCGGGGAACGAGCACGAGTTTGCGGCGCTCCTTGAGGATCACGTCGGCCGCGCGGCCGACGAGTCCGTCCGCGAAGCCCATGCGGATTCCGGCGAGGGTCTTCATGCTGCACGGCGCGATGATCATGCCGTCGGTGCGAAACGAGCCCGACGAGATCGCGGCGGACTGATCGGTCGGCCCGTACACCGCGTCGGCGAGTGCCGCGACCTCCTTTGCCGTGTACGGGGTTTCGAGCTCGATGGTGATCCGGGCCCATTTGCTGAGCACCAAATGCGTCTCCACGTCCGGTAATTCGCGCAAAGCCTCGAGCAGACGCACGCCGAAGATGGCTCCGGTCGCTCCGGTCATTCCGATGATGAGTCGCATGATCTCACCCCTTGTCGGCGGTCTGGAGGATGGAGGGCTCCTCGGGAATGCCCTCATCGGGGTTGTTCCAAATGGTCAGCGCCCGGGCCTTGACCGAATGCTGGAACAGCGAGTCGAACGACGCGGGGGTCGCGCGGTCGGTGCCGATGCGCAGCAGGCAGTTGTAGATGTGGGTCGAGCCGGTGAAGCGGTAGCGCTCCTCCTCGGTGTACAGGATCATGATGTGCACGGCCTGCTCGTTGGCCACCCAGTCGTGCCCGGTCCGCGGATTGCACCGGGACGCGAAGCCCCACATGACATCGAGCATGTCGACGGGGTCGATATCGTCGTCCATTACGAAGATCTGGGCGAGATTGCCCGCCGCATGGCTGGTCATCAGCTCGGCCGCCAGATCCCGACAGAACTTGCTGGAATCGGTGTGGCCCACGGTATTCCACCAGCCGTAGGGGACCGTGATCACCACGGCGTGCGCGGCGGATTCGGGCAGGATCCAGGCGTGGGTGATCGGGAATCCCTTCTCCCGCAACAGGTGCAGATACTCCGCGGAATCCAGGATCGAGAACACGGTGTGGTCGTCGTCGATCGGTTTGCCTGCCGAAACCACGGGCAGAATCGCGTTGTCCCGGTAGGTGATCGCGGTGATCTCGTAGGCGGGCATCGGCTCCGGGTGGCCGTGTTGATATCCGGTGTATTCGCCCATCGGACCCTCGAGGAAGCTGGTATCCGGCAGGACGAAGCCCTCCACCACGATTTCCGCTTCGGCGGGCACGTACAGGTCGACGGTCTTGCATTTCACGACCTCGAGCGGTTCGCCCCAGTAACCGCCGATGAAATCGGCTTCGGCGACGCCATAGGGCAGGCTCATTCCGGAGATCAGCGGAATTATCGGCTCACCGCCCTGGGCCAACGCGAAGGGCATCGGTTCGCCCTTGTCGATCCATTTCTTGTGAATCATGCCGTTGTGCTGGGTCGGTGGAATGAATCCGGTCAGGTGTCGCCGATCGTGAATCATCGCTCGCGCGATCGACCAGTTCGTCCAGCTGCCGTCCGGGGTGCTGAGGATCCAGCTGCCCCAGGTCTGGAAGTACCGGCCGCCGTCGCCGTCGTGGATCAGCGGGGTGGGGAAGATGGTGATGTCGGCCTCCTCGCCGATCAGCACATTGTCCTGGCACGGTCCGGACTCGACGACCACCGGGGGAATCGGGGTGTTGTCCTTGGCGCGGGCCACGCGTTCGACGATGTCGAGCGGTTCGGTGTCGATCGGCAACCCCAGCGCCAGCGCGATGCGTGCCCAGGGATGCCCCGGGATCGAGCTCAACGCACCCGGCGCGCCCACCACCCGGAACTCCTTCGAATAACCTCGGATATTGGAGAAAAACGGTGCGGGCTCCCGATTCTCGGTACTGTGCCGGATTATTGCTCCGATTTCGAGATGGGTGTCCACGATGGCGGAGACCGTCCGTAGATCGCCCAGTTCTTTCAATCGATCGAGATATTCGCGCAGGCTTTTCAGTCGTTTCACTGCCGGACTCCCTCCGACGATGTAAATCTCTGTTCAGAGAATTTCTTCAGACCACCACCGTGCTCCAGCGTTTCCATTACCGTCAAGCAAATGTTATCTGGATCACGTAATCGGGAGAGGCGAAAGCCGTTGGGGCAGCGGCCAATCTGGCCCGCGGCGCGAGGTGTGTTGTCGGAATTCGGCCGAACGGCAGCGCCGCGGTGGCGCACAATTACATTTTCGACGACCATTTCTGTCGGTCTTTCCATTCCCTGCGTCGGCGGTCGCGGCTACCGTGATCTCGTGTCCGCGATTTCGGCGACCACCAAACGGACCGGCCTGCTCTCGGCTCCGCCGTGGGCGTCGGACGGCGGAGGTGGCCCGGGGACACCCCTGCCCGCCGCGCTGGCGTGAGCGGGCTGTCGATGCGGGCACCTCGGCGTATACCCTGCGCTCATGACGTCGGAGCAGAGGGAGATCTGGCACAACCCGCGCTGTTCGAAAAGCCGTGCGGCCAAGGCGGCGCTGGACGAGGCGGGGGTCGACTACGTCGAGCGGCGGTATCTCGAGCAGCCGCCGGATGCCGAGGAGATCCGGGCGATACTGGGTCGGCTCGGGCTCGAGCCGTGGGATATCACCCGCACCGGCGAGGACGAGGCCAAGCGGCTCGGCGTCGGCGGGTGGACGCGCACGCCCGCCGATCGGGAGCGGTGGATCCGGGCGCTGGCGGAACATCCCCGGTTGATCCAACGACCCATCGTCGTCACTGGGGACGGGCGGGCGGTGGTCGCGCGGGACGAGCAGTCGCTGCGATCGGTGTTGTGAGTTCGGCTGTGCCGCGGCGGGATTCGCGGGCGCGGGCATTACCTCGCGCGTAATCGACTCCGGTGCTCGCGTCGAAGATGCTTGTCCCATGAGCGAATACGAAAACATTGCACAGCGCTACATCGACGCCTGGAACGAGCGGGACGCGGACAAGCGCGGCGCGCTGATCGCGGAGGTGTTCACCCCCGAGGCCACCTACACCGATCCGCTCGCCCAGGTCGCGGGCGCGGCGGCCATCGAGCAGGTCATCGCGGGTGCCCAGCAACAGTTCCCGGGACTGGAATTCACCCTCGGCCCGGTCGACGGGCACCACGACATCGCCCGGTTCACCTGGTTGCTGGGCGCGCCGGGGGCGGCGGAGCCGCTGGTGATCGGCTTCGACGCGGTCGCACTCGAGGGCGGGCGCATCAAGCAGGTGCTCGGCTTCCTGGACAAGGTGCCGGGCTGAATGTCCCGGTGCCGCACCGGGTCCCGGCCGTGCGGCCGGGACTCAGTGGGCGGGGGCGGATTCGAGGGGAAACGGCGGTTCGCCGACGCCGGTGATGCGTAGATGTCCCCACGGGTCGCGCTCCTGCAAGCGGCCGGCCGTCGGTCGGCCGCCGGGCAGGGTGAGGAAGACCCCGCCGCGACCCGGATCGGGCAGGTCGGCGTCGGCGGTGATGCGGCCGTACCAGTGGTAGCGGCCGTCGATGGGATCGGGATGGCCGTTGAGCGTGACGGTCACCAGCAGTTCGACACCCGGTGCGTCGAGCAGCGCGGGGCCCGAATATTCATGTGCCGCTTCACGATCGGCGGCGACGGTGAGGTCGAAGTGGTGCGGCGCGGGGCGGCGCAGGGCCGGGCGCGGCGACCGTGCGGCGCCCAGTCGGCGATGGAATTCGTGCTGGGTGGCCGCGCGGGCCTCGATGCGGGTGCTCGAGGTGCGCCGCAACAGCTCGAGGCACTGGCGGAGGTAGCGGGTGCGCGCCTCGATCGGGGTCGGCGGCATCGCGATCTCCGCCAGCGGCGGCGGGGTGAGGAAGAACAGATTCGGAAAACCGTGCACGGCGATGCCCTGGAATGCGGAGGTGTCACGGACCTGCTCGATCTTGCGGCCGTCGAGCCCGATCAGATGCCAGCCGGTCAGATTCGCCGGGGGTGTCAGCACGACGATGCGCGGCCGGTACCGCTCCTCGCCCGCCGTGCGCACCCGCCAGCGATCGGTGTGGCCGTCGAACTCGAGCGCGTCGATCGGTGCGTTCCACTCGATCCCCTCGCTGTCCCGGGCCGTGGGGCCGTGCTGAGCGAGGACCCGCACGGCGAATCCGGCGCGGCGCAGTTCGTGGGCCACCCACAGTTCCTCGGCGCCCGCCCCGGCGATGAGTACATCGATCTCGCCGCCCGAGATGTGAGCGGGGCGGCGGCGCAGCGGATTCCTCATGTCAGCAGCCCTCGCCGTCGCCAGATCCAGGTGCCCATCGGGCCGATGAGGCCCTGTTTGTCCAGGAACGCGCCGAGATTGGCGGCGCCCGTGCCCAGTGCGCGCTTGGCGTGCGGATTGGCGCGGGCGATCCGCTTGGCCGCGCGCCCGTCCAGTCCGGCGCGGTCGTACATGTGCCGGTTGGTCATCAGATGGACGAACAGCGGGGCCGCGATCGCGACGCACAGGCGGGTGTAGGCCCGCTCGGCCGCCGACATGGTCGGCGTCCGCCGGGCCAGCGCGTCGCGGGCGAAGCCGATGTGGCGGGCCTCCTCGGTGACGTGGATGCGCATGGCGCGCGATACCAGCGGTTGCAGTTCGGGATCGTCTAGGGTTTTGCGCTGCAGGGCGTCGAAGATCTCCTCGCCGACCAGTGCGCCCACCCAGGTCATGGAGCCGCGCAGGAACAGTTGCAGTGACGAGATGATCAGGCGCGCATAGGGTTTGGGCCAGTACGGGCGGGCCTCGATGCGGTCGATGAGCTTGCCGAACATCATCATGTGGCGGCACTCGTCGCCCATCTCGGTGAGCGTGTAGTGCGAGTGGCGGCTGGTGGGATCGCCGTTCATCAACTCGCGCAGCAGCAGCCGATTGAGCAGGTTCTCGAACCAGATGCCGACCGAGAGCACATTGGCCAGTTCCTGGCGGGACAGTTCGCGGCGCTGCTGCGGGGTCATCGACTCCCACAGCTCGGTGCCGTAGAGGGAGACGACCTCCGCCGGGAGGAACAGTTTGTCCGGATCCAGCGGCGCGTCCCAGTCCATGTCCACGACCGGGTCGTAGGACTTCTTCGCCGATCCGGTGAGCAGGCGCTGTGCGAAGGACTCCCCGGGGAGCAGTGTGGCCTCGTTGCCCATGACAGCTCTCCAAATTCGAATAGCCGATACACGCTGTAACACTCAGATTAGTGAGACAGGATGTAGCGGTCAATACCGGGGGCGGTATCGTTGACATGTGACCAAATCCAGCGGAACGTCCGGTTCTCGGCTCGACGGCCGCACCACGCGCTGGAACGGGCACAAGCAGCAGCGTCGCGCCGAGGTGCTCGACGCCGCGATGACGGTGATCGAGGAGAACGGCGTCGATGTCTCGGTGCAGCAGATCGCCGATCGGCTGCGGCTGCCCCGCCCGGTGGTGTACCGGCACTTCGACGGCCGCGCCGACCTGGACGAGCAGATCCGGCGGCGGATCCTGGAATCGCTGCTGGCCGAGCTGATGCCGACGCTGCGCGCCGACGGCACGCTCAAGGACGCGGTGCGCGGGGCGGTGGGCACCTACGTCGGCTGGGTGGAGCGCCATCCGAATCTGCATCACTTCCTGGCGGGCGATGCGCCGCAGCGGGATTCGGCCGCCCTGGCCGGGGCCCGCGACCGCATCGGCGGCCGCCTCGCGGATCTGTTCGCGACCTCGCTGGCCCGCTTCGGCATCGACCCCAATCGGGCCCGCCCGATGGCCTTCGGCATCATCGGCTTCGTCGACGGCGTGGTCAACAGCTGGCGCGCCGATCCCGCCACCACGCTGTCCTCCGACCAGGTCGAGGGCATCCTGTCCTCGTCGGTGCTGGCCTTGTTCGAAGGAAACGCGCGCAGCCTCGGGGTGCCGCTGCAGCGGGACACCCTCGTCGCCGATCTCCTGGCGCAGACGGATTCGGTTCCGGCGCAGTAGCATTCACCACCGGTGTTGCCGCCCGCACCGGGCCGGAATCGGCCGGACCGGCGGCCCGGTAGGTTCGGGGGCTCGACGGGAACGGCGGGGGTTGGTCGGATGATGATCATGAGCAAGCGAAAGGATCGGCGGTTTCGTTGGGCGCTCGTCGCGGCGGCGCTGGTGATCGCGTCGGCGACCGGCCTTGCCGCCCCGGCGAACGCCCAGTCGGATTCGCAGCCCGGTGACCTTGTGCGACTCGACGCCCTCCCCGTCGGCTGGGGCGGCATGGATCGGGGATACAAGCTCACCTACCGCACGGTCGCGCTCGACGGCCGACCGACCACCGCGACGGGCCTGATCTTCCTGCCCGACGGCCACGCCCCGGACGGCGGTTGGCCGATCGTCGCCTGGGACCACGGCACCAATGGTCTGGCGCCCCGCTGCGGCCTCACCTCCTCCGCCGGAGCCCCGTACGACGCGCCCGCGCTGCGTCGCGTCAATCGGGCCGGATATGCCGCCGTCGCACCGGATTACCTCGGGCTGAGCCCCGAGTCGCCGGGAGTCCATCCCTACCAGAACACCCGCACCGAGGCGACGGTCACGATCGATCTGGTGCGTGCCGCGCGACGGGCCTTCGCCGACCTGTCCACCCGGTGGGCCGTCATGGGCGTCTCGCAAGGCGGCGGCGCGGCCCTGAGCACCGGGCATCTCGCCGCCACCTACGCCCCCGAACTCGATTTCCGCGCGACCGCCGCGCTGGCACCGGCGTCGCATATCGAGCAGCTGATGCGGCTGGCCCGCCCGGGCATGCCCGCCGTTCCAGCGCTGAACGGCATGACCGGCGTGGTCGCGGCGGTCCTGGCCGGGATGAGCGCGAACAGTTCCGGATTCGACATCGGCTCCTACCTCCCCCCCGAGGGACGGCGCATCGTGGCCGAGATATCCACTCGATGCGTCGCGGAATGGCCTGCCACCGTAGGCGATCGATCCCTCGGCGAGCTGCTGGCACGCCCGCTCGACGATCCCGCCGCCCTCGCTTTCCTCCACGCCTACCTGGCGATCCCGACCGGCGGCTACCGGCAGCCGGTCTTCATCGGCCAGGGCGTCGCCGACACTTCGGTCCCGCTTCCTCTCACGCTCGCGCTGCTCGCCGAATTCGCCGCGGCCGGGACCCGCTACGAGTTCGCCACCTTCGACGCCGATCACGACACGATCATGGGGGACGGGTTCGACGCGGGGCTGCGCTTCGTGCAGCGCGCGCTGAACGCGAACTGATCGGCCCGGCGCGGCGGTCGAACGCCCTGCGGCTATCGGTCCGCACGCACCAGCGCCCGATAGCTCGTGTGCCACAGCCACTCCACGGGCCCACGCTCGAACCGGCGCAGCCACAGATGCGCGAACACCACCATGACCGCGCACACGAACAGATGGATCGCCACGGTGAACGGCACCCGGGCGTCCGCCGAGACGCGTGCGGCGAGCCCGAGTCCCCAGCCGTAGCACAGCGCCGAGCCAATCAGGTTCTGCAGGATGTAGCAGCTCAAGGCCATTCGCCCGACCTCGGCGAAACGGCGGCCCACCCAGCCGGTCCCGGTTCGGTGGGCGTAGAACGCCGCCACCAGCGCCAGGATGCCCAGGGCCACCAGTGGTGCGGTGCCGTAGCGGGTGACCAGGATCAGGTCGCGCTCCCACAGGCCCAGTGCCAGGTCCAGCGGTGCGGCGACGCCGAATCCGAGGATCAGCAGCCGACGTCGCAGCCGCGCTCCGGTGGCCTCGAACAGACCCGCGCGAAACAGCCGCGCGCCCAACAGGAACAGCGCGATCGACATGGGGAATACGAACAGTGCCTCGAGCCGGAACAGTCCCGCGTGCTCGAGCCGGAAGAGCACGAGGTCCCAGAACGAGCCCTCGGCATAGGGATTGGGCCGCGGTGCGTGCGGGGTGAGCGAATCCGATTGGGGCGCGGTCGCCATCCCGACCGCGAGGATGGTCAGCATCGCCGTGTGGACGGCGGCCGCGCCGATCAGCCAGCGCCGCCGCGCCCGCTCGCCGGTCGCGAGCAGGAACGCGACCACCGCACCGGTCGCCGCATAGCCCATCAGCACATCGAATTCGGCGACCAGTACGAAATTGAGTACCCCGTCGAGGAACAGCAGCGCCGCCCGCCACGGATATCCGCCGGGCCAGGCGCGCCCGGCCCGGGCGGCCGAGCGCTGCTGGATCGCCAGGCCGATGCCGAACATGATGGTCAGCAGGCCGAGGAATTTGCCCTGGGCGAGCTGTTGCAACACCCGCTCCGCCCACAGCCACCAGCCGTCGGGTGCGTCGAAACGGGTCAGATATCCGACCAGACCGGCCGGGTTGGTGAGGATCCAGACATTGGTGCCCAGCGTGCCGAGGATGGCGATGCCTCGCAGCACATCCAGGGCGGGTAATCGGGTGGGGCGTGAAGCAGGTTGGGCGACAGCGATATTCGGGTCACCGGCGGAGGTGGGCGTATGCGATTCGGGCATGGCCCCATTCTCATACGATCGTATGAGAGTGCGCATCAACCCAGCGGTTGACCTGCGCTACGCCCTGCGGCCGACCCGCCGTGGGGCCGACGGCACCGGTGGCCCCGCCCGGGTTGGGCATTCGTCGCCTAGGCTCGAACCCATGCAGCGCATCATCGGAATCGAGGTCGAGTACGGCATTTCCACGCCCACCGAGCCCTCGGCCAACCCGATTCTCACGTCCACCCAGGCGGTGCTCGCCTATGCGGCGGCGGAAGGAGTGCCCCGGGCCAAGCGCACGCGGTGGGACTACGAGGTGGAATCGCCGCTGCGCGACGCGCGTGGTTTCGACCTGGGGCGGCTGAACGGTCCGGCGCCCGTGATCGACGCCGACGAGGTCGGCGCGGCCAATATGATCCTCACCAACGGCGCCCGCCTCTACGTGGACCACGCCCACCCCGAATACTCCGCCCCCGAGGTCACCGACCCGCTGGACGCGGTGATCTGGGACAAGGCCGGTGAGCGCGTGATGGAGGCCGCGGCCCGCTACGCCTCGAGCGTGCCCGGTGCGCCGCGCATGCAGCTGTACAAGAACAACGTCGACGGCAAGGGCGCCTCCTACGGCACCCACGAGAACTACCTGATGAGCCGGGAGACGCCGTTCAACCAGATCATCGTCGGGCTCACGCCGTTCTTCGTCTCGCGCCAGGTGGTGTCCGGTTCGGGGCGCGTCGGCATCGGGCAGTCCGGCGATCAGGCCGGATTCCAGCTGTCCCAGCGCGCGGACTACATCGAGGTCGAGGTCGGGCTGGAGACCACGCTCAAGCGCGGCATCATCAACACCCGCGACGAACCGCACGCCGACGCCGACAAGTACCGCCGCCTGCACGTCATCATCGGTGACGCGAATCTGGCCGAGTGGTCGACCTATCTGAAGGTCGGAACCACCGCGCTGGTCCTCGACCTCATCGAGGGCGGGGAGGATCTGTCGGATCTGCAGCTGGCCCGCCCGGTCACCGCCGTCCATCAGATCAGCCACGATCCCACCCTGCGCGCCACGGTCGCGCTGGTGGACGGGCGCGAGCTGACCGGCCTGGCGCTGCAGCGGGTATATCTGGACCGGGTGGAGAAGTTCCACGGCCGCCAGGGCACCGACGACGCCCGCGTCACCGACATCCTGGAGAAGTGGGCGCACGTGCTCGACCTGCTCGAGCGCGACCCGCTGGAGACCGCGCACCTGCTCGACTGGACGGCCAAGCTGCGCCTGCTCGAGGGCATGCGCAGCCGCGAGGGCCTGGGCTGGGCGGCACCGAAACTGCACCTGATGGATCTGCAGTACTCCGATGTGCGGCTGGACAAGGGCCTGTACAACCGGCTCGTCGCGCGCGGTTCGATGCAGCGGCTGGTGAGCGAGCAGCAGGTGGTCGACGCGATGACCAACCCGCCGACCGACACCCGCGCCTACTTCCGCGGCGAATGCCTGCGCCGGTTCGGGGCCGATATCGCCGCGGCCAGTTGGGATTCGGTCATCTTCGATCTGGGCGGGGACTCGCTGGTGCGCATCCCCACCCTGGAACCGCGCCGCGGTACGAAATCGCATGTGGGCAAGCTGCTCGACGGCGTGGACACGGCCGCGCAACTGGTCGAGCAGCTGACCACGTAGGCATGTGATCTGCGCGACTTCCGGTACGTTCGTCCAGGCTGCCGCATGGTTGCGGCGGAGCCACATTGCAATGTAATCCGGCCAGTTGTCGCCGCTGCTGGGTAGTGTTGACGTACGAGCATCGGATTTTCTCCGATGCTCGCCGATATCAGTACAGAGGAGGTCGGCTGCTATGGCACAAGAGCAGACCAAGCGCGCCGGTGGCGGCGACGAGGACGACGACGCCGTCGGCGTCGATGCCGCGGGACAGGAGCGTCGCGAGAAACTGGCGGAGGAAACCGACGACCTACTCGACGAGATCGATGATGTGCTCGAGGAGAACGCGGAAGACTTCGTGCGCGCATACGTTCAGAAAGGCGGCCAGTGACATCGGGTGACCCCTTGCGGCTCCTTCACACGGGGTACGCCCTGTCCTCCTTCTCCGAATACCTGCGGAACTACGCTCCGGAACTGTTGCCCGGCAACGGTTTCGGGCGTGTCGTCGCCGCCTCCTCTGGGGCGGCGGCGAGCGACATCGCACCGCACGGCACCACGATCGTCGCGGTGAGCTATCGCGGCGGTGTGCTCATCGCGGGCGACCGGCGGGCCACCCAGGGCAACCTGGTGGCCAATCGGGACATGGAGAAGGTCTACATCACCGACAGCTTCTCCGCGGCCGGTATAGCCGGTACCGCGGGGGTGGCGGTGGAGATGATCCGGCTGTTCGCCGTGGAACTGGAGCATTACGAGAAGATCGAGGGCGTGCCCCTGACCTTCGACGGCAAGGCCAACAAGCTGTCGAAGATGGTGCGCGACAATCTGCCCGCGGCCATGCAGGGTTTGGCGGTGGTGCCCATTCTGGTCGGCTACGACCTCGAGGCCACCGACCCCGACCGCGCCGGTCGCATCGTGTCCTACGACGTGGTCGGCGGCCGCAGCGAGGAGCGTTTCGGTTACACCGCGGTCGGATCGGGCTCGATGTTCGCCAAGACGTCGTTGAAGAAGACCTACCACCGCGACATCGATTCCGATCGCGCGCTGCGCATCGCCATCGAGGCGCTCGCCGACGCCTCCGACGACGACACCGCCACCGGCGGTCCCGACCTGCTGCGCAATATCTTCCCGACGGCGGTCGTGATCGATGCCGAAGGGGCCGAAGAGGTTTCGGAGGCGCGGTTGGCCGAGATCGCCCGAACCATCATGGACGAGCGGGCGGCGGAGGAAGGGAGTGCCCGGGCATGACACTGCCGTACTACGCGTCGGCCGAACAGATCATGCGCGACAAGACCGAACTTGCGCGCAAGGGCATCGCACGGGGCCGCAGTGTCGTGGTGTTGGTGTACGACAAGGGTGTGCTGTTCGTCGCGGAGAATCCGTCGGCGACGCTGCACAAGGTGAGTGAGCTCTACGACCGGGTGGGGTTCGCCGCGGTCGGCAAGTACAACGAGTTCGAGAACCTGCGCCGGCACGGCATCCTGCAGGCCGATCTGCGCGGCTACCAGTTCGACCGCCGCGATGTGACCGGCCGAATGCTGGCCAACATGTTCGCCTCGCTGCTCGGCTCGATCTTCACCGATCAGCTCAAGCCCTTCGAGGTCGAGCTGTGCATCGCCGAGGTCGGCTATCCGGAGCAGGATCCGAATTCGGTGCTGTTCCGGGTCAACTTCGACGGCTCCATCGTCGACGAGCGGGAATTCGTGGTGATGGGCGGCACCACCGAGCCCATCGTGACCGCGCTCAAGTCCTCGTACCGGCCCGGGCTGGAGCTGAGCGCGGCCCTGACCGTCGCGGTGGACGCGCTGCAGAAGGCGACCCCCGAGGGCGCCGACAAGGACAAGCGCAGCCTGGGCGTCGGCACGCTCGAGGTGGCGACGCTGGAGCAGGCCCGGCCGCGCCGGGCCTTCCGCCGCATCTCCCGGGTCAACCTGGAGAACCTGCTGGCCGGTGGGTCGGGCCAGGTCGCGGCGAAGGAGGGCGGCGACGAGCCGGAGACGCCCTCGGCGGGCGATCCCAGCTGAGAACGCGCCCGGAAACGAGGAAACAAGTGTGACCCGGATCCCTTGCACTCGATGGTCGCGAGTGCAAGGGATCCGGTCATTTCGGCCGTTCTCGGCCGGTCACCGTTAACATCTCCGGCGAAATCGTTGCGAAGACGTATGCATTACCTCGCTCGCACAGCCACTTTCGGGCATGGCATGGCTGTAATGTCGATAGTGTGCAGCGACGAATCATGGGGATCGAAACCGAATTCGGGGTGACGTGCACGTTCCACGGTCACCGTCGGTTGAGCCCTGACGAGGTGGCCCGCTATCTGTTCCGCCGGGTGGTTTCCTGGGGCCGTAGCTCGAACGTATTCCTCCGCAACGGCGCCCGGCTCTACCTCGATGTCGGTTCCCATCCGGAGTACGCCACGGCCGAATGCGACAGCCTGGTGCAGCTGGTCACCCACGATCGCGCGGGTGAGCGGGTGCTCGAGGAGCTGTTGATCGATGCCGAGCAGCGCCTGGCCGAAGAGGGTATCGGCGGGGACATCTACCTGTTCAAGAACAACACCGATTCGGCGGGCAACTCCTACGGCTGCCACGAGAACTTCCTGGTCGTGCGGGCCGGCGAATTCTCCCGGATCTCCGATGTGCTGCTGCCGTTCCTGGTTACCCGCCAGCTCATCTGCGGTGCGGGCAAGGTGCTGCAGACCCCGAAGGCGGCCACGTTCTGCCTGTCGCAGCGGGCCGAGCACATCTGGGAGGGCGTCTCCTCGGCGACCACCCGCTCGCGGCCGATCATCAACACCCGCGACGAGCCGCACGCCGACGCCGAGAAGTACCGGCGTCTGCACGTCATCGTCGGCGACTCGAACATGTCCGAGACCACCACGATGCTCAAGGTCGGCACGGCCGCGCTGGTGTTGGAGATGATCGAGGCGGGCGTCTCGTTCCGAGATTTCGCTCTGGACAACCCGATTCGTGCCATCCGCGAGGTCAGCCACGATCTGACCGGCCGCCGCCCCGTGCGGCTGGCGGGCGGCCGCCAGGCCAGCGCCCTGGATATCCAGCGCGAGTACTACGCCCGCGCGGTCGAACATCTGCGCAATCGCGAGCGCGATCCGCAGGTCGACGCGGTGGTGGACCTGTGGGGCCGCACCCTGGACGCGGTCGAGGCCCAGGATTTCGCCAAGGTCGACACCGAGATCGACTGGGTGATCAAGCGCAAGCTCTTCCAGCGCTACCAGGACCGCTACAACATGGACCTGTCCGACCCCAAGATCGCCCAGCTCGACCTGGCCTACCACGACATCAAGCGCGGCCGCGGCGTCTTCGACCTGCTCCAGCGCAAGGGCCTGGCCAAACGCGTCACCGAGGACGACGCCGTTGACGCGGCCGTCACCACCCCACCCCAGACCACCCGAGCCAAACTCCGCGGCGACTTCATCACCGCCGCCCAGGAGGCCGGGCGCGACTTCACCGTCGACTGGGTCCACCTCAAGCTGAACGACCAGGCCCAGCGCACCGTGCTGTGCAAGGACCCGTTCCGCTCGGTGGACGAACGCGTGGATCGGCTGATCGCCTCGATGTGACCGTCCCGGAAAAAGTGGGTATGGCTGCGCATCGATGCGGGGGTGCGCATTACTCTCTATCGGGTGGCGATATCCAAGGTCGAGCGGCTGATGAATCTGGTCATCGCGCTGTTGTCGACCCGGCAGTTCCTGACCGCGGAGCGGATTCGGGACAGCGTTGCCGGATATGAGGATTCCGCCAGTGACGAGGCGTTCAGCCGGATGTTCGAGCGGGACAAGAACGAGTTGCGGGATCTGGGAATTCCGCTGGAGGTGGGGCCGGTCAGCCGGTACTCCAGTCAGGAGGGGTATCGGATCAATCGGGATGCCTATGAGCTGCCCGATATCGATCTGACCAGGGAGGAGGCCGCCGCGGTGGCGGTGGCCGTGCAGTTGTGGGAGTCGCCGGAGCTGGCCGCCGCGGCCGAGGGTGCGCTGTTGAAGTTGCGGGCGGCGGGGGTGCATGTGGAGCCCGATGCCTCGGTGGCGTCGGTGCCCGCGGTGCCCGCGCGCACCCGGGGGTCGGAGGCCGCGCTGGGGAAGTTGCTGGCCGCCATCGATGCCGGACAAGCCGTTCGGTTCGAACATCGCATGTCCCACGGGGCGCCGTATCTGATGCGGGATGTCGAGCCCTGGGGTGTGGTGACCCATCACGGTCGCTGGTATCTGGTCGGCCACGACCGCGATCGCCAGGCCGTGCGCACGTTCCGGCTCTCGCGCATCGGCGAGGACGTCACCGCCTACGGGCCGGAGAACGTGGTCCACAAGCCCGAGGGGGTGGACCTGCGCCGGATCGTCGCCGAGGTGACCGGGGCCGCCCCGGTGACGGGGAGTGCGACGGTCTGGGTGGCCGAGGGCCGCGCCCAGGACATCCGCCGCCTCGGCGCGATCGTGGAGGAGCGCGAGATCGGCGGGCGGCCCGGTTCCATCGTGGAGGTGCCGGTGCGTTCGCGAGATTGGCTGGCGCGCTTGATCGCCGGGCTCGGGCCCGATGCGCTGGTACTCGCCCCGGCCGACCTGCGCGCCGATGTGATCGAGCGGCTGCGATCGGTGCTCGAGCGCACGGAGGTGGGAGCGTGAGCACTCGGCTGTCGACCCGTCTGTCGCGCCTGCTGAACATGGTCCCCTATTTCCTGGCGAATCCGGGGATCAGCGCCGCCGAGGCCGCGGCGGATCTGGGCGTGACCACCAAACAACTGATGAGCGATCTCAATCAGTTGTGGATGTGCGGGCTGCCCGGCTACGGGCCGGGCGATCTGATCGACCTGTCGTTCTCCGAGGAGAGCATCGAGGTCACCTTCTCCGCGGGTATCGACCGGCCGCTGCGGCTGACCTCCACCGAGGCCACCGCCCTGCTGGTCGCGCTGCGCTCGATCGCCGCGCTGCCGGGCATGGTCGACCCCACCGCCGCGCAATCGGCCACGGCCAAGATCGAGGCCGCCATCGCCGGTGACAGCGGCGGGGCCGCGAGCGGCACGGCGGCGTTGGCATTCGTGGAGGCCCCGGCGGTGACGACGGTCCGCTCGGCCCTGGCGCGTGGACGCGCGCTGCGGCTGGTGTACTACTCGGCCAGTCGCGACGTGGTCTCCGAGCGGGTGGTCGATCCGATCCGAATCGTGCTGGTGGACAACAACTCCTATCTACAGGCCTGGTGCAGGCAGGCCGAGGGGGTGCGGCTGTTCCGATTCGACCGCATCGAGGAGGCCACCGAACTCGACGAACCCGCCCATCCGCCCAGCCACGCCACCGACGAGACCGCGGGCCTGGACCTGTTCTCCGACGATCCGGCGGTCCCGTTGGCGCGCTTGCGGATTCGCTCGGACTACGGTTGGGTTCTGGATCAGTACCCCATGCACCGGATGGCCGTGCACCCCGACGGCAGCGTCGAGGCGACCATGCGATTCGCCACACTGGACTGGATGGCGCGGTTGCTGCTGGGATTCGGCTCGGGCGTGACGGTACTGGGTCCAGCGGAGTTGGTGACCGCAGTGCGTGAGCGTTCCAGTGCCGCCCTGGCCGCCTACGACGAGGCCGGAGTCGAACAGACCGTGATCGAGGAGGTCGGTCCCGCTTGACGTTTCGGGTGACGGTGCTCGGTGCGGGCAGCATCGGCATCTTCGTCGGTGGAAAATTGGCCGCGGCGGGTGCCGATGTGACATTCGTGGGCAGGCCCCGGGTCTGCGAGGCGATCGCGGCGACGGGGCTGCGGCTGACCGACCTCGACGGCGGCGACGATCGGGTGGCGGCCAGCGGTTTTCACGTCGCCACCGAACCCGATTCGGCCGCCACCGCCGATCTGGTGCTGGTCACGGTGAAATCCGGCCAGACCGCCGACGCCGCGAAACAGCTGATCGGCCGGGTGCATCCGGGCACGGTGGTGCTGAGCCTGCAGAACGGGATCGGCAACGACACCGTGATCCGCGAGACCGTCCCGTCGTGTGTGGTGCTGGCGGGAATGGTGATGTGCAATGTGGTCCAGCACGAGGGCGGCCGATTCCATCGCGGCAGCGCGGGCGGGTTGGCCGTCGCCGACGATCCGGCGCTCGAGCGCTTCGTCCCGCTGTTCCGCCGGGCCGGACTGGCGCTGGATCGGCATGCGGATCTGCGCCCGGTGCAGTGGGGCAAACTGCTGCTGAACCTGAACAACCCCATCAACGCCCTGTCTGGCCGCACCCTGCGCGAGGAGCTGTCCGAGCGCGACTATCGGCGCTGCCTGTCCCTGGCCCAATCCGAGGCGCTGGCGGTGATGCACCGCGCCCGCATTCGCCCGGCGCGGCTGACGCTGCTGCCGCCGGAACTGCTGGCGCGGCTGCTGACCGTGCCGGATGCGGTGTTCGACCGGGTCGCCGGTCAGGTGCTGGCGATCGATCCCATGGCCCGCTCGTCGATGGCCGACGATCTGGCGCTGGGCCGCAAGACCGAAATCAGCTGGCTCTGCGGGGAGATCGTGAATCTGGGTCGCATGGTTGGGCTCCCCACGCCGGTGAACGCCCGGCTGATCGAGCTGATCACCGCGGCCGAGAACGGCGACACCCGTACCTGGACGGGCGCGGAACTGCTGGCCCAGTTGCGGGCGGCGAAGAACTCCACGCCCTGATACCGGTAGCATCGGACATACCACAGTCTTTGGAGGTAATCGATGGGTTCATTCGGCCCGACGCACTGGCTCATCATTGCGTTGCTGTTCCTGCTGCTGTTCGGCGCCAAGCGGCTGCCCGACGCGGCGCGGGGGCTCGGGCGGTCGCTGCGCATCTTCAAGAGCGAGATGAACGAGATGCACTCCGAGAGCTCGCAGGCGTCTCCGGCCAAGACGGACAAGCCCGCGCCGGAGCTGCCCCCCGCGCAGCCGACCACCCAGGCCGCGCCGACCAACCCCGAAACGCACAAGGCCTAGCGGGGAGATGTACCCCGGGATGAGCACGCTCGTCCCGGGTTGATTCATGTCCGGGCGCCCTTAGCGAGCAGCGAGGCAGTCACATCCATGCGCATCCCGTTCGATCCCCGGCGCAGCCGGCGCAGAACGAACCCCGACGGCACCATGTCGCTGGTCGAGCATCTGCAGGAGCTGCGGTCGCGGCTGCTGAAGTCGCTGCTGGCCGTCGCGGTCACCACGGTGTTCGGATTCCTGTGGTACGCACACGGGTTCCTCGGCGTGGAGAGCCTGGGTGAGGTCCTCAAGGGCCCCTACTGTTCGCTGCCACCCTCGCATCGGGCGATGCTGAACGCCGATCCGACCCAGTGCCAGCTGCTGGCGACCGCGCCGTTCGAGCAGTTCATGCTGCGGTTCAAGGTCGGCCTGACCGCGGGTGTCGTGCTGGCGTGCCCGGTGTGGCTGTATCAGGTGTGGGCGTTCATCACCCCCGGGCTGTACGCGAAGGAACGCAAGTACGCCATCAGCTTCGTGACCGCCGGGGCGGTGCTGTTCGCGACCGGTGCGGTGCTGGCCTACCTGGTGGTCGCGCACGCGTTGAGCTTCCTGCTCGGTATCGGCAGCAATGTGCAGATCACGGCGCTGAACGGTTCGCAGTACTTCGACTTCATCATTCAGCTGCTGATCATCTTCGGGGTGAGCTTCGAGACTCCGCTGCTGGTCATCGGGCTCAATATGATCGGCGTGCTCAGCTACGCGAAGCTCAAGAAGTGGCGGCGCGGCATGATCTTCGGCCTGTTCGTCTTCGCCGCCATCGTCACCCCGCAGGACCCGTTCTCCATGCTGGCGCTGGCGTTCGCGCTGACCGTGCTGTTCGAGTTCGCGGTGCAGGTGGCCCGGCTCAACGACCGCCGCCGGGCCCGCCGCGGGGAGGACTGGAGCTCGCTGTCCGACGACGAGGCCTCCCCGCTGGGGACCTCCGACGGCGTCGACGCGGTCGAACCGGTGGCCCCGGCCCAGCCGGTCGGCGTGGCCGAGCCGATCAGCACGCCGGAGAAATCACCGCGCCCGGTGTCGGACTACTCCGATACGCTCTGAGGAGTGGCACATCGGTCGCTTTCCGGCGAACTCGCGGCATTCGCCGCGGAACTGAGTTTCTCCCTCGATCCATTCCAGCAGCAGGCCTGCGCGGCGCTGCAGGGCGGGCACAGCGTCCTGGTCTGCGCGCCGACCGGGGCGGGTAAGACCGTCGTCGGCGAGTTCGCGGTACATCTGGCGCTGGCCGCCGGGGGGAAATGCTTCTACACCACCCCCATCAAGGCGCTGTCGAATCAGAAGTACGCGGATCTGGTCGAGCGCTATGGGCGCGGTGCGGTGGGGTTGCTGACGGGGGATCAGTCGCTCAATCCCGACGCCTCGGTGGTGGTGATGACCACCGAGGTGCTGCGCAATATGCTCTACGCGAGTTCGGATGCGCTGCAGGGGCTTTCCTACGTCGTGATGGACGAGGTGCACTATCTGGCCGACCGGTTCCGCGGGGCGGTGTGGGAGGAGGTCATCCTGCACCTGCCGCCGGATGTGCGACTGGTGAGCCTGTCGGCGACGGTCAGCAATGCCGAGGAGTTCGGCGCGTGGATGGAGACCGTGCGCGGGGACACCGCGGTCATCGTCGACGAGACCCGGCCGGTGCCGCTGTGGCAGCACGTGCTGGTGGGGCGGCGGCTGTTCGACCTGTTCGATTCCAAGTCCAGCGAGCAGAAGGTGCTGGTGGACGAGGATCTGGTGCGCTACATCAAGCACCGCGAGGCCGCCGACCGGATGAACGGCTGGGGTGGACCGCGCGGGCGCGGCGGGCCGCGCCGGGACTTCCGCTCGGTGCCGCGCCCGGAGATGCTGGCGCTGCTGGACAAGGAGGGGCTGCTTCCGGCCATCACGTTCATCTTCAGCCGGGCGGGCTGCGACGGGGCGCTGGCGCAGTGCGTGCGCTCGCGGCTGGATCTGAGCCGGGCCGAGGACTACGACGAGGTCGAGGAGATCATCACCAAGCACACCGGGGATCTGCCGCGCGCCGACCTCGAGGTGCTGGGCTACTGGGAGTGGCGCGAGGGGCTGCACCGCGGGCTGGCCGCCCACCACGCGGGCATGCTGCCCGCCTTCCGGCACGCCGTGGAGGAGCTGTTCGTGCGCGGCCTGGTGCGGGCCGT
Organism: Nocardia sp. CDC159; assembly: GCF_023740735.1. Taxonomy (GTDB): domain Bacteria; phylum Actinomycetota; class Actinomycetes; order Mycobacteriales; family Mycobacteriaceae; genus Nocardia; species Nocardia pulmonis. Next base: position 169,882 of record NZ_JAMRXH010000006.1, read on the forward strand.
ATTCGCTACGGAGACACTGGCTCTGGGCATCAACATGCCCGCCCGCACGGTGGTGCTGGAGCGGCTGGTCAAGTTCAACGGCGAAGCGCACGCCGAGCTGACGCCGGGGGAGTACACGCAGCTGACCGGGCGCGCCGGGCGGCGTGGCATCGATATCGAGGGGCACGCCGTGGTGGTGTGGACCCCCGAGGTGGACACCAGTGCGGTGGCCGGACTCGCCTCCACCCGCACCTATCCGCTGCGCAGCTCGTTCCGGCCGGGCTACAACATGTCGATCAACCTCATCGATCGGATGGGGGCGGAGGAGTCGCGGGCGCTGCTCGAACGATCCTTCGCGCAGTTCCAGGCCGACCGGTCGGTCGTTGGTCTGGTGCGAGGTATCGAGCGCAATGAGGGCGCGCTGCGCAAGCTGCGCTCGCAGATCGGCGACGACGGTTTCCTGGAATACCTGTCGCTGCGCGAGCGGATCAAGCAGCGCGAGCGCGATCTGGAGCGGCAGGGCCGGGCCGATCGGCGTGGGGCGGCGGTCGCCTCGCTGACCGCGCTGCGCCGCGGCGATGTGGTGGCGATTCCGAGCGGGCGGCGGCAGGGCCTGGCGGTGATTCTGGAACCGGATGCCTCACCGGGTGATCCGCGCCCGCTGGTGCTCACCGAGGACAAGTGGGCCGGGCGCATCTCGGCGGCCGACTTCCCCACGCCCGCCGAGCCGCTGGGCCGCATGCGGCTGCCGCGCCATGTCGATCACCGCACCGCGCGGGTGCGCCGCGATCTGGCCTCGGCGCTGCGCAGCGCCGGGATCAGCACGCCCGGGCGACAGCGCCGGGGGTCGCGCAGCCGGGCCGCCGACGACCGGGAACTGCAGAATCTGCGCCGCGCGCTGCGCTCGCATCCGGCCCACACCCGGCCCGATCGCGAGCAGCTGGCCCGCGTCGGCGAGCGGTACAACCGGCTGCAGCGCGAGACCGAATCGATGCGGCAGCAGGTGGCGGCGACGACGAATTCGCTGGCCCGCACGTTCGACCGCATCGTCGGACTGCTGGCCGAGCGCGGCTATGTCGACGGCGGCGAGGTGACCGCGGACGGGCGGCGGCTGGCTCGGATCTACACCGAGGCGGATCTCGTTGTCGCCGAATCCCTTCGGCAGGGCCTGTGGCGCGGACTGGGCCCGGCCGAGCTGGCGGCGGTGGTGTCGATCCTGGTCTACGAGTCGCGGCAGGAGACCGGCGGCTATCTCGGCCCGTCGGGTCCGACCGCGCCGATCCGCCGGGCCGTGGGCGCGACCGTCGACGTGTGGAGCGAACTGCGCACCGACGAGGCTCGGCACAAGCTGCCGCCCACCCGCGAGCCCGACCTCGGCTTCGTGACCGGGGTGTACAAGTGGGCGCGCGGTGACGGGCTGGCCGAATCCCTGCTCGCCAGCGGGGATCAGGGCACTCCGCTCTCGGCGGGTGACTTCGTGCGCTGGTGCCGCCAGGTGATCGACCTGCTCGACCAGATCCACGAGACCGCCGACGACACCGAGGTCGCCTCGACCGCGGCCAAGGCGGTGCGCGCGATCCGCCGCGGCGTCGTGGCGGTGGACGCGGCCTGATGTCCCGAACGCCGCCAATGCGAACACGGTGCAAGCGTCTGTGATTGGATGCTTTCGTGTACCGACCGTGGTGAGGGACCGGTGAACCTCACGCGGGGGGCGAGAGTGTGTACGACGAGCGCGAGTGGAGGCAGGCAATGAGCGGCCCGTACGGACCGAACGACACCCCTGGTCCAGGGGAGGGACGCAACGACGATCCGACCCAGCAGTGGGGAGGGCAGCAGCCCCCCGGATCGGCCGGTCCCACTCAGCACTGGGGTCAGCAGCCCCCGCAGCAGCAGTGGGGGCAGCCGCAGCAGCACGGCTGGACACCCGCGCCGACGCCGCAGTGGGGACAGAGCCAGCCGTCGTGGCCGCAGCACCCGCCGCAGCAGGCGTGGGAGCCGACCCAGCAGTCGCAGTGGGGTCAGCAGCCCCCGCAGCAGCAGTGGGGTCAGCCCCAGCAGCAGTGGGGCCAGCCGCAGCAGCCGTGGGACCAGCAGCAGCTGACCCCGGCCGGTCCGCGGAAGTCGAAGAAGGGCCTGTTCATCGCCCTCGGCGCCGCGGTGGTCGTGATCGTCGTGGCGGTCGTGCTCGCCGTGGTCCTGCTCGGCAGCGACAAGCTCGACAACAAGGCCGTGCAGGACGGCGTCCAGAAGGTCCTCAAGGATTCCTACGGCATCGACGACGTCCAGGACGTCAGCTGCCCCTCCGGCCAGAAGGTCGAGGTCGGTAAGACCTTCGACTGCTCGCTGAAGGTCGGCGGCGAGGCCAAGAAGGTCACCGTCAAAATCACCAAGGACGACGGCACCTACGAGGTGGGCCGCCCGAACTGAGCTCGCACCGCCGAACGCCGCGCCCCGCTCGTGCGCCGGCCGTTCGGCGGACGCGCCGCGCCTGCCGCGAATCGCCCCGCGCCTCGGACCATCTCGCCCGGGCGGGGGTGAAGCAGGCGGTACCTCATTCGAGAAACGAACCCCGCACTCGCCGAGACGATTCAGCGCGCTGAACGAATCGCCCTCAGCGCTCGTCCATTTCGCTCAGCACGTCCCGAGCATCGCGATTTCCCGCCGCGGCGAGCCGCCGCAGCTCGGCGAGGTCCTCGCGTTCGGTCGCGAGCTCGACGAGCAGATCGCTCGCGTCGGAGTTGCCTTGGTCGGCGAGTCGTCGGAGCTCGTCGACGTCACCGCGTTCGATGGCGAGCTCGACGAGATGGTCGCTCGCGTCGGGGTTGCCTTGGTCGGCGAGTCGTCGGAGCTCGTCGACGTCACCGCGTTCGATGGCGAGCTCGACGAGATGGTCGCTCGCGTCGGGGTTGCCCTGGTCGGCGAGTCGTTGGAGTTCGTCGGTGTTGCCGCGTTCGGCGGCGAGTTGGACGAGGTGGTCGGTCGCGTCGGCGTTGCCTGTGGCTGCCAGTCGGCGGAGCTCGTCGGCATCTCCGCGCTCAGTAGCGAGCTCGGCGAGTAGATCTGTCGCGTCGGAATTTCCCTCGGCGGCGAGTTGGCGAAGCTCGTCGGCGTCCTCGCGTTCGGCGGCGAGTTCGGCGAGGTGGTCCGGCGCGTGGGGATCGGCCATCGGGCAGACCTTTCCGTGCGGGTCAGGGGGTGCGGGCGGACATGGCGGTGACGAGGCGCTTGACGGGGCTTTCGGCGTTGTAGGTGGTGGCGAGGGTGTGCAGGCGGTCGGGGTGGGCGGGGGTGGTGGGGAGCGGATCGGGGCCGGAGAAAACGATGGGGGCGTCGCGGACAACCTGGACGACGGGGGCGGCGGCCTTCAGGTAGTCGTCGGCGGCGGCGAGTTTGGCGCGGACGCCGCGGGCCAGATCGGAATCGGGATCGTGCACGGCGGCGATCAGGGCGTCGAGACTGCCGAAGCGGGAGATGAGGGTGGCGGCGGATTTGTCGCCGATGCCGGGCACACCGGGCAGGCCGTCGGAGGCGTCACCGCGCAGGGTGGCCATATCGGCATAGGCGGGGCCGGCATTGCGTTGCGGGACACCGTATTTCGCGGCCACCTCGGCGGGGCCGTAGAGTTCGGCCTTGGCCAAGCCGCGGCCGACATAGAACACCCGGACCGGCGGGGCGGGTTCGTCGCGCACCAGTTGCAGCAGATCGCGGTCGCCGCTGACCACGATCACCTCGTCGGTGCGCTCGCGGGTGGCCAGCGTGCCGATGACATCGTCGGCCTCCAAACCCTCGGAACCGGCCGTGGCGATCCCGGCCGCCTCGAGCACCTCCAGAATCATGTCCACCTGCGGGGTGAGGGTATCGGGCACGACCTCCGCGCCGGGCTCGGCGCCGGCGGCCTCGTCGAGCCGGTGCGCCTTGTACGACGGCACCAGCTCCACCCGGAACCGCGGCCGCCAGTCCAGATCCAGGCACACCACCAATCGGCTCGGCGCATGCCGCGTGATCAGCGCCGCCACCATGTCGGTGAAGCCGCGCAGCGCGTTCACGGGCCGCCCGTCCGGCGCGGTGATCTTCTCCGGGATCGCGTGGAAGGCCCGGAACCACAGGCTGGCCCCGTCGAGCAGCAGCAGCGGTCCGGCGGCAGGTGTGCTCATGGGTCCAGACGCTACAGGGTAGGGGTGACAGGGCCGCCCCGCCCGCCGCGCAGGAATCGGGACGAGCGGTCTCCGGCGGGCTAGTAACGTCGGGGCCATGAGTGCGCATACGGAGTCACGGTTCCCGGCGGAGGTCTACGGCAAGCGGTTGGAACGGGCGGCGGAGTTGACCCGCGCCGCCCACCTCGACGCGTTGCTGGTGACGCCGGGACCGGATCTGCGGTACCTGATCGGTTCGCGCGCCCAGTCTTTCGAGCGGCTGACCTGCCTGGTGATCCCGGCGAGCGGGCAGACGCCGTCGGTGGTGATCCCGAAGCTGGAGCTGGCCTCGCTGGCCGGCTCGGCGGCCGGGGAACTGGGCCTGCAGATTCTGGACTGGACCGACGGCGTCGATCCGTACCGAGTGGTGAAATCGGCCCTGAACGCGGGCGCGCGCGTGGCGGTCGACGACGCCATGCCCGCGCTGCATCTGCTGCCGGTCGCCGAGGCGCTCACGACGCTGCCGGTCTCGGCCACCACGGTGCTGCGGCAGCTGCGAATGAGTAAGGACGCCACCGAGATCGACGCGCTGCGCCGGGCGGGTGCGGCCATCGACAGGGTGCACGCCCGGGTGGGCGAATGGCTGCGCCCCGGCCGCACCGAGGCCGAGGTAGCCGCCGATATCGCCGCCGCGATCGTCGAGGAGGGCCATACCGAGGCGTCCTTCGTCATCGTCGGCAGCGGTCCCAACGGCGCCGATCCGCACCACGAGGTGTCCGAACGCCGCATCGAGGCCGGGGATGTGGTGGTGGTCGATATCGGCGGCCCGGTCGAACCCGGCTACTACTCCGACTCCACCCGGACCTACGCGGTCGGCGAGCCGGACGCCGAGATCGCCGCGCGCTTCGCCGAACTCGAGCGCGCCCAGGCCGCCGCGGTCGCCGCGGTGCGCCCCGGCGTCACCGCGGAAGCGGTCGACGCGGCGGCCCGAAACATGCTGCGCGAGGCGGGTTTGGGCGAGTACTTCATCCACCGCACCGGCCACGGCATCGGCCTGTCGGTGCACGAGGAGCCCTATATCGTCGAGGGCAACGACATCGTCCTGGAACCGGGTATGGCCTTCAGCATCGAGCCCGGCATCTACTTCCGCGGTGAATGGGGCGCCCGCATCGAGGACATCGTGGTGGTGACCGAAGACGGCTGCGAGTCGATGAACCGCCGCCCACACGGGTTGACGGTGGTCTGAGGGTCGGTGCCGCCCGCTATCCGGTTCGATCGACGGTGATGCGGTCGATACGCAGCACCGTCTCACCGTCTCGCTCACCTGTCCACAGCTGCCGCGCGGCCGACATCCGCAAGTGGTCCACCTGCTGCGCCCCGGGGGCCGCCACGATCCGCTGAATGCGCAGTTCGCCCTCCGGCGCGCCGTGCACCGAGCGAATCGCCGCCTCGATCGCGGCGGGCGCGATCCCGTGTTGCGGTGGGTAGGGGGTGGTCCACAGATCCGCACCCGACAGGGCTGGCAACGGCGTCTCGTACCAGCCCTGTCGGTGGACCCAGCGGGGTCGCTCGAAGAGCAGACCCGTCCACGGGGAGCGGCCACCGCTGTCGAGATCGGTTGTGGCCGAGACATTCTCGGTTTCGGTGTGCCGCACGGGCGCCAGCTCGGGCGGATCGGTCAGATATCGCAGCCGCGCGGAGCCGACGCGCGCGCCGCGGTCGGTTTCCACGCGCACCGTGACCACCCAGGCGTCGTCGGTCCGGGCGCCGGTCGCGTGGGTGGTGAACCGGGTCTGGCGGCCCGGTTCGAGGATCAGCTCGGACAAGTCGACGACGATGTCGCGTATATCGGCCAGATGCTGCGGTGGCCATCCCTCCGGCACGACCCAGTCGGCGACCGAGCACATCTGTTCCAACAGCACCGAGACCGGCAGCGCCGGGCGCTCCGCCACGCGGAACTCGGCGAGGCAGGGATGGTGTCCGGCCCGATATCCGACCACGCTGCGAATCTGGCGGAACGGCTCGAAGTCGACGACGCGACCGAGAAAGAACGCCAGCGCATGCAGCCTCGGCAGATCCGGATGCCCGGTGAACAACCAGAATCCACGCAGCTGGCTGGGAACCAGCGCGGTGCCGACCTGGCCGATGAACATCACTTCCCGTGTCGTGCCCGCGCGAATCTCGGCTATCCACCGGCGCACGCCGTCCGCCGGGTCGACCGTCGACACATATCGGACCGCGGCGTCGTAGTTGGCGATGACGCCGAGCCGCTCCCATGTCGGCCAGCAGATCGTCTGCACCGGCAGACCGTGAGTGTTGCGCGCCCACGACCCGAGCCGCGCGAGCGCCTCGTTACCCGCGGCGTAGTCGAGCTGTCCGATCATTCCGCTCATCCGGCCGGCGAGCGAGCCGACGTTGCAGAACACGCGCAGCGTCGCACGGCGATCGGGATGGGCCAAGACCGCACGAACGAGGTTCGCGAATCCGGCCGCCTTGACGTGGACGGTGTGCACGACCTCGCCCGGGTCCTTGTGATCCAGCCGTTTCGGCTTGTCGACGCCCGCATTGTGCACGATCACCGTCGGCGCGGGCAGCCGAGCGAAGAGTGCGGCCACCTGGTCGGGGTCGGCGACATCGCACGGTATGTAGTCGATGCGAAGTCCCGCCGCGGCCGCGGTTTCCAGATTCGCGTGCACCATGCGTAGCTCGACCTCGCGGCGCTCGGCGGCACGCGCGTCGCGCAGCTCGGTCGGCGTTCGGCAGGCGGCGATGCGTCGGCGGCATCGGCGCCGATGGTCGTCCTCGTCCGTCGACAGCCACGGCTCGTCCACGGGCAGTCTGCTGCGTCCGGTCACCACGACCCGGCAGCCGGTGGTCTCGGCCAGGCCGCGAGCGAGCGCGAAGCCGACCCCGCGCGCACCTCCCGAGATCAGGACGAGATCGTCGCCGGTCAGATCGAACCGCGGTGGCCCGACCTCCCGCCGACGAGCCGTCAGCGCATATCGGACGCCGTCGCGATAGCCGATCTCGTATAGATCCCACGACGTCGTCTCCTCGATCACCCAGGCGCCGAGCACATCCGGATCGGACCGGTCCACGTCGAGCACCTTGACCGCGACGTTCGGCAGCTCCCGAGGCAGCGACTTGGCAAGCCCCGCCCAGATGCCGCCGAGTGGTTGCGGCGGTGCGGAATCGTCGTATGCCATCCGGCCGCCGAGTTCGGTGACGACCAGATACCAGCAGTGGTCGGCCCTGGTGTCGATGCTCCAGTCGGGATAGCGGTGCTGCAGCATCCGGGTCGTGCGCGCCAGGGCGGCCTGCCAGGGGACACCCTCCAACCGGTAGGGCACGCCCGTCACGTTCAGGTCGACGATGCCGTCCCAGTTCGTGCGAGCGGGTCGAGTATCCGGTGAGCACTCGTCGACGTCGGCTCCGGTCGCCCGCAGCACCCGCGCCAGGCCCGCCACCAGTTCGCTGTTCTCGCCGAGGACCAGCAGATTTCGCCGCGGCCAGGTGGTGCGGTCACCCGGTGCACGCGGGGCCGGGACCGGTTCCCATTCGAACCGCAGGAGAGGGCGGACGAACGAATCGGTATCGAAGGCGGTGCGATGCGGGCGGACCGCACCGCACTCGCCGCCGCGGTTTCGCTCGCCCGGACCACCGCTGCCGCTCACACCCGTTCCTCCAGAACGACCCGCAGGCCGTCCCGCGGGAAAAGCGTGATGTAGGTGCCGAAACGGAATTGCCCGCCGCCGACCAACCGGAGCCGGAAGCGCTGAGCGACCATGGCGATCGTCGTGATCGCGGTCGCCATCGCCAACGATTTGCCGATGCACAGCCGCCGGCCACCACCGAACGGGAAGTACGCGAACCGGTGCCGCCCGGCGTCGCACCCGTCGCGAAAACGACTGGGGTCGAACGCCTCCGGGTCGCGCCAGTGCTCGGGTGAGCGGTGCGTGCCGTACATGCTGAGCAGCACGGTCGTATTCGGCGGCAACCGGTAGCCCGCCAGTTCGTCCTCGTCCACGCTGTCGCGCGGGATCTGCCACACCGGCGGGTACAGGCGCAGCGCCTCCTCGACCACCGACCGGGTGAGGACGAGGTCGTCGAGCTGGTCGGGCCTCGGCGGGCGGCCGGTGAGAACACGGTCGACCTCCTCCTCCACCTCCCGCCGCACCTGCGGGTGGCGGGCCAATTCGTAGAGGGTCCAGCACAGCGCCTGTCCGGTCGTATCGGTACCTGCCAGCAGCAGCGTCCGCAGATTCGCGATGATGGATTCGTCGGACAGGTCGGACCGCAGCAGCAGCGTGGCGACGTCGTTACCGAGTTCCCCGGTGCGGCGCCGGTCCAGCACCCGCTCGACGATGCCGCGCAAAACCCGCTCCGACCGGTTCTTCTCCTGGTTGTACCTGGTCGGAATCCGGGTCGGGATCATCTCGTTCACACCGTGGATGGTCGCCGTGTACATCACCTTCGATGCGATCGCCGCCGCTTCCGAGTAGCCGAGACCCGGTTCGGACAGGTCCCGGCTCACCAGCGCCTCACCGACCACCCGTGCCGTAATGTTCATCAGGTCGGGTGCCACGTCCACCGGGCGGCCGTCGTGGGCCAACCGCTCCCACCGGCGCAACATGTCCTGATTCGCTGGCACCGCCTCGGCGGCGTGTTCGTGCACGCGCGCCGGTGCGAAACCGGGCTGCACCACCTTGCGGTGCGGGCGCCACTGCTGATCGTCGAGGGTGAGCAGGCCGGTACCCATGGGACCGAAGAACCCTTTGTAGAGCACTCCGCGGCGGTAGTTGTCGGGATTGGTCCGCAGCACGTGCTCGATGGCCGACGGCTCGGTGACCTGAACGAACGGAACCGGCATCGGCACCGGGACGAGGGGGCCGTAGGTCTGCTGGGTGTCGAGGGTGAATCCGAGCTGGTTTTTCAGGTAGCGGGGGGCGACACCGATCAGCGGTAATCCCTTCGGGCCCTTCGGCAGTGGACAGGCCGCGGTCTCGGCCCCGGTCACCGGGCAGGAACCGGCGTTCTTCCTGAGGTGGGTGGCCATTGGACTCTCCTATGTTCTGTTCTCCGAGGCGTATTCGCGATCGAAGCGCCGACGATCGATGTACCCGCCGGTCGCCCGGTCGACATAGCCGACGATGGTGCCCAGGATGTCTTTGACCTGCAGCAGCACGGCGCCGTCGGCGGCGACGGCAAGCGCGCGATTGTCCGGCGGATCGTCCTCCAGATTCAGGTCGACCGGCGTTACGTACAGCTGCACCGGGCGCGCGGATTCGGCGAGCGAGAGGTCTGTATGCCGTCCGTAGATATCGATGCGCCGGATGTACCGGGGCACCGCCACCGGTATCCACCGCCCGGACACCTTCTCCAGCACCCCGACCCGGACCAGCCCGTCCAGGAGCACCGACGGCACGAGCAGGTCGGGAAACCAGCGGCGCACCGCCTCGGCGTCGAGGTTCAGCCGTCCTCGCCGGCCGACCGGATGCAGCCTGGTGTCGGTGGTCGATTCGAATACCTCGCGCAACAGGACCGGCGAATCCGGCACATGATAGGGATCGAGTATGGGCTCACTCCCGTTCTCGTCCCAGTGGTCCCAGCGCGGTGACGGGGTCGGGGTGTCGCGCAGCCGTACCCGCACCGAGAAATGCAGTTTGTCCTCGACCAGAACGGTGCCCCCGGGCGATACGACGTCGCCGAAGACCCGGACCGCCACGACCGACTCGACCTCGTCGTGGCGGCACAGTTCGGCGTGCATCCGCTTGGATTGCGGGCGTTGCGGGCCGTACACGCGCAGGAACGATTCGAGCCGCAGATCTTCGAACACGACTGGTATGCGGTCGGGCACCAGCGTGACGGCGGCCTCGGCGGCGAGTTCGGGAACGAACGTCCCCGGCAGGGTCGGATAGCCGTCGACCAGATGCATCGCCAGATAGCCGTCGCGCGCGAGATCGAAGCTGCGGGTGACGATGAGCTCGGTCGGGGACAGCCGCCGCACGGCATCGACATACGGCAGTGACGGCGCCGGCGGTCCGTCGTCACCGTTCTCGCAGAACGGCAGGTATCCGGGTATCGCGGCGGTGATGGCGGCGCGTTCCCTGTCACCGAACAACACCGTCGCCGGGGCGGGCTCCGCCGCCTCGAGTTCCGCCAGGAAATGGGCGATGCCCTCGGCGGTGGGCATGGCGGTGAACTGACCGCGCTTCTCCAGGAAGTCACGCATGATCGGCGTCGAGCCGAGCCCGATGTCACGCCACAGGGTCCAACCGATGGTGAACTCGTCACCGTCCGCGCTTTCGGCGGCGGTGTAGAGAAAGTCGTTCGCCGACGCGTAGTCGGTTTCGCCGATCTGGCCGGTGAATCCGACGAACGAGCCGAAGTTGCACCAGCGCCGCGGCGGCTCGGCCCCGAAGGCGTCGCGGAGATTGAGGTAGGTGTGCACCTTCAGGTCGCGCACGGTGCGGAAGTCCGCCCTCGTCTTGGTCGCGATGGCGGCGGCGCGGTTGGTGCCGGCGATGTTGAGCAGCAGGTCGACCCGTCCGTGGTCGGCGAGTACGGACGCGACGACGGTGCGCACGTCGTCGGGGTCGCGCAGGTCGCACCGCCGGTATTCGACCCGGCCCGGGCCGCACCGGCTCTCCAATGCCGACAGGGTGCCCTGAATCGCGCGCGCGTCCTGCAGCCGGTCGAATCGCGCGCTGGCCTCCGCGACCGACACCCGATCCGGACCGCCGGTCACCCTCCGGATGAACTGCGCACGATCCTCCTCGGGTGCGTTGTCCCCCAATGCGGTTCGGCCGAGAACGACGATCCGGCACCGATACCGCTGCGCCAGCGCGTCGAGTAGCGGCGCTCCGATCCCTCGCGCGCCACCGGCCGCCAGCACGACCGAGTTCGAGGTCAGCCTCGGCCCACCGGGCGTGGCGGCGCGACGTCGCGCCCGCGGTGTCGTGCGACGGCCGCGTTCGTAGTAGACGACTGGCAGCAACTGCTCGGCGGCCAGTTCACGCGCGCCGAGGTCGAGGGCGGCGGCGACCGCCGCGTCGTCGTGCACGGTGGCGATGATCGGAACCGAAGCCATCTCCAGCGCAAGGCTTTTCACGAATCCGGTGAACAGTCCGGTGAAGGGGCGGCCGATTCCGTCCAGCACGGTGACCAGCAGCGAGCAATCGCCGGGCCCGGCGTCGAACCATTCGCTGGCGGCGCGAGCCGCGAGAAAGGTGAACTCGTGCAGCCGCAACAATGCCCGGACGGGCTCGGACCAGTGCGCGGTGTGCAGCCGACCGTCGGTGCACTCGACGATCACCCGGATATGCCGCGGGCGCCGCGCGCGGATCTCCGCCAACGCGGAGTCGAAGTCCGCATCGTCGGCGCCCGTCACGACCGCGAGCGCGGACGGCGGCATGGGGAGGGCGGCCAGTGCCGCCGTGGAGTTCGTCAACACGAGCGCGTCGGCCGGGATCGGTTGTGCGGCAGGCCCGGTCGGGTGCAGCGGGCGTTCGGCACGCACGAGAACATGGCGGTCCAGCAGCCGCTGCTCCGGTACCGTCGTTTCGGCATGCTCCTGGTCGGAATCCGCCCGGGTCGGGCGGCGCAGACGAAGCGTGCGGGCGGCGATGGCGGCGTCGGCCCGCAATTCGATGGCGAGTTCCTTCGCCGGGCCGGTCAGCCAGGCGATGAGTTCGCGTCCGCCGTCCGCGCCGAGAAATGTGGTCATCGGATCTGCTCCAGTTCCGCGAGGATCGGCAGGTTCTCCCGCTCGGCGGTGTGGCGATCGGTGACCGCGAACAGGAAAGCGCCCTCGCCGATGTCCGCGTCGGCGTGGGGGAGCCGGTCGGAGAGCAGCCGTCGCAAGCATTCGAGGCTGTTGCCGTTGACCCCGGCGACCAGTGCCAGTTCGATGTCGCCGAACTCGAGATATCGCGCGGCGACGTCGAAAGCGTCCGCGAGAGAGGCATTTCCGCCGTCGACCGTAATGCTCAGGCCGCACAGGTCGAAGTAGTTGCACAGGCGGGCGGCGATGACGTTGGGCATCTCTCCGGGGAAGGAGTCCTCGGTGGGCGCCGCGATCCGCTCGTTCACATCCTCCCGCACCTGTTTCACCAACGCGACCAGCGCCTCGGGGTCCGTGCTCGAGGCCGCCGCGCGCATCAGTTCGTCGCCGTAGGCACGCAGCGCGTACAGGACCGCGTTACGGGTCGGACCGGTATGCCCCACCACGACTCCGACCGATTCGCGGTGGCGACGACAGTAGTCGTGGATGCGCGGGTCCAGGCGCCGCATGCATTCGACGATCATCAACTGGGTGCGGTCGGTGGCGCGGACGGTCGCGGGCGGTATCCGCAGGTGTGGGAACGGCGGGCTCGGATAGTGCGGCCCGAAGGTGTGGCGACCGCCGCGGGGCCGGGCGGCCCACTCTGCGATGCCGTCGGGCTCGACGCCGCCGACCTGTGCCGACCGGCCGACCACCACCAGCGGCGCGCGGTGGGGCGCACCGCCGTATCCGCAGCGCGGGGACAGGTCCGGGCGGTGCTCCTGTACGAGCAGGTGGGCGTTGGTGCCGCCGAATCCGAATCCGGACACCGCGACGGTGCGCGGGCGGTCGTCGCGCCGCGGAAACGGCATCGGTGCGGTCGGGATCGTCAGGTTCGTCGAGGCGAGTCGGAAGCGGTCCGGGGCCGCGGTGAACCGGTACTGGGCCGGGATGAGGTCGTGCCGCAGCGCCAGCAGGGCATGGATCACCGACACCACCCCGGCCGCCCACCCGGTGTGGCCGATCAGCGATTTGTTGGAGGTCACCGGCACCGTATCCGAACCGCCGTACATGGTGCGCAGACCGTCGAACTCCACCTCGTCACCGGCCGGGGTTCCGGTCGCGTGGGCGATCACCCAATCCACTTCGGCGGCGCCCACCCCGGATTTGCGCAGCGCCCGGGAGGTGGCGAGTTCCTGTCCGGCCCGGGCCGGTGCGTAGATCGCCCGGCCCTTCCCATCGGCGGACAGGCCGACCCCGGCGATGAGCCCGAGCACCCGATCACCATCCGCCCGCGCACGCGAGAGTCGTTTCAGCACAACGGCTCCGGCGCCATCGGAGAACAGGACGCCGTCGGCGTCGCGATCCAGCGCGCGCAGCTCCCCGGTGCGCGAGAGTCCGCCCAGTTTGGAGAACAGCACCGAACCGCTCGGCGCGAGCGCGAAGGCGCCGCCGCAGACGGCGATGTCGGCACGGTCGGCCAACAGATCGCGCAGGCCCAGATCGATCGAGTAGAGCGACGACGAGCACGCCGTATCGACCATGAACAGCCGGGTGTCCTCGGGTAGCACGCCGGCGATGGCGCGCCTGCCGATCGCGTACGGCAAGGGGCTTTCGCCGTCGACGCGGCCGTGCGGCAGGGCGCCGTCGAGCAGATTCGCTACCTCGTCGCTCAGATGGCTCATCCGGCCGGTCGAGGCGAGCATCGCTGCGAGTTCGGCGCGGACGAGGGTCTCCTCCAGGTGCTGGCTGCCGTCCGGCGTGTACCCGAAGCAGGCGGTGACCCTGTCTCCGGGCGTTCGCACGACACCGTCGAGTGCCTGAAATATGCTGTGCCGCAACCATAGTTCGGTGAAATCGGATCGCTCGTCGACACCCTCGGCGGCGAGTGCCGGATGTGGCCGCAATGCGGTGAGGAATCCCGAGCGCCGCTGGTAGTTCTTGTCCGCGGCGGTCGGGTCGGGATCATGGAAGCTGTCGACGGGCCAGCGGTCGGCGGGGACCTCGACGAACAGTTCCGCACCGTCGGTCAGCAACGACCAGAACTCGGCGGGATCGGAGGCCCCCGGCACCGCGAGGCCCATACCGACCACCGCGATCGGATCGGAATCATCTGCCCCGCGTGGTATTTCGACCGGATCGGAGACCGTCGCCGCGGGCCGCGCGGTGGTCGGCGCCATCACGCTGCGCTGCAGTGACAGTCCGCCGTCGGCCAGCAGCGTCTGTCCGGTGATCCAGCCGGCGGCGGGTGAGGCGAGCAGCATCACCACATTGGCGAGGTCGTCGGGGACGGCGAGGCGGCCGAGCGGAGTCGCCGCCCGGGTATTCGCACCCATCGATTCGAAGTCGGGGAACATCCGGCCGACGGGGTTGTCGATCAGTCCGGCCGACGCGGTATTGACGCGGATGCCGTCGGCGGCGAACTCGGCCGCCAGATATCTGGTCAGCGCCTCGAGCCCGGCCTTGGAGACACCCACCCCCACGTAGTTCGCGGGTGCGGTGCCGGCCCCGATCGAGGACACGTTGACGATGCAGCCGACCTCGGATCGGGCCAGCAGTGGACGAGCGGCTCGCGCACACCAGAGTGCGCCCTTGACGTTGGTCGCGAACGCCTGGTCGAGATGCTGTTCGGTCAGTTCGTCCCAGCCCGCGAACACGCCGGTCGCGGCGTTGTTCACCAGCACGTCGAGCCGGCCGTAGTCGTCCTCGAGCTGGTGGAACATGCGCTCGACCTGGTTCTGTTTGGCGACCGAGGCACGCAGCACCCCACAGCGGTGACCGTCTCGAACCAGTTCCGCGGCAAGGGCTTTCGCCGCGTCGTAAGAGTGGAAGCAGTTGATGATGACGGTGGCGCCGGCGGCGGCGAGTCTGCGAACGATCCGCTGACCGACGCTGCCGGCGCCTCCGGTGACCAGGGCGACTCGGTCCCGGAAGTCGTCTGCCGCGTTCATCTCGAGGCCAATGACTTGCCGACGAAGTCGACGACGTTGCCGAAGGTGCGGTAGTCCACCACCCGCAGATCGTCCGGCGGCGGGCCGAGCTCGAACAGATCGCCGACCCGGCGCATCATCTCGGTCTGTTTGACCGAATCGATGCCCAGGTCGGCCTCGAGTTCGGCGTCGTCGTCGAAGACCTCCTCGGGGTACTCCAACGTCTGCGCGTAGAGCGTGCGAACGCGCGCGGTGATATCCGCCCGGGTCAAGCCGTTCGCCGCCGCCGCCGCCGGCGTCGGCGTCGGCGGCGGTGCGGCGGGTCCGGGCGGGGCGGGCCGGCTGCCGTTGCTCGAGGGCGTCTCCGCGCGCTCGACCCGATCCGATGTCGACGGCGACCGCGGCGTCGCCTCGTGGTCTCCACGCAGATAGTCCGCCGCTTCCGTGATGGCGGTGCGGGAACGCGTCAGCGGAGTGAGCGCCTTGATCTCCGGATACCTCGTGCGCACGAGGGTGGTCAGGACGGCGCCGGCACCGAGCTCGATCCAGATTCGCGCGCCCGACCGGTACAGCCGATCGACCGCCGGGCCGAACTGGACCGGCAGCACCAGATGTGACGCCAGCAGCTCGCCGGGATCGTCGGTGCCGCGGTAGTACCGACCGAGGATCGGTGAGAACACCGGGGTGTGCGGTCCGCGCAGGCGATAGCCGCCGAGGCGTTCGGCGAGCGCCTGCCGTGCCGCGTGCAGCAGCGGACTGTGGAACGGATGCGGCGAGCGCAGCGTGGTCGCCGGCACGCCGACGGCGTCGGCGACCTGTTCCACCCGTCGCAGCGCCTCGGCCGACCCCGACAATGTGGTCTGCGCCGAACCGTTGTCGGCCGCGATGGTGATGCCGGAGGCGGGCAGCAGGCCCACAATCTGCTCGGCGCGGTCTCGCGCGCAGGACAGCGCCAGCATCCGGCCGCCGCTCGTATCCTGCTCGCGCAGCACCATGATCCGATGACAGAGGATCTGCGCACCCTCGGTGACGTCGAGCGCGCCCGAGCACACCAGGGCCGCGATCTCGCCGAGGCTGTGACCGAGCAGGACGGTCGGTCGAAAACCTTGCCGGGCAAGCGAATCGAAGACGGCGACCGAGGCCGCGAAGACCGCCACCTGCAGCATGTCCGGAGCCTCGTCGAGCAGGGCCTCGGCCGTCGGCGCGGGTTGGCGGGTCACGGTCGCAAGCAGACTGCGGCCGAGCATACGTGTGGTGACGTCCTCGACGGCCGCAATCGCCGCCGCGCCGCCGGGGTCGGTTCGCAGATCGTCGAGGCAGCCGCCGAAATACGCGCCTTGCCCGGGACACAGTCCGACCGTTGTTTCCAGATCGCCCAGCGGGTCACCAGTCGACACGGATCACTCCTCGTATCGCACCTGAGGAGTTGCGGCCGTACGTCGGCCGGATGGCACCAACATGCCTATCCCGCACCCCCGCGGCCGTTGCCGCTCCTCTTCTCGTCGATGTTGTCTATCAGTGCGATAGTTGTGCGGAAACCCCTCATAACCCCCGACCGGCGGTGGGCAACCCCTGGTTGGAGCGATCGGTGCGAAATCGTCGCGTGTAGAACGGCCGAACCGCCGCGACCCCCGTCTCCCGTCGGCTCGCCGCGCCCCGAGTATTCGGGTGTATACGAGTTATCTCATCGTGATCCGGACAGTTCCGGGTGGAAGCGCAACCCTCAGGCGCGCAGGGTGCTGCTGGAGAGCAGGCGAGTCGGGCGGACGGCGATGACCACGCGGTGGGGGTTCTCGCGAGGCGTGCGGTAGCGCTGAGCGTAGCGGCGCTCGGCCTCGGCGACCTCCGCCGCGTCGGTGAGGACCTCCGCCGGGCCCTCGAGGGTGAGCCAGCGACGTCCGTCGACCTGGCTGATGGCGGCGTAGCCGCGGCGGAGCACATTGCGGACCTTCACCATGTGAGCCGAGGTGATCACACGGGCCGTGCGAGCCTCGGCGTCCCAGGTGAAACCCACGGCGACCACATGCGGTGTGCCGTCGGACCGCAGCGTCGTCAGCGTCGCCAGATGCCGCTCGGCGACGAACTCGAGGGCCGCGGGGGAGAGTTCGAAACCGGTGTCGGTGCTCGTCATTCCAGTGACGGTAGCAATGGGCCGGGAATGGCAGACTGTGGGCCATGCGAGGACGCGAGGTGGACGAGGGTGCGATCCTGCTGCTGGGCGGGCGCAGTGAAATGGGTCTGGAGATCGCGCAGCGGTTGGCCCCGGGGCGGGAGGTGATCCTGGCCGCGCGACGCAGTTCGGACCTGGCCGAGGAGCAGGCGCGCCTGGAGCGCGCCGGCGCCACCGCCGTGCACCCGGTGGAATTCGACGCCGACGATCTGGCGAGCCACCAGCCGCTGCTGGAGAAGCTGGTCGCCGACCACGGCCGGATCGGGGTGGTGGTCCTGGCCTTCGGAGTGCTCGGGGATCAGGCGCGCGCCGAACGCGACCCCGCCGCCGCGGTGGCCGTGCTGCACACCGATTTCGTGGCCCAGGCCTCCGTCCTGACCGTGTTGGCGAATCTGTTGCGCGCCCAGGGCAGCGGCCAGATCGCGGTGTTCAGCTCGGTGGCGGGAGTACGGGTGCGCCGCGCGAACTATGTGTACGGTTCGGCGAAGGCGGGTCTCGACGGTTTCGCGAGCGGCCTGTCGGATGCCTTGCACGGCACCGGCGTTCACCTCCTCCTGGTCCGCCCCGGTTTCGTCATCGGCCACATGACCCAGGGCATGGACCCCGCTCCGTTCTCGGTCACTCCGGACCGGGTCGCCACCGCCGTCGTCACCGGCCTGCGCCGCCGCTCCACCCGCATCTGGGTCCCGGGCATCCTGCGCCCGCTCTACACGATCGCCCGCTTCGTCCCGCAAGCGATCTGGCGACGGCTGCCCCGATGAGGAATATCGTTGTGCCACAAGATGGCCTGCGGACGATACCGGCGGCGCTCGGATGGTGCGGCCCCACTGCGACCGGAAAACCATTGCCGCCCCGCGATTCCGGCCAAGAACCCGCCGGAACCATGGAAGTGGTGGCTTGGGAGGCCGGAATGACGATGGTGGCGAACCACTTCGACCTGTGGCGATTTCTCCCTGGCCGTCAGGGGAGGCGGATCGGAGGGCCGAGTTGACGGGCCCGCTGGGGATCGAGTGGCCGCGGGCCCGGCCGATTGCTGTCGTCGGGATCGGGGCCGACGGGTGGGATGGGCTGGGTGGGGCGGCTCGGCGAGCGGTTGCCGAGTCGGAGGTGTTGTTCGGGTCGCGGCGGCAGCTCGGGCTGGTGCCGGGGGATGTGGCGCGGGGTGAGCGAGTGGTGTGGCCGTCACCGTTGGTGCCCGCCTTGCCGGGGCTGCTCGAGGCGCACCGAGGTTCGCGGGTCGGGGTGTTGGCGAGTGGGGATCCGATGTTCTATGGGATCGGGGTGACGTTGGCGAACTTGGTCGGCGCGCGGGCATTGCGGGTGTTCCCGCAGCCGTCGTCGGCGTCGCTGGCCTGTGCGCGACTCGGGTGGGGGTTGGCGGATACGCCCGTGGTGAGTGCGGTGGGGCGGCCGCTCGAGACGGTGCTGCCGGAACTGGGCGACCGGCGGCGGGTGCTGGTGCTGTCGGCGGATGAGAAGACTCCCGCTCAGCTGGCGGTGCTGTTGTCGCACAATGGTTTCGGTTCCTCCGCGCTGACCGTCCTGGAACAGTTGGGTGGTCCGGCCGAACGGCTGGTGACAGGGCGGGCGGACACGTGGTCCGAGCCGACCGGCGATCGGCTGAACATCGTCGCGGTCGACTGTGTGGCCGAGCCGAGCGCGCCGCGGCTGACCCGCCTGCCCGGCCTGCCGGATACGGTCTACACCGGCGACGGCCAGCTCACCAAGGCGGAGGTGCGTGCCCTCTCGATCGCGGCCCTGGCCCCCGCCCCCGGCGAACTGCTGTGGGATATCGGCGGGGGATCGGGCACCATCGCCATCGAATGGTGCCGCACCGATCCGTCCTGCCGGGCGATCACCTTCGAGCGATCCGAACCACGCCGCGACCAGATCGCCGCCAACGCAACGGCATTGGGTGTGCCGGGCGTCAGCGTCCGAGGCGAGGTCCCCAACGCCCTGGCCGACGACCTGCCGTCACCCGATGCGATCTTCCTCGGCGGCGGGCTCACCCAGCCGGGCCTCATCGAAATCTGTTGGGCTCGATTGCGTCCCGGCGGACGACTGGTCGCGAATGCGGTGACAGCCGAATCGGAAGCCCTGCTGATCTCCTGGACCGCCGCCCACGGCGGGGAATTGCGCAAGTTCCAGATCTACCGGGGAGAACCGCTCGGCGGCTTCACCGCGTGGCGTCCGCACCTGCCGGTCACTCAATGGTCCGTTGTCAAACCCGTCATGATTTCGAATGAAATTATTTCGAATGGAATCGACGAAAAAACCTGCGGCAGATGATGAATGCCAATTGGCCACCGGGTAATGTCGCAACCCGTAATCCGATCGTGATCGGAGCGCACTGCTCGATAGGGAGATAGATGAGATTCAGCAAGTTCGCCGCGACCGCCCTGATCGCCACCGCGGCGACCGGCATCACCGCCGCCACCGCCACCGCGGCCCCCGGCGTAGCCGAGCCGGGCACCGATCAGGTGCAGGCCCAGGCCGCGCCGGCGGTGCACGGTGCGGACCAGGGCGTCGGTTACACCACTCGGATCGACGACGCCGGAAAGTCCATCGTCACCACGGTGACCGGCGGCAGGTTCGCCCTCGACACCGGCGCCAACGCGGTGACCCTGATCAACGACGCCGGTCAGGTGGTGATGAACTACCCGCTGACGGTGCAGAACGCCGGGAAGACGGCCGAGATCGCCGCCGCGGTCGACGCGGACGGTAGCCGGCTGACCCTCACCCCGAAGGGTGAGGCGGTGGCCTCGGTGAAGGACATCTCGGCGCAGCAGTGGTTCTTCGACGAGTTGCAGCGAGCCTCGCTCGGCGCCGCGGTCGGTGCCGTCATCGGCGGCCTGATCGGCCTCTTCTTCATCGGCATCGGCGCGATCCCCGGCGCGCTGCTGGGTGCGGTCATCGGCCTGCTGGTGGCCGGCGGCCCGTCGCTGCTGGCCGCGGGCCAGGCATACTTCAGCGGGCAGCCCTGAGAATTCTGATCCTCGGTGGCACCCGGGAGGCCCGGGAGCTGGCCGAGAAAGCCACCGGCGAGCGAGGATTCGAGATCGTGTCCTCGCTCGCCGGTCGTGTTCGCGAGCCCGTCCTCCCGGCGGGCGAGGTGCGCGTCGGCGGCTTCGGTGGGGTCGTGGGGCTTCGGGACTGGCTGGTGG
This sequence comes from Nocardia sp. CDC159, assembly GCF_023740735.1. Lineage (GTDB taxonomy): Bacteria > Actinomycetota > Actinomycetes > Mycobacteriales > Mycobacteriaceae > Nocardia > Nocardia pulmonis. The sequence continues at coordinate 190,020 of NZ_JAMRXH010000006.1, forward strand.
ACAATGGAATCGGTGCGGTGATCGATGCCACCCACCCGTTCGCCGCCACCATGTCGGCGCATGCGGCCGAGGCCGCGTCCGACCTCGGGCTACCGGTGATTCAGCTGCGTCGGCCCGGTTATCGCGAGCAGCCGGGGGATCGCTGGGTGCGGGTCGCGGATCTGACCGCGGCCGCCGAAACCGTTGCGACGCTCGGCGAACGGATCTTCCTGAGCATCGGACGCCAGGGCGTCGGGGCGTTCGCGGGTCTGAGCCGTCCGTGGTTCCTGATCCGCGCGATCGATCCGCCGACCGGCCCGCTGCCCCCGAACCACGAAATCCTGCTGGCCCGTGGCCCGTTCGCCGTCCACGACGAACGGCGGCTGCTGGCCGAGCGGGAGATCGACGTGCTCGTCACCAAGGACAGCGGCGGCGCGGCCACCACCGCCAAACTGGACGCCGCCCGGTCGCTGCGGCTACCGGTCGTGATGATCGACCGGCCGCCGGTTCCGGCGGGCATGTCGCAGGTGGAGTCCGTTGCCGCGGTGTGGGATTGGCTGCGCGCGCTGAGCTGATGCCGCCGCTCAGGCGTGATCGGCGACCTGACGCCCGAGCAGGGCGGGCAACCGGTCGAACCACTCCAGCACCGCGCGTTCGTAGCGGATGCCGAAATCCAGCGTGGTCCGCTCATAGCGGGATTCGGGCGCGGGCTCCTCGGCCAGATAGCGGGACAGTCGCTGCTGATGGACCTCGCGGTTGGCGGCAATGATGCGGTCGAGCCGATCCGGATCGACGAACTGGCCGAACGACAGCGTCAGCAACAGCGGCACCCGGATGGTCTCCGCGCCCGGATCGCGAGCGATCCACTCCGCGAACGCCTCCCGGCCCGCCTCGGTGAGGTGGTACGGCGTCCGGTCGCGCGCGCCGGTCACGCCCTTGGCGACCAAACCGGCCTTGTCCATGGTCGCCAGTTCGCGGTAGACCTGGCTCTGCGTGATCGTCCAGAAGTCGCCGATCCGCTCCTGGGCGAGATTCACCAGATCCCAGCCCGACATCGGGCCCTCGTGCAGAAAACCCAGCAGCGAGGCCGCTGTCGAATTCAGCCCCCGCTTGGCGACACCGTCGGTCACCGACACCACCCCTTCCCAGTCAACGCCCCACAGTGGGATGTTACAGGTGGTTCGCTGTTCAACTACGCAGGGGTGGTGGCGGGTCCGCGGGCCGGTAGCGGCGGGAGGTGAATACTCTTGTACCGCCGGAGGTTTCGAAGGCGGCGGTGGTCGACGCGCCGATGATGACGAGCGTGCGCATGTCGACCACGGCCGGATCGAGCTCGGCGAGGGTCAGTACCCGCACCGATTCGGTCGGCCCCCCGACATCGCGGCCGAGTACGACGGGCGTATCGGGTTTGCGATGTTCGAGCAGCAGATCCCGCATGGCCGCGACCTGCCAGGTGCGCTGCGAGGACGCCGGGTTGTAGAGCGCGATGGCCATATCCGCGGCGGCCACCGCCGACAACCGCCGCACGACCGCGTCCCAGGGCTTGAGCCGATCCGACAGCGAGATCATCGCGAAGTCGTGCCCCAGCGGCGCGCCGACGCGCGCGGCCACGGCACTGGCCGCGGTCACCCCGGGCAGCACCCGCACCGGAACATCGGCCCACCGCGGATCCGCCGATTCCTCCACCACGGCCGCGGCCATGGCGAATACGCCCGGATCTCCGGACGAGACGACCGCCACCCGCGCCCCGCGCTTGGCCAGATCCAATGCCATGGCGGCTCGTTCGGCCTCCACCCGATTGTCGCTGGCGTGCCGCCGCTGTCCGGGCCGGACGGGCACCCGGTTCACATAGGTGGCGTAGCCGACGATATCGGTCGCCTCGGCCAGTGCCCGGGACACCTCGGGGGTGGTCCAGCCGGGCGCGCCGGGGCCCAGCCCGACCACGACGACTTCGCCGCCGTCCGCCGCCGTTGTCGCCGTGGTCGATTCGACCCGTACGGCCGGTTCGGCCCGGTCGGACAGCGGAATCGGTGTGGTCGGCCGCGGGCCGGGCACCAGCGTGATCGAGAAGTACGGCACCTCCGCGTCGTCGACGTCGGCCGCGCGCAGCACCCGCTGGCGGGTGGTGCTGGCGCGTTCGACGTAGTAGGCGTCGTCCAGGCGGCCCGCCTCGGAAAGGGCCTGTCGCACACCCGGATACGTGCGGCCGAGTTTCATCACGGCGGCGGCGTCGGTGGCGGCGAGGCGGGCGGCGAGTTCGTCGGCGGGCATGGTGCCGGGCAGGATGGTCAGCACCTGATCGCCCTCGACCAGCGGGGTGCCCAGCGCGGCCGCGGCGGCGCTGACCGAGGTGATGCCGGGGATGATCTCCGCCTCGAATCGGTCGGCCAGGCGGCGGTGCATATGCATGTAGGAGCTGTAGAACAGCGGATCGCCCGCGGCCAGCAGCGCCACCGAGCGCCCGGCCTCGAGATGGACGGCCAGCCGCGCCGCCGCGCGCTCGTAGAACTCCTCGATCGCGCCCTGATAGCCGCCGGGATGATCGGTGGTCTCGGTGGTCACCGGATAGATCAGATGCTCCTCGAGCTGCCCGGGCCGCATATAGGGTGCGGCGATACCGCGCGAAATGCTGCGGCCGTGGCGGGCGCTGTGGAAGGCGATGACATCGGCCGCGCCGATGATGCGGGCCGCCTTGACCGTGACCAGCTCCGGATCACCCGGGCCCAGGCCGATTCCCCAGAGTTTGCCGCTCATTCCTGTTCGCTCGCAATCGCATTGAGCGCGGCCGCGGTGATGGCGCTGCCGCCGCGGCGTCCGCGCACGGTCAGGTACTCGATCCCGCCGTATTGCGCCAGGGCGTCCTTGGATTCGGCGGCACCGACGAAACCGACCGGAATGCCCAGCACCGCGGCGGGCCGGGGCGCGCCCGCGTCGAGCATGTCGAGCAGGTGGAACAGCGCCGTGGGCGCATTGCCGATCGCCACCACGGCACCGGCCAGCCGGTCGCGCCAGAGTTCCAGCGCCGCGGCGGATCTGGTGTTGTTCAGGGTGCGGGCCAGCTCGGGCACGCGCGGATCGGCGAGCAGGCAGCGGACCTCGTTGTTCGCGGGCAGCCGTTTGCGGGTGACGCCCGCGGCGACCATGTTCGCATCGCACAGGATCGGCGCGCCCGCGCGCAGCGCCGCCCGCGCCCGCGCCACGACATCGGCGCTGAAATCCACCTCGGCCGCGAGATCGACCTGCCCGCAAGCATGAATCATGCGCACCACGACCTGCGCGACATCGGCGGGGAAGCGGTCCAGATCGGCCTCGGCACGAATCGTCGCGAACGAGCGCCGGTAGATCTCGGCCCCGTCGGTGAGGTAGCTGGTGCGCACGTCGGACATGGCGTCCACCCTAGAAGTGCGCCCGGCGGGCGATTTCGACGGGCCTGCGATCAGGTTCGCGGTCGTTCCAGCAGGCGGGACATGACGATGCTGCTGCGGGTGCGGCCGACGCGCGCGTTCTCCCGGATTCGCTCGACGGTCGACTCGATCTCGGCCATATCGGTGGCCATCACATGCACCAGCGCGTCGGCCTCGCCCGCGATGGTCCACACGCCGACCACCTGCGGAATCGGTTCGAGGCCGCGCCGCAGTTCGGCGGGGGAGATGTTGTCGCGGTAGTAGACCTCGACATAGGCCTCGGTGCGCCAGCCCAGGGCGGCCGGATTCACCTGGGCGGTGAAGCCGGTGATCTGCCCGCCCGCCACCATCTTGTCGACCCGGCGCTTGACCGCGGGCGCGGACAGCCCGACCGCCGCACCGATCTCCTGGAACGACGCCCGGGCCTGGCGCAGGAGATGGGCGAGAATCCGCCGATCGAGATCGTCCATGTAGCGCTCCTCACACGCCGCGATGAATTTATCGTGAACGGCGCAACGATTCGACGCTTGCAAGGTCATCTGCGCAACGAATTGTTGTTCCTGGCGCAACACTACGGCATTTACCTTCGTGTCTAGTCCTGTAGCGCCGAACCTGGGAGCCTCGTTGACCTCCGTAGCCACGCTGCCCGCGCCCGAACCGGCCGGTATTCGCCAGCCCACGCCGCGTCGTTTCCTGATGTGCCGTCCCGACCACTTCGACGTCTATTACGCGATCAATCCCTGGATGGATGTGACCACCCCGGTCGATCGCGAGCGCGCGCTGGCGCAGTGGGAGAACCTGCGCGCCACCTTCGAACGCCACGGCCACACCGTGGAGGTGATCGCCGGTGAGCCCGGTCTGCCGGATATGGTCTTCGCCGCCAACGGCGGCCTGGTGATCGGGGATCGGGCGCTGTCGGCCCGCTTCGCCAATGCCGAGCGCGTCGCCGAGGGTCCGGCGTATCACCGCTGGCTGGCCGGACAGGGCTTCGCCGAGGTGGCCGCCGCGGCCGAAATCAACGAGGGCGAGGGTGATTTCGCGATCGTGGGTGAGCGGATCCTGGCGGGCACCGGATTCCGCAGCTCGCCCGCGGCGCATCGGGAGGTCGAACGGTTCTTCGGGCTGCCGGTGATCACGCTCGAGCTGGTCGATCCCCGCTTCTACCACCTCGACACCGCGGTCATGGTGCTCGGCGACACGATCGCCTACTACCCGGCGGCCTTCAGCAGCGCGAGTGCCGCCCTGCTGACCCAGCTGTATCCCGACGCGATCATCGCCAGCGAGGAGGACGCGGTGGTGCTGGGTCTCAACGGTGTGTGCGACGGCAAGCACGTCTTCCTCAGCGATCGCGCCACCCATCTGTCGGATCGGCTGCGCGAGCGCGACTACGAACCGATCGGTATCGATCTGTCCGAACTGCTGAAGGCCGGTGGCAGCGTGAAGTGCTGCACGCTGGAACTGCACCCCACTCGGGTCAGAACGGCAGTCGCGCCCGCCATGGGCTGACCGACCGATCGTGCAGCGGATGTGCCAGCACGGCGAACCGGAACAGCATCAGCGCCCCGCTGAGCTGTAGGACCGCCAGCGGCACCTCCGCGAGCAGGGCGGTGCCGACCGAGATCCAGACATCCCCGGAGTCGGCGGTCACGATGTCGAACCAGGCGTCGACGAGCAGCAGTAGTCCGGTCCCGAACGCGGGCAGGAGCAACAGCAGTCGTCGGCGCCAGCCCAGATAGGCCGTGGCCGCCATCATCAACACCAGCACGATGTCGAAGCCGATCCAGGCCAGCGACCAGTTCCGGGCGTGATACTCGGCGGGCAGCGTCAGCCCCAGATAGACCAGCCACGGAATCATGGCGAGGGTCCCGCCGACCATGAGCGTCAGCCGCAGCCGCCGATGCAACCGCACCACCTCCGGCGGCGGCAGCAACGGCTCGATCGGCTCCCGCAACCGCCGGATCAGATCCCGGCGCTGAAACTCCGACAGGGCCGCGATCTCGGCATCACTGAGGACCCCGGTCGTCGCGGCCCATGGCGACCGGTCCTCCTCGGCGGGACGAACCATGGGTTCATCCTGCCGCACCGGATTCAGCCGCGGCGCAGCCGTTCGTCGATGGCGCGGAATCCCGCGGCGAAGACGTCCGCGCTGATCGACGCGGCGACCGGAGCCAGGGCCACGCCCTCGGTGGTGAAGTCGGCCCACCATTGGGCGAAGGTCTTGCCGGAGTCGGTGACCGGGATCAGCCGCACCCCCGCGATGTAGTCGCGCACCGGCATCGTGGTCTCGATGATCGCGTATTCGAATTCGAATTCGCCCGGCTCGAACTTCAGCAGTCGCTCGCGCACGAATCCGTCCGTCAGTGTCAGATACCGCATCGCGCCGACCGTGCGCGCGTCCGGGCCCGCCTCGAGGCGGCTTTCGCGGATCGCCGGATGGAATGCGTCCAGTCCGTCGAAGTCGTCGAAGAATGCCCAGACCCGTTCGATCGGCGCATCGAGGACCGAGCTGGCGAATGCGGTGTGCTGCATGGGATGTCCTTCTTCGCGTCACGAACGCGTTCGGTTGCCGGGCATTGCGGCCAAGCTACCAAAAGATTGTGCGGGTCAACCATATTCGCGTCTCGAGACAGCGCCGGTCAGGCGCCCCGCGGCGGCTCCACCCGATAGCCGGTGGGCGTGGCGACGATGTCGGTGACCGGACCGCGCGGACGTCCGCACCGGCGATCGCAGCCGGACCAGTGCTGACGGCCCGTCGCGACGATCCGCTCGGCCGGGAGTTCGGCGCCGGGGGCCGGGGTGGTGCTGGTGGGATAGGCCGCATTGCCGTTGGTTTCGCTGGGGAGGACGGGGCCGTCGTCGTGCACGCGGCCCGAGGCGACGGCCGTCGCCGCATCGACGCGAACATCGGTGTGGGACTTGGCGCAGCCGGGTTTGCCCGCGCAGGCGGTGACCAGCAGCCAGGGGGATTCGGCGTCGAAGATCAGACCCATGGGGGCCAGCACCCGCACCACCTGTTCGGCGGCCCACTCGTCGAGATCGGGCACGATCAGGCTGCGCCAGGGCGTGATCAGGATCGGGCGGTCCACGGCCGTGAGGAATTCCGCCGTCCGGGCGGGCAGACTCCCCAGGGGCACGCCGGCGCCCAGCGCCACCCGGTCGTCGGCCTGGGTGAACCACCCGACCGGAATATCATGGCGCACAGGAAGTTCCACCGGCTCGGCGGTCGGCGCGAGGCCCAGTGCCGCCACGATTCGCGCCGCGCCGTGCGGGATCTCGTGCAGCCGCCAGTGATCTCCGCGTAGGTCCTGGAACACGTGCGCGGCGGCCACCAACACCGGTAGCACTTCCGCGCGCCCGAGCCGGATACCGCTGTCGCGCCCACCCAGCAGCAGTGCGTACGCCTCGGCGTCGGTGGCGTGGATGCCGAGGTCGCCGCCGAGTCCGCTGACATCGCCGCGCCCGTCGTCGAGGGTGAACAGCACGCGCCCCGGCAGCTCCGCCAGCCGCGGCGCGGCTCGCAACTGCGCGTCCAGCAGCGGCACCAGCTGCTGCACATCGGTCCGGCCACCGACCCGGCCGGACAGCGGCGAGGCGACGATATTGCGCACCCGCTCGTGGGTGGGACTCGGCAGCAGATCGGCCGCCGCGAGTCGCGCGGCCAGGGCGTCCGCATCGCGCATCCGGCGCAGCTGCACATTGCCGCGCGAGGTCAGTTCGATCGCGCCGTCGCCCAGCTCCCGGGCGGCCTCGGCCAGCGCCCGCAGCTGATCCGGTCGAAGCAGCCCGCCGGGCAGGCGAATCCTGGCCAGCGGACCGTCGGCGGCCCGATGCAGCCGCAGGACGCCGGGGCAGGAATCGGGTTCGGAACGCGTCATGACCCTCCCAGCCTACGGGCCGGGCAGATCGGACCTACGGTCGCCGGTTCGGGGGTACGGCCTCGGTGGGGCGTCGCGGCGGGTGACGAAGGGCGGGGTCCGCTGCCAGGAATCGACGAGCAGATTGGGCGTGGCGTGGTGCTCGACGTGATCGCGATGGACCGTCGTGGCGATGAGCACGACGGCCAGGACGAACGCGCCCGCACAGATGCCGCCGCACAGCACCGCCCAGCGGGTGTTGCTCGTCCCGGCCGCGGTCAGCGCGATGGCCAGCGTCGCGAATCCGATCAGCACGCAGAAGTACCCGGCCCAGGCCACGAAGCGGTTGCGGCGAACCCAGCGCGGGGTCGCCGACATCTAGGACCATCCCCTTTCCGGCCGCTCGTCCGCCGGGTCGTGGCCCTTCCAGGGCGGCTCCGGGACATAGCTGTCCGACAGCAGATGCGGCGTCTCGTGGTGATCGACCCGGTCGCGCCGAGCGGTCGATTCGAATACCAGCAGGCCCGTGATCGCCACGGCCGCACACAGTCCGGCGGCGGCGATGGCCAGCCCGCTGCGGTGGCCCGCGGCCGCCGCGAGTGCCATGGCCAGCAATGCCACGGCAATCATCATGCAGACAATTCCTGACCAGGCAGCGAAACGGTTGCGCCTGGCCCACCCGGGTGAGTTCGGCATATTCACAGCGTACGCTCCGACCGGTCGGTCTGATAGCACCGGACGGCCCGCGACACCCGGAAGCCTTTGTGTTCGACACGCCGCTAGAAGCGGACATAAGGCGCGGGTTTGCGCATAAGGGGTGCGGCTGTCCGTTTCGGCGTTGCGTCGATTTCAGCCCGCGGGCACTGTGGGCGATGCGGGCGGTGGCCGAAGGCCGTAGCCCACCCGGGGGCGATGTAGCATCCGGGGGCTCGTCGAAAAGAGGAAACCGGTGCAATTCCGGTGCGGTCGCGCCACTGTGACAGTCAGACCCTCTCGGCGAGCGCGACATCCGTGCTGGGCGCGTCACCCGAGGAAGGCCGAACCGTGATTCTGCTGCTGTCCACCTCCGACACCGATCTGCTGTCCGCGCGCGCCAGCGGCGCGGACTACCGGCTCGCCAATCCGTCCCGATTGCTGCTCGACGACCTGCCCGCGCTGCTGGACGGCGTGAATCTGGCCGTCGTGCGCATCCTCGGTGGCCGCCGGGCCTGGGAGGAGGGCCTTGAAGCGTTGCGCGCCAGTGGGATTCCGGTGGTGGCGGTCGGCGGCGAGATGGCCCCCGACGCCGAGTTGATGGAATGTTCCACCGTCCCCGGCGGTGTCGCCGCGGATGCGCACAACTACCTTGCCGCGGGCGGTGCGGGCAATCTGCGCCAGCTGCACAACTTCCTGTCCGATACGGTGCTGCTCACCGGTCACGGCTTCGAGCCGCCGGTGCAGCTGCCGAACTGGGGCGAATTGGAGCGCACCGCGCGGAGTTTCGACGAGTCGGTTGCGACCATCGCCGTCCTGTACTACCGCGCCCAGCACCTGGCCGGGAACACCGCCTATATCGACGCGCTGTGCACGGCCATCGAGAATGCCGGGGCCCGTCCGCTGCCGCTGTACTGTGCCTCGCTGCGCACCGCCGAGCCGGAGTTGATCCAGACCCTGCGCGGAGCCGACGCGCTGGTGGTCACGGTCCTGGCGGCAGGCGGCAGCAAGCCCGCGGCGGCCGCGGCCGGTGGCGACGACGCCGCCTGGGACATCGGCGAACTCGCGGATCTGGACGTCCCGATCCTGCAGGCGCTGTGCCTGACCAGTGGCCGCGTCCAGTGGGAGGACAACGACGACGGCCTGTCCCCCCTGGATGTGGCCACCCAGGTGGCGGTGCCCGAATTCGACGGGCGCATCATCACGGTTCCGTTCTCGTTCAAGGAGTTCGACGCCGACGGCCTGTCGACCTATGTGCCCGATCCGGAGCGCGCGGCGCGAGTGGCGGGTATCGCGGTGCGCCATGCCCGGTTGCGGCACATTCCGGCCGAGCGGCGGCGGGTCGCGATCGTGTGGTCGGCCTATCCGACCAAGCATGCCCGCATCGGCAATGCCGTGGGTCTGGACACTCCGGCCAGTGCGATCCGGCTGCTCACCGAGATGCGTTCGGCCGGTTACGACCTCGGCGCGCCGGGCGAGGTGCCCGGACTCGAGGAGCGTGACGGCGATGCCCTGATCCACGCGATCATCGCCGCGGGCGGGCAGGATCCGGACTGGCTCACCGCCGAACAGTTGGAGGGCAATCCGATCCGCATCGGCGCGCGCCGCTATGCCGCCTGGTTCGAGACCTTGCCGGAGCAGTTGCGCGCGGCCGTGATCGAGGCGTGGGGACCGCCGCCGGGCGAGCTGTACGTCGACCGCTCGGCCGATCCGGAGGGCGAGATCGTCATCGCCGCACTGCGTTTCGGCAATATCGTGCTGATGGTGCAACCGCCGCGCGGATTCGGCGAGAATCCGGTGGCGATCTACCACGATCCGGATCTGCCGCCGAGCCACCACTATCTGGCCGCCTATCGCTGGATCTCCGATCCGGACGGATTCGGCGCGGATGCCATGGTGCACCTGGGCAAGCACGGCAATCTGGAATGGCTGCCCGGTAAGACCCTCGGCATGTCCGCGGCGTGCGCGACGGATGCGGCGCTGGGCGATCTGCCACTGATCTACCCGTTCCTGGTCAACGATCCGGGCGAGGGCACCCAGGCCAAGCGGCGCGCGCACGCCACCCTGGTCGACCACCTCATCCCGCCGATGGCCCGCGCCGAGACCTACGGCGACATCTCCCGGTTGGAACAGCTGCTCGACGAGCATGCCAACATCTCGGCCCTGGATCCGGCCAAGCTGCCCGCGATCCGCCAGCAGATCTGGACCCTGATGCGGGCGGCCAAGATGGACCACGACCTGGGTCTGACCGAGCGTCCGGACGAGGACTCCTTCGACGACATGCTGCTGCATGTCGACGGTTGGCTGTGCGAGATCAAGGATGTGCAGATCCGCGACGGCCTGCATGTGCTGGGCCAGGCGCCGGTGGGCGAGGGCGAACTGGATCTGGTGCTGGCCATGTTGCGCGCTCGTCAGTTGTGGGGCGGGGAGATCGCGGTGCCGGGCCTGCGGGAGGCGTTGGGACTCGACGAGTCCGGCGGCGAATCGCGGGATCGCGTCGATGCGGTGGAGTCGCGTGCCCGGGCGTTGCTGGGGGCGTTGCAGGCGGCCGACTGGTCGGTCGATGCCGTGGACGATGTGCTGGCGCGGCTGGTAGTGACCGCCGAGCAGAGCGAGGATGTGGCCGTCGCGCAGGTAGCTGCGCCTGCGGCGGACGCCGAGGGCGCGCTCGCGACGGTGACGGGCAGCGGCGCGGTGCCTACCCGGATCGCGGTCTCGGCGGAGCGGGTGGACACGCTGCGCGCCGTCCTGCGCTTCGCCGCCACCGAGGTGGTGCCGCGGCTGCGGCAGACCGGCGTGGAGATCGACCGGATTCTGCACGCCCTCGACGGCGGCTTCATTCCCGCCGGGCCGAGCGGATCGCCGCTGCGCGGGCTGATCAATGTGCTGCCGACCGGGCGCAACTTCTACTCGGTGGATCCGAAGGCCGTGCCGTCGCGGCTGGCCTGGGAAACCGGTCAGGCCATGGCGGATTCGCTGTTGCAGCGCTATCTCGCCGATCACGGGGAGTATCCGCGCTCGGTCGGACTGTCGGTGTGGGGTACCTCGGCCATGCGCACCTCCGGCGACGATATCGCCGAGGTGCTCGCGCTGCTGGGGGTGCGACCGGTGTGGGACGAGGCCAGCCGCCGCGTCACCACCATCGAGGCGATCCCGCTCGCCGAGCTGGAGCGCCCGCGCATCGATGTGACCGTGCGCATCTCCGGCTTCTTCCGCGATGCGTTCCCGCATGTAGTGACGCTGCTCGACGATGCGGTGCGGCTGGTGGCCGAGCTCGACGAGCCCGCCGAGTCGAATTACGTTCGCGCCCATGCCGAGTCGGATCTGGCCGCGCACGGTGATGCCCGCCGCGCGACCACCCGCATCTTCGGGTCCAAGCCGGGCACCTACGGAGCGGGCCTGCTGCAGCTGATCGATTCCAAGAGCTGGCGCACCGACGACGATCTGGCGCAGGTCTACACCGCCTGGGGCGGCTACGCCTACGGTCGCGATCTCGACGGCGCACCGGCGGCCGAGGATATGCGCAGCGCCTACCGTCGAATCGCGGTGGCGGCCAAGAACACCGACACTCGCGAGCACGACATCGCCGATTCCGACGACTACTTCCAGTACCACGGCGGCATGGTGGCGGCGGTGCGGGCGCTGACCGGGAAGAATCCGGAGGCTTATATCGGCGACAGCACCCGTCCCGACGCGGTGCGCACCCGAACGCTGTCGGAGGAGACCACCCGCGTGTTCCGGGCCCGCGTGGTGAATCCACGCTGGCTCGAGGCGATGCGCCGACACGGGTACAAGGGTGCGTTCGAAATGGCGGCCACCGTCGACTATCTGTTCGGCTACGATGCCACCACCAATGTCGTTGCCGATTGGATGTATGAAAAGCTTTCGGAGAGTTACGTTTTCGACGACGTGAATCGCAAGTTCATGGAGCAGTCGAATCCGTGGGCGTTGCACGGAATCGCCGAGCGCCTGCTCGAGGCCGCCGAGCGCGGGCTCTGGGAGCACCCGGAAGCCGCTACGCTGCAGCGGTTGCGGCAGGTGTATCTGGAAACCGAGGGCGAATTGGAATAATTCGCTCGCGCGTATGCCCCCCGAAACAGTGGCTTCAGCGCGTCGGCAATCAAGAGGAGCATGAGTAACATCCGGGCGGTGGTTTCGAAATGTCGCCCGGATGATGGAAGCCCTTCGGGGACAGGACAATTGGTTCCGTTTCCCGATTCGTCCTGCGGCCGGGCGCGGCGATGTTCGATCCGCTCACGCGGGCACGTTCGGGCGAATCGGCTCTTCGATTGCAGGTGACATAGATGAGAATCGCGAAAGTGGCCGCCGCGGCGGTACTCTCGACGACCGCGCTGGGCGTTGCCGCGGCCACGGCTCACGGTGAGGCGAACATCGCGACGGTGCCCGTGGTCAGCAGCGTCGACCAGGGTGTCGAGTACACCGCGGCGGTGGCCGCCGACCGCTCGAGCGCAACCGTCACCCTCGCGTCCGGCAAGTTCGTGACGACACCGGCGGGCGTCTCGGTGCAGGCGCCCGACGGCTCGGTCGTCGCAACGGTGCCGACGTCCATCCAGACGGTCGCCGGTCAGCAGGTCCAGGTGGCGCCCCAGATCGATGCCGCCGCAACCACGTTGACGTTGCACCCGGTCGGCGCGGCGGTGCCGGAACCGGGGGCGGCGCAGTTCATCGGTGATGCTGGCACGACCGTCGCCGGTGTTCTGATCGGCTGTGCGATCGGTGCGCTGATCGGACTCATCTTCCTGGTGGTGGGTCTGATTCCGGGTTGCGTCATCGGCGGCATCATCGGCGGGATCGTCGGCGCGAACCAGCCGTGAGATGAACCTGCGGCCGCCGCCCCGGCCGCGGGAACAGGGCCGCCGATCAGCAATAGCCGCTGATCGGCGGCCCGCCCCGTCAGCAGACGGGACCCGCCGCGCGTAGGAATCGTTGGGCGGTGCCGCGCGGATGCTCGGGCCGCGATCGAGTTCCTCGACTGGCTCGAAACCCTCGACACCCCGTTGAATGCCGTCTCCCAGCACCACAGGCCGTGCGCGAATACCGGTAATCCGCAACGGCCGGGACCCCAGGCCTGAGCTCGAAATCGTCCTCCACCAACGATTCTTCTGTCATGAGACGCAGTATGAGCCCACGGCCCAACACGATTCCGCCGCCCGATCCACGGATCGGTCGGACTTGACAACTCGGCGGCCCTCCCGCTTGCCCGCCTCGAAATACCTCCGTGGTCTTCCCCGCCAACCCGTGTCCGATTGCCTCGGCGGTCCTCCCTGTTACCCCGTGTCCGATTGCCTCGGCGGCTGTCCCTGTTACCCCGTGTCCGATTGCCTCGGCGGCTGTCCCTGTGACCCCGCCTCCGAACGCCCCCGGGGCGGGCGGAGGCGGGGTCAATCTGCCGTGATCTCGATCCCGATCGTGCCGTTTCGGCCGCGGCGGAGGAGGCTGCCGGTGACGGTCAGCCAGCCCTGGAGGTGGTATTTGCGTTTGATGAGGTGGCGGACTCGGTTGGTGGCGGTGGGGTCGAGGATGCGGGCGGTGCCGCGGATTACCTGGCCGCGGGGTTTGCCGGTGACCGAGCAGGGTTGGAGGGTGACGGTGGGGTTGTTGCGCAGGCGCTTGACCTTTCCGCTGTCGGTTACCGTCCAGGCGTAGAGTTTGTCGCCGTCCAGGACGGCCCAGACGGGGGTGCCGACTGGGCTGCCGTTCTTGCGAAACGTGGTGAGCAGCACGTAGTTCGCGGTGCCGACGTCGCCGAAGGGGTTGTCCACCCGGGCAGCCTAACCCGCGGACGGTGCGTCGTCGTCGGCCATCCGGTATTCGCCGGACTCGAGGCGTCGCACGAGTTGTTCGGTCCAGTGGGTGAATTCGCCGAAGACGCCGCTCCACAGCTCGAGCAGATCGGGGAAGTGCGGGGCCTCGGGGCGGGCGGGGAAGCCGGGCACCATCGCGAGCAGATCGTCGCGCACCTCTGCGCTGCGGCGGCGCTGATCGGTCAGCAATTCCATCACGCGGGCCCGGGGGAGCGCGTCCATGAAGGCCACGCCCGCGCCGAGTTCGCGCATATCGAGACTGCTCAGGGCGGATTCGAGGCGCTGGAGGAACTCCTGCTCGCCATCCGGGGTGAGTTCGAACAGGGTGCGGCCGGGGCCCTTGTCGCTGGCCTCGGTGCCGAGGGCGCGCAGTTTGTCCTCCGCGGTGAGCTGTTTGAGCGCGTGGTAGATCGAGCCCGGCTTGACATTGGTCCAGGTCTCGGCGTGCCAGGACAGCAACTCCTGCCGGACCGCGTACCCGTGAGTGGGCTGGCGCAGGCGGATCACGCCCAGCACCAGCAGCCGGACGGCGGACATGCGGGACTCCTCTCGGTCGCCCCACATACTAATCAAATTTGACTTCACCGAATCGCGGGCCTAGCTTGGGCTAGTCAAATTTGATTAGCGATACAGGAGGTCGCGGATGGGCGGCACTTCGATTCCGGTCCTGTGGAGTGGGGATCTCCCGGCCACGCTCGAGTTCTATCGGGCCCTCGGCTACCGGGTCGTCTCCGAGAAGACCCGGCCCTACAACTACGGGATCGTGACCCGTGACGGATACGAGGTGCACTTCGGCCCCTCGCCGAAGCCGATCGACGAGAAGTCGGTCGCCTATGTGGCATGTCTGGTCTACCTGGACGAGGTCGAGGATCTGCACCGGGAATTCACCACCGCCCTGCGCGCCCGGTACGGCCGGGTGCCCGTGCAGGGCGTCCCGCGCATCACCCGCTTCCGTCCGGGTCAGAGCCGATTCACGGTCGTGGACCCGGTGGGCAACTCCATCCTCTATATCCGCCGCGATGAATCCGATATCGAATACGGCGGTTCGAAATCGCTGACCGGCCTGCAGCGTGTCATCGACAACGCCCGCACCCTGCGCGACTTCAAGAACGACGACCGCGCCACCTCCCGCGCCCTCGAAAGCGGCCTGCGCCGCTTCGGCGCCCAGGCGACACCCGTCGACCGCGCGCGTGCCATGGCCATGCTGGCCGAAGTCGCGCTCGCCACAGGAGATTCCGCCCGGGCGGCGGAACTGCGCGGCCAGATCACCGATCTCGCCCTCACCGACGCCGACCAGGCCGTCGTGGCGGCCGAATTACGAGCGGTCACCGATCTGGCGGCGTGGTTGCGGGAGTGACGGTCAGGCGGCCAGCGTGAGAACCGTTGGGCCGTCTGCCGTGATGGCGATGGTGTGCTCGGAGTGGGCGGTTCGGGAGCCGTCGGCGGAGCGGAGGGTCCAGCCGTCGGGGTCGGTGACGATGCGGTCGGTGGTGGCGGCGAACCAAGGTTCGAGGGCGATGGTGAGGCCCGGGCGCAGGCGGTAGCCGCGCCCGGGAGCGCCGTCGTTGGGGACGTGCGGGTCCTCGTGCATGGTGCGGCCGAGTCCGTGGCCGCCGAACTCGGTGTTGACCGGATAGCCGTGGGCGCGGGCGACCGCGGCGATGGCGGCGGAGATGTCCCCGATTCGATTGCCGGGCTGGGCGGCGGCGATGGCGGCGTCGAGGGCCAGTTCGGTGGCGCGGACCAGGCGGCGGTCGGATTCGGCGGCGGTGCCGACGATGACGGTGGTCGCCGAATCGGCGACCCAACCGTCGATGCCGACGGCCAGGTCCATGCTCAGCACGTCGCCATCGCGCAGGGTGTAATCGAACGGAAGTCCGTGCAGCACGGCATCGTTCACCGACAGGCAGACGGTGTTGCGGAATGGTCCGCGGCCGAACGACGGGGCGTAATCCCAGTAGCAGGAGTTCGCGCCGCGCTCCCGGATCCGCTGGCGCACATGCTGTTCCAGCTCGAGCAGATTCACCCCCACCTGGGCCCGCGCGCGCAGCTCGCCCAGGATCTCGGCAACGAATTGCCCCGTCACCCGCATGCGCTCGATCTCGCGCGCCGTCTTCAGTTCGACCACAACCGCCTCCTGATTGGTATTTATATACCGAACAGTAGCGCTTGTGGTATTTGAATACCAGTCGTAGGGTGAACGGCATGGTCCGTCTTCCGCTCACGCCCGCCCAGATCGAGGCCGGTCGCAGGCTCGGCGCGTATCTGCGGGCCGCCCGCGCCGAGCGCGATCCGGGGGAGGTCGCGCGCGCGGCCGGAATCTCGCCGGAGACGTTGCGCAAGATCGAGACCGGCCGGTTGCCCAGTCCGGCGTTCGGAACGGTTGTCGGCCTGAGTCGTGCGCTGGACATCCCGCTGCAGGAGCTGGCCGAGGTGTGGCAGTCCGCCGTGCTGGCCGAATCGGCTTGATGACGTAGGCGCACAAGGCAATACGCGTCCGGTCCGGCGATCGCGCCCTAGGATCGAAGGATGCGAATCGCCGCGGCTCAGGCCCGGCCTGCGTGGCTGGACCCCACTGCCGGAACCAAGATCGTCGTCGACTGGCTGGCGCGCGCCGCCGAGGCGGGAGCCGAACTGGTCGCGTTTCCGGAGACGTTCCTGTCCGGATATCCGATCTGGTTGGCGCACACCGGGGGAGCGCGCTTCGATGATCCGGAGCAGAAGGCCGCCTACGCCTACTACCACGACGCGGCCGTGACCCTCGACGGTCCGCAGCTGGCCACCATCCGGCGGGCGGTCGCCGACCTGGGCGTGTTCTGTTATCTGGGGATCACCGAACGGGTGCGGGGCACGGTGTACTGCACGCTGGTCGCCATCGATCCGGTTCGCGGCGTGGTGAGCGCCCACCGCAAACTGATGCCGACCCACGAGGAGCGAATGGTCTGGGGCATCGGTGACGGGCACGGACTGCGGGCCCACGACGTCGGCCGCTTCCGGGTCGGCGGCCTGTCCTGCTGGGAGAACTGGATGCCGCAGGCCCGGCACGCGCTGTATGCCGACGGCGCGACACTGCACGTGTCCACCTGGCCCGGATCGGTGCGGAACACCCGCGACATCACGAGATTCATCGCGCTGGAGGGCCGGGTCTACTCCCTGGCGGTCGGTTCCGTCCTGGATTTCGACGACGTGCCGAGCGATTTCCCACTCCGGCAGGCGCTGGTCTCGCTCGGCGAATCCGCCGGATACGACGGCGGTTCCGCGATCGCCGGTCCGGATGGGAGCTGGCTGGTCGAGCCGGTGGCCGGTGGGGAGCGGCTGGTGCTCGCCGAAATCGATGCCGCCGAGATCGCCAGGGAGCGGCAAAATTTCGATCCGACGGGTCATTACGCGCGACCCGACGTCTTCGCGGTCACGGTGGATCGGCGGCGGCGCGGCGCGGTGGGTTTCGTCGAGGACTAGATGTGATGTCCGGGGAGGTTGGTCAGCCGTGTGATGGGTGGCTGGTTTCCGATTGCGCTGTGGACTCGATGGTGATTGTAGAGTGCAGCCAGGTCGGTAACGCCGAGCGGCGGTGGGTTTCTGACGGGTAGAAGCGGGCATAGGCCCAGCCGTCGGCCAGGGTGCGATGGAACCGCTCGATCTTGCCGTTGGTTTGTGGCCGGTAGGGCCGTGTGTGTTTCGGGGTGATCGCCAGCTCAGCGCAGGCATGACGCCATGCCGCCGAGCGGTAGGCCGCTCCATTGTCGGTCAGTACTCGTTCGACGATCACACCGCGGGCGGTGAACCAGGCTACCGCTCGCCGCAGCACGGCGATGGCGGTGAGGGCCTTCTCGTCGTCGCAGATCTCGACGTAGGCGACTCGCGAGTGGTCGTCGATGACGGTGTGCAAGAACGCTGTTCCGGTGCGGGCGTGGCGATCGGCGCTCCACCGGCCGGTGCGCCGCGAGGTCGCCGACTGGTTTTTCTTCCCTTGCGCGCGGCCAAGGTAACGCCAGCCGCCGCCGTCGGGAATGTTGCCGAACTTGGTGACATCGACATGGATCAGTGAGCCGGGATGGTCGTGTTCGTAGCGGCGCAACGGCTCGCCGGTCACTCGATCGATGCGCGAGAGCCGGTTGACCCGGCAGCGCACCAGCACCGCGTGCACGGTAGAGGCCGCCAGACCGAGCCGTCCGGCGATCTGGACCGGGCCCAGCCGGTGCCGCCACCGCAGCCGGATCACTTGCCGCACAACCTGCTCCGGTGTGCGGGTCGGGCTGCGGTGCGGCCGCGAACTGCGATCGGCCATCCCGGCCACACCCTCGGCGCGGTAACGATCGGCCCATTTACCGGCCGTGCGCGGCGCGACCATGAACATCTTGGCCGCCGCCGCACAGGTCCATCCTTGCTCGACGATCAATCGCGCCAGTCTCAGACGTGCGCGCGGGGTCAAAGCAGCGCTAGCGTGGACCACGAAGGCCTCCAGTGTGGTGAAGCGGTTACTCGACATCTCCACTTCACAACCGGAGGCCTTCACCCATCAACCACCAAGCCGTCTCGTCACGAACCCGGAACAACCTCCCCGGACATCACAACTAGAGCTCGCCGGTGAGTTCGGTGGGGATGGCGACGACGTCGACCATCGCGCCGTTGCGCAGCACGGTGATCGGCAGGGGGCGGCCGATGGCCTCGGCGAAGAGGTGGCGTTGAATGCCCTGGGCGTCACGGATTTCGGTGCGGTCCACGCTGAGGAGCAGATCGCCGCGGCGGAGTCCGGCACGCTCGGCGGGACCGTCGCGCACGACCTGCACGATGCGGAGCGCGGCCCGCTGTCCGGTGCGGGTGGCCACGGCATCCGGCAGCGGTGCGGGCACGCCCACGATGCCGAGATAGCCGCGGCGGACCCGGCCCTCGGTGCGCAGTGTGGTGATGATCCGGCGGGTGGTGGCATTGATCGGAATGGCCAGGCCCAGGCCGATTCCGGCGACCGCGGTATTGATGCCGACCACGCGGCCGGACGAATCCGCCAGTGCGCCGCCGGAATTGCCGGGGTTGAGCGCGGCGTCGGTCTGGATGACGTCCTCGATGACGCGAGTGGTGCGGCGGGCGCCGACCGGCACGGACCGGCCGAGCGCGCTGACCACACCCGCGGTGACCGATCCGGCCAGGCCCAGCGGGCTGCCGACCGCGACGACGAGCTGGCCGACGACCAGGCTGTCGGCGTCGCCGAGCGGGACGGGCCCGGGCGCCGGGCCGCGGGCGCGGAGCACGGCCAGATCGGAGAGCGGATCGACGCCGACCACGTCGAAGCGGCCCTCGGTTCCGTCGGCGAAGACGACCGTTCCGGTGGTGGCCGAGCCGACCACGTGTGCGTTGGTGAGCAGGAACCCGTCGTCGGTGCAGGTCACCGCCGAACCGCCGCCGCGGCGGGTGTGCACACTGGCGACGTGCGGTGTCACCGCGCGGGCGACCGCGACGATGGTGCGCGAGTACGCGTCCAGCGCCGCGGTGTCGGGTTGGCCGCCCGACAGTCCGCCGCCGAGGGAATCGTCCTGTCCGGCAGCGTCGTTCGCGGGGCCCGGGATCGCGTCGTCAGGCACGGGCGGTCACCACCTCGATTACAGAATTACAGTGTTGCTGTCTCCAGGATCCGCCGAATGCCGCCGCGCGCCAGCGGGTTCGCCGTGGGCGCAATCGCGGACGGTTTCGGTAGGGTGGGTGACGACGAGGTGAGGGGAGTCATGGTGGCGATTGCCAAGCTCGGGGCCATCGCGTTGGATGCCCGGGATCCGGCCGGGCTCGCGCGCTTCTATGCCCGGCTGCTGGATCAGCGGATCGTGCACGAATCCGAGGATGTCGTGGCGGTGGGCGGTAAGGGCGTCGTGCTGACGGTCGAGCGGGTGGCGGATCATCGGCCGCCGGACTGGCCGGGCAATGGGATTCCGAAGCAGATGCATCTGGATCTGTTCGTCGAGGATCTCGATATCGCGGAGCGGCAGGCGGTGGCGCTGGGGGCGGTGAAGGCGGAGTTTCAGCCCGCGCCGGAGCGGTGGCGGGTCCTGCTGGATCCGGCGGGGCATCCGTTCTGTCTGGTGGTTCCGGAGCGGTCGGGGTCCTAAATCCCCCGTCTCGAGAGATTTGAATCGGGTATCGCGCGCACTACGTCGTTTCGTCGGCGAGGCGCCGCAGGTAGACGGCGAATTGGCGGCGGTCGTGTTCGTTCCAGGTCGCGGTGAGCTGATCGAAACACCGGTGTTGCCAGTCGCGCGCTGCGGCCAGCAGGTCGTGTCCGCTGCTGGTGAGTTGCACGACGACTCGGCGACGGTCGTGCGCGGAGTCGCCGCGGGCGAGGTACCCGGCCGCGAGGGCGTCACGCACCATGCGGCTGGCGCCGGAGTGGTCGAGGCCGAGCTGTTCGGCGATGTCGGTGACGGCGGCCTCGCCACCCGTCCGTAGTGCGGCGGCGACGGCTTCCACGACCTGAATGTGCGCCACGCGCCGCAGCTCTCCGTCCGATTCCCGGGTGACTCGCGTGAGCGCCTGACTGCTCCAGCGGCGCGACCAGAAGCGGACCAGTCGAAACAGTGCCGGGCCGCCGTCGACCGCAGGGCCGGAGCGGGCTGCGTTGGGAGCGGTCGCGGTTGGGGTGTTTCGAGTGTCACGTGTGCCCACGGTCGACATTGTATGCGATACGCACGTATATTTGCGTGCGTATCGCATACGAGTGGCCTTCGGGTCCGCTGCGCGGGAGGCGGCAATGTCCATCGTTCTCAATCACACGATCGTTCCGGCGACCGACAAGTATTCGGCGGCAACGTTTTTCGCCCAGCTCATGGGGTTGGCGGTATCCGCTCCGAGCGGGGCTTTCGTGCCGGTGCGAATCAACGACGATCTGACGTTCGACTTCGACGACCGCGGACGGGTCGAGCCCGGTCACTACGCCTTCCTCGTCGATGACGACACCTTCGACGCCGTGCTGGGACGGCTGACACAGTGGCCCGGGGTCGAGTATGGTTCCGGCCCTGAAAACGGGTGGGACCGGCGGGTCAACCACCTGGCAGGCGGGCGCGGGGTCTATGTTCGCGACCCCGACGGTCACAGCTATGAGCTGCTCACCGCCGTTCCCTGAACCACATTACGATCCCGTCGCTGCGGCAGCATCGGCTGATCGCCGAGTCGGATAAGTCTGTCTGGACCGACGCTGTTCAGGTCCGACCGTCGGCGGGCTCGGGGGTGGATGGGGCCGGTGCGCCGGGGTTGGGGTAATCCCCGGTGTCTTCCAGGTATTCGCGGTATTCGGTTGAGGCGTGGTCCAGGAGGCGGGTGAGGGCGGCCTGGAGGGCGAGGGGTTCGGCGGGGCGGACGGTGCGGGTGCGGGTGCCGGTTTCCAGGTAGCGGCCGTCGTCTTCGATGTCGTACCAGCGCATGGTGCCGACCTTGCGTGGTCGTTTGTTGCCGAGGTGGCGGGGGCCGCGGAAGACGGTGATCACGCCCGCGCCGGTGGCGGGGCGGCGGACCAGGCGGCGATAGCGTTGCAGGGGCGTTGTTTCGCCGGTGTAGTGCAGGGTCGGGTGATTGTCGGGATGCAGGTCCGCGGCGGCGAAGGTTTGGGTGGGGCGGGTCCCCGGGGGTACGGGTGGGAGCAGGGCGAGTAGCCGCGCGGGGAGTTGTTCGGCGGTCGTGATGGTGAGCTCGATGCGGGTTTCCCGGGTGAACTGGAGGGCTTGGGCGGCGTGGCGGTCGTGCCGGGCCGCGGCCACGCGGATGGGGCCGGATTCGTCGGAGACGCCGTGGATTTCGGCCCACACCTCCGGTGCGGTCAGGACGGTGAAGGCCCGGCGCAACAGATCGGCCTCGTTCCAACTCAGGCGGCCGTGCTCGGAATATTCGCGACGGACGGCGGCCCAGTGACGGTCGCGCTCGTTGACATGGCTGAACCTGGACAGATAGTCGAGCGGATAGAGCATGCGGTCGTTGGCCGGGCCGTACCAGAGGGCCGCGAATTCCTCCATATCGAACGACCAGGTCGCCATCGCTATTCGCCGATCGTGGGCTGGACGTTCTGGTCCCTACCCGATTCCGATGATTCCCGGCGCACCTCGTACTTCCTACCCCGGCGATCTCGATCGCCGAGGAATCGCAACAACCGCATCCGGGGAGCGCGCTGGTCGTTGAGGGCAGGATTGCCGTCGTCGGCGGCGTACGCGGCCGCGGCGCCGATGACCGCCGCTGCCGCGGGTCCCGCCTCGGATATGATGTCGGGCGGTGGAACCGGTTGTTCCGCTGGGGAATTGGAGGCGGCCGGTAGCTGGGGAGGGTGCGGCGCGGGTGGGACCGATGGAATGCCCGGGCCTGGCTTGGGGATCGGGGGTTGCGGCGGAGCCGCGGGGGCTCCCGGTTGCGGCGGGTTCGGTGCCGAGCCATGGGGTGCGCCCGGGGCCGAAGGCGGTGGGGGCGCAGGTGGATTCGGCGCCGGAGGCGAATGGGCCGGCGGGGCGGGAGGATTCGGGGTAGCTGGTGCCGGGGGTCCGCCCATTGCGGATCCCGGTGCGCCGACCGCCGGTGGATTCGGGGTCACCGAGCCCAGCGGGGGCACGGGATGTCCGATTCCGGAGGTCGGTGGGATCGGCGGCGCGATAGCGGTGTTGGAATGCAGACTGGGGCCGGGGGCGGCGGGTGCCGATGCCGAAGCTCCCGGCGCGATCGGTTGTGGGCGGTTCGCGTCTACGTCGGGACTCGGAGTAGATACGCCGGGCGGTGCGGTCGGCGAGCTGGGCGATGCGGCGGGTGCGTGGGGTGGCGTCGTCGAGACACCGGGGGACGCGGTTGATGGGGTGGGCGGTGCGGTGGGCGTGCTGGGCGGTGTAGTTGGTGCGGTGGGCGTGCTGGGTGCGGTTGATGTGGTGGGTGCGTGGGATGTGGTGGGCGCGTTGGGTGCGGTCGGAGGGTTGGGGGGTGTCGTTGGGGCGCTTGGAGTTGCGGGCGACGCACCGGGTGGCGTGGCCGGTGGGCTGGAGGGTGTAGTAGGCGCGCCGACCGGTGCATGCGGCGGGGTGGTCGGGGTGCCGGATGTGGTCGGCGTCGGTGCCTGCGACGCGGGCAGGTCGGGGGGTGACGTGCTGAATGGTGGTGTGGGGGCCGGTATTCCGCTCGGATTCGGCGTGGTGCCGAGGAGTGCGGGGGCGGATGGCGGGGTGCCGATGGTCGGTGTGCTGGGTGCCGGGGCGGTGGGGGTGGGTGGAGTGGAGAGGTTCGTGCCGGGTGTGGGTAGTGGGGAGGGTGTGGTCGGCGTGGGGGCCGACGGGCTGGGGAGTGGGGAGTTCGGTGGGGCGACGGGGATGTTCGCGCTCGATGCCGGGGCCGCGGGAGACGGCGAGATCGGCGGGTGGGAGGTTGCCGGTGCCGATTGGGTTCCCGTGGGCGGGGCAGAGCCGGGCGAGAGGTCTGGGCCGGGAGTGAGGGGCGGCGTGCTCGGAAGCTGGAGTGCGGGCGGGGTGAGGACCGGGGCGGATGCCGAGGTCGGCGTGGTGGAGGTCGGGGCCGTGCCCACAGGTGCGGAGGGGGAATCGTGGTGCGGGAAAAGGTTTGTACCGGTGAGCTTTTCCGACAGGGTCGGGGCATCGGTCGTCGGGGCGTGGGGCGACGTGGATGAACCGGCAGGGATGCTGTCGTGGGCGGGGACGGGGATGTCCGCGCGTGTCGGTGACGTGGGTCCGTCCGAGCCGAGGAGTTTGTCGCTTCCCGGTGCGGTCGCCTGCTCGGGGCGCGTTGCCGAGCCGGTGGAATCGGCCTGTGTCGCTTGCCCGGGTGTCGAGACCGAATCCGTTCCGCCATGCCGACCCGGCGGGGTACCGCTCGGATCTGCGTCGTGACCCGTTGTAGCGCCGATGATCTGATCGCCTTGGCGCCCAAGCAAGCTGCTGGTCGCAGATTCGTCTTCGCGTCCCGGCGCGGTGCCGAGGGACGGTTCGGTCTCGCGTGGCGGTAGGTCGGTGGTGGCGGTTCGGTCGGGGGATTGGTTGAGAAGTGTGTCGGCGGTCGGGGCGCTGGTTTGGCTGGACTGCGGGGTGGTTTCCGCTTCCGTCGCGAAACTGGTTGTGGGGCTGGCGGGTTGGTCGGCGCGGGGCGCGGTGGGGTCGCCGTGGGGGCCGAACAGGCTGCTGGTGGCGGGGTCGGGTTCGCGTTCAGGTGCGGTGGTGAGGGATGGTTCGCTTCCGGGTAGTGGCTGGCCTGTTGTTGTGCCGCTTGAAGCTGTTGTGGTCGCTGCGATTCCGTTGCCCGGTGGGGTGAGAAGCGTGCTGGGCTGTTCGCCCTCGTGGCTCGGGGCGTTGAGGGTGGGGTTGGGCAGGGCGCGGGAGGCCGGTTCGGGTTCGACACCCGGCGCGGTGGTTTGGCTGGGGGAGGGGGATTCGGTGGTGGGGGAGAGGGGTGGGGGGTAGGTGGGGAGTTTGGTGGATTGGTCGGTGAGGGGGAGGACGTAGCGCTGGTGCATTATTTGGCGCGCTTCGTCTTGGGACTGCTGGGCGGTTCGGGACTGGGTGTCGTAGGCGGTGGGGTCTTGTTTGGGGTCGGCGGTCAGGGGCGGGGGGTCGGGGAGGTAGGACTTGGTGGTGAGGGCTGCTTGGGCGGTGGTGGTGATGGCCTGGGCGGTTTGCTCGAACAGGTCGGCCAGGTGGGTGGCGTGGGTGGTGTAGGTGGTGAGGGAGGTGGTGGCGGCGTCGGCGGCGGCACCGGTCCAGTTGCCGTCCACCGCGGTTCGGACGGCGCGCAGCATTTCGTCGGTGGAGTCGCGCCAGCGGGTCTGGGCCTGATGCCAGGCGGTGACGACCTCGGCGGTGTTGTCGGTGACGGTTTGGAAGGCGTCGTAGATCTGGCGGTGGGTGAGGGCGTCGACGTTTTCCGGGTTGGTGACGGCGGGCGCGTCGTAGTCGGTCATGCCGTGCCTCCGGTCGGCGGGGTGGGCTGGAGCGCGCGCAGGCGGGCGGCGAAATCGCTGTCGGTCTGTTCCAGGCGCTCGCGAATGGTGCGGAACAGGGTCTGCAGCTCGTCGGCCACCTGCCAATGGCTCTGCAGGGTCCGCTCCGCGCTGCCGGGACCGCCCGCCGCCTTCTCGCGGAAGGCTTGCACCATCGCGCGGGCGGAGGTGAGGACGGTGGACTGTTCGCCCAGCCCCCAGGGTTCGTGCTGGGACACCGAGCGGGTGAGCTGCTGGATGGCCTCGATATCGCTCTTGCGCTTGCGCATTGCCTGATCCAGGGCCAGGAAGGCCTGCGGGTCGACCTTCAGGGAAACCGCCCCGGCCCGGGCCTGTTCGATCAGTGGACCGAATCCGCCGCTCTGTTCCATGCTGTCCCCGCCTCGACTGTGTGTCCGTGTGATCGCTTGGACGCGCCCGTGGGCCACGCGGTTCCCGTCGATATCGAAACCCTTGTGCGCCAGGGACTCACGCCCGATATCCAGGGGGATCGGCGGCGCGGACGGCGTCGTGATCGAACCGGTGGGGCGATTCTGCCACAGGGGCGGCGGCCGCGACAGCCGATGGGCGCGCCGCGGCCTGATCACCGCTCGTCGGTGCGGGAGTTCCGCAGCCACTTCTCGATCTTGTCGAGGCTCCCGCTGCACACCACCGTGCCCTCGGGGTCGAACAGGTTCCAGCCGTAGGGCGGTTGCGGTTCGCGATCGACGAAATATCCGGGCCCGGCCTCGGCCTCGATGGCCCACAACCAGTCCCGGATCGACTCGAGCTCGCGGGAGTGATCCGGTCGTGACGGCGGTTGCGGAGTCACCGCAGGCCCGTCCGGAAGTCGCGGGCCTGACCCACGGTCGGGCGCACTTCAAAATCTTATCCTCGCCGACCGCTACACCGAGTCGTTTGGCCCGGATGCGCCGTCGGATCGCCGGTGGGCGCGGCAGCCGGCCGCCCGGATCAGGTCGCCTGGCTGACCGAGGACATGTGGAAGTCGGGGATGCGCAACGGCGGCATGGCCGTCCGGGTGAACCAATCCTTCCACTCCCGCGGCAGCGTCACCTCGGTGGCCCCGGCCTCGGCGACCCGGCGCAGCAGATCCAGCGGGCTCTCGTTGAAACGGAAGTTGTTCACCGCGGCGCGCACCTCGCCGTCCTCGACCAGATACACCCCGTCCCGGGTCAGACCCGTGAGCAGCAGCGTGGCCGGATCGACCTCGCGGATGTACCACAGGCAGGTCAGCAGCAGACCGCGTTCGGTGCGGGCGACCAGGTCGTCGAGCGAGGCCGCCGAACCGCCCGTCATCAGCAGATTGTCACCCGGAACCGTCACCGGCGCATCGAATTCCGCGGCCGTGGCGCGGGGATATACCAGCGCGGAGATCACGCCCTCGTGAATCCAGTCGACCCGCTGGGCGGACAGGCCGTTGTCGAAGATCGACAGCTGTTCGGAGGAGGCCGAGGTCGCGACGAAGGGCCGGTATTCCAGCCCGGGCGCGGCCGGGTCGGAATACAGCGTGAGGGGAATGTCGGTCAGCCGCTCGCCGACGCGCGTGCCACCCGGGCGGGAGAACGCGTTGTGCCCCTCCCGCGCGCCGCGCCCCTCCATCTCCCAGGCGAGGTAGATCATCAGATCGGCCACCGCCGAGGGCGGCAGCAGCGTCTCGTAGCGGCCCGCGGGCAACTCCACGCGGCGCTTGCACCAGTCCAGCCGCCGATTCAGCTCGCCGAGCAGTCCCGGCACGTCGACATCGGTGAAATCGACCGTGCCCGCCCCGACCCAGGCGCTGGCCGCCGAGCCGGAATCACCGCGCTTGCCATTGATTTCGATGGATCCGGTGGGCTGGGTCCAGCGCCGGCGCAGGCCGGTCGAGGTGCCCAGCCAGGTGGTGTGCAGCTGGTGGTGGGCGAAGCCGTAGAGCCGGTCGGCGGCATCGAAGCCGGGGGCCAGATCGCGGGCGATATCGGTGAAGACCTCGATGCTCGTCGCCGCGGGCGCGGCCGACCAGTCCGGGGCCGCGCCCTCGGACTCCAGCAGCGGCATCGCGTCCTGCGCCGGTTCGGCTCCGTCGGCGGCCTGCTCGCTGGCCCGCACCACGGCCTCGATATCGCCGGATGCCACGCTGGTCGAGCTGACGCTGCCCACCCGCGCCCGGTTCGGGCCCTCGCGGAAGATCGAGATGACCGCCCAATCCCGCGACACCGAGGAACCGTTGGTGGTCATGGAATTTCCGGCCCAGCGCAGCGACGCCTCGTGCGCGTCGGTGACGATCACGATCGCCTCGTCCGCGCGGGAGGCGGCCAGCGCCCGCTCCACGACCTCGCCGCCGTGCAGCACCGTCACCGCCCCGCCTCCGTCCGAGTGTTGAGAATGTTGACCCCGCGCACCAGCACCGACGGGCAGCCGTGGCTGACCGCGGCGACCTGACCCGGTTGCGCCTTACCGCAGTTGAACGCGCCGCCCAGCACCCAGGTCGACGGGCCGCCCACGGCCTCCATCGAACCCCAGAAGTCGGTGGTGGTGGCCTGGTAGGCGACATCACGCAGCTGCCCGGCCAGCTCGCCGTGGCGGATGCGGAAGAAGCGCTGGCCGGTGAACTGGAAGTTGTAGCGCTGCATATCGATCGACCAGGATTTGTCGCCGACGATGTAGATGCCGTCCTCGACACGCGAGATGAGCTCGGCGGTGCTGGTGTCGCGCCGCGGATCCGGCCGCAGCGACACATTCGCCATGCGCTGGATGGGTACGTGATGGGCCGAGTCGGCATAGGAGCAGCCGTTGGAGCGGTCCAGGCCCAGCCGCGGGGCGAAGACGCGGTCGAGCTGATAGCCGACCAGGATACCGTCGCGGATCAGATCCCAGCGCTGCCCGGCCACCCCCTCGTCGTCGTATCCCACGGTGGCCAGGCCGAATTCCTCGGTGCGATCGCCGGTGACGTGCATGATCGGGGTGCCGTAGCGCAGCGTGCCCAATTTGTCGGGCGTGGCGAAGGAGGTTCCGGCGTAGGCGGATTCGTAGCCGATGGCGCGGTCGTATTCGGTGGCGTGGCCGATGGATTCGTGAATGGTCAGCCACAGGTTGGTCGGATCGATGACCAGATCGGTGGGTCCCGCGGTGACCGTGGGCGCCTTGACCTTCTCGGCCAGCCAATCCGGGATGTGCGCCAGTTCGTCGGACCAGTCCCAGACGCCGTCGGCGCCGGTGACGTACTCCCAGCCACGTCCGGCCGGGGCGGCCAGGGTGCGCATGGTCTCGAAGACGCCCGCCGACGGATCGACGGTGATCGCCTCGAGTTGCGGGTGCAGTCGCACGCGCTGCTGGGTGATCGAGGATCCGGCGGTGTCGGCGTAGAAGACCTGCTCCTTGACCTGCAGCACCGAGGCGGTGACGTGGTCGACGCCGTCGGCGGCCGCCAGGCGCTCCGAATAGTCCTGCAGCAGCGCCACTTTCTCCGGAGTCGGCACGGCGAACGGATCGATCGCATACGACGACACCCACCGCGCGTTGTCGTAGATCGGCTCGTCGGCCAGCTCCACGCGCTCGCGGTTGAGCGCGCGCAAGGTGGTCGCGACGGTCACCGCCCGGCGCGCCACCTCGGCCGCGGTGGCGGGGGACAGATCGGCGTGGGAGGCGAAACCCCAGGTGCCGTCGACGATTACGCGCACCGCGAGGCCGAGATCGGTGGCGTCGCGGACGGCTTCGACGCGGCCGTCGCGCAGCCGGATCGACTGGGTGACCAGCCGGTGCACGCGCAGATCGGCGTGTTCGGCACCGGCGGCGCGCGCCGCGGTGAGCGCGGCGTCGGCCAGCTCGGCCAGCGGTAGCGCGCGGAACTGCTCGTCCACGTCCCGGGTTGCGATGCTCACTCCGAATACGCTAATTGCCCGCTGAGGCTTCGTTCAACTGGCTGCCCCGGAGGTGGCGACACGCCGTGCAAACTGGCATCGAGTGCAAACATGCACGAAATGCGGGTCGGCACGGGGTGAAACGCGCGCGCGACACGCAGCCTGCCGCGTGTTGCCCGATCAATGCCGTACTGTCTGCCCGCGTGCCGCCATCCGCACTCCGTGACCGCAAGCGAGAACGTACCCGCCGCGCAATCCTCGAGGCCGCCGTCGAATTGTTCGAATCCCGTGGCTATGAGGCGACCACCGTCGCCGACATCGCCGCGGCGGCCGAGGTGGGCACCCGGACGTTCTTCAACTACTTCGAGAGCAAAGAGGAGTTGCTCTTCCCCGAGCCCGACGATCGGGTCCAGGCCGCGGTGCACGCCATCGCGACCCGCCGCCCGGACGAGCGTCCCGTCGAGGTGTTGCTGCGCGCGCTGCGCGCCGCGGGCGACAACCCCGGCGATCACATCGGCGACGATCTGGCCGCCCGGATCGCGGTGCTGCGCGCGCAGGTCTCGCGCACGGTGCCCGCGGTGAGCGGGCGCGCGGCGCATGCGCAGCTGGCCGCGCAGCAGGAGATCGCGCGCCAGCTCCGGGTCGCCTTTCCCGACGAACTGGACGAGGTGGGTGCGGCCGCGCTGGTCGGCGCGGTCGTCGGCGCGGTCTCGGGCGCGCTGACCGTGCTGTTCTCCGGCCGCCACGCCCTCGAGGACGGCGATCGGTTGCACCACAAGATCCGCGAGACCACCTCGCGGGTGCTGGCGCCCTGGCTCTCGTCCGGACGGCATATGACCGCCGAGGTCCGGCGCTGAGTCAGCCGAACTGCTGCCAGCCCAGCCGAATCACCATCGCCACCACCACGACCAGCAGTACCGCGCGCACGAAACCGGCGCCGCGGGCCAGTGCCATGCGCGAGCCGAAGATCGCGCCGACGATATTTCCCGCCGCCATGGCCAGGCCCAGCGCCCACAGCACATGGCCGGTGGCGCCGAGGAAGATCAGCGAGCCGAGATTGGATCCGCAGTTGATCACCTTGGCCATCGCGGCCGCGCGCACGAATTCGGTGCCCAGCAGGGTCGCGAAGCCGATGATGAGGAAGGTGCCGGTGCCGGGGCCGAGCAGACCGTCGTAGCAGCCGATGAGTCCGGCCGCCAGCGCGACGACCAGGATCGTCTTGCGCCGGGTCGGGGGATGGGTGGCCATCGTGACGCCGATCGAGGGCCGCAGCGTCACGAAGATCGCCACGCCGACCAGCACCACCATCACGATCGGAACGAACAGGCGGCGATCGATCAGCCCGACCGCGGCCGACCCGGCGGCCGAGGTGAGCGCGGCGATGACCCCGCCCGGCAACAGCAGTCGCCAGCGCATCGGCACCCGGCGCGCGAAGGTCACGGTCGCGGCGCTGGTCCCGCAGAACGCGGCGATCTTGTTGGTGCCCAAGGCAGTCTGCGGGGCGATGGTCGGCGCCACCAGGAACAGCGTGGGCAGCACGATCAGCCCGCCGCCGCCGACCACGGCATCGACCCAGCCCGCCGCGGTCGCCGCCGATACCAGCGCCGCCCAATCCGCGAAATCCACCAGCCGAGACAACCAGACCCCGGATGAATCCGGCAAATCGCCGGATACCGCGGTGCGGTGGCCCCGGCGCATAGGCTGGTCGGGTGCGTCGATTCAGTCTCTGGCTCCGCGGCAAACCCGTGGTCGCCGATTCGATCCTGGCGTTCGTACTGCTGGTGGTCGACGTGCTGTCGGTGCTCAACAGCGACCATCTGATCCCGGATCTGCTGATGAGCATGGCGATTCCGGTGCCGCTGGTGTTCCGGCGGGTGTATCCGCGGGCCGCGGCGGGGGCGCTGCTGGCGCTGTCGTTCACCGCGACGGTCGTCGGCTCCGCGCTGGGCAACGAGCCGGAGTATCCCGCGCTGCTGGCGCTGGGCATCATGCTCTACACCCTGGTCGCCTATCTGGGCCGCCGGGAGGGACTGATCTATCTGGCGGGCCTGGTCGGCGATGCGCTGCTGTCGGTGCTGCTGACCGGTCAGCAGCTCGCCTCGACGGCGGCGTTCCTGGCGCTGTACTACGCGCTGTGCTGGACGCTGGCCGAATTCCTCGGCGCCCGCCACGCCTACGACCAGGAGGTCGCGGCCCGGCTCGCCGTCGCCGACTACGACCGCGAACGCGGTGCGCACGAGGCGGTTTCGGCCGAGCGGACGCGTATCGCGCGCGAGCTGCACGATGTGATCGCGCATGCGGTCAGCGTGATCATCGTGCAGGCCGACGGGGCCAAATACGCGCTGCGCCGCGATCCCGACACCGCCGAGCAGGCCCTCGCCACCATCGCGAGCACCGGCCGCGAGGCGCTGCGCGAACTGCGCCGCACGGTCGCGCTGCTGCGCACCGAGCACGCCCCCGAACAGCTGCCCCAGCACGGCACGGCCGGTCTGGCCAAGGTGGTGGAGATGATGCGCAATGCCGGCCTGGTCGTGGAATTGGAGCTGACCGGTGAGCTCGACGATGTCGCGCCGGAGGTCAGTCTCGGCGTGCACCGGATCGTGCAGGAGTCGCTGACCAATACCTTCCGGCACGCCGGTTCGGATCCGAAGGCCTGGGTGCGGGTGCGCCGCCGCGCGGACGATGTGCTGGTGGAGGTGGTGGACTCCGGACCGCCGGGGGGTGCGGAAACCGCGACCACCCGGGGCGGAATCACCGGCAGCGGACTCGGATTGGTCGGCATGCGGGAGCGGGTCGCGGTGCTCGGCGGCACGCTGGAGGCGGGTCGGCGGCCCGAGGGTGGATGGCGGGTGCGGGCCACCATCCCGCTGGCGCGCGAGGGTGCCGAGTGAACCCGGGGCGCGCGTTCGGTCCGGACCGCCCGATAGATTGATGACGTGCCGATCACCGTTCTCGTCGTCGACGACCAGGAATTGATGCGGGCCGGGCTGAAGATGGTGCTGGGCGCCCACCCCGATCTGGAGGTGGTCGGCGAGGCCGATACCGGGGCGGCCGCGGTGGCACGGGCGCGCGAGCTGACCCCCGACGTGGTCCTGATGGATGTGCGCATGCCCGTGGTCGACGGCGTGACCGCGACCGCGCAGATCCTCGAATCCGGCTGCGGCAGCCGGGTTCTGGTGATGACCACCTTCGACCTGGACGAGCACGCGCTGGGCGCGCTGCGGGCGGGGGCGAGCGGATTTCTGCTCAAGGACACCCCGCCGGAGGACCTGATCTCGGCCATCCGCAGTGTGGCGGCCGGGGATGCGGTGGTCTCACCGAAGGTGACCAAGCGGCTGCTGGACCGCCTCATCGCCGACGATCCGGGCGGGATGCGCGATCCGTCGGTGCTCGACGTGCTGACCGCGCGCGAGCGCGAGGTACTCGAGCAGATCGCCGCGGGCCGGTCCAATGCCGAGATCGCCGCGCAACTGTATCTGTCCGAGGCCACGGTGAAGACCCACGTGGGCCGGGTGCTGACCAAGCTGGGCCTGCGCGACCGAGTGCAGGCGGTGGTGCTGGCCTACGAGACCGGGCTGGTGCGGCCGGGGGCGTGATTGTCGGCCGGGTCGGGAGAAAAATCGGACACCCGGGCGTTGAACGGGTAGAGAGTCGCCGAAAGGACCGTCATGCCCGCCCTGTTGTTCGTCCTCTACCTGGTCGCCGAGGTCGCCACGCTGGTCGTGGTCGGCCATCTGCTGGGTGTCGTGCCGACGATTCTGCTGCTCATCGCCGGTTCCGTGCTGGGGCTGGCGCTGGTGCGCTCGCAGGGCCGCCGGGTGTTCGAGCAATTTCGGCGGGCGAGCCGCGGCGAGATCGCGCCCGGCACCGCCGTGGCCGACGGGGCGCTGGTGGCGGTGGGCGCGGTGCTGATGTTCGTGCCCGGCCTGCTGACCTCGCTGCTGGGCCTGCTGTTCCTGCTGCCCACCCGGGCCCTGCTGCGTCCGGTGCTGACCGCCTTCGCCGCCCGTCGCGTCGGCCGGTTGGCCACGGCCACCCGCTACCACGGCGTGGTGGTCGATCCGAGCGGGGACGTGGTCGACGGGGTGGTGGTGCACCAGTACTACGACGACGGGCAGGGCAGCGCGCGGCGCGGCATCGATCAGGGCTGAGTCCCCGAGAGGCCTATATATAAGGAATAGGCCGCGCGGACCGGCGCTGCGGGCGTGGCAGACTCAGGGGTCGTGAGTACCCAGTTGCTGGTCGGCGGTCGCATCTACAGTTCCAGTTCTCCCGACGCCACGGCGATGGCCGTGACCGATGGAATGGTGGTGTGGGTCGGCGCCGATCGGCCGGGGCGGGCGCTGTATCCCGACGCCGAGATCATCGAGCTCGACGGGGCGTTCGTGGCGCCCGGATTCGTGGATCCGCATGTGCATGTGACCGGGCTGGGCCTGCAGTTGATCGGGATGGATCTGACCCGGGCGCGGTCACTGGCTCAGTGCCTGGAGCTGATTCGCGCCTACGCGGCGGCGCACGACGACGCGGTGCTGACCGGACAGGGGTGGGACGAGACGGGGTGGCCCGAGCGGCGGCCGCCGACGATCGCGGAGATCGATGCCGCGGTCGGGCCGGGCCGGTTGGCGTATCTGACGCGGGTGGACGCACATTCGGCGGTGGTATCGACGGCGATGCTGGCGGCCGTGCCGCAGGCACGGGACGCGAACGGGTACACCGCGGGCGAGCCGCTGCGGGCCACGGCCCATCATCTGGTGCGCCAAGCGATGATCGAACGGCTCGATCGCGCCCAGCGCGATCGGGCGCGCCGGGCCGCGCTCGACCACGCCGCCGCGCACGGGGTGGTGGCGGTGCACGAATGCGCCGGGCCGGAGATCTCGGGGCGGACCGATGTGGCCGAGCTGCTGGAGTTCGAGCACGGCGTGCAGGTGCGCGTCTACTGGGGCGAGGCCGTGCGCGATGCCGACGAGGCCCGCGCCCTGGTGCGGGAACTGGGGGTGCACGGCCTGGCCGGAGATCTGTTCGTCGACGGCTCGCTCGGCTCGCATACCGCCTGGCTGCGCGAGCCGTATGCCGATCGGGACACCACCGGCGTGCGCTATCTCGATGCCGACGCCATCGCCGCGCACGTGCGGGCCTGTACCGATGCGGGGGTGCAGGCCGGATTCCACGCCATCGGTGACGGCGCGATCGAGGCCGTGGTGCAGGGTTTTTCGCGGGTCGCGGCCGAGGTGGGCGCGCCCGCGCTGGCCGCGCGCGGCCACCGCATCGAACACGCCGAACTGCTCGACGCGAGTCAGATCGCCGCACTCGCCGAGTACGGCGTCATCGCCAGCGTGCAGCCCGGCTTCGACGCCGCCTGGGGTGGATCCGACGGAATGTACGCCCAGCGCCTGGGCGCGCGGCGGGCCGCGGCGCTGAATCCGTTCGCCGCCATGGCCGCCGCGGGGGTGGCGCTGGCCATCGGCTCCGATGCGCCGGTCACCGCGCTGAGCCCGTGGGAGGCCGTGCGTGCCGCGGCCAACCATCGCACCCCCGGCCACCGGATCTCCCCGCGCGCCGCCTTCGCCGCCGCCACCCGGGGCGCGTGGCGAGCGGGTGGGATCCGCGACGGCGTCGCGGGCACACTGGTCCCCGGAGCGCCCGCCTCCTATGCCGTCTGGGACGCAACCGAATTGGTGGTCGCCGCGGCGGCCGATTCGGTGCAGCGCTGGTCCACCGATCCGCGCTCGCGGGTTCCGGGTCTGCCGCGGCTGGATCCGGGCGCACCCGTGCCGACCTGCCTGCGCACCGTCCACAACGGCACGGTGATCCATCGGGTCTGACCGCCGCGGCGACGAATCCGCCGGTGCGCCATAGGATGTGCGGCCGTGCGGAATTTCTTCGAATCGTCCCATTTCGACTGGCCGCTGCTGCGCGACTCGCTGCACGTCTACGTACTGCCGGACGAGCGGTTCTCGGCCACCGTGCAGCCGGTCGTCGGCGCGATCGCCGCCTTCGACGGCTGCGCTGCCGTCGCTCCGCCGTGGCAGCACGCGACCGTCACCCGAATCCCGTGGTGGCGCGGCGAGGTCGACGCCGCGGCGGTGGACCGGTTCGCCGCGGCGCTCACGGCCATTGCCGCCGACACCGCTCGATTCGCGCTCGAGATGCAGGGTCCGTTGCTGCACGACCTCGGTGTCGGAGTCCTCGCCGCCGAGGGACCGGAATGGAAACAGCTGCACACCGCCGTCCGCAATGCCGCCGTCGAGGTCTTCGGCGCCGAGCGGCCGCTGCCGCCGCCCCCGCCGATGCCGCACGTCTCCCTCGGCTACGGCATCGCCGAACGGGACTCGGGGCCGCTGGAGCGCTCGCTGTCGGATATCCGGACCCCGGCCGTGGTGACCGTGGACGCCCTGCACTTCCTGTCCGTCCACGCCGACCCCGAGGCGGGCACGTTCACCTGGGATCCGATCTCCTCGCACCCGCTGCGCTGAGCCCGGCCCCCGGTGGGACGGTGGTACCAGCAGTCCGTAGCATCTAGCTGTGCTTGGGTCGACGCCGCTGGCGGGAGCGGAACGGGGATGACGGAGCGGCGGGCCGACTCGGCAGGCGTCGGATCCGTGGATTCGGCCGAGTCGCAGGGTGATCCGGATGCCTCGGCGGGCGGCCGGATGGGAGCGTCGCGGAAGTGGTATCCGGTGCTCGGGCGGGCCGCGGCCGCGGTGGTGGCCGGACTGCTGATATTCGCCAGTTTCCCGCCACGCACCTGCTGGTATCTCGCGCCGCTGGGGATCGCGCTGCTGGTGCTCGTCGTGCGCGGTCCGGGGCGGGCGCGCGGGGGATTCGGCTACGGGATGCTGGCGGGGCTGGGGTTCTTCGTGCCGCTGCTGCCGTGGACCGGGATCTATGTCGGTCCGGTGCCGTGGCTGGGGTTGTCGGCGGCGTGTGCGGTGTATGTCGGGTTGTTCGGGCTGCTGGCCCGGGTGGTGAGTGCGCTGCCGGGGTGGCCGCTGTGGGTGGCGACGGTGTGGACGCTGACCGAGTGGGGGCGGTCGAGCTTCCCATTCGGCGGATTTCCGTGGGGCAGGCTGGCATTCGGGCAGGCGGACGGGTGGTTTCTGCCGTTGGCGATGCTGGGTGGCGCGCCGGGGGTGAGCTTCGCGGTCGCGCTCACCGGAACGCTGTTGGCGGCCTTGGTTATTCGGATGCGCGATGGGGGTGCGCCCGGGCGTTGGCGCGTAATTTCCACTCTCGCAACACTTGTGGCTATCATCCTGGGTACCGGAGTGATCCTCCGGGCCGCGCTGCCCGCCCCGGACGCCGGTGACCGGACGATCACGGTCGCGGCCATCCAGGGCAGCGTGCCGCGTCTGGGACTGGACTTCAACGCACAACGTCGCGCCGTACTCGACAACCATGTGCGGCGCACCGAGGAGTTGGCCCGCGCGGTCGACGCCGGGCAGGCCCCGCGGCCGGATGTGGTGATCTGGCCGGAGAACTCCTCCGATATCGATCCGCTGCGCAACGCCGACGCCGCCGCGGAGATCACCGCCGCGTCCCGGGCCATCCACGCGCCCATCCTCGTGGGTGCGGTCCTGATCAACGCCGACGACACCACGACCAACTCGGTGCTGGTGTGGGACGGCGACCGGGTGGGCGAGCGCCACGACAAGAAGATCATCCAACCATTCGGTGAATATCTGCCCTATCGCGGATTTTTCCGACATTTCTCTCAATACGCCGACCGGGCAGGTTATTTCGTCCCGGGCCACGGCGACGGGGTGGTGCACGTGCGGCCCGCCGGGGGCGGGGCCCCGGTGGCGATCGGCGTGGCCACCTGTTACGAGGTCGCCTTCGACCGCGCGTTCGAGGATTCGCTGCGCGCGGGCGCCCAGCTGCTGACCGTGCCCACCAACAACGCCACCTTCGGCCGCAGCGAGATGACCTATCAGCAGCTGGCCATGTCCCGCGTGCGCGCCGTCGAACACGGGCGGGCGCTGGTGGTTTCGGCGACAACCGGTGTCAGCGCGATCATCGCCGCCGATGGCTCCGTCGCGGAGCGGACTGGGCAGTTCGTTCCCGCCGCGCTGGTGGCGGCGCTGCCGCTGCGCGACACGACGACACTCGCCACGCGAATCGGGCCCCTGCCGGAAAGGCTGTTGTGTATGGTGGCCGCGATCGTTGTTGTGATTGCGGCTATTCGGCGGCGAACCTCGCTGCCGGCCCACCCGGCGAGTGAGGGCGCCATCGGCGGCCGGGTGCGTACGTAGCCGCACGCCAAAATTCCCCGGCAAGTAGGCATTTCGGACACCCTGGGCTCGATGCTGCGCGCGCGTATGAATCGTTGTCGTTCTGTGCTGTTCGCCACAACATAGCTGAATCTCCGGTACTGTTCTGTAAGACTCCCTGCCGTAGCTCGTTTCTCTGCTAGTTCAGGCACGACATCCACGTTTGCGGTGAGATAGCGGTTCAAAATCTCTCTCCGCCAACGTCGTTCGAAATGAAACAACTCGAGCACGTTACCGATCCGGTCGTGTCGATGCTCCGAATCATAGGGCGTGAATCACGGCCTGCGGCCGACGCGTACGCGCCGGCCGTGGCGGAGCTCGGGGAGTTGCGGCAACAGCGGCAGAACGGAGTGATTGATGAGTTCATTGGCCACCGACCGGGTCGACCAATGTTCCTCCGGCGAATTTTCGGCACAACCCTTCGCTCTGTCACCCGCACAGACCGCGCTCTGGTATGCCCAGCGGATCCGGCCCGATGTTCCGCTCACCATTGCCCAGTACGTGGAGATCCACGGCGATCTCGATGTGGGGCGGCTGCTGTACGCGATCGAGCGGTTCGGTGCGGAATCGCAGGTGGGCCAGGTGCGCCTGCTCGAGATCGACGGCATCCCGCATCAGGTGGTCGATCCCGCGCGCCGCCCCGGCTGGGCGCGCATCGATCTGCGGCACGAGGCCGATCCGCGCGCGGCCGCGCTGCGCTGGATGAACGAGCACGCCAGCAGCCCGCTCGATCTGGAACGCGATCCGCTCACGGCCAATGTCGTGCTGCGCGTCGGCGATCGCGACTACATCTGGTATTCGCGGGCCCATCACATCGTCATCGATGGTTACGGGGCGATGAACGCCTCGCTGCGCACGGCCGAAATCTATACGGCGCTGGAGAATCGCACCGAGCCGGTCGCCTCGCGCGCCACGCCGCTGGCCGAGATCTACGCCGAGGAATCGCGCTACCGCGACACCAGCCGCTTCCGCGCCGACCGCGAATACTGGCTCGAGCAGCTGGCGGGGGTCGGGGCGCCGATGAGCCTGTCCGGTTCCGGGGTCGCCGCCTCGGTGCCCGATGCGGGCCGCCGCCTGGCCGCGGCCGTGCTGGACCCGGCGGTGGCGTCCGAATTGGACGCCGCGGCAGCGGCGTTCGGCACCCAGAATCCGGCGCTGATCGTGGCCGCGCTGGCCTGCTATGTGCGCGCGGCCACCGGCAATCCGGACGTGGTGCTGAGCCTGCCGGTGTCCGCGCGCACCACCGTGGCGCTGCGGCGCTCGGCGGGCGTGGTGTCGAATGTGGTGCCGATCCGGGTGCGCTTCGACGAGTCCACCACCCTGCGCGAGGTGGTGCGGGCGGCCGAACTGCAGATCACCGGAGCGCTGCGGCATCAGCGCTACCGCCACGACGACATCAGACGCGACTGCGGCTATTCCCGCGACTCCCGCGGCTTCTTCGGGCCGATGGTCAACATCATGCTGTTCCACAGTGAGCTGAAGTTCGGCAGCCTGATCGGCTCGCTCAATGTGCTGTCCACCGGTCCGGTGGAGGATCTGTCGATCAACCTCTACAACGGCGCGGGCGGGCGCATCCACGTCGACTTCGAGGCCAATCCGCAGCTCTACGGTGCGGCCGAGGTGGCCGCCCACCACGGGCGTTTCCTGGACTTCCTGGCCCGGATCCTGGCCGCGGATCCGGATACCGCGGTGGTGTCGATTCCGGTCATCACCGACGACGAGCGCGATCTGGTGCTGCGGCACTGGAATTCGACGGCGGTCCCGCGCCAGGACGGCACCCTGGCCGGGCTGTTCGCCGAGCGCGCGGCGGCCTGCCCGGACGCGATCGCGGTGGAATTCGGCGACGAGGCGCTCACCTACGCCGAGCTGAGCGCGCGCGCCAACCGGCTGGCCCGGGCGCTGATCGCGCGCGGCGCGGGTCCGGATACCGTGGTGGGCCTGGCGATTCGACGCAGCCTGGAGCTGCTGGTCGGCATGTACGCCATCGACCAGGCGGGTGCGGCGTATCTGCCCATCGATCCGGACCATCCGGCCGAGCGCATCGGCCACATCCTCGACGCCGCGCGGCCGCTGTGCGTGCTGACCGCGGCGCGCGACGGATTCGGCCTGCCTGCGGCGGTCGAGCGGCTCGACGTCGACACCGTCGACGTGTCCGGCTTCGCCGCCGACCCGATCACCGACCGCGAGCGGCGCGCACCGTTGCGGCCGGATCATCTGGCGTACGTGATCTTCACCTCCGGCTCGACCGGAAAGCCGAAGGGCGTGGGCGTCTCCCACGCCGCGATCGTCAACCGGCTGCGCTGGATGCAGCACGAATATCCGCTCGACGGCACCGATGTGGTGCTGCAGAAGACCCCGGCCACCTTCGACGTGTCGGTGTGGGAGTTCTTCTGGCCGCTGCAGATCGGCGCGAAACTGGTGGTGGCCGCCCCCGACGGGCATCGCGATCCGGCCTATCTGGCCGGGCTGATCGCCGAGCGGGGCGTCACCACGGCCCATTTCGTGCCGTCCATGCTGTCGGTCTTCGTCACCGACACCGATATCCGCGGCTGCGCCTGCCTGCGCCGGGTGTTCTGCAGCGGCGAGGCCCTGCCCGCCGCGACCGTCCGCGACTTCCATGCCGCCCTCGGCGATTCGGCGGTGCAGCTGCACAACCTCTACGGTCCGACCGAGGCCGCGGTCGACGTCACCTACTGGGCGTGCACCCCGGACGAGGACAGCGTTCCGATCGGCGCGCCGGTGTGGAACACCCAGGTCTACGTGCTCGACGAGCGGCTGCGCCCGGTGCCGCCGGGTGTGGTGGGCGAGTTGTACCTGGCGGGTGTGCAATTGGCGCGCGGCTACCTCGGCCGCCCGGGGTTGACCGCGGACCGCTTCGTCGCCAACCCCTTCGGCGTCCTGTCCGGGAGTGCGATGGGGTGCGGTGACGGTGGCACCGGCTCGCGCCTGTACCGCACCGGCGACCTGGTGCGCTGGCGAGTGGGGGTCGGCGCGGACGGGGTGCTGGAGTATCTGGGCCGCAGCGATTTCCAGGTCAAGATTCGCGGCTTGCGGATCGAACTCGGGGAGATCGAGGCGGCGCTGGTGGCCGACGCGCGGGTGGCACGGGCGGTCTGTGTCGCGCATACCGCGCCCGGCGGCGATGAATTGGTGGCCTATGTGGTGGCCGCGCCGGGGGCACGGCTGGACACCACCGAACTGACCGGAGACCTGCGGCGGCGGCTGCCCGGATACATGGTGCCCGCACATCTGCGCGTGCTCGACGAACTACCGCTCAATCCGAACGGCAAGGTGGATCGGAAGGCGCTGCCCGCACCGGAACTCGGCCCGCGGCGGGTGGCGCGGGCGGCGGCGGGACCGCGCACGGAGGTGGAGCGGCGGCTGGCGGCGGTCTTCGCCGAGGTGCTCGGCGTGGACGATATCGACGTCACCGACAGCTTCTTCGATCTCGGCGGCAATTCGCTGTCGGCGGCGCGCGCGGTCGCCCGGATCAATGCCGCGCTGAGCGCGGGGCTGACCATTCGCGACCTGTTCGAATCCGCGACCATCGCGGCGCTGGCGGCCCGCCTGGACAGCCACAATCCCGACACCTCCTCGCCGCGGCTGGTGGCCGGGCCGCGGCCGGAACAGATTCCGCTGTCGCTGGCCCAGCAGCGGCTGTGGATCCTCAACCGCTTCGCCGAACACGCCTCGGCCTACAACATGCCGCTGGCGGTGGAGCTGACCGGGCCGCTGGATCCGGAGGCGTTGCGCGCCGGGCTGATCGACGTGCTGGAGCGGCACGAGAGCCTGCGCACCACCTTCCCGGACTCCCCGGTCGGACCGGTGCAGGTGGTGCATCCGCCCGCCGAGATCCCGCTCACGCTCGACCCGATCGACGCCACCGACGCCGACGCGCTGGCGCTGGCCACCGAATACGCCGGGTACGGCTTCGATCTGCGCAGTCAGGCCCCGATCCGGGTGGCGCTGTACGCCACCGGGCCGCAGCGCTACATCTTCCTCGTCGTGCTGCATCACATCTGCGGCGACGGCTGGTCGGTCGCGCCGCTGGCGCGCGATCTGATGACCGCGGTGGCGGCGCGCGCGGGCGGGCACGCCCCGCAGTGGACTCCGCTGCCGGTGCAGTACGCCGACTTCGCGCTGTGGCAGCGCGAACTGCTCGGCGACGAAACCGATCCGGCGAGCGCGCTGTCGCGTCAGCTCGCCTACTGGCGGGCCGCACTGGCCGATCTGCCCGATCAGCTCGACCTGCCGCTGGATCGGCCGCGGCCGCTGCAGCGCACCGGCGAGGGCGCGCGGGTGCGGTTCACCATTCCCGCCAGCACCCGCCGCGCGGTGGCGGCGCTGGCCGCCGACCGGGGCGTGTCCACGTTCATGGTGCTGCACGCGGCGCTGGCGACCCTGCTTGCGCGCCTGTGCAATACGACCGATATCGCGATCGGCACCCCGATCGCGGGCCGCTCCGATCCCGCGCTCGACGATCTGGTCGGCATGTTCGTCAATACGCTGGTGCTGCGCACCCGGGTCGATCCGGCCGCCGGATTCGACCGGATGCTCGATCGGGTCCGCGAGACCGATCTGGACGCGTTCGCCAATTCCGATGTGCCGTTCGAGCGGCTCGTCGAGGTCGTCAACCCGGCCCGCGACGCCGGTCGGCATCCGCTGTTCCAGGTGATGCTGTCCTATGAGAGCGCCCCGGATCTGCGCATCGATCTGCCGGAGGTCTCGGCGCGGGTGCTGCCGATGGAGGTCGGCGTCATCAAATTCGATCTGCAGCTGACCGTGCACGACACCGCGGCCGCGGAGGCCGCCAGCGCCGAGGACGGCCCGCTCACCGCCGAATTCGGCTACGCCACCGACGTTTTCGACACCGCCTCGGTGGAGGCGATCGCGCGCCGGTTCGTGCAGCTGCTCACCGCGGCCGTGGCCGCGCCGAGCGTGCCGGTCGGCGACCTGAGCATTCTCGACGCCCGCGAGACCGGCAGGCTGGTCCCGATCACCGGCGCGCCCGGTGAACCGCAGCTGACCCTGGCCCGGCTGCTCAGCGAGACCGCCGAGCGGCTGCCCGACGCGATCGCGGTGCGGCATCTGGGCCGCGACACCAGCTATCGCGAACTCGACGAGCGCTCGAATCGGCTGGCCCGCGTGCTGATCGAACACGGCGCCGGTCCGGAGGTGGTGGTGGCGATCGCGCTGCCGCGCGGGCTGGAATCGATCCTGGCGGTATGGGCGGTGGCCAAGACCGGTGCGGCCTATGTGCCGGTCGATCCGGACTATCCGGCCGAGCGGATCGCGCACATGCTGTCGGACTCCGGTGCGATGCTCGGTCTGACCAATGCGAAATGCCATGCGGCCATGCCGGATTGGCCGGTGCGCCGTGGGCGGCACCGCAAGCAGTACGTGGACTGGCTGCTGATGGGGTCGGCGCAGCTGGCCTCGGAGCTGTCGCGGTACTCGACGAATCCGGTCACCGACACCGAACGGCACTATCCGCTGCGTATCTCCCATCCGGCGTATCTGATCTACACCTCCGGCTCGACCGGCGCCCCCAAGGCGGTGGTGGTCACCCACGCCGGGCTGGCCTCGCTGGCGCACGAGCAGATGCATCTGTTCGGTGTCACCGATTCGGCTCGCACCCTGCACTTCTCGTCACCGTCGTTCGACGCCTCGGTGCTCGAGCTGCTGCTCGGCTTCGCCGCGGGCGCGACCATCGTGGTCGCCCCCGCGGGCATGTACGGCGGCGCGGAACTGGCCGCGCTGCTGCGCGAGGAGCGGGTCACCCACGCCTTCATCACCCCGGCCGCGCTGGCCACCGTGCCGCCCGAGGGACTGGACGAGCTGGAGGCGGTCATCGTCGGCGGCGACGCCTGCCCCGAGGAACTGGTGCAGACCTGGACCGCCGGACATCGCATGCACAACATGTACGGCCCGTCCGAGGCGACGGTCGCCGCGACCGCGACCGGGCCGATGGTCGCGGGCCGCCCGGTGCCGATCGGCCTGCCGGTGCGCGGGATGCGGCTGTTCGTGCTCGACGCGCGACTGCATCCGGTGCCGCCGGGTGTGCCGGGTGAGTTGTATCTGTCCGGACCGGGTCTGGCGCGCGGGTATCTGGGGCGCAGCGGCCTGACCGCGGTGCGCTTTCCGGCCAATCCGCACGGCCGCCGCGGCGAGCGCATGTACCGCACCGGCGATCTCGTGGTCGCCGACGCCACCGGACAGCTGCGCTTCCTCGGCCGCGCCGACGATCAGGTGAAGATTCGCGGTTTCCGCATCGAACTGCGCGAGATCGACCATGTGCTGCGCGCGCATCCGGACGTGCGGTTCGCGCTGACGGTCGTGCACAACGGCGAGCACGGCAGCACCCGGCTGGCCTCCTACGTCACCACCGACGGCGACCTCGATCCGGGCGAGCTGCTGGCCACCGCGCGCAAGCAGCTGCCCGGCTATATGGTGCCCGCGGCGATCACCGTGCTGGACCAGGTGCCGGTCAGCCCGTCCGGCAAACTGGACCGGAAGGCGTTGCCGGAACCGCAGTTCGGCGTGACCGGGCCCTCGCGCGCGCCGGAGACCGAGCTGGAGCGGCAGGTGGCACGGGTCTTCGAGACCGTGCTCGGCCATCCGGTGCCCGGCGCGGAGGACAGCTTCTTCGATATCGGCGGCAATTCGCTGCTGGCCACCCGGCTGACCGCGGCGCTGCACGACGAATGCGGCGTGGACCTGCCGGTGCGGGTGATCTTCGAGGCGCCCACGGTCGCGGGGGTGGCCGCGCGGCTGGCCGACGCGCCGCGCGCGCCCCGGCTGACGCTGGGCCGGCACGAGCCGCGCCCGGCGCGGGTGCCGCTGTCGCTGCCGCAGCAGCGAATGTGGTTCCTCAACCGGTATTCGCCCGAATCCAGCGCCTACAACATCGCCTTCGTGCTCGGCATCGAGGGCGAGCTCGACGTGACCGCGCTGCGCGCGGCGCTGACCGATGTGATCGATCGGCACGAGGTGCTGCGCACGGTGTTCCCGGAGGACACCGACGGCGGTGACGCGTATCAGCACGTGCTCGACATCGAGGCGTGTGTGCCCGCGCTCGAGCCGGTGCCGGTCGACGACGCGAAGGCCGACCGGCTGCTCGCCGAATTCGCCCGCCGCGGTTTCGATCTGACCGTGGAGCCGCCGCTGCGCATGCTGTTGCTGCGCGACGAATCCGGTGGTCACCGGCTGGGTATCGTGCTGCACCACATCGCCGCCGACGGCTGGTCGCTGGGCCCGCTGACCCACGATCTGGCCGTGGCCTACGCCGCCCGGCGCGGCGGGGTGGCCCCCGCCTGGGCGCCGCTGCCGGTGCAGTACGCCGATTACGCGCTGTGGCAACGCGATTGCCTCGGCGACGCCACCGATCCGGCCAGCCCGGCCGCGACCCAGCTGGCGTTCTGGCGCGAGACGCTGGCCGAGCTGCCGCAGCGGATGTCGCTGCCCTACGACCGGCCGCGCCCGGCGGAGCCGACGCAGCGGGCGGACACGGTCACCGTCGAGGTGTCCGAGCAACTCGCGCACCGGCTGGAGGAACTGGCCCGCGCCCAGAACGTGAGCCGGTTCATGGTGTTGCGCTCGGCGCTGGCGGTGCTGCTGCGCATCGTGACCGGCGGGCGCGATGTGGTGATCGGTACCCCGATCGCCGGGCGCACCGACACCCGCCTCGACGAGCTGGTCGGCATGTTCGTCAATACGCTGGTGCTGCGCTCGCTGGTCGATCCCGACCGCAGCTTCGCCGAACAGCTGCAGGTCGATCGCGACGGCGA
The DNA here is from genome assembly GCF_023740735.1 of Nocardia sp. CDC159. GTDB lineage: Bacteria > Actinomycetota > Actinomycetes > Mycobacteriales > Mycobacteriaceae > Nocardia > Nocardia pulmonis. The sequence continues at coordinate 234,619 of NZ_JAMRXH010000006.1, forward strand.
ACTGGCAGCGATGGCGCACGCCGATCTGCCGTTCGACCGGATCACCGAGGAATTCGGCCGCGGCGGGGCGAATCCGCTGGTGCAGGTGGCGCTGACGGTGCAGGACGCGCCGACCCCGGTGCTGGAGCTGCCCGGGCTGCGGCTGCGCGCCGACGAACTCGATATCGCCGCCGCCAAGTTCGATCTCGAACTGCGCGTGCCCCAGGCCGGGGGCAGCCTCGAATTCGTCTACGCCGCCGAACTGTTCGATCACGACACCGTCCGCACCCTGGCCGACCGGCTGCACAGGGTGCTCGACACCGTGGCCGCCGATCCGCAGGTGCGGGTGCGCGACATCGATGCCCGCACCGACCACGAACGCAGCCTGCTGGCCCCCGCCTACGGGCCGGTGCCCACGCCGCAGTGCAGTCTGGCGAACTACTTCGCCGTGGCCGCGCACCTGCACGCCGAGCGCACCGCGATCCGCGCCGGTGACATCGAACTGAGCTACGGCGAGGTCGACGCCTATTCGAATCGCCTGGCGCGGGCGCTGATCCGGCGCGGGCTGGGTCCGGGCGACCGGGTGGCGATGGGCCTGACGCGCTCGGTCGAATCGGTCGTGGCGATGCTGGCCATCTCCAAGGCGGGCGCGGCGTTCGTGCCCACCGATCCCAACTATCCGACCGATCGGCTGCGGCATATGCTCACCGATTCGGGCTGCCGCACCGGCGTGACGTTGTCGGCGCATGTGGTAGCGCTGCGCGAGGCGGCGGTCGGTGGCCGCGCGACCGAGTGGCTGCTGCTCGACGATCCGGAGCTGATGGCCGAGATCGAGGACCTCGACGACAGCACCGTCACCGATGCCGACCGGGTCGCCACCATGTGGACCGCGGATCTGGCGTATGTCATCTACACCTCCGGTTCCACCGGAAAACCCAAGGGCGTGGCCGTGACCCACGGCGGCCTGTCCAATTTCGCCGACGAGATCCGCGACCGCATGCGGGTCGATCGCGAGGCGCGCACCCTGCACTTCGCCACGCCGAGCTTCGACGCGGCCATCTTCGATCTGCTGCTGGCCGTCGGCGCGGGTGCCACCATGGTCATCTGTCCGACCGATGTGTACGGCGGCGACGAACTGGCCGCGCTGATGGATCGCGAACGGGTCAGCCACACTTTCATGACTCCCGCCGCGCTGGCCACCATCGACCACGACCGCTGGCCGCTGCCGCATCTGCGCGCGCTGGCGGTCGGCGGCGAGGCGCTGGGCGCGGAGCTGGTGGCGCGGTGGGCCCCGAACCGGTTGCTGCTCAACGTCTACGGGCCGACCGAGACGACCGTGGTGATCACGCTGTCGGCTCCGCTGGTGGCCGGTGAGCCGATCACCATCGGCACCCCGGCGCGCGGCGCGCGGGCGCTGGTGCTCGACGAGCGGCTGCGGGCGGTGCCGGTCGGCGTGCCCGGCGAGCTGTATCTGGGTGGTCAGGCGCTGGCGCGCGGCTATCTGGATCGATCCGGGCTCACCGCAACGCGTTTCGTGGCCGATCCGTACGGTCCGGAGGGCACCCGGATGTACCGCACGGGCGATGTGGTGCGGTGGAATGCCCGCGGTGAGCTCGTGTATCTGGGCCGCAGCGACCATCAGGTGAAGGTGCGCGGCTTCCGAATCGAACTGGGCGAGATCAGCGAGGTGCTGTCCACCCATCCCGCGATCCGCTTCGCGCACACCGAGGTTCGCGAGATCGCCGGGGCGCGACGGCTGGTGTCGTATGTGCTGCCCGCCGATCCGCGCGCCGGTGTCGACGCCGAGCAGCTGCGCGCCCACGTCGCCCAGCAGCTGCCCGCGCATATGGTGCCCGCGAGTATCACGGCGCTGGAGTCCATTCCGCTGACCCCGGTCGGCAAGCTCGACCGCGCCGCCCTGCCGCAGCCGCGGCTGATGGCGACCGCGGCGCGTGAACCGGAGTCCGAGGCCGAGCGGCTGGTGGCGACGGTGATGGCCGAACTGGTCGGCGCGGACGGTGTCGGCGCCGACGACAGCTTCTTCGATGTCGGCGGAAACTCGCTGCTGGCGACGCAATTGGTGGCCCGGCTGGCCGCGGCCACCGGGGTGCGGCTCGAGGTGCGCACGGTCTTCGCCGCGCCGACGGTCGCCGAGCTGGCCACCCTGCTGGAGGCGGGCGGCGGCACGGACCCCACCCCGCAGCTGCGCCGCCGCCCGCGCCCGCCGCGGATTCCGCTGTCGGCGGCGCAGCGGCGGCTGTGGTTCCTGGCCCGGTTCAACGAGAGCGCGGGCGCACAGGTGGCCGGGGTCTACAACGTGCCCGTCGCGCTGCGGCTGCGCGGGGAGCTCGATGTCGAGGCGCTGCGGGCGGCACTGCACGCGGTGCAGCGGCGGCACGAGACACTGCGCACGATCTTCGGTGAGCTAGAGGGCGAACCGTTCCAGCGGGTGCTCGATCCGGCCGAGGCGGCCGTGGAACTGCCGGTGCTCGAGGTGGCGGAGTCCGAGGTCGCGGCCCGGGTGACCGCCCTGGCGGCAACGGGATTCGAGCTGGCGGCCGAGGTCCCGGTGCGGGCGCGGCTGCTGCGGCTGGCCGCCGACGAGCACGTGCTGGTACTGGTCGTGCACCACATCGCGATGGACGGCTGGTCGCTCGAGCCGCTGGCCGCCGATGTGGCCGCGGCCTACACCGCCCATCGCGCGGGCGCGGCCACCCCGTGGGGCGAACTGCCCGTGCAGTACGCCGATTACACGCTGTGGCAGCGGGAGACACTGGGCAGTGAGGACGATCCGGATTCGGTCGCCAGCCGCCAGCTCGAGTACTGGCGTGGCGCCTTGGCGGGCATTCCGGAGCTGCTGGCAGTCCCGGCCGATCGGCCGCGCCCGCCCGCGCCGAGCTATCGCGGCGGCACGGTCGACTGCACGATCGATGCGCGGACGCACCGGGAGTTGCAGGCGATCGCGCAGCAGCACGGCGTGACCATGTTCATGGTGCTGCACGCCGCGCTGGCCACGCTGCTGCACCGGCTCACCGCCGTCGACGACATCACCGTCGGCACCCCGATCGCCGGGCGCGGGCATCCCGCGCTGGATCCGATGGTCGGCATGTTCGTCAACACGCTGGTGCTGCGCACCCGCATCGAGGGCGGGGTGTCGTTCGCCGAACTGCTGGCGGCGGTGCGCGAGGTCGATCTGGAGGCGTTCGCGCATGCGGACGTGCCGTTCGAGCGGCTGGTCGAGGTGCTCAATCCGGCGCGCTCGCAGGCGCATCACCCGATGTTCCAGGTGATGCTGTCGGTGCGCAATCAGCCGGTGCGGGTGCTCGAGCTGCCGGAGTTGCGCATCGAGGCCGCCGACGCCGATCCCGGCATCGCGAAATTCGATCTGCAGTTCACCGTCACCGAATCCTGGAGTGCGCGCCGCGAACCCGACGGCATCACGGTGTCGGTGAACTTCGCCCGCGACCTGTTCGACGAGGCGACCGCCGCCGGTCTGGGCGCTCGGCTGGTGCGGTTGCTCACCGCGGCCGCCGCGAATCCGGCCCTGCCCGTGGGCGATCTGGAGCTGCTCGACGGCGCGGAGTGGTCGAGCCTGGCCCCGGTGCGCGGTGCGGAGCCCGACCGGCCGCTGACGCTGCCGGAGGTGTTCGAGGCGGCGGCGCGGGTCAATCCGCAGGCGGTGGCGCTGCGCTGCGCTGGAACCCAGATCACCTACGATGCGCTCGACCGGTGGACCAACCGGCTGGCGCGCGTGCTGATCGCACTCGGTGTCGGCCCGGAAACCCTGGTGGCGCTGGGGATTCCGCGCTCGGCCGAATCGGTGGCGGTGACGCTGGCGGTGGCCAAGGCCGGTGCTGCGTTCGTGCCGATCGATCCGACCTATCCCGAACACCGCATCGCGCACATGCTCACCGATTCCGGTGCGGCGCTGGGCATCACGCTCTCGGCGCATCGCGAGCGGATGCCCGACGGCGCGAGCTGGACGGTGCTGGACGCGCCGTCGTTCCGCCGGCGCGTGCTGCGCACCTCCGATGCGCCGATCACCGCGGCGGAGCGGCCGATGGCGCTGCGGATGGACAATCCGGCCTACGTCATCTACACCTCGGGCTCCACCGGTGTGCCCAAGGGCGTGGTGGTCACCCACGGCGGATTGTCCAACTTCGCCGCGGAGACCGCGCAGCGCTTCGACGTGCGTCCGGGCTGCCGGGTATTGCATTTCGCCACACCGAGTTTCGATGCGGCGATGCTGGATCTGCTGATGGCCCTCGGCGGCGCGGCTACGCTGGTGATCGCCCCGGCGGGGGTGTACGGCGGGGCCGAGCTGGCGCGGGTGTTCATCGACGAGCAGATCACCCACGCCTTCATCACCACCGCCGCGCTGGGCACCGTCGACCCGACCGGGGTGACCGCGCTGCGGCATGTGCTGGTGGGCGGCGAGGCGCTGCCGCCGGAGCTGGTGAACCGGTGGGGGACCGACCGCAATCTGTACAACGTGTACGGGCCGACCGAGACCACCATCGTCACCGTCGTCTCCGAGCCCATGTCGCCCGGTATGCCGGTCACCATCGGCGGGCCGATCCGCGGTGTGGCGGCGATGGTGCTGGACGCGCGGCTGCATCCGGCTCCGGCCGGGGTGACCGGCGAGCTGTATCTGGCCGGTCCCGCGCTGGCCCGCGGCTATCTGCATCGGCCGGGGCTGACCGCGGGGCGGTTCGTGGCCAATCCGTACGGCAAACCGGGCGAACGCATGTACCGCACGGGCGATCTGGTGCGCTGGGTCGAACGCGCGGACCGGCGCGATCTGGAGTACGTGGGCCGCACCGATCATCAGGTGAAGATCCGCGGCTTCCGCATCGAACTGGGCGAGATCGACGCCGCGCTGGCGCACCATCCCGCGGTCGAGTTCGCGACCACCATGGGCTATCGCACCCCGGCCGGGTCGACGGCGCTGGTGGCGTATGTGAAGCCGCGGCGCGGCCACGAGCCGACGGTGGCCGAGCTGACCGCGCACGTGGCCGAGCTGGTGCCCAATTACATGGTGCCGCAGGCGATCACGCTGCTGAACGCGGTGCCGCTAACCCCGGTCGGCAAGCTCGACCGCAAGGCCCTGCCGGAACCGGTGTTCGGGGCCGGTTCCGGATATCGGGCCCCGTCCACCCCGGTGGAGGCGGCGCTGTGCGCGGCCTTCGCCGAGGTGCTCGGCGTGGCGTCGGTCGGCGCCGACGACGGCTTCTTCGAACTGGGGGGCAATTCGCTGCTGGCGACCAAGGTGGTGGCCCAGTTGCGCTCGGCCGGAATCGAATTGCCGGTGCAGCTGATGTTCGGCGACTCCAGCCCCGCGGCCATCGCGCGGCGGCTGGCCGCCACCGCCGGGGACGCGCTGGCGGCGGCGCTGGAGCCGCTGCTGGCCATTCGCTCCGCGCCGGGATCGTCGGCGCCGCCGCTGTTCTGCGTGCATCCGGCGATCGGGTTGTCCTGGTGCTATTCCGGTCTGCTGGCGCATCTGCCCGCCGACCGGCCGGTGTACGGGTTGCAGGCCCCGCACGTATCCGGCGGCGACGAGCATGCCTCGATCGCGGCGGCGGCGAAAGACTATGTGGCGCACATCAAGTCGGTGCAACCACACGGCCCCTACCATCTGCTGGGCTGGTCGCTGGGCGGTTTGATCGCCCAGGAGATCGCGGTGCGGCTGCAGGAGGCCGGGGAGCAGGTGGCGCTATTGGCCCTGATGGACAGCTATCAGCTGTCCGACGAGTGGCTCGAGCACGCCATTCCCGGAATCGCCGATATCATCGGCGAATTCGGCAGTGACCTGCTCGGCGGCGATCATGCCGTCGATCCGCGCCTGACCCTGCAGGACGCGGCGGAACTGCTGCGCAACCGACCCGGGCCGTTCGCGGCGCTGACCGTGGAGCATCTGCAGCGGCTCTACACCGGTTACGCCAACGGCGCGGTGCTCGCGCACGGCTTCCGCCCCCGTGTCTTCGACGGTGATCTGCTGTTCTTCACCGCCGCCGACGACGAGATCAACCGGGCCGACCCCACCCGGTGCGCGCAGGCCTGGGAGCCGTATGTGACCGGCGCGATCCACGATCAGAAGGTGCGGTGCCGCCATTCCGGTATGACCACGCCGGAGGCGCTCGCGGTGATCGGTCCCGTATTGCGAGATCACCTGGGCGGCAGCGGTTCTTGTGCCGACGACGCGAAGGAGACCAAGTGAGCGAGCGCAGCGAGCGAACTCATGGGCACAGCGTGTGCAAACACATGCCGGAGCCGAGCGCCAGCGAGGTGGAGGCATGAGTTTGGCGGTGGAGGTCGCGGGCCTGGTGAAGAACTACGGCCGGGTGCGGGTCCTCGACGGAATCGATATGGAGATCCCGCAGGGCACCGTGATGGGGCTGCTCGGGCCCAACGGGGCCGGTAAGACCACGACCGTGCGCATCGTCACCACGCTGCTCAAGCCGACCGAGGGGCGGGTGCGGGTGGCGGGGGTCGACGTGCTGCGCGATCCGGCCCGCGCCCGCACCCGAATCGGACTGTCGGGCCAGTACGCGGCGGTGGACGCGAACCTGTCCGGCTTCGAGAACCTGCGCATGGTCGCCCGGCTCTACGGGATGAACCACAAGCAGGCCGCGGCGCGGGCCAGCGAACTGCTCGCGGCGCTGGGCCTGGACCATGCCGCCGATCGGCGCGCGGGCACCTATTCCGGCGGCATGGCCCGGCGGCTGGATCTGGCGGGCGCGCTGGTCGCCCGGCCGCAGGTGGTGGTGCTCGACGAACCGACCACCGGCCTGGATCCGCGTGGGCGCCTGGACATGTGGCGGGTGATCGGCGAACTGGTCGACGACGGCACCACGGTGCTGCTCACCACGCAGTATCTGGAGGAGGCCGACCTGCTGGCCGACCGGATCACGGTCATCGACCGCGGCCGGGTGATCGCGCGCGGCTCGGCCGACGAGCTCAAGACCGCGATCGGCGGCGACCGGCTCACCGTCACCCTGGCCGCCGGACAGGATCCGAAGACCGCGATGTCGGTGCTGGCCCAGGTCGGCATCGGCGAGCCCGCGCACGAGGCCGGGACCGAGGAGGTCTCGATCGTGGTCGGCGACGGCTCGCGGACCATGGTCGAGGCGCTGCGCCGTCTCGACGACGCCGGGGTGCACGTGGTCGACGCGGGCGTGCACCGGCCCAGCCTCGACGAGGTGTTCCTGGCGCTGACCGGCACCTCGACCACGGCGAGTGAGGAATCCGAAACCGACGACGTTGCAGAGGAGATCATGTCGTGAGTACCGCGGAGCTGGCGGTCGAGCCGGATGTCGGCGGCGCGGAAGGCGGTTCGGTGCGGGTGGGCCGAATTTCCGCGCCGGTGCGCGTCTTTCGCGACAGCGCGATCGTGGCGTACCGAAATCTGCTGACGATCCTGCGGGTGCCGACGCTGCTGGTGACCGCGACCATCCAGCCGCTGATGTTCGTCTTCGTCTTCGCCTACATCTTCGCGGAATCGCTGGGCGGCAGCCAGTATCGGGAATTCCTGCTGGCGGGCATCTTCACCCAGACCGTCGCGTTCAACGCCGCCTTCACCACGGTCGGGCTCGCCAACGATCTGTCCAAGGGCATCATCGACCGGATGCGCACGCTGCCCATGTCGCGGCTGGCGGTGCTGATGGGGCGGACGCTGTCGGATCTGGTGGTCAACGTGCTGTCGCTGGCGGTGATGGTGGGCTGCGGCTATGTCGTGGGCTGGCGGATCAACGGCCCGATCGCCGATGCCGCGCTGGCGTTCGCGGTGATCCTGCTGTTCGCGTTCGCGATGTCGTGGGTCGGGGCGCTGACCGGACTGCTGTCGCCCACGGTCGAGGTGGCCCAGAGCGCGGGGCTGATCTGGATGTTCCCGCTGACGTTCATCTCCTCGGCATTCATCTCCGCCGGATCGCTGCCGGGTCCGCTGCGCACGATCGCGGAATGGAACCCGATCACTGCGGTCTCGGCGGCCGGGCGCAAGTTGTTCGTCAACGATGCCCCGCCGACCTTCGCCGCGCCGCAGGGGTGGGCCGCCGAGCACTGCGTGGAATACGCGGTGCTGTGCTCGGTCGGGATTCTGGCGGTCGCGGTGCCGTTGGCGCTGGCGCAGTACCGCAAGGTCGCCAGCCACTGAGCTGTTCCGAACGCGTGGCTGGATACGCGAAAGGCCGCATTCACTCTGCGGGGAATGCGGCCTTTCGTCGTGTTCGTACCGGCTAGGCCCGTCCGCGACGGGTCTTGAGCAGCTCCAGCCGCTCCTGCAGCAGCTCCTCGAGCTCGTCCTTGGAGCGGCGCTCGAGCAGCATGTCCCAGTGGGTGCGCGGCGGCTTGACCTTCTTGGGCTCCTGGGTGGTGCCCTCGATCAGAATGCCCTCCTGCCCGTTGCGGCACAGCCAGGTCGGGGGGATCTCGGCGTCGTCGGCGAAGGGAACATCGAATTCCTCGCCGTTCTCGGTCCGGTACCGCGCCACCCGACGCGGCGCCAGGTCGTGGTCGCGGTCGGTCTCGTAGCTCACCGCTCCGAGCCGGCTGCCTCGGAGTACGCGATCTGCCATGGTGTGCGGTCCTCTCTAGCCTGTCGGCAACGCTCTACATGTCTTGCAACGCGGAAAGCCGTATAACAGTTCCCGGCGAGGGTCAACCCCATCATTTTACTCGGTGCTTGCAGGTGGGGAAAATTTCGGCGCGCCCACGCTCGTTCGGGCCCCGTTGCCGTTAAGGTGTCGGCTCATGCCGCGTCGTGTGCTGTCGTCCTGTTCGTGGTGTGGACGAGAGATCGCCGAATCCGAGATCGGGCGGCGTCGCCGCTATTGTCGGCAGTCCTGCCGGCAGCGCGCCTACGAGCATCGGAAGGGCTTGGAGGGCACTGGAATTCCCGAGGACGCGGTGGTGCTGTCGGCGCAGGAGGCCGCGGATCTGGCCGATCGGTGGTTCGCGGCGCGGTGTGCGGCCGAGGATGTGGCGACCGCGGTGGCCGAGGGCGCGGACGCGGCGGAGCTGGCGGCGCTGACCGAGACGCTGGTGATGCTGACCAAGGACGCCGAGCGGTTGCGCTGAACCGGGCACTGTGCCCAGTGTCGCGCCGGTTCGCCCGCCAATTCGACGAATTCGGCGGAACCCGGCGTGACCTGCTGTTCTCGTCGCCGAAAATTCCTGTCACCACATCGAGTGGCTCGGCTCGACACAGGAATTCTCATGCACGTTCGCCGCATATCCCTTCGCCTTGTTCTCACGCTCTGTGCACCGGTCCTCGCGGCTGTGCTCGCCGCACCGGCACTGGCGGCCGGGCGGATCGACTTCGCGCCCGCGGTCGCCTCGCCCTCGGGTGGCAACTTCCCCTCGTGGGGTCCGGGTCCCGCGCCGATCGGCATGGTCGGGGCCGATTTCAACGGTGATCGGGTCACCGATGTGGTGGCCGCGGATTTCGGTGGGGACGGGGCGGTGCTGATGGTCGGCAAGGGAGACGGGACGTTCCGGCCGGGGACGCGGGTCGGATCGGTGGGCAACGGGTTCGGGGCGGTCGCGGCGGGGGATCTGAACGGGGACGGGAAACAGGATGTGGTGCTGCAGGGTTGGGTGAAGGTCGCGATATTCCTGGGCAATGGTGACGGGACATTCCGCGCCGGGCAGACCCACGTCAGCGTGGAGGGTGCGCAACAGCAGGTCGCGGTGGTGGATGTGAACGGCGACGGTCGGGCCGATGTACTGAGCATGGTCCCGACCGGGGTGAAGACCTGGTTCGGCAATGGCGACGGCACGCTGCGGGCGGGCCCGTCCGCGCATATCGCCGGGACGTCCGCGGCCTACACCACCGGCAGGTTCAACGGCGACAACATTCCGGACCTGGCCGTCAACAACGATGTGCTGCAGCAGGTGGAGGTGTTCTTCGGCAACGGCGACGGCGGCTTCACCCGCCAGGGGGCCAGCACCAGCGGCCTGATCACCGAGGATGTACGGGCGGCCGATTTCGACCGGGACGGCATCGATGACGTCATCACCGCGGATTCGTTCTCCTTCAGTACCACCGTCCTGCTCTCCGACGGCAAGGGCGATTTCAAGAAGACCAATCGGGTCAACCTGTCCGGCGCCGGCCCCACCAGCATCGCCGTCGCCGATTTCGACGGCGACGGCAATCAGGACGCCGCCATGTCGGCGGTCCTGACCTCCACCATGGTGGTCCTGCAGGGCAGGGGCGACGGCACGGTCACCAAGGTCGGCAACTTCCCCGTGACCTCCCAGCCGCAGACCCCGGTCCTCGCCGATTTCGACCGCGACGGCAAGGTCGACATCGCCGTCTCGGGCAGCGCCAACGAGGTCTCGTTCCTGAAGAACCGCTCGTCCTAGCTGTTTCCTTTCCGGCGGCGAGCCCCCACAGCGCCGCGGCATGAGGTCCGTGATTGGCGAACCCCCTCATCCGGTCCGCGACCATCGGCCTCAGTGCGGCGCGGTCCCCGGATCCACCCCGCGCGCGAGCAGCCAGGGCATGGGATCGATCTTGGTACCGCCCTCGTCGGTCCAGACCTCGTAGTGCAGATGCGGACCGGTGGAGTAGCCGCGATTGCCGACGGTGGCGATGACCTCGCCCGCGCGGACCTGCTGGCCGACCGTCACCAGAATGTCGTTGACGTGGCCGTATACCCCGATGGTGCCGTCGTCCTGGCGCACTCGCACCCACAGCCCGAAACCGGATGCGGGCCCGGCCTCGACGACCACGCCGTCGGTGACCGCCGCGATCGGGGCGCCCAGTGCGTCGCCGAAGTCGATGCCGCCGTGCAGTTCGCCCCAGCGCGTGCCGAAGCCGGAGGTGAGCACGCCCGCGACGGGACGCACGGTGCGGCGAATTTCCCGGGCGGCCTTGGCCATCGGCCAGGGCTCCGCGGCCGGTGGTGCGGGCGGCGGCACGGGTGCGACGGCGGGTGCGGCCAGCGCGGCGGGCGCGGGCCCGAGCGTGTGGGCGGCGGCGGCCAGGCCCGGGGCCGAGCCGGTGCCGTGCCGGTCGGCGGCGCCGAGCGTGCCGATCGAGGCACCGACGACCGCGGTGATCGCCACGGCCTTGGCCGCGCGCCGGGCCCGCCGCGAAGATAACGAAACGGTCACGGGCATGGATGGCAACCTACGACAATCTCGCAGGCCGCTCGTAATCCTGTCGTAACCGTCACACGGTTGTCCGGGGGCGCGAAAATGTCCGGTTGGCCGAACTACATGCGGGTAATTCCGCATTCACCGGGAAAATCGGCGACCGGGCCGACCTTGACCGTCCGGTCAGCGAACAGCCACACTATTTAAGTGGCCACTAATGGAGTCCGCGCGCTGGAGGCGCTCGCCGACCCCACCCGCCGCGCGATCTTCGAGACCCTGCCGCCCGCGCCGCGCTCGGTGGGGGAGCTGGCCGCGACGATCGGGGTGAGCAGCTCGGCGGTATCGCAGCATCTGCGGGTGTTGCGCGAGGCGCGCTTGGTGATGGTGCGCCCGGCTGGTAATCGGCGGCTGTATTCCCTGGATCCGCGTGGCCTCGCCGACGCCCGCGACTATCTCGAACAGTTCTGGCCCTCGGCCCTGGCCGCCTACGCGGCCGCCCTCTCGCGCGCCGAGCGCGCCGACCAGCCCTAGTCCCGGCCGAAATCCGTTTCCGGAGAACGCCGTTCAGCCCACGCGCCGAAAGGCGGACCGGCGCCGATCCACCGCCGCGCCCGGCCAAATCCGCTTGGTGAGCTGCTTGTCCACCGCCTGGATGACCTCGTCGACGCCGATCTCGAGCAGACCCGGATCGGTCGCCGCGCCGTCGTGGTCGCCGGTGCGTCCGGCCCACAGCACGATATGGCGGTTGAGCAGATGTGGCGGCGGTCCGCCGCGGCTGGGCGGGGTGGGCCCGAACAGCAGGACCGTGCGGGTGCCGAAGGCGGTGGCCAGGTGGGCTACGCCGGTGTCGCCGCACACCACCAGCGCGGCCTCGGCGACGGTCGCGGCCACCTCGAGCAGGCTCTGCCGCCCGGCCAGTACCTGCTGGGCGGGCAGCCCGGCCCGCGCGGCGATCGACAGCGCGATATCGCGTTCGAATTCGTCGCCGGTGAGCACCACCTCGCGGCCCTGCACCAGCAGATGCCGCACCACCGCGGCGAATCGCTCCGGCGGCCAGCGCCGCGCGGGCGAACCCGCGCCCACGTGCACGGCCACGCAGTCGCGGTGGCTGGTCGGGGCCACCGGCGGCACCAGGCCGAGATTGCGCCGATCCGCGGCGATGCCGTCGGATTCGAGCAGATGACACCAGCGGTCCACGTCGTGCATATCGTGCTGCCAGTCCGGACCGTCCAGGTCCGGGAACGCCGGATTGCGATAGGTGAGAATCCGCGCCGGATTCGTCTTGGCGAGCTCCACGATCCCCTCGGCCCCGCCGCTGTGCAGATTCACCGCCAGTTCGGGCGCCTCGCCGTCCCAACGCATACTCTCCGGATCCGCGGTCGGCACCATCTCGTCCACCGATGCGATCAGATCCACGATCGGCTCGAGCCTCAACGGCGCGGCGAGCGCGATGTGATCGCGTGGCCTGGCCCGACGCAGCGCGCGTAATGCCGGGACCGCGGTGAGTAGATCACCCAGTCCGCGTGCGCGCAGCACGAGTACAACCGCCACCCTCTTCTCCTAGCCTCCACCAAGCGACCCAAAAATCCCGACCCACTCGGCCCAGTGCGACGGCACGGACGAAGAGAGCCACCAGAGAGGACTACCCGGCCCATGCGATCGCGAAACTTCCTCGAACCCCGCGATATCGGCCGCGCGACCGGATGCGACCCGCTAGCCTGCACGCACGACCCGGCACGCGACCGATGTGTGACGCCGGCGCGGCCGCGAGTAGCCTGTCGACGGTCGGGACGTCGAAATGAACTGGAGGATCCCATGATTCGTACCGCTGGGTTCGCCGCCGCCACCCTGGTGGCGGGCGCGTTCACCGTGCTGGGCGCCGGAGCCGCCCACGCCGCGGAGGGCACCGTGAGCATCAACGGCAAGCTCTACGAGAACCCGACGGGCTGCATCGACACCGGCAACTCGTTCCAGACCACGGTCGGTAACACCACGGAGAAGGTCGTTCTCGTGCACCAGGGCCGCAACTGCACCGGCCCGGTGATCGGCCGGGTCGACCCGGCGGGCCTGGCGCTGGTCCCGAACGGCAGCCTGGAGATCGTCGAATAGCCACCCGGCGCAGCCGCTTCCGCGCCCCGGTCTTCGGTGAAGGCCGGGGCGCGGTGCGCATCGCCCCGCGCGGTCGCCTGTCGGGAATCGAAACCGAGGGGGATGCTGGTAGGTATGGCCCCGAAAACTGGTTCCAGGCAGGCGTATTCGCTCGCCGCGCTGGCGGTGTTGCTGGTCGTGGTCGTCGTGGTGGTGTGGTTGTGGGTGCGCGGAGACGACCGGACGCGGGTGAACTCGGCCGTCTCGCCGCCCGATTCGGCCCCGGCGGCCGCGGAACCGGGGCCGCTCTCCGCCGCGGCGCCCGCTGTGCCGCCGTCGGATACCTTCCCCTATCCACCGTTGTGGCCGTTCGTCGACGAGGCGGCGGCCTCGGCGTGGGAGGTGGCCTACGGGGAGGGTGGGTTGCAGCCCTGGCATCTGGATCCCGGGCAGACCGCGCTCTATTTCGCCTCGTACTACCTGGGTTACGCGAATATCGACAAGGTGGTGTCGTCGTCGGTGCGTGGTGCGGAGGCTTGGGTGGGGGTCGGTTTCGAGCGTCCCGGTGGCGGGCTGGCAACCGCCGCGGTGGTCCATCTGGTCCGGTTCGGGCCGCCGCCGGATGCCCCGTGGGAGGTGGTCGGCACCCAGGACACCACGCTGTCGGTCACCGCGCCGGCCTACGGTGCGCGGGTCACCTCGCCGCTGACCGTCGGCGGGCTCGTCACCGGAGTCGACGAAAGTCTGCGGGTGCAGGTGCGGGCGATTCCCGCGCCGGAGCCGCTCGGGGTGTCGGAGCCGATTCCCGCGGGGGGCACGGATTCTCCGTGGAGCACGACCGTCGCGCTGCGCGACGGCTGTGTCGGTGCGCTGACGGTCGCGGTGGCCACCGGCGGTCATGTCGCCGAGGTCGAGCGGTTCGCGGTGACCGGCGTTCGCTGCTGATCAGCCCAGGCTGCTGCCCGGGCGAACGATCATGAGCACCACGACCACGGCCCAGAGCAGGTTGTACGCGCCCGCGAGCATGGACAGGGTGCGCAGGCGGCGGCCGTCGTCGGGTTGGGCGAGGGCCTGGCGCTGCATCGGATGGATCATGCTGGCCAGCAGGGCGGCGGCGATGAAGGTGAGGGCCATGGCCACGGTGATCCAGACCTCGCCCAGCCGCTGCTGCACCCCGGCCAGCACGATGCCCACGACCGGCACGATCAGGCCGAGCAGGGCATAGGTGCCGGTGATGCGGTGTAGCGCCACGGCTACCGCGCGGCTGCGCGGCGGGGCGTCCGCGTCGCCGACCACGGGCGCGTAGCGGGAGAACAGGCTGGTCGCGACCGCCGATCCGCCGATGAAGACGATGCCCGCCAGAATGTGCACCGACAGCAGGAAATGTTGCACCGAAACTCCCTTCAGAACGGCTGAAGCATAGCCCTAGGCTTCAGCTCGTTTGAAGGTTGTGGTCGATGTCACCGATTCTCGGTGCCGCGCAACGACTCGATGGTCTTGGCGATCCGGCGGGCCCGGGTCTCGGGCCGCTTGGCGTCGGTGATCGCGGCGACCTGTTCGCGGCGGCGGGTGAACGAGAGCCCGTCGAAGGCGGTGCGCAGCCCGGCGTCGTCGAGGGCGGCGGCCAGATCCGCGGGCACCTCGACCTGCCGTTCGGCGGTGTCCCGCTCGACGGTCACCGTGACCGTGTCCCCGGGCTGTTTGCCCAGGGTGGTGCGGATGGATTTCAGCATGCCCAGGCACGGCCCGCCGCCCATCGCGGCGATCGATCCGGTGTAGTCGATCCCGTCGAAGCTCGCCCGCACCGGAATGCGCCCGCCGCCACCGAGATCCGCGATCACCCGCTCCGGCACCCGGACGTAGGCCCCACCGCCCGGCGCGGCCTCGATGCTGGCCTCGAATCGCGGCATGGATGACCTCCTCGTCTCGCTTCCGGGCCGCGCGCCCGGACCGTGCGAGGATAGCCAGAAAATAACCGACCTGTGGAGAGGATCGGGTGCCATGGCGCTGCGCTATGCGATCAATGTGCCGAACTTCGGCGATTTCGCCGACCCCCGCACCTTCGCCGAACTGGCCGCCCGTGCCGAGGCCGCGGGCTGGGACGGCCTGCTGGTCTGGGACCACCTGGTCTACGACAAGACCACCCCCCGCGAGATCGGCGATCCGTGGGTGCTGCTGACGGCCGCGGCCCTGGCGACCGAACGGATCCGGCTGGGCACGGCCGTCACCCCGGTCGCGCGGCGGCGGCCGCAGCAACTGGCCCGCGAGGTCGCCACCCTCGATCGGCTCAGCGGCGGGCGCATGGTGCTCGGCGTCGGGCTCGGCGGTCCCATCCCCGACGAGTACGGCAGTTTCGGCGAGCCCACCGATCCCCGCGAACTGGCCGGGCGGTTGGACGAGGGCCTCGCGGCGCTGGATCTGCTGTGGTCCGGCGAAACCGTCAGCTACCGAGGCGAATACGTCACCCTCGACGAGGTGCGTTTCCTGCCGCCGCCGGTGCAGCGGCCACGGGTGCCGATCTGGGTGGGTGGGCAGTGGCCGAACAAGGCGCCGATGCGCCGGGCGGCCCGCTACGACGGGGTGATCCCGATCCTGTCCGACGTGCCGGGCACCCCGCCGCGCCCGGAGGATGTCCGGGCGCTGCGCGAATTCATCGGTGGACAGCGGGATCCGGCGCTGTCGGGACATCCGTTCGATGTGGTCTGCGGCGGTGCGACGCCGCCCGAGCCGGGCGCGGCGCGCAGGCTGCTCGATGCCCTGGCCGAGGCGGGGATGACGTGGTGGCAGGAGCGTATGCCCGCGGGGGACCGGCTCGAGCGGGCCGACCCGATGCTGCGCCGCGTCGATGCCGGACCGCCGCGCTGAGCGAAACTCGCCGCCCTTTCGAGATCGCCTGCGCGCCAAGCGTTCACCCCGAATTCAGTCCCACCCGCTAAGCCTGCACTGTGACCGTTGCGGCCGACGGGAGGCCACCGCGAAACTGGTGTATCGACATCGCCCGGATGTTCGCCATCGCGGTGGTGGTCGTCGTGCACTGGATCTCGGTGCGAATCACCGTGGCCGACGGCACGATTCGCGGCGATCCGGCCCTGCACGGCAAGCCGGTGTGGGCATTGAGCTGGGTGCTGCAGGTGATGCCGCTGTTCTTCGTCGCGGGCGGGCTGGCCAACACCGGCATCGTGGATCGTTGGCGGGCGCAGGGGGCGGGGATCGGGGCGTATCTGGGGCCGCGGGTGCGCCGCCTGGTCATGCCGGTGGTTCCGCTGGTCGTGGTGCTCGCGGCGGTGGTGTGGCTGGTGCGGCTGCGTTCGGAGGCGATGGCGAGGGCGGCCGGGTACGCGCTGGCGAGTCCGCTGTGGTTCCTGGCGGTGTATCTGGTGGCGGTGGGGGTGGCGCCGTGGGCGGTCCGCACGCACGACCGGTCGGCGTGGGCGCTGCCCGCACTACTGCTGGCAGGCGCTGCGGCGGTGGATGTTTCGAAGTTCGCCGGGCTCGATGTCGCGCAGGTGAACCTGTTGCTGGTTTGGTTGTTCTGCCATCAGCTCGGCGTGCTGTACGCCCGCGGGACGCTGCGGCGAATACCCGTGCGCCGGATGGTCGCGGTCATGGTCGGCGGCGTGGCCGCCCTCGCGGTGATGGTGTTCGCCGGTCCGTATCCGAAGGCCATGTACGGGCTGGCCGATGCCCCGGTCTCCAACCTGTATCCGCCCACGGCCGCCATGGCGATCCTCGCCGTCCTGCAGGTGGTGGTGCTCGACCTCCTCGATCGGCGGGTGGCGGGCCGCAGGCCGCCGCCGCGGGCGCGGCGCGTGATCGCCTATGCGGTAACGCATCTGATGACGATCTATCTCTGGCACGTCCCCGTGCTCGCCCTCGTCTCCTGCGCGGCGCTGCTCGCCCCCGCGGCACTGCTGCCGGGCGATCCGCAGCTGTGGTGGAGCCAGCGCCCGCTGTGGATTCTGGGCTGCGGCATGATCCTGTTCGGCGTGGTCCGGGTGCTGGCGCACTGGGATGTGTACTGCGCCGGATACGCCGCCCGAACCACGCCCGTGGCCACCGCGGCGGGGGCCGTGCTCGCGGCGGGCGGTATCTATCTCATCTGGTGGGAGCGGCTGGCGCCGACCGCGACAGCGGTTCTCGCGGTCCTCGCCGTGCTGGCGTCGGCCGCGCTGTTGTCCACCGCCCGCCACGCCGAACTCAGCCGCGGCCCAGGGCCTTCTCCAATTGGCTCTTCGTCATCGACGAACGGCCCTTGATATTGCGCCTCTTGGCCTCGTTGTAGAGCTGGTCGCGGGTCGGACCCTTCGGGCTCTTGCGGCCGGAGCGCTGACCGCCGCGCTGCTGGGGCGATTTGTCCTTGACCGAGGAGCGACTGGCGGTCTTGGTCTGGCCGGACTGCGCCCGGTTCTTGTTGACCGTGCGGGCCGCGATCTCCTTCGCCCGTCCGGTGCTCGCACCGCGTTCCTTCGCCGAATCCTTGATGTGCTCGTACTGGCGTTCCTGTTTGTCGGTCCATTCCTTGGGCATGGCATTCACCTCCTGCCGCACGGATACCCCGCAGTCTCGGCGCAAACCCGGGGTTTGCCGGAGCGGGGCGCGCCCTCAATGGCTGAGCGCGGTGTCGAGATCGCGCGCCGCGTGGCGGGCGATGCTGCGGGCCTGCTGGGCAGCGGCCTCGGGATGCGCGGTGCGCTGGTCGAGCACGGTGTGGATGCGGTGCAGGGCGGTGGCGGCCGCGCCGGTCGCGCGGCGCAGTTCGGCGATGTGGTCGAGCAGGTCCGCGATCTCGCGCGTGGTGAGGGTGAGGGTAGGGTGCTCCTCGCCCGAGAGGATCGCCTCGCCCGCGATCTCGGCGCAGCGCGCGTGCAGTTCGTCGAGAATCCCGTCCACCCCGATAGCCTCCGTCCGCCCAAGAGCCTTGCAGGTCAACGCGTCCGCTGCCCTGGTTACCCCTGAGGTATTGCCCACCATACGTGCCGGTAACACCGGCTCGCTGTGCACATACAACCCAAGAGGGTGCACACTACGCGGAGCCGGAAGTCGCGACCCTCGCCCGAGCCGGGCCCGAGCTGTGAACTGGAAGGAGCTGGTGAGTGTTCAGCCGCATCGCCATCGTGAACCGGGGTGAGGCCGCCATGCGCCTCATTCACGCCGTCCGAGATCTGGCAGCGGAGACCGGGGTACCCATCGAAACGGTTGCCCTGCACACCGATGTCGATCGCAACGCGACCTTCGTGCGCGAGGCCGACATCGCCTACGACCTCGGCCCGGCCGCCGCGCGCCCCTATCTCGACCTCAAGGCACTCGAGCGCGCCCTGATCACCACCAAGGCCGATTCCGCCTGGGTGGGCTGGGGTTTCGTCGCCGAGGATCCGGCCTTCGCGGAGCTGTGCGAGCAGATCGGCGTCACCTTCATCGGCCCGAGCCCCGAGGCCATGCGCAAACTCGGCGACAAGATCGGCGCCAAGCTGATCGCCGAGGAGGTCGGCGTGCCGGTGGCGCCGTGGAGCCGCGGCGCGGTCGAGTCCGTGGAGGCGGCGGTGGCCGCCGCCTCCGAGATCGGCTACCCGTTGATGCTCAAGGCGACCGCCGGTGGCGGCGGCCGCGGCATTCGCAAGATCAACAACGAGGCCGAACTCGTCGACGCCTACGAACGCACCCGGCAGGAGGCCGCGCGCGCGTTCGGCAGCGGTGTCGTGTTCCTGGAACGGTTGGTCACCGGCGCCCGCCACGTCGAGGTCCAGGTGATCGCCGACGGCCAGGGCACCGCGTGGGCGCTGGGCGTGCGCGACTGCTCGGTGCAGCGGCGCAACCAGAAGATCATCGAGGAGTCGGCCTCGCCGGTGCTCAGCGCCGAGCAGTCCGCCGAGCTCAAGGCCTCGGCCGAGCGGCTGGCGGTGGCGGTCGGCTACCGCGGCGCGGCCACCGTGGAATTCCTGTACCACCCCGGCGAGCGGTTGTTCGCCTTCCTCGAGGTCAACACCCGCCTGCAGGTCGAGCACCCGATCACCGAGTACACCACCGGATTCGATCTGGTCCGCGCGCAGCTGCACGTCGCCTCCGGCGGCAAGCTGGAGGGTGAGCCGCCGCGCGAGCGCGGCCACGCCATCGAGGCCCGGCTCAATGCCGAGGATCCCGACCGCGACTTCGCCCCCGCCCCCGGCCGCATCGCGCGGCTGGATCTGCCTGCGGGACCGGGCATTCGGGTCGATACCGGCGTCAGCGAGGGCGACGTCATTCCCGCCGATTTCGATTCCATGATCGCCAAGATCATCGCCTACGGCCGCAACCGCGACGAGGCGCTGGGCCGGTTGCGCCGGGCGATGGTGCAGACCCGGGTGGTCATCGAGGGCGGCGCGACCAACAAGAGCTTCGTCCTCGATCTGCTCAATCAGCCCGAGGTGATCGATGCCAGCGCCGACACCGGCTGGATCGACCGCGTCCGCGACGAGGGCCGGTTGGTCTCGCACCGCCACTCCGCCATCGCGCTGGCCGCCGCCGCGATCGACGCGTACGAGGAGGAGGAGCGCGCCGAGCGGCAGCGGCTGCTGTCCACCGCGTCCGGCGGGCGGCCGCAGGTGCAGCATCAGAGCGGCCGACCGCTCGACCTGAAGCTGCGCGGTGCTGGCTACCGCGTGCGCGTGGCCCGCATCGGCGCTCACCGTTTCCGGATCGGCATCGAGGCCGGTGGCGAAATCCGCACGGCCGACGTGGATTTGGAGCGCTTCGACAGCCACGCCGGGCAGATCGTGGTCAACGGCACCCGTTACCGCCTGATCACCGGCACGCACGGGCCGATCCACCTGGTCGATGTCGAGGGCGTGACCCATCGGATCAGCCGCGACGAGGGCGGCGTCGTCCGCGCACCCGCGCCCGCGCTGGTGGTGGCCATGCCGCTGGAGGTCGGCGCCGAGGTCGAGGCGGGCGCGCCGGTGCTCGTGCTCGAGAGCATGAAGATGGAAACGGTGCTGCGCGCGCCGTTCCGGGCCCGGCTCAAGGAATGTTCGGTGTCGGTCGGCACCCAGGTCGAGACCGGTGCGCCGATGCTGCGGCTGGAACCACTGGCCGAGGAGGAGGAGACCGCCGAGACCGCCGCGACCGGCGCGGTCGAGTTGGACCTGCCCGGCGAATCCGCGCCCGCCCGGCCGTTCGAGCGGCTGGCCCGCGGCCTGCAGGATCTGCGCAGCCTGCTGCTGGGCTTCGATGTCGATCCGCACGACGAGCGCCGGGTGGTCGAGGACTACCTCGCCGCGCGCCGCGCCGCGCTGGCCGACAACCACCGGCCGCTGGCCGAGGAGATCGAACTGCTGCAGGTGTTCGCCGATCTCGCCGAGCTGAGCCACAACCGCTCCTGGGACGAGGACGGCGCCCACGGCCACGTGCACAGCGCCCGCGAGTACTTCCACGCCTATCTGCAGAGCCTCGACGTCGAGCGGGCCGGGCTGCCGCAGTCCTATCGGGACAAGCTCGCCAAGGCGCTCGGGCACTACGGCGTCACCGAACTGGACCGCACCCCCGATCTCGAGGCCGCGGTGTTCCGGATCTTCCTGGCCCAGCAGCGGCCCGCCGACACCGTCACGGTCGTCACCACCCTGCTGCGCGAGTGGCTGCGCGAGCCGGTGCCCGACCGCGCGCTGCGCGAGCCGACCGGCCTGGCGCTGGAGCGGCTGGTGGCCGCGACGCAGGTGCGCTTCCCGGTGATCGCCGATCTGGCCCGCGGGCTGGTGTTCGCCTGGTTCGGTCAGCCGCTGCTGCGCCGCAACCGGGCCCGGGTGTACACCAATGTCCGAAAGCACCTGAGCTACCTGGACGCTCACCCCGAGGCCACCGATCGCGCCGAGCGCATCTCCGATATGGTGCGCAGCACCGAGCCGCTGGTGCGGCTGCTCGCGCAGCGCCTGGTGCGCGGCAGCCGGGACAACTCGGTCATGCTCGAGGTGCTGACCCGCCGCTACTACGGCAACAAGGGCCTCACCGGCGTGCGCACCCAGGAGGTGGGCGGCTGCACCTTCGTGATCGCCGAGCGCCGGGGCCTGACCCTGGTGTCGGCCGCGGTCAGCTTCGACGCCCTCGACACCGTGCTGCGCGGGCTGAAGGAGTTGGCCACCGGCGCGGTCTCCATCGAGGCCGATATCTACCTCGGTTGGGAGCATCAGCCCGAGGACTTCGACGCGATGGCCGCCGCGCTGCAGGAGGCGCTCAGCGCGCAACCGCTGCCGAACCAGGTGCACCGGGTGACCACCACCGTCGCGGGCAGCGGCGGCGCGGTCATGCACCACCACTTCACCTTCCGCCCGTCGGCCACCGGCATGGCCGAGGAGCGGCTGATCCGCGGCCTGCATCCGTACATCGCCGAGCGGATGCAGATGAAGCGGCTGCGCAAGTTCGATCTGACCCGGCTGCCGTCCTCGGACAACGACGAGGTGTACCTGTTCCGGTGCGTGGCCAAGGAGAATCCGGCCGACGAGCGGCTGGTCGCCTTCGCCCAGGTGCGTGACCTGGCGGCGCTGCGTGAGCACGACGGCCGCCTGCTGGCGCTGCCGACCGCCGAGGCCACCATTGCCACCTGTCTGGACTCCATCCGCCGGGCGCAGTCGCGGCGGCCCTCGGCCAAGCGGTTCAACACCAACCGCATCGTCATGTACATCTGGCCGCCGATCGATATCACCCCGGCCGAGTTCGAGACCGTCGTCGAGCGCGTGGAACCGACGACCGTGGGCGCCGGGCTGGAGGAGATCCTGATCATCGCGCGCCAGCGCGACGAGAAGTCCGGGGAACTGGTGAAGGTCGCCGTGCGGATCTCCTTCGACCCCACCGGCGGCACCGAGGTGACCGTCGGCGAGCGGACCGACGACGCGGTCGAACCGCTGGACGAGTACCGGCAGAAGGTGCTGCGCGCCAGCAGCCGCAACACCGTCTACCCGTACGAATTGACCAGTCTGCTCGGCGAGTTCACCGAATACGACCTCGACGCGCGGCACACGCTGGTGCCGGTCGATCGGCCCAAGGGCCGCAATACCGCCGCGATGGTCGCGGGCGTGGTCACCACCCCGACCGAGCGGCATCCCGAGGGCGTCTCCCGGGTGGTGCTGCTCGGCGATCCGACGAAATCGCTCGGCGCACTGTCGGAACCGGAGTGCCGCCGGGTGATCGCGGCCCTGGATCTGGCCGAGCGGATGCGGGTGCCACTGGAGTGGTACGCGCTGTCCTCGGGCGCGCGGATCTCGATGAAGTCCGGCACCGAGAACATGGACTGGGTGGCGGCCGCGCTCAAGCGGATCGTCGAGTTCACCCAGGACGGCGGCGAGATCAATATCGTGGTCTCCGGCATAAACGTCGGCGCGCAGCCGTACTGGAACGCCGAGGCCACCATGCTGATGCACACCAAGGGCATTCTGGTGATGACGCCGGATTCGGCGATGGTGCTCACCGGTAAGCAGGCGCTGGACTTCTCCGGCGGTGTGTCGGCCGAGGACAACTTCGGCATCGGCGGCTACGACCGCGTGATGGGCCCCAACGGCCAGGGTCAGTACTGGGCGCCGAATCTGACCGCCGCGCGGGCGATTCTGATGTCGCACTACGACCACACCTACATCGCACCCGGTGAACAGTCGCCGCGGCGGGCGCAGACCAGCGACCCGGCCGACCGCGACGTCTCGGATTTCCCGCATGTGATCGAGGGCAGCGATTTCACCACCGTCGGCGAGATCTTCTCCGCGGCGAAGAATCCGGATCGCAAGAAGCCCTTCGACATTCGCACGGTGATGCGGGCGGTGGCCGATCAGGACCATCCGGTGCTCGAGCGCTGGGCCGGGATGGCCGACGCCGAGACCGCGGTGGTGCAGGACGCGCATCTGGGCGGAATTCCGGTGTGCCTGCTGGGCATCGAATCCCGCGGTGTGTCGCGGCGCGGCTTCGTTCCCACCGACGGCCCGGACACCTACACCGCGGGCACGCTGTTCCCGCAGTCGTCGAAGAAGGCGGCGCGGGCCATCAACGCGGCCAGCGGAAATCGTCCGCTGGTGGTGCTGGCCAACCTGTCGGGCTTCGACGGCTCCCCGGAGTCGATGCGCAAGCTGCAGCTCGAGTACGGCGCGGAGATCGGGCGCGCGATCGTGAATTTCCAAGGGCCCATTGTGTTCTGCGTGATCTCGCGGTACCACGGTGGCGCGTTCGTGGTGTTCTCCAAGGCGCTCAACCCGAATATGACCGTGCTCGCGCTGGAGGGCTCGTTCGCCTCGGTGCTCGGCGGCGCCCCGGCCGCGGCAGTGGTGTTCGCGGGCGAGGTCGACACCCGCACCGCGACCGATCCGCGCGTGCGCGAGCTGGAGGCGCGCGCGGCCAACGCCTCGGCCACCGACCGTGCCGCCCTGACCGCCGAGCTCGACGAGGTTCGATCGTCGGTGCGCACCGAGAAACTCGGTGAGGTGGCCGCGGAATTCGATCGGGTGCACAACATTCAGCGCGCGGTCGAGGTCGGCTCGGTCGATGCGATCATCCGCCCCGCCGAACTGCGGCCGCGGCTGATCGAGGCG
Organism: Nocardia sp. CDC159; assembly: GCF_023740735.1. Taxonomy (GTDB): domain Bacteria; phylum Actinomycetota; class Actinomycetes; order Mycobacteriales; family Mycobacteriaceae; genus Nocardia; species Nocardia pulmonis. Next base: position 258,321 of record NZ_JAMRXH010000006.1, read on the forward strand.
ATCGAGGCGCGCCTGGGCGGCTGATATTCGCGCCCCCTGAGCCCCGTCGCGAACGGGGCTCAGGGTTTGCGCAGGATTCCGCCGTATTCGTAGACATTGTGGCGGCGGGTGGCGGCCCCGACATAGGGGAGCAGTGGCTCGGGCACCGGCGCGAGCGGTGGCTGATCCGGATCGGGCCGCCAGTCGACCAGATTCACCAGGCCCGGTTCGACCGGTTCCAGACCGTCGAACAGCGCGTCCACCTCCGCGGGGGTGCGGCTCTGCCAGGGCACGCCGGAGTCGTCGATACTCGCCGCGAAGATCGCGCCGACGTCCGGATCGTCGCTGACGACCTGGGAGAAGGCGAGATGGCTGCCCGGCACCGCGACCGTATCGATGATGTGCCGCACCGTATGCCGCGTCCCCTGCCCGACCTCGTCGTCATCCTTGAGGTGATGGCCGACCGACAGGAACAGCACCGCGATCGGTTCGGCGAAGTCGATCAGCCGCCGCACCTGCGGCTCGGCCAGAATCGCCTCGGGCAGGCGCATATCGGCCTGAACGACCGCGGTGCCCGGATTTCCGGTGAGCAGGGCGCGCCCGTGCGCGAGCACGATGGGATCGATATCGACGTAGGCCACCCGCGCGTCCGGATCGAACCGCTGCGCGACCTGATGCACATTGTTCTCGGTCGGCAGCCCGCATCCCATGTCGAGAAACTGCCGGATCCCGGCCTCCTCGACCAGATAGCGAATCGCTCGATACAGGAATTGCCGATTCTGCCGGGCGATGTCCACACATTCGGGAAACCGCCCCAGCACATAGAAGACGATGTCGCGATCGACCGGATAGACATCGCGACCACCCAGCATCCAGCCGTAGGCGCGTGCCGACGCGGGCCGATCGAACGGACTCACCGTCTCGCCAGTGTCACCCGCGCTCACCGCGATGCCCTTCCACCCGTGCCCCCGGCGGCACGCTGGTGTCACGAATATATTCCGCGCCACCGAGGTTCGGAACGAGACCGGAAAACCTTTCGCGCGCTCACCGAGGTTCGGCGGCCAGATCGCCGATCCAGTTGTGCAGCCAGGTGGTGGCGGTGGTGCCGTTGGGGTCGACGACGTAGTGCGGATAGGACTGGTGGGCGCCGGATTCGAGGAATTCCTGGACCTGGCGCTGCCACTGTTCGCTGGCGGGGTTGTCCGGCGGGGCGTTGAGGATGGCCGTGGTGCCGGGGATCAGGGCCTCGGACAGGATGGACTGCAGGGTTTGGGCGTAATTGCCGAATTGCAGGGGGTCGGGAGCGGAGAGCTGGGTGGCGAATCCGGCGAAGCGGCCCGCCAGGTCGTCGGTGGGGACGGCGCAGTAGAGATCGCCTGCGGCGCAGAACGTCCGGACCTTCGGACCGAGCCAGCCGAAGCCGCCGATGCGGACGCCGCCCGCGCCGATGCCGGGGACGGGCGGGCCCACCAGCGGGTCGGTGGGGGAGCGGCGTGGATCGGAGAGCAGGCCGACCGCGACGACCCGGTCCGGCGCGACCACGCCGAGTCCGGTGCCGATCTCCGCGGCCAGATCGCCCGCCGCGTCCGCGCCCTGGCTGTAGCCGATCAGGGCGAACCGCGTGCGATCGCAACGGGCCGCGGTGGCGGCGACGAGGTCGCGGGCCTTGCTGACGGCCTCGCGCTTGGACAGGCCGTACACCTCGCCCTCCCACGGCAGCGCGGTGGCGGCGTAGCTGACGTAATCGGTGCGGACGGAGCGCGGCAGGCCGCGGGTCACCAGGGAGAGCATGCCCTGGCGCGGTTCGTCGCGCGAGGTCTCCCAGGTGCCGGGCACGGCGACGACGTTCAGTTCCGGACAGTCCGCGGGCGCGGCCTGCGCGCGCGGCGCGTCGGCGGTGGCCGCCACCCCGGCCGCCACCGCCACGGCCGCCATGACGGCCGAAATTCCTGTTCGCAGTGAGTGCGCGGTTCGTGACGACACGCTGAGCCCTTTCGCCGGACGGTTGACAGGTAGCGGTTGTTCCACGCGCCGAGCCAGGCCCGACATCCGGTGAACGTTCTGTCCGAAAATACCAAGAAACCGTCTGGTCGGGAGCTCATCCGCGCAGATTTCTGCGACCGTCGGCCCACCGGGTCCGCGGTCAACCCGCATACCCGCCGGGCCTGATCCCATGGTTGACGTTGATGGCTTGATGCGCAGCGGGTTTGGCCGAAAACACCACTGTCGTCGGATTTCAACCGGTGGCCCATTCCCTACTCTCATGAGCGAGGTACCGGCCGCTGGGGTCGCGGAGGGGACGGCCCCGGACGCGGTCAACCGCTCGCCGATCTTCACTACCTCCGCAGTTGACCCCGTTCGGCCGCTACGCGCTCGGTTTCGTCGGAAACACAACCGTGTCCGGATGTCTCGCTCCGGTGCGCCCCGTAACTTCGCGGATAGGCCGGACGGGCGTTCGGCGGAGTCATGTGGGTCGATCCGAGGGACATACGGGAGGGATCGTCATGGGGAATCGGGGGCTGGTCGGGGTGGAGGCGTGCCGAGTGAACGAGCGCGCGCGGCGCAGGGGAACGGACGGCCGGTGGCGCTACGCGCTGTACCTCGAGGACCGCGACGTCACCGCCTTCCACGCGGCCGAGGTGACCGGTTTCTTCGAGGCCGAGTCGGCGACGACGACGGAGAGCCGGTTCACCTTCCGGCTGGTCGATGCCGCCCCGAGCGATCCGATGTACTGGTCGTATCTGCAGTCGAGGCGATTGCCCTGGGTGATCGGCAATGCCGAACTGCTGATGCTGCGCAACGGGCGGGTCTATCTGGGGTCGTATTTCGTGGCCGATGTGGTCGTGGACCACGCGCCCGTACGCCGCCTCGGCGCGGCGGGCGAGCTCGCGTGCTTCGATCTGGACCTGTCGGGATGGATGCTGCGCAAGCCGCTGCCGTCCTCGCGGGCGCTGTGGGATCTGCGCCGTGAGGGCGGCCCGGTGGGTCCGAAGCTGTGGACGCAGCTGTCGGCCGAGGGGCGGCAGGCCTGGCTCGAGGTGTCGCGGCACGCCGACTTCGTGCAGCGCAGCGTCGATTCGCCGCCGGGTTCGACCTTCGTGCTCGACACCACCGATGTGGTCGACGAACCGGGTTTCCACTGTGCGATGGGTGAGGCGATCAACGGGCCCGGCGGATACTTCGGCAACTGCCTGGACGCGCTGGCGGACTGCCTGCACGGCGGTTTCGGCGCGACGCCGCCGTTCACCCTGGTCTGGTTGGGGCGCAAGGCCGTCGAGGCGAAGGTCGGGACTTCGTTCCTGGAAACGATCCTGGGCCTGTTCGCGGCGCGCTCGATCAAGGTCGTCGATGGCGACGAGGACGACTGACGCCGCGGGGGCGCGCCGAGGCGCCCGCGGCGGCGAGCCGCGGGCGCTCGGTGGTCACGGCTCAGGGCCGGGGATTGTTCTGGAACATGGTCCACATGCGGTTGCGGATATCGGCCCCGAGCGCCCCGCCGGGTATGCCGTGACCCGCGTCGTACACCCGCCAGACCACCTTCGTGCCCGCGTTGCAGGTGTTGACCTCGGCGGCGACCACGCCGTCGGGGCGCGGTTCGCTCACCGGCGGGCTGGTGCAGCCGTTGCGGATCTGCCAATTCAGCCGATGGGTGACCATGAGGGCCAGATTGACGATCGGATCCTTCTGCCCGGCGAACAACCCGAAGGAGATCGGGCGGGAAATGGCACAGTCGTAGGGGTTCACGCTGTGCGCCGGGCCCGCGTACACCGCGGCGGAGGCGATGAGATCCGCTGCGCTGCAGGCCATCCGGGTGGTCATCTGGCCGCCGTTGGAGTGGCCCGAGACGTGGATGCGACGGGAGTCGACACACCACTTGCCGCTGATATCGTCGATCACGGCGCGCAGGAACTGCTCGTCCTGATTCTGCCCGGGCAGGTAGTGCCAGGACCAGGTGCCGTTGTCGTTGGCCAGCCCGCCGCGCGGATAGGCGACAATGAATTTCTTGGCATCGGCGAAACCGCTCCAGCCGCTCTGGGATTCGTGCACCCCGGGCCCGCTGCCCCCGCCGTGCAGGGCCAGCAGCAGCGGTGCGGGGTTGGGCAGCCCGGCCGGGACGCGCAGCAGATACACCCGGTCGCCGATCGTGCGCTGGATGGTGCCCGAGGTGGGGGTCTGCGCGCACGCGGCCGAGGGTTGTTCCGGCGGTGGCTGATCGGTCTGCGGCTCGGCCCAGGCCGAGGGCCCGGTCAGGCCGAGCAGCAACAGCAGGGACGCGACGACCAGGGCGGCGCGCCCGCGAATATGGTGTGTGCGGATCATGATTCGACTCCTTCGCCCGCCGGAGGGCGCCACGGCTACGCTGGCGTTGTCCGGCAATCCCGAAGGCTAGGGATTCGCGGCCGCCGCGAAATCTGCCGACAGGGGTGTTTTCGGCGTAACCTGCCGAGTAGCAAGGCATTCAAGGTCAACCGGGGGCATAGCCGCGGTGGGTCAGCGGTGCCCGGGCGTCACCAGACCGGTTTCATAGGCCACGACCACGGCCTGGGCGCGGCTGCACAGGCCGAGTTTGTGCATGGCGCGGTGCAGATGGGTCTTGACGGTGCCGTCGCTGACCGAGAGCCGGTCGGCGATCTCGGCATTGGAGATGCCGGTGCCGACCAGTCGCAGCACCTCGATCTCACGGGCGGTGAGCAGCCGCAGGTCCGGGTGCGCGTCGTCGCGCAGGCGGGTGCGCTCGGCGAACTGTTCGATCAACCGGCGGGTGACGGCCGGTGCGATGAGCACGTCGCCGGTGGCCACGGCGTGGATGGCGGCCAGAACCTGTTCGGGGGAGGCGTCTTTGAGCAGGAAGCCGGACGCGCCGATGCGCAACGCGGTGTAGACGTACTCGTCGAGGTCGTGCGTGGTCAGAATGAGTACCCGCGGTGGGGCCGGGTCGGCGAGGATCCGCTCGGTGGCGGTGAGTCCGTCCATGCCGGGCATGCGGATATCCATCAGCACCACATCCGGCCGATGCGCCGCCGTCATGGCCACGGCCTCGTCACCGTTGGCCGCCTCGCCTGCCACGCGCAACTGGGAGCTGGTTCCGATCAGGGCCGCCAGTCCGCCGCGGACCAACGGCTGATCGTCAACTACCAGAACCGAGATCATCCGGCGTCTCCTCGACCGCGGTCTCGGCGGACACCGGTAATCGCAACGTCACTTCGAACCCCCTGCACGCGTGGGCATTTGCGCTGAGCGTACCCCCGTACAGCCGAGCTCGCTCTCGCATGCCGATCAAGCCGTGCCCCATATTAGGGGGGCCTTCGCGGGGCGGCCCACGGCCGTCGTCGACGATGGTGACCACGACTTCGGCGGCCCGGTAGTCCAGCGTCACCCGGGCCCGGGCATCACCGGCATGTTTGAGCACATTGGTGAGCGCCTCCTGAACCACGCGATAGATGCACAGCTCCGCCCCCGCGTTCAGCCGCCGCCGCGCGCCGGTGATGGCCAGTGTGACCGGAACCCCGGCGTCGGTCACGCTTTTCACGAGATCGTCGAGCCGGTCGACATCGAGCCCGACATCGACCAGCTGGCCCGCGCCCGGCGCCTCGGAGTCCAGCCGCAGCAGCGTCAGCAGCCTCCGCATGTCGGCCATCGCCTTGCCGCTGGCATCGCCGATGGCCCGGACCGCGGTGAAGGCGGTGTTCGGATCGGAGTGAAAGACGTAGCGGGCCAGGCCCGCCTGGATCGAGATGGCCGCCATGTGATGGGCCACCACGTCGTGCAGTTCGCGCGCGAGCCGCACGCGCTCGTCGACGACGGCGCGGCGGGCGCGCTCGAGGCGATCGCGCTCGAGCTGTTCGGTGAGCTCGGCCAGTTGCGCGTTGCGGGTGGCCAGCACTCGCTTGTGATTGCCCAGCATCCATGCGGTCAGGCTGAATTGGGGCGCGAGCACCGCGAGCAGCCAGAGGGCGATCTCGCCGGAAACTATTCCGCTGAAGGCCTGGGTGAGGGTGTGCAGGACCGCCGCCGGGATCGAGCGGTCGGGTGGGCGGCAGCTCGCGACGGTGTACAGCGCCAGCAGCGTTCCCGTAGGGTTCAACGCCTCCCAGTAACCCGCTGCCGAGAACGCCACCGTGCCCGCGCTGCAGGTGAGGAAGACGGCGATCGGGGCCCGATGGCGCAGTATGACAGGCAGATTGGACAGCATGATCAACGCGGCACCGAGCAGGTCGAGCTGCTTCGGCCCGGTCGCGTAGTTGCTGTGCGTGGCCAGTAGGACGGCCGCGGTGATCACGATCGGCCCGCCGATGTCGCGGATCTGTGGCAGTACTGCCATCATCCGTTGTCTCGACTCGGCCCCGAACCACATTTCACTCACCTTATGGCGGCCACCCGACGCCGTCATCTCCCGGGAGTGCACGCCCGGCTACGGCCGTGGTTGACCACGAGGGTGCTCACCGGATCGGTACGCGGTCAGCGGAATTCGACGTCGGTCAGGGCCGTGAGCCCGCCCACGGTGAGGGTCTTGCGCAGCATGGCCGACGCCAGCACCCGCAGGCGGCGGGCCTGCGGTAGCAGTACGGCCAGACCGGAGGAGTCCAGGTAGTCGACACCGGTGAGGTCCACGACGAGTTGTTCGTCCGGCAGCAGCGCGGCCTCCAGTGCGGCGCGCAGCCGGTCGGCGTTGCTCATATCGATCTCGCCGGTGATCGCCAGCACCGCGGCCTGGTCCCGGTGCTGCACCGTGATCTCGAGCGGAGTGGTCATGGCGGAATCCTCACTGGCGAAAGTCGTCGGCCCCGGATCGGGGATGTGGCGCACGGGAATTCATACCACTGGAACTGTGGATTTGCCGAGGGTTTCCGGGAGCAGGCAACGCGACCGCTTCTCCGGCTGTCCCCGAGCACTACTCTAGCGTGGGCCGGATACGACCCCGGGTGTGAATCCCGGTGCGGTGGGTACTGGCTATGGGCCGACACCAGAGCGCGACGCAACCGACAGGACGCATATGACCGATACCCCGGCGGCGGCCTGCTTTCCCGGATCGGGCGAGATGGCGCGCCGGCTGCGGGCCCACCCCTGGGCCGAGACGACGGTGGGTCCGCCCGCGACCTGGCCCGATGCCCTGCGCTCGGCGGTACGGATCGCGCTGCCGTCGCGGTTTCCGATGCTCGTGTGGTGGGGGCGGGAGCTGCGGCTGGTCTACAACGACGCCTACGCCCCGCTGCTGGGCGGTAAGCATCCGGCGCTGTGGCAGCCGGGTGCGCGGGTGTGGGGTGAGATCTGGCATATCGTCGGCCCGATGCTGGAATCGGTGCTGGCCACCGGCGAGGCCACCTGGTCGGAGGATCTGCTGTTGCCGATGGATCGGCACGGGTACCGGGAGGAGACGTACTGGACCTACTCCTACAGCCCGCTGCACGATGCCGACGGCGCGGTTCGCGGCGTGTTCACCGCGGTGTCGGAGACCACCGAACGCGTGATCGGACAGCGCCGGCTGGCGGTGCTGCAGGATCTGGGCGCACAGGCAGGTAAGGCCCACGATGTGGCCGAGGCGGCCGGACTCGTCGCGCAGGTGCTCACCCGATCCGTCCCGGATGTGCCGTTCGCGGCGATTCATGTCCGGCCGTCGGTCGCCGCGCCGCTGGAGCTGCTGGCCTGCGCGCCGACGGACGCGGGCGGCAAGTGGTGCGACGCGCGGCGCTGGCCGGTGGCGGAGGTGGTGCGGACCGGGCGCGGGCTGGCGGTCGGTGACCTGACCGCCGAATTCGGGGTGCTGCCCGACGGCGGCTGGCAGATCGCGCCGACCGAGGCGATGGTGCTCCCACTGGCCGCGGACGCCGGCGCCGAATCGATCGGGGCGATCGTCCTGGGCGCGCGGGCGGGCCGGGCGCTGGACTCGGCGTATCGGTCGTTTCTCGAGTTGGTCGCCCGCCAGAGCGCCGGGCTGATCAATGCCGCGATCGCCTATCGGGCCCAGCAGCGCCGGGCCGAGGAACTGGCCGAGCTGGACCGGGCCAAGACCGCGTTCTTCGCCAATATCAGCCATGAGTTCCGCACCCCGCTGACGCTGATCATGGGTCCGATCGAGGAGCTGCGCGCACACTGGGATGTCGACGATCGCGTGCGGACCGAGCTGGACCTGATCCACCGCAACGGACTTCGGCTGGCCAAGCTGGTGAACACGCTGCTCGACTTCTCCCGCATCGAGGCCGGGCGCATGCAGGCCCGCTACGAACCGGTCGAGTTGTCCGCGCTCACCGCCGATCTCGCCAGCGTATTCCGCTCCGCGATCGAACGCGCGGGCCTGGAATTGGCGGTGACCTGTCCACCGCTGTCGCGCCCGGTGTACGTGGACCGGGCGATGTGGGAGAAGGTGATGCTCAATCTGCTGTCCAACGCGGTGAAGTTCACCTTCGAGGGCCGCATCGGCGTCGCGGTGCGCGAGGAGGCCGACGGACCGGTCGTCACCGTGTCCGACACCGGGATCGGCGTGCCCGCCACCGAGATCCCGCGGCTGTTCGAGCGGTTCCACCGAATCACCAGCGCACGGGCCCGGTCCAACGAGGGCAGCGGGATCGGCCTGGCGCTGGTGCGCGAACTGGTGCGGCTGCACGGTGGGTCCATAACCGCGCGGTCGGTCGAGGGGGCCGGTACCGCGTTCGAGATCCGGCTGCGTTTCGGGTCCGGACATCTACCGGCGGAGAACATCGTGGCCCCCGGCATCGTCGCCGAATCGCCCGCGGGTGCGGAGCCGTATCTGCAGGAAGCGTTGCGGTGGCTGCCCGAACAGCCGGAATCGGCTGGGCGGCTGGGCGATTCGCTCGACCCCGGCGCGACCGTGCGCAAGCCCCGGGTGCTGATCGCCGACGACAACGCCGATATGCGCGAGTACCTCACCCGCCTGCTCGCCCCGCAGTACGAGGTGCAGGCGGTCACCGACGGTGCGCAGGCGCTGGCGGCGGCTACCGAGCAGCCGCCGGATCTTATCGTCAGCGATGTCATGATGCCTCGCCTCGACGGTTTGGCGCTGATCGCGAGGTTGCGCGCGGCCAAGCGCACCGCGCAGATCCCGATTCTGCTACTGTCCGCCCGAGCCGGGCAGGAGGCGGCCATCGAGGGCCTGCACGCCGGGGCCGACGACTATCTGGTCAAACCGTTCTCCGCCGCCGAACTGCTCGCCCGCGCCCGTGCCGCGATGGCGATGTCGCGGCTGCGCACCCGCCACGCCGCCTGGCGCAGCGCCATCATCGATGCGCTGGAGGCGGGCTTCTTCGTCTGTGACCGGCACGGCACGGTGCTCGAGATCAACGCCGCGTTCACGACCATCCTCGGCTACGACGACGCCGGGCTGCCCTATCCGCCCGAACAACCGTGGTGGCCCGATCGCAACACCGATCCCGAGGCCTATCGGCAAGTTCGCGAAGCGTTTTCGCGGTTGCTGACCGACGGCCGCGGGACGGCGACGATTCCGGTCGTGCATCGCGACGGCCACCAGGTGTGGGTGACCCTCGCCTTCGCCGGGATCGAGGACCCCGACAGCGGGGATCGCCTGATCGTGGGCACCTTTCGCGATGTCACCGCCGAGCACTACGCCATTCGGCGCGAAACCGCCCTGTCCGCACTGGGCTGGCGGCTGGCCCGGGTCACCGGACTCGACGACGCGATCGAGGGCGCGGTCGACGAACTGCGCACGCTGTGGCGGGCCCGGCGCGTATTGGCGATCACCTTCGCCCCGGGCGGCGAACCGGCCGTGGTGTCCGCACAGCGCCCCGGCGCCGTGCCCGGCGACGGCGTGGATCGCGGCCACCGCCGCTGGCGGGAGCTGCCGCCATCGCTGCGGGAGGCGGCCGACTACGTCCGCGAACAGCCACTGCTGCTGCCGGTGATCACTCACACCGGTGACAGCGGCATCGCCATCGATCATCCGGCCGGGCGGCTGGTGATATTGATCGCGCTGGACGGGCGCCCGTTCTCCGAACCGGATCGCACGCTGCTGTCGGTGCTCGGCGGCCATCTGGCCCAGGGGCTGCGGCGCGCCCATCAGATCGATCAGCAGCGCGAGACCGCGCTGGCCCTGCAGCACGCCATCCTCGGACCCGACCGGCTGCCACCGGGTTTCGCGGTGCGCTACGAACCGGCCACGCCGCCGCTCGAGGTCGGCGGCGACTGGTACGACGTGGTGAACCTGCCCGGTGGCAGCATCGGATTCGTCGTCGGCGACTGTGTCGGACGGGGTCTGGCCGCGGCCACCGTCATGGGCCAGATGCGCAGCGCCTGCCAGGCCATGCTGCTGCACACCGCCGATCCGGCCGTCACCCTCGCGGCCCTGGATCGGGTGGCGGCCGAACTGCCCGGCGCGCGGTGCACCAGCGTGTTCTGCGCCGTCCTGGATCCGGCCAGCGGGGAGCTGTGCTACAGCAGCGCCGGACATCCGCCCGCGCTGCTCGCCCACGACGACGGGGTGGTGTCCACCCTCGACGGTGGCCACCACCCCGTACTCGGCATCGTCGACGGGACGCGGCGCGGGAATGCCCGCACCCGCCTGGGCGACACCACCGCCCTGCTGCTCTACACCGACGGCCTCGTCGAGCGCCGCGGCCAGAGCCTGGATGCCGGAATCGCCGCCGCGGCCGGCACACTCGCCCGCCATCGTGCCCTGCCGGTTCGCGCGCTGGCGGATTCGATCATGGCGGGCATGGCGCCCGCCGAGGGGTTCACCGACGACGTCGCCCTGCTGGTCTACCGGCCGGTGGAACCACTGCGACTCGAATTTCCCGCCGTCCCCGACCAACTCGGCACCAGCCGCGGATCGCTGCGACGCTGGCTGACCGAGCACGGCATCGCCGACGACACCATCCAGGACGTGCTCGTGTCGGTGGGTGAGGCGTGCAGCAATGCCATCGAACACGCCTATGGTGCCGGGTCGCGGACCCCGTCGGGGGCGCCGGTGGTGACCGTGTCCGCGCGCATTCACGGGCACACGCTGTCGATCACGATCGCCGACCACGGCCGCTGGCGCCCGCCGCCGCCGGACAACAGCCGCTATCGCGGCCGCGGCATGATCATGATGAAGGCGCTGATGGACGAGGTGCGGATCCGGCCCACCCCAACCGGGACCGTGGTCGACATGCGAACCGATCTCACGAGTTGAGCTCGGCAGTAGGTGTTCTCGTAGTCCTCGACCACCTGAAAGGTCCAGCGCCCCGGTAATACGTTGCGCCCCACCAGCTCCGCGTCGAGCCGATCGGCCAGCTCGGAATGTCCGGCCGCGCGCAACGACCGCGCCGCCCGTTCGACGGCGAAGTCGGCGGTTCCGGTCGAGCGGTGGAAGGCGTACAGGTGGCCGCGGGCGACCTCGACGATCTCCAATGCTTCGGTCAGCTTGCCGACGGCCTCGACCGTGGCCGGGTCGTAGCGGTCGGCGGCGGGGGCGGAGTCGTCGAGGCGGGCGTCTGATCGCTGGGTCATATCCGGCACTTACCCCACCGAATCCAAATGATGCATCGTTTTTGCATCGATTGTTGGGTAGTCTCTTGGTGCGGCCCTACGAGCCCCTGATGGAGGTCATCGACATGCGCGAGGCATTCGAGATGCTGTTCCGAGTGGTCCACGATCCGCTGGTGCAGCTGTACTACCTGCTGGACAACGCCCTACCGCGGTGATGTACGCACCGTCGAGGCGACCGGTCGACCCCGGTCGCCTCGACCCTTTCCAGGGAGAGGCACTGAGATGACGACGGAACAGCTGCCCGTCCGCCCGGCTGTCGCGACCTCGACCGCGACCGAACCGCCGCACGTCTGGTACGCCCGGACGCGGTCCGCCGTGGCGGCGTCGGTGCGCGAGTTCGTGGTGGAGCGGTGTGGCGAACATCTCGCCGCGCCCGAGACGGCGGTGCTGGGCCGGGTGATCGTCGAATTCGCCGGTGGCGGAAAGTATCTGCGGTCGGCGTTTCAGCTGGCGGGCTGGCTGACCGTGCGTCCGGAGAGCCCGGCCGCGATCCGCGCGGCCGGCAGTGCGGAGCTGCTGCACTGCTTCGCGCTGCTGCAGGACGATGTGATGGACCGATCGCCGCTGCGCCGGGGGCTGCCCGCGGCGCATATCGCCTTCGCCGACTGGCATGCGCGACAGGGTCTCTCGGGCTCATCGGAGCGCTTCGGCGAAGCCGCGGCGATCCTGGCCGCGGATCTGTGCCTGGTGTGGGCCGAACAGCTGCTGCGCGAGAGCGGGGTGGACCGGCTCGCGCTGGCCCGCGGGATGCGGCGCTACGACGTGCTGCGCAGCGAGCTGGCCGTGGGCCAGTTCCGGGATCTGGTCAACGAGTCCCGGCGCGAGCCCGCGCTGTCGGATGTGCTCGCGGTGGCGCGGGCGAAATCGGGCAACTACACCGTGCGCAGGCCGCTGGAACTGGGCGCCGAACTGGCGGGCGCGGGGCCGGATGTGCTGGCGGCGCTGGGCCGGTACGGGACGGCGGTGGGGGAGGCGTTCCAGATGCGTGACGACCTGCTCGGCGTCTTCGGTGACCCGGACGCCACCGGCAAACCCGTCGGCGACGATATCCGAGCCCGCAAGGCGACCGCGGTGCTCGTGCTGGCGCACCAGCACGCCGACGATCCGGCGCGCCGCGAATTGCGGCGGCTGGACGCGCGGGCGGAGCTGGACGCGGCGCAGGTGGCCCGCTACGTGCGGATCATCGAGGACACCGGTACCCGGCCCCGCGTGGAGCAATTGATCCGCCAGCGGGTGAGCGCGGGCATCGACGCGCTCGCCGGGGCCGACCTGGCACCCCAGGCCCACGCCATTCTGGTCCACCTCGCTCGCTCGTGTGCCGACCGGGTGCACTGATCACTTTCTGTCAGGAGGCATTTCATGCGCACCGTGCGCGGCAGCACCGATCGAATCGTCGTCATCGGAGCGGGACTGGCCGGACTCTCGGCCGCCCTGCATCTGGCCGGGCGCGGCCGGGAGGTGGTTGTCCTGGAACGCGATTCGACCCCGGGCGGCCGCGCCGGGCGGCTCGACCTGGACGGATACCTGCTCGATACCGGCCCGACCGTGCTGACCATGCCCGACATACTCGAGCAGACCTTCGCCGCCGTGGGCGACAGCGTCGAGCGCAGACTGGAGTTGCTGCCGCTGCGTCCGGTGTACGACGCGCGCTTTGCCGACGGGTCGCGACTGGCGGTGCACAGCGAATTCGACGCGATGTACGAGGAGGTGCGCCGGTTCGCGGGCGCGGCCGAGGCGGACCGCTATGCGCGCCTGCGGGATTGGCTGGGCCGGTTGTATCGGGCGCAGTACGAGCGGTTCATCGCGGCCAATTTCGACTCCCCGCTGTCGGTGCTCGGTCCGGCGCTGGCGCGGGTGGTGGCCCTGGGCGGATTCCGGTCGGTGGACGCCCGGATCGGCCGGTTCCTGCACGACGAACGGTTGCGGCGGGTGTTCAGCTTCCAATCGCTGTACGCCGGAGTGGCGCCGCGGCGGGCGCTCGCGGTCTACGCGGTCATCGCCTATATGGATACCGTTGCGGGGGTGTTCTTTCCGCGCGGCGGGGTGCGGGCGCTGCCCGACGCGCTGGCGGCGGCGGCCACCGACGCCGGGGTCGACCTGCGTTTCGGCGCGACCGTGACGGGGCTGGAACGACGGGGTTCACGGATCACCGCCGTGCTGACCGCGGCGGGCGAACGATTCGCCTGCGATGCGGTCGTCTCGACCGCCGAACCGCATGTCACCTATGGCTGGCTCGGGGCGAGCCCACGGCGGGCGGTGCCGCTGCGGGCCGCGCCGTCGGCGGCGATCATCCACGTCGGCGTCCCCGCGGGCGCCGAGATCGGCCATCACACCATCAGTTTCGGCGCGGCCTGGCGGCGGACCTTCGACGAACTGATCACCGAGGGTCGCACGATGAGCGATCCCTCGCTGCTGATCACCCGACCGACCGCGACGGACCCGGCCCTGGCACCGCCGGGGCGGGATCTGATCTCGGTGCTGGCGCCGGTCCCGAATCTCGCGCCGCGGCCCGGCGCCGCCCCGATGAACTGGGATGCGGAGGGGAATCGGTATCTGCGCCAGGTGCTTTCGACCGCTGCCGAGCGCGTGCTGCCCGGCCTGGCCGATTCGGCGCAGCTGCTCGCCACCCTGACACCCGCCGACTGGGCCCGCGCGGATATGACGGCGGGCACGCCGTTCAGCTACGCCCACACCCTGGCGCAGACCGGCCCGTTCCGGCCGGGCAACTTTCCGCGCTTTCTCGACAACGCGGTGCTCGCCGGATCGGGCACGGTGCCCGGCGTCGGGGTGCCGACCGCGCTGATCTCCGGACAGCTGGCCGCCGATCGCATCACCGGCGCGGCCCGGCGCGGGCCCGCTGTCATTCCGGTGGGGGCGGGCCGTGACGCGGCGTGAACTCGATGCCGCGGGCATCACCGATCCGCCACTGCGGCAGGCGTATTCGCGGTGCCGGGAGCTCAATGCCGCTCACGGCCGCACCTATTTCCTGGCCACCCGCCTGCTGCCGCCGGATCGACGCCCCGCTGTGCACGCCCTGTACGGATTCGCCCGCTACGTCGACGATCTGGTGGATCTGCCGGAAACCGAGGCGACGCCCGAGACCGTCCGCGCCCGGATCGCCACGGCCGAAGGGCAGCTCGCCGACGGGTTGGCCCGCGGCGACAGCGATGTTCCGGTGGTGGCCGCCGCGGTCCACACCGCCCGCCGCTACGGCATCGATCCCGCCCTGTTCTCGGCATTCCTGGCCTCGATGCGCATGGACCTGGAGATCCGCGACTACCCGACCCGCACCGAACTGCGGCGCTACACCTACGGTTCGGCGCAGGTGATCGGGCTGCAGCTGCTGCCGGTCCTGGGCACGGTGACCGATCCGGCCGAGGCCGCCCCGTACGCGGCGGCGCTGGGCGATGCCTTCCAGCTCACCAACTTCCTGCGCGATATCGCCGAGGACCTCGATCGCGGCCGGATCTATCTGCCCGCCGACGAACTCGCGGTGTTCGGCGTCGACCGCGAACGCCTCACACACTGCCGGGCCCACGGCCGCGCCGATGCGGCCGTGCGCGCGGCGATCGCCGACCAGATCGCCAGGACCCGGGCCGTCTACGCCACCGCGGCGGCGGGCGTCGAGCTGCTGTCGCCGTGGTCGCGGCCCTGTGTCGCAACGGCATTCACGCTGTACTCGGGGATTCTGGATCGCATCGCGGCCATGGACCACGACGTCTTCGCCGCCCGCGCCACCGTCGGCGCGGGGCGCAAGCTGCGTGTCGCGGTGCCGGCGCTTGCCCGCGCCTGGTGGATTCGCCGCCACGTGCCGTCGGCGACCGGTCAGCTGACCGGATGAGCGGCGACCCCGCCGGTCGCGGCAGCGCGGTATCGGCGGCGGCGAGCATCCGCCGGGCGCGCGGGAAGTCCTTCGACTGGTCCGCCAGCAGCCGCGGCGCCGGGCGCAGCGAGTCCGCGGGCACGCCGCGGGCGCGGAGGATGTCGGCGGTCCAGCCGATGAAGCCGGTGAACAGCGCGTCGTCGTCGACATAGAGGGCGGTGGCGAGGAATTCGACGATGTGGGCATGTCCTCGGCCGTGCGTTCGCGCTGCCACTCGGTGTAGCGGGCCAAGTCGATGCCGTCGAGCCGGTGCGACCGCGGCGGCAGCAGTTCGCGCATCAGCGTCGCGGTGATGGTGGCCTGCTCGGCGTACAGCCGCGCCGCCGACAGCGCGATCCGGCCCAACGCCCGACGGGCCGCGCGCAGGCGGTCGTCGATCCTGTGGCCGGTCAGCGCCTCGTCTACCCGGCGGTCCTCCTCGCCGATCAGCGGGTGGCCGGGCCGGGCGGCGGCGCGGCCGGGAGCAGGGTGGTGAATTCGACGGTGGTGCCGTCGGCGCCGGGGGTGACGCGGGTGTCGGGGACCAGGGTGCGCATGAGCGCCAGGCCGCGGCCGCGGTCGCTGCCGGGATCCTCCGACGGGGCCAGCCAGGTGCCGGTATCGGTGACGGTGATGCGCACGCGGTCCTCGGCCACCGCGTGCAGTCGAATCGCTCGCCCGTCGCCGTGATGGCCGTGTTCGATCGAGTTCGAGCAGGCCTCGCTGACGGCCAGCAGCAGATCGTAGGCCTGGTGCGGATCGGTGATCACCCGCGCCAGCCAGGGGCGCAGCAGGGCGCGCACGCGGCCGAGTTCCTCGGAGACGGCCCGGAATTCGATATGCAGTGGATCCGCTGACTGCCTCGAATCATCCATCACTGTGCAGACCCGTCCCTGTGTCGCCGTCGGATTTACCTGTGGTCGCTGCCGTCCGGTCCGCCAAGTGCGTCCTCGATGGTGTCGAAGATCGGGATCACCTCCGACAGCCCGGTCACCTCCAGCGGCCGCCGCGCCGCGTGGGCGGCCACCACACGGACCTCGTCCGCGATGCGGGTGGCATGCAGCAGCACATTCAAACCGGACGAATCGAAGAATTCGACCCGGGACAGGTCGACGATCAGCCGCCCGGACCGCTGCGCGACCGCATCGTCCACGGCCTTCTGCAGACGCGGGGCCGTATGGATGTCGACCTCGCCGGTAGCGGCCACCACCATGGCCGCGCCGACGCGGTTTACATCGATTCGGAACCCTCGCCACTGGTCTTCGTAACGCACCTCGTACCCTCTCTCGCAATGCCGGTGGTAGCGCGTGTCGAGAACCGGGGCGGGGCTGTGTCATCAACCGCCGCAGAGCCTCCGAGTCTAACGCGCCGGTAGGGCGCACCGGCCGCGAGGGACTGTGCCGCGGGTCACGGCTGCGGGCGGGGCGAACACCACGCGGCGCACCGGCGAATTCCTCGTGCGCCGTCGCGGACCGAAATCGTTTCGGCCAGTAGCCTGTTGCGGTGAGGCGCAGGGGCGATGGAGCGCGCGAGACGGCGCGGCCGGGCATCGCATTGGCGGCGGCGACGGCCGTGCTGTTCGTGACCTTTCTCGACACCACGGTGGTCAGCGTCGCGCTCGGGGAGATCCGGCGCGACCTGGCTGCCGATGTGACGTCGCTGCAATGGGTGGTCAATGCCTACGTCCTGGTGTTCGCCGGGCTGATGTTGACCGGTGGCTCACTCGGTGATCGCTGGGGTCGCAAGCGGGTGATGATCGTCGGCTTGGTGATCTTCTGCGCCGGATCGGTGGTCGGGGCGCTGGCGGGCAGCGTGGCGATGCTCATCGCCGGTCGCGCGATCATGGGACTGGGTGCGGCGGCCTCGGAACCGGGCACGCTGTCGGTGTTGCGGCACATCTTCCCCGACGATCGGATGCGCGCGCGGGCGATCGGGGTGTGGGCGGCGGTCTCGGGCCTGGCGTTGGCGGCCGGGCCGGTGCTGGGCGCGGTGCTGGTGCAGGCGTATGGGTGGCGCTCGATCTTCTGGCTCAATCTGGCGATCGGCGCGGCCGCGCTGGTGGCCGCGCTGTGGTCGATTCCGGAGAGTGCCGACCCGCGCGTCGGGCCGCACGATTGGGCTGGATCACTGCTCGGCGCAATATTTCTCGGGTCATGGGTCTATGCCGCGACGCTCGGCGGCGACCGAGGTTTCACCGCGCCCGCGGTGATCGCGCTGTTCACGCTCGGCGCTGTCGCGCTCGCCGGATTCGTCGCCGTCGAATCCCGGGCCCGCGCGCCCATGCTCGACTTCCGCTATCTGCGCCTGCCCGCGGTGCGCGGTGCGCTGATGGTCGCCTTCGCCGTCTACTTCGGCGTCTTCTCGATCTTCTTCTTCACCGCCCTGTATCTGCAAGTGGTGCAGTCGTATTCGAACGCGCACACGGCGGCGGTCTTCACGCCGATGGCGGTCGCGATCGTCGCCGGATCGCTGACGGCGGGGTTCTGGGTGGCGGGTCGTGCCGCCCGCCCACCCATGTTCCTCGGCTGCGCGCTCGGCGCGGCGGGCATCCTGCTGACCCGGCACGTGCTCGCCGGTCCCCTGCACGATGTGCCGCTGGCGGCCGCGAT
The DNA here is from genome assembly GCF_023740735.1 of Nocardia sp. CDC159. Lineage (GTDB taxonomy): Bacteria > Actinomycetota > Actinomycetes > Mycobacteriales > Mycobacteriaceae > Nocardia > Nocardia pulmonis. Next base: position 276,267 of record NZ_JAMRXH010000006.1, read on the forward strand.
GGCGTTGGCGGGCTTCGGATTCGGCACCGCCGTGGTGCCGTTGACCTCGGCCGTCCTGTCCGGGGTACCGGCCGAACATTCGGGTATGGCCGCCGCGGCCACCAATACGATGCGTCAGGTCGGTTCGGCGGTCGGCGTCGCCGTGCTCGGCGCCCTGGTGAACCTGTACCTCACCGCCGACCTGAAGGCGCTGATGAGCGGATTCGGCCTGCCCACCGCCCTGCAGCCCGGCGCCATCGACGTCGTCGAACGCGGCCGCGTCCCCCCGGGCGCCGATATGACCCCGTACCTGCCCTACCTGTCCAAGCTGTCCGACGTGATCAACGCCGGAAAGGCCGCGTTCCACCACGGCCTCGATGTGGCACTGCTGGTTTCGGCGATCCTGATCCTGGCCGCGGCGGTGGTCAGCGCCTTCGACCGGAGTTGACCCGCTACCACGGTGGTTTCGTCCGGACCACCACTCGCGGCGGATGTTCGCCCTCCTCGATCCCCGTATCGTCGGCAACCACCGATATCGCAAGGGATTTCGAGGAGGGCATCGAGCGGTATGACTGCGATGATGCTGTACGACACCTTCGGCGCCCTGTTCGCGCAGGTCGGAGTGCCGGAGGAGGAGCCGCCGTCCTCGGAGCGATGGCTGCGACTCATCCGGTATCTGACCTGGCTCGTCCTCCTCGTGCCGCTGGTGGCGGCCATCGCGGGCGCGGGGGTGGGGCTCGTGCTGCTGGTCCGGCGGTTCTCCCGGGGCGGTCGCCCGGATTCGGACAAGCCGGCGAACTGATTGCGCCGTGGTGGTTTTCGGTTAGGGGGCCTGCACGATCGTCAGCATCGACCGCTGGCGGAGGGTGAAGCCCAGCCGCTCGTACAGGCCGATGGCCGTGGTGTTGGTGGCGGTGGCGTGCAGGAAGGGAATCTCGCCGCGCGCGCGAATGCCCGCCCCGACCGCCCGCACCAGACGCGAGGCGAAGCCGCGGCCGCGGAATTCGGCGTCGGTGCAGACGGCGCTGATCTCGGTCCAGCCGGGCGGATGCATGCGCTCGCCCGCCATGGCCACCAGCCTGCCGTCCACCCGCAGGCCCAGATAGCGGCCCATCTCGATGGTGCGCGGGGCGAACGGGCCCGGTTCGGTGCGCGCGATCAACGCCAGGATCTCGGGAACGTCGGCGGCGGTGAGCCTTTCGAGGTCCGGGTCGTGGGCCACCCGCAGGCCGCTGCCGTCCATCTGCACCGAGCCGAACCGATCCAGCACCGTCCACCCCGGCGGCGGCACATGGTCGGGGCCGCGCAGCGCGGTCGCGCCGCCCGGGCCGAGCAGGGTGGCCAGATCGGCCCAGTCCCGCTCCTCCAGGACCGGCGGATGCCCGACGAAGCGGGCGACCTCCGGATCGTAGCGGCCGATCCGCCCCACCCAGCGCGCGAACCGACGGTGCTCACCCTGCAGCGACGCACGTACCGGATCGTCGAGCGGGTGCGGCGCGGTATCGATTTCGATGGTCGACTCGGTACTCACGCACACCTCCACAACAGCGTCCAACCGCAACACGTTAGCGAGGCATACGATCGCTGGCACCGATTGGGATCACCGCAATCGCATCAGGGGCAGAGCTGGACCCGGGGCACGGACCCGACCACCTCGTGCCAGGTGTCCTCGTCGATGCGCGGTGTCGACACATCGCACAACCGGGTCGCGACCGCGTCGGGGTCGATGTACCACAGCGCGAATGCCTTGTCGCCCACGCCGAACAGCCGGTCGTGGTCGCGCGGGTCGAAGTGCACGAACCAGGTCCAGCCGATGGGGGCGGCGATCGGGGCGCCGAGGGCGGTGAGGTGGGCCGGGTCGGTGACGTCCCAGACCCGGGCGGTCTGGTCGTCGCCGCCGGAGGCCAGCCGGTGGCCGGAGGCGTCGAGATCGAGCGTGCGGATCGCGGCGTGATGGGCGCGCACGGCGCCGATCTCGCGAGGCCGGGCCGGATCGGCGAGGTCGTAGCTGCGGATCATGCCGGTGTCGTCGGCGCTGAACAGGTAGCGGCTCGCGGGGCCGAACAGCAGTTGGCGCACGGTCGCGCCGTGGGTGTCGAGCGCGACCGGCGCCGCGGGACGGGTGAGATCGGTGGTATCCCACACCAGGATTCGCGCGCCGTCGGCCGCGGCGACCCGGGACCGGTCGGGTGCGAGGGCGGCATGGCGTAGGTCCCCGTCGGAACCGGGCAGCGGGTCACCGAGCGGGTGGATGTCGGCCGGATCGGAGCTGTCCCAGAGCTGCAGCGCGCGGTGGTCGACGCCGCTCAGCAGGCGATCGCCATGGGCGTCGAAGGCGACCGGGCCCGTCAGCGCGACACCGCCCGGCGGCTCGACAGGGGTGGGATGGGTCGGATCGGCCAGATTCCACAGCCGCGCGCCGATCCCGTCGTCGGTGGCGAGCAGGCCGTGATCGGGGCGCAACGTGACCTGGACCCCCTGTCGGCTGGGCGGCGCGGCGGGGATTTCGCCGAGCGGGCGGCTGCGCTGTGGATCGCCGATGTCCCACAACCGAACCCGTCCGTCGTGCACACCGTCGACGAGCAGGGAACCGGATCGGTCGAAGGCGGCGGAGCTGAGCGCGCCGCCGAACAGGACGGGGAACTGGGCCAGCGGTGGTTGCCAGACCCGCAGTCTGCCGTCCGAGCCCGCGGTGACCATTTCCCGCTCGGAGACGACGACCAGCGATCGGATCGAATCGCTGCTGTCGTGGACCTCCCAGCCGGTCGGTCCGACCAGATCGGTGCGGCGGGTGTCCCGGACCCGGATGGTGCCGTCGGCGTCGGCGACGAACAGCAGCTGGCCGTCGAGGCCGAAGGCCAGGGCCGCGACCGGTACTCGGCGCACGTCCACGCGGTCGACCGGTCGCGGATCGGCCGTGTCGTGCACGTCCCAGAACTGCACCAGACCGTCGGCCGTCCCGGCCGCGAGCCTGCCGCCGGGGCCGTAGGCCAGCGCCTGCAGGGCGCCGGGAATCCGCAGCGACGCGAGCCGGTTCGGATGGCCGGGATCGCCCACCGCCCACAGGCGCACGCTGCCGTCGTCGCTGCCGCTGGCCAGCACCGGTGCATCCGGAGCGAGCGCCAGCGCCCGCACCGCGCCGGAACCGGTCGCCACGGGCGTGCCGAGCGGGCGGATCGCCTGCGGCGCGGCGGTATCGAGAAACGACAGCGTGCCGTCGGCCCCGGCCGCGACCACCGTGCGGCCGTCGGGGAGATACAGCATGCCGGTGACGGGCGTGCCGATGTCGAACGAGCCGAGCGGGCGGGAGTTTTCACCGTCGCTGACATCCCACAGCCGCACCACGCCGTCGCCGCCCGCACTCGCCAGCACGCTGCCGTCGGGCCGGAAGGTGACCGCTTCGACACTGCCGCAGCGGCATTCGAGACCCGATCCGAGGGGCGTGAGCGGGTTGCGCCCGGACAGATTCCACAACCGCACCACACCGTCGGCGCCCGCGGAGGCCAGTCGACTGCCGCCGGTGCTGGCCGTCACCGCGAGGACGGGGCCGGAATGCAGTGCGGGCGAGACGAGTTCGCGCGGCAGCAGCTGGGTCGCCAGCAGGCGGGCCTGGGCATTGGGATCGTGCGGCGCGAGCCGGTAGGCGGCCAGGGCCAGCTGCGTGGACAGGGCGGGGTTGTCCTGTTCCAGCCGTTGGGATTCGGCGATGGTGGCGTCGACCCAGGCGTCCTCGCGCACGTGTGCGGCGGTGATGCGCTGGGCGATGATGACGATCGACAGGAGGACGACCAGGGCGGTGATCGCGGCGCCCACCGACAGGACCGCCCGGCGCACGCGCAGATGTTTGCGCTGATGCGCCAGGGCGGCGGCGACGAATTGGCGGGCGAGCCGGTTCGATGATTCGGTGCGCCGCAGCACCTCCGCGGCGTCCTCGAGGCGAGTCCTGCTGTACAGCAAGGCGGTCGGCTTGTTCTGACCGGCCCATTCGCGGGCGTCGGCCTCGATGCGCTGGCGGGCGAGGGCGCATTCCTTCTCCTCGGAGAGCCATTCGGCCATCCGGGGCCAGGCGGTGAGCACCATGTCGTGGACCAGTTCGAGTTCCCCGTGGTGCTGGCGGATCGCCCGTTCGGTGAGCAGCCGGGCGATGACGGCGCGCAGGGCCTCGGGATCCTCGGCCTCCTCGAGCAGTACCGCGGTGGGCACCCGATTGCGGACCACGGCCGTGGGTCCGGAGATCGTCAACGCCACCAGCAGGTGCCGGGTCAACTCCTGTTCGCGCGGATCGAGCAGCGCCCAGATACGCTCGCAGCCCTTGGCGAAAGCGCCTGCCACACCACCGGTCTCGCGGTAGGCCTCGACGGTGAGGGTGCGGCCGCTGCGATGCTGCCAGATCTTGGCCAGGGTGTAGGACAGCGTTCCCAGCCGGACGGTATTGCTCGCCTCCAGCGCGGCCATATCGCGCAGCAGCAGCTCGACGAGGCTGTCCTCGACGCGCAGCCCGACGGTGGCGGCGGGGCCGACGATGGCCTCGCGCATCTGCTGTTCGGTCATCGGTTCCAGCACCATCGATCGGTCGCGCAGTGCGTCGAGCAGCAGCGGGTAGTGGCCGAGTTCGGTGAGGTGGGCGGCGTCGACGGCCATGACGACGGTCGTGGGCGGGTCCGCGTCGGGAGCCGCGACGGCGGCCAGTTCGGTCAGGAATCGCCTGCGCGCGGACTCGTTCGTGCACTGGGTGAACAGCTGCTCGCCGTGGTCGATCAGCAGCAGGCCGCGGCGGACCGGTGCGGCGGTGAGGGCCGAGCGCAGGGCGGTCACCGGATCGTCGCCGGGTGTCATGGTGATCGGCACCCGCGGTCCCGGTGTCGCCCGCAGCCCCGCGGCGAGCAGGGACGACTTGCCGACCCCGGCGTCGCCCAGCAGCAGCGCCAGGCGCGTGGAGCCACCCGCCTCCACCTCCGAAATCAGTTCGAACAGCTGTTGTCTGGCCTGTTCGCGACCGAAGAACAGGTCCCGGTCCACCGCCCGGTAGGCCGACAGGCCGCGGTACGGCGGGCGGTTGAGGTCGACCGGGGCGGGCTCGGTCTTGGCCGCCTTCCATTCCGCGTGCCAGCGCCGCAGGTCCAGCAGGGCCGGGTCGATGCGGCGATCGCCCCGGGCCCGGGCCTCCTCGATGAGGACCTCGAGCACCGGGCGGATCGATTCGAAGGTGGCCGGGGTGCGGTTGCCGCGTCGCCAGTCGCTGATCCGCTGGGCGGTGATGCGCCCGGCTCCGGCGCCGATGCGCAGGTTGGCGGCTCGGATGACCGACTTCACCGGGGGTGAACCGGCCACGGTGAACAGTTCGTCGAAGCGGGCGGCGAAGCCCTCGCGGCCGCGGACGCCGCGATGCTCGGCCGCGCCCCGGCCGTCGTCCGCGTCGCCGCGCGGAGGTCGTGTGGTGCGAGTGTTCACCGAGCTCGTCCTATCGCATCGGCGGCACACGAGGACCGCATGCCTTCCGTCGAACTGTGGAGCGCGTCGAGCGAATGTCGTACCGAGGGGGTGAGGCACAGTGCGGGTAATGCGGGGGCGATCGCCCGGTCGAGCCTGCGCAAGGCGTCGTGCAGCCGGTCCGTGGCGTCGCTGACCTCGGCCAATGCGTCGTGCACCGCGGCCGAGCCGATCGTATCAGCGATCGTGTCGAGGTCGGCCTCGATCCGCCGGGCCGCCGCGGCGGCCGCGGCGATGCGGCGTTGCGCCGCGGCGGCGCTCACCGTGCAGGACACGATGAGCGCCGCCGCCCGGCGCCGCAGGCTACGCGACATGGGACAGCGCGGTGAGAATCCCGTCCTGTACCGCGGGCAGGAAACCGAGGTTCAGCACCAGTGCCATGCCGACCGCGAGCCGGATCCGACGATGCCGGTTCCACCACCCGACCGGGCCCGTGCGCGGCCGATGGCAACGGGCGATGGTGTCGGCGTCGGCGGCGTTCTCCTCGTAGTAGCCGAAGCTGACCGGCGCGGAGGAGGTGTCGAGCAGGCCGCCGAGCGGGTCGACCGAACTGGCGCTGTTTCCGGTGAATCTCGTATCCAGCATGGCGAACTCCTCGCTGTCGTCGCGTTCGGGGATCAGGACAGGGCGGTGCTCCAGGGCCGCATCAGGGCGTCGAAGACGTCCTGGGTGAAGCGGCCGCGGCCCACCAGATCGCCGAGTACGGCGGCGGTGGCCGCGCCGTTGACCACGGTCATGGTGCCGATGGAGCCGAGCGAGGACAGCAGCCCGGCGAGATCGCCGCCGCCCGCCGCCCCGATCGTCGAGACCGCCTGTCCGGCAACCATTCCGGCGATCTGGATATTGCGGGTGCGGCCGAATTCCTTGGCGGTTTCGGCGGCGATCTGTTCCGGCTGCGGCTCGCCGGATTGCATGCCCAGCCCGCCCAGCAGCCCGGCCAGGCCGCCGCCGGGGCCACCGCTGCCCGAGGCCGCGTTCATCCGCGACTGCATCATCCGGCCCGCTTCGGCATTGAGCCGTTCCCGCTCCTCGGCGGTGAGCTGTCCGGCGCGTTCGACGATGTACATGACGTGCTGCCACTGCGGGCCGTAGAGGTACTCGAGGTGGAGTTCGGCATTGGGCTGGCCGAGACCGCCGTTGGCGTAGTGCGATTCGGGGTTTATGACTGCTCCTTCGTTCGATGGGTGGGATTTTCAGAAGGTGACCGGGACGAGCCGCGGCTGGCCGCCTCGGACCGGTCCGTCGGTCACTCTCGTGCCGACCAGCGGAATATCGGCGTGCGGTTGCACCGGTGCGGCGGCCCGCTGCGGCGAGGCCATCCGCTTCTGCAGCGAGGCGACGACCTGATCGAGCGGGGCGTCGTCACCGGGCAGATCGTCGAGGAACTGCGTTCCCGTCGGGGTCGATCCGCCGGTGACTCCGGCCCGCGGGGTGTCGTTGTCCAGCGCCGCCCGAATCGCGGAGATGACATACGAGCGGAACGGCGGGCTCAACAGGGCCAGCAATGCCAGAGCCGCCAGGGTCAGCACCGCCGCGGCGATGCCGAGATCGGCCAGCACCCAGGGAATTCCGACCGTCAACGCCACGGCACCGGTGACCGCCGCACCGACGCCCAGCCCCACGGTCAGCGCCAGCACCACCGTCGCGGCCAGGGCGGCGAGGCCGCCCAGCAGCGCCAGCGGCACCCCGATGGCCAGCAGCGGCAGCACGATCGCCGCCGCGACGGCCAGGCCGATGAGCACGCCCAGCACCAGCGCGGCGAGCTTGGCCACCTCGAACGCGGCGAGTACGGCCAGGGCCAGCGGAACCGCGATCGCGAGGCCGATGGCGGCGGTGATCCCGGCGCCGATGGCGAATGCGATTGCCACAGCGGCCAATCCGGCCAGGGCCAGAATCGGCAGGCCCAGCAGGATGAGCGGGATGGCGGCGAGCGTGGCCAGTCCGAGCAGTGCCAGCGGCACACCGACGGCAAGCGCGGGGACCGCGATCGCGAGGCCGATGGCGGCGGTGATCCCGGCGCCGATGGCGAATGCGATTGCCAGGGCGGGGATTCCGATCGTGGCCAGGGCCGCGAGTCCGGTCAGGGCCAGGATCGGTAGGCCCAGCAGGATGAGCGGGATGGCGGCGAGGGCGGCCAGTCCGAGCAGTGCCAGCGGGACGCCGATGGCCAGCGCCGGGAGGGCGAGGGCGGCGGCGACCGCGAGGCCGATACCGACACCGATTGCCAGCGCGGGGATTCCGATTGCGGCGAGCGCCACGATCGCGAGCACCGGGAGCGCGAGCAGCAGTAGCGGCAACCCGAGCAGGACCACGCCCAGGCTCAGCAGGCCCAGGAGAGCCAGTGGCAGCACTACCGGAGCGCTCAGCAGCGCGAGGGCGCCGACCGCGGCCAGGGCCGCCGCCGGGATACCCGCGAGCACGATGAGCGGCAGCACCGCCAGGGTCACCAGGCCCACCAGGGCCAGCGGCAGCACGATCGGTGCGACCAGTGCGGCCAGCACACCGAAGGCGGCGGCGGCCAGCACCGGCAGGGCCACGGCCGCGATCACGGCCAGGCCGATCGCGACGAAGGGCGCCGCGGCCAAGGCCAGCGCGCCGATTCCGGCCAGTGCCAGGACCGGGACGGCCAGCGCCAGCAGCAGCGGCAGCAGGGCCAGCGCCAGCAGGCCGAGCAACGCCAGCGGCACGAGCAGGCCGAGCAGCGGAACCGAAAGCGCCACCGTCACAGCGACTCCGATGCCGATGCCCACCGCACCCGCGACGATCGCGGCGATGGCGGCCAGTGCCAGTAGCGGCAGCGCGATGGCCGCCGCGACCGCGAGGCCGATCCCGATACCGATCACGGTGGCCAGTGCCAGCAGCGGCAGTGCGACGGCCGCCGCGATGGCCAGGCCGATCCCGATACCGATGGCCGTGGCCAGTGCCAGTAGTGGCAGTGCGACGGTCGCCGCGATGGCCAGGCCGATCCCGATACCGATGGCGAGAGTCGGAATGGCGACGGCCAGGATTCCGGCCAGCACCACCGCGGCCAGCGCGGGCAGTGCGGTGAAGTCCATCGCCAGGCTGAGCAGCCACAGGAACGCCGCCAGACCCTTGCCGACGACGACCAGTCCGATGGCCAAGGTCACCAGGATCGCCGGGATGCCGAAGAAGCCGAACGCCTCGACCGCCAAAGAGATTGCGGCAGCGGTCAATCCGGCGGCCATGAACGGCGACCAGATCGCCAGCAGCGCCAGCGCGATGATCGGGGAGATCGCCGTGGACACGACCGGCGCGAACGGCCCGAAGATGAGGAACGGGATGCTCAGCACCCCGGCCCACACGGCATACGGAATCCCCATGACGACCGTCGCGATCGACAGCACCAGACCCACGGCGGCGGACAGGACGCCCCCGGCCAGGACCACCACGGCCAGCGCGGCCAATCCGACGAAGTCCTCCGCGGCGATGAGAATGGCCGCCACGGCGAGCGCGACGATACCGACCGGGATCGCCACGAGCGCGAGCGGCGGGAACAGCAGCGAACCGAGCACCCAGGTGCCGACGATCATCAGAATGCTCAGCGCCAGCGGAATGCTGCTGCCCACGGTCAACACCGCGGCCAACCCGGCCAGCAGGGTGCCCGCCAGCACCGTGACGCCGACACCGCCGAGGGTCGCCACCAGCTGACCGAAGACCAGCAGCGGGATGGCCAGCAGCGCCAGCGGCGGATTGATCGCGATGAGCGCGAACGCGGTGAGCGTCATCATCACCCAGCTGAAGATGTTGACGACCAGACCGCCCACGAAGACGGCGGCGACGGCCGCGACGGCGGTCACGATCGCGGCGGCGGTGACCGCGATCAGGCCGCCGCCGGTGAACACGTAGTTCGCCGCGGCGAGTGCCATGATCCCGGCCGCGCTGGCGGCGGCGAACGCGACCAGCGGGATCCACGCGAACGGCAGCGTATAGGGCATGGCCAGCGCCAGCAGCGCGCCGAGCGCGAGCACGCCGAACGCCCAGCCCGCGGCCGCGGTCAGCAGGAAGCTGGTGCAGAAGGCAAGGACCAGACCGGAAATGCCGACGCCGGTGAACAGGAACAGCAGCCCCAGCGCGGCCGGTGCGACGACCAGCGCCAGGAAGAACAGCGGCGACAGCAGCGGCCCGAGGACCGGAATGGCGAAGGTCAGGAAGATGGTGGCGGCAAGTCCGGCCACCACGGCCACCGCGGTGGCGATGATGCCCGCGGCGGCGGTCAGCAGCACGGCCGCGGCCCCGAACCACCAGAACACGAACGCCGCGGCCAGATGCAGGGCGGTCGCGACCAGCGCCCAGGCCATCAGAATGGTGATGGCCGCGGTGCCGACCACCGAGATGCTGAGCAGACCCGCCAGCGACACCGCGCCGACCGCGACGCCGATGACGAGCGCGGCCGCGCCGAACAGGATCAGTGCTGCCAGGCCCAGCACGGCCAGGATCGGCAGCGCGATCAGACCCCACGGGGTGAGCAGCGAGGCCAGGGCGAGCGCACCCGCCAGCAGTGCGGAGATCACGAAAGTCGCCGCGAGCGTGCCGAATCCGGCGATGGCCGTGGCGATCATGCCAACCACCAGGATGCCGAAGGCGAGGGTGAAGATGAGCGGCACGGTGATCAGGCCGAAGAACGGCGCGAGGGCGGCGGCCAGCAGGCCGATGGCCATGGTGACGATGAACAGGGCCGCCGTCGTGACCAGCCCCAGCGCCGTCACGACCAGCGACACCGCGATACCGCCGACCACGGTCACGGCGAAGGCGGCGAGCCCGAACGCCAGAATGATCGGCGCGAGGATCTGGAAGGCGATGAACGCCAACGGGATTCCCACGATCAACACCGGAATCGCGACGATGGCCAGCACGACCAGCACCGGGATGGCGAGGATCGCAGCCACGGCCAGCACGGGCAGCGCGACGATCGCGAGCCCGCCGAGCACGACGGCCCCGATCACCAGCGCACCGATCACGATGGGCGCGGCCAGCAGCGCGACTATGCCGATGGCGCCGATCGCCAGGGCACCGGCGAACAGCAGCGGTACGATCACCAGCAGCCCGAGCGCGGGCACACCCAGCAATTGCAGCGCGGCATGGTGCGTGCCCACCAGACCGGTGTTGGTCAACATCGCGCGAATGTCGTTGAGCAGCGGCTTCAACGCGGTACCCGGATCGGAGATCAGGCTCAGCACCGGGCTCACATAGCTGAGCAGCGGGGCCAGCCCACCCAGCACGGGCGATACGTAGCCGAGCACGGTCGCGGCCAGGGCCTCGAAGCCGCCGCCCTGCTGGCCGCCGATCTGCCGCAGGGCCTCGGCCAAGTGCTGCAAGGGATCTCCGGCGCCGAGGGTGTCGCCGAGGATCGGCTGGAGCAGCTCGCGCAGGCCCTGCCGCGGGTCGTCCTCGTGCGGGAGGCCGAAGATCGTGCGCGCCTGGTTGAGTAGATCGGTGATGGGGTTGGCGTCGGTGTCGCGGCGGTACCCGGCCTGCTCGATCGCCTGGTCGACGAAGCCCAGCAGGTCGTTGACGGGCTGACGCAGCGGGCCGGAGGGGAATGCTCGATCGGACCATTCCGCGAGTTGCTTCAGGTCCAGTCCGGAGCCCAGCACCTGGGCGGCGATCTGGGCCAGCTCGTTCACCGGAGCCGCGACCGGGCCCACCGGGTTCACGGTGTCGGTGGTGCCCACCGCGTTGTTGCGGAGCTGATCCGCGATGCCGGGAACCGAGATCGGCGCCGGGGCGTCCGGGCGGATCGTTGCGGGCCCGCTGGCCTGAGCCGGATCGGCGGGCGGGACCGGAACACCGAAGGCGTCGAGCGCCTGGCCGATCGCATTGCCCGCCATGGCTCCCAGATCCGGTCCGGCCTGCGGCGCGACGGTCTCGAGGTTCGGCACGGCCTGGGCGAGGTCGGGAATGGCGTTGCCCAGACCGGAGACGACGGCCCCCAGGTCGGGCAGGCCCGGGACGGCACCGGGAGCGCCGACGGCGGGCCGCACCCCGAGATCGGGCAGGGCGCGCAGGGCGCCGGGGGTCCCGACGGCGGGATGCAGGTCGAGATCGCCGGTGGTCTTCACCAGCGGCGTCGGCGGCGGCACATCGGCCTGCGCCTTGGCGCCGGTCGCCAGGGCCCCGGCCATCGACGCGAAGGCGGCGGCGGCGTAGAGACCGCGGCGGTTGCGCTGGACTTCCTTACGATGCTTGCCCCCGCGCCGGGCGGCGTACGAGGGGTTGCTGGGTGCAGACATGGGTGAACCTTTCGATCGAATGGGAACAGCGAGTGCCCAACCGGTATCGGTCGGTTCCGGCCACGAGCCCGCCGGAGGTCAGCGAGAGCGACTAGGCGGGGCCGGTCTCGCCGTCGGCGCAGACCGCCCGGGACACCCCGCCCTCGGTCCCGAGGGTGGTGCCGACGCGGGTGTGCAGCAGGCCGCCGATATCACGGCAGCGAATGAAGGCGTGGGCACCGGCACCGGCGCCGGGCGAGCAGGTGAGAGTGGCCTGATCGGCCACCGAACTGTCGTAGCTGCACCCGTCGGAAATCGGGTTCGCCGTCGCCGAACCGGCGACGACCACCGAGGAAACGAGCGCCAGCACATACGCGGCTAACACAGCGAAGCGGATTTTGAAGTGCATGCGGAGATGTTCTGGTGCCCCGATTGGCCGGTCAATGAGAAGTTGTGGGACATTTCGTATCACCGCAGCTAGAAATGCTGCCGCGGAGTATCCGCTGCGGATTTTTCCTGCGCGATCCTTACGGCTGCGCCTCTTGCGCTCCGCTGCGATATGTGGTCAGGGCGGGGTTGTGCGCAGTCGATTAAGCTAACCGTTGGCTAGCTTTCGGGTCGCAGCTCCGCCGCGCCGAAGGAGACGCGGAACCGTTCACACCAGATGCTGACGCTGGTGTATTCGCTCAGCTCGACCTCGGCGGGGATGGCGTAGTTCTGATTACCCCTGTTGCCTTTCAGGCTGCCCAGATCGGTGTGCTTGCCGTCGTCGAAGACGAACCAGCCGGCTTTGCCCGTGCGTACCGGGGCATCGGTGAGCCAGACGCGCAGCGCGGGCCCGTCGGAGGTATCGAGGTCCGTCAGCCGCAGCACCCGTCCGCCGTCGGGCAGGCGCAGGATCGACGCCGTGCCCGAGGTCCCATGTTCGTGGGAGACGAATTCGCCCCGGGCCAGCACGCGCGGCTCGGGCGCGCCGGTCGGCGCGACGACCGCCGGCACCGCTTCGTCGACGGTCGTGTTCGTGAACAGCCGCCACGGCTGAAACAGCGCCAACCCGACGCCGAGCCCGACCACCAGGACGACGGCGAGCACCCAGCTGATCGGCGAGCGCACCACCCTGCGGGCGAACGATGGACGGCCGCTCCTCGGCATCTCGGTCGACCCCATTTGGTTCTCCTCACGAACTCGTGTCAACCCCTTCGGCAGCCAACGCTGCCAGAACCACCGCGTCGGATCCCGCGAAACCGCCGCCCCCGGCCCGGCCGTCACACAATGTTCAGCAGTCTCCGGTCGGCCCCACCCGCAGTGACCTTCGACCATCCCACCGACTTCCCGGACCATCGATGCTGAAAGGCAACCCGAGCGGTAATGCGAATCGGAAAGCAAGGAGAACCGTATGAACGAGCAGGCAATCGTGGCCGCGGTCGACGGCTCGGCCGTGTCCTGTCACGCGGCCGGGTGGGCGGCGGCCGAGGCCGTGCTACGCGGCTGGCGGCTGGAGTTGGTGACCTCGGTATACGTTCCGACCGGGTGGGGTCCGGGCGCGGTGCTCGTCGACGGTGAAATGGACTGGCTGCGCCAGGACGGCGAGCGGATCCTCGCCGAGGCCGTCCGGATCGTCCGCCTGGCCGTGCCCGAAGTGCCCGAGATCACCACGACGGTAACCTTCGAGCCGATCATTTCCGATCTCATCGCCCGGTCGAAGCGGGCGCACATGGTGGTCGTGGGCAGTCGCGGTCAGGGCGCGCTGCGGCGCGGGCTGCTCGGGTCGGTGAGCACCGCGGTCACCCGGCACGCGTATTGCCCGGTGGCCGTGATTCATTCGTGGTCGGCCGTCGACCCGGTGTCGGCGGAGAAGCCGGTGCTGGTCGGTGTCGATGGCAGCGAGAACAGCGTGCCCGCCCTGGAGCTGGCCTTCGAGGAGGCCGCCCGGCGCGGCGTCGGCGTGACCGCCCTGCATGCCTGGAGCGACGTCGGCATCGGCATGGAGGTGCCGATGATGGGCTGGGACGACACCATCCGGGAACAGGAGCAGACGGCGCTGGCCGAAAGCCTGGCCGGCTACGCGGAGCGTTACCCGGAGGTGCCGGTGCGGCGAATCCTGGTGCAGGACCGCCCCGTTCGCGCCCTGGTCGACGAGTCGGACAATGCCCAACTCGTCGTCGTGGGCAGCCACGGCCGCGGCGGCTTCACCGGAATGCTGCTCGGATCCACCAGCAACGCGGTCCTGCACTCGGTCGAGACCCCGCTCGTGATCGTGCGGCGGCGAGCCGACCAGGAGCAGACCGGATAGCCCGGCTCAGGGCAGGCCGAAGGCCAGCAGGACGTTGCCGGGCATCCCGGTGGTGATCTGGCGGCCGTAACCGGAGTTGGTGAACAGCATGCCGTTGGCGATGACCGCGCCGTGGCCGTTGATGCCGCCGCCGACACCGGGCACGCCGTTGACCGTCTTGAAGTGCCGCGCGGTGTTGTACTCCCACAGGATGGCCCCGGTATCGGCGGAGAAGGCGCGCATCTTGCCGTCCATGCTGCCCTCGTAGACCAGGCCGGGCGTGGTCGAAACCGCATTCGGCATGGCGAGCTGGCACAGCGGTGACATCGGCACCGCCGGGACATTGACCAGGCAGCCGTTGCGCGGATTGGGGGTGCTCCAGATGACCTCGCCCGTGGCGGGATTCAGCGCGTAGAGCGTGCCGGGCTCGGCCTGATAGGTCGCCACGTACAGCCGGTTGCCGTCGTAGCTCGACCCCCACTGGATGCCCTGCAGCGACTCCGAACCCGGGGCGGGCAGCCGCGGTTCGGGCGTGGACAGCCTTGTCTGCCAGATGATGTCGCCGGTGGTGGCGTCGAGCAGGTGGTAGACGCCGCTCTTCTGCCCGGCGCCGACGACCAGGCGGTCACCGATCTTGAAGAGGTTGGGATGCGAGCCGAAGTCGAAGTCGTGCCCGGGATCGGGGCAGTTGCCGCCGGGAACGGGGATCGCGCAGCGACCGTTCCAGGGCGGGTCGCCGGGCGTCATCCGCCGCACCCACTTCGGGGCCCCCGTATCGATGTCCAGTGCGCCGATCGCCTCGGCCCCTTCGGGATATCCGGAATAGGGATTGCCCGAGGTGTAGTACAGCGTGCGCGAGGCGGCGTCGACGGTCTGCGACGACCAGACCGGCGCGCCGCTGGGTTCGAACTCCGGCTTGCTCCCGGTGGGCTGCGGCTGCGGGATCGTGTAGTACTTCCACCGCACGTCGCCGGTCGCGGCGTCGAGTGCGACGACACTGCCCCGGAACGTGCAGCAGTGGTACAGATCGCTGGTGGCCTGCCCCAATTCCTGACTGGACACCCCGACATAGATGTGCCCGTCGAACACCAGCGGCGACCCGGTGATGATCGCGTACCGATGCTCGTCGAGCTGGCGCACCCAGCGCAGTTGACCGGTCTGGGCGTCGAGGGCCCACATCCGGGCCGAGTTGTCCCCGAAGTAGACCAGGCCGTCGGCGACCGCGGGCCCATTGCGCAGACCGAACGTCGGAAGGTTTCCGCCGAGCGGGGTTTCGGCCTGGAACGACCATCGGGTCGCACCGGTCTGGACGTCGAGGGCGTAGAACGTGCCGTTGCGCCCGCCGACGTAGACGGTCCCGTCGACGACCGCGGGCTGGCTGGACGCGGCGATGGTATCGGGAAAACCGAACGCCCACTTCAGTTTCAGATTGCCGACCGTGGCCGGGGTGAGGGCGGTCTCGTTGGGATTGTGGCGGGTGCCCTGGAGGTCGTATTGCCACATCGTCCAGTCGCCCGCGCCGTTTGCGGCCCGACTCAGACCGCCGCCGGATTCCCCGAAACTGGAACCGGCCAGGAGCACGACCGCCATGATCACCAAGAGCGGTATCCGAAGTCGCGATTTGTTCATGGTGCAGAAAGCGTCCCACCACGTCGCCCGGGGATTCGGCGGACACGGAAGGCGACGCCAAACCGTGACCAGGACGTTTCCGGATGCATGCCAGCCGAACCGCCCGGACGACTTCCGCGTTTCGTCGCAGCGGATTACCGCCGCAGATTGCTGTCGGCGAAGGCGATGGCGTCGCTCGCGGCGGCCTCGACGATCTTGACGTGATCGGCCCCGGGGTATTCGCGGTAGGTGATCGGTTGGCCCGCGTCGGTGAGTTCGGTCGCGGTGCGCTTGGTGGCCGGGGGATCGACGGTGTCGTCGGCAAGGCCCTGGGCGATGAGGACCGGGGCCCGGTAGCCGGTGGTGGGTACCTCGAACACCGGAGTGGCCAAGGTGGTGAAATCGCCCTCTCCCAGCGGCTTGGTCAGCAGCGAGGCGAATGGGGTCTCCCCGGCCCGTTCGAACATGTCCGGCAGGCACAACCGGCCCGCCTGGTCGATCACCTCGCGACCCTTGGCATTGAGGTAGGCGCCCGGATCGAACGTCGGCTGGGCCACCGCCAGTCCGCGAATCATGTAGGCCCCCAGCGGGGTGAATCCGGGACCGCCCGCGTCGGCCGGGGCGTCCGGCCGCCCGAAGGTGGTCAACTGCTCGGTGACATGCGTGGGCGGTGCCATGGAAATGGTTGCGCGCAGATCCAGTTCGGGCGCGTAGTCGGCGGCCACCGCGGCGGTGAACAGGGCGGCGTGCGCGCCTTGGGAATGCCCGACGGCGACCCATCGGTTGGCCAGGCCGGGTTCGGCGGAGCGAGCGGCCCGGACGATGTCGATGGCGTTGTGTGCCTCGGTGTGCCCGTCCAGATACGGCGCGACACCGGGGTCACCCAATGTGACGTAGTCGGTGGCCACCACGGCGTATCCGTGCGAGAGCCATTGCGCCAGCAGGGGATTGTTGTCGTCGTCGTAGCCGGTGTTCGACGGGGTGCAGGCGGCGGCGATGCCGACGGTGGGGTGATGCCAGGACACCACCGGCCAACCGCCCGCGGGCGGCTGGCCCTTCGGCAGGAAGAAGCGGCCGGTGACCTTGACCGGCTTGTCCTGCGGTCCGGTGGACCAGTAGGTGAGTTGCTCGGCCCTGGCCGCCCCGTCGGGTGCCTTGGCGCGGGTCAGTTTCCCGGCCTCGATCAGCGTGCCGGGTGTGGCGCCCGCGGCGTCCGGTGCGATGGCCGTCGCGTTGAGCGGCGGCACCGCGACATCGGAGGAGGACGTGTTGCACCCCCCGGCCAGCGCGATGACGAGACTCGCGGTGGCCGCTGTGGTCAGAACTGCCTTGCGACGCTTCATAGGGAGGAAGGTTCCTTTCGGGACGCCGGACGAGCCTCATTCATGACGCATATTGCATACAGAGTGTATGTGATATTCATGAGTGTATGAACGCTGTCAAGCCCCGCCGGGAGATGTACGCCGAGTCCACCCGCGAGGCACTGCTGCAGACCGGACGCGAGATGTTCCTCGAGCGGGGCTATCCGGCGGTGGCGGCCGAGGATCTGGTGCGGGCCGCCGGCCTCAGCCGCGGCGCGCTCTACCACCACTTCGGCGGCAAACAGGGACTGTTCGAGGCGGTCTTCGAGGAGCAGGAACAGCGGGCCGTCCGGCGCATCACCGCCGCCACCGCGGACCACGACGATCCCTGGCAGCAGTTCCTGGCCGCCCTGGACGCCGCGCTGGACATCTGCGCCGAACGCGACTACCGCGAACTCGTCTTCCTGCAGGGCCCCCTCGCGCTCGGCTGGTCCCGATGGCGCGAACTCGATCAGCGGTACTTCGGTGGGCTGCTCGCCGCCCGGATCCGGACGCTGCTGGCGTCGGGCCTCATCCAGAACCATCCCGCCGAACTCCTCGCCGCCGCCGTGGACGGCTGCATCACCGAGCTGTGCCTGCGGGTCGCCGAGTCCGAGGACATCCCCGCCGCCCGCCGCGACGCCGGACGCCTGCTGCGCGCCCTGCTCACCGGCCTCGCCACCACCGCACCGCGCGAGCACCCCTCGGACTGACGCGGGCGGCGGCCGATGTGTTCAGGCGCGGTAGCGTTCTCGGGCCAGGGCCCGACCGCGACGGGGGCCGGCCTCGTCGCTGCCCAGACCCGTTGGCGTGTGGGGACCTTCGCAGACCGGCGGCCTCGGGGGCGAGTCGGCGCGAGCCACCGGGTCGACGTCGGTTCGGTCCTGCCCGAAGCGGTCGAGCCGGGCGCGGTCGGGGGTGACCAGACCGGTCTCGTAGGCGATGACGACGGCCTGGGGACGGCTGCACACGCCCAGTTTGACCATGGCCCGGTGCAGATGGGTCTTGACGGTGCCCTCGCTCAGCGAGAGACGTTCGGCGATGGCGGTATTGGGTAGACCGGTGCCCACCAGTCGCAACACCTCGATCTCCCGCCGGGTCAGATCGTCCAGGGTGGAATCGGGTTTGCGGTCCTCGTCGATCCGTTCGGCGAACCGCGCGGTCAGGTGGCGGGTCACGCTCGGCGCGAACACCGCACAGCCGGTGGCGACGGCGCGGATCGCGGCCAGCACCTGCTCGGGCGAGGCGTCCTTCAGCAGAAATCCGGACGCGCCGACCCGCAGGGCGGCCCACACGTCCTCGGCGCGGCCGGTGTTGGTCAGCATCAGCACCCGCGGCGGGCGCGACCCCGATGCGGCGAGAATTCGCTCGGCGGTGAGGATTCCATCCGTCGCGGGCGTGGCGAGGTCTATCAGGACCACCCGCGGGTGGCGCGTGGCGGCGAGCGCGATCGCCTCGTCGCCGGTGCCGACGGCCCCGACGACGGCCAGCCCGGGGCAGGCTCCGATCAACGCGGCCAGGCCACTCCGGACCAGCGGTTGATCACCCACGACCAATACGTCGATCGTCGCTGCGGTCCATTGCTCACGCAAGGTCGGCAAGTCTCGAACCTCCTGTGCGTCCGGCTCTGCCGCAGAGGCTAGGGGGCGTCGAGTTGATTAGTAATCCCGCGCGATGGTGCTGATCAATTCCGTTCGCCGTCGGTGCAGGTGCGCCGATAGGGCGACGCGGGCAGGAACCGAGCCCATTCCTCCGGGGTGAGATCGGCGGCGAGGGTGCGGCAGATGCTCGTGATGGCCTCGCCGGGATCGGTGTCCCATCGGATGATCGTCTTGTCCGTCCCCGCACTCGCCAAGGTCTTGCCGTCCGGGCCGAATCGGACCGAGGTGATCGGGCCGCTGTGCCCGGCGAGGGTGGCCAGGTGGGTCCGGGAGGCCACCTCCCACAGCTGGATCGTGCCCTCCACCCCGCCCGCGGCCAGCCTGCTGCCGTCGGGGCTGAACGCCACACTGAGCAAAGTCTGGGCCTGCGGCAGCGTGGCCAGCTGGGCGGCGCTGCGCGGGTCCCACAGGATGATGCTGCGGTCGGTGCCGACCGTGGCCAGCACGCGACCGTCGGGGCTGAACGCGAGTTCCCGGGGTAATCCGCTGTGGGTCAAGGTCGCTGTGCGCGTTCGGGTCGCGACGTCGAAGAGCAGCGCGGTGTGGTTGTACGCGGTGAGCGCGGCCAAGGTCCGCCCGTCCGGACTGAATCTGACATCGCGGAGGTAGTCACCGTGGCAGAGCGTGGCCAGCCGGGCCGCGCTGCGGACATCCCACAGCATCATGCCGTCGGAGCCGACGCTGGCCAGCGTCTGTCCGTCGGGACTGAACGCGACTCCCCGCACCTGATCGCGGTGACCGATCAGATCGGCGACCTTGACCGGGGCGGCGGGATCACCGACATCCCAGATGCTGAGGAAATTGTCGTCCACGCCGGTGGCGTGAGCGGGAGACCCACCGCCCAGGACGAGGGTGCGGCCGTCCGGGCTGAACGCGGCGGCATTGACCGGCGCGCGTTGCCCTTCGATCGCGGCGAGCGCCCGCTGCCGACGCCAATCCCACAGCAGTACCCGGCGATCGGTGCTCGTCGAGGCCAGCAGCGCGCCGTCGGGTCCGAACGCGAGCGCGGTGACGGATTCGTCGTGACCGGACAGCGGCACCCGGGTGGGGTCCCACAGCAGGATTCTGCCGTTCTCCTCCGCCGAGGCCAGCAGCGGCAACCGCGGGTGGAACTCGAGGGAGTAGATGTAGTTGGAATGTCCGGTGAGGCGGGCGCGCAGCCGCCGGTGCTCGACATCCCACAGGATGACTGTCAGATCGTGACCGCCGGAGGCGAGCGTGCGACCGTCCGGACTGAAGGCCACGGTCCTGGCCTCGGCCGTATGTCCGCGCAGCGTCGTGACCGCCGCGCGACGGCCGACGTCCCAGAGTCTGACAGTCTGGTCGGGACTGGCCGAGGCCAGCGTGGCGCCGTCGGGGCTGAAGGCGACGGAGTCGACCGACTGCGTATGCCCGGCCAGGGTGGCCAGGCGGGCGCCGCTCTCGCGATCCCACAACCCGATGGTCTGGTCGGCGCTGCCGGTGGCCACGATCCGGGCGTCCGGGCTGAACGCCACCGTCTGCACCGCACCGGCATGTCCGTCCAATCGGACAAGGGGGACTTTGTTTTTCAGATCCCAGACGATGACGGTGCGGTCGGCGCCGGCCGAGGCGAGCACCTGCCCGTCCGCACTGAAGGCGAGCGTCTTGACCCGCCCGGTGTGCCCGGGCAGGTGGGCTACCGGCAGGCCGGTGTCCACATTCCACAGCACGACCAGCTGGTCGTCGCCGCCGGTGGCCAGCGTGTGACCGTCGGGGCTGAAGCTCACCGTTCGCAACCAGGCGGGGTGACCCAGGGTCGCGCGCCGCACGCGCCGCTGCACATCCCACAGGACCACGGTCTGATCGCGGCTGATGCTGGCGATGGTGTTTCCGTCCGGACTGAAGGTCACCTCCGAGACCGCGTCGGAGTGCCCGACGAGCTCGCCCTGATAGGCCCGATGCGCGGCCGAACTGAGTACCGCGCCGCGGGCCTCCGGGGTGGGCGCGGTGCGGAACGCCTCCACGCTCAGCAGCAGTCCGGTGGTCGGCTTGGCGTCGAACATGCTCAGCGACTGCGCCGCCAGCTGCCGCGAGGCCGCGATCTGCCCGGCCGCCCGGGCCTGCTCGCGCTGCCGGAAGACGACCAGCCCGACGACGAGCGTGCCCACCAGCAGCAGCGCCAGGGCGACCGTGAGGTGACGCAGCCGCCGATGGTTGCGCGCCGTGGCGAGCCGCTCGGCGTCCTCGGCATCGACACTGGCCTGGACGAATTCGCGTTCGGAAATGGTGAGGTCCGCCAGCGGTTGTTCCCGGGCCAGCGCCAGTCGCGTCCCGCGGTACAGCACACTGGGATCGCGGCCCAGCTCCTCCCAGGCCCGGGTGGTCTCGGTGAGCCGCCGATGGAATCGCAGGCGTTCGCGGTCCTGTTCGATCCATCCGTTCAGCCGCGGCCACGCCGTGATCAGCGCCTCGTGGCCGAGGTCGACCGTGCTGCCGTCGACGGTGATCAGCCGGGCCCGCGCGAGGGTGTCCAGCACATGGTCGGTGTCCTGCCCTGTCGCACTGTCGAATTCGGTGTGATCGGCGGGGCGGCGGGTGTCCTGCGCCTGCTCACCGGGGGCGATCAGGCGCAGCAGGATCCGGCGGGCGACGACGGCCTGTTCGGCGGAGAGCCGGGAGTAGGCCTCCTCCGCGGTCTTGGCCAGCGCGCCGTGCACCCCGCCCGCGGCCTCGTAGCCCGCGACCGTCAGGGCGCGGCCGGTGCGCCGCCGCCACGTCTCGAGCAGGACGTGGGAGAGCAACGGCAGACCGCCGGGTTGGTCGGCGACCTCGGCGATCAGCCGCTCGGTCAGGGCGCGTTCGACGATCAGGCCCGCCGCCGCGGCCGGTTTGACGATGACCTGGCGCAGCTCCTCGGCACTCATCGGCCCGACCAGCAGCTGGCTCGCCGACACCGCCTCGGCGAGGCCGCGGTGTTCGGCACAGCGACCGTAGAAGTCGGCCCGCAGCGCGACCACCACGCGCAGCCCGCTGCCCGGATCGCGGGCCGCCAGGAGCTGATCGACGAAGGCGGCACGTTCCTCCGCGTCGGTGCAGAGGGTGAAGATCTCCTCGAACTGGTCGACCACGACAAGGGTGTCGCGCTCACCCTCCGACCGCAGCGCCTCGGCATACGTACTCGCCGGGCGATCGCCCGGAGTCAGCACCCGGATCGCGGCCGCGGGTCGCACCCCCGGCGCCGTATCCCGCAACCGCGGGATCAGACCGGCCCGCAGCAGCGAGGTCTTACCCGCGCCGGACGCGCCGACGAGCGCGACGAACCGGTGTGCGCGCACCAACTCGGTCACCTTGTCGGCCAAGTGATCTCGGCCGAAGAATCGGTCCCGGTCCTGCGGCTCGAACCGGGCCAGCCCCAGATACGGCGGCACGCTGTCGTCGTCATCGGACGGCCGGGCCCGCGCCTGCTCCGCCGCCTCGCGCCACCGTCGCTCCCACTCCACCGGATCCCCGCCGCAGGCGCTGACATATGCCAGCGTGACCGCCAGTGATGGCAACCGCTCACCGGCGGCCGCCTGCGACAGCGCGGTGGCCGAGAAGTTCACCCGCTGCGCCATTGCCCGATACGTCAGGTCACCACCGTCCTGCCGCAATTTGCGTAACTCGACGGCGAATCGCTGCACCGGCCCGGCGGCCGGGTCCAGCGGATTCTCCCGACGCCCCATTCCCGCGTCCTCTCGACCCGAGCCGACCACCGCCGGTGGCGGCCCGCAACACCATGAACCAAACCGATTCTGCTGCTTGTTGATCGAGTGTCAAACACGGGTCGTGGGCTTCTTGCCCCGTGAGCGCTGTGGCCGCGGGTTCGTCGGGACCGCGGGAGCCGTCCGCAGTGCCTGCCCGGCCGCGCAGGCGAATTCGCGGCAGGAGCCGAATCGGGGATAGGGTCGCTTGGTCAAGGCCTTGGTCAGCACCGGATCGAGGGTGCGCGGCAGGTCGGCCCGGCGCTGGCTCGGCGGCGGGGGCGGCTGCCGGAGGTGGCCGTCGATGACGGTGTGGCGGTCCTTGGCCGCGAACGGTCCGGACCCGGTCAGCAGCCAGAACAGCGTGCACGCCAGCGAGTACTGGTCGCAGCGGTGATCTCGGGGCAGGCCGGAAAGCCGTTCCGGCGAGGCGCAATTCAGGCTGGCCGGAACCATCGAGGGCGTCGAGTACCCGCAATCCTGCCCCGATCCGGCGATGCCGAAATCGGTCACCACGACGCGTGCACCGGTCGCGGTCCGGGCGAGCACGATATTCGCCGGTTTCACGTCGCCGTGCAGTGCCCCCAGGGCGTGGGCGTAGTCCAATGCGTCGGCCGCGGCATCGACGATCGCGACCGCTCGCTCCGGGGAGAGCCGGCCAACGCTGCTGGACACGGTGCTGCCCGCGACGAATTGCACTGCGATCCACAGCAATCCGTCCTCGTCGCCGTGGTCGTACACCGCGGCGATGCCCGGATGAACCAGCCGCGTGGCCAGGTCCGCCTCGTGGTCGAATCGGGCGCGAATCGCGTTGCCGCAGTAGAACCTCGGGTCGAGGATCTTCAAGGCGACCGGGTGTCGGCGCTGCGGATGGTGAGCCAGGTACACCATGGCGGTGCTGCCCCGCCCCAGATGCCGTTCGATGGTGAAATCGGCGAATTTCCGCCCCGGTCGCAACATCTCGCCTCCTGACGGCTCGAATCAGAACGGCCCGATCACTGGCGGCGGGGCGCCGTGCAGGCGGCGCAGGAAGCCCAGCGTCCCGGCGCGACCGGAGGCCCAGGACGCGAGGGTGGCCGGATTGACCGAACCCGCCGCGTCGATCCTGGGTTTCTCGGTGATCCCGCGGATCACGAGCTGTTCCGCGGCCGAGAACGCGGCCTCGGTGAATCGGTCCGCGCCGGTCGCTTCGGCCAGGCGCAGCAGGAAATCTCCCACACCGCTGATGCCGCAGCACGCCCCGGGATGCGCGAGGTAGGGAATCCATTCGGTGCAGACGGTGCCCGCGGCGACGGCCAGATCCAGCGCCGCATCGTCCCCGCGGGCGTGCGCCGCCTGCACCAGGACCGTCCCGATACCGGCCAGACCGCGACACCACGACACGCACAGCGGCACCGCGCGGGCATGACCGGAGCGGTCGACGAGCGATCGGGTCGCCTCGTACAGCAGGGTGAGTCGGGCCCGCAGGGCGGGATGGTCGCCGGGAACGATCCCGAGCCGGGCCGCATGCAGTAGGAAGGCGACGATCCCCGCCTGCCCGTGCGCGAGGCCGACCGAGGCGTCGAGTCCGGCGGCGGGTGGCAGATCGTCGGGGGGATAGAGGGTTTCGGTGCGGGTGTGTTCGAGCAGCCGGTGCGCGCAGTCACCGGCCACCGCGCGGTGGCGTTCGCGCTCACCTGCGGGTGTGGACGGCTGCTCGGCGAGCAGGCAGTGGCCGAGTCCCACCCCCGCGGCACCGGCGACGATGTCGTCGCCCTCGGGCTGGCGGCTGGGCGAGGGCAGGATCAGATCGTCGGGCAGGCCAGTGGATCGCAGGCCCGCCTCGCGCACGCGCCGCAGGAAGACCTCGACTCCGGTCGCCCCGATGAACAGACCGAGCGGAACTCGGCTCCGCTGTGCCCAGTCGGCCGCCGACGCCGCCAATCGGCGCACCGTCTCGGCGGCGTCGGCATGGTCGAGGTGGTGCAGCAGTTCGAGGCCGACACCGGCGGCGCCCTGATAGGGATTGGCGTCGGGCCAGCCGCCCGGCTCGTCCAGCAGCCGTCCGACGCGATCGATGAGGTCGGCTCGCAGGTGGTCGACGAGTTCGACTGGCTCGCAGTCGATATCGGCCGGGGCGAGGGCGGGGGCGCGGAACATCTCGGGGTGTCCTGCGCACAGCGCGGCCAGGGCGGTCTCGGCGCGATCGGCGTCCAGCAATCCGGCCACGCACCGGATCGAGGGCGGCGGCTGCGCGCCGTAGATGCGCCGCAGGGTCTGCAGCGCGCTGCGGCGACCCGCCTCGGGATCGTCCGCCGAGACCACCGGATCGGCGCCGGTCGCCGCGTACAGCAGGGTCATTCCCAGCGCGTACAGATCGTCGGTGGGTGTCGGGGGCACGCCGGTGAGCTGTGCGTGCGGGGCGTATGCCGGTGTGCCGCCGAGGAATCGGACCTGATCGTGATTGCACAGGCCGAAATCGATGATCGTCGGTCTGCCATTGGATTGGCGGATGACGATGTTCTTCGGCGACAGATCGGCCACCACGAATCCGCGTGCGTGAATGTCGCGGAGAATCCGGGCCAGCCGGGTGGCGAGGCGATCCAGGGTGCGTTCCGTCGAGTCGGACGTTCGCGCCAGTTCCGGCAGGGGGCGATACCGTCCATTGCGCGGAACATCCTGGGCCAGATTGAATTTGCCGTCGAAACTGGTGACCAGATATTCGTCGGCGCCGTGCCGGAAGTGGTCGAGATATCGGGGCACCCCGGCCGTTCCGGTCAGGGCCTCGAGGACATAGCGCTCGTTGCGCAGCCGAATCCGCGCGTCGTGGCCCTCGTCGGTCTCGCAGACATGGGCACGCGCCTGTTTGACGATGACGATCTGCCCGGTGCGAACGTCCTCGGCGCGGTAGACATTGCCGCGCCCGGACACCTGCAGCCCGTCGGTCGGACGATAGCGGCCCCCGAGAATGTCGACCAGGCCACTGTTGTCGTCGGCCCGGAAGGGGTCCACCGCCCACGGCGGTTGCCGGTAGCGAAGCTGCGCCTGCCCGTCGAAGACTTCCCCGTCGGGGCCGGTCATCTGCATATCGAGCTTGCCGTTCGCCTCCGCCACCAGCTGCTGGCGAAACGGCCCGTAGCGGTAGTAGACCGGCGCGTCCGCCGCGACCTGGCGATCGGAGAGCACCCGGGGCGCGGATTCGCCGCGCAGCAATTCGGCCAGCCGCATTCCCAACTGCCGAATCTCCGACAGCGGCGGATACACCGTCCATGCCTTGCCGACCGCCGCCGCGCCGAGCCCGTCGCCGGTGTTCAACGTGCGCAGGACATCCGGTGACCGCGCCATTTTGAAATGGCAGCCCGCCGCCAGCAGCACCGGCACCACGAGCTCCGCCATGCGCGCGAATTGCGCTGGGCGCGCGGAAATATGCAGCTTCCAGCCGTGGTCGGGCAGCGGCAGTTCGGTGTTGTCGACATACAGCCAGGTCGTCGAGAGCCGGACGCGGCGACCGTACTCGGCCGCCGCGTCCGTCACACTCCGCTCGAGATCATCGCTCATCGTGCAGATATCCGGTGCGAACTACTCCATGAAGCGCGACCAGCCGGTGACGAGGCAGTGCTCACTACTGCCACTGCACACACAGCTGACCGGGCAGGCGGAGATATCGTGCAGCGAATCCGGATCATCGAATTCGATATCGGCCTCGACGGTGTCCGCACCGGCGTATCGGGGGTTCAATTCCAGCAGAGCTTCCATAACCGACCTCGTTCTCGTTGGTTGTCCCGGGGCGCACCCACTGCGTGGCAGATATCAAGCTACGGGTTTTCACCGTCCCGGCACATCTGGCAAAAGTTGTCAATCTGACGAAACCGTCTCTGTAGGAAGGGATGTGGAGTCAACCGCAGGAGTAGTCGGCGTGCACGCGATGGGCAGGCGCGCACTATGGACGCTGTGTATACATAGAGTGTATAGTCCTCCCATGTCGATCGGACACACCCTGCTCGGCCTGCTCGAACCGGGCCCGCGGCATGGCTACGACCTGAAGAAGGCATACGACGAACGATTCGGCCACGATCGGCCGCTGCACTACGGACAGGTCTACTCGACGCTGTCGCGGCTGCTGCGCAACGGCCTGGTCGATGTCGCCGGAGTGGAGGCGGGGGAGGGGCCGGATCGTAAGCGCTACACCATCACCGACGCCGGTGTCACCGATGTGGAACAGTGGCTCGCGACCGCGGAAGACCCGCAGCCGTACCTGCAGAACACGCTCTACACCAAGATCGTGCTGGCACTGCTCTCCGGGCGCGACGCCACCGGCGTCCTCGACGCGCAGCGTGCCCGGCACCTGAAGCTGATGCGAACGCTGACCCGGCGAAAGACGAAGGGGGACTTGGCCGATCAGCTCATCTGCGACCATGCGCTGTTTCACCTCGAGGCCGATCTGCGCTGGCTCGAGCTGACCGCGGCCCGGCTGGACGAACTCGCCGCGGCGGTGACCGGATGAGCGGCGACACCAGCGGGCCCTTACTGGCCGCCCGCAATCTGCGCAAGGCATTCGGCAGGACGACGGCACTGGTCGATGCCGGATTCGCGATCCGCGCCGGTGAGATCGTGGCCGTGATGGGGCCGTCGGGGGCGGGGAAGTCGACGCTGCTGCACTGTCTGGCGGGCATCATCCGGCCGGACTCCGGGTCGGTGACCTATCGCGGCGCCGAGGTGACCGCCATGCGTGATCGGGAGCGGAGTGCTTTGCGGCGCAGCGAGTTCGGATTCGTCTTCCAGTTCGGACAGCTGCTGCCGGAGCTGACCTGCCTGGAGAATGTCGCGCTGCCACTGCGTCTGGATCGCCGGCCGCGCCGTGCCGCGGAGGGGACGGCGCGGGAATGGCTGCGGCGCTTGGAGATCGACGACGTCGCCGATCACCGCCCCGGTGACATCTCCGGCGGGCAGGGGCAGCGGGCGGCGCTGGCTCGCGCTCTCGTGACCAATCCACGGGTGGTGTTCGCCGACGAGCCGACCGGTGCGCTGGATTCGCTCAGCGGCGAGAAGGTGATGGGGCTGCTCACCACCGCGGCGCGAGACGGCGGCGCCGCGGTCGTGCTGGTCACCCACGAGCCGAGGGTGGCGGCGTATTCCGATCGTGAAGTGATCATCAGGGACGGCAGAAGTGTCGCGGGGGAGTTGATCCCATGATCGAGGATCTGCTCTTGGGTCTTCGGCTCGCGTTCGCGGGGCGCGGATCCGGTGCGGTGTGGTCGCGGTTGGGCCTCACCACGATCGGCCTCGGTCTGGCCACGGCCGTGCTGCTGGGCGCGGTATCGGTCGCGCACGCGTACAGTGCTCAGCGGGCTCGTGAGGTGGCCAAGTATCCGGATGTGGACCCACGCGCCGGGGTCGCACCGCTGTTCCAGAGCCAGATGCCCGAGGATATCCGGGTGATCCACGGTACCGAGGTGCGGGTGTACCGGATCGCCGCCGCCGGGTCGAACGCGCCTGTGCCGCCGGGGCTTTCGCGGTTGCCCGCACCCGGGGAACTGGTGGTGTCCCCGGCGGTGGCACGGGCCTTCGCCTCGTCGCGGGGGGCTGCCTTCCGGGCACACATCCCCGGCACGGTGATCGGCGAAATCGGCCGAGCGGGCCTGGTGGAGACGGACTCGTTCGAGGTATATGCCGGTGCCCCACTGGCGGAGCTGGCCGCCGAGCCGGGTGTGATGCCGATCTACGGCTTCGGCCTGCCGATCGACGACTCGCAGTGGACTTTTCAGGTGCGCGCGGTGCTCGCGGTCGCTGCCGCCGCGCTGCTGGCATCGCTGTTGATCTTCGTGATCGCGGCCGCGCGCATGGGTGCGGTCCAGCGTGACCGCCGGTTGGCGGCGCTGCGGCTGCTCGGCCTCGAGGCGCACCGGGTCCGGCGGGTGGCCGCAGGGGAGGCGCTGATCGGGGCGGTGGCGGGTTTGATCCTCGGCGCGGGACTGTTCCTCGCCTACCGCCCGGCGATCGCCGACATTCGCGTGCACGGCACCGGGCTGTCCGAGGTCGACCTGATCCCGCCCTTGGCCGCGGTCGGGCCGATCGCGCTGCTGATCCCGGTGCTCGCCGTCGCGGCGACGATCTTCGGCCTGCGGCGCACCGCGATCGAACCGCTCGGTGTGGTACGCCAATCCGAGCCGATGCGACGCCGGACCTGGTGGCGCTTCGCAATTCTCGGTGCGGGCGTCGTGTTGATGCTGTCGACCCTGCGCCAGGAGACCACGCCCAACCCCGCTCTCGCCCTGCTGACGCTGTTCGGCGGCAGTGTGCTGCTGCTGGCAGGTGTGGCGGCTCTGCTGCCGTGGCTGGTCGAGCGGCTGGTGCGCCGGGGCGGGGGCGGGGCACCGTCCTGGCAATTGGCGGTTCGGCGGCTGCAACTGGACAGCGGCACCCCCAGTCGGGTGGTGTCCGGATTGGTCGTCGTGCTGGCCGGTGCGATCCTGGTGCACGTTGTCGCCTCGGTGGACCGTTCCGGAAAACCCGATACCCGGCCCGTGACAACGGCGCCCGCGGCCGTGGTGGTGCGCACGGACGGCACGTCGGCGGACGAGGTCGTGCGCCGACTCGCCATCCCCGAGGTGACCGCGGTCCATGCGGTGCGCTCGACCTTCGTCGGACCCGCAACGGATTCGATCGGACGCGGGATGTCCGCCCTGATCGGCGATTGCGCGGCGTTGGCGGTGCGGGTGGCCATCGGGCACTGCGCCGACGGCGACGTATTCATGATCGATCCACCGACCCCGCAGGACAGCTTCGGCCGACCCTGGTCGATCAGATCCGCCGCGGAGGTGGGAGTCTCCGGCGACCTGAGATTCGGTACCACGGAGGAGACTTCGAAGGGTGGGCCGATCTGGACGCTGCCGTCCGGTGTCCGGCACATTCCGGCGAAACAGGCCGCGCGCCACCTGGACTCCACACTGCTGATCACGCCGGGGGCGCTGCACGGCATCGACCCACGGGCGCGCCAGGTATCGGTTTATGTGAACGGCCCCGGTGCGGTGGACGCACTCGCCGACCGGGTCGCCACCGCCCTGACGCCGCTCACCAGGCGCGCCGCCGTCCTGCCGAGCGAGTACGACTCTCGGCCCCACAGCCCGACCTACCGAGTCCACGGCGTGATACTGGCGGTGTCACTGCTGATGCTGCTCGTCGCGGCGGGAAGCCTGCTGCTGCATGCCGTCGAACAGATCGGCGCGCAACGCCGCGCGCTGGCCGCACTGACAGCCGCGGGCGTTCCACTCTCGGTGCTGGCACGGGTATTCCTGTGGCAGAACGCGATCCCCCTGCTGCTCGGCATCGCGCTCGCGGTCGCGACCGCCATAGGTCTGGCCATACCGACCATGCGCCTGGCCGATTCCTTGGTTGCGCTGGACCCCGGCCTGATCGGCGTTCTGGTCGCCGCGGCGATCCTGGCTTGCGTCGTCGTCACCGCACTGACCGTCCCGCTGCTGCGTGAGGCCACCCGACTCGAGGCCCTGCGCACCGAGTAGTCCGGCTAGCTGATATCGATCGTCCCGTCGAAGACCATGGGCGTCGGGCCCGGCATGCAGTCCCGGAACATGTTGGTCGGCATGGGGATGCCGTAGCCGATCATGTTCGGCGCACCGCGCTGTCCCTTGGTGACGGTGATCTGGATGGCCATGGCGTCGGGCGCGAACACCATGATCGGTTGGGCGGTGGTGATCGGATAGACCAGCGATACGGTGTTGCCCATGGTGCGCAGGCAGGTGACGGGACCGGTGACTCGGACCGGCAACGGCATGTTTCCGAGCCGCCCCTCGGCCAGATAGGTGCCGGTCGCGGGACCGTCGCCCAGGCCCTGCGCCTCGACATGCAGGATGTTCATGCCCAGCACCTGCATATTTCCATTGATCGTCACACGGGCCGGACCCGCGCTCGCCGGTGCTGCCGTCGCGACCGCTGCCGCCCCGGCCATGGCCGCGGCCGCTGCGTAGCGAATGATTCGTCGAGAAGTCATTGCGGAAACCTCCTACGGTGAGATACGTCCGGCGGTTACCCGATCCCGAAACACCCAAGCGGCGCAACGGCGTATCGCTCTCGGCGAGTCGCATTCGATGCCGGTGATTCCGATCGCGGAGCGTCGCATCGTTTATGTATCCCTGCTGCTTCCCTATCTGGCCTGGTCGGCCCTCGCCACGGCGCTCACCTTCGCGGTGTGGACGTTGAATTCCTGACCCTGCTCGACGGCGGGCCCGCTGCCCATTCGCTGCCTCTGCCCGCGCGGAAGCCGGACCGGGATCGGACCGGTCGCTACCCTGGATGCGGAAAGCCGATGCGGCACCACAATGCCCCTTCGTGCGCGCGTCGGACGCTGCGGCCTGCGATTTTGCGGGAGAGGAGTAATCGGGGCATCGTTGTTTCAACGACATTCGTGCACACGCCGGTGCGGTGTCGTGGCTCGGACGGGGATGATGGTGGAGCCGGAGCTGGTGCTGAACCCGCTGGTGAGCGGGCTGCTGGGTGAGGTCCTCGCGACACCGGAGCGACTGTCGGCAATGGTGGAGGCACTGGGCTCTCCGCTGAATGTCGTTGTGCCCGAGCAGATTGCGAAGAACGCGGCCGAGTACCGCGCCGTGTACGACAGCCATCGGCTGAGCGGTGGCATCTACTTCGCGCACAAGGCGAACCGATCCGGCGCGCTGATTCGCGAGCTGGCGGCCGGCCAGTGCGGCGTCGATGTGTCCTCGCTGGGGGAGCTGCGGCATGCGCTGGCGGCCGGGTTCACCGGGGAACGCATCATCGCGACCGGCCCCAAGGACGCCGAATTCCTGTGGCTGGCGGCCCGGGTCGGGGCCGTCGTGAACGCCGACTCCCGCGCGGAGCTGACGGAATTGGCGGCGATCGTGACACGGTTCGGGCTACCGCCGGTGCGGGTGATGATCCGGCTGTCCGCGTTCGACTCGCCGGGGGTGCCGATCCTGAGCAGGCCGAGCCGATTCGGGGTGCACGCGCGGGAATTCCCCACGGTGCTGGACGTTCTCGAGGAGCACCGGGCG
Organism: Nocardia sp. CDC159; assembly: GCF_023740735.1. Lineage (GTDB taxonomy): Bacteria > Actinomycetota > Actinomycetes > Mycobacteriales > Mycobacteriaceae > Nocardia > Nocardia pulmonis. The sequence continues at coordinate 307,574 of NZ_JAMRXH010000006.1, forward strand.
GCCCTGCGGTTGCTGGGCGTGGCCTATCACCTGGACACCACCGGCGTCGAGGAGAAGGCGCTGGCGCTCGAGGGCTGTCTGCTGGCCATGCACCAGGCGCTGGAGCGCGGCTTCGCGCCGACCGCGGTCGACATCGGGGGCGGCTTCGGCGTGAACTACCTGGCCGACCGCGGCGAATGGGAGCGCTACACCACGGAACTGGGCGCCGCGGTGCTGGGCGTACGTCCCCCGATCACCTGGCAGAACCACGGGTACGGCCTCCAGGCGAACGCCGGAACCCTGCGCGGCACGCTCGGCGTCTATCCCGCATACCGCGAGATCGCGGGCGCGCGGTATCTGGACGAGCTGCTCAATCGCGAATCCGCCCGTCTGGGTAGGCCGTTGGCCACGTTGCTGCTCGAAAACCTCTACGACCTGCACATCGAACCCGGACGCGGACTGGTCGATCAGTGCGGTCTCACCCTGGCCCGGGTCGCCGAGGTCCGCACCACCCACGGCGGTGACGTGCTCGTCCGGCTGGCGGCCAATTCGCGCGATATCAGCGCCGAAGACCATGCGGTGCTGATGGATCCGGTGCTGCTGCCGAAGCGGCCGGGTGAGCCCACCGGCGTGTATCTGGCGGGCAACCTGTGCCTCGAGGACGACCTGATCACCCGCCGCAAGGTCACGCTGCCGCGCACCCCGGTGCCGGGGGACGTGCTGGCCTTCGTCAACACGGCGGGCTATTTCATGGATTTCGCGGCGGACAACGCGCTGATGCAGCCCATCGCCCGCACGGTCGCGGCCTACCGCGACGCGGACGGATGGTCGTGGTGCCTGGATGAACAGTACTGGCCCGGGAAAGGTAGCCGCTCATGAAGTACGAGAGCATTCTCGACGTCGTCGGGGACACCCCGCTGGTCCGGATCGCGCCGGAGGTTCACCGACTGCGCCACATCGACCTCTACGCCAAGCTGGAGATGCTCAACCCGTTCGGCTCGGTCAAGGATCGGCCCGCGTGGAACATGGTGCGCGAGAAGCTGACCGACGCCGTGGCGCGCGGCGACGCGATCGTCGAACTCTCCAGCGGCAACACCGCCAAGGCGCTCGCGGTGATCGCGGCCATGCACGGGCTGCCGTTCAAGAGCGTGACCAACCGTATGCGGGTGCCCGAGATCAAGGACCTGCTGCTGTTGCTCGGTGCGCAGATCGAGGAATTACCGGGGCAGACCGAATGCCTCGATCCGACCGATACCGAGGATCCGCTCACCCGCATGTATCGGATGCTCACCGAGGAGGGCAGCGGCTACCTGCACACCGATCAGTACTTCAATCCGCGCAACCTGGAGGCGCACCGGGCCGGTACCGCCGCCGAGATCGTGAAGGATCTCGACGGCCAGGGCCCGGACATCTTCATCGCCTGCGTCGGCACCGCGGGCTCGTCGGCGGGCGTGGCGGGCGTACTGCGGGAACACAATCCGGCCGTCTCGGTGATCGGATTGGTCGCCGCCAAGAGCGATTTCATCCCCGGCATTCGCAATATCGACGAGGTCAACGAGGTCGGACTGTTCGATCCGGCCAACTACGACACCCTCGACGCGGTGAGCTCCGGGGAGGCGATCGAGGGCATGCTCGTGCTCAACCGCAAGTGCGGCATCCTCGGCGGCCCGACCTCCGGTGCGGCGTATTTCGGTGCGCTACGGCACCTTTCGGCCCTCGACGCCACGCTGACCGAGCGCCGCACCGCGGTGTTCATCGTATGTGACCGGGTGGAGAGCTATATGAGCTACCTCCGCAAACGTCGACCCGACCTGTTCAAGCAACCGCCGCAGCCGAATTCGGCGGGCATCCTGACCGAGGACGAGGTCGCCGCCGCGGCTCAGGTGGACGTGACCGAGGCACGCGAGTGGATCGCGCGCGAGCGCCCGCTGGTGGTGGACCTGCGCGGCGGGTTCGCCTACACCGCCCTGCATATCGAGAATTCGATCAATATCGTCGACGAGCTCTTCGACGAACTGGTGCGCGGCGGTCTGCCGTTCGGTGCGGGCCGGCCGGTGCTGCTGGTCTGTCCGGTCGGCGAGAAGTCCGCCCGCTATGCGGCGTTGCTGACGAAGATGGGGCATCGGGACGCGCGGAGCCTACGCGGCGGCATCGTGGCCTGGCGCGATGCGGGCGCACCACTGGTCCGGGACTGATGCCATGACCACGATGACCGATCCGGACAAGATTCTCGATCGTCTCGCGCACTGGCAGCGGGGGCTGCGGGAGCAATTTCCCATCATCGCGAACAACCCACGGCTCGCGTATCTGGACAGCGCGTCCACCACGCAGAAACCCGCGGCGGTGCTCGACGCCGTCACCGACTACCTCACCACCGGCAACGCCAATGCCGGGCGCGGCTCCTACCCGTGGGCCACCGCCACCACCGCCCGCATCGAGGCCGCCCGGGACCGCGTACGAAAAGCGCTGGACGACACCGGAACCGAGTCGTCGGTCGAGTTCGTCGGCGGTACCAGCGACGGGCTGCGCGCCGTCGCCCGGGATTGGCTGGCAGATCTGCTGGCCGACGGCGACGAGATCATCGTCCCCTTCGGCGATCACGAGGCCAATCTGCGGCCCTGGCTGGACCTGCGACAGGACCTGGCGCACAAGGGCATCCGAATCACGGTGCTACCCATGCCGGTGGATGCCGCATCCGGGGACTACGACCATCGGGCGCTGCCGTCGATCGTGACCGCCCGGACCCGGTTCGTCGCGGTGACCCACGTGCACCACGTGTTCGGCACGGACCTGAACGTGCATCGGGTGCGCGAGGCGGTCGGCCCGAACGTGCCGATCTGCCTGGACGCCGCGCAGAGCGTCGGGCACCTGCCGGTGTCGGTGACCGACCTCGACGTCGACTTCGTGGTGTTCTCCGGACACAAGATGCTGGCGCTGCCCGGGGTGGGCGCGGTGTGGGCGCGCAACCGGCGCGGTCCGCGTTTCGCGCTGCGCGGCTGGGCGGGCACCCCGAACGTCGTGGGCATCGTGAGTATGACGGCGGCGTTCGACTGGCTCGACGGGGCGGGCCTGGCCGACATCGGCGCTTGGACCACCGCGCTCGGCGTCCGCCTCACCGACGGTCTCGCCCAGCTCGCGGGCGTGCGGGTGCTGGGTTGCCAGAACAGCCTCACCGCCGATTCCCCGGTGCAGCGCCGGCAGGGCATCGTCACCTTCCGGCACACCCGGGTCCGCTCGGACGATCTCGGATTCGTCCTCGCCGACCAGGGGATCATGGTGCGCGCCGACAGCCATTGCCAGGCCGGGCGGAAATCCGACGACCACGCCGTGCGGGTGAGCGCGCACGTCTACAACACCCCGGAGGAGATCGACCGGGTGCTCGACGTCGTGCGGATGTGCGAAGGGGCGATGAGCTGACTACGGCCCGGGCCTGCGACCCCGAAACCCGGTCCGCGCGGTGAGCAGGCCGAGGTCGGCGCGGTGGCCGAGCCACGCGTCGTCCTCCGGATCGAGCAAGCGCGCCCAGGCCGCGGCATCCTCCTCGGACAGGAACCGTTGCGCGCGCCCGACCCGGGCCGCGAGCTCGGCCAGCACCACCCCACGGACCTCGTCGGACAGCGGCGCGGGAATATCGACCAGCGTGCTGAACGTGGTGACATCGGTGAGCCCGGCGCGGACCAGGATCTCGTCCCAGCCCCGGCCCGGTCGTCGCGCACCCGACCTGCCGAAGAACCATTGCCGGAAGTGTCGATCGTGGGCCTCGTCCAACCGGATCTCCAACCCCGGCCGACCGATCCCGGCGTCCCAGGGCAGACACCGGGTGGGCAGCCCACCCTCCGCCAGGCACAGCCTGCCCCCCGGCCGCAACATGCCGACCAGTGCACGCACCGCGGCCTCCCAATCGCGGGTGTGGTGCACACACCACGACGACCACACGGCGTCGGCGGCTTCGGGCACCGGCGGCACACCGTCCTCGACATCGTGCAACACCGGATGAACCCGGTCATCCACGCCGGCCCGCCGAGCCGCCGCCATCGTCGCCTCCAGCAGCACCGGATCCAGATCGACGGCATAGACACGACCATGCTCACCAACGGCAGTCGCCAACGCGACGGCGGCGGTCCCGGCCCCGGGCCCCACATCGACGACCACATCTCCGGCCGCGACGCCGAGCGGCGCGAGCAGACTCAGCGTCGCGTCGAGAAAGACAGCCTCGGCCGCCGCCGGATCATCCGTGGACGTCCCCGTACCCCGCCTACCGGCGCGCTGCTGTTGGCTCGTCGTCACCTCGGCGATATTACTGAACATCGTTTTCATTGCTAGCATGTCGCGGGGTTCGGCGTTTCCCGGCGTGCCGCCGGTCGCGACAGCGGCTGGTTGTGGTCCAGCCGATCCGCAGCAACAAGGACCACCCCGCCGGGGCCGCGCTGGCCGAGGTGGCCACAGCCAGCGCCGAGGATGTGGAGACCTTCCGCGGCAGCATGCGCCGGATCGGGCTCGGGGAGAACCGTCTCGAAACCGTGGCCCGTGGTCGTCGATCTAGGGACCGGGCGGGACTTCGGGCCCTCGGTCTCGCCGACACCGGCACCGCGTGGGTGGCAGGCCGCAACAGCGTCCGGGGCAAGTTATCGGATGCGGAATGCGCACCCGCGCTGCGAGCGACGGCGGGACAATACGCGGTGTGTGGGTCTTGCCATGATGTGCCACACGGGATCCCGACTCTGGTGTGCGGAGGGCGCGATGGCGATCGTTCTGGATACCGAACGGTTCGAACTCGGTGAGCGGGCGGATGTGACCGCGGCTGTGCTGCAGGATGTTTCGGCGCCGTCGTACGTCGAACTCGGTGTCGACAGCGGCTCGGTTCGGGCGTTGTTCGAGGCGTGGCAAGTGGGGGAGGTCGTGGTACAGCAGTCGATCATGTCCGGGTTTCGGGTGGTCCGCACGCCGCGCCAGATTCGGCAGTCGCCCAGTCCAGTCCTGACGTTGAATGTTCAGCGGCGTAATACATCGCATTTGGCGCACGCGCAGACGCAGTACGAGATCCCACCGGGGGAGATGTTCGTGATGGATTTCGACCTACCGTACCAATTCGATTGGCACGGTGGCGAACTGACGACGCTGTTCATTCCGCTGGATCGGCTGGGGCTTTCGACCGATACGATTCGCGCCGCGTTGGCCCGGCCGCGGGGTACTCCCCTGTACCCGGTGGTTGCGAACCAGATCTGTCTCATGGGCGATTCCGGCGAGGCGTTGCAGAACGACGCGGGCGCGCGCGAGCTGGGAATCGCGTGTATCGAGATGGTCCGCGGCTTTCTGAGGTCGGCGGCCGCGCACCGTGACGAGGACGGCATGGCGCTCCCGGCGGACATTCTGCTGACCCAGATTCGCGAGTATGTGCGCCGCCGGCTGTCGGATCCCGATCTGAGTGCGGCTGTAATCGCCCGGGCGCACAACATCTCGGTACGCTCGCTGTACAAACTGTGCGCAGGCGCCGGATTCGGTATCGAGCAGTGGATCATCGCGCAGCGGTTGGAGAAGGCGCGTGCCGCGCTCGTCGATCCAGGCGAGCGACATCGGCCGATCGTAGTGATCGCTCATCAGTGCGGATTTCGGGATGCCTCGCACTTCACCCGCCGTTTTCGAGCGGCGTTCGGGATGACTCCGCGCGACTGGCGAGCGACGGTGCTCGAACCGACCGCCGGTGCGGTGTCGAGCCTTCTGCCCGGGACGAGGTGATCTCATCGCGTCGCACTTGTCGTCCTCCGGTCGGGTGGCGGAATCCGGCTCGATTTGGAAAGTCCGACGCGGCAGGTGCTCGATGATCGGGGCACCGGCGAACGACACCGGGATCGGGCGTTCATGGGCATCTGGACGACACCATGGTGGTCTCCGAAGTCGATATCGACGTTCACGAACCTCACCGGCGGTCACGCAGCCATGTTCGATTTCCCACACAGCCAGGCTCAGGAACGATCACCGGTCGGAATCCGGACAGCGCCGCCGCGGTGGCGCGGGTCGTGTCGAACGGATCGGCGGGAAGAACGCCCCGCGTGGACGTTTGGCACGACAGAGACGAAGTTCCAGCCCGGACGGGAGACAAGCTGTCGTGCGTCAGGAGGAGAACAGGGTAGTCATTGCGAGTTGAGTGTCTGCGTACTCGGTGATTTGTCGCAGCTTCCCATCGATCAGGCGGCAGACCCAGCAGTAGGTGTTGTTGTAGGGGCGTCCTTCTGTGGTTGTGGCATGGCCGTGGAATTGGACGACGACGTACTCGCCCTCGGCAATGAATCGGTCCGCGGTGCTGGTGATACGCCCGGTGAAGCGCCTGTCGACCATTTCCACGAAGTCGTCGATCGCCTGCCTGCCGGCATGGTGTCCGGACCATGGTGTCGTCCCGATCACCGTCCATCGACAGTCATCGGCCATGATCTCGAACAGACGTGCCGGTCTGCCCTGAGCAAGCTCCGCGAAGACCGTTTGCATCAGTTGCTTGTAGTTCTCGGCGCCCATAACGCCTCCGTTGCAGGTCGTGGAGCAGGGATGCGCCTGTTCCAGCGGGCCCGAACCGCTCGTTCGCTAAAAGTCAACTATATGATCGGACTCGGGCGTCGATCGACGCGCCCGAGTGTGAGTATTTGCTAGTATTTCAGGTTTTCGTGCTCTCTCTGATGGAAATGAGTCATTTCGCTAGAAATTCGCTATATGATTGTTCCGCGCTCGCCGGCGCACCGTCTGGAGGGTGATTGGCGATCCTGACCAGGCTCGTCCGCCGTCACGACCGTGGGGGTCACCGGCTACGTCCCGCGTGGCTCCATCGCGGTCCCGGCACATTCGGAGCTGATCGGCCGAATGTCCAGCGTCCCTAAGGGTTTCGCACGATGTCCCCGGTGACTACTGAACCGTGAGGAGGCTCGAGCGGATGACGACGATTGGTTTCATCGGTGCTGGGTTGATCGGCGGAACCGTCGCCCGGCTCGCCGTGGCGGCGGGTTATGACGTGGTGTTGAGCAACTCGCGCGGTCCGGCCACGCTGGCCGACCTGGTGGACGATCTCGGCCCGCGCGCTCGGGCGGCGCTGCCGGCCCAGGCGGCCGAGGCCGGTGACCTTGTAGTGGTGACGATTCCGTTGCGGGCCTACCGCAGCGTGCCCGTCGCGCCGCTCGACGGCAAGGTCGTCATCGACACCAACAACTATTATCCGGGCCGCGACGGTCACTTCAGAGAACTGGACAACGGTTCCACCACGAGCAGTGAGCTGCTGCAGGAGCATCTGCCCAGGTCCAGGGTGGTGAAATGCTTCAACAATATCGTCTGGTGGCATTTGCGGGTCTTGGCCCGGCCGTCGGGTTCGGCCGATCGTAGTGCGTTGCCGATCGCCGGTAACGATACGGCCGCCAAGGCCATGGTTACCGGATTCCTCGACCGAATCGGTTACGACGCGGTCGATCTCGGGTCGTTGGCCGAAGGCCGGCGTTTTCAGCCCGGCACCGCGCTGTATGCCCAGATCTATGGCGGGGGCCGGGCCGACTATTTCGATGCCCCGCCGAAACCGTTGAGCGCCGAGGAGATTCGTCGAGCCGTGACGGCCGCGCTGCGCTGAGTGCCTTGTGCTACCGGCCCCATGGGCCGCCCAGAGATTGCCCGGAGACGGGCCAAGATTGCGTTCGGAAAGGATGTCATGATGGATGCGGACATTCTGTACATCGAGGATCAGCGCACCGACGAAGAACGCCCGGCTACAACACCAGCTTGATCAAACACAAATGGAGCCTGCGGGCCGCAGTCACCTGTGAAATCGACATGGACAACGTGCGCCTGCCGCCCCGCGCGATCCCATAGCGTGCCTCGTGCGTGCATACACCGACGCTGGCCATGCCTTTTGTCGCCCGGGGAGAATCGCGTCGGCCGCTGAGGCCGATATTCTCCGTACAAGCGAAAATTCTGGACGGCTGCCCAGCTTCGCGCGGAGCGTGGGCTGGCGCAAACGCCCTTCCCGAGTCGGGATACCGGCAGCGCGGCCCGGCCGAAGGCCGCTGGGCGGGTAGCGGTGGCCGTGAGGGGAAGATTTTTCTACTACCGAATGTCGTTGATTTCGCCCGTGATCAACTACGCTGTGGGTTCATGACAGTCGTCTACAACCTCCTGGTCGTCGCTCATCTGCTCGGGCTGGCGGCGGTTGTCGGTGGGTATGCGGCCGGGCAGCCGGTGGTGAACGAGGTGATGGTGTGGGGCGCGCGGGCGCAGATCATCACCGGGGTCGTGCTGGTGGGGTTGGCGGAGTCGATCGACTCGCTGGACAAGCACCTGATCATGGCCAAGATCGTGGTGAAGCTGGTGATCGCGGTGGCGGTGGCCGGATTCGCGGAGGTCGGGCGCGCGGATGCCAAGCGGGGCAAGATGATTCCGTGGATGACCCATGCGGCGGGGCTGCTGGCGATCGTCAACGTGTTCGTGGCCGTGCTCTGGTAGCGCGCCGGTCAGTGGATCGGTAGCGGCGCGCCGTACTCGTGCCGCGGGCGCGGGCCGACGATGCGGCGCTCGGCGGCGGAGATCGCGCGGTCGTTGATGCTCGCCTCCCGACGCTGCATGAATCCGCCGTCGTCGAACTCCCACAGCTCATTGCCATAGCTGCGCCACCATCGACCGGTGTGATCGTGCCGTTCGTACTGGAACCGCACCGCCATGCGATGACCGCGGAACCCCCAAAGCTCCTTACGCAGTGCGTAATCCAGTTCACGCTCCCATTTGCGGGTGAGGAATTCGACGATCGCGTCGCGGCCGGTGACGAATTCGTCGCGGTTGCGCCACACCGAATCCGGGGTGTAAGCCAGCGCGACCCGATGCGGGTCGCGGGTATTCCAGGCATCCTCGGCCTGCTGCACCTTGCGACGGGCCTCGGCCTCGTCGGTGAACGGCGGCAGCGGCGGGCGGGCCACATCGATGATCTGCATGTCGGCAAGCATGACCGCACGCACCGGCCCGCCGCCGTGTCTTTTCGGACAGTTACCCCACACATCCGGACATCGTGGCCTGCTACCGTGCCGGGATGGTGACCAGGCAGGTGGCGGTGCTGGCGGTAGGCCGAGGGGGCACCCGGTCCGATGACCCGGGTGGAGTGAATCGGCATGGCGAGATCGCTCGCTCCCGTCGGGGCCCCGGTGCGCGGACCGCATGGCCGGGGTTGGCCGCCGTAACGGGGCGGAGTGCCCGGTGCGGAACCCCGATGCGCGAGAAGGCGTAGTGGTGCGAATTCCGCTGTGTGCGTGGCTCTTTCGCCGTACTCAGTGACCGCCGGACATCCACGCACCGATCGGTGCCGTGGGTAGGACGCGGACCAGCGTCATCAGCGGGCGGCAGTACACGGCGCTGGGCCGGCAGACGATGTGGCCGGTCTTGTCGCGATGCCAGGCGTCGTCGGGCCGGACCCGGGTCGCGTCCTCGGGAGAGGGCGTGGTGGCGCACTCGCGGACCATCTCGCCCGCGCAGGGGCCCCGCCGCCCCCACGGGTCGGACTGATAGGACCCGGCCTGGGGTACGACGATCGCCGCGCCCAGTGCGACACCCACTCCCACCAGCGCCACCTCGAACAGCACGCGCTTCACGGTCGGCTCCTTCCGCGGACGGTCCACGGCCCGAGAAAAGTTAACCATGAGATTGCTATCTGGGGGTGACGATCAGCCGTCGAACAGCGTCTGGCCCAGATATTCCTCCGGTCCCGCGACACCCGGCGGGATGATGAATACGGCCGAACCGACCGGCGTGGTCCAGGTGTTCAGCGCGTCGAATTCGGCGAGGCGACGCTGCACCGGCAGGAATTGGGTGTCGATATCGCGCTGATAGGCGGTGAACAGCAGACCCGAATTGGAGGTGGTGCCGGGGGTGGGGGCGTCGTCGTAGTTGTAGCCGCGGCGCAGGAATCGCTCGGTATCGGTGGTGTGGTGGGCGCGGGCGATATGCGAGGACGGCGGGATGACCGGAATGCCGAAGGCGTCGGTGGCGGTGAAATCGGGCTCGTCGAATTCGTGGTCGCCGGTGAGCGGTGCGCCGGTCGCGACGCGGCGGCCGACGGTCAATTCGCGCCCGTCGGTATCGAGTTCGTCCCAGGTGTCCAGATGCATCGCGATGCGCCGCAGCACCAGCGCGGTGCCGCCCGCCAGCCAGGGGTGGGTACGGCCGTCGTCCCAGACCAGTCGGTCGAAGGCGGCGGTGCCGGGAGTGAGGTTGGCTGTGCCGTCGACCTGGCCCATGAGATTGCGCATGCGCTGTCCGGGCGCCGCGTCGCGGAACCCGCGCTGCACCCAGCGCACCGAGACCAGCGAGGTCACGCTGCGGCACAGCGCCCGCACCGCATGCGAGACGGTGGTGGCCTCGTCGGCGCACACCTGCAGCAACAGATCACCGTCGCAGAACGCCGGATCGAGCCGGTCGATCGCGAATGCGGGCAGCGGCGCCAGCCAGGCGGGCCGCGCCGCCTCCAGACCCGCCACGGCGAACAGCCGCGGCCCGAATCCGACGGTGACGGTGAGCCGGGCCGGACGCTGGGCCAGTTCGGGCTCGGTATCGGCGAGCGCGGGACGGCCCTGGGTCAGACGCGCGGCATCACCGGTCCAGATCTTCAGCACCCCGGCGATATCCGCGCGCCCCACACCGGATTTGACGTCGAGGCCGACGAATGCCGCATGCTGCTGCGGCGGCGTGGCGATCCCGCTCTGATGCCGCCCGTAGAACGGCTCAACCGCCGCGGGCGCCTGGTGCTGGGTGAGCCGGTCGGCACCCCAGGCAATTCCGGCCACCCCGGCGGCCCCGGCGACGGCCGCGCCGCCGCCGAGCAACCGCCGCCGCGTCAGGCGCTCAGCCACCGTGGGCAGGGGAGTCGGCGGGAACGTAGTTCTCCTTGTTACCGGGGAAATCCCGCACTTGCGCGGTGAAGGCGCGCACCGACCCGTCGGCGAACTTCACCGTAACCGGAGTCTGCGCACCGGTCCGGAGCGGCCCTTCGAGATCCAGGAACATCAAATGATCGCTCCCGGCTTTCAGCGCCACGCTCCCGTGCGCGGGCACCACCAGCCCACCGGCCTTGGGCCGCATGGTCTTCGCCCCGTTCGCATCCACGGTCTCGTGAATCTCCATCCGCCCGGCAGCCGGACTGGTGGCATCGACAATGCGCGCCTCCCGATCACCGTTGTTGGTGAAGGTGGCGAATGCGGCCGACATTCCGGAATCGGCAGCCTTGATCCACTGGTCACTGATCTCGACCGCATCGGCCTGCGATCCGGCCGTGCTACCGGAATCGGATGAGCATCCGGCCAGCAGCATCGGCACGGCCAGGGCCGCGGCCGCGAATCCGGCGGCGCGAGAGGTCGGGGTGGGCATGGGTAGCTCCTTGTCGAATCGAGTTGGGGGACAGGCGTTATCGTTCGGGCTTCGGCGCGCGGCAGCGCTGGTGGCACCTCGAGGCGCGTGCCGAGCTGTACCGCTGGTAGGCGTGGGTCGCACCGGCGCAACGACGACCAGAGCCTGCGAGACCCTCGGAGGACAGGCTCCGCGAGTCGCCATCGGCCCCAGCGGGTGTCGTATGCGCCTCGCTCCGAACGTTGGAGCGCATCGAGTGCCTGCGCTGCGATCGCGCCCAACGAGTTGCGGCACAGCCGATCCCGCTCCCGCGTTGAGGTCGCTTGCCTCGATCATCGCCGCACCGACAGGTCCCGCGCGGCGTACGCCGCACCCGGACACCGACCATCCGCCGACTGAAACCGCCTACACCAGAACCGGATGCACCGAACCGATTTCCCCGCACGGCGGCCCACGCCACCGTAAATCCGAACAATGCACCCACTGCACCACCGCGGCCGACTCCACCGGTCGCACCACGCACATCACCGAATCGGCCGTGCACCACCGCACCAGCGCCACCGCGACCTGCCGCACCCGCGCCGACACCCGTCCCAACGCCACCTCGGCCCCGCGAATCAGCAACGCCGCCACCGGAATCGCGACCAGATGCGCCCCGAGCATCAGGGAACCGACCCCGACCCCGTGCCGATGCGCCCCCGCCATCCCCAGCATCACATGCCCGATGGCCTGCCCGCCCGCCAGCAACAGCATCAGCCGCACCAGCCCGCCCCGCACGGCCGCCACCACCACCCCCGTCGTCGCGCACGCCGCCACCAGCAGCGCGATCGACGCCGACCCCACCGCTACCGCCCCACCGCCGAGCGCATGCGCCGCGATACTCACGGCCCCCGACGCCGTACCGACGGACGCCCCGCGCAGCCGCGCCGCAGAATCCGCCGATGATCGCACCGGCTCATCGTACTGATCACAAATCGTGGACAAACGTCCAGGTGCGCCGGGTCTCCTGGCCTCCGACGTCCCCAACGTCATGTGGCTTCGACGGCTTCATCCGCGATCACGACCGCGGGAGCCACGCTCCCGGCCGCCGACACCGCCGTCCTCGGCGCCGGCGGCATCAGTGGCCTGCGCACCGTCGTGGCAGTTGCCGCTCGAGGATCTATCGGTCCACACCCCGGGCTGGCTGGCCCCCCGTTCAGTCGGTCCCCGACACCACCGGCAGCAGCCCCGGCCGTTTCGCGGTCACACCGTCCCCGCGCGAGATCCCCCGCGCCCGTCGCACCATCCACGGCACCATATGCAATGCCGCCCAGCGCAATTCGGCCGCCACCGCATCGGCCATCGTGCGCTGATGGGGCGGCAGCGGCAGCCGCCACGCCCCATCGGCGCCGGGCAGTCGCAAGGTCTCGGCGGTGGCGCGGGCCACCAGGTCGTGGCCGAGAGGATTGAGATGCAGCCGGTCCTCGGCCCACACCCGCCGATCGGTCGCCGCGCGCACCGGCTCGAAATCCACCAGCACCACTCCGGGGCGTCGCGCCAGCTCCCGGATGCGCTCGTTCATCGCCCGCACCCGGGCCGAGAGCGGGCGCACGACGGGGGCGATGCCGCCGATATCGGGGAAGGTGAAGGTGATCACCCGCGCACCCGCCGCGGTCAGGGCGGTGATCATCGCCTCGATCTCGGCCAGCACCGATTCCTGGTCGTAGCGCGGGCGGATCAGATCGTTCATCCCCGCCACGACCGCGGCCAGATCCGGGGCCAGTGCCAGCGCCGGGCCCAGCTGCTCCTCGCGTATCTGCCCGGCACGCCGCCCCCGGATCGCCAGGTTCGCATAGCCCAGCCGCGGGTTCACCCCGGCCAGGCGCAGGGCGAGCCGATCGGCCCAGCCCACATGCCCGCCATGACCGTCCGGATCGCCGATGCCCTCGGTCTGGCTGTCACCGAGCGCGACGAAACGGGTGAACGACTGTGCGGCATCGGTATCGCGCATCACATTCGCCTCCTGCGGATCTGCTCCGGCGAGCACATCGTATTCGCTCGGGCGGAATCCGCATCCCGAGCGGGAACGTCGGCCCACACAGGATCTCCACAACTGTCGCCAACCATCTTCACCGGTGTTGCCTAAGGTCAGTGGGCATGGAACCGATCCAGCAGCCGACCCGGACGCGCCGCATCCTGGTCGTCGAGGACGAGCCGACGATCGCGGAATCGGTCGCGGCCCGGTTGCGCGCCGAGGGCTTCGCGGTCACCATCGCATGCGACGGTCCGGCCGCGGTGGCCGCCGCCGAGACCGAGGCGCCGGATCTGGTGGTGCTCGATGTCATGCTGCCCGGCTTCGATGGACTCGAGGTGTGCCGACGCGTGCAGGCCCAGCGGCCGGTGCCGGTGCTGATGCTCACCGCCCGCGCCGACGAGACCGACATGCTGGTCGGGCTCGGCGTCGGTGCCGACGACTATCTGACCAAGCCGTTCTCCATGCGGGTGCTCGCCGCCCGCGTGCACGCGTTGCTGCGCCGCGTGGACCGCAGCGCCGAACCCGCCGCCACCGTCGTGGTGGGGGAGCTGCGCATCGATCTCGAACAGCGGCGGGTGTGGCGGTCCGACCGCGAAACTCAGCTCACCCCCTTGGAATTCGAGCTGCTGGTCTGCCTGGCCCGGCGCCCGCGCGCGGTGCATCCGCGCGAACGGCTGCTCGAGCAGGTGTGGGGCTGGTCCGACGCCTCGGGCACTCGCGCGGTCGACAGTCATGTAAAGGCATTGCGCCGCAAGCTCGGAGCCGATTTGATCCGTACCGTGCACGGTGTCGGCTACGCGCTGGAGGTCCGGTGAGCGCCGCATGGCTCGCGAAATCGCTACCGCGGCCACTGGATCCGGTGCGCTCGATCAAGTTGAAATTGGCCATCCTGATGGTGTGCTCGGGCGGGCTGGCCTTCGGCTTCTTCAGCCTGCAGATCGGCTGGCTGCCGCCGCTCACCACCTTGGCCGCGCTGCTGATCGCGCTCATCACCTCCCAGTTCCTGGCCCACGGCATCACCAGCCCGCTGCGCGAGATGACCGCCGCCGCCCAGCGCATGGCCCACGGCGACTACTCCCAGCGGGTGCGGGCCAGCTCGCGCGACGAGGTGGGCCGGCTGGCAGAGGCGTTCAATCGGATGGCCGCCGATCTGGCTGCCGCCGATCAGCAGCGACGCGATTTCATCGCCAATGTCTCCCATGAGCTGCGCACTCCGATCGCCGCGCTGACCGGGCTGCTGGAAAACCTCGTCGACGGGGTATCGCGGCCGGACCCGGCGGCGCTGCGCACCGCCCTCTCCCAGACCGAACGGCTGGGTCTGCTGGTATCGGAGCTGCTCGAGCTGTCCAGTATCGAAGCGGGTGCGGTCGTACTGGACCGCGAACCCGTGCCCGTCGCCGACCTGATCGCCGACGTCGTCGCCGAGGCCGAGGTCGCCGCCACCGCCCTGGGCCGCGGCGTCACCTTCACCACCGCCGTACGCCCCGATCTGATCGTCTTCGGCGACCGCGCCCGCCTGCACCAGGTGCTGCTCAACCTCCTCGACAACGCCGCCCGTCACGGCCCCACCGGCGGCACCGTCACCATCCACGCCGACCGCGCCCCCGGCCACACCGTCCTCGAGGTCCACGACCAGGGCCCCGGCATACCCCCCGCCGAACGCCCGCACATCTTCGAACGCTTCACCCGCGGCGGCCGCACCGACAACGGCGGCACCGGCCTCGGCCTGGCCATAGCCCGCTGGATAGTCGACCTCCACGGCGGCACCATCGCCGTCACCGACCCCGGCTCCCGCATTCGAATCACCCTGCCGGACCACTGAATCTCTTCACCCCACCACCCGGACCGCCACCGGCCCGGGCCGACCCCCCACACCCCAAGGAGCCCATCCCATGCCCACCGACCCCCTCCAACCGAACCCCAAACCCCCCGCTCCCGACCCCACCGCCGCCGACGGATCGCTACCCGACCCCGGCCCGCGTGCGCCCGAATCGGCGAGCGCCCCGGCTGCCGTGTCCTCGTCCGATCCCGCCCAGCCGCCCGCGGAGCCAACTCCTGCCGCGGCCGCGTCCTCGTCGCGTCCCGCCCCACTCGCGCCCGAATCGCCCAACGCCGTGGCCGCCGCGTCCCCGTCCGAAGCATCTTCGCCCCACCCGGCAAGGCCCGCCTCCGATCAGGCAGGCACCTCGGCGGAGGCGGGGACGGGCCATGATGATCCTGCCGTCGACGTGGCACGCGTGGCCGTAGCCGCCCCACCCGAACCCGGTGCGGCGCAATCGGATACCGCCAAGGCGTCGCAGCCACCCGTCTCCGGCGGGACCCCGTGGGCCGACCCCAGCACCCCTACTCGCGTCCCGCCCCCGGCCGTCCCCCCGATGACACCCGTTGCGCGACAGCTGCCGCCGCCACGTTGGACCCGGATCAGCTACCCGTCGGGGGTTCCGTTGGCGATGGCGGTCAGTGCGGTCGCCGGTGCGATTCTGATCCCGCTCGACCGTCCGGGTATCGGCTGGGTGCTGGCCGCGGCGATCATGGCCGCGAGTATCGCGGTGGTGGATCGGCGGGCACGCCGTCGTGGGGCGGTCGCGGGTGAGCAGGGGCCTTCGGCGGAGGGGGAAGGATCGCAAGGCGCAGGACCGAAAGTCGCGCCGGCCCAGCCTTATCGGGCGCGCTGGTGGTGGGCCGCGCTGACCGTCGCGCTGTTGTCGGTGGGATTCGTGCGTGCCTCGGGTTGGTTGTTCGCATGGTGTCTGCTCGCCGTCTTCGCCACCGCTTCGCTGACCCTGGTGGGACGCCGATCGGCCGTGGGGTTCTGGTTCGACGCGTTCGCCATTCCGCTGTCGGCGCTGGCCATGCCGCCCTGGTTGGTGCGCGGTATTCGCAACCGGGCGAGCGGGGGAGCGGGGGCCCGGACGCGCATCGTGATATCGGTGGTCGTCACCGTCGCGCTGCTGGTGATCTTCGTGCCGCTGTTGTCGGGAGCCGATGCGCTGTTCGCTGGACTGCTGCGCGCGGTCGTGCCCGAGGTCGACGGCCCGTCGGTGACCCGGTGGATCTTCGTCGGACTCGTCCTCGCCGCCCTCACCGCGGGAGCGCTGTATCTGCTCGCCGGACCGCCCACCCCGGCCGATCCCGCCGCGCCCGAACGTCGCGGAATGCGCTGGCGCGTCACGGAATGGGCGCTGCCGGTCGGCGCGCTCACCGGTCTGTTCGCGCTGTTCGTCGCCGTCCAGCTGACCGCCCTGTTCGGTGGTGACGGCTATGTGCAGCGCACCGCCGGGCTCACCTACGCCGAGTACGCCCGCAGCGGCTTCTGGCAGCTGTCGGCAGTGAGCATCCTGACCCTCGCCGTCATCGCCGCGGTGCTGCGCTGGGCCGCGAAAGACGATCCCGCCCAGCGGATCTGGCTGCGCGGACTGCTGACCGCGCTGAGCGTGCTCACCCTCGTCATCGTGGCCTCCGCACTCCAGCGCATGTGGACCTATCAGCAGGCCTACGGCTTCACCGTGCTGCGGCTGCTGGTCTCGGCCTGTGAGATCTGGATCGCCCTGCTGTATTTGATGGTGCTGGCCGCCCTGATCCGGTTGCGCCTCGCCTGGCTGCCCCGCGCCGCGGTCGGCGCGGCCGCCCTCACCCTGGTGGTGCTCGCCGTCGTCGACCCCGAACGCCTGATCGCCGAACGCAATATCGACCGCTGGCGGGCGGGTAAGGAACTCGACGTCGCCTACCTGAGCGGGCTGTCCGCCGACATCGTCCCCGCCACCGACCGCCTCCCCGCACAGTTGCGCGCCCAGATCCTCGACGATATCCGCGACCGCACCGCCGACGACCGCTGGCAGAGCTGGACCCTGGCCCGCACCAGGCTCCAATGACCGCTCAGCGCAACCGATCCAGCACGTGCACCGCGGTCTCCAACGCCGCGTCCACGGTGTCCACCACATACAGCAGATCGACGAAGAAATGCTCGAATCCGGTCTCTTCGGCCACCTGCTCGATGGCCGCCGCGATCTCCGGCGCCCCCGACCCGCGCGCCACATTCACGCGCACCACCGTCTCGATCACCCCCGGATCACGTCCAGCCTCCTCGGCGGCCGCATCCACCACCGCCCGCGCCTGCCGCAACCGGGCCCCTTGGCCCTCCGGACCGGGCACCCGCAGCACCGGCAGCCAGCCGTCGGCGCGCCGCCCCACCCGCGCGATCGCGGCCGCGGTGAAACCGGGCAGATGAATCGGCGGATGGGGCCGCTGCACCGGCTTCAACTCGCTGTGATGCTCCGGAAGCGAGACGAACCGCCCCGAGAACCCGACCGGATCGCGGGTCCAAATCGCCTGCAGCGCATCGAGAGTCTCCTCCAACCGCGCCCCCCGCGACGCGAACGGCACTCCCGCCGCCGCATACTCCTCCGGCGACCACCCGATACCCAATCCGGCGATCAACCGCCCACCCGAGAGCACATCGATCGACGTCAGCGACCGAGCCAGCGCCACCGCCCGATACAGCGGGGCCACCAGCACATTCGAGCCCAACCGCACCCGCTCGGTGACCACCGCCGCCGCACTCAGCAGCACGAACGGATCGAGGACCGACCCGAATTCCCGTGGCATCGCCGCGGTTCCCGCATACCCCACACTCGGCTCGGTCGCCGCCAGCCACCGATCACCCACCCACAAACTGTCCGCCCCCGCGAACTCCACCTCCCGCGCGAACCGCGCCACCTCCGCACCCTGATGCGCCTGCGGCCCCAACTGAGGCAGCGAAAATCCGATCTGCATCCACCCGTACTACCAGACCGGTCCCCGCTCACAGGATTTCGAGCTGGGCCTCCCGCAGATCCTGCGGAAATACGAACCGCCGCAACGCCCAGAACCGGAACACCATCGCCAGCAGCACCCCCAGAATCTGTCCCGTCACGAAGTTCGCGATCGCCTGTGTCGGCGCACTCACATTCGGCACCCGAATATCGAATACATACAGCGACACCGCCTGCGGAATCACCGTCACCACGATCGCCAGCCCGCTCACCGCGAAGAACAGCGCCGCCTCATGATGACGCTGCCGCCCACCCCGCGCATTGAACGACCACTCCCGATTCAGGATGTAGGACACGATCGTCGCGATCAGCACCCCGAACGCCCGTGCCGTCAACGGCTTGTCCTGCAAGACCGTCAACTTCAGCGCGTACACGATCCCGGTATCCACGAACCAGGTGATCCCACCCACCATCGCGAACTTCAACATCTCCCGATGCCGAAGCAGCACGACCCGATACCGCTCCGGCACTCGCTCCAACCCCTGCTGCACCAAAGACACGTACGTCACCATAGCCCCGCCCTCCGTCTCCGGCACGCCGATGACCTCCCCGATCAGCCCCGCCCGTACTCCGCCACCGCCGCCAGCACCGCATCCCGCATCGCGGGACTGCCGGTATGTCCGGAATCCTCGATGATCCGCAGCCGCGCCGACGGCCACGCCTTGGCCAACTCCCAGGCCGTGCGCAACGGAGCGGACAGGTCCAGGCGCCCGTGGATCAACGTCGCCGGAATTCCGTCCAGCCGATGCGCCCCCGCCAGCAGCTGCCCATCGGACAACCACGCCCGGTGCGCGAAATAGTGCGTGCAGATCCGCACGAACGCCATCAGATCCGCATCCAGCTTCGCGCTGTACTGGCCCGGCGTTCCCGCCGACTCGTGGGCGATCACCGCATCCTCCCACTCGCACCACATCCGCGCCGCGCGCTCGCGCACCGCCGGATCCGGATCGTTCACCAATCGCGCATACGCGGCCACCAAATCCCCGTCCCGCTCCGCCTCCGGCACCCCCGCGCGGAACCGCTCCCACGCATCCGGCAGCAACAACCCCACCCCGCGATAGAGCCAATCGATCTCCGCGGGCGTCGTCGTGGTCACCCCGATCAGCACGATCTCACCCACCCGCTGCGGATACGCCTGCGCATACACCAGAATCAGCGTCGACCCCCACGATCCGCCCAGCAGCGACCACCGCTCGAACCCCAGATGCTCGCGCAGCCGCTCCATATCCGCGATCAGATGCCCGGTCGTGTTGTGCTCCAACGACACCGACGGATGCGGCAGACTCGCCCCGCACCCGCGCTGATCGAACATCACCACCCGATACCGCGCCGGATCGAACGACCGCCGCAATCCCCGCCGCCCGCCCCCGCCCGGCCCGCCGTGCACCACCAGCACCGGCTTCCCCGCCGGATCACCGGCGGCCTCCCAATAGATCCGCTGCCCATCGCCCACATCCAGCAACCCGGACGAATCTGGCTCGACCTCCGGAAACATCTGCGGCGCTGAGGAAGTCGTATCCGACATGCCCGCGATTGTGCCACCCCCCACCGACACCACTGTGCCCGGACGCGATCCGCGTCCGGGCACAGTGCGAGACAAGCCGATCAGCGCACGAACACCGCCGCCCGCTCCGCCAGATCCAGTAGCGGCTGCGGGACGATGCCCAGCACCAGCGTCGCCGCCGCAGTGACCGCGACGACCGTGCTCGTCAGCGGCGGCCCCACGATCTGCGGCGCGTCGCCGGGCGGGTCGGTGAAGAACATCAGCACGATCACCCGGATGTAGAAGAACGCGGCCACCGCACTGCAGATCACACCGATGATCACCAGGGAGGCGAATCCGCCCGAACTCGCGGCGGTGAACACCGCGAACTTGCTGACGAACCCGCTGGTGAGCGGAATCCCGGCGAACGAAAGCAG
The DNA here is from genome assembly GCF_023740735.1 of Nocardia sp. CDC159. Taxonomy (GTDB): domain Bacteria; phylum Actinomycetota; class Actinomycetes; order Mycobacteriales; family Mycobacteriaceae; genus Nocardia; species Nocardia pulmonis. The sequence goes on from NZ_JAMRXH010000006.1 coordinate 327,650, forward strand.
ATACAGCGCGAAAACCGTTGCCAGCCAGGGCGCGCGGCGGCCCAGCCCCGCCCACGACGACAGCGCCGTCGCCTCGTCGCCGTCCCGGTCGCGCACCAGCGTGACCACCGCGAACGCCCCGATGGTGCCGAGCCCATAGGCGGCCAGATAGAACAGCACCGACGACACCCCGTCGGCATTCGCCGCCGCCAGCGCGGTCAGGATGAATCCGGCATGGGCCACCGACGAATACGCCAGCATCCGCTTCACATCGGTCTGCGTCACCGCCAATACCGCGCCCACCGCCATGGTCGCGATGGCGATCGCGGCCACGATCGGCCGCCAGTCGTCGCGCAGCCCCGGCACCGCGATCTGCAGAACGCGCAGCAGCGCACCGACGGCCGCGATCTTGGTCCCGGCGGCCATGAACGCCGTCACCGGCGTCGGCGCACCCTGATACACATCGGGCACCCAGGACTGGAACGGCACCGCGCCGATCTTGAACAGCAACCCCACCGCCAGCATGGCCAACCCGAGCACCGCCAGCGTCTTGGAATTCCCGTCCCGGCTCAGCGCATCGGCGATCCCGGCGAACCGCACGGTCCCCGCGTACCCGTACAGCAGCGCCATGCCGTAGAGGAAGAACGCCGACGAGAACGCGCCCAGCAGAAAGTATTTCAGCGCCGACTCCTGCGACAGCAGCCGCTGCCGCCGCGCCAGCCCGCACAGCAGATACAGCGGCAGCGACAGCACCTCGAGCGCCACGAACATGGTCAGCAGATCGTTGGACGCCGGGAACAGCAGCAGACCGCCGACCGCGAACAGCGCCAGCGGGAACACCTCGGTCGTGGTGACACCCGCCCGGGTGGCGGCGATCTCGTCGGGACTGCCGGGCATGGCCGCCGCCTGCGGGGTAAACGCGTCGATCGGAACCGCCCCGGCCGAGGTCGCCGCGGCCCGGCTCCAGGTGCCCGGCCCCTCCTTGCGCCCCAACCGGGTTTCGATACCGCGCTCGGCCATCAGCGCCAACCCGAGGATCGCGGTCACCAGGATGGTGCCCTGCAGAAACAGCGTCACCCCGTCGACGGCGACCGCGTCCACGATCGCCGTCGCATTGGTCCCGGCCAGCGAGATCACCCACGCCAGCGCCGCACCGCAGCCACCGATGCCGAGCACCAGCTGCACCGGATAACGCCACGAGCGCGGCGCGAACGCCTCCACCAGCACGCCGACCACCGCCGCGCCGAACACGATGAGCATCGGTGCCAGCAACCGGTATTCGACCGACGGCGCGGGAACCGTCGCCGCCGCGAGAAGCTGATTCACTTGTGCGCACCTCCACTCGGAGTGGCAGCCTCCGGCTGCACCGTGGGCCCGGGATCGTGTTTACCGATGGTGGTCAGGGTGCCCGCCACCGCCGGATTGATCCGATCCAGCACCGGTTTCGGATAGGCGCCCAGGAACAGCAGCGCCGCGATCAACGGCGCCACCACCACCAGCTCCCGCGGCACCAGATCGGTCAGCCGCTCGTTGCCCTCCTTCACCGGACCGGTCATCATCCGCTGATACAGCCACAGCACATACACCGCCGCCAGCACCAGCGCGCTGGTGGCGATGATAGCCGCGACCGGGTACCGGGTGAAGGTGCCGACCAGGACCAGGAATTCGCTGATGAACGGCGCGAGCCCCGGCAGCGACAGCGTGGCCAGCCCCGCGATCAGGAAGGTGCCCGCCAGCACCGGCGCGACCTTCTGCACCCCGCCGAATTCCGCGATCACCCGGGTCCCGCGCCGCGACACCAGGAATCCGGCGATCAAGAACAGCGCCGCGGTGGAGATGCCGTGGTTGACCATGTAGAGCGTCGCCCCGGCCCCACCCTGGGTGGTCATGGCGAAGATGCCGAGAATGATGAACCCGAAGTGCGAGATCGAGGTGTAGGCGATCAGCCGCATCACATCGGTCTGCCCGATCGCCAGCAGCGCCCCGTACACGATCCCGATCACCGCCAGCACGCTGATCAGCGGCGCGTAATCGCTGGAGGCCGAGGGGAACAGCAGCAGGCAGTAGCGCAGCATGCCGAACGTCCCGACCTTGTCGACCACCGCCATCATCAGCACCGCGCTGGCCGGAGTCGCCGACACCGCCGCATCGGGCAGCCAGGTGTGCAGCGGCCACAGCGGCGCCTTCACCGCGAAGGCGAACATGAAGCCGAGGAACAGCGCGTTCAACACCACCGGTCCCGCCCCGAGCTGCCCGGAGTTGGCCGCCTCCAGCACCACTCGGAAATCGAAGGTGCCGCCGCCGATGGGCCCGAGGTTCTCCCGCGCGGTGAGCACATACAGCCCGATCACCGCGGCCAGCATGATCAACCCGCCGAACAGGTTGTACAGCAGGAACTTCACCGCGGCCCGCGATCGCTGCTGCCGATGCGCCAGATCATCGGTGCGCGGCCCGAATCCGCCGATGAGGAAGTACATCGGGATCAGCATGACCTCGAAGAACACGTAGAACAGCAGGATGTCGAGCGAGGTGAACGAGATCAGCACCATCGCCTCGACCACCAGCGTCAACGCCACGTAGATGTGCGCGACCCGCCGCCCGGTCCCGACCTCGCGTTCGTCACGCCATCCCGCCAGGATCAGCAGCGGCACCAATGCGGCGGTCAGCATCACCAGCACCAGCGAGATCCCGTCGATCCCGAGGGTGTATCCGGCCCCGAAAGCCGGTATCCACTCATGCGATTCGACGAACTGATACCGCTGCCCACCCGGCTCGAATCGCACCGCGACCACGACGCCGACCGCCAGCGTGGCCACCGCGACCGCCAATCCGAGCGAGCGGGCGAGCATGCGCTGGGCGGCCGGAACCACCATCACCAGTGCGGCACCGGCCAGCGGCAGCACCCACAGCGTTGTCAGCCAAGGAAACTCGTTCACAGCAGCCTCACCGCGAGCAGGGCGGCGACCACCAGGGCCGCGCCGGTGAACATGGACAGGGCGTAGGAGCGCACGAATCCGGTTTGGACGCGGCGGATTCGGGCCGACAGACCGCCGATCAGCGCGGCGGTGGAGTTGACGATGCCGTCGATGCCGCGGTTGTCGAGGAAGACCAGCGAGCGGGTCAGATACGCGCCCGGGCGCATGAACAGCGCCTCGTTGACCGCGTCACCGTACAGATCGCGTCGGGCGGCCGCGGTCAGCGCGGTCACCTCGGTCGGCGCGGCCTCGGGCACCTGCTGCAACTGGTACTGCCGCACCGCGATCCAGACACCGATGGCGACCACGGCCAGCACACCCGCCGAGATCACCCAGGCCGGGACGCCGCCCGCGGCATGATGTCCGGCGCCGACCACCGGTTCCAACCAGTGCTGCAGCGAATTGCCGAACCAGAATGCCGCACCCGAGGCCACCGACCCGATGGCCAGCAGGACCATCGGCCCGGTCATGATCGCGGGAGCCTCGTGCGGATGCGCGTCCTCGTGCCAGCGCTGTTCACCGAAGAAGGTCAGCAGCACGACGCGGGTCATATAAAAGGCGGTGATGCCCGCACCCAGCAGTGCGGCCGTGCCGAGGGTGAATCCCATTGCGCCACCGTGCCCGAACGCCGTCTCGATGATGCGGTCCTTGGAAAAGAAGCCCGCGAACGGCGGCACCCCGATGATCGCCAGATAGCCGAGCCCGAAGGTGACGAAGGTGACCGGCATGACCTTGCGCAGCGCGCCGTAGCGGCGCATATCGGTCTCCTCGTTCATGGCGTGCATGACCGATCCCGCGCCGAGGAACAGCCCGGCCTTGAAGAAGCCGTGGGTCAGCAGATGCATGATCGCCACCGCGTACCCGGCCGGGCCCAGGCCCGCCGCGAGCACCATGTAGCCGATCTGACTCATGGTCGAGGCGGCCAGTGCCTTCTTGATGTCGTCCTTGGCGCAGCCGATGATCGCACCGAACAGCAGCGTCACCGCGCCCACGACTACCACCGCGGTCTGCGCGCCCGGCGCGAGATCGTAGATCGGATTGGAGCGCGCGATCAGGTAGACGCCCGCGGTCACCATGGTGGCGGCGTGGATGAGTGCCGACACCGGGGTCGGACCCTCCATCGCGTCCCCGAGCCAGGACTGCAGCGGCACCTGCGCCGACTTACCGCACGCGCCCAGCAGGAGCAGCAGCCCGATGACGGTGAGCATGGTCTCCGAGGCCTGTCCCGCGCCCGCGAAGACGGTCCCGTAGTCGACCGATCCGAAGGTGGCGAACATGGCGAACAGCGCGATCGCCAGGCCCATATCGCCGACCCGGTTCACCACGAACGCCTTCTTGGCCGCCGTTGCGGCCGAGGGCTTCTGATACCAGAACCCGATCAGCAGATACGAGGCCAGGCCCACGCCCTCCCACCCGAGATACAGCACCAGGTAGTTGTTCGCCAGGACCAGCACCAGCATGGCCGCCAGGAACAGGTTGAGGTAGGCGAAGAATCGCCGCCGGTCGGGATCGTGGCTCATATAGCCGACCGAGTAGATGTGGATCAGCGAGCCAACCCCGGTGATCAACAGCGCGAAACACATCGACAGCTGATCGAGCCCGAGCGCGAAATCGACGTTCAGCCCGGCGACCGGCGTCCAGCTGAAGAAGTTGTAGTGGTAGGCCCGTTCGTCGGTGGCCTTGCCGAGCATGTCGACGAACGCCCACACCGCCACGCCGAACGAGGCGAGCGCGGTGAGGCAGCCCAGCCAGTGCCCCCACCGGTCGCTGATCCGGCCCGCCAGCAACAGAATCACCGCTCCCGCCAAGGGCAGGGCCGGGAGCATCCAGAGCATATCTGCGGTACCCACGTCAGTACTTCAGCAGGTTGGCGTCGTCGACCGAGGTCGAGCGGCGGGCGCGGAAGATGGTCATGATGATGGCCAGGCCGACCACGACCTCGGCGGCGGCCACCACCATGGTGAAGAACGCGAAGACCTGTCCGTCGAGGTTGGCGTGCTCACGCGCGAAGGTGACGAAGGCCAGGTTCACCGCGTTGAGCATGAGCTCGATGCACATGAACACCACGATCGCGTTGCGCCGCACCAGCACTCCGGCCGCACCGATGGTGAACAGCAGCGCGGACAGGTACAGGTAGTTGTCCGGATTCACCCCTGAGCCTTTCTCTCGTTGTGGCCGTTGCCGACTCCGATCTCGGCCGCCTCGGTATTGGCGCGATTGCGGCGGTGACGCAGAATCGTGCTGACCGACAGTTCGGCGAACGAGCCGTCGGGCAGCCGAGCCGGGACGTCGACGGCGTTGTGCCGCGCGTACACACCGGGCGTCGGCAGCGGGGTGACCCGACGACCCTCGCGCACCCGCCGCCGCGACAGCTCCCGCTGATCGGTGCGCGGCCCGAACCGCTCCCGATGCGCCAGCACCATCGCGCCGATGGTCGCGGTGATCAGCAGGGCGCCGGTGAGCTCGAACGCCCACACGTACTTGACGAACAGCAATTCCGCCAGCGCCGCAATGGGATTCGGCCCGAATCCAGCTCCGGTGACGGCGGGACTGTCGCCCACCCCGCGCCCGATGGCCCCGATCAACAGCACCCCGAACCCGATGCCCACGATCACCACCGCGACCCGATGTCCGCGCAGCGTCTCCCGCAGCGATTCCGCCGAATCGACGCCGACGAGCATGAGCACGAACAGGAACAGCATCATGACCGCACCGGTATAGACCACGATCTGCACGACCCCGAGGAACAGCGCGTCCTGGGCGATGTAGAACACCGACAGCGTGATCATCGTCGCCGCCAGGCACAGCGCCGAATGCACGGCCTTGCGCGCGCACACCATGCCCAGCGCGCCCGCCACCGCGATCACGCCGAGCACCCAGAACAGCACCGTCTCACCCGTCGAGGTCCGGATGGCCGTCTCCGCCAGCAGCGAATTCATCGCGCACCGCCTTCCGCTACCGCCGCGGCCGGTTGCGGCTCGGCGGTATGGCCGGGACCGCCGGGCACGTCGACCGTCGGCTCCGGACCGGGCACCTTGCCGAGGTAGTAGTCCTCGTCGGTGGATCCGGGATACATCGGATGCGGCGGGGCGAGCATGCCCGACCGCAGCGGGGCCAGCAGATCCTGCTTCTCGAAGATCAGCTTGGCCCGGCTGTCGTCGGCCATCTCGTATTCGTTGGTCATGGTCAGCGCCCGGGTCGGGCACGCCTCGATGCACAGCCCGCAGCCGATGCAGCGCAGGTAGTTGATCTGATAGACCTGCCCGTAACGTTCGCCGGGGGAGTAGCGCTCGGCGTCGGTGTTGTCCGCGCCCTCGACGTAGATGGCGTCCGCCGGGCAGGCCCACGCGCACAGCTCGCAGCCGATGCACTTCTCCAACCCGTCCGGATGCCGATTGAGCTGGTGGCGACCGTGATAGCGCGGCGCGGTCGGCACCTTCTCTTCCGGATACTGCTCGGTGTTCTTCTTCTTGAACATCGTGACGAAGGTGACCCAGAACCCGGCCAGCGGTTCGAACAGCCCCGGCTTGGGTCCCTGGCGCACCGGTTGTTCCGGCATCGGCGGAGTGGGGAAGCCCGCATACGCCTGTGCCCCAGCGGGTTCGGCGTGGGTGCGATCGTCCCCGCGATGTCCGGCCCGCAGCGCCGCCCAGATCAGCAGCAGCGACACCGCGATCCCGCCGCCCACCAGCCCGGCGGTCTGCACCTGGTAACCGTTGTTCTGCAACACCTTCAGCGTCGCGACCACCATCACCCACAGCAGCGACACCGGGATCAACAGCTTCCAGCCCAGATTCATGAACTGGTCGTAGCGCAGCCGCGGCAGCGTGCCGCGCAGCCAGATGAACACGAACAGGAAGATCCACACCTTGGCGGAGAACCACAGCACCGGCCACCAGCCGGAATTCGCGCCGTCCCACAGGTTCAGCGGGAACGGCGCGTGCCAGCCGCCGAAGAACAGCGTGGTCGCCAGCGCCGACACCGTCGCCATATTGATGTACTCGGCCATCATGAACATGGCGAACTTCAGCGAGGAGTACTCGGTGTGGAACCCGCCGACCAGCTCACCCTCGGCCTCGGGCAGATCGAACGGCGCGCGGTTGGTCTCGCCGACCATCGACACCGCGTAGATCAGGAACGACGGCAGCAGCAGCCACACATTCCAGGTGCCCCACTGGCTTTCGACGATGCCGGAGGTGGACATGGTGCCGCTCAGCAGGAACACCGCCGCGAAACAGGCCGCCATCGCGATCTCGTAGGAGATCACCTGCGCGGTCGAGCGCAGCCCGCCCAGCAGCGGATAGGTCGATCCCGACGCCCATCCGGCCAGCACGATGCCGTACACCCCGACCGAGGCCATGGCCAGGATGTAGAGCACGCCGACCGGCATATCGGTGAGCTGCACCGGCGACTGGGTGCCGAACCAGGAGACCGACGGCCCCAGCGGGATCACCGCGAAGGCCATCACCGCCGGAATCAGCGAAATCACCGGGGCGAGAATGTAAATGGGCTTGTCCACCATCGCCGGGACGATGTCCTCCTTGAGGAGCATCTTCACCCCGTCGGCGATGGACTGCAGATATCCGCGCGGACCGACCCGGTTGGGGCCGATCCGCATCTGCATCCACGCCACCACCTTGCGCTCGATGATCACCGCGAACAGCGGGATCATGAGCAGGTAGACGAAGATCAGCACCGATTTCAGTACGACCAGCCACCACGGATCGTGGCCGAACAGGCTCATATCACTCACGGTGGTCCTCCCGTCGGATACGCACGAGATGGCCGGGGGTGGTCGCGAGCTGTTCGGACACCACCGAACCGGGGGAATTCAACGGCAGCCACACCACCCGATCGGGCATCGTGGTCACCGCCAGGGGCAGCACGATATGGCCGTGGTCGGTGCTCACCCGCACCGGATCGCCGGTGGTGGCGCCGATTTCGGCCGCGGTGACCGCCGACATCCGCACCACCGGCGGGCGGGCGGTGGCGGCGAGATTCGGTTCGCCGTCCTGCAGACGGCCGCGATCGAGCAGCATCCGCCACCCGGCCAGCACGGCCGTCCCGGGTCCGGGCTGCGCGGTCGGCCGGGCCGGATGCTCCGACACGGTGGCCGGGGGGCCGTCCCACGCCCCGAGCTCGGCCAATTCCGTTGCCGCCGAGGCGCTGTCGGGCAGGCCGAGCCGGATGCCCATCTCGTCGGCGATGGCGTGCAGCACGCGGTGGTCGGCCAGCGGCGCGGCCTCGCGGCGCACGGTGGCATCGCGCAGCGCGGCCTCGAACGGGCGCGGCCGCCCCTCCCAGGTCAGGAAGGTGCCCGACTTCTCCATCGCGGCGGCGACCGGGAACACCACATCCGCGCGCTCGGTGATCGCGCTGCGGCGCAGTTCCAGGCTGACCACGAACCGCGCCGCGTCCACGGCCGCCAACGCGGCCGCCGGATCGGGCAGATCGGCGACATCGACCCCGCCCACGACCAGCGCACCCAGGGTGGCGGCCGCGGACAGGATCGCGGCGGTGTCGCGGCCCGGCTCGACCGGCAGATCGTCGACGTTCCAGATCTCCTTGATCTGTTGGCGCGCACGCGGATCCACCACCGGGCGACCACCCGGCAGCAGCGTCGGCAGCGCACCGGCCTCGAGCGCGCCGCGTTCACCGGCGCGCCGCGGCACCCAGGCCAGCCCCGCGCCGGTGGCGTCGGCCAGCCGCGCGGCGGCCGACAGCGCGCCGGGCGCATCGGCCAGTCGCTCACCGACCATGATCACCGCACCGGAGCGTCGCAGCAGCTCGGCCAGTTCCCGTTGCTCGGTGAGCAATCCGTCGAGCACCCGCGCCTCGTCACCGGGCACCGTCGCGAGCAGCCGCCCCGACATGCGTTCGAGACCGCGGCTGGCGAACGGCGCCACGGCGTACACCGCGAGCCCGCGCTTGCGGGCGGCCTTGCGCAGCCGCAGATAGACGATCGGCGATTCCTCCTCCGGCTCGAAGCCGACCAGCAGCACCACCGGCGCGGCCTCGAGCGCGGCGTAGTCGACGGTGACGCCCTGCCCCGCGACCCGGGCGGCCAGGAATTCGGCCTCCTCCGCCGAATGCGGGCGGGCCCGGAAGTCGATGTCATTGGTGCCCAGGGCGATTCGAGCGAATTTGGCGTAGGCGTAGGCGTCCTCCACGGTGACCCGGCCGCCGACCAGCACACCAGCATTGCCGCGCGCGGCGGCCAGCCCCTCGGCCGCCCGGGCCAGCGCCTCCGACCACGACGCCGGGGCGAGGGTGCCGTCCCAGCCGCGGATCAGCGGGGTGGTGAGCCGGTCGGATTCGGTGGCGTAGGTGAAGGCCCAGCGGCCCTTGTCGCAGTTCCACTCCTCATTGACCTGCGGATCGTCACCGGCCAAGCGCCGCAGCACCTTTCCGCGCCGATGGTCGGTGCGCTGCGCGCAGCCCGAGGCGCAGTGCTCGCACACCGCCGGGCTGGAGACCAGGTCGAACGGGCGGGCCCGGAACCGGTAGGTGGTGCCGGTGAGCGCGCCGACCGGGCAGATCTGCACGGTATTGCCGGAGAAATAGGACTCCAGCGGTTCGCCGTCGGCGATGCCGACCTGTTCCAGCGCACCGCGCTCCATCAGCTCGATGAACGGATCACCGGCGACCTGCTGGGAGAAGCGGGTGCAGCGGGCGCACAGCACGCAGCGCTCCCGATCCAGCAGCACTGCGGGGGACAGCGGAATCGGTTTGGGGTAGGTGCGTTTGGTGCCCTCGAACCGGGATTCGGCGCGGCCGTTGGACATGGCCTGGTTCTGCAGGGGGCATTCGCCGCCCTTGTCGCAGACCGGGCAGTCCAGCGGATGGTTGATCAGCAGCAGTTCCATCACGCCCTCCTGCGCCTTGGCGGCGGCGGGGGAGCTCAGTTGCGTGCTGATGACCATGCCGTCGGTGACCGGCATCGTGCACGAGGCCACCGGTTTGCGCTGGCCCTCCACCTCGACCATGCACTGGCGGCACGCGCCCACCGGATCGAGCAGGGGATGGTCGCAGAAGCGCGGCACCTGGATGCCGATCAGCTCGGCGGCCCGGATGATCAGCGTCCCGGCCGGGACGCTGACGGTGGTGCCGTCGATGGTGACGCTCACCAGATCCTGCGGGACCACATCGCTGGAATTGCTGCTCACGGTCCTGGTCATCGCACGCCCCCTACGGAGTCGGAATCGGCCCACGCGGTGGACCTCGCGGGATCGAACGGGCAGCCGCCGCGGCGCAGATGCTCCTGGTACTCCTCGCGGAAGTACTGCAGCGAGGAGAAGATCGGGCTGGCCGCGCCGTCGCCCAGCGCGCAGAACGACTTGCCGTTGATGTTGTCGGCGATATCGGCCAGCTTGTCCAGATCGGCCGCGGTGCCCTGTCCGGCCTCGAGCCGTTCGAGCAGCTGGACCAGCCAGTAGGTGCCCTCGCGACACGGCGTGCACTTACCGCAGGATTCGTGGGCGTAGAACTCGGTCCAGCGCAGTACCGCGCGCACCACACAGGTGGTCTCGTCGAAGATCTGCAATGCCTTGGTGCCCAACATGGATCCGGCCGCGCCCACGTGCTCGTAGTCCAGCGGGACGTCGAGATGTTCGGCGGTCAGAATTGGCGTCGACGAGCCGCCGGGCGTCCAGAACTTCAGCGTGTGCCCCTTGCGCACCCCGCCCGCGTAGCCCAGCAGTTCGCGCAGCGTGATACCCAGCGGCGCCTCGTATTGCCCGGGCCGGGTCACATGCCCCGACAGGGAATACAGCGTGAAGCCGGGCGACTTCTCGGTGCCCAGCGACCGGAACCAGTCGATGCCGTTGGCGAGGATCGCGGGCACGCTGGCAATGGATTCCACATTGTTGACCACGGTCGGGCAGGCGTAGAGCCCGGCGACCGCGGGGAACGGCGGCCGCAGCCGGGGCTGACCGCGGCGGCCCTCCAGCGAATCCAGCAGGGCGGTCTCCTCACCGCAGATATAGGCGCCCGCGCCCGCGTGCACGATCAGCTCCAGATCGAATCCGGAGCCGAGGATGTCGCGCCCCAGCAGGCCCGCCTCGTACGCCTCGGCCACCGCGGTCTGCAGCCGCCGCAGCACCGGCAGCACCTCCCCGCGCACGTAGATGAACGCGTGCGAGGCCCGAATCGCGTACGCCGCGATGATGATTCCCTCGATCAGCACATGCGGCGTGGCCAGCATGAGCGGAATGTCCTTGCAGGTCCCCGGCTCGGACTCGTCGGCGTTGACCACCAGATAGTGCGGCTTGCCGTCCCCCTGCGGAATGAACCCCCACTTCATCCCCGTCGGAAACCCCGCACCGCCGCGCCCGCGCAGCCCGGCGTCCTTGACGGTCGCGATCACCTCGTCGGGATCCATCCGCAGCGCCTTGGGCAGCGCCAGATAGCCGTCGTGGCGGCGATAGGTCTCCAGCGTCCAGGACCGCGGTTCGTCCCAGTAGCGGGTGAGGACCGGTGCGAGAGTCATTGCGCCCCTCCCTCGCTCGCGCCGCCCCCCGATTCCCTGGCCTCGCCACCTCTCGATCCCCTGGCCTCGCCACCTCTCGATTCCCTGGACTCGCCGCCTCTCGATTCCCTGGACTCGCCACCTCTCGATTCCCTGGACTCGTCACCTCTCGATTCCCTGGACTCGCCACGCTTTTCGGCGAGTCCAGGGTGCAACGGCTGCTCTGGGACCGCCGTACTGCGGGCGACGCGCAACCCGGCCAACGTCGCCTCCCCGGGCTCGCCCTCGTTGGCACGCGGCCGCTCGTCCGGGAACCCCGCGAGGATGCGCGCCGTCTCCCGGAACGTGCACAGCGGTGCCCCACTGCGTGTCCCGGTCACCTGCTCGCCTCGCCGCAGCGAATCCACGAGCGCCCGAGCCGATTCCGGCGTCTGATTGTCGAAGAACTCCCAATTGACCATCAGCACCGGCGCGTAATCGCAGGCGGCATTGCATTCGATGTGCTCGAGCGTGACCGCCCCATCGGGCGTCGTCTCACCGTGCCCGATCCCCAGATGCTCCTTCAGCTCCGCCAGGATCTGATCCCCGCCCATGACCGCGCACAGCGTATTGGTGCACACCCCGACGTGATAATCCCCGGTCGGGGTGCGCCGGTACATGGAGTAGAAGGTGGCCACCGCGGTCACCTCGGCATCGGTCAAACCCAGCTGCTCGGCACAGAATCCGATGCCGGTGCCGGAGACATAACCCTCCACCCCCTGCACCAGGTGCAGCAGCGGCAGCAGCGCCGAGCGCGGTTGCGGATAGCGCTCGATGATCTCCTTCGCCTCGAGCTGTAGCCGGTCCCGCACCTCCTGCGGATACGGAATCGGCCGGGTGCCCAGCTTCAACAGGATTTCCGTCATCGGTCCACACCACCCATCACCGGGTCGATCGAGGCCACCGCGGCGATCACGTCGGCGACCATGCCGCCCTCGCATGCCGCCGCCACCGCCTGCAGATTCGTGAACGAGGGATCGCGATAGTGCACCCGGTACGGCCGGGTGCCGCCGTCGGAGACCATATGCACACCCAGCTCGCCGCGCGGCGACTCCACCGCCGAGTACACCTGCCCGGCGGGCACCCGCATCCCCTCGGTGACCAGCTTGAAGTGGTGGATCAGCGCCTCCATGGAGGTGCCCATGATCTTGCCGATGTGCTGGGGGGAGTTGCCCAGACCGTCCGGTCCCAGCTGCAGATCGGCGGGCCAGGCGATCTTCTTGTCGTCGATCATCACCGGCCCCGGCCGCAACCGGTCCAGGCACTGCTCGACGATCTTGAGCGATTCCTTCATCTCGTTGACACGAATCAGGTAGCGGCCGTAGGCATCACAGCCGGTATCGGTCATCACGTCGAATTCGTAGTTCTCGTAGCCGCAGTAGGGCTGGGCCTTGCGCAGATCGTGCGGCAGCCCGGTCGAGCGCAGACAGGGGCCGGTGACGCCCAGGGCCATACACGCGGTCAGATCCAGATAGCCGATACCGCGGGTGCGGGCCTTCCAGATCGGATTCTCGTTGAGCAGCAGTTCGAGATCCCGCAGCCGAGACGGCATGAGCGCCAACAGCTCTCGGATCTTCGGCACGCCGTCCTCGGGCAGGTCCTGGGCCAGCCCGCCCGGGCGGATGTAGGCGTGGTTCATCCGCAGCCCGGTGATCAGCTCGAAGATGTCCAGCACCAGCTCGCGCTCGCGGAAGCCGAACAGCATCGGCGTGAGCGCGCCCAGCTCCATGCCGCCGGTGGCCAGCGCGACCAGATGGGAGGAGATTCGGTTGAGCTCCATGAGCAGTACCCGAATCACGTTGGCGCGCTCGGGAATCTCCTCGGTGATGTCGAGCAGCTTCTCCACGCCCAGGCAGTACGCCGTCTCGTTGTAGAACGGCGACAGATAGTCCATCCGGGTGACGAAGGTGACGCCCTGCACCCAGTTGCGGAACTCGAGATTCTTCTCGATCCCGGTGTGCAGATATCCGATGCCGCAGCGGGCCTCGGTGACGGTCTCGCCCTCGATCTCCAGGATCAGCCGCAGCACGCCGTGTGTGGACGGATGCTGCGGGCCCATATTGACGACGATGCGTTCCTCGGCGGCCCCGCCCAGGGATTCGCGCACGTCGTCCCAGTCCTGGCCGACGACGGTGACCGTCTTCTCCTGCGGCGCGGACTCTTTGGTATCGATGTCGTTCATCAGCTGTACGCCCTCCGCTGATCGGGCGGCGGGATGCGCGCGCCCTTGTATTCGACCGGAATGCCGCCGAGCGGATAGTCCTTGCGCTGCGGATGCCCGCGCCAGTCGTCGGGCATGAGGATGCGGGTCAGCGAGGGATGTCCGTCGAACAGGATGCCGAAGAAGTCGTAGGTCTCCCGCTCGTGCCAATCCGTGGTCGGATACACCGAATACAGCGAGGGGATATGCGGATCGGCGTCCGGCGCGGACACCTCCAGCCGCAGCCTGCGGCCGTGGGTGATCGAGGCGAGGTGGTAGACCGCATGCAGTTCCCGGCCGGTGTCGTCGGGATAGTGCACCCCGCTCACGCCCAGGCACAGCTCGAACCGCAGTGCCTCGTCGTCGCGCAGTGCCCGCGCCACCGCGGGCAGCCGTTCGCGGCGCACGTGCAGGGTCAGCTCGCCGCGGAACACCACGATCTTTTCGATCGCCGCGTCGAAGCCGTTGTCGGGCAGCACCTCTCGCAGCCGGTCGACCAGTTCGTCGAAGTAGCCGCCGTACGGGGGCGGGGTGCTGCCGGGCAGGCTGACGGTGCGTACCAGGCCGCCGTAGCCGGAGGTGTCCCCGGTGCCGCTGACGCCGAACATGCCGTGGCGCACCCCGATGACCTCGTCGCCGGGCTGGGCACGCTGATCCTGCTCGGCTCGCTGGGCCTCGTCCTGTCCCGGTGCGACGCTCGAATCCTCTTTCATCGCAACAGACCTGTCATCCGGACGGTCGGTGTGACCGCGAGTGCGGCCGCTTCGGCCGCGCGCACCGCTTCCTCGCGGTCGACGCCGAGCGGCATCTCCTGAATCTTCTCGTGCAGCTTCAGGATCGCGTGCAGCAGCATCTCCGGCCGCGGCGGGCAGCCGGGCAGGTAGATGTCAACGGGCACAACGTGATCGACGCCCTGCACGATGGCGTAGTTGTTGAACATGCCGCCCGACGAGGCGCAGACGCCCATGGCCAGCACCCATTTCGGCTCGGTCATCTGGTCGTAGACCTGCCGCAGCACCGGCGCCATCTTCTGACTGACCCGGCCCGCCACGATCATCAGATCGGCCTGCCGCGGCGAGGCGCGGAACGCCTCCATACCGAAGCGCGCCAGGTCGAAACGCCCGGCGCCGGTGGCCATCATCTCGATCGCGCAGCAGGCCAGGCCGAAGGTGGCAGGCCACAGCGAGCCCTTGCGCAGATATCCCGCGAACTGTTCGACCGTGCTCAGCAGAAATCCGCTGGGCAACTTCTCCTCGAGACCCATTTCCCTCTTCCCCTATTGGTTCAATGTCCCCGTACCCTGCGGCTGGCTCGACGCTCCCATGCCCTGCGGCGAAGCCGTCAGGGCCTCAGTCCCAGCTCAGGCCGCCGCGCTTCCACTCGTAGGCGTAAGCCACCGAGACGTTGAAGATGAACAGCGCCATCGCGGCCAGTCCGAACACACCCAGCGCATCGAAGTGGATCGCCCAGGGGTACAGGAACACGATCTCGATGTCGAAGATGATGAACAGCATCGCGGTGAGGTAGTACTTCACCGGAAAGCGTTGTCCGGCAGCGTTTCCAGGACCTCCGGCCACCGAATGCGGTGTCGGCTCGATGCCGCATTCGTAGGCCTCGAGTTTGGCCCGGTTGTAGCGCTTCGGGCCGATGAGGGCCGCAAGCAACAGCGAAACGAGCGCGAACGCCGCAGCGATCGCGCCGAGAACGAGGGTCGGCACCTCGGTATTCACAACTGCAACCCCTCCTCGAGACCTGGACGCGGACAGCAGCTGCCGAGGCGGGGCTGACATCGTCGTCCGCCGGGCCAGTCTCGCCCCAGGCCCGCTCGACATCGGCGCGGGCGAAAGGGGGCTGACCTGACGGAGGTGTCATGGCAACGCCCGCACTCGTGTGAGCTACGGCACAGCCTACAACCGTTCCTTCTGAATGCGCACCGAATGAGTGCGGTCTTTGATCGAATTCCGTACTGCGATTTATGACCGAATCGGGGTAATCGAGGGTTTCGGGGGCGCGGTGGTCACATGACGGCACGCAGTGCGCGGTCGGGAACCGCCGCCAGGACGCGAGCGAATTCCGCGACGCGCAGACTCTCGTGATCGCGCGCCCAGATCAGCCCGAGCTGGGAATCCGGGACCCCGTGCACGGGAACGAAACTCACGTCGGGGCGGCGGTGGTACTCGGCCGTGGTGCAGCACAGCAGGAGCCCGCCGCGGCCCGCCGCGACGGCGGCGATCGCCTCCTGGACGGTCCGCACCAGCGGGCCCGCCGGGATGGGCCGGCCGTCGGGGGTGCGGCTAGGGGCTTGTGCCTCGCACCAGTAACGCGGTGCGGTGCGGGCGATTCCGATGAGCGGGCAGTCGGCGAGATCGCCCGCGTCGAGGGCCGCACGCCGGGCGAGCCGATGTCCGGCGGGCAACGCCAGCACCTGCGGGCGCGGCGGCAGGACCTGGCCGACGACGAGATCGTCCTCGGCCACCGGCAGCAGCACCAGCGCGGCGTCGGTCTCCTGCCTGCGCACCGGACCGAAGGGGTCGGACCAGGGAATCTCCACCAGCTCGACGGTGACGTCGGGAAATTCGTCGTGAAAGGTGGTGACCGCGTTGAGGATCTGCTCGTCGGCGCTGCCCTGGAAACCGATGCGCAGCACCCCGCGCCGACCGCGCGCGATCGCGCAGGCGTTGTCCACGGCCGCGCGCAGCCCGCGATAGGCCGCGGTGAGTTCGGGATAGAGCTCCTGGCCCAGCGGTGTCAGCCGCACCCGGCGGCTGGTGCGCTCCACCAGCCGCGCCCCGATGCGCCGCTCGAGCGAGCGCAGCAGCTGCGAGATCCGGCTCTGCGAGACGTACAGTCGCGCGGCCGCCTTCCCGAAATGCAACTCCTCGGCAACGGCCAGGAACGCCTCGAGCTCCCGCAGTTCCATCTCCGCACCCGCCTGTTCCTCGGTCGATAAGTCCCACTCATAGAAGGATGAGGACTTCGCCGTTGTTCCCGCCGATCGCCGCCGGTTGGCTGAAATCATGACAAATGTTGATGCAATCACCACCGAATCCGTTGTGGTTCAGCGGCTTCCGGGTGGCGGCTGGCCCGCGGTGGTGGTCGTGGGGCTGGGCACCTTCACCGTGGTGACCTCGGAGATGTTGCCGGTGGGCCTGCTCACCTCGATCAGCGCATCGCTGGGTGTCTCCGAGGGAGTGGCCGGTCTGGCTCTGACGACGACCGGCATGTTGGCGATGACCGCGCCGTTTCTGATGTCGCTGCTCGGCCGCCTCGATCGGCGGCGCCTGCTGTGTGCGCTGCTGCTGGTGGTCGCGCTCGGCAACCTGCTGTCGGGACTTGCCCCGAACTTCGCCGTACTGGCCATCGGGCGGATCCTCATCGGCGCGGGAATGGGTGGGGTGTGGGCGATCTCGGGCAGCCTCGGGGTTCGACTGGTCGCACCGGCGTCGGTGGGGCGAGCGACCTCGCTGATCTTCAGCGGCGTCGCGGTGGCTTCGGTGCTCGGCGTTCCGGCGGGCACCTACCTGGGCTCGATACTCGGCTGGCGTTCGGCGTTCGTCACGGCCGCGGCACTGGCCGTGGTGATCTCGGCAGCCGCGGCGCTGGTGGTGCCGTCGTTGCCCGCGGCGCGATCGGTGTCGCTGCGCGAACTGCCCGCGCTGCTGGCGCATCCGCCGTTGCGCACCGGAATGATCGTGGTCCTGCTGCTGGTGAGTGGACACTTCGCCGCCTACACCTACGTCCCGCCATTCCTCGAGCAGATCACCGGTATCGGCGCGACCGCCGTAAGCCTCTTCCTGCTCTGCTACGGAATCGCCGGTGTGGCGGGCACCTTCGGCTTCGGCAGCGTCGCCGCCCGCGCACCCCGCCGCGCGATCCTGATCATCGGCGTGGGCATCGGCGCATCGGTAGCCCTGCTGGCAATCCTCGGCGCCACTGTGGCAGCTGCCGCGATCCTGCTCGTGCTGTGGGGAGTGTCCTACGGCGGCGTCTCGGTGAGCACTCAGAACTGGACGCTCGCCGCGGCCCCCGGAGCCCGAGAGGCGGCTTCGGCCATCCTCGTCGCGGTGTTCAACGGCGCGATCGCCCTGGGCGCGTTGGTCGGCGGGCGCGCGGTCGACGGGATCGGGGTGCGCGCGGCGCTGTGGGTCGGTGTCGGCCTCGCGCTGGCGGCGGTCGCGGTGGCCGTGCTGGGGCGGGGCCCTGGCCTTCGGCCAGGGAAATAGAGAGTTGGCCAGGGAAGTGCGGTTCGGTATCCGCTACGCCGCCGACCTACCCCGCAGTGCCCCCACCACCGCCTCCGTCAGCTGGAACGGATCGATCGGATGCGACGCCACCGCCTCGGCGCGCGACCAATTCGCCAGCCAGGCATCGTCGGCGCGGCCGGCGAGGACCACGATGGGTGGGCAGTCGGCGATTTCGTCCTTGAGCTGTTTGGCCAGGCCCATGCCGCCGGTGGGGGCGGCCTCGCCGTCGAGGATGGCCAGATCGATGCCGCCCGCGTCGAGTTGTTCGATGACGATCGGGCCGGTGGCGACCTCGAGGTAGTCGAAGGGCGGCAGGTCGGGGCGCGGGTGCTTGCCCAGCGCCAGCATCACCTGGCTGCGGGTGTCGGAATCGCTGCTGTACACGAGAACCCGCACGGCGGGACGGTTCGCATCGGCCACGTCCGCATGCTACGTCCGCGGGTGCGGCCGCGGTGGCAGGTTCGCGCACTCGATCCGCGCGCCGGTGCGCTGACTTCACCGCCGGGTTGATCGTTCCCGCCGGAATCGTTGCTGGTCACCGCGGCGAAATCGCGAGATCCTGGGAGGCAGCAAGGGCACCGACGGGTAAGGCGGCACAATGCGAATTTCGGAGGTTCTGCGCAAGAAGGGCGCCGAGGTGGTCACGATCGCCCCCGACGCCGACGTCCGCGCGCTGCTGGCGACACTGGCCGAACACAATGTCGGCGCGGTCGTGGTGTCGGCGGACGGAATCGGCATCGACGGCATCGTGTCCGAACGCGACATCGTGCGTCGACTGCATCGTTTCGGAGCGGATCTGCTGGACCGCCCGGTCGCGGAGATCATGACCGCGGTCGTGCACACCTGTTCCCCCGACGATCGGGTGGACAGCCTCCGCGCCACCATGACCGACCACCGCATTCGGCACCTGCCGGTGGTCCAGGACGAGCGCATGGTCGGCATCGTCAGCATCGGCGACGTGGTCAAGAGCGCGATCTCCGAATTGCAGGACGAACGCGAACATCTGGTCCAATATCTGCACGGTTGAGTAGGCTGCGCGCGCACCGGTCGCGCCGCGCGGCCGGATGTGGCAAGGTATGAAACGCTGATACGTTCTCCCGCAAAGGGTTTCGCTCGACGAATGCGGGCAGTTCGTTGGGGACAGGCGTGACACGGTTCGAGCAGCTGAGCGACCGATTCCTGACGGCCCTGAAGGCCGGCAGGGGTGGAGTCGCGGGCGCATGCCATGCCTGCGTGCACGTGCTGCCCGTGCAGCGCGCCGCGATCGTGATCGATGAACACCACGCGGGCGTGCAGCCGTGGTACTCCAGTGACGCGATGGCCGCCGGGGTCGAGGCCGTGCAGGCGACGGTGGGGGAGGGCCCGGCGGTGGACGCGGTGGCGACCGGCCGTCCCGTCCCGGTCTCGGATCTGGCCGGTCCCGGCGACCGCTGGCCCGGTTTCGCCGACGCCCTCGCCGACACCGACGCCTCCGGCGCGATGTTCGCAATCCCCCTGCAGCTCGGCGCGATCCGCTTCGGCGCGCTGGACCTCTACCGCGACACCCCGGGTGAACCTGACGCATCGATCATGTCCGCGAGCCTGCACATCGCCGATCTGATCACCGACCAGCTCATCCGCGCCCGCACCCGCCGTAGCACCCCCGCCGCCATCCACCCCGACGATCTGCTCTGGCTCGAACAACCCCTGGCCAGCCGCGCCATCCACCAGGCCGCGGGAATGGTGGTGGCGCAATCCAATATCGCCGTCCCCGATGCCTACGCCCGCCTGCGCGCCTACGCGTTCGGCCACGGCATGTCGCTCGCCGAGGTCTCCCGCGCGGTGATCGCCCGCCGAATTCGCTTCGAAGCGGATTGAATTCGAGCGGCAGGCGAAATCTCGGCGAGCCCGATCGAATGCCCCGTGAACTGCGGTCGACGGATGGTGCGGCCGATTCAGGGAACCGGTGGCCAACCGACGAACGCCGTTCACAAGGTGGCACGGTTGTCCCAATAGCGTGGTGACGCGTCGGCCAGTGCTACGTCAGGGGTTGCGATGGGCCACCACCTTTCCCGCCGGACCGTGCTCACCGCGATGACCGCCACGGCGGCCGCGCTACCCATGGACGGCCTCGCACTGCTTGCCGCCCAGCCGCATTCGATGGTCCCCCGCGATCTGGAGCTGATCACGGTGAGCGATCGGTCGGTGGCGGTGAGCTGGACGACCGTCGCGACCGATCCGCTCGGCCTGCGGCGGCCGGTCGCGGCGGATACCGAACTCGCCCTCGGGCCGGCGGATTCGCGCAAACCGCTGCCGGTCGTGCACTTCGACGCCACCCCGACCCCCTACCACTACGTCGAGATCACCGGCCTGGAACCCGGCCGCCGCTACCGCCTCGAGGCCCGCTCGCGTGGCGTGCGCGCGGTGGCCGGAATGGCGCCGCGCTGGTGGAACGACGAGCAGAAATACGAATTCCAAACGCTCACACCACCACCCGGCCGACTGCTGCGCACCATCGCGCTGGCCAACGATCTGCATTTCGGCGAGGAGATCAGCGGCCAGATCGTGCCCGCACTGCCCACCGGCGTGCGGCAGGAGCGCGGACTGCCCCCGTATCCGGAGGTGATGTTGGACGCGCTGCTGTCCGATGTGCGCCAGCCCGATCGCGGCGTCGATCACCTGATCCTGGCGGGCGATCTCACCAACGCGGGCACCCCCGGCGAATCGCGCGAGGTGCGACGCCGTCTCGACCGTTGGGGCGGGCTGGGCCGAGATGTGTTGGTGTGCCGCGGAAATCACGACCGGCCCCGGGTCGGCGCGCAGTGGCGAGCCGGACCGCGACTGCCCGGCACCGCCCACCACGACTGCTGGGGCGAGCACTTCCTGCCGCGCCAGCGCCTGGTCGAATACGACCTCGACGGCCTGCGCGTGATCGGCCTCGACACCACCGACCTCGACGGCGCGGGCGGCCGCATCGACCCCGACCAGATGTCGCGGCTGCGCGGCCTTCTGTGCGACGAACCCGGCCGTCCCACACTGGTTTTCGGCCACCACCCCGTCACCCGGCAATCGGCCCTGACCAACCTCGGCGGCCCCGGCTTCGTCCTCGACCGCCACGACGCCGCCACCCTGCACCGACTCTACGAACGCGCCCCCGGCGTCTTCCTGCATCACAGCGGCCACACCCACCGCACCCGCCGTACCCGCCCCGACACCCCCATCCCCGTGGAATTCCTCGAGGTCGCCGCCATCAAGGAATACCCCACCGGCTACGCCCTGCTCCGCCTCTACGAGGGCGGCTACATGCTCACCTTCCACACCACCCGCACCGCCGCCGCTCGCCGCTGGAGCGCCCGCACCCGAACCCAATCGTTCGGCCTCCAAGCCTCTTACAGCCTGGGCTCCCGCACCGACCGCAACCACGTCGTCCACCGCGACCTGTCCGGCATCGCCCGGGCGACCCAGACCGAACTACGCACCGTCGCCCAGCGCTAGCGCCGCCGTTCGAGCCACCCCGCCGCGCTGTGCTGGGAGAGCAGAACGACGAGCACGACCGATACGATGAGCCCGCCCACCGGCCCTCGTCGAGCCAGGTCGATTTCACGCCGAGGGGATCAAACCGTCACCCATCGCGGACGGGCTGCCGCACCACACCGCGCCGTGCCGCCAAATCGCCCGGATGCCGAGCGACTCGAGCAGGCCGACGAACGCGTCACCTATCGGCTCGTTGAATACGGCGACCAGTTCCACATCGGCATCCCGGGCATAGAGGAAGTACCGGTACTGCTGGAGCTGACCTATCGTCGCCCGGACGGCTTCGGTGGCGTTGCCGCCGTATACGACCTTGACCTCCACCAGCCAGTGCCGACCACCACGGGTCAGCGTCAGATCTCGTGGATGCACATTGGTGGCCGCAGTGAAGCCGCACGCACCGATGGCACTGCCGTAATCCCGCACCAAGGTCTCGTGGGGGCGCTGCTTCGCCTGAACCTGGGCCCGCACCGCGGCGACATATGCGGCATCGCTCTTGGGCTTGAATTGCGCGAACTCACCCCCGGCTCCGGCCCGCCCGCTGCGGAGTTCGACCGCACGTTCGTGCATCTGCTCCGGCCGATCGAGAAACGCCTCGACCACCGCACGGTCGAGCACACTCCCATTGCTGCTCTTACGGGACGAATCCGGATGACAATGCGCAAGGTTCGTCATCTTCCGGCGCACCGATCCCACGCTTCGGAAATTGCCACCTCGAAGGTGCTCCGGATGGATCGGCAGCCGCCGCAGTAGCTCGGACAATTCCACTACCCGAGGGTCGTTGACGTCGAGCTCGTGCCAGCCGTTGCTGGCCGTGAGGTCACAGGCGAGGACCAACTCGTCCCACACCCATGTCGGCGGCCTTCTCCCATCCTCATCCGCGGAGGTGATGCCGTTCGATACCTCGAAACCGAGTGCTCGCAGCTGCCGCGCCACGGTGGCATCACCACCGCTGAAATCGCTCGGCCGCAGCGCTTCTCGGCCTGTCAGGAACCCGTGCGCGGCACCTGCAATGGCCTTCGAGTCGTAGCGCTTACCGTCGACGACGACGAAGTACGTCTGGGCGCGACCGAATCCGTACTTGGCCAGAAATTCATCGCGCCCAAGCTCATCGAACTCCTGGATCGCCGCCAACACTGCCGATCTAGACAAATCGCCAAGGCTCACAGCGCACACCTTAACCTCGGGTAATCGGCTCCCTCGGACAGGGACACAACGCCCGTCACGTCGGCGGTACGGGATCAGCTGTCCGTCAGCTGCTCGCGAAACTCCCGCCGCCAATGGGGGTCTCGACGCGAACCCACGACCGAGCCCAGGGCTTTCCCGAACCATGGCGCGGTCCTGCCAGACATACGGGTCGTTGGCGACCGGCGCGTATCAGCCGGCACTCTGCGTGCACGCTGCGCAGCCGCAGACCAAGGGCGGAATCCCCACCGCCCCCTCACGCGAGGATCTGGTCGGTGTCCTCCGTCCCGTCCACCACCGCCGCGGCCAGTTCTGCCAGCCGCCTACCGGTCTTGTGCGCGTACCTACGCAATCGCCGATACGCCTCGGCCATGTCGAGGCGGCCGCGTTCGGCCAGCACGCCCTTGGCCTGTTCGATGACGATGCGGGAATGCAGGGCCGCGGGCAGGCGGGCGGTCATGGCCTCGAGGCGGGGCAGCGCGATCTGGGCGGTGAGGCCGATGCCCGCCAGGTCGGCCAGGACCTGGCCCGCGCGCAGGTCGGCGTTGTCGAGGGCGGCGGGGGAGGCGGCCAGGATGGTGAGCGCGCCGACGGTGCCGCCGCGGCAGCGCAGGGGGAGGGCGAAGGCCGAGCGGTAGCCGAAATCCAGTGCGCGCTGGCAGAATTCGGGCCAGCGGTGATTCGTGCTGCGGAGATCGGGCACCGCGGTCGGCCGACCGCTGCGGAAGGTGTGCCGGGTCGGGCCGTCGAGCGCCTCGACCAGCAACAGCTCCAACAGATCCGGCTCCTCGCTGGTGGAGGCCATCAGCTGCAGATCGCGGCGGTGGTCGGCCAGGAACAGACCGGCGTCCGCGCCGCCGGTGACCCCGGGGCACGCGTCGACCAGCTGCTGGGACAGGTCCACCACGTCGAAATCGTGTGCGAGCAGGTCGATGGCGGCGACCAGCGCCCCCAGCAGGGGATGCTCGTCGTCGGGCGCGGGCCCCATGGCGCCTCCCGGGGGCTGGACGGAGCGAGTCACGCGAATTCGGCACTTCATGGTGGCATCCCGGCGGCATTCCTGTCGAGCGCCGTTGACACCGCAACCGTTTCGAAACATCCAGGGAGGTCTGTTGTTTCGTCAACGGGATCTTCGGCCATACCATCAAATGGTTCGGCTCAGCGCGGTGCCCGATCGATGCCGCGGACGTTCGCGTCCGCACGGGACGGGGGTGACTCGACGATGGCGGACAACGAGCAGCTGATGTCGGCGGTGGCGCGGCTGGTTCTGCTTCCCGACGCCTACGGCAGATCGGGGGTTCTGCTCCAACTCATGGGTACCGCCACCGAGGTGCTGGGACTGTCCGGCGCGGCGGTCACCCTGATCGAGGACGGGCACTGCGAGGTCGCCGGGGCCACCCCCGACGGTTTCCGCGAAGTCGAAGCGGCCCAGCGCGACTGCGAACGCGGCCCCGGCATGGAGGCGCTGCGCCGCGGCGAATCCGTCGCGGTCGAGGACGTGCGCGAGCACCGCGGCCGCTGGCCGGAATACGCCACCGCCGCCGCGCGCCACGGCATTTCGGCCGTGGCCGAGATCCCCATGCAGCTCGGCGACATCCAGGTGGGCGCGCTGGGGCTGTTCGCCCCGCGGCCGCGCCACTGGACCGAGGGCGAGCTGTCGGTCGGGAGGCTGCTGGCGGGCATGGCAGCGGGCCATTTGCTCACCGCCGACAAACTGCAACGCCAGCAACGCCTCACCGACCAACTCCAGCACGCCCTCACCTCCCGCATCGTTGTCGAACAGGCCAAGGGCGTCATCGCGGGCGCACAGCGCATCACCCCCGAGGCGGCCTACGAACTGATCCGCGGCCATGCCCGCCGCCGCCGCGTCGGGGTGCACGAGGTGGCCCGGGCGATCGTCGAACTCGGTCTGCGCTTGTGACGGACCCGGTAAAATCGCATATCGGATCCTGAAACCCCTGCCCCCGGACAGGATCTCGTACCGGCATGCGTCCCTGAACTCGACGGCTGGTTCCCGACGTCGTCTCATGTCTGGGGGCTCTCGTGGCCGTACTCGCACCCGCCCGTCCCGCCCCGTACCGCCGCACCACCTGTTCGGATGCCGAACTGGTGCGCCGCGTCGGCCGCGGAGATCGCGAGGCATTCGCTCAGCTCTACGACCGCACCCGCGGCCTGGTCTTCCGCCGGGTCCTGGCCGTGGTCCGCGATCGGGGCTATGCCGAGGAAACCTGTCAGGACGTGTACATCCAAGTCTGGCGCAGCGCGGCCGGTTTCGACGAGCGCCGCGGCTCGGCGACGACCTGGCTGCGCACCCTGGCCCACCGCCAAGCCGTCGATCGGGTGCGCCACGAGCGGGCCAGCTCCGACCACGACCACGCCTGGGGCGTCAACGACTACCGCCCGCCGATCGATTCGGTGGTCGAGGAGACCCTGCGCCGCCACGACCTGCGCAGCGTGCGAACCGGTCTGACCGTCCTCACCCCGTTACAACGCGAATCGGTCGTCCTGGCCTACTACCGCGGCCTGACCTACCCGCAGGTCGCCGCCCATCTCGGGGTGCAGGTCTCGACGGTCAAGTCCCGCATCCGCGCCGCCCTGGCCCGTCTGGAAACCGCCCTCGCCGAACTGGATTCGTGACCGAATTGCCCGATTGGCGAAACATGCCGATATTCTATTTTCATCAGTTCGTAACTGCGAAAACCCCTCCCGGGTGGAATTTTCCGGTGCACAATTTGCAGTGGGCGGATCGTTCGATCCACACACTCGCGGTACGGCACCGCTGATCGGGTGGGGTTCGGGATGTGCTTGGGCCCCCGGACCTCCCCCTCGAGTCAGCGCCCGCCGCGCCGAACCATCCGCCATCCAACGTAATGCGGCCGGGCCTGGAGCCCGGCCGCCGCAATTTCATCGTCGCCCCGGTGAATCGATCGAAAAATTCCCAGAACGCACGCCGAAAACGGTCACGGCGGGTATGCCACCCCAATCCCAGCCCGGATCTCGTCCATGGTGCGCAGCACACCGAGGGTCTCGGCCAAGGGGACCAGCGGGCTCTCGGTCAGACCCTTGCGCAGGCACTGATGCACCTCCAGCGCCTCGTGCGCCATTCCGCGCCCGATGAGCGGTGTCTCGACGCACTCGACCCGCTCGCCGCCGCGCCAGATGTGAAATCCGGACGGCGCGAAGAAATCTCGCCCCAGCTCGATGCGGCCCTCGGTGCCCGAGACGGTCGCCGAACAGGGCCCGTCGACGGCGATGGAGCTGGTGACCACGGCCACGCCGCCGCCGGGATGGCCGAGGGTGATCGCGCTGGTCTCGTCCACCCCCTCCGGGGTCAGGGTCGCGCGGGCGGTGATCGAATCCGGCGCGCCGAAGACCAGCCGGGCGATGGTCAGGGCATAGATGCCGACATCGAGCAGGCTGCCCCCGCCCAACTTCGGATCGCGTACGCGGTGGCCCGGACCGGCGCCGAAGTCGACGCTGAAATCGGCATGCACCAGCCTGGGCTCACCGATCACACCCGCGGCGAGCGACTCACGCAACGCGAGGATCGCCGGAACACACCGAGTCCACATCGCTTCCATGAGAAACACACCCGCATCCCGCGCGATGCGGACCAGATCCGCGCCGCGCTCGGCATCGAGCGTCAGCGGCTTCTCACACAGCACGGCCTTGCCCGCCTCGAGGCACAGCGCGCTCGCGGCATGATGGGCCGGATGCGGTGTCGCCACATACACCACGTCGACATCTGGATCGCCCGCCAGCCCGCTCCACGCACCGTAGGCCCGCGCGATCCCGTGCTCGGCCGCGAAGGCGTGCGCCGCCTCCTCGGTCCGCGACGCCACCGCGACGACCTCCGCATCCGGCAGCAGCCGCAGATCCTTGACGAACGCGTGCGCGATGCTCCCGGTCGCGAGAATCCCCCAGCGAATCTTCCGTTCCGTCACCGCCCCACAGTAATCGGCAGATGGCTGGGATCGGTTGCCGTTCGTCGCCGCTCGCGGAAAGCCGATGATCACATCCCGGGCCGTGCGCAACCCGGCCGGGCATCGGTTGCCGGGGCCTATTAGGGTTCGGACCGCAGCAGTTGCCGTCATCGAACCAGAACCGTAGAGGAAACGTATGCGCCGCACCGCGATCGCCGTCTCGCTGCTCGTCGTCGCCGTAGCCGTCGGCGGCTGCGGCGGGTCCGATGGGTCCGACGGGGGACATGGGCAGCATCCCACCACGACGGCCACGATTCCGGCCGCCGCCGCGGGTGGGCAGACGGCGGCCGGAAAGTGCGAGAGTCAGCAGTGGCCACAGCCGCTGCCCGATTTCCGCGGCAAACGGCTGGCGGACACCGTGGTCGGTCCGGCGCTGTGCTACGACATCACCGAGGTCGCCGCCCCCGACGGCAGCGACGTCCGGCAGGATCCCAAGGCGCTCACTACCCCGTGGACCATTACCGACCAGTCGCCCGCGCCGGGCACGCAGGTCACCGGCAGCACCCCGGTCACGCTGAAAGTCGAAGCGGCACAGCGTAACTGATCCTACTTGCCGGTGGCGCGCTGCATCTCCTCCGGATAGCGCGCCCCGGCGACGGCCTCGACGGGCGCGGCGGTCTCGATGCGCGCCAGATCCTGCTCCGAGAGCTCGATCTCGGCCGCGGCCACATTCTCCTCCAGGTAGGTGCGGCGCTTGGTTCCCGGAATCGGCACCACATCCGCACCCTGATGCTGCACCCAGGCCAGCGCCAACTGCCCTGCGGTGACGCCCTTCTCGGCGGCCAGCTTGCGCAGCTCCTCGACCAGGGTGAGATTGCGATCCAGGTTGTCCTCGCTGAAGCGCGGCAGTCGACGGCGGAAATCGTCGGCGGGCAGATCCGCGGCCGAGGCGATCGCGCCGGTCAGCATGCCACGACCCAGCGGTGAGAACGGCACGATGCCGATGCCGAGCTCGCGGCAGGTGGGCAGCACCTCGGCCTCGATGTCGCGGGTCCACAGCGACCATTCGCTCTGCAGCGCGGTGACCGGATGCACCGTATGCGCCCGACGGATGGTGTCCGCGGACGCCTCGGAAATGCCGAGGTAACGCACCTTTCCGGCCTGCACCAGCTCCGACAGCGCACCCCAGGTCTCCTCGACCGGAACGTTCGGATCCACCCGGTGCTGATAGAACAGATCAATGTGGTCGACGCCGAGCCGCGCGAGCGAGGCGTCCACGCACTGCCGCACATAGGCCGCGTCCCCGCGCGCCTCCGCCGGACCCCGGTCGCTCCACACGATCCCGAACTTCGTCGCCAGCACCACCTGATCGCGACGTCCGGCAATGGCACGCCCGACCAGTTCCTCGTTCTCCCCGTTGCCGTAGACGTCGGCGGTATCGAGCAGCGTGACACCCAGATCCAGCGCGCGATGAATGGTCGCGATGGACTCCTGGTCGTCACCGCGCACTCCATAGGCGTGACTCATGCCCATGCAGCCGAGCCCCTGCGCGCCGACGGTGAGCTCGCCCAACTTCCTGGTTCCGATCGTGGACACCAGTCCTCCTTCGTAGTGCCGAATCCGTGAGCCGCGCTCACGGATTCGACGCTACGACTTGGAGTGCTCTCCAGGTCAAGCCGATTGCGTCAGGCCTTGCCCGAACCTGCTCGGCGTTCGCTGGGAGCCTGCATCACCTGCGCCCACCAGGAGGCGAGTGGACTCGGATCGGGCCAGACGACGGCATCGTCGATGGCTTCGGCCTCCTCACGCGGCGACACGGGAGCGGCCTGCGGACGGACAATCATCACGAATCTCCTCCGGAAACTCTTCGCCTCCGGCTCACAAGGGGTGAGCGACTCAGATCTATGTCTTAAGAGGTAGATTTTGTATAGCAGATGAACAAGGTGGGCTCAAGGGTCGTGGTCCCTATAATTCCGTTGTCGGATAGGAGGTGAGCCGTGGAAATGGGTCGTGACCAGGGGGAGCAGCCGGATCCCGCCGCGGGTGTGTACGCGATCTCGGTGGCGGCCGATCTCTCCGGTATAGGGGTGCAGACCCTGCGCCTCTACGAGCGCCACGGTCTGCTCAGCCCCGCCCGCAGTGCGGGCGGCACCCGGCGCTACAGCAGCAACGACCTGGCCCGGCTGCGCCGCATCGTGGCGCTGGTCCAGGACGGAGTCAACCTGGCGGGCGTCCGCCGCATCCTCGAATTGGAAGACGACAATGCCGCGCTGCGGGCAGCCAACCGCAACGGCGTTGCGTCCCAGGCCGATTCGTAGCTGTGTCTTGATTGTCCGATTATATATCAAGAGCCCGAAAAGCGCTGTAATACAGTGATTTTCGGGCTCCCGTATGTGGTTGTTCGAGGCTACTGATTGAAGTAGCCGGTCTTCAGGCTCGAAGTGAAGGCGTCCCATTCGGCCGGGGTGAAGACAAGAGCGGGACCGGTCGGGTTTTTGGAGTCACGCACGCCGACCATATCCCCGTCGAGAAACGCGACCTCGACGCAGTCCTTGCCGCCTGCGCTACGGCTGCTCTTGAACCACGAGGCCTCCGACACGTCGACGATTCCCACCACGGTCATACTCCTTAGCTACCTGCCGCAGCAGGTGTTTGCTCTCTGCCACGCTCAAAGCTACTCGTTGCACCCCTCCGAATGCTTCGCGATACCTCTCGACGCTGGTCGGTCGCTCGAGATACAGATCCCCGGCGAAGCATTCGATGTAAACGACCGATGGTTGGATAGGTTGCCCATCATGGCCCACGCCGAAGTCCAGGATCGTGAACGGCCCGGTCGCGATACCGAGAGGGAATCCTACTGAGTCCGGCAATATTCGAAGTGTCACGTTCATCGGCAGATCAGCGAGATGACGACACTGTGCGGCCATGACCTTCGGCCCACCGACATTCTTGTACAGCACTCCTTCGTCGATGATCAGTTCCACATCGATGGGTGAGTGTCGACGAGTGATTCGCTTCTGTCGCATCCGGCGTACTTCGACGCGGCGCTGGAGCGCTTCTGGGGTGTCCTCTGTGAAGTACAACCGATCCAACGCACGCGCGTAGTTGGCCGTCTGGAAGAGTCCCGAAATCATGTCTGTGCGGTAGATGCGCAACTTGTGCGCGTTGGCTTCGAGCCCGAGGCCTATGTCGAACGAGCCGAGGATGACATCCCCGAACTGCTGCCACCAGTTGGGCTCTCGGCTTTGGGCCGCGAGCATTTTCAGCACAGGAAGGAGGTCGTCGCGACTGTACAGCCCGCACAGCTTCTCGAGGTCTTCGTCATGAATCTTCTTCGCCTCGCCGGTCTCGAGTCGCTGGAGCGTGCCGTCTCCGCGTCCGATGAGCCGGGCTGCCGTATGTATGGTCAGCCCGGTAGCTGAACGCATGTCCCGGAGCAGGTGCCCGAGTTGTCGGTGTGGTACGCCCACAGCCTCTTTCGGCCCCGCCTGCTCCTGCTTCCCATTACTCATGACTGATGCTCCCCGTCTGGATGATGGACCGTGCCATTCGTGGATCGTCCGCTGGGCAAACGCTCGAATCCCCCTCGATCAACCCAGCGGCTCATCCACTTTCGCTGTCGTTGTGATTCAGTCGCGATGTACCGACGACCACCGATCCGCTCCAACCTCCCCACAAGGCGAGCAGATCCAACTTTACACATCAATTAGAAGGAGATCTCGAAATCGGCTCTCGAGCAACATCGGCCAAAGCATGCATCCGGTCACGAATCCTGCGGACTCGCTGTGCTGCCGACGGGTGCGTAAGGGAGGCTGGCAGGCATTCGGCAGGGAGCTCGGATAGGTATCGCGCAAGCCCGAAGCCATATCCAAGCTCCACGGCCACTCGATCGGCGAAGAATTCCTGGCTCCAATGCAATTGCATCTGCACCAGTTGGTGTAGTAGACAAGCCGCTGCCAGGCCGGTCGCTGTCGGCATTCCTACCGCAGGCGCCATCGCGGCCACGAAAGCCGCGAATGCCGCGGGTACGAGGCCCGCCAGCGCTACGGCCCATGGCAGCGACATCCTGGCTCTGGCGGAGAGGTCGAGAAGAACGTCGACGGGCCCACCGAAAACGGCGCGAACAGGCATGGCAGTCAACGTATCCAGGCTTCGGTAGAGGATTCCACCCAGCAAATGGTGGCCGAGTTCGTGGGCCAGCACGGCCCGGAGGCAGACCGAGTCGCCCCGCACCACTCCCGCCGATACGGCGATGACGCGGCGTGGCATAGCCCCGGCGCGCCGTTCGAGCGAGTACCGCAGCAACATCCGGTACGCGGATGGGCGCAGCGCGGCCACACGCTCGACCTCACGCCACGCCGACATCAGGATGTCACTCGCCTCGGCTTGCTCCGGTGGATGCCGAGCTGCAGAAAGGCCTTTCTCGTCGACCAACCACGCCCGCTTCTCCTCGTGCACGACGTTCGCCCGCACAAACAGCACGAACAGCCAGGGCAGTACTCGCAGCGCGATCACGACCATCGTCGGCCACCATCCGAGCCAAAGATGAATCGAACCCACAATCGCGGCGGTGGCTGCCGACCATGGCAAGAGCAGCAGCAACCGTGCACTACCGAACCCACCCGCAGCCACCACGACGCCCGGATCGGCGCGCCCGGAGCCGGTGGAACGAAACTCATGGCCGCGCTCGCCTTCAAACCATTGACCGATATGTCACGGCCCAAGGTACGTACGGCGAAAGGCCGGGGCATCGGATGAAAGTCGCATTCACGCGCAACCTGGGTCGCACGGCGCGACCGATGGGTCAACCAGGGGGTTGGATGCGTTACCGCTCGGATGTTTTCGTGTTCGGAAAACCCATCACGGCGGGGAGAACCGCCAAGCGGTGTGCCGTGGACGCGGATCACCATGGCCGACCGTCCGGGTAACCAGCACCCGGTCCAATCCGAGACGGAACAGATGCGCGTCGTCCTCGGGAGCCGCGACATCGAACGTGGACCGTTCGGCGACGTACAGATCCGCCACGGCTCGCCGTACACCCACGTCCACAACGTTCTCGGCTCGCCCCGTGCAGTAGAAGGCATCCTCGTTGTCATCACACGGGAACGAGTGCAATGAGTACCGCCCATCCCGATGCAGATCATCCCGTTTCGGCCCCGGCACGATGAACGCATACAGCTCATCCGGCGCGCCCCGCGCGCCGCCCTCGGGGAACAGCAGCGGGCATATCGGATGAATGCGCGGCCCTCCATCACGGCGAACGGTAGCCAGAAACCCCAGCCCGACACCGACTTGGTACAGCAAGGCCCGCCCAGCATCGGCAAGATCGGGACGACTCCGCTGAAATTCACTCCAATTCACCACGGCCACAAGTGTTTCAGAGCCGACGATCCGACATCGAAGATTCATGCCAACCACTCGAGGACCAGACGCCGAGCCGCTGCGCGGCCCGCGGCATTGTCGAGAACCACCTGACTGTCGGCCGGGGCCGCACACCACACCCGACGGGCGGGAAACTATATGGGCTGCAATCGATGTCGGGTAACCCCGCGCCCCCGCAGCGTGCCGGGGACGGCGAGCAGGCGGCGCGCCCGTGACCGATACACCTAGTCCTGGCCCGGAACTGGGACGAGCTGTGATGGCGTAGAGTCGAGGCAACGAGGTCGTCGAGACCTTCCAAACAAAGGACCAACCAGTTGTCCGATAAATCTCCGCGTAGCAAGATGTCCAAGGCTCAGGGCAAATCCCTGAAAGAGAAACGAGCGGAGAAGAAGGCCAAGTCGGCCACCCCGCAACCTGGAATCGAAGGCTCCGAGAAGAAGATCAAGAAGCGCGGATAACCTGCCCTGCCCGCGCCGAGGATGGTCTGGACTGGGGGGCCAAGTCGGTCCATCCTCGCCGCGGTCGACTACTCGAGGTAGTCGTGCAGTAATCGCGAACGGGATGGGTGACGCAGTTTCGACATCGTCTTCGATTCGATCTGCCGGATCCGCTCCCGAGTGACGCCGTAGACCTTCCCGACGTCGTCGAGGGTTCGAGGCTGCCCATCACCCAGGCCGTAACGCAGGCGCATGATACCGGCTTCGCGCTCGCTGAGCGTGTCGAGCACCACCTGCAGTTGCTCCTGCAGCAGGGTGAACCCCACCGCCTCGACCGCGACGACGGCCTCGGAGTCTTCGATGAAGTCGCCGATCTGGCCGGCGCCCTCGTCACCGATCGGCTGATCCAACGATATCGGCTCCCGTGCGATCTGCCGGATCTCCAGCACTCTCGCGGGGGTGATACCCAATTCCCCGGCCAGCTCTACCGCGGTGGCCTCGCGGCCCAGCTGCTGAAACAGATCGCGCTGCACACGTCCGAGTCTGTTGACGATCTCCACCATGTGCACGGGGATGCGGATCGTGCGAGCCTGGTCGGCCATCGCGCGAGAAATCGCCTGACGAATCCACCACGTGGCATAGGTCGAGAACTTGAACCCCCTACTGTAGTCGAACTTTTCGACCGCCCGCAGCAGGCCCAGATTGCCCTCCTGGATCAAGTCGAGAAACGCCATCCCCCGCCCGGTGTACCGCTTGGCGATCGATACCACCAAGCGCAGATTCGCCTCGAGCAGATGATCCTTCGCACGGACACCATCCAGCACGATCCAGGACAGATCTCGGCACTGTGCCGCATCGAGACCCGATGGCACCTCGGACTCGACCCGCAGCTTCTCCGCCGCATACAGTCCGACCTCGATCCGAACCGCCAGATCGACCTCTTCGGCCGCGGAGAGCAGCGGAACTCGCCCGATCTGCTTCAGATATACCCGTATCGAGTCCCCACCAGCGGTGAGCTCTGCTTCCTTCCGAGCCCGACGCAGTGTCGGGGACTCGTCCTCGTCCCACACATCGTCGCCGGCGTCA
Organism: Nocardia sp. CDC159; assembly: GCF_023740735.1. Classification (GTDB taxonomy): domain Bacteria; phylum Actinomycetota; class Actinomycetes; order Mycobacteriales; family Mycobacteriaceae; genus Nocardia; species Nocardia pulmonis. The sequence continues at coordinate 361,077 of NZ_JAMRXH010000006.1, forward strand.
GTTTGTTCGGCAAGAGCGCCGGTAGGATCTCGGTCGTCCGTGTCGCTTGCGGTCGTCGCCACATTCGCCTCTCCGGGAGATTCGGGTGGCATCGCGATTCGACAAACAGGACCGCAGAGGCCTCGAGCAGCTCGGCAATCACCGGAACCACCAACCAGCCTACTCGTCAACAGACGGTAGGGCGCGCGACCATCGCATGGCGGTACGCGTTGGGGGTCACGCCGACGGTGCGCTTGAAGTTGTCTCGGAACGCGGTCGGTGAGCCGAAGCCCACTTGGGCGCCGATGCGGTCGACGGTGTGGTCGGTCGTTTCCAGCAGGTGCTGGGCACGGCGGATGCGGGCGCGATGCAGCCAGCGCAGTGGCGTGGTACCGACCTGGGAGCGAAACTGGCGCAACAGAGTTCGCGTGCTGGTGCCCGCCTCGGCCGCGATATCGGCGATGGTGAGGTCGCGGGACAGGTTGTCCTGTAACCACAGCAGCAGCGGCTCCAGGGTGGCGCCGTGCGGTGCGGGCGGGTGCGGCTGGACGATGAACTGTGCCTGGCCGCCCTCGCGTTCGAGCGGCATCACCGACAGCCGGGCGGCGTCGGCCGCTACGGCCGAGCCGTAGTCGCGACGGATCAGGTGTAGGCACAGGTCCAATCCGGCGGAGGCGCCGGCGGAGGTGAGAATCTGGCCGTTGTCCACATAAAGCACCCCCGGATCGACCTCGACCCGCGGGTAGCTGGCCGCCAGCAGATCGGTCACGGCCCAGTGCGTTGTCGCTCGCAGCCCGTCCAGCAGGCCGGTGGCTGCCAGGGGGAATGTCCCGGTGCAGATGGAGGCGATCCTCGTGCCCGTTGCCGCGGCAGCCAGGATCGCGTCTCGCACGGTGGGCGACAGCGGCGCGATCGGGTCGGCGACCCCCGGGACGATCACGGTATCCGCCTCGGCCACCGCGTCGAGGCCCCACGGCGCGCGCAGGACGAACGCGCCCGCATCCACCTCCGGCCGCTCGGCGCAGATGCGGACGCGATAGGCGCGGCGGCCGTCCGGTAGGCGAGTGCGGTCGAAAACCTCGACCGGAGTGGACAAATCGAACGGGATCACGCCGTCCAGAGCCAGGACTGCGACAGTGTGCATGGCGTGAAACTACCCCATCGCCGGGTCCGCGCCATGACTGCGAATGTGCATGTAAGGGCCGGGCTAGGCTACGAAAACCGTGGCGCGACCGGTTGATTCGCCCTGGCGTTTTTCCGTGGGGATATGACAGAAATGCCACTGGGGCGCGCCCCGGCGGGGAGATACCTTCGTGACCGATCCAGCCCCGAGCGCACCACGAGGAGTCACCCGACCATGAATTCCGCCGTCACCAATGTCGTTGCGCCGCTTCTGATCGGCGTCTTGTATGCCCTGTTGATGTCGCTGATCCGGGAACCACATCGGCGCACTTTCAACGCGATCATGGTCGCCGGAGCGGGGGCGGCCTATCTCAGTGGCGGCGGCCTCGGGGGATGGGAGTACCTGCTCACCGCCGTCATCACCTACTGCGCGTTCCGCGGCCTCCAGTCGTGGCGGTTCATCGGAATCGCTTGGCTGCTGCACAGCGCGGTCGATGTGTGGCACCACCTCGAGGGCCATCCGATTGTGCCCTTCGCCCACGATTCTTCGCTCGGCTGCGCGGTCTGCGACCCTGTGATCGCGCTCTGGTGCCTGCGCGGTGGTCCCGATCTGCTCGCCTCGGCCCGCGGTCGTAGCCGCTCATCCGGCCGGGTATAAGGGCGCGGCAATCACGTCAGAACCACCTCTAGGTGGGCTCGACGGGGGTTTCGTTCTTGGTAGTCCGCACTGTGGAGCAGGTCGTTGGTCATCTGGACGCCGGATGCTGTGACCTGCGGTTAATTTTCCGCAAATCCGGGAAATACCCCGATGCACGTGTACCAGGTAACGAGCAAAGCTCCACGACTGCGATTCGAAGGAGGATTCTCATGCGATTCGCCAAGGTAGGTGCTTTGGCTGTGGCGCTGGCGGGTGCGTTCCTGGCCGGGACCGGCGTCGCACAGGCCGAGGAATCCGTTGTGGTGACCAGCGAATTGCTGGGCTGCGCGGCCAAAGCCTCGATGGACACATCCATCCTGCATACGGTCCAGCCCGGCCAGTCGGTGACCATTTCCGACGAGTTGGCCGCTGAACTGCGCCAAATGAATTGTCCGATGTGACCTGGGATCCGGTTGTCCTGGCCCGCGGGCCAGGACAACCGGTCATCTCGTGGCAGTTTCACGCTCCACCATCCGGTGGATGCGCTACCGGCCGCGCGGTGGTTCCGCCGAACACCGTGCCTCGGCGAGGCTCGGAGTATGGAATCGGTTGTCCACGCACGAGGTTTGCGCAAGGCGTATCGGGGAGTCGCGGCGGTCGACGGGGTCGATCTGACGGTCGAGCGCGGCGAGGTGTTCGCGCTGCTCGGGCCCAATGGCGCGGGTAAGACGACGACCATCGAAATACTCGAGGGCTACCGCCGCCGGGACGCGGGGGAGCTGCGGGTGCTCGGAGTCGACCCCGGCCGGGCCGACGCGCGCTGGCGGGCCCGGATCGGAGTGGTCGTGCAGCAGGCCGGTGATGCGGGGGAGCTGACCGTGCGGGAGGTGATCGAACACTTCGCGCTGTACTACCCGGACGCTCGCGATCCATGGGATGTTGCCCGGCTCGTCGGCCTCACCGACCGGTGGCGTACGCGGGTGCACAAACTGTCCGGTGGGCAACGGCGGCGGCTCGATGTGGCGCTCGGCATCATCGGCAGGCCCGAACTGCTCTTTCTGGACGAGCCGACCACCGGATTCGATCCGGCCGCGCGGCGGCGGTTCTGGGAGGTGGTGCGCATGCTGGCCGCCGAGGGCGGCACCGTCCTGCTCACCACGCACTATCTCGAGGAGGCCGAGGCGCTCGCCGATCGGGTGGCGGTGATCGTCGACGGCCGGATCATCGCCGTGGGGCGGCCGGACGAACTGGGCGGCCGTCGCCGAAATCTGGCGTCCGTGCACTGGCGGGAGAACGGCACCGAGCGCGTCGCGCGGACCGGTGAACCGACACGAGCCGTGCTGGACCTCCACGCCCGAGTCGGCGGCGAGATCCCCGCCCTACAGGTTCGGCGTCCTACCTTGGAGGACATCTACCTCGAACTCATCGGCGCCCCAGGCGATGTCGCCCGTGCTGACCGCGAGGAGGCCGCGGTATGACCACGACGGCACGACTGCCCTCGCCGTGGCGGGTGGGCCTCGCGCGGGGCGGGCTCGAGCTGAAACAGTTCTTCCGCGAGCGAGATTCCGTCGTCTTCACCTTCGCACTGCCCATCGTGCTGTTCGTCTTGTTCAGTGCGGTTTTCGGGGAAACGGACATCGGCGGGACGGTGCCCTACACCCAGGCCCTGCTGCCCGCGATGATCACCGCCGGACTCGCCTCCACCACACTGGTGAATCTCGCGATCTGGATCGCGGTCGATCGCGACAACAACACCCTGCGGCGGCTGGTCACCACGCCGATGTCCCGGCTCTCCTATTTCCTCGGCAAGATCATCATGGTGATCGTCGTCGGCGCGTTGGAAACCCTTGCGCTGGTGGGGATCGGCGTGGTCGGTTACGGGGTGGAGCTGCCGTCGACTCCGCAGCGATGGTTCACCTTCGCCTGGGTCGGCGTGCTCGCGTTGGCGACCTTCGGCGTGCTCGGTGTCGCACTGTCGAGCCTGCCCCGCAGTGCACGGTCGGCCGCCGCCGTGGTGAATGTGCCGGTGCTGCTGTTGCTGTTCGTCTCCGGCATCTATGTGCCGCTGACGATGCTGCCCGACTGGCTGCAGGACGCGTCCGGGATCTTTCCGCTGCGCTGGGTGGGGCAGGGGCTGCGCTCGGCGTTTCTCCCGGATGCCGTGGCCGCGCGGACCGAGGCCGGAAACGGCTGGGAGCATGCGCGGGTGCTGACGATGTTGGTGGCCTGGTTCATGATCGGGCTGGTGGCGTGCCTGACCACGTTCCGGTGGAAGCGCCGGGGCGACGGCTGAAACCTCGTAGGCTGCCGGTGATGGCTGTGCGCGACCACGGAGCGGAGCGCTCGTTCTTCGAGCGCTCGATCTCGTGGTGGCACGGGATGTGCGCGGCCGTCCTGACCGCGACCGCGTTCGCATTCCTCATCTCGCCCGACGAACTCGTGCGCCATCGTGCACTCGGTATCGGGCTGACGGCACTCATGGGCCTCGCGTATCTCGTTGTGGGACATCGCTTGCTCTATACCGATGACGTCCGGGCCGCCGTGGTCTACGCCGCGTTCTCGAGTGCGGCCGCCCTGGCCCTCCTGAGCGTGGGGCCTGCGGGATATCTGGCGTTGCTCACGGTCTTCACCCAGCTGTGGGCGATGCTGCCGGTGCGCTGGGCGATCGCGCTCACCACCGCGCTCGGCCTCTGCCTCTGCCTGATCATCGTCGGCCGCATCGGCTGGACGACGAACGCGGTGCTGCTCGCGGCGCTGACCGGGGTGCTCGTCCTCGGTAGCAATGTGTTCCTGGGACTGTGGATCCATGGCATCGAAAAAGAGAGCGAGCGTCGTAAGGAGCTGATAGCCCAACTGCGGCAAGCGCATTCGGATCTCGCCGAGGCGCATCGCCGCGAGGGCGTGCTGGCCGAACGCGAACGGCTGGCCGCCGAAATCCACGACACGCTCGCCCAGGCGTTCCTCAGCATCCTCGTGCAGGCGCAGGCCGCCGATGCGGTGGCCGACAACGATGTCGTCCGCGAACGGCTGGCTCTCATCGAACGCACCGCGCGCGAAAACCTCGCCGAGGCAAGGGCACTCGTCGCCGCGCTCGCCCCGGCCGATCTGCGCGGGCGGACGCTTGCCGACGCACTGCAGCGGATTGTCGAACGGTTGGGCGACGACGGCTTGGCGACTCGTTTCACGATCGACGGTGAGCCGCGCAGACTGCCCGCCAACTCCGAGGTGGTGCTGCTGCGCGGCGCCCAGGAGGCATTGACGAACGTGCGCAAGCACGCCGACGCCTCCCGGGTCGACGTCCGATTGCGCTATGGCGTAGCCAGCGCCACCCTCGAGGTCCGTGACGATGGCTGCGGCTTCGACCCCACGCACGCAACAGGTTTCGGGCTGCGCGGCATGCGCGCCCGGATCGAGCAGGTCGGCGGAACCTTAGCGGTCGAGACCGAACCCGGGGCCGGGACGACGATCAGGCTGGAGGTCCCATGATTCGCGTACTCCTCGCCGACGACCATCCCGTGGTCCGCGGCGGCCTGGCCGCCCTGCTCGCGGCCGAGCCGGATGTCGAGGTGGCGGGCGAGGCCGGTGACGGCGAGCAGGCGGTGGCCCTCGCCCTCACCCTGCGCCCCGACGTCGTGCTCATGGACCTGCGCATGCCCCGCCTGCACGGCGCGGCCGCCACCGCCCGAATCCTCGCCCAGCTCCCCGAAACCCGCGTCCTCGTCCTGACCACCTACGACACCGACGCCGACATCGTCCGCGCGGTGGAAGCCGGAGCCGCGGGTTACCTCCTGAAGGACACCCCCCGCCCCGAACTCGCGGCAGCCGTCCGAGCGGCCGCCCGCGGCGAAACCGTCCTCGCACCCCCGATAGCCGCAAAACTGATCACCCGCCTCCGCACCCCACCGCCCAACACCCTGACCCCACGCGAACTGGAGGTCCTCACCGCCGTCTCCCGCGGCCTCACCAACGCCGAAATCGCCCGCGAACTGTTCATCGGCGAATCGACGGTGAAAACGCACCTGCTGAAGATCTTCGCGAAACTCGGCGTCGACGACCGCACCCGAGCCGTCACCCTGGCTTGGGAACGCGGCCTGCTACCGCCGCCGGGGCAGCAGGGGTGAGTGGCCGGGCCTCGGTCACGGCGCGCGGAACTGCGGACGGTGGCGCCGCCCGCAGTTCGGATCAGTTCACGCCGGGGCGATCACTGCGGCTCGAACGAGCGAATCTGGTGGTCGCCCACCAGGTTTCCGCCATTGTTGCCGGTCGTGGAGCCGAACTCGTCGGGTGAGCAGATCGGCGGTGGTTGCGCCTCAACACTCGATCACATTCACCGCCAACCCGCCCCGGCTGGTCTCCTTGTACTTGTCGCTCATATCCGCCCCGGTCGCCCGCATCGTCCGAATCGCCTTGTCGAGCGAAACCACGTGAACCCCGTTGCCCCGCAACGCGATCCGGGACGCGTTGATCGCCTTGACCGCCGCCACGGCATTGCGTTCGATGCACGGGATCTGGACCAGGCCGCCGATCGGGTCGCAGGTCAGGCCGAGGTGGTGTTCCAGACCGATCTCCGCGGCGTTCTCAACCTGTTCGGGGGTGCCGCCCAGGACCTCGGTGAGGGCGGCGGCGGCCATGGCGCAGGCGGAGCCCACCTCGCCCTGGCAGCCGACCTCGGCGCCGGAGATCGAGCCGGTTTCCTTGAGTACCACGCCGATCGCGCCCGCGGTGAGCAGGAAGCGGATGATGCCGGGGTCGTCGGCGCCGGGGACGAAGTTGCGGTAGTAGTGCAGGACGGCGGGGACGATGCCCGCCGCGCCGTTGGTGGGAGCGGTGACCACGCGGCCGCCTGCGGCGTTCTCCTCGTTGACCGCCATCGCGTACAGGCTCACCCAGTCCATGGCCACCAGCGGGTCGCCGGGTTCCTCGGCGGTCAGCTTGTCGTGCAAGGTTTTCGCGCGGCGCGGGACGAGCAGTCCGCCGGGGAGGATGCCGTCGCGTTCGCAGCCGCGGCGCACACAGTCGGCCATCACCTGCCAGATGCGCAGCAGGCCCGCATCGATCTCGGCGTCGTCGCGCCGGGCGCGCTCGTTGGCGCGCATGACCGCGCTCACCGGAAGGCCGTTGTCGCGGCAATGGGTGAGCAGATCGTCGGCGGTGCGGAACGGGAAGGGGACGGCCTGTTCGGTGGCGGGTGCGGGCGGAGCGGCGTCGTCGAGGACGAAGCCGCCGCCGATGGAGTAGTAGACGCGTTCCGACAGTAGGGAATTCGCGGCGTCGAAGGCGCGAAAGCGCATGCCGTTCGGATGGCCGGGAAGCGATTCCCGGCCGTTGAGCACCAGATCGGTGGTCTCGTCGAAGACGATCTCGGGTCCGCCGGGCAGGCGCAGACGGCGATCCGAGCGCACGGCGTCGACCGTCTTGGGGGCCAGGTCGGTGTCGACGGACTCGGGGCGTTCACCGCACAGCCCGAGGATCACCGCCTGATCGCTGCCGTGGCCACGCCCGGTCGCGCCGAGCGAACCGTACAGCTCGGCCACCACCCGGGCCGTGCGGTTCAGATCGCCCTGTGCGGCAAGCGATTCGACGAAGGTCAGGGCCGCGCGCATCGGCCCGACGGTATGCGAACTCGACGGTCCGACGCCGATGCTGAACATGTCGAACACGCTCAGAGCCATGGCCGTGTCACCCCTTCTCAGGCGTTGGTCAGCGCCGCGTAGGCGGCGGCATCGAGGAGTTCGCCGACCTCCTCGACCCGGACCCGGAAGAGCCAGCCCTTGCCGTAGGGGTCGGTGTTGACGACCTCGGGACCGTCCAGGACCGCGTCGTTGACCTCGACGACCGCGCCGGAGACGGGGGAGTACAGGTCGCTGACGGATTTGGTCGATTCGATCTCGCCGCAGGTCTCGCCGCGGGCGACGGTGTCACCGACCGCGGGCAGCTGAACGAAGACGATGTCGCCGAGCGAGGACGCGGCGTATTCGGTCACGCCGATGGTGGCGATGTCGCCCTCGGTGTCGAGCCACTCGTGCTCTTCGGTGTAGCGCAGGTGTTCGGGAAAGCTCATGGGGTACAGCGCCTTTCAGGAACGAGAGTAGAAGGGGAGGGCGGTGGTCTCGACCGGTTCGCGGCGGCCGCGGATATCGACGGTCAGCGCGGCGCCGGGCTCGGCATGTTTGAGATCGACCATGGCCATGGCGATCGGCCTGCCCAGGGTGGGGGAGAGTGCGCCACTGGTGACGACGCCGATCTCGGTGTCGCCGTAGAAGATCGGATAGCCGTGGCGGGGCGCGCGGCGGCCCGCGCCGACCAGCCCGACCAGGGTCCGATCCCAGCCCGCCTGCTCTCGCGCGGCCAGCGCCTTGCGGCCGACGAAGGGGCCGGGCTTGTCGAACTTCACCACCCGGCCCAGGCCGACCTCGAACGGTGTGACACCGACGTGAAGTTCGTTGCCGTACAACGGCATTCCGGCCTCGAGTCGCAGCGTGTCGCGGCAGGCCAGGCCGGCCGGCCGCAGTCCGTGCGGGCCACCGGCCTCGACCAGCGCCCCCCAGATCTCGGCGGACCGATCGGGTGCGCAGTACACCTCGAAACCGTCCTCACCGGTGTAGCCGGTGCGGGCCAGCAGCACATCGACACCGGTGAGGCGGGCGGGGGTGCTGGCGTAGTACTTCAGCGCGGGCAGGTCGGCGTCGGTGACCGCGCCGACGATCGCGGCCGAGCGGGGACCCTGCACCGCGATGAGCGCGTAGTCCGCGGAGCGGTTGGTCACCTCGGCGGCGAATCCGTGCGCCCGATCACGCAGCAGGACGTAGATCACGTGCGCGTTGGCGGCATTGGCCACCACCAGGAACCGCTCGGCGGCGAGCCGATAGACCACCAGGTCGTCCAGGACGCCGCCGTTGTCGTGGCACAGCATCGTGTAGCGGGCCCGGCCCACCGGAACCTTGGACAGGTGGCCCACCAGCGCGAAGTCCAGCATGCGTGCGGCCTCCGGTCCGGACACCTCGAGTTCGCCCATATGGGACAGGTCGAAGATGCCCGCGGCCTCGCGCACCGCGCGATGTTCGGCGAGCTCGCTGCTGTAGCGCACGGGCATGCGCCACCCGGCGAAGTCGATGAACGAGGCGCCCGATGCGGCGTGCACGGCATCCAACGGTGACGGCGTATTCGCCGACGGCCCAGCGACAGTCATGGGAAAGTCCTCGGTTCGACCTGGGCTTTCGCCCGGTAACGGAACTCCCCCTCTGTCATGGGACCTGAGAGCTTCACCGCCCGCGCGGGGCGGTTTGCACCGTGGGTGAGGCGCTCGGTGCGCCTGCTTTCCAGAGTGGCCTGATCGAAGCGGTACCTGTACCTGAGAGATTCCGGGGAGGTTGCTCCTTCGGCGCCCCGTGACCGGGGGCTCTCCCGCTCCAATTCGTAGCGGCCCGATATTCGATTGTGTCGCACAGCATAGGCGACGATGGCCGCACCGGCACAGTGGGGCAGTAGGGGTGCCGCTGAGCTGCGCGGTCAACCTTCGTCGAGCGGGCCGAGGAAATCGACCAGCTCGGCGCGGAACGCGTCCCACTGCTCGGCGAAGCACAGATGCGAGGCGTCCTCAATGATCGCCAGCCGCGAGCCCGGGATGCGGCGGTGCATATCCTCGAGGTGCGCCGGGCGGCATTCGTCGTGGCGGCCCCCGATGAGCAGGGTCGGGACGGTGATCTCACCCAAGCGCTCGGTGACGTCCCAATCCTTCAACGTGCCGGTGACGGTGAACTCGCTCGGCCCGTTCATGGTGTGGTACACCTGCTCGCCGAGCCCGGCGAAGGACCGTTCCAGTCCGGCGGGCCACGGCCGCATCCGGCAGACGTGTTCGCGGTAGAAGCCGAGGATCGCGGCCTGGTATTCGGGGCATGCTGTGCAGCCGCTGTTTTCGTGCTCGCGGATGGTGCGCTGGACCTCGGCGGGCTGGCCCGCCAGCAGCTCCGCGCACTCGCGGGACCAACGCGGCATGCTGGCCGGGCTGCCGACCAGCACGAGGCTGTCCGGCGCCGGGCCGCGGTCGAGCACGTACTGCAGGGCCAGCATGCCGCCCCAGGAGCTGCCGAGCAGATGGACGCGGTCCAGCCCGAGCGCGTCGCGCACGACGGCCAGTTCGTCCACGAACCGCTCGACCGTCCACAGCGAAATATCGTCCGGCCGTTCGGAATTGCCGCAGCCGAGCTGGTCGTAGAAGATCACCCGGCGCTCGTCGGCGAGGCGGCCCAGCACCTCCATATAGTTGTGGGTGAAGCCGGGTCCGCCGTGCAGGCACAGCAGCGGCACGTCACCCTCGCCGAGCGACCGATACCAGACCCGTCCGCCCGGGACCGGGAGGTAGCCCTCCTCGCCGTGGCTCATGCGAACACCCGGGCGACGAACGGCAGGCTGTCGGGCAGCGAGCCCATCACGGTGGCGAGATGGTCCTTGCCCGGGTAGAAGTGCACCTCCGGGCGCACACCGTGGGCCTCGAGGTCGGCGACCAGTTTCGCGGTCATCTCCGGGAATTCGTCGGTGTCGTCGAGTCCCTGGCCGATGAACAGCGGGCGGTCGTATCCGGTCAGGGGAAGATCCATCACCTCGTGCGCGACGGCCGAAAATTCACCCTCCGACAGTGGTCGGGCGATGAGCTGCTTGGGCTCGATGCCCTGGGAGCGCGCGACCATATCGTCGAAGCAGAGGGTCTGCGCCGCGGTGGCCAGCTCCTTGCCCAGGGGAGTGAGGTAGCTGTCGAGATCGAATCCGGGACGGGCGGCCTGGATTCCGTTGATGATGTAGGTGGCGTAGGCGGTGACATTGGCGTTGTGCAGATCCGGCATCATCGGATTGCTCAGCACGATCGCGGCGTCCTGCAGGCTGGAGGCGGGGCCGGTCGCCACCGCGCCGCGGTAGTCCAGTTCGGGCGCGTAGCTGGTGGCCAGCGCCGCGGTGGCGACCGCCGCGCCGCCGCCCTGGGACTGACCGACGGCGACCCAGGTGGTCGACAGCGAATCGTCGGCCGCGTGCGCGGCGCGCACCATATCGATACCGGCATGCGCCTCGGCGCGGGCGTCGAGGAAGGCATGCCCGCCCGGGGTGCCCAGGCCGATGTAGTCGGTGGCGACGACGGCATAGCCCTGCCGCATCCAGGTGGCCAGATACCGGTTCTCCAGGTCGATGCGGCCCAGGGTCGAGGGGGCGCAGGCGTCGCCGACGCCGGTGGTGCCGTGCTCCCAGGACACCACCCGCCAGCCGCCCGGCGGCGGCGTCCCGGCCGGGACGAAGATCACGCCCGTGGACAGCGCGGGCTTGCCTTCCGAGGTTTGCGACCAGTAGGTCAGGCGGCGGGCCCCGCCGGTTCCCTCGATCCAAAGACTCTGCGGCAGTGGTTCATTGGCCACCAGGGTGCCGGGCGCCTGGCCCTCGGGTTCGGCGGAGGCGATCGTGGCGGGCGGCCCGATCAGAAGTACCGCCGCGGCCAGGGTGACGATCGTGCGTCGCATGGGAACCACTCCTCTCTCCGACTCTGTTCGGGGTGTCTCAATGGGACATCACTGTCAGACTATGCTTGTAATGTCACTTTGAGACATCACTTTGTTGTGATCTGGACGACGGAGAGCGGTCATGAGCGAGGTCGGCCGACGACAGGCCCGGGAGAAGGCACGCGTACGGCGTGATCTGATCGCCACGGCCCTGCGGTTGTTCGAGCAGCAGGGTGTCGAGCAGACCACGGTCCAGCAGATCGCCGACGCCGCGGGTGTGACGCGCCGCACCTTTCATCGGCATTTCCTGTCCAAGTGGGCGGTCGTCGGAGCCGAGGAGGACGATGTGCTGACCTGGCTGCTGGCGGCGGTGGAATCCCGCCCGCCCGCCGAATCCGTGCTCACGGCAATGCGTTCGGCGCTGCGTGCCCTGCTGCTGGAGCAGCTGTCGCCCGAGCAGGTCGAGGCCGCCTTCCGCGCTCGTCATCTGCTGAACAGCAATGCGCAGCTGCGGCAACGAAGTTTCCTCGGTGCTCAGCAGCGCCAGCTGCTGCTCGCTCGCGCCTTCGCGGCCCGCTCCGGCTGCCCCGAGGAGGATCTGGGCCCGCAACTCGCCGCCGGAGCATGCCTGGCCGCCATCAATGTCTCCCTGGATCGCTGGGCACGACTCGGCGATCGCAGCGCGATCGCCCTGCACGAGATCATGGATGGCGCCTTGGCGACCCTCGGCAGTGGCATCGACCTACCCGCTGACCAGCGAAGACGGTTATAAGGTTGCTCCGATGCCTCGCGCCTTCGGACGACGCCCCGAACGCCCGCGCCGCAGCCTTCGCCGGGCGCTGACGCTGCGCGGGCTGCTGCGTTTGCGGCCGGCGGGCGATATCTGGCGGTTGTCGGCGCTGAGCGCGGTGATCGCGGTCGGCGTGCCGGAGGTGGTGGTGCTGCTGCTGGCAGGTCACCTCGAGCTCGCCCTCTACACCAGCGCCGGGGGTCTGTGCGCGCTCTACGGTCACGGATTGCCCTACGCGGCCCGGGCTCGGGCCGTGGCCTGGGTGGTGATGGGCATGACCGCGGGGATGGCGGTGGCCTCGACGACCGCCGCGCTCACCGGTGTCGCGGCCGTCCGAGTGGCCGTCATCGCCCTGCTGGCGGCGGCATTCAAGATGGGCTGCGACGCCACGCGGATCGGGCCGCCCGGCATGGTGGTGCCGACCTTCATCACCTCCAGCGCGGCGTTCGTGCCGACTCGACCGGCCGATCTGCCCGTTGATCTGGCGCTGGTACTGCTCGGTGGCGTGCTGTCGTGGCTGGTGTGTATGGCGCCCGCCCTGTTTCGACCGCATCGACCCGAAAGAGCCGCGGTGGCAAGGGCTTTGGAGGCCACGGCGCGACTGCTGCGCACGGCCGAGGACGATCCCGCCGTGGGGCAGGTGCGCCATGAGGCGGCCGCGGCCGTGCACGCCGCGTGGCATACCCTGGGCTCGATTCGCTCCACCACGAGCGAGGTCACGGCGCTGAACAGGTTGGTGGCACAGGCCGGAGCGCTCACCGTGCACCATCGCGGCGAGCAGGCCGATCGGCTCGACGCATGGGCGCGGGAGCTGCGAAAGAGTGGTCCCATACCGGTGATTCGCGTGTCCGCGGCGGAGTCCGCGGAGCTTCGCGGCATAGCGGTGGCGCAGGCCGCGGACGCGCGCACCGGCGGCTGGCAGCGCATTCGCGCCGCCCTCGTGCCGGGATCGCCCCTGTATCCGATCGGCATGCGGGTGGCGCTGGGTGGGGCGGCGGCAGGATGGACCTCGATGGCTCTGGGGGTCGAACGCCCCAACTGGGCGGTGCTGACCGCCGCCGCGACCTTCGTCGCCAATACCGCCGTATCGTGGCAGCGCGCGGTGCTGCGGGTGCTCGGCAGTCTCGGCGGCGTGCTGCTGTTCACCGCCCTCGTACCGGTCACCCGCGGCCCGACGGCGCTGGTCGTCGCAACGGTGGTGCTGATGGTGCCCGTGGAGGCGGCCTTCGCCCGGAACTACGGGCTGGGAATGCTTTTCGTGACGCCGCTGGCCCTCCTGATGTCCGAGTTCGCGGGCGGCCAGTCGGCGCACCGATTGGTCGTCGACCGCTGGCTCGACACCTGCGTGGGCGCCGCGGTGGGCGTGCTGGTCTGCTTCCTCGTGCCCAATCGCCGGGTCGCCGGTCGGGTCGAGGCGGCGCTGCGCGCCCTGGAGGAGATCACCGCGACCGCTCCGGCCGATCCCGACCGCCGCGCGGCCCGAGCCCGGCTGGCCGGAGCCCTGATCGAGGTGCGGGAGGCGGCCGACACGGCGGACGGGGAGTGGTGGAGCGCGCCGCTGCCTGAGCAACGGATCGTCGCGGCGGAGCGTGCCGGGCATCGGGCGCTCGCGCGGATCGCGGTCCCGGTGGACGTCAGCTGACCTAGCTCGGCGGCGCGAGGCGCTGGGTGAACAGCACCGATCCCGTTGAGTCGCAGAGATTTACGGTCAGCTCGCGAGTTTTTCCGTCGATCAGCACCTCACCGAAATGCTGGAACGCGCCGTCCAGCGGTGAGGTGTTCTGCGCGGGCGGGGCGTGCACGAAGACCGCCTCGGGGCCGAAGGTCGGGTCCAGCGGATTTGGACCGAACGCCCCGGCATGCAGTGGCCCGGAGACGAATTCCCAGAACTCGTCGAAGTCGGCGAACGCCGCGCGCTCGGGGGAGTAGCGGTGCGCGGCGCTGTAGTGCACATCGGCGGTCAGCCAGACCACGCCGGTCACGCGATTGGCCTTGATGGCCGAAAGCACCTGGGCGATTTCGGATTCCCGGCCCGAGGGTGCGCCTCGATCGCCGTTGGCGGGGCCCTCGAAGGCGGTCTTGCCGTCGGGCACGACCAGGCCGAGGGGCAGGTCGTTGGCGATGATCTTCCAGGTGGCGCGCGACTCGCGCAGGCCGTCGATGAGCCAGCGGGTCTGGGCGGGGCCGAAGATGCGGCCGTCGGGGGCGGTGTTGGCGCCGTTGGTGTCCTTGTAGGTGCGCATGTCCAGGACGAAGACGTCCAGCAGCGGGCCGTAGGAGATCTTGCGGTGCAGCCGACCATCGACCGCCTCGCGCGGGTCCAACGGCATCCACTCGTGGAACGCCTGCCAGGCGCGGGTGGCCAGCGCGTCCATATCGCGTTCGGTGTAGCCCTTGTCGGCGGCGACGGTGCCGCCGGGGGACCAGTTGTTGGTGGTCTCGTGGTCGTCCCACTGAACCAGTTGCGCCACAGCGGCATTGAAGCGGCGGTAGTGTTCGTCGCCGAGGTTGTAGGCGTATTGGCCGCGGAACTGGTCCAGGGTTTCGGCGGGGGCGTTCTTGGCCTCGGAGACGACGTTGCGCCACACGCGGCCGTCGGGCAGCGTCACCGATTCCTGCAGCGGGTTGTCGGCGTAGACGACGTCGCCGGAGTGCAGGAACAGGTGCGGATCGCGGGCGGCCATGGCCGAGAAGATCCGCATGCCGCCCAGATCCGGATTGCGGCCGAAGCCCTGGCCCGCGACATCGCCGGACCACTGGAGTTTGATATCCGACGGGGCCGTGGGCGCGGTGCGGAACATGCCGGTGAGTGGTTCGGAGGTGGCGCCGTCCTCGCCCTCGAGGGTCACCCGGTAGTGCACCTGCTGGCCCGCGGGAAGTCCCGTAACGCGCACCCGGCCGGTGCCATCGGAATCGGGGGTGAGCATTGGGCCGGTGAAACGCTTTGCGTCGGTGAAGGATTCGGTGGCGGCCGCCTCCACGACCAGCCGTGCCGGTCGATCCGAGCGGGCCCAGATCAGCGCGCCGTCGCTGCGCGGGTCGCCCACGGCGACACCGTGGGTGAGGTTCGGCCGCGCCCGCACCAGGCCCGGACCATCGTTCGAGCAGGCGGCCGGGGCCGGGACCGCGACGAGACCGAGGGCGGAGCCGCGCAGCAGGGTGCGCCGGGAGACAGCAAACATGGCCTCACCCTGCTGCAGCGAACCCAACGAAATGTGAACGCTCCGGGAACAATCGCCTGAAGCTTCGCTCGTTTCAGCGGCCGACGACCGCGTTGCGGGTGCCGAGGAGTAGGTCGTGCAGGTGGCGGGTGAGGGTGTCGGGTGAGCCCGGGGTGAGGGTGAAGTCCTCGGGGCCGTGATGGAGCAGGAGGTAGCGGCCGTCGCGGGGCTGATAGTCCATCCAGTGGAAGCCGCGGCCGTCGGTGGTGGGGCGGGCGTCGAGGGCCGGGCCGGGGAAGACGCCGACCTCGCCGATACTGGAGCGTTTGCGGCGGACGATGCGGTTCAGTTTTTCGTTGTGCGACAGGTGGATCGGGTCGCGGGCGTATTCCGCGGTTTCCAGATCGCTGCGACGGGCGGTGATCGGCGGCCGGGTGCCGGGCGGGCATTTGGGCAGGTTCGCGGCCAGGTGGCCGGGCAGCTCGGCGGCGGCGCAGGCGAGCAGGATGATGTCGCCGCCGTATTCGCGGGTCGAGCCGGGCAGTTGGACCGCCAGGGCCGCGATGCGGCCAACCATGCCCGCGTGCACCCGGACGACGCGGCCGAGGTCCGGCCCGTAGAACCCGTGCATCTCCACGCGGACCTGCGGATTCAGCAGCACCTCGAGCGCACGGTAGAGCCGCTCGCTCGCGGTCTCGGCCAGCCGCTGCGCCGACTCCGCGCGGGCGCGCTGGTAGTCGTCGAGGGCGTCGAACCCCTCGGGCAGATAGCGCAGCGGATACGGCAGGCGGTCGCGGCCGAACGCCTCCAGCGCGATGGTGAAGGTCAATCCGTCCATGCGCCAACGGTTGTCGTTCACGATCGTCTACGCGCCGATCACCCCGCCCGGCGGCAACGCCGGTGGCAGCTCGCCCAGCAGTTCGGACCCGCGATCGTAGATCAGGTAGTCCTTGGTCTTGACCTCGCGCTCGTCGTCGTCATTACCGCGCGCCCCGGGCGCACCCATACCCGGCGCACCCGGCATCCCGGCCTGAGCGGCACGTACCCCCGCCGCTCGCGCCGCGGCCGCGCCACCGGGGGCTTGACCACCGGGGCCGCCCTGTCCACCGGGCAGACCGGGACGCACGGCACCCGAATTCGCCCCGCCGCCAACGCCTCCACCGCTTCGGCCCGGTACGAATCCCGCTCCGCCGCCGACACCGGAGGTACCGCCTTGGCTGGAACCGGATGGCGAACCGGACGACGTACCGCCCCCGCCCGGTGTACCCGAGCCCGCGCCCGCGTTCGGGTTGCCGGAGGCCATTCCGGCCGGATCGGTAGCACTCGCCGGGTTGGTGGTTGCATCCTGACCACTACCGGTGTGCGTCGAATCCTGTTGCGAGCCAGCGCCTTCCGGCCGTACGCGACCGTCGGTACCGCCAGTCCCGCCATCGCTGGGCCCCGACTGCCCGCCGTCTCCACCCGGCGACACCCCGCCCCCAGTACGGCCATCCGACTGCCCACCCGGGCCGACCCTCGAATCGTTGCCACCGGGTCCGTTCACCGGGCTGCTGGGTGTGGGCAGGACGGGCCGCGCGGGGTCGACATCCCGGACGACGTTCTGCTGATACACGGTGGTCATGATGCGCTGCGCGTCCCGCTCGGCCTCCTCGGCGCGGTATTGCGAGCCCTTGAAGTAGTTCTGAGCGGGCACCGGCATCTTGTCGACCACCCAGTCCAGCAGCGCCGACGGCCCATGGCCGGGCTGCGGAATCGAATCCTTGGCCTGCCCAAGGTAATCGGCCTGCAACCCCATCGCTCGGCTGACCAATCGCTGGGCGACGGTGAGCTTGCCGAGATCGTTGCTGAAAGCCTTCATGGAGTCGATGAACGCTCCGGCGGTCTGGCCCTGCATCTTGTCTCGCACGCTCTTGTCGATAGCATTCGCGAAAGCGTCCCGCGCCGCATTGGTGTCCGTTGCGAGCGTTTGCCACATGTTGGCCGAGTCGACGATCCGCCCAGCCTTGACCGATTCGATAGCGTCCCAAATCCTCTGGTGTGACCACGCATCGAATGGTTCAAGCTTGTCACCTACCAGCACCGCCGGGTCATACCCGCCCCCGTGCTGCGTACGCAGACCGTCGTACCCAGCATTGGCCGAATTACGGGCATCCTCCCAGGTCTGCGTGGCCCGATCCTGCATGTCCTGCCGCCTGCGACTCTGCTCGTCCGCTGCACTGGACGACCGGATGATGCCGCCACCGGCGACGACCTGCACCACGTTCGCAATCCATTGCGGATAACCCATCACAGACCCCCGGCTGCCCGGCCAATCGAGCCTGCGGCTGCGGCGTCTTGGCTGGTGAGCTTTTGGATCGATAGGTCGTAGGTGTCGCGCATCAGAGTGACGACCTCAATCGCCTTGCCGTACTGATTGATCAGGGAATCCGGACTGCCGTTGGCCTTTTGCTCGAAAGCGTTCTTCAGCGCCGTCGATGAGGGAAGACTGCCGAATCCGTCGAGCGCGCCCAACCGGTTGGCCTGATTCAGCAACTCGGCGAGTCGCACGCGCATTTCTTCGGCGTGTTTACGAAGCTCCGTGGCCAGGTCGGGATCCAGTCGGAACGTACCGGCTTCTGCTTGTTGCTTCATGTTGCGCCAGTAGCCCAGTTGGTCATCAGACTGCGGTCCACCTGAGCTATGACTCGCCGTGTCTGCCATCGTTTCCCCTCCTTCTCCTTGGTAGTATCACTGACCCCTGAGATGACTGTCCGCCCGCCTCGCGGCCTCCTCGCTAGTCACTTGGGGAGGCTCGGCTCCAGATTGGTCGCGTGAGCAATGGCAATGTCGCAGGGTGGCAATTGCGTCGCCTTCGATTCCTCTCCGTACGTCCAGTACACGTACACCTGGACAGCGCCTTGCGCGAACGGCAGGGTTACGTAGCAGTTGCGCTGGCTGCCACCGGCGTCGAGCGTGTCGAGATGACGTAGGCCCTTCCGGGAACCGATCTGGACGTCCCGAAAGTCCCGGAACTTGTTATTCGTCTTGATCTCATCCAGTGTGGCGCGATAGGTCGCAACACCAACCGAGTAAGGACCTTCCGTGGAGCGCCAGAAGCAGTCTTTGGTGAACGCCTCGACGGGCTGGCCCGAATCAGCCGAAACTTTCTTCGAAGCCGGATCGACGCGTGTTCCTTGCAGCACGTTGTCTGGCAGCTGAGTGCACGGATTCCACAACGGCTCCTTCTGCCCGCTCAGTGTGGTGGCAGTGCTCTGAGATATCGTCGGCCCCCCATCCCCACCACTCCCACACCCCGCCACCGCAACCCCCACCAAGGCCACAGCCACCCCAGCCCTGACTCCCGATGTACCCCATGAGCGGATCAACGATTTCTCCCCTGCGTCGCACTGGCGGTTGTCGCTCATAGGTTATGACGTACCAGCCCCCCGCTCGGTTCCACCCTACTCGTCGAGCAGATCCACCAGCCGAGTCAGCGCGTGGTTCAACACCTTTCGTTCCGCCGCGTCGATGCCGTCCAGGGCGTCGGCGAAGCGTTGGATGCGGGCGGAGGTGAGGCCGTTGACCAGGTCGCGGGCGTCGTCGGTGGGGACCAGGAGTTGGGCGCGGCCGTCCACGGGGTCGGCGGTGCGTTCGAGGTAGCCGACCTTTTCCAGACCCGTGACGATGCGGGACATGGTGGGGGCGGTGACGCGTTCGGCGGCGGCCAGGTCGCCCAGGCGCATGGGGCCGCCGCGGACGAGTGTGGCCAGGGCCGAGGCGGAGCCGGGGCTCAATGATCCGAGGTCGCCGGAGCGGCGCAGCAGCCGGAAGATTCGGCCGAGTGCCAGGTAGAGATCGGCGGCCTCGGCCAGCTCCTCGGCGCTGCGCGTGCGCTCCTGCTGGATCATGTCCCGATGGCTCCTACCCGAGTCGTGGTCGCGGTATCCGTTCCAGCAAGTATGCCTTCTCGATCGGCCTCGGCCAGCTCCTCGGTCTCGTCCACGACATAGCTGCCGCCCGCGAACCAGGACGCCACGGCCCCGATGAGCATCATGATCGCCGCGGCCAGGAAGACGACCACCAGGCCCGAGTGGAACGGTCCGGAGATCAGATGCGGGAAGAACTCCTGTCCGGTCAGGACATCGGCGTGCACACCGGGCTGGTCCAGGGTGCCGCGGGGGCCGAGCAGTTCCTGGAACGGGTTGTAGCCGAGGAAGGTCGCGAACAGGCTGCCCACCGGCGGCATATCGGCGATCTGCCCGGCGACGTCGGCGGGGACACCCTGTTCGCGCAGGCCGGAGTTCATAGCGCCGGGCAGCGTGCCGGACAGGCCGACGATCATCAGCGAAAAGAAGATGCCGATCGACAGCGCCATGCCCCCGTTCATGAGGGTCGCGCGCATGCCGGAGGCGACGCCGCGCTGCGAGGCGGGCACGGCCGACATGATCTCGGCGGTGTTGGGCGAGGTGAAGATGCCGGTGCCCAGGCCGTTGAGCAGGATGATCAGGGCGAACAACCAGTAGTCGAAGTTCACCGGCAGCACCACCAGCAGCACGAAGGTCACCGCGGCCAGGGCCAAACCGCCCGTGGCGAACAGTCGCGGTCCGTACCGGTCGCTGAGCCAGCCCGAAACCGGCCCGGCCACCAGGAATCCCACCGTCAACGGGAGCATGTAGATTCCGGCCCACAGCGGGGTGGACTCGAAGTCGTAGCCGTGCAATGGCAACCAGATGCCCTGCAGCCAGATGATCAGCATGAACTGCATGCCGCCGCGTCCGACCGAGGCCATCAGCCCGGCGAGGTTACCCAGCCCGAACGCGCGGTTGCGCAGCAGCGACAGCTGGAACATGGGCTGGCGCACCCGGGTCTCGACGACACAGAACACCGCCAGCAGCGCGATGCCGCCGAAGACCGCGGCCAGCACCCACGGATTGGTCCAGCCGGTCTTCGAATCACCATGCGGCTGAATGCCATAGGTGATGCCGGTGAGCAGCGCGGTGAGCCCCAGCGCGAAGGTGAGGGTGCCGGGCAGATCCAGCGAACCGGGGCTGCGGGTGCCGAAGTCGTGCAGCGACCGATAGGACCACACGGTGCCGAGGATGCCGAAGGGCACGCTGACCCAGAAGACGGCCTTCCAGTCCCATTCGGCGAGCAGACCGCCGATCAGCAGGCCCAGGAACGAACCGGCCACGGCCGCAACCTGATTGATGCCCAGCGCCACGCCGCGCTGATTGGCCGGGAAGGCGTCGGTGAGGATGGCCGCGGAGTTGGCCATGAGCATGGCTCCGCCCACGCCCTGCACCACCCGCCACGCGATCAACCACAGCGCGCCGCCGCCGTGGGTGAACGGGTCGAACGACAGCGCGACCGCCGCGATGGTGAACACCACGAATCCGTAGTTGTAGATCCGCACCCGCCCGTACATGTCGCCGAGGCGGCCGAACATCACCACCAGTACCGCGGAGGTGAGCAGGAAGCCCATCAGCAGCCACAGCAGATAGCTGACATTGCCGGGGGAGAGCGGGTTGAGATCGATGCCGCGGAAGATCGCGGGCAGCGAGATGATCACGATCGAGGAGTTGATGGTCACCATCAGCATGCCGAGCGTCGTATTCGACAGCGCGACCCACTTGTAGTGCGGATGGTCGCGGTCCACGCGCAGTCTGCGGCGGATGGTCTGAACGTCGCCGATGTCGAGATCGCCGGTCGAAGGTGCGGAAGCCAAGAGTGTCTCCCCTGGAAGGAAGCGGATAGGTCCTCCAGTCAATATAGTTGCATAACGCTAACTAAAGGAATGGGGAATGTGTCACACCTGGCCCGGGTGGTGTCGTGGGTGGCGCACCACCGCAGGGAGTCCGTGCGCCGGAGGAAGCACGAGGTGGCGGCCGCCTGATCTGTCATCATGGATGGGCGGTGCTGAATGCTTGCAACGGATTTCCGAGTAGGCAGGACGGGCGATGGGGGACAGGGCGGCGGGTGCGCGGCGGGTCGCCGGACGGAGTCGGTCGCTGCGGAAGCCGGTGCGCCGTCGGCGGGTGGCGGAGCTGGTGCAGCGGGCGCTGGTGTGGAAGGGGTGGGCCAATCTCGTCGCGATGACGACGACGGTGGCCGCGCTCGCCGCGTTGTGGTTCACCAACCAGTCGCTGCGGGCGACCAAGGATCAATACGCGTTGTCACAGCAGACCGTGGTCACCGACCGCTTCCACAAGGCGGTGGAGCATTTGACCATCGACAAGATGGAGGCCCGGCTGTCGGCGGTGTTCCTGCTGGAGCGGCTCGCGCACGACTCGCCCGCCGATCACTCGACCATCTACTCGGTGCTCGCGTCGTTCGTCCATACCCAGTCGCCGGTGTGGGGCTGTCGGCTGACGGGCAAGCCCGGTCCGTCCGCGCGCCTGGAGAACGACGTGCAGGCCGTGCTGACGGTGATCGGCCGGCGCGACGTCGCGCACGAAAAGCCTGGGACCGTGATCGATCTCAGCGAGAACTGCCTGATCGGCGTGCGTGCGCGGGGAGCGAATCTGCGGCGGGCCGACTTCACGGGCACCAACCTCGACGGCGCGGATCTGCGCGGTGCCGACCTGCGCGAGGCCGACCTGCAACGGGCGAATCTGGCGAACGCTCGGCTCGACGGCGCGAATCTCACCGGCGCGAACCTGCGCGGAACCACGCTGCCCGGGCCGCGCCCGGGCGGCTGATCGGACCGAACCGTCAGAGCGCGGGAACCGGTTGGAGCGGGCGGGCCTGACGGACGATCAGGAAGTCCGCGACCACCGCGCAGATCTGGTGGTCGGCGTCGCGGCCCACCCACACCGGATACGTGCCGTCGCCCGTGCCGCTGGGAAAGCAGATCAGGCCCGGGATGCCCAGATCGGCCGGGTCGGATCGGCCTGCGTCGAGGGCGGTTTCGAGGGCGGCGCGGATGGTCGGGGCGGTGTCGGTGTCGAGGAAGGCGGCGATACCGGTGTCGATGCCGACGCCGAAGAACTCGTGGTCGTCGAGCAGGGCGGGGTCCTCGTCCTCGCGCAGGGCCATCTCCCAGGTGCGAGGCATAGCGGGGGATACGACGAGTTTGGCGGCGGCCACGCGGGTGGGGGCGTCGGCGAAGTGCAGCACCGACAGTTCCACCGGGTAGCTGCCGGGTGGCAGGGTGAGGCGGGGGTCGCAGTCGTGCAGCCGGGCGGGGTCGGTGACGGTGAGGCGGCCGGTGCTCAGGAACAGCTCGCCCGCGGCATGCAGTCCCGTTGTCGCGCGGAGGTTCTCGGCGAGCTCGAAACACGTTCCGGGAGTGAACAACTCGGTGAGAGCGTGCGGCCGCAACGGCCGGGTCGGATGCCAGGGCGGCGGCGCGGTTACGGTGTGGTCGGGATCGGGGAGTTCCCGCAGCTCGGCATCGTCGAGCAGGCACAGGGCGGCCCAGTCGCCGAAGCGCCGCTCGACCGGGACCCGCGGCTCGCGATCATGGAGCTCGCCACGGCTGAATCGCCAGCAGCGATGGCCCTCGGAACGATCGAACTCGGGCTGGTCGGAACGCGGGTAGTCCCACTCCTCGGCGGCCGTGACGACCAGGCGCCCGTCGGCGAGTTCGCGATAGTCGACGCGCTGGTAGCGCCGCCCGCGCCCGTCGATTCGCCAGCAGCGGGCAAACCGTGCCGCCCAGGCGATTTCCAGGCATGCGACCACACGCTCACCCGACAGCACGGCGACCGCGTACTGCGCGCCCGCGGCGTCGCGGGTACGGGCCAGTTCCCGGTCGAGACGGCCGATCACGGTCCCGTCCGCGAAGCCCTCGCAGTACCGGACGTCGAGGGATGCACGGTCGTCGGCCGACGTCGTGCGCAGGAACTCGCGCATGTTTGTCACGGCGTTCATCGTTGCCGACCAGGCCCTTTCGCGGATGCCGCCAGTTTCCGGGGCAATCAGCGCGGACACTCCGGATAGCCCTCGCCGAGAAGGTGCGCGGCCGGTTGCCGCCGGCGGAGTTCAGCCGATGTGGTCGGACGGTGCCGGACACGGTGTGAAAGCCTCGCATCCGACGGCTCCCCGATCGGTGATATGGCCGAGAAACAAGCGCGCGGCGGGGGTGGGAGTGCGGGTGGTGACCGCATGCCAGGGCCGATCCAGCGGGGTGCCCTCGATCTCGACGAGTTCCAGGCGGCCCTCCGCCACATCGTTTTCCACCGCGTCGCTGTGAATCAGCGTGACGCCCAGCCCTTCTCGCGCCGCCGCCAGTACCGCGCCGTGGGTGCCCAGCGTCAGCGTGGGCGGGCGGACCTGCAGCTGGTCCAGCAGCGCGAGCGTGGTCTCCAGCGTTCCCGACCCCTGTCCGCGCAGCAGCCAGGTGGTGGTGAGGGGGTCGCGGCAGCGGCCGGGGGAGCCGACCACCACCAGTCGGCTCGGTCGCCGGGCCCGCACCACCAGTCCGGCGTCACGCGGCGGGCGGCCCGCGATCACGAGATCGGTTTCGTGATGCTGCAATTCGATGAACAGCAGATCCCGAGGATGGATCGACAAGCCCACTTCGATCTCTGGATAACGATCCCGGAACGACGCCAGCAGCCGCAGCAGCACATACTCCCCGGCGGTGGCGACCACGCCGATGCGCAGCCGCCCGGTCTCGGCGCGTCGCACCGCGGCCTGGGCCTCCTTCATCAGTCCCAGGATGCTGCGGCAGTATTCGGCGTAGACCCGTCCGGCCTCGGTGAGGGTGATGCCGCGGCCGGATTTCGCGATCAGTTTGGCGCCCAGCTGTTTTTCGATGTGCGCGACCGCGGCGGAGGCGGCGGCCTCGGTGATGTGCAGTTGGGCGGCGGCGCGGCGGATGCTGCCCTGGCGGGCGACGGCGAGAAATGTTTCCATTCGGACCGCGCTGACCGTTCCCATCTTCAGACGGTAGCAAACTCAACGATTCGGTTGAGCGAGACGAGGAACAATCGAATTGTTCGGTGGCATCGGCCCCCTCATTCTGATTCTGCACGGTGACCGACCCGCGAACGGAGGCGACGATGGCCGAGGAGAGTACGCGAGATCGGTGGGATCCGGGCGTCCAATCCTATGCCTCCATGGGGTACTACGACGCCGACTACCAGCCCAGGGACACCGACGTCCTCGCGGTGTTCCGGGTGACCCCGCAGCAGGGCGTCGACCCGATCGAGGCCGCGGCCGCCGTGGCGGGCGAATCCTCCACCGCCACATGGACTGTCGTGTGGACCGACCGGCTCACCGCACACGATCGCTACCGCGCCAAGTGCTATCGGGTGGACGAGGTGCCCGGGCGGGCGGGTGAATACTTCGCCTATGTCGCCTACGATCTCGATCTTTTCGAGGAGGGTTCGATCACCAATCTGACCTCCTCGGTGATCGGCAACGTGTTCGGCTTCAAACCGCTCGCGGCGCTGCGCCTGGAGGACATGCGGATTCCGGTGGCCTACGTCAAGACCTTTCAGGGGCCGCCGCACGGAATCGTCATGGAGCGGGAATATCTCAACAAGTACGGGCGGCCGCTGCTGGGCGCGACGGTGAAACCGAAACTCGGTCTGTCGGCACGCAACTACGGGCGCGTGGTGTACGAGGCGTGCAAGGGGGGCCTCGATTTCACCAAGGACGACGAGAACATCAACTCCCAGCCGTTCATGCGCTGGCGCGATCGCTATCTGTTCGCCATGGAGGGTGTCAACAAGGCCACCGCGGAAACCGGTGAGCTGAAGGGCCATTACCTCAATGTCACCGCGGCCAGCATGGAGGACATGTACGAGCGCGCCGAGTTCGCCAAATCACTCGGCAGCGTGATCATCATGATGGACCTCACCGTCGGCTACACCGCCATGCAGTCGATGTCGACGTGGGCGCGGCGCAACGGCATGCTGCTGCATCTGCATCGCGCGGGCCATTCGACCTTCACCCGGCAGAAGACGCACGGGGTGAGCTTCCGGGTGCTCGCGAAATGGTGTCGGCTGATCGGTGTCGACCATCTGCACGCCGGAACCGTGATCGGCAAGCTGGAGGGTGACCCGCACACCGTCCGGGGTTTCTACGACACGTTGCGCGACAACCACATTCCGGCGAATCCGCGCAACGGCATCTTCTTCGATCAGGACTGGGCGAGCCTGCCCGGGGTGATGCCGGTGGCCTCCGGCGGCATTCACGCCGGGCAGATGCATCAGCTGCTGGATCTGTTCGGCGACGATGTCATTCTGCAGTTCGGTGGCGGCACCATCGGCCATCCGATGGGTATCGCCGCGGGCGCGCAGGCCAATCGGGTGGCGCTCGAGGCGGTGGTCAAGGCCCGCAACGAGGGTCGCGATCTGCTGCGGGAGGGCCCGGACGTGCTGCGCAAGGCGGCGGCCTGGTGCCAGCCGCTCGATGTCGCGCTGGCCACCTGGGGTGATGTCACCTTCGACTACACCTCCACCGATGCCCCCGACGCCGTGCCCACGGCCAGTCGCTGAAATGTCAGGAGCCGCAATGTATCTGCGTCAGGGCACCTTCTCGCACCTGCCCGAGCTCGGCGACGAGGAGATCGCCGCCCAGGTGCGCTACGCGCTGCTCAACAGCTGGCCGGTGTCGATCGAGTACACCGACGATCCGCATCCGCGCAATGTGTACTGGGAGATGTGGGGGCTGCCGCTGTTCGATCTGGACGAGCCCGACGGTGTGCTCGCCGAGATCAACGCGTGCCGGGCCACGTTCCCGCGCCACTACATCCGCGTCAACGCCTACGACGCGAGCTACGGTCGCCAGACCACGGCGCTGAGCTTCCTGGTGCAGCGCCCGGCCGACGAACCCGGATTCCGGTTGGTGCGTACCGAATCCGACGATCGCCGCCAGCGCTATGGACTGCACTCCTATGCCACCGACGCCCGCGCCGGTGAACGGTACAGCGGCTGAACCTCTTTCGAGCGGAGCGATCGTGACAGCGGACAGGGGCAACGGTTTTCGGATGTATCGGCCCGGCGCCGCGGGTCCGCCCAGCGCGCCCGAGCCGCAGGCGGAGCCGGTGCTGGCCGACGATGCGCTGCTGGACCTGTCCGCCGATCCGGCCGCCACCCACGTCGAAGAGACGCTGGCGCGGCTGGATGCCGAGCTGGTGGGCCTGGCCACGGTGAAGCGGCGGGTCCGGGAGATCGCGGCACTGCTGATGATCGAGCGGGCCCGTGCGCGGTTCGGGCTGGAGTCGAGTCGCCCGACCATGCACATGAGCTTCACCGGCGGTCCGGGGACCGGCAAGACGACGGTGGCACTGCGCATGGCCGAGATGCTGCACGCGCTGGGCTATATCCGCAAACCCAAGGTGCACACCGTGACTCGCGACGATCTGGTGGGTCAGTTCATCGGGCACACCGCCCCCAAGACCAAGGAGGCGCTGGCCAAGGCCGCCGGGGGCGTGCTGTTCATCGATGAGGCCTACTACCTGTTCCGGCCGGAGAACGAGCGCGACTACGGGCAGGAGGTGATCGAGATCCTGCTGCAGGAGATGGAGACCGAGCGCACCAGCCTGGTGGTGATCTTCGCCGGATATCCCGATCGGATGGAGACCTTCTTCTCCGCCAATCCCGGATTGTCCTCGCGGGTGGCCCATCACATCGAATTCCCGGACTACACCCACGAGGAACTGATGGCCATCGCGCGGTTGATGGTCGGGGAGCAGAATTTTCGCTTCGACGAGGCCGGAACCGCCGCCTTCGCCGACTATCTCCGATTGCGCATGGCGCGGCCGCGGTTCGCCAACGGCCGCAGCGTGCGCAATGCCCTGGATCGGTGCCGGTTGCGGCAGGCCAAGCGGCTCATCGAACTGCACCGGCCGCTGAGCAAGGCCGATCTGATCACGCTGTGCGCCGAGGATGTCTACGGCAGTAGCGTTTTCGCGAATACCGAGTGATCGACATGCCCGAGGGACTCAAGACGCTGACCCGCTACACCATCGAGCAGGAGCACCGCCATCCCGGCTCGTCGGGGGAGTTCTCGGCGCTGCTGAACGTGCTGGCAACGGCGACGAAGATCGTCGCCAATCGGGTGACCCGGGGGCGGATCGTCGGGTCGATGGGCGCGCAGTCGGCGGAGAATCTGCCGCCGACCGTGCACCGGAGGATGGATGCCATCGCCAACGATGTCATGGTCGCCGAATCGCAGTGGACCGGACTGCTGTCGGCACTGCTGTCGGAGCAGATGGACGGATTCCACCCGGTGCCCGCCGAATATCAGCGGGGTCGATATCTGCTGGCGTTCGATGCGCTGGACGGGTCGTCGAATATCGATGTGAATCTGCCCGTGGGCACGATTTTCAGCGTGCTGCGCGCCGCCGAGGAGGCGCGCGAGCCGTGCGCGACGGATTTCCTGCAACCGGGCGTGCGGCAGGTGTGCGCCGGATTCACCCTCTACGGCCCGGCGACGATGCTGGTGCTCACCACCGGCAGCGGCGTGGACGGATTCACCCTCGATCGCGAGATCGGGGCGTTCGTACTCACCCACCCGCGCATGCGCATTCCCGAGGACACCTCCGGATTCGCGATCAATGCCGCCAACGAACGGTTCTGGGAGCGGCCCGTGCGGCGGTATGTGCACGAATGCCTGCAGGGCGTGGACGGGCCGCGCGGGCGCGATTTCAATATGCGTTGGGTGGCCTCGCTGGTGGCCGACGTCTTTCACATACTCACCCGCGGCGGTGTGTACCTGTATCCCTACGACACCCGGTTTCCGGCGCGCCCGGGTCGGGTGTCGCTGCTGTACGGGGCCAATCCGATCGCGCTGGTCGTCGAGCAGGCCGGGGGTGCGGCCAGCACGGGGCACGAACGGGTGCTCGAGGTGAGCCCCGCCGAACTGCACGAGCGGGTGCCGTTGATCTTCGGTTCCCGCAACGAGGTCGAGCGCATCGCGCGGTATCACGCCGAGCCCGAGGAGGGGCCCAGCTTCGACGCCTCGCTGTTCGGGACCCGGTCGCTGTTCCGGCCCGCGCCGCACTGAGTTTCACACCGTGGAGATGCCATGTCGCTCAAACATCCCGTGGTCGCCATTACCGGTTCCTCCGGCGCGGGCACCACCAGTGTCACGCGCACCTTTCAGGAGATCTTCCGCCGCGAGGGCATCAATGCGGCCATCGTGGAGGGTGATTCGTTCCACCGCTACGACCGCAACGAGATGCGGCTGGCGATGGCCGAGGCCGAGCAGAATCGCAATCTGCACTTCTCGCATTTCGGCCCGGAGGCGAATCTGCTGGCCGAACTCGAGACGCTGTTCCGCGATTACGGTGAAACCGGGGTGGGGATGGTGCGGCGATATCTGCACGACGAGTTCGAGGCCAAACCCTATGGGCAGCAACCGGGTACGTTCACGCCCTGGGAGGAGTTGGCGCCCGGCAGCGATCTGCTGTTCTACGAGGGGCTGCACGGGGCGGCGGTGTGCGAGGCGGTGGATGTCGCGCGGTATGCCGATCTGCTGGTCGGGGTCGTGCCGATCATCAATCTGGAGTGGATTCAGAAGGTGATCCGGGACAAGACCGAGCGCGGCTATTCCAGTGAGGCGGTGATCGACACCATCCTGCGGCGCATGCCCGATTACGTGAAGTACATCTGCCCGCAGTTCTCCCGGACCTATGTGAATTTTCAGCGGGTTCCGACCGTGGACACCTCGAATCCGTTCATCGCCCGCACCATTCCCACCGCCGACGAGAGCTTCGTGGTGATCCGGTTCGCCGATCCGAAGGTAATCGACTTTCCGTATCTGCTGTCGATGCTGCACGACTCGTTCATGTCGCGGCCCAACTGCATCGTGGTGCCGGGCGGGAAGATGGAGCTGGCGATGCAGCTCATCTTCACACCCCTGATCCTGCGGTTGATG
Source organism: Nocardia sp. CDC159 (assembly GCF_023740735.1). Lineage (GTDB taxonomy): Bacteria > Actinomycetota > Actinomycetes > Mycobacteriales > Mycobacteriaceae > Nocardia > Nocardia pulmonis. The sequence continues at coordinate 390,060 of NZ_JAMRXH010000006.1, forward strand.
GACAAGCGGCCCAAGCGGCCGCGGTGATCAGACCTGCTGAGTCTCGCGTTCCTGGCAGCGCACCCAGCGCAGATCGGCCAACCAGGTGTAGACCGACACGATGGTCGAGCCGACGACGGCGGCGAAGAGCATGTCGCGGCCGTCGACGACGAGGCTGACCAGACCGCCGATGAAACCGCCCAGCACGAACGAGCACCACTGCACCGCGTAGCCGAGCCAGTCGCGGTGGGTGCCGCCGGCCATATGCCGTTCGATGCCCTGGGCCAGTTTGACCAGGGTGCCGGTGACGTAGGTGACCGGGATCGCGGTCTCGCCGTTCTTGACGAACGAGGTGTTGAGCGAGCCCATACCGAAGGCGACGAACAGGATCGGGGTCAGGCCGAGGTCCCGGTCGTGCCAGTACAGCAGGGCGTCGACGGCGGCGGCGATGCTCAGCGCGAGGGTGGTCAGCATGGTGGCCCCGTGCGGGTGGTTGCGCCACCAGTACCTGCGGCAGATCGAGGCGACGACGACACCGGCCAGGAAGCAGACGATGAGCCCGGCCGCGCCGAGGGCCAGCTCGCGGTCGCCGAGGAAGCCGCCGAGAACGGCGCGCTCGCTGTTGCCGGTCATGAAGGTGACGAAGTAGCCCTGGGAGTGGGTGTAGGCGGCGGCGCCGATGAATCCGGCCAGGATCAGCAGCGCCGACGCGAGCCGGGTCTCCAGATTCCAGAACGGCTCGGGGGAGTCGGTGGTTTTCGGAGTCACAGCGACAGGCTAGCAACATATGCATGATCGCGCATGATTGCCCACTGTGGTGGTGCTGAGGTTTTCCTGAGGAAATTCCCGAGTGGGTGCCTCGATGCTAACCGATAACTGCATGGTGTGCAGGAATGCGGGGTGTGCCGATTTGTCGGTGTCGGATCGTAGGGTGACCGGCAATCGGGTACAGGAGGTCGGGGTGCGGGTCACGTGGGATCAGGTGTTCGCGTGGCGGCTGCGGCAGCAGTTCGTCGCCCCGCGCGGCGAGGGTGACGCGGTGACGGTCGCCGAGCGGCTGTGCGGGGTGCAGGCGCAGGTGAGCTCGGCGGCGGAAACGGCCGTGGCACTGCGGCATTCGTCGGCCGGTCCGGGTGCGGTGGCGGCGGCGCTGGCGGACGGTCGGCTGATCAAGACCTGGGCCATGCGCGGGACCCTGCACGCGCTCACCCCCGAGTTCGCCGCCGCGGCGCTGTCGCTGCTCGCCGCGGCGCGCACCTGGGAGAAGCCGTCCTGGCAGAAGAACTTCGGCGCGAGCCCGGCCGAGGTGGCCGCGCTGGGCGAGGCGATCGGCGAGGTGCTCGACGGCCGGGTGCTCACCCGCGCCGAACTGGTCGAGGCCCTGCTGCGCGAGCCGCGCTTCCACCGGATGGGCGAGGAGCTGCGGTCGGGCTGGGGTGCGCTGCTCAAACCGCTGGCCTGGCAGGGCATCCTGTGTCACGGCCCGGTCCGGGGCGCCAATATCACCTTCGCCGCGCCCGCCCGGCTGTTGCCCGGCTGGCCCGGACTCGCCGATCCCGAGACCGCGGGTCCCCGCGTGGTCTCGGCCTATCTGCGCGCCTTCGGCCCGGCGACCCCCGAGGCCTTCGGGGCTTGGCTGATGCGCGGGGCGCATCGGAAATCGCTACTGCGCCAATGGTTCTCCGACCTCGGCGGCGACCTCATCGAGGTCGATGTGGACGGCCGCGCCGCCTACCTGCACGCCGCCGACGCCGACGCGCTGGCCGCCACCGCGCCCACCGGATCGGTCCGTCTGCTCGGTCCGTTCGATCAGTACATCCTCGCCCCCGGCACCAACGACACCGCCCTGCTGCCCGCCGCGCACCGGGCGAAGGTGAGTCGCACGGCGGGATGGATTTCGCCGCTGGTGCTGACCGGCGGCCGCATCACCGGGACGTGGGAGCTGGCGGACGGGGTGCTGACGGTCGCGATGTTCGACGGCGGGGCCGTCGACGAGGACGCACTGCGGGCCGAGGCCGCCCACGTCGCGCGCGCCACGGGCCGATCGGTGCTCGAAGTCGTGGTGCAGTGAGGAATTGGGCTATTCTTCGGTTATCTATTTGAGCTGTCGATCTGTTCGGTATTTCCGTCGCTGTGAAGGAGCGTGTGCCGATGACAGTCGCGCGCTGTTACCGAACGGCGGCGCTCAACCCGCCGGGGATTCGCCCCGAGGTCGTGCCGGTTACCACGGGCGACGGGGCGCGATTGCGGGTGCATGCCTACGGTCCTGCGGACGGTGCTCCGATCGTGCTCGTGCACGGCTGGACATGTCGGCTCGAGTACTGGAATCCACAGCTCAATGCATTTGCTGGCAAATATCGAGTGATCGCCTGGGATTTGCGCGGACACGGCGAAAGCGAGATGGGGAGCGCACCGCTCACCACCGATCTGTTGGCCGATGATCTGGAGGATGTGCTGCATGCGGCGCTGCGGCCGGGGCAGCGGGCGGTGCTCGTGGGACACAGTCTGGGTGGAATGACAGTGCAGGCATGGGCCGGGCGGTATCGGGAGGAGGTCGCGCGGCGTGCGGCCGCGGTGGTGCTGGCCAATACCGCGGCCGATGATTTGGTCGGCCAGACGACCGTGCTGCCGGTGTTCAATCGGGGGCGGTTACGGGTGCCGCGCTGGTTGGCGCGCGCGGTGCTCTCCGCGCCGCTGCCGTTGTGCAAGAGGTCGGAACAGCTGTTCCGTTCGGTCACCATGGGCCCGAACGCGAGCGGGGACATCGTGGATTTCGCATTCGCTATGGTCCGGTCGTGTCCCACGGCGGTGCGCGCGAAATTCGGGCTGTTGTTTCCCGATCTGGCCCTCGGCCGCGCGGCACTGCACCTCACCGTGCCGACGACGGTGATCTGCGGTACCTACGACGCCCTGACGCCGCCGGTGCACGCGCGGCGAATTGCCGACATGCTCAGGGAGGCGGGCGGTTTCCGCAAACTCGTCGAACTGCCGACCGGACATTTCGGCACCCTGGAGCAAATCGAGAGGTTCAATGTGGAACTGGCCGAGGTCCTGGTGCAGGCCCGGGGGGAGCGGGCGGGGTGAGGTGGTGGGCGAGCGTTTCTCGGACCGCGTCGCGGCCGAGGTCCAAGGCCCGCATGAGGATCGCCTCGTCGCGGCCGACGCGGCCGATGGTGGGGGAGCCGAGGGGCGGGCGGATCTGGAGGATGCCGGGGTGGGTGGTGAGGGTGTGTTCGTCTTCGGCGAGGCGGGTGGTGCGGGTCAGCCAGGTGTCGACGACGCCGGGGGCGTGGCGGGTGAGGAAGCGGGTGACGGCTCGAACTTCGAGTTGCGAAGGGGTGGTGCGGGGTTCGTCGAGGCGGCGGGTGCGCAGGACCAGGGCGTGGGTGGCACCCTGGGCGAGGGCGGTGCGGATGGGGACGCCCTCGGACAGGCCCGCGTCGACATAGTGTCGACCGCCCAGCGAGACGGGGCGACCGGCGAGGATCGGCAGGCAGGTGGAGGCGCGCAGGGCGCGCTGGAGCGCGGGGACGTCGGTGAGGTGGGGGTGCAGGTCGACCGCGGAGCCGTCGGTGGTCGCGGTGGCGATGGGGTGGAAGGTGACCGGGTTGGCCAGGATCGCGGGGAAGTCCATCGGAACGATGTGTTGGTAGACCGCGTGCACCAGGTAGCGGGTGTCGACCACGCGGCCGCCGCGCAGTGCGCGCGCGGGTGAGATCACCCGCCGCACGACATCGGCTGCCCAGGCGCGGCGGGCCGCGGCCGCGCGGCCGCACAGCAGCCACGCGCCGTTGAGCGCTCCGGCCGAGGAGCCGTAGACCGCGTCGAAACAGGACAGCAGGCCGAGTTCCTCGAGAGCCATCACCATGCCGTGCGAATATGCCCCGCGCGCCGAGCCGCCCTCGATCACCAGGGCCAGGCGGGCGTCGTCGGCGCGGCTGCCGGGTGTGCTGCCCGCGGCGTGGCGGCTCGCGATCACTTCGCCGACGCTCGAGCCAGACACGCAACGACCTCCAGGACGACAACGACGAATCAACCCTGTCTAACACAGGCCGGACATCTCGGCGGTGACCGCGGACACATCGAATCGACGCGCACGCGGCAGGCCCTTACGATCCCCACGAATAGTTTCGTTCGGAAGTGTGGTGCGTTGGTGAAGGACACACGACACACACAGTGCTGTGTGGTCGGCGGGGGACCGGCGGGCATGATGGCGGGATTGTTACTGGCGCGAGCGGGAATTCGCGTCACCGTCCTGGAAAAGCACACCGACTTCCTGCGCGATTTCCGCGGCGATACCGTGCACCCGTCCACGCTGCGCCTGCTCGACGAGCTGGGACTGGCCGAACAGTTCGCTCGGCTGCCGCATACCAGGCTCGAGCGCAGGAGCCTGCGGATCAACGAGAAGACGGTGCTCGCGGCCGATTTCGGGCGTATCCCCGGGCCGTACAAATACATGGCCATGGTGCCGCAGTGGGAGTTTCTCGATCTGCTGGCGCGAGCGGCCGCGGCGGAGCCGAGTTTCGAATTGCGGCTGGGCACCGAATTCGTCGGGCTCACGAACGATTCCGGCCGAGTCGACGGCGTGCGTATCCGGGGTGCCGACGGTGCCGAGGAGACGCTGTCGGCGGACCTCGTCCTGGCCTGCGACGGTCGCGGATCGGCGGCGCGGGCGGCGGCCGGGCTGCGGGCGCGCTCGATGGAGGTGCCGATGGACGTGTGGTGGGTGCGGGTGCCCGTGGCCGCGGACGCCCGCCACAACGGTGCGGTCTCGGGCCGGTTCGAGGCCGGGCGGGCGGCGGTGTGCATGGACCGCGGTGATTATTATCAGACCTCCTTCCTGATTCCGAAGGGCGCCGACGCTCGGCTGCGGAAGAACGAAATACAGTGGCTGCGTACCCATTTGGCCGAATTGTTCGGCTGGGATGCGGAGGTGCTCGCAGCGATCGGCGGCTGGGAGGACGTGAAGCTGCTCGAGGTCACGATGGGACGGCTGCCGCGCTGGCATGTTCCCGGTCTGCTCTGCCTCGGCGACGCCGCGCATCCGATGTCGCCGGTGGGCGGGGTCGGGGTGAACCTCGCGATCCAGGATGCCGTCGCCGCCGCCCGCCTGCTCGCCGGGCCGCTGCGACGCGGTCGGACCACCACGGCCGATCTGGATCGGGTGCAGCGGCGGCGGATGCTGCCGACGGCATTCACCCAGCGCATCCAGCAGCGCGAACACGCGACGCTGCTGCGGCCCGCCCTGGACGGCACGCTGTCGAAACCGCCCGCTCATCTCGCCCTCATCGATCGCTTCCCGCCGCTGGCCGGGGTCGCCGCCTATCTCGGCGGGGTCGGGATCAGGCCCGAGCGCGCCCCGGCCTTCGCCCGCCGCTGAGGCGAGTCGCCGGGTGCGGTTAGGCTGCCCGGATGCGGACCGAACCGACTCAGCGGCTGATCGACACCGTGGCGTGGGTGCTGATCGAACAGGGGCGGATTCTGTGTGCCCGGCCGCGTGGCAAGGACGTCTTCTACATTCCCGGCGGGAAGCGGGAGGGGGAGGAGAGCGATCTGCAGACGCTGCTGCGGGAGATCGATGAGGAGCTGTCGGTGGCGCTGATTCCGGAGACCGTCCGCCATGTCGGGACCTATGAGGCCGACCTGCCGGGCGGCGCGGCCGTGGTGCGGATGGGCTGCTATACGGCGGAGTATGCCGGGATCATCACTCCCAGTAGCGAAATCGAGGAGATCGCCTGGTTCGGCTATGCCGATCGGGGGCTGGTGCCGCCGGTGGATCAGGTGCTGTTCGACGATCTGGTGGCGCGCGGGCTGCTGCCGGCGGTCGGCTGAGGTTCAGTCGGGCAGCAGGGGTACCGACAGCCCCTCACCACGGCCGAGAAGTGCTGCGCGCGTGACGGTTCCGGCGCCGAAGCGGTCGCGCAGGCGGTCCAAGGTCGCGTCCAGGGTGGCCTCGGGGCGCGGGTCGAGGGGGAGGGTGAGCTGGACGGTGTCGGCGTTGTCGAGGTTGGTCAGGGCCAGGCCGATCAGGGTCAGGCCGCGTTCGTGGATGAGCGGCAGGACCGAGGTGAGCAGCCCGCGGGCGGTGTCGAGGATGACCGTGCCGTGGTCGGTCGCCTCCATCAGAGTGTGCGAGCGGGTGGCGCGGGTGAAATCGTCGAAACGCAAGCGCAGCACCACGGTTCGGCATACCCGCCGAGCGGTGCGCAGCCGGTGGCCGAGCCGGTCGGCCAGGCCGTGCAGATAGGCGTCGATCTCCTCGTCCGAGCGCGGGCGGCGGCCGAGGGCGCGCTGGGCGCCGATGGATCGGCGGCGACGTGCGGTCTCGACCCGGCGCGGATCGCGCGCCCACGCCAGCGCGTGCAGATGCCGGGCCGCGGCCGGGCCCAGCAACGGGCGCAGCCCCCGCTCTCCCAGCTCGGCCAGCTGCCCGATTCGAGTGATGCCGTGCTCGTGCAGTTTGCGCGCGGTGACCTCGCCGACGCCCCAGAGCCGTTCCACCGGCAGCGGATGCAGGAACTCCAGCTCCCGATCCGGCGAAACCACCAGCAGCCCATCGGGTTTGGCGACCGCGCTGGCGACCTTGGCGAGAAATTTCGTCCGCGCCACCCCCACCGAAATCGGCAGCCCCGCCCGCTCCCGCACCGCCGCCCGCAGCCGCCCCGCGATATCCCCCGGTTCCCCCGCGATCCGCCGCAACCCTCCCACATCCAAAAACGCCTCATCGATCGAGATCCCCTCCACCTCGGGGGTCACATCCCGAAAGATCTCGAACACCGCCTGACTCGCCCTCGCATATGCCGACATCCGCGGCGGCACCACCACCGCATGCGGACACAACCGCAGCGCCTGCCGAGCATTCATGGGCGTACGCACCCCATACGCCTTGGCCTCATAACTGGCCGCCAACACCACCCCGGCCCCCACGATCACCGGCCGCCCGCGCAACGCCGGATCGTCACGCTGTTCGACCGAGGCGTAGAAGGAGTCGAGATCGGCGTGCAGGATGGACGCCTCGGACCGCGCGGGGATGCGGGGCGGGGGTGAGGCGGGGCGGGACACGAACATATGTTCGCATAGATCGGTTTCTAGTGCGTCAAGATTCCTGGCAGGGTCCCCAGGTTTACAGTCCAGGACCCATGAGCCAGGAAGGAGCCGTGGTGGCAAGAACGGCGAAGGCGAGGATCCCGGTCGAGGACAAGGTCCGGATCGTGCTCGCGGTACTCAAGGGCGAGATAAGCGTGTCGGAAGCGGCCCGGCGACGCGGGGTGTCGGCTATGGCGGTGTCGAAGTGGAAGCAGGCATTCGTCGACGCCGGAGCCAAGGCTCTCGAACCACGCCCCAGCGGACCAGCCGGAGCCCAGGGCGGTCCCGAGCAGCGGCGATTGCGGATCGAGAACGAGCAATTGAAGCTCGCTCTCGCCGAGGCCACGGTGCAGCTGCGGATCCAGCGCCACGGTGATTCCGGACGTGTCCCTTCACCGACCTCGAAGCCCTGAGAGCGGCAGAAGGTTTGCCGGTTTCGAGGTTCGCTCGCCTGGCCGGGATTCCCGAACGCACCTACCGGCGACGGCTGGCCCGATCCCGGGCCGGGGAACCCGAGCGTGGGCCGTGGCCATCACCGAAGGTCGAGAAGTTCGAGCCGATCGCGGCGAAATACGCCGAGGCGTGGCCGGCGTGGGGACATCGCAAGATCGCCGCCCTCATGCGCGCCGACGGGTATGAGGTGTCCACCTCCACAGCGCAGCGGGCACTACGCCGCCGGGGCCTGTTGCTGCCGCGCGGGTATCGCGCCGACCGGAAATCGTGGGCAATCCTGCGGCGCCAAGTGTTCCACGACCCGCCGACGCGGCGAAATATGGTGTGGCAAACGGACTTCAGCGAGTTCGAGACCACTGGCGGTGGGATTTGGCGGATCTGCGCGGTGATCGATTACGCCACCAAATATTGTCTTGCGGTCACGGTCACTCCGACCGCTCGCGGCGTCGATGCGCTGGCCTGTCTGAAATGCACGGTCGCTGAAGCCGAACGCGTGCTCGGCGTGGACGACCTGCGGACCGACCGCGGCCTGGCCGATGTCATCGGCGCTGGCGGAGAACCGGTCGGCGCGGCACCGGCTGCGATCGCGGTGGTGTCGGACAATGGGCCGTGTTTTCGCGGCGAGGTGTTCGCGACCGCGTTCGCCGGTGCCGATCCGCTGCTGCGGCATGTGCGGACCAGGGTGCGGTCGCCGCAGACCAACGGGGTGATCGAGCGGTTTTTCGGCACGTTGAAATATGAGCACCTGTACCGAGGTGTCATCGCCGACGGCGATGCTTTGGACATGGAAGTCCATCGATTCCGCATTCTGTACAACACGATCCGCCCACATCAAGCCCTCGACGACCGGACACCCAAGACGGCCTACCTCCAGCGCGCTCGAGCTGAAAACGCGTGATGGGCGGCAACTCCTGGATGCGCGGCGTGGCGGGCAGCCATGATCTGGGAACGACCCATCCATACTTCCGTCCGGTACGAATCTCCTTCAGCGCCAACGCGTATCCCGCCCATGGAAATGGAGTGTGATCCTGCCTGATGTGGTTCCCACGTATACCCGAACGTTCCCCGTCAACCGAAACAGCCTTCGCCGATCGTCCGGCCAACCGGTGCCGCGGTCGGTCATGGCTTCCAGCGAAGCAGAGGTCCTGGCCATCGAGGCGCTGGTGCCGACGATCGGCCCCGCCGGGGCAGTGTCCCGACCGGCATCGCGGAACCGGATCCGCTTACGGGTTCCGGCCGTCGTCAACCGTCTTGGGCGTCGAACGGACACGATGTTTCCTCGTAAGTCTGTGCTGCGCAGCCGCGTGCGGCGTGCGCTGGTCCTGCTTCCGGTCGTAGCAGCCGGACTCGTCGTGGCCAGTCCAGCAGCGCAGGCCGAATTCCCGGAAGGAACCTTCCAAATCGCCAGCCTCGATCCCGACCACAAGGGCCGGTGCCTGAACATGCAGGGGGACTCCACTCTACAAACGGTCCCTTGTAAGTCGGAGGCGAAGCGACAGCATTGGAAACTCTCAGACACCTACGACAGTGGGTCCGGTCGCGCAGGCATGCTGATGAATGTCCTCAAGAAATTGTGTGTAGGTCGCAATCCCTCAGGGGCTCCGGTTGGAGCGAACTGCCACTACAATCCTGCCCTGGCTTGGTGGCATCAATCAGACAAAATGTGGATCGCTTCGCGGCCGGACGCCCACACTGACATGTGCCTGGCGGCTGGAGCAAAGGTCGGCGAACCGGTGCGGCTTATCTCGTGCCGCTCCACCAACCAGTCGAAGTTGCAGTGGGAGATCCGCCCGCTCGACTGAACCACCAAAAGGGCGATACACCCCTTCGAAACAGCCAGCCGACGACCGACGGCAGACGCACAACAATCGGCTACATCAGGGGACGTCACACGGCCAGGCCCAGGGGCCTGGCCGTGAACCCAACTGCCTCCCGCAGCCTGCCAAGAGGTTGACTCAAGACAGGTTTCTGGGGCGTCAGATCTGTGGCAGGGCGGGTGTGACGAAGCGGCCTATCTGTCCCTTCAGCAGCGCTTCTGTCGCAGAGCGTGTGGTGGGGGGCCGAGGACGGTCAGGGGAGCGGAAATGGCGCGCCGCGTCGGGGCCTGGATTCGGGTGAAGGTCAGCGGGCGCCGAACATCGCGGTCCACCATGGGCCCTGGTCGAGTAGGGAATTGCCACGGCGGGGGTTGCCTTTCAGGGCGCCGATTCCGGTTGACTTCCAGGAGCAGTTGAGGAGGTTTTCTCGGTGGCCGGGGCTGCTCATCCAGCCGTTCATGATCTCTCGGGGGTCGGGTGCGCCCATGCCGATGTTTTCCGAGACCTCGCCCTGGTAGCCCTGGGCCCTCGCGCGCTGTTCCCAGTCACGGCCATCAGGGCTGAAGTGGTCGAAGAAGCGTCGGTCTCGCATATCTTTGTTGTGCAGCCGTGCGGCCCGGGTCAAGCGTTCGTCCACTCGTAGCGGCTGACAGCCCTTCTTGCGTCGCTCGGCATTGAAGAGGTCGAGGACCTGCTTCTCCCACGCGGCCTCCCCCTCGACCGCGCCCGGGGCCGGGGCCGGTTCATCGGGTTTCGTCGGCTGGTCGGGTTTCTGCGGCTCACTCGGTTTCGGCGGCTTGGTATCGCCGCCTCCGCAATCGGGTGCCGCGGGCTCGTTGGTTCCGGTGTCGACGAAGGCGTCACTGATCCACCGGCCGCTGTCGAGCTTGTCCCATATGTCGGTGGCGCCCCATCTGCTCTCGACGCGTTCGCCGCGAGTCGTGCACACGATCGTCACCCGGTCGCGGTGGCGAGCCCTGCCGACCTTCGCACTCCGCAGGCTCGGACCGGACCGCAGATTCACCGGCCAACGCCCGTTCGGCGACTCGACGGTCCCCGTCCCGGGCTTGTCCGGTGCGGCGACGGCCGGGCCGGACATCGCACCGCCGGTGACAACAACCATCACGCATACCGCCCCCAGCGCGGCCCGCGACCGCCGACCGGTGAACTCGTGCAACGCATTCCAGATCTTCGACACCGAATTCATTCGATACTGCCTCTTCCCCTGATAACGAATCAGTTACGAAGCGTAGGGTTCGATGACCCGAGGGCCGAGTGACGTTAGATCCAGCTTAAAAGCGCCTGCGATCCGACATCCGGATAACGCTGTAGCTGTTGAATGTGTTGTATATCAATGCAATCCGTCGCGCGCCGCGATCGCGAGAGGCGTCGACACCCCAGCGTCGTCGCGAAAACGGCTCCACCCCAACCGATTCGATGGTGTGTCGCTCAGGTGTCCGGCGGTCGCAGGCGAAGCGGCGCCGGGGTCAAGTCCGACCGACCCGTGCCTCTGGCGCACATTTCGTGATCGACTCAGGATCGCCAGACGTAGAGGATGTCCGGCACGCCGACTTGCGCGGAACTGTCATGATTGGTCATGGAAGTCGCAGCGCAGTGGGTCCACACCTGGTGGACCAAAGAGTCCCGCAGCGGTTCCGCCGCGGCACGACGCAACCGGCTCCCGGTGGCCTTCCCGCTGCCCGAGGTCGCGACGCCTTTGACGCATACGATCGTCATGAAGGAGTGGGACGACGACTTCCAGCCGCGATCCTCGGTCCTGCACGCCCCGCCCGAGCGGAGCGAGGTGGCGATCGAAGAAGAAGATTCGGCACTGCGGGTCATGTTGGTGAGCGCGCAACCCAAAAACGTTATTCGGCGGCGTCATCCAGCGATCCGGCTACGGCACGGCGAGTGGTTGCGTTGGCAGATCACCTACCGCCACGCGAGCCTGCTCGGTCTCGGCCCGTGGTACTACCGATTGGATACTCTCAACCTCGCCTACGGACCGGTGACGGCAGACAGCTTCCTGGGAACACCGACCCGCCTCGTCGATGAGCGCGTGCAATTGACGACCTATCGCAGGCAGGGACAATCCACGTGACCTTCGCGCGTTCCGCGCGGCCCGCAGTCGACTTTGCCGCAGATCGCCCCAACGGCGTGTCGAACGGTTATATGGTCGAGACAGCAAGCTGGAGGATTTACGGTCAGCACTCTCGTGCGTTTTCGACAAGCTCGGCGCCGAGAGCCTCACCGAGCCCGACCGGATCGTGTTGCAGCGTATGCCGGGCACTGCTCGATCTGCTCTACGCCGCCTGCCCTGGCGGGATGCCCAGGGCATTGTGCCGGATACGTTCAACTAGGCGAGGCGGCTCGACGCGGCCGGTGCTCCGGTCGTAACGACCCTGCGACTGCGTCCGATGAGGGGATGACCTTTTGGGGAGGATTTAATGAGAAGAACGACCATCGCCGCCGCACGAGTCACGGTCGCCGCCGTATCGGTTCTGGGCTGTGCCACCGTAATCGGCTCGGGTACAGCCCAAGCCGCACCACAGGACTGCGTCGTCACGCGGGACCTGTTCGGCGCGACAGCGACATGCCACGACACCGATGCACCTGCCGGCAGGGAATACACCCTCGTCGTCGAGTGCGTCGGTCTGCACGGAATACCGAACGCCTGGCCGCTCATGGCCATCGGTCCCTACCGGGGTTCGTGGAGTGGTTCCTTCGCTCCGTCCGGTCAGGGCACGGCCACGTGCTTGGGCCCCGCGAGTATCGGAACAGCCACCAACGCTTACGTAGCGATATACCGTGACTGATTCCGCTCCGTCTCCACCATCAATGCCGCGCTGCACCTGCTCGGCATCACCCGCCGCATCAGAATTGGACGAGTTCGCCGAGATCGGGATGATCTCTGCGCGTTGATCTTCCGGCGGACCGCGCGGCTGTGCCGGGTCGCTCGGAATGCGGCAATGCGGGACGTTCGCAACACCGGTTTGGTCGGCCCCTCGGCGTGGATGACCGGGCGCGGTGGTTCACCCTGCGTCCGCCTCCGGCCGTGGGCCCACCAGACTGGCCAAATGCAGCCGCAGCACCGCTCGCATCGCGTTCGGGTCGCGCCGCGCTGGATCGACTACCGCCGCCAGCGCCAGCCCGTCCAGCAGCGCGGCGAGCCGATCGGTCTCGAGCTCCAGATCGACCACGATCCGGCGCAGCACCCCCGCCTCCGACATGGCCGACAGTACTCGGTGCACCAGCGAACGCGCGCCGGCCACCGGCTGGGCGGCCAGCTCCGCCAGTTCCGGCCGCGACCGCGCCGCGGTGGTGAAGGCCAGCCACACCGCCGACTCCTCGAAGCGCGCCTCGTCCAGTGGCAATAACTCGACCAGAATCCGCTCGGCATAGCTGCCCGGCACCTCCGGCGCCACCATGCCCTCGGCAAACAGCTCGGCCAGATGTCCCAGCACCCGATCGGTGACGCGCCGATTGAGCTCGGCCAGCGTGAAACTCAGCAGTTCGGCATGACTGCCGAAGTAGTGGCGCACCGACCCGACGACCAGTCCGGCTTCCTCGGCCACTCTGCGCAGCGAGGCGTTCTCCACCCCTTCCCGCGCGACCACGCGAAACACCGCGTCGGCCACCGCCTTTCGACGCTCGGTCGGATCCACGATCTTCGGCACATTGCCTTTATAGCACAAGCGAGCTATTTTAAATAGCATGCTTGAGCTATATAGAAGACGGGCATCATGAGCACTCCGCTGATCGTGGCCGTCGTCGCCGCCGTTGTGCTGTTCGTGATCATCAGGCGCTTCCGCGGCGAGCCCCTCAACGCGAAAGACCTACTGATTCCGCCCATTCCGTTGCTGGTCATCGGCGTGCAGAGCCTGCTGAAACATCACCCGACGGCGCTGGACTGGGCCTGGACCGGCGTGGCGCTGTGCATCGGTTTCGCCTTGGGTGTCTGGCGCGGCACCACGACCCGACTGCTCACCCGCGACGGCGTCCTATGGCAGCGCTACACCGCGTCAACCCTCGGAGTCTGGGCGGTTTCGCTGGTGGTGAGTGTGAGCGTCGGCCTCATCGGCACCGAGTTGGGTGCGCACACGGATGCCCGACCGATCCAGCTATCGATCGGCGTGAGCCTGCTCGGCGAGGCGCTCGCGCTCGGACTGCGCGGCCTGGCAACGGGTTTCCCGTTCGCCCCCGAGCGTGTCCGCAAGACCGGCTCCCCGCTCGAGCCGATCCCTGTCGAACGCCAACGACTCCGCGCCGCGATCAGCGCGGGCCGAATCCGGTCGGCCACCGCCGAGTGGCAGCGCACGGGCACCGTCGAAGCGGCAGTGACGGGCTGGCGAATCGGCGTCCCGACCGTCGAGGCTGAGCGGCGGCCGCGCGGGGAGTAGCTCCTACACCTCGACCGCCGAGGCACCTCCCGGTCGCAGCCCCGCTGGATGTACTACTCCAGGTGGCCGTCGACGCTCAGGAATAAGCGTCGATCGGATGGATCCGGGCACAGGCTGAACACCGTCCGCATGTTGCCGTCGATCCACATCTCGTACTCCACTCCATCGACCGTAGTCGGCATGCGGCGACGACGCGGCAATGGCGGACATTCGGTGCCGCAGACGATCTCGTGCTGCCGCGCAGTCTTCAAGTGCTGCCTCCTTGGCGCAGGACAGATTTCCGGTGCCGGAACTCCGCCTGCCGCTAGTCTGCCGGTGTGGTTGCGACGGGGGCCGAAGCGCAGTTGGTCGAGGACGGCTTCGAGCGCGTGGGAGTTCGAGCAGTGGCTGATCTTCGTCAGGTGGTACCAACGTTACGAGTCCGGCGAGGTCGGCACCGAAAGCCATCCGGGTCACGGCGGGATCGACTCCCGCTACGACGAACTCACCCTTTGCTCGCGCCGCATCGTCGACCGCCGGGCGACGCGCGAAAGTTGGTGGGAGAGGTGCGGTTCGACGAAGGTGATCGTTACCGACCGGGGGACCGATGTCTGGTTCCGGTGGCGGTCGAGCGGCCCGCGTTGAGGTTTGTACGCATTCCTGTGCTCGACCGGAGCGTGGTCTCTCGTACGCTGGCGTAGGTGAGTGCGGAGTTGGAAACCGGATCGACGTCGAAGGGGTGGCGCGCCTTCCGGGCAAGGATCTCGGCGCGACCGACGCTGAACCTCGCCTACCGGATCGGGGTCGCGGTGGTCGGCACCGGAGTGCTCGCCCTTGGAATCCTGGCGATTCCCTACCCCGGACCCGGTTGGGCGATCGTGTTCGCCGGACTCGGCCTGCTCGCCACCGAATTCGCCTGGGCGCACCGGGCGCTCGGCTGGCTGCGCGACAGGTACCGACAGGGAATGGCCTGGTTCTCCGCCAGGGGCGCCGTCGTCCGCGTGTTCGCGGCGACCGCCACCTTCGTGCTGGTCGTCGCGACGCTATGGGTCTTGGACACATTCGGGTTGGTCGGCAACTTGTTCGGAGTCGAATGGCCATGGCTACGCAGCCCCCTGAGGTCGTGAGCATCGTCCAGGGTGGAGCGGTTGGCGGCGATGGGGAGCTCCATCCGGTTCGCCCGGGACCGGGCCATACCGAGCGATAGGCAGGACAAGATGATCGCCGAGGCCAACGCCCTCGTGCCGGACAACCCCTCACCGGTAAAGGAGAGTTTTTCCTGGTGAATGCCGGTGCCAGGCTCCGCCGTATGATGGAACGATGACGAGCGGTACGACGGCCGCGACCCAGGAACTGGCTGCGTTCCTGCGGACCCGTCGCGAACAGCTCGACCCCGCGGACTTCGATCTGCGACGGCAGCGACGGTCGCGGCGCACCCCGGGCCTGCGCCGCGAGGAGGTCGCCGTGCTGGCGGGGGTCAGCACCGAGTACATCGTGCGACTCGAACAGGGCCGCGCGGTGCGGCCGTCGGCCGAGGTACTGGAGGCGCTGGCCAGGACCCTACGGCTGGACCCCGACGAACGGGCCTACCTGTTCGATCTGGCCCAGAAGCGGCTCCCGAGTACCGACAAGCCCAGCACTACCGCCGCGCCCGGGTTGGCTCGACTGGTAGCAGACCTGTCGCCGCTGCCGACGATGCTGGTGAACCACCGCTACGACATTCTGGCCTGGAACCGAGAGATGGCGCGGTTGCTGGTGGATTTCGACACCCTGCCGCCACGCCAGCGCAACTCCATGTGGCTGTGCCTGAACCATGCCGAAATACGCGAACTCTACGTCGACCACGAACAATCCCTCCGGGAAGCGATCGCCGACCTTCGCACCGCCTGGGCCGCCCACCCGGAGGATGAGGAACTGGCCGAGCGCATTGCCGAATTCACCCGCCACGAGGAGTTCGCGCGGCTGTGGGCGATGCGCGACGTCCGGATCTACGGGAGCGGCCGCAAACTGATCCGCCGACCCGAGGTCGGCACGATCGCCGTGGAACTCGAGGTGCTGATGCCGATGCGGGATCCCGACCTGCGGTTGGTGATCTTCCGGGCCGCCGACGACAACAGTCGGGCCGCCCTCGACCGACTGTGCACCTCGGCATGACCGCGGCGTCGATCAGTCGACCAGTGCCGTCGTCCGGGTGAGGGGGCCTTGGCAGATCATGGACAGCACCGCGCCTTTGTCGTGCAAGATATTGAGCATCGCGCCGAGATACGGATTGTCACCGAAGTCGACCGCCTGGGCGTGACCGCCGGGCAGGTGGATGAAGGCGAAGTCGCCCAGGTCGAACGGATTGGCCGGGTCCCGGTCCCCGGTCGATGAGGTCCC
This sequence comes from Nocardia sp. CDC159, assembly GCF_023740735.1. Classification (GTDB taxonomy): domain Bacteria; phylum Actinomycetota; class Actinomycetes; order Mycobacteriales; family Mycobacteriaceae; genus Nocardia; species Nocardia pulmonis. The sequence goes on from NZ_JAMRXH010000006.1 coordinate 406,153, forward strand.
TGGCCGACATCCACTCGTGAACCGGCTGCGATCGGAATGTCTCGGCGACCTCGCCATCGGCCGCTCGAATGTGTCGTCAACCAGTCTGTCGCCGGCTGGGGGTAGTACCGCCATTACCAGGAAAAACGCTCCCTTACCAGAGCCGTGACGCCGCCGCAGACTGGTCCTGAACACAGCGAATACGACCATGGCCGGACCGCACAAGGAGGACACGATGTCGCTCACTCTCGATACTTATCGGTTGCTGGGTCGTTCCGGGTTGCGGGTCTCGCCGCTGGCGTTGGGCGCCATGACCTTCGGCGCGGACTGGGGCTGGGGCGCCGATACCGACGACGCCCGCAAGCTGTTCGACATCTATGTCGAGCGCGGCGGCAATTTCATCGACACCGCCAGTATGTACACCGATGGCAGCTCCGAGAAACTACTGGGCGATTTCACCCGCGACAACCGCGAAAGCCTGGTGCTGGCCACGAAATACACCAGCGTGCGCAGGCCGGGCGATCCGAATTCCGGTGGGAATCATCGCAAAAGCATGATGGCCTCGGTGGAATCCAGTCTGCGACATCTGAATACCGGCTACATCGATCTGCTGTATCTGCACGTGTGGGACTTTCTGACCCCGGTGGAGGAGATCCTGCGCGGTATGGACGACCTGGTCCGGCAGGGCAAGGTGCTGTACGTGGGGATCTCCGATACCCCGGCATGGCAGGTGTCGCGCATGCAGACCATCGCCGACCTACGCGGTTGGTCGCCGCTGGTGGCGCTGCAGATCGAGTACAGCCTCATCCAGCGGACCGTGGAGCGCGACCTGATCCCGATGGCGCGCGAGATGGGGCTGGGGGTGATCCCGTGGTCGCCGCTGGCCGGCGGGGTGCTCACCGGCAAATACAGCCGCGCCGACCTGACCGAGCAGCAGGCCGTCGTCTCCCGCGTGGGCACCCGCAAGAGCCTGGCCCTGGACAGCGGTACGCTCTCCGAGCGCGGCCTCGCGATCGCCGATGTGGTGAAACAGGTTGCGGCAGAGCTGGGTAGGACACCCTCGCAGGTGGCGCTGGCCTGGACGCTGCGGAATCCGGGTGTCACGGCGCCGATCGTCGGCGCCCGCACGCCGGCCCAGCTCGAGGACAATCTCGCCGCCCTGGACGTCGAATTCGACCCCGCCCACCTCGCCCGCCTGGACGAAGCCAGCGCCATCGACCTCGGCTTCCCCCACGAATTTCTGGCCCGCAACCGGATCGCCCACCGCGCCGGCATGAAGGTCGAATTACGCCACTGAGCCACCCGCACCCGGGACCGCGCTTCGACCGACGACCCGGCGGTGTGCCATTCGTCTGGAGCATCCTGCTGGCCGCGCGCAGCGAAGGCTACGGGGGCACCATCACGACGCTGGTGGTGGCCGAGGAGCCGCGGGTCAAAGAACTTCTGGGGGTGCCGGAGTCGTTCGCGCTCGCCGCGGTACTGCCGCTGGGTATGAGCTCGGGCCGGGGGATCGCGGCGGAATGCTTTGTCCACCAACAGGTTCGACAGCTCGCTCGACGCGAATCGGCAATCCACCTCGAGCTTGAACGCCGTTCAAGTGCGGTGCTCACATGGGGTTTCGACTAGTCTCCGAGCGGGTTGAGCAGGTCGGCCTTGCCCTCGAAGGCGAACAGCAGCAGGTCGGTCATGCGGAAGGTGTGAGTGTCGGGGCCGAGGGTGGGGCGCCAGGCCGGTTCCCGGACGATCGAGGTGCGGCTGCCCTCGATGGCGCGGTGGAAGACCTCGGCGACGATGCGGCCGCCGACGGCGCCGAGCAGTCCGTTGTTGAATTCCGCTTCGCGCAGGATGTAGAACCACAGCGGGGTGTCGGCGGCGACAGCGGAGCGCTGACCGTCGGTGAGCGCGTCGAGGTTCGCGCCCTGGTTACCCAGCAGGATCTGCTCGCGGGTCAGCGGTTCGACGCCGAAGAACTCCGCCATCTGCTGCCCGCTGGCGAGCCGGACCATATGCGCCCTGGTGAGATTGCGGAAGGCCAGGTTGCGGTGGATGTCCGGTACCGTGGTGCCCCGTCCGCCGAAAGCGCCTGCGGGCAACATGTTCAACGGGTTCACCAGCAGGGTGTCGATGCGTTTGGTCACGTTGCCGCCGCCGGTCGCGACCGGCGGTACCAGGTCGGGCCGAGCGGCCTCGGTGAAGTCGTAGAGCCTGCGGAAGTCCGCGATCCAGTTGGTCGGCAGCCTGTCCACGGTTCCAGAATTCGGATTGTCCAGGTCGGGAATCTGGGAACCGGCCTGGAAATTGCCGCTGACGCCGCTGAAGGTGAACAACAGCAGCAGGCTGGCGCTCGGGCCCGGACCGGTGCTGTTGAACACCCGATTCCACTCGTAGGCGCCACGAATCATACTGTGGCCGAGCCGATATGCCGCCACGGAGAATTCGATCGGCATCGTCGGCCGCAGGCCGTGCCCCGTGCATCCCTGGCCCGGCGCCTCGAAGAACCGGCGGCCGTGCCGGAATACGTCGGTGACGATTGCCGGGTCGATGATGCGCGGTAGGAAATCGGTGATCAGCATCCACTGGTAGTGCCGCACGACCAGCTCGCGGGCCGCGCGGAACAACCGGTGCCCGGACAGTCCGGTCATGGCGAGTGTCTCGGCCACGCGGTTGTGGAACCGCATGAATGCCAGGTGGGTCTGTGCCACCGCGAGGTTCTCGTCGTTGCGGATATCCGGAATGAGCGGGCGCCGCCGGTCCGCGGCCGTGCCACCGGCCGCGCCCAGCCGCGGCAGGTCGAAACCCTCCATCTCGACGTTCACCCGCTCGTCCGGAAAATTCGTGGGGGAGGTCGTGCCGACCTTGAGTGTCACGCCGTCGGCGTTGTAGAAGACCCGGTCACCGGGGTCCTGCGGCCCCCGCCCGTACAGCGAGTCCAGATCGAGAGCGGGTGAGCGGCCCTGCAACAACTCCTCGACGGTGACGTCTTCACCGAGCTGGGTCGCGGTCCGGTCCATGGTCAGGTCGTGGTCGACGAACTGGCCGAGGTAGGTGAACCCGGCCGGAATCGGCGGTCCGGCCGAATCCGGTTGCGGGACATCGGCGGTGATGGCGGCCGCCAAGGCGATCCTGATCGCCTCGTCGGTCTGCCCACCCACCGGGCCGAGTCGCGAGAATCGAAATCGCCGCAGCTCCTCGATGGTCGAAGGCTGCCGCCTCGCGAGATTACCGTCTCGGTCGAATTCGAACACACCCTCGCCGACGACGAAGAAGCTCTCGGTACCGTGCCGTTTCATGTCAACCTCCGGCCGGGTTTTGGACTAACTATGTGTTAGCTATTCGGCCGGACGTCAACTCCCATTACGATAGGGCAGATAACAGAAAGAAATCGTTTCCGATTGATCCCCGCCAACCGCGCGCTGCGTGAACGGATCCGATTCGGGTCAGGGCTCGGCGGGCAACGCGAGCGCTGCCTCGATGGTGGTGTCGAGGAAGGCGAGAGTGTCGCGGCGGCGGGCCAGCGGGTTGCGGTAGCCAAGGCGGCCCTCGGCGTTGTCGGTGCGCAGTGCCAGGCTTTCGTCGATGATGCGCCGCCAGCGTGGGGCGAACGCGTTTTGGGCATATCTGCCCGCCCCGCATTTGGAGGTCATCGTTGCGGTGGCGAGGAAATGGTGTAGTCGGCTCACCCCGAGAACCGCCCATACCGGGAACCACGCGCTGAGTCCGATGAGCAGAGGTAGCGGGCGCGGCTGCCGGTGGCGGTGCCACCACGGCCGCCAATAGGAGCGCAGGTTGTCGATCGTGAACGCGCGCAAGGCATCCGAGTCGGCCCACAGGTCGATCTCGGACGGCTGGGGTCCGCGCAGTGCGATCCCGTGCCAGGCCAGCTCGCAGAACGTCACGGGGTTGAGCCCGGCCCGGCCGGCCGGAGTGAACCGGCTCTCCTGCGCGCAGGGCACGGCGGGGCAGCCGTCCGGCCCCGCCGCGAGATCGGCCCAGCAGAGCATCGAGCCGTCGAAGTGCGGTCGCGGATAACAGGCCACGGTGCGGGCGTGCGCCTCGGCCAATGCCGTGAGCTCCCGCGAACCGGGCTCCGGACGGCGATCGGTCACCGCGATGAAATCGATGTCGCTGGCCGTGCTGAGCCGTCCACGTCCGGCGCCGCCGGCATGAAAATCGCCGAGGGCGATCGATCCAACCAGGTAGAAGCCGGTAACCAAGCCGGGTGCCAACTCGTCCACGGTGGTCAGAAAGAGCTTCACACTCCGGCTCACCTCGGCCGGAAGATCGCTGGGCATACCCGACAACCTACCGACCACCGCCACACCTGCCGTGGAGATAGCCCGGCCAATTCGCTTGCGTCACCGGCCAACCGGGAAGATCGACCGCGCCCGAGCGACCCCTCCATGTCACCCGTAGCCGATGTTTACCTCCGGCTACCGCTACGGTTGGCCCCTATGTCCTGGTACTGAATCAGTCCAGCGAAAACACCATGCCGGGGCATTGATGGCGGCCCCCGAACGGTGCTGAAGATCGGATCGTCGAACGCTTGACGAAGATACTGGCAACCCGATCGACCCCCGGCGGAAAGCTAGTGGGGCAGAAGCAGAATCGCCGCCGCCCCCAGCACATCCACCACCCCGCACCATTCCGACCACGCGCGCGGCACCACGCGGTTGCGGCGGTGGTGGATCAGATCCCATATGCCGTGGGCCAGCCAGCCCGCGGCGAGGACGGGGCGGGCCAGGGGCTCGGCGAGGGCCAGGACCAGGGCGGCGATGCCTGCGAAGGCGACGAGGGCGGTGAGCTGGAGGGTCAGTTCGCGGCCGGGGGTCAGATCACGGCGAGCCGCGCCGAAGATCAGATAGATGATGGCCATGATCGGCAGCAGGGCGGCGAAGGGGGTCAGTTCGGAGGTGCCGTCGGCGAAGAAGAGGACGGACGCGAGGATGGCCAGCAGGGTCGGCCAGCGGTGTCGCAGGGTGGTGGTCGCGCTGGCGAGGGAGATGCGCACGCCGTTCAGGGTGGCCGATTGGGGGCGGGGGCGCGAGCCGGGGAATTCGCGGCCTCGAAATCGGCCGGGCCGCACGCGGTTAGACCGGATTCAGACAAACCCTTGACTCATTCCAGAAAACGGACGAGACTCCTCGGTGTGCCCACGGTCACAGAGTTCCGGCAGATGCTGCGGTGTGCGTCGCTTCGCGTGACGGCTCCGCGGATCGCGGTACTCGGTGCGGTGTACGAGCATCCGCACGCCGATACGGACTCGATCATCCGGGCCGTGCGCGAGCAGCTGTCGGCGGTTTCGCATCAGACGGTGTACGACTCACTGCGCGCGCTCACCGCCGCGGGACTCATCCGATGCATTCAGCCGTCGGGTTCGGTCGCGCGGTACGAGTCGCGCGTCGGCGACAACCACCATCACGTGGTCTGCCGGTCGTGTGGGCGGATCGCCGATGTCGACTGTGCCGTCGGCGATGCCCCGTGTCTGATCGCGTCCGACGACCAGGGCTTCTCGATCGACGAGGCCGAGGTCGTCTACTGGGGTCTGTGCCCCGAATGCGCGGCGGCCCCTGCCCATTGAACGTTCCACTTCGCAGCCCGCACCACCCATCCCAGGAAGGAAAGTCGTGACATCCGATAGCCGTCCACCCGCTCCGGACACCGCAACCGCAAGTGCCAGTGAGAGCGAGAACCCGGCCATCCCGTCCCCGACGCCGAAGACCGATCATCGCCCACGTACCAACAAGGACTGGTGGCCCGAGCAGATCGATGTCTCGGTGCTGCACGCCCATTCGTCGAAATCCAATCCGCTGGGCGAGGATTTCGACTACGCCAAGGAATTCGCCAAGCTCGACGTCGAGGCGCTCAAGGCCGACGTCGCCGCGGTGCTGACCGATTCGCAGGACTGGTGGCCCGCCGACTACGGCAACTACGGCGGCCTGTTCATCCGAATGAGCTGGCATGCCGCGGGCACCTACCGCATCGCCGACGGCCGCGGCGGCGGCGGGCAGGGCGCCCAGCGCTTCGCGCCGCTGAACAGCTGGCCCGACAACGCCAATCTGGACAAGGCGCGCCGACTGCTGTGGCCGGTCAAGCAGAAGTACGGCAACAAGATCTCCTGGGCCGACCTGCTGGTGTTCGCCGGTAACGTCGCTCTGGAGTCGATGGGCTTCAAGACCTTCGGTTTCGGCTTCGGCCGCCCGGATATCTGGGAGACCGAAGAGGTCTACTGGGGTCCGGAGGACACCTGGCTCGGCGACGAGCGCTACAGCGGCGACCGCGAGCTGTCGGGCCCGCTGGGCGCGGTCCAGATGGGCCTGATCTACGTCAATCCCGAAGGGCCCAACGGCCGTCCGGATCCGGTGGCCGCCGCACGCGATATCCGCGAGACCTTCGGCCGCATGGCGATGAACGACGAGGAGACCGCCGCGCTGATCGTCGGCGGGCACAGCTTCGGCAAGACCCACGGCGCGGGCGACGCGGGCCTGGTCGGCCCCGAGCCCGAGGCCGCTCCGCTCGAGCAGCAGGGCCTGGGCTGGAAGAGCGCGCACGGAACCGGCAAGGGCAAGGACGCCATCACCAGCGGTCTGGAGGTGGTGTGGACCTCCACTCCGACCAAGTGGGGCAACGGTTTCCTGCAGAACCTGTACGGCTTCGAGTGGGAGTTGACCAAGAGCCCCGCCGGAGCGTGGCAGTGGAAGGCCAAGGACGCCGAGAACACCATCCCCGATCCGTTCGGCGGGCCCGCGCGCACGCCGACCATGCTGACCACCGACCTCGCCCTGCGCGAGGATCCGATCTACCGCGAGATCACCAGCCGCTGGCTCGAGCACCCCGAGGAGCTGGCCGAGGCGTTCGCCAAGGCCTGGTACAAGCTGCTGCACCGCGATATGGGCCCGGTCAGCCGCTACCTCGGCCCGTGGGTGCCCGAGCCGCAGCTGTGGCAGGACCCGGTGCCCACGGTCGATCACGAGCTGATCGACGAGCAGGACATCGCCGCGCTCAAGCGCAAGGTGCTCGACTCCGGCCTGTCCACCGCGCAGCTGGTCAAGACCGCGTGGGCGTCGGCGGCGAGCTTCCGCAGCACCGACAAGCGCGGCGGCGCCAACGGTGCGCGCATCCGGCTCGAGCCCCAGAAGAACTGGGAGGTCAACGAACCCGCCGAGCTGTCGAAGGTGCTGCCGGTGCTCGAGCAGATCCAGCAGGAGTTCAACGGCTCGGCCACCGGCGGTAAGAAGGTGTCGCTGGCCGATCTGATCATCCTGGCCGGATCGGCGGCCGTCGAGCAGGCGGCCAGGGAGGCGGGCCACGACCTCACGGTGCCGTTCGCGCCGGGCCGCACCGACGCCTCGCAGGAGAACACCGATGTGGAATCGTTCGCGGTGCTCGAGCCCCGCGCCGACGGCTTCCGCAACTACGTGCGCACCGGCGAGAAGGCTCCGCTGGAGCGGCTGCTGCTGGATCGGGCGTACATGCTCGATCTGACGGCTCCGGAGATGACCGTCCTGATCGGCGGCCTGCGCGCGCTGGGCGCGAACTACAACGGCAGCAAGCACGGCGTGCTGACCGAGCGTCCGGGTGTGCTGTCCAACGACTTCTTCGTCAACCTGCTCGATATGCGCACCGAGTGGAAGCCGTCGGAGTCGGCGGAGAACGTCTACGAGGGCGTCGACCGGGCCACCGGCGAGCCCAAGTGGACCGCGACCGCCAACGACCTGGTCTTCGGCTCGCATTCGGTGCTGCGCGCGGTGGCCGAGGTCTACGCCCAGGCCGACGCCGGGGAGAAGTTCGTCACCGACTTCGTCGCGGCGTGGGTGAAGGTGGCCAACAACGATCGGTTCGATCTGGCCTGATCTTCACTGTCCGAGCCCCGTCCGCGACGCCGGACGGGGCTCGGCTCCGTTGGCCCCGAATCAGTTCAGCGGCAGGTGCAGGATGTCGATCACGCGGTCGCCGAGCACGCGGCGGCCCGCGGGCCGCCAGCCCCAGCGCAGATACATCGCATGGGCCGGAGCCGCCGCATTGACGCACAGGGCCGCGAACGGTTCGGAACGCCCGTGCAGCAGTTCCCGCAGCAGCGCGCGGCCAAGACCGCGGCCGCGGTGGTCCGGATGCACGGCGAATTCCATGACGGCGAATTTGGGGGCATCGAGAAGCGCTGGGGCCGGGGGTGTTTCGGCATCGACCCACCAGTCGCCCGGCGGTTTGCGGAAACCGTAGGCCATGCCGATCAGTGCCTCGCCGTCGAGTGCCCGCACCATCGTGAAGCCGGGCAGCTCGACTTCCTCGCGAAGCAGCTGCCGGAACCGCTCGATGTCCTCGGGACCCTCGTGATACGGGGGTTCGGCGAAGACCAGCCCGTACAGCCGGACCAGCGCCTCGATTTGGGCGAGCGCGGCTTCGCGTGCGCCGCGCACGATTGTCGTTCGCATCGCGAATTACTTCACCATCCGGATCGCCGCGCCCGCAACGGTGGTCAGCCGGCGTAGCGTTGTCCCGGACGCGATTGTGGACGATTCGCCGGGAGGGTGGCCGATGCTGAGTGTGTTTTCGTCGCCGGGGCATTACGTGCAGGGCCGGAACGCGACCGCGGCGCTGGGGGCGGAGATGGCGCGGCTCGGGATCGGGGGACCGGTGCTGATCGTGGCGGGCGCCAGTGCGCGGCGGCTGCTGGAGCAGACCTGGGAGCGGTCGCTGGGGGATGCGAAAATCGGGTACTCCGTTCATGATTCGGGCGGGGAGTGCAGTGGTGCGGAGATCGCCCGGATCACCGACGCGGTGCGCGAGAGCGGCGGTACGGTCGTGCTGGGCGCGGGCGGGGGCAAGGTGCTCGACTCGGCGCGGGCCGTGGCCGACGACCTCGAGTTGCCGATGATCAGCTGCCCGACCGCCGCGTCCAGCGACGCGCCGTGCAGCGCGCTGTCGGTGATCTACCGGGAGACGGGCGATTTCGAGGCGTATCAACTGGTTCGGCGCAATCCGGCGCTCGTGCTGGTCGACACCTCGGTCATCGCGCGGGCGCCGGCGCGGCTGCTCACCGCGGGTATGGGGGATGCGCTGGCCACATGGTTCGAGGCGCGCACGTGTTCGGCGGCGCGGGTGCGCAATATGCGGGGCGGCGCGTCCACGAGCAGCGCGACCGCGCTGGCCCGGCTGTGTTACGACACGCTGCTGGCCGATGGGTCGCAGGCGCTGGCGGCGGTGCGCGAGCATGCGGTGACCCCGGCGCTGGAGCGCGTCGTCGAGGCCAATACCCTGCTGTCGGGGCTGGGTTTCGAATCCTCCGGGCTGGCCGCCGCGCATGCGGTGCACAACGGGCTCACCGCCGCGCCGGGTACCCATTCGTTCCTGCACGGGGAGAAGGTCGCCTTCGGGGTGCTCACCCAATTGGTGCTCGAGGGCGCACCGGCCGCCGAGGTCGAGACCGTGCTCGGCTTCTGCACGGCGGTGGGCCTGCCCACCACCCTCGCCGACCTCGGCCTGGCCGACGCCGATGCGGAAACCCTGTCCGCCATCGCGATCCGCGCCACGGCACCGGGCGAGACGATCCACAACGAACCGTTCGACGTCGACGTGGCGATGACGGTGGACGCCCTGCGCGCCGCCGATGCCCTCGGCCGCGGGTGGCGGCGGCCCGGCTGATCCGGCTCACGCCTCGGTTCGGTCGAGCTCCTCACGCAGCCGCGCCAGCAGCACCCGCCAGCCGCGTTCCATGGCGTGGCGGGCCATCTGCTGACGGCGGTCCTCGAGGTCGAATCCGGTCTGGGTCAACAGCAGCCGGGTGCCGCGGCCCTGGCGGCGCACGGTCCAGTCGACCACCCAGCGGGCGGGGTGGCGGGCGCGCAGATCGATCCAGCTGAAGGTCAGTCGCTCGATCGGCCGTACGGTGAGGACCTCACAGGCGATTTCGCCCTTGGGGGCGGTGAGGATGAAATGCGTTCCGACCGAGGGCTCGAAGCCGGTGGAGGGCATCAGCCAGCGGCCGTGTACGTCCGGCTCGGTCAGCGCGCGCCAGACCGCGTCGGGTAGCTGCGGGAAGAAACTTCCGATCTCGACCGCGGCGGGATTCAGCTCGGCATCGGGCATCATCGGCGCACCTCCTCGACGAAGTCGATCATGCCGTTCAGCATTTCACGGTCGATTGCCGACACGCGGAAAAGACGACGCCCCGATTGCTGGGGGCGTTGCGAGCAAAGTTGTAACGTGTTCTAGTGGTGGGAAGCGAGCCTTCCCGCGCCGGAACACGAGGAGACGACCACGTCATGCGTACCGAGATCTGCGAACGACTGGGGATCGACGTCCCGATCTTCGCCTTCACCCACTGCCGCGATGTGGCCGCGGCGGTGAGCAATGCGGGCGGGCTCGGGGTGCTGGGCGCGGTCGGCTTCACCGCCGAACAGCTCGAGGTCGAACTGGCGTGGCTGGACGAGCATGTGCACGGCGTGTATGGGGTGGATCTGGTCATTCCGTCCAAATACGAGGGCAAGGGCATCGAGGGGTTGTCGCCGCGGGAGCTGGAAGCCGAACTGGCCAAACTGGTTCCCCAAGGTCATCGCGATTTCGCGGAGAAGATTCTCGCCGACCACGGGGTGCCGCGGCTGCCCGACGGGGAACAGCACAATCAGCTGCTGGGCTGGACCGCCACCACCGCCGCCCCGCAGGTGGAGGTGATCCTGCGCCACCCCAAGGCGAAACTGGTGGCCAATGCGCTGGGCACCCCGCCCGACGAGGTGATCAAGCAGGTGCAGGAGTCGGGGCGGTTGATCGGCGCGCTGTGTGGATCGGTCAAACACGCGCTCGACCACAAGCGCGCCGGACTGGATTTCGTTGTCTGCCAGGGCACCGAGGGCGGCGGGCACTGCGGGGAGATCTCCTCGCTGGTGCTGTGGCCGCAGGTCGTCGACGCGGTGGGCGAGCTGCCGGTGCTGGCGGCCGGTGGCATCGGCAACGGACGTCAGGTCGCGGCCGCGCTCGCGATGGGTGCGGCGGGCGCGTGGACGGGGTCGATCTGGCTGACGGTCGAGGAGGCGAACGTCCCGCCCGCGCAGATGCAGACCTATATCGACGCGAGCAGCCACGACACCGTCCGGTCGCGGTCGTGGACCGGTAAGCCGTGCCGGATGCTGCGCAACGACTGGACCGATGCCTGGGAGAGCGCCGACACACCCGACCCGCTGCCCATGCCGCTGCAGATGATGGTCGCCCTGGACGGGGTCAAGCGCGGCCACCGGTATCCCGAGGCGGCCAAGGACGTCAACTTCAATCCGGTCGGTCAGGTGGTCGGCATGATGACCAGGGTCGAGCGCACCGCCGATGTCATGCGGCGGTTGATCGAGGAGTATCTGAGCGCCTGCGAGCGGCTGAACAAGCTCAACGACGCCTGATCTCGCGTAGCATCGGGCGGTGAGTTTCGCACGGCTGGCGCTGATCTCGCTCGACTGTGCCGACGAGGAGGAGCTCGCGTCGTTCTGGGCGCGGCTGCTCGGCGGTGAAATCGTCTATCGCACCGACAATGTCGCGCTGGTGCACGCCGAGCGCGCCGCGCTGACGGCCATCCGGGTGCCCGATTACCGCCCGCCGAGCTGGCCGGACGGGCCGAGGCCCAAACATATTCACCTCGATCTGGTGGTGGACGATCTGGACGCCGGTCAGCGGGAGGCGGTGCGGCTGGGCGCGCGGGTCGCGGCCGTGCAACCGGGGCCGGAACGCTGGCGGGTGCTGTTCGACCCGGCCGGGCATCCGTTCTGCCTGACGACGCACCTGCCGTTGTTGCCGCTGAGTGGCCCGGCGGGCCGGAAGTAGAGTCGCCGCCGTTGCCGCTGGGTGGCCGGACGACGCCGCGGAGTGGCCGGGCGAGTCCGAAGCGAGGTCGCCGCGACTGCTGCCGCGCCGCCGGATGCGCGGGAAATAAGGGCGCCGCCACGGAAATTGGGGGCCGTGGCCTGTGCGACGAGCGTGGATCGCGCGGCTAGGGTTGCGAGCATGACCGAATCTCTGCGAGGGGCGCTGGGGTTTGCGGGTTATGGGCTCGTGGCGGTGCTGTCGGGTTTCGGCGGTGCGGGGTTGCGGGCGTGGGCGGCGCGGCGGCTGCTCGGGCGCGAACCGTTCGCGGAGCGGGCCGGAGTGGGCGGGCGGGCACTGCATCTGGTGCTGTCGGTCGTGGTCGGACTGGTCGCGTGGTTTGTACTGTTTCTGATCTGTATCGCGCTGGTGCGTGGGATCGCGTACCCGTCGGTCGGTGGGGGCGACTACGAAAACTCCTGGGGCGGACCGACGCTGGCGGGGGCGTGGGCGGTGCATGCGCTGCTGGCGATCGCGGTGGTGCTGCCGATCGGAACGCTGCTGATCGCGGCGCTGGGGGTGCTGCAATTCGCCTTCGCCCGGCGGCTGCTCGTGCGGGCGGGGGCGTGGTGGCCGCTGCCGGTCGCCGTGCTGGTGACGATGGCGGGGGCGCTGTTCTTCGTGGCGTGGACGCACCAGGCCTAGCAACCGCGACACTCCGTAGGGCGCAGTGAGATTAGCTACAGTTGCAGGAGTCGTCCGTTCCACGGTGTGACTCCGGCAACTGAAGGCGTTGTCCCGCTTGCCGATTGTCGGCACCGGTTGCCAGTGTGGTTGCCCGAGATGAGAAGTGCATATCGCCGGTCGCAGCGCGGCCCCAGAATCGTCCTGCCATTCGGCGTCGCGGCCCTGCTGCTGGCGCTCATCATTGGAATCGCGGTGCTCACGCTGCGCTCCGAACAGCAAGGCTCCCAGCCGGGTTCTCCGGGGCCGACGGCCGCGCCGGAGGAACCCGGGCCGGGAATCGAGAATCCGCAGGAGATCTCGGATCTGCTGACGAAATTGGTGGTGGCGCCGGAGGCTCCGATGACCGGCTACAGCCGCGACCAGTTTCCGCACTGGGATACCAATATTCCGGCCCACGGCTTCGGCCCGGAATTCGCGCAATACAGCAAGTGCACCACCCGCGAGGTCATGATGCTGCGCGATGCGGAGGGTGCGGTGCGGCTCGACCCCAAGACCTGCGATCTGACCGTCGGCAAGGGCGGGGGTTGGCGCGATCGGTACGGCGTGATCGACCGCAAGACCGGCAAACTCGCCCCCTACAAATTCATCACCGACCCCAAGGGTGTGGACGCCGAGCACATCGTCCCGCTCGCCGAGGCCTGGCGCTCCGGAGCCGCGGCCCGCGACGAGAACACCCGCCGCGATATTGCCAACGACGCGCTGAACCTCGTCGCCTCCGACCCGTCGGCCAACCGCTCCAAGGGCGATCAGGACGCCGCCAATTATCTGCCCCCCGGAAAGTTCCGGTGTGCCTACGTCGCTCATTACATCAAGGTCAAAGTAAAATACGCACTGACAGTGGATCCGGCCGAGCAGACCGCATTGCGCGCCGCAGTCGACGACTGCGCCCGTCGAGGAGGCTTCTGATCATCGAAATCGTCGAGATCGCCGCCAAGGCCGCCGTCATGACCGAAGAAGAGGGCACCATCTCCGGCGATCTCGACGTCGCCGTCGACGAATCCGGCAGGGCCCTGGTCCGCTACCGCGACACCGACACCTGGTACACCATCGGCAATCTGGAGGGCAGCGAACCCCTGCGCTGGTCCTCGGCCACCGAACTGGCCAAGGCCATCGAATCCGAGATCGGCCAGCGCGACCCCGCGGGCAACACCATCCCCTTCGAGGCGTGAGGGTTCAGGCCAGTTGTTCGGCGCGGGTTTTCAGGGCGGCGGTCATGGCGGTGAAGCCGGACTGCAGGGCCTTGCCCATCGGGACGGTGACGAGCGGGCGTAGCCAGCCGTCCAGTTCGAAGTGGGAGGTGTAGCGGGTGATGGTGGGGGTGAGCGGGGTCAGGGTGTGGGAGCGGAGGCTGCGCAACGCGCCCAGGGGCAGGGGCTTCATGGCGTAGCTGAATTCGGTGCCGGGGGTGTGGGAGCGGATCCATTCACGTTGGGCGCGTTGGCGGGGACCGAGCTGGACCCGCATATCGATGGGGGAGCCGGGCTCGAGGGTGGTGGCGCAGGCCGAGACGAAGGGGTTCCATTCGCCGTAGCGCTCGAAATCGGTGAGCACCTTCCACACCACCTCGGCGGATGCCGCGATCTCCACGCTGTCATCGATCACAAAAGCCATGCCCGGAACAATACTGAAACCGGTTTCAACGCGCTGGCGGGAGGGCCAGGTTGATCAGGCGGCGGGCGGCCTTGGACACGCGGGTGTTGTCGCCGGTGACCAGGCGGTCCTGCAGCAGGCCGCGGATGCCCGAGATCAGCAGGGTGGCAGTGGTTTGCGGGTCCGGGAAGGCGGGGTCGAGCTCGGTGAGGACCCGGGTCAGGGCTTCGACGAGCCCGTGCACGGCCTCCTCGGCGTAGGCGGCGTAGGGGCTGCCGGGGACCGAGGCGATGCCGAGCACCTGGAACAGCACCCGCGTGCTGGTGGCCCAGTCGCTGGTGGTGTTGACCACGAACGATTCGATCAGGCGTCGGCGCAGGGTGTCGATATCGGGCACGTCGGCGAACAGACCCGCGATATCCGGACGCTGGGTCTCGAGCGCCGCGACCAGCATCTGCTCCTTGGTGCCGAAGTAGTGGATCAGCATGCGCGAACTCGTGCCCAGATAGTCGGCGAGCGGGCGCAGCGACAGTTCGGTCAGTCCGCGTTCGCCGATATAGGCGATGACACCGGAGAGCAGTTCGGCTCGGCGAGCCTGGTCTAGGGGTCTGGGCACGAGTTGACTGTAGCGGGCGCTACAGGTATCCATGACCGCATGACTGTAACGACTGCTTCACTTACGCCTGCCCGACGCGCGGTCGTCGTCACCGGCATGACCACCACCACCTGCCTCGCGCCCGATCTGGACGGCACCTGGGACGCCCTGCTGCGCGGCGAGAGCGGAATCGGCCCACTGGCCGACGATTTCGTCACCGAGTACGACCTCCCGGTTCGCATCGGCGGCAAGTTGAAGCAGCAGCCGGGCGAGCATCTGACCCGCATCGAGCAGCGGCGACACTCCTATGTGCAGCAGATGGCTCTGGTACTGGGTCGCCAGGTGTGGGGCGAGGCGGGTAAGCCCGACGTGGACGGCGAGCGGCTCGGCGTGGCGGTCGGCACCGGACTCGGCGGCGGCGACGCCTTCCTCACCGCGGTCGACGCCATGCGCGCGGGCGGATATCGCAAGGTGCCGCCGCTGACCGTCCCGATGGTGATGCCCAACGGCTCGGCCGCCCGGGTGGGTCTCGAATTCGGCGCGAAGGCAGGCGTTTACGCGCCGACCTCGGCCTGCTCGTCGGGCGCGGAGGCCATCGCGCACGCCTGGCGGCTGATCGCGACGGGCGAGGCGGATGTGGTGATCGCCGGGGGCGTGGAGGGCTACATCGAGGCGGTGCCGATCGCCAGCTTCGCGATGATGCGCGCGATGAGCACCCGCAACGACGAACCCGCCCGCGCCTCACGACCTTTCGACCGCGATCGCGACGGGTTCGTCTTCGGCGAGGCCGGTGCGATGCTGGTGCTGGAATCGGAGGAGTTCGCGACGGCGCGGCGGGCGAAGATCCTCGGGCGTGTCCTGGGCGCGGGCATCACCTCCGACGGCTATCACATCACCGGCACCGAACCCGAGGGTGCGGGCGCCGCGCGGGCCATGCGCAAGGCAATCGAGGCGGCGGGACTGACCGGCGCCGACATCGAGCATGTCAACGCGCACGCCACCTCGACGCCGGTCGGCGACGCCTCGGAGGCGAATGCCATTGCGGCGGTGGCCCGCGACGCCTCGGTGTACGCGCCCAAGGGCGCGCTGGGGCATTCCATCGGCGCGGTCGGTGCACTGGAGGCGATCCTGACGCTGCGCACCCTCGAGGAGCAGATCGTGCCGCCGACACTGAATTTCGAGCAGCCGGACCCGGGGGTCGAGTTGGACATCGTGCACGGGCAGGCGCGCCGCCAGACGATGTCCTATGCGCTGAGCAACTCCTTCGGATTCGGCGGGCACAACGTCACTCTCGCCTTCGGCCGGGCCTGATCGGTTCGTCCCCAGGTTTGTCCCACGCATGTGGAATTGACGCTGTTCACGCTTATCCACCGAAAGCTGTGGATGAGAGTGAGGGTTCGCGGTTGCTGTGGATAAGCTCGGCGCGGCGACACGGACCGTATGGTCCTTTCCCGCGTTACGGGTGGAAGATCCCAAGTGGCAGTAACTAATTGGTACTTCTAGACTGTGTATCGCCACTAATTGTCACCCCGCCTGTGGATGAATCACCTTGGCGACCAGGGCAATTCGGGCATCGATGCGGGGTGTGCAGCGTGGCGCGCCCCGCTCTCCGACATCGGTGAGCGAACCCCCTCCCGACCGGTGCCGATTCGCGATCACGGCGACGGCAAACCTGGTGCGCGGGCGTTCACCCGGGTTGGGTAGTTTGGATTTGCTGTCGGGTCGAGGTGAAGGTTGCGGGATGAGTGAGGTTTCGATCGCGTGGGTCGATGGGGCGCTGGTCACCATCGATCAGCGCGCGCTGCCGCGGGAACTGCGGGAGTTGCGGATCACGACGGTCGACGAGGTCATCGACGCGATCAAGACGCTGGCCATCCGGGGCGCGCCCGCGATCGGCGTGTCCGGGGCGTTCGGCGTGGTGCTGGCCGCCCGCGCGCACCCCGGCGATCCGGCGACGGTGACCGCCGAGGCCGAGCGCATCGCCGCCGCCCGCCCGACCGCGGTGAACCTGGCCTGGGGTGTGCGGCGCGCGCTGGCGAAGCTGCCGGCCGGTCCGCAGGCCGTGCTCGACGAGGCGCTGGCGATGCTGGCCGAGGACGGCCGGGTCAATCGCGCCGCGGCGACCCACGCCGCCGATCTGCTGCAGCGACTGTGTCCGGACCGGCCGCTGCGCGTCCTCACCCATTGCAATACCGGCCGGTTGGCCACCACCGCCTTCGGCACCGCACTGGGCGCGCTGCGGGTGCTGCACGAGCGCGGCGCGATCGAGAACGTCCTGGTCGACGAGACCCGCCCGCTGCTGCAGGGCGCCCGGCTGACCGCGTGGGAGCTCGCGGAGGCCGCGATCCCGCATCGGCTGACGATCGACTCCGCGGCCGCGTGGGCGATGGCCACCGGCCGGGTGGACGCGGTGATCGTCGGCGCGGACCGCATCACCGCCGACGGTTCGGTCGCCAATAAGATCGGTACGTATTCCCTGGCGCTGGCCGCGAATCATCACGGCATCCCCTTCATCGTGGTCGCCCCCGAATCCACCCGCGATCTCGACACCGCCACCGGCGACCGGATCGTGGTCGAGGAACGGGCCGCGCTCGAGATCACCCACGTCGGGGGAGTCGCCACCGCGCCCGAGGGGACCGAGGTCTTCAATCCGGCCTTCGACGTCACCCCGCCGGATCTGGTGACCGCGGTGGTCACCGAAAACGGCGTGCTGCCATCCACATCCGCGCGGTGGGCGACGGCCGTGGCCGCGGCCTCGGGCGAGACCGTCGCGCGGCGGGCGGCCACACCGGACGCCGGAGCACGCGACGGCGCGGCCCATCACCCCCGCGGCGAGAACCCGGCCGCGCCGCAGGGCGCCACGGGCCGGGCGGGCGAGCGGTCGGATTCGGTTGGGGCACCGGCCGACGGCGACATCGTGCGCACATTGGCACAGCGTGCCGATCAGTACGTCGAGACGGTCGTGGAGAAGACCCGCAAATTCCTCGCCGACCAGCTCGACGGCCCGCGGGCCGACGACGCCGCCGAGCGGCGGATCGCCGAGATCGCCAGGGGCCTCTACACGCGCGGCTGGATGCCCGGCACCGCGGGGAACATCTCGGTGCGCGCGGGGCAGACGGCGATCGTCACCGGCAGCGGGCTGTCCAAGGGTGAGCTCGCCGCCGGTGACATGGTGACGGTGAATATCGCCGATTCCCAGCCGATTTCCGGCTCCCGGCGCCCCTCGGCGGAGACCACCATCCACACCGCCGTCTATCGGGCCACCGATGCCGCCGCCGTGGTGCACGTGCATCCGCCGCATGCCACCGCCCAGTCGATCGACGCACCCGCGGCACTGCGCTTCGCCGGCTACGAGCTCATCAAGGGACTCGGGGCGACGGAAACCATTGACATACCGGTGTTTTCCAACCACGCTGACGTTCCGCGCATCGGTGCCGATATCGAGCGCCATCTGATCGAGCACCCGGATGCGCCGCCGGTCCTGTTCATCGCCGGGCACGGCATCACCGCCTGGGGAGCGACCCTCGCGCAGGCTCGCGACCGCGCCGAATGCCTGGAGGCGATGTGCGAGCTGGTGACGCTCACCGGCCGTCGTGCGATCGGAGCGAACCACCGCGGGTCCGAGGAGGAATCGAAATGACCCTGCTGCAGATCATGGCCGACAGCGATGCCGCCGAGGTGCGGCTGCGCACGTCCGATCCGGAGGTGATCGCGGCCGAATTGCGCAAGCGCGGCATCGTTTTCGACCGCTGGCCCACCCCGGCGGCGCTCGATGCGAGCACCTCCACCGACGCCCTGCTCGCCGAATACGCCGACCGCATCGGCGAGCTCAACGCCGACGGCCGCTACAAGCACATCGACGTGGCCCGCATCCACCCCGACGACGACGATCCGGAATGGCCCGCCAAGGCCCGCGGCGCGCGGGAGAAGTTCCTCTCCGAGCACCGCCACGCCGAGGACGAGGTGCGCTTCTTCGCCGGTGGGCGCGGCTGCTTCTATCTGCATCTGGACGGCGAGGTGCTGGCGACGGTGTGCGAGGCGGGGGATCTGGTGTCGGTGCCCGCGGGCACGCTGCACTGGTTCGACATGGGCACCCGGCCCGACTTCGTCGCCGTGCGGTTCTTCGAGGAGGAGGACGGCTGGATCGGCGACTTCACCGGCAACACCATCGGTGAGCGCTTCCCGACCCTCGACGAATTGCTCGCGACCGCATGAGCGGTCAGGGCCCGGAGGCGGCAGCGGAGCGTAACCACGCAGGGCCCAGAGCTCATGCCGAAAGAGAACACAGCATGAGCGTCCGGCCCGGAGGCGGCATTCGCGCGATCGTCGTCGATATCGAGGGCACCACCAGCCCGACCAGTGCGGTGCGGGAGGACCTCTACGGATACACCCGTGCGCGGCTGCCGCAGTGGTTGCGCGACAACCGCGGCGGCGCGGCCGATGCGGTCCTCGCGCAGGCCCGTGAGCTGGCCGCTCGCCCCGATGCCGACGAGGCCGAGGTGGCCGAGATCCTGCGCGGCTGGCTGAATTCGGATGTGAAGGCCCAGCCGCTCAAGACCGCGCAGGGACTGATCTGCGCCGAGGGCTTCCGCGACGGCGCGTTGCACGGGGAATTCTTCCCGGACGCGCCGCCCGCCCTGCGGGCCTGGCATGCGGCGGGGATCGCGCTGTTTGTGTACTCCTCGGGTTCGGTGCGCAACCAACAGGATTGGTTCGCCCACGCCCGCGGCGGTGAGCTGGCCTCGCTGATCGGCGACTGGTTCGACCTGAACAATGCCGGGCCCAAGCGCGAGGCCGCCTCCTACGAGAAGATCGCCGGAGCCATCGGCGTGCCGGGCGAGCGGATCCTGTTCCTGTCCGACCACCCCGACGAACTCGACGCCGCGGTGGCAGAGGGCTGGCAGGCCGTCGGCGTGACCCGGCCGGGGGAGCCGAATTCGCCGCGGCCGCCGCATCGCTGGATCGGATCGTTCGCCGAGCTCGACCCCGAGCGGCTGTAGCGGCCGTTCGTCTCGGTGCCGGTCAGCGGATCGGGTCGGCGAGGAATTCCGCGACGGCCCGGCGCAGCCGCGGATCGTACAGGGCGGTGATGTGACCGCGGCCGTGCAGCATGACCAGGCGCGCGCCCGAAATGCCGACCACGGTCGCATGAACGAGCGTGGGCGGTACCAGCCGATCGCGGGTGGCGGCGACGATCAGCACCGGTATCTCGAGCTCGCCGAGCCGGTCGGTGACATTCCAGCTCCGCAGCGCCTGCACCAGCGCCGTCTCGCCGGGCGCCGGCGGTCTGCGGCGGGCCAGCAGTGCAAGCGTCATGACCAGGCGCAGCGGTCCGTGCGCGATCAGGCCGCTGCCGATCCAGGCGGCGGAGCGTCCCGCCCGCTCCAGTTCCATCATCCGTGCCAGATCCCGCAGGCCCCGCTCGTCCACCCGACTCGCGGCGACGCAGAGCGCCAAGCGCCGCACGGTCTTCGGATGATCCAGCGCGAGTTGCAGCGCGATCAGGCCCCCGGCCGAGACGCCCATGACGTCCACCGGCTCGTCGAACCGGTCGCGCAGCGCGTCGGCATGCCAGCCCGCCAGATCGGCGATGGTCATATCCACCGGCGGGCGCACCGGGCGGTGGATCAGATGGATCGTGCGCCCGAGTCCCGCGGCCAGCGTGCCGGTCGAGCGGGCCACCCGCCACGGCACGCGCTCGGAAAGGTCGGCGCCCGGACCCAGTCCGGGCAGCACCACCAGCGGCGGGCCCGTGCCCATGGTCACCGCCGACAAGCCGTCGTTCAACGGCTCGCCGCGGACGCTTCCCCGTTCCCAGCGCGTACCGGCCGCCATATCCGGTGAACGGCCGTGCGCGGGGAAAGTTCCGCGCTTTATCGAATCGTGTTGCGGCTCAGGCCACCGAGGTGGTGGCGCGCACGATCAGATGTTCCACCAGGGTCATCAGCACGTTCTTGCACGACGAACGGTCGCGCGCGTCGCACAGCACGACCGGTGCGTGCGGATCCAGATCGAGCGCGTCGCGGACCTCCTCGGTGGTGTACACCGGGGCGTTCTCGAAACAGTTGACCGCGACCGCGAACGACAGGCCGCGGCGCTCGAAGAAATCGATGGCCGCGAAGGAGTTCTCGAGACGACGGGTATCGGCGATGACCACCGCCCCCAGCGCGCCGCGGGCCAATTCGTCCCACAGGAACCAGAATCGGTCCTGGCCGGGGGTGCCGAACAGGTACAGCACCAGGTTCTCATCGATGGTGATGCGGCCGAAATCCAGCGCCACGGTGGTGGTGGTCTTGCCCTCGACGCCGGACAGATCGTCGACGCCGGTGGACAATTCGGTGATCAGTTCCTCGGTGCGCAGCGGCGCGATCTCACTGATCGAGGACACCATCGTGGTCTTGCCGACACCGAACCCGCCGGCGATGAGAATCTTGACCGAGGCGGCCAGGGGTGCCGCAGACGTCGTATCAGACACGGGTGTTCTACAGCTTTCGGATTCCGTCGAGCACAGCTCGCAACAAGTTCAGGTCGCTGGGGCCGGAATCGGTGTGCACCGGCGCCCGGAAGATCAGGTGCCCCTCGCTGATCAGATCACCGACGAGGATCTTCGTCACGGCGAGGGGCAGTCTCAGGGTGGCCGACACCTCGGCCACCGATTGCGGGACCCGGCACAGATGCACGATTTCCGCGTATTCCGGCTCCACGCGCCGCAATCTCGGGGCCGGATGAGATGTCACCACGAGGGTGAGCATGTCCAGGTCGTGTCCCGCACCCATCGTGCGGCCACCCGTCACGGCGTACGGGCGAACCAGCGGGCCCGCCTGATCGTCGAACCACGGTTGACCGAAGCGAGTCATGACAATCGGTGCTCCACCTGCGTCGCTAGCCCGTGCCGCGGATCGGTCGACAGGTAGTTGCCCATCCGCTGCACGGTCAGATTCATTTCGTAGGCCACCATACCGAGGTTTGCGTTTTCGTTCGCCTGCAACGCAATACAAGCGTTGTCTCCGGCGGCGGTGACGAACAGGACCGCGCGATCCAGCTCGATCACCGCCTGCCGCACGCCGCCGCCGTCGAAACGGCTACCGGCGCTGCGCGCCAACCCGTACAGCGTCGCCGACATGGCGCCGAAGTGCTCGGCGTCCTCGCGGCTCATGGTGGTGGACCGGCCCAGCAGCAGCCCGTCGGTGGAGTGCACCACGGCATAGCGCACTCCCGCCAGGCGATCGACGAGATCGTCGAGCAGCCAGTTGAGATCACCTGCGTTGGAAGAGGTCACCTTCGCCTTCCTGTTCATCCGGATTGTTGGCGGTATGGGGGTCGGGATGGGCCCGACGCCCCTGCCGGGTGCCATTCTCGATGGCGGACATCAGATCTCGCGCCTGTTCGGCCGAACGCGGGCGCTGCGGCGTGTCCTGCGCGGCGGCCTGCTGGTCGGTCGCCAGCTCCGGTGCCAGGCTGGCCTGGCGCCGACGACGCGGCAGCGGCGGCCGGGAATCGTTGCCGGTGTAGGACGGCCGCTGCTCGGTGGCGCGGTGGCGCGGCTCCGGATTGCGGGGTTCCGGGATGTAGCGCGGCGGTTCCGGTTGCGGCTGCGGGGGTTCCGGCTCCGGCTCGGGCTCGCGCGGCGGCAGCGTCGCCAGCGCCGTCGGCGCGGGCAGCGACTGGGGGACCGGGACGGCCGGAATCTGACCGGTGGCCGGGGGTTCCGGACGCCGGGCCGGGGTGCGCTCGGGCAGATGATCGGCCAGCGGCGCGTCGTTGGTGATGAGCGCGCTGGGGATCAGCACGATCGCGCGGATGCCGCCGTAATCGGATTCCGACAGCCGCACCGAGATGCCGTGCTTGACGCCCAGCTGGGCGACGACGAACAGGCCCAGGCGCGAATCGGCCGACAGCGTCGCGACACCGAAATCCGGTGGGTCGCGCAGCAATTCGTTGGCGCGCTCGAGATCGGCGGCGGGCATGCCCATGCCCTGGTCGCTGATCTCCACGACCACGCCCTTGCCGACGATATTGCCGGTGACCTCCACCCGCGACTGCGGCGGGGAGAAGGTGGTGGCGTTGTCGACCAGCTCGGCGAGCAGGTGGATGAGGTCGGCGACCACGCTGCCGACCACGAACACCTGCGGCATCCGCGCCGTGCGCACCCGCGCGTAGTCCAGGGTCTCACCGACGGAGCTGCGCACCAGCTCCACCAGCGGCACCGGCCGCCGCCACTGGCGGCCCGGCTGGCCGCCGCCGAGAATGATCAGGTTCTCGGCGTTGCGGCGCTCGCGGGTGGCCAGGTGGTCGAGTTTGAAGAAGGTCTCCAGCAGCGCCGGATCCTCCTGCTTCTGCTCGGCCTCGTCGAGGATCTCGAGCTGGCGGTGCACCACCATCTGGCTGCGGTGGGCGATGTTGAGGAATACCGCGCGCACACCCTCGCGGGTGCGGGCCTCGGTAACCGCGGCCGCCACGGCCGCGGTGTGCGCCTGGTTGAAGGCCTTTGCGACGGAACCGATCTCGTCGTGGCCGAAGTCCAGGTGCGCGGCCTCGGTCTCGGGATCGATGTCCTCGCCCTCGCCGAGGCGGCGCATGGTGTCGGGCAGCCGGACCTCGGCCAGGGCCAGGGTCTCGGTGCGCAGTCGCTTGAGCCTGCCGATGAGCCGGTTCGCCAGCCACAGCGACAGGACGAACGCCAGCACCGACAGCGCCAGGATGCCCGCGCCCGCCAGCAGCGCGTTGCGCGCGGTGCGGTCGCCGTCGACGACGGCGGTGTGGTTGGCGTGGTCGTTCTGGGCCTGCCAGACCTCGAGCATCTGGCGGTTGAATTGGTCGGAGGCGGCCCGCCATTCGGGGATGCCGATCGGCGGCTGCGGGGGCGCGGTGTTCGTGGCGGTGCCGGAGGTGCCCGTCGTTCCCGTGCCCGTTCCCGTCCCGTTGCTCGTGCTGGGCTTGGCGGGCGGATGGATGATGAAGTCCTCCATCGTCGCCAGCTGCTGCCACGCCGAGGAATCGATCACGGCCTGGATGCGCTGGCCCTGCTCACCGCCGATGTCCTTGACCAGCAACGGCAATTCGGTGCGGTAGTAGCCGACCAGGTTGCGGTATTCGGCCTGCAGCGGCGCGGGCAGGCCCGCGGGGCTGAGCGCGGCCGCGGTCAGCGCGGCGACGCGGGAGTTGGCGTCCATGGCGCGCAGCTGGCGCAGGGAGTGGCCGAGCTCGTTGGCCACCGCGGCGTCGGGTGCGGTCCGGGCGGTGATGTCGGTGCCGAGTTCGACGCCGGTGAGGATCGCGGTGTACGCGCCGTAGGTGTCGGGAACCGGCAGCACGCCCGCGTCGACGGCCCCGCGCAGCTGTGGCAGCTGCTTCTTGAGGGTGTCGAAGCCGCCGAGGTCGGGGCCCATCTTCTCGGCGTCGCTCTCGAGAATCGCGCTTTCGATGCTCTGCATATCCCGCAGGGCGTTGTCGAGCCGCTGCCGCGCCGCACCCAGTGCCACGGGATCGGGTTCACCGGACAGTGCCCAGAGCGACTGCAGTCGCTCCTGCTCCACCGACGCGATCAGTTCGCGGGTGTGTTTGTTGGCGCCTTCCAGGATGGACGCCCAATGCCTGGCATGCTGTCCTTCCCGTACCAAGTAGCCCGCCGCGCCCACACCGATCACGAGCAGGGCGAGGCTCGGGACGAGTGCGATCGCGAGAATGCGGGCCCTAATACCTAGCCTCGCTCTCAGCATCGGCACAAAATATCCTTTCCGGGTGGACACTGCCACTCGGTCCCATTGAGCGAGATTGGATTTGACAACCGCCCGGCAATCCTGCGCGCACGCAGTTTCGTGTCGGTGCGGTCTTCTAGACTGGCGCGATGATGTCTACCGCGCAGGTGCTGGGTGTGAGTGGGGCGATGCTGCTGGGCGCGATGGCGCCCGGGCCGGATTTCGTTATCGTGGCGCGTAATTCGATGCTGTCGGGCCGCCGCGCGGGGATGGCCTCGGCCGCCGGAATCGCACTCGGGGTGTTCGCGTGGGCGGCACTGTCCGGGCTGGGTGTCGCGGGTTTGCTGGCGGCCTCGGCCATCGCCTTCACTGTGGTGAAGTTGGCAGGCGCCGCATATCTGCTATTTCTCGGAATTCGGGCATTGCTCGCCGCGCGCCGGGGCGGTTACGAGATGACGGCCGAACTAGATGGCCAGGGCGTCGGCCCGCGCACGGCCTTCCGGCAGGGCCTGCTCAACAATCTGCTCAATCCCAAGGCCGCGGTCTTCTTCCTGGCCCTGCTCCCGCAGTTCCTGCCCGCCGCCCCCGCCCTCGTCGACACCGCCGAACTGGCCCTGACCGCCACAGCGGTCACCCTCGCCTGGTTCCTGATCCTCGCCCTCGGCATCGCCAGCCTGCGCCACGTCTTCACCCGCGCCCGAGTCCGCCGCGCCATCGACGCTGCCATGGGCACCCTGCTGGTCGCGCTCGGCGTCCGGATCGCGGTGCAGACCAGCTGAATTCGGCCCCGCAATCGGGCCCCGCTGTCGTGGCCGCATCCCGGGTTGATGCCGAGCCTGGACTTTCCCATTCGGGCCGATTCGGGGGAGTTCTGCGCCGACCTCGATCGCCGAGTACTCGACGCAGGTGGTCGCCTCTACTTCGCCGAGGGAGACGATCCGGGCGATGTATCCCCGGCTCGACGAGTGGCGGCGGGTTCGCGATGGCGTGGACCCGGGGCGGGTGTTCGTCTCCGACCTGGCGCGGCGGTTGCGGCTGGTCGACGACCCTGTGGGGTGATTTGTGCCGTTCTGTCCGGGGCGGGGGCGGAGTAGATTGTGTGTATCTTACGGTTACTCACAGGTAGGAGGCGACGATGCCGGTGCCGGAAGCCGCGGTGTTCGAGAGGCTGCGGGGGTTCGCCGCGGTCGATCAGGGCCAGGAGCATGCCGTCCGCGCGATCAACGAGGTCTTCACCGGGCGGGCGCTGGGTGAGGTGCCGGTCGGGACGGCCGCCGATGTCGAGATCGCCTTCGTGAAGGCCCGTGCGGCGCAGGCGGATTGGGCCGCCCGCTCGCCGAAGGAGCGCGCCGAGGTGTTCGATCGCTATCGGGCGCTGATCGTGGACAACCGCGAGTATTTGATGGATGTCATCCAGGCCGAGACCGGGAAGGCGCGCTGGGCGGCGCAGGAGGAGATCATGGGCCTGATCTTCGCCGCCCGGTACTTCTCGCGGGTCGCGCCGCAGCTGCTCGCCTCGCACAAGGTGGCGGGCGCGTTCCCGATTCTGAACCGGGCCGCCGTGCGCACTCAGCCCAAGGGCGTGGTCGGGGTGATCGCGCCGTGGAACTATCCGATGCTGTTATCGATCGGCGATTCGATTCCGGCGCTGCTGGCCGGTAATGCCGTGGTGGTCAAGCCGGACAGCCAGACGCCGTATTCGTCCCTGGCGAATGTGGAGCTGCTGTGGCAGGCCGGACTGCCCAAGGATCTGCTGCAGGTCGTGCCCGGTC
Source organism: Nocardia sp. CDC159 (assembly GCF_023740735.1). Classification (GTDB taxonomy): domain Bacteria; phylum Actinomycetota; class Actinomycetes; order Mycobacteriales; family Mycobacteriaceae; genus Nocardia; species Nocardia pulmonis. Next base: position 432,312 of record NZ_JAMRXH010000006.1, read on the forward strand.
CGGGCGGGGTGGTCGGCACCGCCATCGTGGACGCGTGCGATTACCTGATGTTCACCGGCTCCTCGGCGACCGGGCGCACCCTGGCCGCTCAGTGCGGGCAGCGGTTGATCGGATTCTCTGCCGAACTGGGCGGCAAGAATCCGATGATCGTGACCCGCGGCGCGAATCTGGACAAGGCCGCCAAGGCCGCTGTGCGCGCGTGTTTTTCCAATGCCGGGCAGCTGTGCATCTCGATCGAGCGGCTGTATGTGGAGCGGGCCGTGGCCGACGCGTTCACCGAGAAGTTCGTGGCGGCGGTGCGGGCGGCGAAACTCGGTGCGGCCTATGACTATTCGGTTGATATCGGCAGCCTGATCTCCGAGGCGCAGCTCGAGACCGTCACCAAACATGTCGCCGACGCCACCTCCAAGGGAGCGAAGGTGCTGGCCGGAGGTAATGCCCGTCCCGATATCGGCCCGCTGTTCTTCGAGCCGACCGTGCTGTCGGAGGTCACCGACGAGATGGCGTGCGGGCGCGAGGAGACCTTCGGCCCGCTGGTGTCGATCTATCCGGTCACCAATGTCGAGGAGGCCATCGAGCGGGCCAACGACACCGAATACGGCCTGAACGCCAGCGTCTGGGCGGCGAGCAAGGCCGACGGCGAGCGGATCGCCGAGCGCCTGCACGCCGGAACCGTCTGTGTCGACGAGGGTTACGCCCCCGCCTGGGGCAGCACGGGCGCGCCGATGGGCGGTATGGGGATCTCCGGCGTCGGCCGCCGCCACGGTCCCGACGGCCTGCTGAAGTTCACCGAACCGCAGACCGTCGTCGTCACCCGCTTCCTGAATCTCGATGCGCCGTGGGGCATTCCGCAGAGCAGGTGGCAGCCGTTCCTGATGGGCGTCGCCCGGGCGATCCGGTTCCTGCCGGGCCGCTGAGCGCGGTGGGTCAGCGGCCGAAGCGGGCGTCGACCCAGGGCAGGGCGTCGTCGAAGGAGACGTCGAGCACGCCGCGGTGATCGGCGCCGGGGTAGTTGCGGTAGGCGACGGGCTGGCCGGTCAGTTTCTGCTGGGCGACCATGGCGTCGGTGGCGGGCGGGGTGACCACGGTGTCGGCGCGCCCCTGGGCGACCAGCAGGGGGACCGGCAGCCGGAGCGGACTGGGATCATTGTCGTCCAGGACGCCGATCAGAGCGGAGGCATCGGCGTCGCTACGGAATACCTCGCCGCCGGGCAGCCCGCCCCAGGAGTCGCGCTCGCGCAGCCCGCCGATGCACCGCTCGTCGGCCTGCGGCAGCAGTGCCAGCGCCGCCGGGGTGAGGAAGCGGGCGGGATCGATATCGGCGACGGTCTGCGCACCGCGAACCAGCAACGGTACGAACGCGATTCCGCTGCCCGCCGCGCTGGCCAGCTCCGAGCTGCCCGCATTGGCGGCGAGCGTGCCCGCGCGGATGGTCAGGCCGACATGGGAGGCCGGAGCCAGCGCCACCGCGCCGAGCAGGCGCAGTTGCGGGGCCCAGCCCTGGGCCCGGGCGGCGGTGAAGATCGCGGCCTGCCCGCCCTGGGAGTGACCCATCGCGACCCAGCGCGTGCCGATGCCCGGCTCGATCTCCCGCGCGGCCAGCGCCATATCGGCGACCGCGCGCTGTTCCATCTCGCCGATCAGATAGCCATGCCCACCGGCGGTCCCCAGACCCTGATAGTCGGTCTGCGCCACGGCGTATCCGGCGGCTACCCAGCGCGCCTGAACCGCGCGCACCTGCGCGGTGTAGTCGTGGGCGGGGTAGTCCGGACCGGTGTCGCGCGAGGGCGCGCAGCCGTCGGCCACCCCGGTGGTCCCGTGCGCCCACGAGATCAGCGGCCAACCCCCTTGCGGCGCATCGCCTTCGGGTACGGCCACCGTTCCCGAGACCGCCACCGCGCGGCCCTGCGCGTCCACCGAGCGATACAGCACGAGGTAGTTGCGCGCGCCCGGGACCGCGGGATCGCCGGTCAACGGCCGAGACCAGATCACCGAACCGTGCGCGCCGGATATGAGATCGGCTGGTGCGGAATAGAATTCGAGCCCGTCGGGGGCTCCTCCCGCCGCCTGCGCCGCCGGATCCGGAACCGCCGCCAGCGCCAATACCGCCGCGATTCCCGCCACCAACCCTCGAACCCGCGCCCTCGTTGCCACGCGCACACCTCCGCCGTCACTGAACCGTCTCCCGACGTTACAAGAACGTTGTTCGCCCCGGGGACCACTGTTCGAGGGGCGTGGCGATCAGCGCGAATACGTGGCGGTGAGGGAGCCCTGTGCGATGGAGGCCTGTTCGATCGATGTTCTCGCCTGGTCCGGCGGGGTTTCCCAGGGCAGTGACAGGCGGTTGGGCAGGGCGTGGACGGTGAAGCGGTAGTGATGGATTCCGGTGTCCGGCGGCGGACAGGGAACGGCGTAGTCGGCGCGGCCCGCGCTGTTGGTCAGAACCGTTCCGTCGACCAGGGTGCCGCTGCCGGAGATCTCGGTGATCGTGGCGGGGATATCGATGATCACCCAGTGGGTGAACCCGCCGTCCGCAGCGTCGGGATCGTCGACGATGAGGGCGAAGCGCGCGGTCTCCGGCGGCGTCGTCCAGGACAGCGGCAGCACCCGGCCGCCTTTGGCGCAGGTGTACTCGTCCGGCAGCGCGGCGCCATCGACGACGGCGCTGCTGGTCACCCGAATCTGGTGGGTCGCGGGCGGATCGGCCGCGGTCGTGGTGGTGGTCGACGGCGGTGTGGAACCGGAATCGGAACACCCGGCCGTCGCGGCGAGGGTCAGCACCGCGGCGGCGACCAGGCGAACCCGGCGGCTGGACATGGTTCGAGCCTAGAGCCCGCGCCGCCGGGTGTTCGCGGGAACGGGCTCAATCCCCTAGGTCCGCACCCGTTCGCGGCGGATCCGCCGCGAACTGTTCGGCCTCGGCGTCGGTGAGCAGCCGGGAACGGATCAAAAAGCGCATGCCCTCGGGCGCCTCCAGCGAGAATCCGCTGCCGCGCCCGGGAACCACGTCCACGGTGAGATGGGTGTGCCGCCAGTATTCGAATTGATCGGCGCTCATCCAGAACTCGGTGTTCCCGGGCAGCTCGCCGAGCAGCACATCGGCCGCGCCGACCCGGAATTCACCGCGCGGGTAGCACATGGGTGAGCTGCCGTCGCAGCAGCCGCCGGACTGGTGGAACATCACCGGCCCGTACCGCTCGACGAGATCGCCGAGCAGCCGGGCCGCGTCCTCGGTGATGTCTATGCGCGAGAGGGGTTGCGCCATCAGAAGAATCCGAGCTTGTGCGGCGAATAGCTGACCAGCAGATTCTTGGTCTGCTGATAGTGATCGAGCATCATCGCGTGGTTCTCGCGCCCGATTCCGGACTTCTTGTACCCGCCGAAGGCGGCATGCGCGGGATAGGCGTGATAGCAATTCGTCCACACCCGACCGGCCTTGATCGCCCGGCCCATCCGGTAGGCGGTGTTCATATCGCGCGTCCACACGCCCGCGCCGAGCCCGTAGAGCGTGTCGTTGGCGATCCGCAGCGCCTCGTCGGTGGTGTCGAATCGCGTCACCGACACCACCGGACCGAAGATCTCCTCCTGGAAGACGCGCATATCGTTGCGGCCCTCGAAGATCGTCGGTTCGATGTAGTAGCCGTTGGGATATTCGTCGACCTTGCGCATCCCGCCGCCGGTGAGCACCTTCGCGCCCTCTTTGCGGCCGATGTCGATATAGGACATGATCTTCTCGTACTGATCGTTGCTGGCCTGCGCGCCGATCATGGTGGTGTCGTCGAGCGGATCACCGCCGGTGATCGCCCGGGTGCGCTCGATGCAGCGGGCCATGAAATCGTCGTAGATGGCCGAATGCACCAGCGCGCGCGACGGACACGTGCACACCTCGCCCTGATTCAGCGCGAACATCACGAAACCCTCCACCGCCTTGTCGAGGAATTCGTCGTCGGCGGCGGTCACATCGGGCAGGAAGATGTTGGGGCTCTTGCCGCCCAGCTCCAGCGTGACCGGAATGATGTTCTCGCTGGCGTACTGCATGATGAGCCGTCCGGTGGTGGTTTCGCCGGTGAAGGCGACCTTGGCCACCCGCGGGCTGGACGCCAGCGGTTTCCCTGCCTCCACGCCGAATCCGTTGACCACGTTGACGACTCCGGCCGGGAGCAGATCGGCGATCAGCTCGATCACCAGCAGCAGCGAGGCGGGCGTCTGCTCGGCGGGCTTGATGACCACGCAGTTGCCCGCCGCCAGCGCGGGCGCGAGCTTCCAGGCCGCCATGAGAATCGGGAAATTCCACGGAATGATCTGCCCGACCACGCCCAGCGGTTCGTGGAAGTGATAGGCGATGGTGTCGGCATCGATCTCGGAGATGCCGCCCTCCTGCGCCCGGATCGCACCGGCGAAATAGCGGAAATGGTCGACCGCCAGCGGAATATCGGCGGCCAGGGTCTCGCGCACCGGCTTGCCGTTCTCCCAAGTTTCGGCGACGGCGAGGCGTTCCAGATTCGCCTCGATCCGGTCGGCGATCCGGTTGAGGATATTCGCGCGCGCGGCGGCCGGGGTCGCGCCCCAGGCGTCGGCGGCCCCGTGCGCGGCATCCAGCGCCAGATCGATATCGGCGGCGGTGGATCGGGCCACCTCGCAGAAGGTCTCGCCGTCGACGGGGGAGGGATTCTCGAAATATCGGCCCTCGACCGGAGCCTTCCACTCGCCGCCGATGAAATTGTCGTAGCGCCGGGCGAATTCGACGATGCTGCCGTCGGCACCGGGTTTGGTGTAGATCATGGTGCTCGCTCCTCGATGATCCGTGGTGACGGGCGTCACTATGGATCGATCGGGTTGGCGAACGGTTGGCGGCTCAGCGCAGCGCGTTGTGCAGTCGCGCGGCCACCAGCGCCCGGCGCGGATCGTCGGCGGCCAGCAGGCGCAGCGCGCGCTCGTGCACCTCGGCATCGGCGGGGCAGCGGGCCCCGAATTCCACCAGATGCGTGGGATTTCGGCTGCTCAGCACGGCGGTGCGCAGCCCGACCAGCAGATATTCCCGCCACTCCACGATGCCCGGGGTATCCGAATCCGGCAGCAGCGGACCGCGATACAGCCGCAGCGCGGTCGCGACGTCACCGGCCGCGATGGCCGCCAGCAGTTCCACCGCGTCGCAGGAGATCGGCCGGGTGAGCAGATAGCGGCGGCTGGAGATGTCGCCGCCGGTCGCGCGGCGCAGATGCGAGACATCGGCCTTGAGGGTGGCCGCGGCGACCGGGCGGTCGCCATAGACCGCGGCCTGCAGCCGCTGCGGGGTGTAGCCGTCGGGTTCGAGCGCGAGCAGGGTCAGGATCTCGAGTTGCCTGGGGCGCAGGCGAATCGGTGCGCCCGAGCGGGTCAGGATGGCGGTGCCGAGGCAGTCCAGGCGCAGTTCGCAGCCGCGGGCGGGCGGTTGGGCGGGCAGCCGCGATTCGATCGCCGAGACCAGCGCCCGCACCGTCGACATGGCCAGCGGGTGGGACCGGTCCCAGGTGGTCGACAAATCCAGCACACCCAACTGCCGTCCGTCGGGGGCGTGGATGGGCGCGCAGTAGCACACCCAGCCGTGCAGGGCGGCGACCAGATGTTCGGCGGAGAACACCGTGCTCGGCTGCCCGGTGCGCAGGGCGAGCGACAGGGCGTTGGTGCCCATATGCGTTTCGTCCCAGCGGCCGCCGGGGGCGAAGTTGACCGCCTCGGCGCGGCGGCGCATCACCCGGCCGCCGCACGACCACAGGATGGTGCCGCGCTCATCGGTGACCGCGGCGACGAAGCCGGAATCGTCGGTGATGGAACGTAATTCGTCGGCCAGCTCGGTGACCGGCCCACGCAGCGGCGAATGCGCCCAGCGTGCGCCGATCTCGGCGTCGTCGGCGGGGGCGGCGGCACAGCCCGGATCCACGGTCGGCAGCGAGCGCTGCCAGGACTGCACGACCTCGGTGCGCAGCAGGGTGTCGCCCGGCACCGCGGCACGGGTGGCCGCCCACCGGGCCCATTCCTGTTCCAGCGCGGCACGGCGCTGGGACAGGGTGCGGTTCTGTGGCATCGCGAACAACCTCATGGTCCGAAAAGTCCCTGAGCTCCCCATCATTGCCTACCCACGACGGCCGCGGGGCCGATTCCCGCGTGCCGGGCGGCGGGGGGAGCGGTCGGCGCGGACTGGTCCCTTGACCGGACACGCCGCAAATACCTTGCGACACGCCGGGCGGATTGCCGAGCTTCGGGAGCGGGCGGTGGTTGTCTGCTAACCGCTGCGCGCAGATGGTCACTCGATCACCACATCCCCTTCCGAAGGAGACGGGTCTTGACGCGTGTCCGCCTATCGCTGGCCGCCCTCGCGCTGGCCGCCGCCGTCGCGGCAACCGCTCCCGCGGCATTGGCCGTGGATCCGAGCGTGCCTCCGACGCGCCCCGAACAACCGAGCGATCCGTCGCCCCGTGGCCGCGTCGAGGAGCCCGCCCGGCCGCTGAACCTCGAACCGCTGAACAAGCAGATGCGCGAGCACGCTCCCGCGGATCACTTGTTGAAGAAGATGCCCGCGAGATCGGCGTTCTTGATCGGCGTCTCGGCATTGCGCTGAGTACCGCACAGGAAGTCCACCGCGACCATGGTGGCGTCGACCGTGGTGCCCGCGGGCTCGTGCTCGTCCCCGGTCTGCTGTTTGACGAATTTGGTGACCGTCATCCGCTTGGTGTCCTGGTCCTGCTTCACATATTCGCTGCACGGGGTGTCACCGCCCTTGTTGAGCGCGCGCTGGACGTCGGTGCAGCCACCGAGAAGCGTTGCGGCGACGGCCAATCCGGCGGCGGTCCAGCGCGTGGGGGTCATCAAGCGGTCTCCTGGTGTGTTCGGGCAGCGGGCCGATCCCGGCTGTCGGCAGCCCAGCCTAGAGGGTGGACGGGGCGCACCACCTCCGGGAGATCCCGGAAATAGCGAAGTTGAAAATATGTGATCTGCATCACAATACGTCGGGCATTTTGTCGGTCCGCTCTGGCAAGGTGATCGCCATGCCCGACGCTTTCGCCGATCCGATCCGCATCCGTGGTGCCCGCGAGCACAACCTGCGCAACGTCTCACTCGACATCCCCAAGAACAAGATCACCGTATTCACCGGGGTGTCCGGTTCCGGCAAGTCCTCGATCGTCTTCGACACCATCGCCGTGGAGGCGCAGCGTCAGCTCTACGCCACGCTGCCGCCGTTCGTGGTGAACTTTCTGCCCCGTTACGAGCGCCCGCACGCCGAGGCGATCGACAATCTCGCCGCGCCGGTCATCATCGATCAGCAGCCCGTGGGCGGCGGTCCGCGCTCCACCGTCGGCACCATGACCGACATCTACTCGATGATCCGGGGGCTGTTCGCCCGCTTCGGTTCCCCCTCGACCGGATTGGTCTACGACTATTCGTTCAACACCCCGCAGGGCATGTGCCCTGAGTGCGACGGCCTCGGCGTGACATTGCGGGTGGACGAGGAAAGGCTGCTGGACCGCTCGAAAACACTGAACGAGGGCGCGATCCTGCTGCCCGGTCACGCCGTCGGCAGCCCGGACTGGCAGATGTACGGCAGTTCGGGGCGGTTCGATCCGGACAAGAGGCTGGCCGACTACTCCGCCGAGGAATGGCACGACCTGCTGCACGGCAGCGGCGGCAAGGTGGAAATGACCTTCGCCAAGGGCAGTTTCAAGGCCGACTACGAGGGGCTGGCCGACAAGTTCACTCGCACCAAGATCAAGCGCGACACCAGCGGCCTGTCGGAGAAGTCGCGCGAGCAGATCCAGCGCTTCCTGTCCGAGGGCATCTGCCCGGCGTGCGCGGGCGCGCGCCTCAAGCCCGAGGCGCTGGCGACCCGCATCGGCGGGCGCAATATCGCCGAGTGGACGCGGCTGCAGATCACCGATCTGATCGCGGTCGTCGCCGAGATCGAGGATTCGGCCGCGCGCGGGCTGGCCGAGGCCACCCGCACCGCCCTGCAGCGGGTGGCCGATATCGGGCTCGGCTATCTGAGCCTGGACCGCCCGACCTCGACGCTGTCGGGCGGTGAGGGCCAGCGGCTGAAGATGATCACGCATCTGGGCTCGACGCTGGTCGGGATGACCTACATCTTCGACGAGCCGAGCGTCGGACTGCATCCGCGCGATGTCGGGCGGCTCAATCGGATGCTGACGGCCCTGCGCGACAAGGGCAATACCGTACTGGTCGTCGAGCACGATCCCGATGTCATCCAGATCGCCGATCACATCGTCGATGTCGGGCCACGCGCGGGCACGCACGGCGGGCAGATCGTGTTCACCGGGACATTCGCCGAATTGCGCGCCGCCGACACGCCGACCGGGGCCGGGCTGCGCCGGCCGTTTCGGGTGAAGGAGCACTTCCGTACGGCCACCGGCGAATTGGTGATCGACGGGGCCACCGCGCACAACCTGAAGAACGTCACCGTCGCGATCCCGACGGGTGTGCTGACCGCGATCACCGGCGTGGCCGGGTCGGGTAAGTCCAGCCTCATCCGCGACGAATTCGTGCCGCGCCATCCCGAGGCGATCGTTGTCGATCAATCGGCCATCGCCGCGTCGTCGCGCTCGACTCCAGCCACCTATCTGGGGTTGATGGATACGATTCGCAAGCTGTTCGCCAAGGAGACCGGGCAGCCCGCCGGGCTGTTCAGTTTCAATTCCGCGGGCGCGTGCCCGGCCTGCGAGGGACGCGGGGTGATCATCACCGAAATCGCCTATATGGATCCGGTGACCACGCACTGCGAGGCATGTGCGGGGCGGCGTTTCTCCGAGGCGGTGCTCGCCCATCGGCTGCGCGGCAAATCGATCGCCGATGTGCTCGAACTGCCCGCCGAGCAGGCCGTGGAGTTCTTCCCCGAAAGGGCACTCAATGCCAAGTTGCGCACCATGATCGAGGTCGGGCTGCCGTATCTGACGCTGGGCCAGGCCATGAGCACGCTGTCCGGCGGCGAGCGCCAGCGCATCAAGCTCGCCACTCAGCTGCACCGCACCGGCTCGGTCTACGTCCTCGACGAGCCGACCACCGGCCTGCACATGTCGGATGTGGATACCCTGCTGGCACTGCTGGATTCGCTGGTCGAGCGGGGCAATACCGTGCTCGTCATCGAGCACAACCTGGATGTGGTGGCGCATGCCGACTGGGTGATCGATCTGGGTCCCGACGGCGGTAAGAACGGCGGTGAGGTCGTCTTTACCGGTACCCCCGCCGAACTGCTCGCCCATCCGAGTTCGCTGACGGGTCTGCACCTGCGCAAGTACAAGGTGGCCGGATAGGGTCGGCGCATGCAGTACAGCACGCTCGGCAATACCGGCCTCATCGTCTCCCGGCTCGCCTTCGGCGCCATGACCTTCACCGCGGGCAACCGTGACCTCGGCGCGGTGTACAAGGTCGGCGCCGATCTGGCGCACGAACTGGTCGGACGCGCACTGGCCGCGGGGATCAACTTCTTCGACACCGCCGACGGCTATGCCGACGGGGAGTCGGAAACCCTGCTGGGGCAGGCGCTTGCGCCGCATCGCGACGATGTCGTCATCGCGACCAAGGTCGGGTTCCGCACCGGCACGCCGCTGACCCGGTCGGGCCTGTCGCGGCGGCACATCCTGTGGTCGATCGATCAGAGCCTGCGGCGGCTGGGTACCGACTGGGTCGATGTGTACATCGCGCACCGCGAGGATCCGTTCACGCCGCTGGAGGAGACGCTGGCGGCGCTCGACGAGGTGGTGCGGTCGGGACGGGCCCGGTATCTGGGCTTCTCGAACTGGTCGGCGTGGAAGGTGGCCGCCGCCATGGAGATTCAGCGCGCCAACGGGTGGGCGCCGTTCACCCACGGGCAGATGAACTATTCGCTGGTGGGCCGCGACGTGGAGCGCGACGTGCTGCCGATGCTGGAGCGCTACGGGCTCGGGCTGACGGTGTGGAGCCCGCTGGCCAGCGGCTTCCTGTCCGGTAAGTACACCCGCGAATCGCTGACCGATCCGGACAACCGGCTGGCGGGCTTCGACATCCTGCCCTTCGACAAGGAGCGGGGATTCGGGCTCATCGAGCGCCTGCGCGTCCTCGCCGACAAGCATCAGGCCAGCGTCGCGCAGGTGGCGCTGGCGTGGTTGCTGGCCAAGCCCGCCGTCACCAGTGTGCTGTTGGGTGCGACCAAACTGCCGCAGCTCGAGGACAATCTGGGCGCGGCCGAGCTGCGGCTGGACCCCGAGGAGGTGGCCGAGCTGGACGCCGCCATGCCGCCCGCGCCGGTGTATCCGAACTGGTTCATCGAGAATATGCGCGATCAGCCCGCGACCGAGGCGCTCGCCGGGCGATGACGGTCGCGGAGTCGGTGTCGTCGGTGGCCGAGCGGCTGACCCTGGTGTCACCGCATCCGCCGCTGTGGGTGGTGCTCGCCACGGCCGGGGCGGCGCTGCTGGCCGTGGTGTATCCGCCGCTGTGGCGGATCCTGCGGACCGCGGTGACGATCGCCCACGAGCTCGGGCATGCGGTGGTGGCCGTGCTGACCGGGCGCACGCTGCGCAGCATTCGGTTGCATTCGGATACCTCGGGGGTGACGGTCTCGCGCGGAAAGCCCTACGGGCTGGGCATGATTCTGACCACCATGGCCGGGTATCCGGCGCCCTCGGCGCTCGGGCTGGGCTGCGCGGCGCTGCTGGCCGAGGGGCGGCTGACGCTGATGCTGTGGCTGGTGGTGGCCGCGCTCGCGGTGTTGCTGGTGATGATCCGCAACCTGTTCGGTCTGCTGGCGGTGTTGTGCGCCGGGGCGGTGGTGTTCGCGGTGTCCTGGTACGGAACCGTCGTGCAGCAGGGCGTTTTCGGCTATGCGGTCGCCTGGTTTCTGCTGTTCGGTGGAATGCGCACGATTGCCGAATTGCAGCGCGTGCATATGCGCGGCGACGGCTCCGATGCCGACCAGCTGGCCTATCTCACCCGGATTCCCGGCCTGTTCTGGGTGTTGCTGTTCGGTGCGGGGGCGTTGGCGGCGTTGATCTTCGGCGGGCGGTTGTTGCTGGGCTACTGGCCCTCGATGGGCAGCGCCTGAATTCAGCCGCGCCGCATACTTCCGGCGCAGGCCCGCCAGACGCGGGCCTCGCTCGGATTGCCCTGGCGGTCCAATATTTCCGCGAGACCGGCCATGGCGCGGATGTCGCCGCTGTCGGCGGCGGCGCGCCACCAGCGTTCGGCCTCGGCGAGTTCGCCGCGGCGGTAGCGCACGACGCCGAGGTCGTAGGCCGCGCCCGCGTGGCCGAAATCGGCGGCCTGGGTCCACAGGGCGCACGCCTGCTCCAGGTCGCCGCGGCCGTGCATGGCGACGCCGAGGTCGTAGAGCGCACCGCGGTAACGGCTTTCGTCGGTGGGGGCGGCGGTGACATCGACCTCGACGACCAGTTCGGTGAAGTCCGGATCGCCGACGCCCGCGCTGCAGTACAGCAGCGGGCGACCCTCGGCGGTGCGCTCGAGGAGGATGCCGTAGTTGCCGGTCCAGGATTCGGTGACGCCCGCGGTGTCCATCCACACCGGGGTCAGGGTGAACGAGGCCTCCGGACCGGCCGCCTGCACCTCCAGTTCGATGCCCGCTGCCATGGCATCGATCCACACGTCGACCCCGCGCAGCCGCCGTCCCTCCAGCGCGACGTGCCCGCCGAGCATCGACAGCCCGAGACCCAGGCCCAGCAACCCCTCCGGCGGCGCGGCCGAGCGCAGCCGCAGCGAGACCGTGGTCGGATCCGGCCCGAGCTCGGCACAGTACATGGGATAGACGGACTCCCCGTGCCAGTCGACCGGTTCGGCGCTGACATAGCGCTCGGCCAGTGACACCACCGCCTCGTCCTGCTCGCCGTACAGGGACGGCCCGGTCATCGTGCCCACCTTTCGCCGCGGCTTGTCGGGAAGGATTCGGCCATACGCTAGTACTCGCGGCGCGGAAAAATCGCTGAACGAACAGGTATTTGCCAGGAACTGCGGACAGCAAACCCGCACACCGGAATTCGACCGACCGATTTGCACCCAATGCCAGATTGCGCGGGCGGCGGGGCGGCGGAAGGTGGGGCACCGGGCGTGCGAGCGCCTACCCGCACGGCCGAAGCCATGCCCGGTACGGTCGATGTGGTGGTGGCCGGGGCCACGGCGGTCGGGCCTGGTTCGGGGCGGCGGCGTAACGTCGGCGTTGCCTGCATTCGCGCGTGTCGTGCCTCGATGATCCGGGACGAACGAGGATGAATCCGGGCATATCGCCCCGGGGCAAATGATTTCGATTTCCCGGATCCTAAAAAGACGGCTTTTTTTCTACGTCGGTTCCGGCCCATCCTGCAACAGGGTGCACAGTGCTGACCAGGCTGGTTGATGCTACAACACAAATGTGAGTTGTTTCGTCAACAGATGCCTCCGGTGGTTTTGTGCCGATGCGAGCGATATCCTTGACTCGCGAGTTTCTGAAAAGTGTCGTTCACCTCCGCTTTACATGATCGACAGATACTTCCGCGCGGAAGTACTGTGATGGTGAACACGCTTTTCAGCCCTTCCTTAACTGTCGTACAGTGACTCCGACGCCACCAGGCTCTCGAGGTCGCCCCCGACCAAACCCTCGAAGCCGGGCGTTCCGCCGGTCAGCGCTGACTCGCAATCTCCCGACAAAATCTTTCAACGCAAAATCTTGCGTTCTCGTTTCATCGCGTGGCGCGCAGGCATTGCAAGGTCCAATGAGGGAACAATGGAATACACGATCCTTTCGCATTTCGATATCCGGCCCGGAACCCTCACGCTGTGGAGCGCGGTCCGCGCACCCGGCACCGAATGGAAAGTCGACGAACGCCCGCTGACGTGCGTACACGAGAAGTACCATCGCGATTTCGACGCCACCGATCCGCGCCCCGGTCGCGGCCGCTGGATCGGCACCATCTTCGAGATGGACGCCCCCTTCGACGCCCGTGCTGTCCGTGATCTGGTGTGGGCCTGGCACGCCCGGCACGAGGGGTTGCGCACCACCGTCGCCGCCGCCGACTGCGGCGCGGGTCGGCTGACCTGCGACGCGCTCGACGTCGACATCGTGCACGAGCGGATTCCCGAGGTGAGCGCCTCGGCCGAACTCAACGACTATCTGCGCGAGATGCTGGAAGAGCGGCTCTCGCCGCTGGTGTGGCCGCACGTGGTGATCGCCACGGTCGAGCACCGCGACACCGGCAACTTCACCGTGCTGGTCGGCGCCGACCACTCGGTCATGGACGCCTACAGCCAGGTGCTCATCGTCACCGAACTGCGCGCGCTCTACCGCGCGCTGCTCGACGGCACCAGCCTGCCGCATTCCGACACCTTCGCCAGCCCGGCCGACTACGCGCTGGTGGAACGGCAGGCCGCCGCCGCGCTGACCGCCGAATGCACCCCCACCGAGGTATGGCGAAACTTCTTGTCGGCCTCCGACGGCCGGTTCCCGCGCTTCGCGCCCCCGGTCGCGGCCGTCGAGGACACCGCCGAGCAGCCGCAGACCAGCGTCTCGCGCTGGTTGCTCACCGATCCGGAGATCGCGGCGACCGAGGAGGCCGCCGCCGCACTGGGTCACCGCCCGACCACGGCGATCTTCGCCGCGCTGGCCCTGGCGTCGTGCCGGTTGTCGGGCAAACCCGAATTCCGCACGATCATGCCGGTGGCCACCCGCCCGCACAAGCGCTGGGCCGAGTCGATGGGCTGGTTCGTCAACATCGTCCCGCTGGCCATCCCGGTCCCCGGCGGCGCGAACTATCAGGACGCGCTGGTGGCCACCGACGGTGCGCTGCGGCACGCCAAGGCCGCGACCCTCGCCCCGGCCGAGCGCATCTTCGAACTGCTCGACGTGCGGGATCGGCCGCGCTTCGCGGTGTCCTACGTCGACATCCGCCGCCTGCCCGACAACGAGCTCATCACTCGCCTGCGCGGCCGGGCGCTGCGGGCCGACTCCTACTCCAGCGACGAGGTCTACTTCTGGGTCGTGCGCGCGGCCGAGGGCCTCAACATCTCCGCGCGGTTCCCCGCGGCCTACTCCCCGGCCGTGCTGCAGCGCTTCATCGACGAATTCACCGCGATCTTGCGGGAATTCGGCGAGGCCGCGACGGCCGCGCCCGAGCCCATGCTGGCGGTGGTGGCCGGACAAGGGGCGGCCTGATGCGCACCGGGGGACTGGACGAGTCGCTGCGGGTGACCGCGCGGCCGATCGTGGTGCGGCCCACCGCCGCGGCGCGCGCGGCCGCCGCCACCGCGGCGATCTCCCCGGCGCCGCCGGGCTTCCTGCAGCTGGATCATCTGCGCGCCGCCGTCGCCGATCCGGCGCATCCGCCGTATCTCGGTGTGGTGACCCATATTCCGGGTCTGCTGGACAGCACCGCCCTGGTGGACGCGATCACCGCGTTCGTGCGGACGCACGACGGCCTGCGGACCTGGTTCGAGCCCATCGAGGACGGTTTCGCCCGCCACGTCGTCGATCCGGCGGCGATCGAATTCGAGGCGGCCGAACTCGACGGCACGGCCGAGGGCGAGCAGTGGACGGCCGAATTGCAGCGGTACTTCGAGGCCGCGGCCTCGCCGCTGGCCTGGCCGCCCGCGGCCTTCGCGGCGGCACCGGCCGGTGACGGGTTCGACCTCGTCTTCGTCGCCGATCACGCGCTGAGCGACGGCATGTCGCAGGCGCTGGCGGCGCTGGAGCTGACCGAGCGGTACCGGGCCACGGTCGAGGATCGCGAAACGCGCTGGCGCGCACCGGTCGGCGGCAACGCCGACTACGCCGCCGACGAACACGGCCGCGCCGCCGACGCACTCGCCGACGAGCTGTTCGGTCAGTGGGATCGGGCGCTGGCCGAGACCGGCTACCGGCTGCCGGTGTCGGTGCTGGACCTGGGCACCGAACCGGGGGAGCGGTATCGGCGACAGATCCGCACCTTCACGCTGCTCGACGGCGAGCAGGCCCGCTCCTTCGACGCGGTGCTGAATGATTCGGGGGCGTCGCTGTCGGCGGCGCTGTTCGGCGCGCTCGCGCTGACCGATTACGAGCTGACCGGACGCGACCGGTACTGGACGCTCAATGTGCTGGGCACCCGCTTCGGCGAGCGGTTCGCCACCGGACAGGGCTGGTATTGCAATTTCGTGCCGGTGTCGTTCGCGCTGCCCGCCACCCCCGATCTCGCCGGTGTGCTGCCCGCGGTCCGGGCGGGGCTGGAGCGGGCGCGGCGGATGTCGCGGCTGCCCGTGCACGGCGCGATCGCGCGGGTGCTGCGGGCCGGTCGGGGCGCCGAATTGGTCACGCGGGAACCAAGTTTCGTGACCATCCTGGATCTGCGGCAGGCCGCCGCGCTGCAGGCCCCGGACGCCGATACCCGCATCTTCACCGCCGACGGCACCACCTCGACGCTGTCGATCTGGCTGGGCCGCAACGCCACCGAATACTTCGTGAGCATCGGTGCTCCGGACGTCCCGGTGGCCTGGGAGCGGCTGACCGGCTATGCGGAGCGGCTGCGCGCCACCCTGGTGGAGATCGCCACGACCGGTAACTATCGCCCCGGCCGCGCCCTGACGCGCGGAGTGGGCGTATGAGGGCCCTGCTGGCCTTCGGCGGCAGTCGCGGCGACGCCCAACCGGGCGTGCTGCTCGCCCGCGAACTGACCCGGCGCGGCCACGACGTCACCCTGGCGGTGTCGCCGAATCTGGTCGGCTTCGCCACCGAATACGGCGTCCCCGCACGGCCGTTCGGCCTGGACACCGACGAACTGCTGCGGGCTCAGCTCGGCAACCGCGGCCGGGGCGGCCCGCGCGCTCGGCTGCGGCACCTGCGCGAGCTCAACCGGCAGGGCTTCACCGAGGCGGCCGAGGATCTGCTGCCGCTGGCCGAGGGCGCGGATGTGGTCGTCGGCGCGATGGCCAACGAGGAGGTCGCCGAGGGCGTGGCCGCCTATGCGCGAGCCCCGTTCGCGGCGGTGCACTACTTCCCGATTCGGCCCAGCGGTTCGGTGCCGATCGTGCCCGCGCCGTTCGGGGGACGGGTGCCCGGCGTGGTGAACCGGCTGGGCTGGCGTGCGGTCGCCCGCGCCCGCGCCTGGGCGGTGGCGCCCGATGTCACCGAATTGCGCAGGCGCGCATTGGGTCTCGGGTGCCCGGGTCGGATCGATATCCAGGCCTACGACGAACGGTTGTTCGCGGGGCTGGCGAAGGAGTGGGGTGCGAACCGGCCGTTCGTCGGCTTCCTGGTGCCGCCCCCGGTGACCGATCGCATCGATGCCGCGCTGTCGGACTGGCTGGCCACCGGCGGTGCGCCGGTCTATGCGGGATTCGGTTCGATGCCGGTCGGCGATGCCCGGGCGACCATCGACATGGTGCGCGCCGCATGCCGTCGGCTGGGGCGGCGACTGCTGTTCGTGACCGGATCCAATGCCGTCGAACCGCGTTTCACCGACGATCTCGCGATCGTGCGCGCGGTCGACCATTCGACCGTGCTGCCGCGCTGCGCGGTGGCGATCCACCACGGCGGCGCGGGCACCACCGCGGCGGCGCTGCGGGCCGGGGTGCCCTCGGTGGTGTGTTCGTTCCTGGCCGATCAGCCCTACTGGGGCCAGCGGCTGCAACAGTTGGGAGTCGGTGCGACACTGCCGTTTTCGCGGCTGACCCCGGCGCGGCTGGAGCGATCGCTGCGGCATGCCGACAGCGATCCCGTCGTGCGCCGGGCGGCGGCCTTCGCCGCCCGCTTCCGCCACGACGGAGTGGCCCGGACCGCCGATGTGGTCGAGCTGTTCGGCGCCGGACGGCGTCCGGCCACGCTGCCCACCGTGGAGAGGAGGTTCTCGTGACCACCGAAACAGCCATCGAGGCAACGGGTTTGGGTAAATCCTACGGTTCCTTCACCGCCGTCGACGGCATCGATCTGCGGGTGCCGAGCGGGACGGTGTTCGCGCTGCTCGGCCCCAACGGCGCGGGTAAGACCACCACGGTGCGGATGCTGGCCACGCTGCTGCGGCCCACCCGTGGCAGCGCCCGGGTGTTCGGCTACGACGTGGTCCGCGAGGCAACGGCGGTGCGCTCGATGATCGGGCTGACCGGGCAGTACGCCTCGGTCGACGAGAACCTCTCCGCCGAGGAGAACCTGCGCGTCTTCGGGCGAATCCTGGGGCTGCGGCGGCGCGCGGCCTTCCGACGCGCCGCCGAACTGCTCGAGCAGTTCGAGCTGACCTCGGCCGCGCAGCGCCCGGCGGGTGCGCTGTCCGGCGGTATGCGGCGGCGGCTGGATCTGGCCGCGACCCTGATCACGTTGCCGCCGTTGATCTTTCTGGACGAGCCGACGACCGGGCTGGACCCGCACACCCGCATGCAGATGTGGGAGATGGTCCGCTCGTTGGTCGCCGGTGGCGTGACCATCCTGCTCACCACGCAGTATCTGGAGGAGGCCGACGTGCTGGCCGACCGTATCGCCGTGGTCGACCGGGGCACGATCGTCGCCGAGGGCACCGCCGACGAGCTGAAGACCTCCGTTGGCGAGGAGGTGCTGCGGCTGGAACTCGCCGATCCGGCGCGTCTGGCCGCGGCCGTCGCGCTCGCCGAACGGATCTCCGGTGCGACCGCGCGGATCGCGCCCGAGGGCGGATCGCTGTCGGTGCCGCTGCCCGATATCGACACCGCCACCCAGGTCCTTGTCGAGTTCGGTCGATCGGGAATCCGATTGCGCGGCTTCGGGGTCGATCGCCCCGATCTCAACGAGGTGTTCCTGGCCCTGACCGGGCATGCCGAGCGGCAGGGGGCGGCGTGATGGCCACCCTGACCGTGGCGCAGACCGCCGACGAACGGCCCCGCGCGCAGCGGATCGACCGCCGCCCCCGGGTCACCCGGATCGGGGTGGTCACGACCGTGCGGCAGTCGCTGATCATGGCGCTGCGCGGGTTGCTGACCTTCAAGCGCAGCCCGCAGCTGCTCTACGACGCGGCGTTGCTGCCGATCGTGGGGCCGGTGCTGTTCGGCAACATCTTCGGCACCGCCATCGCGGGCAGCGTGCACGCCTATCTGCCGACCCTGATCCCGGGCGTGCTGGTGCAGATCGTGCTCACCGCGTCGGTGGCGACCGGCGTGCAGCTGTGCGAGGACATCCGCTCCGGGGTGCAGGACCGGTTCGCCTCGATGCCGATGGCGCGGCTGGCGCCGATCATCGGCGCGCTCACCGCCGGGGTCACCCGCTACGCCATCGCCGCGACGACCGTCGTGATCGTCGGGTTCGCGATGGGGTATCGGCCCGCGCATCCATGGGGGCTCATCGGTAGCGCGCTGCTGGTGGTGGGCGTGACGGCGGCGTTGAGCTGGATCTTCGCGGCGGTGGG
This sequence comes from Nocardia sp. CDC159, assembly GCF_023740735.1. GTDB lineage: Bacteria > Actinomycetota > Actinomycetes > Mycobacteriales > Mycobacteriaceae > Nocardia > Nocardia pulmonis. The sequence continues at coordinate 450,656 of NZ_JAMRXH010000006.1, forward strand.
CGTCACCATGTCGAAACCGACCGCGGTGCAGGGCATTTCGGCGCTGATCCTGATGCTGTTCACCTTCGCCTCCAATGCCCTGGTGCCCACCGCGGCCATGCCGAACTGGCTGCGCCACGTCTCCGACGTCAACCCGGTCTCGCATCTGGTGTCGGCGGTGCGCACGCTGGCCGACGACGGCCGCTTCGGCTCGGACGCGGTCTGGTCGGTGGTGGGGGCGCTGGTGGTGCTGCTGGTGTTCGCGCCGGTCACGATGCGGGCGCTGCGTCCCCGCTAGAAACTGTTCGAAAGGTATGTGGGGCAATGGCAGTCAATCGACTCACCGCTGACGACGATCTGTTCTGGAAGGTGCACCGGCTGTTCGGGTCGGTGCTGGTGAACCAGCTGGCCTGGCGGTTCGACGCACCGCTGGAGCGGGCCGTGGTGGAGGCGTTGCACGCCCAGCTGACCCAGGGCTTCCTGGCCCGGCGGGTGGTGCCGACCCGGATGCCGTTCGCGCGGCCGTACTGGGCGCCCGCCATCGCCTCGAATCCGTTGGACTGGCAGGCGGATCCGGTGCCCGCGGACGGGGTGGTGGATTGGCTGTCGGCGCAGACCGACGCCGATCTGGATCCGGCCAGCGGGCGGTTGTGGCGGTTGTCGGCCGCGCCGTTCGCGGGCGGGACGCTGCTGTCGCTGGTCACCTCGCACGTGGGGGCCGACGGCGGTGCGGTGATCTTCGCGGTGCAGGACGCGCTGGCCCGGGTGGCGCGGGGGCTGCCCGCCGAGCGCGCCGACGGCAGCGGACGGCTGGTCGGCGAGGTCCCGGCACGCGGGCGATTGCGGTCGGATCTCGCCGATGCGGCGGGGCAGGTGCGCGCCATCGTGTCCGGCATCGGCAAGGCGTACCGGGCCCGGCACGTCACCGAGCCCGGACGGCGGCCGCGCCCGCAGGAGCCGCGGCTGGATCTGCCCGAGCGTCATCAGCCCGCCGAGCTGGTGCTGAATGTGCCACTGGAGCAATGGAATTCGGTGGCGGCGGCCCATGCGGGCACCGCGAACGGGCTGATGCTCGGCACCGCGGTCGGGGTGCTGGGGCGCTGCGGGCGCATCGAGGACGGCGAGCAGGTGCGCGTCGACATCCCGCGCTCGCTGCGCGTGCCCGACGATCCGCGCGGCAATGCCACCACCGGCGTGCCGATCAGCGTGCCCTATCGCAAGGGTGATCTCGCCGATCTGACCCACATCCGGGCCGCGACGAAGCAGGCCATCTCCTCCTACGGCGACCCGGCGACCACCCCGGCGCTACAGCATCTGCAGCCGGTGCAGATGGTGATCCCCGATTTCGTCGCGCGCCGGTTCGTGCGTACCTCCAAGGCGCCGATCTGCCTGTGCACCAATCTCGGTGAGACCGCGCAGACGGTGGCCACCCTGGGCGCGGCGACCGCGGCCGCGGTCCTGATGCGGCCGGTGATCCGGGCCACCGAGACCGAATTCCTGCGCCGCACCGAGGTCGGGGTGAACATGTCGTGGTCCAGCGACGGGCAGACGGTGACCCTGTCGGTGATCGCCGCCGATCCCGACCGCTTCCCGACCCGCGAGGCATTGCGCGGGTATGTGGAGGAGGAGTTCGCGGCGTGGGGGCTCACGCCGACGTTCTGGTAGTCAGCAGGTCGCGGGCGGTGCGGGGCGTCCGGCGAGGCGCTCGGCCAACCAGGGCTTCCAGCGGTCGCCGCCCTCGGTGAAGCCGCCGTGGTCGCCGGGAAGGATATTGTCCTGCACCGGAATTCCCAGGCGGCACATATCGGCGACGGCCGCGGTGGACCAGGCGGTGTTCACCAGCACGTCTCGGTCGGCGCGCAGGATCAGGGTCGGGATACCGCTGGCCGCCCGGGGCAGATTGGTACCCGTGACGTAGTCGGTGAACTCCTTGCGCGCGGTGTCGTCGGCGAAGCGGACCTCCTGCGGCCCCGCCGACGCGGCGACATCGACATCCGCCTTGGTCATCTCGCCGGTGCAGGCGCTGGCCAGGCGCGGTGCGGCGGTGAGCAGATCACCGCGTAGCAACCGGTCGAATCCGTAGTCCGGGTGGTGGTAACGGACGCCGGTGATCACGTAAGGGAGCACGAGGTATTGGTCGGTGCTCAGCGTGCCAGCCTCGACCGAGGCGGCCACCTCCACCCGCAGGGCCGGATTGATCAGCACATTGCCGACGATATCCAGTTCGGGCGCATAGTCTTTCGCACTCTCGGCCGCCGCCTCCGCGGCCCGCCCGCCCTGCGACACCCCGTACAGCACCGTCTTCCGCGCCAAGGGCAAGTTCGTCCGATGCGCCGCCCGCACCGCATCGAGCACGTTGTACCCCAGCGCCGGGGTCTCCAGATACGACGAGGCCCCCTGCCCATCGAGCCCCTGGTAGTTGGTCATGACAACCGCGACCCGCTCCCCGAGCAATTTGGCAACGGTATCGGCGCTGCCATACAAATCGGGCGAGTCCGTCGGCGCACACCGCTCGGCCACCCCCGAGGTCCCATGCGCGAAAGCCACCACAGGCCACCCGTTTTCCGGCGCCTGCCCCTTGGGTAGAAACACCGCCCCGGAAACCTCCACGGTCGACTTGTCCGGTGCGGTGGACAGATACCGAATATAGGTCCCCGACGCGGCCGCACCCGACAGCTCGGAATCGGACACGCTGAGCGTCCGCTGTGAAACCAGCCCCCCAACCTGCTTCACCCCCTCCGAACCGGAACCACCCCCCGAGGCCCCACACCCAGCCACAACCCCGACAACCACCGCCACCACCCCGACCAGCCTGCCCGCAACCCGCACCACGGCTCCTTTTCGTCGCATGATCGGCTTCGATTGTTCCATTCGAGCAACGGGCACGCCGTACCCCCGCGCCTTCGGCACGGGGGAGTCGAGGGTGGGGCTGCGGGGGCCGAAGGCGCGGGGTCAGCGCAGTGCCGGGACCACCTCGCGTTCGAACAGCTCGATGCCCGTGGTGTCGTAGGCGGACTCGGGGAAATTGACGATGGTGTAGCCGAGGCCGAGATCGCGTAGGCGGGTGAGGTTTTCGATGACCTTGTCGGGGGTGCCGGTGGCCTGGGAGGTGCGGAACATGCTGTCCACCCAGCCCTTGGCCTGGTCGGCGCCCGCGGCGGGGGTGAGGCGGTCGACGAGGGCGGCCAGGCGATCCTCGACCTCGGCCTCGGTGGCGCCGATGACGACGTTGAAATTGGCGCTGCGGGTGATCGCGTCGAAATCGGTGCCGACCGCGGCGCAGTGCTCGCGCAGGATGTCCGACTTGCGGGCGAACTCCTCCGGATCTCCGCTGAAATTGGTGTACTGCGCGTACTGCGCGGCGATACGCAACGTCTTCTTTTCCCCGCCTCCGGCCACCCAGATCGGAATGCCGCCCCGCTGCAACGGAAGTGGGCGCACGATGGCCTTGTCGACCCGGTAGTACTTGCCGTCGAGGGTGGCCTCGCCGGTGCTCCACGCCTGCCGGAAGATCTGCACGCCCTCATCGAGCCGACCCAGACGCTCACCCGCCGAGGGGAATCCGTAGCCGTAGGCCCGCCACTCGTGCTCGTACCAGCCCGCGCCGATGCCCATCTCGACCCGGCCGCCGGAGATCAGATCCGTGGTGGCGGCGACCTTCGCGAGATAGGCGGGGTTGCGGTAGGCCATCGCGCTACACATCTGCCCCAGCCGCACCCGCGAGGTGACCGCCGCGAACGCCGCCATGAGCGTCCACGCCTCGTGGGTGGCCTCCTCGGTCGGCACCGGCACGGTGTGGAAGTGGTCGTAGACCCACACCGACTCCCACGCCTCGTCCGCATCGGCTCGCTGCGCCAGATCGCGCATCACCCGCCACTGCGCCGCGGGGTCGATGCCGACCAGGTCGAGTCGCCAACCCTGCGGGATGAAAATGCCGAAGCGCAACTGCTTCTCCTTCTTCGTCTTCGAATCGGACCGCGGCGCGATCTCACCGTGGCACCGGCACCCACTGTCGCGGCCGATCGCCCGGTCGGCAACCGTTCCGGGCACCAAGATCGAGTGTCCAGTCCGCGGGAAAGCCCGGCAAATCGCCCGCATACCAAGCGGCCGCGCGGGTTCTCGCGGTCGCGACCTCGATTTTCCTCGCGGTGTGTCGGACCACCACCCGCGCTCCGGTGATGTTCAATCGGTGCCGTTGAGGTTCCAGCGAACGAGTGAAAGGTTGCAAACATGGCACTTCCCACCATGACCGCCGAGCAACGCTCAGCAGCGCTGGCCAAGGCGGCCGCGGTCCGCAAGGCCCGGTCGGAACTGATCGAACAGGTCCGCAAGGGCAAGGTCTCCATGGCCGAGGTGCTCAAGCGCGCCGACAAGGAGGACCTGGTCAAGAAGACGAAGGTCGCGGCCGTCATCAAGGCGCTCCCGGGCATCGGGCCGGTCAAGGCGGCGAAGCTCATGGACGAGGCCGACATCCCCGCCGACCGTCGCATCGGTGGCCTGGGCTCCCGGCAGCGGGCCGCGCTGCTCGAGGCCCTGAAGAACTGACGCAGTGCTGGCGGCGCTCAGCAAACCCCGCAGACCAGCACGTAACCCCGTGATTTGGACCTCGCGGATGTATCCGATAACCTTGCTGAGCACCACCGGTCCGGGTGGCGGAATGGCAGACGCGCTAGCTTGAGGTGCTAGTGCCCGATTAAGGGCGTGGGGGTTCAAGTCCCCCTCCGGACACAGAGTATATGTAACTCGGAGTTACAGTAACAGCCTCCAGGCCCAGCCTGGAGGCTGATTTCTTTTCAGCGCCCACGACAGCCAACGTGCGCACCGCGGTGGCCGGCGCCGATGGACCGCCTGCCTCGAGGTCGCGAAGCGGTGGGCCACCATGTTCGGTGTCTGCCGAACCACGACTTCACGATGGCGACAGCTTCCCCTCCGATCGATACGCCGACTGTTTGCGGTGATGCGCGCGAGCCCGGCCATGTGTCCGGAATCATCCCGCGACCAACGGATTTCGTCCTCCCGCCCACCATCGGCTAAGCTTGCCCAGCACCACCGGTCCGGGTGGCGGAATGGCAGACGCGCTAGCTTGAGGTGCTAGTGCCCGATTAAGGGCGTGGGGGTTCAAGTCCCCCTCCGGACACCTACTTCAACCACACGGATGCTGACGGCTGCGGCCTGCTCGAATGGCTCGTAGCGGAGCTCCAGGTCCAGGGCTTCGTAGAGGGCGGCCCGGTCCTGTGGGGTGCCTGCGTCGAGGACGGCGGCCATGTCGCCGAAGGACTCGATC
>NZ_JAMRXH010000007.1 GCF_023740735.1 Nocardia sp. CDC159
GCCTCAAACAACACCGTGCTGTCGCCACCCGCTACGAGAAACTCGCCACCCGCTACTTGGCCGTCATCCAGGTCGCCGCCATCGACCAATGGCTCTGACACAACACCTACTTCGAGACACGGCCTAGGTGTGCTCGGCCAGATATTCGATGTACAGCGGCCGCAGTGCTTCGGCCACCTTGCCCTCGCCCGCGTGCACGTAGTCGTGCAGCAGCGGCAGCACGTACTTGATGTCGACCTCGCTCTCGCCCAGGTCGCCGGCGGCGGCCTCGGCGGCGGGGATCTGCTCCAGCAGCCCCCACAGGAACTTCACATCGGCGTGCTTGACCGCGTACTCCACCGCGCGGTCGTGCAGCTCCTTCGACGACAGCTGTTCGAGTTGTTCGACGTCGGCCATGGGCTCGACTCTATCGGCTCCTCGTGGGCGGCACCGATGCCGCCGGCGGTCGAGCACCTGCGCAGCGATCGGTGCGTGCGCGGCGAGATCTGTGTCACATCACGGTTTTCCGCGGACAGCCCTGCCGAGCTGGGCGTTAACGGGATCTTCACCGACACGCCCGCTATCCCGGAGGCCGGAATCACGAATCGGCGCTAACGTCGTGAGTGCGGGCCGCGTCGGTGTGGCTCGTACGGGAGGTCCTGATCGTGACTGAGCAACTCAGTGCGAGGGGGCCGGCACCCGGCCCCTGGGTCTTTTGACCCCAGGGCGGACCGGCCCAGCGAGAACGTCCGTGCGGGTGTAGCACGGACAACAAAGGAGCCCACCGTGACTGATGCACGCTCCGTCATCGCTCCCTCGAAAGCCCGCTCGACCAAGAGCGGAGGCTCCGGAAAGGGAGCCCGCGCCTCGCAGACTGGATCTGCCTCCAAGACCTTCGTGATCGACACCTCCGTCCTGCTGTCGGACCCCTGGGCCGTCACGCGCTTCGGAGAACACCATGTGGTGCTGCCCCTGGTGGTCATCAGCGAACTCGAAGCGAAACGCCACCACCACGAGCTCGGCTGGTTCGCGCGGGAGGCCCTGCGCATGCTCGACGACCTGCGGGTCGCCCACGGCCGACTCGATCAGCGAATTCCGATCGGCACCGACGGCGGCACCCTGCAGGTGGAGCTCAATCACACCGATCCGAATGTCCTTCCGGTCGGATTCCGCACCGACACCAACGATTCCCGCATCCTGGCCTGCGCGCTCAATCTGGCGGCCGAGGGCAGCGAGGTCGTGCTGGTGTCGAAGGATATTCCGCTGCGAGTCAAGGCCAGCGCGGTGGGCCTGCACGCCGACGAGTACCACGCGCAGGACGTCATCACCTCCGGCTGGACCGGCATGGCCGAACTCGACGTCAGCGCCGAATGCGTCGACCGGCTCTACGCCGAATCGGTCATCGACGTGGACGAGGCCCGGGACCTGCCCTGTCACACCGGCATTCGGCTGCTCGGTGCCAACGGCAGCGCCCTGGCCCGGGTCACCCCGGACAAGCGGGTGCAGCTGGTGCGCGGCGACCGGGAGGCCTTCGGTCTGCACGGCCGCTCGGCCGAGCAGCGGATCGCACTGGATCTGCTGCTCGACGAGAGTGTGGGCATCGTCTCGCTGGGCGGTAAGGCGGGCACCGGCAAATCCGCGCTGGCGCTGATGGCGGGTCTGGAGGCCGTGCTGGAGCGGCGATCCCACCGCAAGGTCGTGGTGTTCCGGCCGCTGTACGCGGTCGGCGGGCAGGAGCTGGGCTACCTGCCGGGCACCGAGGCCGAGAAGATGGGACCGTGGGCGCAGGCGGTGTTCGACACCCTCGAGGGGCTCGCCAGCACCGAGGTGCTCGAGGAGGTGCTCAGCCGCGGCATGCTCGAGGTGCTGCCGCTGACCCACATTCGCGGCCGCTCGCTGCACGATTCGTTCGTGATCGTCGACGAGGCGCAGTCGCTCGAGCGCAATGTGCTGCTCACGGTGCTGAGCCGCTTGGGCAGCGGGTCGCGGGTGGTGCTCACCCATGACGTCGCCCAGCGCGACAACCTGCGCGTCGGTCGGCACGACGGCGTGGCCGCGGTGATCGAAAAGCTGAAGGGTCATCCGCTTTTCGCCCACATCACCCTGACCCGCAGCGAGCGCTCGCCGATCGCCGCCCTGGTCACCGAGATGCTGGAGGAATACGGGCCGAACTCCTGAGCTCAGCAAATACATGGGGTGTGTTTCACCTCACAGGTGACGGGTATATTTCGCCCTGTTAGGTGTTCGGCGCGGTTTCGGACGAAGTTCTGCGATTCGCCGGACCTTAGCCGGACAGCGGCCTGAGTTGCCGGTGGTGCCGCGGCGCCACCGGCAACGTCACCTTCGAGAGGATGGACATGCACCACTTCGCTCGACGTTCGGCTGTTCTCACCATGACCCTCGCCGCCGGAACCCTGCTGTTCACCGGCTGCGGCAAGGACGACGACAAGGACGCCTCGACCAAGGCATCCGACGCCATGAACAGCGCCTCGGCCGCCATGAGCAGCGCGGGTTCGGCAATGGCCAGCGCGGGTTCGGCGATGAGCAGTGCCGCCGAGGCGGCCACCGAGACCAAGATCGCGACCCAGAACGGCGACATCACCGTCTCCGGCAAGATCCTGGCCAAGTACACCGAAATGGGCGGCCCCGCGGGTACGCTCAGCCAGCCCACCGGATCCGCGGTGAGTGGTCCGGAGGGCGGCTCGTGCCAGGAGTTCGTCGGCGGCGCGATCTGCTACAGCGACAAGACCGGCCCGCATGTGGTGTGGGGCGAGATCCGCAAGGCGTGGGAGGCCGACGGCGGGGTGAACGGCAAGCTGGGCTACCCCACCGAGGACGAGAAGGACATCCCGGGCGGTAAGCAGAGCGACTTCACTGGCGGCAGCATCACCTGGGTGAACAACCAGACCTCGGTGACCCTGAAGTAGTCGGTCGCGCGCGGCCCGGGACGAGGGCGTTTCCGGGCCGTAGCCGTTGTCTGCCACATTTTTTCGCCACGATCGGTAGGTTGGCTGCGTGCAAAGTGTCTTGTCCGACCGTGAGCTGCTGGAAAAGCTCGCGGACGAGGTGGAAGTGAATCTGCGGCGACATGTGGCCGAGGCCGCCGAATGGCAGCCGCACGACTATGTGCCGTGGGACGATGGGCGCAATTTCGCCTTCCTGGGCGGAACCGACTGGGCGCCCGAGCAAGCCGAGCTCGGCGAGGTCGCCAAGCTGGCGCTGACCGTGAGCGTGCTGATCGCCGACAATCTGCCCTCGTATCACCGCGAGATCGGCAAGTATCTGCGCACCGGCCCGTGGTGGCGGTGGGTCGGCCGCTGGACGGCCGAGGAGAACCGGCACGAGATCATGATCCGCAACTACCTCATGGTCTCGCGTGCGGTGGATCCGGTGGAACTCGAGCGCATGCGGATGGCGCATATGACCGCCGGATTCCGCCGCCCCGCGATGCATCTGATGGACGTGCTCGCCACCTGCGCCCTCGAGGAGGCGGCCGCCGCGATCCGGCATCGCAACACCGCGGCGCTGGGGGAGAACCCGATCGTCACCGATATCGCCGAGCGGCTGGCCGCCGATGACGAGCTGCAGACGGTCTTCTTCGCCAACCTCGTTGCCGCGGGCCTGGATCTGGCCCCCGACCAGACCGTGCGCGCGATCGCCGACCGCATCGCCGACTTCCACGTCCCCGAGGTCACTCTCGCCGACGGTCGCGGCAGCACCGAGGTGCTCGCCGCGGCGGGCATCTACGACCCGAAGCGTGAGGACGAACTCGTCTTCGCGCCGCTGCTGGAGCGCTGGAACATCTTCTCCCGCACCGATTTCGGCGAGGCGGGCGAGCTGGCCCGCGCCGAACTGGCGCGGCTGCGGCGCGGCGCCTAGGCCGGGCGGCGCGGCCGGAGGCCGCGCAAGATTCCGACGCCCAGGCCGCGCAGCAGGTTCTCCCAGCTGAAGTGGTCGTGCCAGAGCGTGATGCGGCCGTCGACGAGTTCGAAGGTGCCGCATACCCAGAAGCCGAATTCGATCGGTCCGAAGCGCAGATAATCGGTGCGCTCGGTGAGTACGGTTTGACCCTCGGCGGCCGGATGGCCCTCGGATTCCGCGGCGATGTGCTGTATGTCGACGCGGAATCCGACCAGCCCGCGGTCCAGCAGGCGCAGGATCGATCCCACCCGCTCGGCCCCGCGCATATCGGGCAGCGAGGTGTTCTTCCAGACGACGCCCGGGTCGAGCAGTTCGACCGCCTCGTCCACCGCCTTCATCTCGAGCGCGGCCAGGAACTCCCGCACCGTGGTGACCGCGCTCTGCTGTAGTTCCGGAGTCTCGGACATGTGCTGACTCTAGGCCCGCCCCGGGGTTGGTGGGCGATGTTCCCGCGGCGAATCGCGGTCGCTGAGGTCAGCGGCGGTCGGTGAGGGCGGCCAGGCCGTCGAGGATGCGGTCGATGCCGAAGTGCAGCGCGTTGTTCTGACTCTCCGGCGGTCCCGATTCGGTGAATGCCGCCAGCACATGCGGATAGTCGGCGGCCCGTCCGGCCAGCGTCTGGAGCAATTGCTTGCCCAGCTCGGCCTCGATGTTCTCGTCGGGAACGCCCGCGGACTGCTGGGCGAGGCTGCGCGCGTGGCCGGTCAGCAGCACGACGGCGTCCAACCGTTCGGAACCGTTGAGTGCCGTATCGGCGAGCGCGGCCAGGGCGGCCTCGGTCCAGGCGACCTCGCGGGGGCCGAACGGGCGAATGCCGATGGCGATCTCCAGCACCCAGGGGTGGCCTCGCATGCGATCGTGCAGTTCGACCGTCCACCGTCGCAGCCGCGCCCGCCACGGCTGCTCGGTCGAATCCTGCTGTGCGGCGGTCAGTTCCGGTGGGGGGCCGTAGGCCTCGTCGATCATGAGCGCGGTCAGCTCGGCCTTGCCCGGCACGTAGCGATACAGCGCCATCTTCGCGCAGCCCAGCTGTTCGGCCAGGCGCGCCATGGACAGATTCGCCAGGCCCTCGGCATCGGCGAGTTCGATGGCGGCGGCCACGATCCGGTCCAGCGACAGCGACGGTTTGGGACCGCGCCGGGGGCGTTGCGGGCTGCCCCACAGCAGTTCGAGAGCGGTTGGCGACATGGTATCCATCCTGGCCGAAAAGAGGCTTGACCATCAAACTGCGTCCGACATACGCTAAAAAGCGTCCACTAGACGCAGTTGTGAAATTCGGAGCACTCAATGCGCGAACAGACCGTTCTCATCTCCGGCGCGGGCATCGCCGGTCCCGCCCTCGCCTACTGGCTGCATCGGTACGGCTTCGCGGTCACGGTGGTGGAGAAGGCGCCGGGGCTGCGTCCCGGTGGCCAGGCCGTCGACTTCAAGGGGCGGACGCATCTGACCGTCGTGGAACGCATGGGCGTCCTGGACGAGATCCGCCGCCGCGAGACCGGGCGGACCGATGTGATTTACGTCGACGACCAGGGCCGCGAGCGTGCCCGGTTGACCGGCGAATTCCTCGGCGGTGCCGTGGAGATCCTGCGCGGCGACCTCAGCGAGGTTCTGTACGAGCCGACGGCCGAGGACTGCGAGTACATCTTCGGCGATTCGATTGCCGCGCTGCACGAGACCGCCTCGGGCGTGCGGGTCGAGTTCCGGCACGCGCCCGCGCGGACCTTCGATCTGGTCGTCGGGTGCGACGGCATTCATTCGGCGGTACGACGGCTGGCCTTCGGGCCGGAGCGTGAACTGGTCGAACACCTCGGTTACTACTACTGCGTGGCCGGTGCGGCGGGTCGGGACGCGGATCCGGCACGGCGCGAGCGCAATACAGAACGCGGCTGGCACGCCCCGGGGCGGCTGGCGGTCGATGGCGGGTCCAAGGCGGCGCAGTTCTACGTCTTCGCCGCGCCCGCATTGGCTTACGACCGTAGTGATATTCCGGCGCAGCGCCGTATTGTCACGGAGCGGTTCGCCCAGATGGGCGGTGGCGTTCCGGCGATGCTGGCCGAGCTCGAGCAGTTGCCGGACGTCTACCTCGATTCGATCAGCCGGAGCCGTATGAACGGGCGCTACACCAGTGGCCGGATGGCTCTGGTCGGCGACTCCGCCTACGGCAACACCCTCGCGGGCTTCGGCACCGGCCTCGCCGTGGTGGGCGCCTACGTGCTGGCGGGGGAACTGGCGCTGGCAGATGGCGACCATCGGGTGGCCTATGCGCGCTACAACGAGATCATGCGCCGCTACGCGAAAACCGCGGGCAAAGCCACCGCCGGACCATTTCTCGCCCCGAAGACGGCGCTGGGTGTCCGGTTGCGCAATTGGTTCCTGCGGTCGCGGGCGTTCGACCTGATGGTGAAGTTCGGCGACGACGCCGCGAACGACATCGATCTGAAGGATTATCCGCGCCTGATCGACGGCCGAATTCGGGGAATCACCGCGGCGGGCTGACACGGGTGTGGGTATGGCGGCTCGCGCCGTCATACCCACCGACCGCGTTGTTCAAATGAGGATCCCGAGGCCCGCTGCCAGGGCCTTCAGCCCCACGCCGAGAAGAGCCACGAAGCCGGTTGCGAGTGCACCCAACATTGTTCTTTCCTTTCTTCGAACATCCGCGTTGTGCGGACATTTAGCTAATCGCTAGCTACAGGTGATGTGTTTCACATCCCGCTTCGGGAAAGGAAAATCGGTCTCCGACTGCGGCGTCGTGCGGAGTTACTTCTTCGAGTCGTCGACCTTCGCCATGGAAAGTACGTCGAGACGCCGATCCAACTCCTCCTCCGACAGCTTGTCGCCGATCAGCCCGCGATCGATGACGGTCTGCCGGATGGTCTTCTTCTCCTTCAGGGCCTGCTTGGCCACCGCTGCGGCCTCCTCGTAACCGATCGCCGAATTCAGCGGGGTCACGATCGAGGGCGAGGATTCGGCCAGCTGCCGCAGGTGGTCCACATTGGCGACCAGTCCGGTGATGCACTTGTCGGCAAACAATCGGGAAACATTGGCCAGCAGGCGAATCGACTCCAGCACATTGCGGGCCATCATCGGGATGTAGACGTTCAATTCGAACGCGCCGTTGCCGCCGCCCCAGGCAATGGCCGCATCGTTGCCGATGACCTGCGCCGCGACCTGCGTAACCGCCTCCGGCAGTACCGGATTCACCTTGCCCGGCATGATCGAGGAGCCCGGCTGCAGATCCGGCAGCTGAATTTCGGCCAGGCCGGTCAGTGGGCCCGAACCCATCCAGCGAATGTCGTTGGCGATCTTGGTCAGCGAAATGGCGACCGTGCGCAGTGCGCCGGACACCTCGACCAGGCCGTCACGGGCGGCCTGCGCCTCGAAATGGTCACGCGCCTCGGACAATTCATCGAGGCCGGTGGACCTGCGCAGCTCCGCGACGACTTTCGCGCCGAATCCGGCGGGCGCGTTGAGTCCGGTCCCGACCGCGGTGCCGCCGATGGCCAGCTCACCCAGCCGCGGCAGCGTCGCGATCAGGCGCTCGATACCCGAGGACACCTGGCGGGTGTAGCCGCCGAATTCCTGGCCGAGGGTGACCGGCACCGCGTCCATCAGATGGGTGCGACCGGACTTCACCACCGTATGCCACTCGGTGGCCTTGTCCAGCAGGCGAAGTCGCAGATGGTCCAGCGCCGGGATGAGATCCTTCACCACCGCCTCGGTGGCGGCGACGTGGGTGGCGGTGGGGAAGGTGTCGTTGGACGACTGCGACATGTTCACGTCGTCGTTCGGGTGCACGGTCACCCCGCGGGCGGCGGCCAGGCTCGCGATCACCTCGTTGGCGTTCATATTCGAGCTGGTGCCCGAGCCGGTCTGAAACACGTCGATCGGGAACTGATCGTCGTGGCGGCCCTCGGCGATCTCGGTCGCGGCGGCGATGATGGCCTCGGCCTTGGTGGCGTCCAGCAGGCCCAGGTCCCGGTTCACCGCGGCGCATGCGGCCTTGAGCAGGCCCAGCGCGCGGATCTGGGCGCGTTCGAGGCCGCGGCCGCTGATCGGGAAGTTCTCCACCGCGCGCTGGGTCTGCGCGCGCCACAGCGCGTTCACCGGAACGCGGACCTCTCCCATCGTGTCTTTCTCGATGCGATACTGCTGCTCCTCGGTCATATTCCCGACCCTATGCCCGCGCGCGACCGAAGTGGGGAGCTACGCCCTGAGGGCTTTCGCACACGCGGCCGCGGGAATAGCGGCCGCGGGCGGTCAGGACGAGAACAGCATCTTGCCGAAGCCGCGGCGCTTGTGGTGGCCGTGCCCGTGGCCGTAGTGCCCGGGGTTGCCCCACATCGGAGCCGGGGCGCCCGGCGGCGGGGGCGGTGCGTAGTGGGATTCGAACTGCGACAGGGCCTCCAGCTCACCGTAGTCCAGGAAGATCCCGCGGCAGTTGGAGCACTGTTCGATCTGCACCCCGCTGCGGTTGTGAGTGTGCATATGACCGTGACATTTCGGACATTTCATGGGATGTGTTACCCCTGTTCTCGCGACGCAACTCGGCCGTTGCCGTATGCGTCAACCACGATACGTGAGCGTGGTCATCCGGCGGCAGCAGTCGATCAACGCGAGATCGAATTCGTCCAGTGCCGGACCGGCTTTCGCGATCGCCAGCGCCGCCGCCTGAATCACCAGCGCCCGCGCCGGGACGTCCAGCGCCTCCCACACGTCGCCGTCCCGCGGCACGGCCCGGCCGCCCGCGCTCCGATAGGCCGTCAGGAAGCGTTGCCACGCAACCGGATCCAGGATGCCCGCGGCGAAGAACGCGGCGGGGCGGGCCAGATCCCAGACGGGATCGCCCAGTCCCAGATCATCGACGTCGACCAGCCGCCATTCGCCGAGTGCGCTCGGGCGGATCAGCTGGCCGAGGTGGAAATCGCCGTGCACCAGGGTTTTCGGGGCCTGAGTGAGCGGGGGCAGGGTGGCGTAGGCCCGCAGCACCACCTCGGCGGCGGAGCGATGTTCGGATGCGTGCGCCCGCAATCGAGCCAGCGCGCGCCGGACACGCGCCGGACCGCCCGCTACCGGCAGCTCGATGTGGGCGCGCGGGTGCGGTAGCGGCTCGGTGGCTGGACCACTGGCCGTGGGGTGCCTGTCCTCGGTGCGCAGGCCCGATGCCGCGCCGTTCGACCGCCCGGAGTCGTCCCCCGGCGGTGCGCTCGTGACCGAGTGCAGCCGCGCCAGCAGCTCCGCCGCCTGCTCCCAGGGCGCGGCATCCGGCTCGTCGGGGTCCACCGGCCGCCCGTACGGCCATGCCGTGATCGGCCGCCCCGCGCCGATGCGGTACAGATTGTCGCCGATCGCGATGGGCGCCAGCAGGATCCGCCCTGACCCCGGATCGGCGGCGAGCCCCAGCCGGGCGCGCAGTGCCGCCGCGTCGGTATCGGCGGGATGCGCCTTGACCACTATTTCGCCGATGCGAACCACCACGGCGTCCTCGCGATCGGACAGCACCTCGGGTTCACCCCGGCCCCCGGCTTCCCGCGCGGCTCGCACCAGCGCGGTCCACAGGTCATCTTCAGTAGTCATCGGTCCCGCACATTACGAACAAGTACTGCGCCCGGTGGACCCGGGTGTCTCGGGCCGACCCGCAAGGGTTGCGGTCACGAGGCCGCGAATCCGCCGGAGCGAAGCGGAGGCCGAATTGCGGAGGCCAAAATTACGGCAGCGGTGGGACGGCGTGCTCGTCGCCGACGAAGTCGACCGAGGAGTACTCGCGCAGCTTGGTCAGCCGGTGGTAGGAGTCGATCATCCGGACGGTGCCGGACTTGGAGCGCATCACGATCGACTGGGTGTACGCGCCGCCGCCGTAGTAGCGCACGCCCTTGAGCAGTTCGCCGTCGGTGACGCCGGTGGCGCTGAAGAAGACGTTCTCGCCGGAGACCAGATCTTCGGTGCCCAGGATGCGGTCCAGGTCGTGACCCGCGTCGATGGCCTTCTGCCGTTCCTCGTCGTCCTTCGGCGCGAGCTTGCCCTGCAGCGCGCCGCCCAGGCAGCGCATGGCGGCCGCGGCGATGATGCCCTCGGGCGTGCCGCCGATGCCGATCAGCACGTCGGTGCCGGACTCGGGGCGGGCGCAGGCGATGGCCCCGGCCACATCGCCGTCGGAGATCAGGCGGATGCGGGCGCCCGCATCGCGAACCTCCTGGATGTGCCGGCCGTGGCGGGGCCGGTCGAGAATACAGACGGTCAGATCGGAGACCGAGGAGTTCTTGGCCTTGGCGACCCGGCGCAGGTTCTCCGCGATCGGCGCGGACAGGTCGATCACATCGGCGGCCTCCGGGCCGACCGCGATCTTCTCCATGTAGAACACCGCCGAGGGATCGAACATCGCGCCCCGCTCGGCCACCGCGAGCACCGAGATGGCGCCGGGGGAACCCTTCGACATCAGGGTGGTGCCGTCGATCGGATCGACGGCGAAGTCGACCTCGGGGCCGGTGCCGTCGCCGACGAGTTCGCCGTTGTACAGCATCGGCGCCTCGTCCTTCTCGCCCTCGCCGATGACGACGATGCCGCGCATCGACACCGAGGCCACCAGCTGGCGCATGGCGTCGACGGCCGCGCCGTCGCCGCCCTCCTTGTCGCCCCGGCCGACCCAGCGCCCGGCAGCCATCGCCCCCGCCTCGGTCACCCGGACCAGCTCCATGGCGAGGTTGCGGTCCGGTGCCTCGCGGCGGCTGGGTGCGGGCGTGGATGCCGTCATTACGGTGCCTCCTCAGATCGTCTACTGCTGGGTAAATTGTCGCAGAATGCTTCCCCTCGCCATTCAGGTACCGCCGTTCCATTTCCGTATGGAGAGGGTGCCGATGATCACAGCCGGGTGGTCCCCGGCAAACCCCGCCGTCGGGCTGTGGATACTTGGGGCGTGTCTTCCAAGCCGCGGATCCTCAACGACTACAAGGACCTGTTCTGGTCTCTGATTCCGCTGGTGTTGATCTGCGTGGTGTTCGCGGCGGTCGCCCAACAGTGCAGCGTCTCGACGAACGGGCCCACCCCGGGCAAGGTCCCGGACTTCGACCTGCACGACGCCCTGCGCGACGACGCCCGCACGCTGCCCTTCCCGATCCGCGAACCCAGCCTCCCGGCGGACTGGCGGCCGAATTCGGGCAGTCGCGACACGGTCACCGGCACCGGCGGGGGAGCGGTCAGCACGGTCGGCTTCCTCACCCCGCAGGGCACCTACATGCAGCTGACCCAGTCCAACGCGACCGTCGAGGCCCTGGCCAACCACATCGAGAAGACCCGCACCCCCAGCGGCACCCAGAAGGTCGCCGATCAGGTCTGGACCGTCTATCACGTCCAGGGCAGCGAACCGGCCTGGATCACCGACCTCGGCCCGGTCCGTCTGCTGGTCAAGGGCGCGGGCAATCAGGCCGCCTACACCACCCTCGCCGCCGCGGCCACCGCGGCGCAGCCGATCCGGCCCTGAGCCGCCCCGACTTGTCGGTGGTCCCCCTTAAGCTGAGGCCACTATCCGAAGCCATGAGGGGGAGACCATGGACGTCGACTGGCCCACGCAACTCGCCGACCAACTCGATTGGCACTGGCACAACCAGATGCGGCCCCGATTCGAGGGTTTGACGGATGCCGAATATTTCTGGGAGCCCGTCCCCGACTGCTGGTCGGTGCGCCCGCGCGCGGCCGACGACCAGCCGGGCGTCGGACCCTTCACCGTCGATTTCGCCTTTCCCGCACCGGATCCCGCGCCGGTCACCACAATTTCCTGGCGGCTCGCCCATATCATCGTCGGGGTCTTCGGCATGCGGACGGCCACCCATTTCGGCGGCCCACCCGTGTCCTACGACACCTATCCCTATGCCGGAACGGCCGCGGCGGCGCTGGATCAACTCGACCAGGGCTACGCGCTGTGGTCGGCGGGCGTGCGGGGATTGCGTCCGGAGGATCTGGCCCGCCCCTGCGGCCCGGCCGAGGGCAATTACGCCGACCGCCCGCTCGCGATGCTGATTCTGCACATCAATCGGGAGGCCATCCACCACGGCGCGGAGATCGCCCTTTTGCGCGATCTCTATCTACACCGGTCCTGAAGCGGCGTTGGGTATGCGTTGATCCCGGCCGCGCTCTGCCGGGATTCGGTTACGGTTAGCGGGTGGATCGCGCGGACTTCGGTTGGCTCGAGGAGGCATTGGGGCAGCCGGTCGGTGACGCGACGGCCGCCGAGTGGGGGATCGCGAACGGCACCGAGATCGTGACGTTGCTGGACGGCACGCGAGTCGCCGTGCAGCGGTATCGCAGACGGGCGGATGCCGAGCGGCGCATGCGGATTCTGGCCGCCCTGCGAGAACCGGCCGCCGCCAAGGCGATTCCGATCCAGTCGATCCGCTCGGCCGATCCGGCGGCCGAGCCACCCTGGATCGCCTTCGAGGAGTTACCGGGCACACCGGCCGCTGCCGAAGTCACCCCCGCCAGTCCGCAATTTCCCGAGCTGGCTCACGAAATGGGTCAGTTGCTGGCCGATTTCTCCGGATTGCATTGCCCGGATCTGGAACTCGACGACTCGTGGGCGCGCCCGCGCTATCTGGCCGCCCGCGCCGATGCCTGGGCCGAATGCCTCGCCCCGGTCCTGACCGCGAACCAGATCACCGCGATCGAGGACGTGCTCGACGACCTGCCCGACCTGTTCGAAGGCCGCCCCGCGGTCCTGGCGCACGGTGAGTTCGTCCCCGCCAATGTGCTCGTCGAGGGCACGAAGGTCACCGGCCTGCTCGAGCTCGACTCCGTCCGCCTGGCCGATCCGCTCTTCGACGTCGCCTGGTGGGGCTGGTCGGTGAGTCTCGCGGGCCCGGAGGTGATGACCGACGCCTGGCCCGCCTTCCTGCAGGGCGCGGGCATGGACCCGGCCGATCTCACCCTCGCCGAACGGGTTCGGTACCTGCAGCTGATCCGCATGCTGGAGATGCTGGCCGACCACGATCTCGCCCCGGACCTGTGGCGCACCGTGCACGAACGCCTGTCCCGCACGCTGGCCGCGATCAGCGGTGACTGACGACCGCGACCCGGCGGATCATCGATCGCTCCCGGCGTCGCGCCGGGAGATCGCGTCCTCGACCCGCTTGCGCGCTCCCGCCAGATGCTCCTCGCAGCGATTGGCCAGCGCCTCGCCACGCTCCCACAGCGCCAGCGAATCGTCGAGGTCCATGCCGCCCTGCTCCAGCATCTTCACGACATTGACCAGCTCGTCGCGGGCGCGTTCGTAACCGAAGGTCGCGATCTCGGCGAGGTCATCGTCGCTCATCGGCGGACTCCTTCTGCGAGTGAGTGCTTATCGGCTGACTGCCGAGCGTGGCGGCGGTGACCGCGCCGTCGGCGACCCGGATGCGCAGCTGGCTGCCGGGCGGGGCGTCGGCGACCGTGCGGATCACATGCCGCTCCTTACCCGAAACCCGTTGCACCACAGCGTATCCGCGCGCCAGTGTGGCGGCCGGGCCGACCGCGGTGAGCTTGTCGAGCAGGTGCCGGGTGGTGGTCGACTGGGTGGTGAGGATGTGGCCGACGGCCCGGCGCGCCGCGGTGCGCAGCCGCTCGGCCTCGTCGTAGCGCTGATCCAGCAGTCGCAGCGGCTCCGCCAGCACCGGCCGGGAACGCAGCTGCGCCAGCGCGCGGGCCTCGCGCTCCACCCAGCCCCGCAGCGCCGCGGCCGAGCGCTCGCGCTGCTCGCGGATCAGGGCGAGTTCGGCGGCGGCATCGGGGACGATGCGCTTGGCGGCATCGGTCGGGGTCGCCGCGCGCAGGTCGGCGACGTAA
This sequence comes from Nocardia sp. CDC159, assembly GCF_023740735.1. Classification (GTDB taxonomy): domain Bacteria; phylum Actinomycetota; class Actinomycetes; order Mycobacteriales; family Mycobacteriaceae; genus Nocardia; species Nocardia pulmonis. Next base: position 13,711 of record NZ_JAMRXH010000007.1, read on the forward strand.
TCGCTGAGCGGATTGTCCGGCTCGTGGCCGATGGCGCTCACGATCGGGGTGGTCGCGGCCACGATCGCGCGGCACAGCGTCTCGTCGGAGAACGGCAGCAGATCCTCCACGCTGCCGCCGCCGCGGGCCAGCACGATCACCTCGACCTCCGGATTGCGGTCGAGCTCGGCCAGCGCCTCCAGCATCTGTGGCACCGCGGTCGGGCCCTGCACGGCGGTGTTGCGCACCTCGAACCGCACCGCGGGCCAGCGGCTGCGGGCCACGGTCAGCACATCGTGTTCGGCCGCACTCGCCCGCCCGGTGATCAGGCCGATGGTCTTGGGCAGGAACGGAATCGGGCGCTTGAGGCGGGGATCGAACAGGCCCTCGGCGGCCAGCAGCGCCTTCAGCCGCTCGATGCGGGCCAGCAACTCGCCGATGCCCACCGGGCGAATCTCGGTGACCCGCAGCGAAATCGTGCCGCGCCCGGTGAAGTACGACAGCTTGCCGTACACCACCACCCGGCTGCCCTCCTGCAGCGGCACGGCCGCCGCGCGCAACAGCTCCGACTCGCACGTGACCGACAGCGACATATCGGCGGCCGGATCGCGCAGCACCAGAAACGCCGTGCGCGCACCCGGGCGCAGGTTGATCTGGGTGATCTGGCCCTCGACCCAAACGCTGCCGAGCCGATCGATCCACTGTGCGACCTTGACGGCGATACTGCGGACCGGCCACGGGTTCTCGGGCGTACTCGCGGGTCGGCCGGGCGCATCGGCCCGGCCGGTCGGCGACTGATTGCTGGGTTCGGTCACTTGGCCTGCACTGTGGCGATCCGATTCGTCAGCATGGTCACGAAGGGCGCGCGATTGCGGGTCTCGAGCTCGTAGTCGAGCAGGGCGGCGAGGTCGTCGAGGGTCAGCACGCGCAGGCGGGCACGCAGCTGGGCCAGGGTCATGGTGGCGTAGTCGTAGCGGACGGCGACCTCGGGTTCGGAAGGCGCTGTCGCGGCGGGGGTCTCCTCGCGATCCGCACCGGGCTCCGGGGCGTCCGCGGCCTGTTCCGGCTCGGCGGCGGTTTCCGCGGTGGTCGGCTGCGGTGCGGTGAAGTTGCTTTCGGGCGCGGGCGGGCGCGGGGTGGCATCGCTTTCCGCGGCGGGCGGCTGGGGTGCGGTGAAGGTGGATTCGGCCGGAGCGGGATCGGGTTCGCCATAAAGATCGAAACGGCTCATCCGGTTCGGTTGCGGCTGGATACCGAACGTTTGCTCATCGGTCTCGTCCTCGTCGAAAGTTGCCCATTCCGGCTGTTCGACGGGACGGTTGGCCAGGCGATCGAATACGGCGTCGCCCTTCAATGCCAGGCTGGTCACGAACTGCTGTGCGTGCATGGTGGTCTGCAGCAGCTGACTGATGGCGGTGATCGGGAAATTCATTGCGACCGTGGGTAGCCGACGAGTTTCCTCTATCGCGTAAACGGCGGCACCGGCGGCAACCCGGGCGATGAACGGGGGTCGAAACATGGACATAGCCTGCCCGAAACGCGGTGCGATGCAAAGAGGAAGATATAGCCCCCGGCCCCTGCGCCCCCGCGCGTTTCCGGCCATACGAGTCAGGTGCCCCTCAGGTTGCTCGCGAAATCGGTTGTTCCGTTTGTCGAGGATATATGGGCCGCGCCGGGTGGTGTGCGGGCGGCCACTCGAGGTGGCCGCCCGGGCCGGTACACGTAAGCTTGGAGCCATGTCGTCGGCTATCCCCTTGAACGTCGGAATCGCGCGGTCGCCCGAGTCCGCTGTGACCGGTGCCACGAAGCGGGTGCTGCTCGCCGAGCCGCGTGGTTACTGCGCGGGCGTGGACCGGGCGGTGGAGACCGTGGAGCGCACGCTGGAGAAGCACGGCGCCCCGATCTACGTGCGCAAGGAGATCGTGCACAACCGCCACGTGGTCGAGACGCTACGCGAGCGCGGCGTGGTGTTCGTCGACGATACCGACGAGGTGCCCGAGGGTGCGGTCGTGGTGTTCTCCGCGCACGGGGTCTCGCCCGCGGTGCACGAGGCCGCGGCCGCGCGCAATCTGCACACCATCGACGCCACCTGCCCGCTGGTGACCAAGGTGCACCAGGAGGCCAAGCGCTTCGCCCGCGACGACTACGACATCCTGCTGATCGGCCACGAGGGTCACGAGGAGGTCGAGGGCACCGCTGGCGAGGCCCCCGACCACGTGCAGCTGGTGGACGGCCCCGACTCGGTCGAGAACGTCACCGTCCGCGACGAGAACAAGGTGATCTGGCTCTCCCAGACCACCCTGTCGGTGGACGAGACCATGGAAACCGTCCAGCGCCTGCGTGAGCGCTTCCCCAATCTGCAGGACCCGCCCAGTGACGACATCTGCTACGCCACCTCCAACCGCCAGACCGCGGTCAAGGCCATGGCCCCCGCCTGCGATCTGGTGATCGTCGTCGGGTCGCGCAACTCCTCCAACTCCAAGCGGCTGGTCGAGGTCGCCCTCGGTGCGGGCGCCAAGGCCGCCTATCTGGTCGACTTCGCCCGCGAGGTCGATCCCGCCTGGTTCGAGGGCGTCCGGACGGTCGGCGTGACCTCCGGGGCCTCGGTCCCCGAGATCCTCGTCCGCGGCGTCCTGGACCTCCTCGCCGACCACGGCTACGCCGACGTACAACCGGTGACCACCGCCAACGAAACCCTGGTCTTCTCCCTTCCCCGCGAACTGCGCGCCGCCCGCCGCTGACCGAGGCCGGGCGGCAGGCGTCAGCGCGGGCCCACCGTCGACTTGCGCATCCCGGAGTCGAAGATGTCGTTGGCGATGGCGAGGCCGAGCGGGAGGCCGCCGATCACCGGCCGCGGCGCGAAGTCGAACTCCCAGTGCACTCCGAGCCAGATCCGGCTGCGCCCGTTCTCGACGATCATCTGCCAGAGCCCGTCGGGGAAGTCGCGAACGTGCCGAGGGCGCACCGCGCCGGAGTTGTCCCTGGTGACCCCGTTCAACTCGTCGGAGACGAAGGTGAGCCCGTCCGCGAGGCGGTCCGGATTCATATCCTCGGCGGCGATGCCGTAGAACCGCCGGGTGATGTGCAGGGCGGCCGCTCCGAACGCCGCATGTCCGGACGGGTAGGCGGGAAAGTTCGGGGTGAAGTTCCGATTCGCCGAATTGGACGCCGGTGACCCCAGAGGCAGCCAGTCGATCTGGGCATCGGTATCGATATCGTTGCCGCCCCGCTCGGCGGCCGGTCCCGTCGAGGGATCGTGTTCCCGGATACCGACGATCGGCCGCCACAGGTCGTGCCGGTACTTCTCCTCCCACGCCAGAATGCCCGCGTCGGCCATGGCGACATTGATCAGCGCGAACAGCCGGGCGTTGTCCTCGGTCGAATTGTTCCGGTGCGTGGCGATCTCGCGCACGATCTGGTTGTAGAGCCGCGGCGGCGTCCCGATGCCGTTCGCCCCGTCGTAGGCCCAGAACACGCCGATGAGGGTCCGCTCCTCGGTCCGACGCCGCCGGTCGGGCGGCAGGCTCTCGACGAGAAAATCCGGCACGGTGGCCAGCAGTTCGGGTGCGATACCGGTGACACGGACGATCCGCAGCGCCTCCAGATATACCTGGTTGCCGCGCGGCGGATCCTCGTTGCGGTGCCGCCGCGTCGCGGAGAACAGCTTGGATCGCGCGCCGTAGAACGGGCCGTGGAAGCCCTGGCCCGGGTTGAACGGATCGACCCGGTGCCGGAAGCGCGCGGGCGAGGGACGGTATCCGGCGTCGCTCACGCCGGGATCGCCCGCGCGGTCCGCGAGAATCCGCTCGGCGACGAGCCTGCCGAAGCGCAGCCCGTCCGCCACGCCGGGACCACTCAGGCCCGGATAGGCCAGAGCCCGGTCGAAGGCCTCCGCCTGGCTCGGAAACAAGGCCCGCAGCGCGGCGTGCGCGGCGCCCGCCACCGCGGCGTCCGGGTCGGCCCCCGGCGGCGCCGGGGGCAGGTCCGGAAGATACGGGCGATACCTCGCGCTCGGACCGAGCGCCCCGATGTACCCGTCGTACATCGCCAACTGCACGATCGCCAATGCCCGCGCACTCAGCGGCGGCCCGGTCTGCTCTCCGGCCCCATTACTGTGGCTGATCCGATTCGCTTCCAGCGCAACGGCGTTCCAGTACAGGATCGAATCCATGAGTCCCCCTCGGATGCGTTTGCTCCAGTCCAGCATCCGCAGCCGCCGCGGCGCAGCCCGAAAATGCCGTGGCACCGCTGATCACGGCAGTAGCTGTAACGGGTTCGGGGGTGCTGCGATGTAACCGGTGTGGGTACGGTGCCGGGCGTCGGTGGGCCGAACGGCACCGTGGAACCGGGTGTGGGAAGAGGGGTCATCCGGCGCCGCGTGCCGCCCGGCGGGCAGTGCCGGTGCGGTGCGTCGGTGGTTCAGCGTTCTATCCGGCCCGAATCGCGTTCGCGGTAGCGGACATTGGGGCGCGGGTGCGGGGGGACATCGCCGTTGTACCGGTCTCGAGTGCGCCGCGGCGGATCGGCCGCGGCACGTTCGGAGCCGCGGGAATAGCCGGAGCCGGGGGCGACCCGGGGCGGGCGCTCGGCGGTCTTGCCGGTGGTGCGGCGGGTGGTCCGGGCCGAGGCGTCCGGGTCCGGCTTGGGCGCGGCATCGGATCGGCCGCGGCGGCGCGGGGTTTCGGTCGAGGCCGCGGGCCGGTTACGGCGGGCGCGCTCGGCCGAGGACGGCCGCGGCCCTCGCGAGTCGCCCGTGCGGGACCGGTCGCCGCCTTTGCGCGGCCCCTCGTCCTGGCGATGCATGTACACCCGCACGCCACCGATCGCGAGCACCAGCAGGGTCGCGATCGCCATCAGCGGGAACCGATTCACCAGCGGGATGGCCAGATTCAGCAGGACATCCTTGACCGAGGTCGAACTATGGCCGATCAGTTGCTGATAGGCCAGGGGAACCGCGACGAACAGCAATAACGGCGGCGTCACCATGGCGGTGAACAGGCCGCGATAGCGCACCACGAGCGCCGCCAGCACACATCCGAGGATGTAGCAGGCGGCGAACACATGGGTCAGCTCCTTGCCGCTGCCTCCGGCATCGATGAAGAATCCGATGAACGTGCACGCCACCGCGATCAACACCGCCGCGCCGGCCGGGACGCCGGGCACCGACGGGATGATCGATCGGTGCGATGCGAGCACCTCGGATCGGTCGCGTTGGGTAGCTGCCACGTAAAGCACACTATCTGTAGCGACCGAACCGTGTGTCGAGGCCGGGCGGATGGGCAGGTCAGTCGCTGGTGTCGGTGCCGCTCACCGCCCGTGGCCAGGCGTCCACCCGCCGGATCTCCGGCACCTCCCGCTCCCCGATCTCCATCTCGTGCAGCCGGCGCGCGGTCACCATCACCCGCGACTCCACCGTGGCGACGGTCTGATTGAACGCCTCCACCGATTTACCCAGCGCGGCCCCCAGCCGGTCCAGATGCGTCCCGGTCGTGCGCAGCCGCGTGTACAGCTCCCGGCCCAATTGCTGAATCGTTGCCACATCTCGGGACAGCGCCTCCTGCCGCCAGCCGTAGGCCACGGTGCGCAGCAATGCGATCAGCGTGGTCGGCGTCGCCAAGATCACGTTTCGGCCGAAGGCATATTCCAGCAACCCGGCATCGGCGCTGAGCGCGGCATCCAGGAACGGATCTCCGGGTACGAAGAGCACCACGAACTCGGGGGAGGGGTCGAATGCCGCCCAGTACGCCTTGTCGGCGAGCTGATCCACGTGGGCGCGTAGATGTTTGGCATGCCGGGTCAGATGTTCGGTGCGCAGCCGCGGATCGTCCTCGGCACTGGCGTCCAGATAGGCGGTCAACGGGACCTTGGCGTCGACCACGATCTGCCGCCCACCCGCCAGCCGCACTACCAGATCCGGCCGCACCCCGCCGTCGCGCCCGGTGCCGCTGACCTGGGTGTCGAAATCGCAGTGCCGCGACATCCCCGCCAACTCCACGACCCGCTCCAGCTGGATTTCGCCCCACCGCCCGCGCACCTGGGGCGCTCGCAACGCTGACACCAGCTGACCGGTCTGAGTCGACAGCTGATGCGACAGCCGCTGCATCCCCGCCACCTGTTCGCGCAGACCGGAATAGGCGTTGATCCGGTTGTGCTCGACCTGGCGAACGTGCTGCTCCAGCGCCCCCACCGCCTCCCGCAGCGGATCCACCAGCGCCCCGATCGCATGCGAATTGCGCCGCGCCGCATCCTCGCTCGCCGCGCTCAACGACTGCCGCAGCAGTCGCTCGTTGTCGCGCAGCGCCGCCAAGCGCGCCTCGGCGCTCGCCGCGCGCTGCCCCGCCCGCGCGGCATGCCCCAGCCACCCCAGTCCCAACCCGGCACAGAACACCAACAGCAGCGCGAACAGCATCGGTGCGGTCATGGGAGCAGATAGTGCCCCATCCCACCGACAAGTCCGCGCAACCCGCAATTACCTAGCACTTGCTTGTGGCGCTTTTGCGCCAGGTCCGGCCCGGCGGTTTCGACTCTGTCGGTGCGATGGCCTACGGTTTCGCGGCATGCGGATGCTGCACACCTCGGACTGGCATATCGGGCGCACCTTCCACGGCGTCGATCTGCTTGCCGACCAGGAGCGTTCGCTGGAATCGATCGCCGAGATCGTGGCCGAGGAGCGGGTCGACGCGGTGTTGCTGCCGGGTGACGTGTACGATCGCTCGATTCCCAGTGCCGACGCGATCGCGGTGTGCAACAGGGGTTTCGAGGCGATTCGTGCCGCCGGGGCGGTGATCGTCGCCACGTCGGGCAATCACGACTCCCCGACGCGGCTCGGCGCGCTGGGCAGTTTCGCCGCCGCCGGTGGGTTGCATCTGCGCACCACGGTCGCCGACGCGGACCGGCCGGTGCTGCTGTCCGACGAGCACGGCGAGATCGCCTGCTACGGCATCCCCTACCTGGAGCCGGAGATCACCCGCGCCGAACTCGGTGTGCCCCAGGCACGTTCGCATGCCGAGATCCTCGACGCCGCGATGGCGCGCGTCCGCGCCGATCTCGCGCGCCGCGGCACGCCCCGCTCGGTAGTGCTGGCGCACGCCTTCGTGGTGGGCGGCGAGGCGACCGGTTCGGAGCGTTCCATCTCGGTGGGCGGCGTCGAGACGGTCCCGGCGAGCGCCTTCGACGGCGTCGACTACGTGGCCCTCGGCCATCTGCACTCGCCGCAGACGCTCACCGACTCCATCCGCTATTCCGGTTCTCCCCTGCCGTACTCCTTCGCCGAGCGCTCGCACCGAAAGGCCGTGTGGTTGTTGGATTTCGATGCCACCGGCCTCGCCCGGGTCCGCCGCCGCGACCTCCCCCTGATTCGCGGCCTTGCCCAGCTCACCGGCGACCTGGACACATTGCTCGCCGACCCCGCCCATTCCGAATACGAGGACCACTACGTCTCGGCCACCCTCACCGACCACGCCCGCCCCGTAGACCCCCTCCGCCGCCTCCGCACCCGCTTCCCCCACGCCGTCCACGTCGAATGGTCCCGCCCCGAAGCCAGTTCCCCCCTCCACTACCGCGAACGAGTCCACGGCCGCCGCGACACCGAAATAGCCCAAAGCTTCCTCACCGACGTCCGCAGCACCCCCACCCCCACCGAACTGCACTGGCTCGAACGAGCCCTGACCGCAGCCACCTCCCACCCCGAGCACACCATCCCCATGGCCGACGAGCTCACGGCATGACCACAACCCCATTTTCTCGCGGGATCGACGCCCGTCGGCCGGGAGCCACCGGAGGCCGCGGGTGAGGCTGCATCGGCTGGAGATGACGGCCTTCGGGCCCTTTGCCGAGACGGCGGTCGTCGACTTCGACGAGCTGGGGGCGGACGGGCTGTTCCTGCTGCACGGGCAGACCGGGGCGGGGAAGACGACCGTGCTCGATGCCATTGCCTTCGCGCTGTACGGTCGGGTGCCGGGGGCGCGGGGGGAGAGTAAGCGGCTGCATTCCGATCACGCGGATCCGCAGACGCCGCCGCGGGTGTTGCTGGAGGCGACGCTGGGTGGGCGGCGGTTGCGGTTGATTCGGTCGCCGGAGTTTCTGCGACCGAAGAAGCGGGGGAGCGGGTATCGCACCGAGCAGGCCGCGGCGACATTGGAGTGGCTGGACGGGCGGGGTCAGAATCTCTCTCGCATACCGGATATCGGTGACGAGGTGATCCGGCTGCTCGGGATGAGCGCGGATCAGTTCTTCCAGGTCGTGCTGTTGCCGCAGGGCGATTTCGCGCGATTCCTGCGCGCGGACAACGAGGATCGCGAGCGGCTGCTGGAAAAGCTCTTCGACACCGAACGTTTCGGCACGGCCGAGCAGTGGCTGGCGCAGCGCCGTCGGGACAGTGCGGCCGAACTGGAGACCCAGCGGCAGAGCATCGATCGGCTGATCGCGCAGGTCGGCGTCGCGGCCGGGGTCGGCCCGACCGAGACGGTCGGTCCGCTGGAGGCCGTGGACTGGTCGCAGCGACTGCTCGCCGCCGCCCGCACCCGCACCACCGAGACCGCGACGGAACTCGAACGCTGCCAAAAGGATTCGGCCGCCGCCCACGCCGCCGCCGAACAGCGGCGTCGCCTGCACGAGCTGCACCGCCGCCTCGGCGCCGCCCGCGCCCAGCTCGCCGAGTACACCGCCGCCGCCGACCACCGCGCCCGCCGCCAGGCCGAACTCGACCGCGCCCGCCGCGCCGAACCGGTGGCCACCGCCCTGGCCGAGGCCCGATCCGCCGCCGTGGCCCTGCGCCGCCGCACCGACGAAACCCACTCCCTCGCCGAACATCTCGCCGCCCGGCTCCTCGAACCGGCGGGTGCCGAACTGCCCGGCACATATTGGGCAGCACAGGATCTCGCAGCGGAAGAGCTCGCCGACACCGACTCGGCCGAGGATCTGCGAGCCATCGCAGCGGCCGAGGGCGAACTCCCGACCGCCGACGGGTTGGATATCGAACCGCCTGCCGAGCACGACGGGGCACCGGGACTGTTCTCCCTCGAAATCGCCGACCCCGCAACGACACCAGGCGACGGCGAGCCGGGCCTGTTCGACATCGCGGCGATGCCCGACGAGCCAGCCGTCACACCGAAAACAACCGCGCAACAATTCCTTTCGAACACCGAAACCCCCGGCCTCGACCACGCCATCCAGCGCTGGACCGCCCAGATCGGCGCACTCGACGAGGTCCGCGTGGACGCCGACTCGGCGCAACGACTGACGTCGGACCTCGCGGGTATGCGCAAAGAGCAAGCACGGCTGACCGCCCGCATCGAGCAGGTCTCGGCGCGCCGGGCCCAGCTGCCCGATGCCATCCGCAATGCGGAGGTTCGCCTGCGCGAGGCCGCCGACGCCATGGCCGAGCTGCCCGGTGTGGCGGCCGAATGCGAACGCCTGCGGGCGGCGGCCGCGGCGGCGGTGGAGTTGGTGCGGACCCGCCAGGAGTTGAGCCGAGCCGAGGCCGCACACGAGACGGCCCGCGTCGCGCACATCGACGCCCGGGAGCGCACCCTCGACGTGCGGGAACGTCGATTGGCCGGAATGGCAGCCGAATTGGCGGGCGCGTTGACCGCGGGCGAACCGTGCGGTGTCTGCGGCTCGATCGACCATCCGGCCCCGGCCCGGGCCGTCGACGCGGCCGCCTCGAAGGAGGACGAGGAGCGGGCCGTCGTGGCCGAGCGCCGCGCCGAGGCCGCCCGCGAGCGCGCACTCGCCCAGGTCACCGAGCTGCAGCGCCGGCTCGAGGTGCTCGTCGAACGCGGCGGCGACGGCGACCGTGCGGAGTTGGCCGCGGCCCTCGACGCCACCACCGCGCGCTACCAATCCGCGAGCACCACGGCGGCCCGGCACGACGATCTGACCGTCGAATTGGCGCGCCTGCGCACCGAGGACACCGGCCTGCAGGACGAACTGCGCGATCTGGAGACCCGCCGCAGCGCCGTGGCCGAGCGCATCCTGGCCGCGGATCGCCGACTGGCCGAGGTCACCGAGCGCCTGCGGGTCGCCGCCGGTGCCGACGGCACGGTCGAGCGTCGCCGCGGCCGCCTGGAGACCCTCATCGGCGAGGCCACCGCCCTGCGCACCGCCCGTGCCGAAACGGCCTCGGCCCGAGAGCATCTGACCGCGGCGGCGCGGCGCGTCGAACAGTCCGCCCGCACGGCGGGTCTCGTCACCGAGGCGGAAGCCGTTGTGGCGGAGGATGGCTCGGAGCCGAACTACGCGGCCCTGGCCGCCTACGCGAAGGTGGTCGACGCCGCCACCCGCACAGCGCAGCAGCAGGCCGAGATCGAGGCCGAACTGGTCGCCGCCGACCGCATGCGCGCCCACGCCGAGGCGGTGCTGGCCGAGCCGGAGATCCAGGCCGCGGCCGCGACCGAACCCGGTGATCTCGAGGCCGTGGAATCCCTGGTGGCCCAGGCCCGTATCGGCCTGGACGCGGCGGTCGCCGCGCATGCCGAGGCGACCCGGCGGGTGGCCCAGCTCGAGGAGCTCGGCGGTCAGCTCTGGGCCGCGGTGGATCGCATCGCCCCCATGCAGCGCGCCCACGAGGAACTGGCCGAACTCGCCGATGTGGTCGCCGGTCGCGGAGCCAACAATCGCAAGATGTCGCTGCGGTCCTATGTGCTGGCCGCGCGCCTCGAGGAGGTCGCGGTGGCCGGTTCGGTGCGGCTGCGCCGAATGTCCGGTGGCCGTTACGAATTCGTGCACACCGACGCCGCCGGACCGCGCGGCCGCCGCGGCGGTCTGGGCCTGGACATCCGCGACGACTACACCGGCGCCGTCCGCCCCGCCAAAACCCTCTCCGGCGGCGAAACCTTCATGGCCTCCCTGGCGCTGGCCCTGGGTCTGGCCGACGTGGTGGCCGCCGAATCCGGCGGCCTGGCCCTGGACACTCTGTTCATCGACGAGGGCTTCGGCAGCCTCGACGCCGACACCCTCGACGCCGTCATGGGCGTCCTCGACGAACTCCGCTCCGGCGGAAGAGTGGTAGGCGTCGTCTCCCACGTCGACGAAATGCGCCAACGCATCCCCAGCCGCCTACACGTCATCCGCGACCCCACGGGCTCCCACCTACGCACGATCGTCGCCTGACCCTTGCCCGGACTCCGTCCGGGCAAGGGATCGAGCAGGGTGCGTCTCGCGGGGATCGAGGAGGGCACCCTATCGGTCGGCAGGGGCTACCCTTCGCACCCTTTCTCGTGCCCCGCACCCTTTCCAGACGCCCGTAAGTGGTGCTAAGCGCGGAAAAGGGTGCGGGAGTTTGTTTGTCTGCCGACCGGCAGGCCGTCGCCACGGTGCAACCCGTCAGGGTGCGTAGCTGCCCTCATGATCCAGCAGCCACCGCTTGACCGGCAGCCCCCAGCGGAACCCGCCCAGCGACCCATCCGTGCGAAACACTCGGTGGCACGGTACGAACAACGCGGCGGCGTTGCGGGCGCAGGCGTTGGCGGCGGCACGGACGGCCTCGGGGCGTCCGGAGCGTTCGGCGTAGGTGGTGTAGGTGACCGGGCTTCCGGCGGGAATCTTGCGCAACACCTCCCAGGCGTGCACCAGGAACGGGCCCGACAGCTGCCGGACGGTGATGTCGTCGATCGCGAGAACGTCCCCGGCATGGTAGGTCTCGATCGCGCGGGTGACCGAACCCAGCGAATCACGTTGCCGCAGCGCGGTCGGGCGCAGGATGGGGTGGATGAGCAGCCGCAGGCCCTCGGCGTCGGCGGTCCAGCCCGAGGCCAGCACCGCGCCCTCGGCGTCGACGACGGTCGTGAACGGACCGATCGGCGTGGTCGTCGTCGCGTATTCGGCGAGACTCATTGCTGCACACCCACTTTCACTGAGGTTCGAATGGCGGACCCGTTCGCCGCGCCGTTGGTGCGCTCGGCCAGTGCGCGTTTCCACATATGCATGGACAGATACGACCGCCACGGCGCCCAGCGCGCGGTCTCGCCGAGATCGATCCCGAACAGCGTCGCCCCGCGCCGCACCACCAGATCGGTATGCAGCAGGATGTCGGGATCGGCCAGCAGCCGCATGGTGACATAGTCGGCGGTCCACGGCCCGACGCCGTCCAGCGCCAGCAGGTCGCGCCGCACGTCGGCGGCGGTGCGACCGGCGTGCAGTGTCAGCTCACCCGAGGCCAGCGCCCGCGCGGCGGACAGGATCGAGGTGGTCCGCCGGGTCGGCCCGGTCAGCACCTCGGCCCCGCGTTCGGCGATCACCTCGGCCGCGGGGAACAACCGTGGCACCGGCCCGCTCACCGTCTCCCCGAGCGCCTCGACCAGTCGGGCGGTATGCGTGGCCGCCGCCGAGATCGAGATCTGCTGCCCGATCATGGTGCGCAGCAACAGTTCCGACGCGTCCAGGCAGCCGGGCACCCGGATGCCGGGACTGAGCGGGAGCCCGCTGCCCCGGAACCCACTCGCCAGCGCCTCGTCGATGCCGACCGGATCGGCGTCCAGGTCCAGCAGGTGCCGCAGCCGCGCCACGGTCGGCGCCAGATCGCGCATATCGTGCAGCGCCAGCCCGGCCCGCACATGCCCGGTCTGCACACTCAACCGCACCGTCGCATGCCCGTGCGGGGTGCGCAGACTGCGGGTGTAGGTGCCGTCCTCCCACTGCTCGATGCCCGGCACCGCGTGCGCGGACAGGAACCACTCCAGCCACGGCTTGTCCAGCGGTTCGCGATAGGGCAGCCGCAGGGTGAGCATGCCGTTGGTGGCGGGCAGCGTGTCTCCGCGCAGCCGCCGCGACTCCTCGCGCAGCACGGTCGGGCTGACCGCGAACACCTCGCGCACGGTGTCGTTGAACTGTCGAATGCTCGCGAATCCGGCCGCGAAGGCGATGTCGGACATCGGCATTCGCGTGGTCTGGATCAGCAGCCGGGCGGTGTGCGCGCGATGGGCCCGGGCCAGCGCGAGCGGCCCGGCGCCGAGTTCGGCGGTGAGCACGCGGGTGAGCTGCCGCTGCGAGTAGCCCAGCGCCTCGGCCAGCGCGGGCACTCCGCCGCGCTCGATCACACCGTCGGCGATCAGCCGCATGGCCCGCGACGCCAGATCCGCGCGCGTGTTCCACAGCGGCGATCCGGGCGCGGCGTCGGGTAGGCAGCGGCGGCAGGCGCGGAACCCGCTTTGCTGCGCGGCCGCCGCGGTCGGCAGGAACGTGACGTTGGAGCGCTTCGGAGTGATAGCCGGACACGATGGGCGGCAATAGATTCCGGTGGTGCGCACCGCGGTGAAGAAGTGCCCGTCGAAACGGGCATCCCGGGTCGCCACGGCGCGGTAACAACGCTCGAAGTCCAGACCGTTCGCACTCACGCAGTCCACCATGTCAGCCCGAGCCGATCCGCGCTAGCGGAAAACAGACAGCTACCCCCGACGGGGAACGTTTCATGGCGATGTCTATTAGCTATGAATCGATAGCTACGAGTGTGCCCGCCATCGGGCGTCGGCGGCAGCGGCCCCCGCCCGGCCGGACGGACAGCCAACTCAGCAGCACCGATTGACGGGACTCCGATCGGCCGCCGCATGCCGCTCCCGCCAGTACTCCCGCTCACTGGGCACCGGACACCCCGGATGGTTGCGCCGAAGATGCTCCACATACCGCGCGTAATCCTGGCCCCCCAGAATCGAATTCACGTACCAGACCACGCCACGCGCGCCCCGCAACAGCGCGTGCGCGAGCCGCGCCCCGGCCCGCCCGCCCGCCCGCGCCGCGACAGCCGACCCGGTGCCGCCCCCAGTGGACGAACCCCCGGGGCCGGCACCGCTCCTCGTCAATCCGAGGCCACCGCGTGCGCGGCCCCCGGAATCCGCACCTTCCCGGATTTGGCCAGCTCGTCCCATTCTCGCTGCACCTCCTTCTCGGCCTTGGAGGCCAGGAAGCCCTTGGGGCCGAAGATCTTCGACGGCACCTCCGGGGATTCGGTGGTGGGGCCGCCGCCCTTGCGGAAGGCCTGGATGCACACGATCAGGCCGACCAGCGCGACGATCAGCACCAGCACCGCGAACACGATGGACAGGGTGCCCTGAATGAAGGTGTTGCGCACGACCTTGTCCATATCCGCCATGGTCTTCGCCGGAGCCAGCACCTTCCCGGCGTCCTGCGCGTCGCTGTAGATGCTGTGCTGCTTCCAGTAGCCGAGCTTGGGATCGGCGGAGAAGATCTTCTGCCAGGACGCGGTCATGGTGACCGTCAGATCCCAGATCAGCGGTAGCGCCGGAATCCACGCCCACTTGATCAGACCCTTCTTCACCACGATCACCAGCACCACGGTCAGCGCCACCGCGGCCAGCAGCTGATTGGCGATGCCGAACAGCGGATAGAGCGTGTAGATGCCGCCCAGCGGATCGGTCACACCCATGAGCAGCACCGAACCCCACGCCGCGACCACGAGGAACGAGCACAGCCAGGCACCCGGCAGCCACGATGGATCCTTGAACTTGCGGGCCGGTCCGCCCAGGTTGCCCAGGGTGTCCGACAGCATGAACCGCGCGACCCGGGTACCCGCGTCGATCGTGGTGAGGATGAACAGCGCCTCGAACATGATCGCGAAGTGGTACCAGAACGATTTGAGCGCGGTACCGCCGATGAACTGGGCCATCACCTCGGCCATGCCGACCGCCAGCGTGGGCGCGCCGCCGGTGCGCGAGACGATGCTGGTTTCGCCGACCTCCTTGGCGGCCTGGTCCAATTCGGCCCCGGTGATCGGCGGGCCGCCCAGCCCGAGCCCGTTGGTGTAGTTGGCTGCGCCCTCGGCCGTGCCGCCGGTCAGGCCCGCGCCCGCGTTCATCGCGAAGTACAGGTGCTGATCGAGAATGCTGGCCGCGATGATCGCCATGACCGCCACGAACGATTCCATCAGCATGCCGCCGTAGCCGATCATGCGCGCCTGGGCCTGCTTCTGCAGCAGCTTCGGCGTGGTGCCCGAGGAGACCAGTGAGTGGAAGCCCGACAGCGCGCCGCAGGCGATGGTGATGAACAGGAACGGGAACAGGCTGCCCGCGAACGACGGGCCGCTGCTGTTGTGCGCGAATTGCGAGATCGCCGGGGCCTGCAGCACGGGCATGGTGACCACCACGCCGAGAGCCAGCAGCACGATGGTGCCGATCTTCATGAAGGTCGACAGATAGTCACGCGGCGCGAGCAGCAGCCACACCGGCAGCACCGAGGCGACGAAGCCGTAGCCGATCAGCAGCCAGGCGATGGTGGTGCCCGACAGGGTGAACATCTCATGGCCCCAACCGGATTCGGAGACCCAGCGACCGGAGACGATGGCCAGCATCAGCAGCGCGAAGCCGATCAGCGAGACCTCGCCGACCTTACCCGGCCGCATGTAGCGCAGGTACAGACCCATCAGCACCGCGATCGGAATGGTCATCGAAATCGAGAACACACCCCACGGGCTGCCGCCGTGCAGCTGCCCATCCGCGCCCTTGGTCGCCGCCAGCGCGTTGACCACCACGATGCCCAGCACCGCCAGCAGGATCACCATGATCACCAGCACGGCCAGCAGCGCCGCGACGCCGCCGACCGCGCCGAGTTCCTCGCGCGCCATCTGGCCGAGGCTGCGCCCGCGCCGCTTCGACGAGGCCCACAGCACCAGATAGTCCTGCACCGCACCGGCGAGCACGACGCCGATGACGATCCAGATCGTGCCCGGCAGATAGCCCATCTGCGCGGCAAGAACGGGACCGACCAGCGGACCGGCGCCCGCGATCGCGGCGAAGTGGTGACCGAACAGGACCCGCCGATCCATCGGCATGTAGTCCTTGCCGTTCTCCAATTCCTCGGCGGGCGTGGCGACGTCGTCACGCGGCTTGGTGATCTTGTACTCGATCAGCCGGGCATAGAACTGGTAGGCGATGATGTAGGTGCACACCGCCGCGACGACGATCCAGACCGCGTTGACGTTCTCGCCGCGGGCGATGGCCAGCACCGCCCAGGCGACCGCACCGAGTACCGCGATGACGAGGAAGATCGCCTTCTTCGCCGGTGTGATGCGCGAACGATCCACCACGCCCACGGGAGGTAGGTCGGGATCCGTTCGGAGGTATTCGATGGTCGCCATGCGAGCTACCCTCCCGTATATCTAGCTAGGTCTTGCGGAAACGGACACAACGTAGCCGAACCGACGCGCGTGCGGGTCCGACTTGACCAAGTCCGAACATTCGGTCTGTATGGTCGCACGCCCATCTCACATGTTGCACATCACTTTCTCAAATTCTGGAATCGGGCACGGGGGTGGATCGCCGATGCCCGCGTGTTGCCGGTCTTCTCTTCCCATCCTGCGTATGCTGCGGTGCCGGTACGCGGCGCTATTGCCGCGCCCGCCGCTGTCCTGGTAGTCGTCGCGGAGGGAGGTCATCGTGCATCGCCGGACGTTGCTCGGAGCGATGGTGGCCGCACCGTTGCTGTCCGCCGGTTGCGGGGCCGAGGACGACGCGCTGACCTTCTTCTTCCAGGCCCGTCCGGAGGAGGCGCGGGCCCGGCTGCGCATCATCGACGAGTTCCGCAAACGCCACCCGGGCATCGCGATTCGCACCATCATGTCCGGACCCGACCCGCTGCAGCAGATGCTGACCTACTGCGCGGGCGGCAAATGCCCGGATGTGTTGATGGCCTGGGAACTGCTGTACGCGGGCCTGGCCGAACGTGGGGTACTGCTGGACCTGCGCACCCTGCTCGGGCGCGAACCCGGCTACGCCGCGGCCCTGCGCGCGGACAGCTACGCACCGCTCTACGGCACCTTCGGCTACGGCGGCGGCCAGTACGCGCTGCCCGAACAGTGGTCCGGAGTGTTCCTCTACTACAACCGGAAGTCGTTCGAGCGGGCCGGTATTCGCGCGCCGCGGCGCTGGGACGAGGCCTGGAGCTATGCCGAATTCCGCGCTGCCGCCCAGGCACTGACCCACCGCGACCAGAGCGGCCGGGTGCGGCAGTGGGGTTTCGTCGACGGCTGGGTGCCGAGCTATTCGGCGGCCTGCTTCGGCATGAACAACGGCGCCGAATGGTTCAGCCCGCCGATCGCGCCGGTCCGCACCAATATCGGCGATCCGCGCTTCGCCGAGGGCGTACAGTTCTACGCCGACCTGGCCCTGCGCGATCGGGTCGCGCCCACTATCGCCGACCGGCAATCGGTTTCGGCCTACGACCTGTTCGCCAGCGGGCGGGCGGGGATGCTGCTGGGTGGGCACTGGTTGTATTCGGAATTCGCCGACAGCGACGGACTCGACTTCGACGTGACGGTGCTGCCGGTGGGACCGCACGGCGGTCCGGGGGCGATCACCGATGTCGGGTGTACCGGCCTGGCCATCGCCGCCGCCAGCCCGCGCCGCGAAAAGGCTTGGGAATTCCTCAAATTCGCCACGGGCCCGGAGGGGCAGGCGATCATCGCCGCATCCGGACTGTTCGTCCCGGTGCTGCGTTCGGCCATGCACTCGCCCGGCTTCGCCCGGGCCCACGAGCGCATCGGCAATCTCGCGGTGTTCACCGAGGGGCCCGATCACTCCCGCCCGCTGGCCATCACGCCCGCCTGGGGCAAGGTGGACGCCCTGCTGTCCCGGCACTGCAATCGGGTGCTGCGCGGGGCCGCCACGGCCGATTCCCTGGCGGATGCGGCCGCCGATGTCGATGTGCTGCTGCGGGAGCGGGTGTGAGCGGCCGCATGCGAGCCGCCCGAGATGGCGCGTGGTCGTCGGCGGGTGCGGGTTCGCGCGCACGGCGGTCGGACGTCGTCGCGGCGGCGCGATCGCGGCGGGGTTTGTCGGGCGCGGTGTCGGAGGCTCGGCGGAGCGGCTCGACCGTCGGTGCGGTGCCGGAACCTCGGCGGCGCCGATCGGCCCTGGCGCGGCGGCGGGCGCGGGCGGGTGTCGGCTTCGTCGCGCCGAATCTGGCGGCGGTCGCGGTGTTCATGCTGTTCCCGCTCAGTTTTTCGCTCTATCTGAGCTTCCAGCACTGGGATCTGTTCCGACCCATGCGATTCGCCGGCCTCGGAAACTATCGGCAGTTGCTCGGCGATCCGCTGTTCTACATCGCCCTGCGCAATACGGCGGTGTTCACCGTGCTGACGCTGGTACCGACGGTGGCGATCAGCCTCGGCGTGGCGGTCGCGTTGAACCGGAAACTGCGGGGGATAGGGCTGTTTCGCACCCTGGCGTTCCTGCCGCTGGTGGCCTCGACGGTGGCGATGGCGGTGGTGTGGCGGTTCCTGCTCACCACCGACGACGGGCTGGTGAATCTGCTGCTGGGCTGGTTCGGGGTGAAACCCGTGCCGTGGCTGACCGACCCGGCGTGGGCGCTGCTGTCGCTGAGCCTGGTGACGGTGTGGAAGAGCGTGCCGTTCGCCACGGTCGTGCTGTTGGCCGCCATGCAGGGGATTCCGGTAACGCTCTACGAGGCGGCGCGGATCGACGGGGCGGGTGCGTGGCGGCGCTTCCGCTCGATCACCGTCCCGCTGATTCGCGGCGCGCTGTCGTTCGTCTTCGTCATCACGATCATCAACACCGTGCAGGCGTTCGATCAGGCCTATGCGCTCACCGACGGCAACGGCGGGCCGGACACCGCCACCTACGTGCTGGGAATCATGTTGTTCCAAAATGCCTTTCGCTTCTACGAGGTCGGCTACGCCGCCGCGCTGGCCTGGGTGATATTCGCACTGCTGCTGGTCTTGACGCTGATCCAACTGTGGTTGTCGCGCCGGGAGACCGAGCCGTGGTGACCGAGCGGGCGATCCTCGGGCGCACGCTGCGCGGGTTGGCGATCTACGCGGTGCTGGTGCTCATCGCCTGGTGCGCGGTCGGGCCGATCCTCTGGGCGCTGTCGGCCTCGCTGAAAGGCCGTGGGGCGGTGAGCGATCCGGCCCCGATCCCGCAACATCCGCAGTGGTCCAACTACGGCCGGGTATTCGAACTGCTGCCGCTGGGCCGGATGCTGCTCAACACCGCGATCTACGCCGGATGTGTCACCGCGGGGCAGGTGTTCTTCTGCTCGCTGGCCGGATACGCGTTCGCGCGCCTGCGTTTTCCGGGCCGCGAGGCGCTGTTCCTGGCGTATCTGGCGACCCTGATGGTTCCGCTGACCGTGACGGTCCTGCCGCAGTTCCTGCTCATGCGGGCCTTCGGCTGGGTGGACACGCCCTGGGCAATTATCGTCCCGGGCCTGTTCGGCTCGGCCTTCGGCACATATCTCATGCGGCAGTTCTTCCGCACGCTGCCAGCGGAACTCGAGGAGGCCGCCATCCTCGACGGCTGCGGCACCTGGCAGGTCTTCTGGCGCGTCCTGCTCCCGCACGCCCGCCCCGCGGTCATGGTGCTGGCGGTGCTCACCTGGATCTCGGTCTGGAACGATTTCCTCTGGCCGCTGGTGATGATCCAGCGCAACGACATCGCCACCGTCACCCTGGGCCTGGTCCGCCTGCAGGGGCAGTATCACACCCAGTGGCCGATTCTCATGGCCGCCGCACTGCTGGTGCTCGCGCCGCTGCTGGTGGTGTACGCCCTGGCCCAGCGGGCGTTCGTGCGCGGTATCGCGCAGTCGGGGCTGGGCGGGCGGTGAGCGGTCAACCGCCCTGCGGGCCCGGCAGATTCGGCAGATCGTTCGGGTTGGTGCGCAGCGCCGCCTCGTAGGCGTAGGCCAGCTGGTCGCGGGCCCGCAGGGTGTCGGGATGAGCCGGACCCAGCAGACGTTCGCGGTCCGCCGCGGTGCGGGCGTAGGCCTCGACCGCCTCGCGGTACCTGCCCGTCTCGTGATAGACGAAGGCCAGGTTGTTGCGGGCGATCTGGGTGCTGGGGTGGTCCGCGCCCAGCGCGCGTTCACGGTAGGCGAGAACCCGTTCGTAGAGTTCGACGGCCTCGGCGGCGCGGTCCACGCGCGGCAGCACGTAGGCGAGGTTGTCGCAGGCCCGGATGGTGACCGGATGGTCCGCGCCCAGCGCGCGTTCGCTGCCGCTCAGCGCGCGGCGGCAGAGCTCAACGGCCTCGGCCAGGCGTCCCGCGGCGACATGGTCGTCGGCCAGGTTGCCGAGTGCGTCGATGGTGTCGGGATGATCCGAGCCCTGGGTTCGTTCCCGGGCGGCCAGAATGCGCTCGTTCAGATCGATGGCCTCGTCGGTGCGATCCGCCGCGCGGAAGGCCGCGGCCAGGCATTCGGCGGTGACCAGCGTGGTCGGGTGGTCCGCGCCGAGGATCCGCTCGCTGTCGGCCAGGGTGCGGCCGAACAGCTCGATGGACTCGGGCAGGCGGTCGGCCTCGCGATAGGCGAGTGCGAGATTGTGGCGGGCGGCGAGGGTATCCGGATGTTCGGCGCCGAAGGCCTGTTCACTGTCGGCGACGGTCCGTTCGTACAGTTCCACCGCCTCGCTCATGCGACCGGCGTTGCGGTAGGTGCGGGCCAGATTGGCGCGCAGGCCGAGCGTATCGCGATCGTGTGGACCGAAGGTGGCCGCGCAGTCGGCGACCACGCGTTCGTACAGGTCGATCGCCTCGGTGAGCTGTCCGGACTCGCGGTACACGCGCGCGAGATCGCCCGCCGAACTCAGCGTGTCGCGATGCAGCGGGCCGAGGGTGCGCTCGCGGTCGGCCAGCAGGCGCGCGTAGAGCGCGACGACCTCGGCTCGGTGATCGGTCCGGGTGGTCGATTCGTCCTGTGCGGGTTCGGGATCCGGATACGGCTGCGTCGGCCGGGACGGGGCCGCGGCCGGTGACCGCGCCGCCTCCGGGAGTTCGGCACCCGGCCGGGCGGGACCCGGCGAGAGGGTGAGCTTCACTGTGTGCCTGGCGGTTTCGTCGGCCGCCGCGCCGCCCGAACCGGCGACCCACAGTCGCGGGCGCCCCTGGTCGATGCCGATCGTCAGGCCGACGGTCAGTTCCACCGCGCGCGGTTCCAGTACCGGTCCGCCACCGCCGCTCGCCTGGTCGGCCGCGGCGCCCAGCTGCCGGGACAGCTCGGAAAGCGCCTGCGCCAACAAAACTCGTTCCGGTGGCGACCCTGAGGTGTCCGCCATCACCGTCCCCCTTTCGAACCCGCGATCACACCTGCGCCGTGACCGTCGTCTCGATCGTAAGTCCCGGCGGTGACAGGAGTTGTCGGTGCGTGCGCATAGGCTGTGTGCGACAAGGAAACACGGTGAAAGGCACGACCCGATGAGCACCATCCCGCAGACCGCCGCCGATCCGGCCGCCGCCCTGGCCTCCGTCTGGCGCGGGGTCCTCGTCGATGCGCACCGGGCGCTGGTCGATGTGGTCTCCGGTATCGGTGTGGATCAGTGGCAGTTGCCGACGCCGTGTTCGGAGTGGACGGTCACGCAGGTGATCCAGCACGCGGCGGCCGATCAGCGCCTGTACGCGCATGCGCTCGGGGTGGGCGGCGGGCCCGACTACGACCCGTTCGCGCCCTCGGGCACCATCGACGGCCAGGCGGCCACTCTGATCGCCACCGCCGTCGACGAGGCGGCCGCGGCGTGGGGAAGCGTCGGCGAGGACACCGCGACGGTGCCGACCCCGCTGCCGCACGGTGAGCTGCCCACCCCGGTGGCGGCCGTGATGTGCGGTCTGGACGCGGCCGTGCACGCCTGGGACATCGCCGTCGCGACCGGACAGCGCTCGCCGCTGACCGAGGAACTCGCCACGGTGTTCCTCATCGCGGCGACCGGGCTGGTCGACCCGTTGCGGCAGTTCGGCGTGTTCGCCGCGGCGCTGGACACCGAGGCGGACGCCACCGCGGTCGAGCGGCTGCTGCGCTACCTGGGTCGCAATCCGCGGCCCTGATCGCGGCCGCGTAGACTCTTGCTCTCGTGAGTCTCACCCTCGGAATCGTCGGCCTACCCAATGTCGGAAAGTCGACGCTGTTCAACGCGCTGACCAAGAACGACGTGCTGGCGGCGAACTACCCGTTCGCGACCATCGAGCCGAACGTCGGCGTGGTGCCGCTGCCGGATCCGAGGCTGGCCAAGCTCGCCGAGATCTTCAACTCCGAGCGGATCGTCCCCGCGACGGTGTCGTTCGTCGATATCGCGGGCATTGTGAAGGGTGCGTCGGAGGGCGCCGGGCTGGGCAACAAGTTCCTGGCCAACATCCGTGAGGCCGACGCGATTTGCCAGGTGGTGCGCGTATTCGCCGATGACGACGTGGTCCACGTCGACGGCCGCGTCGATCCGCTGGCCGATATCGAGGTGATCGAGACCGAGCTGATCCTCGCCGATCTGCAGACCCTGGAGAAGGCCGTCCCGCGGTTGGAGAAGGAAGCCAAGGTCAAGAAGGACCGCAAACCGGCCTACGACGCCGCCAAGGCCGCCCAGGACATCCTCAACGACGGCAAGACCCTGTTCTCCGTGCGCGACCAGCTCGACACAGACCTGCTGCGCGAGCTGTCGCTGCTGACCATCAAGCCGTTCCTCTACGTCTTCAACGCCGACGAGTCCGTCCTCACCGACGAGACCAAACTCGCCGAGCTGCGGGCCGCGGTGGCCCCCGCCGACGCGGTCTTCCTCGACGCCAAGGTGGAGGCCGAACTGCTGGAACTGGACGAGGAATCGGCCCGCGAACTCCTCGAATCCATCGGCCAATCCGAACCCGGCCTACACGCCCTGGCCCGAGCCGGCTTCCACACCCTGGGCCTGCAGACCTACCTCACCGCGGGCCCCAAGGAGGCCCGCGCCTGGACCATCCACCAGGGCGACACCGCCCCCAAGGCCGCCGGCGTCATCCACACCGACTTCGAACGCGGTTTCATCAAGGCCGAAATCGTCGCCTTCGACGACCTCGTCGAGGCCGGCTCGATGGCCGCGGCGAAGGCCGCGGGGAAGGTGCGGATGGAGGGGAAGGATTACGTCATGAGCGATGGGGACGTGGTCGAGTTCCGGTTCAACGTCTAGGCCGTCTCCTCACCCCATCCGGACGTTGCCAGGTGCCCCGCAGGTGGAGGTCGTGGCAGCGCCGGACAGCCGCTGTGCGAGCCAGTCCAGCGATCCCGAGAAGGACTCGAATTCGGCCGAGACATGTTCGGCGACAGGGAATTTGGTATAGGTGATGTCGACACCTCGGGCGCAGTAGTCGGCGACGAGGCGGTCGGTGTCGGGGACCGTGGCGATCTCGTCGATCACCGCGCTGACCAGATACAGCGGCGCGGCCGGAGTTCCGTAGCGACCGGCCCGCAGACTCTCCACGACCGCTGCGATGGCCGGTGTGTCCAGCGGCCAGACGCCATTGACGGTGTAGTCCTGTAGGCGTGTGAACGCGTATTTCTGTCCGAGGTCGACGTAGCACGAGCCGGTGATCTCTTCTATCAACGCCGGGTCGCGGACGAAAGAGCGGATATTCAGTTCGGGGTAGGCGCGGTCGATACCGAGCGCGGCCACCATGGTGAGGCTGGAGAAGAATCCGCCGTTCACGAGGCGAGCGGTCCCGGCCAAATCGGTGGGCAGCCCGCCGGCCGCGACGGCCCGGATATTCAGTTCCGGCGCATAGGTCGGTGCGAGTTCGGCGGCGAACTCGGTGCCACGAGAGCCACCGGAATAGCCGTACAGCAGTACCGGTGTCGCGGTCCCGAGCAGTCCGGCGGGGGCGAAGTTCTCGGCGGCACGAATGCCGTCGAGTGTGTTGCGCCCCTCGACGTAACCCGCCGTGAACTGAGGTTCAGGGCCGAGAAAGTCCGGCACCACGACCGTCCAGCCGCGTTCGAGTTCGGCCGCGATATTCTGCTCCTCCAGGCGTATGGTGCCCTGCCGGTTGGCATTCAGACGCATGAGGTAGGACGGGTTGCAGCGGGAATTCAGGGAGTTGATCCACGCCTGATCCGAGATCAGTACCGGTGGCTCGACACGGCGTTCCGGGCGCAGGACGATCGCCATCGTCGTCCACGGCTTCCCCTTCGTGTCTTGACTGACGTATTTCAGCTGCCAGGCTGAAAACGCCACCGAGCTCGGAAAATCCGGAAGGGTGACCGGGCGGCTGTCGATCACCTCACCCATCGCCCGCCCGGCCAGCGAATCCGGCTGTGCGTAGAACGGATCGTCCACGGGCAGCGGCGGTTGCGCCGACGCGTCGACCGACGAGATCGCATGCAGCGAACCGGCAATCGCCACTGCGGCGGCCAGCAGGCCGAGCGGCCTACGAAAGGTAACCTGCGACGCTCTCAACTGACCCATCCTCCTTTTCAGGCAGAATTAGTCCACGCCGCGCCTACGCGTCGACGCGACGGTGGTCATCTGGTCGGAAGAAGTCTTCCAACCTGCGCGCCCAGGAGCAGCGCACCATCGCGACCGCGTCGGCCATGCCCAGCGCAGGGCCGGGGCAGACCGCAACGTTCGTCGCGTGCCGAGAGTTCACGCGTGCGGTTTGCCCGCCATTAGCCGTCGTAAACCCGCGACCCCGACCTCACTTCAGATGCCGGGCGAAGAACCGGTTCCCGTCGTCCGCCTCGAACTGCGGGACGCCGGTGTGCCCGCCCATATTGGCGTGCAGCGTCTTCTCCTTGGAGCCGAAGGCGTCGAACAGGTTCAGGGCCTGCTGCCGGTCGTTCCCTTCGTCGTCCCACTGCAGCAGGACCTGCAGCGGAATGGTGACCTGCCGGGCCTCCTCGAACATGCTGCGGGGCACGAAACTCCCGGCGAACAGGAGGGCGGCCGAGATGCGCGGCTCGACCACCGCCAGCCGGACACCGATGGCGATCACCCCTCCCGAGTACCCGACCGGGCCGCCGATCTCGGGCAGTGCAAGGAGGGCGTCCAGGGCGGCCCGCCATTCCGGGACCGCCTTGTCGACCAGTGGGAGGACGAGCCGGTCGACGATCTCGTCGTCGACCGGTTCTCCGGCGTGAACCGCTCGGCGCAGGTCGGCGCGGGCCTGTTCGGCGGTGGCGGAACGGGGCCGCTCACCACTCCCGGGCAGCTCGATGGTGGCCGTGGCGAAGCCCTCCGCCGCGGCGTACCGGGCCCGGGCCACCAGCCGGGGATACATCATGTGCAGCCCGCCGGGGTGGCCGAGCAGGATCAGCGGGGCCGGTGCGGAGGGGGATTCGGGCGTCCACAGGATGCCGGGGATCTCGCCGAGGGTGAATCCGCGTTCGAGGACGCCGTCGTCGAGGCGCTGTTCGGAAATGAATTGCATGGTCGTGTCTTTCGGGAGTGCGCTCGAGCGGCGCTCCCGGACGACCTATCGCCCGACCGTGACCCCAGCGGGGAGCACCCATGTCGATACTGCGTTCACGGGTACCACCTCCTCGTTCTCCGGCACGGCCTTCCGGAAAAGTAGCAGCGGTCGCCGTGGTCTGCCAACAGGTTTTCGCACACCCTCGGATTCGGATTCTCCGGTGCCGTGACCGGGATGAACACCGTGTCAGTGGATGTGTCAGGGCGGTATCAGGTCGGTATCAGCCGGGCTGGTGAGAGTTGTCGACATGAGCAGCACAGCGAACAAGTTTCAGAGCACCTCGACCGCTTCGGCCTGGACCGGCCTGGTGCCGGTCGACGATACGGCGCTGGCCATCACCGACACCGGGGGTTCGGGAATTCCCGTGGTCTACTGCAACGGCCAGTTCGCCACTCAGGGTTATTGGCGGCGTGTCCTTTCCGAACTCGGCCCCCGATTTCGGCACATCACCTACGACGAGCGGGCTCGCGGCAAATCGAAGCGTTCGGCCGACTACTCCTTCGAGGCCGCCGTCCGCGACGTCGACGCGGTGCTCGCGGCTCGAGGCATCGACCGGGCGCTGGTGGTGGGCTGGTCCTACGGAGCGGTCGTCGCGGCGCACTGGGCCGCCCGGAATCCGGACCGCGCCCTGGGTGCGGTCCTGGTCGACGGCGCGTTTCCCTACGACTGGCTCGACGAGGCCATGGAGAAGCGAATCCGCAAGCTGTTCAAGCGGCTGAACGTGGTCATGCCGCTGTTGCGCCCGACGGGACTGACTCCGCGGATGAATGCCGCCCAGATGGCCGAGAGCAATATCGAACTCGGCAGGCTCTCCCGCGAGCGGGAGCTGGGCCCCGTGCTGGACCGGATCGTCGTTCCGACGCGATATGTCGTCGCCTCCGGGACGTCGTTCGGAAGCCGCGGCGACGAGCAGGAACGAATCCGCGCCGGCCTCGACGCGGTGTGCACGCGCAATCCGAACATCCGCCTCAGCGCGAAGGTCACCAGCAACCACGGCGCCATCCTCCGCAAGGACTTCCGCACCATCGCCGCCGCTGTCGCAGAGATCGCGGCCGCCGGTCCGCAAAGCTCATCGCCTCGATAACGCACCGAACCAACGCTTTTCGCTGCGGTATCGCGCACTCCAGCTTCACCCCAACACAATTCGAAGGAGCACACCCATCATGTCCACCATCACCATGACCGACCAGGACAAAGCCACCCTGCGCACCGCCGCCTACGGCGCGGTCTCCCTGCTGGCCGCCGTCGGGGCCAAACCCCACAGGATCGCCACCGCCGGCACCATCGCGCTGTCCTCGGCGACCGGCACGGTGGGGCACGTACTCGCCGCCGCGAAGTCCAAGGACATCAAGCTGGTCGGCAAGTCCGTCGCCGAACTCGCCGACCACGTGCTGCCAGCCCTGACCACAGCCATGACCCTGCTGAAGCAACAGGATCCGGCCGAGGCCGAGAACTTCCGCAACACCGTCCTGCTCGCCACCGAAGCCGCGAAAAACCCACAGGCCCAGCCCAACCCCACCCTCGCCGAGATGACCCGCAAGATCACCGCAGCCCTCGACGCCGCCTGACCGAATGCGGGGCACGACCGAATCGGCTCCGGCCCTACCAGCAGGGCGATGTACATCGGCGAGACCGGACAGACCTCAGGTTCTGTTCGGTCTCGCCGATTCGGTCAGCCGCGGCGTTTCGTGCGTCCGGTTGCCCGGTGAGCCGCGGCTGGACTCGCCACCGAGAGATGGTCACAAGGTGAAAGCCTGGTCGTCCGGGAGCGCTTCGCCGGGGCCGCGGACTCCGCACCTGAGCATGTCCCTGAACTGTCCGCACCACACCCCCGCGTACTCCAGCGTGGGCCAGCCGCTCGTCCAGCCGTGGTCCTTGACAACCTGTTCCCAAGAGGGGTTGCCGCCCGGCAGCGTGTACGGCTCACCGGTGAAGTCGAACCCGGAACGCGTCTTCGGGTCGGCGATGATCTGCGGCGACTGCAGCCACGGGAGAGTACCGCCGTAGCCGGTGTTGTAGGTGGTGAGCACGGGTCGGTCACATCCGATGGTGCCGTAGGTCAGGATGGCGCAGTTGGCGTCGCCGAAGCTGAAATAGACGGGCTCATCGTCGGCGCGCGCGGTGGCCGCGAGCGCGATCGGCGCCACGGCGAGCAGGGCGGCCGGTCCGGTGGAAAACTTCGCGACAGTGTTCATTGAGTTCTCCTCCACATGTCAGGGCAACCGCAAGCGGGGCGTACCCTCATTATGGTCTGGCAAATATTCAGCAATAGCCGCGTTGACGTCGCAATGTGCTCGGATTACGACACCCGGGCACCTGACACCCGCGAGGCGGAAGCACTCTCCGGCGAGGCGCAGGGGGCCTGAAAGGCGCAACGCAAGGCACAATCCACGACACGCCGGATGCCGGGCTCTACCCTCTGCTCGTGACCAGCGATATCCCGGACGCCGAGGGCGGGCAGATTCGCGCCTCGACCCTGGAGCTGTTCTTCGATCTCGTGTTCGTCTTCACGGTGACGCAGCTGACGCACGCGTTCACCGAAGATCCCGGATGGCCTGCGCTGGGGCGGGTGGTGCTGGTATTCGCCCTTACGTGGTGGATGTACAGCGGCTATGTGTGGCTGACCAACGAGGTAGCGCCGACGTCGACGGCTCGACGCATCGGTCTGTTGGTGGGGATGTTCGGGTTTCTCGTGATCGCCGTCGCGATTCCGGGTGCCTTCGAGGGCTTCGGACTCGCCTTCGCGCTGGGGTATGCGGTGGTCAATGTCATGCACTCGGTGCTGTTCTGGGCGAATGCCGGAGCGCGGGTGTCCGCGGCGGCGCTGCGGCTCGTGCCGCCCAACACCACCTGCGCCGTGCTCGTGCTGATCGGCGGCTGCGTCCATGGCTGGCCGCGCTATGCGCTCTGGGGCGCGGCCCTGATGGTGCAGATCGTGACGCCCTACGTGTTCGATACGGGCGGCTTCGTCGTCCGCACAGCGCATTTCTGCGAACGGCACGGCCTGGTGCTGCTCATCGCGATCGGCGAATCGGTGGTGGCCATCGGTGCGGGCCTGGCGGGAGAGAACCTGACGATCCCGCTGCTCGCCATGGTCGCGCTCGCGCTGGCCCTCGCCTCGATGCTGTGGTGGACGTACTTCGGCATGGACGACGAGCGTGGCGAGCGCGCGCTCGCGGCGGCGCCGGGGCCACGGCGCGGGCGACTCGCCGCGTTCGCCTACGGATACGCGCTGTACCCCATGCTGGTGGGCGTCATACTGACCGCGGCGGGCATCAGATCCGTTCTCGCCCAGGGACATCGATCGGTGCCGGTATCTGCCGCGCTGGCCCTGTCGGGTGGCGTCGCGCTGTTCCTGTTCGGCCAGTGTTGTTTCCGGCTCGTCCTGCGCCTGCCGCGGCCCTGGCTGCGGCTCGTCGGCGCACCGGCCGTGCTGGCCACGGCTCCCGTCGGCGTCGTGTGGGTGGGCTGGGCGCAGCTGCTCGTGCTGGTGATCGTGGGCTACGTCCCGGTGTTTGTCGACGACACGCTGAGCGTGCGCGCGGGCGAGCACAACGCGTATCTGTGACGGTGTCACCCAGGGCTGCCCGCGTCGCCGTCCGTCCAGGATCGAAACACTCTGAGTGTCTTTCGATCTCACCGAGGACACGGACGAGGTAGGTATTCGGCAGGAGGGCGGGTTCGCTGGCGGCGGCACGGTAGACGTTCGCGGACTGGGGTTGCCGTCGCCGGACAAGAAGCTCGGCATCGGCGAGCACCGCAGTTCGGTATCGCCGTACCTGCTGATGTGGGTGGTGCCAGAGCTTTTGGTGCCGCGGAAAGTGGGGCCCGCGGAGGGCGTTCGCCGTGACGAGCCACCAGCTTAGAGTTTGTTCGTCCTGGAGGGATCGAAAATACTGCTCCCCTGGGAGATAGCGGCTTTGGTTCCGCGCGACGACGCGGTCGAGGTAGAGGAAAACGATGAGAATCAAGAAGATCGCTGTGGCGGCCATGTGCACCATCGCGGCCACGGGGATCGCGGGAAGCGTCGCACATGCCGAGTCCGCGCCCACACCGGCCAGCGCGCTTCCGGATGCTGTGCGCGGTGTGGAGCACGGCGTCACCTTCGAGGTCTCGAAGTCGGCCGACGGAAAGAGTTTGGCCGCCAGCCTGGTCGGCGGCATGTTCTCGGTGACCGACAACGCGGTGAATGTCGCCGATCGGACGGGTGCGGTCTTCGCGAGCATGCCGCTGACCGTCGAACTCGAGCAGGGCGCCGTCGAGCTGCGGCCGCGGGTCGACGCGACCGGCACGCACTTGACAGCCGAACCGATCGGCTACTGGCAGCAGAGCTCGCCCAGAGAACGCAGCATCTGGGCGGGGGCCGCACTCGGCGGATTCATCGGCGCTCTCATCGGTATGGCCATCGGTATCGTGGGGGGCCCGCTGGTCCTCGTCACCGGGTTCGCCGGTGCGTTGATCGGCGGCGCCCTAGGCGCCGGAATCGTTGCGGCCGTGCCGAATTCGGACGTACCCGATCGCTGGAGCTATGTGGTTCCCGATCGCCCGACGCCCGGTTCTTGGGAGGACTGCCACGGAATCAACCCCTCCTTCCTGTGCGACTAGTGCGTATCGCACCAGTGGGTTCGAGCTGTGGGCGGGGAACGCGGCAATCGAGGCGGGTTTGGACTCCCTCAGCCGCAGCGACACGACCGTGGGCACGGAGCCGATTCCGCGTCCCGTAGTCGCATTTCAGTGCGTGGGAAGCCTTGCCAGGCAAGGTATCTGTGCGACTGAGCAACGCCCGCGCCACGGCATGTGCGGGCGTTGGCGCTATGCAAGCCTGTCGATGTTCAGATGGGCGGTGCCGCCAGCGCTGGTGATCGCGGTGGCCAGGTCGTGTGCGAAGGTGCTGATGGCTTGGTAGCTCGTCGGGATCAGGAGACGAGTTTCTGTCACGGTATCGGCGGTCGGGGAACGAGCATCGCTATCGATCACCGCGAGATGAACCGCGACCGCGAGTTGACCACGACCCGTCACAACGAAGGCAGCCAGGTCGACAGTCTCGTGGTCGCCCAGGGCAGCGGAAACGCGAAATCGAGCGTCCCGCTTCCAGGGATAGGTTTGTAGCGCGCGGACCCACTCCTGGAGGACCGAGTCGCTGAAGTAGCCGACGGCGGCGCCCGCGAAAGGTGGCACGCATGCCGAGACATGTAGCTCACCCATGCCGATGAGCCCCTCGGGTCGATAGGTGACGGCCAGCCCGTCGGAAACGTCGAACACAGCTCGAACAATACGTCGGCCCAACAATTCCGCGTCGTCACCAGTGCGGGGTCGAACCGGTCGGGGTTACTGGCCTGGCTCACGCAGCGGTGGGCGAGAGTAGGGATAGGGACTGTTCGCGGTGGGGGCTTGGTTCGGCGACGCACTGGCCGGGCGTGAGTCGCGGGTGACAAGCCAGGCGACGAGGGCTGCCAGGGGGAGGGCGAGCAAACCGTAGACGGCGGAGGGCACTGCCATGGCGGTGCTGTGCAGCACGCTGATGGCGATCGTGATGGCGAGAGCGCCATTGTGTATTCCGATTTCCATCGAACAGGCGATAGCTCGGGGTTCGGAGATGCCGAGCGCGCGGGGAACGAAGAAGCCGGTGGTCAGGCTGAGTAGGCAGAACAGGGTGGTGATCAGGCCGACGTCGACGATATAGCTGACCAGGTTGGCCCGCTCGGCGATGATGGCGCCCGCGATGAGGAGCAGGATCATCGCCGCCGAACCGATGCGTACCGGCTGGTCCATCCGGTCGGCGAACCGGGGGCGCAGTCGCCGCACCATCATTCCGACCACGACCGGGATCAGCACGATGGCGAACACTCGGATCATTTTGCCGAACTGCAAACCCACTACACCCGAACCTTTTTCGGGTTCGAAGTAGTCGAGAGCGAAGTTGGTCACCACCGGCATCGTGACCGCGGCGATGACCGAATTCACTGCGGTCAGTGAGATATTCAGCGCGACGTCGCCGCGGAACAGATGACTCAACAGATTCGCCTGCACGCCGCCGGGCGAGGCGGCGAGCAACATCATGCCGACCGCGAGGATCGGCGGCAGATCGAACAACAGCGCCAGGCCGAACGCAACCATTGGCAAGACCAGCAACTGGCACCCGAGTGCGATCGCGAGAATCTTCGGCGTGCGCACGACACGCGTGAAATCCGCTACGGTCAGCGTCAGCCCCAGGCCGAACATGATCAGGGCCAGCGCCACGGGTAAGGCGATGGAAACGAGCGGCGTATCCATGGTCTTCCTCTTCGCTCGGCGAACGGGATCACGGTCGAGGGCAGCGAGTTTCCGGCCGAAACAGGTCTATTGTGCCGTGGACCGACCGCGGGTGTTCACCAGATCGACTGGCGGCCAACCGCTGGCTCACCGACGCGTTTCGAGCGGCTGACTGCCGAGGTCGATCACTGCTGGAGCAAGTCGGTTTGATGGGTGAGGGCGCTGTGGACCAGGGATCCGACCGCGGCGGGGTTTCGGATGGCCTGTTCCGCGGTCACCTCACGGACGTAGCGGGCCGAGCCGGTCAGCAGGCGTTCGGGATCGTCGAGGAGTACGCCCTTGTGAAAGACGAGGCGCACTTCCTTCTTGGCGGCGGCGATCGCGCACAGCCAGTCGTGCCAGCGATTTTCGACGGTAAAAGTGATCCGGCCCCATTTCAGGGCCTGCTGAATCCGGGCATCCGCGGCGCTGATCAGCGCCATCAGCTCCTCGGCTTGGTTCCGCTGGTTCTCGTCGAGTCCGGCGAGCCATGTCCGGATATCCGATCCGTGCTCATTGTCGATCATGACCGGTCCTCCCTTCGGACAGCACCATCATCTCGCCGGGGTACGACAGTTTGCGACTCCACCGAGCCCCACCCGGAACCGGGTGGGGCTCGGTTGTCTTCCGAGAGTCGGCTACTCGAAAGTGGAGTTCGCCCAACTCAGGACGGCGGCTTGGTAGCTCTCGGTGCTGGGGGCGAGGTTGACCGAGTGGCCCGCGCCGGGGAGTACGTAGGTGTGTAAGCGGGCTGCCGGGCTGAAATAGGGGGACTCCGCCGCGTGCAGGACGGCGGCGTCTCGGCATATCGAAAAATCGACGCCGCAGGACAGCTTGTCCATGCTGCCGTTGACGAGCATGACCGGGACGTCGATGGCGTGGGATACGGGTGGGACGGTGGAGGACAGGCCGTCGGGGTATTCCGACAGTGAGAAGACCTCCTTGGTCGCCTCGTCGGTGGCTACCGCCTGCGGGTCGACGTTGGTGGGGCCGTGGAAACTGGCGGCGCGGGTACCGGGTTGCGTGGTGAGATAACCGGGGTCGTAGCCGCGGCCAGCGAATTTCGGATCCTGGTCCGCCGGGTAGTAGGTGGAAACGACGCTGGAAACCTGGAGATAGTCCAGGCTGTGTGAGTATCCGGTGAGCAGCACGCCGTTGACGTCGTGATAGGTGGCGGCCTCCAGGACGTCGATGCCGGAGCTGAGCGAGTGGCCACCGATGATGATCGTGTCGAACGGCGCCCTGCCCGCGAGTCCCCGGCGCAGCGCCTGGACGATCTCGTGCAGGGCCGCCGCGGTACCGGTCGCGGTCAGCGTCGCGCTCGGCGGGCGGGTGCTCGCGCCGGTGCCGAGCCGATCGACCACGAGCGTCGCATAACCGCCCGCGTTCATGGCGCGCCGGAAATTGTAGGTTTCGGGCCGGTACGGGAAATCCCAGTAGGTGTGGTTGTAGTTGGAACCCGCCATCAGCACCATGACGGTGCCGGTCGCGTTCCGAGCCGGCAGGCACAGGGTCGCGGCCAGAGTGCCCTGTGGCACCGGAAAAGATATTGCTTCACAACGATCCGACTGAGCGGGCCCGTCGGCATGGGAAACGCCCGGTGTCAACCAGAGCAGTGCCGCTGTCAGGGATACGGTAATTGTACGTAAGGAATTTCGCACGGTAACGCTCCTTGGTGGTGCACGAGAACGATCAATCCCAGGTTGATCGTTCAACGTAATAGGCAGGCTATAGCCGCTTTTTGCTCGATCGCAAGACCTGCATCGCTGTTGACGAATTCGTAATGTCTTTTCCCGCAATGCATTGCGCCATCGAGTGAAAGACCGCCCGGTATTTTCACCTAGGGACCGGTTCGAAAGATCTTCGGACAGTGAAATTCCACTATTCTGAAAACGACTTGCGTAACTCCCTCGCACGCCTACCATCCCTGATGTGGCCACAGTCGTGTGTACGCACCGATTTCCCGGCCCCCGAGCCCTTCGAAGGTGCCACCGGGGCCGGATCTCGCCACGTCCAGCGAGCTGACCTGCGGGAGCGGCTGTTTCGAGGGCTCGGGGGTTTCCTTACCCCGTCCACCGCCCTCCTGTCAGGAGTTCATCATGTCCACCCGTCTTTCCGAGGAGCAGCTCGCCCGCGATCTCGCCATTCGCGATCTCACCGATCCCGCCGCCGGCACCCATGCCCTGCAACTCGTCGTCGACCGAATCGTCGACGCGTTGGCGCGGCGATGGGGCGCTGAGACCCGGTGGTGGCGCGGCGAGCGCATCGTCACCATCGCCGACAACTACGACAACCTCGGCTACCACGGCGACGACATCACCCGCGATGCCCGCTACACCCGCTACGTCGACGACCTGCGGATGCTGCGCAGCCATTCCAGCGCACTGATTCCCGCCGCGCTGCGGGCACTGGCCGCCGACCCCGCCGAGGATGTGCTGCTGGTGTGTCCCGGAATCGTCTACCGCCGCGACAGCATCGATCGCCTGCACACCGGCACCCCGCATCAACTCGATCTATGGCGCCTCACCCGCCGCCCCATGGTCCGCGCGGATCTGGAGGAGATGATCGCCGTGATCATCGACGCGCTGCTGCCCGGGGCGAGATACCGGCTCGAGCCCCGCGTGCACCCCTACACCGAGCTCGGACGCCAGGTGGATGTGGCCCGCGACGGCGAGTGGATAGAGGTGGCCGAATGCGGCCTGGCGGGTCCCGGGGTGCTGCGGCGGGCCGGGCTGGACAGCACCCACGCCGGTCTGGCGCTCGGCCTCGGGCTCGACCGAATAGTGATGTTGCTCAAGGGGATTCCCGATATTCGCATCCTGCGTTCGGCCGATCCCGCCGTCGCCGCGCAACTCACCGATCTGACGCCCTACCGGCCCATATCGACCATGCCCGCCATCCGTCGTGACCTGTCCATCGCGGTCGAACACGACGACCTCGCCGAGGATCTCGGCGACCGCGTGCGCGAGGCACTGGGGTCGGCTGCCGATTCCGTCGAGGCGGTCGAAATCCGCGCCGAGACACCGTGTTCGGAACTGCCGCCACCGGCCCTGCGCCGCCTCGGGGCGCGCCCCGACCAGAAGAACCTCCTGATCGAGGTGACACTGCGCCGCCTGGACCGCACTCTCACCGACCATGAGGCGAACCTGCTGCGCGACCGCATCTACGCCGCCCTCCACCGGGGCACCGCCCAGCAGTGGGCGGCGAATCGACCATCGGCTCAATAAGCGGCCGCGGGCGATTCCTCCCAATACCGATGCTGTTCTCCGTCGGTGTCGGCGATGAAGACGACCGCGTCGGCAGTGGGTAGGTCCGTTGGTTCCAGCGGGATGTGACCGGGCACAATCGGTTTGCCCGCGGTGATCGAGGGAGGAAGTGCTTCGCGTAGGGCCGCCGCGGGGAACAGGGTGCGGCGGGTGGTGGCCTGGGCCAGGGCGTGCTGGAGGGTGCCCGGGGTGCTGGCGGGGCTGGCGTCGGTGGCCAGGAACAGGTAGCGCTCGGCGAGGGGGAGGGCGGCGAGTGCGCCTGCGCCACACCAGTTCACGGTGGTCGCGTCGAGCGGCTGGGCGGACTTCGCGCGCTGGAGGTGGGTGTTGTGGGCGAAGACCAGGCTCGGTCCGCGATGCCGTTCCGCGGCTACGATCGCGAGCAGGTTCTCGGCCATCATCTCGCTGCGCAGGCTGGCCAGATCGGCGATGCGGTCGGGGGTGGGGGTGGCCATGGCGGCGTGGTAGCGGAGCAGGCCCAGGGCGGTTCGGGCGTGGGCGTGGGCATGGTCGTAGCCGGTCGGGTCGGCGGGACGCAGGATGGGCGCCGCACGGTGCAGGGCGCTGGCCAGGTCGTCGGCGACGATGCGCAGGGCGTGGGCGTGGTCGGAGGCGCCGATGGAGGCGGCGGGGTCGTACATGGCCGCCGGGTTCGCCCACTGCGCGTCCTCGCCCAGGAGCGCTTCGAGGGCGCGGGTCGATGGGGGCCGAAGCGCCGCGGGCAGGTAGTCGCGCACCGTGGTCAGCGCGTGCCGGGGACTCGGCGCGGCGGCGTACTCCAGCGGGGCATCGAAGCCGTAGAAGCGAATTCGATCCTGCGGTGGGCGGCCCGCATTGTGCGCGCGGAGCCATTCGACGAGTTCGCGGTTGCCCGGCACGGCGCCGAAATCGTGGCTGAACCCGGTCGCGAGCACCGTGTCGATCCGGCCCGGCGCCCCGGCCACGTAGTCGTCGACCACGGCCGCGGCGAAGATATCGATCTCCAGCACGATCGACCGATATCCCCGATCGACGAGGTGGCGGAGAAGTTCGTTGCGTAGCAACGGGAATGCCTCGATCCCGTGCGTCGGCTCACCGAGGGCGAGTAACACCGGCGGCTCGGTCCGCGCGGCGAGCAGTTCGTCGACGGCACGACCCAGGCTTGTCGAATTGTCGAGTGGGCGGCCGATTTCACGCAATGCGGCGGCGATGGACATGAGACCCCTTCCAGAACGCGTCGCTCTCGACACTATCGTTGAAGATTCGAGTGAAACTTCCGCGAAATCCACCAGGTATTCGTCGGTCGAAGCCTCAATCGGAGGTGCACGCTGCGTCCCATCGATCTGGCCCGAGAACACGGATTGTCCGCCCAGGCGATCCGCAACTACGACGACGCGGGCATCCTGCCGCCCGCCGAGCGCAGCGCCTCCGGATACCGGCGCTACACGCCGCTGCACGCGCAGGCGCTGCGCGCCTTCCTCGCATTGCGCGGCGGCCACGGACATCAACGGGCGATGGCGATCATGCGCGCGACCAACTGCGGCGACATCGAATCCGCCTACCGGCTCATCGATGCCGCCCACGGCGCGCTGCTAGCCGAGCGCGAGACCCGCACCGAGGTCGCGGCGGCCCTGCGCAATCTGTCCACCGCGCCCACCCCGGTCCGCGGTCGGCCGCTGACCGTGGGCGAACTCGGGCGTCGGCTCGGTCTGCATCCGGCCACCCTGCGCAGCTGGGAGTCCCAGGACATCCTGCGCCCCGAACGCGATCGGGTGACGAACTACCGCGTATACGGACCGGACGCGGTCCGCGACGCCGAGATCGCGAAACAACTGCGCCGGGGCGGCTATCCGCTACCCCGGGTCGCACGGTTCCTCGACGCGCTGCGCGAGGCGGGCGGGGCTGCGGAACTGAGCGCCTTCCTCGACTCGTGGCAGCAGCGGCTGACCACCCGCAGCCGCAACCTGCTCGCCGGTGCGGCCCAGCTCGATCGCTACCTCACCATGCTCGATCGGACGTAGCGGCGCGGCGGCGCACAAGATGGTGAGGCAGTCCACTACTCCCGGATGAAAGAGGTACGAGATGCCAGTGAGCGCGCTGTTGCCGACGACCACCCGCGCGTTGACGCGTCGGCTCGCGGTGGAGCAGGCGGAGTATCGGGTGCCCTCGCTGATCGCCGCCGTGGTCCGCGACGGCGAGGTGGCCTGGTGGGATGCGCGCGGCCGGGTGGACGGCGGGGCCGGGCCGAGGCGGCCGACCACCGACACCCAGTACCGGATCGGATCGATCACCAAGACCATGGTGGGCGTCGTGGTGCTGCGGCTGCGCGACGAGGGCAGGCTGGACCTGTCCGATCCGCTGGAGCGGCACGTGCCCGGTGCGCCGATGGGGGATCGCACGATAGCCCAACTGCTCTCGCACACCGCGGGCGTGCGCGCGGAGTCGCCGGGCGACTGGTGGGAGCGCACCCCGGGCGGTGACTGGCCCGACCTGGTGGCCGGTATGGACGGTGCCGCCGTGCTGCATCGGGCGGGCCGCCTGCATCACTACAGCAACGTCGGCTACGCCGCGCTGGGCGAGCTCATTTCCCGCCTGCGGGGGCAGAGCTGGTTCGACGCCGTGCGCGCCGAGGTGCTCGCCCCGCTGGGCATGGATCGCACCACCCCGGCGCCCGGCGCCCCGCACGCCACCGGCTGGGCGGTGCATCCATGGGCGGATGTCGTACTGCCCGAACCCGCGCACGATCACGGTGCGATGGGTGCGGCGGGCCAGCTCTGGTCGACCCTGGACGATCTGGCTCGATGGGCGGTCTTCCTCGGCGGGGACACCGGCGACGTGCTGTCGCGGGACACCTGGGAGGAGATGCGCGAGCCACACACCGTCATCGACGCCGACACCTGGACCGAGGGGCATGGACTCGGCGTGCAACTGCGCAGGCACGGCGGCCGCAGGCTGCTCGGGCACGGCGGGGCGATGCCCGGCTTCATCGCCACGGTCTGGGCCGACCCGGCCGACCGCACCGGTGTGCTGTTCCTGTCCAACACCACCTACGGCGGCATTCGGGGCAAGTTGGATCTGGCGATGCTGGACATCCTGGCCGAGCACGAGCCCGCGCTGCCCGAGGAATGGTTGCCCGCCAGGTCGGTCGATCCGGGCCTGCTGGCGCTCACCGGACCCTGGTACTGGGGTTCGGCGTCCATCGCGCTGCATCTGCGGGCCGACGGCTGGCTGGAATTGAAGGCCCTGGCGCACGGCGGGCGGACCTCCCGGTTCCGCCCCGATGGCGTGGACGCCTGGATCGGCCTCGACGGGTACTACGCGGGCGAGCGGCTGCGGGCGGTCCGCGGTTCGGACGGCGCGGTCGATCATCTCGAACTGGTCAGCTACATCTTCACGCGCGAGCCGTACGCACCGGCCGGACCCATTCCCGGCGGCGTCGATCCGGGTGGCTGGCGCGGCCGGTGATCGACGGTCGCTATCCGGCCGCCTCGGTGGGGGCCGGGATGGCGCGCTCGACGATCGTGTGGACCAGTTCGGTGGCGCGCTGCTGGTCGAAAATGCCCGGGAGGGTGAGGCGGTCGAGGATGAGCCAGTTCAGCGCGAGATACAGCAGAACCACGGTGTCCTCGTCGCCGGGCATTCCATGGTCGAGGTGGTTGCGAATGTTGAATTCCAGGTCGGCACGCAC
This sequence comes from Nocardia sp. CDC159, assembly GCF_023740735.1. Lineage (GTDB taxonomy): Bacteria > Actinomycetota > Actinomycetes > Mycobacteriales > Mycobacteriaceae > Nocardia > Nocardia pulmonis. The sequence continues at coordinate 52,077 of NZ_JAMRXH010000007.1, forward strand.
GCGCTCGGTGAGCAGGGCCTGCAATTCGGGGCGGCGGGTAGCCTCCAGCCGGAGTTCGAGAACGGCGAGATAGCCGGTGCGGAACTGGGAGACCCGCTCCACCACCTCGGTCATGAGTTCGGTGATGGTTTCCCGGGAGCGCGGGCCATGCAGTTTCGCCATCGTGTCCTCGCCGGGGACCAGCCGCTCGTAGTAGCGGTGGCCGACCTGGACGAGCAGTTCGTCGCGGTTGGGGAAGTAGTTGGAGGCGGTCCCGGCGGGCACCCCGGCCTCCTTGTCCACCGCGCGGAAGGTCAGTCCGCGAGCCCCGTCCCGGGCCAGGACCTCGATAGATGCGTCCAGCAGAGCCTGTCTGCGTTCCGGATTCGTGCGCACCACTTGACACCACTCCATCTGTAGTACTACGGTTCAAATCACTTCGAACAGAGTACTACAAGATAGGCGGTAAAGATGCGAAAGCAGCGCGGGACCTACCCGATTCAGAACAACCAGCAGCGCTTCGTGACTCGCCCCGTGCCTCCGCGCACGATCACCCCCAAGGGCGGCTGGTCTCGGCGCGGTCAGCGGTAGCGCCCGGCAGCGGCGCCCCGGGCATGCGGCCAGGCTCGGGGCGCGCTCGAATCGAGCCCCCTTCGATATCGTCGGGGGCCGGATCACCAGCATCTGGGGATCCGCAATCCGGAGAAGCCGCGGCCCTGGACGGCGGGCTGATTCGCGGGGCTACGCTGCCTACCGGCGCGCCTCGACCGGGGCGGATCGCCGAAATTGTGTTCCGGGAGGGGATTCGATGCCTTACGCCATCTCCAATGACGGCACGAAGGTCCACTACGTCGACAGCGGCGGTGACGGCCCGGCGATGATCCTGCTCCACTCGTTCGCCATGGATGTCGACGTGTGGCAGCCGCAGATCGATGATTTCGCCCCCGGCATGCGCGTTCTCGCGGTCGATTCCCGCGGGCACGGCGGCACCCCCGACAACGGCGTACCGTTCACCTACTGGGATACCGCGTGGGATACCTGGGCGGTCGCCGACCATGCCGGCATCGACGAACCGGTGGTGGTGGTCGGTCTGTCGCAGGGGGGATTCACGGCGATGCGGATGGCGCTGCAGCATCCCCGTCGCGTGCGGGGGCTGGTGCTGATCGGCACCGTCGCCGCGGGGCCCAGTGCGCAGGAGCGGGAGACCTACGACAACATCACCGTCAAACACCTCATCGACGGCGACGTGCCGCTGGCGGAGATCACCCCGACCATGGCGGCGGTGACGATCGGCGGCGACCGGGAACGCCATCAGCTGCCGTGGGTCGAGAAGTGGTCCGTCGCCGATCGCCGCGCGTGGCGGCTGGCGGCGCACAGCCTCATCGACCGCGACGACATCAGTGTGTTGGTGCGCGACATCACCTGTCCCGCGCTGATCATGCGCGGCGGCAGCGACCAGGCGGTCAGCAATGCGGAGATGATCGAGTTGGCCGGACAGCTGGGCGGTCCGACGCGGACGGAGACCATCCGTGGCGACGGCGCGGCCCACATCTGCACCTGGACCCATCCCGAGCTGTGCAACCCGCTGATCCGCGAATTCATCGAGCACATCCGCTGAGCCCGGCGGCGCGACCGCTCAGCGGCCCTCCGGCTCGATGATGTCGAGCATGAGGATGCCGGGCCGCCCGTCTCGAGTCGGCCACTGCAACAACACCTCTCGCAGCACGATCTCGCGCCCGGCGTGCGGCTGCCACAACCGCCGGTACGGGGTCGGCCGCGCGGAGTGCACCACACCCGCCTGCCACAGCTGCCGGAATTCCGGAATGTGCTGCACCGTCGCCAGGACTTCGGCGGCGGGTTCGCGACAGCCCGGCCGCGCCGCGTAGTCGCGGAACAACCCCGCCATGATCGTGGCCTCGCGCCGCCAGACGCGGTGCACGAGTTTGGCGCGCGGGTCACCGAACCACCACTGCAGCATGTTGGGTGCCTCGAGCAGGCCCGGCCACAGTCGGCGGAACGGGGTGTTGGCGGTGGTGATCCGCCAGTCCTGCACGCGGGCGGCCGCATGCGGCGCCAGCGCCTCCAACATGTCGGGCAGTTCGCCATCGGAAATGGGCGCATCGGCGGTGGGCCCCGGGCGACCGGCCAGCACGAGCATATGGCGGTGCTCGGCCGGGGAGAGCTGGAACGCCTTGGCGAACGAGTCGAGCACCTGCGCACCGGGATTCGTCTTACCGCCGTGCTCGATCTGCCGGACATAGCCCAGGCTGGTATGCGTCCGCTCCGCCAGCTCCTTCTGCGTCCACTCCCGTTGTTCTCGGCGGACCTTCACAAATTCGGCCAGCGTCGGCAGTGGCAGCGCGGCATTGCCCGGCACTCGAACTCTCCTCGGATTCCTGCATGTGTTGCATTGGTGGTACCAGGTGCGCCGGTACCACCGAACAGGGGTACCGCAGTGCGTTGCCCGGCCGCCCCGTGGGTGTTGTGATCGTGGGGAGCCTTTCGTACCGGTCACAAAGCACCCGGCCCGCCGCTTCGGGCCGTTCCGACGTGGGTGACCGACTCGCCGGAGGGGAGAGCCGGTCGCCCTCCTCGGTGTGGCGGCGGCGGCCGCGTTCCCAGAACCCGGCCGTCGCCGGCACGCCGCTGGGAGCGCCATCGAAAACTCGTTGTCCCACAATGCGCGGCGGGTGTACCGTCCTCGCCGTGCAGTGCGCTGGATACACCACGACGCCGGAAGACGTCCCGGCGCGCTGAATCCTGTTCGATCGAGGCCCCGGGCGGATGCCCGGGGCCTCGTCGCGTGGTTATCCGCCTCCTGGGAGGAGACCACCGTGTTCGACCATCGCAAGCTCGGCCGGGAGCTGAATCTGTTCGATACCGACCCGCTGATCGGGGCCGGGTTGCCGTACTGGCTGCCCGACGGCGCGATCGTGCGTCAGAGTCTCGAGGAGTACATCCGGACCGTGGAGCGGCGGGCCGGTTATCGGCATGTGTACTCACCGGTGCTCGGCAAGCGTGAGCTGTACGAGATATCCGGGCACTGGGCGCATTACGACGACGATATGTATCCGCCAATGGTTGTCGGCGGGGAGCAGGTGGTGCTGCGCCCCAGTCTGTGCCCGCATCACGCGGTCATGTATCGGTCCCGCGCGCGCAGTTATCGCGAACTGCCGTTGCGGATGGCCGAGCTCGGGGCGATGTACCGCTCCGAATTGTCCGGCGCACTGGGCGGATTGAATCGGGCGCGCTGTATTCACCTCAACGACGCGCACATCTTCTGCACCCTGGATCAGGTCGCCGACGAGGCCGCCGCGGCGCTGGCGCTGATCGAGTCCGCGTACCGGGCCATGGGAATCGAAGCCGCGCGCTATCGCCTGTCGCTGCCCGGTCCGGGCGGGAAATACGTTGCCGCGCCGGACATGTGGCAGCGCGCGAGCCGGGTCCTGACCGAGGTGCTCGACCGGTCCGGGCTGGCCTACGAGGAGGGAGCGGGCGAGGCCGCGTTCTACGGACCGAAGATCGATATCCAGGTGAGTGATCACGCCGGTCGCGAATCGACCCTGTCCACCGTGCAGGTGGACTTCCATCAGCCCGAGCGGTTCGACCTGCGCTACATCGGCGCGGACGGTGCGAAGCACCGCCCGGTCATGGTGCATCGCAGCATCATCGGCAGCGTCGAACGGGCCGTCGCCCACCTGATCGAACGCCACGGCGGCGCGTTCCCCGCCTGGCTGGCGCCGCTTCAGGTGGCGGTGCTGCCGGTCTCGGCGGCCGAGCACCTCGCCGCGGTGGACCTCCGCGAGCGCTGCCTGGCCGCGGGACTGCGCGCCCAGGTCCTGGACGCGTCGGCCAGCCTCGGCGCGCGGGTGCGCGAAACTCGTTCGGTGCCCTATCAATTCATCCTCGGCCCGGCCGAGACCGCGCACGGCGAGGTGGCCATCCGGCTGCGCGACGGCCGCCGCCTGCCCGCCCGGAACGCACCCGAGGCGGTGGCCCGCGTCCGGGCGCTGGTCGAGAGCCACAGCATCCGCCTGTGGGACGACTGATCACCGTGGCCGTGCGGTACCACTCCCGCACGACCGTCGACCACTGTCCGACCCGACTCATCGGGTCAGCTCATGGGCGAGTGCCCGGTCACCACCACTGCAGCGGATTCAGCTCCGTGACCAGCGCGGCATGATCGGAGTAGAAGACGCCGGGACCGTGCTGTGGCATGCGCCGATCGATCAGGCGTGCCGAGCGGATGTCGAGCTGACCGCGGGCGAAGATGAAGTCGATGCGCTGCGGGGTGATCATCTTCTCGCTGGGCAGCGGACTCCAGGTGCTGCCCGGCGCGGCGCAGACATCCGGTTGGGCGGCGCGATAGGTGTCGACGAAGCCCGCCCGGGTGATGGCGGCGGTGGTCCGCAGGGGATAGCTCAGGCCGAAGTGGTTCGGGCAATTCGCCTGGGCCTGAGTCCAATCCGCGGCGGGGGCAGTATTGAAGTCGCCACCGAGCAGCACCGGTGCGCCGTTGCCACCCAGCATCTTCGGCAGCTGGTTGTCGAGGATGTCGGTCATGGCCCGGGTCTGGGCGCGGTCGGCCTGCACCACCGCGTCGACCGAGTGCCGGGGCGCTCGACCGTCGCGCCGGTCCGCCGCGTTCTCGTCCATCAGATACCCGTTCCACGGGTTGGTGTAGGGCAGCCATACGGCGAACAGATTCAGCTCACCGCCGCGTGGCAGCCGGACCCGGACACCACCGAGATTGAAGTCGGTGACCGTGCCGCCCTGCGGCTTCGGATAGGTGGCGACGACCTCGTAGCGGGTGAAGATCCACAGGTTGTCCGATCCAGCCGCGCCGCCGGTGATGCGAATTCCGTTGTAGCGGCCCTTGTTCGCGCGTTTGGTCAGCGCGTCGGTGATGGTCTGGCCGGAGCCGTAGGTCTCCACCGCGAAGAAGACGTCCGGCCGCACGTCGACCACCTGATCCAGCAGTTGCGGCAGATTCGCCGCTGACGGCTCACGGCCGCCGTGCAGAATGTTCCAGGACAGTACGCGCACGCCGGTGTCATCATCGGCCCCAGCCATCGCCGGGAAACCGGCGGCGAGGGTCAGCACCGTCAACAGCAGGGTGAGCAGTGCCTTGGGTAATCGCATGCTCGAACTCCGTTCCGATCGGAAACACTTGGGGGCAGGCGATATTGGCAGTGTCGGGTGACGGGAAGGTGACGATCACGCGAATCCAGTCGGGGGCTTCGGTCCCTTGTCTCGGGTCGCACGGTCTGCTGTGATGTCCTGACCCAAAGTTGAAAGTAGAACCACCATGATGTCCGCTCTGTGGATCATCCTCCCCTACAGCGCATTTGCCTGCTTCGCGCTGGGACATCTGTGGCGCTACCGGTACGACCGGTTCGGCCGGCCCGAACCGGGGCCGGACGCCGGGCGGCTGGAGCGCTTGGGGCCCAACCTGTTTCGCATCGGCGTCGCCGGTGCCGTGCTGGCCCGGACGACCGATATGCTCGCCGCGCGGCCCGGCCCGCACACCTGGATCCATACCGCGGTCACGGTCGTCGAACTGGCCGCCCAGCCGCTGGCGATTCTGGGCGCGCTGCTGCTGATCGTGCCGCCGCTCATCACGGCCGTACCGCGTTCCAGGGTCAGCTGGCTGGACCGCTGCACGCTGCCGGTGCTCGCGGCCGTCGCGCTGTCCCGGGTCGCCATCACCTTCGCGGCCGGGCCCGGCGCGGGCGAAAACCTCATCGAGGACACGCTTTTCGTCTGGTTCCGATCGCTGTTCACCCCGCATCCAACCGCCGAGACGATGCTGCACGCGCCCCCGATGTTCCAGGCGCGGGGGCTCATCCTGCTGCTGCTCATCGCCATCTGGCCCTACACCCGGCTCGGTGGCACCTTTGCCGGGCCGCTGGTCCGGCTGGCGCACCGACTCGCCGCCGAACATCGACTGCCGCAGCGTTTTCCGGTCCGGGCGCGGGTCTGGACGGGCCCTCGCCCCGTCGCCGGCGCCGGGCGGTCGGCCGGCCGGTTTCCCGACATGCAAGCGGGCCCCGGACGGGGTAACAGCATTTAACGAGCAATTGACCTTCCAGGTTTGAGCCGGGGGCCGTCGGGGTACCGGAATCCGGCGCTGACCGGGGGTATGCGACGCGCCGGGAGACACGCGAGCGACGCTGGGGAATTTACATTGCGCCTAAGGTGCCGACGGCGCATGTTCCGTTATCGTTCATCTCACTGTCCGAAGCTGCTGCTGGCGCGCCAGGGCTGGTACGTCGATCCGGAGCGTTTGGGACCGGCACGCTAACCTGCCCGAACGTGGCCGAGACCGTCCCGAAAGATCGAGGGAACGTGCCTGCACCCGTTACTCTCACCGGCCGCCTGGTGCGGCTGGAACCGATTGCGCCGCACCATGTTCCGGGGCTCGCCGAGGCGAGCGCCGGGGATCGCGACGCCTTTGCCTTCACCCCGGTTCCGCGTGGGTTGGACGAGGCCGCCGAGTACGTCGCACATGCGGTGGCCGGACATGCCGCCGGTACCGCGCTGGCCTTCGCCATCGTCTCCGCAACCGACAACCGCGTGCTGGGCTCGACGCGATTCACCCGCTTCGACTACTGGCAGGGCCCGGTCGTCTGGCCCCTCGTGCACGGCCTGCCCAGCGGCGATCCGCTGCTGGCGGTGCCCGACGCCGCCGAGATCGGCAATACCTGGCTGTCCCCGCAGGCTCGCGGCTCGGGGGCCAACCTCGAGTCCAAGCTGCTGCTGCTCGCACACGCCTTCGAGGTCTGGCGAGTCCGACGGATCGCCATGCGCGCCGATATGCGAAACCTACGCTCGCGCATGGCTATCGAGCGCCTGGGCGCCACCAGCGACGGCGTCCGCCGGGCACACTCCCGGGGTCTGGACGGCGAGATTCGCAGCACGGCGTTCTACTCGATCCTGGACGAGGAGTGGCCCGCGGTGCGGGCGACCATCGAGGCTCAGCTCGTGACCAGCGGGCGGGCCGGTGGCCGGTTGCTGAACGCGTGATTTCGGCGGATCGGGCTCTTATACTTCGAGGAGTATCGGTCGGATGCCGGGGAGATCGGTCCGAGTCGGGTGACCCGGCGTTCGGCATACTTCGGACCTGTATGCGCTGATCGCGGGAGGGCCGGAGCTCCGGCCCTCGTCACTGGAGGAGGCCGCATGGCCGATCCGCTGCACACCAGAATCTGCCTGTCCTGCTCGACGCATGCCGGGCCGGTGGTGAGCCTGTTTCTGGTCCCCGAGCCCCGGGTTCGGGGCGCGAGCATGCTGCATCTACTCGAGCAGGCCCCGGTCACCGGGGCGCCGCGGCGCGACCCGGAATTGGTGACCGCCGTCGAGGCGCCGCGCCTGCCGGACGTGCGGGTCCACGCGGTCGCCTTCGCGGCCGCCGACCCGGATCGGCGCGGGGTGCGCGCGGTCTTCCACGACCACTACATCGCCGACGGCCCGCTGGGCCTGGACACCGGCGATCCGGCCGAGATGGCCCGGCTGGCGCTGCTGCCCGAGCGATCGATCGGGCCGCGACGCATCGACGACTTCCAGGAGTACTCGGTGCGCCGGGCGATGCTGGCCGTCTATCGGTATTTCGGTGTGGACCAACGCATTCCGCTGATGTATCACGGTTTCGCCGACCCCGGCGGCGGCTGGCTCGCGTTGCGCACGGCCGCGGCCTGAGCTCAGCGCGCGGTGACGAAGCCCCCGGCGACCAGCCAGTCCCGGGCGACCACGGCCGGTTCGCGGCCGTCCACGTCGACCTGCCGGTTGAGCTCGGTGATGGTCTCGTTGGTCAGCAGTCGCGAGATGGGCGCCATGATCGCGGCGACCTCCGGATGCGCGTCGGCGAACGACTTGCGCATGACCAGGGCCGCATTGTATTTCGGGAAGAAGCCCAGATCGTCGTCGAGCAGTTTCAGGCGCAGCGCCTGGATGCGGCCGTCGGTGGCGGCGACGGATCCGAAGCGGCAGGTGCCGTTGGCGACCGCGGTGTAGACGAGCGCGTCCTGCATGATCTGCTTCTGGGCGCGGCCCGCGTCGATGCCGTATTTGCGTGCCATACCCGGGAATCCGTCCTGCCGCACGCTGAATTCGGTGCCCAGGCAGGTGTTCGCGGCATTCGGATCGGTGTTCACCAGGCGTGCGTAGTCCGAGAGCGTGGTGATGCCGCTGTCGGCGGTGGTCACCAGGGCGTAGGTGTTGTTCATCGGTGCCATCTCCGCCCACAGCATGCCGTGGGCGGCCAGATCGGCGTCGCGGACGGCCTGAAACTGCTTGTCGGCGTCCGGGATCGGCTGCTCGTTGCCGAGATAGTTGATCCAGCCGGTTCCGGTGTAGTCGTAGGCCACGTCGACCTGGCCGTGCAGCTGGGCGTCGCGCAGGCTGTTGGAGCCGGTGATGTTCGTCAGGTCGCGCACCTGGGCGCCCGCCGCGGTGAGTGCGAATTCGATCAGGTAGCCGAGGATGTTCTGTTCGGTGAAATCCTTGGAGCCCACCGTGATTCGTACCTCCTCGAGCTGTGGCACGGGCCGGATGCTGCCGGGGCCGACCCGCAGGGGCACCGCGCCACCGGCCTCCAGTCCACATCCGGCGACCAGTCCGAGGAGCAACAGCAGCAGGGGCAGTCGTCTCATCGCAGCCCCCGTGGCCCGAGGAAGCGTTCGGCGAGTGCGCCGAGCCAGTCGACCAGCAGCGCCAGCGCCACCGCCAGCACCGCACCCACCCACAGTGTGATGTTGTCGCGCAGCTTGTATCCGGTATCGATGAGAATTCCCAGCCCGCCCGCGCTGACCAGGAACGACAGCGTCGCCGTGCCCACCGCCAGCACCAGCGAGGTGCGCAGCCCGGCGAGGATGTAGGGCACGGCGAGCGGAAATTCGATGCGGCGCAGCACAGTTGCCGCCGACATGCCCTGGCCGCGCCCGGCATCGACGAGCATCGGATCCACCTGCTGATAGCCGAGAATGGTGTTGCGCAGCACCGGCAGCAGCGCGTAGAAGGCGATCGGCGCCACGCCCACCCAGAAGCCGGTGGTTTCGGTCCACAGGTAGGTCAGTACGATCAGCCCGATCGCCGGAGCTGCCGCGCCGATATTGGCGATGCCCACGAAAACCGGTGCGAGCCTTCGATACCCGGGCCTGGTCAGCAGGGTGCCCAGTGGCACCGCGACCACCAGCACGATCGCGATGACGGTCAGGGTGATGAGCACGTGTTGGCGGGTGGCGGTGGCGATATTGCCCGCGCTGAGGCTGGCTTGCTGGGTCGCGGTGAGCTGCCGGTCGAAGGCCCAGGCGAGTACGCCCGCCGCGGCGGCGAGCGCGAGCACGGGCTGGATCAGCAGCCGGATCCGCTCCGCCCGCTTTTCGGCACGCGGCCCCACGGTGCTCATGGGTGCTGCTCCGAAGTCGTTGCGCGGCCGCTATGTTCGGCTCTCAGATCGGAGAGGTAGGCCACCAGGGAGTCGATGGTGATCAGGCCGAGGTACTCCCCGTGCGGGCCGGTCACCACGGCATTGGCATTGGATTCGGCGAGCAGGGTCTCCAGGGCCTGCTGCAGGCTCGCGCGCAACGGGACGGTGCCGGTGACCGGTAGGCCGATGTCGTGCAGCGAATGTGCTTGGGCGAGTTGGGGTTCGGAGATCCAGCGCGCGGGGCGGCGAGCGTCGTCGAGAATCAGGCCCCAGTCCCTATCGGCCAGTGCGGCGCGCATGGTTTCGGGTGGGTCGGAGGCCAGCGCCGTCGGGCAGTCGCCGAGTTCGATATCGGCCACCCGGGTGAGGGTGAGCTGTTTGAGGGCGGGGTCGGCGCCGACGAAACCGGCGACCGTATCGTCGGCCGGATCGGCCAGGATCGCCGCCGGGGTGTCGTACTGCAACACGCGGGATCGGTTGCCCAGCACCGCGATTCGGTCGCCGAGCTTGACTGCCTCGTTGAAGTCGTGGGTGACGAAGACGATGGTCTTGTGCAGTTCGGATTGCAGTCGCAGCAGTTCGTCCTGCAGCGCGCCGCGGGTGATCGGGTCGACCGCGCCGAACGGCTCGTCCATCAGCAGCACCGGCGGGTCCGCGGCCAGGGCGCGGGCCACGCCGACGCGCTGCTGCTGACCGCCGGACAGCTGCCGGGGATAGCGGTGGCGGAAGGTGTCCGGATCCAGCCCGACCAGCGCCAGCATCTCGTCCACCCGCGCGGCGATCCGCTGGCGATCCCAGCCGAGCAGCCCCGGCACCGTGGCGATATTGCGCGCGACCGTCAGATGCGGAAACAGCCCGGCCTGCTGGATCGAATAGCCGATCCCGCGGCGCAGCCGGTCCGGATTCATGCCGGTGATATCGCGCCCGGCGATGGTGATGGTGCCCGCGGTCGGCTCGATCAGCCGGTTGATCATGCGCATGGTGGTGGTCTTGCCGCAGCCCGACGGGCCGACGAACACCACGATCTCACCCGCCGGGATGGTCAGCGAGATGTTGTCGACGGCCGGATCCCGCTGTCCCGGATAGTGTTTGGATACCGAGTCCAGGACGATCTCGGCCGGTTCGGTCTCAGTCACGGGCTCCCCTCGGGGTGGTGAGGCGGCCGACGAGCAAGAGCGCGCCGTCGAGCAGCAGGGCCAGCACGATGATCAGCGCGGTCCCGGTCAGCGCCTGCGGGACCGCGGTCGGACTGCCCAGGCGAGACAGCCCCGAGAAGATCAGATTGCCCAGACCGGGGCCCTTGGCGTAGGCGGCCATGGCGAGGATCCCCATGATCATCTGGGTGCTGATTCGCATGCCCGCCAGGATCGACGGCCAGGCCAGCGGCAGTTCGATGCCGGTGAGTACGCGCAGCCGGTTCATGCCCACCCCGCGCGCGGCATCGGCCACGGCCGGATCGACGCTGGACAGCCCGACGATCGTATTGCGCAGGATCGGCAGCAGCGCGTACAGCACCAGCGCGGTGACGGTGGGCCGCACCCCCAGTCCCATGATCGGAATGAGGATGCCGAGCAGCGCGAACGACGGCACGGTGAGAACGATGCTGGCCGCGGCCGTCGACAGCGCCGAACCCCAGGGACTGCGCCGCACGGCCACTCCGACGAGCACGGAGACCACGGTCGCGATCACGACCGCCTGGACCACGGCCGAGACGTGCAGATACGAGTCGGTGAGCAGTTGATTGCGATGGTCGACGACAAAGGTCCACAGCGTATCCACGTGCCGACCTCCCACTCCTCGGCTTTCGCGCGGGCCTGAGTGTATCGGCGCGGCGGTCGTTTCCGGAGTATTTCCGCCTCTTCTCCGGCGGGGCCGAGCACAATCGGCGAGACGGACGGGTCGGCATCGGAATTCAGCACTACGAATCGGCGTTGTTGCGGGTATCGTCGATCCCGGTCGTCTGTGCAACGTATCCGCCCCTGCGGGTGGATATCTCGACTGGCGGGGGAAGGTGCCCACGTGCGCCGAGCCCTACGATATACCCGGCGGCGCCCGGCAGCGCCGCCGTCGCGGTCCCCGTCCTGCTGCCCCCTCATCGGCAGGACGGGGACCTGCATCGCCATCGCCGCGCTCGGAGCCGAACCGACGAGAGGACGCGCGGAGACCAGTCGACACAGCGAGGTTTTCCGAACTCATGCCACAGTCGAGCGAGCACGATCCGCCCCCGTGGATCGAATACGGTGAATTCGGCGAGCGTTTCGTCCGATATGCGGTGACTCCGGAGCGTATCGAGGCCGCGGTGTCCGGGATGGCCGGACGGGGAATGACCATCGGGCCGTTCTCCATCGGGCCCGCCGGGCTGGCCGGACTGGTCGCCGAGGGCAGCGTGGGCAAGCCGGTCATCGCGCGCAGCGGCCCGCACGTCACCTTCGAGGTGCGGGTGCCGGTGACCATGCACGTCACGGTGACCCTGGGCGGGCAGCGGCTGCGGCTGGAGGCGGTGGTCGAGATCGATCTCACCCTGCACGCCCGCACCGCCGATCCGCTGCTGATCGTCATCGATATTCCGCGGATTCGGTCGCGGGACGTCAGTTTCGTCATGCGCGCCCAGGCCGTCGGCGCGGCCTTCGAACTGCTGCTGGATCCGATCGCGGCGCTGGTGCAGCGCGAGGTCGCCAACCGGCTCAACGGCATGATCGCCGACCCCGCCGCCCGGCGCGCTCGGGTCTTCGATGTCGAGGCCATCATGAACGGCGTCCGCTCGCAGCATCTTTCGCGGGTCGAGTTCGAGTGGATCGACTATGCCGAGTTCGGCCGCAGGTTCTTCCCGCGGATCGTCACCGCCGACCGGGTGCGCGAGGTGGTGGCGGGGCTGGCCGGGCGCGACATCGAGGTCGGGCCGATTCACGCCGGTCCGCGGGAGGCGGCGACGGTGGCGGTCGAGGGCACGGTGCGGATGCCGCGGCTGACCGAGCGCGCGGGGGTGGATCCGGTGTCGTTCGATCTGGTGGTGCCGGTCGGCTTGGACATCACCGTGGATGTGCTCAAGGCCAATCGCTATCGGGCGGAGGTGTCGATTCCGCTGGTGCTGCTCGCCCGCGCGGCCGATCCGCTGCTCATCGTCATCGATGTGCCGCCGCCGGAGGCCGAGGATGTGGTGGTCGAGCTGGAGGCGCAGGGGTGGCGGGCCAGGGCGCTGGGGGCGGTGGGCCAGATTCGCAAGCAGATCGCCGTGCAGGTGGTCCGGGTCGTTCGGGCCGAGCTGGCCGATGCGTCCGGGCGGACCATCGATGTGGCCGCGCGGCTGGACAAGATCGGCTGACAGCCCGTGTGACTTGTGGTGTTGATGTGTCCTGTGTGCCTGGCGGTTCGGGTGTGCATGTGGTGAAATGAGTCGACGTTCGAGGCTCCCGGCGCGCGGATGGCATCGGCGATGTCGTCGGGGAAGGCGCGCCGGGCACTTTCCTGCCGTGGTCACCGCGTGAAGGAGGTCGTCGATGCGCTCGGTTCCGATATCCCGGCGGACCCTGTTCGGCTACACCGCCGGGGCCGCGTTGGCCGCGGGTGTGTCGGCGCTGGCTCCGACCGCCACCGGACAGCGCGACCAGCTCGGCACGCTGCTCGATTACGCGGGTGGGGTGCCCGCGGCGCAGGCCATTCGCGATGCGGGCCACGTGGGAGTCATCCGCTACGTCTCGGATCGACGGCCCGGGGCGGAATGGATGGCGGGTAAACCGTTGCGGGCGGGCGAGGTCGAGGCCCTGCGCGCGGTCGGGCTGAGCATCGTGTCCTGCTATCAGTTCGGCAAGGGGCCGACGGCCGATTGGCGCGGCGGATTGGAGGCCGGTAAGCGGCACGCCGAGCGTGCGCTCCAGTTGCACACCGAGGCGGGCGGTCCCGACAACGTGCCGATCTACGCCTCCATCGACGACAATCCCTCCGCCGCCGACTTCGGCGCGATGATCGCGCCGTATCTACTGGGCTGGCAGCAGGTGTTGGGCAACGAGCGGGTGGGTGTCTATGCCAATTCGCCCACCATCGACTGGGCGCATGCCGCCGGTCTGGGTTCCTGGTTCTGGCAGCACAATTGGGGTACGCCGCAGGGCCATGTGCACTCCGCCGCCCACCTGCATCAATTCGAGATCGACCAGCGCACGGTCGACGGGATCGGCGTCGATGTCAACGCGATCCTCGCCGAGCGGTACGGCCAGTGGTGAACTAGGTCTGGCAGTGGAAGGTCGGATCCAGGGTCAGATCCGGCTCCTCCGGAACCACCCGCAGCACCGGCCGGACCTCCGGGGCCGCCCGATCGCCCATCCAGGAGAACAGCGACCAGCGCGACAGGCCGGAGAACGCCGAGCCGAGGCTGAAGAACGACCCCACCGACCCGACCGACAGCACCGACCCCACGCTGCCGATCGACAGAATCGAATACGCCGACCCGATCGACAGAATCGATCCCTCCGAGCGAATCGAGAGGATCGACCGATGCGAGCGGGTCGACAACACCGATTTGTAGGAGCGGCGCGACAGCACCGACCGGCGGGAATGCCGCCCCGAGCCGGAATCCGTTTGCGAGCGGCCCGAATCCGAACGTGCTGACCGTACGATCCGATCGACAGTCGCCATAGTTAGCGGTCTACCACAGCCGAGGGCGAGCCAAGCTGGATCGGGACGAAAAGCCCGGAGTGTCGCGTAGGGGTCCTCGACGTCCGCTCCGCCTCCATCGAGGAAATCGAGAAGGCCAAGCCCCGCCGTGTTGGTGGGAAAGGCCGTGCGGGGTGGTTTGGGTAGGCGGCTAGCGGGTGGGGGTGGGGGCGACGGTGAAGAAGCCGAGGGTGGGGAGGAAGGAGCACGTGATGGGGGGCTGGTCGGGCTTGGGCTGGGTGGTGAGGGAGCCGGAGACCACCGCGACGACGCGGCCGGGACCGGTGTTGGCGATGGCGGTGAGGGTGGCGGGGCCGTCGGGGTTGATGTGGGCCTCGTCGGTCAGGGGAAGGACGCCGCCCTGCTGGGTGTCGATGTTCAGCCACTGCACGGTCATCGGCGGATTCTGCTGAGGGGTGAGGCCCTTGGTGCCCAGGGCGGTGAAGACGAAGCCCGCCTGGTTGGCGCCGGGGCCCGGGGGCGGCAGTTCGGCGGGGCCGGGGACGGCCAGCGCGGTGCCCACCGAATCGGCGCCCGCGCCGATGCAGCCCTTGCCGATGCTGGGGTAGAGGAACTGGGCGATGGCCGGGCCGTTCTTCGGAATGTCCGGTCCGCCACCATTGCTGCCGCTGAGAAAGGCGATGATGGCCTGCAGCGTCTTCTTGATCTGCGGCGGCAGGCCAGCCGAATCGAGCAGGGCCTGAGCCTGATCGAGGATGGTCTGCTGGCCGGGGGAGGCGATGTTGCCGGCTTGCGCGGCGGCGCCGACAATGGCCGGGGCCAGCGCGGCCAACGCGTCGACGGGTACACCTTCGGGCACCAGCGGAACGGTCGCGGATTCCTGCGGCTTCGGGGCCGGAGCGGCGACTGCGGTCGTCGACGCGGCGAGCGCGGTGCCGGCCGTCAGGGCCAGCACGGACAATGCGAACCGCGTTCCTCTGCTGCGAAGCACTGGTGTAGCCGTCCTTACCTCTGGGTACATCGACGTCGGCGAGTGCGAACCGCAATCGCTGCGCGTCACTCTAGGGATCGAGCCCTGTGTTGTACAGCCGTGGTGTGATCTTGCCTGCACTTATTGGTCGAGTAATCAAGTCGGTCGGCGTGTGATCAGAAGATAGCCCTCCTTTCTGTTACAGGAGTGGTTAGAGATACAAGTGTTACAAATGTGTCGAAAGCCGCTCGGACTCCGCGGGGCGGGGACCGTCGCCCGTATACCGGTCGGCCCGCGCCGCTAGTCTTGTCCCGGCCCGGCACCCGACCCGAAAGCTTGCGCGCCGTGACTCGAAATCTGCGATCGGTCCTCGGCGGACGTCGCACAGCCGTTGCCGCACTGGGCCTGTCGGTGCTGATCCGGCTGTTGTGGATGACGGTCGCACCGAACGGGATGAACCTGGTCGATCTGCACGTCTACGTCGGCGGCGCGGCCGATCTGGGCACCGGGCACCTCTACGACTTCACCTATTCGGAGAAGACGCCCGACTTTCCGCTGCCGTTCACCTACCCGCCGTTCGCGGCGGTGATGTTCTATCCGCTGCACTATCTGCCGTTCACGATCGTGGCGATCGGCTGGCTGCTGATGATCGTGGCCGCGCTGTACGCGGTGGTGCGGATCAGCCTCGCGCTGCTACTGGGCGAGGCCGCCCGCGAACCCCGCTGGCGGACCGCGGCGATCGGCTGGACCGCGGTCGGGCTGTGGCTCGAGCCGGTCCGCACGACCATCGACTACGGCCAGGTCAATGTCTTCTTGGTGCTTGCCGGGATGCTCGCCGCCTATTCCGCGCGCTGGTGGCTGTCGGGCCTGCTGGTCGGCGTCGCGGCCGGGGTGAAGCTGACTCCGGCCGTCACCGGTCTGTATCTGGCCGCGCGACGGCGCTGGGCCGCGGCGATCTGGTCGGCGGTGGTGTTCGCGGGCACCATCGGGCTGAGCTTCGCGATCTCACCGGGGGAGACGCGCACGTATTTCGGCCCGCTGCTCGGCGATGCCAATCGAATCGGGCCGGTGGGCTCGGTGTGGAATCAATCGCTGCGCGGCGCGCTCAGCCGCCTACTCGGCCACGACGCCGGGGCGCCCTGGTATTTGGCCGGACATCGGATTCCGGCCGGGCCGTGGTGGCTGGGCGCGGTCGTGGTGATCGCGGTGCTGGCCGTGCTGGCCTGGCGCGCACTGGCATTCGACGACCGGCTGGGGACGCTGCTGGTGGTGCAACTGTTCGGGCTGATGGTCTCGCCCATCTCCTGGTCGCACCACTTCGTCTGGCTGCTGCCGCTGATCCTGTGGCTGCTGTACGGGCCGCTGCGGGAGATCGCGGGTGCGCGGGTGCTCGCGGCGTACTGGTTGCTGAACACGCTGGTCGGCGTGCCCTGGATCCTGTCGTTCTTCCAGCCCACGATCTGGGAGATCTCACGCCCGGGAATTCTGTCGTGGCTCGGCGCGGTGGACGTGATCGGCGTGCTGGCGCTGTTCGGCTGGATCATTCGCGCCGGGGCCCGGCGCACCCGCTCCGGGCCCGGCGGCGCGGACGTCAACTCAGCTGAGCCAGGCGGTCGATCTCGTGTGCCAGATCCACATCCCGCCGGGTGAGACCGTTGGCATCGTGGGTCGAGAGGGTGAAAACGATCCGCCGCCAGCGGATATCGATATCGGGGTGGTGATTGGCCGCCTCGGCCGCCTCGGCCACCTTGCGGACCAGCTCGATTCCGGCCAGGAAGGAGGGGGCCTCGACGGTCCGCGCGATCGAGTTGCCCGTATGGGTCCACTCGGGCAGATCCTTCAGGGCGGCGGCCAATTCGTCGTCGGTGAGCAATGGGGTACTCATACCCCGGTTCTACCCCACGAACTATGCCGCGCGGGCTTGCTTCAGCGCCTTCTTCAGGTCCTTGCCGCACACCCCTGCGGCCTCGGCCTTCTTCATCCGCATGATGACGACAGGGCACTTCACGCAGCGTGTCGACTTGCGACAGCACTTCTTCTTCGGCTTGAGGCTCGAGACCTTCTTCGCCTTCACCTTGCCCATGGTAGGTAAGCATACCCTAAGAGGAATGCCCGAAATTGGTGGCCACCCGGATTTCGGTACTGTGTAGCTGGCCGCATGCCCGGTGCGAAGTTTCCGCACCTGTCTTGCTCGTCCCCTCTACGGCGAGGGTCGGCCGAACCACTTCATTCAGCAGGAGGAATCAAACGTGTCGTCTGTCGAGTTCCGTAACGTGGCGATCGTTGCGCACGTCGACCACGGCAAGACGACGCTGGTCGATGCCATGCTCAGGCAGTCCGGTGCGTTCGCCGAGCGGGCCGAGCCCGTCGACCGGGTGATGGATTCGGGCGATCTCGAGCGCGAGAAGGGCATCACCATCCTCGCCAAGAACACCGCCGTGCACCGGCACAACCCCGACGGCAGCGTCACCGTGATCAATGTCATCGACACCCCCGGCCACGCCGACTTCGGCGGTGAGGTCGAGCGCGGGCTGTCCATGGTCGACGGCGTCGTGCTGCTGGTGGACGCCTCCGAGGGCCCGCTGCCGCAGACCCGCTTCGTGCTGCGCAAGGCGCTGGCCGCCTCGCTACCGGTGATCCTGGTGGTCAACAAGACCGACCGGCCCGACGCCCGGATCGAGGAGGTCGTCGAGGAGAGCCACGACCTGCTGCTGGATCTGGCCTCCGATCTCGACGACGAGGCCGCCGAGGCCGCCGAGCTCGCCCTGGACCTGCCGGTGCTCTACGCCTCGGGCCGCGCGGGCAAGGCCTCGACCGAGCGCCCGGAGAACGGGCAGGTGCCCGACGCGGAGAACCTGGACGCGCTGTTCGAGGTCCTCCTGAAGTACGTGCCCGCGCCCAAGGGCGATGCCACCGCCCCGCTGCAGGCGCACGTCACCAACCTCGACGCCTCGCCCTTCCTGGGTCGCCTCGCGCTGGTGCGCATCCACAACGGCACCCTGCGCAAGGGACAGAACGTGGCCTGGATGAGTGCCGAGGGCACCAAGACGGTGAAGATCACCGAGCTGCTGAAGACCGTTGGCGTGGAACGCAATCCGGCCGAGGAGGCCGTGGCGGGCGATATCGTCGCCGTCGCGGGCATTCCGGAGATCATGATCGGCGACACCCTGGCCGATCCGGAGAATCCGGTCGCGCTGCCGCGCATCACCGTCGACGAGCCCGCCATCTCGGTCACCGTCGGCATCAACACCTCGCCGCTGGCGGGCCGCAACGGCGGCACCAAGCTGACCGCCCGCATGGTGAAGGCGCGCCTGGATCAGGAGCTGATCGGCAACGTGTCGATCCGCGTACTGCCCACCGAACGCCCCGACACCTGGGAGGTGCAGGGCCGCGGCGAACTGGCGCTGGCCATCCTGGTCGAGACCATGCGCCGGGAGGGCTTCGAGCTCACCGTCGGCAAGCCGCAGGTGGTCACCCGCACCGTGGACGGCAAGATCCACGAGCCCTACGAGGAGCTCACCATCGACGTGCCCGAGGAGCACCTCGGCGGCATCACCCAGCTGCTGGCCGCCCGCAAGGGCAAGATGGTGCAGATGACCAACCACGGATCCGGTTGGGTCCGGATGGAATTCATCGTGCCCTCGCGCGGCCTGATCGGCTTCCGCACCGACTTCCTGACCGAGACCCGCGGCACCGGCATCGCCAACGCCGTCTCGCACGGCTACGCGCCCTGGGCCGGGGAGATCCGCGCCCGGCACACCGGCTCGCTGGTGTCCGACCGCGCGGGCAGCGTCACCGCCTATGCCATGCTGCAGCTGGCCGACCGCGGCACCTTCTTCGTGGAGCCGGGCGCGGACACCTACGAGGGCATGGTCGTGGGCATCAATCCGCGCGCGGAGGACCTCGACATCAACGTCACCCGCGAGAAGAAGCTGACCAATATGCGCAGCGCCACCGGCGACGTGCTCGAGACCCTGGCCCGGCCGCTGGTGCTGGATCTGGAAGGGGCACTGGAGTTCTGCGCCGGTGACGAATGCGTCGAGGTCGGCCCGAACGTGGTGCGCGTCCGCAAGGTGATTCTGAGCGCCAACGAGCGCGCCCGCGAGCTGTCGCGCCGCAAGGCCCGCGACCGCGCCGCCCAGAACGCGTAGCGTTCGGCGTGTTGCGCGCGGCCGAATTGACTCGCAAACTTGCCGACTGATTTGGTGAGCACATGGGTAACTCGTCGGGCACGCCCAAAACCCGGCCACGCACTCGACGCTGGACCTGTGACCGAGCCGAGGGGCACGTGACTGGTACGGCCAGAAACGCGGAGAGGCGGGCAGGGCGCGTAGTGGGTGTATTGGCGACACTGGTGACGGTGCTCGCCGGTTGTACCGCGAATCCGCCGCCGCCGATCGAGAGCACCGACAGCCCGAAGACGACGCCGACCAAGCCCACCCGGAGCACCGTGGTGGTGGCGGTCGACGACATCGGGATCGGGTTCAATCCGCATCTGCGGTCCAACCAGTCGCCCGCGACGAATGCCGTTGCCTCGATGGTGTTTCCGAGCCCGTTCAAACCGGCGCCCTCGCCGACCACGCCGGGTGTCACCGACTGGCTGCCCGACACGGCCCTGATGGTCTCGGCCGATGTGACCGCGCAGGAGCCGTTCACGATCACCTACCGGATCAAGGACCAGGCCTCGTGGTCCGACGGCGCGCCGATCGCGGCGGAGGACTTCCACTACCTGTGGCAGCAGATGATCACCCAGCCGGGTGTGGTGGATCCGGCGGGCTATCGGCTGATCTCCGACGTCGCCTCCTCCGATGGCGGCAAGACGGTGACCGTCACCATGAACGCGCCCTATCCGGCGTGGCGGGAGCTGTTCACCGATCTGCTGCCCTCGCATCTGCTCAAGGATCAGCCCGGTGGTTTCCAGCGGGCGCTGGCCGTCGAGCGGGGGCTGATCAATCAGAACCCCATCTCCGGCGGGCAGTTCCGGGTCACTCAGGCCGATTCCGGGCGCGAGGAAATCCTGCTCGATCGCAACGACCGCTACTGGGGTACGCCCGCGATCCCGGACCAGATCCTGTTGCGGCGCGGCGGAACCGCCGCCCAGCTCGCCGAATCGCTGCGCTCGGGCGACGCCCAGGTCGCGCTCGTGCACGGCGGCGCGGCGGTGCAGGCGCAGCTGGCCGCGATTCCGGCGCTGCGCACCGCGGTGCAGGCACAGGCCCGCGAGATGCAGCTGGCCCTCAATGCCCGCGTCGGTGAGCTGGCCGATCCGCGGGTGCGCCGCGCCGTGCTGGCGCTGCTGGATCCGGCCCTGCTCGCCACGGTCGGCGCGCAGACCGGGGCCTGGGTGGAACCCGTACGCGCCCAGATACTTTCGCCATCCGATCCGGGTTACGCCCCGACCGCGCCGCCGCGGCCGTCGGTGGACGAAGCGTTCGCACTGCTCGCCGAGGCCGGATTCGGCCGCGCGCCCGAGCCGACGCCGCAGGGCGGCTCGCCCACCTCGCCCGCCCCGCAGCCGCGACCGGTCGCCAAGAACGGTAAGACGCTGACGGTTCGAATCGGCGCGGTCGACAAGGACCCCACCACCCTCGCGGTCGCCAGCACGGCCGCCGATCAATTGCGCAGCGCCGGAATCGATGCCACCGTGCGCAGCCTGCCCGCCGACGAGCTCTACGGCAAGGATCTGCTGGACGGCACGGTCGATGCGATCGTCGGTTGGGAGCGCGCCGGTCAGGATCCGGCGACCCTGCTCGCCTCCCGCTACGGCTGTCCGCCCCCGCCGCCCACCCCGTCCGAGGACAGGGCCACCGCGGCCGCGCTCGACGCGATGCGCAAGGCGCCCAGCAATATCTCCGGGGTATGCGATCCGACGCTGCAGCCGCAGCTGGACACCGGGCTGCGCGGACTCGATGTGCCCCGGGTGCTCGGCGACGCCGAACCCAAGCTGTGGGAGTTGGCGACCGTGCTGCCGATCGTGCAGGACAGCGGGGTCGCCGCGGCCAGTTCGCGGATGGACGGGGTGTCGCTGACCGGCTCCACCCAGGTCGGCATGTTCGCCGGTGCGGCCACCTGGCGGCGGCTGTCGTGAGTGCCGCGCCCACCGGCGGTCTGGTCCTGGTGCACGCCCATCCCGACGACGAGACCATCACCACCGGCGGCACCATCGCCCACTATCGCCGTCGTGGCGTGCCGGTGACCGTGGTGACCTGCACCCTCGGTGAGGAGGGCGAGGTCATCGGGGAGCGGTGGGCACGGCTGGTGCGTGCGCAGGCCGATCAGCTCGGCGGCTTCCGGATCGGTGAATTGGCCAGGGCGCTGGGCGAATTGGGCGCGGGTCCGCCCACCTTCCTGGGCGGGGCCGGGCGCTGGCGAGACTCCGGGATGTCCGGCACGACCGCCGATCCGAAGCCGATGCAACCGCCGCATCCGCGCGCGTTCGTGAACTCGGGTCCGGCCGCGGTCGAGGCGCTGGTCGACATCCTGCTCGAGCTGCGCCCCCGGGTGGTGATCGGCTACGATCCGCGCGGCGGTTACGGCCATCCCGATCATGTTCGCGCCCACCGCGTCACGATGGACGCCGTCGACGCCGCCGCCGAAAAGGGCTGGGCCACACCGAAGGTCTACTGGACGGTCACCGACGCGACGGTTCTGCGCCTGCACACCGAGGCCCTGGCCCGCCGCACCGTGGACCGGCTGCCGGGGGCGCTCCCGTCCGGCTGGCGCCTGCCCGCCGAGGGCGAATTGCCCTGTGTCCCCAGCGAATCGGTGACCACGGCCATCGATGTCTCCGACGTGTTGGCCGCCAAGCGCGCCGCGCTGCGCGCCCATGCCACCCAGGTGAGCGTCGCCCCCTCCGGCCGCGAATTCGCCCTGTCCAACAATGTCGCGCAGCCCGTGCTCCCGGAGGAGCACTATCTGCTGGTGCGCGGGCGGCTGGGGCCGGTCGGTGCGGACGGGCGGGAGCACGACCTGTTCGCGGGGTTGCCCTCGCCGGGCCGGTAGCGGTCCGCTTGAACGGTCAAATCGCCCAAACGGGTCATTGTGCTCAAGGTGTGCACAGTTAACTAATCCCCGCTCGAGCAACCTGCTCACTGTGCTGTGCTCGAGTTGCGCAGTCCGCTCCGAGCTGATGTCGTATGTCACGTCATGCGTCGGGGGCGCATTCACAGAAACCGTGTCGAATCACCTGAATCCGAGGCAGCATGCTAGTGGTAGTCGATCCCTTCTCCAGCGGCGGCGTCCTGGCGCGCCGCGCCAAGGAGCTGTACGGCATCGACTCGGTGGCCGTCATCACCACGACCGCCCTGCCCGCGAATTCGACGGCGCGCTACGCACCTGCCGACTATGTGGGCGAGGTCCGGCACACCGATATCGTCGAGACCGTGCTGGCGGTCGAGCGCCTCTGCGGCGGTCGGCCCGATCACATCGTCTGCGGCTCCGAGCCGGGCGTCGAGGTGTTCGATGCGCTTGCGGCGCACTGGATTCTGCGTCCCAACTTCGGTCCCTCGACGGTGCGCAGGGATATGTTCCCGATGCATCGGCGGCTGCGCGAGGCGGGTCTGCGCTACCTCCCGCAGTACCGGTCCGCGCATCCGGAGTCCGTCGTGGCGTGGTGTGCCGACAGCGGTTCGACGGAGTTCGTCGTGCAGCCGGTCGAGTCGTGCGCGCCCGGTCGCGTCCATATCTGTTCCGGCGTGCGCGAGGTTCGCGCCGCCTGTGTCGAATTGCTCGAACGCCCGGACCATTCCGGCGCGGCCAGCGCGGAAGTGCTGGTGCGGGAGCGGATCGCCGGGCCGGAATTCGTGGTGGACACCGTTTCCCTGGACGGATCGCACTTCGTCGTCGCCCTGTTCCGCTACGCGGAGGAGATCGTCGACGGCACCCCGATCCCGCGCACGCTGTCCTCGGCCGAGATCGATGAGCAGCCCGGCATCGTCGAATACGTCGAGCGGGTGCTCGACGCGCTGGGTATCGAGAACGGCCCCGCCCACAGCTCGGTCGTCCTCACCGAGCAGGGGCCGACCCTCATCCGGACCGCCGCCCGGATGCACGGCGGCCTGGGCCCGCGGCTGGTGGCGGAATCGTCGACGCATTCGCTGATCGACCTCGCCCTGGCGGCGCGCATCTCCGCCGCCGATTTCCTGCGCAAGACCGATGTCCGGCCGCGGTTGCGCCGAAAGATCGTCGAATGCTTCCTGGCCGTCTCGGCCGATGGCACGGTGGCGGCGAATCGCGTGCACGAACGGTGCCGCGAACTCGACAGCTACCTGTTCGACACCTGCGCCCAGCTCCCCGGCGATCGGGTCGCGCGCACGGCCGATCCGCACACCTCCTATGGCAGCGTGATCCTCGCCAACTCCGATCAGTGGGTGCTGCTGCGGGATGTCGAGCGGGTGCTCGAATGGGACCGGCGCGGTGCGCTGCTGGAGCTCGCGCCGGCGACGTAATGCCGATTGTGTTGTCCCGCAAAACCACCCGGTTTCTTGGGCTTGCCCGGGGCCGCTGGCCCGGATAGACATGAGATTGTCCAGACCAAGGGCTTCGACCATCGGTGGAGCAGCTTCCCGTTGGGATGCCACCGGTGTCTCTACGGGGGTGTTCGGATGGTCTGTCAGTTGGATACGCGTCAGCTCGAGGCTTTTCTGGTACTGACCGAGGAACTGCACTTCGGTCGAACCGCCATGCGATTGCACCTGACGCCCGCGCGAATCAGCCAGCTGGTGGGGAAATTGGAGCGGCAGATCGGCGAGCCGCTGTTCGTTCGCAACAGCCGCCGGGTGGAGCTGCTCGCCTCGGGCGAGGCGCTGCTGGCCGAGGTCGGCCCCCCGTATCGGCAACTGCAGCAAGCAGTTTCGAATGCGACACAGCGTGCGCGCGGGCGGGAGCGGACATTACGGGTGGCATATATGCTGGCGGCTGGAATGGGCCGGGTGCACACCTATGTCGCGGCATTCGAGCGTGCCAACCCCGGGGTGTGCGTGGCCACCCTGCCGTTCGACGAGCTGGCCCGCTTCGCCGAACCGGTGCGCGAGGGGGATGCCGATGTGTTGCTGCTGTGGATGCCCGGCCCGCCGACGCTCTACGACGGGCTCGAGCCCGATCTGCGGCTGGGCCCGATACTGGCCACGAGCCCGAGGGTGATGGCGGTCGGGCCCGACCATCCGTGGGCGCGGCAATCGTCGGTGGATATCGAGGAACTGCCCGGATACGACCTGGTCCTGCCCGCGCCGCGGCTGCCGAACTGGTTCATGGACAACTGGATTCCGCCCGTCACCCCCGCCGGGCGCCCGATACGGCGGCGCGCCATCGTGGCCGAATCGGGTATGGATCAGGTCGTCGACCGCATCATCCGCAGCCGGGTCGCCCTGGCGACCACGGCCTCGATCGCCGACACCGTGCTGGCGCCGGGCATCAACCTGGTTCCGCTGCGCGGCCTGCAATCGGCCCATCTCACGGCGCTGTGGCTGCGCGGTACGCATTCGGCGCTGATCGAGCGATTTCTCGATGCGGCCGGGCGGGTTTCGCACACCTCATAGCTGCTGGGTCAGCAGGTGCAGCGCCAGCCCACCGAATATCGCCGCCGACAGTCGCTCGAGCCACAGCCGAAATCCCGGTCGCCGCAACAACATCGCGGAGAACGTCCCCGCGGTGACTCCGATGGCGCCGTCCATGAACAGGCCGATGACGATCAACAGCGCGCCGAGTGTGAGTATCTGCGCGGGCACCGGCCAGCCGTCCGAGGTGAGGAACTGGGGGACGAAGGCGAGGTAGAAGAGCACGACCTTGGGGTTCGACAGGTTGGTCAATATCGCCGAAAAGTATGTTCTGCGTAGCCCGTTGCGCATTTCGCTCGGGTCCGGCCCGAGCGCCGCATGCCGCTTCGCCGCACGCAGGGTGCTCACCGCGAGGTACAGCAGGAATACCGCACCGGCGATCTTGACGATCTCCAGCGCGGCGGGCACGGCATGTAGCAGGGCCGTCAATCCCATGGCCGCCACGACCGTGTGCACGAGGGTGCCGGTGGCCATGCCCGCGGCCGCGACCAGGCCGCCACGGCGGCCGCCACTGATGCCGTGGGCGATCATGAACATCATCCCCGGCCCCGGCACGAGGTTCAGGACGACGCACACTCCCGCGAAGGCGACAATCAACTCCGACCTCATCCGGAAATCACAACATCCCCGCCCGTGACGGATAACCCCCTAATTACTGTGGCACCGATACTGCTCTCGATTGGAAGTTAAGCAAGCGTAAACATAGATTAAGTGGATCGTCGTTGTTCGGCTGCGGCAAGGATGCCACGATATTCATATCCGGGACGATGTACCTACCTTCGTACGGGGGAATGTCTATGGACTCATCACCGACCGATCACATCCAACGATTGCCATTGATATCCGATGCCACGCTGCGGGATTCCGCGCATATGGCGGGCGTGGAGTTCACGCCGGAGGACGCCACGACGATATCGCGTCTGCTCCGGGACATCGGGGTGAACCTCATCGAGGTCGGGATCGTCTCCGGTCCCGATTCCCGCGACACCCCGCTCATCGCGGCGGTGCACGAGGCGGTGGGGCCCGAACGCAGCTCCAGCCTGGTCATGGTCAGGGACCGCAAACAGGTGGTCGCGGCGCTGGAGGAGGCCCGGCGGCTGGGGTGTCGCTCGATCCTGCTTTCGGTCCCGACCTCCGTCGAGCATGCCCGACTCAAATTGGCCTCGCCGAGTTCGAACTATCTGAAGTCGCTGGCGCGGACCGCGATCGGGGAGGCGAAGGAGCGCGGCTTCCACGTCACCTTCAGTGGAGAGGACGGCGCCCGCACCGAACTGGACCGATTGATATCGTATGTCGAATCGGGATTCGCGGCGGGCGCCGACAGATTTCGGCTCGCCGAGACGGTCGCGACACTTCGGCCGTGGGATTGCGGGGATATCGTTCGACACCTGTCCGCCATCGCCGGCGCCGAAATAGAGATGCACTCCCACAATATGCTCGGGATGGCGGTGGCGAATTCGCTGGCCGCCTTCGAGGCGGGCGCGGCGTGGATTTCGACGACCGTCGGCGGAATCGGGGAACGCGGCGGGAACTGTCCGCTGGCGGAATTGCTGTGCTCGCTGCGGGCGGCGTACGGCGACCAGCGCTACGACCTGTCGATGCTGACGCATCTGACGGAGGAGGCCGTCCGCCGCGGTGGGTTCGGCTCGTCGTTCATGCCCGGACCCACGACCCGGCATGCCTACGCCTACGAATTGCTGGGACAGCTGCGCCATCCCGATGCCTATGAGACCACCCCCGCCGAGACGGTGGGGAATCGACGATCGCTGCGGGTGCGGTCGAGACTGTCGCCCGCGCTGGTCGAATTCGCGCTGGCCGGAACGGATCTCGACGTCGACTCGACGCGGTTCTGCGACTGGCTCGTCGAATACCAGCGCGAACACGGCAATCCGGTGCTCGATCAGCAGCGGATTCGTCAACTCGCCCGATCGGCCTATCTGCCGGTCCAATTCGTTTCGGAGGGAAAATGACCGAGCTTAAGGGCGTCTGCCCCGAGTGCGAAACACCCATCGTCATCCCTGAGCTGCCGGTGGGCGATACGTTCACCTGCCCGGAATGCGTTCTGACCCTGCGGATCAACGCCATCACCGAGGGTCGGCTCGACCTGGAGATGGTCGAGACGCAGCTGCGCGACTGGGGCCAGTGATGAGCGGTGTCGTCGCGATCGTCGCCGACCGGATCGGCTGGGAGGAACGCGAGCTGATGCGGCGGCTCGCCGACGGCGACATCCGCGCGCAGTGGCGCAACGACGAGTCGATGACGCTCGGCGTGCCGCCGGACGAGACGCTGCGCGAGATCGAGCTGGCGCTCATCAGAAGTCGCAGCTATACCCGGGGCGGGCTCCTGGCGGGGGTGCTCGAGGCATCCGGGGTGCGCACGGTGAACACCGCCGACGCGGTGCACATGTGTGAGAACAAACTGACGCTGCGCCGGGTCCTGTACCGGGTCGGCGTCCCGGTGCCGGAGTTCCGACTCGTGCTGTCGCGCAAAGACTTCCGCACCGCCCTGGAACAGCTGCCGCTGCCGCTGGTAATCAAGCCGGTATTCGGTGGCATGGGGCGCCGGGTATTCCTGGTGCACGAGCGGCGCACCGCGCAGTCCTTCTACGACTACATCGAGGATCTCGGACATTCCTTCGAACAGGCCTCCCTGGTCGAGCGCTATCTGGGGCAGCGGTCGATCAGATGCTTCGTCGTCGGCCGCGAAATCGTCGCGGCCGCGGAGTTCGAGAGCACGGGCTCCGACGAGTGGCGCAGCAATGCCGCAGTCGGCTCCCGGCAGCGATATGTCGGGCACGGGGGCGATATCGAGAACATCGTGGACAAGGTCGTCGGCGTGCTCGGGCCGGGCATCTACGGCGTCGACCTCTTCGAGGGGCCGGACGGACCGGTGGTGAACGAGGTGAATCACGCTCCGGCGTTTCGCGCGATGGCGGCGGCCACCGGGATCGATATCGCGGCCGCGGTCGGCGATCATCTGCGGGGGTTGCTGACATGACCAGGGTCGGCGTGATCGGCGCATCGGGTATGGCGGGCGGCGAGCTGATCCGGATCATCGATCAGCACCCGCACCTCGACGCCGTCTTCCTCGGCGGGTCGCGCAATGTCGGCGAGACCGTGGTGGCGCTGCATCCGAATCTGCGCTCGCGAAACGGCCTGGTGGTCGAGCGGGTGGAGCCGGGGGAGGTGCGTCGGCGCTGCGATGTCGTCGTCTTCGCCACCCCACCGGCGGTGTCGGCGCGGCTGATACCCGAAATCGCCGACGACACAACGGTGGTCATCGATATGAGCGGGGCCTTCCGCATCCGTTCCGAGGAGGTCCACCGGCAGTGGTACCCGGCGGTGCGGCGGGATCAGGGATGGGCCGAGCGGTTCAGTTACGGTGTGCCCGAACTGATCTCGAACGAGCTCGCGACCGCGAACCTCATCTCGCTGCCCGGCTGCTATGCGACCGCGGTCACCCTGGCCCTGGCCCCGCTCGTCTTCGAACTGGGGCTGCGGCGGAGCACGGTGGTCATCGACGGCAAGAGTGGTTCCAGCGGTGGTGGTCAGCGGCTTCGGCGCGGCAATCTGCATTCCTATCGCAGCGGCGCGATCACCCCGTATGCGCCGGGGGGCCATCGGCATGCCGCGGAGGTGGAGGGGTTTCTGGCGCGGCGGGCGCCCGACGCGGAGCTGACCGTGATGATGTCCGCCTACGGGGTGGGGCACGTCCGCGGGCTGCTCGCGAGCTGTTATGTGCTGAGCGACAAGCAGTTCGACGCGCGCACCCTGGCCCGAACCTATCTGCGCTACTACCGCGGTCAGCATTTCGTGCGCGTGCGCGACCACCGGGAAACGATGGTGCCCATGCCCGACCCGCATTTCGTCGTCGGCTCCAATTTCTGCGATCTCACCGTCATGCCCGACGCCGCGGGCGGCCGGGTCGTGGCCCTGGCGGCCCTGGACAACCTGATCAAGGGCGCCGCGGGCCAGGCGGTGCAGGCCATGAATCACCGCCTCGGTCACCGCGCCGAGGAAGGTCTCGAGATGCAGCCGGTGGCCCCCGTATGAGCCGGGTGAACACGGTGATCAAGCTGGGCGGCAGCTGCGTCGACGAGCTGGACGACCGGTGGTGGGACGATCTGGCCGAAAACGCCAGGCGCACGGCCGTTCTCCTGGTTCACGGCTGGTCGCGGCCGCTGCGGTCGCTCGATCCGGCCCACGGCGAACCGGGTGCGTTCCTGCGTGACCGGTACGGCAATCGGAGCCGGTACACCACGCCCGCGGTGATCCGGGACATTCGAGCCGTCAGCGGACAGATCCGCGCCGGAATCGCGCGGAACCTGTCCGCCCGGGGCATTGGGGTCGATCAGATCGTCGGCAGCGACGGGTTGCTGAATACCGCTGCGGGCGAACGCCTCTGGTGGCGCGACGGACAACTGGTCGAGATCGACAACCTCGTCGGTCCGATCCGCGAGGTGAACGTCGAGCGGCTCGCGCACCGGGCGGCCGACTGCGTGATCGTCACGCCGCTCGCCTCGGATCCGGCGGGCCGCACCGTCAACACCGATGCCGACCGTGCCGCGGCGGCGCTCGCGGGGGCCACCGGCGCGACGGATCTCGTACTGGTGACCGATGTTTCCCATTTCCTCGTCGACGGGAAACCGATGACGACCCTGACGCCGCGGCTCGCCGCGCGCCACCGCGACGGCACCGCCACGGGCGGCATGCGCAAGAAATTGCGGGCCGCCACCGAGGCGATCGACCACGGGGTGGCCACGGTCGTGCTGGGCAGCGGAACCATCACCGACCTGCTGAGCGGTCGTTCGGGCACCAGAATCACCGACCATCGAACGCAAGGGACCTCGGTATGAGCCTGTCACGCAGCATTGTCAAACCCGCATCGCACGCCGCGCCCGCCGGGAACTATTCGACCGCGATCCGCACGCCGCTCTCGGGCGAGGCCGCGCTGCTGTCGATCAGCGGCCAGGTCGCGAAGGGCCGCGACGGAATGCCGACCGCACTCGGTGACGCCGGGAAGCAGACCGAGGTGATCTTCGATCTCGTGTCCGAAATCCTCGACGCGGCGGGCGGCACCATCGATGATCTGGTCGGCATCGTCATCCACATCGTGGACCGGGCCGACTTCCAGGCCGTGAAACGGGTGCGCGACAGCAGGGTCGGCGATCCGCCGCCGACCAGCTCCATCGTCCAGGTGAGCGGCCTGGCCAGCCCGGAGTTCCTGGTTGAGGTCACCGCGACCGCCGTGCTCTCGACGACCGGCGGGGAGGAGGTCCGTTGATCGCGCCCCGAGTCCTGATCATCGATAACGGCAGCCTGTCCATCGCCGCGCTGCGGCGGCGATTCGAATCCCTCGGCCTCGGCACCGAGGTGGTCCCGTGCGCCGAGGCGCCCGCGCGGATCGGCGAGTATCAGGCCCTGGTGCTGAGCGGGACCAAGATCCCGGCCGACGTCGGCGACTACTCGCGAATCGTCGACCTGTTCACCGACTCGCACACGCCAACCCTCGGAGTGTGCGGCGGTATGCACATCATCGCGCTGGCCTACGGCGCGAGACTCACGCGCGGGAAACAGCGGATCGGCAACCACAAGGTGGAACTGGATCCGCGCGATTCCGTGCTCGGCGGCGCACCCTCGACGGTCTCGCTGTTTCAGCGGCATACGCGGTATGTCGGCGAGGTGCCCGCGGGTTTCCGGAAGATCGGGTGGGCCCCGGACTGTCCCGTCGAGGTGATTCGCTCGGACGACGGCAGAATCGTCGGCTCCCAGGCCCATCTCGAATTCCGCCCCGACGGCTTCGCCCTCATTGCCAGGTTTGCCCGCTTCGCCGGATTGCTGCCCGCGGAAGGGAGCCGATCGTGAACCACATACCGGAACGGGTCGCCGCATGGTTCGCCGCACCCAACTTCGCCCATATCGCCTCCATCGAGCCCGACGGGACGCCGCAGCTGTCGGTGGTCTGGGTCGAATCGGACGGGGACACCGTGATCTTCTCGACCACGAAGCAGCGCCGAAAATACGCCAACCTCCGCCGCTGTCCCCGGGCCACCATTCTCGTGTCGAAACCGGGGGATCCCTATGGGTACTGCGAGATCCGCGGCACCGTCACGATGCGCGACGATCCCGCCGGCGAGCTGATTCAGCGGCTGTCGCGTGCGTACACCGGCAATCCGTTCACCCTGGATACCGCCCAGACGCGGCGGGTCGTCGTGACGGTGACGCCGCGGCGGGTGATCGTGCGGGGCTGAGCGGCGGACCGTCCGGCCTAGACTGACGCCATGTACAACTGGGCCCTGCAGGACGCCATCGCGGCGTTCGTCGAAAGCCAGAAGCCGTACTGGCAGGCGCAGCACGATATCTACCTGGCGGTCTTGCACGGCTTCGTCGATGTGCAGAGTCACCTGCTGACGCTGCTCGGCTTCCCGCCGGTGCCGTGACCGCGGCCTCGATCGACCGGCTGGAACCGGCCGCCGAGACGCGCGGGCCCGCCTGGTCGGTGCTGGGCGCCGTGTTGGCCGTGGTGTTGGTGCTCGACGGGCTGCTCTCGCTCGCCCTCGAGGTGCTGTATCTGCCGACGTATATCGGGGCCACGCCGTTTCCGATCGCCGCCGCGGTGGCCGCGGTCGGGAATGTGGCGCTGATCGCGGGGATGGGTGCGGTCGTCGACCGACCGGCGGCCATGTCGCTGCCGCTGATCGCGTGGTTGTTCGGGTTCCTGATCTGCTCGACCGCCGGGCCCGGCGGTGATGTGCTGCTCACCGACGACTGGGCCTCGCCCCTGCTGCTGGCCTGCGGCCTGATTCCGGCCGGGTTCTATCTGTTCCGCAAGGCGTTTCCGCCGGTTCGGGTCTGACCGCTCGCGGCCGGGTGACGGCTTCGTGCCACGAATATTCGCTATTCGTACTCAGTTTGCGATGTTTTCGTTACTCTCTCTCGCAACACGGGTGAGGCGCCCGACTCGGCGCCGCGCGAGGAGGTCCGGCGGGTGCGATGGTCGAAACTGCGCCGGGCCGGGGTGCGCGGACGGATCGGAGTTCGGGCGCGACTGCTCGCGATCGTGCTCATCTCCAGCGTCACGCTGCTCGGTATCGGCGTCGGAGCGGC
This sequence comes from Nocardia sp. CDC159, assembly GCF_023740735.1. Classification (GTDB taxonomy): domain Bacteria; phylum Actinomycetota; class Actinomycetes; order Mycobacteriales; family Mycobacteriaceae; genus Nocardia; species Nocardia pulmonis. The sequence continues at coordinate 83,721 of NZ_JAMRXH010000007.1, forward strand.
CGCCTACCTGGTGAAATCCGGCCACGAGGCCAAGCAGTGGGCCGAACTGGCCAGCAGTACGACCACCCCGGCCATGCTCATGGTGCAGGCCTTCGAGGAGGAGCGGCGACTGTCGCTGCTGTCGCTGGCCGGTGATGCCTCGGTTGCCGAAGCCCTTGCGGCCGCGCGCAAGAAGTCCGACGACGCGCTGGTCGCGGTGACGGCCAAGGGCGATGCCGCGCGCGAACTCAATCCCGGCGGCGCGAAATCCGATATCGAGGGCTACAACAAGCTGTTCGCCATGGTGCCGCAGGTGCGCGGCGGCGTGGACGCGCGCCAGGCCCCGCCGGAGCAGGTGTTCGACTTCTACACCCAGGTCATCGGGACGATCATCGCGGCATCCATGCTGGCGGCGCGGGTGGCGCCCGATGCCGGTATCGCCGTGGAACTGGGGTACGGCGTGGACCCGCTGCGGGCGGCCGAGGCGCTGTCGATCGCCGACTCTCTGGGCGCGGTGGCACTGACCGTGGGGGAGCTCACGCCCGCGCAGCTGACCCGAATCGCCGCGCGCGTCGGCGAATTCCGCGGCGAGGTGGCTTATGCGCAGGCGGTGCTGAAGGGTGAGCGGCTGGCCCGGCTACAGGACATCATCGCCAGTCCGGACTATCGCAATGTGCTCGCGCAGCAGGACGCCATCCTGCAGCGCGGGCCGGTGAGCGCCGCGAGATCCGCCGAGCTGCCCATGTCGACCGCCGCCTGGCAGGACGCCTCGGGTCGGCTGGTCGCGGATCTGCTTCGGCTGTGGGAGGACCAGAGCCGCGATGCGCACGCGCTCGCCCGCCAGCAGGGCGAGCACACGGAGCGGCGCTCGCTGCTCGGCGGCGCGGCCGTGCTTGCGATCGCCGCGCTGGCCTTCGTACTCGCCCTGGTGCTGGCCAACCGCTTCATCGGCCGCATGCGCCGATTGCGCCGCGACACTTTGGAATTGGCCGACGAGCGGCTGCCCGAGCTCATGCGCCGACTCGACGCGGGCGAGCCGGTCGACGCGGCGGCCGAGGGTGCGCGGCTGGACTACGGCACCGACGAACTCGGCCAGGTGGCCAAGGCGTTCAACCGAGCCCAGGTCGCGGCGCTGTCGGCCGCGGTGGCCGAGGCGAATACGCGCACGGGTGTCAATGCGGTATTCCTCAATATCGCCCATCGCAGCCAGGTCGTGGTGCATCGCCAGCTCGCCCTGCTGGACCAGGCCGAGCGGCGTGAGGAGAACGCCGATCAGCTCGAATTGCTGTTCCAGCTGGATCATCTGGCGACCCGCGCGCGGCGCAACGCGGAGAATCTGATCATTCTCGGCGGTGAGCAGCCGGGTCGGCGCTGGCGCAAACCGGTGCAGCTGCTGGAGCTCGTGCGCGGTGCGGTCGCGGAGAGTCTGGACTACACCCGCATCCACACCGGCCGCATGCCGGAGGTGGCGGTGATCAGCAGCGCGGTGGCCGATCTCATCCACCTGCTGGCCGAGCTGATGGACAACGCGACCGCGTTCTCGCCGCCGCAGGCGCGGGTGAACGTCACCGGTGCGGTGGTCGGGCGCGGCGTGGCGATCGAGATCGTCGATCAGGGCCTGGGCATGTCGGATGTCGAGCTGGCCGAGCGCAATCGGCTGCTGGCCGATCCGCCGGACTTCCACGTGGCCGCGCTGTCCAGCGATACCCGGCTGGGGCTGTTCGTGGTCGCGAAACTGGCCACCCGGCACGGGGTTTCGGTGCGGCTGGGGGAGTCGGTCTACGGCGGCGTGCGGGCGGTGGTGGTGATCCCGACCGCGCTGCTGGCCGCGGAAGACGTTGCGGAAACCGCTGTGGCGCAACCGGAACCGGTGGCGCGCCGCTCGGCCTGGTTCACCCCGGCGGCGGAACTGGCCGCGAAGCCGCCGCTGCCGCGCCGGGCACGCCAGCACGCGACCCGGACCGATACCGCGCCGCCCGAGGTCGCACCCGCGCGTCCGCGCACCGCCGATCAGGCCCGCACCCTCATGAGTGCCATCGAGAGCGGCACCCGCGAGGGGCGCCGCCCGCGTGCCGAATTCGATTCGACCGCGATCCGGAACGATGAAATCCGTACCAGAGAGGGCGACGATGACCACTTCCCAGCGAACTGACCTCGGCTGGCTGCTCGACGATCTGATCAACGGACTGGCCGGGGCCGAGTCCGCGGTGCTGCTGTCGACCGACGGTCTGCTGCTCGGCCGGTCCGGTGGGCTGGAACAGGCCGAGGCGGAACGCTTCTCGGCCATGGCCTCGGCCCTGCACAGCCTCGCCCGCAGCGCCGGACAGCATTTCCAGGCGGGCGGGGTGTGCCAGACCGTGATCGAGCTCGACCACGCGGTGCTGTTCATCACCGCGGCGGGCGCGAACGCGTGCCTGGCACTGCTGGCCACGGAGAACGCCGATATGGGCATGGTGGCCTACGAGATGAATCAGACGGTGCAGCGGCTCGGATCGCATCTGTCGGTCGATCCGCGCGGTTCGATACGGCAATGAACGGGCCGCGCGAGTCCTGGTACGAGGAGGACGCCGGTCCGCTGGTCCGCCTCTACGCGGTCACCCGCGGCCGGGGTCGTGTCGCCCACGCGGACCTCACCCTGGCGACCCAGGTCGTCGACGCCCGGATCGGCGCGGCGCTGCACCGCACCGAACCCGAATACGCGGCCATCGTGCGACTGTGCCGCACGCCGCAGTCGGTGGCGGAGGTCGCCGCGCGGCTGCGTCTTCCGCTGACCCTGGTGAAGGTCTTGATCGGCGACCTGATCGACGACGGCCGACTCCGCTACCGCTCGACCCCGGCCGCGGTGACCCCCGAGGCCGAACTGGCCCTCCTGCAGGCGGTCCTGCACGGCATCCGCGCCCTCTGACCGCACCCCTCGCACCCCCTCCCGCGCTTCGCACCCGCTTCGGCCACCCGCAGGGGGTGCGAAGTGCCGGAAAGGGTGCGGCGTTCAGAGGCGGGCGGAGAGGCGGTGGGCGTTCATGTAGGCGATCGCCTCGATCGTGAGCATGGGGTTGACGCCCGAGGCGGTGGGGAAGCAGGAGGCATCGGCCACGACGATGTTGGGCACCTCCCAGGTCGCGCCGTCCGGATCGGTGGCCGAGGTGTCGCGGGAGCCGCCCATGCGGGCCGAACCCATGATGTGCAGCGCCCCCATCGAACACCGGCCCGGCCGGTAGCCCGCGGCGCGACAGGCGGCGGCGAAATCGGCGTGGCTGCCGCGCTTCCCGGGCTCGTAGTCGATGCCCGCCTGATGGCCGGAGAAGATGCGCCGGGCACCGGCGGCCTCCAGAATCCGCGCGGCGCCCTCGATTCCGGTGTGCAGGTGGGCGGCGTCGCGGGTGGACAGGCGATACTTCACGATCGGCTCGCCGGACCTGTCGGTGGTGACGCTGCCCGAGTCGCGGTCGCGGGTGATGACGCCGATCGCATCGGTGCGGGCGAGGTCGAGCATAGTGGCGCGGTGCTGATCCGCGCCGCGCCAGCTCAGGAAGCCGACGGCCATACCCGGGTGGATCGGTCCGGTCTCGTAGATGACGCCGTGTCCGTCGCCGTCCAGATTCGCGTGCTGTCGGCAGATGCGGCCCTGCAGCGCGCCCTCCCAGGGGCGGATCTCCTCGTCGAACATCCCGAATACGGCGGCGGCCGGATGCAGGCGCAGATATCGTCCGATGTTCTTGTTGCGCAGTCCGGATCGGCGCAACAGGGCGGGGGTCTGAATCGCTCCCGCCGCGACGACGACGGCGCGGGCGCGCACCGCGACCCGCACGCCCTCGGACGTGATCGCCGAAACGCCCTCGGCGCGACCGTTCTTCACCTCGATGCCGCGCACATTCGCGTCGACGACCAGACGTGCGCCGCGCTCCGCGGCATCGGCGAGCCAGGTCTTGGTGACCGACTGCTTGGCCCCGAGGCGGCAGCCGTAACCGCAGCGGCCGCACTCGGCCCCGGCGTCGCAGGCGTCGGTGACATTGCGCGGCAGCGCATCCACCGGCCAGCCGAGGACGCGGGCGCCGCGCTCGAGCACGCCGTCGCGCGCCGACAGCGCCGACCGCCGGTCGCTGACCCCGAGCCGCTGCCGCACCGCCGCGAGCGCCGCGCCGAATTCGTCCTGCGCGAACTGCTCGGCGCCCAGCGCCGCCCATTCCGCGCGCACCTCGTCGGGAGTGGGCAGCGAGGTGCTCCAGTTGACGACCGTGCCGCCACCCAGGCAGGTCCCGGCGACCAGCGTCAGCTGCCCCTCCGCCGTACTCGCCCCCGGAGCGTAGAGCTGCTGCAGCGCGGTGAGCTCGCCCGCACCGAAGTCCCGATCGTCGTAATAGTTTCCGCGCTCCAGCACGATCACGTCCAGCCCCGCCTCGGCCAGTACGGCCGCCGCCGCGCCCCCGCCGGCGCCGGAGCCAACGACCACGACATCGCAAGTGAGCGTGGCGTTCTCGGTGAACCGTAGCGGCCGCAACGCCGGTTGCGGTGCGTTCGGCAGCGGCCCGGTGGGTGCCGGGTAACCGATCTCCTTCCACAGCGGATTGGTCCCCGTAGGCCCCGGAGTCACGTTGTAGGCCAGCAACGCCGCCTGTTTGAGCGCCTGGAAGATCGCCCGCACCGGCTCCAGCCGAGAATCCCCCAGCCGCAACAACACCCGCTCCCGCTCCCGCTGCGACAGCGACGAAAACCGCCGCAACCCACTCCCGGTGAGCAGCCCCGCGAGCCGAGAGTCCCATACGCCCAACAACATCCCCAGCTGCTTACGGTCCGCCTCCCGAGGACTGCGCCCCAGCAACTCGAACACCGTATCCACCGCCCCCAGCGCACTGGCCGACGGCAACGTCGACCCATCCCCCGGAACGAACGTATCGCAGATCATTCCCAGCGCCGCGCGCTGCCCGACCGTCGGCTCCATGTGAAACTCCACCCTTTCGATGCCTGTGTGGGTTCTATCACAGTGGGGTGCAGGCGAGAATTTGCATTCACATATTGCGCGCTCCGCCGACTCGAATGTGATGCAATTCACGCCCGTTTTGTCCGATTACCGGTGCGTGCGGGGAGGCCATGCTGCCTGGGTACGTGCAAAACGACCTCGGGAGGATTTGTGGACGCGAATCGAGAATCGGGTTCCTGGAGGGATTTTCGGCACCATCTCGGTACCGCGGTGGTGCTCGCCGGTGGCGTGCTCATGGGCGCGGTGAACATCTATCTGGCCGCGAGCCTGCTGCCCTCGGCGGTCGCGGATATCGGTGGTGAGCGGCTGTACGCGTGGAACACCACCGCATTCCTGGTCGCGCAGGTGGTCGGGACGCTGCTGGTCTCGCGGCTGCTGGGCGCGCGGGGCGAGATCGGTGCGTATCTGGCCGGCTTCGGCGTTTTCGCCGCGGGCTCTCTCGCCTGTGCGCTGAGCCCGGCCATGCCGGTGCTGCTGGCGGGCCGGGGCATTCAGGGCCTGGGCGCGGGGCTGCTGACCGGGCTGGGATTCGCGGCGCTCCACTCGGCGCTGCCGCGTTCGCTGTGGGCGCGGGGGAGCGCTTTGATCTCCGCGATGTTCGGAATCGGCAATTTCGTCGGCCCGGCGCTGGGTGGTTTGTTCGCCCAATTCGGCTCCTGGCGAGGGGCATTCGCGGTGCTGGCCGGTGCGGCGGTGCTGATGGCGGCGGTTGTGCCCCGCGCCTTGCGGAGGGGGGAGCGTGGCAGCGCGGCGTCGGCGCTGCCGATCGCCTCGCTCGCGCTGATCGTGAGCGCGGCCGGGGCGATCAGCCTGGCTGGAGTGCTCACCGGCGCGGTCGCGACGACCGCGGCACTGCTGGGTGCCGCCACGTTGGTGGTTGGGTTCCTCGCCGTGGAAGGGCGGGCAGCGCGGCCGATCCTGCCTCGCTCGGCGTATCGGTCCGCTTCGCCGCTGCGATGGGTGTATCTGACCATCGTCGCTCTGGCGGCGGGGGTGTCGGTGGAGACCTTTCTGCCGCTGTTCGGCCAGCGGCTGGGTGGGCTGCCGCCCCTGGCCGCCGGATTCCTCGGCGCCGCACTGTCACTCGGCTGGTCGCTGAGTCAGATCGCCGTGTCCTCGATCGGTTCGGACCGTGTCATCGGTGGGTTGCGGGTCGCGGGACCCGTGTTGTTGTCTCTCGGCTTCGTCGCCCTCGCGCTGCTGCAACGCGATCCCGCGTCCTTGCCGCTGGTCCTGGCCTGGGTGCCGGTGCTGTTGCTCACCGGGGCGGGAATCGGCATCGCCATGCCGCATCTGACAGTGGCCGCGATGACCGGCGCCAGCGATCCCGCCGAGGGCGCTACCGCGGCGGCGGCGACCGCGACCGTGCTGACGATGGCGACGGCCTTCGGTGCGGCCGTCGCGGGCCTGCTGGTCAATCTCGGTGGTCCCGAACCAGTTTCGGCCGCACGCACGCTGTTGTTCGGCTTCGCGTTCGTCGCGGCGCTGGGTATTCCGACCGCGATGCGGGTCAACCGGACGGGTCGAACCGTTGGTGATCCGGGGAACATCGTGCGCGTCCGGTAGGTCCGGTTCGGAACTCGCGGGTCAGCGGTGTCCGAGCTGACCCGGCGTGACCGCTTCGATCAGAGCCCAGGCCCGTTCGATCGGGACGTCCACGACGTGGTAGCGCTTCTTGCCCGCGGCGGTCGCGGCGGTGAGGGTGGCCAGGCCCGCGCGACGCTGGAAGTAGGTTTGGCGGACGGTCCAGCCGATGATGCCGGGGGCCTCGAGGCAGTCGCGGTCGCGGTCCAGGGAGCCGTGACGGGTGATGAGCCAGGTGGGGGTGCCGGGGAGGACGGCGTGGCCGAGGCCGCGGTAGCGGTCCTCGGCGACGGCGGCCGCGGCGGCGCACAGCAGGGCGAGTGCGATCCAGGACCAGGGCGGGATCCGCACGCTTGCCAGGGAACCGGCGAGCAGGGCCGCGGCGAGCAGGAGGACGGGGGACAGGGCCCGGGTGTAGCGCCGGCGCCGGGCGCGCGGGCCGTGTGGGGTGAGGGCGACCAGTGCCGGCGCGGCCGCGCTGCGTATCCGCGGATCATTGGGTGGCGCAACGTCTTCCGGCGGGCTCAGCAGTTTTGCCAGGGTGCGTTCGACGGCCGCGCGGGGAGCCTGCGGCAGGATCTTCTGGCGCGGGCTGGTTCCGGTCATGACGGCCTCGAGTTCCGCGGCCCCGGCCAGGCGCAGCAGCAGCGGTTCCTTCACCGTCGCGCCGCGCAGTCGGGCCAGGTCCAGGGTGGTCTGGCGGGTGGTGAGCAGGCCGTGCCGAATGTGCAGGGTCTTGCCGTCGTCGAGCACGCGCAGGCCGAAATACGTTGTCAGATAATGGACGCAGGCCGCGATCGTGGTCACCCCGATCAGCACCACGACCGCGATGGACACCAGTACCGCCAGGAACACCGCACCGCGCCCGCCCAGATCCTGCACGGTGGGCGAGTCCAGCAGCAGCTGAGCCACTCCGTACTGGAATGCCAGGCCCACGGTCGCGCCCACGATGGCCAGACCGGTCAGCGACAGCGGCGCATAGCGCACCCAGGCGGGCCGCCACTGCGCGATGTCGACGCCCTCGTCCGGTTCCGGCCGCCCGGTGGACGGCGGAATTGGTTGTGGCGCAGCGTCTTCGGTGCGCCCCGACAGCAGCAGCGCCCGCAGTTCGGGAACCTGGCCGGTCGCCACGCCGTCCAGATGGAATCTCTCCTCGCCCTCGGCCTGCTGTCCGGTGCCGATGGTCAGCTCTGCCAGCCCCAGCAGCCGATGCAGCGGATCGGCGTGCACATCCACCGACCGAATCCGCGAGCGCGGCACCGTCAGGGTGCGCCGCTGCAGCAGCCCGCTGCGCAGCCGCACGTTCTCCGGCTCGATCCGATAGGTCGTGGTGAACCAGCGGGCCAGCGCCAGCCCGACGATGACCGCCAGCACCGCCAGCCCCCACAGCGGACTGTCGCTGCGGCTGCCGACGATCACCGTCACGATCAGAACCGGGATATATCGGACGATCTCGCGCACCGGATGGATCAGCAGCATGCGGGGATCGAGCCGCCGCCACCGGGCGTCGGCCGTCGTCGTCTCGGTCATGTGGCGTCCCCGCGATGGGCCGCCGCGACCTCGGTGAGCCGGGTGACGGTCTGCTCGGCGACCGGCAGATCCAGCGCGGTGATGCGCACCGCGCCCGCCGAGGAGGCCGTGGTCACCGTGACCGTGGCCAGGCCTAGCAGCCGGTCGAGCGGCCCGCGTTGGGTGTCGACGGTCTGCACGCGGGTGATCGGCGCCACCCGGCTCTCCTGGGTGAGCCAGCCGGTGCGGATGTAGACCGCCTCGTCGGTGATCTCCCAGCGATGGACGGCGTAGCGCCACAGCGGCACCACCCCGACCACGAAGGCCGCCGCGACCACACTGACCGCCAGTACCGCGAACTGGATCGCCCGGTGCCGATCGTCGAGGAGGAGCCAGATCAGCTCGCCGAGCAGCAGCACCGCCCAGCCGATCGCGGGCCCGATCGCCCAGAGCAGCTTCGCGCGCGGACTGGGCCGCCAGGCGGGAGCGGCCATGATCGTCCGCCCCGGGGCCGCGCCTGGACTGTGCGGTTGTGCCATGCAGCCCATGGTTCCACGAACGCCCGGTGCCTCGGAACCGTCGCACCCGCCCGGAATAGTGTGGTTGTCGGCGAGGTTGTCCTCGCTCGCAGGCACTGTAATGAGACTTGTCCGGATGGGGAGCGCATGATCGACGGAGTGACCGAACTGCCGAACCCGAGCATTCCTTCCCCGCCGCCGACCCCCTCGGCGATGCGTCGCGCCCTGCGCCGGGCCCGCGACGGTGTGACGCTGAATGTGGACGAAGCCACCGTGCTGCTGCACGCCCGCGGCGACGATCTCGCCGACCTGTGTCACAGCGCCGCGCGCGTGCGCGACGCCGCCCTGGAGTCGGCGGGCCGCCCCAAGACCATCACCTACTCCAAGAACGTCTTCATCCCGCTGACCAAGCTGTGCCGCGACCGCTGTCACTACTGCACGTTCGTGACCGTGCCCGGCAAGCTGCGCGCCGCGGGCAAGGGTATGTACCTCGAACCCGACGAGGTGCTCGACATCGCCCGCCGGGGCGCCGAACTCGGTTGTAAGGAAGCGCTGTTCACCCTCGGTGACCGGCCCGAGGACCGCTGGCCGGAGGCGGCGCAGTGGCTCGACGAGCGCGGTTACGACTCCACCCTGGACTATCTGCGCGCGGTCTCGATCATGGTGCTCGAGGAGACCGGACTGCTGCCGCACGTGAATCCGGGCGTCATGTCGTGGGAGGAGATCTCGCGGCTCAAGCCGGTGTCGCAGTCGATGGGACTGATGCTGGAGACCACCGCGACCCGGCTGTTCACCGACAAGGGTGAATGCCACTACGGCAGTCCGGACAAGGATCCGGCCGTGCGGCTGCGCGCCATCACCGACGCCGGACGGCTGTCGGTGCCGTTCACCACCGGCATTCTGGTCGGCATCGGCGAGACGCTGCGCGAGCGGGCCGAGTCGATCATGGCGATTCGCAAGCAGCACAAGGCCTTCGGCCACATCCAGGAAGTCATCGTGCAGAACTTCCGGGCCAAGCACGACACCGCCATGCGCGACACCCCGGATGCCGATATCGAGGAGTTCCTGGCCACCGTCGCGGTCGGCCGCCTGCTGCTGCCGCCGGATGTGGCCGTGCAGGCGCCGCCGAATCTGGTGTCGCACAGCGAATGTCACGCGCTGATCGAGGCCGGTATCGACGACTGGGGCGGGGTGTCGCCGGTGACCGTCGATCATGTGAATCCGGAGCGGCCCTGGCCGGATCTGGACGCGCTGGTCGAGATCACCGAGGCCGCGGGATTCCGGCTGGCCGAACGCACCTCGGCGCACCCGCGATATGTGCGGGCCGGAAACCCCTGGGTCGATCCGCGCATCGGCGCGCACGTCGCCGCGCTGTCCGATCCGCGCACCGGCCTGGCGAATCCGGACGCGATGCCGCAGGGGCTGCCGTGGCAGGAGCCCGACGAGTCCTGGGAGTCGGCGGGCCGGATCGATCTGAACACCGCCATCGACACCGACGGTCGAAACACCGAGTCCCGCAGCGATTCCGGGCTCGGCAGCGAGGTGTTGGGCGCGTTCGGCGACTGGGAGACCATTCGCGAGCAGGTGCGCGAGCTGGCCGCCTCGGCGCCGGAGCGGTTCGACGCGGACGTGCTCTCGGCGCTGCGCGCGGCCGAGCGCGATCCGGCCGGGCTGACCGACGAGCAGTACCTGGCGCTGGCCACTGCCGACGGTGCGGAGCTGGAAGCCGTTGCGGCCCTTGCCGATCAGCTGCGCCGCGACACCGTCGGCGAGGACGTCACCTACGTGGTGAACCGCAATATCAATTTCACCAACATCTGCTACACCGGCTGCCGGTTCTGCGCCTTCGCGCAGCGCAAGGGCGATGCCGACGCGTTCACCCTCAGTACCGAGGAGGTGGCCGACCGGGCCTGGGAGGCGCACGTCGAGGGTGCGACCGAGGTGTGCATGCAGGGCGGTATCGATCCGGATCTACCGGTCACCGGCTACGCGGATCTGGTGCGCGCGGTGAAGCGGCGGGTGCCGTCGATGCATGTGCACGCCTTCAGTCCCATGGAGGTGGTAAACGGCGCCGCGCGCGGTGGGCAGAGCATCCACGATTGGCTCGCGGCGCTGAAAGAGGCCGGGCTGGATACGATTCCGGGCACGGCCGCGGAGATCCTCGACGACGAGGTGCGCTGGGTGCTCACCAAGGGCAAGCTGCCCACCTCGGCGTGGATCGAGGTGATCACCACCGCGCACCGGCTCGGCATCCGCTCCAGCTCGACCATGATGTACGGGCATGTGGACAGCCCCAGGCACTGGGTCGGACATCTGCGGGTGCTGCGCGAAATCCAGGATCGGACCGGCGGTTTCACCGAATTCGTGCCGCTGCCCTTCGTGCATCAGAGCGCCCCGCTCTATCTGGCGGGCGCCTCGCGCCCCGGCCCGACCATCCGCGACAATCGCGCGGTGCACGCCCTGGCCCGCATCATGCTGCACGGCCGCATCGACAACATCCAGACCAGCTGGGTCAAGCTCGGCACCACCGGCACTCGCATCATGCTCACCGGCGGCGCCAACGATCTGGGCGGCACCCTGATGGAGGAGACCATCTCCCGCATGGCCGGTTCGGAGCACGGCTCGGCGAAAACCGTTGCCGAGCTTGCGGAGATCGCCTCCGGCATCGGACGCCCGGTGCGGGAGCGCACGACCGTCTACGGCAGGCCCCCGCACCGCTCCCCGGCCCTGTCGTTACCGGTCGGCTAGCCGAATACGGGCATTCCGGCGTGTCGTTCGGAGCACGCCGGAATGCTGGCTCATGGCGCGGCGAGCGCCTCCGGCGCGGCGGGTGGCAGCTCGGTCACGATCGAACCGGTCGCCAACCGGGTGAGCGGCAGCGCTTCGGTCGAGCGGCACAGCAGAGGAGGATGACGATGAAACACCGTCGGACTCGACCGAAGGGGAGCGGGTGGCGGGCGCCGTCGGACTAGGATCGAGGCGTGACGGTGAGCTGGTCCGGGCCGCGGGTGGGTGCCCTCACGATCGAGCGGCACGCGCTGTCGGGGCGGACGGGCCTCGATCCGCATATCGGCACGTCACACCGCGACATGGGGCCGATTGCCCGGTCCGTATCGGACCCGTTTCCGCTGCAATTGCTTTGGGCGGATCTGGAGATCGCCCCTCGCTTGTAGGCCCGGGCGAGGCCGGTCGGCGGCCGGCAAAGCGTGGGGCGACACCGAGACCGCCGCCACGATGCAAGTTAGGCAAGGCTGACCAGTAGTAATGTGTGGGTGCCGGGATACTGTTGCGCGGGGCGCGGAAGTATCCCGCAGGCAAGGACCAGACTAGGAGAGCGGCAGTGCCGTACATCATCGCTGAACCGTGCGTTGACGTGAAGGACAAGGCGTGCATCGAGGAATGCCCCGTGGACTGCATCTACGAGGGCGGACGCATGCTGTACATCCATCCGGACGAGTGCGTGGACTGTGGTGCATGTGAGCCGGTGTGCCCGGTGGAGGCGATCTTCTACGAGGACGACACCCCGGACCAGTGGAGCGGATACGTCAACGCCAACGTCGACTTCTTCGACGAACTGGGTTCGCCCGGCGGCGCCACCAAGGTGGGCAAGGTCGATTACGACCCGCCGTTCATCGCGGCGCTACCCCCGATGGCGAGCGAGTAGGCACGTTGTCGACGCGTGGCCGGGTCAGTAGTCTGCTGCCCGATTTCCCTTGGGACACCATCGCTTCGGTGAAGAAGCGGGCCGCCGAACATCCTGACGGCATCGTGGATCTGTCGGTCGGTACGCCCGTCGATCCGGTGGATCCGCTGATCCAGCGGGCGCTCGCCTCGGTGGCGGAGGTGCCCGGCTATCCGGCCACGCACGGCACCCCGGAACTGCGCGCCGCCGCGGTCGACGCGCTGAAGCGGCGGTTCGGGATCACCGGCGTCGAATCCGATGCCGTGCTGCCCGTGATCGGCACCAAGGAGTTGATCGCCGGCCTGCCCCGGCTGCTGGGCCTCGGCGCCGAGGATCTCGTCGTGATCCCCGAGATCGCGTATCCGACCTATGAGGTGGGCGCGCTGCTGGCGGGTGCGCGGATCGCGCGCGCGGACGGGACGGCGCAGCTCGGCCCGCAACGGCCCACGCTGATCTATCTGAATTCGCCGTCCAATCCGACCGGCCGGGTGCTGGGCGTGGAGCATCTGCGCAAGGTCGTGGCATTCGCGCGCGAGCGCGGCGCGATCGTCGCCTCCGACGAGTGCTACCTCGGCCTGGCCTGGGACGAGCGGGCCGTGTCGATCCTGGACCCGCAGGTCTGTGATGGCGACCACACCGGGCTGCTGGCGATCCATTCGCTGTCCAAGACGTCGAATATGGCCGGATATCGCGCGGGCTTCGTGACCGGCGATCCGGCCCTGGTGCGCGAACTGCTCGAGGTGCGCAAGCACGCCGGGCTGATCATGCCGTTCCCTGTGCAGGCCGCCATGACCGCGGCCCTCGGCGACGACGCGCACGAGGCGACCCAGCGCGAACGCTACCGCGCCCGCCGGGAGATCCTGCGAAAGGCGTTGCTGGCGGCCGGTTTCCGCATCGACCACTCGCAGGCGGGACTGTACCTGTGGTCCACCCGGGGCGAGCCCGGTCGGACCACGCTGGAGTGGCTGGCCGACCGCGGCATTCTGGCCGCCCCCGGCGACTTCTACGGTCCGGCGGCGGGCGACCACGTCCGCATCGCGCTCACCGCCACCGACGAGCGCATCGCCGCCGCGGTGCGGCGGCTGGCGGAAGGCTAGGCGGGCGCGGAGTTCCCGCCCGACGGCCGCCCGACCGGTTCTATCCGGGGGTCGGCGAAAACCGTTGCGCCCGTTCCGTTCGTGGTGAGGCGGGCGGCGGCGGAGTCGGTGACCCGCAGGGCGAACAGACCGGTCGCGGGGTCGACGGGAATCAGGCCGTAGCCGGTGTCGACATCGTTCTCGGTGAGGTGCAGCTCCCGCAGGGCATCGCTCATGGTCGCGCCCTGCGGGAGCTGGACGGTGAGCAAGGCCATCCCATAACGCTACGCCCGATTCGCCGTTCCGTGCAGCTCTGCGAGGAGGGCGGCGCTGTCGGCGATGCCATACCCGTAGTCGTAGTCGAAGCCCTTACCTCCGCGATCGAGGGCGGTGCGCTGGACGAGGGCCCGCAGTTGGGCGGGCGGCAGCGCGGTGGCCGAATACTTGGTGCGAATGGCCGCGATCAGCCCGGCCGCCACCGGGCAGGCCGCCGAGGTGCCGGTATCGGGTTCGTCGGCGCCGAAGGCCTGCGACCCGGAGAAATGGGTGTAGGAGCAGACATCGGGTTTGCGATCGGCCAGTCGTCCCGGGCCCTGGGAGGAATAGCCCACCCGCTGCTTACCGGTGTCGACCCCGGCGATGCTCAGCACGCTCGGATGCGAATTCGCGCCGCTGATCGGGCGGTCCGGATAGGCGCAGCGGCCGTCGGGGCAGTCGCGCCCGCAATTGCCCGCGGCGAACAGGATGTCCGCGCCCGCGGCCTCGAGCGAGCCCACGATCACATTGAACGGATGGTTCGGATTGTCGGAGTAGTTGCCCGGCTGCCCGACCGGGAAATCCCAATCCGGAGAGAACGATCCCCAGCTGTTGCTCACCACCAGCGCGCGGGTGGCCGCGGGCTGATCGGTGAGCACCGTGCGCAGATGGGCGTACCCGGCCAGCGCGTCGGACAGCAGCCCGTCCATGGTGGTCTGGCCCTGCCGGGTGCTGCGCAGCACCGGCAGATCGAGGAAGGTGGCCTCGGGCGCGGCGATCGCGGCGTCGAAGGCGCACATGGTGCCGTGATCGACCGGGAACCGGCCCGGCGTCCCCGTGACGCCCGAGGGATTCCAGCTGCGCGCGGCATCGATGGTGATATGCCCGCCGCGCACCCGGTCGACCTGCTCGGCGTTGATCCCGGTGTCGACGATCGCCAGCGCGACGCCTGCGCCGGTGAGGCCCGCATCGGCCAGATCGGTGCCGCGCAGCAGCTCGCCCACCCGGCGCCAGTCGCCGACCGCCGCATCGCCGCCGCAGGTCAGCACCGGTTCGATGGCCGGATCCGCGAAAATGCCGGTGATCGAGTCGAACTGCGAGATCTGTCGCCGCACCGCGGGATCGTCGTCGAGTTCGCCGCGCACCAGCACGGACGCGTGCTCGGGGGACAGGGAATAGGTCGGATTGTTCACCCGGGGTATCGCGACGGGTTCGAAGTCGAGGTCGAGCGCGAAGCCGGGCACCTCCCCGGCGACATCCGCCGGGGCGACTCGGGTGCCGGGGTCGACCACGGCGGTGACCAGATCGGCGGGCGGGCGAAGCTGAATGACAACTCGCATAGTCGACATACTGCCGCCCCGCACGCGGATTCGCGCGCAGTGTGCGCACTTCCGCGCGCCGAGCGTGCAAAACCATCGGAGTGTCGGGGGTCGGGTCTAGCCTGAAACCATGGACGCTGTCACGGTGGTCCCCGCCCCGGCGAACGAGCCGGTGCATAGCTACGCACCGGGCAGCCCGGAGCGAGAAGTGCTGATCGGCAGGCTCGCCGAGATCTCCGGCACGGCCGTGGACGTGCCGCTGGTGATCGGCGGGAAGCATCTGCCCGGTTCCGGGCCGCGGATCGACATCGTGATGCCGCATCGGCATCGACACGTTCTGGGCACCTGTAGCAACACCACCCACGAGGAGGGCCGCGCGGCGATCGAGGCCGCGGCGGCCGCGGCGCCCGAGTGGCGGGCGCTGCCGTTCGAGGAGCGCGCCGCGATCCTGCTGCGCGCGGCCGATCTACTGGCGGGCCCGTGGCGCGAAACTCTCGCCGCGGCAACGATGCTCGGCCAGTCCAAATCCCCGTATCAGGCCGAGATCGACGCGCCGTGCGAGCTGGTGGACTTCTGGCGCTTCAATGTCGCCTTCGCCCGCCGGATCATGGCCGAGCAGCCGGAATCGGCCGCGGGCGTGTGGAACCGGATGGATTACCGCCCGCTGGAAGGGTTCGTGTACGCGATCACGCCGTTCAATTTCAGCGCGATCGCCGGAAATCTGCCCACCGCACCGGCGCTGCTCGGCAATACGGTGGTGTGGAAGCCCGCGCCGAGCCAGACGCTGGCCGCCTACTACACGATGCGGCTGCTGGAGGAGGCCGGACTGCCGCCCGGGGTGATCAATATGGTCACCGGCGACGGGTCGCAGCTGTCGGAGGTGGCGTTGGCCGATCCGCGGCTGGGCGGCATCCACTTCACCGGCTCCACCCGGACGTTCCAGTATCTGTGGCAGCAGGTGGGGGCGAATCTGCCGCGGTATCGGAGCTATCCGCGGTTGGTGGGCGAGACCGGCGGCAAGGACTTCATCGTCGCGCACGCCTCGGCGGATTCGGATGCGCTGCGGACGGCGCTGATTCGCGGCGCCTACGAATATCAGGGGCAGAAGTGTTCGGCGGCCTCGCGTGCCTACCTGCCGCGCTCGCTGTGGCGGCGGCTGCGCGAGGAGTTTCTCGGGCAGGTCGACGAGCTGACCTACGGGGACGTGGCCGAGTTGTCCAATTTCGGTGGGGCGCTGATCGATCGGCGGGCCTACGACAAGAATGTGGCCGCCATCGAGCGGGCCCGTTCGGCGGGTTGGGGATCCCCGTGGGCGGGCGCTACGACGACAGCGAGGGCTATTTCGTGCGGCCGACCGTGCTGCTGGCCGACGATCCGCACGACGACGCGTTCGCGACCGAATACTTCGGCCCGATCCTGTCGGTGTACGTCTACGACGACGCCACGCCCGAGGGGTTCGCGCGGGTGCTGGCGCTGGTGGACGCCGCCGCGCCGTACGCGCTCACCGGTTCGATCTTCGCCCGCGACCGCCAGGCGGTCGAACAGGCCTCGGCCGCACTGCGTTTCACCGCGGGCAACTTCTACATCAACGACAAGCCGACCGGCGCGGTGGTCGGGCAGCAGCCGTTCGGCGGGGCCCGGGCGTCGGGGACCGACGACAAGGCCGGTTCCCCGCTGAACCTGCTGCGCTGGCTGGCGCCGCGCACGATCAAGGAAACCTTCGCGCCGCCAACCGATTACCGCTATCCGCATATGGGGATCCGGTGAACCCGCTGCGCCCGGCGATCCTCGCCGCGGCGGATTCGTCGCGGATGAAGCGGGCGCTGACCCGGGTGCCGATCACCGCGGGCGTGGCGCGGCGCTTCGTGGCGGGGGAGTCACGGGTGGACCTGGCGCCGGTGGTTCGCGACCTGCTGGCGTCCGGGCGGATGGTGAGCGTGGACCTGCTCGGCGAGCACACCACCGAGCGGTCCATGGCCGACGACGCGGTGACCGAGTATCTCGCGCTCATCGACGATCTGGCCGCCTGGGACGGCTCCGGCTCCGGATCGGTTCGGCGGGTGGAGGTTTCGGTCAAACTCTCCGCGCTCGGGCAGGCCCTGGGCGAGGCGGGCCCCGAGATCGCCACGACGAATCTGCGCACGCTGTGCCTGCGGGCCGCCGAGGCCGGGGTGTGGGTGAGCGTGGACGCCGAGGATCACACCACCACCGACGCCACCCTCGACACCGTCCGGCGGCTGCGCGGGGAGTTCCCGTGGCTGGCGGTCGCGGTGCAGACCTATCTGCGCCGCGCGGAGACCGAATGCCGGGAGCTGGCCTCGCTCGGGGCCCGAATCCGGCTGTGCAAGGGTGCCTACCGGGAACCGGAGGAGGTCGCCTATCAGCGGCGGGCCGATGTGGACTCGTCGTATTTGCGCTGTCTGGACGTCGTGATGCGCGGCGCCGGATATTCGATGGTGGCCACGCACGATCCGGATATGATCGCCGCCGCCGCCCGCTTCGCGCTCGAGAATGGCCTGGGCGCGGGGCAGTTCGAGTTCCAGATGCTCTACGGCGTGCGCGACGGCGAACAGCGGCGGCTGGCCGGTGCGGGGCATGCGGTGCGGGTGTATGTGCCGTATGGGAATCAGTGGTACGGATATCTCATGCGGCGGCTGGCCGAGCGCCCGGCCAATCTGGGGTTCTTCCTGCGTGCCCTCGCTGAGAAGCGTTCGGGCACATAGGAAAGGGCTCGGGCACAGAGGGGAAGGACTCGGGCACAGAGGTGGGGAGCTCGGGCGGGCTGCGGCGGCTGGGGTGAGTGGGTGGCCGCTCGGGGTTGTCAGACCAGTGGGCGGCCGAGGCGATGGCGGATACGCATATCCCACAGCACGTAGTTGAGGGGGAACAGGCGCAGGATCTGGGGCAGGCGCAGCCAGACGAACGACAGCGCGCGCAGGATCGCGGTGTAGCGACGCTCGTCGCCGAGGGTCCAGGTCATGCCCATCTGGTCCCGAAGATGTTGGGGCAGTAAGGCGGTGACGCCGAATCGGTGGATGCGACCGAAGACGAAGCGCGGGACCGGGGAGAGCATCTTCAGATCGATCAGATCGTTGAAATAGCGCCGCACGGGCTCATCGATCGTCTTCGTCGCGAGGTTCTCGTCCCAGTACCGGTAGAACGCCGTGCGATCGGCGGGCCACAGCTCCCGGCGCATCTGCAGCGTGGTGCCCAGCCGCGCGGAGTACTGGTAGAAGGCCTCGGCCAGTTCGGGATCCATCGGACCGCGCATGCGGATGTAGAGGTCGTCGACGCCCCAGTACAGGCAGGCGGCCACCCACAGCTGCAATTTCGGATCGAAGGCGTTGTACCGGACCGGCGCGCCCGGCTTGGAATGAATCGGCCGGTGCGAGGCATTGACGGCCTCGCGGTAGACCTTGCGATCCTCCTCGGTGCCCAGCCACGCGACCGCGAGATAGGTCAGCGTGGTGCGCAGCCGCTTGATCGGATGCAGCGTGACCTTGCCGCTGTCGACCGGGCTCTCCAGCACGCCGTAGCCGACCGGCGGGTGGCTCAGCTGCATGACGACGTTCGCGGCCCCGCCCAGGAAGGCCGCGATGCCGTCGAGATGGCGGCGCACGGCCTCGGGAGTGAGTTCGTCCGGGGCGGGCTCGGGCTCGGTGTAGCGCAGGGGTGCGGTCATCGTTGACTCGACTCCTCGATCTTCGCTTCGGGTCATGAGGCGGCGGAAGTGTGAGAAACTTCTGTTCTCACCTTCTCATCGAGTCGTGACCCTGTCAATGACGGCGTCGCATCGGGTGATCATATGGGAAGATATTCCTGTCATTGTGTCGTTCCGCCGAAGGAGTCGCATGGCCAAGCTGGCCAAACTGCTGCCGCTGGTTCGTGACGCGGCCCCCGAGGATCGCAATCAGACCAAGGTGCTCGACGCGGCGCTGCTGGCCTTCCTCGACTTCGGGATCAAGCGCACCAGCATGGTCGAGGTGGCCCGGCGCGGTGGTCTGTCGCTCGCGACGCTGTATCGGCGTTTCGCGGGCAAGTCCGATCTCATCCAGGCGGTCGGACTGCGGCAGGCGCGCCAATTCATCGAACAGGTCGACGCGGCCGTGCAGCCGCAGATCGATCGGGGCGCGGCCGCCGAGGATCAGATCGTGGAGCTGTTCGTCGCATTCCTGGACGGGCTGCGCGGCAACCGGCTGCTGGATCGGCTGTTGAAGACCGAGCCGGAGATCGTGCTGCCGCATCTGACGGTGCGGGGTGCGCCGGTGATCGAGCTCGGGCGCGACTATCTGGCCGAATTCATCACCCGGCTGCAGGACGAGGACAAGCTGGAGCGCTACGACCCGCTGCCGCTGGCCGAGATGATCGCGCGCAATGCGCTGTCGATGGCATTGACCCCGCAGACGGTCATACCGCTCGGCGACGACGCGGCGCTGCGGGAGTTCGCCCGCGCGCATATCGTGCCGGGTTTCCGAGTGCGTTAGATCAGGCGCAGCCCCAGCGCGCGACGCACGCGCAGGTCGATCAGGCAGGCGTTGATCGGAAAGAGCCTGATCTGCCTGGGCATTCGCTCCTCGACCGCGCCGACTGTGCGCAGCAGCCGGGCCAGCCGGCGGTCGTCGCGCTCGCTCCAGGTCATGCCCATCTGCTCGCGCAGCCGCGGCGGCAGCAGCCCGGCGACCAGCCAGCGGTGGAATCCGCCGAAGGCCAGCTGGATCGGGCGCGGGAACATCTTCAGGTCGATCAGGTCCTGGAAGTAGGCGCGCACGGGTGGATCGATGCTCGTGTGCGCCAGATTCGCCGTCCAGTATTGATCGAAGGCCGCGCGGTCGGGCGGCCACAGCTCCGCGGGCATCTGCAGTGTCGTGCCGAGGCGGGCGCAGTGGTGATAGAAGGCGTCGGCGTCGGCGGCGGTCATCGGGCCGTGCATGCGCTCGTAGAGATCGCGGGCGCCCCAGTACAGGCAGGCCGCCACCCACAGCTGTAGCCGGGGGTCGAAGGCGTTGTACTTCACCGGGCTCGACGGGGTGGAGCGCACCTGCCGATGCGACCAGTTGATCGCCGCGCGGTAGGCCGCGCGCTCGTCCTCGCTGCCCAGCATGGCGACGGCCAGATAGGTCAGCGTCGTGCGGGTGCGCTCGATCGGATGCAACATGATCTTGCCGCTGTCGACCGTGCTCTCGATGACGCCGTAGCCGACCGGTGGGGAGCTGAGTTGCATGATGACGTTCGCGGCGGCGCCGAAGAAGGCGGCGGAGCCGTCCACATGGCGGGTGATGTCGAAATCACCCCTGGCCTCGGAATTTTCGTGCGTCGTTGCGCGAAGCGGCCCGGTCATCGTTGACCCCGTTCTCGGTGAGAAGGCTGTGGATCAAATTTCTCACCGGCTCATGGATGTGTCAAACACCGTTTGCCGGATTGGTACGTTGGGCGGGTGTCCTCCGCGTCGCTGCTGCGCTCCCTGAACCCGGCCGCCGTTGCCGCCGGGGCCGATATCCCGAATGCGGTCACCATCGAGGGGCAGGCCCTGTCGCGCAGCGATGTGCTCGGCGCGGCCACCTCGGTCGCCGAGCGGATCGCGCGGGCCGAGCGGGTGGCGGTGCTGGCGCGGCCGACCGTGACGACCGTGCTGGCGGTGGTGGGCTGTCTCATCGCGGGGGTGACGGTGGTGCCGGTGCCGCCGGATTCGGGCGCGGCCGAACTCGAGCACATCCTGTCCGATTCGGGTGCGCAGGCGTGGCTGGGCGAGGTCCCGGAGGGGGCCGCGCTGCCGGTGGTGCCGGTGCGCAGACATGCGCGCTCCTGGCATACGTATCCCGAACCAGATTCGCGGACAACGGCTTTCGTGCTCTACACATCCGGGACGACGGGTGCGCCCAAGGGGGTGATGCTCAGCCGGGGCGCCATTGCCGCGGGGCTGGACGCACTGGCCGAGGCATGGGCCTGGACCGCGAACGACGTTCTGGTGCACGGGCTTCCGCTGTTCCATGTGCACGGGCTGATCCTGGGGCTGCTCGGGCCGCTACGGGTGGGTAGTCCGCTCGTGCACACCGGCAAGCCGACGCCCGCGGCCTACGCGGCGGCGCGCGGGACGATGTACTTCGGCGTTCCGACGGTGTGGTCGCGAGTAGTCGAAGATGCCTCGGCAGCAAGGGAATTGGCTGGGGCGCGGCTGCTGGTGTCGGGTAGTGCGCCGCTGCCGGTCCCGGTGTTCGAGCGGCTGCGCGAGCTGACCGGGCAGGCGCCGATCGAGCGGTACGGCATGAGCGAGACCATGATCACGCTGTCCACCCGGGCCGATGGTGAGCGGCGGCCGGGATGGGTGGGGACGCCGGTGGCCGGGGTCGAGACGCGGCTGCGCGACGAGGCCGGTGCGCCGGTGCCGCACGATGGGGAGAGCATCGGCGGGCTGCAGGTGCGCGGGCCGATGCTGTTCGACGGCTATCTGAACCGGCCCGCGGCCAGTGCCGAATGCTGGACCGAGGACGGCTGGTTCCGCACCGGGGATGTCGCGGCCATCGATGCCGGGGGATTCCATCGCATCGTGGGGCGAGAGTCTGTGGATCTCATCAAGTCCGGTGGGTTCCGGATCGGCGCCGGGGAGGTCGAGACCGCGCTGCTGGGGCATCCGGCCGTCGCGGAGGTCGCGGTGGTCGGCTTGCCCGACGCGGACCTCGGCCAGCGCATTGTCGCCTTCGTGGTGCCGCGCGGCGAGCCCGGCGATACTCTCGAAAGCGATCTCATCGACCATGTGGCGCAACAACTCTCGGTGCACAAGCGGCCACGCGAGGTGCGTCTGGTGCAGTCGCTGCCGCGCAACGCCATGGGCAAGGTCCAGAAGAAGCTTTTATCGGCTTGACCTGTAGCGCACTCGAGGTCCTAGGCTTCGCCCCATGATCGCAACGCTGTCGCCCGCCCAGATCGAATATCTGCGCACCCAGCGGCTGGGCCGACTCGCCACCATCCGCCCCGACGGCTCCCCCCAGAACAACCCGGTCGGCTTCCACTACAACGAATTCCTCGGCACCATCGACATCAGCGGCCGCGACCTGGGCGCCTCCCAAAAGTTCCGCAACCTCGCCACCCACGAAAAGGTCGCCTTCGTAGTAGACGACATAAAATCCCACACCCCCTGGGAAGTCCGCTGCCTGGAAATCCGCGGCACCGCCCAAGCCCTCCGCAACATCACCCCGACCACCCCCCACACCTCCCCCGAACTGATCCGCATCACCCCCGAACGAATCCTCGCCTTCGGCATCGACTAACCCCCACCGCTCGCTGACGCTCGCGGCGGGGGTGGGGTCAGTTTGCGTGGAGGGCGGCGTTGAGTTCGATGCCGGTGCCCTTGCGGGGGACGGCTTCTACTGTGCCGGTGAGGGAGTTGCGGCGGAACAGGAGGTTGGGTTGGCCCGAGAGGGTGGCGGCCTTGGTGGTTTGGCCGTCGGGGAGGGTCAGCTTGGTGCCCGCGGTTACGTAGAGGCCTGCCTCGATGATGCAGTCGTCGCCCAGGGAGATGCCCAGGCCCGCGTTGGCGCCGAGGAGGCAGCGTTCGCCGATGGAGATGATCTGCTTGCCGCCACCGGAGAGGGTGCCCATGATCGAGGCGCCGCCGCCGATGTCGGAGCCGTTGCCGACGACCACGCCCGCGGAGATGCGGCCCTCGACCATGGACGCGCCGAGGGTTCCGGCGTTGAAGTTGACGAAGCCCTCGTGCATGACCGTGGTGCCCTCGGCCAGGTGGGCGCCCAGGCGCACGCGGTCGGCGTCGGCGATGCGGACGCCCGCGGGCAGCACGTAGTCGACCATGCGGGGAAACTTGTCCACGCCGTAGACGGTCACCGCGCCGCGGGCGCGCAGCTTGGCCCGGACCAGCTCGAACTCCTCCACCGCGCACGGCCCGTGATTGGTCCACACGACATTGGCGAGCAGCCCGAACACGCCGTCCAGATTCGCCCCGTGCGGGCGGATCAGTCGATGCGAGAGCAGATGCAGCCGCAGGTAGACATCATGGGTGTCGGCGGGCGCGGCGGACAGGTCGGCGATGGTCGTGCGCACGGCCACCACCTCGACCCGGCGGGCCTCGTCGAAACCGACCAGCTCGGCGAAGCGGGCGTATTCCGGATCGGCCGCACTCAGCCGCTCGGTCCCGGTCTCCGCGAACTCACCCAGCTCGGGATACGGATACCAGGTGTCGAGGACCGTGCCGTTGACGGTCACCGTCGCGAGGCCGACTGCGGAAGCTCCCTGAATACTCACGCGGGCAGTTTATTGCGCCTGCTCGTCCGGTGGCCTCGTGGGTCCGCACCGAACCCGCATATACCGGACACCGGGAAGTGAGGCAAACGAACAATTAGGCTGAATGGGGTGACCCTCGATCTACGCGCCGACCCCATCACCCTGACCGCCGCCCTCGTCGACATCCCCAGCGTCTCCCGCGACGAGGCGGCCATCGCCGACGCCGTCGAGCGGGCCCTGCGCGAGCAGACCGAGGGCTTCGAGGTGCTGCGGCACGGCAACACCGTGCTGGCCCGCACCAACCGCGGCCGCCCCACCCGGGTCGTGCTCGCGGGTCACCTGGACACCGTCCCGATCGCCGACAACGTCCCCGGCCGCTTCGTCGACGAGGACGGTGAACAGCAGCTCTACGGCTGCGGCAGCGTGGACATGAAATCCGGCGACGCGGTCTTTCTGCACCTGGCCGCCACCGTCGCCGACCCGGTCTGCGATCTGACCCTGATTTTCTACGACTGCGAAGAAATCGCCGCCGAATTCAACGGCCTCGGCAGCATCGAGCGCGAACTTCCCGAATGGCTCGACGCCGACCTCGCGATCCTCGGCGAGCCCTCCGGCGGCTGGATCGAGGCGGGCTGCCAGGGCACCCTGCGCGCCCGGCTCACGGTCGCCGGCACGCGCGCCCACACCGCACGAGCCTGGCTGGGCGACAACGCGATTCACCACCTGACCCCGATCCTGGAGCGGCTGCGCGACTATCGCGCCCGCGAAGTCGAGATCGACGGCTGCGTCTACCGCGAGGGCCTGTCGGCGGTCCAGGTCGGCGGCGGCGTCGCGGGCAATGTGGTGCCCGACGAGGCCGAGGTGGTGGTGAACTTCCGCTTCGCGCCGGACCGTTCGCTCGACGAGGCGACCGAGCATGTGCGCCAGGTCTTCGCCGGCCTGGACGTCGGCTTCGAACGTACCGACGGCGCACCGGGCGCGCTGCCCGGCCTGTCCGCGCCCGCGGCCAAGAATCTGGTCGAGATGGTGCACACCCACGGCGGCGGCGGGGTGCGGGCCAAATACGGCTGGACCGATGTTTCGCGATTCGCCGCGCGTGGCATCCCGGCGGTGAACTTCGGACCGGGTGATCCGAACCTCGCGCACAAGGTCGACGAGCACGTGCCGACCGCGCAGATCACCACCGTCACCCAGATCCTGCGCAGCTACCTGACCGGGGCGGGTGCGTGAGGCGTTGCCGAGCCGGTCCGTGTTGTTCGCCGACTGGTCGGACGGTCGTGACCGGGCAGCGGTAGCGGGTCGGTAGCGTAGCTATATGACCGAGCCCGAACCCGACTTCCCTCGATCGCCCAAGACGCCCAAGTTCCGCGGTCCCGTCATGCTGCGGCGCGATCGCAAACAGGGCACCGGCACCACCGACCAGCATCTGCTCGACGGCCGCGGCCCGACCGACTGGGTGCACACCGACCCCTGGCGGGTGCTGCGCATCCAGAGCGAATTCGTGGAGGGCTTCGGCGCGCTCGCCGAAATCCCCCGCGCCGTCGCGGTTTTCGGCTCCGCCCGCACCCCGGTCGACGGCGCCGAATACCAGGCCGCCCGCGCCATCGGCGCCGCGCTCGCGCAGGCGGGTTTCGCCGTGATCACCGGCGGCGGCCCCGGCATCATGGAGGCGGCCAACCGCGGCGCGTCGGAGGCGGGCGGCTATTCGGTCGGTCTCGGCATCGAGCTGCCGATGGAGCAGGGCCTCAACGACTGGGTCGATCTGGGCCTGAACTTCCGCTACTTCTTCGCCCGCAAGACCATGTTCGTCAAGTATTCGCAGGCCTTCATCTGCCTGCCCGGCGGCTTCGGCACCCTCGACGAGCTGTTCGAGGCGCTGACGCTGGTGCAGACCCGCAAGATCACCCGCTTCCCGATCGTGCTGTTCGGCACCCGGTTCTGGTCGGGCCTGGTGGAGTGGCTGCGCGATTCGCTGCAGGGTTCGGGCAAGATCTCGCCGGGCGACGTTGATCTGCTGTACGTCACCGACAGCGTCGACGAGGTGATCGACATCGTGGTCAAGGCGGCGCGGAGCCGGGGCCAGGACGGCATCGGCACGGAGGATCAGTGGTGAGCTTCGCGGTATGCGTCTACTGTTCGGCGAGTACGGATGTGCCCGAACACCTCGATCTGGCCGCCGAGGTCGGGGGCGAGATCGCCCGGCGCGGTTGGCATTTGGTGTCCGGTGGGGGCAATGTCTCGATGATAGGCGCGGTGGCGCGCGCCGCCCGCGACGCGGGGGCCCGGACGATCGGCGTGATTCCGAAGAGTCTGGTGCACCGCGAGGTCGCCGATGTCGACGCCGACGAATTGATCGTCGTCGACACCATGCGCGAGCGGAAGAAGGTCATGGAGGAGCGCGCCGACGCCTTCCTCACCCTGCCCGGCGGCGTCGGCACGCTGGAGGAGTTCTTCGAGGCGTGGACCGCGGGCTATCTCGACATGCATGCCAAGCCGCTGGTGGTGCTCGATCCGCACGGACACTTCGGCGGGCTGTTCGCCTGGCTCGACGAGATAAAGGGTGGCGGATTCATCGGTCAGGGCGCGCTCGACCGGGTTACCGTGGCCACAGACCTGGCGTCGGCGTTCGAGGCACTCACCCAGCCGACCTGAACTCGCACCTGCTGGAGGAACCGTGGCCGCGAACACCCGCAACGTGTCCCTGCTCGACCTCGCCCGCAGGCTGCCGGGCATGGCACTGGATGCGCCGGGAATGCTGCGCGGCGCGCTGGGCATGCTGGTGCGCCCGCACGACAGATCGTCTGTGGGACTGTACTTTCAACGCGCGGCGGAGCGGGTGCCGGACCGGCCGTTTCTGCGGTTCTCCGGGCGCGACTACAGCTACGGTTCGGCCAATGCCGAGGTGAACCGGTACGCCGATGTGCTGACCGCGCGAGGCGTGCGGCGCGGCGATGTGGTCGGGGTGTTGATGACCAACCGGCCCGAGACGCTGTTCGTGGCGCTG
Source organism: Nocardia sp. CDC159 (assembly GCF_023740735.1). GTDB lineage: Bacteria > Actinomycetota > Actinomycetes > Mycobacteriales > Mycobacteriaceae > Nocardia > Nocardia pulmonis. The sequence goes on from NZ_JAMRXH010000007.1 coordinate 109,860, forward strand.
GCCGCGGTGAAGCTCGGCGCGACCGCCGGATTGCTGAATCACAATCAGCGCGAAGCTGTTCTGGCCCACAGCTTCGACTTGCTGGGCAGCGTGGTGAACGTCGTCGGCGAGGAGTGCCGGGAGGCGCTGGAGTCGCTGCCCGAACCGCCCGCCGATGTGCTGTGGTCGGGCGAACTCGCGGACCTCGCCCGCGGCGCCGACGCCTCGAATCCGCCGGTGTGCGAGGACATTCGGGCCCGCGAGCGCGCCTTCCTGATCTTCACCTCGGGTACCACCGGAATGCCCAAGGCGAGCGTGATGACGCATCTGCGCTGGACCAAGAGCATGAACGGGCTAGGGGGCCTGGGGATTCGGTTACACGGTGACGACGCGATGTACTGCTGTCTGCCGCTGTACCACAACAACGCGCTGACGGTGGCGCTGAGCGCGGTCCTGGGGGCGCGGGCCACTTTCGTACTGGGACAGAAGTTCTCGGTGTCGCGCTTCTGGGACGAGGTGGTCGACTCGCGGGCCACGGCATTCATCTACATCGGCGAGCTGTGCCGGTATCTGCTCAATCAGCCCGAGCAGCCGCAGGAGCGGCGGCACCGGGTGCGCCTGGCCGTCGGCAACGGGCTGCGCCCGGAGTTGTGGGACGAATTCCGCGAGCGCTTCCGCATCGAACGGATCGTTGAGTTCTACGGTGCCAGTGAGGCGAATATCGCCTTCATCAATGCGTTCGGAGTCGATCGCACGGCCGGATTCGGGCCGCTGCCCTACACGGTGGTCGAATTCGACGACGCGACAGGCAAACCCGCGCGCGGTCCGGACGGGCGGCTGCGCCGGGTGCGTTCTGGGGGCGTGGGGCTGCTGCTGGCCAAGGTGACCGATCGCTCGCCATTCGACGGCTACACCGACCGGGACGCGACCGAATCGAAGCTGGTGCGCGACGCCTTCACCGACGGGGACTGCTGGTTCGACACCGGCGATCTGGTGCGCGATCAGCATTGGCGGCACATCGCGTTCGTGGACCGGCTCGGCGACACCTTCCGATGGAAGGGGGAGAATGTCGCCACCACGCAGGTGGAGGGCGCCTTCGACGAGTCCGAGGCGGTTACCGAGGCGGTGGTCTACGGCGTCGAGATCCCCGGCGCCGATGGCAAGGCCGGGATGGCCGCGGTGACGCTGCGGCCGGGCGTCGACTTCGACGGCAAGGCCCTGGCCGCCCGGCTCTACGACCGGCTGCCCCCGTACGCGGTCCCGTTGTTCATCCGCGTGGTCGACGAGCTGGAGACCACCTCCACGTTCAAGAGCCTCAAGGGCGAGCTGCGCAAGCAGGGCTATACCCCCGACGAGAAGACCACCCTCTACGTCCTGTCCGGTCGCGATGCGGGCTATGTGCCGTTCTACGAGAGCTACGCGGACGAGGTGGCCGCGGGGCAGGCCCCCAAGCCCTGACGGGCGGTAAGACAGCACTCGGTACAGTCGAGATCATGAGTTCGACGCCGGTGCTGTCCACTTTGTGCGGGAAACCGGTGGCGGCGGATCGGGCGCTGGTCATGGCGATCGTGAACCGCACGCCGGACTCGTTCTACGACCGGGGGTCCACCTTCTCCGACGAGGCCGCGATGGCGGCCGTCGAGCGGGCGGTCGCCGAGGGGGCCGATCTGGTCGATATCGGCGGGGTGAAGGCCGGGCCGGGCACGGTGGTGGACGCGGCCGAGGAGGCCCGCCGGGTGGTGCCGTTCGTGGCGGCGATCCGCGAACGCCATCCGGAGCTGCTGATCAGCATCGATACCTGGCGGTCGGAGGTGGCGCGGGCGGCGGTGGCCGAGGGGGCGAATCTGATCAACGACACCTGGGCGGGGGCCGATCCGGATCTGGTCGGGGTGGCCGCCGAGTTGGGGGTGGGCATCGTGTGCAGCCACACCGGCGGGGCGCGGCCGCGGACCCGGCCGCATCGGGTGCGCTACGCCGATGTGGTGGCCGAGGTGACCGAGACCGTCGTGCGAGCCGCCGAGAGCGCGGCCGTGGCGGGGGTGGCCAAGGACTCGATTCTGATCGATCCGACCCACGATTTCGGCAAGAACACCTACCACGGGCTGGAGTTGTTGCGGGCGGTGGACGTTCTTGTAAATACCGGGTGGCCGGTCTTGATGGCGCTGAGCAACAAGGATTTCATCGGGGAGACTCTTGGTGTCGGCCTATCCGAGCGATTGGAGGGCACATTGGCGGCAACCGCATGGTCCGCCGCGGCTGGCGCCCGGGTTTTCCGTGTCCACGAGGTTGCCGCGACCCGGCGCGTGGTGGACATGATTGCCGCGATTCAGGGCATCCGGCCCCCCGCACGAACCTTGCGAGGTCTGGTATGACAACCAACCCCGAAATTCTCGACAACATCGACGACTGGGCGATCTCCCACACCTGGGACCGCCCCGAGTGGACGGTCGACGAACTGGTCGCCGCCAAGGCCGGGCGCACGGTTTCCGTGGTGCTGCCCGCACTGAACGAGGAGCGCACCGTCGCCGACGTGGTGACCAGCATTCGGCCGCTGGTCGGCACGCTGGTCGACGAGTTGGTCGTACTCGATTCCGGATCGTCGGATCGGACGATCGACCGGGCCCGCGCCGCCGGGGCCCGCGTGGTCACCCGCGAGCAGGCCGTCCCCGAGCTGGACCCGGTGCCCGGCAAAGGAGAGGTGCTGTGGCGCTCGCTGGCCGCCACCTCGGGTGATCTGGTGGCCTTCGTGGATTCCGATCTGATCGATCCGGATCCGATGTTCGTGCCCAAGCTGCTGGGCCCGCTACTGACGGTCGAGGATATGCATCTGGTGAAGGCGTACTACCGCCGCCCGCTGCGCCAGGGCGAGACGGTCGACCACAACGGCGGCGGCCGCGTCACCGAGCTGGTGGCCCGCCCGCTGCTGGCCGCTTTGCGCCCCGACCTGTCGAACGTGCTGCAGCCGCTGGGTGGCGAATACGCGGGCACCCGCGAGCTACTCACCGCCGTCCCCTTCGCCCCCGGCTACGGCGTCGAAATAGGCCTGCTCCTGGACACCTACGACCTCCTCGGCCTCCCCGCCATCGGCCAGGTCAACCTGGGCGTGCGCACCCACCGCAACCGCCCCCTCTCCGACCTCGGCGTCATGAGCCGCCAAATCGTCGGAACCATATTGGGCCGCAGCGGAATCCGCGACTCGGGCGCGGCATTGACCCAATTCCCTTTGATAGGTGATGAATTCACCGCCCTTACCACCGAGGTCTCCCTCACCGACCGCCCCCCGATGAACACCCTCCGCCCCGCCGAAGTGGCCGCCTGACCCCGCCGCTCGCTGCGCTCGCGGCGGGGTAAATGGTTAGCCTCGCGGGGGCATGATTGGGTGAGCCTCGTGGCGGGGTGATTGGGTTAGCCTCGTGGCGGGGTGATTGGGTGAGCCTCGTGGCGGGGTGATTGAGGCCGCGAATCTTCTCGTTCCCTGTCGTTCGGCCGCCAGGCCGGACGACAGGGCCTTGCGTGTCACTCGTCGGCTGTGCGCCCGGTCCGGTTGGGGTGCATTATCTTTCGTGGCGGTAGATGGGGGTGAGGAGGTCGGCTTCCAGGGGTTCGCCGGTGTTGCGGTCGTAGCGGACGCCTACTACTGCGGAGAAGGGGTGGGTGCCTGCTCGTTCGTGGAGGGTGGCCAGGCGGGTGGCGAGGAGGCGGATGGCGCCGAGGGAGCCGGGTGGGTGGAGGCCGTCTATGACCAGGACGGTGCCTCGGGTGTCGGGGCGGGGGAGGCGGGCGAGGTAGGCGATGTCGTAGGGTTCGGTGCCGCCGGGGCGGTAGACGCGGCGGGCGGCGCGGTCCTCGATGCCGCGGCGGACGCGGCCCGCGCGGGCGACCGTGCGGCGCAGGCGGGGGTCGGCGGCGACCAGATAGCGCAGGCTGGGGGAGAGTTCGGGGCCGCCGAGGACGATGAGGCCGTCGCGGTCGAGGTCGAGCGGGCGGCCGGGCAGGAAGCGCTCCACGCCGACGGTAAATCCCAACTCGCGCAACAACTCCACCAGCCGATGCGGGGCCGCGGCGTCGGGCGCGCCGATCAGCGGCGCGGCGCGGGTGGTGCTGCGGACGTCGGGGGTGAGAATGGTCAGCGGCCCGTGCCCGAAGAACAGGCCCTCCGGCACCGGACCTTGGGTACTGACCTGATGAATGCGGGCGCGCGAAAGCCCCGCCGCCGCACCGATTCTGGCGAAGGTCCACCCCTCGGCGTGCAATTCGCGAATGACGGCCCGTCGAATACGCGTGAGCTCATTGATGGTCTGCTGGGCCTGAGCAACCCCTTCGGTGGCCGCTTTCAGGCGCTCGACCTTGTCCTCGATCGCGAACACCCGTGCCACCTCATCGGCTGACATGTGCGAAGTCTAGAGCGCTCGACAGCAGGATGTGTCCAGTCCGCTTGACGACCAACTGCCCGGGATTTTCCCGGACACAACCACGATTACCTGCGTCGATCCGTCCCAATGGCCCGAATGGACCGCATCGGGCGCCGCGGCGAACGGAAATTGTTATGTCGCATCGAAGTCGATCGGAGGTTTTTCGTTGCGCGCCAGCGGTTTCGGCGGCTCCGGCGGCATATAACTCGGCGGCGGCGAATATTCCGATCCGATAGACGAACTGGTCGGTTTATCAAACTTCCCCGTGAACAGCGAATCATCGCCATCGAGCAGATGTTTGGTCACCATCGACCGCGGCGTCATTCCGCGCAAATCGTTGAACGGCCGCCGTAACTCGTTGAGCTCCTCCAGCGGCTTGCGCAATTCGTCGAACTCGGGCCCCAGCTCGCTGCGCAGCTGAGTGGTCGCACCACTGGCGTAATCGCGCACCTGCCGCAGACTCTGCGCGGTCCACCGAATCGCTCCCGGCAGCCGCTCGGGACCCAGGATCACCAACGCCGCGACCACCAGGATCACCATCTCCGGCCAGCCGATGTTGAACACACAGACAGGCTACCTGGGCCGACTCACACCGGCCGAGGTAGCCCGTCGGGGAAATCAGTCCGATTCGAGCGTCACCGGAACGTCCACCCGGCGGCCGTCTCGGATCAATTGGATGTTCACCGTCTCGCCGATCTGATGCGACTGGATCGCGACGGTCAGCTCGGCCTTCTCGGTGACGTCGCGGTCGCCGACCTTCACGATGATGTCGCCCTCGACGATCCCGGCCTTGGCCGCCGCGCTGCCCGCCTGGACGTCGGCGACCTGGGCGCCGCTGAGCACATCGTTCTCGACCTGCTTGGTCTTGGCGCTCACGCCCAGCTGCGCGTGATGCACCTGGCCGTCGCGGATCAACGTCTGCGCGATGCGCTGCACCAGGTCGACCGGGATCGCGAAGCCCAGGCCCACCGAGCCGCCGCTCTCGCTGCGGATGGCGGTGTTGATGCCGATCAGCCGGCCCTCGCTGTCGACCAGCGCGCCGCCGGAGTTGCCGTGGTTGATGGCGGCGTCGGTCTGGACCGCGTCGAACGCTCCGGCCGAATCGTCACCCGCCTCGGGGGATTCCTCGATGGCGCGATGCAGGGCGCTGACGATGCCGGAGGTGACGGTCTTGGTCAGACCCAGCGGGGAGCCGATGGCCAGGACATCGTCGCCGACCTGTACGTCCGAGGACTTACCCAGCCGGACCACGGTCAGATTCCGGACATCGACCTTGAGCACCGCGAGGTCGGTCTTGGGATCGCGGCCGACGAGCCGGGCGGGAGCCTTGGTGCCGTCGGAGAAGGTGATCTGGATCTTGGCGCGGCCCGTCTTGTCGTTGGCCGCCATGGAGATCACATGGTTGTTGGTGACGATATAGCCGTTGCCGTCGATCACCACGCCCGAGCCGAGTGCGCCGTTGTCGCCGACGGTTTCGCGGATCGATACCACCGAGGGCAGCACGGCGTCGGCCACCTTCTGGACCTGACCGTGCGGCTTGTCGGGCGCGCTCTCCTGCTGCAGGGTGACCTTGCGCGAGGTCAGCGCGGAGGTGGCCTCGGCGGTGAACCGCCCGATCAGCCCGCCCGCCACTCCGATGAGCAGGGCCACGACCGCCAGGATGCCCAGCGCCTTCGGCGCGATCCGCCCGCCGAACAGCACCTCGCGCGCGCTCAGCTTGTGATCCGGGGGCAGCGGCTGGGGCCGCGGGGTGGCGATCGCGGGCGCGCCCAGCCGGGCGGCGGATTCGGGATCGCGCCAGGGATCGGCGGGCGCGGCCGGTGCGGCGGTGTCCTCGGCCGCGTCCGGATCGCGTTGCAGCAGTTCGGTGGAGCCCTCGGGGCGGCCGAACGCCTCGGCCAGCACCGCGTCCGGCGGCCGGTTCACCAGCTCCGGGCCGTCGGTGCGCGGAGTCGGCGCGGCGGGGGTGTGCGGTGCGAAGGATCCGGCCTGCCCGCTGGGGCGACGGAACGCCCGAGCGGTGTGAGTGTCGATGTGGGGGCGATAGACCGGCCGCGGACCCAGTACGGGCGCATCCGGCGGCCTCAGGTTCCCCCTGTCGGCCGCCGAATCCGATGCGGCGTCGCGTCCGGAATCGGCCGCGGCGCGAGGGTCATCGGACGTCGATCCGGCGTTCGTGGATTCGGAGGTCACGTGGTGAACTCTACTTGCGCCACCACCCGGTCCACCGCCTGCTCTCGGACACGAAATGGAACGAATCCGTACGCAGTCCGAGGAAACTCGCGCCGCGCGACATATCGTCCATGCCGGGCGCGGTGAGATCGGCGAGCGGAATGCGGCTCAGGGTGTCGTGCAGACCGGTGGGCGCGGAGATCTGGTGCTGCGCGGCCTGGCGCAGGGCGATGCGGGCCTGCTGCTGCGCCTCGACCTCGGCGGCGCATTCGGGGCATTTCGCGAGATGTTCGGCGGCGCGCAGATAGGCGTTCATGCGCAGCTCGCCGTCGACGTAGGCGGCGATGGCCTCACTGGCCAGATGCTCGGTGGGGGCGAATCGGGGCCGGTTCGCCGCGGCATCTTCGCCACTCATACGGTGCACACCCTTCCGACGGACAACAGCTGCGTCGGGGACTGCCGCCCGATGGCGGCCGCGGTCACCCGACCTTCTCGTCAGCGGCGTACCGCTGCTGAGAACCATTATGCGCAAGGTACTCCCGCAGTGCCTGGCGGCCACGGTGGATGCGGCTGCGCACGGTGCCGAGCTTCACCCCCAGCGTCGCGCCGATCTCTTCGTAGGACAGGCCCTCGATGTCGCACAGGACCACGGCCGCGCGGAACTCCGGCGGCAGCGCGTCGAGTGCCGACTGCAGATCGGGGTCCAGCCGGGCGTCGTGGTAGGCCTGCTCGGGACCAGGGCCCTCGGCGGGCACGCGGTCGTAGTCGTCGGGCAGGGCCTCCATGCGGATCCGGTTGCGCCGACGGACCATGTCGAGGAACAGGTTGGTCGTGATGCGGTGCAACCAGCCCTCGAAGGTGCCGGGCTGATAGCTGGACAGGGAGCGGAACACCCGGATGAACGTGTCCTGCGTCAGATCCTCGGCGTCCTGCGGATCGCCGGTCAGCCGGTAGGCCAGCCGGTAGACCCGGTCGGCATGCTCGCGGACCAGTTCCTCCCAGGTCGGCATCATTTCCCGGTCGCCGGTGGCATCGAAGGCCGCGGTGCCGGTCAGGGGCTCGAGGGAGTCGGCCGGGACATCGGTCTGTCCGGCGGCAATGGGCAGCTGGTAATCGGCCGTGCCGTCGTTCGGCAGGCTCGACTCGGGCAGGGTGGCGAACTCACGCGCCGCATCGACCATGTGGATGGGGGTTACCTCCTACTCGGGGACCGTGGCCGGCGCTACAACACGACACTGGGTCGGGTACCGAAAGCAACCGAATTTCCGGATCGGTTGTTCCCGGAGCGCCGCCGAGCGGTCGGTCGGCCTTTGCGTAGCCCTAACTCTGTCGGGTCCCGATGTGCCCGTCGTATGGGGAGGCTGAGGGACACCTGAGAAAAAAGGGGCGGCGATCCCGCATCGTCGTTCGCCACGCGGGCGGTCCTCCGCCATTAGCCTCATACCCGTGAGTCAGTTATCCACCGCAGCGGCCCTGCAGCGCAACCTCGCCTACGTCGAGGAGTCGGTCGTCGAGGACGAGATTCTCGTCGCGGCGCGGGAGCGGGCCACCGAGCTGGGCGCCGCGCCGGTGCCGCCGTCGGTGGGTGCTTTGCTGAGCATGTACGCCCAGTTGTTGGGCGCCCGGGCGGTCGTCGAGGTCGGCACCGGCGCCGGGATCAGCGGGCTGTGGCTGCTGGACGGCATGCGCGAGGACGGCACGCTCACGACCATCGACTCCGAGCCGGAACATCAGCGCGCGGCCAAGGACGCCTTCCGCACGGCCGACATCCCGCCCGCGCGCACCCGGCTGATCAACGGGCGCGCGCTGGATGTGTTGCCGCGCTTGGCCGATGGCGCCTACGACCTGGTCTTCATCGATGCGGCGCCGCTCGAGCATCCGCAGTACGTCGCCCAGGGTGTGCGGCTGCTCCGCGAGGGCGGTGCGATCCTGCTGCACAACGCCCTGCTGGGCGGGCGCGTTCCCGATCCGGCGCAACGCGATCCGGCCACCCAGGCGGTGCGCGCGGCCACCCGGGCCATCGCCGAGGATCCGGATCTGACCTGCGTGCTGATTCCGGTCGGGGACGGATTGCTCTGCGCGTCCCGGGGATGATTGACCCGGCGCAGCCTGGGTATCGCCGAAGCTGAACGTCGGCCGGTACGGCGAGCCCGGCCCGCTGAGCTGAGGTGATCATATGCCAATCCCGGATCGTATTGTCGCGGAGGCGTTTTCGGTGCTGGCGCGGGTGCGCCACGCGCGCGTGTTCCATCCCGAGGGCCTGCCGCTGACCGGCGCGCTGCATGCGGTCGACGACGACTACGCCCGCATCATCGGCGCCCGGGACAAGCCGGTGCTGGCCCGCATGTCCAAGGCCACCAGCATGCCCGGCGGCATCCCGGACGCCCTGGGATTGGCTGTGCGGGTACTGGATTGGCAGAACCGGCCGTGGGATCTGGCCCTGGCCACCACCGGCACCGGCGCGCTCGGGCGGTTCGTGCTGCGCCCGGTGCGCAGCTGGGCCGCGGCCCGCTACGGCAGCCTGATGGCCTATTCGTTCTTCGGCGGCCCGCCCGAGTGGGTGTTCGCCGAACCGGATCACGCTCAGCCGCAATCGGTTTCGCTGGAGGCGCTGTGCCGGTTCCGGGACGGGAACCGGCTCGGTTTCGTGCTGCGGGCGGCCTCGCTGCTGGGTCCGGCCCGCACCCTGGCCGAGATCACGGTGTCGCGCCCGGAGATCGGCGAGCACGCCGCCCCGGGCTTCTTCGATCCGGTGCTGAATCTGCCGCAGGAAGTGGAGCTGCTGCCGCGCGCGGTGGCCAGCGTGCGGGAATGGGCATACGCCGGGAGCAGGCGGGGGCGCGGGGAGCGGGCGCCGGTGGCCGAGGAGGGGTTGGCCGCCTTCCAGGGGCGCGAGCCCCACTGAAATTGGGGGCGAAACGCCAGGTAAAAGGCTCTTGCCCGCCTATTGAACGCCCGTTTAGTATATTGAACATGTGTTTAAGAGAGCAGCCGTATCGGAAGGATCCTCCGACGATCTGAGCACCCGCGCCCGCATCCGCGACGCCGCCATCGTCACCTTCGGCGAGCAGGGTTTCGGGGTGGGGGTGCGTGCCATCGCCGCCGCGGCCGGCGTGTCCCCGGGCCTGGTGAACCATCATTTCGGTTCCAAGGACGGGCTGCGCGAGGCCTGCGACGACTACGTCCGTGATTTGATCCGGGAATACAAGACCGAATACATTCGCCACCCCTCGCCGTCGGGTGTGCTCGAAGCCCTCGCGGAGATAGAGGATTTCGCGCCCTATATCGGCTACCTCATGCGTAGCTTCCAGGCCGGGGGTGCGCTGACGGTGACCATGTTCGAGCACATGGTCGAGGACGTGGAGGGTTACCTCCGCGCCGGAATCGAAGCCGGAACGCTACGCCCGCAACGGGATTTGCGGGCGACCGCACGATATATGGCACTGCACAACGGCGGGGGGTTCTTCCTGTTCCTCCAGCTCCACTCCGCCAGGCATGACGGAAAGCTCGACTACCGCCAGGCCCTGCGCGAATACGCCGACCAGGTCATGCTGCCCGCGGCCGACATCTTCACCAACGGCCTGTTCACCGATTCGATGATGCTGGACACCCTGCTGAACCAGAGCGGTGAACCTTAAATCTCACAAGGAGATCCGATGTCATCGGCAATCAGTGTCCGAGATCTGCACAAGCATTTCGGACAGGTGCACGCCCTCGACGGTCTCGACCTCGAGGTCGCCGAGGGGGAGGTGCACGGATTTCTCGGCCCCAACGGTGCCGGTAAATCGACCACCATCCGAATCCTGCTCGGCATTCTCGCCAGGACCTCGGGCGAGGCGCGGGTGCTCGGCCGCGATCCGTGGTCCGATGCGGTCGCACTGCACCACGATCTCGCCTACGTGCCGGGCGATGTCACCCTGTGGCCCACGCTGTCGGGTGGGGAGATCATCGATCTGCTGGCCCGCATGCGCGGCGGGCTGAACCCGGACCGCCGGGCCGAGCTGATCGAGCGCTTCGAACTCGATCCGCGCAAGAAGGCCCGCACCTATTCCAAGGGCAACCGGCAGAAGGTCGCCCTGGTCTCGGCGTTCTCCTCCAACGCCGAACTGCTGCTGCTCGACGAGCCGACCTCGGGCCTGGATCCGTTGATGGAACAGGTCTTCCGCGAATGCGCCCGCGAGGCGGCCGAGCGCGGCGCGACCGTGCTGCTGTCCAGCCACATCCTCTCGGAGGTGGAGGCGCTGTGCGATCGGGTCACGATCATTCGCGAGGGCAGGACCGTGGAGAGCGGCACCCTCGCCGAGATGCGGCATCTGTCGCGCACCTCCATCAGGGCCGAATTGCTCGGCGATCCGGGCGATCTCGGCCGTATCGCGGGGGTGGAGGATGTCAGCATCGAGGATCACACGCTGCACTGCCAGGTGGACAGTGAACATCTGGGCGAGCTGATCCGGGTGCTCGGCGACGCCGGGGTGCGCAGCCTGATCAGCCAGCCGCCGACGCTGGAGGAGCTGTTCCTGCGGCACTACTCGACCGACGGTCGCGGCACCGCGAAGTCGGCGCACAAGCTCGCGGAGGCATCGAAATGACCACCGCCACCGTCGCTCGCCACCGCTGCGCCGAAAGTGCGCGCACCGGTTCGAATTTCACCGGCACGCTCCAACTGCTGCGGCTGTATCTGCGCCGCGACCGCATCGTAGGGCCGCTGTGGGTGCTGCTGCTGTCGCTGCCACTCGGGCCCACCTATATCGCGAGCACCGAGCGGGTGATGGGCAGCCCGGCGGAACTGGCGAACTACGCGCACACCATCAACACCAGTCCGGCTCAGCTGGCCATGTACGGACCGGCCTACAGCGAAACGCTGGGCGGTGTCGGCATGTGGAAGGCCGGGCCGTTCTACACCTTCATCGCGATCGCCACGATTCTCGTCCTCATCCGGCACACCCGGGCCGAGGAGGAGAACGGGCGCGAGGAGCTGGTGGCCTCGACGCGAATCGGGCGCTACGCCAATACGACCGCGGCCCTGCTGCTCACCTGCGGCGCGGCGCTGCTCACCGGACTGCTCGCGACGGTGAGCGTGACGGGCGCGGGGGTGCCCGGCGGCGGCGCGCTGGCATTCGGACTCGCGATGGCCGGTTGCGGCATCGTTTTCGCCGGGGTGGCCGCGGTCGCGGCCCAGCTGAGTACCAGCGCGCGGACCGCACGGGGCATTGCCTTCGCGGTGCTGGGCACGACCTTCGTGCTACGGGCCATCGGCGACGTGCGCGCGGTCGACGGTCCGGCCGACGTCTTCACTTGGCTTTCCCCGCAGGGCTGGTCGCTGCAGACCCGGCCGTTCGCGGAAGACAACCTCGCGGTGCTCGGCTTGCACGCCGTGACCGCGGCGGTGCTGATCGGGGTGGCGTACGCCCTGCTGGCGCGCCGTGACCTGGGCGCGGGGCTGATCGCGGAGCGACCCGGCCGCGCGGCCGCCGGTCCCGCCCTGGCCGGGCCGTTCGGGCTCGCCTGGCGGCTGCAGCGCGGCACCCTGATCGCGTGGACCGTCGGACTCGGGTTGTACGGGCTGCTGTTGGGTAGCGTCATCCACGAGGTCAGCGATTCGCTCGGACGCAACAGGGCGCTGACCGATCTTTTGGCTCGGCTCGGTGGCTCGCAGGCGCTCGAGGACGCGTTCGTCGCCATGGGGTATACGGCGCTGGGCATGATCGCGGCCGCCTACGCCATATCCGCGGCGCTGCGGCTGCATTCGGAGGAGGGCAGTCAACGGGCGGAGAGTGTGCTCACCGGCTCGGTGAGCAGGATCCGCTGGGTCGCATCGCATCTGGTCTTCGCATTGCTCGGACCCGTGGTGGCGCTGCTCGTCTCGGGCCTCGTCGGCGGGTTGGCCTACGGCCTGGCCACCCACGATGTCGGCGGCAAACTGCCCCGAGTGCTCGCCGCGGCGCTGGTGCAGACGCCGATCATCTGGTTGTTCGCCGGTGTCGCAATGGTGCTGTTCGGCTGGTTGCCGCGTTGGGCGCCGGTGGCGTGGGGGGTGTTCACCGCCGGGATCGCGCTGTTCCTGCTGGGTTCGCTCGCCGGTATGCCGGGGTGGATCCAACGCCTGGATCCCTACGGCCATCTGCCCAGGATCCCGGCGGAGTCGTTCCGCGCCGCGCCGGTATCGATCATGCTGGTGGCGGCCGCGGCGCTGATCGCGCTGGGGCTGTTCGGCTTCCGCCGCCGCGACCTGCGCCAGTAGCGGTCCGCCGGCGCGTGGTCCGCCTCGTTCAGCGGGGTGGACCACGGTTGGGCGACCGTGATCGAAATGCCATCGGTTCGAGGTTCGGGTACCGCACGATGGGTATCAGCATCCGGGTACGCGACGGCTGCGATGTGGAGGACCGTGATGGCAGGTGAGTACGGAATGTTCTTCGGCGAACGTATGCCGCCGGGCTGGCTCATCCCGGCGGTCGTATTCCTGGGCTTCCTGCTGGCCCTGGCTCTGATTCTGATGCTACTGGTCGCGGGGGCGAACTTCGACGACGATCCGACCATCGTGCCGCTGACGACGCCCGGCTCCTGCGAACCGTTCTGCACGCGGCCCACCTCCGCGCCCGTCGTGCCGCGCTGAGCGCCGACCTACCGAGCCGACCGCGCCGGGCGGGTTTTCGCCGCCGCAGCCGATATCATTGGGCGAGTAAGCGATTCGATGGCGCAGAGGAGCTGCGATGGCGTTCGAACGCGGAGTGATCGTCGGGCATCTGCTGCTACCGCGGGGCTGGCCGGTCCTGGCCGCCGTGGTGCTCGGGATCATCGTCTTCCTCGCGCTGCTGGTGCTGCTGCTGGTGAACGGCAGCGACTTCCACGAGCAGAGCAGCGTCCCCAGGGGTTCGTGCTATCCGTTCTGTACGGCCAGTCCGGAGCCCCCGCCGCCCGGATGGCAGTAGCCGGCTAGACCCACACGCCCTTGCCGACGGTGACCACGCCACCGTTGCTGACGGCGAAGCGTTCCCGGTCGCGCTCGAGGTCGACGCCGATGATCTCGCCCTCGCCGACCATCACGTTCTTGTCCAGGATCGCCCGGCGCACAACGGCTCCCCGGCCGACGCGCACGCCCGGCATGAGCACGCTGCCCTCGACGGTCGCGCCGTCCTCGACGAATACGTTGGAGCTCAACACCGAATTGCGGACGGTCGCCGCCGACAGGATGCTGCCCGCGCCGACGATCGACTCCTGGGCCAGGCCGCCCTGGGCGAACTTGGCGGGCGGGAGGTTCTCCGCGGCGCCGCGAATCGGCCAGTGCCGGTTGTAGAGGTTGAAGATCGGGTGCACCGACACCAGATCCATATGGGCGTCGTAGAAGGCGTCGATGGTCCCCACATCGCGCCAGTAGCCGCGGTCGCGGTCGGTCGAGCCGGGTACGTCGTTGCGGGCGAAGTCGTAGACGCCCGCCTCGCCCTGGGCGACCAGCGCCGGGATGATGTCGCCGCCCATATCGTGATCGGAATCGGCGTTGTCGGCGTCGGCGCGGATCGCGTCCACGAGCACCTTGGTGGAGAAGACGTAGTTGCCCATGGACGCGAAGGTCACATTCGGGTCGTCCGGCGTCCCCGGCGGATGGACGGGCTTCTCCAGAAATCCGGTGATGCGGCCCGATTCGTCGGAATCGATGCAGCCGAACGCGTTCGCCTCGGCGCGCGGCACCCGGATCCCGGCCACGGTCACCCCGGCCCCGGAGTCGATGTGATGCTGCACCATCTGCTCCGGATCCATCCGGTACACGTGGTCGGCGCCGAACACCACGATGTAGTCCGGATCCTCGTCGAAGATGAGGTTCATCGACTGCAGGATCGCGTCGGCGCTGCCGGTGTACCAGCGCGGGCCGAGGCGCTGCTGGGCGGGCACCGGGGTGATGTACTCGCCGGTGAAACCCGACAGCCGCCAGGTCTGGGAGATGTGCCGGTCCAGCGAATGCGACTTGTACTGGGTGAGTACGCACAACCGCAGATATCCGGCGTTGACGAGATTGGACAGGACGAAGTCGATCAGCCGGTACGCGCCCCCGAACGGGACCGCGGGTTTGGCACGGTCCTTGGTGAGCGGGAAGAGCCGCTTGCCCTCACCGCCGGCGAGCACGATCCCGAGTACGTGCGGCTGGCTCCTCACATTCATAACGTACTGCATTTTTGGCGCCGTCTCCGGCGTCGCAGGTTCGCGGCCCCTAGGTCTGGTCGTTCAGCGGTCGAGACTCGCGCGGTTGCGTGCGCGCGATCCGGAGCGTTCGTCGTTACCGGTGGCAGTCGACCTGCACAAGTGGTCAAGGTCGCAGGGGAGCGTTTAGTTTGGAGCGGTGAGTTTCGGCGCGGATGGCGGTCGCGAGCCGACAGGGCCTGCGGAGCGGGAACGGTTGCGGGTGGCGATGCTGACCCGCGAATGGCCGCCGGAGGTGTACGGCGGGGCGGGGGTTCATGTCACCGAGCTGGTGTCGCGGCTGCGGGAGCTCTGCGATGTGACGGTGCACTGCATGGGGGTGGCGCGGGCGGATGCCGTGGTGCACCAAGCGGATCCGTCGCTCTACGCGGCCAATTCGGCGCTGCAGATGATGTCGGCGCAGCTGCGCATGGCCGATGCGGTGGGCGGGGTGGACGTGGTCCATTCGCACACCTGGTACACCGGTCTGGCCGGACATCTGGCGGCGACGCTGTACGGGATTCCGCATGTGCTGACCGCGCATTCGCTCGAGCCGCGCCGCCCCTGGAAGGCCGAGCAACTCGGCGGTGGCTATCGGCTGTCGTCATGGTCGGAGCGCAACGCCATGGAGTACGCCGATGCCGTCGTCGCCGTCAGCGAGGGTATGCGCCACGATGTGCTCGACGCCTATCCCACCATCGACCCGGCCCGAGTGCATGTGGTGCACAACGGAATCGACGCCGGGCTGTGGCATCCGGGCGGCCCGGTCGGCGAGGCCCGCGACGTGCTGGGCGAACTCGGCGTGCGCACCGACCTGCCCATCGCCGCCTTCGTCGGCCGCATCACCCGCCAGAAGGGCGTCGCCCACCTGCTGCACGCCGCCCGCGATTTCGATCCCGACATCCAGCTGGTGCTGTGCGCCGGGGCGCCCGATACCGCCCAGCTCGAGGCCGAGGTCTCGCAGGCGGTGGCCGAGCTGGCCCGCACCCGCGGCGGCGTGTTCTGGGTCCGGGAAATGCTCCCCACCGAGCAGGTTCGCCAGATCCTATCCGCCGCAACGGTATTCGTCTGCCCCTCGGTCTACGAACCACTGGGTATCGTGAATCTCGAGGCCATGGCCTGCGGCACCGCCGTGGTCGCCTCCGACGTCGGCGGCATCCCCGAGGTCGTCGCCGACGGCATCACCGGCCGCCTGGTCCACTACGCCCCCGACCACCCCGAGGACTACGAACGCGGCCTCGCCGAGGCGGTCAACGCCATCGCCGCCGACCCGGCCCGGGCCGCCGCCCTGGGCAGCGCGGGCCGTAGCCGCGCCATGGCCGAATTCGACTGGTCGCAGGTCGCCCGCCAAACCGTCGCGCTCTACGACCGGGTCCGCAAGGGCTGACGGCCGGGAGTTAGTCAGGGTCGGCCGGAGCCCGGCTAGCGGGGGCGGTAGGTCGATATGGTCACCGAGGCCGTTACCTGGACAACTTCTGGCAACTCCGCGATGCGGGTGGTGCGGGTGGTGGCGGCGTGGTGGGCCGAGGGGCCCATGGCGGCGACGTTGGCCATGTCGGTGTGGTCGAGCTTCATCGAGTATTCGACCAGGGTGTGGTCGAGGCGGTGGAAGTGGCCGGACAGGGTGTCGGCGAGGCGGGCGTCCTTCGCCGCGTCGACGGTGACCATGCCCAGGGGCTCGATCAGTTCGCCGAGGTGCCGCGGGGTGGGGGTCACCACCAGAAACATTCCGTCCGGTTCGAGTACGCGGGCGACCTCGTCGGGGTTGCGGGGGGCGAAGATCGACAGGACGTGAGTGAGGGCGGCGTCTCGGATGGGCAGGCCGCGCCAGGCGTCGGCCAGGATCGACGCGGCGCGCGGGTGGGCGCGGGCGCCACGCCGGGCGGCGGGCTTGCTGACATCCAGGGCGATCCCGTACGCGTCCGGCGCGGCGTCGAGGGCCGCGGCGAGGTAGTAGCCGGTGCCGGAGCCGATCTCCAGCAGCGTGTGCGGCTCCCCCCGGCCGATTGCCGTGACCAGTGCGTCGGCGATCGGGGCGAAATGGTGTTCACCCTGAAAGGCGGCCCGCGCGTCCAGCATGGCGGCGGTGTCGCCGGTCATCTTGGTCGACGCACCGGTCAGCAGGCTCACGTAGCCCTGGCGGGCGATGTCGAAGCTGTGCCGACGCGCGCAGACCAGCGAGCGATCGCGCACGGTCAGGGCATCCCCGCATTCGGGACAGGCCAGCGACCGCGCGATCGCGGTGAGCGGCTCGGCGCCGGAGTGCACCGGCATCGATGCGACGGGCGACTAGCTGGTGACTTCGGTGAGCTCTTTGCCGAGGGCCGCGGCCTCTTCCGGCGTGAGCTCGACGACCAGACGCCCGCCACCCTCGAGTGGAACCCGCATGACGATTCCACGCCCTTCCTTGGTTGCCTCGAGGGGACCGTCCCCGGTGCGGGGCTTCATGGCCGCCATCCTCTGCTCCCTCCAGATCCGCGCGGTCTGCTGCGCACTTTCTTGGAACTCATGTGTTGTCACCAACAGGCAGCCGCCGCGCGCGAGAAGCCGCGCCCGGAGGGCTGCACCACGCCTATTCTTCCTCATCACGGAACTGGGCGGGTACCTGAGTTCGAAAACCGACCGCCGTGGCGCGTGTTCACCCGCGCGGATGAACCCAGCAATCGGCCAGATGATCGTCGACCATACCGGTCGCCTGCATGAGGGCATACGCCGTGGTCGGGCCCACGAAACGGAAGCCGCGGCGTTTCAGTTCCTTTGCCAGAGCAACGGATTCGGGTGTGACCGCGGGCACGTCGCCGAGGGTGCGCGGGCGCGGGCGCGTCGGCGGCGCGAAGGACCAGAGCAGCTCGTCCAGGGACCGACCAAGATCGGCAGCAACCCGCGCGTTGCCGATGCAGGATTCGATCTTGGCGCGATTGCGCACGATGCCCGGATCGGTCAGCAGCCGCTCGACGTCGGCGTCGGTGAAGGCCGCCACCCGGTCGATGACGAAGCCGTCGAAGGCCGCCCGGAAGGCGGGTCGCTTGCGCAGGATGGTGATCCAGGACAGGCCGGACTGGAACGCCTCGAGGCACATCCGCTCGAACAGCGCGTCGTCGCCGTGCAGCGGCTGCCCCCACTCCGTGTCGTGGTAGTCGCGGTAGAGCCGCGAGGACTCCGCCCAGCCGCAGCGGATCCGGCCGTCGGCGTCGGGCTTGCCGTCGGCCGCGACGGGGGCGCTCATCGGGCGTCTCCGGTGGCGTCGGCATGCGAATCCTCGACCAGCTGGGCGGGCGGTTGCACCTGCGGGATGGACGGGGCCTCGGCGGGGCGGCCGTTGCCCGACGGTGTGCCCTGCTCGGCGCGGGCCTGGGCCAGCTGCGCCTCCAACTCGTCGATGCGGGCGGCCAAACGGGTCAGCGCCCAGTCCACCTCACCGGCCTTGTAACCGCGGAACACCTGCTGGAAGCGCAGCGCGCGCACATCGGCGCCGCCGATGCCCTCGGCGGGCAGCACGGTCGCGGTCGTGCCCTCGGGCAGCGGCCCCAGCTCCTCTCCGCGTCCGAACACCGCGCTCGCGACCAGGAACAGCAGCGCGGCGACCAGGCCGACGATGAGCACGTACAGCAGCAGCGTGAGCATAGGGACGAGGATAGGTGGCGAGGGCGACAGATTCGGCCCGGCGTCGGCCCGCCGACCTCCGCCGAGCCGGGCCCTCATCGCCCGGCTCGGCGGCCCGGCGGGGTGCGCGCCGGAAATCTGGACGGTACGGGATGGTTTGCTAGAGGATCGCTCAGCGTTCGCCGGTACGCCGGAAGCAGGAGGCCGCCGCCGCCAGATACTGTCGGCAGCCGCCGCCGTGCCCCGCATGCACGGCCAGGATGAACCGGGCGTGGTCGTAGCTGAGATCGGCCGGTTCGTGGGCGCAGTCGCGGCTGCCTGCCAGCCATGGATCGCGGGCGTCCGGGGGCGGCGTGTCCATGGGCGGTACCTCCAACAGCGCGGGCGGCGCACCCGGCGCCGACAACCGGACCATGGGGATCGCCGGCCCGGTTCGGGTTGTCACGGCTGCGAAGGTTGTCGCCTCGACGCCGGATGCACTTAGTACTTTCGCCGTGTTGCGACCGATATGAAATCGCGCACCGTTGGCGTTGGTGTTGGCCTACTGTTGGCACAAGAGCTGTGAAACAAAGGCGTAACAATGGTGTTGGGTCGTCCCTGGACCGGATTCGAAGCCGTCGCGCTGCAGGAGGCGATGCGAAAATCCGTGCGGGAGTTCGCCGCTCACCTGGGTGTCGAGATGACGACGGTGGCCAATTGGCGGGCCGGGTTGAGCGCGGTGACGCCACGGCCGCTCACCCAGGAATTGCTCGACACGTTACTGGTCCAGGTCGGTAGTCAGGTCCGCGAGCGGTTCGAACAGATCCTCGCCGAGGGCGAGCAGGCCCTGGGATCGCGCCGAATGCCCCCGCGCCGAACGACTCCCGCCGCGCCGCCCACCCCGGCGTCCGGACACGATCCGGCGCTGCTGAATCGCCTCGACGATGCCCGTGCCCAGGTCGACCGCACGCTCGCGGCCTGCACCATCGGACCGGCCATGGTCGAGCTGATGGAGGAGCGCGCCGCGGGCCGGGTGCTCACCTACACCCGCACGCCACCGGCGCGGGTGCTGGCCACGGTGCTGCCGGATGTGCTGGAGGTGCAGGCGATCTCGACGCGCCGCCAGCCCGCGGCCATCCAGTCGCGGCTGTCGGAGGTCACCGCGGTGCTGGGGCTGCTGATCGCCGACGCGCTGATGAAACTCGGTCAGATCGAACGCGCCAACTTCTGGTACGGCACCGCGCGCATGGCCGCCGACGACACCGGCAACCGGCGGCTGCGGGCCCGCGTGCGCGCCCAGCACGCCATGCTGCCGTACTACTACGGCAGTGCCGAACACGCGGTGACGCTGGCCCGCGCCGCGCAGGCGCAGCTGCCCGAGATCGCCGACGACGCAACGGCTCTGGCCGCGGCGGCCGAGGCCCGGGCGCTGGCCCGGCTCGGCGACGTCGAGGGTGCGGAGGCGGCGATGACGCGGGCCCGCACCCGTGCGGCCGAACTCGGCGACACCACCTCCGACGAGGCGTTCCGCTTCGGGGAGAAGCGGCTGCTGCTCTATCTGTCCGGAACGCTGACCAATCTCGGCCGCATCGCCGACGCCCGGCGCGTTCAGGAGCAGGCGCTGCAGCTGTACCGCGGCAGTCCCGGCGTCGTGGTCGATCCGGCGCTCATCGAATTGGACATCGCCATCGGATACGCCCGCGAGGGCGCGGTGGACGAGGCGTGCGCGCTGGCCGCGCGGGTGCTGACCACGCTCCCGGCCGAACATCGCACCACGATCGTGGTGTCGCGGGCGGCCGCGGTGGTCGACGCGATACCCGAGATCGGCCGGGGCAGGCGTGCGGTGGAGGAATTGCGGCACCTGGTCGCCGCCGGAACCAGCGAACTGCGGTGAGCACGATGTCGGAGGCGGCGACGACGGGAGCGTCCGCCGCGGGGTTCACGCCGCGGCGGACGCGCTGGATACTCGAACGGGCCTGTGCCGAGGCCGGATTCGAGCCGACGGGCGCGCGGCTGCTGCGCCATCACACCAATGCCGTGTACCTGTTGGCCAGTGCGCCGGTCGTGGTGAAGATCGACCGACCGGTCGGGGTGCGGCCGCCGGTGGACGTGGTGACGCTGGTGCGCTGGCTACAGGCGCAGGACGTGCCGACCGTGCCGCTGGCCGGGACGGCGCAGCCGCTGCGCCTCGGCGGCTGCGCGGTGACGTTCTGGCGCTACTTGCCCCAGCGCCGCCCGATCGTGGCCGCCGATCTGGCCGAACCGCTGGCGCTGCTGCATGCCCTGCGCACCCGCCCGGCGCAGTGGCTGCCGAACCGACACCTGGCCGACGCCTTCGCCCACATCGCCCATTCCATCGAGGCGAGCCCCATCCTCACCCCCTTCGACCGCCGCCTGCTGCACGACGAGCGCCTGCGCCTGGCCGCGGGCGCCGCCGACATCGACTATCTTCTGCGCCCCGGCCTCATCCATGGCGACGCCCACCATCGAAACATTCTGTGGGACACCACCGCCGCCCGCGCCGTGCTCTGCGACTGGGAGAGCGTCGCCATCGGCCACCCCGAATGGGATCTGATCACCATCGAGGTCCACTGCCGCCGCTTCGCCCACCCCCCGATCGAATACGAGAAGTTCTGCCGCGACTACGGCTTCGACATCCGCGACTGGCCCGGCTACCCCTGGCTCCGCGACCTACGCGAACTCCGCATGATCACCACCAACGCCTACAAGTCCGCCCCCGGATCCCCGAGTGCCCGAGAGGTGTTGCGCCGCATCCAAGGTCTGCGCGAGGGCATCGAGGCGCGCTGGCACATCCTGTGAATCAGTTCTCGAGCGTCCGGCGACCGGTCAGTGCGTCGAGATCGATGGTGAGCGGAAAGGGCGACTCCACGGTGACGGTCCCGGTGGCTCGCGGGGTGATGTGGTACTCACCGGTGGTGTCGAGGGTGTAGATCGTGAGGCCGACCGACTCGGTGTCCAGGATGTCGATCACCCAGTAGTTGGCGATCTTGTTGGCGGCGTATTCGCCTGCCTTGATGGCGTAGTCGCGCACGGCTGATTCGCCGGAAGAGGCGATTTCGATGGCCAGCACGATCTGCTCGCTGCGGACGCGAGGTTGTTCGTCGACCTCTACGGGGGCGACCACGACGTCGGGCACTTGTCGAGGGGAGCGCCCCACCAATTCGGCTTCCAGTTCCGCGAAGGCTTCCAAGCCTGCTGGCAGTTGGTTGTTGAGCTGACCGATCAGGCGGGTGACCGCGCGGCTGTGTGGCGGTGCTGGGCGAGCGTTCACGAGCAAGAATCCATTCTCGATCTCGTAACGATGGGAAGTATCGACAGGCAGAGCGTCGAATTCTTCCACGGTGATCGACCGCCTGTGCGTCATGTCAGTCGCCTCCACCGTCATGATCGCCTCCGTGTACCAGCCGTAGGTGCGCACTATCCCACATCATCGCATTGCGGATCATGCGCGTCGCGCGGAAATTGCTGTCCGGACCGGTCAGAGGTGTCGCGTGGTATCGATGCCCAGGGACATCCCCGCCAGCCCCCGGCGACGCACCGCCAGCTTCTCCGAGATCTCCAGCAACGCCGCGGCCGCCGGGTTCTTCGGATCGCGCAGGACGAGGGGGGTGCCCTCGTCGCCCGCCTCGCGGAGTTCCTGGGTGATCGGGATCTGGCCCAGGAGGGGGACTTCGGCGCCGACGGCGCGGGTGAGGCGGTCGGCGACGGACTGGCCGCCGCCGGAGCCGTAGAGGTCCATGCGGGTGCCGTCGGGGAGGTCCAACCAGGACATGTTCTCGACCACGCCCGCGATGCGCTGGCGGGTCTGCAGGGCGATCGCGCCCGCGCGCTCGGCGACCTCGGCGGCGGCGGGCTGGGGGGTGGTGACGACCAGGATCTCGGCGTTGGGGATGAGCTGGGCGATGGAGATCGCGACATCGCCGGTGCCGGGCGGCAGGTCGAGCAGCAGGATGTCCAGATCGCCCCAGAACACGTCGGCCAGGAACTGCTGCAGGGCGCGGTGCAGCATCGGGCCGCGCCAGACGACGGGCGTATTGCCCTGGGTGAACATGGCGATCGAGATGACCTTCACATCGTGCGCGATGGGCGGCATGATCATCCGCTCGACCTGGGTGGGCCGCTGGTCGGTACCGAGCATGCGCGGTACCGAATGGCCGTAGATGTCGGCGTCCAGCACGCCCACCGACAGTCCCCGCGCGGCCATCGCCGCCGCGAGATTGACGGTGACGCTGGACTTTCCGACGCCGCCCTTACCGGAGGCGACGGCGTAGACACGGGTCAGCGAGCCGGGCTGGGCGAACGGGATGACCGGCTCGGCCGAATCGCCGCGCAGCTTCTTGCGCAGTTCGGTGCGCTGCTCGTCGTTCATCACGTCGAGATCCACCGTCACCGCGCCCGCGCCGGGAACGTCGGCGACGGCCCTGCTCACCGAATCCACGAGAGTGCTGCGCAGCGGGCAGGCCGCCGTCGTCAGGTAGATCTCGACGTGGACGCCGCCGTCGGCGTCGATGGTGACGCTCTTGACCATGCCCAGTTCGGTGATCGGTTTGCGGATCTCCGGGTCGTTCACCTTCGCGAGGGCGCCCCGCACATCCGATTCCGTTACCACTGGCATGACGCCGAGTTTAGCGGCGGCCGCGTCAGGCCCGAAGGCGGCAGCTCGCGTAGCCACGTAGGGCCCGCGTCCGCCGCCATCGGGCAGAGCACCTCAGATCCTGGGCAGCTGGCTGGCCTGTGGTGCGACGCCCGTCCGGTACGCCACCTCCCAGGCCATCACGTTCGCCACGTAGGCCATCGAGTTGTTGTAGCGCATGATGGCCTTGGACTGCTGGGACAGATCGTTCATGTCCAGCCCGCCGTAGCACAGGTAGTTGCCTGCGGTGAGTGCGGCGTCGTACAGGTTCTGCGGATCGGAGATGCCGTCGCCGTCGCCGTCGCCCGCGAACTTGCGGTAGGTCTCGGGCAGGAACTGCATCGGGCCGAGCGCGCGGGCGTAGCTGCTCATGCCGCCGTCGAGTTCGGCGTCGGTCGCGCGGACGACATTGTTGCCCGCCAGGCTGCCGTCGAGCACGGGGCCGTAGATCGGATCGATCGGATTGCCCTTGGCATCGAGTTTGCCGTAGGCGTGATGCGATTCGATCCGGCCGATGCCCGCGAGCACCGACCACGACATGTGGCAGGTCGGCTGCTCCTGCGCCAGTAGCCGTTCGGCGTTCTGGTAGGCCGCGTACGCGACGCCCGGAATGCCCAGCGGCCCGGCGGGCTCCTCGGCCACGGCCCGGCCGTCCGGCTGCGCAACGGTTTTCACGATCGGCGGTCCGGGATGTTTGGCCGCGTGCATCAACTCGTCGGGGGCCGAATGCCCGACCGCCGCCATCTTCGGGGCCTGCTCAATTTGAGCGTCATCCGAAATATTCTGTGCCGCAGCCAAACTCGCGTGCTCTGCGGTGTCCACGTCCGATGCCGAGGCCGCGCTCACGGCGACGACGCCCGCGGGCACCAGACCGGTCAATGCGATTACGGATCCGCGCCGAACGGTGACGGTCGGCGGCTTCCGGTGACGTCCCACTGTGCGGTGGCCCTCCAATGCTCGCTGTGAGCCTTTCGTGACACAACGAGGAGAAGGCTACCGCATCCGAGACCTTTTCGTTACTTCTTCGTGACCGTGTTTCTCGTTTAGGGCTGCGGGGGCGGCGGGGGCAGCGGCACGACGATGCCGAACGGCAGCGTGATCGCGGGCGGCGGCGGGGGCGCCGGGGCCTCCGCGGGCGCCTGCTCGGCCGGTGCGGTCGGACCGGGTTCCGGTGTCTTCGCCGGGGTTTGGGGCTGCTCCGGAGCCGGGGCGACCGCCACCGGCGGCGGTGGGGGTGCGGGCGGCAGGCCCGGGGCGGGCGGCGGCGGCGCGCAGACGGGCGGGCGCGGTGCGTTCGGATCCTGCGGCCGGGCATTGACATCGACGCTGCGGTTCGGATCCGCATGGGGATCGTCGCCCGCCGCCGCGCCCGGTTGGTGCTGCCCGGGGGCCGGCCAGCGCTGCGCCTCCGCCGGATGGGCGGGATCGCCCGGCCCGGGCATCGGGGCCGGAACCGCCGCCGGGCCGCAGGCGTTCGGCGCGGGCGGCGGACAGAAGATGCCGCACGGAATCGGCGGCAGCCCCGGGATATTGATCATCATCACCTGCGGCTGCTCGGGCGTCGCGGTGGTCGCCGCGGCGCTCGGCGGCTCGGTGGGGCTCGGCGAGCCCGGGATGGTGGTGCTGGCCGCCAGCATGGTCGAACCGGCGCCCGGCGGCATCGGGCCCGGCGGGATCAGATCGGGGGAGATCTGCACCGGGGTGGGCGCGCCGCCGGACTTGTAGGCGTTGGCCCAGCTGAGCACCTGCGCGGCGTAGGCGACGGAGTTGTTGTAGCGCAATACCGAACGCAGCTCCTGCTGCGAATCGCGCAGATCCAGCCCGCCCGAGCACAGATACTTGCCCGCGGCCAGGGTGGCGTCGAAGACGTTGTTGGGATCGGAGACGCCGTCGCCGTTGCCGTCGGAGGCGTAGAGCGACCAGGTGCCGGGCAGGAACTGCATGGGGCCGATCGCGCGGACATATCCGCCGTCGGCGGCCTTGATGATCTCGTTTCCGGGCAGCGTGCCGTCGAGGGCGGGCCCGTAGATCACCCCGACCGTGGTGCCGTTGGCATCGGTCCGGCCGAAGGCCGCGTGATTGGATTCGACCTTGCCGATGCCCGCGAGCAGACTCCAGTTCAGCCCGCAGCCCGGCATCGACGACTGCAGGGCCAGCTCCGCGTTGCGATAGGCCGCCAGCACGATCTCCGGAATTCCCAGCGCGCCGCCGCCCGGCAGCGCGATGTCGCGCAGCGGGACGGTGCCCGCGAACAGTGGTGCGCCACCGGCGGGCGGGGTCATTGCCCGAAGTTTGCGAGGCGGCTCCGGCGCGGCCGGGACGAGCCCTGCGGACTGGTCGGTCGCTGCGGCCGACGCGTCGGTCGGGGCGGTCGCGGCGGCCAGCTGGGCCTCGGGAGCCTTCGGCGCGCCGGTGCGTGCCGAGGTATGCACAGCCGTCGAACCCGAAGCCATCAAACCCGCAACCACCAGCGCCGATACGGTAATCGGACCAGATATTCGCATCGGCACAACCAAACCCCTTCGTAGTCGGTGAGCGATCGGCTCGGCACCCTCCCGGGCCGATCGTTCCGGACAACGTGATCCAGGTTACCCGGCGGTCAGCTTGTTGTTATCAATATTTACGGTCAGTTGCCATCGATCCGTGGCGAAAGCGGTACCCGTCCCCGTTTCCGCTCGGTACCCTTCTTCGATTTGTTCACCGGAACAGATTCTTCCCCGTCCGGTGGTGCATTCGTCTCGAGGCGCGCCAGGGCGTCCTTGATGTCCTCGAGTTCGCGGCGCAAATAGTCGCGAGTGGCGACCTCTCCCACCGCGATTCGCAGGGCCGCCAGTTCGCGGGCCAGGAATTCGGTATCGGCCTTGGTCTGCGCCGCCCGGGCCCGGTCCTCCTCGAGGGCCACCCGGTCTCGGTTGTCCTGCCTGTTCTGCGCCAGCAGGATCAGCGGCGCAGCGTAGGCGGCCTGTGTAGAAAAGGCCAGGTTAAGGAGGATAAACGGATACGGGTCCCAGCGCAGCGTGGCGACGAACACATTGAGGATGATCCAGGCCACCACGAGGACGGTCTGCAGCACCAGATAGCGGCCGGTGCCGAGGAAGCGGGCGATCCGCTCGCTGGTGCGGGCCATCGCCTCGGCGTCGAAGTCGAAGCGGAACCGGGATTCGACGGGGGTCTCCAGACGCTGGCGGGCCAGCGGCTTGTCGGCGCGCTCGGTCACGGGCGCTCTCCGATCCGGTCGACGGCATGCGCGCCCACGTGCATGTCATTGCCCTCCTCGTCGTGTTCGCGCCAGTCCTCCGGCAGCAGGTGATCGAGGACGTCGTCGACCGTCACCGCGCCCAGCAGATGGTTCTCCTCGTCGACGACCGGACCGCAGACGAAGTTGTAGGTGGCGAAGTAGCGGGTGACCGCGATCAGCGGGGCCTCGGGCCGCAGCGGCGTCAGATCGGCGTCCACGATGCCGCCCACCAGATTCGCCGGAGGTTCGCGCAGCAATTGCTGAATATGGACGCAGCCGAGATAGCGACCGGTCGGGGTCGCGGTGGGCGGGCGCACCACGAACACCATCGAGGCCAGCGCGGGGGTCAGATCCGGATTGCGTACCCGGGCCAGCGCCTCGGCGACCGTGGCCGCCGGGGTGAGGATGACCGGCTCGGGCGTCATCAGGCCGCCCGCGGTGTACGGGGAGTACTCCAGCAGGCGTCGCACCGGCTCGGACTCCTCCGGATCCATCCGCGACAGCAGCGCCTCGGCCTCCCGGCTGGGCAGCTCGCCCAGCAGGTCGGCCGCGTCGTCGGGGTCCATCGCCTCGAGCAGATCGGCGGCCCGCTCGACGCCGAGCTGCTGCAGCACCTCGATCTGATCGGTTTCGGGCAGTTCCTGCACCACATCGGCGAGTCGCTCGTCGTCGAGGGCGCGGGCCAGTTCGAGGCGGCGCTTGGCGGGCAGCTCGTGCAGCAGATGGGCGACATCGGCCGGGCGCAGGCCCTCGAACTGGCCGAGCAGCTGGGTGACGTCCTGCCCGGGCAGATTCAACTCCTGCATGGTCAAACCGCGCACATGCGACCAGTCGACCACATGCACCGCGCGCCGGCGGCCGAGCCGCCGATGTCCCCGCACCGCCACCCGCGAGACCACCCAGTCGCGGCTGCGGGTCGGCTCGATGCCCAGATCGACCGCGAACAGATCGACCCCGTGCAGATCCGGCAGCTCCGGATCGTCCACCCGGACCTTGGAATCGAGCACCTGCGCCAGCGCCAGCATCTCGCCCGGCCGCTGCTCGAAGCGGCGCAGGCTGACGGTGCCGGTGTTGAGGTTCACCGAACCCGGTTCGATCGCGGTGACCCGCCCCATCGGCACGAAAATCCGTCTGCGGGTGGGCAATTCGACGAGCAGGCCGAGCACCCGGGGTTGCTGGCGGTCATACCGGATGGAGATCACCACGTCCCGGACGCGGCCGATAGACTCGCCGTCCGGACCCAGCACCACCAGGCCCGCCAGCCTGGCGGCGAAAACCCTCGTCGCCATGTTGCCAGGCTAGAGGGTGGGTTGTCCGGATCTCGACTGGAGGAGTCGCGCATGTCAGTCCGCCGTTCGGTACTCGCCGTTCCCGGCAGCAATCCCCGCATGATCGAGAAGGCCATGGGACTCCCGGCCGACGAGGTGTTCCTCGATCTGGAGGATGCCGTGGCGCCCGCGGCCAAGGCGGCCGCGCGGGCGAATATCGTCGCCGCGCTCAATTCCGCGGGCTGGGGTGACCAGATTCGGGTGGTGCGGGTCAACGACTGGACCACCGAGTGGACCTACGCCGATGTGATCGCGGTCGTCGAGGGCGCGGGCGCGAGGCTGGACGCGATTCTGCTGCCGAAGGTCACCGATGCCGGTCAGGTGCGGGCGCTGGATCTGTTGCTGACCCAAGTGGAGAAGGCCGCGGGGCTCGCGGTCGGGCGCATCGGCATCGAGCCCCAGATCGAGAATGCGCTGGGACTGCGCAACATCGATGCCATCGCCACCGCCAGCCCACGGGTGCGGACGCTGGTTTTCGGCCCGGCCGATTTCATGGCCAGTATCAATATGCGCACCCTGGTGGTCGGCGAACAGCCGGAGGGTTACGACACCGGCGATGCCTATCACCACATCCTGATGACCATCCTGCTCACCGCGCGGGCACACGGCCTGCAGGCAATCGACGGCCCCTATCTGCAGATTCGCGATCTCGACGGTTTCCGGCGCGCCGCATCCCGCACGGCCGCACTGGGTTTCGACGGAAAATGGGTGCTGCACCCGACCCAGATCGAGGCCGCCAACGAAATCTTCTCCCCACGCCAGGCCGATTACGATCGCGCCGAGGAGATTCTGGACGCCTACGCCTTTCACACCTCGGCCGACGGCGGCGCCCGCGGCGCGGTGATGCTGGGGGAGGAGATGATCGACGAGGCGAGCGCGAAGATGGCGCGCGTCATAGCCGAGAAGGGGCGCGCCGCGGGAATGGCGCGAACCACGCGTTTCATGGCCCCGTCGACGGCCGATGAATAGCATGATGGAGTCATGACAAGTCCCATGGGGAATACGAACCGCAATCGGCCGACCCTGCCGACGCCACCGTCGGGCTGGCCGGTCGGGTCGTATCCGACCTACGCCGAGGCGCAGCGGGCGGTCGACTATCTAGCCGACAACCAGTTTCCGGTGGACAACGTGACCATCGTGGGCGTCGACCTGATGCAGGTCGAGCGGGTGCTGTACCGGCTGACCTGGGGCCGGGTCATCGGCGGCGGCATGGTGTCGGGCGCGTGGCTGGGCCTGTTCCTGGGTCTGCTGCTGAGCCTGTTCACCAACGGCGGCGCGCTGGGTCCGCTGGTCGTGGGTCTGGTGGGCGGCATCATCTTCGGCCTCATCTCCGCCTCGATCCCGTACGCCGCCACCCGCGGTCAGCGCGATTTCGCCTCGACCATGCAGCTGGTGGCCGGGCGCTACGACGTGCTGTGCGATCCCAAGACCGCCGAGCAGGCGCGGGACATGCTGGCGCGGCTGGCACTGTAATAGGTATGCGGGTGTTGGAGGAGGTCCGGGCCGCCGTGCTCGGACACTACGGTGTGTCGTCCGCCGATTCGGCGTCGGTGACGTTTCTGGGGTTGGAGCCGATCGAGATCCTGCGGATTCCGGACGGCGAATTCGTGCACTACGTGACGTTGGGCGGGGCGCGGCATCCGATGACCGATCCCACCGCGGCCCTTGCCGATCCGCTGCGCGGCCCGCGCGCCGAGCTGGTGCTGACACTGCGCGGCGACGGTTCGCATGCGGGCATCACCCGCGGCCTGGGCGTACTCATCGCCTCGCCCGCGGTGGAAGGCGTTGTGCTGCAGGAGGACGCGCTGCTGGACCTCGGAGAACCGCTGTGGCACAGCGCCTCCTTCACCGCGGCGCTGCTCGGTCGCAGCGAGATCGCCGAGGTGCCGCTGCCGGAACCGGCCGAGCCCGTGCGGTTGCTGTCGGTGGCCCCGATCACCGCCACCGAGGCGGCGTGGGTGCGGGTGCGCGGCGCGGCCGCGTTGCGGGAGGCGTGGGCCGAGGCGGGTATCGATGTGCGCGATCCCGAGCGCGGGGCGGCCAGTCTCTGATCAGAGCCATTTGTTGCGGCGGAATGTGATGAGCAGACCCGTGCAGATCGCCAGGATGACGATCCACACCATGCCGTAGCCGAAGGTCCACTTCAATTCCGGCATGTGCTCGAAGTTCATGCCGTAGATACCCGCGATCATGGTCGGCACCGCGGCCATGGCGGCCCAGGCGGAGATCTTGCGCATATCGGTGTTCTGCTGCACGGTCACCTTCGCCAGCGCGGCATTGATCAACGCGCTGAGCGATTCGTCGAAATCGCTGATTCGCTCGGCCACGGCGGTGTGATGATCGGCGACGTCGCGCAGATAGCGCCGGATCTCCTTGGGCAGCGGCAATTCCGGACTCTTCGACAGCAATTGCAGCGGCAGGGCGAGCGGATTGACCGCCCGGCGCAATTCCACGACCTCGCGTTTGAGCTGGTAGATCGCATCGATGGCGAGGCGACTGTTCGGCGTGAACACCTCCTCCTCCATTTCGGCGACATCCTCCTCGATCTCCTGGGTCACCTCGGTATAGGAGTCGACGACATGATCGGCGATGGCATGCAGTACCGCGCCGGTGCCGAGTGCGAGTCGCTGCGGATTCGCCTCCAATCGCCGTCGCACACCGGTGAGTTCGGTGTGATCCCCGTGCCGCACGGTCACCACGAAATCGCGGCCGACGAACATCATGATCTCGCCGGTCTGCACGATCTCGGTGATGCTGTGCAGATCGTGTTCGACGTATTTCACCGTGCGCAGCACCAGGAACAGGGTTTCGTCGTAGCGTTCCAGTTTGGGGCGCTGACGCGCGTGCACCGCATCCTCCACGGCCAGTTCGTGCAGGCCGAAAGTCCCGGCCACATCGGCCATCTGGAATTCGTCGGGGGCGTGCAGGCCCACCCAGACGAAGCCGGATTCCTTGGCGCGCACCTCCGCCAGCGCCTCGGCATGGGTGTACCGGCCGGGCAGCCGCTGCCCATCGACGTACACCGCGCAATCGATGATCGCCCGCGCGGTCGGCACCGGAATATGCGGCAGCTCGTCCTTCCCGCGGCCGCGGAACGAGGACAGGGGCGGAATCTGGGGCACGTGTGGGGATGCTAGTCGCTGATCTTCGGCAAGATGGACGGGTGCGCATCGACCTGCATACCCACTCCAACGCCTCCGACGGCACCGACACCCCGGCCGAGCTGATCTGCAACGCGGCCGCGGCCGGACTGGACGTGGTCGCGCTGACCGACCACGACACCACCGCCGGTTGGGCGGCGGCCGCCGCGGCGCTGCCGAGCGGGATGACGCTGGTGCGCGGCATGGAGATGTCGTGTGTGGGCAGGGGAGAGGACGGCTGGCCGGTCTCGGTGCACCTGCTGGCCTATCTGTTCGATCCGGCCGACGCCGCCTTCGCGCGCGAGCGGGAGCGGCTGCGCGCCGAGCGCATCGTCCGGGTGCGGGCGATGGCCGAGCGCATGGCCGCCGACGGGCTGCCGATCGATCCGGAGCAGGTGCTCGCCTCGGCGGGGCCCTCGGCCGGGCGGCCGCATCTGGCCCGGGCGTTAGTGGCGGCCGGGGTGGTGCCGACGGTGAGCGCGGCCTTCGAGAAGCTGCTCGCCCCGCGCGGGCGCTATTACGTCGAGAAGGCCGACACGCCGCTGCGCCGCGCGGTCGAGATGGTGGCGGCCGCCGGTGGGGTGAGCGTGGTGGCGCATCCGCGGGCGCGCTCGCGCGGGCGGCTGCTGGCGCTGGCGGAGATCCACGATCTGGCCGCGCTGGGCCTGGCCGGGCTGGAGGTCGACCATCCGGATCACAGCGCCGCCGATCGGGCGCTGCTGCGCGGCCTGGCCGCCGAACTGGGCCTGCTCACCACCGGGTCCTCGGACTATCACGGCGCCAACAAGACCATCCGGCTCGGCGAATTCACCACCGACCCCGAGCAGTTCGAGAAGCTGGCCGACAAGGCGAGCGGGGTTCCGGTGATCGTCGCGTGAGGCCGCTGCGGGCGCTGAGCGGGATCGTCGCGGGCGGGCTGGCCGCGCTGACCCTGGTCGTGATCGGCGCGGAGATCCTCGGCGCGCGACGCGATTTTCCGGGACCGGGCGCGGCGACGGTGGCATGGCATATCGGATTGTCGGCGGTGGCCGTGGCGGCGCAGATATTTGCCGACCGGCGTCGAGGTTTCGCGGCCATTTCCGGAGTGGTGGTCGTTTTTGGTGCGGCCGGTTATCTGTTGGTTACGCAATGGTGGAATTAGTGACCGCGTAACGGTTGCCTTCGGATGAATTGTGGCCGAATATCTTTCTATGTGAGCGCTGCCATCGAATCCGATGTCCTGATCGTCGGGGGTGGTCCCGCGGGTGCGTGGGCCGCGCTGGCGGCGGCTTATGCGGGGGCGCGCGTGGTCCTGGTCGACAAGGGGCGCTGCGGCAGCAGCGGGCCGACGGCGAAAGGGTTTGTCGCGCTGTGGAACATTCCGCCCGGTCCGGCGCGGGAGGAGGCCGTCCGGCAGAGCTTCGCCAACGGGGGTTGTCTCGGCGATCCGGAGTGGATGCGGCGGGTACTCGCGGAGACGCATCGGCGGGTCGATCAGCTGGTGCGCTGGGGCTACCGATTTCCGGGTGAGCGCGCGGGCCTGCCCGCCCGGGTCTGCCTCGACGGCACCGCATATCTCGGCCGACTGCGGCGCAGCCTGATCGTGGCGGGCGTGCGGATCCTCGATCACCATCCGGCGCTGCAACTGCTCGTCGACGCCGAGGGCGTGGTGAGCGGGGCGAGCGGGGTGCAGTTGCGCAATGGTTACCAGACCTGGACCGCACGCGCCGGGGCCGTGGTGTTGGCGACCGGTGGGTGCGCGTTCCTGTCCGGCGGCGCGGGTACCGATGTCGACACCGGGGACGGCCTGCTGATGGCCGCGGAGGCGGGCGGGGAGCTGTCGGGAATGGAATTCTCCAGCGCCTACGCGCTGGCGCCGGTCGGGCAGGTGCGACTGACCGCGCTGGGCGACGACGGAAACGCCGCGCGGGTGGTACCCGCCCCGGATCTGGCCCTGCACTTCGCCACGCTCTACGACGAGACGGGGGCGGCGATCGGGGACGGGCCGTTCGGTTCGCGCGCGGCGGCGTTCGAGGCGATCGCCGACGGGCGGCGGGTCTACGCGGCGCTGGACGAGATTCCCGGACCGCTGCGCACGCAGCTGACCGCGTCGGCGCTCGCGCCGCGGGTGCAGCTGCGGCCGGTGCTGGAGGGCACCGTGCGTGGCACGGGCGGTCTGCGCATCCTCGACTTCGATTGCTCCACAACGGTTCCCGGCCTGTTCGGCGCGGGCGACGTGACCACCCGCGAGCCCATCACCGGCGCGGTCGGCGGCTTCGGCGGGCAGGGCGGTGCCTGGGCGATCTCGTCGGGGGTGTGGGGCGGTGCCGGGGCGGCGCGGTTCGCGCGCGGCCGGGGGCGGCTGGGCAAGGTGCGCCCGGTGCCGGGCGCGGGACTGGGCACGGACGCGAGTATCGATCCGCGCGCGGTGGTCGGCCTGGTCCAGGAGCACACGCTGCCGCTGCGGCGCAGCTACTGGCGCAGCGCGGGCAGCCTGCGCGACAGCATCGCCGAACTCGACGGCATGTGGCCGGTCACCGAATGCGATCTCGGCGGCGACGGACCCGAGCGGCTGCGCGCCCGCGAGGCGGCCGCCCTGCTGGCGGTGGCGCGCTGGACCAAATACAGTGCGCTGGCCCGCACCGAGAGCCGCGGCATGCACCGGCGCACCGACCATCCCGGCGAGGGCAGCGACTGGCGGATCCGCCTGCACGCGGGCGGTGTCACCTCGGTCTGGGTGCATCCCGAACAGCGCGATCCGGGTCCGGCGACCCCGCACGCGGACCTCACCCCGGCCTGACCTCACATCGGGTTCGGCGGCGGCGGTGCGACAGTTCACCGGCGCCCCCCGCGTACGTGCGAGTTTCCCCTTACGTCCGGGTAATTCGAGCGGCCTAGCCTGGGGAGATGGAACTCGCGACCCACCCGCCGGCAGGGGTGATTTGGCAACCCCTCGGACCTGCTGGCAGAATGTTCCGATCCCCGGCCGACGCCACCGCCCGGTTCGGGGAGATCGGTGAACCGCGACCCGTGACGCACTGCTCCGGACGCGCGGACCACCCCACGGCATTGCCCGGACCCACCCGTCCGGTTTCTGGCTCGACGGATCTGTGCAGCGATACGCCGTAATACCCGGTGCGGCTTGCCGCGATGTCACTATCGATCGGTATTGCGCGGCGCCCGAGTGTGATTGGCGCACCCGACGAGTAGCCCGAAAAAACTGATACCAAATACCCGACGGTAACCGCGAGACGGTTCAGTCGATACCGAGCAGGAGTGAAATCGTGTCACCCGTGACTGATGCACCGAACGCCGCCACGGCGAGCCGTGAAACCGATTCGGCGAACCTGTCCGCCATTACGCACGAGGAAATTTTCGCCGGCCATCTCGGGGGCAAGCTCTCGGTGGAACTGACCGCTCCGCTCGAGACCCAGCGCGATCTGTCCATCGCCTACACCCCGGGCGTGGCGCAGGTGAGTCGGGCCATTCATGCCGACGACGCCCTGGCCAAGCGCTACACCTGGACCGACCGCCTGGTCGTGGTGGTCAGCGACGGCACCGCGGTGCTCGGCCTGGGCGATATCGGCCCGCGTGCCTCGCTGCCGGTGATGGAGGGCAAGGCCGCGCTGTTCAAGAAGTTCGCCGGGCTGGACTCGATTCCGATCGTGTTGGACACCAAGGATGTCGACGAGATCGTGGAGACCCTGATCCGGCTGCGCCCCAGCTTTGGCGCGGTGAACCTGGAGGACATCTCCGCACCGCGCTGCTTCGAGATCGAGAAGCGGGTCATCGAGGCGCTGGACTGTCCCGTCATGCACGACGACCAGCACGGCACCGCCATCGTGGTGCTGGCCGCGCTCAACGGCGCCGCCAAGGTGCAGGGCCGCGGCATCGAGGGCCTGAAGGTGGTGGTGTCGGGCGCCGGTGCGGCCGGGGTGGCGTGCACCAATATCCTGCTGGCGGCGGGGGTTTCGGACATCGTGGTGCTCGACTCCAAGGGCATCGTGAGCCGCGACCGCACCGATCTGAACCACGTGAAGGCCGACCTGGCGCAGCGCACCAACCCGCGCGGGATCACCGGCGGCGCGACCGAGGCGATGGCGGGAGCCGATGTGTTCCTGGGCCTTTCGGCGGGCACCATCGCCGAGGAGCTGATCGCCTCGATGGCGCCGGAGTCGATCGTGTTCGCGATGTCCAACCCGGATCCGGAGATCCACCCCGAGGTGGCGCACCGCCACGCCGCGATCGTCGCGACCGGCCGCAGCGACTTCCCCAACCAGATCAACAATGTGCTCGCCTTCCCCGGCGTGTTCAAGGGCGCGCTGGACGCCGGTGCCCGCCGCATCACCGAGGGCATGAAGATCGCCGCCGCCGAGGCCATCCTGAGCGTGGTCGGCGACGAACTCGCCGCCGACAAGATCGTGCCGAGTCCGCTGGACCCGCGCGTCGCACCCGCGGTCGCCGAGGCCGTGGCCGCCGCCGCGCGCGCCGAAGGCGTTGCGTAGCAGCATCTTTCGGTAACAAAAGCGGGCGCTTCGTTCAATGGCGAACGAAGCGCCCTTTCCTGTCCGGGCTATGCGATCAGTGCGGGACGGCCACCGAGGCGACGAATCGGGCCAGCTGCTCGTCGTCGAGGTTGCGGGCCAGGTCGGATTCACAGATCATGCCGACCAACCGCTTGTCGTGCTTCTTGTCGATGACCGGCACGCGCTTGATCTGATGGGCCTCCATCAGCTCCAGCACCTCGCTGACGTCGGTATCCACATCCACCCAGCGCGGGGTGCCCTGGGCCAGATCCCCGGCGCGCACCCGGCTCGGATCGTGCCCCTCGGCAATGCAGCGAACCACGATGTCGCGGTCGGTGAGCATGCCGATCAGGCGATCGTTGTTGCAGATGGGAAGCGCACCGACGTCCAGATTGCGCATGACCTGGGCGGCCCGATCGAGGGTTTCGTCGGCCGGGATGCAGGTCGCGTCCCGGTGCATGATGTCGCGGGCTTTCATGGCCTTCACTGCAAACCTCCTGTCTCGAAACGGAAGGAGCTTGCACTCCGGGTGCCTTGTCATATGGTGGCCCGGATCGCGATCTTGGTCAATCCGCCCGGTATCGAGGATTAGAGTCGGCCGGTCGGTCCCGGTAGTGTCGCTGCCGTCTGTGGCAGGTGTATCGACGACGAGCGGGAGTATGTGTGGGCGAGTCCATGACCTGGGTGCAAGCGCTGGTGTTGGGCCTGGTCCAGGGGTTGACGGAATTTCTGCCGATCTCGTCGTCGGCGCATCTGCGCATCGTGTCGGCGGTGTTCTTCGGTGACGACGCGGGGGCCTCGTTCACCGCGGTCACGCAGTTGGGTACCGAGGCCGCGGTGCTGGTGTATTTCGCCAAGGACATCTGGCGGATCGTGCAGGCCTGGTTCGGCGTGGGGCTGAGCCGGTTGCGGGGGTCGGCGCGGGAGCGGGTGCCGATCAGCGAACAGGTCACGACGCGGTTGCCGGTGTATACCGGGGGCGAGTACGTGCTCGACGAGGACGCGCGGCGCGAACTGGACTATCGGATCGGCTGGTACGTGATCATCGCGACCATTCCGATCGGCCTGATCGGCTTCGTCCTCAAGGACCAGATCCGTACCGGCGCACGCAATCTCTGGCTGGTGTCGACCATGCTGATCGTCTTCGCGCTCGTCATCGCGGCGGCCGAACATTACGGCAGCAAGCGGCGTCCGATCGAGCAGCTGACCACGCGTGACGGCCTGATCATGGGCTTCGCCCAGTGCCTGGCGCTGATTCCGGGCGTCTCCCGCTCCGGCGCGACCTCCTCGGCGGGCCTGTTCGTCGGCCTGACTCGCGAAGCGGCCGTGCGATTCTCGTTCCTGCTGGCGATTCCGGCGGTGGTGGCGTCGGGCCTGTTCAGCCTGCCCGACGCATTCGAGCCGGCCGGTGAGGGGCTCAATGCCTCGGGCCCGCAGCTGCTGGTGGCCACGGTGCTCTCGTTCGTGGTCGGCTACGCGTCGGTGGCCTGGCTGCTGCGGTTCGTCACCCGGCATTCGTTCAACTGGTTCGTCGGCTACCGCATCGTGCTGGGGCTGGCGATCATGGGACTGCTCGCGACCGGGGTGGTCTCGGCCACCTAGTCGATCGGCGCCGAGCGGCGCAGCCGGCCCGTGCCGGGAACGCTGGCCCATACCGCGAAGGCCAATATCGCGTCCAGGGCCAGGGCTAGCACGGCGACCAGGAGCGCGCCGACCAGGACGCGGTCGTATTTGTAGAGGCTGATGCCGTCGAAGATGTAGCGGCCCAGGCCGCCCAGATTCACATAGGCGGCGATGGTCGCGGTCGCGACGACCTGCAGCGTGGCCCCGCGTAAACCGGTGAGCAGCACCGGAAGTGCGTTGGGCACCTCGACGCGGAACAGGACACGGCGCTCGTTCATGCCCATGGCGCGCGAGGCGTCCACGACGTTCGGATCCACATTGGCGATGCCCGCGTACGCCCCCGCCAGCAGCGGCGGCACGCCGACGGTGATCAGCGCCAGCAGCGGCGGCAGCAGGCCCAGCCCGAGCAGCAGCACCACGAAGGTGAGCAGGCCCAGCGTCGGCAGCGCGCGCATGGCGTTGGCGAAGCCGACGATCAGACCGCCGCCGCGGCGCGTGTGCCCGATGACCAGTCCGATCGGCAGCGCGATCGCCGCCGACAGTGCCACGGCCAGGAAGCTGTACCACAGGTGTTCCAACAGGCGCTGCTGGATTCCGGTGTGCCCGCCCCAGTTCGCCGCCGTGGTCAGGTAGTGCCAGGCATCGATGAAGAGGTTCACGCGTCCGCCCCTTTCGCCAGGTCGACCGACAGCCGTAGGCGCCGCGTGGCGGGGGCGCGACCGGTGCGCAGCCACGGCGTGGCCCAGCGCCCGAGCAGATACAGCACCCGGTCCACGATCAGGGCCAGCGCCAGAACCACGATGATGCCCGCCACGATCTCGTCCGGATAGTCGCGCTGATAGCCCTGGGTGAACAGCTTGCCCAGCCCGCCGACGCCGATCAGCGCGCCGACCGTCACCGCGGAAATATTGGTGACGGCCACTACCCGCAGATTGGCCACGAAAACCGGTAGCGCCAGGGGAAATTCGACGGTGAGGGCGCGGCGCAGCCGGGGGTAGCCGATGGCGTCGGCGGCGTCGAGCACCGCGGTCGGCACCGAGTCCAGGGCGGCGGGCACCGCGATCACCAGCAGTGCGACCGAGTAGATACTCAGCGCGATCACGACATTGAGCGGATCGATGGTGGCGATACCGGCCAGCGGCGGGATGATGACGAACAGCGCCAGCGAGGGCACGGTGTAGGCGACGCTGGCGACGGTCGTGGTGGTGCGGCGCAGCCAGCGCACCCGCCGGGCGACGGTGCCGACGGGCACCGCGACCACCAGGCCGATCAGCAGCGGGACCAGCGCCAGATACAGATGGGTGCGGGCATACCCGGCGATCTCGGCGAAGTTGTCGACGAGGTATCTCATCGCGCGTGTTCCTGCTCGAAGAAGTGCCGATTGCGGGCGGTGTCCTCGTCGGCGCGCTGGCGGGCCAGCTGTTCGATGACCTCGGTGGCGCTCACACCCCCGGTCACCGTGCCGGAATCATCCACGGCCACACCGATATTCGACGGCGAGGAGACGGCGGCGTCGAGCGCCTGGCGCAGGTCGCCGCCGGGTGGGAACAGCGATCCCCCGGCCGCCATGCAGTCGGCGAGATCGTGTCCGGCGCGCACGCCCTCGACACCGGTGACGTCGACCCAGCCGAGCGGGTGGCGGTTCTCGTCCACCACCAGCACCCAGTCACCCGGGGCCAGCCGGAGCTCGCGCAGGCGATCGGCGGTCGCGGTCCGGATGTCGTGCAGCTCGACGCCGTCCGCCTTGCGGAACGACAGCCCGCGATAGCCGCGGTCGCGCCCGGCGAAGTCGGCCACGAAATCGGTTGCGGGCTGGGCCAGTACGGTCTGCGGCGCGTCGTATTGCTGCAGCACGCCGCCGCGGGCGAAGACCGCGATGCGGTCGCCCAGTTTGATCGCCTCGTCGATATCGTGGGTGACGAAGACGATGGTCTTGCGCAATTCCGCCTGCAGCCTTTGCATCTCGGCCTGCAGTTCCTCGCGCACCACCGGATCCACGGCGCTGAACGGCTCGTCCATCAGCAGGACCGGCGGATCGGCGGCCAGCGCCCGCGCCACGCCGACGCGCTGCTGCTGACCGCCCGACAGTTGCGCCGGATAGCGTTTGGCCAGGGCGCGATCCAGACCGACCCGGTCGAGCACCTCGAGGGCGGCGTTGCGGGCGGCGCGGCGCGACTTGCCCTGCAGCACCGGAACGGTGGCGACATTGTCGAGCACCGTCCGGTGCGGCAGCAGCCCGCCGCTCTGGATCACATAGCCGATACCGAGCCGCAACTTCACCGGATCCACGGTCGAAATATCCTTGCCCGCCACCGTGATCGTGCCCGAGCTGGGCACGATCATGCGGTTGATCATTCGCATCGATGTCGTCTTGCCGCAGCCCGAGGGACCGACGAAGACGGTGAACGATCCGGATTCGATCCGCAGATCCAGCTCGGTCACCGCAGTGGTGCCGTCCGGATAGGTCTTGGTGACGCCGCTGAATTCGATATCGGCCACGGAGGCCCTCCTATCCGATCGGCTTGTCCAGCCCCTGCGCGGTCACCCACGCCTTGGCCGCGGCCGCGGGCTCGGTCTTGGCCGATCCGGAGACCGCCTCGTTGAGCGAGATCAGTTCGGTCGTGGTCAATTTCGCCGACACCGCGTCGAGCACCCGCAGCGCCTTGTCGGACTTCTTCTTGGCGTTGAGCACCGGCACCACGTTCTGCGCCGGGAAGTTGTGCTTGGGATCGGCCAGCACCACCAGGTCGTGCTCCTTGATGGCGGGGGAGGTGGTGAAGATATTGGCCGCGGTCACCTGGCCGGAGGTCAGGGCACGCACTGTCGCCGGGCCGCCGCCATCGCCGATCGGGACGAACCGATCGCCACTGATGTCGAGACCGTAGTTCTTCTTCAGGCCGGGCAGCCCCACCGAGCGCTCCGCGAATTCCGCCTGGCCACCGAACTTCACCTCCGCCGAATGCGCCGCCAGATCGGCGATGGTCTTCAGATTCCACTTCTCGGCGGTGGCGCGGGTGACCACCACGGCATCGGAATCCTCGCCGGGAGCGGGCTTTCCGGCCGCGAGGTCCGAACCCAGCGCCTTGGTCAGGGCCGCGTTCACCTCCTCGGCCGCGGTCGCGGTCGCCGCGGAGTCCAAGTACTGCAGCAGATTTCCGGTGTAGTCGGGGATCACGCTGATCGAACATTCGCGCAGCGCAGGGATGTAGGCCTCGCGGCTGCCGATATTGAGTTTGGTGTCGACGCTGAAACCGTTGGCGCGCAACGCCTCCGCGTAGACGTCGGCGACGGTCTCCGACTCCGGGAAGTTGGCCGAGCCCACGGTCAGCTTGTTGGTGTCGCCGTCGCAGCTGCCCGAACCGCTCGACAGCGGGTTGGAGTTGCCGCCACAGGCCGACAGTGCCATCGCGGCGGCCAGCGCGACGGCGGTGGCGAGCAGGCGGGCGGCGGTCAGGGCGGGGCGGAGTCCGCGCCGCCGCGCAGGGGTGGTGTTGGTGGATTTCAAGACTGTCCTTCCGATGTCCCGGCGCTGCGGGGTGGCCGTCCCCGGGCTCCCATTACGATTCCTGTCCGGGCGGTCACCTTCTGGCTGTCCATACTGTCAGCCGGGTGTCGTTCTTACTATCTATCGGGAGTGGGTGTCGCCGGATGAAATCGGCCGCGTCGGTGCGGACCCGGACCAGCATGCTGATCGCCGCGATGGTCGCTACGCTGGCCGTTTCCTGCGCCGACGAGGATCGCGGACCCGCGATCACGGTCGGTGCGGGCAATTCCGCTCAGTCCGAATTGATTGCCGAGATATACGCGGGCGCGCTCGCCCGCACCGGGGCGCGCACGGCCGTGCGGACCGGCCTGGGGCAGCGCGGTGATTATCTGGCGGCCCTGGATGCCGATACGGTGACGCTGGTCGGCGACGACAGCGGCGATCTGCTGACGGCCCTGGATTCGGGCTCACCCGCCCGCGTGCCCGACAAGGGTGTGGCCGACAAGGTCTCCCCGCCCGCGCGACCGGCGCCGAGCGTCGCCCAGGCCCTCAACGGCGCGCTGCCCGAGGGCCTGGCCGTCTCCGACCTCGCCGACGGCACCGATCTGCGGCCGAGCTTCGCCCTCGCCCACCCCGATCCGGCGGCGAGCCTGACCGAGCTGGCCCCGCGGTGCGGCGAGCTGTCCGTCGGCATCGCCACCGGCAGCGAGCTCGATCCGCTGCGCCGCGGTCCGGATCCGCAGCGTGACGTGCTGGAGCCGCTGCGCACGGTCTATCACTGCGACATCGCGCACCACAGCGTCTACGGCAGCGATACCGAACTGCGAAATGCCCTGCGCCACGGGAAGGTTCAGGCGGGTGTGTTCACCGCGCCCGCGACCCTGCTGCCCGGCGGCGCGCAGGAGCTGACCCTGGTGGCCGATCCGTCCTATGCCTTCCGCGCGCAGAACATCGTCCCGCTGTTCCGCAAGGGTGCGCTGACCGAGCGGCAACTCGAGAAGCTCAACTATGTGGCGGGTGAACTCACCACCGCCGAACTCGTCGACCTCGTCCGCCGCGTGCGCGACGAGCACGCCTCGGCCGCGGAACTGGCCCGCGCCTGGCTCGACGCGCATTCGCTGTGACTACTGCCGCAGGGCCGCGGTGAGCGCGGGGCTCAGCGCCAGGGCCGGCAGCGATTCCACCAGCATATCGATCAGCTGCTCGCGCGAAATCGTCTCGTGCCGTAGCCAACTCAGCGTCGTCTCCTCGACGAACGCGATCCAGCCGCGCACGGCCAGCCGCAGCCGGGGGTGGTCGGGATCGTTGTCCGGAATCGGCGTCACGGTCAGGATCCGGTCGACGATGGTATTGCGCGACTCCTCGGCCAGGGCGGCCAGCTCGGGGCTGGCGCTGCTGGGTCCGCGCAGGATGGCCAGATACGGCGTGCGGTTCTTGCTGACGTAGTCGACGTAGCGCTGCACGGCGTCGCGCAGCATGTCGAACAGGGCGAGCTTCGGATCGGGTGCGGTGCGGGTCAGCAGTTCCAGATTCGCGTGCCGCAGGATGGCGAGCTGGAAGTCCTGTTTGGAGGAGAAGTAGTGGAACAGCAGGCCGCGGGAAATCCCGGCCTGTTCGGCGATCTCGCCGACGGAGATGTCCTCGATGGCCCGCTCGCGCAGCATCTCGACACCGAGCCCGATGAGCTGCTGACGACGTTCGTCCGGACTCAGACGCACCCGTTTCCCAGTTTCTCCTGCACTTCTGACGGCCACATTGCAATCTTACTGAACGGGAGTCAATACTGTTGACTGGTGCTCAATAAACCCCTACGCTCAGTTATATGAGTCGCAAGGTTACAGACAAAGTTGTCGACCGCGCCGCCCGGCACGTGCACATCCTCATCGTCGGTAGCGGATTCTCGGGCCTCGGGATGGCGATCCGGCTCAGCCAGCAGGGTCGCGAGGATTTTCTGGTCATCGAGCGCGGCAGCGATGTCGGTGGCACCTGGCGGGACAACACCTATCCCGGCGCGGCCTGCGATGTGCCCTCGCAGCTGTACTCCTATTCCTTCGCGCTCAATCCGACCTGGTCGCGCTCGTTCTCCAAGCAGCCGGAGATTCAGCGCTACATCCAGCAGGTGGCCGACCGCTACCGGGTGCGCGACAAGCACCTGTTCGACTGCGAGATGACCGGCGCCCGCTGGAACGACGCCGCCGCGCGCTGGGAGGTGCAGACCAGCAGGGGCGCGTTCACCGCCGACATCCTGGTCTCGGCCATCGGTGCGCTGTGCGAGCCGAATCTGCCGGATATCAAGGGCATCAACACCTTCGAGGGGCAGATCTTCCACTCCGCGCGCTGGGATCACGAGGCCGACCTGACCGGTAAGCGGGTCGCGGTCATCGGCACCGGCGCCTCGGCCATCCAGATCGTGCCGTCCATCGCGCCGAAGGTGGCGCATCTGGACGTCTACCAGCGCACCGCGCCCTGGCTGCTGCCGCGCATCGATCGGCCCTACACGCTGCCGGAACGGCTGGCGTTCAAATACGTGCCGGGTGTGCAGCGGCTCTCGCGCGCGGCCATCTACGCCGCCCGCGAGACCCAGGTGATCGGCCTGGCCAAATTCCCGCCCGCGATGCTGGCCCTGGAGACCATCGCCCGCGCCAAGCTGGCCTACGAGGTGCGCGATCCGGAGCTGCGCCGCAAGGTCACCCCGAACTTCCGTATCGGCTGCAAGCGCATGCTGATCTCCAACGACTACTACCCGGCGCTGGGCCGCGACAATGTCGACGTCGTCACCGACGGCATCCGCGAGATCCGCGCGAATTCGATCGTCACCACCGACGGCACCGAGCGCGAGATCGATGCCATCGTCGTCGCCACCGGCTTCCACGTCACCGACTCCCCGGCGTACGAGACCATCGCCGGGCGCGACGGGCGCACGCTGGCAGAGGTTTTCGAGGCCGCGGGGCAGCAGGGTTACAAGGGTTCGGCGATCGCCAACTACCCCAATATGTTCTTCCTGCTCGGCCCGAACGTCGGCCTGGGCCACACCTCGATGGTGTACATGATCGAATCGCAGATCAACTACATCGCCGACGCCATCGCCACCTTCGACCGGCTGCACCTGCGCACGGTCGAGGTGCGAAAGGATGCGCAGGACAGGTTCAATCGCGAGCTGCAGGGCAAGCTGGTCGGCAGCGTGTGGAACACCGGCGGCTGCGCCAGCTGGTATCTGGACAAGCACGGCAACAACACCACGTTGTGGCCGGACTTCACCTTCCGCTTCCGTAAGCTGCTGGAAAAGTTCGACGTGGCGGCCTACGACACGACAACCAAGGTAAACGGGGCCGACGTCCGGTCCGACGCGAAAGTGGTGGCAGCACAGTGAGCAATGACGCTTACTTCACGAACAAGGTCTGCGTGATCACCGGTGCCGGCTCCGGCATCGGCCGGGCGCTGGCGGAGAATCTGGCCCGGCGCGGTGCGAAACTCGCGCTGTCCGACATCGATACCGACGGCCTGGCCGAAACCGTCCGGCGCTGCGAGGGCCTGGGCGCTCAGGTGAAGTCGGATCGGCTCAACGTCGCCGAGCGCGAGGCCGTGCTGCTCTACGCGGACGCGGTCAAGAAGCACTTCGGCATCGTGCACCAGGTCTACAACAACGCCGGGATCGCCTTCCACGGTGAGGTGATCGACTCCCAGTTCAAGGACATCGAGCGCATCATGGATGTCGATTTCTGGGGAGTCGTCAACGGCACCAAGGCATTTCTGCCGCATCTGATCGAATCCGGCGATGGGCACGTGGTCAATGTGTCGAGCCTGTTCGGTCTCATCGCGGTGCCCGGTCAGAGCGCCTACAACGCGGCCAAGTTCGCGGTGCGCGGCTTCACCGAATCGCTGCGCCAGGAGATGCTGGCGCGCCGGCATCCGGTCAAGGTCACCTGTGTGCATCCGGGCGGCATCAAGACCGCGGTCGCGCGCAACGCCACCTACGCCGAGGGCATCGACCCGCAGAAGTTCTCCTCGTTCTTCGACAAGCAGCTGGCGCTGCACACCCCGGAGATGGCCGCGCAGACCATCACCGAGGGCGTGCGCAAGGGCCATGGGCGGGTGCTGATCGGCTGGGAGGCAAAGCTGCTCGACGCGTGCGTGCGGGTCTCCGGGTCCTGGTATCAGCGGGTGTCCAGTGTGGTGAACCGTCGCTTCATGCCCTGATACGAGAGGTCGGACGATGCCCGGCATTTCGCTGCCGTCACCGGTGGCCCGGGTGGTGCTGCACCCGATCTACCGAATCGCCCTGCACCACCGGCTGCCCTGGCAGGCCCAACGGGCCGTGCTCGATGCCGCCGCGCGGCTGCAGTTCCTGCCGTCCGGCACCCGGGTCCACCGCATGCGCCTGGGTGGTCGCGCGGCCGAGCGGATCACCGTCGGCACCGAAAGTCTTCCCGGCGCAGTGCTTTATCTGCACGGCGGCGGCTATGCGATCGGATCGCTCCACTCGCACCGCTCGTTGGCGGCGCACCTGGCGCGCGGACTGCGACGGCCGGTGTTCACCCTGGATTACCGCCTCGCGCCGGAACATCCGTACCCCGCCGCCCTCGACGACGCCGACGCGGCCTTCCGCGAGCTGATCTCGGCCGGG
The DNA here is from genome assembly GCF_023740735.1 of Nocardia sp. CDC159. Classification (GTDB taxonomy): domain Bacteria; phylum Actinomycetota; class Actinomycetes; order Mycobacteriales; family Mycobacteriaceae; genus Nocardia; species Nocardia pulmonis. Next base: position 154,773 of record NZ_JAMRXH010000007.1, read on the forward strand.
CTGCGGGCCGAAGACATTGCGGTGGCCGGTGATTCGGCCGGTGGCGGACTGTCGTTGGCACTGGCGCTGCGGCTGCGCGACCGGCACGGAATCCGGCCCGCCGCACTGGGTCTGATCGCGCCGTGGTCGGATCCGAACGACAGCGATTCGGCCTATCGCGATCTGGTCACCAGCAGGCCGTGGTCGCAGGCGTGCGCCGCCGCCTATCTCGGTGACGGTGACCGCGACGATCCCGGTTACGCGCCGCTGCGGGGCGAGTTGCGCGGCTTGCCACCGGTTTACGTGCAGGTCGACGCCGGGGAGCGACTGCACGATCAGTGCGGGCGGCTGGTCGCGGCGCTGCGGGCGGCCGAGGTGCCCACCCAGTTCTCGGTGACCCGCGGGCTGTGGCACGTGGCCCAGGCCCAGGCCGCGCTCGTACCCGCGGCCGCCGCGGCCGTGGACGAGCTGGCCGCATTTCTGGAAGAGTCGCTTCGACCTGCGCAAACGCGGTCCATAGGATAGGAGCGACGCGCCCGCGCGGCCGCCGCGCCCGTGCCCTTCGCGCCCTGGTCGGCCCGCCTCGCGAGCCGACCGGGCGGTCGGGCGGGCAGCGCCACCGCGGCTGGCGTACATTACCGGTGAGTAATCCACGTGGAAGGGCACCGCACCGATGCGAGAGTTCGAAGTCCCGGCTTCTTACACCATTCCCGAGGTCGCCAACATGTCCGATGGCGCCTTCCGGCATGCCGAGCGCACGCCCGGGCTGGTGGTCTTCAACAAGCCGGACGGGAAGGGCGGCTGGGCCGATGTCACGGCGGCCGAATTCGCGAGCACCGTCACCGCCGTCGCCAAGGGTCTGATCGCCTCGGGCATCGAGCTCGGTGACCGCGTCGCCATTCTGGCCGCCACCCGCTACGAGTGGGTGGTCCTGGACTTCGCCATCTGGGCGGCCGGTGGTTGCACCGTCGCGATCTACGACAGCTCCTCCGCCGAGCAGGCGCGCTGGATCCTGGAGGACTCCGGCACCAAGCTGCTCGTGGTCGAGAACGGCAAGCATCGCGCCACCATCGCCGAGATCGAGGGCAGCCTGCCCGAGCTGCGCGAGACGCTGGAGATCTCGACCGGTGCGGTCGACGAGCTGATCGCGCGCGGCAAGAACCTCGACGACCAGGCCGTGGCCGATCGGCGCGGCCAGGTGCGCGCCGAATCGCCCGCGACCCTGATCTACACCTCCGGGACCACCGGCCGCCCCAAGGGCGTGATGCTCTCGCACGCGAACCTGTATGCCGAATCGGCGGCAGACCGCGATGTGATGCGCCAGTTCCTGCGGCCCGGTAAGCGCTCGCTGCTGTTCCTGCCGCTGGCCCACATCTTCGCCCGCGCGGTGGCGCTGGCGGCCTTCGACGCGGGCGTGACCGTCGCGCACACCGCGGACTGGTCCACGCTGGTGCAGCAGTTCGGGCAGTACAAGCCGGACTTCATCCTCTCGGTGCCGCGCGTATTCGAGAAGGTCTACAACGGCGTCAAGGCCAAGGCCGACGAGGGCGGCAAGGGCAAGATCTTCGAGCTCGCCGCCGATACGGCCACCGCCTACAGCGAGGGTCTGCAGAACGGCTCGGTCGGGCTGCTGCTCAAGCTCAAGCACGCGGCCTTCGACAAGCTCGTCTACAGCAAGCTGCGCGAGGCGATGGGCGGGCGCTGCACGGTCGCGGTCTCCGGCGGCGGCCCGCTGGGCGCGCGGCTCGGGCATTTCTTCCGCGGCGCGGGCGTGACGATCTACGAGGGCTACGGCCTGACCGAGACCACCGCGGCGATCACGGTCAACCTGCCCGATCGCATCAAGATCGGCACGGTCGGACCGCTGCTGCCCGGGCACGCGGCCAAGGTGGCCGAGGACGGCGAGCTGCTGCTGCGCGGTCCGGTCGTATTCGGCGGCTACTGGAACAACGAGACCGCCACCGCGGACGCCTTCGCCGACGGCTGGTTCAAGACCGGTGACCTGGGCGCCATCGATGACGACGGTTTCATCACCATCACCGGCCGCAAGAAGGAGATCATCGTCACGGCCGGGGGTAAGAACGTCTCCCCGGCGGTGCTCGAGGACGCCCTGCGGGCCAACCCGCTGATCAGCCAGGTCATGGTGGTCGGCGACGGCCAGCCCTTCATCGGCGCGCTGGTCACCCTCGATCCCGAGGCGCTGCCCAAGTGGAAGGAGCAGCACAACCTGCCCGCCGATACCCCGATCGAGGACCTGATCGAGCATCCGCAGCTGATCGCGGAGATCGACGAGGCGGTCGCGCAGACCAACAAGCTGGTCTCCCATGCCGAGCAGATCAAGAAGATCCGCATCCTGCCGGTCGATTGGACCCTCGAGGGCGGCGAGCTCACCCCGAAGATGTCGCTCAAGCGCGCGGTCGTGATGAAGAACTACGCGGCCGACGTGGACGCCATCTACAGCTGAGTCGATCGAATTCGCGGCGGCCCGCCCTCTCGTCGAGGGCGGGCCGTTCGCTGTGTGGCCTCAGCCGACCGGACCGCGGGCCAGTTTCACCTGGGCGGTCTGGGTCTGACCGGTCCGGTCGACGATGGTCAGCGTGACGGTATCGCCGGGGCGGTAGCGGTCCATCGTTCTGACCAGGGTGGTCGCCGAGTCGATGGCGTGGTCGTCGATGCGGGTGACCACCATGCCGGGGGCCAGGCCGATCTGGTCGGCGGGCCCGCCGCGTACGACATCGCGGACCACCGCGCCCGAGCCGTTGGTATCGCTGACCGTGACGCCCAGGAAGGCGGTCGGGCCGATGTGCACGCGGTCCGACGCCCGCCCGGCCTGGATCTGCTCGGCGATCGAGCGGGCCTTGTTGATCGGGATGGCGAAGCCCTCGCCACCGCCGGTGCCCATCCGAAAGCCCTGTGAGGCGGCGGTATTCACGCCGATCACCTGGCCCGCGGCATTGATCAGCGGGCCGCCGGAGTCGCCGGGCTGGATATCGGCGGCGACCTGGATGAGTCCGGTCAGCTGTTCGGAGGATCCGGTGGATTCGTCGCTGGCGGTGATGGAGCGGTTCAGGGCGGTGACCCGGCCCGGCGCGGGGGTGGGCGTCCCGGTGCCGCCCGCATTGCCGAGGCCGACGATGGCGTCGCCGATCCGCACCCGGTCCGAATCGCCCAGCGGCGCGGTCGGCAGGCCGGAGGCGCCGCTGAGCCGGACGACCGCCAGATCGTCCTGCCGGTCGTAGCCGACGACGCTGCCGGAATAGGTCTTCCCGGTGCCGAGCACGGTGACCGCGATCTTGGTCGCGCCCTCCACCACATGGTTGTTGGTCAGCACATCGCCGCCCGAGGTGAGCACGATGCCGGTACCCGCGCCCTCGCCGTTCCGCAGGCCGAGCTGGGTATTGATCAGGGCGGTGCCGGGCAGCACCTGGCTCACCGCGGCGGTGAGATCGGCCGGGGTGGCCGGATCGTCGACCGGTAACAGCGCGCTGGCCTGGGACTGGGCCAGCGGCCCGTGCGGCGCGAGCTGATGTGCGGAGAACCGCGAGGCCACCAGTCCGACCGTGACCGCGAGGGCCAGCACGAGCGCGGCCAGGGTGGTGAAGCCCAGCCCGTGCCGGGCCCGGCGCGGCGGTGGTGGCGGGAATGGCGGCGGGCCGTAGGGATCCGGCGGCTGTCCCGGCCAACCACTCTGATTCGGATACACGGGCATCACGTCCTTGCTCGCGTCGCAGCACTCTGTTCTCCATTAAGCCCGCATTTCCTGAGAGTCCGCTGGGTAGTTCCAGTGCGAAGGCCGACGTGCCCGAGACCACAGCGACTTTCTGACGATTCGGTGACGGACCCGGCCGCGACGCCGTCGCCACCGGTCCGGGCGACCTACGCTCGCCGCTATGACCGGAACGGGGCCGCGGATCGCGGGTGGCATGGTGGCGGCGGGGCTGGTGGTGGGCGTGGCGGAGCTGGTGGCCGCGGTCGTGGGGGCGGGGAGCGCGCCGCTGGCGGCGGTGGGCGCGACGGTGGTGGATCGGACGCCGGATGCGGTGCGGGAGTGGGCGATCGACGCCTTCGGGACCAACGACAAGGTGGTGCTGTTCTCGATCATGGGGATGGTGGCGGCCGTCGTCGCCGCGATCGCCGGCGTTGTCGAGCGGGATGGACGGCCGCTGGGGTCGATCGTGTTCGCGGTGTTCGGGATCGTCGCGGCGGCCGCGGCGGTGACCCGGCCGGGGGCGTCGTGGACGTGGGCATTGCCGACGGTGATCGGGGTGGGGGCCGGGATCGTGGCGCTGCGCTGGTCGAGTCGGCGGGTGGCGGCGAGTACGGCCGAACCGGCGGCGCGGATCGAATCGCCCCCGGCGGCAGAAATTTCCGATACCACCTCGCGGGTGGATCGCAGAGGGGTGATGCGGGGCATCGTCGGTGTGGGCGCGCTGGCCGCCGCCGCGGGGGTGACCGGGCGCGTGCTCGGGGTCCGCACGCGAGGTGTGGGGGCCGAGCGGGCCGCGGTGCGGCTACCGGTTCCGAATTCGCCCGCGCCGCCGATCGATCCGGCCGCCGATCTGCGGATTCCGGGTCTGGCACCGTATCTCACGCCCAACAGCGACTTCTATCGCATCGATACCGCGCTCGTGGTGCCGCAGGTGAGTGTCGACGGCTGGTCGCTGCGAATCCACGGCATGGTCGATCGCGAGATCCGGCTCGGCTACGCCGATCTGGCCGCGCGCCCGGCCGTGGAGCGGCTGGTGACCCTCACCTGCGTATCCAATCCGGTCGGCGGGGATCTGATCGGCAACGCGCGCTGGCTGGGATATCGGCTGGCGGAGCTGATCGCCGAGGCGGGACCGCATCCGGACGCCGATATGGTGCTGTCGCGCAGTGTGGACGGCTTCACCGCGGGCAGTCCGCTGACCGCGCTGACCGACGGCCGCGATGCCCTGCTGGCCGTCGGCATGAACGGTGAACCGCTGCCGGTCGAGCACGGCTATCCCGCCCGGCTGGTGGTGCCAGGCCTCTACGGCTACGTGTCGGCGACCAAGTGGGTCACCGAACTGGAGATCACCAGATTCGATCGGGCACAGGCCTATTGGACCAAGCGGGGCTGGTCGGAGCGCGGGCCGATCAAGACCGGCACTCGAATCGACACCCCGGGCGGCGGGCGCGAACTGCGCCCCGGCCGCATTCCCGTCGCCGGGGTCGCCTGGGCCCAGCACCGCGGCATCACCGCCGTTGAGGTCCAGATCGACGGCGGCCCTTGGCAATCGGCCCGCCTCGCCGCCGAACCGTCCATCGACACCTGGCGGCAGTGGACCTACGACTGGGACGCCACCCCCGGCCCGCACACCATCCGAGCCCGGGCCGTCGACGAGACCGGACGTCCCCAGACCGAGGAGGTGCGCGGCGTACTTCCCGACGGCGCGACGGGTTATCCGGCGGTCAGCGTGCGGGTGGGGTGAGCTCAGTGGCGACGTCCACCGGCACCTGGTCGGTCGCGGGCCGCTTGGCGGCACGTGAACCGACGAACAGGGCCGAGGCGGCCGCGCCGATCAGCAGTACCGCGCCGGGCAGGACCATCGACTGGCTCAGTGCGGTGCTGAGCTTGTCGAGGATCTGGGCGGGGATCTCGCCCATCCCCGCACCGCCCTCGGCGGCGGGGGCGTCGCCGAGGCCCTGCGCGGACATCCGCGCGGAGAGCAGCGCGCTGATCGCGGCGCTGCCGAGCACCGAACCCACCTGCCGGGTGGTGTTGTAGACACCGGCACCGGCACCGGCCTGCTGGATCGGCAGATTGCGGGTCGCGGTGGAGGCCAAGGGTCCCCAGACACCCGCGTTCGCCAGCCCGGCCAGCCCGGCCGCCACCATGAACACCGGAATCGAGCTGTCCGGCTTCATCAGCGCCACGAACCAGAACACCGACACCGAGAACAGCACGAAGCCGATGGTCGGCAGCACCCGGGGCGGCAGCCGGTCGGAGAATCTACCCGCGATGGGCGCGGCGAAGCCGGTGACAATCGCCATCGGCGCGAACACCAGTGCCGACACGGTCGGCGAATAGCCGCGCACCGTCTGCAGATAGAAGTAGCCGGGCACCATCAACGCGGCCGTCGCCGCGCCCATGGCCGCGATGGCCAGGCTGGACAGCGCGAAATTGCGGTCGCGGAACAGCGACAGCGGCACCAGCGGCTCACCGGTGTTGCGCGCCTGGTTGATCACGAACAGCGCCAGCACCACCAGGCCCGCGACGATCAGCGCCCAGATCACCCCGTCCCAGTCGCGGGTCTTACCCTCCTGAATCCCGAAGACCAGCAAGAACATTCCGACGGCGCTGAGCGCGACGCCGACCAGATCGAATCTGTGCGAATGGGTCTCCAGTGCGGGCACCAGCCATACCGCCAGCGCGAACGCCACCACGCCGATCGGCACGTTGATGTAGAAGATCCAGTTCCAGCCCAGCTTGTCCACCAGCACGCCGCCCAGCAGCGGGCCCACCAGCGTGGCCAGTCCGGCCACGCCACCCCACAGTCCCATGGCCGCGCCGCGCTTGTCGGGCGGGAAGGTGCGGGTGATGACGGCCATGGTCTGCGGCGTCATCAGCGCCGCGCCCAGACCCTGCGCCGCGCGGGCCGCGATCAGCATGCCGATCGTGGTGGACATGCCGCACCACAGCGAGGCCAGGGTGAATACCGCCAGGCCGGTGAGGTAGACGTTCTTGGGCCCGAAGCGATCTCCGAGGCGCCCGGTCACCAGCAGCGGTACGGCATAGGTCAGCAGATAGGCGCTGGTCACCCAGATGACCTTGGTGATGTCGGTGTGCAGGTCGGCCAGGATCTTCGGATTGGCCACCGCGACGATGGTCATATCCAGCAGGATCATGAAGAACCCGACGACCAGCGCGTAGAGCGCGAGCCACGGGTTACGTTGGGTTGTCATGCGTTTCGTTCCTCTTTCCGGAGTTCGGCCAGCACGTCGTCGGTGACCGCCGAACCCCAGTCGGGGCCGATGGCGTTGGTGGGGGCGGGCATGCGGGTGCCGTCGGGGGCGAAGTCGTCCCAGGCCAGCGTGCCGTCGGCGAGTTCGGTGACGATGCGGCGCAACCAGACGAGTTCGGCATCGGCCTGGCCGCGCAGATATTCCAGGACCATCCAGTACCGGCGCGGTACCTCGTGGGTGGTGAGCCAGCGGTGCAGGACGTCGAGTTCGGTGCGATCGTTTTCGAGCCGGCCGATGCGATCGCGCAGCAGCGCGATCACCTCGTCCGCGGGCAGATTGTGGGCCTCGGACATGGCGTGCGGGAACAGCGGATACTCCCGCACGGGTCGGCGGATGATGTCGGCGATCCGGGCGCGCAGGGCGGTGGTGCCCCCGGGCGTGATGCGATAGATGGTGCGCTCGGGGCGGTTTCCGGCCCGGTCGGTGCCCTCGGCGGTGACCATGCCGCGCTCGGCCAGCCGCGTCACCGTGTGATAGAGGGACCCCGGCCGGATCTTGACCAGATAGTCCTCCCGGCGTTGCAGCAGCGTCTGATACATCTCGTACGGATGCATCGGCCGCTCCTCCAGCAGCGCGAGCACCGAGATCGCCAACGGTGTCAGCAGTGCGCCCGGCTGCACGGTCATCTCGCGACCCCCTCCACATCGCCACCGTAGTCCGGTGCGGCGACTTATTCCTTCTCAAATATTCCACGCCGAATATACGGCTTGGAAAAGTACGGTCTCGAGGGCGGGTAACCGTTGTCACAGCGGTTCGGGCTACAGATGTCGCAGATACGCGGCGGGGGAGTCGAGGAAGGTGCGCCAGTCGTGGACCATGTCCAGCTGCGCCCACTCCCGGTATTCGACGCCGTCGGCGGTGAGTTCCATGATCTCGGCGTCCGGACAGGCGGCCAGGATGGGGGAGTGAGTGGCCATGACGACCTGGGAGCCCTCGGCCGCCAGATCCATCAGCACCCCGACCAGGGCCAGACAGGACTGGAACGACAGCGCCGCCTCGGGCTCGTCGAGCAGCCACAGGCCCTGGCCGACCGGGCGGTCGGCGATGTAGTGCAGAAACGACTGGCCGTGCGAGAGGCGGTTCCACACCTGGTCGGTCGCGCGCACGCGCAGCGCGTCGGCCCGCTCGAAGACGGAGTTCATCGTCTCCGCGCGCAGGAACCCGCCGCCGGTCGGCCTGGGATAGACGCCGTCGCACCGCAGATACGCGCCCAGGTCGCTGTCGCCGGAGGTGCCGCCGGGTGACCAGAGCGGATCGGCCCCGCGCATGCCGGCATTCCAGCTCGCGGCGATCGCCTCGACGAGGGTGGACTTGCCGATGCCGTTCTCGCCCACCAGCACCGTGACCGGTCGCTCGAAAGTCAGCCCCTCCGAACACACCTCGGCGATGACGGGCACATCCAGATACCACGACGCCGGGTCGAATTGCTCGGTGGGAGCGAATTCGACCCGGCGCAGTAGCAGTGGCTTACCCAAATCGTCAGGCGGTCGGTGCGAACGCCTCTTCGATGATCTCCTGCTGCTCCACCGCGTGCACCTTGCTCGAACCCGAGGACGGGGCCGACATGGCGCGGCGCGAGATGCGGCGCAGCTTGTTGAACCGCTCCGGCAGGATCTCCGGCAGGTTCAGGCCGAAGAACGGCCAGGCGCCCTGGTTGGCCGGTTCCTCCTGGACCCAGGCGAGATCGGTGGCGTTGGGGTAGGTCGCCAGCTTCTCGTTCAGGCGGTAGGACGGGATCGGGTAGAGCTGCTCGATGCGGATGATCGCCACATCGTCGCGGTTCTTCTTGGCCTTCTCCGCGGCCAGCTCGTAGTAGAGCTTGCCCGAGGTCAGCAGGATCCGCTTGACCTTGGCGCGGTCGCCGTCACCGCTCTCGTAGGTCGGCTCCTCGAGCACCGAGCGGAACTTGTTGTCGGTGAAGTCCTCGATATTGGAGACCACGGCCTTGTTGCGCAGCATCGACTTCGGGGTGAAGACGATCAGCGGGCGGCGGATGCCGTCGAGCACATGCCGCCGCAGCAGGTGGAAGTAGTTCGACGGGGTCGACGGAACCGCGACCGTCATCGAACCCTCCGCGCACAGCTGCAGGAATCGCTCGATTCGACCGGAGGTGTGGTCGGGACCCTGGCCCTCGTGGCCGTGCGGCAGCAGCAGCACGACCTCCGACAGCTGCCCCCACTTGGCCTCACCGGAGGAGATGAACTCGTCGATGATCGACTGCGCACCGTTGACGAAGTCACCGAACTGCGCCTCCCACAGCACGAGTGCGTCCGGGTTGCCCAGCGAGTAGCCGTATTCGAAACCTACGGCGGCGAATTCGCTCAGCGCCGAATCGTGCACCGCGAACCAGCCCGGATTCTTGCTGCCGATGTTGTGCAGCGGGGTGTACTCCGAACCGGTCTTGCGGTCGATCACCACGGCGTGGCGCTGGGTGAAGGTGCCGCGGCGGGAGTCCTGACCGGTCAGGCGCACCGCCCGACCCTCGTCGATCAGCGTGCCGAAGGCCAGCAGCTCGGCGAAGGCCCAGTCGACCTTGCCCTCGTAGGCCATTTCGCGGCGGCGCTCCAGCACCGGCTTGACGCGCGGGTGGACCGTGAAGCCCTCCGGCACATTGACGAACGCGTCGCCGATGCGCTGCAGCACGGTCTTGTCCACGGCCGTGATGACCGTGCTCGGCACCGTCTGCTCCATCTCGACCGAGGGGCTCGGCGACGGCGGGTACTTCTCCAGCTCCCGCACCTCGTTGAAGACGCGTTCCAGCTGACCCTGGTAGTCGCGCAGCGCGTCCTCGGCCTCCTTCATCGAGATGTCGCCGCGGCCGATCAGGGCCTCGGTGTAGGCCTTGCGGACGCTGCGCTTGGTGTCGATGACGTCGTACATGTACGGCTGGGTCATCGACGGGTCGTCGCCCTCGTTGTGGCCGCGACGGCGGTAGCAGATCAGGTCGATGACCACGTCCTTGCGGAACTTCTGACGGAAGTCCACGGCCAACCGCGCCACCCAGTCGCACGCCTCCGGATCGTCGCCGTTGACATGGAAGATCGGCGCGCCGATGAACTTGGCGATATCGGTGGCGTATTCGGTGGAGCGGCTGTTCTCCGGTGCGGTGGTGAAGCCGATCTGGTTGTTCACCACGATGTGCACGGTGCCGCCCACGCGGTAGCCGCGCAGGCCCGACATGTTCAGCGTCTCGGCGACCACGCCCTGACCGGCGAAGGCCGCGTCACCGTGCAGCATCAGCGGCACGACCGAGAAGGTGCGCGCCTCCTCGCCCTTGGTGACCAGGTCCTCCTTTGTGAGCAGGTCCTGCTTGGCGCGGACCAGACCCTCCAGTACCGGGTCGACGGCCTCGAGATGCGACGGGTTGGCGGTCAGCGACACCTCGATGTCGTTGTCGCCGAACATCTGGATGTAGGTGCCGTGCGCGCCGAGGTGGTACTTCACATCGCCCGAGCCGTGCGTGGCGGCCGGGTTCATATTGCCCTCGAACTCGGTGAAGATCTGCGAGTACGGCTTGCCGACGATATTGGCCAGCACGTTCAGGCGGCCGCGGTGCGGCATGCCGATGACGACCTCGTCGAGCGCGTGCTCGGCGCACTGGTCGATGACGGCGTCCATCATCGGGATGACCGCCTCGGCGCCCTCCAGCGAGAAGCGCTTCTGGCCGACGTACTTCGTCTGCAGGAAGGTTTCGAAGGCCTCGGCCGCGTTCAGCCGGGACAGGATGTACTTCTGCTGGGCGACAGTCGGCTTGGCGTGCTTCTGCTCGACCCGCTCCTGAATCCACTGCAGCTGTTCGGTTTCCAGGATGTGGGTGTACTCCACGCCGACGTGGCGGCAGTACGCGTCGCGCAGCACCGACAGCACATCGCGCAGCTTCATCCGCTCCTGGCCGTGGAAGCCCGCGACGTTGAATTCGCGGTCCAGGTCCCACAGGGTCAGGCCGTGCTGGGTGATGTCGAGATCCGGGTGGCTGCGGAACTTGTCCTTGACCAGCCGCAGCGGATCGGTGTCGGCCATCAGGTGGCCGCGGTTGCGGTAGGCGGCGATGAGCTCCTGAACGCGGACGCTCTTGTCGACGCCGCGCTCCTTGATGTCCTTGCGCCAGCGCACCGGCTCGTAGGGCACGCCCATGCCGTGGAAGATCTCGTCGTAGAACTCGTCGGAGATCAGCAGCTGGTGGATGGTGCGCAGGAAGTCACCCGACTCCGCGCCCTGGATGATGCGGTGGTCGTAGGTGGAGGTCAGCGTCATCAGCTTGCCGATGCCGATCTCGGCCAGCTGCGCGTCGCTCATGCCCTGGAACTCGGCCGGGTACTCCATCGCGCCCGCGCCGATGATCGCGCCCTGGCCCGGCATCAGCCGCGGCACCGAGTGATTGGTGCCGATGGTGCCCGGGTTGGTCAGCGAAATCGTGACACCGGTGAAGTCCTCGGTGGTCAGCTTGCCGTCGCGCGCGCGGCGGACGATGTCCTCGTAGGCGCTGTGGAACTGCGCGAAGCTCATCGACTCGCAGTTCTTGATGGCGGCGACGACCAGCGTGCGGTTGCCGTCCTTACCGGGTAGGTCGATGGCCAGGCCCAGGTTGGTGTGCGCGGGCGTGACCGCGTTCGGCTTGCCGTCGACCTCGGCGTAGTGCCGGTTCATGTTCGGGAAGGCCTTGACCGCCTGCACGATCGCGTAGCCCAGCAGGTGGGTGAACGAGATCTTGCCGCCGCGGGTGCGGGCCAGGTGGTTGTTGATGACCTGCCGGTTGTCGATCATCAGCTTGGCCGGGATGGCCCGGACGCTGGTGGCGGTCGGGATGGTCAGCGACGCCGACATGTTCTTCACGATCGCCGCGGCCGGACCGCGCAGCACCTTCGACTCGTCCTCGGCCTGCACCGGTACCACCGGAGCGGCGGGCTTGGCGGGGGCGGCGTTGGAGGTGGGGGCCGGGACGGTACGCGCCTCGCCGCCGCGCGCCTGCGGGGGTGCGGCCGCGGCGGAGGCCGGGGCGGTCACCTTGGCGGCCGCCGGAGCCGGGGCGGGGGCCGGGGTGGGGGGCACGGTCTTCGTCGGAGCCGGGGCGGCGGGAGCAGGCGCGGAGCTGGCGGCGGTCGCGGGAGCTGTGGTGGTGGGAGCGGCGGGCTTGCTGTTACCAGTGTCACCCGGCGTCTCCGGGGTGTAGTCGGCCAGGAACTCGTGCCAGCTCTCGTCGACCGACGACGGGTCTTGCTTGTACTTCTGGTACATCTCGTCGACAAGCCACTGGTTCTGTCCGAACTGGGATGTTGAGCTGCTCACAGCAGGTGTTCGCCTCATTTCGTTCTTCGCGCTGCGACGTTTGTGACGTGCTCGGCACGGGTAATCGGCTCGATACGCGCCGATGCGCCCCTTCTGAGGATAGGCCCCGCTCCACTCCAGCGTCCCACGGCGGCAACCGCGGGTCCCTTAAGGATTGCTCAACTTCCGGTCCGGACCCCGCGACGGCCACTCGAGCACCGCCGGACAGACCTAGCCTCATAATGTGTCGACCTGTCCGGGAACGAGAATATTCCTTCGCTTCCGAGTGTCGCTCCCCACACTCCCTGGGGGACGTTTTCCCCTGTCGGGTATACGGCCCCCCACCCGCGAGCGGTTCGACGGGCGGGGGCGATTTCGGCGACGGACCGGTCAGATATCGCGCTGCCGCAGATACCACCAGGCACCGGCTCCCGCGATCGAAGTCCAGATGAGCAGGACCACGGCGGCGGCGGGGCTGGGGGCGAGCAGGCGATTGGTGGGGAAGGAATCCACGGCGATCGTGGCGACGGTGGCCGAGCCGGGGAACAGCACGGCCACGCCCGGGACGTCCGCGCCGTGGGCGACCAGCCAGATCAGTGGCTCGATGACGAACAGCCAGCCGAGCGGGGCGACGATGGCCAGCAGCGCCGAGCGCAGCAGCAGACCGAGGCTGGCGCCGATCAGGCCCCAGCAGACGGCGGCCAGCAGGCCGCCGCCCAGGACGGTCACCAGGCGCAGGCCGAATTCCAGTTCGTGGCGGTCGACCGCCACCAGGCCGAGGATCGCGCCGAGCTCGGCGGTCAGGCCGAGCAGAAGTGAATAGGCCGCGGTGACACCGAGTTTCGCGCCGAACAGCAGGTCGCGGTCGGGGGTGAACAGCGCGGTCAGCGGCATGCTCGCATGGCGGTATTCGCCGCCCGCGGTAAGCGCGCCGGTCACCAGGGCCGCGGCGAGCGCCAGTGCGAGCGCGAGATACAGGCCGATGGTGGCGGTGCCGGTCGCGGGATTCTGTTGCGGCTGTGGGCCGCTGCCCAGGGCGGCGCTGACCGCCGCGGCCACCACACCGACCATCGCGCAGATCGCGGGCAGCAGCCACGGCCACCGCAGCGTGCTGAGCTTGCGGGTCTCGGCGGTCGCCGCCCGGCTCACCTCGGCGGGCACGGTGCGGATCATCGGGGCGCTCCGTATGGGGTCGGCGGCGGGGGGACGGTGCTCTTGGTCAGCATCGCGAGGACTCGGTCGGGGTGGACCGGCTCCGGAATCAGCTCGGTCAGCTGGACCTTGGCGGCGTGGGCCGCGGCCTCGATCTCGGTGCGCGTGGCCTCGGCAATGGCCAGTCGGCCGTCGGAGCGCATGATCGCGTCGGTGAAACCCTGGGCAGCCAGCATGGTCGCCAGCGCGATGGGACTGGACGCGCCCACGATCAGCCGATCCGGATGGCTGCGCCGCAGCCGGCGCGGACTGCCCTGGTACACCACCGATCCCGCGCCGAGCACGATCAGCTGATCGGCGACCGGGAGCGCGGCGGCCAGGCTCTGGGAGGTGAACAGCGTGGTCCCGCCGCGGCGGGCGTGCCCGCGCAGATACTCCAGCAGCCAGCCGCGTTCGGCGACGTCGAGTCCGGCGAACGGATCGTCGAGCAGCAGCAGCGGCGGATCGCCCAGCAGCGCGATCGCCAGCGCCAGCCGGGTGTGCAGGCCCGGCGCGAGCGCACCCACCCGCGACCCGGCCACCGTTTCCAGCCGCGTGAGCCCCAGCAGCGAGTCGACGCGATCGTCGGAAACGCCCGCGGCCGCGGCATAGACGCGCAGCTGACCGCGCACCGTGCGCGCCGGATGCAGCCCGCGCGGCTGCGCCACGACCCCGACCGCTCGCCCGCCCCCGGCCGCCTCGACCGAGGACATCCCGGAATCCGGGCGCAGCAGCCCGGCCAGCAGCCGCAGCACGGTCGTCTTCCCCGAGCCGGGGGGACCGACCAGCGCGGCGGTGCTGCCCGCGGCGATGCTGAAACTCACGTCCCGGACCGCGACCACGCCATCGAACTGCTTGGACAGTCCGGTGGCCGAGACGGCGAGCGACCGCGGCGCGCTCACCGCGGACCGGATCCGGGCGAATCGTCGAGCGCCGGAAGCGGATCCGCGTCGATGACCTGCGGACCGCGCCAGGACCGCGGCGGCGCGCCGAAGGCCCCGCGCGCGTTGGCGATCACCGTCTTGCCGAGTGTACGGTTGCCGAAACCGCCGATGGCCGCGCCGATTCCGGCCGGGAGTACCTTGCCCATCATCAGCGCGCCGCGCTTGGCGAGGAACTGCACGAGGAAGCGCTTCAACAGCGAATCGTTCATACCCGACAGCCCGGGAATCCGGTTGGCCAGCAACGTCCCCCAGTTCTTCGCCGAACGCCCGACGCTCTTCTCGACGATCTCCATCCCGCTCTCGCCGAGCACCACCGCCAGCACCAGCGCCCGGCGGCGCTCGGCGTCCTCGGGCGCGATGCCGTGCACCGCCGCGACGGCGAGGGTGAACACCGCCGAGGCCTCGAGGAAGAACGCCGTCTCCGCGCCCATGGCCGCGATCGAGGTGATGGTTCCGACCCCCGGAATCGCCGCCGTCGCGCCGACCGCGGTACCGCTGCCGGTGACGGTGTTGAGATACTGCCGCTCGAGCCGCTCGACGATCTGTGCCGGAGATTCCTCGGGATGGGCGCGCCGCAGCCGATCGACGTACTTGGCGACCGCCGGTGCCTGCAGCTGCGAACCGTTGTCCAGCAGCGACACGACGGCCTTCTCCAGGCCGTTCTTGAACATCGCCAACACCCCTCTCGTCCGGTCAGGTGAAACTCTAACGAACGGATTCGCCGAGACGGTTCCGTCCGAACGTCCTACCGTGGAACCGTGAACGGTGTGTCGGAGGGCGCCAAGGGTTTGCCGGACCCGCGCCTGCGCCCGTTCGTCGGCGGCTACGACGGCTATCGGCTGCGCGGATTCGCGCCGGGCCATCACATCGGCATGCCCACCACCGCGCTGACGGTCATCGTCACCATCGACGAGCCGCTCGAGGTGCCGGTGGCCGCCCATCCCGACCAGCCCGGCGGCACCTGGGACACCCTGGCGAGCGGACTGGCGGTGCGGCCGAGCGTGATCGCGCACCGGGGCTACCAGCACGGGATACAACTGGCCGTGACGCCGCTCGGATCGCGGGCGCTGTTCGGTGTGCCGGTGGCCGAGCTCGGCGCGTGGATGGTCGACCTCGCCGATCTGCTCGGCCCGGACGCCGCCGAACTGCGCGAGCGGATCTCGGCCACTCCCGACTGGACGGGGCGCTTCGCCGTCCTCGACAAGATCCTGCTGCGCAGGCTGGGCGAGGTGCGGATGGATCCCACTCTGCACCATGCCTGGCGGCGGCTGATCGATCCGGTCCGCGCACCCCGCGTCGGCGAGGTGGCCGAGGAGATCGGATGGAGCAGAAGACATCTCGGCAGCCGGTTCGCCGCCGAATTCGGCATCACGCCCAAGGACGCCGCCCGGCTGGCCCGCTTCGAGACCTCCCATCGCCTGCTGCGCCGACCCGGCGTGCGCATCGCCGACGCGGCGGCGGCGAGTGGCTACTACGACCAGGCGCATATGGCGCGGGAGTGGCGCGAGCTGGCGGGTATGCCGCCCTCGCGCTGGCTGGCCAGCGAGGAGTTCCCATTCATCCAAGACCAGGCCGGGTACCCGCTGCCATGCTCGACGGCATGACCGAGACGACAAGAACAGCCACCGTGATCTGGCCGACCTTCGTCTACCGCGACGCGCCCGCCGCGATCGAATTCCTGACCGAGGCCTTCGGCTTCGTCCAGACCGCCCGCTACGACAGCGGCGATCGCGTCGAGCACGCCGAACTGGTCTGGCCGGGCGGCGGCGGCATCATGCTCGGCTCGCAGGGCGTCGGGGCGACGCTGTGCGATCATCCCGCCGGGGTGGGCTCGGCCTATGTCGTCGTGGACAATCCGGATGAGCTGTACGAGCGGGCCAAGGCCGCCGGGGCGACCATCACCCGGGAGCTGCGCGACGAGGAGTACGGCTCGCGCGGTTTCACCTGCCGCGATCCCGAGGGCGTGATCTGGAGCTTCGGCACCTACGCCGGGGCCGAGTGAGCGGCGGGCACCCGCTCGGCCGGTAGCGGCGGCGGGGGTGGGGTGCCGTCGCCGAACGGCCTGCCGCCCAATGCCTCCCGGCCGTGCGGCGTCCACCAGCCGGACAGGTCCGGACCCTTCGGCACCACGCGGGTCGGATTGATGTCGGCGTGCACGATGTAGTAGTGCTGTTTGATCTGCACGAAGTCGACGGTGTCGCCGAAGCCGGGGGTCTGGAACAGATCTCGCGCATAGGCCCACAGCACGGGCAGCTCGGACAGTTTCCGGCGGTTGCATTTGAAGTGCCCGTGGTACACCGCGTCGAAGCGGACCAGCGTGGTGAACAGCCGCACATCGGCCTCGGTGATGGTGTCGCCCACCAGATATCGCTGCTTCGCCAGGCGATCGGACAGCCAGTCCAGCGCGATGAACAGCCGATCATAGGCCGCCTCGTAGGCATTCTGGTCACCGGCGAAGCCACAGCGGTAGACCCCGTTGTTGACCTCGGTGTACACCCGCTTGTTCACCGCGTCGATCTCCGCGCGCAGCGGTTCGGGATACAGGCGCGGCGCGCCCTCGCGATGGAATTTCGCCCACTCGGTGGAGAAGTCGAGGGTCAGCTGCGCGTAGTCGTTGGTGACGACCTGCCCGGTCGGTACGTCCACGACCGCCGGGACCGTGATGCCGCGCGGATAGTCCGGATAGCGCTTCAGATACGCGTCGCGCAGGAAGTGGATGCCCAGCACCGGATCCACCTCGCCGGGATCCAGATCGAAGGTCCAGCTGCGCTTGTCGTGGGTCGGCCCGCACAGGCCCAGGGACAGCACATCCTCCAGGCCGAGCAGCCGTCGCACGATCAGGGTGCGGTTGGCCCACGGGCAGGCCCGCGCCGCGACGAGCCGGTAGCGGCCCGGCTCCACCGGATAGCCGTCGCGGCCGTCGGCGGTGATGCGCGTGGTGATGTAGTTGGTGTCCCGCTTGAACTCGCCGGGTTCCACATAGGTGGCATCGTTGGACGACGAGGTAGTCACCAGCCCAGTCTTCCACGCTTCCGTCGCGGTGGTGGGCTGGATAGATTCGGCGGATGAGCGATTCGAAACCGACGAGGCTGGAACGTATCGACACCGACCGGGGCGCCCAGCTGGCCGTTCTCACGATCGACAATCCGCCGCTGAACCTGTTCGACAAGGCGCTGATGGAATCGCTGGCGGCCGATATCGCCGATCTGGCCGCCGCCCCGCCGCGCGCGGTGTTGTTGCGCGCCGAGGGCAAGCTGGTCTCCGGGGGCGTGGATGTGCACGTCTTCGACGGACTGTCGGTCGACGAGGGCGCCGAACTGTGGCGCACGCTGTTCGCGCGGATCGTCCATCCGCTCGAGGCGCTGCCGTGCCCGGTGGTGTTCGCCGCGCACGGGCTCACCCTCACCGCGGCCTTCGAGATCGCGCTCGCCTGCGACATTCTGCTGGCCGGGCCCAAGGCCAAATTCGGTCTGGTGGAGACCGTGGTGGGGCTGACCCCCTCGATGGGCGGCCCGCAGCGGCTGGCCGAGCGGGCGGGTTCGGGACGCGCCCGGGAACTGGTGATGACCGGTGACCTCTACGACGCGGCGACGATGGCCGACTGGGGCGTGGTCAATGCCGTGCACGAGGATGTGGACTCCGCCGCGCGGGCGCTGGCCGCCCGGCTGGCCGACGGTCCGACCCGTGCCCACGCGGCGACCAAGCAGATCGTGGCCGCCTGGCGTTCCGGCGGTGTGGCACATGCGGATTCGGTCACCCCGCAGGTCTCGGGCGAGTTGTTCGGCACCGAGGATCTGCGCGGTGCGGTGCGCAGCTTCCTCGCGGTGGGACCCGGCCGGGCGAGCTACACCGGGCGGTGATGGGGCGGACACGTTTATCGCCTATCCGCCCATGCTTGTGACCTGCGTCATATAGTCACAGGTGCCTGCCGGATCGAGGCACTCGGAGGAACGCATGGCGCAGCTACTGGTCGAATACCCGCAGCGGGATTGTCGCCCAACGGAATTCGGCCCACTTGCCCGCGGGGCCGACGGGGTGCTGCGGTACGGCAACCTCAATCCGGCGCTCACCGAACTGCTCGATGTGCAGGTACACGCGTTTTCCACGCGTGAGGCGGTGGTGGAGATCGGCGGTCCGCGGCTGACCTATCGCCAGCTGTGGCATTCGGCCTCCCGGATCGCGGGCGGACTGCAGGAACACGGCATCGGCTACGGCGATCGGGTCGCGGTGCACCTGCCGGTCGGGGTGCGCTGGGTGCAGGCGTTCCTGGGCGCGCTGCTGTCCGGCGCCGTGCCGGTGCTGGTGCACGACGGCCTGCCCGAGGACACCGCGCGGCGCGTGATCGCCGACAGCTGCGCCGATTTCGTCCTGAGCGGATCGGCGCAGGAGTTTCCCGACGGGGCGGCGTTCATCGACGACGGCGCGTCGCTGACCGAGCTGGCGCTGCTGTGCTACACCAGCGGCGGTGTCGCCCAGGGGGATTCGATCGGCCCGAAGGGTGTGGAGCTGACCAACGAGAATCTGCTCTCGGCGATCCGCTCGGTGGTCGGCGCGCTCGATCTGCCGACCGATGGGCTGCGCAATCTGGTGCTGCTGCCGCTCGCGCACGCCAGCGGCTGCGTGGATCAGCTGCTGCCGACCTTCGCCGTCGGCGGCACGGTGGTGCTGACGCCGGATCCGACGCTGATCGCGGAAACCATTGTGGCCGAGCGGATCGATATGGTTTCGGCCACGCCGCGCATCTTCGCCGGACTGCTGCCGGAGCTGGCCGGGCTGCGCGCCCCCGGGGTGAGCCAGGTGTGCAGCGCCGGGCACCGCGCCGAGGTCGCGGCCACCGATCCGGGCACCGCCGAGGTGGTCACCGACGCGTTGCGCGAGGTGTTTCCGCTGGCCCGCCAGTGGTCGGTGTGGGGTGCGACCGAGACCAGCGGTATCGGTCTGGCGCTGGCGGACTGCGGCGAGAGTCAGGCCACCGATCTGCTCGGATTCCCCTTCGGCGGAACCGAATTGGCGCTGTGGGGGCCGCGCGCCGGATCCGGCCACGGGGAATTGCTGTGCCGTGGTCCGAATGTGACCCGCCGGTACTGGAACGATCCGCAGACCACCGAATCCCGTTTCACCGGAACCTGGTTCCACACCGGGAACCAGGTCGACATCGACGCGGACGGGCTGGTGCACCGGGCCGAATGACCGACCTCACTCCAGCAGGCGCTCGCGCAGGCGGCCGCGCAGCGGATCGGTGAGGCCGATCGCGTCGAGGTAGCCGTCCAGGTCGCCGTAGATGGTGTGCATCGATTCGGTCGCGGCGGCCAGGTATTCCGGGAAGACGCCGAGCACCGCCTCCGGCAGCGTCACCTTGCCGTCGGAATTGATGGCGACGTCCTCGCACAGTGCGTCGATGGCCCCGTTGCTCAGCAGATAGTCGTCGAGCACCTCGGATTCGGTGACCCCGACCGCGCGCAGCAGAGTGGCCACCGCCCAGCCCGTGCGGTCCTTACCGGCAGCGCAGTGCACGAGCACCGCGCCGTCGCCGCGGACCAGCGACTCCGCGATCGTCACCAGTGCGACTCCGGCCTCGGGCATGGCCGGAAAGGCCGCGTACACCTGCAGCATCTCCGAGCGGCCGTCGTCGTAGACCACCTCGTGCGGCGGCTTCTCGCCGATCTGGGAGTCGAACGGGCTCAACTCCAGCCGCACCTCCCGGGGTAGCGCGTCCTGGCCGAGGTAGTCGATCTCGCGCGGGCCGCGCAGGTCGTGCACGGTCGCCACGCCGAGCTCACGCAGGGTGGCGTGCCCGTCGGCGTCGAGCCGGCACAGATGTGCCGACCGCAGCAGCACCCCGCTGCGGACCTTCGCACCGCTCGCGGTGCGCAGACCGCCGACGTCGCGGTAGTTGAAGGTGCCGGAGATGAGCAGATGATCGGGTCGTGCGGAGGTCATAAATCCAGGCTATGTCCGGGCCGGTATCGGCTGGGTGTCGTTATCCGATCGAACGAGCGAATCTGTGATGCCCATGTGTAATCGGCCACAGCTGTGCGATCCGGCTCGGAGCACGCCGTAAAGTTTGCTGGTTGGATGAGGCCGAGGGATGCGTGCGGGGCGCGGCCCGTCCCCGGATCTCCGTTCGATCGCGAGGGTGTACCGGAGCGGTAACAAAACATTCCTTCGGTCCGGAAACAAGCATCGAATACGGTCGCAATCCCCGAAAAACCTCTAACATTGATCTAGTTGACGGGTCGACCGAGCTGGCGCTCGGTGCGATCAGTGAGGACCGCAGCCCGTTGAGCGAGTCGCGCAAGCGAGGTGCGCGAGTTCTTTCGCCCGAGGGAGTCGTCGTGAGCGTAAGTGCAAGTAGACAGGTGATACAGGTTCTTCGACCGAGACCGGCGGTCGAGCGGGCCGTCGAGCAAGCCGCCGCCGCACTCGACTACAGCGGTACCCGCGCGCTGCGGGTGCTGCTGCATGCCGGGGTGAGCGCGCTGTGGCCCGCGATCAAGGCGACGCCGGAGAAGCAGGTGCGTTCCTACGAGTCCACCATCGCGGCGCTGCGTCGCCGCTGGGAGGCGGGCGGTGGGTGCTCGCCCGATTCGACGGTGGCCGCGCTGTTCCGGGATCTCGATGCCGAGGTCGCGGCGTTCCTCCAGCTGTGCGCCGATCGGTCGCGGACCGAATGGCTGGAGCCGGTCGAGGCCGTGGCGGCCTATTCGGTGGCCGTCATGCAGGGCACCGTGCTGCGCTGGCTGGCCGACTGCGACGACGAGACGACGCTGGTCGTGCTCGACGACCTGGTCTCCAGCCTGTCGACCAAGGCGGCCGATCTCTGAATCGATCCTGGACGTTTGACCAGTTTCGTGGTTCAGTGAAGGTGTGACAGACGTGTCGCCGATCACCGGATTGCATGCGGCCACCGCCGACCTGGATCCGCCGCTGGCCGCCCTCGATCTGGGCGCGTTGCGCGCCAACGTCGCCGATCTCGTGCGGCGGGCCAAGGGTGTGCCGATCCGGGTCGCGAGCAAGTCGGTGCGCTGCCGGGCGGTCCTCGAGGAGGTGCTCGGCGGCGGCCTCACGGCGGCTGGCGGGTTCCGGGGCATCATGTCCTATTCGCTGCCGGAGGCGATCTGGCTGGCCCGCCACGGGGCGCGCGACATCCTGCTGGGCTATCCGAGCGTGCACCGCGCAGCGCTGGCCGAACTCGGCGGCGACGAGACGCTGCGCGCGGCCATCACCCTCATGGTCGACGATCCGGCGCAGCTGGATCTCATCAAGACCGCGGTCGGCAGCGAGCGGGTGCGGCCACGGATCTGCCTGGACGTGGACGCCTCCCTGCGCCTCGGACCGATCCATCTCGGGGTCCGCCGCTCCCCGCTACGCACCCCCGACCAGGTCGCCGAACTGGCCCGCATCGCCCAGCAGCGCGGCTTCCAGGTGGTCGGCGTGATGACCTACGAGGCCCAGATCGCCGGTCTGCCGGACACCAATCCCGCTGTGCGCCTGGTGAAATGGGCCTCGGCAGCCGAAATCGGCAACCGGCGACGGCAGGTGCTCGACGCCGTCCGCTCGGTGGTCGGCGCACTCGAGATCGTCAACAGCGGCGGCAGCGGATCGATCGAGGTGAGCATCACCGATCCGAACGTCACCGAGGTGACGGCCGGTTCCGGCCTGTACGTACCCACCCTCTTCGACGGCTACCGCGCCTTCACCCCCCACCCGGCCATGTTCTTCGCCCTGCCCGTACTGCGCCGCCCGGCCCGCGGCATCGCCACGGCCTTCGCGGGCGGCTACATCGCCTCCGGCCCCGCCGGTAAGTCCCGCATCCCGAAACCGGTATGGCCCACCGGTCTACGCCTCATCGGCACCGAGGCCGCAGGCGAGGTCCAGACCCCCTTGACCGGTGCGGAGGAACTACGCATCGGCGACCGAGTCTGGTTCCGCCACGCCAAGGCAGGCGAACTGTGCGAACGCTTCGACGAGATCCACCTCATCGATACCGACGGCACCCGCGCCACCGTCCCCACTTACCGCGGCGAGGGCCAGAACTTCGGCTGAGGCTTCTTCGAACAGTCCGGCGCTTCGGCGCCCGCCCAGGCCAGAACGTCGCCACGACGAACACCGCCAGTGGAATGGCGATCGCGATGAAAAGTCCGATGTGCCAGTCGATCTCGATCATGACGCCGCCGAGCCCGTCTCGTCGTCCCGGTCCTCGATGAGCCGAAGTTCTCGCGTGGCGGGTTCGCCTCGGTTGAACAACACGAGATAGACACCTGGGCCCCGCTCGGGATCGTCGCCGTAGTCGTAGACCTCCAGCACGCCCCCATCGAACTCGAAAAGCCTTGTCGGCCAGGGTTTATCCATCTTCGACCCGCCCGTCCGTCGCTGTAGGAGGGCTACCCGGGGCCGGGAATCCGCCAAGTCCGGGCTCTACCGGCCCCGGGTGCCAGCGCTGACGCTATGCGGTCGATCATCTCTGATACCAGCGCCTTGCAGCAGTTTGCGAATTCTGTTCAATGCAGCCTGAAGTCGAGTGCGCCGAGCGACCATTGAATGAGCTCGACGCAAATCACTGCATACTGAGACATGGAGGACTGGTCATGCGGTTACGGTTTCTCGGCAAGGGCGGAACGCATCAGGGTGGGTGTCCGTCGCTCTACGTCACCGATCGCGGGAGCTACCTCGTGCAGGGCTGGGTGACCGGCGATCCGGGCAAAGTGGAGATCCCGCACCTACTGCTCGGATTCGTCGAGGCGGACACATTCCTCGGAGTGACGTTGTCCGACACGGGAAGAGGGACATTCACGCTGTCCGGTCGACCGGTTACCGACTCGGAGACCTTGTCGGGGTTGGATCTGGCCGAAGATGAGGGGGCAATCGAGGTCCCGGTGAGCGAAAGGAAGTTCTACGGTGTTGCTGCTGCGGCAAGGTGACGAGTTCGACAACCTCCTGCGCACCTGCGAGCGGGAGGCGTTTCACCTCGAGGTGCAGGACACCTACGAAACGTCGGAGGAATTCGAGCCGTTCGAACGCTTCAAGGCTGGTGAGTCCGATGACTTCGCATGGATGGAAGGGTGGACGAGGCTTGTCCGGGAGACGACCAGCCGGGGTGTCCATGTCCGGCGGGCGCGTGTGGTCACTGTGCCACATGTGCCCTATACCGCTTGGGGATTGGTCGTCGCGCAGGTGAATATCGAAGCAGGAGAGGAGATTCGATATCTCCCCCGGAATCGGATCGACCCTGGCCAGCTCACGGTCGACGACTGGTGGTTGTTCGATGGAGAATCGGTCGCGTTCACGGTGTTCGAGCCGTCTGGACAATGGGCTGGTGGGGCGCTGACCAACGATCCGAGGATTGTGAACTACTGCCGGGAGGTTCGAGATCTCGTGTGGTCGGCGGCGATCCCGCATGCCGACTACACGGCGTTCGGTGTGCGGTGACCAATGCCGCTCACGAGCAACGGGAAGCTCTCGGGCTCAGGCTTCGAGAGCTTCGCCGTGATGCGGGTCTCACCGGCCGTGGACTGGCTCGACTCGCGGGCTGGCACGAATCGAAAACCTCGCGCATCGAGTACGGCAAGCAGACGCCGACGGAGGCGGATCTTCGGGCCTGGTGCGCGCACACCGGCAGCATGGAGCAGTTGCCGGACCTGATTGCGACGCTCCGCAACATTCAGGCCGCCTACCTGGAGTGGCGGCGCCTTCTGGGTACCGGGACGCAGCGTCGGCAACGCCTCTCGGTGAAGCTGGAAAGCAGAGCGAACGCGATGCGTTGGTATGAGCCCTGCGCCGTGCCCGGGCTCCTGCAAACCGCGGAGTATGCGGAGGTGGTGCTTCGCAAGGTCATCGATTTCTACGGCGTACCCGACGACATCGACGCGGGCGTAGCGGCGCGGATGGAACGCCAGCGCGTGCTCTACCAGGGCGACCACCGGTTCTCGTTCATCATCGCCGAACAGGCGATACAAACCACCGTGGGAGACAACTCCGTGATGCTGGGACAGCTCGACCGGCTGCTGGCCGTGATGACCCTGCCGCGCGTAAAGCTCGGAATCGTTCCCGCGAGCGCGAACTACGAGGCACCGGCCACGAACGGGTTCATCATTTTCGACAATCGACTCGTCCAGGTCGAGACGGTCACCGCTGAGCTGACCATCACCCAACCCCGTGAGATCGCCTTGTACGGCAAAATGTTCGCCACGCTGTCGGAGCAGGCCATGCACGGCGACATGGCGCGGGAGCTGATCCGGAAGGCGCTCGCGGCGCGTTCCGGATAGCTCCCCGTGCTCACGATCGCTGGGCTGAGGGCTGTTCGGTGATCATGGCTGGCCTTGTCCTGGTGGCGGCGGTGGCGAACCAGGCGCCGAGTAGGAGCAGGGTGGCGCCGACGGCTTGCAGGGGGCCGATGGTTTCGCCGAGGAGCAGCCAGGCGCAGGCGAGGCCGAAGACGGGGACGAGGAACATGGCCGAGGAGGCGGTGGCGGGTCCGGCGGCGTGGACCGCGCGGTAGTACAGCGAATAGGCCAGGGCGGTGGGTAGGACGCCCAGATACAGTGTGTTGAGCCAGAATCCGGCACTCAGGTCCGACCAGGGGACGGTTGTCAGCGCCGGTGCGGCGAGGATGCCGAGGGCGACGGTGCCCGCGGCCGTTGCGCATACGGTGACCGTGAAGGCGGGCAGGCGGGACAGCATCGGTGCGCCGAGGATGGTGTAACCGGCCCAGCAGACGGCCGCGCCGACGAAGGCCAGGTCACCGAGCAGCCGACTGCTGCCCGCGGCGGGAATGCCGAGGAAGAACAGGACTCCGCCGACGATCGCGGTGATCAGGCCCAGAACATGGGTGCGTGCCAGGCGGATTCGCCCGAGCAGCGCGGTCACGGCGACGGTGAGCAAGGGTGCGGTCATGGGCACGATGACGCTGCCGTCGGCGGCCGGGGCGAGGGAGAGGCCGAGGAAGAACAGGGCGTTGTAGCCGAAGACGCCGATCAGCCCGAGCCCACCCGCCCGCACCGCGTCCGCCGGTGCGAGCCGGGGGATACCGAGTACCAGCAGCGCCAGCGTGCCTATCCCGAACCGCAGAAATCCGGCGACCTCGTGGGGCACCGCGCCGACGGCCAGCTTCGAACAGGCGAAGGCGCTGCCCCACAGCACCATCACCACGATCAGGGAGAGTGTGATTCGCACCGGGAGATCGTCGGTGACCGGGGCCACGGCGGTCTTGAACGCTGGTGCGCGAGGATCAGGGCATGCGGGCACGGGAATGGGTGGACTATCGGCGCATGCCGGATCGTCCGGTGGAGGCCATGGCCGCGCACTTCGACCGGCACGTCTACGATCCGCACAGCCACGACGCGTATTCGTTCGGCTACACCGAATTCGGCGTGCAGGCCTTCGGCTGTCGCGGCGGGTCGCACGCCAGCGTCGCGGGCATGCTGATGGCGTTCAATCCGGACGAGCCGCACGACGGCCGCAGCGGGCACGAGGACGGCTTCACCTATCGGATCGTGCATATCGGGCCGGAGCTGGTCTCGGAGTTGCTGGCCGATCGGGCCGGGCGGCCGACCGGACTGCCGCTGTTCCCGGATCCGGTGCTGCACGATCCGCCGCTGCTGCGCGCGCTCGAGCGGCTGTACCACTGCGTCGGCTGCCCGGCCACCACCCTGGCCCGCGACGAGGCCCTCGCGCGCACGGTGGCGGCCATGGTCGAACGCGGGGCCCGGCACCCGCCCCGCGCGGCCGGGCACCCGCGCGACGACGTCGCGGCCGAACTGGCCGGGCGCGCCTGGACGATCCTGCGGGAGCGCTATCTCGACGACATCTCCAGCGCGGAGCTGGCGGCGGCGGTGGGCTGCAGCAGATTCACCCTGGCGCGGACCTTCCGCGCCCGATACGGCTTGGCGCCCAGCGATTTCCAGCGCCAGCTGCGCTTGCGCGCGGCGCGGCGGATGCTGGCGAGCGGCCGCTCGGTCGCCGAGGCGGCCGTCGAATCCGGCTTCGCCGACCAGGCCCACCTCACCCGCTGGTTTCGTCGCTGCTACGGCATCACCCCCGGCGTCTACCGCACGGCGTGAGCTAGGGATTGGCCAGGTGCAGGAAGGCGGCCAGATCGGCCAGCTCCCCGGGCGTTTCGGGCAGATATTCGGTGAGCAGGCCGGAGTGGACGATCACCGCGGCCCACATGGCGCGCGAGACGGCGGTGGTCAGCCAGTGCCGCGACAGCAGCGCCTCGATGCCGTGCGGCGCGTCCGCGGGGGTGGAGGTGGTGGTGGAGACCAGGACCACCGCGGCCTCGCGGCCCTGGAAACGTTCGGTGGTGCCGACCACCACATCCTCGATGCGCGCGCGGGACAGCAGGGTTCGGATGCGGGCGACCTGGGCGTGATAGGGGGCGACCACCAGAATGTCGTGTGGATGGAGTTTCCGCATCACCGCGCCCTGCCGCCAGGGCAGGCCGAGCAGCGCGCGTACCTGGCGCACCACCTCGCGGGCCTCCTCCACCGATTCGGTGCCGTTGCCGCGATGCTCGACCGGCACCATCCGCACGCCGGGCGGGATATCGGCCAATTCGCGCGCCAGCGTCACGGTTTCGTTGGAGCGCAGCCGGTCGCCATAGCGCAGCCGCGACACCGGGCCGCACAGTTGCGGATGCATGCGCCAGGTGCGATCCAGGAAGTAACCGAAATCCGGGGGCAGTGTGGATGATTCGCCGACCAGGCGGCCCAGGGCCGATTCGGCGACCGGTTCCGGATGGATGCCGTGGGTGGGCAGCGGCGCGGGATCGCCCAGCAGCAACAGGTTTCGGGCGCTGCCCGCGACGGCGATCGCGTCGGCGAGCGGGAAATGCCCGGCGTCGGGCAGTACCAGCAGATCCAGTGCGCCGGGCGGAATACGTTCGGGATCGGCGACATCACCGGGCAGACCACCGACGACACAGCCGTTGACCGCGTTGTCGAGGAAGCGGGGATAGCGGGCCGGATCGATCACCAGCCATTCGGGCGCGACTTCCTGGGCATCGGACTTGGCCACCAGTTCCGGCAGCACCCCCGCCCGCACCACCGCGTCGAGCACCTCCTCGACGGCCGAATGGGATTGGGCGACAACGCCGATGCGCCACCTGTGGCGGGTAACCAGGCGTTCGATCACCCGCGCCCCGGTGTCGGTCTTGCCGGTGCCGGGCGGGCCCTGCACGGCGATGTAGGAGTCGTCGAGATCGAGCACCGCGGCCGTGACCGCGGCGGCGTGGTCGCCGAACACCTCCGGTAGCGAGTCGCCCGAGCGCAGCCGCGGCCGACGTCGGCACAGCAGGTCGAACGCGCCGGTCAGGGGCGCCTCGGGCAGCGTTCCGAGCAGTTGATTGGCCGTGAATTCCAATGCGGCGGCGATGTTCTCGTCGCTGCCGGGCGGTCGCGGCACGATCGCGACCGGCAGGTCGTCGTAGGGCGCGCAGCCCTCCGGTAGCAGCTCCTCCACCCGCACCACATCGTCGAACTCGTCGTCGCGCGCACAGCCCAGTACGGTGGCGGCGGCGACCGCCCGGCGGCCGGGCGCGGCCGTCATACCCGGCACCGGCCGCTCGTAGAGGGTGAGCACGGGCGTCCCGGGCGGTGGCGCGCTGCCGGTGCCCAGGCGACCGGTGAGCTTGAGATAGCGCCGCATCGGGCGCTGGCCGGTGCTGTGCCATTTGGTGTCCACGCTGCCCCAGTCGGCGACCAGAACGCCCGGGGTGTCGGCCCATTCGTCGATCGGCCGGTGCAGCCGGTCGGCGTGTGCCCAGTGCAGCGGTTGGCGCTCGCGCCGGTGGTAGGCCAGCACGGCCGCGGTGAGCGCGGCGATGTCCTGGGCGGGGGTGCGCGGTTCGTCGGTGTCGTAGGCGAATTCGCGCAGCGCGGCCTCCACCGCCGAGGGCGTCTCGGGCACACTGTCGCGCGGGGCCGGGCGCGGCCGCACGCCGTGTTCGTCGGCCAGCGCGCGCAGCCGGTCGCGCACCGCCAGCAGCAGCGCGCACTCCGATTCGACAGGATCGCAGGCGAATTCGGGAACCTCGTCCAGCAGGGCGGTCAGATCCGCGAGCCGATAGGAGCGTTCACCGATCATCAGCGCCGCCCGCACGATCGGATACAGGTCCAGCAGCGCGCCCAGCAGATCGTCGGCGATCTCGGAGTCCACACCGCAGCGCGCGCACAGCTCGGCGAGCAGTTCCCGGGCGGGCGAGCGGTAGTGGTGGATGCGCAGTTCGGGGTGGCGCTCCTGGCGATCGGCGAGGAATTCCAGCAGGGCCGCCGGATCGTGGGCGATGTCGAAGGCGTGGAACAGGATCGCCGGTGGGTCGCCCTCCTCCGGTGCGCGGGTCGGCGCGACGCCCACGCCGACCACCGTGGGCGGTGTGCCCGCGAGGGTGAGGAAAACGTCGCCGGGTGTGGTCGCGGGCAGCGCGGCCAGGGCGGTGGCATCGGTGACGGCGCACACCGGCTGCCCGGTGCGTTCGCGGCGCAGCTGCAGCGCGGCCTGTCGGTGTAGCAGCGAAAAGGTCTGTGCCGCAATACCGCTGACGGCGGAGTCGGCCCGGGCCAGGCGGTCCACGGTGGTGATCCCGGCCGCGTGCAGCTGGGCGCGCACGGCGGGGCGCATCCCGGCCACCAGCAGCAGATCCCGGCCCGCCACGAGTTCGGCGGTGCACGTGGGGCAGTGGCCGCAGGCCAGATAGCGGCGGTCGCCCCACTGCACGGGCAGTAGTTCGTCCTGTTTGGCCTCGACGATGGCCGCTACCCGACGGCGGCGTGCCCGGGCGACGGTCATGGCATCGCACAGGTCGTGGTGGGTCTCGCCACCCGCGGTCCGGATGCGGACCAGCTGGTGGACACCGAATCCATTGCGCTGCAAGGCTTCCGCACACGCGGCCAGCCGGATCAGGGTGACCACCACCGGCTCGTCGGTCTCGGCGTAGAGCTGGTAGGTCGTCTCCGGCGCGGGCGCGAGCCGTTCGTCCGGGGGCGTCTGCGCCGGGGTGGGCGGCGGCGGGTGCGCGGCGCGGGCGGCCGCCCAGCCGTCCTGGCCGGTGGTCGAGGTCTTCAGCGCGTCGCCGTCGATGACCTGCTCGTAGCTGCTCTCGTCGAGGGGGAACAGCGAACGCTGCCCCTCCGACACCGGTGTCCGCTCCGGCGGTTCGCCACCGCCCGGGCGGTGCAGCCGGTCGGCGGGTGAGGCGAGTTCGTCCACCGGCTCCGGCGTCGCGGGCAGCGTCGGTTGCGCCGGGGTGCGGATCAGCGCGGTGCACCCGGCGGCGAACGATCCGTCGAAGAAGATCGGCCCCGCGATCAGATCGGCGCCCGCGCGCACCGCGCTCAGCGTCTGCTCCTGGGAGTGGGTGAGGGCGGCCAGGGTTGCGGCGGGCGAACCGGGCTCGACGGGATCGATGCGCCGCGGTTCGCCCCCGAATCGTTCGCGCAGCTCGTCGAGCAGCCGGGCGGGCAGCGGGCCGATATCGATACCGGAAGCGGCCGGGCCGACCAGGCCGAGTTCGGCGTCGAGCGCGCGCAGCAGCGCGAACTCGCAGCGCGCCGCCTGGACCAGGTCACCGGTGCTGCACACGACACGATCACCGAACAGAATCAATCGCGGCCCTCCTGTGTCTCGGACACCCGCACCCGACCGCACGTCCTTGCGTGCCGAGCCGCGCAACAGCGTAATCAGTCGAGGTAGCGGGGCGCGGTGCGAGGGGGGCGTGTCGCGGGTCCGACCGAACGGAAGGAATTCGGGCGAGCCGGGATATCGCGCCGGTCGGCGGTGAAATGATTGCGGTATGCCGTTTTTCGAGGGTGCCCGCGGTCGGCTGCACTACCGGATCTGGCCGGTGGCCGAGCCGGTGGCGGTGGTGGCGCTGTTTCCGGGAACCGGCCAGCACAGCGCCCACTACCACCGCTTCGCGCGGGCGCTGGGCGCGCGAAGCATCGAGACCTGGGCGCTGGACGTGCCGGGTCAGGGCCTGAGCGAGGGCGATCCGGCCGCGCCCGGCACCCCCGCCGAACTGGCCCCCGACGCGCGCGGACTGGCCGAGCTGCTGCGGGCCGAGCGCGCCGGGACGCCGCTGTTCGTGGTCGGACATTCGCTCGGCGCGGCCACCGCGCTGGCCGCCGGAATCGACTGCGCGGGCCTGGTGCTCACCGGCACCCCGACCCGGGCGGCCGCGTCCTGCCCCGAACTTCCGGCGCGGCCGCCGGTGCTGGCGCTGCACGGCGTCGACGACCGCCGCTGCCCGATCGATGCGATACGGCAGTGGACGGCACGGCAGCGGTCGGTAGGGTTGCGCGAATATGCCGATGCCGGGCACGATCTCCTGCACGAGCCGGTACACGCACGGGTCACGGCCGACATCGCGGAGTGGATCGACGGCGTCCGCGCCGAATGGCGCGGAGTCGAGGTGAACCGAGCATGAGAAAGGGGGACCGGTGCAGTCGCAACAGGATGGGGATCTGCGCGGCGACGTCGCGGCCCTGACGCAGGCGGTCGACGAGGGCGAGCTGTGGATCGACGGTGTGCTCGTCGCCGAGGGCACCCACGAGCGCTGCGCGCGCCGCTACGAGCTGCTGGCCGACCAGGTCGAACATCAGCTCGGCGCGCTGCGGGCGGCCGCGAATCTACCCGGCTTCGGCGGTTTCGAATCCGGCAATTCGCTGCGGCGCGGATTCGAGGGCAAGGCGGCCGACGCGCTGGCGCGGCTGCAGGAGTACGCCGATGCGGCCCGCCAGCTTGCCCAGACGCTGCGCGCGGCGGGGACCGCCTACGAGCAGCGCGATGCCGAGGTGGCCGCTACGCTGGCCCGGATCGGTTCGGTGGGGGTGGGCCATGCGTGAGGTCGGCGGCGGGCGGCGGACGGGTGGCGAGGCCTGCGATCCGGACTACGCGCCGAACTGCGAGGTGTTCGAGCACCTCAGCTACGACGAGATCTATCACGGTGTGGCACAGCTCAAGCCGGATGTGCTCACCCTGGGCCGCCAGACCTGGCAGAGCGCGGCGATCGGCGTGGCCGAGGCGGTGCGGCAGGCGCATGCCGAGATCCGCGGCGCCATCGCCGACGGCTGGCGTGGTCCGGCCGCCGAATCGGCCGCGGGTGCGGTGCAGTCGTTCGAGGAGCTGGGCCAGCACCTTTCCGATGTGATGGGCGTGGTCGGACAGCGGCTCGGGCAGGCCAACGACGCGGCCGAGGCGCTGCGGGCGGCGCTGTCACAGCCGGTGGTGAATCAGCCCGATCTCGAGGCGGCGCTGCTGGATCCCAAGCGGGCCACCGCCAATGTGGCGCTGCAGAAGGCCGCGGAGAGTCTGCGCCTGGACGCGGTGCGGGTGATGAATTCGATCTATGCCGAGACCTTCCTGCCGACCGGCAGCGGGGTTCCCGCCTTCCGTGAGGACGGCATGTATCCGCAGCCGGTCATGGTGGAGGGTCCGCCCGATCCGACCGCGCCGGGCGGTGGTTCGGCCGATGCGATGGGGCCGGGCTCCGGGGCGCGGGTCGAGGCGCGGCACGGGGAGCTGTCGGAGACCGCGGCGTACTCGGGGGCCGCCGAGCCCGCCGTGACGGAGCCGGAGAACGCGTGGGCCGGGGACCATGGCTCGATGTCAGCGACCGCTCCGGCCGCCGCGATCGCTCCCGCCGCTCCCGCTCCGGCCGCCGCTCCGGCCGCCGCCTCCGCTGCGGTGGTCCCGCCCGCGACCGCTTCGGAGACCGTTTTCTCAACCAATGGCGTTGCCTCGCAGCCAGTTTCGGCCACGTCACCGATCGCTCCGGTGCCCGCGGGCGCGTCGGTCGTCGCCGCCCCGATGACTCGCCTCGCCTCGGCCGAATCCGAGAACCAGCGCAAGCGCGCCGAGCGTGACGATCGCCGCGACGCGAGCACCGACGCCATCGGCGGCATGGGCGCGGGCGTCGTCGGTGGGCTGGCGGGTGGCGCCCTCGCCGCGAGCGGTGATGCGCTGCGGCCGAATTCCGCGCCGCCGGTGCGGTCCAAACCCGCCCGCCTCGCCGACGAGGACGACGAGGAGTACTACTCCGACTTCGACGAGCCGACCTTTCTGGAACCAGCCGAGCCCGGCGGTGAGTTGGTGGGCCGCCTGGATCCGACCACGCCGCCCGTTCTAGGGGAATGGGCGGAGGAGTGAGATGGACCCTCACCCCCGATCAGTTCGCACTGGCCTGGGACCGCACCGACGGTGACCGCATCCCGTATCCACTCGCGGTGCGGCTGTCCGCCCGGACCAGCGACGAGCGGGCCAAACAGCTGCCGGAGTTGAACGAGTGGTGTGCGCGCGTCCTGGATCCCGATCTGGAGGCGGCGCTGCGGGTGCTGGCGCGCCCGACCATCCGGGTGGAGGTGTTCGGCGCGCAGGGGCCGCGGCCGGATTCGCGTCCGGTGCGGGTGCTCGGCGCCGCGGCCGGACACGTGACGGTGGTAGCGGCGCAGCGCGCCGGGGACAGCCCGGATCGCGGGGGCGAGGTGCGGCTGTTCGTCGGCAACTCGAAAACCTTTGCGGCGCGGGTGGTTTCGGTACTGCCCGAAAACGGTCCGGGCGGCGCGCCACGGCACACCGCGCCGCTGGACCGGGTACGCGAGGACAGCCGGGATCTGGTGACCGTGCCGGTCGCCGGTCCGTCGACATCGGCGCGGATGCGACGGCTGTTGAAACAGCCGCGCGATGGTATCGGTCAGATCGTGGTCTCGGCCCGGCGCGCCGACGATACGGTCCGCCCGCTCGGTGTGCTGTGCTGGATCGATGTGGCGGGCGACGGCCGTTACGCCGTCCGCACGCGCGCCGAGGTCGATATCGTCCCGGTGACCGCGGAGGCGTTCACCGCTCAACTGCGCCCGATGATCACCGCCGCCGAGCGGTTGATCGCCGACGGCGCGCACTGGTGAATTCGGTTACCGCTCTGTCGATTCGGTCGGGTCGGGGCGCAGCAGCGCGATAACCTCGGCGTCCTCGAGTTGATGGAAGTCGTCGTAGGCCCCGCCGACGCCGCCGAGGATGCGCGGCACGAAGGGGCAGACCACCTCGTCGGCCAGCCGTTCGACGCGACGCAGGGCCTCGATGGAGGAGACCGGGACGGCGACGGCGATCCGGCGCGGCTCGTGCAGGCGGGCGATCTCGCAGGCCACGACGACCGTCGCACCGGTGGCCATGCCGTCGTCGACGATCACCGCGGTGCGGTCCTTCAGCGGAACGGGTGCCAGCTCGGCGCGCAGTACCCGTTGGCGGCGTTCGAGTTCCGCGCGTTCGCGTTCCTCGATGGCCGCCAGCTGCTCCGGCCGCACGCCGGTGTGGCGCACGACGTCGTCGTTGAGTACCCGGATGCCGCCCTCCCCGATCGCGCCCATGGCCAGCTCCGGCTGCCACGGCACGCCCAGCTTGCGTACCAGCAGCACATCGAGATCCCCGCCGATCACCGATCGCACCGCCGCCGCCACCGGAACGCCCCCGCGCGGCAGTCCCAGCACCAGCGGATCAGCCGCCCGCAGGTGCGTCAGCGACCCACCCAGCGCGCGACCGGCGGCGACCCGATCGGGATAGATCATTGTGCTGCCCAGTCTAGTTGGCTCGCACTAGGGCCCGATGGTGAAACGGCGCAGCGAAAGGCTGGGATTCGTGGTGCGGATCTGTTCGAGGTGGTCGAGGTCGACGCGGGCGGTGGCGATGCCGGGGGCCTCGCCGAGTTCGGCGAGCACGGTGCCCATCGGATCGACGATCATCGACGAACCCGCGCCGCGCGGCGTCGCGTGGTCGGCGGCGGCGACGTAGACGGTGTTCTCGATGGCCCGTGCCCGCAGCAGCGTGGCCCACTGATCGACCTTCGCCGGGCCCGGAATCCACTGCGCCGGAAGCAGCAGCACATGCGCGCCCGCGGCCGCCACGCGTCGGCAGCCCTCCGGGAAGCGCAGATCGAAACAGGTCTGCAGGCCGAAGGTCACACCCTCGACGGTGAACGTCGCCGGATCGGCGATCTCACCCGCCAGCACCATATCCGATTCCCGGAACCCGAACGCGTCGTACAGATGCACCTTGCGATACACCGCCACGAACTCCGCATCGGGCCCCGCCGCTACCAGGGTGTTGTAGACCCGCCCCGGCTCCGCCCCACCCGGCGCCTCCACCACCCCGGCCACCAGATGCACCCCGAATTCCGCCGCCAGCCCCCGCAACCCGCTCACCCAGGCCCCGGTGATCGGCTCGGCCGCCTCGACCACCCGCTGATCCAGCCGCGACACCGCGAACATCGAATACTCCGGCGCGACCACCACCCGCGCCCCGTACTCCGCCGCGGCCCGCACATGCTCGCGCAGCATGGCCAGATTCGCGTCCTTGTCGACATACGGGTCGAACTGCACCACGGCCACGTCCACCGCGCGCGTCGGGCCGGGCGCGGGAGCGGGCTCGGGCGCGGGGGCGAGTTCGGTACCCGCGGCGGGTGCCACGTCACCCGCCGTGATCGCGGAACCGCTGACCACGATGGCCGGAACGGTCCCGCGCACGGGCTGCGCCGACGTGCCGGTGAGCGGGTCTGAGACGGAGCGCACGGGCGGCTGCTGGGGTTGCATACGTCTCACCGTATTGGCCCGATGGTCGGGGCGACCACTACAAGGCATTAAACTGCTGGTCAATATGAGCACCTCACCGGTCGACAGCGTGGCCCACGACGATGAGAGGGACGCAGCCGACCCGTCCTTCGCCGATCTCGGTATCGATGACCGCATTCTCGCGGCCATCGCCGATGTCGGCTACGAATCTCCCTCGCCGATTCAGGCGGCGACGATTCCGCCGCTGCTGAGCGGGGCCGATGTCGTCGGTCTGGCGCAGACGGGTACCGGCAAGACCGCCGCGTTCGCGATCCCGATCCTGATGGGTCTCGAGGGTAAGGCCAAGGCGCCGCAGGCGCTGGTGCTCGCGCCGACGCGCGAGCTGGCGATCCAGGTGGCCGAGGCGTTCGAGCGGTACTCGTCGCATCTGCCGGGAGTGCACGTGCTGCCGGTGTACGGCGGGCAGAACTACGCCGTGCAGCTGTCGGGGTTGCGCCGCGGCGCGCAGGTGGTGGTGGGCACCCCGGGCCGGGTCATCGATCACCTCGAGCGCGGCACGCTGGATCTGTCGCAGCTGCGGTATCTGGTGTTGGACGAGGCCGACGAGATGCTCAAGATGGGCTTCCAGGAGGACGTGGAGCGCATCCTCGCCGACACCCCGGCCGACAAGCAGGTGGCGCTGTTCTCGGCGACCATGCCGGGTGCGATCCGCAAGATCTCCAAGCAGTACCTGAAGAATCCGGTCGAGATCACGGTCAAGACCAAGACGACCACCAACACCAACATTACCCAGCGCTGGGTGCACGTATCGCATCAGCGCAAACTGGACGCGCTGACCCGCATCCTCGAGGTCGAGCCGTTCGAGGCGATGATCATCTTCGTCCGCACCAAGCAGGCCACCGAGGAGCTGGCCGAGAAGTTGCGGGCGCGCGGTTATTCGGCCGCGGCCATCAACGGCGATATCGCGCAGAATCAGCGTGAGCGGACCATCGGTCAGCTCAAGTCGGGGACGCTGGACATCCTGGTCGCCACCGATGTGGCCGCCCGCGGACTGGACGTGGATCGCATCTCGCATGTGGTCAACTACGACATCCCGCACGACACCGAGTCCTATGTGCACCGCATCGGCCGTACGGGCCGCGCGGGCCGCAGCGGTGAGGCGCTGCTGTTCGTCGCGCCGCGGGAGCGACGGCTGCTCGACGCCATCGAGCGCGCCACCCGCCAGCCGCTGACCGAGATGCAGCTGCCGAGTGTGGACGATGTGAACGCGCAGCGGGTGGTGAAGTTCCACGATGCCATCACCGAGAATCTCGCCTCGGACAATCTGCCGCTGTTCCGCAAGCTGATCGAGGACTACGAGGCCGAGCACAACATCCCGCTGGCCGATATCGCCGCGGCGCTGGCCGTGGGCGGACACGACGGCGACAACTTCTTCATGGAGGCCGAGCCGGAACCGCAACGGCGCGAACGCGCTCCGCGCAACTTCGACGAGCGCCGCCGCGAGCCGGGCGCGACCAGCACCCACCGCGGCACCGGCGCGGAGATGGCCACCTACCGCATCTCGGTCGGCAAGCGCCACCGCGTCGTGCCCGGCGCCATCGTGGGCGCCATCGCCAACGAGGGCGGCCTGCGCCGCAGCGACTTCGGCCACATCAGCATCCGCCCCGACCACAGCCTGGTCGAACTCCCCGCGGACCTGCCTCAGGAAACCCTGGAGGCCCTGCGCCGCACCCGAATCAGCGGCCAGCTGATCCAGCTCCAGCTCGACCAGGGCCCGCCGAACCACCGCACCCTGACCCGCGGCCACCGCCGCGACAACAAGCGCCCGGAGCGCCGCAAGCCGCGCGCCTGACCCTCGCTGCGCTCGGGTACAAGAGGGTTGGCCGCTCGGGTGGGTGAGGGTTGGCCGCTCGGGTGCACAGGGTTGGTCGTGTGAGTGGTTGCCTCCGTGGGGGAGTGGGTCGTATGAGTGGCTGCCTCCGTGGGTGGGGTTGGGTCGTGTGAGTGGTTGCCTCCGTGGGTGGGTTGGTCGTGTGAGTGGTTGCCTCCGGGGCGCTCGAGGGTTGAACATTGAATTCCCATCGGCGGGCTGAGAGGAAAACGGCCATGCGGTATCGGTTGCTGGGGAGTACCGGGCTGCGGGTGTCCGAATTGTTTTTGGGTGCCATGACCTTTGGGGAGCGGGGTGGGGCGGGTGCCTCGCTCGGGGAGTGTCGCCGGATCGTGGACGCCTATGCGGACGCGGGCGGAAATGTCGTGGATACCGCGGTGAGCTATCGCGGGGGCGAGAGCGAGGAATTCCTCGGGCAGTTGCTGGGGGAGCGGCGCGATCGGTTCGTGGTGTCCAGTAAGTACACCGTGACGCGCGATCCGTCCGATCCGAACGCGGCGGGCAATCATCGCAAGAATCTGCGGCTGTCCCTGGAGACCAGCCTGCGGCGGCTGCGCACCGATTACGTGGACCTGTACTGGGTGCACATGTGGGACCGGCACACGCCGATCGAGGAGACCATGCGGGCCCTCGACGACGTGGTGGGCTCGGGAAAGGTACTGTACGTGGGCATTTCGGACGCGCCGTCGTGGGTGGTGGCCCGGGCCAATACGCTGGCCGAATGGCGCGGGCTGAGCGCCTTCGCCGCCCTGCAGGCGCCCTACAGCCTGATCAATCGCGATATCGAACGCGAATTGCTGCCCATGGCAGAGTCTTTCGGCATGACCGTGGCGGCCTGGAGCCCACTGGGCTCGGGCGTGCTGTCGGGAAAGTACACCCGCCCGGAGGGCCCCGGCGACCAGGCGCGGCTGGCGTCGTCGGCCATCTGTCCGCAGGAACTCGCCGTCGCGCGGGCGGTGCAGCGCGTGGCCGATGAACTGGGATATACACCGGCCCAGGTGGCGCTGGCCTGGACCCGCGTGCACTCCCCGGCCGTACATCCGATCATCGGCGCGCGCACCCTCGATCAGCTACGGGAGAATCTCGGCTGCCTCGATGTGGACCTGCCCGCCGACGCGGTGAAGATCCTGGAGGACGCGATGGCCTTCCATGTGGGCTTCCCCGTCGAATTCCTCACGGCCAACGCCCAACACGTCTTCGGCGAGCACGCCAACCGGGTGGATGCCTGAGCCGCGGCTCAGTTGATCGGCGTATCCCCGCCCGGCGGGATGATCCGCTTGCCCTCGGAATTCGTGCCCGGCGCGCCGGGGGCGCTCGCATCCGGAACCGGTTGTGCGGGAGCCGCATTCGGATCCTGGCTGGGCACCGGATCGTCGGTGACGGTGAACATCCCGACGGTCGGGGTCACCACGCACAGCGAGGTGGGATAGTTGACCGTGCCCCACAGCGACGCGACGACGGTGCCCGCGCCGGTCTCGACCGTCCTCGACAGTCCGGGCAGCTTGTATTCGCTCACATCGTCGAGCGGGTCGATACCGCTGCGGCCGTTGGAGACATTGAGCCAGGCCACGGTCAGGCCGGAGGCGATCGGGAAGCCGGTCACGGCCGGGGTGGCCTGGAACCGCAGGGTGCCGGGGCCGTGACCGGCGATGCCGTGGTTCGGGCCGGGCTCACCGGAGACGCCCGAGGCTGCCGTCAGGGTGACGAAACCGTTGCCGCAGCCAATGGTCGGCGCCTGATACGCGAACGGGGTGAAGCCGCCCGCGATGTGCTCCAAGCGCACGGCGGTGATCAGCCGGGCGGCCTTGGCCGTCGATTCGACACCCGCGCGGGCGGCCGGATCGGGGCCCGCGGCGGTGGTCAGCCGTTCGATCGCGGTGTCGAGCGGGGATTTCGCGGGTTCGGCGGTGGCGCTGCCGAGCGTCGCCGCCACGCCGATCCCGAGGGCGGCCGCGGTCGCGGCCAGGCGCGCGATGGTCCTGCCGGTCACTCGTCGTGCTCCTTGTCGTGAACTACCTCCGAGCAAGGTACCAGTCCGTGACCGGCCGTGCGGTTTCGGTCACGCGACCGGCCGCTGTGAAATGCTGTGATCCATCCGACAACCCCTGATTACCGGGGGGTAAGTTTGATATCGGATACCCGAACACGGTGGGAGACACCCATGAAACTTGCCCTGTCACCCGACGAGGTGACCTTCCGGGACGAGCTGCGTGAGCTCTACCGGACCAAGATTCCGGCCCGGATTCGCGACAAGGTCAAATACGGTCGTGAACTCTCCCGCGACGACATCGTCACCTCGCACAAGATCCTGCACGAGCACGGCCTGGCGGTGCCGAACTGGCCGGTCGAGTGGGGTGGCAAGGCGTGGACTCCCGTGCAGCGCCACATCTGGGAGGACGAACTGCAGCTGGCCTGCGTCCCCGAGCCGTTGACCTTCAACGCCAACATGATCGGCCCGGTGATCGCGCAATTCGGTTCCCAGGAGCTCAAGGAGCGTTTCCTGCCGCCGACGGCCGCGCTCGACATCTGGTGGTGCCAGGGCTTCTCCGAGCCCGACGCCGGATCGGATCTGGCCTCGCTGCGCACCACCGCGGTCCGCGACGGTGACTCCTATATCGTCAACGGCCAGAAGATCTGGACCACCCTGGCCCAGTACGCCGATTGGATCTTCTGCCTGGTGCGCACCGATCCGCAGGCGCCCAAGAAGCAGGCGGGCATCTCGCTGCTGCTGTTCGACGTGAAGTCCCCGGGTGTCACCATCCGCCCGATCAAACTGATCGACGGCCATCACGAGGTGAACGAGGTCTTCTTCTCCAATGTCCGGGTCCCCGCCGATCAGCTGGTCGGCGAGGAGAACATGGGCTGGACCTACGCCAAATACCTGCTCGGCAACGAGCGTACCGGCATCACCGGCGTCGGCCGCACCAAGGTGAAGCTCGCGGTCGCGAAGGAGTATGCGGCGCAGACGAAGTCGGGTAACGGCACCCTGCTCGAGGATCCGCTGTTCGCCGCCCGCGTCGCCGAACTGGAGAACGAGTTGCTGGCGCTGGAGCTGACCCTGCTGCGGGTGGTCGCCAATTCCAGCGAGGGGCGGCCGAATCCGGCGTCGTCGGTGCTGAAACTGCGCGGTTCCGAACTGCAGCAGGCCGCCACCGAACTGCTGTTGGACATCGCGGGCCCGGACGCGTTGCCGGTGGATGCCGATGGCATCGCCGCGCCGGACTGGGCTCAGCGCAGCGGTCCCGGGTATCTGAACTACCGCAAGACCACCATCTACGGGGGCTCGAGCGAGGTGCAGCGCACCATCATCGCCTCCACCATTCTCGGATTGTGAGGCGCAGCAATGGATTTCGAACTCACCGATGAACAGGGCATGCTGCGCGACACGGTTCGTGACCTGCTCGGTCGGGCCTACGATCCGGAGTCACGGCTGAAGGTGCTCGACACCGATCTCGGCTGGAGCCGGGAGGTTTGGGGTCAGCTGGCCGAATTGGGCGTGCTGGGACTGAGTTTCAGCGAGGAGGACGGCGGCTTGGGCGCCGGACCGGTCGAGACCATGGTGGTGCTCGAGGAGTTCGGCCGCCGCCTCGCGCCCGAGCCGCTGCTGGACGCGGTGCTGCTGCCCGGCGGTCTGGTCGCCCGGGTCGGCACGGCCGAACAGCGCCGTCGCGTGCTGCCGGAGCTGGTGAGCGGGGCCAGGCTGCTGGCCTTCGCGCACGAGGAGCCGGGTTCGCGCTGGCCCGCCACCGAGATCTCCACCACCGCCGCGGTCGATCCCGACGACGGCGGCTACCGGATCACCGGGACGAAGAACCCGGTGGCGCACGGGGATTGCGCGGACGAGCTGGTGGTCAGCGCGGCCATGCCCGGCGGTGCG
Organism: Nocardia sp. CDC159; assembly: GCF_023740735.1. Taxonomy (GTDB): domain Bacteria; phylum Actinomycetota; class Actinomycetes; order Mycobacteriales; family Mycobacteriaceae; genus Nocardia; species Nocardia pulmonis. The sequence continues at coordinate 195,459 of NZ_JAMRXH010000007.1, forward strand.
ATCGGGCTGTTCCTGGTCGCCGCCGACGCGCCCGGCGCGGTGCGCAAGCCGTATCGCACCTTCGACGGCCGCCGCGGCGCGCAGCTCGAATTCGCCGCCGCGCCCGCGGAACTGCTCGGTGACACCCGCAACGCCACCGAATCGATCGCCTCGGGAATCGGCGCGGCCCAGGCCGCACTGTGCGCGGAGGCGGTCGGCGCGATGGCCGAGGCGCTGCGGCTGACCACCGACTATCTGAAGACCCGCAAGCAGTTCGGGGTGACGCTGTCGAAGTTCCAGACGTTGTCGCAGCGCGCGGCGAATATGTACGTCTCGCTCGAGCTGGGCCGCAGCATGAGCTACTACGCCACCGCCTCGCTGGCCGACGGCACGGTCGATCCGGTCGTGGTCTCCCGGGCCCGGCTGCAGGTCGGCCGGTCCGGACGGCATATCGCGCAGGAGGCCATCCAGATGCACGGCGGAATCGGCATCACCACCGAATATCCGGTGAGTCACTACGCCGCGCGCCTGACCGCCATCGAGCGCACCTACGGCGGGGATCTGGAGCATCTGCAGGTCCTCACCCGGCGAGTCGGACGTTACGACCTCGTCGAGCTGTAAACGTCCTTGGCGATTCGGCCGTGTGCGAGCGCGGCCGAATCGCCGGATTCAGTTGCCGTCCTGCGGGGTTGACACCGGTTCGACCGTGACGGTCGGCTGGTCGGGCGCGGCCACCGGGACCGGCGCGTCCACCGAGGTGGGTTCCGGCGGCGCGGGCGCGGGCTCGGTGGTGACCTCCGGGACGGCAGTCAGCGTGGGTTCCTCGGCGGGAGCGGAGGAATGCGTGGTCGGGGCCGGGGGAGCGGTGGTGGTGGTGGTGACGGGGAGGCTCTTGGTGGTCGTGGGGGTCTCCGAATCCTCGTTCGGCTCCGAGCGCGGCGGTTCCGAGGTGGGCGCGGGGGATTCGGTGGTGGCGGAGCCTTCGGCCCCGATCGGCGGGTTGTCGGTGGTCTCCGACGGCGGAGGCGTCGGCGAGGTGGTGGCCGAGCCGCTGGTCAACGTCCGCCGCGGGGGCTGGTTGACCGCTATCCGCCAGGTCGGCGAGGGCGGGATGCTGACGCCGGGTGTCGTGGTGCCCGAGTAGCTTGCCGACGGTGCGCTCTGCAGATCCGCGGCGAGCGGCGGTGGCGGCACGTAGACGTCCTGTCGGCCGAGGCCGCACGATCCGATCAGGACCAGGCCGACCGAGACGGCTCCGGCGGCGAGCGCCGGGCCCGCCACCTTGGCGGTCAGGCGACGTGGGGGTTCGTCGCCGCGATCCCCCGTGCTCGCCCTGCTGCCATCCATGAGTGTGGTGCTCCTCAATTGTGTCGAGTCGGGCTCACCTTAATCGAGGCCCCGGGTTCGGGGCCAGGCAAGCCGGTCGGTCGGCAAGATACCCGGCGGCTATCTCAAACAGCGGTGATCCAGATATCGAAATGGTTAAATCAGCGTGTCGCGGGCACGTGTCGGGTGAAGATTCGGCAACGGAGACGTACCGTGTGAGCAAAGTTACACGTGAGACGCCTGAAAAGCCTTGAGGGACAGCGCGAATGTCGCAAACCCGGCGGGTGTGGCGTCTATCGAGGAGTGATGATGGGAGCATATTCGACATCCCCGCTGCGTGCGGTGTCGGAGAACGATTCGGGTGCAACCGAATCCGGCCGCACCGGGTGGGCGATCGTCTCCCGCGTCGCGGCCTGGCTGATCTTTCTCGGCGGAGTGGTCGGCGCGGTGCTCGGCATCGCGGGCCTGCGCGTGGAGATCACCGTCGCCGGACTGATCCTGGCCTGCACCGCGGGGCTGGTGTTGCTCAAGTTGCGCGCCGATGGCCACGGCTCGGCCTGATGCCGACCACTTCGTAAACCCATGGGCGAGTGGAGTATTCGCGCCTACCGTGAACCGGTATGAGGATCGAGCTGACCGATGACCCGGTCGAGTTCCGCCGCCGCGCCGGGGAGTTCCTGTCGCGGGATCCGCTGCGGAACACGGTCGTGGCCACCGCGGTGGAGAACTTCTCCAATGGGCTGAGCGACGGGCGAGCGCATTTCGCGGCCGTAGCCGCCGACGGTGCGGTGGTGGGGGTCGGCATGCAGACCGGCGGTCACAGTGTCTATTTGGGCGATGTGCCCGATTCGAGTGTGTCCGCGCTGGTCACCGCCTTCGCCGAGCGGGCGCCCGGCACGCCCGGGGTGGAGGCGGCTCCGGGTATCGCCCTCGTCTTCGCCGAGCGGTGGTCCGCCCTGCGCGGCAGCAAGTTTCGGATGGACTTCGCCAGCCGCCTGTATCGACTCGGCGTGCTGCGGCCGCCCGAGGTTTCCGGAACCGCCCGCCGCGCGGTCGACGCCGACCTCGACGTCTGTGAGCGGTGGCTGCGGGATATGCAGCGCGAGACCGGGGTCGGGCTGGACCGGGCGGCGATCCGGGTGCGCATCGCCCTGGGCCGGTTGTGGTTGTGGGAGGACGGTGGCCGTCCGGTCGCGCTGGCCGCGCATCAGGCCCGCGCCTACGGGTGGAGCCGGATCGGCCCGGTCTACACCCCGCCGGAGGCCCGCCGCAACGGCTATGCCGCGGCCCTCACCGCGCATGTGTCGCAATGGTTGCGCGACAAGGGTTCCCGGGTGTGCCTGTTCACCGATCTGGCCAATCCGACCTCGAACAAGATCTATCAGGAGATCGGCTACGAGCCGGTGCACAACTTCGTGCACTATCTGTTCGAGTAGGCGCGCGCCGGATCGATCGGAGTTGTTCTGCGCGGCCGCCAGCCACCCGCCTCGTCGCGACGCACCAGCACGTCCAGGGCGATCTCGGAGAAGTCCGCGGGAGTGAGCACCCGCCCACGGATCCGGGTGAGCATTCGAGGTCGCACCCGAACCTGGATGCCGAACTCAACTCGAGGTCGATATCTCCGCGGGTGTGGTCGGTCGCACGATCCGGTTCAGCGCCCGGCGTAGCGCGCGGCCCGGGTCGGTGGGGCGGGTCGGTGCCCGCCAGGCCACGATGTGATCCGGGCGTACGAGCAGCGCGCCGGTGCGGTCCAATCCCACAGTGGCGCAGAAGGATTCATCCAGTGCGTGAAGCACGAGCGGCAGCCCGATCGGTTGCCGCCACGGTTCGCCGTCCGGGCCGGTCAGCAGGGTGAACTCGGTGCCGACGAGGTCCAGGGTGGAGCGCCCGTCGGGCAGGAAGCGGTGCGGCAACCGGGTGCCGGGCTGTCCGGTCAGGTCGAGTCGGTCGAGGGTGTGGGTGCTGCCGTCGGGCACGAAAGCGCCTGCCGGATAACGGGTCCCGAGGATCAGCGCGATCGGGTCGGCGAGCGGGGTGCCGTCGGTGGACTCGGCCGACATCCGGCGCAGATCGGGGACGCGGATGCTGGACTGGTCGGCGACCAGCCATCCGATCGGGCGGCGTTCGTCGTGGTAGCTGTCCAGCAGCGCCGGGTCGGCCGCGCCGCGCAGCACCAGGGCCAGCTTCCAGGCCAGGTTGTGTGCGTCCGCGATACCGGTGTTGGCGCCCGCGGCGGCGTACGGCGGCATGACATGGGCGGCGTCCCCGGCGAGGAAGACCCGACCGACCCGATACCGATCGGCCACGAACATGCCGGGCTCCCAATGCAATACGCTGAGCACCTCGAGTTCGATGCCGGGCGCCCCGATGGCCTCCCGCAGCAGGTGCGGCCATTCGCCCGCCGGAGCGTCGACGTGGCGGATGCTGGTGAAGATCCACCGGTAGCGGCCGTCCACCGATACGAAAGCGCCCGGGACGCGATCGTTGTCGATCTGGCAGAGGTTGAACTCCCGGCCGCGCACCAGCCCCGCGAGATCGGCGCGGAAGTACACATTGACCGCCCGGCCGAGCGCGCCGCGCCCGCTGCGGGCGATGCCGAGCCGGTGCCGGATGGGGCTCGCGGCCCCGTCCGCGGCGATCAGATAGTCGGCCCGCATGCGGTCGGCCGTACCGTCGCCCGCGCGCAGTGTCGCGGTGATTCCCGTTGCGTCCTCGGTGAATTCGGTACAGGCGACACCGAATCGAATGTCGGCTCCCCGGTCCTCGGCCATCCGGCGCAGCACCGGCTCGAGCGTGTCCTGCGGGCACAGCGGGGACGTGGCCGCGGTGATGGTGTCCCAGTCCGGCATCCCGCCGGGCAGCGTGAACGGTAGCCGCTCGGCCCGCGCCAGCGTGGGGCCCGCCGCCATCGCCTGGTAGTCCGCCAGATCGGCGGCCGCGGCGAGCACCTCGTCGGCGATGCCGAGCTGCCCGAACAGCTCCATGGTGCGCAGGTCGATGCGCCGGGCCTTCGGCTGCGGTGAGGTGTTCCCGCGACGTTCCACCAGCGTGACCGGCACGTCGTGGTGGCGCAGGAACAGGGCGGCGGACAGGCCGACCAGGCCGCCGCCGACGATCAGGACGCGCTGTTCGTGTACGTTGTACATCATGTGTACGTTGTACATCGATGATTGAATGCCGGCAAGGAGGTGTCATGACGGACGAGGCGCCCGGACCGCTGGTCTGGTCTCTGCCCGAACCGCCCGGTCGGCCCACCACGAGCCTGAGTCGGGCCGAAATCCTGCGCGCCGCAGTGACGATCGCCGATGCGGAGGGTGCGCGAGCACTGACCATGCGGCGGGTCGCCACGGCCGTCGGCGCGTCGACGCCGATGTCGCTGTATCGCTATGTCGGCAGTAAGGACGGACTGGTCGATCTGATGATCGATGCGGTGTACGGGGAGATTCCGCTGTCCGCGGCGGACGCGGCCGATTGGCGGACCGGTCTCGAGCGCCTGGCGCTGGACACCTGGGCGGTGCTCCAGCGCCACCTCTGGTTCGGCGAGCTGGTGCACACCCGCCCCCCGCTGGGCCCGAACGCCCTGCGCTACTTCGACTTCCGCTTCGCCCTGCTGGAACCGCTCGGCCTGTCCGCCGACGAGCTGACCCTGCTCACCGGCGCGGTGGACGGCCACCTCTTCGGCGCGGCCCTGCAGGCGGCCGAGGAACAGGCCATGCGCACCCGATCCGGCCTACACAGCGAGGACGATCTGCAATCCGCCGTCCGCCCATACCTCGAACCGATCCTTGCCGATGACCGCTATCCGGCCTTCGCCCGCTGGTTCCGCGCCCAGACGGGTGCGGGCCCGGACGATCCGATCGCCTGGACCCTCGCCTGCCTGCTGGACGGAATGACCGAGCGCCTGGGACTGCCGACGTCGGCGAATACGCGGGTCGCCGAGCGCTAACCGGCGCGGCGCGGCGCCGAGGTGGTCGGGCTGTCCGGATGGCGCAGCAGGTCGTGGATGTGGTCGTCGTCGATCGGGGTGAAATCCTGATAGTGCTCGGCGATATCGTCGAGATGGTCGCAGGTGTGCAGGCAGACGATCTTGTCGGCGTCCCCGGCGAGGGCGGTCACGGTGGGCGTGCAGGCGACGGGGGTGGCGTAGACGACGCGAATGGCGCCGTAGGCGTAGGCGGCGCGGCAGGCGGCCCGCGCCCGCGCGGCGTCGGCCAGGCATTCGTCCACGAGCACGACCGTATGCCCGGCCAGCCCGCAGTGTGGGCGCCCGCCGCGAAACCGTTCGCTCCTGCGGCGCAGGGTGTCTCGTTCCCGGCGCTCGATGCGGGTCAGCTCGGCCGTGCCAGTGGGCAGGGCCCGCAGCCGATCCGGATCCACCACCCGCACGCCGTGCTCGGCGATCGCCCCGAACGCGGGGCGCGACTGGGCGGGGCGCAGCTCGTGCACGACCATCACGTCCAGTAGCACCCGCAACCGCGCCGCGATCTCCGCGGCCACGGCGACACCGCCACCGGCCAGGCCGACGACCACGACGTCGGGGCCGCGGAAGGCCATCAGGCGACCGGTCAGGCGACGCCCGGCGTCGCGGCGATCGAGGAAGAGCATGACACCTCCTGAGAAATCGTGAAAACGAAACTCACCTGCGCCGTTTGCGTCTCATCGGGGGCGGGGGTTCGGGAGGTTCCGGCTCGCGCTCGAGCACCAGTACGGCCAGGCCGGCGTCGCGGATCAGCATGTCCAGATCATCGAGCAGACCGGTCACCGCGTCACTGGCCGCGCGGATTTCTCGTTCGGAGCTGTCATGCTGCTCGAAAACTGCACGGAGCGTATGCAATTGCAGACCGACATCGAACAAATGCCGCACCAAGCGGTCGCTCAGGGTGGTGAACTCGGTGCGATTGTCCGGTGAGACGTCATGGAAAAAACCCTGGGGCACAGGTAATTCCGTGCCTTCATCGTCGTTCGCAGGTTCCACATTTCCTCCACAGGCGCGAACCTTCAATGGTCGCGAGCCGCACTTCGGGACTCGGAAAGACGACGTTGGCAATTCTACGTCGCTGCTGGTGTGGCGGGTTGTGAAACGGAGATGATCTACCCGAGCACAGGGGTTCGGATGTGTGAAATGCTTTGGCCAGAGCGGAATTACGCCATTGGTGCGGGCCGATGGCTCGATTCGAGGGTCCTCGGATCGGCGCATCCGGCCCCAATCGGCACGCCGGGACGGATAATCGGAAGATGGCGGTCCGGGGCGAGCGGGAGCTGCGCGAATTGACCAATGGCGACGCGCTCGAACTGCTCGGTACCGTCCGTTTCGGCCGGGTGGTGTTCGCCCGGCACGCGCTCCCCACCATTCGCCCGGTCAACCACATGATCGAGGACGATCAGGTGATCATCTACGCCAATCTGAGCATCGTCCCGCTGCATTCGGATCGGCAGGTGGTCTCCTACGAGGCCGACACCATCGATCACCACACCCAGCTCGGCTGGTGCGTGATCCTCACCGGAACCGCCGAGGCCGTACGCGATCCCGACGAGGTCGCCCGGTACGAGCGGCTGATCGACCCCTGGCTGCCCGGCGTCCGGCGGCGCGTCGTGCGGATCCGCCCGGATATCGTCACCGGCATCGAGCTGGTCGAGAAGGTCGAGGTCGATCAGGCCTGATCGCGCACGACCCACTCGAACGCCTTGGCCCCGGAGCGGGCACCCTCGACGGTGCGAGATCGGTTGGGCTCGCCCAGTTCCGCGAGCAGTGCCTCCGACAGCCGCACCAGCCCGGCCAGCGCCGCGGGGGTGAACCAGCGCGGGCGGGTGGCGAACAGCAGATCCTCCGACGCGGTGTTACCGCTGGCGCCGGGCGCGAAGGGACAACCGCCCAGCCCACCGAGCGCGCCGTCCACCACGCTGGCCCCGGCGGCCAGGGCCGCCAGCGAATTCGCCACGCCCATACCCCACGTGTCGTGGCCGTGGAAGACGATGCGCCGCCGCGGGGTGCGCGTGCGCACCGCCTCGACCAGGCCGCCGACCTGGGCCGGATGGGCCTGTCCGAGGGTGTCGGCCAGCACGATGTCGGCCGCGCCGTCGGTGCGCGGATCGGCGGCGATCGCCAGTACCCGTCGCGGATCCACCGCCCCCTCGAACGGGCAGGTGAACGCCGTGGCCAGGCAGAGCTGAATGGCGCCGTCGACCTCCCGCGTGAGCCGGATGGCGTCCGGCATGGCGGCCACGCTGGCCTCGGTGTCGCGGCCGATATTGGCCCGGTTGTGCGAGTCCGAGACCGACAGGCAGTACTGGAAATTGCGCACCCCGGCCGCGGCCGCGCGCTCGACCTGCCGCGGCGTGGCCACCCATATCCAGCAGCGTTGCAGCTCCTGCGGAGTCAACGCGGCGACCAACTCGAGGGTGTTCGCCATCGGCGGCACCAGATCCGGCCGGGCCATCGAGCCGATCTCCAGGGCCGGGACGCCGAGCGCGAGCAGGGTCCGGACGATTTCCACTTTGCGCTCGGTGGGCAACAACTTACCGGTCAGCTGCAATCCGTCGCGCAGGGTGACATCGCGCAGCAGGGCAACGGCGCTGTCGCTCATGACTTCTCCAGGGCGTCGATCTCGGCGTCGGACATGCCCAGCAACTGCGTGAGCACCTCGCGGGTGTGCTCACCCAGATCCGGGCCGACCGAGCGGATGGGCAGCGAGCGCTCGCCGATCACCGGGACGATACCCGGGAAGCCGACCTGCTTCGGTTCCGCCTCGCCGACATCGACCGGGAACGTCTGAATCATGTTGCGCGCCCGGTACTGCGGATCGTCGACGATATCGGCGGCGGTGTAGATCGGGCCGCACGGGATGGCGGCGTCCTCGAGGATCCGCAGCGCCTCGGCGCGGGAGTGCCGCCGGGTCCATTCGGCGATGGCGGCGTCCAGGCGTTCGCGGTGCCGCCAGCGGCCCGCGTTGTCCTGCAGTTCGGGATCGGCGGCCAGGTCGGGACGCTCGATCACACGCATATAGCGCTGGTAGATGGCGTCGCCGTTGCCGCCGATGATGATGCTGGTGCCGTCGGCGCAGGGGTAGGCGTTACTCGGGGCGATGCCCTCCATGCGCCCGCCCACCCGCTCGCGGCGGATGCCGTAGGCGAGATAGTCCGGGACCAGCGATTCCATCACCGACAGGATGGATTCGTTGAGCGCGACGTCGATCACGCGCTGTTCCAACGGGATTCGCCCCGCGCCGCGGTCGCGCTGGAACAGCGCCATGACCGTGCCGAAGGCCGCGTAGATGCCCGCGATCGAATCGCCGATCGAGACCCCGACCCGCACCGGCGGGCGATCCGGATCGCCCACCAGCTCGCGCAGCCCGCCGACCGCCTCGGCCACCGCCGCGAAACCCGGGCGCTGCGCCAGCGGCCCGGTCTGCCCGTAGGCGGAGATGCGGGTGATGACCAGATCCGGATTCGCCGCGTCCAGCACCCGCGGCCCCAGCCCCCACTTCTCCAGCATGCCGGGACGGAAGTTCTCCAGCAGCACATCGCAGCGCCGGATCAGCTCCAACGCCACCGCGTGCCCGGCCTCGGTGCGCAGATCCAGCGTGATGGATTTCTTGTTGCGGTTGACCGTGCGGTACAGCATCGAGGTGTCGCCGCCGTAGAGCCGCCAATTGCGCAGCTCGTCACCGGTTTTCGGACGTTCGACCTTGATCACCTCGGCGCCGAAGTCGCCGAGGATGCGCCCGGCGGTGGGCGCGGCGATGTAGTTGCCGAGTTCGAGCACCCGAATCCCGTCCAGCGGCCGAATCTCCATGCCCGCATTCAAGCACGCCGCTACGCGGCCGCGACCTCCTCCACGATCGAGTAGTGCTCGGCATTGCCCGCGATGACCGTGCTCGCGACGCCGTCCACGCCGACCGGGATATCGCCCGCCAGGGTGATGCGGGTCAGCCTGCGGTGCTCGGCGCCGTCGTAGTCGTCGATGGCGTAGTGCTGGGTCGCGCGGTTGTCCCAGATGGCGACGTCGCCGAGGGACCAGTTCCAGCGGGTGGTGTGCTCGAGGCGGGTCACCCGGTCCTGGAACAGGCGGAACAGGGTCTGCGATTCGGAGGTGGACAGGCCGACGAAGCGCTTCACGAAATGGCCCAGCAGCAGGGCGCGTTCGCCGGTTTCGGGGTGCACGCGCACGACCGGGTGCTCGGTCTCGTAGTAGGTCGACTCGAATTCGGTGCGGTAGGCGCGGGCATTGGCGTCGGGGGAGTCCTCCTGGGCGGCGGCGTAGTCGTACCGGTTGGTGTGGCGGGCGCGCAGGCCCTCGGCCAAGCGCCGTAGCGGTTCGGGCAGCGAGTTGTAGGCCGCGACCGTGGAGGCCCAGGTGGTGGAGCCGCCGTAGCCGGGCAGCGCGACCGCGCGCAAAATCGACGCCTTCGGAATACGGTCGACGAAGGTGACATCGGTGTGCCAGCTGTTGGCGCGGCCGTGGTGGGAGTCGATGGCCAGGCTCCGCACGCCGTGCGAGGTGACGGTCGGATGCGGGGTGGTCGGGGTGCCGAGCAGCCGGGCGAACTCGTACTGCCCGTCCTCGGTCAGATGGTGCTGGTCGCGGAAGAAGATCACCTTGTGCTCGTGCAGCGCCGCGCGGATCAGCGCGACCGTCTCGGCGGGCAGCTCGCCGCCGAGCCGGACGCCGTCGATCCGCGCGCCGATGTGGGCGCCGAGCTGGACCACTCGCGGGGTGTAATCGGCTGACATACCCGGCCTTTCCCTCGAACCGAATGCTGATTCGAGAACACCACGGCCGCGCCGCCGGAGGACAGGATTACGGTCAGCCCGATCACAAAGTCCGCATCCGCCCGGACAATGCTTCCGAACGCAAGCTATTTCACGTGTTCGCGCAGATACGCCAGATCGTCGGCCAATCCCTCGGCCGGGGTTTCCAGCACGATCGGAGCGTCGGCGGTCCGGCAGACCTCGGCCAGCAACTGCGGATCGATGGTGCCCTCGGCGAAATTGGCATGGCGGTCGGCCCCGGAATTGAATTCGTCGCGAGAGGAATTCAGGTGGACGAGATCGATACGGCCGGTGATCGCCCTGATCCGGTCGACCACGCCGATGAGCTCCTCCCCGCCCGCCCAGGCGTGACAGGTGTCCAGGCAGAAACCGGCGCCGTAATCGCCGACCGCGTCCCAGAGCCGGGCGATGGAATCGAAATGCCGTGCCATGGCGTGATTTCCACCGGCGGTATTCTCGATCAGGATCGGCACCGCGAAGCCGCCCTTGTCCTGCTGCCGCTCGAACAGTTTGCGCCAGTTGTCGATTCCGGCCTCGATCTCGGCGTCGGAGCGCACATGCCCGCCGTGCACGACCAGGCCGAACGCGCCCAGGTCGGCGGCCGCCTGCGCCTGCTGGGCCACCGCGTTGCGCGAGGGCATCCGCAACCGGTTGTTGGTGCTGGCGACGTTGATCTGGTACGAGGAGTGCACCACCACATCGATCGGGCTGGCCTTGATCTGCTCGGCCAGCGGGTGCGGCTTGGGTTTCTCCCAGCCCTGCGGATCGATGACGAACATCTGGATGACCTCGGCGCCCAGCCGTTCGCCGAAGCCGATCGGATCACTGTCCTGCCTGACGTGTGCCCCAATACGCATGGTCACAGAGCGTATCGGTAGGCACCGACACGGATCTCCCGGCTCGGTCCGCGGGACTGCTATGGTTTCGGTGTTTTCCGCGCGCGGTACGGAAGTGGGAGCTTGCATGCTGGCCAACGGTGATGTCTTCGCTGGCTATGTCATCGAGCGGTTGCTGGGCCGCGGTGGCATGGGGTCGGTCTATCTGGCGAAACATCCGCGGTTACCCCGGATGACCGCGCTGAAGCTGCTCAATCGTGAGATGGTCGCCGACACCGAGATCCGCGCCCGGTTCGAACGCGAGGCCGATCTGGTCGCCCAGCTGGACCATCCGAATATCGTCACCGTCTACGACCGCGGGCTCGAGGACGGTCAGCTGTGGATCTCCATGCAGTACATCGACGGTATCGATGCGGCCAGCGTCGATCCGCGGGCGCTGCCGCCGGAGCGGGCCGTGCAGATCGTCGCCGAGGTGGCCGAGGCGCTGGACTACGCCCATCGCAACGGCGTGCTGCATCGCGACGTGAAGCCGGGCAACATGCTGCTGGCGCGCTCGACCGCTGGGCGCGGGGAGCGGGTCTATCTCACCGACTTCGGCATCGCCCGGCTGCGCGACGACGGCGGCCATCTGACCCAGACCGGTACGTTTACCGCGACGCTGGCCTACGCCTCGCCGGAGCAGCTCACCGGGGCCAATCTCGACGGGCGCTCCGATCAGTACTCCCTGGCGTGCAGCCTGTTTTGGCTGTTCACCGGTAGCGGACCGTTTACCGCGCCCAATCCCGCGGCGGTCATTCGCGGTCATCTGCAGGGGCAGCCGCCGGTGCTGAGCGGTGTGCGACCCGGCCTGCCGCCCGCCCTCGACGGCGTGCTGACCAAGGCGATGTCCAAGCGCGCCGACGATCGCTTCGACACCTGCGCCGATTTCGCCGCGGCGGCGCGGCGCGCCTTCGCCGCGCCGAGCGCCCCGCCCATCCCGCACGCCGGTCGGCCCTACACCGGTCCGGCCATACCGACCACGGGCCCGCGCCTGATGTCGGCGGGTCCCGCCATGGCGCCGGGCACCGGCCAGGGCATTCCGCTGGCCACCGGGCCGTCGGCGCCGTGGACTGCCGCACCCGGAACTCCGCGGGGCACCGCGCCGCGCCCCGCGACCGGCCCGTCGAATCCGACGGTCGGCCCCGCGCCGTATCCGCATGCCGCGGCCGTCCGTTCGGCCACCCCGCCCCCGCAGCCGGTGTACCGCTCGACCCCGCACTATCCCCAGCCCGGCTACGGTTATCCGCCCCAGCCTGCCCGCAAGTCCAATGCCGGTCTGATCATCGCGATCATCATCGGCGCGATCGTGCTGGTCGTGGTGGTTCTCGCCGTCATCGGCGCGCTGGCGTCCTAGCCGGACGTCGTTGCGGCGCCGGTCATGCCGGTTGGGGTTCGGAGGGGATGGTCGGCCGGAGCCGGGTGTAGCCGGTCAGGCAGATACCCAGCCAGAGCAGGCCGATGGCCCAGCCGCCCAGCACATCGGTGAGCCAGTGCACGCCGAGGTAGACGCGCGAAAGGCCCACGGCGACAACGAAGATGATCGCGACGAGGCTCAGGGCGAGCCTGGCCGCGCGGCGCTGCAGGGACAGGGCCGCCAGGACGGTCAGCGCGCCCACGACCACGGTCGATCCGAGGGCGTGTCCGGAGGGGAAGGACTGGTTGGTGAACACCACCAGCTGATCGGTCACCGGCGGCCGCTGGCGGCCCACCAGCGGTTTCACGGTCGTGCCGATCACCGCGGATCCGGCGGCCGTGACGGCGAGGAATATCAGCCGGGGCCAGTCGCGCCGCCACGCGAACCAGGCACAGGCGGCCAGGGTCAGCGCCGTCATGGCGGTCGGCGACCCCATATCCGTGATCACCTTGGCGACCGAGGTCAGCCAGTCGTCGCGGCGGGGGAGCACCCAGTTCATCGCGGCGGGATCGATGCGGGTGGTGCCGTCGCCGTCGAGGACGCTGTCGGTCAGTTCGGCGACGACCGCGGCCAGCACGACCAGCACCGCGGCACCGACGGCGGGCAGGGTGCCGCGCCGGACCAGCACCGCCACGACGGCAGCGGACAGCAGCGTCACGACCGGCAACAGCATGGCTACGAGGATAGGCGCAGCGGCGGAACCGGCTTCGGTTCCGGGTCTTCCGGGAAATTCCCGATGGCGCAACGGTAGGGGTCCCGCAACACTGGAGTGCATGACTGCCGATGCCCTAGGCACCGAACCCACCGCATCCACGGCGGCCGCGCTCGCGGCCCGCGCCACCGACCTGGTCAAGCTGTATGGATCGGGAGACACCCAGGTCCGAGCGCTGGACGGGGTGTCGGCGGAGTTCGCCCAGGGCGAGTTCACCGCCATCATGGGCCCGTCCGGGTCCGGCAAATCCACGCTCATGCACTGCCTGGCGGGGCTGGACTCGGCCACCTCCGGCACCGTGCACATCGGTGACACCGATCTGACCCGGCTGTCGGACAAGCAGATGACGCGCCTGCGCCGCGACCGCATCGGTTTCGTCTTCCAGGCGTTCAACCTGGTGCCGACGCTCACCGCGCTGGAGAACATCACGCTGCCGCTGGACATCGCGGGCCGCAAGCCCGACCAGGAGTGGCTGGACACCGTCATCAAGCGGCTCGGCCTCGGCGACCGGCTCGGCCATCGACCCAGTGAGCTGTCCGGTGGTCAGCAGCAGCGGGTGGCGTGCGCGCGGGCGCTGTCGGGTAAGCCGGACATCGTCTTCGGCGACGAGCCGACCGGCAACCTGGACTCCCGCTCCTCCGGGGAGGTGCTGTCGATCCTGCGCGCGGCGGTGGACGAATTCGGCCAGACCGTGGTCATCGTCACCCACGAACCGCACGCCGCCTCCTACGCCGACCGGGTGGTGTTCCTGGCCGACGGACGCATCGTCGACGAAATGCGCGATCCCACGGCCGATTCCGTGCTGGATCGGATGAAGTCGCTGGAGAATCTCTGATGTCCGGCAGCCCGATGCGCAGGGTCGCACTGCGCAACCTCGCGGCCCACAAGGTGCGTCTGGCGCTGACGCTGCTGTCGGTGATCCTCGGCACCGCCTTCATCGCCGGATCCTTCGTCTTCACCGACACCCTGCAGCGCACCTTCGACGGTATCTTCGCCGAACAGGCCAAGGGCGTGGACGTGCGGGTGAGCCCGAAGGAGCGGCAATCGCTGGGCGTTCCGCTGTCGGCGGTGCAGGTCGTATCCGGCGTCGAGGGGGTGCGGGCCGTCGCGCCGGGCGTGAACGGACCCGTGGTGCTGGTCAAGGACGGTCGCGCCGTGCAGACCGGCGGCGCGCCGAGCTGGGGGCAGTCCTATCTACCGCCCGAGCGTGCGATCGCCGAGCCGCAGAAGTTCACCGCCGGTGCGGCGCCGGTGCGGCCCGGCGAGATCGCGATCAACACCAGCGGCGCCAAGCGCGCGGGGCTGCGGGTCGGCGACAAGGTGAAGGTGCTGATCCCGTCCCGCAGCACCTACGACGTCACCGTCACCGGGATCTACGAGGCCCCCTCGGACACGGGCGGTTTCATCGGTGTGCTGTTCAGCGATCAACAGGCGCGCGAGCTGTTCGCCGACGGCCACCATGTGGCCTATGTGGATGTCGCGGCCGCGCCGGGAGTCGCGGTCGGCGCGCTGCGCGACCGAATCGCCAAGGCCCTGCCGGACTTCAAGGTGCAGAACGGCGCGCAGGTTCGCGAGGACATGAAGGCCCAGGTGGGCAATGCGCTGAAGTTCGTGAACTACTTCCTGCTGGCCTTCGGCGCGATCGCGCTGCTGGTGGGCACGTTCATCATCTACAACACCTTCTCGATGATCGTCGCGCAACGGCTGCGGGAGCTGGCGCTGCTGCGTGCGGTCGGTGCGAGCCGTCGGCAGGTCGGCCTCTCGGTGGTGTCCGAGGCGCTGGTCGTCGGACTGCTCGGCAGCGCGGTGGGTCTGGCGGCGGGTGTCGCGCTGGCCTTCGGACTGTCCGGGCTGCTCAACGCGTTCGATCTGGGCCTGCCCACCGGGGCCATGTCGGTGCGGCCGCGCACGGTACTGGTGGCGCTGGGTATGGGCGTGCTGGTGACGGTGCTCAGCGCCTACGCACCCGCGCGCCGGGCGGCCCGCATTCCGCCGGTGGAGGCGATGCGCGAGGAGTTCGCCTCGGTGGGTGAATCGCTGCGGGTCCGCACGATCGTCGGCGCGGTGCTGGCGGTCGCGGGCGTCGTGCTCGCGGTGCTGGGCGCGCAGTCCACCGGCGGCGACGCCGCGCGGACCGTCGGAATCGGCGCGGGCGCACTGATATTGGCGGTGCTGCTGGTCTCGCCGTGGTTGTCGCGCCCGGTGGTGGGCACGCTCGGTGTGCCCGTCGCCGCGCTCGGGCCGATCGGCCGGATGGCGCGCAACAACGCGGTGCGCAATCCGCGCCGCACCGCCGCCACGGCCTTCGCACTGACCCTGGGCCTGATGCTGGTGTCGGCGATCGGCATGCTGGGCGCCTCGGCCAAGGCCAGCATCGGTGAGCTGGTGGACAGGGGCGTCAAGGCGGACTACATCCTGGCCGGGCCGCCCGGCAGCTTCATCGGGGTTCCGGTGGCCGCCGGTGCGGCGGTGAAATCCGTTGCGGGAGTGCAGGATGTGGTCGCCATCCGGGGCACCAGCCTGAAGGTCGGAAACGACTCGGTCGGCGCGGCCTCGCACGACGGCCCGATCGACGCCGTGCTGAATTACGAACTGCGCCAGGGCTCGCGGACCCTCGGCGACGACGATCTGCTGGTGTCGCAGAGCGAGGCCGACAAGCGGGGCTGGCGGGTGGGCCAGCGGGTCGAGCTGGCCAGTATGGACAACAAGAAGATCGCGCTGACCGTCTCGGGTGTCTACAAGGACACCCAGCTGCTCGGCAATCTCGTCATCCCGCAGGCCGTCTACGAGCGGGTTACCCCGGTCGCGCTGCGCACCGACCTCGTGGTGCTGGTCACGGCGAAGCCCGGGACCGATCTGGGCGCCCTGCGCACGAATCTGGAGAAGGCCACCGAGCAGTTCGCGATCGTGCAGGTGCAGGATCACGAGCAGTTCAAGGGAACTCAGGGCCAGCAGATCAACACCATGCTGGCCATCCTGTACGGGCTGCTTGCTCTGGCCGTGGTGATCGCGGTCCTGGGCATCGTCAACACCCTGGCGCTGTCGGTGGTGGAGCGGCGGCGCGAGATCGGCATGCTGCGGGCCGTCGGCATGCAGCGGCCGCAGGTCCGGCGGTCGATCTACCTGGAGTCGATGTTGATCGCGGTCTTCGGCGCGGTGGTCGGCGTGGTGCTCGGGCTGTCGCTGGGCGTCGGATTCCTGCGCACACTACGGGATCTGGGAATCGATCAGATCGCGGTGCCCTGGTCGCAGATCGCGCTGATGCTCGTCGGCTCCGGGGTGGTCGGCGTGCTCGCCGCGGTGTGGCCCGGCGTCCGGGCGGCGCGGACGCCACCGCTGGCGGCGATCGCAGATCTCTGATCCTCCCGTCCGCGCGCGATAGGATCCGGGCGCTGTCGTGGTTTGCCCGGTTTCGGTTCGCAGCGGTCGAAAGGGTAGGACATGGAGATTCTGCAGGCGCTGAGCCTGATGCTGAATATCGTCACCAGCCTGCTCGGGCTGGCCGAGCTCTTCGGTAGCTAGCCTAGCTAGCTCCGTCCGCCGTGGGCGTTGGCCCAGGCGCGGACGTCGCCCCGATCCAGGGCGACGGCCAACAGCTCCGGGAAGCGGTCGGGAGTGCACGCGAAGGCGGGCACTCCCAGCGCCGCCAGCGCCGCGGCATTGTCGTGGTCGTAGGCCGGGGCGCCGTCGTCGGACAGCGCCAGCAGCACCAGCACCTGCACCCCCGACTCCTTCATGATCGCGACGCGGCGCAGCATCTCCGCGCGGATGCCGCCCTCGTACAGATCCGAGATCAGCACGAAGAGCGTGTCGGCCGGGCGAATGATCAGCTGCTGGCAGTAGGCGATGGCCCGGTTGATGTCCGTGCCGCCGCCCAGCTGCGTGCCGAACAGCACGTCCACCGGATCGGCGAGCCGCTCGGTGAGATCGACGACGGCCGTGTCGAATACGACCAGCGAGGTCCGCAGCGACCGCATCGACGCCAGCACCGCGCCGAATACCGAGGCGTAGACCACGCTGGATGCCATCGAACCGGACTGGTCGATGGCCAGCACCACATCGCGGCGCACGGCCTGGGCACGGCGCCCGTAGCCGACCAGCCGCTGCGGTACCACCGTGCGGTGCTCGGGCAGATAGTGCGCGAGATTGCGGCGGATCGTGCGATCCCAGTCGATATCACGCAGCCGCGGCCGGGTGACCCGCGCGGCCCGATTCAACGCGCCCGACACCGCGGCGACCGTCCGTGCCGCGAGCCGCCGCTCGATCTCGCGCACCACCTTCTCCACCACCGACCGCGCCGCGGCCCGGGTGGTCTCGGGCATCACCCGATTCAAACTCAAAAGCGTCCCGACCAGATGCACATCGGGCTCGACGGCCTCGAGCAACTCCGGCTCCAGCAGCAACTGGGTCAGATTCAGCCGCTCCACCGCATCGCGCTGCATCACCTCGACCACGCTCGACGGAAAATACGTCCGAATATCCCCGAGCCACCGCGCCACCTTCGGCGCCGACCCCCCGAGCCCACCGCCCCGCTTCTCCCCCGCCGCCTGCTCATCGGCGTTGTACAGCGCCGCCAGCGCCCGATCCATGGCCACATCCTCGGCACTCGACAACCCACCGAGGCCCCCCTCGGCAGGCGCACCCAGCACCAGCCGCCACCGCCGTGCCTGTGTACTCATGGCTTCCTCCGATCGATCGTGCCGACTGCGACCTTGCCGCAGGGGAATTCGGCCGGTACGAGCTGGCCGTGCCGCATCGGGAGCGCCCTGTGCGGGTTCGTCCAGGGGGTGGGAGAGTGGCCCGTCGCCGCGTGGACCACGGGTGCTGGGCGCTCGGGCCGGATCATCGGGCGACCGCCAGGGTTTCGGTGAGGTTGTGCGGAGCCGCTGTGCCGCGGATGGCGTCGAGGTCCGTGGCGGGTGGAACAGCGATCGTCGCCGCGCGGGCCATGGGTGGCGTGGCGCAGGATCGTCGTGCCAGCGCCGGGCTTTCGGTGAAAGCGTGTTGTGCCGTCGCGCCGTGGGTGGGTTCGAGGCCGGTGACGGTGTGGGTGAGTGGCCTGTCGGCGCGCGGGACATGGGTGATGCGGTGCCGGGTCATTGGGCGACCGCCAGGATTTGGGTGAGGGCGTGGAGGGCTGTTGTGCCTCGGGTGGTGTCGAGGGCCGCGGTGGGGTGGGGGGCGGTGTGATTGCGGCCGAGGGATTGGGCGATGGCTTGGCGTTCGCCGGATTCGAAGGTGCCGAAGGTGCGGCGGAGGAGGGGGAGGGTGGCGGTGAACTGGTCCTCGTCGAGGTCGCGGAGCCAGGTGTCGATGAGGCGCAACAGTTCCCGGTCGTGGACCAGGAGGAGGCCGCGGCCGCCGATGAAGCCGTCGATCCAGGCGGCCTTTTCCGCGGGGGTGTGGCCGATCGACAGGGCGGCCGCGAGGCGGCGGGCGGATTCCGGACCGTCGATGATCCCGGCGTCGCACAGCAGCCGGACCGCGCGGCCGACCAGGGCGCCGTGTACGTCGTCGCGGTCGGCGAGGGTGCGCAGCGCGCTCAGCCAGGTGTCGGTCGCCCAGGCGTTGTCGCGGGTCGCCACGGCGAGGTGGGCGGCGTCGAGCAGGGTGCGCAGCGCGGCGGCGGATTCGGCGTCCAGACCTGTTACGGCGCTGGGCAATCCGGCGCAGATGCGGATGAGCAGGCCGTCGGCGACATGGGCGAGCGCACCGAGGTCGGTGCCGCGGACGTCGCCGTAGCGCAGGGTGCGGACGAGCCCGGGCAGGGCCGTCAGCAGATGAGTGACGTCGTGATCGAGGGCGGCGACGGTCTCCAGGCGGCGCACCAGTCCCGCGACCGCATCGCGCAGATCGGCGAGCAGCGCCGCCTCCAGCGCGCCGCTCAGTTCGCCGATCGTGGTGTCGGCGGCGGCGGTGTCGAGGATCTTCGCCTCGGCGGCGGTGCGAATGGTGGTGCCCCAGCGGGATGCCTCGACGACGGCGACCGACAACTCCGGCTCCCAGCGCAGCGTCCACGATTCGCGGAAGGTGCCGGTATTGCGGACCTCGCCCTCGGTCCGGGTGCCCCAATGAATGTCGAGCAGATGGAGCCGGTGCAGCAGATGTGAACGCGCCACATCGCGCTCCTTGCGCAGATCCAGGTCGAGTTGCTGCGCGAGGGCCTGCTGTTTGAGCCGCAGCGAGCGCGCCTGGGCGCGCAGGTCCGCGTCCAGGGGAACGGTCGGGGTGTCGTCGGGGACCGTGCCGAGCGCCTCGCCGATCACCAGCTCGGCGGTGATCAGCCGCAGCATTGTCTCGTCACCCTCGCACAGCACCGCGCGGGTGGCGTCGGTGACCTCCGACAATCCCGGCAGCGGACGGCCGCGCAGGGCCGCGAGAGTCTCCGCGAGCCGGACGGATTCGATGATGTGGGCACTCGACACCGGCAAATCGTGGGCCCGCAGGGTGGTCGCCACCTTGGTGAGCCACCGCGCGATCGGCTGTTCGGTGCGAGTGAACAGATGGTGATACCAGCCCGGCGAGGTGACCCCCGCGCCATATCCCGACGACCCCGCCAGCCGTGAATGCGTCCACGGCACCCAGGTCAACGTGGCCTTGACCTTCGGCATCCCCTTCAGCAGCCGCGCATCCGCCGCCGCGGGCCCCAACTTCCCGCTCAGGGCAGGCGCATGCCAGGCACCACAGACAACGGCCACCCGAGTGGCCCCGTCCTTCAACACCTTCCGCAGCACCTGCCGCATATACGCCTCCCGCCGCAGCGTGTGCTGGTCGACCGGAGTCCCCTCCACCCCCGCGTCCCCGCCCCCCGCCGGTGACACTTCGTGGTGATCGGCAAACGTGTGCGGCTTGGTCCGCGAACCGTGGTCGGTGTCCGCGGGTGGTGAGGGGAGGCTTTCGCGGAGGGCGGACATGGCCTCGGTGACGGCGTCGAAGATATCGGCGTCGGCGGCGGATTCGATGATCGCGTCCCACCAGCGTTCGGGGTCGTCGTAGCCAGCCGCCTCGGCGAGGGCGGCGAGGGGGTCGGTGCGATCGCCGGGGTCGGTGTCGAGGGCGAGGGTGTGGGTGGCGGGAAGGTCGCAGAAGCGGACGGGGACATCGTTTTCCACCGCGTAGCGCAGGGCCTGCCATTCGGGGGAGAAGACGGCGAAGGGCCAGAATGCCGCGCGCGACGGTGAATCCGGGACGTAGGCCAGCAGGGCCACCGGCGGGCAGAGCTCGGCCGAGGCGACGAAGGCGACCAGTGGATCGGCGTCGGCGGGGCCCTCGATCAGGATCGTGTCGGGGCGAAACCGCTCCAGCGCCAATCGAAGCGAGCGGGCCGAACCGGGACCGTGGTGGCGGATGCCGAAGACGCGGGTCGGGGCGGTCGCTCCCGAAGCGACTTCCGTGGCAGCCTCGCCGGTGTGCCGCGCGGCGGTCGAGGCCGGGCTCATGGCTGTACCTCGCGGCAGGCGCGGTAGAAGTCGGACCAGTCGGGGCGTTCCCGGACCACGGCCTCGAGGTATTCGGTCCACACGACGGCATCGGCCACCGGATCCTTGACGACCGCGCCCAGGACCGCACCGGCCACATCGGCGGCGCGCAGTACACCGTCGCCGAAATGCGCCGAGAGGGCAAGGCCGTTGGTGATCACCGAGATCGCCTCCGCGGTGGACAGCGTGCCCGAGGGCGACTTCAGTTTGGTGCGGCCGTCGGCGGTCATGCCGGAACGCAGCTCCCGGAACACCCGCACCACCCGGCGCACCTCCTCCGCGGCGGCGGGCACGGTCGGCAATTCCAGTGCGGCGCCGAGCTGTTCGACCCGGCGGGTGACGATCGCGACCTCCTCGTCCTCGTCGGCGGGCAGCGGCAGCACGACGGTGTTGAACCGGCGGCGCAGCGCCGAGGACAGCTCGTTGACCCCGCGGTCGCGGTCGTTGGCGGTGGCGATCACATTGAAACCCTTGGCCGCCTGCACCTCTCGGCCGAGCTCGGCGACCGGCAGGGTCTTCTCCGACAGGATGGTGATCAGCGCGTCCTGCACATCGGAGGGGATGCGGGTGAGCTCCTCCACCCGCGCGATCGACCCGGCCCGCATGGCCGTCATGACCGGCGACGGCACCAGTGCGCCCTCGCTCGGCCCCTCGGCGAGCAGGCGCGCGTAGTTCCAGCCGTAGCGGATCGCCTCCTCCGCCGTGCCGGAGGTGCCCTGCACCAGCAGCGTCGAGGTGCCGCAGATGGCGGCCGAAAGATGTTCCGACACCCAGGTCTTGGCCGTGCCGGGCACGCCGAGCAGCAGCAGCGCCCGATCGGTCGCCAGCGTGGCGACCGCCACCTCCATCAGGCGGCGCGGCCCGACGTACTTGGGCGAGACGACGGTGCCGTCGGACAGGGTGCCGCCGAGCAGATAGGTCACCACCGCCCACGGCGACAGCCGCCACGACGGCGGCCGGGGACGGTCGTCGACGGCTTCGAGCGCGCGCAACTCGTCGGCGAAGGCCTGTTCGGCGTGCGGGCGCAGCAGCTCGTCGCGTGGGGTCTCGGTCGTGGTCACTGCAGCTCCTCGAGCATCGTGGTGCGTTCGGACAGGTCGTTGGCGAGTTGGTCGAAGGCGTTCTGCCAGTAGGGATCCGGGCACCGCCGGGCGGTGCGCCAGACGGCGGCGGCCGCGTCGACCGGGAAGTTCAGCGCCGCCGCGTGGAACAGGGTGCGATAGGAGGCGGGGGAGAGTCCGGGCGCGCCGGGCCGGGCCGCCGCCAGCTGTGCGCGGTCGAACAGCAGCCCGGTCACATGCTCGGCCAGGGCCGCCGGCCACGGCCGCGGCACCGCCGCGACGAGCAGTTCCACCTCGGCGAGCCAGCTCGCGTCCAACCGGCGCAGGCGCTCCACCCGGTCGTCGAGCGGAAGCAGGGCGAACAGCTCGCGGCGCGTCTCGAGATCGGCCCCGAGCGTCGGCGTCGCGGTGAGTACCTCGAAAAGCACCGCCGCCCAGCGGGAATCGCGCTGGGCGCGGGCGGCGTCGGCCCAGCCCGCGAACATCGGGCCCAGCATCCGCTCGGTCATGGGAACGGCGATGGCCCGCTGGGGCGTGCCGAACAACTCGTCCCAATGCGACAGGGGAGTGGCGGCCACCAGGCGACGCAGCCATTCCGCGGCGACATCGGGGGCGCCGTCCACGCGATAGGGCGTATCGGTGGTGCGGTCGGCGAGGCCGTCGCGGCGGGCGGCGTCGTCGAGCGTCCGCGGCAGCTCCACCGCCAAGCCGCCGTCCCGCACGACGATCCACCGCGCGGCCCGCTGCCGCATGCGCCGGGCGAGGGCCGATTCGGGCAGCCGGGCCAGCAGATCCGCGGTCAGGCGGCGGACGTCGGCCCGCGAATCGTCGAGCGCGGATTCGAGCAGCGGTTCGTCGTCGAGGGTGAGTCGGTCGGCGAGGACGGCCAGCAGCTCCGCGCGCGCCGTGCCCGGTTCGATGCTCCAGCTGTGCGCCAACGCCGTGCGCGCGGCTTGCGGGTCCCGCGCGCGCAGCGCCGCCAGCCAGGCGCGCCGTTCGGCCGGGCGGCCGTGCGACCAGACCGTGGGATCGTCGAATTCGGCGCGAACCAGGTTGCGCCACTGCGGATTTCGCTCGGCCAGCCACCGGCCCCGCGCTCCCGCCAGCCGCAGCAGCGGTTCTCGCAGTGCCGCCCGGGTTTTCGCGTGATCCAGCAGCAGGGCGCACAGGGCATCGGGTGCGCGATGCGCCCGCGGGGTCGCGGCCTCGAACCATTCCGCCAGAAACGGCGATCCCTCGCTCAGCAGCCGGGCCAGCCGATCGGCGGCGGCCCGCGGCAGCAGCGGGCGCTCGTCCTCCGGCGCCGCCTCGGGAAGCGTGACGACAGTGGGTGATACGCCACCCCGCTCGAACAGATCCCAGGCAGCCGCCGTCTCGAGCAGCACCTCGGCCGGATCGCCGCTGACCCCCGCGACGGCCGCGGCGACCGGCGCGGGCAGCCCCGCCGGATCCAGGCTGCGCCGCGCCGTGCCCAGCAGCGCCACCGACACCAGTTCGGCCGCCGCCTCCGCGCTCGCCCCGCCGCTCACCTCGAACTCGATATCGATCACCTCGCTCGCGACGAAGGCGGCGATCGGGACGAGCCCGTCCACGGTCCACTCCCCGATCAGCGCGACCGGGTGTCCACCCGACAACCCGAACAACCCCCACGGCGCCTCCGCCGACCGCGTCAGCGGCAGGGCCGTCCCGTCGGCCTCGGCCACATACCACCGATCCTCCACCGCCGCCGGTATCACCTCGCGCAGCAGCACCGGCCACGACCGCAGCCACGGATCGTCCCCCAGCGCCCGCGCGTGCTCGCCCAGCGCCGCCTCGATTTCGCCCGCCGCCACGGGCGGCAGGGCAGTGAAAGGTTGTGGTGCGCCGTATCTTTCACCCCACAGCGCGCGCAGCGGCGCGGAGCCGGGATAGAAGTGCAGGTCCGCGTCGAGCTGCCAGCCGGGAGTCGGCGCCTCGGCGGGGAAACTCGGTGCGCCGAAGCTGTGGTCCACGATCAGGGCCCAGCGGCCGGTGACGCGGCCCAGCAACCAGGTGCGGCGGGTGTGGAGGCGATCCTCCTCGGTGGTGCGGCGGGCCAGCACCAGCCAGTTGTCGCGGATCGGGGGTTGGTCGGCGCGGACCGTCTCGGCGGTGAGCGGATAGCCGATATGGGTGCGGACGCGGGCCGCGAGGTCGGGCGGAAGCCGGTCGAGATGGCGGTGCGCGGTGGCCAGCAGATGCAGGCGGGCGTATTCGCGCAGCAGCAGGGTGGGCCAATCGGGGCGGAGCACAACATTGCGGGCAAGTTGCCGTAGCGCATTCGCGATACCGGGGGCCTGGGCGTCGACCATGCGGGCGGCCACCGCCTCCAGGGCCCGGTAGGAGCGGTCGGCCTGGGCGAGGCCGGTGCGACACTGATCGCCGAGCCAGATGTCGAGATCGGCCAGGCCCGCACCGACCCGCGCGCGGCGCTGTTCGGCCGTGGCGGCGCTGGGCGTGCGGGGTGCGGCCGCGGCCGTTTTCGCGGCCCGCGCGGCGCGTCCGGCGAGCCACTCCGCGGCGAAGTCGGCGATCGCCGCGGCCTCGGGTACCTCGCCCTCCGACCAGCTCAGCAGCAGCCCCAATGCGTGCTTGCACGGAAACTTCCGGCTCGGGCACGTGCACTTGTAGGCCGGTCCGGACAGATCGACGACGGTCTGATAGGGCTTGGCCCCGCTGCCCTTGCACAACCCCCACAGCGCGTCCGAATGCCGCCCGGTCGCGGTCCACCTGCCGCGCAGTTTGCGCGCGGCCGTGAGCGATGCGGCGTCGGGCGCGAGCGCCGCGACCTGCTGCGCGGTCCAGGTGCCGGGTTCCCCCACCTGAGATGTCGTCACGCTGCCCCCTCTCTCGGTTGACCGGATTTCTACCGCACCCCACCGACAAAAGCGTTCGCCGCAGGTCGGACCTTATGCGATCGGCGTTCCACGAGCCACAGCGATGTCGCCGGGACCGGCACCCGCAGGCGTGCGCCCAAGCGAGCAGCGCGGCATCGCCGAGTGCCGACAGCGCCTGTCTCGTGGCCCGCGGCATCGTTCGCTGAACGGTAGCGAGACGAAAGGTCGTGCGGCAGCGCCGGATTCCCTCGTCAAGCGCTATTGCCCTATCGTGCCAACTCTGGCATCCTGACCTGTTCGGTTGATCCGAGCCACCCGAGATCGGGTGAACACCGTGGAACTGCCCGGCCGGGACGGCCGAGGGGTGGACATCGGGCGGATCAACCGTATCGATGACCATTACGTCCCGCCCGGGCCGGTTCGCCCCGGACACCTTGGCGCAGGCGCGGATTCGCCCGCGATCCGGTAGCGTTCGGCACGGCGTCGAGTCCGCTGCGACTCGAAGCGTGTGGTGATCGAACGCGAGGGGGTGGCACTTGGGGGCAGCGCCGGACGATGGCGCACCGCGCCTGGCCGAACTGGTGTCGCGCCGGCTGGACGCCGACCCGTCGATCACACCGGAGGTCGCTCGGACCGTGCTGGAGGCCCTCGGCGCCGAGTCGGATCCGCGCTCGGGCCCGGGGCACAGCGGAATCTTCGTCAGCGCCATCCGGGTTCGCGGTTTCCGCGGCATCGGCCGCGAGGCGGCGCTGCGATTGAATCCGGGTCCCGGACTCACCCTGGTGGTGGGCCGCAACGGCTCTGGGAAGTCCAGTTTCGCCGAGGCCGCCGAACTCGCCCTCACCGGAGTCAATCGCCGCTGGGAGGGGCGCTCCGCGGTATGGCGGGAGGGCTGGCGAAATCTGCACGAGGGCAGCGTGGCCCGCATCGATCTCGAGCTCACCACCGCCGGATCGGACGCGCCGCTGACGATCACCCGCGAATGGGGTGCGGCGGACGATCTGTCCGGCGGCAGCTGGACCCAGCGGCGCAAGGGCCAGCCGCCCACCGAATTCCGAGTCGCGGACTGGTCCCGGGATCTGGAGCTGTATCGCCCGTTCCTGTCCTACAGCGAGCTCGGCGCGCTGGTCGACGGGCGCCCCAGCGATCTGTTCGACGCGCTGCATCGGCTGCTCGGCCTGGACGACCTCACCGCCGCCCAGGACCGCACCCGTGCCCGCCGCCTGGAACTGGAGCGGGCCGTGAAGGCCTGCCGCGATGAGCGCGCCGCCCTGCTGACCGCGCTGTCGACCGTCGCCGACGAACGCGCCACCCGCGTGTCGGAACTGCTGCGCGCCCCCGACCCGGATCTGCCCGCCATCGCCCGCGAACTCGCCGGCGCGCGGCACGATCCGACCGGCGCGGCCGCGCTGGAGGCCATCCTGCGCCTGCGCCTGCCCGAACCGGCCGAGGTGGACGCCGCGGCCGACCACATTGTGAAGTGCGCGGCGGATCTGGCCGCGCACAGCACCGGCGATATGGAAGCCGAACTGCGCGTACTGGATCTGCTGCGTCGCGCTCGCGACCATGTCGACGCGGGCGGATACTGCCCCTGCCCGGTCTGCGGCCGGGGCGGCCTCGACGCACAGTGGCGGCGAGATACCGACGGCCAGATCGCCCGCCTGACCGATCGCGCCGCCGCGCTGACCGCCGCGCGGGTCGCCCTCGAGCGGGCCGTCGACCGAGCCCGCGCCCTGGTCCAGTCGCTGCCACCGGAGCTCGATCCGCCGACACCGCCGGTGCCCAATGTCGACACCGGCCCGGCGCGCCGGACCTGGTCGGCCTGGGCCGCGCTGGCGAACGAGCACTACCATGCCGCGCTGCCCGCCCGCCTGCGCACCGCCCACGCCGACGCGCTGCGCGGCCTGGAGACGCTACGCCGTTCGGCCCGAAAGGAATTGGATCGTCTGGACGCGGTGTGGACGCCGCTGGTGCCGCGCATCGCCGCCTGGCTGCGCGATGCCACCGCGGCCGCCGCCACCGAGCCGGAGCTGCGGACCGTGCGCCGGGCCGAGGATTGGCTCAAATCGGCCGCCGCGGGTCTGCGCGAGCAGCGCATGGCCCCGCTGGCCGACCATGCCCGCCGCATCTGGCGGGGGCTGCGCCAGCAGAGCAATGTCGACCTGGGCGCGATCCGGTTGCAGGGCAACGCCGGAGCCAGTCGCAAGGTGCTGCTCGATGTCACCGTCGACGACACCGGCGGCACCGCGCTGGGTGTCATGAGCCAGGGTGAGCTGCACGCGCTGGGACTGGCGCTGTTCCTGCCGCGCGCCACCGTGCCCGAGAGCCCGTTCGGCTTCGTCATGATCGACGATCCGGTGCAGGCCATGGATCCCGCGAAGGTGGACGGCCTGGCCCGGGTGCTCGCCGCCGCGGCGCGCAGCGGCCGCCAGGTGGTCGTGTTCACCCACGACGAGCGGCTTGCCGAGGCGGTGCGCCGGTTGCGGCTGGACGCGACGGTGCTCGATGTGCAGCGGCGGGAACGGTCCACGGTCGAGATCCGCGTCGCCGAGGATCCGGTGCGCCGCTACCTCAGCGATGCCAACGCGCTGCTGCGCACCCGGCAGCTGCCCCGGCCGATCGCCGCCGAACTCGTCATCACCTGCTGTCGCTCGGCCATCGAGGCGGCGGCGCTGGCTCGCGCGCGGCGCACGCTGCTCTCCGACGGCATCGACCACCGCGAGGTGCAGCGCCGCGTGGACGCCGCGCGGACCACCTGGGAGAAGGTGTCGCTGGCGGTGCTCGGCGAGCCCGACCGGGTCGACGATTTGAACGCGCTGCTGGATCGCGAGGCCGCCTGGGCGCGGGCGGTGCTGCGCGACGCCGCCGCGGGCGCGCACATTCGCATCGATCGCGATGTGGGGCAATTGCTCTCCGGCACAAGGAAGTTCGTCAAGTGGCTGAATCCGTGACGCCGACCGTCGCCGAGCGGCTCGCCGCGGCCGACGAACTGCTGCGCGGTACCGTCACCGATGCGGGCGGGCTGTGGTCGCGGGCGACGGTGTGGCTGCTGCGCATCGCCGTCGAACAGGCCGTCGACCGGCTGTGGTCGCAGGTGGCCCCGCCGCTGGCGCGCTGCAGCATGCGCGCGCAACTGCTCGCGCTGGAGCCCTACGTCGGCCCGGCGACCGCGGCCCGGATCGCGGCGCAGTGGGCCACGCTGTCGCGGGCGGGCCATCATCACGACTACGAGCTGCCGCCGACGCTGGTCGAACTGCGCGGCTGGTACGAGGAAACCGTCCGCCTGATCGCGGAATTGGACGCGGCGCGAACTGCCCGGTCGCAATAGCCGACATTGTCCGGCTTTTCGCCACCGGTGGATCGAATTCCGGTATCGAGACGGTGAATTCGACGATGTGCGCGGGTGCGCGGCAGTAGCGTGCACCTGCCGCACGGTTAGCGGTGTGTGTGCGGTGGTACTGGACCGGATTCCTCACATCGAAGGAGCTGCCTCGTGGACACCCTCGAGACCTTGGACACAGGGTCGTCGATACTGGCGAACTCGACAGCCGCCATGGTCAACATCTTCACGCTGATCCGGATGCTCGGCGCGTGAGCGCGGCTCGGGCGGTCCGTCGGGCCGCCCGTACCCGCGATAATCATCCGATGACTCACCCCGTCGAGACCGATCCGTGCCCGTGCCGCAGCGGCGAGCGGTTCGGCGCCTGCTGCGCGCCCCGCCTGGACGGCAGCAGCCCCGCGCCGACCGCCGAGACGCTCATGCGCTCGCGCTACACGGCCTTCGCCGTCGGTGATACCAAATATTTGCTGGACTCCTGGCATCCGCGTACCCGGCCGCGTCGGCTGGAGCTGGATTCGGGGCAGCGCTGGGTGCTGCTGGAGATCCTGGACACCACCCGGGGAGGCCCCTTCGACGACACCGGCGAGGTGGAGTTCCGAGCGCACTACCGCACCGGCCGCGAACGAGGAATCCTGCACGAACGCAGCAGATTTGCGCGTATCCGCGGGGCGTGGCGCTACGTGGACGGCGATATCGAATCGTGACCTGAGAGGTGAGGATGGTCACAAGGCTTGATCTGGGTAATTCACAATTCTACGGTTCCATTCAGAAGGAACCCCTGACGGATGCGAGGGATTTGCTGAACGTATTTTTCGCGCTCGGTACAGCGGCGGAGCCGTAGTCTTCGCGCTATGCCACGAGTCGCAATCGAGTACTGCACCCAATGCCGCTGGCTACTGCGGGCGGGTTGGCTGGCCCAGGAATTGCTGAGCACCTTCGCCACGGATCTGACCGAGGTCGCCCTGGTCCCGGGCAGCGGGGGAGTATTCCGCATCACGATTGACGGCGACCAGATCTGGGAACGTAAAGCCGACGGTGGCTTCCCCGAAATCGCGGTACTCAAGCAGCGGGTGCGCGACCGCATCGATCCCGACCGGGACCTCGGTCATATCGATCGCGGATGAGATGCAGCCGTCGGACATGATCGCGGACGTACTCTCGTTACAGGAGTACGAGGAGGTGCGAGATGAGCACTCAGTTCTTCGAGGCGGCCCCGGCCGTCGAGGCTGCCGTCGCGGCCCCGGTCGCGCGTACCACGGCCGGTGACGTGCGCGGCCTGCGCGAGGGCACCGTCAATGTCTGGCGCAGCATCCCCTACGCCGCCGCACCGGCCGGTCCGCGTCGTTTCGCACCGCCCCGGCCCCCGCGGTCCTGGGAGGGCGTGCGCGACTGCACCGAGTTCGGCGAGATCGCCCCGCAGAGCATGGGCGCCATGGTCCCGGTCGACTCCGGCCTGCGGATGGGCGAGGACTGCCTGTGGGTGAACGTGTGGGCACCGGCCCGCACCGCCGACGAACCCCGCCCGGTCATGGTCTGGCTGCACGGCGGCGCATACTGCCTCGGCACGGCCGCGCAGGGAATCTACGACGGCCGCAAACTCGTCGAGACCGGCGAGGTCGTGGTGGTCGGGGTGAACTACCGGCTGGGTGCGCTGGGCTTCCTCGATCTGTCCTCTCTCGGCGCCGACTTCGTGCCCAACCTCGGCCTGCACGACCAGATCGCCGCGCTGGAGTGGGTGCGCGACAATATCGCTGCCTTCGGCGGTGACCCCGGCAATGTCACCGTCTTCGGCGAATCCTCGGGTGCGGGCTGTGTGACGGCCCTGCTCACCTCGCCGCGCGCGGCCGGGCTGTTTCATCGCGCGATCGCCCAGAGCCCGCCCGCCACCACGGTCTTCGGCCCCGAGCGGGCCGCCGGTGTCGCGCGCCGCTTCCTCGAGCTGATGGATCTGGCCCCGGAACGGGCCCGGGAACTGCTGGAGTGCCCGATCGAGCGGATCGTCGACGCCGCGGGCATCCTGCTCGACGAGGTGCCGTTGCAGTCGCCGGGTCGGCTGGCCGCCGCGCCGGTGGTCGACGGTGACCTGCTGCCCACCTATCCGGCCGACCGGTTCCAGCAGGGCCGCTCGCATCGGGTACCGCTGATCATCGGCACCAACCGCGACGAGGCCTCGCTGTTCCGGCTGTTCCGCTCGCCGATCATGCCGGTGACCCCGGATGCCGTGAACGCCATGCTGAACGCGGTCGCCGCCGAGCATCCGGGCATGTCGGCCGAGCGGATCGCCGAGATCACCTCGGCGTATCCGGATTTGGCGAAACCGCGCGGGGCGCTGGCCATGTCGACCGACGCGGCCTTCCGCATGCCCGCGCACTGGGTCGCCGATGCGCATTCCCGGCACACCCGCACCTGGATGTACCGCTTCGACCAGGCCACCCCGATGCTGAAGGCGGCCCGGGTCGGTGCGGGCCACGCCACCGAATTACCGTATGTCTTCGGCAATTTCGGCACGATCAATCACGATCCGACCTTCTGGCTGGGCGGGCGCAAGGCCGCGATGGAGGTGTCGGGCCGGATGATGCGGCGCTGGCTGGCCTTCGCCGAACACGGCGTGCCCGCGGCACTGGACGGCTCGAAGCACTGGCCGCCCTACCGGGAATCCACCCGCACCACCCTGGTCATCGATGCGACCGACCGGGTGATGGACGACCCGGACCACGACCTACACGCCGCCTGGGGCGATCGGATCGTCGGCTTCAGCTGAGGCTCAGACGGTGCTCGGCTGCTTGGCGCGATGGCCGAGCAGCACCGGCATACTGCTGTAGCCGTGCAGCGTGAACAGCTCTCGGCGTTCGGGTCGACCCGCCAGCTGCAGATCAGGGAAATGCTCGAACAGCGACCGCAGCGCGTACACACCCTCCATCCGAGCCAGACTGGCGCCCAGGCAGATGTGGACTCCCGTGGAGAAGGTCAAATGGTCCTTGGCGTTGGCCCGGGTGACGTCGAAGCGGTTCGGATCCTCGAAGACCTTCGGATCACGATTGGCCCCGGCCAGTGACAGCACGACCGTATTGCCCTTGCGCACGGTGACGCCCGCGATCTCGATGTCCTCGGCCACCGCCTGCCGGGCGGTGCTCTGCACGGGCGCGTCGAAACGCAGGATCTCCTCGACCGCGTTGGGCCACAGCTCCGGATCCTCGCGCAGCCGGGCCAGCTGCCGCGGGTGGGCGAGCAACTGGACCACGCCATTGCCGATCAGATTGACCGTGGTCTCGAAGCCCGCGCCCATGAGCAGGCTCGCGGAGGCCTTCAGCTCGCGGTCGTCGAGTTCGCCCGCCACCACCAGGCTGGACAGGATGTCCTCGCCCGGTTCGCGGCGCAGCCGGGCGATGTGATCGTCGAGGTAGGTGTCCATGACGCGCATGGAGTGCACGGCCTGCCGATAGGTGCGCCAGGGCAGGCCGACGTCCAGCAGCGGGCTCATGGCGTCGCCCCAGTCCAGGAACCGGCGGCGGCTGCTGTCGGGGAAGCCGAGGATTTCGGAGATGATCGCGATGGGCACCTGAGAGGCGTAGGTGGCCACCAGATCCGCCGAACCGTTCGAGGGCAGGGCGGCGATGAGTTCGTCGGTGACGATCTGGACCCGTTCGCGCAGGCGGCCGATGGCGCGCGGGGTGAACGCCGAGGCGACCGGGCGGCGCATCCGGGTGTGGTCGGGCGGGTCGATCACCAGCATCGAGGGCGGCTCGATCGGATTCGGCGGCAGCGGATGGCGTTCCATCAGCCGCTGCAGCGGGCGGGGGATGTTGAGCGCGTCGAAAGCCCGTACGCCCCAGCGGTTGTCACGCAGGATGCCGCGGCACAGCTCGTGATCGGTGGTGGCCCAGCCGATCGGTGAGGACACCAGTCGGCCCTGCGCGCGCAGCGCCTCGATCAGGGGTAGCGGATTCTGATAACCGGCCGGGCCGATCATCAACTGGGACAGCGTATCTCCGCGCCGGGCGAAGGCCTGCATCGCGTACCGCGCCGCGCCCTGCGTGGAGATCCAGCGGAACCAAGTGTTCGGCAGCATCGCCGACCCCCTTCGTTGTCCAGTCCTGTTTCCACCGTACGAAAACGCGCCGTGATCTGAAACATCCCGCGGTCGGACCGAAGACCCTACCCGGGTAGGACATGCGGTTCCGATGCTACGCGCGGGTCACGCGTTCGGTATCGATTCGCCGGGCCTGGGCGGCCGGATCGGGATTGGCGACCTGGACCAGCGACGCACCGGCGGCGTAGATCGCGAGCAGGCCGTCGACCAGTTCGCTCGCGCTGTTCCAGGATGCGGCCGACAGCACGCGATCGGAGTCGGTGAAGCCTTGGCGGGCCGCGGATTCGCGTGCCGCGGCGAGGACCTGCGCGACCGAACTGCCCTCGAGTGCGGCACCGGCGCCCTCGGGCCGGAACTGATCGCCGTGGGCGCGCACCGAGGTGGCGTAGTCGGTGATGCCGACCGGCAGACCGCGCACGGGTGCGCCGAGCGGATCGAGCGACAGCGCGGCCACCTCGGCGATCTCGGTGACGTCATCGATGCGATCCGCGGTCACCAGCGCCATCTCCGCGTCGTCGGCCGGATGCAGCAGCACCTCGGCCCCGGCCCACCAGCAGCCCAGCAGCACCGCCGCGGTCTGCCAGTGGGCGGGCAGCAGCACCGTCACGCGGCCACCCGGGGCGAGGCCGAATTCGTCGCGAATCATATTGGCGGTCTTGGCCGCCCAATTCGCCAGCGTCACCGCCGACAGCTCGATGCGCGCGCCGGTGGCGTCGTCGTAGTAGGTGATGCGCGGACCGGACGGATCGCGGGCCAGGATCGGATCGAGCAGCGCCGCGGTGAGGGTCTGGTTCAGTTCACGCATTTGGGTCCGTTCCGGCCGGCGTCGATGGGTGGTGCGGGCGGTACCGGCGTCGCCGTGCTCGATGCCGTTCCGGACAGGTCGAACAGGCTGCCCGCCGCCGAGCCGGGACCAGAATAGTCCCCTGCCAACACGACTCGGACCGTGCCCTGCGGCAGGCCGGACTCGCCCACGACGGGTAGGCCGCCCAGCGCCTTGGCCACCGCCTTGGCCTTGGGGTCGGCGGAGTTCCCGGCCAGCACCCGGCTCGCGGGCACCGGGCCGCCGATCCAGTTGTCCACGGTGCCGGTGCGAAAACCCTTGCCCGCCAATGCCTGCGACACCTGTCCGGCCAAGCCCGAGGTGCCGCTGGCGTTGTACACATCGACCGTCACCGACGACGGCTCGACCACCGAGGGATCGGCCGCCTTCCCGCCGACCTGGGCCGCCACATAGGACTGCACCGCCTGCGGATCGACCTTCACCACCGATTCACCCGCGGCGGTCGTGCCGTTGATATCGGCGACCGGGATGGTCTCGAACTCGACCTGGCCCGCCGACAGATCCTGCAGCTGCTGCAGGAATTTCATGACATCCCAGTCGTCGTCGAGCACGATCGTGCGGCCGACCGCATCGCTGAGCTGGCGTAATTTACCCGGATTGGCCAGGATTTTCGCGCTCAGCGCCTGGTGGACGAGCGAGGCCATGAACACCTGCTGGCGCACGATCCGATCGAGGTCGCCGCGGGGCAGTTCGTGGCGCTGGCGCACGAAGCTCAGCGCCTGCGCGCCGTCGAGGCGCTGCTCGCCCGCGGGGAAGTCCGCGCCCGAAAGCGGTTCGTCGACAGCGTTGTTCAGGCATACCTGCACCCCGCCGACGGCATCGGTCAGCAGCACGAAGCCCAGCAGGCTCACCTCGGCGTAGTGATCGACGGAGATTCCGGTGAGGTTGCCGACGGTCTTGATCAGCGCCTGGCGTCCCGCCTCGGTGGATCTGCGCTCCACCTCCGCATCGGACACGCCCTGCGCGATCAGCTTCTGGCGCGCCTTCTCCTTGCTGACGCCGTAGGCCGAATTGATCTTGCCCATGCCGATGCCGGGAATATCGACATAGGAGTCGCGGGGAATGGAGATGGCGGTGGCCGAGCGGCCGTCGTTGGGCACGCGCATCAACACGATCGTGTCGGTATTGGTGCCGACCTCGTCACCCGCGTGCAGCATGGCCCGCTCGGCGCGCGAGAGCGGGTTGCCGTGCGCGTCGGTGCGGCTGTCGATGCCGACCATGAGGATGTCGGTGGCACCGTCGCTGCCGCCGCCCAGGCCGAGGTTGCCGATGCGCTGGATGCCGGAGATCAGCCCGTCGACGCTGTGCCAGCCGAAACCGGTGACGATGAACACCAGGGTGGCCGCGGCCGCGGCGATGAGCCGGGCGGATCGGTTCACCGGAGGTTTGCCGTATGCGGGTCGCTGCCGGGGTCCGGGACGCAGCGGGGTGCCGGCGCCGCGCGGTCGCGACAGCGTCGATCCACCTCTGCTCTGCGCCACGTTCGCCGTCCTTTCGGCCCCACCCGGTAACCCCATGTTGCCTGTCTACCCCCTCGGGACGAGGCTAACGAATGCGAGGGCGTGCATGGTTCAACCGCGACCGGCGCGGCGTGCGAGACTTGCGCGCGTGGGTGCGTCATCCGTTTCGCGACTGGTCGTCACCGGGGCCGGAGGGCAGCTCGGCCGTGCCGTCCGCGCGCTCGAACCCGGTGCGCTGGGGCTGGGCCGCGATGCTCTGGACATCACCGATCCCGAGGCGGTCCGCGCGGTGCTGCGGGCCGGGGATGTGGTGGTGAACTGCGCGGCCTATACCGGCGTGGACGCGGCCGAGACGGACGAGGCCGCCGCCTTCGCGGGTAACGAGACGGGTCCGGCCGTGCTCGCCGCCGCATGTACCGCGTTGGGCGCGAGGCTGATTCACGTCTCGACCGACTACGTCTTCGACGGTGCGGGCACCAGGCCGTACGAACCGGACGATCCGACCGGGCCGACGAGTGTCTACGGGCGTTCCAAACTGGCCGGGGAACGGGCCGTGCTGAAGCTGGCCCCCGCCGCCCACATCGTGCGCACGGCCTGGGTGTACACCGGCGACCAGGGCGATTTCGTCGCCACCATGCGGCGGCTGGAGCGGGAACGGGACACGGTTTCGGTGGTGAACGATCAGATCGGATCGCCCACCTTCGCCGTCGATCTGGCGGCGGGGCTGCTGGAACTGGCCGCGCGGCCGGACGCGCCGCGAATCCTGCACGCCACCAATGCCGGTCGGGCCAGCTGGTTCGAGCTGGCGCGGGCGGTTTTCGAGGAGCTGGGCGCGGATCCGGAGCGGGTGCGCCCGTGTACGAGCGCGCAATTCCCGAGTCCCGTACGGCGGCCGGCGTATTCGGTGCTGTCGAATCGTGGCTGGGTCGCCGCCGGGTTGACGCCGCTGCGGGATTGGCGGCTCGCCCTCACCGACGCGCTGGCGCGGATATCGGGATAGGGTGGGCTTCCGTGAGCGAGCGTGCGAGCGAACCAGACAACACAGCACCCAGCGGGCACGACGGAGTCGTGAACGCTTCGGACCCCGTCGCCAGGCCCTCGCTCGTCGTGGTCACCGTGACCTATTCGCCCGGTGAGCATCTAGAGCATTTCATCAGCACGCTGGCCAGCGCGACCGCCGAGAAACCGCAGGTGATCCTGGCCGACAACGGGTCGACCGACGGGACTCCGGAGCTGGCCGCCGAGTCCAACGAACATGTGCGGCTGCTGCGTACCGGGGGCAATATCGGCTACGGCGGCGCCATCAATCGCGCGGTGGCCGAGATCGACCCGGATATCGAATTCGTCGTCATCGCCAATCCGGACATCCGCTGGGGCACCGATTCCATCGATCGGCTGCTCGAGGCCGCGCAGCGCTGGCCCCGGGCCGGGGCGCTGGGCCCGCTCGTGCGCGAGCCCGACGGCAGCGTCTATCCCTCCGCACGCCGGGTGCCCGGACTGCTCGACGGCGCGGGGCATGCGGTGCTGGGCACGATCTGGCCCGCGAACCCCTGGACCCGCCGCTACCGGCAGGAGAACGAGGAGATCTCTGAGCGCACGGTCGGCTGGCTGTCCGGATCGTGCCTGCTGGTACGCCGCGCCGCCTTCGACTCGATCGACGGCTTCGACTCCCGCTACTTCATGTACATGGAGGACGTCGACTTCGGAGATCGCATGGGCCGGGCCGGCTGGCACAATGTATTCGTGCCATCGGCGGAGGTCACGCACGCGAAGGGGCACGCGGCGGGGCGCAATCCCGAGGCCATGCTGCCCGCCCATCACGCCTCCGCGTATCGTTTCCAGGCCGATCGGCATCCGCACTGGTGGCAGGCGCCGCTGCGACTGGCGTTGCGCGTTGGACTTGCGATCCGCTGCCGGCTTGCGGTTCGATCTGCGCTGCGCGAGCGCGCCGCGCAGCAGTAGCGCGCGACGATCTCGATCCCACGCCCGCGTGGGCCGAACCTGAACAGGGAGACTGATGGCGGACAACTCCGCGACCGACGCCGTGATCCTGGTCGGCGGCCAGGGCACGCGGCTGCGCCCGCTGACACTGTCGGCGCCCAAGCCCATGCTGCCGGTGGCCGGTCTGCCGTTCCTGCACCACCTGCTGGCCCGCATCGCCGATGCCGGGATCAACCACGTCGTGCTGGGCACCTCGTTCCGGGCCGAGGTCTTCGAGGAGCACTTCGGCGACGGCGCTGACCTGGGCCTCGAGATCGAATACGTCCACGAGCCCGAACCGCTGGGCACCGGCGGCGGCATCCGCAACGTGCTGCCCAAGCTGCGCGCCGACACCGTGATGG
The DNA here is from genome assembly GCF_023740735.1 of Nocardia sp. CDC159. Lineage (GTDB taxonomy): Bacteria > Actinomycetota > Actinomycetes > Mycobacteriales > Mycobacteriaceae > Nocardia > Nocardia pulmonis. Next base: position 232,004 of record NZ_JAMRXH010000007.1, read on the forward strand.
TGTTCAACGGCGACGTGCTGGGCGGCACCGATCTGGGCGCGGTGCTCGACACCCACGTCTCCAGCAATGCCGATGTGACCCTGCATCTGGTGCGGGTGAGCGATCCCCGGGCCTTCGGCTGCGTGCCCACCGACGAGAACGGCCGGGTCACGGCATTCCTGGAGAAGACCCAGGACCCGCCGACCGATCAGATCAACGCCGGTTGCTACGTCTTCCGCCGCGAGTACATCGAGAAGATTCCGAGCGGGCGCCCGGTCTCGGTCGAACGCGAGGTCTTCCCCGCCCTGCTCACCGAGGGCGCGCACATCCAGGGCCACGTCGACACCTCCTACTGGCGCGATATGGGCACCCCGGAGGACTTCGTCCGCGGCTCGGCCGATCTGGTCCGCGGCATCGCCCCCTCACCCGCCCTGCCGGGCCAGCGCGGCGAGTCCCTGGTGCACGCCGGTGCCGGTGTCGCCCCCGGTGCCCTGCTGATCGGCGGCACCGTGGTCGGTCGCGGCGCGGAGGTCGGCGCGGGCGCCCGCCTCGACGGCGCGGTCCTGTTCGACGGTGCGCGCGTGGAAGCCGGTGCGACGGTAGAGCGTTCGATCATCGGCGCGGGCGCGCGCATCGGCCCGCGGGCGCTGGTGCGCGACGCGGTGATCGGCGACGGGGCGAATGTGGGGGCGCGCTGCGAGCTGTTGCGCGGCGCGCGCGTGTGGCCGGGTGTGGACATCCCCGACGGTGGGATTCGTTTCTCGACCGACGTGTAGTTGGTCCTCGCGCCCTGTAGCTGTCGGTGTCCGGTGCCATACCGGTCGAGTCCGAGCGAGCTGGTACATGGAAGGGGCAGTTCGCCGCCCGCGGGAATGTGGGCGGCAAGTTGTTTCTCGGCCCGGGCCTCAGGCCGTGGCGGCGATCATCGGCGTGTGGGCGGCTGCGTGCTCGCGCAGGAGCAGGAGGCCGGTCGCGATGACCAGGGCGGCGGTGAGGCCGTGGATGCCGAAAGCCGCCGCGGGGGAGCCGTCGTAGCGCAGGACGGTGAGCATGTCGCCGAGCGGGACGAGGCTGGTGGCCAGCATTCCGATGGCCAGGGCCCGGCGTTGGTGGGTGAGGAGGAGAGCGAGTATCAGGACTCCGAAGGCGGTGTCGCGGACGCCCTCGAGGTTCATGAAGGCGGTGGCCTGGCCTTGGGGCCATTCCGGCAGGCCGAAGCCGGGGGCGATGAATTCGGGGGCGATCAGGTAGCTGAGCGCTCTACGACGCCATGTTCGTGCAGAAGGTGGATCTGAAGTTCGGGCCGGACGCGCCGCCGGTGCTGAAGGACGCGTTCGACGAACTGGCGGCGGTATTCGCGCCTTTCGCGGGCGACCGCGATGTCGAGACCTTCACCGAGGTCGCCTGGAGCTCACTGCACGGCCTGGCCACCCTCGACCACGACGGCCGCCTGCGCCCGGACTCTCGCCGCCAGCGCCTGGACATCCTCGTCGCGCAGTGGACCCGCGGTTAACCCGCCGAACCGCTGGAGGCGCCGGAGACGGCCATCGACATCAGCCAGGTGAACGCGTGGCCGAGCGTGGTCATCCAGTCGTTCACGTTGAACGAGCCCATGGGGCAATCCTTTCCGTCGCGAATCGGCTCATGGGCCGATCCGGTCGCCCGCCGCGGTGAGATCGCAGGAGGTGTCGTTGCTGGTGTTGCCTCCGGTGGAGGTGATCTCGGCGAATACCTTCTTGCAGTTCTGCTCGCCGAGGCCGGAGGTGTTGTGGGCGATCGTGCTGCCGCTCAGGATCAGCCGTCCCATACCGGGATTCACCGCATCGGTGAATTGATACGGCAGGGTGTCCAGATAGGCCGGGGCGATATTGATCCCGCCGCCTCCGTCGGTGGCGCTGTTGCGCACCACGACCGAGTCGATGAGCACCACCGCGCCGAGGCCACGGATGTCGAGTCCGCCGCCGCGCCCGGCGAATCCGCCCGGGCGATACCAGCGGTTCGGATTGGTCACCCGGTTGTCGCTGATGGTCGTGCGGGTGAAGGTGCAGGTGTCGTCGCAGCGCACCCCGCCCGCCTCGCCCGCGGCATTGCCGGTGATGATGCTGTCGGTCACCCTCATGTCGGCGACCGGAATGTTGAAGATGCCGCCGCCGTAGTCGGCCGCATTGCCGGTGACGGTGACCCGCTCCAGCGACAGATTGCCCGAGTTGGCGATTCCGCCGCCGCCGGTGTCGTAGAGCGGGATCTCGCGCTGGGTGGTATTGCCGCCGGTGATGGTCAGGTCCGACAGCGAGACCGTGGCGGTGGTGAGCATGACCCGGTCCAGATGGTTGCCGTCGATGATCGTCCGCTCCTGGCCCGCGCCCACGATCGTGGTGTCGGCGGTGATGTCGAGATCGCCGGTGGTCGGATCGATGAAGGGGCCGTTGACGTTCAGCAGGTTCGGCGGGATCGTCAGCCGATAGTGACCGGGCGGCAGCACGATCGTGGTGCCGGGGCGGGCGTCGGCGACCTGCACGGCCGCCCGCAGCGTGCATTCCCCGGTGCGCGTGCGGCAGCGGCCGTCGAACGGGTTCACCGCGGCCCCGTCGGCGGTCGTGGTGACGGTGACGGTGCCCGGGGATTGTGCCGATCCGGTGTCGGCCGCGGCGGGCGCGGCCCAGGGAGCCGCGAGAAATATTGCGGCGCTGCACAGTTCGACATAGCGGCGAGTGGTCATGGCCAAACTCCTTGGAGGGCACGAAGACTCGCGCCATTGTGATGTCGATCACAAGAAGGATGACGGTTGGCCGCGGGGCGCGCCATGGTCGGTTTGCCGAAATTCCACCCGTCCGGTTGTGCGTCACGTCGCGGTGGTGGGGTCGGCACTCCGGTCGCGGGTCGTGCCGACACCACCGACGCCGGACGCGCACGCGCCTACAGTGGTGATCATGGCGGATGCGGTGATTGTCGGAGCCGGGCCGAACGGGCTTGCCGCGGGGGTGATCCTGGCCAGGGCCGGTCTGAGCGTCGAGGTGTACGAGGCCGGTGACACGGTGGGCGGCGGCTGCCGGACCGCCGAGCTGACGCTGCCGGGCTACCACCACGACATCTGCGCCGGAGCGCATCCGATGGCGGCGGCCTCGCCGTTCTTCCGCGCCTTCGATCTGGCCGCGCACGGGGTGGAGCTGTGTACGCCCGAGGTGTCCTATGCCCATCCGCTGGACGGGGGAGTGGCCGGACTGGCGTGGCGGGATCTGGATCGCACGGTCGCCGGGCTCGGTCGCGACGGCGCGGCGTGGCGGCGGCTGTTCGGGCCGCTGGTGCGGCACTGGGCGGGCGTGGTCGAGCTGACCATGTCGGATCTGCGGCATCCACCGCTGAACGTGGGCGTCGGCGTGCGGTTGGGGCGGCGGCTGCTCGAGCAGGCATCACCGCTGTGGGACTTGCGCTTTCGTGAGGACACGGCGGCCGCCCTGTTCACCGGGGTGAGCGCGCACGCCATCCTGCCGCCGCGGGCCTTCGCGGCGGCCGGGGTGGCGCTGATGCTGGGCACCCTCGCCCATGTCGACGGGTGGCCGGTGCCGCGCGGTGGCAGCCAGGCCATCGTCGACGCGCTCACCGCGGATCTCGTGGCGCACGGGGGTCGGGTCGTCACCGGCCATCGCGTCGAGTCGCTCGACGAATTCACCGGCACCCGAACGATTCTGCTCGATACCGCACCGGCCGAACTGCTCCGCGTCGCCGGTGACCGCCTGCCCGCCCGCTACACCCGCCGACTGGAACGTTTCCGCTACGGCAGCGCGGCCTGCAAGGTCGATTTCGCGCTGTCGGGCCCGGTGCCGTGGCTGGCGGAGGGCTGTGATCGCGCGGGCACCCTGCATGTGGTCGGTACCCGCGCCGAGACGGTCGCCGCCGAAAAGGCCGTCGCCGCGGGCGAACATGCGCAGCGCCCCTACGTCCTGGTCATCCAGCCCAGCACCCTCGACGACTCCCGCGCCCCCGCCGGTAAGCACACCCTCTATACCTACGCCCACGTCCCGCACGGCTCCACCCGCGACGTCAGCGCCGCCGTCATCGCTCAGATCGAGCGCTTCGCCCCCGGCTTCCGCGACCTCATTCTCGCCAAGCACGTCTACACCGCCGCCGACCTACCCGCCTACAACCCCAACTACATCGGCGGCGATATCGCCGCGGGCGCGATGACCACCCTCCAGGTCCCCTTCCGCCCCGCCCTCCGCTGGAACCCCTACGCCACCCCGCTCCCCGGCGTCTACCTCTGCTCCTCCTCCACCCCGCCCGGCCCCGGCGTCCACGGCATGTCCGGCCTGCACGCCGCCCATCACGCCCTGCGCGACGTCTTCCACGTCGACACGGACCCGCTCACCCTGCTGAGTTCGAAGCGGTGACCGGACCGGACTAGACTTAGTCCAGTCGGATAGGATAGGTTATGACCTCAGTCAACATCCACGAAGCCAAGACGCATCTGTCACGGCTGTTGGAGCGAGTGGCGAAGGGGGAGCGCATCGTGATTTCCAAGGCCGGAAAGCCCATCGCGGATCTGGTGCCGCATCGCGGCACGCCGGTCACCTTCGGCGGCCTGAAGGGCCGATTGCACTACGACGACAGCGTTTTCGACGTCGACCCGGACATCCAGGGGATGTTCTACGGGGACGCCGATGCTTCTGCTTGACAGCCAAACCGCCGTCTGGCTGCTCGACGACAACCCACGCCTGGGCGTCGACACGCGACGGCGGATCGAATCCGCGACCGAGGTCTATGTCTCGGCGGCGACGATCTGGGAACTGACGATCAAGTCAATGTTGGGCAAACTGACGGTGCCGCCCGAGCTCACCGATCTGCTTGTCGACCAGGGCCTGAGCGTCCTCGACGTGACCGGATATCACGCCGAGGCGCTGAGCGAATTCCCGGAGCTGTCGCGGCACGACCCGTTCGATCGCCTGATCACCGCCCAGGCCTACTGCGAGCGGTTACGCCTGTTGACCGCCGACAAGATTCTGCTCGGATTGGGCCGGGACTACATCATCGACTCGACCCGGTAGAGGTCCGGTTCGATGTACATGAGCTTGGCGGCGGGGACGGCTGTGCGGACTCGGGATTCGGCGTCGTCGATGGCGGCGGCGATATCGGAGATGTCGAGGCCGGGGACGATGGCCACCTTGGCGGCGATGAGGAGTTCCTCGGGGCCGAGGTATTCGGTGCGCAGGTGGATTATGCGGTCGATGCGGGTGCCGTCGACGAGGTTTTCGCGGATCGCGCGATCCTGATCTGGGGTGGCGCCCTCACCGATGAGCAGGCTCTTCATCTCGATGATCAGCACGATGGCGATGGTGCCCAGCAGGGCCCCGATGCACAGGGTGCCGATGCCGTCCCAGATCGGATCGCCGGTGAGCATGGTGAGCAGGACCGCCGTGAGCGCGAAGATCAGGCCGAGCAGGGCCCCGGCGTCCTCGAGCAGCACCACGGGGAGTTCGGGACTGCGGGAGGTGCGGATGAACCGCCACCAGCTGGCGTTGCCGCGCAGCGGATTCGACTCGCGGATGGCGGTGATGAAGCTGAAGGTCTCCAGTCCGATGGCGATCACCAGGATGACGATCGCCACCATCGGCGAGGTCAGGTCTTCGGGGTGCTGAACCTTGTGTACGCCCTCGTAGACCGAGAACAGCGCGCCGAGGCTGAACAGCACCAGCGCCACCACGAACGAATAGAAGTACCGATTGCGCCCGTAACCGAACGGATGCTTCTCGTCGGCCTCCCGCTCGGCCCGCTTCTGCCCGAGCAGCAGCAGCCCCTGGTTGCCGGTGTCGGCCACCGAGTGCACGCCCTCGGCCAGCATGGACGCCGAACCGGTGATGGCCGCGCCGATGAACTTCGCGATCGCGATGCCCATATTCGCGGTCAGTGCCGCGAGAATCGCCTTCTTACCACCACCGGCAGACATGATGCAGCCCTGGTCCTTTCGCTTTCGCGGCCCGTCACTCGCGGCCGTGCCGATTCGCCGGTAAATCTACAGCCGTTGTCAACGACCGCTCACACAGGCGCAGAACAACTGGGCCGCCTCGCCCGTCGCCCGCGCCCGCACGGGGCCGTCGGCGGCCGAGATCCACGCCGCACTGCCCGGCGTGATCCCCAGCTCATCGGCCCCCTGCCGTAACCGCGCGGTTCCCGCCGTGCACAGGATGATGCCCGGTCCGCCGTCGAGAATCCGGGTCGGCTCGGCGTCGGCGCTCAGCTCGAACCGGCGCAGCTCGAATTCCGTCGCGGGCGTGCGGTAGACGAACTCCCCATCGTCGCGCGCCTGCGGCTCCACGATCGGCAGCTCCAGCGGCTCGAAGTCCAGCACCCGCAACAACTCCGGCACGTCCACATGTTTGGGCGTCAGCCCGCCGCGCAGCACGTTGTCGGAGTTGGCCATGATCTCCACACCCATACCGCGCAAATAGGCGTGCAGATTGCCCGCGGCCAGGAACAGTCCCTGCCCGGGTTCGAGGGTGATCCGATTCAGCAGCAGCGCCGCCAGCACTCCGGCATCGCCCGGATAGGCCTCGGCCAGTTCCAGCGTGGTCCGCGCCTCGGCCACGAATTCCTTCGCGGTCACCGGCGATTCGTCGTCGGACTGCTTGAGGTAGCGCACGCAGCCGTCGAGCACCTTGGGCAGCAACATGGCCAGCATGGCCTGGGGCAGCGTGATCCAGGTGGTGAACAGCGTGCGCAGACCGTCCGAATCCGGCTGCGCGCCGAGCAGTTCGGCGTAGGGGGCCAGCTCCGGCACCGACAGCGCGTGCAGCAGCTTGACCGTTCGCTTCGGATCGCGGAATCCGGCCAGCGCCTCGAAGCGCTCCAGCGCCACCACCAGTTCGGGCTTGTGGTTCTCATCGCGATAGTTGCGCAGCGGTGAGTCCAGCGGCACCCGCGCGTGATTCTCCCGCTCGTAACCGGCGCGGGCCTGCTCGGCGCTGGGATGGGCCTGCAGCGACAGCGGCTCCTCGGCCGCGAGGATCTTGAGCAGGAACGGCAGTCGTCCGCCGAAAGCCGGCGCGACCGAGCCGAGTTCGCGCTTCGGATCGGCGGCCACCACCTCGAGCAGCGAGGCGCTGCGCCCGTCGAGGCGGATCCGCGCGGGATCGGCGGGATGGGCGCCGAACCACAGCTCGGCCTCCGGATGCGCGGAGGGAACCGGGCGGCCGCACAGCTGGGCCAGCGCGGTGCGCGAACCCCAGGCATAGGAACGCAACGCACCTACCAGTTCGTGCACTAGAACGATCCCCCGTCGTATTGGGTGGAACGATCGGCCGCGGTTGGGCGGCTGCCGAGCAGGCGCAGATAGGCCGTGGCCATCTCCAGCCGCAGGATCAGCACGGCCAACTGCTCGAGCTGGCCGCGGGCGGGCGGCGGCTGCGGCGGGGAATCCGGCTCGGCCAGCAGGGCTTCGGCGGCCTGCGGCACGGCGGCCTCGCCGTTCATCAGCTCGGCGTCGATATTCACCAGGTCGGCGTCGACCAGTCCGGCGCTACCGCTGAAGACGGCCAGCCGCCGATGCGCGGCCACCTGATCCGGATCGGCGCTGACCACGAACACCCGTACCCGGTCGACCGGAGCCGGTCCGTCGAGCTGCTCGTCGTGGAACAGCGGATCGTAGCCGGGCGCGGCCACGCCCGCGGCCTCGCTCATCCGCGCGTGCGCGGCCACGGCGTCGGCCAGACCGGTGGCGGCGGCGATCTGCCCGGCCGCCTGCAGCAGCACCTCGGCGGTGTGCGCGGCCACCTCGGTCGCGGCGGGGGAGTCCCCGGCCAGCACGATGCGGCGCTCCTGCATGCGCGCGGCCAGGGTCTTGGCCGGATTGTGGAAGACCTCGTTCTGCGGCCCGTCGCGCAGCGCCTCGGCGTCGAGGGCGTCGGCGAGCGCGTCCAGGTCGGGTACCTGCGCTGCGGTCTTGGCCGGATCGATGGCCCGCAGCACGGCGATACCGACGGCCAGATAGCGCAGCAGCCGATTGTGCTCGAGCACCCGTACCCGCGGCGGCAGGATCGCCGCCCGGCCGGCCGCGGCCGCCCGCAGCGGACCCTCGTCGGGTGCGGCGACGACCACCTCGGCGCCGCGGCGCAACGCCCGGTCCACCGCGCCGATCAGGCGTGGATCGCCCGCGTCGTCGCCCGCGACGAGCACCACGTCCAGCGGGCCGACCCACTGCGGGATCTCGGTGACCGGCACGATCGGCAGTCCGGCGCGATCGCCCAGCGCGGCCGTCAGCAGCGCGGCGGCGCGGGCCGCGCGCCCGGATCCCGAGACCAGCACCAGGCTGCGAGGACGTAAATCGGCCAGTCGGGCCAGCGCGTCCTCACCGATGGCCGCGGCGGTCGCGCGCACCTGCGCGCCACCCGAGGCGGCCGAGCGCAATGTCCCTCCGGAATCGGCGGCCTCCAGCGAGGCGACGTCATCGAGGTCGAGTACCGGTGTCCCTGCGATCATCGGGCGTTGCCACCTCCCCTCAATCGGGTCACCAGGCCGGGCGAATCCGAGCTCTGTGATTCCACTATTCCAGTCAGCCGCGGACGATGCTCAGGATCTCGGTTACGAGTGCGTCTACATCCTCCGGCGATCGCGCCTCGACGTTGAGCCGCAGCAGCGGTTCGGTATTCGAGGCGCGCAGGTTGAACCAGGCGTCGTCGGGCAGTTGCACGGTCAACCCGTCCAGCCGATCCACCGACTTGGCCCGGCCCTCGAACGCCGCGAGTACCGCCATCGTCCGCTCCTTCGCGTCCGCCACTGTGGAATTGATCTCCCCGGAGGCGGCATATGTTGCATACGAGGCGGCCAGTTCGGACATCGGGCGGTCCTTCTCGCCCAACGCGGCCAGCACGTGCAGCGCGGCCAGCATGCCGGAGTCGGCGCCCCAGAAGTCGCGGAAGTAGTAGTGCGCGGAATGCTCGCCGCCGAAGATGGCGCCCGTCGCGGCCATCTGCTGCTTGATGAACGAATGTCCGACGCGGGTGCGCACCGGCGTGCCGCCCAGCTCGCTCACCAGCTCCGGCACCGCCCGCGAGGTGATCAGATTGTGGATGATCGTCGCACCCGGCTCCTTGGCCAGCTCCCGCTCGGCGACAAGTGCGGTGATGGCCGACGGCGTGACGGGCTCACCCCGCTCGTCGATCACGAAGCAGCGGTCGGCGTCGCCGTCGAAGGCCAGGCCGATGTCGGCGCCGGTTTCGCGCACGAACTTCTGCAGGTCCACCAGATTCTTCGGATCCAGCGGATTGGCCTCGTGATTGGGGAACGAGCCGTCCAGCTCGAAGTACAGCGGCGCGACGGTCAGCTGCGGCACCGGGCCGAATACCGCGGGCACGGTGTAGCCGCCCATGCCGTTGCCCGCGTCGACGGCGACCTTCAGCGACCGAATGGAGCTCAGATCGACCAGCCCGCGCAGGAATTCGGCGTAGGCGTCGAGCAGGTTCCGCTCGCTCGCGCTGCCGCGCGGACCGTCGAAGGCGGGCACGCCGCCGATCAGCTCCGCGGTGATGGTGGCCAGGCCGGTGTCCTGTCCGACCGGCAGCGCATTGGCCCGGCACAGCTTGATGCCGTTGTAGCGGGCGGGGTTGTGGCTGGCGGTGAACATCGCGCCCGGGCAGGCCAGGTGACCGGAGGTGAAGTACAGCTCGTCGGTCGAGGCGAGCCCGATGTGCACCACGTCCAGACCCTGGTCCAGGACGCCGTCGGCGAAGGCGTTCGCCAAACCGGGGGACGAATCGCGCATGTCGTGACCGATGACGACCTGTGCGGCGCCCTCGTCCCGCATCAGCCGCGCGAACGAAGCGCCCACGTCCCGAACGAAATCCGCGTCGATCTGCTCCCCGACGACACCGCGAACGTCGTACGCCTTGACAACTGCATGTACCGACTCGGCAGATCGCGCGACTGTCATGCTGAACACCCTAGTAGGCGCGCGCCCGGCGCAGGCGAGGTCCCACCCCTAATCCGCCCGCCGCTCAGCTGGGTGGGTCGGGCAGGACGCGCAGATGGCCGCGGCGGCCGGTGCGCCCGGTGCGGGTCGGCCGCGCGGGGGCGGCGGGGGTGTCGGAGTAGCCGCGGTGCTCGGGTTCCGGTGTGCGACGGCGCATTCCGGCCTCGCGGACGGCCTCGGCCAGTGCGGTCAGATCGTCGTCGTCGGGGGTGCTGGAGGAGAAGCCGCCCTCGTGGCGGACCATGTCCCAGCCCTTCGGGGCGGTGATCCGGGAGGCGTGGGTCTCGCAGAGGTCCCAGGAGTGCGGTTCGGCGACGGTGGCCAGCGGGCCGACGACGGCCGTCGAATCGGAGTACACATAGGTGAGCGTCGCGACGGCCGGGTTCTTGCAGCCTGGACGGCAGCAACGACGCATGGGAATCACACCGAGGAGAGTAACCCCCCTCACGCCCGCGCGCCGCGAGACACGCAGGATGGGATGCTGATCACTGCCCGGAAACCGTTGCGGGTGGCGGCGAACGCGGGGCGGGCGGGGGGTTTAGGTTATTGCCATGACCCGTTCACGGAAGCGACCGCCGACCGCGCGGTCGGTGCTACGTCGTGGGCGTGGGGTGCGCGGACCCATGCTGCCTCCGACCGTGCCCGCGTGGCGCACCCGGGGCCAGCAGTTCGACCGGCTGGTGCTGGAGGCGTTCGCGCCCCTGGACAGCCGCTGGCACGACCGGCTCACCAAACTGGATATCGCCGTCGACGACGTGCCGAAAATCCGTCCGCTGCACCCGGATTCGGTGACCTGGCCGGACGAGGTCGTCGCCGACGGCCCGGTGCCGCTGTCCCGTTTGATCCCGGCCGGTGTGGACCGGCACGGGGCGGCGACCCGGGCCCGCGTCGTGCTGTTCCGCAAGCCGCTGGAGTGGCGTGCGAACGGCGACCCCGACGATCTGGTCGACCTGCTGCGCGAGGTGCTCGTCCAGCAGATCGCCACCTATCTGGGGGTGGATCCGGACGTCATCGATCCCGTCGAGGAATGATCGGCGAACCAGCCGGGAAAAACCGCGGGAGCCTGGGGAAGATCCCCGGGCTCCCGGCTAGCTGATGCCTCGCTTCAGGCGACGGCGCTCCCGTTCGGATAGTCCGCCCCAGATGCCGAAGCGTTCGTCGTGCGCCAGTGCGTATTCCAGACATTCGTCGCGAACCTCGCAGCCCATGCAGATCCGCTTCGCCTCGCGAGTGGAGCCGCCCTTCTCGGGGAAGAACGCCTCCGGATCCGTCTGAGCGCACAGGGCTCGTTCCTGCCATTGCTCTTCGATGGTGTCGAACATCGCATCGAAGTCGGTGACGATCAGGCTCAGCCGTGGTGGTTCCGGCTTGCGCTGCGCCCGTGCCCACTGTCCTCCCTGCGGTGGTGTCACCGTGTCGCCCCCCTCCTGTTCCTCGATCGGGCTGTGGTCTGCGCAGACGCCAGGTGCTGCGCCTGCTGTGGAATCGGTTTGCGATACACCGCCCGGAATGCTCGACGGGGCCAGCTCCTCGGCCATCGCTCCGCCTCCTCACTGTGTGTTAGCGCAGAATGATTTATCCGTCGGACCTCATCTGCCCACCGACGGCCCAACACCGCGACGTAGTCCCGCGGACATCCCCGAGCTTGCCACCCCGATGCGAACGCCTGTTCGAATTCTGGCCTGCGCCATGCACTCTCGCGCGGGCCCGGAATGACATGCCTGTGATTAGACACGCCGGACGCAGCGATGGTCAAGCTGCCGACACAATTCCGTTACTATCCGCCGCCCACTTCGACGCGCTTCGGTAACCGGAAGTAGCAAATGATCAGCAATTATGGTCCGAAGCATGACCTCGGCGCCAGCGCATAGGCTGTGCGGATGTGAGTGGAGAACGAGCGGAGATCGCGCCCGGCGCCGGGCCGCGCATTGCCGTGTTGGTCGGTGGAGTCGGCGGCGCACGCTTCCTGCAGGGCGTGCGGGAACTGCTGCCGCAGGCGGAGGTTTCGGCCATCGTCAACGTCGGCGACGACGTCTGGATGCACGGGCTGCGCATCTGCCCCGACCTGGACACCTGCATGTATACCCTTGGCGGAGGCATTGATCCGGAGCGCGGCTGGGGGCGGCGCGGGGAAACCTGGCACGCCAAGGAGGAGCTGGCGAATTACCGGGCGCAGCCGGATTGGTTCGGACTCGGCGATCGCGATATCGCCACCCATCTCGTCCGCAGCGAAATGTTGCGCGCGGGCTACCCGCTCTCGGCGGTCACCGAGGCGTTGTGCAACCGGTGGCAGCCGGGGGTGAAACTCGTTCCGGCAACCGACGACAGATGTGAAACACATGTCGTCATCTCCGACCCGGAGAACCCTGGCGAACGCCGCGCGATTCATTTTCAGGAGTGGTGGGTACGCTATCGCGCGGACGTCGAGACCCATGGATTCGTCACAATCGGGGCGGAACAGGCCAAGCCCGCCCCAGGTGTGACAGAAATCATAGAATCCGCCGACGCGGTGCTGCTGGCTCCATCCAACCCGGTCGTGAGCATCGGCGCCATCCTCGCGGTGCCCGGAATTCGCGGGGCGCTGCGCACCACGAAGGCCCGGGTGGTCGGGCTGTCCCCGGTGATCGGCGGAAAGCCGTTGCGCGGCATGGCCGACGAATGTCTGTCGGTGATCGGCGTCGAGACCACGGCCGAGGCCATCGGGCGGCACCTCGGGGCGCGCTCGCAGACCGGCATCCTGGACGGCTGGCTCGTGCACTCCACCGATACCGCCGAGGTGCCGGGCGTGGAGGTGCGCAGCGTGCCGCTGCTCATGACCGATCCGGCCGCCACCGCCGAAATGGTCCGCGAGGCACTGGATCTGGCGGGGGTGAAGCCGTGAGCGTCACCGATCACGCGCCCGGCGGGGAACTGCGCATCATCCCGGTGCCGGGGCTGCCGGAATTCCGCCCCGGCGACGATCTGGCCGAACACGTTGCGGCCCAGGCGCCCTGGCTCGCCGACGGCGACATTCTGGTGGTCACCAGCAAGATTGTCGCCAAGGCCGAGGGTCGCATCGTCGCCGCGCCCGCCGATCCGGACGAGCGCGACGCGCTGCGCCGGGAACTCGTGCGCGCCGAGGCGGTGCGGGTGTTGGCACAGAAGGGCCGCACCCTCATCACCGAGAACCGCATCGGCATCGTGCAGGCGGCCTCCGGGGTGGACGGCTCCAATGTGGAGCAGGGCGAGCTGGTCCTGCTGCCCGCCGATCCCGACGCCAGCGCCAAGGCGTTGCGCAGCGCGCTGGCCGACCGGCTCGGCGTGGATGTCGCGGTCGTCATCACCGACACCATGGGCCGCGCGTGGCGGGTCGGGCAGATCGATGCCGCGATCGGCTCGGCCGGGCTGCGCGTCGTCCACGACTACGCGGGCGCGATCGACGGGCAGGGCAACGAGTTACACGTCACCCAGGTGGCGATCGCCGACGAGCTCGCGGCCGCGGCCGATCTGGTCAAGGGCAAACTGGGCGGCGTACCGGTCGCGGTGGTGCGCGGACTGACCCCCTACGACGACGGCTCGCGCGCGGCGGATCTGCTGCGCCGCGGCGAGGACGATCTGTTCTGGCTCGGCACGGCCGAGGCCCTGGCGCGCGGTCGCCGCGAGGCGCTGCTGCTGCGCCGCTCGGTGCGCCAATTCGCCGATACCCCGGTGGAACCCGAGCTGATCCGGGCGGCGGTGGCCGAGGCGCTGACCGCCCCCGCGCCGCACCACACCCGGCCCGTGCGCTTCGTCTGGGTGCGCGATCGGACGCTGCGCCAGCGCCTCCTCGAGACCATGGCCGATCGGTGGCGCGCCGATCTGACCGCCGACGGCCTGCCCGCCGATCGGGTCGAGCGGCGAGTCGGCCGGGGCCGCATCCTGTTCGACGCGCCGGAGGTGATCATTCCGTTCTGCGTGCCCGACGGGGCGCACGACTATCCGGACGAGCGCCGGACGGCGGCGGAGACGACCATGTTCACCGTGGCGGTCGGCGCGGCCGTGCAGGGATTGCTGGTCGCCCTGGCCACGCGCGGGGTGGGCAGCTGCTGGATCGGATCGACGATCTTCGCCCCGGAGACCACCCGCGCGGTGCTGGAGCTGGCCGCGGACTGGAATCCGTTGGGGGCCATCGCCGTCGGCTACCCTGTCGAGGAATTGGCCCCGCGCGAGCCGCGTGCCCCGGGCGACGCGCTGCTCGAGCTGTAACCGGAAGGAATCGATGAGCGCGGAATCATTGCACGTGTCGGCGCGGGAACTGCTCGAGAAGTGGTCTCCCGCACCGGCTCCGGAACAGTCGCTGCGACAGGCCGTGCTGGCCTTCCTCGACGCGTCGCCGCGCGGCTGTCTGCGCGAGAACGCCCCCGGACATATCACCGCCTCCGCGCTCGTGTTCTCCCACGACGAACGCGAGATCCTGCTGACCCTGCACCCGCGCGTCGGCCGGTGGATCCAATTGGGCGGGCACTGCGAGGAATCCGACGAGACGGTGGTCGACGCGGCGCTGCGCGAGGCCACCGAGGAGTCGGGCATCGCGGGCCTGGAGATCGACTCCGAACTCCACGGCGCCCAGGCCCATCCGATCACCTGCTCGCTCGGCCTGCCGACCCGCCACCTGGACCTGCTGTTCAAGGTCCGCGCCCCGAAAGGCGCGGTGCCGGTGCGTAGTTCGGAATCGACGGATCTGCGCTGGTGGCCAGTGGACGCCCTGCCGGAGAACGCGGAAGTTCTGCTGTAGAGGCCGTTCTGTTTGCGACAACGCCCACCTGAAAGGTTTGTGTCTCAGGGCGCCACAAACTAGCGGCGGCGGAGCCGCCGCCAAAAAATGGAAGGCGCCGGTGCGCGGCCCGCTCGGGGGTATTGAGCGGGGGCGCACCGGCGCGGCTGGTCACGGCCCTGGGAACAAGGCGGGTACTAGGCCGGGACCAGGTCTTTCTCATTACCCTTGGCCGGTGGGGCGTCGGGCGGGGCGGTCGACGGGTGATCGTCGACCATGGTGGCTTCGTCGAAGGGCAGCCGGCGGGCGAGGACCGAGCGCACCCGGTCCGGGTCGATGGTCTTGGTCCAGGTGCCGATCAGCACGGTGGCGACGGCATTGCCGGAGAAGTTGGTGAGCGCGCGGGCCTCGGACATGAACCGGTCGATGCCGACGATCAGGCCGACGCCGTTGAGCAGATCCGGCCGGTGACTCTGCAGGCCGCCGGCCAGCGTGGCCAGGCCCGCGCCTGTCACGCCGGCCGCGCCCTTGGAGGCCACGATCATGAAGGCCAGCAGGCCGAGCTGCTCCCCCACAGACATCGGCTTGCCCATCGCATCGGCTATGAAAAGCGAGGCCATCGTCAGGTAGATCGCGGTGCCGTCCAGGTTGAACGAGTACCCCGTCGGCACCACGATGCCGACCGTGGTCCGCTCCACGCCCATATGCTCCATCTTCGCGATCAGCCGCGGCAGCGCCGATTCCGACGACGAGGTGGAGACGATGAGCAGGTACTCGCGGGCCAGATACCGAACCAGTTTGAAGATCGACACACCGGACGCGACCCTCATCAGCACGCCCAGCACACCGAACACGAACACCAAACAGGTCAGGTAGAACGCGGTCATCAGCAGTGCGAGCTGAGTCACCGCATCCCATCCGGTGCGCGCCACCACATTGGCGATCGCGCCGAACGCGCCGATCGGAGCCAGCCACAGGATCATGACCAGGATCCGGAAGACCAGCTTCTGCACCAGCTCGATACCGCGCAGGATCGGTTCGCCCGTCCGGCCCATGGCCTGCAACGCGAATCCGACCAGCAGCGCCACGAACAGCGCCTGCAGCACGCTGCCCGCCGTCAGCGACGACAGCAGCGAGGTCGGAATGATGCCCTGCAGGAATTGCCAGGTGCCGCCGGCCTTCTCGGCCTGCTTGGTATAGGTGGCGACATCCCCCGCATGAGCGGCGATGTCCAACCCGGCACCGGGCTGCAGCAGATTGCCGACCACCAGGCCGATGCCGAGCGCGAAGGTCGACATGAGCAGGAAGTAGCCGATGGCCAGCCCGCCGACCTTGCCGACCCGCGAGGCCGCCCGCACCGATCCGATGCCGAGCACGATGGTGCAGAAGATGACCGGGGCGATCATCATCTTGATCAGATTGACGAACATGGTGCCCAGTTCGCCCACCGACTTGCCGAAGCCCGGCGCCACCAGGCCCACGACCACACCGGCCACCACCGCCACGAGTACGGCGAGGTAGAGCCAATGGGTGCGGTCGCGTTTGCGCGCCGGTGCGGTGCTGTCGGTCATCGTGTTTACTGCCTCCGGGTACTGCCTGCGTGAGCTGGGCCACGCGTTCGTGAGAAATCATGACGACTACGGTGACGGCGGTCACTATTTCGTACATTTCGTTCACCGGGAGGACACGTGCGGTTCCGACGGCGACAGGGCCTCACCCTGGCCGGGCAGGTCTTCCTCGTGCAACTACTGGTGCTGGTCGCGGTGATCGCCATCGGTGCGACCCTGGCCGTCTGGGAAGTGCGGCGCGAACAGGACGAGGCAACCCGGCAACTGGTCACCGGCATCGCCATCGCGGTCGCGCAGTCGCCCGCCACCATCGCGGCCGTGCACGAACCGAATCCGACCGCGCTGCTGCAGCCGGTGACCGAACGCATTCGCAAGCAGACCCGGGTGGACTTCATCGTGGTCATGGCCCCGGACCGCACCCGCTACACCCACACCCAGCCGGACCGGATCGGAAAGCCCTTCAGCGGCAACATCTATCGCGCCCTGCGCGGGGAGACGTTCACCGAGACCTTCACCGGCACCCTGGGACCGTCCATCCGGGTGGTCACCCCGGTGCGCGACGAGATCGGCGGCGGCGTGATCGCGCTGGTCTCGGTGGGGGTCACCCGCGCGGCCATCGGCGATCAGGTGGCCGAGCAACTGCCCTTCATATTGGGCGCGGCCGGGGTCGGCCTGGTGCTGGCGACGTTGAGCTCCCTGGCCCTGCGCCGCAGGCTGCTGCGCCAGACCCACGGCCTGGCCCCCGCCCAGCTGCGCGCCCTCTACGAACATCACGACGCCGTACTGCATTCGGTGCACGAGGGGCTGGTCGTCTTCGATCAGGACGCCGAGGAGGCGGCCGTGGTCAACGACGAGGCCCGCAAGCTGCTCGAGCTGCCCGACGGGCCGGTGCGCCGCACGGATCTGCCGGTCTCGCTGCGGCGGTTGGGCATGACGGTGATCCGCGACGAGATGCATGTGACCGCCGAGCGCGTGCTGGTGGTCAATCAGGACGTGGTCACCTGGTCCGGCCGCCCGCTCGGCACCGTGCTGACCGTGCGCGACCACACCGAATTGCGGGACATGATGGGCGAATTGAACTCCATGCGCGGCCTGGCCGATTCGCTGCGCGCGCAGGCCCACGAATCGGCGAACCGGCTGCACACGGTGATCACGATGGTGGAGCTGGGCCGCCCGCGCGAGGCGGTGGAGTTCGCGACCGCCGAACTGCGGCTGTCGCAGGCGCTCATCGATCGGCTCACCGGCGCCGTGCACGAACCCGCGCTGGCGGCGCTGCTGCTGGGCAAGGTGGATCAGGCCCTCGAGCGCGGGGTCGAATTGTCGGTGGCCGAGTCGACCGCGCTGGACTCCGCCGCGCCGCTGAGCCCGCACGAAATGGTCACCCTGGTCGGCAATCTGGTCGACAACGCCCTGGACGCGGTCGCCCAGCGTCCGGACGCCTGGGTGGAGGTGACCGTGCGTCAGGACGATGCGCAGCTGTATGTCCGCGTCGCCGACAGCGGCGCGGGCATGTCGGAGGAGGTGTTCACCCGCGCGATGGAACGCGGCTATTCGACCAAGACCGACCACCAGGGCCTGGGCCTGGCCCTGGTCCGGCGGTTGGTGGCCCGCTACGGCGGCACGCTGGAAGCCGAGCGCACCCCGGAATCGGCGGTGGTCGTGCGGATTCCGGTGATCGGGGGCCGATCGTGATCCGGGTCCTGATCGTGGAGGACGAGCCGCGCATCGCCGCCGCGCACCGGTCCTATGTGGAACGGGTGGAGGGCTTCACACCGGTCGCGGTCGCGCACACCGGCCGCGACGCGCTGCGGGAGGCGGGGCAGGCCACGGCGGCGGGCGCGCCGATCGAACTGGTCCTGATGGATATCGGACTGCCCGATATGAGCGGCCTCGAGGTCACCGCGGCGCTGGCACGGCTGCGGCCGCGGCCCGACGTCATCGCCATCACCTCGGCCCGGGATCTGGACATGGTGCGGGCCGCGGTGGCCCACGGCGTGGCGTTGTATCTGCTGAAGCCGTTCACCTTCGCGGCCTTTCGCGACAAGCTCGAGCGCTACCGGGAGTTCCGGACCGCGCTCACGGTCGGTGCGAGCGCGGTCACCCAGCACGACATCGACCGTGCGTTCGGCGCGCTGCGCACGGCGGATCCGAAGGCCACCGCCCCGAAGGGCATTGCGCCGCAGACCCTCGAGGAGGTCTCGCGGGCGGTCCGGACCGCCGCGGACGGGCTCTCGGCCACCGAAACCGGGCGTGCGGTGGGCGTCTCGCGCGTCACGGCGTGGCGTTATCTGGAGCGGCTGGCCGACGATGGGGTGGTCGATCGGCGCACCGACTACGGCCGCACCGGCCGTCCCCAGGTGCGGTATGTGTGGCGGAAGTGACGCGGCTTTTCCGAATCGTGTTGGGCTGTATAACATTTGTTCCAGCCCATCGAGGACGCTGGGCGGCAACTGGACAGCGTCGACATTCGCGCGGCGGGCCCGGGACCCGCGTCGCGACGGTGGGGACCCCGAACCCGTCGAATGTTCGCCTATGGTATGCGGACTCGGGAATCGCCTGTGCAACAGGTTGAAAACAGGACCCCGAAGTACGTAACGGTTGCCACGTTTGATGGATCCGAGTGGATGTAACGGGCGTAACGTCTGTATAGATTCACTGGCTACAGGTCAAGGGTACTTTTTTAGCGGGGCAAACGTGCAAACGGTCGGCAAACGCTCGGGTTCGCCAGACCCCAAACGACATCTGTGGATGTTGGGGTTGATAGCTCCGGGTTGTGCGTTGCTGCCTTCCCAGCTGGTGCTGCACACCGGGTTTCCGGTGTTCTGGTGGATCGGCCCGATCATCGTGTTGATCGTGATCCCAGTGCTGGACTGGGTGGTGGGGGAGGACGGCACCAACCCTCGGGACGAGGACTACGAACTCCTTTCCAACGACCGGTATTACCGGTGGTGTACATATCTGTTCCTGCCGATCCAACTGGCCGGATTGTGGATCGCGGCCTACATGTGGTCCGGCGACGAGCTCGCGGTCGTGGACAAGCTGGGGCTGGCGGCCACGCTCGGATTCGTCAGCGGGATCGGCATCAACGCCGCGCACGAGCTCGGTCACCGGGTCGAGCACATGGAGCGGTGGCTGGCGAAAATCGCGCTGGCGCAGTCGGGTTACGGCCACTTCTTCGTCGAGCACAACAAGGGGCACCACGCGCGGGTGGCCACGCCGGAGGATCCGGCGAGTGCGCGGCTGGGGGAGTCGCTGTGGGAATTCCTGCCGCGCAGCGTGGCGGGCGGGTTCCGGTCCGCGATCCGGATCGAGGGAGATCGGTTGCGGCGCAAGGGACTGCGCTGGTGGAGCCCGCGCAACCACATTCTGCAGGCCTGGTCGATGACGCTGGTGCTCTACGCCGCGTTGCTGGTGGCCTTCGGACCGCGGATCCTGCCGTATCTGCTGTTGCAGGCGGTGATCGGGGCGGCGCTGCTGGAAACGGTGAACTACGTCGAGCACTACGGGTTGTTGCGGCGCAAGCGGCCCAACGGTTCCTGGGCGCGCTGCTCGCCCGCCGACAGCTGGAACAGTGATCGCCTGGTCACCAACATCTTCCTGTTCCATCTGCAGCGGCACAGCGATCATCACGCCAATCCGGGGCGGCGGTACCAGACGCTGCGCTCGTCGCGAGAAGCACCCCAGCTTCCGGCCGGATATGCCAGCATGATTCTGCTGGCCGCGATACCCCCGCTGTGGCGCTCCGTGATGGACCCGAAGGTGCTGGCCCACTACGAGGGCGATGTGAGCCAGGCCAATATCGCCCCGCGCAAGCGCAAGCGGATTCTGGCGACCTACGGCGAGGCCGCGCCCGCCTGAAGCGTCAACTCCGCTGTGAGTTCTTCGCCCTTGCGTACCGTGTACGCACGATTGGTATTAGTCTCTCTTCGTACACGCCGACCAGGAGAGGCTGATGACGACCGCAGTGAGCAGCAAGACGACTGCCGACCACCGCAACGGGATCGATTTCAAGGTGGCGGACCTGTCGCTGGCCGAGTTCGGCCGTAAGGAGATCCGGCTGGCCGAGCACGAGATGCCCGGTCTGATGGCGTTGCGCCGCGAGTACGCGGAGGTGCAACCGCTGAAGGGGGCCCGCATTTCGGGGTCGCTGCACATGACCGTGCAGACCGCGGTGCTGATCGAGACCCTGGTCGAGCTGGGGGCGCAGGTGCGTTGGGCCTCCTGCAACATCTTCTCCACCCAGGACCACGCCGCCGCGGCGGTCGTGGTCGGCCCGCACGGCACTGTGGAGGAGCCCAAGGGTGTGTCGGTGTTCGCCTGGAAGGGCGAGACGCTCGAGGAGTACTGGTGGGCCGCCGAACAGATGCTGACCTGGCCGGATGAGCCCGCGAACATGATCCTCGACGACGGCGGCGATGCCACCATGCTGGTGCTGCGCGGTGCGCAGTTCGAGAAGGCGGGGGTGGTGCCGCCGGAGGACGCGGACCACTCCGCCGAGTACAAGGTGTTCTTGAATCTGCTGCGTGCCAGCCTCGAGGCCGACAAGGGCAAGTGGACCAAGATCGCCGAGTCGGTCAAGGGCGTCACCGAGGAGACCACCACCGGCGTGCTGCGGCTGTATCAGTTCGCCGCCGCCGGGGAGCTCGCGTTCCCGGCCATCAATGTCAACGACTCGGTCACCAAGTCCAAGTTCGACAACAAATACGGCACCCGGCATTCGCTCATCGACGGCATCAACCGCGGCACCGATGTGCTGATCGGCGGCAAGAAGGTGCTGATCTGCGGGTACGGCGATGTCGGCAAGGGCTGTGCGGAATCGCTGGCCGGGCAGGGCGCGCGTGTGCAGGTCACCGAGATCGATCCGATCAACGCGTTGCAGGCGCTGATGGACGGATTCGACGTGGTCACCGTCGAGCAGGCCATCGGCGAGGCCGACATCGTGATCACCGCGACCGGTAACAAGGACATCATCACCCTCGACCACATGAAGGCGATGAAGGACCAGGCCATCCTGGGCAATATCGGCCACTTCGACAACGAGATCGACATGGCCGCCCTGGAGCGCTGCGGCGCGACCCGGCTGAACATCAAGCCGCAGGTCGACCTGTGGACGTTCAAGGAGTCGGGTAAGTCGATCATCGTGTTGTCCGAGGGTCGACTGCTGAACCTGGGCAACGCCACCGGTCACCCGTCGTTCGTGATGTCGAACTCCTTCTCCAACCAGGTCATCGCGCAGATCGAGCTGTGGACCAAGCCGCAGGAGTACGACAACGAGGTCTACCGCCTGCCGAAGGTGCTCGACGAGAAGGTCGCCAAGATCCACGTCGAGGCGCTCGGCGGCACGCTGACCAAGCTGACCAAGGACCAGGCCGAGTACATCGGCGTGGACGTCGAGGGTCCGTTCAAACCGGAGCACTACCGCTACTGAGCCACGAGCTCGTTTCCTGCCGCCGCGGCCCCGGGCCGCGGCGGCAGGACCTTGTCACTTCCGATACGACGCGGGCAGGGGCAACCCCTTGCTCTCCAACGCCTTCCGTCCGCGATCCGGATAGTCGGTGATGATCCCGTCGACGCCCGTATCCAACTGCGCCGCGATCGTCGCCTCGTCGTTGAGCGTCCACGGCACCACCTTCAGTCCCTTGGCGTGCGCCTTGCGCACGTATTCGGCATCGGCGGTGAAGCGGAAGCCGGGCTCGCCGAACTTGGCCGGGCTGTTCTCCGCGGGCACATAACTCGGCGAGGAGACGTTCGCCCCGAGCGCCGCGATCGCGCCCAGCGGATCGTCGACATGGTCCTCGTAGCGCACCGGGCCCAGCCAGCGGCTGCCCGCCTTGAAGGTGGTCTCGTCGTAGAGCGCCACCGTCGGGATCGCCGCATTCTTCGCCTTCACCAGCGGCAGACTGGACCAGTCGAAGCTCTGGATCTCCACCTTGTCGGCGGCCCCCGCCCGGTTCACCGCGTCGAGAATGACGTCGACGAATTCCTGCGGCGCGGCGGTCTGCTCGGGATGTTCCGCCTCGATCTTGGTCTCGATGTTGTAGCGGATCGTCTCGAACGCGCCCGGATAACTCTTCACCAGATCGAACAATTCCGGCAGGCGGGCGATTCGATTGTTCGGAACCGACTGCTGTCCCGGGAAGTTCGGCAGCGTCTTCGAGCAGTTCACCGTGCGGACCTGGTCATAACTGAGCTCATGGAGCAGTTTGCCGACATAGGGAAATTGCGGATCGTTCGCGAACGCGGGCGCGGTATCGGTGCACTTGTCCGCCTGGATTTTCGGATCGTGCCAGATCACCGGCACCCGGTCGGCGGTGAGGACGATGTCCAGCTCCAGCGTGCTGACGCCGAGTTCCAGCGAATGCGCGTAGGCCGCCAGGGATTCCTCGGTCAGCAGGCCGCGGCCGCCGCGATGGGACTGCAGATCGATCGCGCGCTGCGAATCCAGCGCGGGCGCACCGCTCGTGGTGGTCGAACTCGAGGTGTCCTCACCCCCGCCGAAGGCGGTTACCGCGGTTAGAGCAATCATGCAGCTCGCAGCGGAGATGGCCCACCGCAGCCGTTTCCTCTCGGGTTTACTGGTCATTCCGGACACCCTAGCGATCGAAGGGCAACAAATACTGTCGCGCGGGTGACCGATCCGGTTCGGCGGCGAGCGTCTAACCTGGTGCGCATGGGTGCGTTGGTGGCGGTTGAGGGGCTCGACGGCGCGGGTAAGCGCACACTGATCGACGCCGTCGTCGCGGGGCTGGCCGAGCGCGGCCTGCGCGTCGCGGGGCTGGCCTTTCCCCGCTACGGACGGTCGGTGCACGCGGATCTGGCGGCCGAGGCGCTGCGCGGGAGGCACGGCGATCTGGCCGCGTCGGTGAATGCGATGGCCCTTTTGTTCGCACTGGATCGGGCCGGGTCGCGCGACGAGCTGGCGAAGCTGTTGGCCGACAACGATATTGTGCTGCTGGATCGCTATGTGGCCTCGAATGTCGCCTACAACGCGGCGCGAACCGACCAGTCCGCTGACGGGGAAATCGCTTCCTGGGTGACGGAATTGGAATTCGGGCGATTCCAGATGCCGGTGCCGGATCTGCAGGTGCTGTTGGACGTCCCCACCGAACTCGCGGCCGAACGGGCACGTCGGCGCGGTGAACTCGACACCGCCCGCGGCCTGGACGCTTACGAACGGGACAACGGGCTGCAGGAGCGCACCGCGGCGGTCTATCGTGTGTTGGCCGAAACGCATTGGCACGGATCGTGGTGGGTCCATCGGCCGCATGACGATCCGGCAACGCTTACCGCGCGCCTGGCGGAAAAGGTTGCCCTATAGGGTTGGATGTGCGTCGGTAATGTACCAGTGTTGGCGTGGTTGCCCGTTTCGAGCCGGAGAGATGACACCATAGTAGTTATGAAGCCGAAGATTCTGGTCGTCGACGACGATATGGCGCTCGCGGAGATGCTCACGATCGTCTTGCGCGGCGAGGGTTTCGATCCCCACGTGGTCGGCGACGGCACGCAGGCGCTCACCGCGGTCCGGGAGCTGCGCCCGGATCTGGTGCTGCTGGATCTGATGCTGCCGGGCATGAACGGCATCGATGTATGCCGGGTGTTGCGGGCGGACTCCGGTGTGCCGATCGTGATGCTGACGGCGAAGACCGATACGGTCGACGTCGTGCTGGGCTTGGAGTCGGGCGCCGACGATTACATCGTCAAGCCCTTCAAGCCGAAGGAGCTCGTCGCCCGGGTGCGCGCCCGCCTCCGTCGCACCGAGGAGGAACCGGCGGAGCTGCTGTCCATCGCGGACATCGTCATCGATGTGCCAGCGCACAAGGTGACCCGCGCTGGTCAGCAGATCTCGCTGACTCCGCTCGAGTTCGACCTGCTGGTGGCGCTGGCCCGCAAGCCGCGTCAGGTGTTCACCCGCGAGGTGCTGTTGGAGCAGGTGTGGGGTTACCGGCATGCCGCCGACACCCGCCTGGTCAATGTGCACGTGCAGCGGCTGCGCGCGAAGGTCGAGAAGGATCCGGAGAATCCTGAGATCGTGCTGACCGTTCGTGGTGTGGGCTACAAGGCCGGACCGCCGTGATCGAAACCTCCAGAAACCGCCTCGCGCGGTTGCTGGCGGCGACGGTGGCCTGGTTCAAATCCGTCGGAGAGTCACTGGGCCACGTCTGGCGGCGTTCGCTGCAGTTGCGCGTCGTCGTGTCCACCCTCACCCTGTCGCTGATCGTCATCACGATCCTCGGCGTGGTGCTGACCAGTCAGATCACCGATCGACTGCTCGAGGGGAAGATCAGCGCGGCCGTGGAGGAGATGGGCCGCGCCCGCAATACGGTGGAGAGCCAGCTGACGGGCGTGCACGATTCGAGCACCCAGCACGTGCGGCTGCAGGACGCGCTGCAATCGCTGTCCTCGGGCAGCTCCCAATCCGGCGGCGCCGCAGGTAATTACGATGCCGCGCTGTCGATGATCGGCGAGGGCGAGATGCCGATCGAGGCCGGTCCGATCCAGGACGTGCCCGTCGAACTGCGCCGCTTCGTGGATCAGAACCAGCTGAGCTATCAGTTCGTCACGCTCACCGATTCGGACGGCTATCACGGCCCGGTGCTCATCGTGGGCAGTCCCAGCGCCGAGGTGCCCACCCTCAAGATCTACCTGATCTTCCCGCTCAACAACGAGAATCGCAGCCTGCAGCTGATGCGCGGCACCATGCTGATCGGCGGCATCGTGCTGCTGGTGCTGTTGGCCGCGATCACCGCGCTGGTCACCCGCCAGGTGGTGCTGCCGATCCGGTCGGCGGCCCGGATCGCCCAGCGCTTCGCCGACGGTCGGCTCAAGGAGCGGATGCTGGTGCGCGGCGAGGACGATATGGCGAGATTGGCCATGTCGTTCAACGAGATGGCCGAAAGCCTGTCCAACCAGATCACGCAGCTGGAGGAGTTCGGAAATCTGCAGCGCCGCTTCACCTCCGACGTCAGTCACGAGCTGCGCACGCCGCTGACCACCGTGCGCATGGCGGCCGACCTCATCCACGGCTCCAGCGACGAACTCGATCCGGCGCTGGCGCGCAGTGCGGAACTGCTGGTGACCGAGCTGGATCGGTTCGAGAGTCTGCTCAACGACCTGCTCGAGATCAGCCGCCACGACGCGGGCGTGGCCGAGCTGCAGGTGGAGTCGCTGGACGTGCGCATGTGCGCGCGGGCCGCGCTGTCGACCGTGCGGCATCTGGCCAAGGACACCGGCGTCGAGGTCGTGGTGGATCTGCCCGAGGAGCCGCTCGTCGCCGAGGTCGATCCGCGCCGCGTGGAACGCGTGCTGCGCAATCTGCTCGCCAATGCCATCGACCACAGCGAGGGCAAACCCGTGTTGTTGCGGATGCGCGGCGACGTCGACGCCAACGCGGTCGCGATCGTGGTGCGCGATCAGGGCGTGGGCCTGCGGCCGGGCGAGGAGAAGCTGGTGTTCAACCGCTTCTGGCGCTCGGACCCGTCCCGGATGCGGCGTTCCGGCGGCACCGGACTGGGCCTGTCGATCAGCGTGGAGGACGCCAATCTGCACGAGGGCAAGCTGGAGGCGTGGGGCGAACTCGGCGTCGGCGCCAGCTTCCGGCTCACGCTGCCGCTCACCCGCGGTCGCAAGATGGGACCCAGCCCGCTGTCGCTGGAGCCGCCGAAGCGCCGGGTCCAGGTGGTGGAGGCCGCTGTGCCGCAGGGGGACCCGGCGTCCGGTCCGGCCGCGGCCGAATCCGGCGACGGGCCCGTCGCCCCGACGGACCCCGCCGCGGCGACCGTGAGCCGGACCGAGCCGGGCGAGGTCGCACAGCCCGCGGCCGGTTCCCCATCGACGGCGGCATCCGATGATCCCGCCGCCGCGCCACCGCCGACCGGCGCGAACCCTCCCGTCCCGCGGGACGATTCGCCCGACGGCGCCGCCCCACCCGCCCGCCGCACGCCGCGCGGTATCGACAGCACCTCCACCGCAGCGGATTCCGTATTCAGCGATTCCGGGGACACGAAGTCATGAACGTCGTAGGTCACCGCATACGCCTCGCGGCCTGCCTGATGCTGGCGGGCCTGCTCACCCTGACCGGGTGCGCCAACCTGCCCGATTCGTCCGCGCCCCAGGCCCTGGGCACGATCGATCGCGCCCCGACGTCCTCGACGCTCCCGCAGCCGATCCAGGGCCGCGATCCGGATCTGCTGCTGCGCGATTTCCTGCAGGCCTCCGCCGATCCGAGCAACCGGCACGAGGCCGCGCGCCAGTATCTGTCCCCGAAGGCCGCCGCGAAGTGGAACGACGCGGCCAGCATCACGATCCTCGAGTCGGCCGACACCCTGCGCGAATCCCGATCCGGGGATACCGCGACCTATCAGATCCGGGGCCGCAAACTCGGCGAGCTCGAACCCGACGGGTCCTATCGCGCGGTCGACGGCACCTCCTCGCAGGTCGAGAAGCGGATGGAGATGGTCCGGGTCGGGGGCGAATGGCGGATCGATGAGCTGCAGGCCGGCGTGCTGGTGATCAAGACCGCGTTCGAGAAGTCCTATCGGCGCTATGTGCTGTATTTCCCGAATGCCGCGGGCACGGCGATGGTTCCGGACATTCGCTGGATCGCCGAACGCAAGGATCAGCTCACCACTCGGCTGTTGACCATGCTGGCCGCGGGGCCGCAGCCGGAACTGCTACCGGCGACTCGAAATATGCTGTCCGGTGCCGTGAGCGTGCACGGCGGAGTCACCAAGGCCAATGGGCAGACCGATGCGGTCGGGGTCGGCGTGGGCGGGGTGCAGATCGACTTCGCCGGTGCCTCGACGCTGGATCAGCGCGGCAAGGAACTGCTGGCCGCGCAAGTGGTGCTGACCCTGTCCGGCGCGGACATCCTCGGGCCGTATGTGCTGCTGGCCGACGGGAAACCGCTCGACGAGCGCTACGCCGCCACGGGCTGGTCCGCGGCCGATATCAACGCGATGAATCCGGCGTGGAGCACCCGCAATCGCGTCGGCCTGCACGCGGTTCGGGACGGCTCGCTGGTCAAGGTGGACGTCGGAAAGAACGAGATCTCGCCCGTGCCCGGCTACTTCGGCTCGGTGCACAACCTGCAATCGGTCGGCCTGTCCCAGGACGGACAACTGGTCGCCGCCGTCGCCGATAGCGGGCAGCCCGCGCCGCAGCCCCCGCGCACCCTGGTGATCGGCACCTACGACGGCGCGAGCACCATCTCCGTCGAACAGGGCGAAACCTTCACTCGTCCCTCCTGGACCGCGGACGGCACCGCGGCCTGGACCGTTGTCGACGGCCAGCGGGTGATCCGAGTCGTGAACGACCGCCGCACCGGCACTGTGTCGAAACAGGACGTCGATATCTCCGCCCTGTTCGCGCCTCCCGCCGATCCTACGCAGTCGGCGCCGCGTGGGCCGATCACCGAACTGCGGGTCGATCGCAGCGGCGCCCGGGCCGCGTTGATCGCGAACGGCAAGGTCTACGTCGCGGTGATCGTGCCCCAGCCGAACGGCCGCTTCGCGCTGGCCTCGCCGCTGCCGGTCGCGGTGAGCGTCGCCAGCAGGGTGGTGTCGCTGGACTGGTTCAGCGCCGATCGCGTGATCTTCGTCCGCGAGGGCAATGTCGAGCCCGTCGACACCGTCCCGATCGACGGCTACGGCGTCACCCCGCTGACCGCCCAGAACCTGACCTGGCCGGTCCGCGTCGTCAGTGCCTCGCCCGACTTCCAATACGTCGCCGACGCCCGCGCGGTCCTGCAGCTGCAATCCAATGAACCGAGCAGCGAGCGCTTCTGGCGAGAGGTCTACAACCTCGGCCCGAACGCCGTTCCGGTGCTGCCGGGCTAGCCGACTCGCGGGCCGCGCCGCCCGGCCCGCTGCCATCGCCTCTGCCGCAACGAGATTCCATTGCCGGGCTGGTATCTCCGGGTCGCGGAGTATATTTCGCTGTCCGGTGCGGACACCGGCGATCCCGAGGCCGCGAATCGTGTCGGTGCCGGGGTGCATACTCCCGCCATGCTGCTGGAGTTGATACTGCCGCAGATGTGCGGGGGCTGTGGGGAACCGGGGGTGGGCTGGTGCGCCGGGTGTGCGGGAAGTCTTGCGGGGGCGCCGGTTCGGGTGTGGCCGCGGGCGGATCCGGGGGTGCCGTGCTGGGCGCTGGGGCGGTACGCGGGTCCGGTGCGGCGCGCGGTGGTTGCCGCGAAGGAGCAGGGGCGGCGTGATCTGGCGGTGCCGCTGGGGCTGGCACTGGCGAGGGGGCTTGATCGTTTGCGGGACCCCGCGCGGGCGTTGGTGCTGGTGCCCGCGCCGAGTCGCCGGGCGGCGGCGCGGCGGCGCGGCGGCGATCCGGTGGCCCGTACCGCCCGGGTCGCCGGAAGTTGGCTGCACGATAGCCGAATGGCCCCGCTGCTATCCATGCGCCGCGGTGTGCGCGATTCGGTCGGCCTGGGCCCGAGTGCTCGGGCACACAATCTGCGCGGTCGGATCGTGGTGTCGGCCGGTTCGCTGCGGACTGCCCCGGTTCCGCCGAATGCCGAGGTAGTGCTGGTCGACGACGTGCTGACCACCGGAGCCACCGCGCGCGAGTCGGTGCGGGTGCTGGCGCGCGCCAAGATTGCCGTGCGGGCCGTGGTGGTTACTTCAACCGTCTGATCGGGGGAAATTTGCGTGAACACTGGCGGACGGATCGCTGGCGTAATAGCGTGGCGAGTAGAGCGATCTGACACCCGAACCCCAGAGTTTGGAGGTGGCGCCTCGGACGACTTCGTGCCGAGTTTCAAGCATCGTTCCCAAGCTCGGCACGGCAGATTCCCGCCACACAGAATCGGTTGTGTGGCCAGATCCGGGAGGTACGCGTGACGACTTCACGACCTTCAGTGAAAGAAGCAGATCCCTCGGCCCGTTACGGCACTTCGTTCGACATCCCGCAGCGCAACGGAGCCGAGCAGCCTGCAGCGGACCGGCCCAGGACGCCTCGTGCGGACGTCGTGGTGAAGGGACGCAACGTCGAGGTTCCCGATCATTTCCGCATTCACGTCGCCGAGAAGCTCGCGCGACTCGAACGCTTCGACCCGTCGATCTACCTGTTCGACGTCGAGCTGTTCCACGAACGAAATCGCCGTCAGCGCAAGAGTTGTCAGCGCGTGGAGATCACCGTCCGGGGCAAGGGCCCGGTCGCGCGATCCGAGGCCGCCGCCGACAGCTTCTATGCCGCGCTCGAGTTGGCCGTCGATCGACTCGAGAGTCGGCTGCGCCGGACGAAGGACCGGCGGCGGGTGCACTACGGGGAGAAGACTCCCGTCTCGGTGGCCGAGGCCACCGCCGATCTGATCGACGACGCGCTGTTCGCCAAGTCGTCGGACGAATCGACGTCCGGCCACGAGCGCTGGCCCGACGAGATCATCGAACCGAACGATTACGCGGGCCCGGGCCATATCGTGCGCACCAAGGTGCACCCGGCCACACCGATGACCGTCGACGACGCCCTCTATCAGATGGAGCTCGTCGGCCATGATTTCTTCCTGTTCCAGGACAAGGAGACCGACCGGCCGTCGGTGGTCTACCGTCGCCACGCCTTCGACTACGGCCTGATCCGACTCGCGTAGTCGCGGCGTAAGCCCCCGGACCGGGGCTTTTCGGAGCCCCGGTCGCCCACTGTTCGGCGATTTCTCGCGAAACAGGTTGTCACGCAAACCTTCCGGGTAGCTCGCACTTGTCTGTGACAATGTGTATCGCCTTTTTCCTTACTTTGCAGTAAGTTGGTGGCCTCGGGTTCTTCGGAGAGGACATGTCGTGGCTGCCAAACGTCGTGCTGTGATCGTGTCGGGTGTGCGGACGCCGTTCGTACGGGCGTTCACCGACTACACGCGGCTGGATTCGATCGATCTGGCCGATGCGGCCGTGGCCGGTCTGCTGGAGCGGACCGGCCTGCCCAAGGATCAGGTGCAGGCCATCGTGTGGGGCGGGGTGATCCTGCCCAGCGCGGCGCCGAACATCGCCCGCGAGATCGCACTGGATCTGAAGCTCGATCCCGGCTGCGAGGGCTACACCGTCACCCGCGCCTGCGCGTCCGGCCTGCAGGCCGTGACGTCGGCGGCCGCGGCCATCGAGCGCGGGGAATACGACGTGATGATCGCGGGCGGCAGCGATTCCACCAGTAATGCCGAGGTGAAGCTGCCGCAGAAGGTGGTGCACGCGGCCGCGCCGCTGGCGCTGGGCAAGCCCAAGGCCAAGGACTATCTGTCGGCAGTGGCGCAGCTGGCCCCGTTCACCGATATCGTGCCGCGCCGACCCAAGATCGCCGAGCGCACCACCGGCGAGGTGATGGGCGAGTCGGCGGAGAAGATGGCCGGTATCCACGGCATCACCCGCGCGGCGCAGGACGAGTTCGCCGCGCGCTCGCATCACCGTGCCGCCGCGGCCATCGAATCCGGGCGCTTCGATCGTGAGGTGCTGGAAGTCGTGACGCCCGAGGGGGAGTCGGTGCGCCGCGACGGACTCGTGCGCGCCGACACCAGTGTCGAGAAGCTGGCCAGGCTGGCTCCGGTCTTCGCGAAGGACGGCACCGTTACCGCGGGCAATGCCAGCCCCCTCACCGACGGGGCCGCGGCCGTGCTGCTGATGAGCGAGGAGAAGGCTCGCGCACTGGGCTTCGCGCCGCTGGCCGCCTTCCGCTCCTGGACCTATGTCAGCGTCGACCCCACCGATCAGGTGCTGATCGGCCCCGCGATCTCCATGCCGCGGGCCCTCGACAAGGCCGGAATGTCGCTCGCCGACGTCGATTTCGTCGATATCCACGAGGCCTTCGCCGCCCAGACCCTGTCCGTGGTGTCCGCCCTGGCCAGCGACGAATGGGCCAAGACCCGCCTCGACCGCGACACCGCCGTCGGCGAGATCGACCCGGCCATCCTGAACGTGCGCGGCGGCTCGGTCTCCCTCGGCCACCCCTTCGGCGCGACCGGCGCCCGCATGGTCACCACAATGGCCAACGAACTGGCCCTCTCCGACAAATCCACCGCCCTGCTCGGCATCTGCGCCGCGGGCGGCATCGGCGCCTCCGCAGTCCTCGAACGCGTCTGACCCACCGCCGCACCCCGTCCGATACCTCGCACCCCCTGTGGTCGCCCGCAGGGGGTGCGAGGCGCGGGAAGGGGTGCGGCGCTGGGGTTCAGGACGTGCGGTAGCGCTCCCAGTGGATGGCGTCGGGGAGGGGGCGGCGGGCGCGCCAGCCGAAGCGTTCCAGATCGGGGGTGTCCTGGAAGTCGTGGACCGGGCCGACGCAGAGCCAGGCGATGGGGCGGATCCCGGGCGGGAGGTCGATCAGGGCGGTGAGGAACGGTTCGTCGTAGAAGCTGACCCAGCCGACGCCGATGCCCTCGGCCGTGGCGGCGAGCCAGAGGTTCTGGATGGCGAGAATCGTGGAATAGCGCCCGGTTTCGGGAACAGTGGCCCGGCCCAGGATCTGCGGGCCGCCGCGGTTGTCGTCGTGGGTGACGACGATTCCGGTGCCGCTCTCGACGATTCCCTCGATCTTGATCGGCTCGAATGCGCGCGCCCGATCCGGCGGCAGCGCGTCGCGGAATTCGACGCGCTTGTCGGCCACATGGGCGGCGAATCTCGTCAGCGTCGCCCGGTCCCGCACCACGACGAAATCCCAGGGCTGCGAATTCCCCACGCTCGGAGCCCGATGCGCGGCGTCCAGAATCCGCAGCAGCGTCGCATCGTCGACGAGTTCGCCGGTGAACTCCGCCCGGACATCGCGCCGCCGCCGGATCACCTCATAAAGCTCGGCCACGGGCGACAGTCAACCAAGCCGGGGCGCGGCGGCCGCCACCACCCCGGGTGACGGCCGGTCGCGAATCAGCCGACCGAGACCGGCTGGCGGCGCGCGGCGATGCGGCGGCGGCCCTCCTTCAGGGCGGTGCGCAGGCCGCGGCGGCGTCCGGTGGTGTGGTCGATGCTGGCCGAACCGCCGAAAGCCTTCTCCGAGCGGGTCTCCGGGGCGTCGTGGGTGCTGCGGCGCAGGTACTTGTTGGGCAGCGACAGCTTCATGATGGTGCGCCAGGACTTGGCGTACTGCACCGGAAGCGAACCCGTGGTGTAGGGCAGGTCGTACTTGTCGCACAACTCCCGCACCCGCACCGCGATGGCGGCGTACCGATTGCTCGGCAGGTCGGGGAACAGGTGATGCTCGATCTGATGTGACAGGTTGCCGGTCATGAAGTGCATGAGCGGGCCGCCGCTGATGTTGGCGCTGCCGAGCATCTGCCGCAGATACCATTCGGCCTGGGTCTCGTTGTCGACATCGCGCTTGGTGAATTTCTCCGCGCCGTCGGGGAAGTGACCGCAGAAGATCACCGCATTGGTCCACACATTGCGAATGATGTTGGCGGCCAGGTTGGCCGTCAGCGTGGACAGGAAGAACGGACCCGTCAGCAGCGGGAAGAGCAGATAGTCCTTGGCGGTCTGCTTGCCGATCTTCTTCAGCACCAGCCGCCGGTCCTGCTCGAACTGCTTGCGCTCGGGGCTGTCCGGCGCCCACTTCTTCTTGGCGAGCTTGCCCAGCTCCAGATGCTGAACGGCGACACCGTATTCGAAGAACATCTGCAGCAGCAGGTTGTAGACCGGCTGGCCGAGATAGAACGGCGACCAGCGCTGGTCCCGGGTGACGCGCAGCAGGCCGTAGCCGATGTCGTCGTCCATGCCCAGCACGTTGGTGTACTTGTGGTGCAGGTAGTTGTGGGTGATCTTCCAGTGTTCGGAGGGACCCACGTTGTCCCATTCCCACGTCGAGGAGTGGATCTCCGGATCGTTCATCCAGTCCCACTGTCCGTGCATGACGTTGTGGCCGATCTCCATGTTCTCGATGATCTTGGCCGTGGACAGCAGCGCCACGCCCGCGAACCACGCGGGCGGGAAGAAACTGGCGAACAACACCGCGCGCCCGCCGATTTCGAGGCCGCGCTGAAGCCGGATCACATTGCGGATGTAGCGCGCGTCGCGCTCGCCGCGGGAGGCCTCGATCTCACGCCGGATCGCGTCCAGCTCGGCACCGATCGCCTCCACGTCCTCGGGAGTGAGGTGGGCGTATTCCTTGACATCCGAGATCGCCATGGTGGTTACACTACCGTAGGTTACGGCTCCGTAGGTTAACTACAGATTGATTCACAGTTGTGATCTGGATCGCATTGTGAAAGTGACCAACGGGTCAGTTCGCCTGCCGCTGCCGTCGCCGCATCCGCCAGATCGCCCGCTCCCGCAGGGCCTTGCGGCGCAGTAGCTGCTGCTCCTCGCGGGCCTTGTCCTGCAGGGCCTGCCTGGCCTCGCGCAGGGCCTGCTTCTCCTGGCGTGCCTTCTCCCGCAGCGCCACCTTGGCCTCGGCCATGGCCGAGCGCAGGCCGCGCCGATGTCCGGTCCGCGGATCGATTCCGGGCCAATGGTTCTCGGCCCACTGGTCCGCGGTCGGCAGCGAGACCCGCGACAGCGCGGCGAATTTCCGCTCCGAGGAGGTCTCCGGCGCGTCGTCGGCGGTCCGGCGCAGGAACCGGTCCGGCAGTGCCAGCTTGTGAATAGTACGGAATGCCAGCAGATATTGCTTGCCGAGCGAACCGGTCGTATACGGCAGATCGTACTTGTCGCACAGCTGGCGCACCCGCGCGGCGATCTCCGGATACCGATTGCTCGGAATGTCGGGAAACAGATGATGTTCGATCTGGTAGCAGAGGTTGCCGCTCATGAACGCCATTGCCGGGCCCGCCTGGAAATTGGCGCTGCCCAGCATCTGCCGCAGATACCACTCGGCGCGGGTCTCGTCGGCGAAATGCTCCTCGGTGAACTTCTCGGCGCCGTCGGGGAAGTGGCCGCAGAAGATCACCGCATACGCCCACAGATTGCGGATCAGATTCGCGGTGGCGTTCGCCTTCAGCGTCTGCTTCCAGGCCGGGCCGGTGAGCAGGGGGTAGAGGACGAAATCCTTGGCGACCTGCCGACCGGCCTTGCGCGCGAACGCCTTGTTCGGCTCGGAGAACACCTGCCACGGGGACACGCCCGTCTGCAGCTTCTCCGCCGACAGGTCGTGCAGCGCGATGCCCCATTCGAAGGTGGCGGCCAGGACGAGGTTGGCCAGCGGTTGGACCAGATGCAGCGGCTTCCACTGCTCGTCGCGGGTCATGCGCAGGATGCCGAAACCCAGGTCCTCGTCCTTGCCGAGCACGTTGGTGTAGGTGTGGTGGGAGTAGTTGTGCGCCCGCTTCCACTGTCCGGACGTGCCGGTCATATCCCACTCCCAGGTGGTGGAGTGGATCTCCGGGTCGTTCATCCAATCCCACTGCCCGTGGCTGATGTTGTGCCCGAGCTCCATGTTCTCGATGATCTTCGCGACCGACAGCATGGCCGTGCCGAGCAGCCACGCCGACCGCTTCCGGCTCGCGAACAGCGTCGCCCGCCCGGCGGCCTCGAGAATGCGCTGGGCGCGAATCGTCCGACGAATATATTTCGCGTCCCGATCGCCCAGTGACTGCTCCACATCCCGGCGGATGGCGTCGAGTTCCGCGCCGAGGGTCTCGATGTCGGCCGGGGTCAGATGGGCGTACGCATTGATGTCGGTAATTGCCACAGTGTTGGATTGCCTCGCTAGTCGGATGCCGATGTTCGATTGCCTCGTCGCGCTCGAACGGCGCTCATCGCCAGGTGTGCGCACTCACCGACTACGGGGTCGCGAGGAGCACCGGGTGTGCCATCGAGAGTATCGGGTTTCGGTGAACGGTGTTGCAGCCGCGCGCCGCGGCCGGTCACACATCGAGGGTGCAGTCGCCGGCCGCGGCGGAGATGCAGGTCTGGATCTTCTCCCCGGCCTGGCGCTCGACCCCGTTGCGCAGATCGCGGGTGTGCCCCTCGGTCAGCGTCACCACACAGGTCTGGCAGATACCCATCCGGCAGCCGAACGGCATCTGCACGCCCGCGTCCTCACCGGCCTGCAGCAGGCTGGTGGCGCCGTCGACGGCGACGCTGCGCCCAGTGCGCGCGAAGGTGACCGTGCCGCCCTGGCCGACGGCCGAGCGTTCCACCTCGAACCGCTCGATATGCAGTCGCTCGGTCAGTCCGGCCGCGCCCCAGTGCTTTTCGATATCGTCGAGCATGGCCAGCGGGCCGCACGCCCAGGTCTCGCGCTCGCGCCAATCCGGGAACAGCTCGTCCAGATCGGCCAGCGCGAACTTGCCCCGCTCCCCGGTGAGGTGCAGATGCGAGATGAAGCTCGGATGCTTGTCGTGCAGTTCGCGCAGTTCCTCGGCGAACATGACGTCGTCGGAGGTGCGCGCCGAATGCACGTGCACCACATCGGGCAGGTTGGCGCGACGATCCAGCGTGCGCAGCATGCCCATCACGGGCGTGATGCCACTGCCCGCGGTCAGGAACAGGATCTTGGCGGGCGGCGGCTCGGGCAGCACGAAACCGCCCTGCGGCGCGGCCAGGCGAACGACCGTGCCCTCGGGTACGCCGTTGACCAGGTGGCTGGACAGGAAGCCCTCCGGCATGGCCTTGACCGCGATCGAGATCAGCCGCTTGGACCGGCTTTCCGGATCACTCCAATCCGGCGGACAGGTCAGCGAATACGACCGCCAGTGCCAGCGCCCGTCCACCAGCACCCCGATGCCGATGTACTGACCCGGGGTGAACTTGAAGTCGAACCCCCACCCCGGCTTGATCACCAGCGTGACCGAATCCGCGGTCTCCTTGCGCACGTCCACGATGCGCCCGCGCAGCTCACGCGCGGACCACAACGGATTGACCAGGTGCAGATAGTCATCCGGCAGCAAGGGGGTGGTGATGCGCGCCGCGGCCCCCCGCAGCGCGTTGAGGCGGGTCCGCCCGGCCATCTTCGCCTCGGCGACCGGAGCCTCCAGCCATTCCCGAATACTCTGTACGGATTTCGAGACCATTCGTGCAGACGCCCATTTCCTGTGATCACGCGCCGACCGGCGCAGCCTGACAGCAAGGTTACGGCATCGTAGGTTAGGTCAGGATGGGAGCCACGTCACGTCAGAGCAGTTCCAAGAGGAACGGCAGTTCCTGGGCGGCGTACCAGGCCAGCTGGTGATCCTCGGCGTCGCCCAGGACGAATTCGGCGTCGGGGTCGCCCAGGTCGGCGGCATCGATCACGTCGACGGCCTTGGCCACGGCCGGTTCGGCCTCGGCCAGGTCGACGTGTACCGAGGCGATCTGGTGGTAGGCGATCGGGGCCGACAGGCGGACCACGGCGTCGTCCAGGTCGGGGCGCAGGGCGGCGTCGGCGATGTCGGCGGCGATGACGGCGCGGCGGTAGACCGGGCTGTGGTAGGCGGGGTTGTCGTCGTCCTCGTCGGCATCGGCGGAGGCGAGGGCCGCCTCGCGTTCGTCGGCCAGCAGGCGCAGTGCCGCGCGCGCGGCCTCGCCCATGGCCACCTCGGCCAGTTCCTCGTCGTCGCCGGAG
Organism: Nocardia sp. CDC159; assembly: GCF_023740735.1. GTDB lineage: Bacteria > Actinomycetota > Actinomycetes > Mycobacteriales > Mycobacteriaceae > Nocardia > Nocardia pulmonis. Next base: position 268,698 of record NZ_JAMRXH010000007.1, read on the forward strand.
GCGTAGGCCTCCCGTAGCGCGGGGGTGACCGCGAACGCCGTGTCGTTGATCGCGCGGATCTCCCGATCGTTCACCAGGTCCCGCAGCATGGCGACGGTCGCCGGGACGTAGACCCGTAGCTTGCCTTCACTGGACGCAGGCACCGAGCATCTCCTCCATGGACTCGCGCACCGCCGCGGACAGCACGCCGATATCGGCCATCGCATCGCGATCGGCATTGAGACCGTAGAACACGTTTCCGTCGTAGGACGTGATTCCGATACTCGAGGCCTGGTTGCGCAGCAGTGGCGACACCGGATACATCTCCAGCATCCGCGCGCCGCCGATGTACATCGGCTGCTGCGGACCCGGCGCGTTGGTGATCACCAGATTGAACGTGTGCTCTGCGAACGTACTCGCCGCCCGCACGCTCATCGCATGCAGGCTGGCCGGAGCGAACCCGGCCATGTGTACCAGGGTGCGGGCGCGCACGCTGCGGCGGTGCCGGGCGTGCGCGGCGGTGGCGTGGCGGATGTGCGACAGCCGCATCACCGGATTCGGCTCGCCGACGGGCAGATCGACCAGGAACGAGGACACCTCGCTGGCCGGTCGGAGCTGATCGCCGTCGGGGCCCTCCACGTAGACCGACATGGGCACCACCGTGCGCAGCACCGCCGATTGGGTGAGCAGCTCGCCGCGCGACTGCAGGAAGATGCGCAGCGCCCCGGTGACCACCGCCAGGATCACATCGTTGATCGAGCAGTCGACCCGCCGTCGGATCCTGCGATAGTCCTCGAGATCGGTGCGCACCACGTCGAAGCGGCGATTGCGCGAGGTGCGGGTGTTGAACGGGCTGTCCGGCGCGCCGATGGCCGCGGTGCGCACCAGCGAGACCACCTTCTCCACGGCCCGCCCGGTGACCCCGACGATCGAATGGGACCCCGCCTCGCGCAACGCCTGCAGCGCCTCGCGCGGCTGGCCCGCCAGTTCCATCGCCGCCATGGTCAGCAGTTCCGCCTCGCCCGGCTCGCGGCGCGCGGTCCAGGCGTCGGCGGCGACCTCGCGCGGCGACGGGCTGGTATCGAGGATCACGTGGCCGATCTCGAGTGCGGTGGCGCCGTCGACCAGCGCGCTGTGGGTCTTGGTGAAGATCGCGCGGCGGCCGCCGGACAGCCCCTCGATCAGATACATCTCCCACAGCGGCCGGGTCTGGTCGAGCGGGCGTGAGGACAACCGGGCGACCAGATCGTAGAGTTGCTCCTCCGATCCGGGACCGGGTAGCGCCGAGCGCCGCACGTGATAGGTGATGTCGAAGCCGCTGTCCTCCACCCACACCGGCCGACCCAGCGCCAGCGGGACCTCGCGCACCTTGCGGCGATAGCGCGGCACCAGCGGCAACCGGCTTTCGACCAGTTCGACCAGTCGGTCGTAGCCGAGCCTGCTCCCGTCGGTTCCGCCATCGCGAACGATCGCGAGCGAGCCGATATGCATCGGATTACTGCTCGATTCGAGCCGGTAGAACGACGCATCCTGCGGCGTCAGTCTCGTGATCACGCTGCTGCGTACTCCTTCCGGTACTCGATCCATTGTGCGGTCACACAAACGGCTCGGCGGCGGCCGTGTGGCACTTTTCGCGATACCGGTGGAAGCCCTTCACCCGCAGCGGGTTCCGTGCGATGCTGGTGCGATTCGTGTCCAGGGGAGCAGATACGAGGGGGAAATGCTGACACCCGCGCCGAATACCGAACCGCCGCTGGAGGGTGCCGACCGGCCGGGCCGAGCGCCGCTGCCCTGCCGTCATCGTCTGCCCGCCCGCGCCGCTGCGCTCCGCCTGCGCGGATCGCACCGCCGGTCGCCGCACGACGGGCGTTCCCCATCCTACGCCAGGGCGGGCGAAAGAAGTTCGGGGGCAATGCGATTCGCCGAACGGTCGCTGCGGCTGGTGCTCGAGGCGCTGGACGGCCGCCGCTCGGCCGCGCAGCTCGCCCGGCTGGTGGATCCGACCGTGGCGGCCACCCTCGCGACCCTGATCCGCACCGGCGCCGCCGAGCGCAGGCTGGGCCCCGCCGTGCTGGTCGCCGTCCGGACCGAGCCGATCGGGCCGGGCGTCGCGGAGGTGGTGGCGGGATACGAACGCGGCGGACGGCGGTTCGCGATCGCCGCCCGGGCGGCCTGCCGTCGAGGGGAGTGGCGGCTGGTAGCCCTTAGGCTGCGATGACCGGCGTGAATAGCGCCCCGATGATGTGGGCGCGGTGCGCGCCCGCCGCCTAGGATGGATCCCGCATTACCATGGGCGATGCTGCCACAGCCAGCCCCCGCCTGGGGTCCAGCCCCGCGTGGGGTGCCGAGACGAACAACACCGACCAGAGGACTGACGAGACCCGTGCCTGCGCTGACACTGACGAGGTTGCTACGTTTTGGTGAGGGTCGCGTCGTCAAGCGGCTCGCGCGGCTGGCCGACGAGGTCATCGAGCTGGAGCAGGATTTCGCCGACCTCACCGATGCCGAGCTGCGCGGCAAGACCGACGAGTTCCGGCACCGCTTCGCCGACGGCGAATCGCTGGACGAACTGCTGCTCGAGGCGTTCGCCGTGGCCCGCGAGGCGTCCTGGCGAGTACTCGGCCAGAAGCACTACAAGGTGCAGATCATGGGCGGCGCCGCGCTGCACATTGGCAACGTGGCCGAGATGAAGACCGGTGAGGGCAAGACCCTGACCTGTGTGCTCCCGGCCTACCTCAACGCCATCTCCGGCGACGGCGTGCACGTTGTCACCGTCAACGACTATCTGGCCCGCCGCGACGCCGAGTGGATGGGCCGCGTGCACCGCTTCCTCGGCTTCGAGGTCGGCGTGATTTTGTCCGGTATGAGCCCGACCGAGCGGCGCGAGGCCTACAACGCCGACATCACCTACGGCACCAACAACGAATTCGGCTTCGACTACCTGCGCGACAACATGACCCACTCGCTGGAGGATCTGGTCCAGCGCGGGCACAACTTCGCCGTGGTCGACGAGGTCGACTCGATCCTCATCGACGAGGCCCGCACCCCGCTGATCATCTCGGGTCCGGCCGACGCGTCGTCGAAGTGGTACGCCGAATTCGCCCGTATCGCACCACTGCTCAAGAAGGACCTGCACTACGAGGTCGACATCAAGAAGCGCACGATCGGCGTGCACGAGGCGGGCGTCGAATTCGTCGAGGATCAGCTGGGCATCGACAACCTCTACGAGGCCGCGAACTCGCCGCTGGTCAGCTATCTGAACAACGCCATCAAGGCCAAGGAACTCTACGTCCGCGACAAGGACTACATCGTCCGCAACGGCGAGGTCATCATCGTCGACGAGTTCACCGGCCGAATCCTGGTGGGCCGCCGCTACAACGAGGGCATGCACCAGGCCATCGAGGCCAAGGAGGGCGTGGAGATCCAGCCGGAGAACCAGACGCTGGCCACCATCACCCTGCAGAACTACTTCCGCCTCTACGACAAGCTCTCCGGCATGACCGGTACCGCCGAGACCGAGGCGGCCGAGCTGCACTCGATCTACGGCCTGGGCGTGGTGCCGATTCCGACCAACAAGCCGATGATCCGCAAGGATCAGGCGGATCTGATCTACAAGACCGAAGAGGCCAAATTCAACGCGGTCGCCGACGACATCACCGAGCGGCATCAGAAGGGCCAGCCGGTGCTGGTCGGCACCACCTCGGTCGAGCGGTCGGAATATCTGTCGAAGCTGCTGACCAAGCGCGGCATTCCGCACAACGTGCTCAACGCCAAGTTCCACGAGCAGGAGGCGCAGATCGTCGCCGAGGCCGGTCGGCCGGGCGCGGTGACCGTCGCGACGAATATGGCCGGTCGTGGTACCGACATCGTGCTGGGCGGCAACCCGGACATCATCGCCGACCTGCTGCTGCGTCGACAGGGCCTGGACCCGGTCGAGACGCCGGACGAGTACCAGGCGCACTGGCTGCCTACCCTGGAGCGGGTCAAGCAGCAGGTCGAGGAGGATGGCGAGCGGGTGCGCGAGGTCGGCGGCCTGTACGTGCTCGGCACCGAGCGGCACGAGTCGCGCCGCATCGACAATCAGCTGCGCGGTCGTTCCGGTCGTCAGGGCGATCCGGGTGAGTCGCGGTTCTACCTGTCGCTGGGGGACGAGCTCATGCGGCGGTTCAACGGCGCGGCGCTGGAGTCGATCATGACCCGGCTCAACCTGCCCGACGATGTGCCGATCGAGGCGAAGATGGTCTCTCGGGCCATCAAGAGCGCCCAGACCCAGGTCGAGCAGCAGAACTTCGAGATCCGCAAGAACGTTCTGAAGTACGACGAGGTTATGAACCAGCAGCGCACCGTGATCTACGCGGAGCGCCAGCGCATCCTGGCCGGTGAGGACATGGAGGGCCAGGTCCAGAACATGATCACCGACGTGATCACGGCCTATGTCAACGGCGCGACCGCCGAGGGCTACGTCGAGGACTGGGATCTGGACAAGCTGTGGACGGCGCTGAAGACGCTGTACCCCATCGGCATCAACCACCGGGATCTGACCGGTCAGAACGCCTCCGGCGAGGTGGGCGACCTGACCCGCGAGGAGCTGCTCGAGGCGGTGCTCGAGGATGCGCACGCGGCCTACGCGCGGCGCGAGAAGGAGATCGACGATCTGGCCGGTGAGGGCAGCATGCGCAACCTGGAGCGCCAGGTGCTGCTGTCGGTGCTGGACCGCAAGTGGCGCGAGCACCTCTACGAGATGGACTACCTCAAGGAGGGCATCGGCCTGCGCGCCATGGCGCAGCGCGATCCACTGGTGGAGTACCAGCGCGAGGGCTTCGACATGTTCGCCGCGATGCTCGAGGGCCTGAAGGAGGAGTCGGTCGGCTTCCTGTTCAACCTCCAGGTCGAGGTGCAGCAGCCGCAGCCGCAAGGGGTTGCGGTCGATCCGGGTCTGCGTTCGCCGGTCGGCGCGATGGCGGGCGGACCCGCCGCGCCCGTCGACGAGACCCCCGCGGCCCCGGCGGCCCTGCGGGCCAAGGGCATCGGCGACCGCCCCAACGTCGGCGGCCTGACCTACTCCGGTCCCGACGAGGGCGGCCGCGTCGCCCGCCACAGCGACGCCGAGGAGTACGGCAACGGCCAACATTCCGACGGCATGACCCGCCGCGAGCGCCGCGAGGCCGCCCGCTCGGAGGGCAAGCACGCCAAGCCTCCGAAGTCCAAGCGGCGGCGCTGATTTCGCCGTGAACGCCCTCCCATCCCCGCGATGGGAGGGCGTTTCTCGTCGCGTTGGCTATTCCAGTGCGACGGCCGTGCGGCTCAGCGCGGTCAGGGTGGCGTCGTCGGGCCAGTGCCGGACCTCGTAGCGTGGGGGTTCGAGGCCGGGGACGGGGGTGAGGCCGAGCGCCTCGAGCGCATCGGGGAATGGCACCGTGAACAGTGTGTACGGCTCGCCCTGGTCGTCCTCGTCGCAGAAGGCGATGTAATCGGTTCGGGGCAGGAGGTATTCGACGCCCCTACCCCAGATGGTGACCGTATCGGTGCCGTGTGGGCCCTCGGTGAGGTATGCGCCCGCGACGTAGGCCGGTTCGATGTCGTAGCGCTCGAGGTGCAGCTCCTCCTCGAATCTTTCGCGCAGCCATTCGGACTGCGCGGCGTATTCCGAGACCGCGAGGCCGCAGGCCGCGCGGCGGGCTGCGGCGTGCTGGGGGTGTGGGCCGACGAGGTCGAACGGCACCACATTCCCATCCGGATCGAGGGTGTAGCCCTGCGGTGACAGTGCTCGCGTGGCCTCCCGGTACTCCTGCTCGGCCATGGCGAACAGTGGTTCGAGCACGTCGGGATCGTCGGGGGCCACGATCAGGGTGTCCACGTCGGGCGCGAAGGCGACCGGCCGACGATCGCCGAATGTGAAGGCCGCCAGCCATTCCGGGGACAGCAGCCGGGAGGTGAAGTAGCCGTTGCCGTCGTCCGCGAATCGCACGACGGTGTTCGGGTCGACCGAATCCGGCGGTCCGAGCGCGGCGAGATTGGCTCGCGCCGTGGCGAATACGCGCTCGGCCGGGACACCCCATTCCGACGCCTCGCCCGCGGTCACGATCGAGCGGCGGTCGGGCAGGTCGACGGCGACCAACTCGTCGAGGAACGGAAAGGCCGGGCGGGCGAGGAATTCGACATCGTCGGGCGCGGCGAGCCGATACGACACCGGTCGCAGGATCGGCCGCAGCCGGTTTCGGACCTGTTCCCAGCCGAATTCCTCGGTGCCGGATGCCAGCAGGGCGGTGACGAAACGCGCGATCCGCGCCGCGCGCTCCTCCTCGGCCAGGTCGGCCGTCTCGCGAAAGAGGTTGTCCAGGTAGAGGATTCGGTCGCGTTCGGCAACCGTGAGGGAGAATTCGTCCGGGTCGTAGACCACCCCGGCCAGGCCCAGCCCACCGGATATCGTCTCGATCTGTCCTGCCACCTGCCGCGCGAATTCGAAGCGCCGCTCTTCGCTGCTCATCGAGGTCCGACTGTATGCCCTCGCGGGGGTGGTGCGCACCCGCTGCCGGAGAGGTCGATGAGGGGCAAGGACATCGGTCCGGCAGCGGGGCTACCCGTAGTCTGCTGCGCCGGTCGGGATAGCGGAAGTGTTGCGGTGTTGCCGGTTGTTGCCGGGTTCGACCATTGTGGCAATACTGTTCGGTCGCCCCGGGTACCGTGCGGGAATGGAGCGGGCTGCGGTCGAGGCATGGGTGCACGGATACGAGCAGGCCTGGCGGTCACCGGGCACCGGGCGGCTACGGGACCTGTTCGCCGAGGACATCGGCTATCTGCCATCGCCGTGGGCCCAGCCGGTGCGTGGGCTCGCGGCCCTGTCGCGGTTCTGGGAGGACGGCCGCTCCGGGCCGAACGAGCCGTTCACGATGAGCTTCGAAATCGTTGCGGTGGACGGGGATACCGCGGTGGTGCGGGTCTTCGTCGAATACGCGGCGGACGATCCGAGCCGCTGGCGGGATCTGTGGATCATCCGCTTCGACGCGCGCGGGCTCTGCGTCTGGTTCGAGGAGTGGCCGTTCGCGCCCAGACAGCCCGACGGTCACTGATCAGGCACTGTTGCCACTGGCCCAGGGGTCGTTGGACTTCAGTGCCACGAGCAGGCGGCGGATGGCGGCCACCCGGCGTTCCTTGCCGGGGAGCTGGTCCAGCGCGCATTCCGGATCGGCGGGCGGGCCGAGGTGGGTGCAGCCGCGTGGGCAGTCCTCGATGGCCTCGGCGAGATCGGCGAAGGCGTGGATGACATCGTCGGGGGTGATGTGGGCCAGACCGAAGGAGCGCACGCCGGGGGTGTCGATGACCCAGCCGCCGCCGGGCAGCGGCAGCGCGACCGACTGGGTGGAGGTGTGGCGGCCCTTGCCGACGCCGGAGACCTCGCCGACCGCGCGATCGGCCTGCGGCACAAGGCGATTCACCAGGGTCGACTTGCCGACGCCGGAGTGGCCGAGCAGGCAGGTCAGTTTGTCCCGGAGCAGGTCGAGAATGGGGTCGAGCGGATCCTCGCGGCCGCCGCGCACGATGGTGAGGTCGAGATCGCGGAATTCCGTGGCGAAGTCGGACGCGGGGTCCAGATCCTGTTTGGTCAGGCACAGAATCGGTTGCAGGCCACCGGCATACGCGGCGGCCATGGCGCGCTCGACGAAGCCGGTGCGCGGGGGCGGGTCGGCCAGGGCGACCACGATGAACAGCTGTTCGGCATTGGCGACCACGACGCGTTCGAACGGATCGGTGTCATCGGCGGTGCGCCGCAACACCGTTCGCCGCTCGGCCACCCGCACGATGCGGGCCAGGGTGTCGGGCGTGCCGGACAGATCGCCCACCACGTCCACCTCGTCGCCGACCACGATCGGGGTGCGGCCCAGCTCGCGGGCCCGCATGGCCACGATCGGCCGCTCCGGATCGCCCTCCAGCACGCAGCTCCAGCGGCCCCGGTCCACGGCGGTGACCATGGCGCTCAACGCATCCCGATGCTCCGGCCGGGTCTTGGTGCGGGGCCGCGAGCCCTTGCCCGGGCGCACCCGGACATCGGACTCGTCGTAGTCGCGCCGCCTCAGTGCGCCGCTCCTTCGCCAGCGAGCATGGCCTCCCAGAGGGCGACGAAATCGGGCAGGGTCTTGGCCGTGGTCCCGATGTCCTCGATCTCCACGCCCGGAATCCGCAGGCCCAGAATGGCTCCTGCGGTGGCCATGCGGTGGTCGGCATAGGAGTGCCACCGGCCGCCGTGCAGCGTGGTGGGCACGATGTGCAGGCCGTCCTCGGTCTCGGTGACCTTGCCGCCGAGCCGGTTGATCTCGGTGGACAGCGCCGCCAGCCGGTCGGTCTCGTGCCCGCGCAGATGTGCGATGCCGCGCAGCCGCGACGGGGAGTCGGCCAGCGCGGCCAGGGCCGCGACGGTCGGGGTGAGCTCGCCGACGTCGTGCAGGTCGATATCGATGCCCGCCAGCCGTTCCGGCCCGCGCACGGTCAGCTTGCCGTCGAAGCGGCGGGCCTCCGCGCCCATGCGCACCAGGATCTCCCGGATTACGTCGCCCGGCTGGGTGGTCAGCTGCGGCCAGTGCGGAATGACGACCTCACCGCCGGTGACCGCGGCCGCGGCCAGGAACGGGGTGGCATTGGACAGATCCGGTTCGATATCCCAGTCGACGGCGTGAATCGGCCCCGGTGCGACCGTCCACACCTGTTCGGCCCGCGGATCCCCGGGCACCTCGACCCGCACCCCCGCCTGCTCCAGCATCTGCACGGTCATCTCGATATGTGGCATCGACGGCAGTGCTCCACCCTCGTGCCGCACGGTCACGCCCCGCTCGAACCGCGCCGCCGACAGCAGCAGCCCGGACACGAACTGCGAGGAGCCCGAGGCGTCGATATCGACCTCCCCGCCCCGCAGCGCCCCCCGTCCGTGCACCACGAACGGCAGCGAATCGCCCTCGATGTCCACCCCCAGCCGCCGCAGCGCGTCCAGAATCGTGTTCAGCGGCCGCAACCGGGCCTGCTCGTCGCCGAAGAACGCCACATCACCGTGTGCCAGCGCCGCGACGGGCGGCAGGAACCGCATGACCGTCCCCGCCAGCCCGCAATCCACGGTGGCGCTGCCCAGCGTCGCGGCCGGAGTGACCGCGAGAGTGTCCGCCTCCCCGCTGATTTCGGCCCCCAGCGCCCGCAGCCCCGCGATCATCAGATTCGTATCGCGACTGCGCAGCGCACCGGTCAGCGTCGAGGGCCGATCGGCGAGGGCGGCCAGGATCAACGCCCGGTTGGTAATGGACTTCGACCCGGGCAGCGTCACGGTCGCGTGCACGGGCTGTTCGGTATGGGGCGCGGGCCAGAAACTCACCAACCCATCTTCGCCTATGACAGCTTCTGGCAGCCGAGAGGTCACGAAGTTGTGAGCGGGTCGACTCGGAATTGGAGGTCGGACCAGGGGTCTACTTGTGCCGTCCGTGGATCAGCGGTACCACCTTGCGGAGCAGGTTCATGGTGCGCTCGGTGCGGGCGTAGCTGAGCAGGGCCATGCCGGGGATGGCGAAGCGCTGTACGGCGATCGAGTGCGGGCTGGAGAATTCCAGCAGGCCGGGGGCGCCGTGGATGCGGCCGATGCCGGAGTCACCGACGCCGCCGAAGGGCAGCGCGGAGATGGCGGCGAAGCCGAGGACCGAGTTCACCGAGGTGGCCCCGGCGCGTAGGCGGCGGGCGATCGCCAGGCCCTGTTTGCGGGAGAAGACCGTGGAGCCGAGGCCGTATTTGTTGTTGTTGGCCAGCTCGACCGCCTCGTCGATGCCGTCGACCGTGCGGATGGTGATCGTGGGGCCGAAGGTCTCCTCGCAGACGGCGTCGGAGGTCTCGTCGGCGTCGAGCAGGACGACCGGCTCGATATAGGGCGCCTTCACCGATTCGGGGCCGCCGACGATCGCGGTGCCGCCCTTCTTCAGGGCGTCCTCGATGTGACGACGAACGATATCGATCTGGCTGGGCATGGTCATCGGGCCGTAGGAGGCCTTGGCGTCGGAGCCGGGGTGGACGTCGGCGAGGATGCGCTTGACCTCGGCGAGGAATTCGTCGCGGATCGAGCGGTCGACGTAGACGCGCTCCACGCCCGCGCAGGTCTGGCCGCTGTTCATGGTCGCGCCGTAGGCGACCGCGTCGGCGGCGGCCTTGACGTCGGCGTCGGCGGCCACGATCACCGCGTCCTTGCCGCCGCATTCCAGCAGCACCGGGGTGAGCGTCTCGGCCGCAGCGGCCATGATCTTCTTGCCGGTGGCGGTGGAACCGGTGAAGGCGATCTTGTCCACGCCGGAGCGCACCAGCGCGGCGCCGGTCGCGCCGTAGCCGTTGACGGTGCTGAAAACGCCCTCGGGCAGTTCGGGATTCGCCTCGGTGAACAGCTGGGCGAGGAAATTGCCGATGCCGGTGGAGTATTCGCTCGGCTTGAACACCACGGCATTACCGGCCGCCAGCGCGTAGGCGATCGAGCCGTTGGGCGTGTAGACCGGATAGTTCCACGGGCCGATCACCCCCACGACGCCCAGCGGGCGCTGCTCGATATAGGCGGAGAAGTTGGCCATCAGCGCGCCGGGGGAGACCTTCTTGGCCTTCAGTACCTTCTCGGCGTTACCGGCCGCCCACTTGATGTGCTCGAGGGCCAGCATCAGCTCCAGGAAGGCGTCGTCGCGCGGCTTACCGTTCTCGTTGTGGATGAGCTCGCAGAATTCCTCGGCGCGGGCGACGATCCGGCTGCCCCACCGCAGCAGGTGCCGCTTGCGATCGGCGAAGCTCAGTCGTCCCCAGACCGCGGCCGCGTCGCGGGCCTTGGCGACGGCCGCGCGCACCGCCTCGTCGTCGGCGATCGGATGGCTGGCGATGACCTCGCCGGTGGCCGGATTGACCGAGGTCAGCGTGGTCTTGCCGGCGACGGCGGTGGACTCGGTGGTGGACATTTGTGAACGACCCCTAATGAGACGGTAACGGCTCGAAGTTCTCACACCATAGATGTGAAGTCAACTGCCTTCAGTTGGATTTCCGGCCATCTTTCGGTCGTTTCGGTCAACTACCTGTCGGTGCCCGGTGGCAGCATGGGGACCATGTGCGGCAGATATGCGACCACGGCGAATCCGGCCCGGCTGGCCGCCGAGCTCGATGCCATCGACGAGACCGGCGACGGTCCGGACACCACCCCGAACTACAACGTCGCTCCGACCAATCATGTGCTGACCGTAACTGAGGGTCACGGCAACAGCGAGTCGGACGAGCGTCCAAGGCTGCGCATCCGGCGCATGCGCTGGGGCCTGATCCCGTTCTGGACCAAGGCGGCCGAGCCGGGTGTGCCGGTCAAGGGGAAACCGCTGTTCAACGCCCGCGCCGACAAGGCCGCCACCACGGCCTCGTTCCGGGACGGGGTGAAGAAGCGTCGCTGCCTGGTGCCGATGGACGGCTGGTACGAGTGGCTGGTCGAGGGGCAGACCGACAAGGGCAAGGCGATCAAGCAACCGTATTTCATGTCCCCCGCCGACGGCTCGCGGCTGTATATGGCCGGACTGTGGTCGACATGGCGCGATTCGGGCCATCCGGAGCTGGATCCGGTGCTGTCGTGCACCATCCTGACCACCGACGCGATCGGCGAGCTGGCCAAGATTCACGACCGGATGCCGCTGCCGATGCCGCGCGAGCACTGGGACGCCTGGCTCGATCCCACCCATCCCGCCCCGGCCGAACTGCTGGAAACGCCTCCGCTGGAATGGATCTCCGATATCGTGGCGCGCCCGGTGTCGCCGCTGGTGAACAGCGTGCGCAACAACGGCCCGGAGCTGCTGGCCGACCCGACCGGCGCGAATACCGGACAGGCCGGTCAGATCCACCTGATCTGACCGGCCCGTCGATGCGAAATCCGGTGTCACATATCGCATCTCACCGTCGACACCGCCACGCTGAGCCCGCATTTGACGACGCTCGCACCGAGGTCCACGAGTCGGGTGGTCAGGCTGCCGCCGAACTTCTCGGCCTTCTCCGCCTGCTTACCCGGGTCCTGGGCCGCCTGCCCCGGTCTGCCGCCGCCCATGGGGTAGTTGGAATCCACCGGGGTCACGGTCACCGGTGTGGCGGCCCCCGGGGCCGCACCCGCCACACCCAGGGCGAGTAAGGCGCCGCCCGACACGATCAGGGTGCGGAAACGGTGTCGGTCAGACATGTCGCATCACATCCTCGGGTCGAACGAATCTGGCCCGACCAGTAACGCATACGCGCTGGTTCCATTCGGGACATTTGCGAGTTTTGCGCCCGTGACCGCGCGTGTTGAGCACAGGGCGGCCCCGCGTCGTTGCGGGACCGCCCCTTTTCTCCGCCGGCCGTGGCTACCTCGGCTGTGCCGTCGCGACCTTCCGCTCGGCCGCCGCCTCGGCCCCGGCCTGGATGCCGCCCGCGGTGCGCAGCGGCACCTCCTTCCAGAACAGCACCAGCAGCAGCGCCACCGCCGCGATGCCGGTCACCGCCAGGAACACCGTCGACATCGAATCGGCGAAGCCCACCTGGAACGGCCGGGCCAGCGTCGGATTCAGCTGTTGGATGACCGAACTGTCGTTCAGCACGTTGCCCGCCGCCGAGACATCGTGGGCCGCAAGCCCCTTCGACAGCGCGGCATCGGCCGGATTGGTGCTGTGCACGCCCTCGGCGACGGCCTGCTGGAAGGCGGGCTGGGTGGCCGAGGCCCGCAGCTCGTCGCCGATGTTCGGGGTCAGCTGGGCGAACAGGATGGACAGGAACACCGCCACGCCCAGGGTGCCGCCGATCTGCCGGAAGAACGTCGCGGCCGCGGTGGACACGCCCATATCCTTGGGCGGCAACGCGTTCTGCAGCGCCAGGGTCAGCGGCTGCATGAGATTGCCCAGGCCCAGGCCGGTGATCGCCATGAAGATCATCACCAGCCACAGGCGGCTGTCGGCGGTCACGAAGTGCAGCAGGAACAGGCCCAGGGTCAGCAGCGCCGCGCCGATCAGCGGGAACACCCGATAGCGCCCGGTGCGCGCGATCGTCTGACCGGCGATGATCGAGCCGAGCATCAGGCCCATGACCATCGGCAGCATCTGCAGACCCGCGACGGTCGGACTCGAGCCCCGCACCACCTGCAGATACTGCGGAATCAAGCTGATGCCGCCGAACATGGCCGCGCCGACCACGAACGAGATGACCACGCCCAGCGCGAAGGTCGAGTTCTTGAACATCCGCAGCGGGATCAGCGCCACATCGCCCAGCTTGGCCTCGACCGCGATGAAGCCGAGCACGCCCAGCGCGCCGATCACGTAGCAGAGCACCGAAGCGGTGCTGCCCCAGCCCCATTCGCGGCCCTGTTCGGCCACGACCAGCAGCGGCACGATGCCGACCGCCAGCATGAGCACGCCCCACCAGTCGATGCGCACGCCCGGATGCGGGCGCTTGGGCAGGCGCAGCACCTTGCTCACCACGGCCAGCGCGAGCACGCCGACCGGCACGTTCACCAGGAACACCCAGCGCCAGCCGGTGAGGCCGAGGATGTCGCCCTGTCCGGCGAACAGGCCGCCCAGCACCGGGCCGACCACGCTGGAGGTGCCGAAGACGGCCAGGAAATAGCCCTGGTAGCGGGCGCGCTCGCGGGGGCTGACGATATCGCCCATGATGGTCAGCGCCAGCGACATCAGCCCGCCCGCGCCCAGGCCCTGCAGCGCCCGGAAGGCGGCCAGCTGATACATCGTGTCGGCGAACGAGCAGGCCAGCGACCCGATCACGAAGATCGAGATGGCGGCCAGATAGAAGGGCTTGCGCCCGTACATATCCGAAAGCTTGCCGTACAGCGGGGTCGCCAGGGTCGCGGTGATCAGATAGGCGGTGGTCACCCACGCCTGCAGCGAGTAGCCCTGCAGGTCGTCGGCGATGGTGCGGATGGCGGTCGACACGATGGTCTGGTCGAGCGCGGCCAGCAGCATGCCGAGCATCAGGCCGCTCATGATCACCAGGATCTGGCGGTGGGTGAAGCCGGATGCCTCCGATCTGGGTTCTTCGATGGTTGTCGTCACGAATCGTTCTCCATTGCAGCGGTTCTGGAAGTCGGGGGAGTGAGGATGGCCGGACGCGCGGCCTCGTAGTCGTCGACGAAGCGGCGCAGCAGACTCCCGAGCAGTGCGCGTTCGTCGTCGGTCCAGTCGGTCATGACCCGGGCGAGGGTTTCGTTGCGCCGCTTGCGAATCTCCGCGGCCACCTCCCGCCCGGCGTCGGTGACGACCAGGACGCTGGCCCGCCCGTCGGCCGGATCGGCTCGGCGTTCGATCAGCCCGCGTTTGACCAGGTGCGCTACCTGGCGGCTGATCGTGGAGGCGTCGGAGTAGAGGGCCTCGGCCAGCGCCCCGGAGCGCATCGGGCCGTCGCAGAGCAGCCGGAAGATGATGCCGTAGGCCGCGACCTCGATCTCGCCGCCGGACATGGCGGCGATCTGGGCCTGGGTGCGCTCCCGGAGCTTGCCGAGCCGGATCAGCTGCTGGGCGATCTGGTCGATCACCTCGTCGCTGTCCATGGATCTGTCGCCTCCTCGGTGCCGGAAAACTGCTTGTGCGAAGCAATTGCTTGTGGCTTACAACTAATTGTATGGAGCAAGTATGCGGGCATCGGCCGGAGGACGGCAAGTTCTTTTCGATGTGACCTGAATCGGGGCCGGTCGGCCCGGGCTCAGCCCTGGGCGATCGGGGCGGTGACGGCCTTGGTGAGCCGGATCAGGTCGGCGGGGGCCAGTTCGATCTCGAGGCCGCGACGGCCCGCACTGCACAGCATGCGGTCCCAGTGCAGCGCCGAATCGTCGATCACGGTGGGCAGCGGGCGTTTCTGGCCCAGGGGGGAGATGCCGCCCAGGACATAGCCCGTGCTGCGCTCGGCCCGGGCCCGATCGGCCAGCGCGGCCTTGGGCGCGCCGAGTGCGGCCGCGGCGGATTTGAGCGACAACGTGGTGGGCACCGGCAGCACGGCCACGGCCAGGGCACCGGTGGACAGCTCGATCACCAGGGTCTTGAAGATCTGCCCGGCCACCACGCCCAGCTGCGCGGCCAGGGCGGCGACGGCCTCGGCTCCGAAGGATTCGCTGCGCGGATCGTGGTCGTAGGAGTGCACGCGATGGTCGGCCTTCGCCTGCGTCAGCACCCGGATCGCCGGGGTCGATGCACCTGCCATGCGGGCCAGATTATGCGGGGCTGCCCACCGTGCCCTACCGAATATCCACGGCGCGCGGGAACACGGCGAAGCCCCGGCATGTTGCATGCCATACGCAGCCCATCCCCCGTGCGACCCCCGAAGGAGATTGCCGGTGACCGTTCTGGTCGACGAACGCCCGGTGGCCCCCGTCACCGGATTCCTGCTGCCCAGCCCGCTCGCGGTAGATTCGAAAGCTACGGCGATCGAAGGGATGGGCGTGACGAGCGACGACGATCTGGCCGGAATCGGCGAGCCCGATGATCCGGCCATCGATGACGATTTCGCGGACGACGAACCGGGGGCACGCAGCAACTCGACCGATGCGGAACTCGCGGCGCGCTTCGAGCGTGACGCGCTTCCGCTGCTGGACCAGCTCTACGGCGCGGCCCTGCGGATGACCCGCAACCCGGCCGACGCCGAGGATCTGGTGCAGGAGACCTACGCCAAGGCGTTCCAGGGCTTCCGGTCCTTCCGCGAGGGCACCAATCTGCGGGCCTGGCTGTACCGGATCCTGACCAATACCTACATCAACTCCTACCGCAAGAAGCAGCGCCAGCCCGCGCAGTATCCGACCGACGAGATCACCGACTGGCAGCTGGCCTCCACGGCCGAGCACAGCTCGACCGGTCTGCGTTCGGCGGAGATGGAGGCGCTCGAGGCGTTGCCCGACGACGACATCAAGGCGGCCCTGCAGTCGCTGCCGGAGGAATTCCGGATGGCGGTGTACTACGCCGATGTCGAGGGCTTCCCCTACAAGGAGATCGCCGACATCATGGGGACCCCGATCGGTACGGTCATGTCTCGCCTGCACCGCGGCCGCAAGCAGCTCAAGGGTCTGCTCGCCGATGTGGCGCACGAACGGGGATTCGATCGGAACCGAGCGGGCCAGGAGGTAACTCAGTGAGCACCGGGGACAAGGATATGGAACTCGACTGCACGGCGGTGCTCGCCGATGTCTGGCTCATGCTCGACGGGGAATGCGACGAGGCGACCCGCGATCGCCTGCGCCACCATATGGATCACTGCTCGCCGTGCATCGAGGCCTACGGCCTGGAGGAGAAGCTCAAGCGGCTGCTGCACAGCAAGTGCGGCGGCGATCGGGCCCCCGAGGGTCTGCGCGAGCGGTTGACGCTGGAGATCCGCAAATCGGTGACGATCACCGAGACGATCGAGACCAAAGAGGTCTGAGCCCGTAGAACGCAGAGCGGCACGCCATCGGAGATGGCGTGCCGCTCAGTGCTTTTCAGTGGCGTTCGACGACGCCGACCACTCAAGCGTTGGGACGCTTGCCGTGGTTGGCCGCGCTCTTGCGGCGGCTGCGCTTCTTACGACCGCGCTTACCCATCGGTTTCTCCCTTCTAGCTCCCGGCATGAGAGGTTACAGCCACCACGGCCGTGCTCGGCAACCGGATGGCGGGCTGGGCGGGCGGGCGGTTACGGGCGGGTATTCCGCTGTCGATCGAACCCCGCGGGGGCCGGTGTGCTTGGCTGTATCGGCAGCGAATGCAGGGGCACGATAGTGCCGATTCGATGAGAGGGTGCCATGGCCGAGGAAGTTCACGCCGAGATGGTGTCGACCGTCTTCCAGATCGTCGCGCAGGAGGGTGCGCCGATCCAGGAGGGCGACACCCTGGTGCTGTTGGAGTCGATGAAGATGGAGATTCCGGTTCTCGCCGAGACCAGCGGCACGGTCACCTCGATCAACGTCAAGCCCGGCGATGTGCTGAAGAAGGGCGATCTGATCGCCGTCATCTCCTGATCCCGGCCGGGAGGAAGTGCTCCACCGATGCGTAGGGGAGGATGTTCCCATCGGGTTGAGGAGCGTGGTTTATGTCGACACTGAGCGATCTGCTGGCCGAGCACACCGACCTACCGGGTGCGGCCGTGGATCATCTGCAACGCATGGTGGGCGATTGGCAGCTGCTGTCGGATCTGTCGTTCGCGGATCTGTCGCTCTGGGTGGGCGCTGGGCCGGTATCGCAGGGGGCCGACGTGGTCTGTGTGGCTCAGTGCCGCCCGACCACCGCCGCGACCGTGCATCCCGAGGATCTGGTCGGCTCGCTGGCCTCCCGGGAGGAGCATGCGCAGATCTTCGAGGCGCTGCTGACCGGTGAGATCGTGCGGATCGACTCCGACGTCGAATCCACCGGCGTCTATCACCCCACCCCCGTGCACGCCATCCGCGAGGCGATTCCGGTGCGGGTCGGCGAGGACGTGATCGCGGTGCTGGCCCGCGATACCGAGGTACAGCGGTCCAAGGTCCGCGGCAGCCTCGAACACGCGTACATGGCCTGCGCCGACGATCTGTGTCAGATGATCGCCGACGGCACCTTCCCGACGCTCGAGGATCGCACCGGCTCGCATTCCAGCCCGCGCGCCGGGGACGGGTTCATCCGCCTCGACACCGAGGGCACGGTCGTCTACGCCAGCCCCAACGCGCTCTCGGCCTATCACCGGATGGGCCTGCAGAGCGATCTGGCAGCCCAGGACCTGGCCCAGACCACCCGCTCACTGATTACCGACCCGTTCGACGCGCAGGAGGTGGTCAGCGATATCCAGGCCGCGCTGGCCGGAAAGTCCGGGCGGCGCATGGAGGTCGAGGCGCGCGGCGCGACCGTACTGTTGCGCACCATCGTGCTGCGTCCGCACGGCGAGCTGGCCGGGGCCGCGGTGCTGGTCCGCGACGTCACCGAGGTGAAGCGGCGCGACCGCGCGCTGCTGTCCAAGGACGCCACCATTCGCGAGATCCACCACCGGGTGAAGAACAACCTGCAGACCGTCGCCGCGCTGCTGCGCCTGCAGGCCCGTCGCACCGAGAACGAGGAGGCGCGCCTGGCGCTCACCGAATCGGTGCGCCGGGTCACCTCGATCGCCTCGGTGCACGAGATGCTGTCCATGTCGGTGGACGAGGAGGTCGATCTGGACGAGGTGGTCGACCGGCTGCTGCCGATCATGGCCGATGTGGCGACCGTGCACACCGCGCGCATCAAGGTGCGCCGGGCGGGTTCGCTGGGAGTGTTCTCCGCCGAGCGCGCCACACCGTTGGTGATGGTGCTCACGGAATTGGTGCAGAACGCCATCGAGCACGCGTTCGATCCGGGCGAAAACGGCACTGTGACAATTCGATCCGAACGTTCGGCACGCTGGCTCGACGTGATCATCAGCGATGACGGCCGGGGTTTGCCCGACGGTTTCAGTTTGGAAGGTTCGGACCGTTTGGGACTGCAGATCGTAAGAACGCTCGTCACAGCCGAATTGGGCGGTTCGATCGGATTGCATCCGGGCGCGGATGTCGGAACCGATGCGGTACTGCGGGTTCCGCTGGGCCGCCGTTCTTCTCGCTGAGTCCAACTCGGGCGAGTCCGAAAACAATGAAGCCCGGCACCTCGCGGGTGCCGGGCTGAAAATGCGTTACGCGCCGGGCTGTGCGGCTATCGCGTGGCCGTAACGCCGAGTGCCGTACTAGACGGCACTGCGCGTGCGGGTGCGCGCGTTGCGACGCTTCAGCGCCCGACGCTCGTCTTCGCTCATACCACCCCAAACGCCGGCGTCCTGTCCCGACTTCAGGGCCCAGGACAGGCACTCGGCGGTCACGGGGCAGCGGGCGCAGACCAGCTTGGCATCGGCAATCTGCGCGAGCGCGGGACCGCTGTTACCGACTGGGAAGAACAGCTCGGGGTCCTCGTCGCGACAGATGGCCTTGTGGCGCCAGTCCATTCCTCTGCTCCTTTGCTGGGCGCGCTAGGGCGCCTCGGGTTTGTGGTCCGTTCACTTGTGCGACTCGAATGTTTCCGCACGGTTGCTTGTGAATGCTTTCACGAACACCGTAGATGTCAATAGGTTTGTGGTGCACCGTGGGGAAGCTCACGCTGTAAGACCCCTACCTAGGGGGCCTGCGGAGTCCTTTGTACTCGCTTGCGCCGGTTTTCGCAGCACAACCGAGATGTTTCTCAGTTGTGTCGGCTCGAATCCGGTCGCGGCGCGACCACCTCGAGCACCTCCGGCACCGCCGTGAATTCCACCACGCTGCGGCGGCCGATGAAGTCGCCGTCAATTTGCAGCCCGATCGGCTCATCGGCCGTGATCCGAACCGACGGTACGTCGTCGGTTCGAAACAATTTGCGCGCCTTGGGGTTTCCATCCGAGGACAGAAGCTGACGGGCGACCCACAGTGTGGGCAGTACCCGCATGGTCCGCATGGCAAACACGCCGAGTCCGGTCTCGAATCGGGTGCCGGGGTTGGTGCGCACCGGCCGGGAGTCCAGATACGTCCAGGGGCTGGTGTTGGTCACGAAGGCGTAGTGCACATCCGTGACCGGTTCGTGATCGGGCAGGTGCAGGGTGACCGCGGGCTCGCGCCGCTTGTTGCGGAAGAACTGCCGCACGGTGGTGCGCAGATACCGGGCCGGGGTGGCCGGATGGCCGTTGGCCCGGCTGTGGTCGATCGCCTCGCAGACGTCGGCGTCCAAGCCGACGCCCGCGCTGAAGGTGAACCAGCGATCGTCGGCGATGGCCAGGCCGATGCGCCGGTCGGTGCCCGTCGCCGGGCCGCCCGAGTCCAGCGACATCAGATCGATCAGCTGATTGGTCGCGGCCACCGGATCCGGTTCGATGCCCAGCGAGCGGGCGAACACATTGGCCGAACCGCCGGGAATGACGCCGAGGCGGGGAATCCACGCCTGCCCGTCGTCGACCTGCGGCAGCGGCAGGAAGCCGTTGATGGTCTCGTTGACCGTGCCGTCGCCGCCGTGCACGACGATCAGATCCATCTCGTTGGTGGCGGCCCACTGCGCGAGTTCGGCCGCGTGCCCGCGGTGCTGGGTGTGCGCGACGATGAGCTGGGTGCGGCTCTCCAGGGCGTGGGCGAGCAGATCGCGAGTGGCCGGTGTGGTCGAGGTGGCATTGGGATTCACGATCAGCAGCGTCCGCACGGGAGCAGCGTACTGAACATCGACGGGCCTCCCGATCGGCCCGGCGCGGGTCTTAGGCTGGCGGGGTGGCGAAGCAGGACGACGGTGCGGTGAATCGGGACTCGGTCGGATCGAGCGCGGGGGCGACGCCCGCGACGGTGCGCGGCGCCGGGGCGCTGGCGGCACTCGAGGGACTCGTCGGCGTGATCATCGCGATCGTGCTGGTGGCGCAGGGCGCGCAGGGCAGCGAGACCGCGGCCCAGGCCTACGGCACCGCAGGCTATTTCGCGATCCTGGCCGGGGCGGTACTCGCCGCCGGTGTCGGCCTGTACCTCGGCAAGCGCTGGGGCCGGGCCATCGTGGTGCTCGCGCAGATCCTGCTGCTGCCCGTGGCCTGGTACATGTTCAGCTCGCACCGCCCCGAGCTGGCCGTCCCGGTCGGGCTGGCCGCGCTGGCGACCCTGGTCCTGATCTTCTCCCCGCCCTCGACCCGTTGGATGGCCAGCCTCTACGACTCGGTCGACTGAGTGCGGGGCGGCCGCCGCCCGTTATCGGACCCTGATTCGCCCGTGGACGGATTTTTGGTCATTCGTCCATATCGGAAGTCCCGGACGGTGGTTCAGGACGCGCCGAGGCGATTCAGGGCCTCGCCGGAGAGGCGATATCCGGTCCACTCGCTCTGCGGCTCCGCGCCCAGGGACTTGTAGAAGTCGATCGAGGGCGTGTTCCAGTCCAGCACCGACCAGTCCACCCGGCGGTAACCCCGGGCCACGGCCTCGCGGGCCAGCTCCCGCACCAGCTCCCGGCCCAGCCCCAGGCCGCGCGCCTCGGGCCGGACGTAGAGGTCCTCCAGGTAGATCCCGTGCGTGCCGGTCCAGGTCGAGTAGTTGAGGAACCAGATCGCGCAGCCGAGCACCGCGTCGTCGGACTCGCGCACCGCGACATGGGCGAAGACGGCGGGCGCGGGGCCGAACAGGGCGGTGTGCAGCTGCTCGGCGGTCAGCGTGCACTCCTCGCGCGCCTTCTCGTATTCGGCGAGGTCGTGGACGAGTCCGACCATGGCGGGCACATCGGCGGGGGTGGCGCGGTGAATCATGAACTGGCTCCGTCGGTTTCGGGGACTAGATTGTGGGCGAGCACCGTGGCGGCCCGATGATCGTGGCCGAGCACGCTGACCGCGCCGGTGGACAGGAAGAAGCGGCGGCCCTCGCGCACGTCGAATTCGGCCCAGCGGGCGATGAGGACGCGGGAGAAGTGGCCGTGGCCGACCAGCACGACATCGCGCTCGGCGAGGGCCGACCGCACCGAGGCCAGCACCCGATCGGCGCGGGCCCCGACCTGCTCGGCGGTCTCCCCGCCCGGGGTCGGATGGGTGAACACGGTCCAGCCCGGCACGCTCTGCTGAATCTGCGGGGTGGTCAGGCCCTCGTAGTCGCCGTAGTCCCACTCCACCAGATCCGCGTCGGGCCGGGGAGCGGGCAGGCCCGCGAGTTCGGCGGTCTGCACGGCCCGCTGCTTGGGGCTGGTCAGCACCAGCGGATCGCGCAGCGCCAGCCGGTCGAGCACCCGCGCCGCGGCGCGGGCCTGCTCCCGGCCGAGCGACGTGAGCGGCACATCCGTGCGCCCGGTGTGCTTGCGCGCCTTGGACCACTCGGTCTCACCGTGCCGGAGCAGTACCAGCCGGAACTCCGCATCGCCCATATCTCGATCATGCCCGACGGCGTCCGGGTTTCCGGCAACCGGCGTCCGGCGATCCCGCGGGACCGCTAGCCGCCGAGCCCGTAGAGTTGGCCGCCGCGCAGCTCCAGCAGGGTCGAGCCCACGACCGCCAGGGAGATCGGCTGGCGCTGGTAGTCCGTGCGCCGCAATGGAATCCGGGCAAGCTGCGCACCGGTCGCCGGATCCAGTACCGCCACCCCGTCGGGCACCGGCATGAGCAGCTGCCCCGCCATCATGGCCGGTCCGCCGAGCGCGTCCGACGCGGTCCACACCGGATCGAGGGTGCTGGCGTTCAGGGCGATCAGGCTGTTGCCGGTGAAGACGAAGAAGGTCGTGCCGAGCCGGGTGACGGTGGTGGCCTCGGACATCGGCGCGGTCAGGCGATGCGCGCCGACGAAATTGGCGGCCTGATCGTAGATGGCCAGTTCCGGTAGGGCCGAGGCGTTTCCGGGCAGGTACAGCGCGATCCGGTTGTCGGTCACCGCGAGCACGCGCGCCCGGTCCGAGACCGCGCCCGGCTCGGTGAGCACGTGCGAGCCGTACTCCTCCGGGATGGAGTTCTCCTTGGGCGAGGGATTCATCACGGTCAGCCGGTCGGCGGCCTCGTCGGGGCAGCGCTCCAGCACCGCCACCCGCGAGGGGTTGGAGGCGGCCGAGAGCAGAGCGCATCCGCGCCGCGGCTGGGTCCGCACGTTCATGGGCGCGTCGACGTACCCGTATTCGAGGGTGCGCACCAGGTCGTAGCGCCACACCTCCATGCGCTTCGGGCCGCGCGCGACGGCATTGCTGCCGTCCACCGAAAGCTCGACCTGCCGGTCCATATAGCTGCTGCGCGCCGAGCGGCGCATGCCGGTATCGGCCGACAGCAGTGTGGTCTGACTGCAGCCGCGCTGATCGCGATAGGTCGCGATGACGGCGCCGTTCTGGCTCTCCACGCCGCACAGCGGCATATCGCGCCGGTACTTCCACACCTGCTCGCCGGTCACCGGATCGCGTCCGGTCACCGTGCCGTCGTCGCCGGTGACGGCCACGGCGCCCTCGGCCAGGGCGCGGCGGGCGGCCCCGTCGGGGACGTGCCACAGTTCGCGCAGGGCGGTCGGCAGCTGGTCCGCCGGGCGCACCGGGGCGGGCGGATGCGCGGCGGGTTCGGAAACCGTGCCCCGCGCATCGCTGATCGACCAGACCACGACCACCGCGATCACCACCAGGACGGCGATCGCGGCGGCGGCGTAGATGTCGGCGCGCGTTCGCCGTTCGGGTGCGAGCACGTCAGCGAGATTAGTGCCTAGACCGAGGCGGCGGCCACCGGCGTATCGGCGCCCTCGGCCGCG
Source organism: Nocardia sp. CDC159 (assembly GCF_023740735.1). Taxonomy (GTDB): domain Bacteria; phylum Actinomycetota; class Actinomycetes; order Mycobacteriales; family Mycobacteriaceae; genus Nocardia; species Nocardia pulmonis. The sequence goes on from NZ_JAMRXH010000007.1 coordinate 291,859, forward strand.
GCGGGCTTGCGACGGCGGCGACGGCGGCGGGCGGGGGCGTCCGAACGCGGCTGCTCGGCGTCGCCGTCCGCATCGGGCGCGGCCTCGGCTTCGCCTGTGGCGTCGGGGTTCTCGGCCTCGGCGGACGTCTCACCCGAGCGGCGGCGGCGACGCCGACGGCGAGCGGGGCGTTCGGCATCCGAATCGGATTCCGGCGCAGCGGCTTCGGTGGTCTCGTCAGCCGAATCCGCTGCCGCGGAATCGCTTTCGATACCCTCGTCGCCACGCTCGACGACCTGGCCGCGGACGGTGCGCTTGCGGTTGCGCTTGCGCGGGGTGCGCTTCTCGCGCTCCACCACGACCGCGTCCTCCTCGCGCTCCGGCTTGCGGCACAGCGTGCCGGTGACGTCCTGCGGGATACCGAGATCGGCATACAGGTGCGGCGAGCGCGAATAGGTCTCCACCGGCTCCGGAATGCCCAGGCCCAGCGCCGAATCGATGGCCGCCCAGCGGTTCAGCTCGTCCCAGTCGACCAGGGTGACCGCGACGCCGGTGCGCCCGGCGCGGCCGGTGCGCCCGATCCGGTGCACGTAGGTCTTCTCGTCCTCGGGGGTCTGATAGTTGATGACGTGGGTGACGTCGTCGATATCGATGCCGCGCGCGGCGACATCGGTGGCGACCAGCACGTCGATCTTGCCCTTGCGGAACTTGTCCAGCGCCTTCTCGCGCGCGATCTGCCCCAGATCGCCGTGTACGGCCCCGACCGCGAAGCCGCGCTCGGCCAGCTCGTCGGCGACCTTCTGCGCGGTGCGCTTGGTGCGGGTGAAGATCATCGTCGCGCCGCGGCCCTCGGCCTGCAGGATGCGCGCGATCACCTCGCCCTTGTCCAGCGCGTGCGCCCGGTAGACGAACTGCGCGGTGCGGTCGTGCACGGCCGAATCGTGCGGCTCCTCCGCGCGGATATGGGTCGGCTTGTGCAGGAACGTGCGCGCCAGGGTGATGATCGGGCCGGGCATGGTCGCGGAGAACAGCATCGTCTGGCGCTGCGCGGGAACCATGGTCAGAATCCGCTCGATATCGGGCAGGAAGCCGAGGTCGAGCATTTCGTCGGCCTCGTCGAGCACCAGCACGCCGACCTTGCCGAGAATCAGATGCTGCTGCTCGGCCAGATCCAGCAGGCGGCCCGGCGTGCCCACGACGACGTCGACGCCGGAGCGCAGCGCGGCGATCTGCGATTCGTAGGGGCGCCCGCCGTAGATCGAGGCCACCCGCAGCGGCCCCTGATGGTTGGTCAGATACTTTCCGGCGTTCTCCAGATCCTGGGTGACCTGGACGCACAGCTCGCGGGTCGGCACGATGACCAGCGCGCGCGGGGTGCCGTCCAGGGCGGTGGTGCCGGAATCGGCGGTGGAAATTCGATGCAGCAGCGGAACGCCGAAACCGAAGGTCTTACCCATGCCCGTGCGGGCCTGGCCGATGAGATCCTCGCCGGCGAGCGCCAGCGGCAGTGTGAGTTCCTGGATCGCGAAGGTGCGCTCGATGCCGATCTCGCCGAGCGCGCGCACGATTTCCGGGCGCACTCCCAATTCGGCGAATGTGGGGGCAGTGTGGTCGGAGTCCAGTTCGGCGGTCAACAGGGTGTCGGCCAGCCCCGGTTCCTGTTCGATGGTGATCTTGCTCAGGTTCTTACCTTTCCTCGTGTTATCGCATCCCGCGCGCACGAGGTGTGGAAAAGCCACATATCCGGCGGTGTGTCCACCTCGGCCACTGCGGGATGCCCGGTCGGCATCTACCTGGCGCGGCGCAATGGTGTCGCGGATGGTGCGCGCACATTATCGCTGGGCTCGAATATTCGTCGCCCAGGGTGATTGTAGCGTGATAGCTTCTTCTGCCCGATTTCCGCCACCCGCAAATACCGGTGGTACCCCCGGGCGCTTGTTCGGCGCTTCTTTCCTTCCGCTCCGCCGGCGTGCCGTCGGACGCTGCGCCACATGGCAATTCACCGACGGCGGTCGTTTTCCGGCCCCGCTCCGCGAGCTCGCTCGATCACCCCGACGGTGGCCAACACCACATATGTGAGACACGGTGTCACAGGATAGGTTCGGTGCCGTGAGTCTGGCAGACACGGTGAGCACCGCCGCGCGCAACGCATGGGCCCTGACCTTCGGCGAGGGCATCCAACCCCCCGCACCGACCCCCTCGACCGTGCTGTGGGACGAGCCGCACCGGCAGCTGCGCCGCTTCGAGCGCCCCGACGGCTCCACCGGCGGGACCGACGACGCCGCGGTGCTGCTGGTGCCCCCGCTGGCCGCCCCGGCCTTCTGTTTCGACCTGAGCCCCGAGCAGAGCCTCGCGCGCTTCCTGCTCGAATCCGGGCGGCACCCGTACGTGATCGACTACGGCGAGATCACCTTCGCCGACCGCCGCCTGGGCTTCGAGGACTGGGTCGACGACATCCTGCCCGACGCCATCGGGCGGGCCTCGGCCGATCGCGACGGCGCACCGGTGGATCTGATCGGCTGGTCGCTGGGCGGAATCCTGGCGCTGCTCACCGCGGCCGCCGATGCCGCGCTGCCGATCCGCTCGATCACCGCGGTCGGCGCGCCGCTGGACTACGACAAGATGATCGGTGTCCCGCAGCTGCGAGCGGTCGCCCGGTTCACCCGCGGCATGGCCACCTCCACGCTGGTGCGCGCGGCCGGTGGGGTGCCCGCCCCGCTGACCCGCCTGGGCTACCGGGCCGCCTCCTGGGAGCGGGAGCTGCGCCGCCCGCTGTTCATCGCCGCCAACCTGGCCGACGCCGAGACGCTGGCCCGGATGGAGATCATCGATCGCTTCCAGTCCCGGCTGCCCGGTTATCCGGGACGGCTGTACAACCAGCTGTGGAGCCGATTCATGCTGGCCAACGACATCGGCCGGGGTGTGGTGCGGCTGGGGGAGCGCGAGATCGCGCTGGCCGAGGTGATGGCGCCGGTGCTGCTGGTCGGCGGCCCGGACGATGTGATCACCCCGGCCGCGGCGGTCGAGCACGGCATCACCACGCTCACCGGGGCGCCCGAGGTGCGCTACGAGACCGCGCCGGGCAGCCACCTCGGCATCCTCGCCGGACCGGCCGCCCGGGACACGACGTGGACCTATCTGGAGAAGTTTCTGCGGGATGTGGCATGACCGGGCGCGGGTCCGTCGCGGCCGGGACTAGGCTGGGCGGCATGGGAGTTAACCCGTCTGCCGCACTGGGTGTTTCGACCGAGCCCAATCCCCGCATCCCCGCCGATCACCCCGGCGTGACCGATCTGTTCGCCGTGCTCGCCTACGGCGAGATCTCAGCCTTCTACCGCCTGGCCGAGGAGGCGAAGCTCTCGCCGACGCTACGCGGCAAGGTCGCCGTGGCGAAGATGGCGGCCGCGGAGATGGCGCATTTCGACACCCTCGAGCAGGCGCTGTCGGCGCGCGGCGTCGACGTCTTCGACGCCATGGCCCCGTTCGTGCGGGCCCTGGACGCCTATCACGACTCCACCGACCCCTCCACGTGGCTCGAGTCGATGGTGAAGTTCTACGTGGGCGACGGCATCGCCGCCGACTTCTACACCGTGCTCGCCGATGCGCTGGCCCCCGAGGTGGCCACGGTCGTGCGCGATGTGCTCGCCGAGACCAGCCACTCCGAATTCGTCATCGAGGAGGTGCGCCGCGCGGTCGCCGAGAACCGCTCCGAGCGCGATCGGCTCACGCTGTGGGGTCGCCGCCTGCTCGGCGAGGCGATCACCCAGGCGCAATACGTCATGGCCCAGCGCGACGAGCTGACCGAACTGGTGCTCGTCGCCACCGGCGATCTCACCGGCATCGCGGCCCTGTTCGAGCGCATGCAGGCCAGTCACGCCGAGCGCATGCGCGTGCTGGGACTGGGTTGACCGTTTCGCTGAAAGCGCAGACCGCGCATCACTTCACGCCGCTGCCCTGCACTAGCCTGAGCAGGACAGCTGCATTGTGACCTTAGGAGGATGGCCGTGGAGGTCAAGATCGGTATTTCGGACAGCCCGCGCGAGCTCGTGATCACCAGCTCGCAGACCCCGCAGGAGGTCGAGGCGCTGGTGTCCGGTGCGCTGCAGGGCAACGGTGGCGTGCTGTCGCTGACCGACGAGAAGGGCCGCAAGTACCTGATCCAGGCCAACAAGGTCGCCTACGTGGAGATCGGCACCTCGACCAGCGGCCGGGTCGGCTTCGCCGCCGTCTAGAGGTACGCACGCGAAAGGCGGCGAGGCTCGCACCGAGCCTCGCCGCCTTTTTCGCGTCCTATCCCTGGGGGTGCAGGGGCACGCGGGACAGACCGCCCCAGCACAGCTGCACGGTGGTGTCGACGGCCTCCTCCTTGGGGATCGGGCGGTCGGCCTCGAGCCAGTAGCGGGCGGTGATCTGGCTGGCGCCCACCAGTCCGACGGCGAGGATGCGGGCCCGGTACGGATCCAGGCCGGAGTCGTGCGCGACCAGGTCGAAGACCGCGTCCACGCACGCCTCGGTGGCCTGTTCCACCCGGCGCTGCACCTGCGGCTCGCTGGTCAGATCGGATTCGAAGACCAGGCGGAAGCCCTGGGTCTCGTGATCGACGAAGTCGAAGTAGGCCGCGACCGCGGCGCGCACGCGCTGGCGGTTGTCGGTGGTGGAGCGCAGCGCCTGGCGCACGCTCGACACCAGGGCGTCGATGTAGTTCTGCAGCACCGCGAGATAGAGCTCGAGCTTGCTCGAGAAGTGCTGATACAGCACGGGTTTGGAAACCCCGGCGCACTGCGAGATCTCGTCCATGCCGGCGGCGTGGTACCCGCGTAGCACGAAGACCTCGCTGGCGGCGGCGAGCAGTTGCGCTCGACGAGCGTCGCGGGGCAGGCGCGTTCCGCGCTTGCTCGGCATGGCCTCGGATGACAGTCTTTGCGACGTCATCCGGTCCACGAGGTCTGTCATTTCGGCTCTCCCAATCGAATCCCGGCTCGGAAAATGGGTGTGCACGGGTATCCCACGAACGATACTCGCATGCGGGGCCGCGTGCTGATCCCGGTTCTCACACTATTGCGGTCGTCCAAGTCCGTTCCGGATCACGCCGCGGAGCGGGACGAGTGACCAATATCTACACACTATTGGCAATCGGTCAGTAACCGGTTGCCCCGAGAAATCTCGCACAGCGGTGAGAAATCTCGCAACCCCTGAAGCTCGGGTCACGTCCCCGGGTGTCCCCGGGCGGGTTGTGAGACGCTGAATGTCGTGACCGACCAACGGGGCAGATCGACCGGCGGGCGCGATTCGCGTCGCCCCGTGGGCGCTGTCTCCGCCCGGGTGAGTGCCCTGGGATCGAGACGCAAGGGTAAACCACAGCCGGAGATCTACGATCCACTCGGCCTCTACACCTCCCCGGCGGAGGCCGAGGAGCCGCAGCTCACCCACCTGGTCGACCGGTCGCACCAGCCGCTGCGCGCCCGCTGGGATCCGCTCGCGGAGGACTCCCCGGCCCGGCCGCGACCCGATCGCGAGACGACCAAGCAGAGCCGGATCGGCCGCTTCGTCTCCACCTACGGCTGGCGCGCCTATGCGTTACCGGTGCTGTTCGTGATCACCGTGCTGGTCGTCGTCGACGCCGTCAAGGGGGGTGGAGACGAGGGGAGCGGCGCACCCGGTCTGGGACGGCTCAGCCAGCGCACCGCGAAAGCGGGCGGCGTCATCGGCGCACCGCCCAAGGGGGACGGCAAATTCGCGGCCGATCTGCCCACGGGCACGCTGCCCGACGGCGGCCCGTTCGCCGAGACGGCCGCCGGCACCTGGCATCCGGTACCGGGCACCAGCGGCACCGTCGGCGCGACGCAGGGGCAGGTGTTCACCTACACCGTGGAGGTCGAGGACGGTATCGACACCACCGCCCTGGGCGGTGACGCCGCCGTCGCCAAGATGGTCGATGCCACCCTGGCCAATCCCAAGAGCTGGATCCACGATCCCAAATTCGCCTTCCGCCGCATCGATACCGGGGAGCCCGACTTCCGCGTCTCGCTGACCTCGCGCAAGACCACCGAATCCGCCTGCGGCTTCGAGATTCCGATCGACTCGTCCTGCTACAACTCCGATCTGGACCGGGTGATCCTGTCCGAGGTGCGCTGGGTGCGCGGGGCGGTGTCGTTCGAGGGCGATATCGGCTCGTACCGGCAGTATCTGATCAACCACGAGGTCGGCCACGCCATCGGCTATCACGAACACCAGCCCTGCGGCACCGACGGCGGCCTGGCCCCGGTGATGATGCAGCAGACCTTCGGCACCCGCAACAACGACATCGCCAAGCTCGACCCGCAGGGCGTGGTCCCGATGGACGGCAAGAAATGCCGCTTCAACCCCTGGCCGTATCCCACGGGGTAGTGCTGGGGCAGGATGGTCGGGAAGAACCGCTCGATGCGCCGTGTTGCACGGGTGAGCGTGATCGGCGAATTCTATTCGAGGAGTCTGACGACGTGTCATCACCAAAGTCCCTGCCGCCATTGGTCGAGCCGGCCGCGGAGCTGACCAGGGATGAGGTCGCCCGCTACAGCCGCCATCTGATCATTCCCGATCTGGGCGTGGACGGGCAGAAGCGGTTGAAGAATGCCAAGGTGCTGGTGATCGGCGCGGGCGGGCTCGGCTCCCCTGCGCTGCTGTATCTGGCCGCGGCCGGGGTCGGCACGCTGGGCATCGTGGAATTCGACGAGGTGGACGCCTCGAATCTGCAGCGGCAGATCATTCACGGCGAATCCGATATCGGGCGCTCCAAGGCCGATTCGGCGCGCGACTCGATTCTGGAGATCAACTCCGGCATCGATGTCGAGCTGCACAAGTTCCGACTCGACAACGACAACGCGGTCGAGCTGTTCTCCCGCTACGACCTGATCGTCGACGGCACCGACAATTTCGCCACCCGCTATCTGGTCAACGACGCGGCGGTGCTGGCCGGTAAGCCCTACGTGTGGGGCTCGATCTACCGCTTCGAGGGCCAGGTCTCGGTGTTCTGGGAGGACGCCCCCGACGGCCGCGGCATCAACTACCGCGACCTCTATCCGGAGGCCCCGCCGCCGGGCATGGTGCCCTCCTGCGCCGAGGGCGGCGTGCTGGGCGTGCTGTGCGCGTCCATCGGTTCGATCATGGTGACCGAGGCGATCAAGCTGATCACCGGCATCGGCGAGCCGCTGCTGGGCCGGTTGATGGTCTACGACGCACTGGATATGAACTACCGGACGATCAAGCTGCGCCGCGATCCGGAGCGCAAGCCGATCACCGAGCTGATCGACTACGACGCGTTCTGCGGCGTGGTGTCCGAGGAGGGTCAGGCCGCTGCCGCGGGCTCGACCGTCACCGCGCGCGAGCTCAAGGACATGCTCGACGCGGGTAAGGACGTCGCGATCATCGATGTCCGCGAGCCGGTCGAGTGGGACATCGTGCGCATCGACGGCGCGACGCTGGTGCCCAAGGACCGCATCCTGTCCGGTGAGGCGCTGGCCGAGCTGCCGCAGAACCGCCCGATCGTGTTGCACTGCAAGACCGGTGTGCGTTCGGCCGAGGCCCTGGCCGCGCTCAAGCGCGCCGGCTTCGCCGATGCGACGCATCTGCAGGGCGGAATCATCGCCTGGGCCAAGCAGATCGACCCCTCGCTGCCGGTGTACTGACGCTCCGGCGCGGCGGCGGGACCCGGCAAAGACCCGGGAGTACGGTACGGCCGTGACTTCTGTGGAACCGCCCGAACACGTGCGTGCCACGTTCGGACTTCGCGAAGAAACCCCGATCGCCCTTGGCGATTGGGACGGCGGCTGGCGCTGCGGCGATGTGGTGCTCAGCCCGGTGGCCGACCACGCGCGCGCCGCGTGGTCGGCCAAGGTTCGCGAAACCCTGAAGGTGGACGGGCTACGGCTGGCGCGCCCGGTGCGCGCGACCGACGGTCGGTACGTCGTATCCGGTTGGCGAGCGGACACCTACCTCGAGGGCACGCCCGAGCCGCGGCACGACGAGGTGGTGTCGGTGTCGCTGCGACTGCATCAGGCCACCGCCAAGCTGGATCGCCCGCGCTTCCTGGTGCAGCAGCCGATCGCGCCGTGGGTGGACGTCGACGTCTTCGTGGCCGCCGATCGCGCGGCCTGGGAACCGGTTCCGTTGCGCAGCCTCAAGATCGGCGGCATGCTGCCGGTCACCTCGCCCGACGGACAGCGCAGCCTGGAGATGCTCGCGCAGCTGGCCACCCTGCGCAAACCGGTGCAGTCCCCGCCGCAGCTGGTGCACGGCGATCTGTTCGGCACGGTGCTGTTCGCCGGGGCGCAGACCCCCGGCCTGACCGATATCACCCCGTACTGGCGGCCCGCGCCGTGGGCGGCCGGGGTCATCGTGGTCGACGCTCTGTCCTGGGGCGGTGCGGACGACGGTTTATTACAGCGCTGGGCCGACCTACCCGAATGGCCGCAGATGGTGTTGCGGGCGGTCATGTTTCGGCTCGCCGTGCACGCATTACATCCCCGCTCCACCCCGGAGGCATTCCCGGGCCTGGCCCGCACGGCCGATATGGTCCGCCTCATCGTCTGAAAGTCCCTGTGCGCGAGGGCCGAAAGCCGTGCCGGGGATGAAGCGGTTGGCCCGGCACGGCTTTCGATTGTGGGAGCGGGTATCGGCTCCCGGCTTTCATACGTTCGCGTAGGCGAGCGAGGGCGCTCGTTCCACCGCGAACGACGACCGCAGATAGAACCACCAGGTGACCCCGCCCATCACCACGAAGGTCACCGCATAGGCCCAGAACGCTGGGGCCATGCCGCCGAAGTGGTTGTTGGACAACCGAAGCGCCTGCTGCAGCAGCCAGCCGCCCGCGGCGCCGACCGCACCGACCACCCCGATGGCCGCACCGGCCTGCCGTTTGGCGGCGATCAGCGCCGATCCCGGGTCCTGCCCGGCCTCGCTGGCCCGCCGCTTGGCCGCGGCGGCGAAGATCGAGGGGATCATCCGGTAGGTCGACCCGTTGCCGATGCCGCTGAGCACGAACAGCAGTAGGAACGAGGCCAGATACAGCGGGAAGTGCTTCGCCGAGAGCGCGGCCATGATCAGCGCGGTCGCCATCGCCATGCCGCCGAAGACGTACAGCGTGATCCGCGCGCCGGTGAGCCGGTCGGAGATCCACCCGCCGAACGGCCGGCTCAGCGAGCCGACCAGCGCCCCAAGGAAGGCCAGGTTGCCCAGGGTGCTCATCCAGCCGATCTTGGCCAGGTCCGGAAAGTTGGCCTTGAGCAGCGTCGGGAAGGCGAAGGAGAAGCCGATGAACGAGCCGAAGGTGCCGATGTAGAGCACCGCCATCACCCAGGTGTGCGGATTGGCCAGGGCCAGTTTGTAGGACGAGCCGTCGGCCTTGGCGTGGGTGATCGAGTCCATGTACCGCAGCGCCGCGACCATGGCCACCAGGATCAGCGGAATCCACAGCAGCGTGGCCAGGGTGATGCCGAACCGGTAACCGGCCGCGTCCTTGGCCAGCAGATGGGTGCCCAGCGTGATCACCAGCGGTACGAACAACTGTGTCTGCGCCACACCGAGATTGCCGCCCGCGGCGTTGATGCCCAGCGCCGCGCCCTTCTTGCCCTCGGGGAAGAAGAAGTTGATGTTGGCCATCGAGGAGGAGAAGTTGCCACCGCCGACGCCCGCCAGCGCGGCCAGAATCATGAAGACCCAGAACGGGGTTCCCGGCTGATTGACGAAATACGCCAGCCCCAGCGTGGGAATCAGCAGCATGGCCGCGCTGAACACGGTGAACGCCCGCCCGCCGAAGCGCGGAATGGCGAAGGTGTACGGAATCCGCAGTGCCGCGCCGACGAGGGTGGGAGTGGAGGTCAGCAGCAGTGAATTGCCCACGGCCACCGGATTTCCCTTGCCCAGACCCTCCAGGAAGGTGAAACCCGCCGGGCCCATGGCGGTGACGACGCTGGCCCACAGCACCCAGACGCTGAAGCCCAGATTCTCGGCGAAGACCGAGAAGATCAGATTCTTGCGGGCGGTCTGTTTTCCGCCGTTCTCCCAGAAGGTTTCGTTGTCGGGCTCCCAGCGGTCCAGCCAGCGGCCGCGGGCCTGATAGGTGAACGAGGTCATCGGCTTCCTCTCGAGGTGGAGACGACCGCCCCTCATCGTGGTACCCGGCCCCAGGATCGGCTGGCGCGGGAACCGGCGGTCGGCTCATACCGTACGAATCCGCCGTTACGCCGGATTCACCCTCGATGACGATCGCGCCAAATCCGGCTCACCGCGGCATGCGCCGCGCGGTGACGAGATGTTTACCTGTCCGGATACTCGGCGATGAGCGTGCCGAAGAAGCAGTTGGCCACGCGCGCCGCCCGTTCCGGATCGCCGTCGACGACCGCCGCCACCAGCTCGGCGTGCTCGGCGTGGTAGTCCTCGGTCAAACGCGCCGAGCTGGAACGGATTCCCTGCTCGATGACCGGCAGTAGCGAATCGTAGAACTCCAGATACACCGCGTTGTGGCTGGCGACCACGATGGCGCGGTGCAGTTGCACATCGGCGTCGATGGCCTCCGGGGCCTCCTGCCCCAGCTCGTCCCAGATCTGGATGCGCGCCTCGAGCAGGCGGCGTAGATCGGCGATGTCGTTGTCGTCGCGGCGTTGCGCGGCCAGCCGCGCGGCCGTGGTGTCCAGCGCCTGGCGCAGCTCGAGAATGTCGCGGGTGACGGCGTCGGCGAAGTACTTGGTGAGCGTGCCCCCCAGATCGGAGGTCGCGATCACATAGGTACCCGAGCCCTGGCGACGTTCGAGCATTCCGGCGTGCACGAGGGCCTGTACGGCCTCGCGCACGGTATTGCGACCGGTGCCGGTCAGCTCCGTCAGCTCCGGTTCGGTGGGGATGCGGGAGCCGACAGGCCAACGGCCGGAACGGATTTCGGCACGCAGTTGCTCAGTGACCTGAGCGATGAGGCTGGTGCGACGAACGGGTTGCACGCACAACAGAGTACCCCGCATCACATTTGTTGCCGCATAACATCCAATCATCCTATGATTTCTCGGTGACAGTAACCGCCGAGCAGACGACCCAGCAGCAACCACTACGCCGCCGCTCCCTTCTCGAGGGGCGGCTTCTGGTGTTGGCCGCGATCATCGCCTCGGCGTCCACCTTGCGGGTGGCGGTGACCGCGTTCAGCCCGTTGGCGGAGCGGATCGGCCAGGACATCGGGTACTCCACCGCGGTGGTCGGCGTCTTCGGCATGATCCCCACGGCCATGTTCGCCTTCGCGGGCATTCTGACCCCCGTACTCGAGCGGCGCTTCGGCCTCGAGCGCACCGCCCTGATCGCCATGCTGATGGTCGGCTTCGGTCAGGCCGTTCGCGCGGTCGTGCCCAGTACCTGGGAGCTGCTGGCCTTCTCGGCGCTCGCGCTGGCGGGTATGGGCGTGGGCAACGTGGTGATTCCGCCGCTGGTCAAGCGGTACTTCTCCGATCGGGTCGGGGTGCTGAGCTCGCTGTACATCGTGATGGTGCAGCTGGGCACCGTCGTGCCCGCGCTGGTCGCGGTGCCGGTGGCCGACTCGCACGGCTGGCGGGTGTCGCTGGGCATGTGGTCGGTGCTCGGCTTCGTGGCGGTGCTGCCGTGGCTGGGCGTGCTGCGCGATCGACGCGGCCGCGATCAGCAGGACCGCACGGCACTGCCGCCGGAGCCGGGCGCGGCCGCGGGCCGGGTCTGGCGCTCCCCGCTGGCCTGGGGTATGGCCGGAATGTTCGGCATGACCTCGCTGACCACCTACGCCATGTTCGCCTGGCTGCCCAAGATCTTCTCCGACGCCGGGGCCAGCGAGGCCTTCGGCGGCACAATGGTCGGCATCTTCTCGCTGATCGGTCTGGTCGCGGCGCTGTCCGCACCGACGGTCACCGCGCGGGTGCGCAATCCGTTCCCCATCGTGGTGGTCTGCGCGCTGTGCTTCTTCGCGGCCTTCGCCGGGCTGCTGTTCGCGCCGATGAGCGTGCCGCTGCTGTGGGTGTTGCTGCTGGGTCTGGGACCGAGCACCTTCCCGATGGCGCTGACGCTGATCAACCTGCGCACCCGCACCCAGGCCGGTTCGGCGGCGCTGTCCGGATTCACCCAGGGTGTCGGCTATGCGGTCGCCTGCGTCGGTCCGCTGCTGTTCGGTGTGCTGCACTCGGCCACCGGCGGCTGGGGTGCGCCGTTCGCGCTGCTGTGCGTCGCGGTGATGGTGCTGCTGACCGGCGCCTGGCAGGCCTGCAAGCCGCGGGTGCTGGAAGAGACCTGGGCGTAGCGTTCTCACGGGTCTGTCGGGGGACCCGTGAGCAACCGTTGATTCAGTAGTCATCTCGCGCAGCATCGGCGCAATACCGGTTTCCTACCTTGGGCCCATGCGCAGCCGCGAGATCGAGCACTGGGATGCCGAGGACGTCGCCGCCTGGGAGGCCGGGGGCAAGGACATCGCGCGCCGGAACCTGATCTGGTCGGTCTTCGCCGAGCATGTCGGGTTCTCGGTGTGGTCGATCTGGTCGGTCATGGTGTTGTTCATGCCGACCGACGTATTCGGCATCGATCCGGCGGGGAAGTTCATCCTCGGCGCGGTGCCCACCCTTGTCGGCGGGGTGCTGCGAATTCCGTACACCGTCGCCACCGCGAAATTCGGCGGCCGCAACTGGACCATATTCAGCGCGCTGGCGCTGCTAATCCCGACGCTGCTGACGCTGTATTTCGTGAACCAGCCCGGCACCTCGTTCACCACCTTCCTGATCGTGGCCGCGTTCGCGGGTCTGGGCGGCGGCAATTTCGCCTCCTCGATGGCCAATATCAACGTCTTCTATCCGCAGCGGCTCAAGGGCTGGGCGCTGGGCCTCAACGCCGGGGGCGGCAACCTCGGGGTGCCGGTCGTGCAGCTGATCGGCCTGGCCGTCATCGCCGCGCTGGGCAATGCCTACGGCCACGCCTCGGTGGTGTGCCTGGTGTACCTGGTCCTGATCGTGATCGCCGCCACCGGTGCGGCGTTGTTCATGGACAATGTGCGCAATCAGCGCGCCGACTACTCCTATATGTGGACCGCGCTGAAGGTCCCGCAGTCCTGGGCGATCGCCTTCCTCTACATCGGCACCTTCGGCTCGTTCATCGGCTACGGCTTCGCGTTCGGGCAGATCCTGCAGGTCAGCTTCCTGGCCGGGGGTGACAAGCCCGCCCAGGCCGCGCTGCACGCCGCGCAGCTCGCCTTCCTCGGACCGCTGCTCGGCTCGCTGGCCCGCCCGTACGGCGGTAAGTGGGCCGACCGGTTCGGCGGGGCGCGGGTGACGCTGGCCGGCTTCCTGGCGATGATGGTCGCCGCCATCGTGGTGGCCGCCGCGAGCGCGATGGCCGATCGCAACGGGCATGTCCCCACCGGTGCGGTGATGGTCGCGCTGGTGGCCGGATTCGTCGCGCTGTTCGTGGTGTCGGGCGTGGGCAACGGCGCGGTCACCAAGATGATCCCGTCGGTCTTCGCCGCGAAGGCCCAGGGGCTGGGCCTGCGTCCGGCCGAGCGGGCGGCCTGGTCGCAGAACACCTCCGGGGCGATGATCGGGGTCGTCGGCGCGGTCGGCGCGCTCGGCGGCGTCGCCATCAACCTGGTGCTGCGCTCCTCCTATGCCTCCACCAAATCCGCGACCACCGCGTTCTGGGTGTTCACCGCCTTCTACGTCGTCTGCGCCGCCATGTGCTGGGCGGTGTTCCTACGGCGGCCGCGGGCGGATACCGATGTGGTCGTCGAGGCCGAAACGCTGGTGCTCGCCGCCGAGGAGGCGAATGCCCTGCCGCACAACACATCCACCGATACGCCCGTTCGGGCCTGACCGAAAGACCAGGGGAGAAGATGGTGAACCACAAGGAGTCCACCCCGCGCAAGACCGTGGTCGTCGTCGGGCACGGCATGGTCGGGCACCGCTTCGTCGAGGCGCTGCGCGCGCGGGACGCCGCCGGACAGTGGCAGGTCGTCGTGCTCAGCGAGGAGCCGCGACCGGCCTACGACCGCGTCGGGCTGTCGTCCTATGTCGGTGCGTGGGACGCGAGCGCGCTGGCGCTGCCGGGTAACGAGTACGCCGGTGACGACCTGGTCGATCTGCGGCTGGGCGAGCGGGCCGAGGCGATCGACCGTGGCGGCCGCAAGGTCACCACCTCCGGCGGCGATGTGATCGGTTACGACGCACTGGTTCTCGCGACCGGCTCGTACGCGTTCGTGCCGCCGGTGCCGGGCCACGATCGCCCGGAGTGCTTCGTCTATCGCACCATCGAGGATCTCGACGGCATCCGGGCCGCGGCCGAGGCGGCCGGTCCGGGCGCGGTCGGCGTAGTGGTCGGCGGCGGTCTGCTCGGCCTGGAGGCGGCGAACGCGCTGCGCCTGATGGGTATGACCCCGCATGTGGTCGAGTTCGCGCCGCGGCTGATGCCGGTGCAGGTCGACGAGGGCGGTGGCGCGATTCTCGAGCGGCTGGTCACCGATCTGGGCCTGCATGTGCACACCGGCGTGGGCACCTCGGCCATCGAGGGCTCGCAAGACGGTGCGGGACTACGGGTCACGCTGTCGGACGAGTCGACGATCGACGCCTCGCTGGTGGTCTTCTCGGCCGGTATCCGCCCGCGCGACCAGCTCGCCCGCGAGGCCGGTCTGGAGGTCGGGCCGCGCGGCGGCGTGGTCACCGATCTCGGGCTGACCACCTCGGATCCGAACATCTACGCCGTCGGCGAGGTCGCCGCCATCGAGGGCGTCTGCTACGGCCTGGTCGCCCCCGGCTACACCACCGCCGAGATCGTGGCGGACCGATTGCTCGGCGGCGCCGGGGAATTCCCGGGTGCGGACCTGTCCACCAAGCTCAAGCTGCTGGGTGTGGACGTGGCCTCCTTCGGCGACGCGCACGGGGTGACCGAGGGCGCGCTGTCGGTGGTGCTGCACGACGCGGCCAAGGGCACCTACGCCAAACTCGTGGTCTCCGACGACGCCAAGACGCTGCTGGGCGGCATTCTGGTCGGCGACGCCTCGGCGTACGCGGCGCTGCGGCCGCTGGTGGGCAGCGAACTGCCCGCCGAGCCCGCGGCCCTGATCTCGCCCGCCGGGGCCGAACTCGGCGCCGACGCGCTGCCCGACGACGCCCAGATCTGTTCCTGCAACAACGTTTCCAAGGGCGCGATCTGCGGTGCCATCGCCGAGGGGGCCTGCGATATCGCGGCGGTCAAGAGCTGCACGTCGGCCGGAACCTCCTGCGGCGGTTGCGTTCCCATGCTCAAGAAGCTGCTCGAGCAGTCCGGCGTCGAGATGTCCAAGGCGCTGTGCGAACACTTCGAGCACTCGCGCGCCGAGCTGTTCCACATCGTGCAGTCCACCGGCATCCGCACCTTCTCCGGCCTGATCGCCAAGTACGGCAGGGGATCCGGCTGCGATATCTGCAAGCCGACCGTCGCCTCCATTCTGGCCTCGACCTCGAGCGATCACATTCTCGACGGCGAGCAGGCGGCGCTGCAGGACACCAACGACCACTTCCTGGCGAATCTGCAGAAGAACGGCACCTATTCGGTGGTGCCGCGCATGCCCGGCGGTGAGGTCACTCCCGAGCAGCTCATCGAAATCGGCCAGATCGCAAAGGATTTCGGCCTCTATGTGAAGGTGACCGGCGGCCAGCGCATCGATCTGTTCGGCGCGCGGGTGGAGCAGTTGCCGCGCATCTGGCAGCGGCTGGTCGATGTCGGCATGGAGTCCGGGCACGCCTACGGCAAGTCGCTGCGCACGGTGAAGAGCTGTGTGGGCTCCACCTGGTGCCGCTACGGCCAACAGGACTCGGTCGGCATGGCGGTGCTGCTGGAGAAGCGCTACCGCGGATTGCGCTCGCCGCACAAGCTGAAGCTGGCGGTGTCGGGCTGCGCCCGCGAATGCGCCGAGGCGCGCGGTAAGGATGTCGGCGTCATCGCCACCGAGAACGGCTGGAACCTCTACGTCGGCGGCAATGGCGGTCTCACGCCCAAGCACGCGGTGCTGCTGGCCGGTGATCTCGACGACGAGACGCTGATCAAGTACATCGACCGGTATCTGATGTTCTACATCCGCACCGCCGACCGGCTGCAGCGCACCGCGCCCTGGCAGGAGTCGCTCGAGGGCGGCATCGACTATCTGCGCCAGGTCGTCTGCGAGGACTCCCTCGGCATCGCCGCCGAACTGGAGGCGGCCATGGCCCGGCATGTGGCGGGCTACCGGGACGAGTGGGCCGCCGTGCTCGAGGATCCGGCGAAGCTGTCGCGGTTCGTCTCCTTCGTCAACGCGCCCGAGCAGGCCGATCCGACCATCGCCTTCGACGACAGCGGGGAGCGGAAGGTGCCGGTGCTGCTGGGCATGCCCGAGATGCCCGTCACAGCGGCCGCCACGGACGGGAAATAGCCGCGTAATCGCGACGAAACAGGACGCCGGTACCAATAGGTAGGGGCGTTCGGAGGAGAGTTACCGATGACCGTGATCGATACACCGGGCACTGCCCAGGTCACCAGCACCGAGTGGACCTCGGCCTGTCGGCTCGACTATCTCATTCCCGGCCGCGGCGTCGCGGTGTTGCTGAAGGACGGCCGCCAGGCGGCGCTGTTCCTGCTGCCGGACGGCACGCTCTACGCGGTCGGCAATATCGATCCGTTCGGGCGCGCGGCGGTCATGTCGCGGGGCATCGTCGGCGATCGAGGCGGTGAGCCCGTGGTGGCCTCGCCGCTGCTGAAGCAGGCGTTCTCGCTCATCGACGGGCGCTGCCTGGACGATCCGGCGGTGGCGCTGCCGGTGCACGCGGTCCGGGTCGTCGACGGACTGGTCGCGGTCTCCAACGAGCCGGTGGCCGGCAGCGGCGGTGACACCGCATGACCGTGAGCGCCACCCCGCAGCCCGACTGTCTCGAGGGCTTCACCATCGGCATCACCGCCGCCCGGCGCGCCGACGAACTCGCCACCCTGCTGACCCGGCGCGGTGCGACCATCGTGTCCGCCCCGGCGATCCGCATCATCCCGCTGGCCGATGACAACGAATTGGAGCGAGTCACCAGGCAATTGGTGGCCACGCCGCCGCGGATCACGGTGGCCACCACCGGCATCGGCTTCCGCGGCTGGATGGAGGCGGCCGAGGGCTGGGGCCTGGCCGAACAGCTGCGCGCCACGCTGGGTGCGACCCGGCTGCTGGCCCGCGGCCCGAAGGCCAAGGGCGCCATCCGCGCCGCCGAACTGCGCGAGGAGTGGTCGCCCGCCTCGGAGTCCTCGGCGGAGGTGCTCGACCATCTGCTCGCCGAGGGCGTGGAGGGCGTGCGCATCGCGGTGCAGTTGCACGGCGCGACCACCGAATGGGAGCCGGTGCCGGACTTCTGCGAGGTATTGCGCTGTGCCGGAGCCGATGTCGTGCCGGTGCCGGTGTATCGCTGGACGCCGCCGGAGGATCAGGTGCCGATGGATCGACTGATCGAGTCGATCGTCACCGCGGCGCTGGACTGCGTCACCTTCACCAGCGCCCCCGCCGTGGCCTCGATGCTCATGCGCGCCAAGGAAACCGGGCTGCTGGAGGCGCTGCTGCACGCCTTCCGGACCCGGGTGCTGCCCGCCTGCGTCGGACCGATCACCGCCGCGCCGCTGGAGGAGCTCGGCGTGCCCACGACCCAGCCGGGCCGGGCGCGCCTGGGCGCGCTGGCGCGGCATGTGGCCGAGGAACTTCCCCGGCGCGCCAACCGAATTCACGCCGCGGGGCATGTGCTGAGTGTGCGCGGCGGATGCGTGGTGGTCGACGGCGAGGTGCGCCAGCTCGCGCCCGCGCCCATGGCGCTGATGCGGGCGCTGGCCCGCCAGCCCGGTCGCGTGGTCTCGCGCGAGGATCTGCTGGCCGCACTGCCCGGCGGCGGCGAGGACACACACGCGGTGGAGACCGGCATCGCCCGCCTGCGCGCGGGCCTGGGTACGCCCAAGGCCATTCAGACGGTGGTCAAGCGCGGTTATCGGCTGGCTCTGGATCCGGCCGAGTGCATCGACAACAATCCGCGTCCCCCGGTTGCCGGGTACGCCCCGTCGTTGCGCCCGCAGCGCCCCACCCCGCTGGCCGGGGTCTGATCTCGACCGTCCGAGCGAAAGCCGTTCGAGCGGTACGACTTTCGCCATCGGCGAGCATTCTTTAGGAGGTGCGCGATGACCGATCCCGCCCTGGTCCTGGTCGCCCACGGCACGAGAAGCCCACGCGGAGTGCAGATGATCGCCCGCCTGGCCGAGGCGGTGGCCCGCGAACTCGGCTCGCACATCCCCGTGCGCACCGCCTTCGTCGACGTGCTCGGCCCCTCACCCGCCGAGGTGCTGCGCGACCTCGGCCCCACCCCCGCCGTCCTGGTCCCCGCCTTCCTGGCCTCGGGCTACCACGTCTACCAGGACGTCCCCCGCGAGGTTGCCGAAAGCGCCCACCCCGCGGTCACGGTGACCCCCGCCCTGGGCCCCGACCCCGCCCTGGCCCGCATCATGCACATCCGCCTCCGGGCCGCCGGTTGGCGCCCCGGCGACACGGTCGTCTTCGCCGCCGCGGGCTCCTCCGACGCCCGCGCCCGCCAAGACGTCCACCGCGCCGCCGCCCTCCTGTCCCACCGCCTCGACACCCTTGTCCACACCGCCTACATCGCCACCGGCACCCCGCGAGTTCCCGAGGTGGTCGCCCACCTCCGCGCCTCCGGCGCTCCCCGAATCTTCCTCGCCCCCTACCTCCTCGCTCACGGCCTGTTCCACCAGCGCCTCCACGAATGCTCCGCCGACGGCACCGCCGACCCCATCGGCACCCACCCCGCGGTAGTCCGCCTCCTGGCCACCCGCTACCGCACCGCGGCCCACGCCCTGACCACCACCCCAGCCTGACCCATCCCCGGGCCGCAGCCCCACCCGCGCCCACGTTCCGCCTCATACCCGCGCCATGCCGCCCGCCGAACAACTGCGCCCCGGCCTGACCCGATTCGGAGTCGCCGCTCTCGTTCCCTGGGGGGTGACTGTGACAACATTGGCGCATTTCGGGGCGCTCGAGGGGACGAAAATGATCCAATCTTGTAACATCATGGCGCGTGAGTGAGCGCATGGAGCGGTTCCTGGAGTGGCGGAACCGGGTGGCCGATGGGGACAGTGAGCGGGCCATCGCGGCGCGGATGGGGATCGGGAACAATCGGGTGGGGCGGCATCTGCGGGAGAGCGATCCGCCGGTGGCGGAGACGGTGATCGAATTCGCGCGGGCCTACGGGGTCAATCCGGTGGATGGGCTGGTGGCGGCGGGGCTGGTGAGTCAGGAGGAGGCGTTGCGGGCGGCGGCCAGTGAGCCGTTGCGGTCGGCGTCGACGCTGCAGTTGCTCGAGGAGCTGACCCGCCGGGAGCGCGAACATCTGCGGGAGACGGGGACGGAAGCCGAGGCCGGTAAGCGCCGTCGGCGCCGGGCCGGTATCGCGGAGGGGCTGCTGACCTGAGGCGCGCGGGTCATCCGGGCAGGCCCAGCCCCCGTGCGAGCACCGGCCACGACCGCAGGAACGAATCGCGGAAGTAGCCCCAGGAATGCGTCCCGGCCCGGAAGTCGTAGGTGGCCGGAATGCCCAGCTCGTTCAGCCGTTCCCGCATCTGGTGCGTGCACTGATCGGTCGCCACCTCGATGGCCCCGCCCACGACCACCTGATTGACCAGTCCCTCCGGCGCGGGCGTCATCAGAAACGGGCTGTCGGCCACGTCGTGCGGCCCCGGAACTCCGCTGCCCGTCGACAGATACAGCTCGGTACCGCGCAACCGATCGGCGTGGACATAGGGATCGTTGGCCGTCCACATCGGATCCCCCGGCGGCCCGTACATGTTCTCGGCATTGCCCCCGCCCACCTTCACCACGGTCCGCACCATTCGCGTCCCGGTCGGATCGCTGATCCGCGCGCATCCGCTGTAGGAGGCCACCGACCCGAACAACCCGGGCGCGGCGATCGCGAGCTGCAATACCGAGGTGGCCGACATCGACATGCCCGCGATGGCCCTGCGCCCGTCGGCGCGCAGCGCGGCGTCCATGACCGGCGGCAACTCCACGGTGAGGAAGGTGCGCCACTTCTGCACGCCCAGTACGGGATCCGGCGCGCGCCAATCGGTGTAGTAGCTCGACCGTCCGCCCACCGGCTGCACCACGTTCACCTCCTTACGGGCGAGGAAGTCCAGCACATCGGTCTGCTTGCGCCAGGTGGCGTCGTCCTCGCCGCCGCCCCCGCCGTTGAGCAGATACAGCGTGGGCCGCGGCGCCGAGACATCGGCCGGACGCAGCACATCGATATCGATGGCCCGGCCCATCGCGGGGGAGTAGACGCGGTATCGAACATTGCGATCGTCCAGCACGACCGTCTCGACGATGCGAGCACCCTCGGGCGTGGCCCGCACCGCGGTGGCGGTCGAGGCGAGGACGACGGCCGCGAGCGCGGTCAGGCTCAGCAGCCGCGCGAGGGCGGCCGACGGTTTCCAGGTCATGATCTTGTTCCTTGAATAGCTGATGCAAACATGCAACAACATATAGCAATTTTGCAGCAATGATCATGTCCCCCGAAGGCGGCCCAGCGGCGAGAGAGACCAAGATTCCAGGCCCTCTTCCTGCTACTTCCCGCCGAATCAGCCGAATTCGCGATCCGGTAATGTGTCGCAAGTGTCACAAATCCGGTTCAACCCTGAACGGCCTTGTGTCACCACCGGACGCACCGACACGACGGAGGGATTGCTTACGTGAGCACGGGGCTGATCGCCTGTTTCGCGGCATGCGCGCTGGCGCTGGTGACGATCGTCCTGCGCGCGAGCAAATGGCGGCAGCGCCCGCAGTCGCGCCCCTTCACGGTCACGCTGACCCTGCTGGTCGTCGGCGTCGCCCTGCGCAATCCGGCGGTGCTGGCCGGTACCTGGCTGAACGGCAACACCGCCATCGACCTGCACCTGGCCAACGCCACCGACCTGCTGGGTGATCTGTGCTACGTCGCCGCGGGGTACTTCATCTGCACTCTGGTCGCGCGCGCCTGGGGGCTGGCGATGCCGATGCCCTGGCTGGCAGGGGTTTTCACGATCGGGGCGCTGGCGATGGTGGCGCTGTGGGTCGGCTCGGACGCGCCGACCACCCCCGCGGTCTACGTCGGCTATCTCGGCGGCCCCGCGCTCGCCTACTCCTATGTCGCGGCCTCGCTGATCCTGCTGTCCAATCTGGCCCTCGTCGCGACCGCGGCGATCGCGCAGTCGTCATGGCGGGTGCGCCTGGCGCTGCTGCCGCTGGCGCTGGGCGGGCTGCTCGGCGTGATCGAGGGGCTGCTGCGCATCGGCAGCCATATCCGGCCCGAGCCGTGGGCGGAGCTGCGTGATCGAATCGGCTGGTACCCCTCGGTGGCGATGATCGTGCTGTATGCGGTGTCGGGGCTGATCGGCTACTTCATGTACGCCAGCATCACTCGGGAGCGGCGGGCGGATCGCGTCGCTGCCGAGTAGCCGGATCCGATCGTTGCCGGTGAGCTGGGCCACGCGGACTTGGTGTCCCAGATGTGAAACACCTCTCTCTGTCGAGCGCGTTCGAGTGGACGGGCGACCGGATTGACCCCGCTGGCGGGCCTGTTTCACGCCGTCGCTGTTGCAGTTTTCAATCATCATGATGCAAATACGGTTTGCAAATTCTGATGCAGCGCTGCAATAGTCGTTCCCGTAATTGCAACACGGCCCGCAGGGGTCGCATCCGAAGGAGAACATTGTGAGTACTGCCGCCGTCCTCGGTATCGGAGCCATCGTCACCGCCGTTGGCGCGGTCCTGGACTTCGTCACCCTGCCCCTGCTCGGCCTGTCGGTCGGCTCGGCGCTCGGCTCGCTGGCGCTGCTGGGCTGACCGGCGTGCGCACGGGTCCGCGGGGGTCGTCCCACCTCTCCGGGCGACCCCCGCGGACCGGTGCGAAAGCCGTTGCGTAATCGGACAATTGTGACTCGACTTCGACGCATGGATGGCTCGCGGAGCACCGATGCCGTACTGCCGGTATCGGTGCGGGTGGAGCTGGAGACCCAGGTCGATCGCGCCGTCGCGGGCGACCGCTCGGCGGTGAGCCGGGTGCTGGAGATCGTGCGCCCGTGGGTGCTGCGGTACTGCCGCGCGCGAGTGGGCGCCGGTGAGACCGCGCGATTGTCGGCCGACGATGTGGCCCAGGAGGTGTGCATCGCCGTCGCCGAGGCGCTGCCCCGTTATCGGCAGGAGGGCAAGCCGTTCATGGCCTTCGTCTACCGTGTCGCCGCGCACAAACTGGGTGACGCCTTCCGCGCCCTGCGCCGCAACCGGTCGATTCCGGCCGCGTCCGTACCCGATTCGATCGATACCGCCAGCGGCCCCGAGGCGCGGGCCCTCGACCGCGAGGCCGCCGAACGCATGCGCGCCCTGATCGAAACGCTGCCGCCCACCCAGCGTCACATCGTCTACCTGCGCGTCGTCGCCGGACTGTCCGCCGACGAGGTCGCCGCCCGGCTCGGCACCTCCCCGGGCGCGGTCCGCACCGCCCAGCACCGCGCGCTGTCGCGGCTGCGCGCGGAACTGTCCCCGCGCGGCCATTGTCGTCGACCCGAAACGAGAGAACCGATTCGAGCACGTCATGAGATCTGACACCGTCTTCCCGGCGAAGCGAACGGCCCTGGCGGCCGCCCTCGCCGTAACCATCGCGACCGGTTCGGCCGGACTCGTCGCCGCTCCGGCCATCGCCGATCCCAATACTCACTCCGAAAGTGCCACGCGCACAGCCGAATCCGAATCAACGAGCGCCGAGCCGACACCGCCGCCCAGGCCCGAACCGCCGACCGCACCCGAGCCGCCGCCCGACCGCCAATCGCCGACGCTGATCGTGGTCCCCCCGCCCGCCGCCGAGCGCCCGACCGACGACAGCGGTCGCGGCGACTCGAATCGCTTCGATCGCAACGGATTCGACCGCGACGGCTACGACCGCTGGGGCTACGACCGCCAGGGCTACGATCGGCAGGGCTTCAACCGCCAGGGTTTCGATCGCGCCGGTTTCGACCGCGCCGGACTCGATCGCTGGGGCAACGACCGGCGCGGATACCGGTCCAACAATGCCAACCGCGACGGTTTCGACCGCGACGGATTCGATCGCTGGGGTTACGACCGAGGCGGTTTCGATCGCGCGGGCCGCGACCGGTTCGGCTACGACCGCCAAGGCTACAACCGGCAGGGTTATGACCGGTTCGGTTACGACCGAGCGGGTTACGACCGCTGGGGATACAACCGCCACGGGCTCGACCGCTGGGGCAACCCGCGCCCACCGGGCGCACCCCGCCCCGCACCCGCCCCGTCTCCGCAGCGCCCGCTGCCCGAACCGGTCGACCGCTTCCTTCGCACGCTGCCGCCACCGGTCGAACAGGCGGTGCGCTCGCCGGTGCAGTCCGCCTTCGACGCGCTGCCCTGGCTGCACGACGTGCCGTGGCCCCGATAGCGGGTCGGGCCACGGTATGCCGTCGCGTTCGCGTTCCCGCCGGTCGGCCTCATCCCTCGCCCGACCGGCGCCCCGGGTCCCCACCCGGCGCGTGACGCGGCGGCGGCGACCGGATGCGCGGGGGCGTCGCCGCCCGGCCCCTCGCGCATCCGGATCGTCAGCGCGCCTGGATCTTCAGATCTCCGACAGTCACCGAGCGGGTCATGGGCCGGTCGAGGAAATCGTGCGGGAAGCCGAGTTCGACGGCACTCGCCGCGTGCAGCCGCTCCAACTGGCCCGGCTCGAACTCGACCTCCAGCGCCCCGAGATTGTCCGCCAGCTGAGCCGGGGTGCGCGCCCCGATGATCGGCGCGGTCACCCCCGGATTGTTTAGCGTCCAGGCCAGCGCCACCTGCGACGGGGTCCGATGCATCTGCGCGGCAACCTCTTTCACCACATCCGCGATCGCCAGCCCGCGTTCGGTGAGCGCCCCGCTGGCGATCGCCAGATTCTTGCGGGTGCCCTCCGGCGATCCCACGGCAGGCTCGCCGAGATCGGCGCGGCCGTATTTGCCCGACAGCACCCCGCTGCCCAGCGGCGACCAGGGCACCACACCCAGTCCCAATTCCCGGGCCATTGGGATCAGATCGCGCTCCACCGTGCGCTCGATGAGGCTGTATTCGATCTGCAAGGCCACCAGGGGCGCCCAGCCCCGCAGGTCCGCGATGGCCTGCATGCGCGCGACCTGCCAGGCCGGGGTGTCGGAGATGCCGACGTAGAGCACCTTGCCCTGGCGCACCAGATCGTCGAGCCCGCGCAGGATCTCCTCCACCGGGGTCAGGAAGTCCCACGCGTGCAGGTACAGCAGATCGATGTAATCCGTATTCAGTTGTCGCAGACTGTTTTCCACCGAGGCGAACATGCTCTTGCGATGGTTGCCGCCGGAGTTCGGATCACCCGGACGGCGCAGCATGGTGTATTTCGTTGCCAGCACCAGACTTTCGCGATTGTTCCGGGTGAACTCGCCCAGCAGCCGCTCGGCACTGCCCCCGGTGTACATGTTGGCGGTGTCGATGAAGTTCCCGCCGCGCGCGACGTAGCCGTCGAACAGTTCGCGCGCGACGTCGGCGTTCGCGCCCCAGCCCCAGTCCGAGCCGAAGGTCATGGCGCCGAGGGCGAGCGGGGAGACCCGCAGCCCGGACCGGCCCAGCAGCCGGTAGGTGTCGAGGGTCAGCGACATCTGTCCTCCTGTGTCGTACTCACTGTCGGCCTCGAGTCTGTGGCCGTGCGCGAGCGGCGGTAAGGGAGGGCATTTCCTGGGAAGGCCAGTCCCACCCTGGTCGTAGGATCGAACGATGACGAGTGGCACCGTGGATGCGACCCAGGAACTCGCCGCATTCCTGCGGACTCGGCGCGAACGACTCGACCCCGGCGACTTCGGCCTGCCGCAGCGCCGCCAGTCGCGCCGCACGCCCGGCCTGCGCCGCGAGGAGGTCGCCGAGCTGGCCGGGGTGAGCACCGATTACGTCGTCCGGCTCGAACAGGGTCGGGGCCTGCGGCCCTCGCCGGAGGTGCTCGACGCGCTGGCGCGTGCCCTGCGGCTGGCCCCCGACGAGCGCGCCTACCTGTTCGATCTGGCCCAGCAGCGTCCGCCGCAGCTCGACCCGGCGGTGACGACGGTCGCTCCGGAGCTGATCCGATTGGTACGCGATCTGTCGCCGCGTCCGGCGATGCTGCTCAACCACCGCTACGACATCCTGGCGTGGAATCCGGAGATGTCGCGCCTGCTGCTGGATCTCGAGACGCTGCCGCCGCGGCAGCGCAACAGCATGTGGCTGTGCCTGATGCATCCGCGGATGCGCGATTTCTTCGTCGATCGCGAGCAGATCCTGCGCGAGGGCATCGCCGATCTGCGCGCGGCCTGGGCCGCCCATCCCGAGGACGGGCCGCTGAGCGACCTCATCGCCGAATTCCGCAGCCGCGATGCCGAATTCGCGCGGCTGTGGGCCATGCGTGACGTGCGGGTCAACGGCCGTGGGATCAAGGTCATGCGGCATCCACAGGTCGGTCGGGTCGCCGTGCGGTTCGAGGTGCTGATGCCGATGCAGGACCCCGGTCAGCGGCTGGTGATCTACCGCGCCGCCGACGAGGAGAGTCGGGCGGCGCTCGATCGGCTGTGCGGGGCCTGAGTCAACGCGACAACGCGGACTCCGCCACCCGCTTCAGGCGGCGGGCGAGGATCGGGCCGATGACGGCGACGACCGCCGAATTGGTCAGCTGCGCATGGGTGGCGTCCACCGGGTGCTCGATGAGCTCGCCGGTCACATACGGTCGCCACATCCGCGCATCGAGCGCGGCGGTCACCCCACGGGTCGCCGAAAAGTACAGCAGGTCACCGTCGAATACGCGGGGCCGATAGCCGTGGGCGAGCGCGACGCCCGCGACATATCCGCGGTGCAGCCGCTCGAGGCGGCTCGCGGTCAATCCCGTGCCGAATGATCCGGGCGCACGGGCCAGCTCGGCCGCGGCCTCGGCGGCGGTGAGGTCGGGCGCGTCGTCGGCATCGTCGGGTTCGTCACCGAGTAGATGGGTCAGCAGATCTCGCATACGCGGCGGCGTCGGCGGCTCGGTGCCGGGAGGAACGACGACGCTGTCGAGCATGGCCAGCACGGCGACCTCCTCGCCGTCGGCCCGCAGCCGCACCGCCAGGGCGTGGGCGATCTGTCCGCCCAGTGACCAGCCGAGCAGATGATACGGACCCTGCGGCTGCACGGCCCGGATGGCGTCGAGGTAGTCGTCGACCAGCTCGTCGATGGTGGCGGCATCGGCGCCGGAGGTGAGCACCGCCGCCTGGAGCCCGTAGACGGGACGGTCGGTGATGTGCTGCGCCAGCCCCGCATAGCACCACGCCAGCGGCACCGCCGAATGCACGCAGAACAGCGGCGGCCGAGTTCCCTTGCGGCGCAACGGGAGCAGCACCCCCAACGCGTCGTCGTCGGCGTCGCGACCGTCGTAGCCGGCGATCCGAGCGGCGAGCGCGCCCACGGTCGGTGTCGCGTAGAGCCAGCGGACCGTCACCGGCACGCCGGTGGCGGCGGCGATCTCGGCCGAAACCGCCACGGCGAGCAGTGAATTCCCGCCGAGCTCGAAGAAGTCGTCGTCGCGTCCGACATTGTCCGCGCCGAGCGCCGCGCCGTAGCGGGTGGCGACCAGCCGCTCCAGCTCGGTCTGCGGTTCGCGCGTGGGGCGGGTGCCGCGGGCCGGGGGCGGCAGGGCCGATCGATCGATCTTTCCATTGCCCGACAACGGCATTCGGTCCAGTTCGATCAGCATCGCGGGCACCATGGCGGCGGGCAGGGTGTCCCGCAGTCGGCGCAGTGCGGCAGGGGCATCGAATCCGATGCCCTCGGCGGCGACCACATAGCCCACCAGCCGCGCACCCGGCCGCCTCGCGTCGGCGACGGTCACCGCGGCGGCGGTGATCCCCGGCACGGCGAGCAGCGCGGCCTCGATCTCGGTGGGTTCGATCCGCCGTCCGTGCAGCTCGAGCTGCCCGTCCAGCCGCCGCAGATATTCGAACGCGCCGTCCGGTCGGCTGCCGACCAGGTCGCCCGTGCGATACAGCCGATCCCCGCCACCGAACGGGTTGGCGATGAACCGCGCCGCCGTGCCCGCCGGATCGTGCAGATAGCCGTGGGCGAGTGCCGGGCCGCCCAGGTAGAGTTCACCGCGCGCACCGGCCGGTGCGCACCGCAACCGCGAATCCAGCACCGCCGCAAGCATTCCCGGCAGCGCGCGCCCGATGGTCACCGGCTCGTGTGCCGTCAGCGCCCCGGTCTCGGTGGCCATCACGGTCGCCTCGGTCGGGCCGTAGCCGTTGAACAGGCGCACGTGCGGGGCCCATTCGCGCACCAGCGTCGCCGGGCAGGGCGCCCCGCCGACGGCCACGACCTCCAGCCCCGGTACCCGATCCGGAGCGAGGGTGGCCAGCACCGCGGGCGCGGTCTGGAATACGGTGCAGCCGCCGGTGCGGATCAGCCGGGCCAGTTCGGCGCCCGCGATCACCGTGGGTGGGGCGACCACCAGACGCCCGCCCGCGGCGAAGGCGCCCAGCAGTTCCAGCAGATGTGCGTCGAAGGTCGCGGTGTGCGAATGCAGCAGCACCGAATCGCGGTTCAGCCCATAGTGTTCGACGAGGTAGTCGGTCAGCGCTCCCAGGCCGTGGTGACCGACCACCACGCCCTTCGGGGTGCCGGTGGTGCCCGAGGTGTGAATGAGGTACGCCGGATGCGCCGGTCGCAGCGGCCGCGGCCGGTCGGCGTCGGTGATCGGCGTCGCGGCCAGCCGGGCGGCCCGTGCCGCGTCCCCCGGGTCGTCGAGCACCAGCCAGTCCACCCCGCCGGATCCGTTCGCACGGCCCCCGCTGTCGCCGTTCGGAAGTCGGTCGCGCACCGAGCCGACCGTGATCCCCCAGCGCGCGGCGCAATTGGAGATCACGGTCGCCACTCGCAGCGGGGGATCGTCGGGGTCGATCGGCACGAAGCACGCACCGGATTTGGCGACCGCCCACAGGGCCAGCACGGACTCCGCCGACCGAGGCACGGCGACGACCACCAGGTCCCCGGGACCCGCGCCGCGGGCCAGTAGCGCTCGAGACCAGCGCGAGGACGCCTCGTCCAGCTCCCGATAGGTGAGCGTGCGGTCGCGGTCGGACACCGCCACCGCGTCGGGTGTCATGGCCGCGCGCAACAGTTCGGGCAGCGTCCGAACCGATCCGGGTGGGGACGGCGGCGGTACCGGTTTCGGTGCCGGATCCAGATCGGCTGCGACGCAGTCCTTCTCGGCGGCCAGAAAGTGCGCGAAGTAGTTCAGGAACGCGTGCTGATGCCGGATCATCGTCTCGTGCCGATAGCGGGCCGGGTTCGCCTGGAAATCGACGCATACCGAGCGCTCGTCCGGCCCGACCTGATAGCCGTTGACCTGCAGGTCCGCCACGGGCCCGAGCGCGAGCACCCGACCGTGCCCGACGAGCGGGCCGAAGCGCAGCGGTGCGATGAAGCCGAGGACATTGACCACCGGCCCGAATCCCGCACGCAGGGAGGGGTTTTCGCGCCGAATGTCTTCGTGGCGGTGCCGCTGGTGCCGCAGCGCCCCGATGACGGCCGAACGCACCTGCGCGATGATCTCGCCTACGGTGGCGACGTCGAGATCGCGCAGCCGCAGGGGGACGACATTGGACAGTGAGCCCGCCGACCGGCGCAGCGCGGCGGTGGGCCGGGCGGTGACCGGCAGCGTGAGCACGACCTCGGCGCTGCCGGTCATGCGTGCCAGATAGCAGGCGAAGGCCGCGATGGTCAGTTCGGGGAAGGTAGCGCCGTGGGCGGCCTTGGCCAGGGCGAGCAGCCGCGCTGTCGCCGGATCCAGGGTGGCTGTGCTGTGGTGCGGCCGCGCCTGCGGCGGGGCGTTTTCGACGGTCAGGCTCACCGGCTCATCCACTCCGGCGAGCCGGTCGTGCCAGTAGGCCCGATCGGCGTCGGCGCGGGAAGAGTCTTGGTACGCGCGTTCGTCTTCCAGAAGTCGGGCTACCGGCAGTGCCTCGGATGCCAATGGCTTCGCGGGGCTTGGCCTTTCGGTCGAAAGGGCGGCCCGGTACAGCTCCGCAGTCCGCCGCACCACCGCGGCCGCGCCGACGCCGTCCAGAAATATGTGGTGGCTGCGCAGATACATCAGATGTCGATCCGGACCCACCGTGAACAGCACGGCGACGGTCGGCCGATCCGCGCGGGGGTCCAGCGGCGCGCTGTAATCGCGCTCCATCCGATCCAGCGCTGCCGCAACCGGATCGGCCTCGCTCGTCGTATCCACCGTGTCGAACGGCAGCGGAGCCTCGAGATCGACATACTGGCACGGAGTTCCGTCGACGACGCACACCCGCAGATGCGGCGACTCGAGTTCGCGCGCGGCCTGCCGAGCCGACCGAGCCAGCAGATCGATGTCGAGGGGGCCCGCCAAATCCAGATACATCGCCACCGTCATCGGCACGGCCGGGTGCAGCTGCTGCGCCAACCACCAGCCCCACTGGGCCTTCGACAGCGGGTGCGTCCGCCGCACCGCGGCGTCCGGCCGTACGGTCAACATGCCCTCCCTGCAGATCCGGAAAACGCAGCCGAGAACCTCTCGGCAAACCTACGGCATGGGTGGGCCGGATCGGTGTTTCCAGCGGGTCACGGCATGGCGCGCTGGCTGGTTGCTGGGCTGATGCGATACTCCTGGTCATGCACCGGCTCCCGCGCTGCCTGGCCGTCCTGTTCACCGTGTTCGCCGCGTTTGCCACGCTCTTGCCCGCAGCCGTGTCCGCCGATCCCGGCAACTCGGCCATCCTCGAGGTGCGGCCGCTGGGCGGGCGGCAGTACTCGGTGGTGGTGCACTCCGCGGCGATGAACAAGGCGGTGACCGTGTGGATTTCGCATCCGGGCGGACCGGCGCCCGCGCTGTATCTGCTCAATGCCGTGGACGGCGGCGAGGACGGCGGGCCGTGGACCGCCCGGACCGACGTCGCCGAGTTCTTCGCCGACAAGTCGGTCAATGTGATCGTGCCGATGGGCGGGCGCGCGAGCTACTACACCGACTGGGTGAGCGACGATCCGGTGCTGGGCCGAAACAAATGGTCCACCTTCCTGATTCGGGAACTGCCCGCGCTGCTGCGCGACCGTTTCCAGCTGACCGGTCGCAATGCCGTTGCGGGAACATCGATGTCGGCGACCTCGGCGCTGGATCTGGCGATCGAGGCGCCCGGAATGTATCAGGCGGTCGGCGCGTACAGCGGCTGCCCGCGCACCAGCGATCCGCTCGCCCGCGCGTACGTCCATTCCCAGCTGGGCATCTTCGGCGCCAATGCCGCCAATATGTGGGGTACGCCCGACGATCCGGCCTGGCTCGCCCACGATCCCATCGTCAATGCCGAGCGACTGCGCGGCCTGGCCCTCTACATCTCCGCGGGCAACGGCGCCCCCGGCAGCCACGACGCCCTCACCGATCCGTCCATCGGCGGCAACCCCGCGACCCTGGCCAACCGCATGGGCATCGGCGGGCCGATGGAGGCGGTGGTCAACTCCTGCACCCGAGCCCTCACCGACCGCCTTGCCGCCCTGGGCATTCCAGCCACCGTGGCATTGCGCCCCGGCACCCACGCCTGGCCGTACTGGCAGGACGATCTGCACGACTCCTGGCCCCTGTTCGCGAGCGCCCTGGGCATCTGACCGCGGGTAACCGCGTCACCCGTCGTCGAGCACGCCATGGATGCCCCCGAGGACCTCGAGCAGCGCCGGATCGTCGACGCGGTCGAAGGCCGCGGTGACCGCGGCGAGCGCCGGTCCCTCGCCGAGCCAGGCGACCACCTCGCGATAGGTCGGTAATGTCCGGTCCCAGAACGCGTTGTTCGGAATCAGGACGCCATGTTTGCGGCGGCAGTCGCGCGTGAGGAACTCGTGCAGCCGAAGGATCGCGGCGGCGCTGTCGAGACGCGCCCACCGGGCCAGCCGGGCCGCGAGCGTATCCTCGGCGGAACCCAACGCGCACACCAGCGTTCCGACATTCTCGTGCGGTGGCTCATCGGTCAGCAGATCGGTCCACAGCGCGTCGAATACGGCCGCGATGGCACCGGCCTGCTCCCACGATCGCCAGCCCGCCCGACGTAATTTGCCGTAGCACGTCTCGACCGCGGGCATATCCGGGTCGTGTGTGTGCAGCAGCTGCAGCATCCGGCCGGTCAGATATCGCAGATCGGCCGCGGATCCGACGGTGTCCAGCACGCTGAAGGCGTACGGGCCCAGGTCTCTTCCGGTCAGCTGGGAGCGCGGCCGCATCAGCAGGACGGCGAAATCCTCGACCCGGCGACAGCACGGACAGACATCGATTGCCGGCGGTGGCCGGACCGGCGCGAACGCATCGTCCAGCGCTTGCAATGCGCGCCGAATCTCCCGCATCCCCAGACACTAAGCAACGGGATCCCGCCCGGGCTAGCTGTTTACCGTGCGCCGGTAGGTGACCTTGTCGAACTCCCGGCCGTATTCGTCCACCGCGACGACGTCCATCTCGCTGGCGAAGAAGCCGGGGCGCACGTCGACCCGGATGAAGGAATAGTTGCGGAAGCGGACCCGGGACCAGGGGGCCGCCTCGTCCTGTTTGTCGCCGTCGGCGGTCCAGACGTAGCTGTTGGGGACGGTGGTGTCGGGAATCTGGTGGCCTCGGTAGGTCTCCTGCGAGCCGGGTTGGAAACCGTAGCGGGGGCGGCCGCCGCCGCCGACGGTGTAGTAGACCGTGCCGTCGGTCTCGGGGTAGACGATCGAGTTGTCGCCCGCGGGCTTGGTCGGGCGCCCGGCTCGGATGGGGTCGGTGCGCTCGAAGATGTGGTTGTGGCCCTGTAGGACGAGGTCCACCCGGTACCGGTCGAACAGCTCGCACCAGGCGTCGCGCACGCCGCCGTCGCTGGCGTGGGAATCGGTGGTGGAGTAGGCGCAGTGGTGGAAGAAGCAGACGATGAAGTCGATGTTCGGATCGCTGCGGTATGCCGCGAGAGTCCTTGCCACCCAGCCGTTCTGGGCACCTCCGGAATAGCCGGTATTGGCCCTGATCTCATAGGAGATGTCGTTGGCGTCCAGCGACAGCACCGCGAGGTTGCCGTAGCCGAACGAGTAGGCCGAGGGGCAGCCCGCCGGGCCGTTGCCCGGCAGGTCCAGGCGCGCGAGATGTCCGCCGTAGCCGTGGGTGTCGTAGGCGGCCTCCATGTCGTGGTTGCCGGTGGCGAACATCCAGGGCGTG
Source organism: Nocardia sp. CDC159 (assembly GCF_023740735.1). Lineage (GTDB taxonomy): Bacteria > Actinomycetota > Actinomycetes > Mycobacteriales > Mycobacteriaceae > Nocardia > Nocardia pulmonis. The sequence continues at coordinate 324,111 of NZ_JAMRXH010000007.1, forward strand.
GTCGAGGCGCTGGCCTCGATGGCGCCGAAATACACGTCCCACACATAGGGATTGAACTTGTCGAAGCCGCCGCCGACCTTGCCGCCGGACGGCACGAATTGCGCGGCCCTGCCCGCACCGGAGGGGTCGGCATAGGCGATGTCCCCGGCGAGGATGTGGAAGTCCGGTCGGCAGGCCACGATCTGGTTCAGCACATTGGCCGCATGCGGCACGGTCGGATCGTTGTCGGGCTTGTAGTAGTTGTCGTCGTAGTCACCCGCCACCAAACCCGTTGGCCGCGTTGGTGTGTCGTCGGTGCCCTGATCGCCCATCATGGTGAAGCGGAACGGCAGCACGGCCCCGCGCATACTCGGCATTGCCGGTGCGGCGCTGCGCACGTCGCCGACGAAGCCGTCGGAGGTGCGCCAGCGGTAGAAGTGCGGCACCCGCCCGGGCAGCCCGTCCACCGGCGCGTGCACGTAGAACTGTTCGGCCGCGAGCACCCCGCCGTCGCTGCTCGGGATCTGGGTGATCAGATCGCGCACCTCGGCCTCGACCGTCGCGCCGAGCATCGGTGTCGGACCGTGTTCGAGAAAGACCTTGGTGCCCTGCGGATTACGCGACAGCTGCGCGGCGAAGCGGAGCTGACTGGCCGCATCGGGTCCGAAGCCGACATGCCGCCCGGCGACCGCGAGCCGGGCGTCCTCGGCGTATGCGCGGGTGCCGAAGGGAGAGACGCCCGCGGCCGCCACCGCCGCGGCCGCCGCCGAGCCGCGCAGGAAGTTGCGCCGTGAGACCGGATGGCGGCGCAGGTGGGCGCGATGCCACTCGTACTGCTCGGCCATGGTCGTGGTGGCGGCCACCTGCTCGGGAATCCCGGTGTCCGGAACATCACCGGCAGGGTTCAGGCGATTGGACGGCATGAGGTTGGATGCTCGTCGCGTAGCGATCGGCGAGCAACTCGAACCGGCGGTCGCGCCTAAAAAATCTTGATGAACTTTGGGTGCATGGTCGTGCATATGTGTCGGTGGTCCGGCACACAATGCCCGCTATGGCGTACGACGAGCAGCTGGCCGACCGGATCCGCGACGCCCTGGGCCCCGCGCTGCCCGAGGCGGTCGAGAAGAAGATGTTCGGCGGCCTGTCCTTCCTGATCGACGGCAATTTGGCTGTCGCGGCCAGCGGCAAGGGCGGGCTGCTGGTCCGCGTCGCCCCCGAGGAGGTCGACCGCCTCATCGATGGGGAGTTCGTCACCGTGATGACGATGGGCGGCCGGGAGATGCGGAACTGGCTGCGCGTGGCCCCCGAACCGCTGGCCGACGACGCGGTACTGGGGGAGTGGGTCGAGCGCGGCGTGCGCTACGCCCGCAGCCTGCCCGCTAAATAGCCGTCGGCGCCCGCAGGGCAGGGAACCAGATATCGGTGAGCACCTCCGCCGCCTGCTCGGCCGAGACCTCGATCGTGCCCTGCATGGCCCAGCGGGTGAAGAACCGTTCCAGTTGGGCGACAAGCAATTCGACGCGCAGCCGCGCCTCGTCCCGGCGCGCCTCGGGCCAGCGCGACAGATACGAGGTCATGCTGTCGGGCAGCGCCCTCATGCCCGCGCGGGCGACCTCGCGGAACTCCGGTTCGAGGGCGGTGGCCTCGTCCCAGGCGGGCAGCAGATCCTTGTGCTCGAAGAACCAGCCGATCGCGCGGGTCATCCAGGCGGCGAATTCGGCGCGCGAGCCGGTGTCGAGCACCCGGTCCAGATCCGCGTAGAAGCGCAGGACGCTGGGCAGCGTGCCCTCCTCGGCGATCGCCCGCAGCACCTCGGTCTTGCCCGTGAAATGCAGATAGAAGGTGGCTCGGCTGCAGCCGACGGCGGCGGCGATGTCGTCGACCCGCACGCTCGAGTAGCCCCGGGTCTCGAACAGTCCCCGGGCCGCGTCGACGATGCGTGCGCGGGTCAGCCGCTTCTGTTCGTCACGCAGCGAAGGCATGTCGTCGATATTAGACGATGGGTCACTCACTGGACGCTGTGTCCAGCGAGTGCTACGGTGTGTGCCACATCACGTCCGGCCCGGTCCTCGACCGGCGGCCGAACAGGAGAGTCAGTTGGATACACGCGAGCTACCCCGGGTGTGCGTCATCGGCGCCGGACCGTCGGGCATCACCACCGCGAAACGCCTCGCCGAGTACGACATCCCCTTCGACTGCTACGAGGCCTCCGACGAGGTCGGCGGAAACTGGTACTTCAAGAACCCCAACGGCATGTCGGCCTGCTATCAGAGCCTGCACATCGACACCTCGAAGTATCGCCTGCAATTCGAGGACTTCCCCGCGCCCGACGGATGGCCGGACTTCCCGCATCACGCGCAGCTTTTCCAGTACTTCCGGGACTACGTCGACCACTTCGGCCTGCGCGAGCGCATTCGATTCAACACCAAAGTCGTTGTGGCCGAGCGCGATCCGGACGGCCTCTGGCTGGTGCGCACCGACACCGGCGAAACCGCGGTCTACGACGTGCTGATCGTCGCCACCGGTCACCACTGGGATCCCAACCTGCCCGACTACCCGGGCGAGTTCCACGGCGAACTGCTGCACAGCCACGCCTACAACGATCCGTTCGATCCGGTCGATATGCGTGGCAAGCGAATCGTGGTGGTAGGCATGGGCAATTCGGGCCTGGACATCGCCTCGGAGTTGTCGCAGAAATTTCTGGCCGAGCGGTTGTTCGTCTCCGCCCGCCGCGGCGTGTGGGTGCTGCCGAAATACGTCAACGGTCGGGTCGGTGACCGCCGTTCCATGCCGCGCTGGATGCCGCCGCGGCTCGGCCTGCGGCTCAAACAGCGCTTCGTGCGCAAATATCGCGGTGAGATGGAGAATTACGGCCTGCCCAAACCGGATCACCTGCCGTTCGAGGCGCATCCGTCGGCCAGTGAGGAATTCCTGCACCGGGCCGGTTGCGGCGATATCGTGTGCAAACCGGCGATCACCCGCCTGGACGGTGACCGGGTGCACTTCGCCGACGGCAGCGCCGAGACCGTGGACGTGGTGCTGTGCGCCACCGGCTACCGCATCAGCTTCCCGTTCTTCTCCGATCCGAATCTCCTGCCCGGCAAGGACAATCGCTTCCCGCTGTTCCAGCTGATGATGAAGCCGGGGGTGAACGACCTGTTCTTCATGGGCCTGGCCCAGCCGCTGCCCACGCTGGTCAACTTCGCCGAGCAGCAGAGCAAATTCGTGGTGGCGTACCTGACCGGCCGCTACCATCTGCCGACCCGCGGGGAGATCGACCGGGCGGTCCGCGACCAGGAGGCGCGGCGCACCGGGCGCTATTACGACTCGCCGCGCCACACCATTCAGGTCGAATTCCAGCCGTACGTGCGCGGCCTGTTCAAGGAGCTGGCACGCGGTGCGAAACGTGCCGCCGCAGCGGGCAATTCGCTGCCCGTTGCGGCCCGCGCCGCGCAGGGGGTGCGCCGATGACCCGCGCCTCGGGCTTCTGCCGGGACGAATTCGCTGGAGTGCGAGCGGTATTCGACGAACAGCTGGCCTCCGGCGCGGAGTTGGGCGCGGCGCTGTGCGTGACCGTCGACGGTGATCCGGTCCTGGATCTGTGGGGCGGTTACGCCGATCCGGAGCGGACCCGGCCGTGGAGCGCGGACACGCTGGTGAACGTCTTCTCGGTCACCAAGACCATGACCGCGCTGTGCGCACTGCTACTGGTGGATCGCGGCGAGCTGGACATGGACGAGAAGGTGGCGCACTACTGGCCGGAGTTCGCCGCGAACGGCAAGGGCGACATCGAGATTCGGCAGCTGCTCGCGCACACCTCCGGCGTCTCCGGCTGGGAGCGCCCGATCGAGATCGCCGATCTCTACGATGCCGAGGCCGCCGCGGCCCGGCTGGCCGCCCAGGCGCCGTGGTGGGAGCCGGGGACCGCCTCGGGCTATCACGCGCTGAACTACGGCCATCTCATCGGTGAGGTGATCCGCCGCATCACCGGCAGCTCACTGGGCCGCTTCTTCGCCGCCGAACTGGCCGGTCCACTGGGCGCGGACTTCCACATCGGCACCGGGCCGGAGCACTTCGATCGGATCGCCACCCTGGAGCAGCCGCGGCTGCCGACCTTCGATCTGGCCGCCCTCGATCAGGACAGCGTGCTGATCAAGACGCTCACCAGCCCGCTGCTCGACGTCGCCGTGACCGCCACGCCCGCCTGGCGGCAGGCCGAGATAGGCGCGTTGAACGGGCACGGCAACGCCCGTTCGGTGGCGCGGGTGCAATCGGTGGTGTCCTGCGGCGGCCAGGTGAGCGGACAGCGCCTGCTCTCGCCCGCGACCCTGGAACTGATCTTCCGGCAGCAGAGCGACGGCGTGGACCTCGCGCTGCTGACCCCGCTGCGGTTCGGCATCGGCCACGGACTGCCGCAGCCGCAGACCGTGCCCTGGGTGCCCGGCGGGCGGGTGTGCTGGTGGTCCGGATACGGCGGATCGATGGTCGTCAACGACCTGGATCGCCGAATCAGCTTCGCCTACACCATGAATCGCATGGCGAGCGGGCTGATCGGCTCCGACCGGTGCGACCGCTACCTGCGGGCGACCTTCGACGCCGTCGCGGGACGGGTGTGATGCGCGCCCTGCAATTGACCGCGCCCGGCACCCTCGAGCTGCGCGAGGTCCCCGTGCCCGAGATCGGCCCCGCCGACCTGCTGCTACGGGTGGGCGCGGCCGGGCTGTGCCATTCCGACTCCTACGTGCTGAGCCTGCCGTTTTCCCTGCGGGCCGAGCCACTGACCCTCGGCCACGAGATCGCCGGGACCGTCGCGGCCGTCGGGACGGACGTCACCGGCCGCGCGGTCGGCGAGCGTGGCGTGGTCTACCTGTGCTGGTCCTGCGGCGGCTGCCGGGAATGTCTGCGCGGCAACGAGAATGTGTGCCTGGCCGCCGGGCGCGCGGCCATGCCGCCGTGCCCGGGGCTGGGACCCGACGGCGGCATGGCGGAATACGTTCGGATACCGGCGAATTCGTTCGTGCCGATCGGTGAGCTGGACTTCGACGCAGCCGCCCCGCTGGCCGATGCCGCGCTCACCTCGTATCACGCCGTTCGGGGCGCTCGTGATCAGCTGCACCCCGGCGCGACCGCGGTCGCCATCGGCGTCGGCGGACTCGGTCATGTGGCCGTGCAGATCTTGAAGGCCGTGGCCGAGATTCGTGTCATCGCCGTCGATATCGCCCCCGACAAGCTGGAACTGGCCGCCGACTGCGGCGCGGATCTCGGACTGCTCGCCGGGGAGGACACCGCGGCGCGAATTCTCGAGCTCACCGAGGGTCGCGGCGCCGAGGCGGTCTTCGACTTCGTCGGCGACGATGCCACCGCCCGGCTGGCGGTGCGCTCGGTGGCCCCGAACGGCGCGTATCGCATGGTCGGACTCGGCGGCGGCAATCCGGGCATCGATGCCGGACCAGCCGGAGGGCCGGGGCTCCCCTGGGGAGCCACGGTGCGAAAGTCCTACGGCGGCACCAAAAGCGATCTTGCGGCGGCTGTCGAGCTGGCCCGGTCGGACGCGCTGCGGGTAGTCGTGGAGCGATTCGACCTCGCGGACGGGCCCGCCGCCCTCGATCGGCTCGACCGCGGCCTGATCCGCGGCCGCGCCGTGCTGATCCCCTGAACTACCGCGAGCGAGGATGACATGACCGATGCCGTTGACGTCCAGGCGCTCGTCGCCCGTGCCGTCGCCGAACTGACCGGCCCCGGTGGACGCTTCGAATCGACCGTGGAGCCGGTGCTGGGGGTGCCGATTCCGGTGCTGCGCCACCGCCGCCGCTCCCTGCTCGAACTGCTCGACGCGGCGCGCGCCTGGGGTGGGCGAGAGTTCCTGGTGACCGAGGACCGGCGCATGTCCTTCGCCGAGCACCACGCCGCGACCGAGGCGCTGGCGTCCGCCCTGGCCGATCGGTCCGGGGTCGAAAAGGGCGATCGGGTGGGCATTCTCGCGGCCAATGCCATCGAATGGGTGGTCGCGTTCTGGGCCGCGGTGCGGCTGGGGGCGATTCCGGTCGGCTACAACGCCTGGTGGGCGCCGCCCGAGATCGCCTACGGCCTGGGGCACACGGGTCCGAAGGTGGTGATCGCGGATGCGAAACGGGCTGGGCTGCTGCCGGAGTCGGTGCCCGTGCTCACCATGGAGCGGGACGTGCCGGAGTTGATCGCAACCCACAGCGGGCGCTCGGACCTGCCCCGGCCGACCATCGCCGAGGACGATCCCGCCGTGATCCTCTACACCAGCGGGACCTCCGGTCGCCCCAAGGGGGTGGTGCATTCGCATCGAAACCTGGTGGCGGTCAGCGATTATCACCGCTTCACCGACGCCCTGGCGGCCGCCCTGCTCGGGCAGGCCGACCATGACGGCCCCAGTGCCAAGCGATTCCTGTTGACCTCACCGCTGTTCCACATCGCGAGCCTGCACAACCTCGTGGTGCCCCGGCTGGTCACCGGGGCCACCGTCGTGATCCATCAGGGCTCGTTCGACGCCGACCGGGTGCTGATGCTGCTCGAGCGCGAGCGTGTCACCAACTGGGGCGCGGTGCCGACCATGGCGTCCCGGCTGCTCGACCGCGAGCTGTCGCGCTACGACCTGTCGGCGCTGACCGCGTTCTCGCTCAATGCCGCCCCGTCCTCCCCGGCATTGCACCGCAGGCTGCGCGAACGGCTGCCGGTCGCCCCGACCACCAGCTACGGGCTCACCGAAAGCGGTACCGCCGCAACGGTTGCCGCCCCGCCGGAACTGGCCGCGTTCCCGGAGACGGTGGGGCGGCCCATCCTCGGCGTCGCCGTCGAGATCCGCGACCCGGGCGGCAAGCCGGTGCCCGATGGCGTCGAGGGCGAGATCTGCGTCCGCAGCCCGTACGTCATGCTCGGTTACTGGAACGACGAGGCGGCCACCGCCGCCGCCATCGACGCCGAACGGTGGCTGCGCACCGGTGATTTCGGCTCCCTCGCCGAGGGGAGACTGTATCTGTCGGGTCGGCGCACCGATCTCATCCTGCGCGGCGGGGAGAACGTCTATCCCACCGAGATCGAGAACGTCCTGGACGAACATCCGGCCGTGCGCGAATCGGCGGTGCTCGGCATCGCGCACGAGGAGTTGGGGCAGCAGGTGGCCGCGGTGGTGGTGGTCGACGATCCGGAGGTGGTGGGCGAGCAGGATTTACGCGAGTTCACCGCGGCCCGGCTGGCCTACTTCAAGGTGCCCGAGCGCTGGGTGATCACCGCGAAACCGTTGCCCCGCAATGTCACCGGCAAAGTGATGCGGAGGAATATCGAAATCGGCTAGTTTGCTCGCTATGAGGTCACGCTGGGCTGCCGTATTCTCCGCCGTTGTCGTATCGATGTCCGGGCTGCTGGTCGGCGCGGGATCGGCCCAGGCGAAACCGCTGGTGGTCACGTGCGATTTCACCCCGACCCCGGACAACCCGGCGGCCCGGCCGGTGCTGGCGCCGCCGTCGATCGCGCCGACCGTGGGCACCATCGACGTCACCTTCCGGTTCCGCCAGGGTCCGGTGACGGTGCGCCTCGACCGCTCCGGCGCGGCGCCCTGCGCGGTGCAGAATATGACCAGCCTTGTGCTGCAACGGTTCTACGATCAGAGCCAGTGCTGGCGGCTGACCGACAGCGCCCGGCTCGGCGTGCTGCAGTGCGGCGACATCTACGAGGTCGAAAGGGGCGGGCCCGGGTACGCCTTCCCCGACGAGGTCGACGGCACCGAGACCTACGAGCGCGGCACCCTGGCCATGGGCAACCAGGGGTCCGGCACCAACGGCAGCGAATTCTTCATCGTGCACTCCTTCGCCCACATCCCCGCCAACTATTCGGTACTGGGCCGCGTGGTGCGCGGGATGGAGGTGATCGACCGCATGGTCGCCGCGGGCATCACGCCCACCGAACGCGGCGAGCGCGACGGCCTGCCCGCCCAGCCGGTGGTCATCGAGTCGGCGGGGCTGGGCTGATCAGGCGCTTTCGGGCGGCCCGCAGGATGCGCTCGGACAGCTCGTCCCCGGCGCTCGCCCGCGCCAGCATCAGCGCCCCGGCCAGGAGCGCGACCTCGACCAGTAGCTCGTCCTCGTCGCTGGAGCGCTCGCCGAGGGAGCCGAGGTTGTCCACCATCTCCCGCAGGCCGTCGAGATAGGCCTGCCGCAGAGGACTTTCGGCATCGGCACGCGCCACATCGCCGACCAGCGCGGCCAGCCCGCAGCCCTGCCCGGGATGGTCGCGGTGGGCGACCGACAGGTAGCGCTCGATGAACAGCTGCCGCGCGGTCTCCAGATCCGGGCTGGTCTCGCGAATCTCGTCGATCTCCCGCGCCTTCTCCGCACACGCGGCCGTGCACGCCTGCGCCACCAGATCCTCCTTGGACCGGAAGTGGCGATAGAAGCCGCCGTGGGTCAACCCCGCCGCTGCCATCAGCTGCGGCACGCTCACGCCGTGTGCGCCGTGCGCGCGCACCTGCGCGGCGGCCGCGTCCAATACCTCCCGACGGTGCGATTCCGCCTGTGCCCGTGATGCTCGCGGCATGGGCTCCCCTTCTCTCGAATCGGTCACCACAGTCTTGCGCATTGCTTTAGATGATGAGCATAATCTAAAGATGACCACTATCGAGGGCACGGTCGCCCTGGTGACCGGCGGCCAACGCGGCCTGGGCCGAGCATTCGTCGACGAACTCCTGCGTCGCGGCGCGTACAAGGTGTACACCACCGCGCGCGACCCGATCCCGGGCGAGGATCCGCGGATCGAACCGCTCGCCCTCGACGTGACCGATCCGCGGGCGATCGACGCGGTCGCCGCCGGGGCCACCGACGTGCGGATCGTCGTGAACAACGCGGGCGTGCTGTATCCGGCGCCGCTGCTGCGAACCGCGATGGCCGATGTGGTGGCGACCTTCGAGACCAATGTCTTCGGCCCGTTGCGGGTCGCCCGGGCCTTCGCGCCGATCCTCGCCGCGAACGGCGGCGGCGCGCTGGTCGACATCCACTCGGTGCTGTCGTGGAGCGCGGGCGCGGGTGCCTACGGCGCGTCCAAGGCGGCGCTGTGGTCGATCACCAACTCGCTGCGCATCGAGCTGGCCGGGCAGGGTACCCAGGTCGTCGGGGTGCATCTCGGCTTCGCCGACACCGATATGGTCCGGAACTTCCCCGGCGACAAACTCGAGCCCGAGCAGGTGGCCCTGGCCGTTTTCGACGGCGTCGAGAAGGGGGAGAGCGAGGTGCTGGTCGACGAATTCAGTCGCGGTGTGAAAGCGGCGCTGTCCGGTCCGGTCGAGGGCCTGAGCCTGAGCATCGGCCGCTGACCGAGAGGAGCGATCCATGCCGCTGTGGCATGTTTACCATCCGATCGGCGCCTACTCCGCCGCGGACAAGCAGAACTTCGCGCGGGATATCACCGGGATCTACACGGCCGTCGGCCTGCCCGAGTTCTACGCCATGGTGCTGTTCCACGAGGTTGATACGCACGACTTCTACGTCGGCGGGCGACCGGCCGGCGACGCGGTGCGGATCGTCGTCGAGCATCTGGCCCGCCATCTCGACGATCCGGTCCGGCGCAGGGCGATGACCGAGCGTCTCGACGCCGTGATGCGCCCGTATACCCGAGATCGGGGTCTGCACTGGGAGTTCCACATCGACGAGACCCCGCGCGATCTGTGGATGATCGCGGGATTGTGGCCCCCGGATCCGGGCACCGACGCCGAAAAGGCCTGGGCAGCGGCCAATCGGCCGCTGCCGTACTGATGCGTCGAACGGTATTCAACGCCCCGACGCGCGCAGCGCCATCGCCAGGAATCCGATGGCCCCGGTATTGGCCAGTGCGCGGGCGAGGTTCAGCCGCACCCACGGTGTCTCGAACCGCTGGCGCAGCGCCGCGAAGTCGCCGCCGCTGACATCGGCGAGCTGATTGTTGAGCGGGATGTTGCCCCCGAAGGAGATGAACAGGCTGATCACATTGAGCGCCAGCGCGATCAGAATCCACCACAGCACCTGACGCTGATCGCCGCGCAGATGCAGGGCGGCCGCGACACCGGTGAGCACGACCGAGCCGAGGAAGCTGAGCAGGAACAGCGGATTGACGATGACCACGTTGATGCGGTTCATCACGTCCACGAAGGTGCGGTCGTCGACCTGGCGCAGCGCCAGCATGACCGAGGTGCCGTAGGCGTAGTAGACCCCCGCCAGCAGGCCGGTGAGGATGGTGGCGGCGACGAGGGAGATCGTGCCGAGCGTGGCGGAGGTGGTGGTGGCGGAGGCGGTTGTCGCTGTCATGCCTTGAAGTACACCCGTTCGAGCAGCGAGTCGACATCGTTGTGACGCTCGCGCACATGCGCGCGAGTCCAGGCCGAAAGGGGTGCTTCGGCGGCGAGAACGGTCACATGGTGGTGTGCCTGGATGCACTCTATTCCCCGGTCGCACCGTCCCACTATTTCTAGAACGCGTTTCGGAACGCCTACGCCCCGGGTGGTGCGCGACCCGGGTCCCCGGTGTCGGCGTGACGAGCCGAATCAGCCGGGTAGCGGCAGGAATTCGACGAGGGTGCCGTCGGTGGCCCCGGGTGGGACGATGACCAGGCCGTCGCGGTCGAGCAGGCCCGCCAGGTGGGCGGTGCGGATGTGGGGGTCGGCGGTGAAGCCGCCGTCGGGGAGGGTGCGGGCGGGGACTATGCGGGTCACCGGGGCGGTGACGGAGGTGGCGTTGGTGAGGGGGCCGAGGAGGGTGCGGGCGGGGGTGCGGGCGGTGCGGCCGTCGATGATCGCGGGGAGGAGGGCGGTGAGGGTGGCCACGGCGGCGTAGGGGTTGCCGGGGAGGCCGAGGATTGTTGTGCCGGAGGGGGTTTCGGCTACCACGGTGGAGCCGCCGGGGCGTAGCTGCAGGCGATGGACCAGGATGCGGGCCGCGGTGCGGTCGAGGGCGTCCCGGAGCTGGTCGGCCGCGCCGCCGCCGGTCGCGCCGACGATCACCAGCAGGTCGCAGTCGGTGGCGGCGGCCAGGACCTCGTCGAAACCGTTGGGGGTGTCACGCAGGTGTACCCGGTCCAGGGCGTCAATTCCGTAGCGGGACAGCAGATCCGGCAGCACGGGGCCGATCGAGTCGCGGGTCTGGCCGGTGCGCAGCGGTCCCTCGCTGCGAATCTCGTCGCCGGTCATGACGATTCGCGCCCGGATGGGGCCGCGCACCATCAGGGCCGCCACCTCGGCGGCGGTGGCCGCGGAGATCAGGGCGGTGGACACCGGTGTGCCCGCCGCGGCGATCGAATCGCCCGGTTGCCAGTCCTCGCCGCGGCGGCGCACGTCGTCGCGGATCGGGGTGTCGGGCAGGCGATGCAGCAACCCGTCCTCGACGCGGGCGAACTCGTCCCGCACGACCGTGGACGTGCCCTCCGGCACATGCGCCCCGGTCGCGATCCGCACCGCCTCCCCGGCCGCCAGCCCCACCGGACGCTGCCCGCCCGCGAAGCCGACGTCGTGGCGCAGCCGCCACGGACCCTCGCCCGCCACGGCATATCCGTCCATGGCCGACACGTCGAATCGGGGCAGTGCCTCGGCGGCGGTCAGCGGCACCGCGAGCGTCGCGCCCCGCGCCGAACGCAGCGGTGACTGGCGGGTCGGCAGGCGGGAAAGGCTGCCGCGCAAGATATTTCGCGCCTCGTCGAGGGTCAGCGGGGCCGCGCGGGCCCGCGCCCGGCGAATATCGTCGGCGGTATCGCAGTCGGCGACCCCGGGCAGCTGGACCATGACGGTGTCCATCGGCACCAGCGCCTTCATCGGCTGATTGATCAGCGAGTCCAGTCGGTCCAGCCCGGCCAGCAGCGCCGTGCGCCGCCACACCCCGACCAGATACTGCGGCCGCCCCGATTCGTCGGCCGCGAATACCGCCGCCGCCTGCGAGGCCACGGCATGCCGGGCCAATTCATCGATCACCTCGGCGGTCAGGAACGGCATATCGGCGGCCAGCACCGCGACCAGCTCGGCCGGAAAATCGCACTCCTCCAGCACCCGCAGCCCGGCCGCGATCGCGGCGACCGGACCCGCACCGGCGGGCACCTCCTGCACCTGCCGGATCGCGGGGGCCAGTTCCGGCCGATGCGGGCCGACCACCACCGTCCGCACGCACGAGGCCACCGCGGCCAGCGCCGTGTCCAGCATCGTTCGCCCGCCGACCACGATCGCGGGCTTGTCCACCCCGCCCATCCGGGTCGCCCGCCCACCCGCGAGCACGATCGCGTCGATCGTCGTCACGAGCCCTCACCCCGCACGTTGATCATGGCGCCGATGGTAGGCGATGCGGTCAGTCGCCCCGGGGACGCAGCAGACAGAACTCGTAGGTCTCCGGATCGGCCAGCACCACGGGCCGTCCATCGCCGGAGCCGAAATCGCCGGGCCGCACCGCAATCGCGCCCGCCGCGCGTAATCGGGCCAGATCCTCGTCCGGATCGTCGGCCGGAAACCACATCAGGTCCAGATGCAGCCGCCCGCGGTCGCCGCCGCTGCCACAGCGCAGGAACTCCAGCCACGGACCCTGCCCGGTCGCCGACCGGATGCCGCTGAATCCGCCCGCGTCGTGGGACACCGGCCAACCCGAGGCGGTCGACCAGAACCGGGCCAGCCGAGCCGGATCGCGGGTGTCGATCACGATCGCGGCGACCGCGCCGGTATCCACGTACTGCTCGCGCGGTTCCAGTACGCAGAATTCGTTGCCCTCCGGATCGGCCAGCACCACCCACGGCACCGCGCCCTGCCCGATATCGATCCGCCGGGCGCCCAGCGCCAGCGCCCGATCCACCTGTACCCGTTGATGATCCAGCGACCGGCTGGCCAGATCCAGGTGAATGCGGTTCTTCCCAGACTTCGGGCCGCGGGCGGGCAGAAAGCTCAGCGCGACATCGGGGGCGTCCGGATCGGGCGCGGCCACATCGACCCCGTCGGGCCGGTCCACCGTCACATCCCAGCCCAGCAGCTCGGCCCAGAATCGGGCCACGCCGCGCGGTTGGACGGCATCGAAGACCACACACGCCAGCCGGGTGGACATGACTCCACGGTAATCGCCGTCAGCCCGGGTCGCGGTGGGATTCGAAGCGAAACCGCGCCGCCGCCAGATCGACCCGGTCGCCGCGGACCGGACAGCCCTCCTCGGCCAGCCGCTGCAATTGCCGGTGGCGCAGGTGCGGCGCCGGTGAGCCGTCGGCGCGCAGCACCCGGTGCCAGGGCAGGTCGGCGGCGTCGGTGCGCATGATCCAGCCGACCGTGCGCGGTGTCGACAGCCCGGCGGCGGCGGCGATATCGCCGTAGGTGGCGACCCGGCCGGGCGGGATCGCGGCCACCAGTTCGCGGACTCGCTCGATCTCGGCGTCGGAGGTGGCCATATCAGAGGACCGAGCGGATGACGGCCGCGGTCTCCGCGGGACGGGCCAGGGGAACCATGTGGTCGCAGTCGAACTCGTGCACGGTCAGCCGGTCGCCGAGATGTGCGCCGAGCTCCGACCGCAGCCGTGGCGTGACGATCTGCGCCTTCATCGCCCGCACCAGCACGGTCGGCAGTTCCGCGGGTGGAAGCACGAGGTCGCGGGCCAGCTCACCCCAGTAGGAGACGATGGCGGGCAGGCTCAGCCGCCAGGCGAGCCGACCGGCGCCGGTGGGCACCAGATGTTCGGCGAGTTCGGCCTCGAGCAGCCGCGGTTCGACCTCGGCCCAGGCCGTTTCCAATTTGTCGAGCCGGGCCGCCTCGACGTCCGCGTAGTCGGGCCGGGCCAGCGTGCCGTAGGCGATCTGCAGCAGGAACTCGGGGTCCAGACCCATGGCCGGATCGAGCAGTACCAGGGCGCGCACCAGTTCCGGATGCCGATGGGCCAGATGGATGCCGGTGGCCCCGCCGAACGAATGCCCGACCACCACCGCCGGTTCACCCGCGAGCAGTTCGGCCACATCCTCGGCCACGGTCTCCAGCGTCCACGGCGGCAGCGCGGGTGAGCGGCCGTGACCGCGCAGATCCGGGGCGACGATCCGTAGCTCGGGCAGGTGTTCGGTGGCCAGCGCGGCCCAACGGCGACCGTGTCCGGTCAGGCCGTGCAGGGCGAGGACGAGCGGCCCGTCGGCCGGGCCGAAGCGGTGGACGTTGAGGTCGGTCACCCGATCATTGTGCCGACGGCGTTCGGCATCCGCGCGCCGGTTCCGCTGCTTTCGCCGGACACTATGCGGCGCAGGGCTTTTCGTCGGCCTCGTCGGCTATCCGGGACAGGGCGCCGTCGCGGACCAGGGCCGTGGCCGCCTCGACGTCGGGGGACAGATATCGATCGTCGGTGAGCGGTTCGATGCGCTGGCGGACAATCGCTTGCACGGCCTCGGTTCCGGAACCCATTGCCAGCCCGGGCATTCGGGGGCGGGCCAGGTCGACGGCCTGTGCGGCCATCATGATCTGCACGCCCAGGACGGTGTCGAGCCGGTCCAGATTGTCGGCGAGGTTGCGCAGCGAGGCCATCGCCATCGGGTTGAGGTCCTCCTGGCCGCCCTTGACCGGCCGAGACAGGGTGCTCGCCGGATTCGCGCGAATCTGGATCTCGGGAACGAGGGCCGCCGCCACCGTTTCGGCTTGCACCATCCCGGAGTTCAGGCCCACCGGGCCACCGGCCAGATTCGCGGGCAGGCCGTAACTCCAGTCCGGATCCAGCAGTCGGCCGGACAGCCCCTCCGAGAGGACGGCGAGGTTGGCGAGCTGGGCATTCAGCCGGTCGATGTGCTCACCGAGATGTGTTGCCGCCCAGTTGCCACCCATGACGAACTCGTGGCCGCCGGAATCGCGCGGGAAGATCAGCGGATTCGAGGTGGAGGCGTTCGCCTCGCCGACCACCGCGTCGCGGGCGGCGGCGAGCGTCCGGCGCAGGGTGCTCAGCACATGCGGTGTCGAACGCACCGAGGTGGCGTCCTGCACCCGCGGTCCGTGCTGCCCGAATAGTTCTCGGCCCGCCTCGGTCATCCACTGAGTGCCGCAGTACAGCGACCGGATCTGCGCGGCCGCGTCGACCTGTTCGGGAATGCCGCGCTCGGCATGGGTGCGTTCGTCGAAGGCGCCCTGTTCGGCGCGCGTGGCCTCCAGGAACAGGGCGAAACCCGCGATGAAGGCGTCGATATCGCGGTCGGCCCGGTCGATCGCCTCGGCCAGCCGGGCCGTCAGCGCGCTGCCGCCGCTGATCAGTGGAAGCGCCTCACCGGCCTCGAGGGTGAACCGTTCGGGCAGGCCCGCGGCGCGCAGGGCCATCGGCGCGCCGGTCTGCCGACCCTCGAAGAACACCGGATTGGCCTCTCCGATCATGCTCAACCCGGCCGCGGCCATCGGCTGCAGGTCGC
This sequence comes from Nocardia sp. CDC159, assembly GCF_023740735.1. GTDB lineage: Bacteria > Actinomycetota > Actinomycetes > Mycobacteriales > Mycobacteriaceae > Nocardia > Nocardia pulmonis. Next base: position 339,460 of record NZ_JAMRXH010000007.1, read on the forward strand.
CCGTGCCGAGCGAGCCGATCTCCGGCATCGTCGGCAGCACACCGGCGTTCACCAGCGACAGCATGCGGTCCACCAGTTCCGGGCGCACCCCCATCGTGCCACGCGCCATCGTATTGGCCCGCAACACCAGCGTCAGCCGCGCGACCCGCGGCGGCAGCGCCGGTCCGGTCCCGGCCGCGTGTGAGCGCAGCACGCGGCGCTGGAATTCCTGCTGCTCTTCGGAATTGAGCGGACGGTCCTTGAGCGGGCCGAGGGCCTGATTCCAGCCGTATACTCGTTGCCCCCCGGCTACGGTGTCCAGCGCACCCTGTCTGGCGGTGGCCATCTGCCGCCGCGCCGATTCGGACAGCCGGACGTCCACCGAGTTCTCGTGCAGGACGCGCAGCATCGTCGGCCAGTCCAGGTGGGCGCCGTCCAGGGTGATCGCGGTGGCCGATCCGGTCGGTCCGCCCGCGGCGGCGACCATTGTCTGCGAACCGATCGCGATGAGCAGGGCGGCCGTCAGGACCCGTATTCCATTCGCTCGCAGTACCACCCGACTCACCTCTGCGACACGTTTCGACATCGATAGGGCGGAAGAGCGCCGCTCGGCCGCGACCGTGTTCAAATCGCCTGGGCGCGTGGGCATCTGGCGCGGGCGATGAGTTGAATTCTAGCCGATCTTCCGGCCCCGGCCGGTCGGAATGGCGAGTTGCGGAAGTGGAGCGGAAGTATCGAAAATGTGTTCGAATTTCGGGATCGGCGAGTCGCTCATAGCGTGTCCGGTTGTTTTGGGCTCCCTATCACAGATCGGCCACTGATGGTGGGAGCGACACAGTTCGAGGGTGGGGCAATTATTTTTGTCGGGGGTGTCTGTTGAAATAGCCGCCGTGATGCGATCGGATAGCTCGGTGCGACTGGTGCGCCGCGGCGAAACGGCTCCCCGCCTGCGGGAGTGGGGCGCCGACGTCCGGACGCTGTTCGCGGGTGGGGGCGCGGACCCGGGTTGGCGGCCGTGGCAGGTGCTGGGCGGGCCGGGTACGGGTAAGACGTCGCTGCTCATCGATGTCGCCGCCGATCGGATCGCCGATGGCGCGGATCCGGAATCGATACTGGTGCTGACCCATTCGAAGGGGGCCGCGCTGCGGGTGCGCAACGCCATCGGCAGGCAACTCGGAGGAGTTCCGGGCGCCACCCGGGAACCACTGGTGCGCACCGTGCACTCCTACGCCTTCGCGATCCTGCGCATGCACGCCGCCGCGCACGGAAATCCGCCGCCGCGGCTGTTGACCGGCGCCGAGCAGGATGTGGTGCTGCGCGAGATGCTGCGCGGTGAGCTGGAAGATATCGCGAACGGTGCCGAGGATTTGTGGCCGCAGCGTTTGCAACCCGCGCTGGGCACGCTCGGATTCGCCGAACAATTACGTGATCTGATGTTGCGCGCCACCGAACGCGGCATGGGGCCGGAGGATCTGGTCGAATTGGGGCGGCTGCACGATCGACCGGAATGGGAGGCGGCGGGCCGCTTTCTGGAGCGCTACGAACAGGCCATGCTGTTGCGCTGGTCGGTGGGCATCGAGGCGCCCGAGGCCACCGCGCCCGCCCTGGACGCCGCGGAACTGGTCGGGGCGGCGCTGGACGCGCTGGCGCTGGACCCGCGGCTGCTGGACGCCGAGCGGGAGCGCATCCGCTGCCTGCTGGTCGACGATGCGCAGCATCTGGACCCGCTTGCGGCGCAACTGGTTCGGGCCGTGGGCGGCGGGCCCGCCACGGCCGTGGTTGCGGGCGATCCGGACCAGGCGGTGTTCACCTTCCGGGGCGCGGAGCCGCGATTCCTCGCCGATCTCGACGCGCCGGAGGATCGGCGCATCGTCCTGCGCGACAACCGCCGATCCGCCGCCGCGGTGCACGACGCGGCGGCGCGCATCGCGGCGCGGATGCCCGGCAGCGCGCCGCATCGGTTCGATCCGCGCGATCCGGCCGCGCCCGAGAACATTCCGGGCGAGGTCCGCGTCCGCGTCCTCACCACACCCGCCAAAGAGGCGTCCCTGATCGCCGACCACCTGCGCCGCGCCCACCTCACCGACGGCGTGCCCTGGTCCCGCATGGCCGTCGTGGTCCGCTCGGTCCCCCTGTCCCTGGCCCCCCTACGCCGCGCCCTGCTCGCCGCCGGAGTCCCCGTCCTACAACCCAAACCCGACGTCCCCCTGGCCCGCCGCCGCGGCGCGTCCTGGCTCCTGCTGTCCCTGCGCGCCCTACTGGCCGCCGACCGCACCCCCGCCCTCTTCACCCCCGACGACGCCCTCGACCTCCTCACCGGCCCCCTGGGCGGCGCCGACCAGATCAGCCTCCGCCGCCTCCGCCGCGGCATCCGCCGCACCCTCTTGGAACGCGTCCGCTACCACTCGGACGACCCTCGCGCCTTCGGCGGCGAGGGCAATGAGGGCCGGGCCGGCGGCGAGGGCAATGAGGGCCGGGCCGGCGGCGAGGGCAATGAGGGCCGGGCCGGCGGCGAGGGAAGTGGCAGCACCGCTTCCTCGGGCGAGGAATCGGGTGCGGAGGCAGGGGATCGGCGTCCGGAGCTTCCGCATGGGGGAAGTGATGTTCTGCATCTGGAAGATGACGCTGCTCGCGTGGATGCCGCGGAGGGGGCGGGGCTTGGGGAAGCGGGTCGGGGGCGGCGGGGGAGTGTGGTGGATGAGGACTTCGACTGGGAGGGGGGTGTGGGGGAGTGGGGCGGGGATTTGGATCGGTCGTCGGCGGAGGTTTTGCGGGATTTGATTGTGGGGGTGGGGGATTACTCGATCGTGGAACGGTTGAGTGAGGTGGAGGGGGCGCCGTTGCGGCGGGTGTTGAAGGCCGTGGGGCGGGGGCGGCGGGCCGTGCGGCGGGGGGCGGGGCTGGAGGAGGTGCTGTGGGGGGTGTGGACCGCGTCGAATCTGGAGAAGCGGTGGGTGGGGCAGTCCGAGCGCGGGGGTGCGGTCGGGATGCAGGCGGATCGGGATCTGGATGCGGCGGTGGGGTTGTTCGATGCGGCGGCCGCCTATGTGGATCGGCTGCCCGGGGCGGATATCGAGGGCTTCGTGGGATATCTGGAGCAGCAGGAGATTCCGCAGGATTCGGCGCCGCTGACCGATCCGGGCGAGGCCGTCGCCATCGTCAGCGCGCATGCGGCGGCGGGGCGCGAATGGGATGTGGTCGCGGTCGCCGGTGTGCAGGAGGGCATCTGGCCCAATCTGCGGCCGCGCGGCACGCTGCTCGGCGTCGAGGACCTGGTGGATTTGGTTGCGGGCGTCGCCGATTCGGGCGAACGGGTGAGCCGAGCCGCGCCCATTCTCGCCGAGGAGCGGCGGTTGCTGCTGCTCGCGTGCAGCCGCGCCCGGCGCTCGCTGCTGGTGACCGCGGTCGAATCGGTCAGCGGCGACCGGGATCTGGTGCCCTCCCGCTTCCTGGCCGAACTCGATCCCGACGCCACCCCGGGCGAGACCGGTCGCATTCCCGCGCCGATCGATCCGGGCCGCGCCCTGATCACGCAGGCCCTGATCGCCGAATTACGCGGCGCCGCATGCGATCCCGAGGAGCCCGCGCGACGGCGCCAGCGCGCCGCCCGGCAGCTGGCGCGGCTCGCCCGCGCCGGGGTGCGCGGCGCCCATCCCGACGACTGGTACGGCACCGTCGAATTGAGCTCCCAACTGCCGCTGTGGGGCGACGACGAGGGCCCGGTGGCACTGTCGCCCTCCACGGTCGAACTGCTGAAGACCTGCCCGCTGCGCTGGGCCCTGGAACGCCACGGCGGCAGCGACGGCGAGAATCCGCACGCGGTCAAGGGTAATCTCGTGCACACCCTGGTCCAGGCGCTGGCGGGCCAGGTCACCGAGGCCCAGGTGAAGGCCGCGCTGGTGAAGGCGTGGAAGGCGGTCGACCCCACCTCGACCGACACCGGCCCACACAGCTGGCATTCCCGCCAGGAGCTGCGCCGCACCGAATCCATGCTCGACACCTTCCTGGCCTGGCTGCGCAACACCCGCGACGAGCTCACTCAGATGGGGGTGGAGGTGCCCGTCGACTGCGTGCTCCCGGCCCGCGGGCCCGGCGAATATCCGGTGCGCATCCGCGGCCGTGTCGACCGGGTGGAGCGAGACGCCTTCGGCCGCTTCGTGATCGTCGACATCAAGACCGGTAAGACCCCGATTTCCAAACAGGCCGCCCAGGACCACGCGCAGCTGGCCACCTACCAGGTCGCCGCGGCGGCCGGCGCGCTCGACGACGGTTCGGCCGACGCCGAGCCCGGCGGCGCGCGGCTGGTGTACGTCGCCAAGCCCAGCGGCAAGGAGGGCGCGACCCAGCGATTGCAGCCCCCGCTCGAGGACGAGGGAATCGAGCAGTGGCGCGACACCATTCACGACGCGGCCGCGGCCACCCGCGGCCCCAGCTACCTGGCCATGCGCAACGACGGCTGCCGTCACTGCACGGTCTCGGGCAGCTGCCCCGTTCAGGACACCGGGCGGCAGGTGACCGATACGTGAGCGCCGCATGAGCGTGTCGCCGTGGCAGCTGGCGGAGGCCCTGGGCCTGCCGCCGCCGACCGACGAACAGGCCGCCGTCATCGCCGCGCCGCCGGGGCCGACCCTGGTGGTCGCGGGTGCGGGCGCGGGCAAGACCGAGACCATGGCCGCGCGCGTGGTGTGGATGGTGGCCAACGGACTCGTCGCACCCGACGAGGTGCTGGGCCTGACCTTCACCCGAAAGGCCGCCCAGCAGTTGACCACTCGCATCCGCACCCGCCTCGCCCGGCTGGCCGGATCGCCGCTGGTGCGGGAGCTGGATCCGAGCGGGCGGCTGCGCGAACGGCTGGCCGGATCCGAACCGGAGATCAGCACCTACCACTCCTACGCCGGTCGGCTGCTGTCCGAGCACGGCCTGCTGCTGCCGGTGGAACCGAACGCGACCCTGCTCACCGAGACCCAGCTGTGGCAGCTCGCCCACCGCGTGGTCACCGGCTGGGACGGCGACCTCGACACCGAGCGCACCCCCGTCTCGGTGACCGAGGCCGTGCTCGCGCTGTCGGGGCAGCTCGCCGAGCACCTGGTGGAACCCGAACAGCTGGCCGAGGCGCACACCGAACTGGAGAAGCTGGTCTTCACCCTCCCCGCCGGACCCCGCCAGCGCGGCGGCCCCAATCAGGAACTGCAGAACATCGTCGCCGTCCAGCGCGAGCGCGTGGCCCTGCTGCCGCTGGTCCAGCGCCTGGCCGAGGAACTGCGCCGCCGCGGCGCCCTGGACTTCGGCTCCCAGATGTCGCTGGCCGCCCGCCTGGCCGCCGAACATCCCGAGGTCGGTCGCGCCGAACGCACCCGTTTCCGCCTGGTCCTGCTCGACGAATATCAGGACACCGGCCACGCCCAGCGCATCCTGCTGGCCGCCCTGTTCGGCGATCTGGACAGTGCGCACGGCACCGCCGATTCCCCTGGCCACCAAGGGGTTTCGCCAGCCCACCCGGCACGGCCCGGCGCGGTGCCGGAGGAGCGATCGACCGATACCGACCCGGGCACCGGTCGCGGGGACGACTCGCCGTTCGTCCGACGCGTCGTGCCTGGTCACGCGCCGGGAGGCGCCGGGCCCGCCGAGACCGGCGGTGACGATGCGGCGGCGCACGAGGACGATCCGGCGATTCGGGATCGACTGGCCGTCACCGCGGTCGGCGACCCCATGCAGTCCATCTACGGCTGGCGCGGCGCCTCGGCGGCCAATCTGCCCCGCTTCGCGACCGACTTCCCCAGCGCCCCGGGCGTTCCCGCACCGATCCTGCCGCTGCTGACCAGCTGGCGCAATCCACCGGAGGCGCTGGATCTGGCGAATCTGGTGGCCGAACCGCTGCGGCACGCCGAGGGTGGGGTGAGCGTCGACGCCCTGCGCCCGCGCCCGGACGCGACGGCCGGAACGGTGGCCCTGGCCCTGCTCGAAACCGTTGCCCAGGAACGGGATTGGGTGGCCGAGCGAATCGCGGCGGAGTGGGAGGCACATGCCGACGCCGGGGTGGCCCCGCCCACCTCCGCGGTGCTGGTGCGCCGCAATGCCGATGCCGCCCCGCTGGCCGAGGCGCTGCGCGAGCGCGGGCTCCCGGTGGAGATCGTGGGACTGGGCGGGCTGCTGGCCACGCCCGAGGTGGCCGATGTCGTTGCCACGCTGCGCCTGATCGCCGACCCGTCCGCGGGCAGCTCGGCCGTACGCATCCTGACCGGCGCGCGCTGGCGCATCGGCGTCACGGATCTGGCGGCGCTGGCCCGCCGCGCCCGCGAGCTGTCGATCGTCAGACCGCCCGAGGAGACCGACGCCATCACCGACGGCGCGGCCCTGACCGCGGCGCTGCGCACGGTCGCCCCGGAACCGGCCGAGCAGGCCGGACTGGTCGACGCCATCGCCGATCCCGGTGCGCCGGAACACTATTCGCCCGCGGGCTATCAGCGCATCGTCGAGCTGGGGCGGGAACTGACCGCCCTGCGCGAACGCAGCGGCCAGTCGCTGTCCGAACTGGTCGCCGACGTCGAGCGCACCATCGGGGTCGGCGTCGAGACGCAGGCCCGCCGCGCGGCCGCGGGCGGCGGTGCGGGCCGCGAACATCTGGACGCCTTCGCCGAGGTCGTCGCCGGATATGCCGCCGACCACCGCGCGACGCTGCCCGGCCTGCTGACCTTCCTCGCCGCGGCCGAGGAGGTCGAGAACGGTTTGGAGCCCGGCGAGGTCGAGGTCGCCCGCGATCGCGTGCAGATCCTGACCGTGCATGCCGCCAAGGGCCTGGAATGGGAGGTGGTCGCCGTTCCGCACGTGGTGCGCGGGGTATTCCCGTCCGGCACCGCCGCGGGCACCTGGTTGGGCGCGCTCGCCGAGCTGCCCACCTCGCTGCGCGGCGACCGGCGGCGCGAGGACGCCCGCGACGGTGTGCCGGTGCTGGACCTGTCGGAGCTCTACGATCGTACCGATCTGGAACAGGCCATCAAGGCACACAAGGACGCGCTGGGCCGCCGCCGCGTCGACGAGGAGCGCCGCCTGTTCTACGTCGCGCTCACCAGAACCGAACGCGCCCTGTTCGTCTCGGCCCACCACTGGGCCGAGACCGGCGCCACCCCCAAGGGCCCGTCGGATTTCCTGCTCGAGCTCAGGCGCGCGGTCGAGGTTCCGGATTCGGCCCTGGCGAGTTCGGTCCGCATCGACCACTGGGCGGATCCGCCCCCGGCCGAGGCCGCCAACCCGTTCACCGACAATCCGGCCTCGGCGCGGTGGCCGCGCGACCCGCTGGGCAAGCGCCGCACCGCCGTCGAGGAGGGTGCGGCGCTGGTCCGCGCCGCGCTGGTCGGCCTGCCGCCGGAGGAACAGCTGCGCCGTACCGGTCTCGACGCCGTCGCGGGCGGCTCGGCGGTGGACGCGGCCGATCCCGCTCCCAACGAGCCGGGTCCCCCGGCGCAATCACCCTCCGCGGCAACCGGTCCCGACGGACAGCTATCGCTCTTCGACGAGACGGCCGAGGAACCGGACGAACCCGCTCCCGACGACGATCCCGAGGGCTGGTCCGCCGATGTGGACGCCCTTCTGGTCGAACACCTCGCCGCCGCCGACACCGTTCGGGAAGTGCAACTGCCGGAACAACTTCCGGCCACCGCCCTGGTCGACCTGCGCGCCGACCCGGCGAAACTCGCCGCCCGCCTGCGCCGCCCGCTGCCGTATCCGCCCAGCCCGTTCGCGCGGCGCGGCACGGCCTTCCATGCCTGGCTGCAGCGCTGGTTCGGCACGACCCAGCTGCTGGACCTCGACGAATTGCCCGGCGCGCAGGACATCTCGGTGACCGATGCCGAGCTGATCCGGCTGCAGGAGGCGTTCCTGTCCTCGCCGTGGGCCAACCGCAATCCGGTCGAGGTGGAGGTCGCCTTCGAAACCTCGTTGGCGGGCACGCTGATTCGCGGTCGGATGGACGCCGTCTTCGCCGAATCCGGCGGCCGCTGGCTGGTGGTGGACTGGAAGACCGGCGCCGAACCCACCCGCTCCGAGGAGCGCGCGGTGGCCATACAGCTGGCGGTCTACCGGCTGGCCTGGGCGCGCCTGGTCGCCGCCCGCACCGGCGCCGACGAGGCCGACATCCTCGAAAGGACCGGCGCCGCTTTCCATTACGTGCGTACCGGCCGCACCATCGCCCCGGCCGAGCTGCCCGGCCCGGCGGAGCTGGCCGAGCTCATCGAGACCACGGCCCCCCGCTGGTCGTCACCGCCGCAGGACGAACCGGCGCGGGACTGATCACCCCTCGCGGCTCACCTTCAGCGCCTGGGTCACCAGCGGAACCTGCAGCGGCAACCGCAGCACCGTGCCGATCTTCACCGGCAGCGGCATTTTCGGATTGCGCACGTAATCGACGGCCATCTGCACATTGGCCGGGAACACCGCGAGGAACAGCAGTGCCGCCAGCCGCCCACCGAGCCGCCGCGTCCGCGGCACCGCCAGGGCCGCGCCCACGCCGAGCTCGGCCACCCCCGAGGCGTGGGTGTAGGTGCGGGCCCGGCCGGGCAGCCACCGCGGCACGATCGAGTCGAAGGGCCTGGGCACCGCGAAATGCAGCACACCCATTCCCAGCAGCAGCGCCGCCAGCAGTCGGGCGCGGCGGGGGCTCGGCGAAGTGACGGCAGTCATGCCGACACCCTGTCACTCGCGCGCCGTCGCGTCGAGTCCGCGATCGCCCGGTACGCTGCGGAGCGTGTTCGATGATCGGCTTCACGGGCTGCGGCGGCTGACCGATCGCCCCGATTACGCCCTCGTCGGAATTCTGCGGATCCCGGAAATCCAGACCAGCCCATGGGTTTCGCTGGCCCGGCGCGTGGCGTTCGCGATCGCGCTGCTGGTCGGCGCCACCCTGGTGGTCTACTTCGGGCGCCACGGCTATCGCGACAACCAGGGCGGCGAGCTGTCGCTGCTGGACGCCGCGTACTACTCCACGGTGTCGCTGTCGACCACGGGCTACGGCGACATCACCCCCGTCACCCCCGAGGCGCGGCTGATCAACACGATCGTCATCACGCCGCTGCGGGTCCTCTTCCTGATCGTGCTGGTCGGCACCACGCTGCAGGTGCTGACCGAACGGTCCCGGCAGGTATTCAAGATTCAGCGATGGAGGCACAGGGTGCGCAATCACACCGTGGTCGTCGGATACGGCACGAAGGGCCGCACCGCCGTCGACGCCATGCTCGGTGACGGGGTGCAGCCGGGCGACATCGTCGTGGTCGACACCAATTCGAGCGTGCTCGAGGCGGCCGCGAACTCGGGCCTGGTGACCGTGCACGGGTCGGCGACCCAGTCCGACGTACTGCGGCTGGCCGGAGTGCAGCACGCGCAGGCGGTCGTGGTCGCCGCCAATCGCGACGATACGGCCGTGCTGGTCACGCTGACCGCGCGCGAGCTCAATCCGAAGGCCAAGATCGTCGCCTCGATCCGCGAGGCGGAGAACACCCATCTGCTGCGGCAGTCGGGCGCCGATTCGGTGGTGGTGTCCTCCGAGACCGCGGGCCGGTTGCTCGGCATCGCGACCACCACCCCGAGTGTGGTGGACATGATCGAGGATCTGCTCACCCCCGAGGCCGGATTCGCGATCGCCGAACGCGAGGTGGAATCCGACGAGGTGGGCGGCTCGCCCCGGCATCTGCGCGATATCGTGCTGGGCGTGGTCCGCGGCGGGACGCTGATCCGGGTGGACGAGCCCGAGGTGGACGCGCTCGAGGCCGCCGACAAGCTGCTCTACGTCCGCCGCGCCGGTAAGTGAGATCGCCGGGCGGATACGCTCGATGACGTGTCCGGATTTCAGTTGAAAAATGTTCCGTTGCTGTCGCGCTCCGTGCTGGACCGTGCAGAGGAGCTGCGCTCGGACGAGCAGGCGCTGAAGGAGGGATGGGCCGACGCCCGGGTGTTGCGGATGAACCGGCGCGGGCAGGTCCGCATCGACGGCACATCGGTCGTGTTCGAACCGGCCGTCGAGCTGGCGGCCGAGCCGGTGCCCGAGGCGGTGTTCCTCGGAGTCGACGGCGGCACGCACCTGTGGGCCGTGCGCGACAACGACATCGACGGCACCCTGATGGATCTGCGCACGGTCGGGGTCACCCTGGATCTCGAGGATCTGGCCATGGGTGTGCTCTCCACCGCACTGGCCCTGCTGAATTGGCACGACAGGGCGAAGTTCAGCGCCGTGGACGGTACCCCGACCCGGCCCGCCAACGCCGGGTGGATGCGGGTGTCCGAGGCCGGGCACGAGGAGTTCCCGCGCATCGATCCCGCCGTGATCTGCCTGGTGCACGATGGCGGCGACCGCGTGCTGCTGGCCCGCCAGCACACCTGGCCCGAGGGCATGTTCTCGCTGCTGGCCGGATTCGTGGAGGCGGGGGAGTCGCTGGAGCGCTGCGTCGAACGCGAGATCCGCGAGGAGGTCGGCGTCGACGTGCGCGAGATCCGCTATCTCGGCAGCCAGCCCTGGCCGCTGCCGCGCTCGCTGATGCTGGGCTTCGCGGCCGTCGCCGATCCGGGGCAGCCGCTGGTCTTCGCCGACGGCGAGATCGCCGAGGGGCACTGGTTCACCCGCGCGGAGGTGCGTGAGGCACTGGCCCGGGGTGCCTGGGGTTCGAAGGGGTCCGAGGGTGCGCGGTTGATGCTGCCCGGGTCGATTTCCATTGCCCGCACGATTATCGAATCCTGGGCTGCGGCGGACTGATTGCCGTTCTGTCCGATTCGGCGGGTGTGTTGGCCGCCGTCTCGACGGTATTCGAACGTAATCTGTGACTTCACCAGAAATTTTTTCCGGCTATTTCGAGAGATCGGCGATCATTTCGAAAGGTGGGTCACGGATATGAAATCCGCGCTTCGTCCGGCGGTGGCGGCAATCGTTGCGGCACTGACCCTCCCCCTCGTCACGGTGGCCTCGGTGAGTGCGTCGCCGCCGATCGCCACGGGACCCGATGGCGGTGCCGCCGGTGCCGCCTGGACCGCCGCCCATGACGGCCCGCCGCAATACCCGAACATCAACATTCAATGGGATGTTCCGATAACGATGAGCGACGGCGTGGTGCTGAAGGCGAATGTCTACCGGCCCGCCGACGCCGCCATGCTTCCCGTCGATGTGCAGACACCGGTGATCGTCAATATCACCCCATACACCAAGTTGGTGAGCAATCTCGTCGACCACGCGCTGTCGATACCCGTCCTGTCGCACGCGGTGCTCGAGTTGCTGCGGCAGATCGACTTCTCCGGCACCGCGCTTTCCGGCATCACCGATCTGACAAAGGGGATCGGTGGGGGCTGGCTGCGCAACTTCGCGGTCGACCGCCATTTGGTGCAGGCCGGTTACACCCAGGTCGTCGTCGACACCCGCGGCACGGGGTTCTCCGAGGGCGTATGGGACGCACTTCGTGAACGCGAGCAACAGGATTCGGTCGAGGTGATCGAATGGGCGTCGCGGCAGCCGTGGTCCGACGGCAATATCGGCATGAGCGGCATGTCGTATTCCGCCATCAATCAACTCCAGACCGCCGAGCTGCGTCCGCCCGCGTTGAAGGCGCTTTTCCCCGTCTTGCCGGGCAGCGATCTGGCTCAGGATGTACTGGCACCGGGCAACGGATTCGGCGTCACGTTCATCACGCTCTGGCTCTCCCTGATCAATGGCCTCAAATGGGTGCCGGATGTGCAATCGATCCTGACCGGAACGTTCGACTCGAGGTGGTTGTGGGACCGTATCCACAGCCCGCTCACCTTCATGGATGTCGAGTTGGATGCGTTGACCAGCACCCGATGGGAGGATTTGAGCCCGCTGACGAAGGACGTACTCACCGAGGGCTCCCCGACTCGCCGGACCTGGTTGGGCGATCCGAGCCGGGTGCAGGTGCCGACCTTCGTCGTCGGCGGCTGGCACGACCTGTTCACCTATTCCGAATCCAAGATCTACAACCAGATTCCGCTACTGCCGGGTCGTAAGCAGCTGCTGATCGGCGACACCTATCACATCACGCCGGGCAACGAATACGGCAACGACGGCCTGCCGCCGCGCCTGGATGTCTTGCAACGCGCGTGGTTCGACAAGTGGCTCAAAGGGATCGATAACGGGATCGACACCTATGGTCCGGTCACGGTGTTTCAGCTGGGTGCGGGCTGGGTCACCCTGGACGGGTTCGGTCCTTCCGCGGTGGCGGACGCGCCGCGATATCGCCGAATGTATCTGTCCGCCAACCGGAGTGGTACCGCCACGAGCGTCTACGACGGTACGCTGGCCGTCGAGCCCGACAACGACATCACGCGGCTGAGCGTGGCGCCCGGCCTGACGACGTTGTGCTCCAACGATGCCGCCCAGGCGACCGTCGGCCTGATGGCGATCATCGTCGCATGCGGCGACGATTCCCGCATCGCCGAGCTGAACGGACTGACCTTCACCAGCGCCCCGGTGGCCGAGCCCACCACCATCTCCGGTCCGATCGCGGTGCGGCTCAACACGGTTCACGACGCCAGCGACGGCTACTGGACGGTCACCATCAACGATGTCGCGCCGGACGGACGTTCGAGCGTGCTGTCGTCGGGACAGCTGCTGGCCTCGGCCCGCCTGATCGACGAATCACTTAGCGCCCGTTCGCCGAACGGCGACTACACCGATCCGCGGCCCTACGCCTCCCTGTCGCTGCGGCAGCCGACGGTGCCCGGCGAGGCGACCACGCTGGACATCGGGCTCGCGGCCACCGAGGCCGTGCTCGCACCCGGGCATCGACTGCGGGTCGACATCTTCGCCGGAAACCTGCCGAAGGGCGTTCCGATCATGCCCGACCTCGTCAATACCGGGTTGAAGCCCGAACACGTTCTGCTGGACCCGGACGCGCCGAGCTTCGTCAACATCCCTGTCCGCGGCAACCCGGGCTGGTGATCAGGCGATCTTCGCCAGCGCCTGCTTCACCTGCACCAGGCTCGGATTGGTAGCGGTGGACCCATCGCGATACTTCACGGTCGGCACCACATGGTTGCCACCGTTGACACTGCCCACGAATTCCGCCGCCGCGGGATCCTGCTCGATATCGACCTCGGTATAGGTGATACCGGACTCGTCGAGCTGCTTCTTCAGGCGCCGGCAGTAGCCGCACCAGGTGGTCGAGTACATGGTCAGGTCGGTAGCTGTCACACGTGGTGCAACAGCGACGCGGGGGAATCTGTTCCTGTGTGTCGGTGGTCACTTACCGGGCATCGGTGGGCGCTGCCGTCGGGTTGTCGGACCCCGCTGTCATGATGGACCCCGTGCCCGCCCCGACCGCCTCGCCCCAGCCTCGGCTCGACGGACTCGATCCCGAGCAGGCCGCCGCCGTGCGCGCGCCGCGCGGGCCGGTGTGTGTACTGGCCGGAGCGGGGACGGGGAAGACGCGCACGATCACCCATCGCATCGCGCATCTGGTCTCCGGCGGGCATGTGCGCGCCGATCAGGTGCTGGCGGTCACCTTCACCGCGCGGGCGGCGGGTGAGTTGCGCACTCGGCTGCGGGCGCTGGGGCTGGGCGGGGAGGCGAATACGGTGCAGGCGCGCACCTTTCACGCCGCCGCGCTGCGGCAGCTGCGGTACTTCTGGCCGCAGGTCGTCGGCGAGGTGCCGTGGCGGCTGATCGACAGCAAGTTCCCGATCGTGGCGCAGGCCGCGCAGCGGGTGGGCCTGGCCACCGTCACCGAGAGCGTGCGCGATCTGGCGAGTGAGATCGAATGGGCCAAGGCGTCGCTGATCGCCCCGGAGGACTATGTCGCCGCGGTGGCCCGCCAGCGTCGCGAGACGCCCTACGACGCCCGCAAGGTCGCCGCTGTCTACTCCGGATACGAGGAGCTCAAGCAGACCCCCGAGGGCATGCTGCTGGACTTCGACGATCTGCTGCTGCACACCGCTGCCGTGCTCGAGGACTATCCGGCCGTGGCCGAGGAGTTCCGTGGTCGCTACCGCTGCTTCGTGGTCGACGAGTACCAGGACGTCACCCCGCTGCAGCAGCGGGTGCTCGACGCCTGGCTGGGCGATCGCGACGATCTGACCGTCGTCGGCGACGCCAACCAGACCATCTACTCCTTCACCGGTGCGAGTCCGGGCTATCTGCTGGACTTCTCGCGGCGCTTCCCGGACGCCGTGGTGGTCCGGCTCGAGCGCGACTATCGATCCACCCCGCAGGTGGTGTCGCTGGCCAATCAGGTGATCGGCGCGGCCCGGGGCCGGATCGCGGGCACCCGGCTGCAGCTGATCGGCCAGCGCCCCGACGGCCCGGAGCCCACCTTCGTCGAATACGACGACGAGCCCGCCGAGGCCGCGGCCGTCGCCCGGGCCATCGCGAAACTCATCGGCAAGGGCGTCCCGGCCGCGGAGATCGCGGTGCTCTATCGCATCAACGCCCAGTCCGAGGCGTACGAGCAGGCGCTCACCGAGGCCGAGATCCCCTATCAGGTGCGCGGCGGCGAAGGCTTCTTCCAACGGGCCGAGGTCCGCCAGGCCGTGCAGGCGCTGCGGCAGACCGCCGCCCGCGACGATCTGCCCGACGCCCGCGGCCCGGAATTGGTGACGCTGGTCCGCGCGGCCCTGGCCCGGCTGGGCCTGACCGCCGCCGAACCCAGCGGCGCGCAGGCCCGCGAGCGCTGGGCCTCGCTGGTGGCGCTGGTGCGGCTGGCCGAGGAGCTGACCGCGCACGACGACGAGCTGGACCTGCCCGGCCTGCTGCGTGAACTCGCCGCCCGCGCGGCGGCCCGGCATCCACCGACCGTGCAGGGCGTCACCCTGGCCTCGCTGCACGCGGCCAAGGGGCTGGAATGGGACGCGGTATTCCTGGTCGGGCTCGCCGACGGCACGCTGCCGATCGCGCACGTCCTCGGTGAGGGCGGCGCGGTCGCCGACGAGGCGGCGCTGGAGGAGGAGCGGCGGCTGCTGTATGTCGGTGTGACCCGCGCGCGCGAGCATCTGCAGCTGTCGTGGGCGCTGGCGCGCGCCGAGGGCGGCCGGAAGACGCGGCGGCGCAGCCGCTTTCTCAACGGACTGATACCGGAGGACTCCCCGGCCTCGCGCATCGCGCACGCCGCCGGTGACCGGCGTGGGGGCCCCAGGCGGTCGCATCCGAGCTGTCGTATCTGCGGCCGTCCACTGCTCGGCACCACCGCGACCATGCTCGGGCGCTGCTCGCGCTGTCCGGCCGAGCTGGATCCGGTCCTGCTCGACGCGCTGCGCGAATGGCGTAGGGAGAAGGCCGACGAGCTGTCGGTGCCGCACTTCGTGGTCTTCAGCGACACCACGCTGACCGCCATAGCCGAACAGCTGCCCACCGACGACCGCGCGCTGGTCGCGATTCCGGGCATCGGGGCGAAGAAGCTCGGGCAGTTCGGTGCGGACGTGATAGCTATAGTCCGCTCCCGCATCGGTGCGCAAGACCATAAAACTGCAGGTGAAAAATAGGTTGTGCGGTTGAGATCGACACCCGTAGGGTGGGGATCACGCACCGGGAGGTCGTTCCGGCGCGCACAGTGACCAAACGGATATGAGTAAGGAGGGAGGCAGACCAATGAACGGGATCATCAACATCGCTTCGATCGGCGTCGCGGCGTCGGCGATTTCGCATGTGCCTGCCTCCCGGGGGGTCCTCGCTTTGCAGGGGACCGGTCTGTCCGCCGTAAGCATCTTCGGAACCGAGCACACCGGGCCGAAGCATGCCCACCTGACGGACAAGCCCATGCGGAGCTGGCAGCCGATCTATGCCCAGGCATTTTTCGGCGCCAATGCGGCAGTCGTCCGTCCGACGGCTGACCTGCAGGCAGCCCGCCTCCGCGACGAAAACCCAGCGACCGTGATCAGGAGTCGACACCGACTCAGGTAGGGGATCACCCTCCCCAGCCTCCTGGCCACGGATCGCAAGAAGCGAAACCGTGGCCATAGTTTTATCGGCTCTCAGCCACCGGCACCGGTTTCGCGGACACAACCCAACCGCTGCACGAGCTGAAGGAGCAAGACGTGTCTACCGCGACCGTTACTCGCGTGACATGCCGTTCGACCGTGGCCTCGACCTCCCGCACCCGGGGCGTCGCGCTCACCCTGCCCTGCCGGGTCGGCGACCCGGACCTGTGGTTCGCCGAGAGCCCCGCCCAGCTGGAGGAGGCCAAGGCACTGTGCGCCTCCTGCCCGATCCGCAAGCGCTGCCTGGCCGCCGCGCTGGATCGCGGTGAGCCCTGGGGCGTCTGGGGTGGCGAGATCTTCGACCAGGGTGTCGTCATCGCCCGCAAGCGGCCCCGCGGCCGCCCGCGCAAGGTGGCAGTGGCGTAATGGTCACCGCACACGATCGGGAACGCGAACGAGCCCCGCATCTCAGTGGAGATGCGGGGCTCGTCCTCTTTCTGGGCTCGCTCACCCGTAGTGTTCGCAACTCGGCCCTGACCCGGCCGACGTTGGGTATCTTCACCATCTGGAAGTAATTCGAACAGTGAAGTGCTGCAAGGCATTTGCCGAGCTCCGGAAGGAATGTAGGTGCTGAGCAAAATCCCCGCGAGGGTGTCGGCCGTGGTGGTGCCGCTGATCGCGATGGCCGTGTTGGCCGGTCCGGTGGTGGCCGTGCCGACCGGGAGCGCCGGTGGCGGTGATGACGGCGCTGGCCTGGAATGGATGCCCACCGCCGAGTGTGTGCAGCGGTCGGTCCCGCTCGGCCCGGAGGAGTCGCGGTTGCGGCGGCCGGAAGCGGCCGAGTTGATCGAGGGTGGTGGCTTCGATCGGCTCGTGCGGTCGTTCGTCGCGGAGCTTTGTGCGGCGCAGGACTATCCGTCGGCGCTCGAGGGGGCCACCGCCGCGGCCGGGAGGCTGTGGCGGCACGCGGTGGATCGGGCGCAGGGGCGCACGCCGAGCGGTGCGCTGTCCGCGAGCGACGACCGGCCGCTGTACTGGGCCCGGCTGGCCGAGGTGGCATCGATACAGCAGTGGACTCCATCGTTCGCACTGTCGCCGAGCCAGCGCGCCGACCTCGTCGCGACCATCGACCGCGTCGGCCGCGGCCAGGATGCGATCGCGTACTCGACGCACCGCCCGGCCGCCCGGCGCGTCCTGGTCACCGGATTCGACCCGTTCAAGCTGGACACGGACCTCCGAAACGGAAATCCGTCGGGTGCGGCGGCGCTGGCACTCGACGGCAGGGTCATCGAAACCGAGTACGGCCGTCTCGAATTCGCCGCGGCGATATTCCCGGTCCGCTGGCGTGACTTCGGTGCCGGAATGGTCGAACGCGCGCTGCGGCCGTGGCTGGCGGACGGCCCGGACCGGGTGGACCTGTTCGCCACCGTGAGCGTGGGCGGCCCGGGCAAGTTCGACCTGGAGCAGACCAACGGAGCATGGCGGGGCGGCAAGGTCGACAACGAATCGGCCTGCTACCTGGGGCAGATTCCGAATACCGCGGCCGCCGCGGGCACCGAGCCGCAGTGGACCCGATCGACGCTGCCGCTGCCGGAAATGGCGGCGGCCGTCCCCGGACCATTCCCGGTCAACGTGCGCACCACGACGGATATCGCCCCGCCGTTCTTCCCGCCGCTACCGGTCATCACCCACTGCGGCCTCCCCAACCTCCCGGCCGTACCCACCCCGGACGGCCCGCCGCCGGACGCCATCGCCCGCGCGGGTGGCGGCGGAACCTACCTCTCCAACGAAATCGCCTACCGCGCAACGCTGCTGCGCGATGTGTCGGGCAGCGCAATACCCGGCGGCCACATCCACGTCCCGATCCTCGAGGGCCTACCCGAGTTCGGATTGACCGGCCCGGAGTTCGACGGCAACCGCGACGCGATCATCGCTCAGCTCACCGACCTGCTGGTAGCGGCCGCGGGATCGAGCAGGGCCGGGTAGCCGGTCAGCGGCGGCGGTGTGGGGGGTGGCGGACGACTAGTCCGTCGGCGACGGCCAGGAGCAGGGTGATCGTGTCGTCGGTGTGGGCCCACCAGCGGTGGCGGACGCCGGCGGTGCAGTAGTAGGCGTCGCCGGTGGACAGGTCGATGCGGTCGCCGTCGGCGACCAGGGTAATCGAGCCGCGGACGATGTAGATCAATTCGTCGTTCTCGTGGGCGAATTCGCGTTCGCCGCGGCCCGTGCCGCCGGTGAACTCCAGGGCGCGCAGGTCGCGGCGGCCGTGGACCAGGGCGCGGACCGACCCGTCCTCGCTCGGGTCGGTCTGTGCGAGCACGGGTGCGGCGCCCGCGCGGACCACCGGTTCGTCGGGGGTGGGGTCGGCCGCGGCCAGCAGTTCGGTCGCGGTGGTGCCGAGGGCGTCGGCGATGCGCTGCAGCGAGCGCAGGCTGGTGTTGGTGCGGCCGTTCTCGAACTGGCTCAGGAACGAGGGGGACAGATCGGTGCGCTCGGCCAGCTGGGCCAGCGTGAGCCGGGCCGCCAGGCGGCGATTGTGCACGACATCGGCAAGACTCAAGCGGCGGGCCTCCTCGGCCGCCCTGCTGTCAGCGCGCACTGCTCTACCTCTCGACGTCTCGCCTCATTGTCGGTACTGGACCGATCCTGCCCAGTTTTTACCTCACGATGATCGCAAGTCTTCAGCAACATTGTTGACTACTGAATATTCAGCTTATATGAATTTTCAGGAGTGAATGTGGAACAGAACACGCTGAAGCGGCGCGGCACGGGGCTGATCGGCATGGATCCGGAGCTGTCGTGGCCCGGTTACACCCTGTACGCGCCGCTGGCCGGGCCGGGCATCGTCGACCTGGTGGACCCGCGGGGCGAACTGGCGCACCGGTGGACCCTGCCCTACCGGCCGGGGCGGCACGCCCGATTGTTGACCGACGGCCGCCTCGCCTACAACGGCGCGACGCTGGCGGTCGCCCCGTTCGCCATGTGGCGCAAGTACGGCGGCGGCTCGATGGCCACCTATGACCCGAACGGCTTGCTGATCAACGAGTTTCGCGACGATTATCAGCATCACGACGCGCACCACCACGACGATGGACGTATTCTCTACACTGCGGTGGAGCCGCTGACCGGTGCGGCGGCGCGGCGCGTCGAGGGCGGCGTGGCGGGCACCGAGGCCGACGGCGTCGTCTGGGCGGATGTGATCCGGGAGGCGGCCGCCGACGGGACACCGCTGTGGGAGTGGCGCGCGTTCGAACACCTCGATCCCGCGGAATTCGGCCTGCAGCCGCACTATTGGCGCGAACACTGGCCGCTGATCAACAGCGTGCATCCGCTCGACGACCACACCGTCGTGGCCAGTCTGCGCAGCGTCTCGGCCGTGCTCACCATCGATCGCCGCACCGGTCGCTACACCACGCTCGCCGATCGGTCCGTCCTGGCCCAGCAGCACCACGCCACCCCGCTCGGCAACGGCCGAATCCTGATTTTCGACAACGGCACCTTCCGCACCGGCGAATCGGTGACCTACAGCCGCGTCATCGAAATCGACCCGCGCACAGGAGAACTCGCCTGGATCTACCAGGACTCTCCCCGCGAGGCGTTCTTCACCCCCTTCATGGGCGGCGCGCAGCGCCTACCCAACGGCAACACCCTCGTCACCGAGGCGGCATTCGGCCGCATCTTCGAGGTCACCGCCGGGGGTCGAATCTGCTGGGAATACGTGGTCCCCACCTTCTCCGCCTATCCGGACCCGGCCACCGCCGCGGCCTTCCCGGGCGTATCCAACGGGGTCTTCCGTGCCTATCGCTATGCGGCACAGGAGATTCCGTGGTTGAGGAAGTTGTGAGTTCAACTGGCGGTGCGGTATTCGGCGTATCCTGGCACCCAGTCGTGCATCAGCCGCATGAACGGGACCACGGCATCGAGCTGGGCGCAGATGCCGATGGAACCCATCAGCACCCGGAACACCATGGCGTGCTCGGGCGGTAACTGCAGCGACCACGAGGTCTTCATCTCCGGGCTGCCGATATCGGTCGCCCTACCCGCCACGCGCTGCATCCAGCGGCGAGTGAAGTGGAAGGTCTCGGTGCGAATGGGGTCGGAGAACGGGCGCAGGAAATCCGCGATCTCCTCATGGCTGACCGTCTTACCGGGGACCACGAAGCCGCTGCCGTACATCAGCTCGGTCAGCTCCTCGTAGCGATCCTCGACCGCCAGCGCCACCATCCGGCCGAGGATCGGCGGGAAACCGTCCGGCAGCGGGGCGCACGCGCCGTAGTCGATGACCGCGAGCCGCCCGTCGGGCAGCATCATGAAGTTGCCCGGATGCGGATCGCCGTGCAGCAGTCCGGCGGTCGCGGGCGAGGAGAAGTGGAATTCGGCCATCCGCTCGGCCACCAGATTGCGCAGCTCGCTGGTGCCCTCGGGATTGGCATTGCCCCGGGCGATGATCGCCGAGACCGAGGTGGCGTCGAGCCATTCGGTGACGATCACCTTCGGCGCGCTGGCCACCACCCTCGGCACCACGAAGCGTGGATGGCCGTCGTAACCCTTGGCGAAGGCGCGCTGATTGCCTGCCTCGATGCGATAGTCGAGCTCCTCCTCCATGCGGTGGCTGAGCTCGGCCAGCACCGGCTTCACATCCGCGGTCTGCAGCAGGCCCGCGACCAGGCTCGACACCCGGTTGAGGGTCTTCAGATCCGCTCGCAGGGCCTCGTCCGCGCCCGGATACTGCACCTTGACCGCGACCGCGCGCCCATCAGACCAGACCGCCCGGTGCACCTGGCCGATACTGGCCGAGGCGGCGGGCGCGTCGTCGAATTCGCGGAACCGCTTCCGCCAGCCGGTGCCCAGTTGCTGATCGAGTACCCGGTGCACGGTCGCGGTCGGCATCGGCGGCGCGGCGGCCTGCAGTTTGGTCAGCGCCTCGCGGTAGTGCTCGCCGAACTGTTCGGGCACCGCGGCCTCCATGACCGACAGCGCCTGTCCGAATTTCATTGCGCCGCCCTTGAGTTCGCCGAGCACGGTGAACAGCTGCTCGGCCGCCTTCTGGTTCAGCTGCGCGTTGATCTCATTCTTGTCGCCACCGACGAGCTTGCGCCCGAATCCCACCGCCGCCCGGCCCGCGATCCCCAGCGGGATCTTGGCCAACTTGGCGTTACGGGACGAGGTACGGCGCACAATCTCGGACACCTACCCATCATGGCGGACGTACCGCGCGGTGTGCCATGAGAATCGGGTGAACCAGACGGTCTTCAGCAGGCGTGTTATCGGTCACATCCCGCGACGGGCAGGGCATATCGGACCGAGCCCCGAGCGATCGGGTCTGTGCCGCCGTGCGTGCGCCGCCGAGACTGGTCGGCAACCGCCCGCGCTTCCGGAGGGAATATGGCGATCAGACATTTCGCAGCTACGGCCGTGGTCACGGGTGCGTTGCTCGCACCGGGCCTACTCATCGGACCCGCGCACGCCGCGCCGGTGGAGCCGACAGTCGCGGCGCGGGGCGCCATCGAATCGATCGACGAGATGCCGCCGGTGGTGACCGGTTCGGCCCTCGTCGACGGTGTGCTCGGCAGCTGGGGGCATGTGGTGCCCTATCTGTTGTCGGGTCGGTGGGGTTGCGCATTGGTGTCATTGGTGGGGTCCTCGTATTCCTGCGGGGGTTGAGCCTCGGCGTCGACGGGCCGCAGCGTCCGGCAGGGGCAGGCCGGATGCGGTGTCCAGTGTCGGCGATCGATGTGGTGGGAATCCGGCTCCAATTCCAATGTGGTGTCGAGCGTCCGGGGCGGACGCGCGGTGTCGCCCGCGAGGATGAGCTCGAGCTCGCGCAGGACCAGTGCGGTCGTGGCGGTGACGGTCGCGGGGGAGGCGTGGCCGACGCGCCCGAGGAGTTGTCCGGCCAGGTGCGGCCAGTCCGCGTCGTGATCGCGGCGGATCAGATCGGCGCAGCGCAGGCAGCTGGTGCCGCCGGGGAGTACCAGGGGGCCGACGATGCCGCGCCCGTCGCGAATGCGCACCTGGAGATGGGGGATTCGCTGCAGCACAAGATCGTTCACCAAGAAAGGTTCGGGGACCAGTGCGTCGGCCAGGATCACCAGATCCGCCGATGCGGTCACGGACGAGGTGGCTGGGCCGTGGTCGCGCGAGCGGGTGGGCCGCAGGCCCAGTGTGCGCGCGCCCAGCGCGATCGCGTCCGACAGCGGTCCGCGCCCGTGTACGTGCACCGCGCGCACCCGGGTGGCCCGCAGCCAGGGGCGTACCAGCAGCCCCGCGCGCTCCAGCGCGGCAAGTATCGCCACGGCATCGGTCGCGGCGATGCCGACTCGGCCCGCCTGCCAGACGATCTGGGGATGGCTGCGCGCGCCGTCGAGCAGGCGCAGGAAACCCAGCACAGCGTCGGGCCCCGAGCCCGGTGGCCGCAGCACCACCGCGTGTTCGGGATCCCAGCCCAGCTGTACCTCTCCCGACGGTCGGCGCAGCACCGCCAGCCGGGGATGCAACATCGGCCCGCGTGGGCAATACGTGGTCATGTCGGCAAGTATCGCGCCCGCGACGCTCGCACCGGCCGCTGAATGGCCTGGTTATCCACAGGAAATGCGCTCATCCACAGGGCATCTCATGAGGACACGGTGCTGTCCGCTCCCCGCTCGAGACCGCCCTCCCGATCGCCTCGGACCTGTCCTCCCGTCCGGATCGGCGAGAATTCCCAAGCTTCTCCACAGCGTGGGGGAATCGAAACCCCAAGAGGGAAACAAACTTTCACCCTTGTTCAGGCGCCGATCGAACTTACCACTCGGTGCGCGAATCGGTCGATCGAACCACTGGTGCTCCGCACCGAATGCCGCCCTCGTCCCGCGACCTCGCGCCCGCGCGGGGCGGAGGTCGCCGGTGAACGAGATCTGCGGGCGAATCGGCCTGCCGTCCACGGGATTCGGCTCGAGGCGCTGCTGGCGGGCCAGCAATACCAGGTCGCGCGGGCTCCCGGTCGTGCGTGCGGATTGGTCACGAACCCAACGTCGCGGGACCCCAGCAGCAGATTCGCCAGCCGACCGCCGACGACTGTGCAACCGCGTCAAGGGATGAATGGCCGCTCAGCCGTGGCGAGACCCGCGCTCGAGCGGGCGAACGAGATCAGGACTTCGCGTCGCCCTCGGCATCCGGCTTGTCGGCCTTGCTCTCGCGCTCCTCGCGTTCGCGGGCCTCGGTCTCGGCCAGCTGGGCCAGCGGGTCGTCGAAAACGTCGGTGCCGCCGCCGATCACGCCGTCGATGAAACCGGCCGGATTGTCGAGATCCTCGGAGCTGGGCAGCAGATCCGGATGCGCCCATACCGCGTCGCGGGCCTCGAGCCCGGCGTCGGTGGTGAGGCGGCGCCACAGCGTGGCGGCCTCGCGCAGCTTGCGGGGGCGTAGTTCGAGTCCGACCAGGGTGGCGAAGGTCTGCTCGGCCGGGCCGCCGGTCGCGCGGCGGCGGCGCAGCGTTTCGGCCAGGGCGTTCGCTCCGGGCAGGCGGTCGCCGACGGCGTCGGTGACCACGACCTCGACCCAGCCCTCGATCAGGGCCAGCAGGGTCTCCAGCCGTTCCAGCGCGGCCTTCTGCTCGGGGGTGGTCTGCGGCTCGAAGGTGCCCTGCGACAGCAGCTCCTCGAGTTTGGACGGATCGGTCAGCGACATCGGATCGATGCTCTGGGCGGCCTGCTCGATCGCCGAGAAGTCCATCCGGATGCCACGGGCGTAGTCCTCGACCGCGCCCAGCACCTGCTGCCGCAGCCAGGGCACATGGGCGAACAGCCGCTGATGCGCGGCCTCGCGGGCGGCCAGGTACACCAGAATCTCGCTCTCCGGCCGCTCCAGCCCCTTGCTGAATTCGGTGATCGCCGCGGGCAGCAGCGCCGCGGTGCCCGCGGGGCCCAGCGGCACACCGATATCGGTGGAGGTCAGCACCTCCTGGGCGAGCTGGCCCAGGGCCTGGCCCAGCTGCGAACCGAATGCCATGCCGCCCATCTGGCCGAGCATGCCGATCATGGGGGCCGCGAACTCCTTGGCCTCCTCCGGCAGCGTGGCCGTCCACATGCCCGAGACCTGCTCGGCGACCGGATCACACAGCCGCTTCCAGGTCGGCAGCGTCTCCTCGATCCAATCGTTGGCGGTCCAGGCCACCGTCTTCGCCGCGCCCGCGGGCAGGGTGGTCGCCGCGTCCAGCCACAGCTCGGCCAGATGCGCCGCATCGGTGACCGCGGACTGGGTGCCGGACGAGAGGGGCGTCACGGTCGCGCCCAGCTGCTGGCGGGCCAGCCGCTTGGCGAGGTCGTAGTTGACCGGACCCGACTGCGCGCCGGGCTGCCCCATGCTGGAGAACATCTGCCCCAGCGAGGTCAACATCTGACCGAGCTGGGACGGGTCGAAACCCGCGCCGGACCCGCCGATCGAGAACCCGAACGGGTTGTTCGACCCGGCGCCCGACGGATCTTCCCGCTTCTTGCGGTCGTCATCGTCGTCGCGGTTCGAGAATCCGAAGGGCACATCGCTCATACCCCAAACCTTACGCGGGTGCCAAGGGGTCAACCGCTACTGTTGGCCGGGTGAACCGCCGGATCATGACCCTGTTGGCAGCCCTCGTCCCGGTGCTCGTGCTGGGTGTCGTGGGGAGTGCCGTGACCGTGCCGTTCGTCGCCCTCGGGCCTGGTCCGACGTTCAATACGCTGGGCGAGGTCGAGGGCAAGCAGGTGGTCGACGTCCAGGGCGCACCGGTGGATCCCACCTCGGGCAATCTCAATATGACCACGGTGTCCGTTCGCGACGGGCTGAATATCTTCGAGGCCTTCGGGCTGTGGGCCGACGGCCGCTACGGGTTGCGCCCGCGGGCGGAGGTGTACCCGCCCGGGGTGCCGCGCGAGCAGGTCGACAAGTCCAATCAGCAGGACTTCAAGGATTCCGAGGACAACGCCGAACTGGCGGCGCTGCACTACCTGAAGTATCCGACGACGGTGCGGCTGCGCACGGTCACCCCGGACGGGCCGGCCAAGGACGTGCTGCGCGAGGGCGACGAGTTGGTCTCGGTGGGCGGCAAGCCGGTCGCGACCGCCCGGGACGTGGTTGAGGCGGTGCAGGCCGACCAGCCCGGCGCCGTGGTGCCGATCGTGCTGCGCCGTGGCGGGGCCGAGCAGACCGTGGAGGTGAAACTCGGTGCGCGCCCGAACGATCCGGCCAAGGGCTATCTCGGGGTGACACCGGAGGAGGCTCCGCGGGGACCGCTCGAGGTGACCTTCAATCTGGCCGATATCGGCGGTCCGTCGGCGGGCCTGATGTTCAGCCTGGCCCTGATCGACAAGCTCTCCAGCGGGAACCTCAACGGCGGCAAGTTCATCGCGGGCACCGGCACCATCGATCCGGAGGGCAAGGTCGGCCCGATCGGCGGCATCCAGTACAAGATGATGGCCGCCCGCGATGCCGGTGCGGAAACCTTCCTGGTCCCCGCCGGCAACTGCAACGAGGCCAAAGAGCGCACCCCCGCGGGCCTGCGCCTGATCAAGGTCGACACGCTCACCGGCGCGGTCCAGTCCCTGGAGGCCCTCACCTCCGGCGGCGACACCCCCACCTGCGGCTGATCGCCGCACCCCTACCAGCGCTTCGCACCCGCTGCGGCCGTCCGCGGCCGGTGCGAAGCGCCAGAAACGGTGCGGCCATTCAGTCCGGCTCGTTCTCGAGGGTGTGGCGGAGGGCCTCTACGAGGTTGGGGGCGAGGTTGGGGTAGGTGCGCAGGTCGATGTCGCCGAAGGGGTCCTCCTCGTCCTCTTCGGGGCGGATCTGTAACAGGCACAGCGAGACCCCGTCGCGCAGCACCCCCGCGTACAGCCGCGCGTCGCGGCGGCCAGGGTGGGTGACGGCGGCGTCGCGGGCCGCGCGGTCGGCCGCGTCGCGGTCGGCCAGTAGGGGCGCGATGGCGTCGTCGAGGGTCTGCTCGGCATCGGGCGGCAGCACCACGATCTGCTGCACCAGCACGCAGCCGCGCACGGCCGGGGGCCAGCTGGTGGTGGCGAGGAATTCGTCGAGCGCGGGCGAACCGCCGTGAATGTCCTCCGGAAACGGTTCCTGCGCAATCGGAGTCAGCTCGGCCCCATCGTCCAGCTCGTCCTGCAGCGTCGGCTCGGCGGCGACCAGATCCACGGTCGGCACCAGCGCGAACATCTGCGGCGGCCGGTCCCATCCCTCCGCGTCGGCGAACTCCGCCACGTCGCGAATGCAGCGGTAGAGGGCGGAGGCGGGGTTGTCCAGAGTCACGCGCGCAGAGTCTAGGAGATGACGCGAGAGCGGGAGTGCGGTCCCCGCCGTTGGCGATTTCCGTAAAGTGGGGCGCGAACGGTCCGGTAGGGACCATCGGAACCGAACTGGGAGTGTGGCATCGTGGGCATGCGCCCCCCGACAGGCTTACCATCGCTGTCCCGACGCAGCCGGGTGCTGCTGGTGACGGCCCTTGTCATAGCGGCACTACTGCTGATCGGTCCACGGCTGACCGACGCATATACGAATTGGCTGTGGTTCGGCGAGGTCGGTTTCCGACGCGTCTACACCACGGTGCTGTTCACCCGGATCCTGCTGTTCCTGGTGGTGGCGGTCGCGGTCGGCCTGCTGATCTGGCTGTCGCTGCTGGTGGCCTACCGATCGCGGCCGGTATTCGTGCCCGTCTCCGGGCCCAACGATCCGATCGCGCGCTACCGCACCACGGTCATGGGCCGGTTGCGGCTGTTCGGCCTCGGCATCCCGGCGCTGGTCGGCCTGCTGTCCGGGCTGGTGGCGCAGTCGAGCTGGGTGACGGTGCAGCTGTTCCTGCACGGTGGCTCGTTCGGCATCAAGGATCCGCAGTTCCATATCGACGTGGGCTTCTACGCGTTCGATCTGCCGTTCTACAAGATGCTGTTGAACTGGCTGTTCGTCGCGGTGGTCATCGCCTTCTTCGCGAATCTGGTGACGCACTACGTCTTCGGCGGGCTGCGGTTGTCCGGTCGCGAGGGCAACCTCACCCGTCCGGCGCGCATCCAGCTTGCGGTGATCGCCGGAATCTTCGTGCTGCTCAAGGCGGTCGCGTACTGGTTCGACCGGTATTCGCTGCTGTCGAGCACGCGGCAGGAGCCCACCTTCACCGGCGGTTCCTACACCGATATCAACGCGGTGCTGCCCGCCAAGCTGATCCTGATGTCGATCGCGATCATCTGCGCGATCGCCTTCTTCGCCGGGATCGTGCTGCGCGATCTGCGGGTTCCGGCGATGGCGGCGGCGCTGCTGGTGCTGTCGTCGATCCTGGTGGGCGCGGTGTGGCCGCTGATCGTGGAGCAGTTCGAGGTGCGCCCGAACGCGGCCACCAAGGAGGCCACCTACATCGAGCGCAATATCGATGCCACCCGTAAGGCATACGGGCTCACCGACGTTCAGTACATCGACTACAAGAACACCGACAACCGCAGCCCGTCGGCCGATATCTCCC
This sequence comes from Nocardia sp. CDC159, assembly GCF_023740735.1. Lineage (GTDB taxonomy): Bacteria > Actinomycetota > Actinomycetes > Mycobacteriales > Mycobacteriaceae > Nocardia > Nocardia pulmonis. The sequence goes on from NZ_JAMRXH010000007.1 coordinate 366,812, forward strand.
AGGCCGACCAGCAGACCATCAAGAACATCCGGCTGCTGGACCCGAACCTGCTGACCCAGACCTTCATCCAGCGCCAGCAGCTGCAGAACTTCTACGGCTTCCCCGATCCGCTGGACATCGACCGCTACACCATCAACGGCGATGTGCAGGACTACATCGTGGCTGCGCGAGAGCTGGTGCCGCAGAACCTGTCCGGCAACCAGACCAACTGGATCAACAAGCACACCGTCTACACCCACGGCAACGGCTTCGTGGCCTCACCGGCCAACCGCGTCAACGTCGCCCCGCCCAAGGAGACCCAGCAGGCGGCCTCGGCGGCCGCGGGCAGCAGCTCCAGCGGTGGTTATGGCTATCCGGTGTTCAACATCGGCGACCAGTCGACGGTGAGCGATCTGCTCACGCCGAAGGACAGGCAGGCGATCAAGGTCGATCAGCCGCGCATCTACTTCGGCGAGATGATCGCCAAGTCCGATGCCGACTACGCGATCGTCGGCGGCAACAACCAGCCCGCGCGCGAATACGACACGCCCACCGAGCAGTACACCTACACCGGCAAGGGCGGCGTGCCGATCGGCAACTGGTTCAACCGCCTGGCCTTCGCGGCCAAGTACGCCGAGCGCAACATCCTGTTCTCCGGCGCGATCGGTTCCGATTCCAAGCTCATCTTCAACCGCAATCCGCGCGAGCGGGTCACCCAGGTGGCGCCGTGGCTGACGGCCGACGGCAATGCCTATCCGGCGGTCGTCGACGGTCGCATCCAGTGGATCGTCGACGCCTACACCACGCTGGACAACTACCCCTACGCGCAGCGCACCTCGCTGGACGGGGTGGTGGCCGACAGCATCGACCAGAACACCGGTCGCATGCTGCCGCGCAAGGAGGTCAGCTACATCCGCAACTCGGTGAAGGCCACCGTCGACGCCTACGACGGCACGGTGACCCTGTACGAGGTGGACAAGAACGATCCGGTGCTCAAGGCGTGGGAGGGCGTGTTCCCGAACGCGGTGAAGCCGGAGAGCGCGATCTCGCCGGAGCTGCGGTCGCACTTCCGCTATCCGGAGGATCTGTTCAAGGTGCAGCGGGAGATGTTGGCGAAGTACCACGTCAACGATCCGCGTGAGTTCTTCACCAACAACGCCTTCTGGTCGGTGCCCAGCGATCCGACCTCGGACACCCCGACCAATGCCAATCAGCCGCCGTACTACGTGCTGATCGGCGATCCGAAGACGGGTAAGGCGGCGTTCAGGCTGACCAGCGCGATGGTGGGCTACAAGCGGCAGTTCCTGTCCGCCTACATCTCGGTCGGATCCGATCCGGACAACTACGGGAAGTTCACGGTGCTGCAGTTGCCGACGGACTCCCAGACCCCGGGTCCGCAACAGGTGCAGACCTCGATGACCACCGATGCGCGCGTGTCCAACGAGCGCACGACCCTGACCGGTGGCAATACGAACAAGATCAAGTACGGCAATCTGCTCACGCTGCCGATCGGTCAGGGCGGCATCCTCTATGTGGAGCCGTGGTATCTGGAGCGTGCCGCCGGTGCGAATACGGCCTCGTTCCCGCAGCTGGTGCGCGTCCTGGCCAGCTATGGCGACAAGGTCGGCTATCAACCCACACTCGGCGACGCGTTGAACGACGTGTCGGACGGACTCGGCGCGGCGGCGACCCAGCAGCCGGGCCAGGCGGCGACCAATCCGCCGGGGCCGGGCTCCAGCAACCCGCCGCCGCAGACCAATCCGGGTAACACCCCGCCGCCGGTGACGCCGCCGCCGACGGGATCGGCCGGTAGGGATGCCGCGGTTCGCCAGCTCAACGACGCACTGCGGTCCGTGCAGGATGCGCAGAAGTCCGGCGATCTCGGCCAGCTGGGCAGGGCGTTCGAGAACCTGCAGAAGGCGATCGACGACTACAACAAGTCCGGCGGATAGTTCGCGCGGACCGGACGCTGAAAGACGAACGGCGCTGCCATCTTTCGATGGCAGCGCCGTTTCGGTTCCGCGCCTGATGTCGTCCTGCGCGGCCGTGGGTCAGCGGCCCAGCGACTCGATGAGTCCGCTGTTCTGCTGCAGCAGCTGCTGGTACTGATCGCCGAAGCCGTACTGCTTGGCGACCTGCTCGCCCGCGGCCTTGGCCTGATCGATCAGGGCCTGCCGCTCGTTCGGCGCCGGAGCGGCCGGGGCGGGCTCGGGCTCGGGAGCGGCCTGCGGCTCGGCGACGTCCTCGGAGCCCGCGCCCCAGCGCAGGTACTGGCCGCACACCGGCCAGGCGCCCACGCCCTGGGTGGCGAGCACGTTCTCCGCGACGCGGATCTGCTCTTCCTTGCTGGCATGCGCGGGATTGCCGCTGCCACCGTTGGCGGTCCAGGTGCTCTGCGAGAACTGCAGACCACCGTAGTAGCCGTTACCGGTGTTGATGTGCCAGTTACCGCCGCTCTCGCACTGTGCGACGCCGTCCCAGTCGTGGGCGGCCGCGGCGGCGGTGCTGGTCATGGCGAACGGGACGGCAACAAGGGCGCCGGTGACGGCCGCGAGGCCGAGGGCGCGACTGCTGAACTTCCGGTTCTGGTTCATGGTGGTTTCCCTCCCTGCGCCCACCGACACGAGCGGTTACCCGTCGTGACCCTGTCCCCAGGAGGTCGGGGTAGTCCGAACCGCGGGACAGGGTCGCCGGTGTGCAGCGGTTCGGGTCGGACGCCCATCACGGTTTGATCCGGGCCGAGACAGACCATAACGAACCAATCTCAACAGATCACGTCTTGATAACAGCAAGAATTGCATGAAACGAATAACTGCCGAAACGGCGTTCATGCAGGTTGGCTATGCTTAATTTCGAAATTCTGGACGGTCTGTTATCCCACCGTTATGTGTTCCATATCACTCCGATATAGTGGCGTGGATCACGTTTCAGACCTCTTGCGCTGGCGACGCGCGCATGTAGCGGGCGCGCCCGCAACCGCTACGCCCGCGCGACCAGCGCCGATTCCCGTCGTAACCCGCGCGCGGCGTGTCGCGAGCCGCGCACCCACCCCGGGGCACTTCCGCCTGCCCGCCCCGCGTCGCTAAGCCCGCCCTAAAGGTGACCTTAATCACACACGTGGTCGAAACCCTGGATTCACCTCACCTTCATGATCACCCTCAGCTACCTCACTGAACCCTCAAAACGCTGTCTGACTAGCGGATTTGGTATTCCCGCGACCCGCTGTGTAATGTTGTGTTCACCGACGCGGGGTGGAGCAGCTCGGTAGCTCGCTGGGCTCATAACCCAGAGGTCGCAGGTTCAAATCCTGTCCCCGCTACTAGGGAAAGCGGCCCGGAACCATAGGTTCCGGGCCGCTTTCGCATGGGTTCGGCACCATCAGCCGAACTCGGTTTCATGGATGCGGTGCCGTCGCACGGGTTTCTCGGCGTCCCAACATGTAGCTGGCGGCGTCTTCGTCCATGGTCGGGGGTCGACGAGCTATTTCCAAGCGACGGCATCGATGAGCGCACGGTGGATGGCGATGTGGCTGTTGCGGACGGTCTTCTTCTCCACCCCAGCGGGTTTCGGCTTCGGTATCCGGCCAGCCCTGTACCGGCGCACTGCTGAGCGGGCAGCGTGGAATGCCTGGTCACGACTCGGCCAGTTGGCCACGATTTGGAGACCCTGACTTACGCCTACAAGAGATCGATACTCAGGTCGAGATCGGCGTCCAGCAGGGCGTCGACGCCCAGGTCGAGGTCGATCTCGTTGTCCAGGCCGAGTGCCACGATCAGAGCTGTGTTGAGCTTGTCACCCACCGCCAGGTCCACGTCCACGTCCAGCTCGGCGGCGATCAAGGCTCCGTCGGGGAAATCGGCGGACAGGTTGCTGCCGACTGCGTTGTCGACAGCGGTGAAGAAGTCAGCATGTAGCTTCAGACCCTGGTTGGCGAGTTTCAGTGTGGCGCGCGTCGTCCCCTCGTTCATCACGACCTCGGCGCTGTCGGGATCATTCGCCGAACCGATCACGACGTTGGCTTTGGCGCCGACCCTGGCGGTGAGGCCGCCGGACCTGATGTCGTAGCTCATGTTCGACAGCGCCAGCTTCTTGTCGCCTTTGGACAGCTCGATACCGCCGCGGAGGATGACTTTGCCGCCGGTGACCTTCTTTCCGTATTGGATCTTGCTGCCCTTGGCGACCGGCAGCTGGATATCGGCATCCACCTTGCGCGCACCCCCCACAGCTTCGACCTTCATTTCGCGCCGTTGCAGATCGAGCGCGAAATCGGGATCCAGCAGGGTCAGTCCCGCGCCAGTGAGCGGGGTGTCCGAGCTGGCTGAAGCCACGGGCATACCGCCGACCAGGAAGGTGACGACGGCACCCGCCACGGCCAACACAACGGCACCACCGCGAAACCACCGGAACCGGCCCGGACGCGCGGAATCACCAGCAGGCGCACAGCCAACCGACCTATCGATATCTGCTGTCATCGCCAGGACTCCTCCGTCTCATACCACTTATCGGAACAACAACTGCCCAAAACCGATTGGCAGCGGAGGTGGTTCGTACCAGCTAAAAATATGGATTGGTCCGAGTTTCGGTGGCGTCGTGACGATGAGGCCGTGGCTGCCGCCTGTTCGCACTGGAGTCCAGGGCGTCGTCGATCAGCTGATCCTCCTGCCCACCAACGAGATTCCGCTTGCCCCATGATCCGCTGATCGGGCGGTCGATGGAGCGAGATCGACCGCGGGGCAGGACGTCGGAAATGGCACCCCTTTAGGTCAAGACCTTCTCGGGGTGTGGGGGTTAGCCTGTGTGGTGGGTCCGGGTTGTGGCTTGTCCGAAGGATCGGTGTGCGGGTTGGAGCCGGTCACGCTGGAGTCAAGAGTCGTT
>NZ_JAMRXH010000008.1 GCF_023740735.1 Nocardia sp. CDC159
TGTGGACGGCCGCGGCTATCTTCGTACTGGATCGACCGCATCGTTCGAACTCCTCGAATGACTCTGGCCTTGCTCGGTCAGGGCTCGATCTCCTCACCATCGGCCAGCAGTCGCACCGTGAAACCGAACGATGCGGCGGTTCCGCCGATGTTGCGAAGGACGTCCAGCAAGGGCGGCAAGTCCTCGGATCGGTCGGCGGCTGCCGTGATCTCTAAGATGATGGCCGTGCCGCTCGCACGGTTACTCCCTGATTCGGTCATTGTCTATCCCTTTAGGTTTCTTCTCGCGCAATCTCATTCGGCTCAAGCGCGAAGAACGAGATCGCAGCATTGCTCGGAACGTTCAGCTGCTTCCGCGCCCCCTCGGATATGAGCCGATATGCCTCCTGCCGTGTGCGCATTTCGTGGGCAATGCCTTCGCAGGTGGCGGTGTTTCCGGGCCAGCTGAATGTGATGATGTAGTGCATGGCCGGCAGGTTCGTGGTCATGACTCACGCTCGATGGCAACGATGTCGAATGAGATCGGCGCGTCCTCGCAGGCTTCGAGGAACTTGGCTTTGACGACCTCCGAGGGGAGGTCGTCGTCCTCGTGGACGTGGAGGGTGACGAGGTAGGTCGGCATCATTCCACCACCGAAATATCGAGCCCGAGAGAGCCGTTCGCCGATCCGGCGATGAACGTGCCCGAATTCAGCGCGTGCTGCACCTCGGCGATCTCCTGGCGAACCTCGGCAGTGGCATCGGGAAACCAGGGTGTGACGGTCTCAGTGAAGTCCGCGCTGTCGATGGTGGCGGTCTGGCCGGTGTGGATGTAGGTGACGATGATCATGAGTTGGTCCTGAATATTGTTGTGTGGTAATGCTTTTCGGGTTTACTCTGCCTAGCCTCCGGTAATGTTGGCCTTATCGGCGGTCAGTGATGATGCCGCAGCGCGCCAGTTCGGCTTTCACCTCGGCCTGCATCCGGCATTGGCGCTCGTAATCTGCGCGGGACATGACATCCGGCGGGCAACCGCAGGACCGGACTGTTCGCCACCCCGCGCAGTGCTTCCAGACCGAGATCATCGCGGCCGGTTTCCGTACACAGCACTTCGCGGCGGGCGACGGGTGCATGTGTCCGCTGATACTTGGTGCGGGACATCGGTCGAATCTCCTTATAGGCTCAGACGCGGTCGGCATCAGTCCAGCCACCTGGAGGTGGGCTGAACATTTCCAGCCGCTTCGGCGGCAACCCGGCAGCCTTGCGACGCGCTCGGGTTACGGCACCACGCTTCGCCGCCTCCGACCGCCGAGCTGCGGTCCGGGCGCGAACGTCGGCAGCCGCGAAATCCCCGAGGGCGGATTTGACCGCGCGATGCCGAGGGGTCAAGGTCCAGACCTTCGTTGCGCGGCGAATTCTGTCCAGCTCGGCATCTTCGGCCTTCAGCGCTTCCCGGGTCATGGTGCGCGGGTCGGGCTGCTGCGGGCCGACGAACTCGGGGAGTTCGGGCATGGGAGCACGCTCAGGCTTGCGTGTCGTCGATGCGAAGCCCGGCACTTCACCACCGGCTGCACGGATAAGCGAGCGCGTGGCAGACGCCAACCCCGGCAACAACCCCCCGTTCTAGTCTTGCGTCGCGCCCGGCACGGGCCGGGCGCGGTGTTGATCACTAGACCAACCAACCTTGGTCATCACCCCTTACCTGAAAACGCCAGCTCGATGATCAGACCGGCTACGACAACGCTGAAAGCCCCGGCGATCCACCAGCCCGAACCCGGCTTGAATTGAGCGCCATACATCCACGCCACCTCCAGCGTGAGGAGTATGAATGACACTGGCATGTAGACGATGCGTGCCAGCATTCTAAAGAGCCACTGCCCGTCAGTCATGGCTTCGCGTCGGCGCTGCTTTTTGAGCAGGGCGCGGTGGAATGCCAGCCTCTCCTCGACCCCCCAGTCCCGCTCGGTCCCGGCTCGTTCCAGGTCGGTCGGGCCACGCGGGTCGTCCTTCTTCACGGCGTTGTCTCCTCGGTTCCGTCCCGCAGTCCTTGCTCCCGGTGGGTGACGAGGTAAGTGCTCATGTCTTGTCCTTCTTCAGGTCTGTGCGTGCGCCGCGGCCGGGGCGCTGCCAGTTGTCGACCGTTTCAGGGAGCCAGCCGACGCGGGCCTTGGGGTCGTTTTCATCCTCGCCGATCTCGCCGTCGTGCGGGGGCAGTCGCTTCTCGACGTAGTACCGATTGATGGTGCCGTAGGCCAGTCCTCGGCGTTTGGCGAATCCGCGTAGCGACAGCAGCTTGATCACCTCCATGACTTTACATTGGGTCTTCACATTACATTGACTCCAATGTATAGTAAGACGCATCAGCAGGACAGGCAAGGAGCCCCCCGATGCACAACCTCGACATCACCAAAGGAATCGCCTCATTCGCCGATAGCCGGACCGACGCCTGGCACCAGCTGGGACAGCAGGTCGGTCACGCCATGACCGCGGCCGAAGCGATGCGTGAAGCTCGCCTGGCCGGATGGAACGTGCGGAAGATGCCGCTGGTCATCCCCCAGCAGCCGGTTATCACCGATGACGGTGTCACCACCCCGCCGCCGATCCCGGTCACCGGCAAGTACGCCACCGTCCGCACCAACCCCGTCACCGGCACAATCGACTACCTGGGCGTGGTGGGCGAGACCTACCGGCCGTTCCAAAACGAGCAGAGCTGCGAACTGCTCGATGCGCTCGTGTCCGAGTCCGGCGCGCACTTCGAGACCGCAGGGGCTCTGCGTGAGGGACGCGAAACTTTCGTGACGATGAAGCTGCCCGAAGCGATGACCCTCACCGGCCACGACGGCTCCCGTGACCGCACCGACTTCTACATCGCGGCGTTGAACAGCCACGACGGCACGTCGGCATTCCGGTTCCTGATCACCCCGATCCGGATCGTGTGCGCCAACACCCAGACCGCCGCCGTCCGGCACGCGAAGGCCTCGTTCTCGATCTGGCACACCGACGGAGCGACCCGCGCCATCGCCCAGGCCCGGCAGGCATTGGGGCTCACCTTCGCTTACATGGAGGAGTTCGAGGCCGAATGCCGGTCGCTGCTTCAGCAGGAGATCTCCGCGTCCCGGGTGGAGAAGCTGGCCGCGAACCTGTTCGCCGTCGACCAGGCGACGAGCGAGCAGCAGGCCGACAATCGTCGCAAGCATGCAGGCGGGATCGTGAAGCTGTTCATCGAATCGCCGACGGTGCGTCCGTTCGCCGGGACGAAACTCGGTGCCTACAACGCCGTCACCGAGTACGCCGATCACGTGATGGACGTGCGTGGGAAGAAGGCATCGGCGGCGGACCTTCGGGCGATGCGAACACTGACCTCGGCCACGGTCCGCGATCTCAAGCTCAACGCCTTCCGGATGCTGCAAACCGTCTAGCCGTTTGCATCGCGCCCGGCACAGCCGGGCGCGGTGTTGACCACTAGAACCGCTCAGCAACACTTGGGCACCCGACAGAGGAACGACAAATGCATCCCCTCGACCAGGTCTTCGGCCTCATCGACCAGTACGCCCCCGGCAAGCGACTGTGGGTCGAGCGGGTCGCCGCCGAGTTCGACCGCAAGCGCGGGTACGGCCAGCTGCGACCCGGCGATCAGCAGTACCTGCGCGAGTTTCGGCTGCACTGCGAGGACCTCGAGTTCGATCGCCAGGAGCGCGAGCTGCAGGCGTACCGCATCGACGCCGACCTCGCCGAGGGCTTCGCCGAGGACCGCCGCGACTACCACCTGCTTGGCGTCTTCGCTGGCCGGGTGCTCGATGACCGGTTCGGCAAAATCCGCCCCCGCTAGAACCTCAACCAGCACAGGAGAATTCGATGACTGATGGCGTGCCGCCTCAAGATCCGACCGACCCCGGCACTCGCAGCCCGGTCATCGAACTCGCCCATGCCCCGATCCGCTACTCGACTTTCGAGGATCAGCGCTACGCCAACCAGGTGACGCGGGTGTGGTCTGACAGCGGCCAGTTGTTTGCCGAACTGGCGAACTGGCCCGTCGACGTCCTTGGCGTGGTGGAGCATTACGTGTTCGCCCGTAGCGTCTGCTCGGAACGGAAGTCCCCTCCGTGGCAGTGGGTGGTCGACGGGCAGGTGACTCATGGGGAAGTCGCCCCGAACGTGGGCGCGCAGCTAGACGACGCTGCATCGGCGGCCCGACTGCCGCTGCGGTGCGACCACCCGTGGCACTGACCCCAACGCGACTTGACCGAGGCCACAACGGTTGTGGCCGAGTGGGAGCAACGACGCTCCCGCGAAAACTCCCCACACTCTCCGCCCGAGGATCGACGATGCCCAGCCCGCGACCCGTCCGCCTGACCGACCGACATGACATGTATGACCACGGCACGCTCGTGGAGGTCGTCACTGTCGATGACGGCATGGTCTACGCCACCGCCAGCAAGCTCGTCGGCGCGCCCGGGTGGATGGTCGAGATGGCCGGTAACCCGTACCCGACCCCCGTCCGCACGAAGCGGGACGCGGTGAGGTTGTTGCGGCGATGGGTGACCGGCCGCCTGTCCTAGGATTCGTTGACATGTCAGACGAACCTCGCCTATGTGGCCGTTGCAGCATTGTAGGCCGCGATCCCCAGCCTGTCGGTCCCGGCGGCCAGGCGTGCGCACAGTGCATCGCCGAGATCCGCGCCAACAACGAACGCGACTGGGGCGGCGGACTCGAGTAGAGGAGTCACTCGTCGGCGAGGTCGATGCGCAGCCGCGGGTCGGCCAGCATCGCATCGATCATTGATGCCGAGTGCCAGTCGGCCGCCGCGCGAGCGGCCTTGCGCGCCATCGGGATGTCGGTTCCCTCGTGAGGGAACAGATGCTGGGCGGCAAGGTCGAGCAGGATCCGGCGCGCCTTCAGCTGGCGCCGCTGACGGCTGAGAGGAAGCGGGCCGCGGCCAGCGAGGAAGTTTTGGAGCGTCATCTGGGATCTCCTGTCATGTATCGGGCGGGAAAGTCTTTGTAGTGCTGGCGGATTCGTTCCTCTAACTGGTTCAGGCGCGCCCGTTCCGCGCGTAGCTCGTTCAGCAGTGCGAGGGTGCCGCCGTCCGGTCCGAGCCATACCCGCGCCCAGTCGCTCAGGTCCGGCGGGTAGTCGCCCGCCTCGTAGCTGTAGGGGATGGCGTGCGCGATCTCGGCCAGCTGTTCGTCGGTGAGGCGGTTCGCCATCACGCGTCCCCTCCAAGCATCTTTCGCATCCCGTTCAAGGTCCGGAAGAACGTGACTACCGTCCGGATTGGCCACCAGGCCCGCCTCGGCGGCTCCTCGTGATAGCCGTCGTCCACCACGGCCTCGAACCGCTCGGCGAGCGCTTGCCGTTCGGCCTCGATGTCCTCGCGGCGGCGGTGGCTGGTGTACAGCGATTCCAGGAACGGGCCGAACTGGGGTTCGGGTCCGGCCGTGGTCATCCGGTCACCTTCTGGAGTCGATCGGCGCTGAATGCCGGACCGGTGACCTTCAGGCAGATCTCGCAGGAGCATTCCCCTGGCTTGAGCCCGACAGTGCCGAGCGCGCCGCGTCGGGCAGCCTCAGCGAGGTAGGAGAGAGTGCTAACCGGCATCGGCGGCCTCCGCGGCGATGCGGGCGAGCGCTCGAGGGACGGTCGTGCCGTTGACGATCAACGTCGGCGCGACACGGCGGGCGACGGCGAGAGCGGTGTCACGGTCGAACCGGAACCGATCCAGCCATTCGTCGGTGCGCTCGGACGGGATGGACTCCCAGTCCGGCTTGCCGTTGATGTCGTAGCAGCGTTTCAGTCGGCGCACCGCCCAGCGGCCACGACCGGTGTACTCCACATGGACGGAGAACAGGTGCGCTTCGAAGTGGTCGATCGGTAGGCAGGTGACGGTGTAGCGGGACGCGTGAACGCCCACTGGGATTCCCGATGGCCAGTCCGCTTCGAAGAATTCCACGAAGTCGTCTGCCGGATCGTGGTCAGCCATCCAGCTCGCCTTCCGGATTGCGAGCAGATCGGACTTCGCGGCCGGCGCCCTCGGAAACCGACACGCGTTCGATCATGCCGAGAATCTTCTTGCCGTCCTCGATCTGCTGCTCGGCGTCCTCGTCGTTCGGCTGACGAGTCCAGCGTTCCGCTTCGCGGGAGATGCTGGCGATCAGGGCGTGCGCGGCGGCCAGTTCGCGGCGCAGCTTCTGCACCGTCTCGAATTCGAGTTCGGCGAGCTGCGCGCCCATCTCGTCCATCATTCGTTCGCGTTCGGCGTTCTCAGCCTTCAGCGCTCGCAGCCGCGGCAGGATCGCCTCGTCGTCATCGGTGCCCAACAGCGTCCCCACCTCGGTGGCAAGCGTTTCCCAGTGCCGCAGGAGGCGGGCGTCGGACTCCCAGCGGGTCAGGATCTCACCGAGCTTGTTGCGTGCCCATGCGATCAGCTCGGCGTCGAATTCGCCGCAATAATCGGCTCGCTGCACATCCTCACCGTCGCGCACCTCCCACATATCCAGGTGTCGCCCGACAGTCCACGGCGGTGGCATCGCCGCGGCCAGCAGCCTTCTGCCCTCGGCGATCAGGTCCCGGTCATTCGGTGGCATCGGCTGGTTCCTTCCTCGCGCTGGCGCACAGTCCGCACAGCGGCAGCGCGTCGATGTCAGGTTGAGTGAGGTCACCGCGCATCGTCGGCTGGCCCGGCCGCAGCGCGTCCCGATGGCAGCGGGTCTCGGCGCGGTCGGTCGGGTGCGGATGGTGGCGTTTGCGCGCCGACCAGGTGGTGACATCCACGCCCGGTTGAAGGTCAGTCGGCATCGGCGGCACCGCCTCCACGGATCGGCGTCCACGTCCGGTAGCCCCGGCGCGGAGGCCCCGGTTCGGCATCCGCCCGCCAAGGGCACTCGTTGCACGGACGCTTCTGGTGACGCAGCGGGACAGTCATTCGGCACCGCGCTTGCGGAGCTGTTCCATGTCGTGGATGAAACGGATCGCCATCGCCGCGACCTGCCGCGCCTCCTGGGCCGCCTCGGGCCACCGGTTCGCTTTGATGTCGTCCCACATCTCGTCGACCTCCTCGCGGAGGATCGCCCATCCCTCGTGCATCGAGTTCATCGGCGGAAACTTGGCGATAGCGCGGTTGAGTTCGGCCAAGACTTCCCCTGCGATGGCGTGGTGAGCCACCGACAGCTGCGTCGGGGCTGGCTCGTGAGCGATGCCGTGCATCATTCGGCCGCCCATTCCCGGTGTACTCATTGCTGGTTCTCCCTTTCGATTGTTTGCTGGGCGCGGGCGCTCAAGGTGGTGCGCTCGGAGTAGTCGTTCGTCGTCACCCGCGTGGCCAGATGCGGCTTGCAGATCGGGCACGGGACGGGTTCGTCCGCGAGCGGGCCAGTCAGCCAACCGCGGCGGCACTCGTGATCAGGGCGCGGCTCTCCGGTGCGATCGAGCGTCATCGCCACACCTCCGGCCCGATCACGCGCGTGGGCAGGCCAAGCTCGTCCGCTGCGTCGAGGCAGTCCCACGTCCCCTTCGACAAGGCGCGATCCCACGACGACGGCAAACCAACAGCCGTGTCGGCATCCGAGTACGCGCGGCACATCGCCCGATTGCGGATCGGCCCGGCCGCGCGACCGTAACGCGCCCAATCCGCCTCGAACACACGCCAATCCGACCGCGCAAGGTGCGCCGCGCACCACCCTCGGACATAGCCATCCACGCCACTCGGGCAATCCCCGACTGCCACGAACAACGCCTTCGCGGCTTCGTGGGCCAGGGCTTGCTCCCGTTCCAACTCGGCCACCACCACGCGCCGCAGACGCAGGTGATTGATCCGGGTCCCCATGAAGATCACCAATCGGTAGCCGTTCACGACAGCGCTTTCCGATCTGCGAGGTCTCGGACCAGGCGCAGCACTTCAGCACGATGTTCCGGGCTAGCCGGTGGCGCCTCCAGCGCCGCCTGGTGCGCCTTCTCGCGTTCAGCGCGGTCGCGCCGAATCTCCCGCGCATGCCGGATCAGATGGGTCGGCATCGCCCGCTCCGCCGATTCGACGTAGTGACGCGTCACCGCCTCCAGCAAATCCGGCAGCTCGAGGTCGTAGCGGGAGAACGCCTCCGCCCACCCCACCGCGAGCGCCTTGTCCGGGCGGCTGAACGACGGATCGAAGCACGCGCACTTGGCGAGCACCTGAGCAGCTTCGGCGGGTGTGCTCATTGCTGAATCGCTTTCTGCTGGTAGGGATCCAAAGCCGTCACGGCGCCGTCGAATTCGTTGGCCACGTCCATCCAGCCGCGGGCTTTCGCGGTGGCCGCGCCCTCGACGGACGCCGCCGCGGTCCGGCGATTGTGTTCCTCGATCGCTTTCGAACGGAGCTGGTCGTATTTCTCCCGGAATTTCGGCATCGACATGACGTTCGATTTCCAGAACGGATCCGCTTGGCACCAGTCGATGAGCGCCATCGCTCGATTGAGTTCGATGCCGTCCCGGTCGAGCAGCAGACGCGCCTCGGTGCGCCACTTCTCGGTGATCGTGGGTTTGCGGTTGCCGTTGGCGACAACGAGTTCCTGGAGCCGGAGGCAGAGGGCTTCGACGTCCTCGCGGATCGGCTCGTCCTGCTTCGGCGGCTTCGCCGACGAAGAACTCTTCGAAGAAGAGTTCTCTTCTGTTCCTCTGTTCCTCTGTTCCGGGCGCGAGGATCGAGCGACAGTCTCGCGAGGGTGTCGCGAGGATTCGCGCGGTTCTCCATCCTGGCTGGTAGGGAGCGGATATCGAGCCCTGTTGGGCTTGTCGACGCGCTGGTGCCTCCCCCACCCTGTGACGTACAAGAACGCCTTCCCCTCGACCGTGTATCGCTCGATCAGACCTCGTTCCGCGAACGTAGAAAGCGCTTCCGCAACCCTCTCGAAGGTCTCGCGAGGTTCCCGCTCCACATCCGCGGCGAAGAGATCCGCACAGATCGCCGCGAGCTTGTCGAGGCCGACTCCGTTGTCATCTACGTAGGACCACAAGCCGATGAAGACCAGGCGCTCGTGCCAGGTCAGTCTGTCGATGTCGTCGGAGCGCCAGAACTCGGGCTTGATAGATCTGATCCGCATTACCCACGCTCCAGGTTGCACGGCATGCACAGCACGCGCAGGTTCTCGATGGTGTCCGGACCGCCATCACGGAACCGGATGATGTGATCAAGCGACAACGCTTCAGTCGCTCCGCAGAACTGGCAGCGAAAACCGTCGCGCTGCATCACCGCGAGACGCACGGCGGCGGGGATGTTCCTGCTCCGCTCGACAATCCGGGGCCAGTCGACGAATCGCCATCCATCCATTGATGGGGTCCAGAGGTCAGCTTCGACGAGCGCATCCGCGAGGGATGCCGAAGCGCCGAACAGTTCGATCACTCCGGCCGGTACGGCGCCGTCGTTGGCATTGCCCAAGCACCAGCTGAGAGACAGGCCCCACAACCCCATTGCCTCGCACCGGCGCGCACGCGGAATCCGCATCGTCTTCTTGTGGCTGTGCATCTTGTCGTCGATCCGGCCCCATGCCATTAGTCGCGGGCCTCCTTCGTCAGCTCCCCTCCGGAGCACCCTTCCGGCCCGCCGATGAACAGGTAGGCGTGGACATGACCCTGGACGTCCTGATCTGGGATGAAGGACTGGTCGTCGTAGTAGACCGTGAAACCCGCTGCGCGCAGGGCGTCAGCGACTTTCGGAACGCACACCGGGTGCGCCGAAATCCGGGCGCTGAATCGGCATCTGGTCACTGTTCGGCCTCCTTCGCCAACTCAGCAATGGCGGCCGCGAAAGCCTCCCGGTCTCCCGGCTCCTCCCGGCGCACCACCCAACCCGACTCGATTTCCTTGTCGCGATCGGCTTTTCGTGGCGTGAACTTCTTGTGTGCTTGCTGGACCGTGGCTCGGGTGCGTGGCTTCCAGCCGATGACGCCTTCCACCCGGCCCTGTGGGTCGACCATCACCCAGCCGGGAGGCTTGCGGATCAGCTCCGACCATTCGCGCGTACCGATGTCTTCAGCGCTCATGCAGAAACCTCCTCACGCAGATGCGATCCCAGCTCGGTCAGCATTCGCGTCGCCCGCTCCGGCCGCGGAAACAGGCCCTCCTGCGGCGGCTCCGGCTTCGGACGCGGTTCGCCACCCCCGCCCCCAGGCGCCCGGAATTCGATGCAGTGATAGTCCTGCGGCTGCTCCTGCTCCAACCACTCGACCGGCGTCTTCTGCGAGCAGATCGCCACGGCGATCAGCGGGCATCCGGTATTGGCGATCCCGTTGCGGTATGGGGCATCACGCAGGCAACTGGCGCACCAGGCAGCCTCCCAGTACTCCCAGGAGCTGCCGTTGCTGAAGGCTGGCGTCGGGCGGGCATCGCGTTCGATCTCCTCGAAGGACCTCACGGCGCACCTCCTTGACGCTTGTCAGCCGCTTCCCATTCGCGATACAAGCGGCGTCGTTCCGACATGGTCAGCAGCACCGCGCGATCCAAGATCGCTACAACTCGCGCCGCCGGGGCGGTGAACGTCTCGACGGAGTCCTCGGTCGACCGCGCCAGCTCGCCCATCGGCTCCACGCGGTACAGATCGCCGCGGCCCCACAGGGAGGCGTAATGCTTGGCGTACAACCGATTCGGCGTCAAGTAGACGCGATCGGCATGTTGCGACGGCCCATCCATGCCGAGATGCGCTTCACCGCGGGCGCGGGCCTCGCACCATGGGCAGCCGTCATGATGGCGGCGGCCGTGGCCGGGCTCGATGACCTCGCCCACTCGCAAATCGGGGACGCCGCCATGGAACAGTCGCGGGCTCATGCCGCGCCTCCCTTGGCCGGCTTCATGCCGCCGAAGTCGTCGAGCAGTACGTGGCCGTGCAGGCCGGACACGATCGCGGTTTTCGCGGGGATCTCGCCGTGTTCGAGATGGAAGCCCGAGTCGTGCGCGGCAGCCGGGCGGCGCCCCACCCACCCGTGGCAGCCGCGAGTGCCATCGCCGCACGTCGCGACACAGTTCGATGCCGTCCAAGGGCCGCCCTGGGATCGGTTGCGGCGATGGTGGACCGATTCGGCGCGGGCGGCCCCGCAGATCTCGCACCAGCCGCCGGAGCGTTTCCTGACCAGCTTTCGAGTCTTCGACTCGCCGGGGTTCCTCGGCTTCCGGCGCCGCGGCTGAACCTTCGGCAACGTTTGCCGCACAAAGTCTTTCGCCAGATTCTTGGGTGACGGGTGGACGGTCATGCCCCGTGCACCCCGCTTCCGGCCAGCGCGGCTTCCGAGCGGATCGTGGCACCGTAGGTGCGGCCGACATCAATCCGCGTCTGCAGAGTGCGAATGGTGCGCTGGAGACCGCGGACTCCCGCCTCGGCCACCTCGGCCGCCAGGCGCAGCTCGGGCGTGGCGACGATCGCCTTGCACTTGCGGGCGTCGACCGAGCCTTCTGCCTTCAGGAACTCCTGTGCCTCGGCGAGCTTCGCCGCCTCCCGGGCGTTGACGGCGGCCACATCGGCCTCGTTCAGGTCTTTGGTCCGCTCGTCGAGTTCACGGGAAAGCCTCGATAGTTGGAGGACGACGTCGTTGGCGTTTTGCGGGACCGCGCTCATTCGTCACCGTCCTCTCGGTCGATCTCGTCGTTGCCGAGTGAGACCTGCTTCTCCACGCCGTCCTGCATGTCCGTCGGCGCGTCCTCTGCGACCTGGTCGGGCATGACCAATGTGCCCATCACCAGCGCCGACAACTGGCCCTTGTTGTAGAGCGAGAGCCCGAATTGGTCGCCGAGGTTGATCGCGGCGCGCTTCTTCGCCAGTGAGATCGCGCTTTTGAAGGCGAGATCGTGTGCGTCGCCGCGGGTCTGGTTCTGTGCCGTGGCTGTCGAACCGTCCTCGTAGTGGGCGAGCTCGTTGCCGTGCGGGTCCTTCACCGTCAGCCGCACCATGGCCCGATAGCAGGCATCCCAGCGCCCCGAGGGTTCGCCTTGTTTGTTGACCCGTGGTTCCTCGAAGACCAACTCGACGTACCGAACATCGGTGTCGAAGTTGCCGAATCCGAAGACCCTGATCAGATGCGCGGTTATGTCCTGCTGGGAGACGTGCGCATGGCCCTTGCCGTCCTTCAATACCCTGTTCGGGTGAATCGGCTTGAGTAGTTGCGTGATCTGCTTGAGGTTGAGCCTCACCACGGCACCCCCACTTGCAGCGGCCGGGGCTCGGCGCCCCTACGTTTGAACGCATTCCGCAGTTCGTCGATATCGCGAGCCACCCGCGCCGCCCGCATCCCCAGTCCCAAATCGAGCTCGTAGAAGCGGACCCGCGGCTGTGATTGCATGATCGGGAAGTGCACGAGTAGCCCTGTTGCGGTGTCGAGGTCAGGGTGAATCGGGCGGCGCTCCCCCGTCTCCTGGTCGTACACCACCGAATGGGCGAGTGCGGCGACCTGCGTTGTCACTGACATCGGATAGCGGACATCCCATTTCCCGGTCTTGAGGTCCGACACCAGGACGCGGCCGTCCGGCAGACGAAGCAGGTAATCCAGCGAGCCCGCCCGTTGCAGTTCATCATTGACCACGAACAGTTCCTGGCGCAGGAATCGGATCGGCGCCATCGCCGACTTGTATTCGTCCAGAAGCGGTTTCAGGTGATCCTGGACCAGGCGCGGCTCTTGGCCGCGGTTCACCAACTCACCAAGCTTGTGAAATTCCGTCCCCGCCGCCGCGGCCACATGCTGCCCGGCGGTGGCGCGCGCCTGCTCGACCGCAGCCTTCAGCCGGTCCTTGCCCGAGTTAGCGAAGCCGCCCTCTTCCGCGTTCCACGGGTCGCCGTCGAATTCGTTGATCAGCGTGACGATTTCCGACCGCGCTGCCGGGTCGAGCATCACCCCCACAGCAGCCTGGGCGGCAGCCCAATCGACCAGACCTTCCTTGCTATCGAGGGACTTCGCGACCGCTGACATCCGCGCGTACGGGATCGCGTCCTCGGAATACCACCACCGCTTCGGCTTCCCACGCCGGTCCTTACCCTCGCGCCACTCCCCAGTCAACGGCCCCGCGCCTGGCGGCATCACCCATGGTTGGTCGAGATGGTTGCGCTTGATCGTGTGATCAGTGATCGGTCTCTCCCCTCGCGTGCGCGACGATCGCTTTGAGCGCGTCGGCGAATTGGTCGATAGCGTCGAGCGAATGCATGGACCCGTACACCGGAGTCACACCGGTCTCGTCGTCCTCGTAACCGAGCAGCCGAATCCGGCCGGACGGGTCGAGTTCGGCCACGGCGCAAGAGAATCCGTCGCGCAACGTGACGCGGTAGTCCTCGGCGTCGATGATTAGGCTTCGCACGACAGCACCCGCCCTTGCGCGTCCGCGATCCGGAACTCAACGATCGCCCGCGCCCGCTCCTCCAGCACCGACAGCGGCGAGTCGTAATCCACCCAGGCCGCCAGGCACATCAGTAGCTGCGCCATCCGCTCCGGGAACCACGCGCACTCGGCCGCCAGACCGCGGTACATCTGCAATAGCGGTTGGGAGCGCAGGTCGTCGCAGATCATCAGGGCGTTCGCGGCGATCTCGTCGTGATCGTGGTAGCGGGCGGTCACGCTGACACCCCCTTGGCGATGCCCTCCAGTTGCTCGAACGCGCGAGTCAGATCTGTCCGGCCCCCGCTGTCGCCGAGGTCCACGCCAGCCCAGATGCCCGACTCCGCCCCAAGGTCGATGGCCTGCTGCGCGCATTTGGCTCGGACGGGGCAGTGGGTTATGCACACCTGCATGGCCTCGGCTGCGCGCGACCGCCTGGTGCCGCTGCGGTCGCGGGGCGGGAACCACAAGTGCGGCGACTGCCTACAGGGTGCCTGCATCCATTGATCACTCAATTTGCCCGTCCCCCTTTGCTTCTCGCGTGCTTTCGGCACCGTTCGCACACCACGAAGCCTCGGCCGCTCAAAACGGATCCCACGCGGCGTGGAAGCACCGCACCCAAACCCGCTGGTTGCGCGCGGTTTCGATGTTCTCGTCGCGCAAATCACTGGATGCGCAGCCGAGGCAGCCGCGTGGATGTGAGTCGTCGGTCACGTCGGCATACAGCGTCGCATCGACGATGCGGCGGACCGTCATCCCAGTAAGCGGCGGGTAGAGGCGCTGAATCCCCGCGAAGGACAGCCCGCGGCGATGCAATTGCAGGATCTCGCGGACCTGCTGGTCCGTGAGCTTTCGCGGGCGGCTCACAGCGCCCCCAGGTCGTCGGCTATCCGCCAGTCGCGCGCACGGTCGGGATCCTCGGGAACGTCTTGGCCGTCTTCATCGAGATCAACGGAGCCGCAGGAGTATTCGCCGTCGCGCGGCTGGGTGACGATGGCGATGAGTGCCACGAGCAGCACGGCCCCGATCACCGAGGCCGTCACCCAGCCGAGCAGCGGCAGCCACAAGCCGCTCACCGCGCCGCCCCCTTCATCAAGGTCTCCAGGACATCGGCCACCGACGACGTCCACACGGCCTCGTACGGCTCGAGCCGCCGCAACTCCGCGATGTAGTCGACGATCCGCGACCTCAACGGATCCGGGCGCAACGCGTCGGCGAGCGCGTCGCCGACCGCGGCCACGATCTGCTCAACAGCGCGCTGTACAGCCGGGTCGCAGGCAGGCGACGGTTCCTCGGGCTCCTCGACTGGGGCACGCAACCAGCCTTTGAGGCCGTCCACGACGCCGTCCCACACTCCGTCGTGGTCGGTATGCCAGTTCCGTGAATCTCGGACCGTTCCAGCCGTATCCGTGATGACATAGGAGCCGGGAATTCCCTTGTCCGACCAGTGGACGGCGATCACCCATCCGCCGCGGGTGAAGTGCGTTCCCGCCAGCACAGAGTTGACGGCCCAGCCCAGCGTCCGCGCTTCCCGCTCGATGGCTTCACGCACGGTGAGCGCCTTCTCAGCAGCAGTCATCAGACGACCTCTCGGATCGGATATGTGGGTAGTTGAATTCACATGGGCCACAAGCGCAGTGCGGCCCGTGCACGTCGGCCTGCTGGACAAATCCGGTTCGTTCAGCTGCTCGCTCCAGGACCACGAACCAGGGCTCACGCGGCGTCATCGGGCACCTCCCCGACGTAGCGGACGTATAGAACGTCAAAGCGCACGACCGCTTCGAACTCGCCCACCGGGAAGGGGCGGAGCCTTCCCTTCCCGATAGCCGACACATACGTCTTGGCAGTCGAATCCATCAGCGGCTTCGGCCATCTCGCCCACTGGCCCGGCCGCGCCTTGAGGGCCTCGGCGAAAGCGTCCAGAAGCCAATCTCGTCCACGGCCCGTCTTCGCTGGAAGCTCATCGACGAACTCGAACTCGACCTCACGCTGCGCCACGCGGAGCCACCTCCTCCAACTCGTACCCCGCAACGCGCAGGCACTTCCGGTGATCAGCGACTGGCACCTGCTCCAGCGGCACCCACGACAACAAGTCGCCGTTCTCCGTGCACGCATACATTTGGGTGTCGCCCGCCCGCATCGCCGACGACACGATCACGTACGACGTCACCCCCCAGTCGTAGGGAATGCCGCCCTGGAACGGGATCGGCGGGTACAGGGCATAAACCGCGGCTTCGCTGACGAACGGACCGAGTTCGGTGGTCGGACGCAACGCGGTTCGGTAGGCGGACCCGGTCATCGGTCCGCCCAATGCCACTCCGGCCAGTCATCGGCGGGCGGTGCTGTGCGGGTGGGCGGCTCGCGCCAGTGCTCGCGGTGCAGCAGCCCTGCCCAAACGCCCTCGCTGAGCGCGTGGACGAAGCGGTCCGCGATGTGCGGGTGCGGCAGATGCAGGCGGTTCATGCTGCGGCCTCGATCCCGCCGATCAACTTCCATACGCTCCAGGCGACTTCGAACGCCCGCGACCGGGGGACGTTGTCGGTCATCAGCTCGGTGACGAATTCGAGGATCAGCTCGCGGTCGGCCAGGCGGTGCACACGGTTGCCGATGAGCCGGTCGATCAGCAGTTCGCTCGAACGGAGGGAGTTCACGAAATCGATGCACTCGGGATAGGCGTTCACGGTTGCACCTCCTCGGTGTCGCCGGGACGCTCATAGACGGTGTGCTCGAACTTGATCTGGTCGGGCGTCCACCACTTCCCATCGACCCACACCGAGACGGTGGATTCGCACGGCAGGTCGTGAGCAGCTTCGACGATGGCCCTCAGTTGATCGAGGAACAGGTCACCGGTGGCGATCTCGACCCTTTGCGATCGCTCCACGCGCCGCGACTCTGACCGCACGAAGGTCAATCCCTCTGTTGGCCCGTAGGCTTCCGGCTGTGTCATCGCGGCACCTCCGGCCCCCAGTGGCCCAGCACCCGCGCAGCCGTCTGGTATTCGTGTGTGTCGCAGGGGTCGTCGATCACCATGCGCACCAACAGATCCAGCGCCTCGGCATCGCTGCACGTCGCGAGCAGGTCGCCCAGGCGGTGATCGAAAGAGTCCATGGGCTGGCGGCGCAGGCTATCCACGTCGTGCCGCCACCCCCCAACGTGGCCGGTCATCGGGTCACCGCCTCGGACGCGGCGAGGATTGGAGCGCACTTCCACTCGAACGACTCGACTTCACGGGTCACGGTGACCTTCGGTGCGGCAGCGACGTACTCGGGGTCCGGCACTTCCTCGGTGACGGTCTCGACGCCGGTCACCACCCGCTCGCACACCACCTCACGCAGGTCGGTCAGGCGAAGGGTGAGCGCTTTAAGCGGCACGACGGCATCGAAGTAGCCGTCGCCGCCGTCACGGAACTCCTTGCGGATCGGTTCCGCCGCAATCGGCTTGAACCGGCGGATCGCTTCGCCCATGACCTGCGCGCCGTGGTCTCTGTGCTGGTAGTCGGTGGCATGGTTGGGCCACAGCGTGCCGCCTGAAATGAGGCGCGCGAGCATCGCCGCGACGAACTCGTCGGTCTCAGCAATGTCGGCCAAGGCGCGCAAGTCGGCAGCCACATCGGCCGCGGCAGGGCTTCCGGGAAGTGCGATGATATTCATCGGGTAGACTTTCTTGCTGTTGTGTTAGGTCGGGCCGCCGAGTTATCGGGACTGCGGCGGCCGTTTCTTTCCGGCTTCGGGGCCGGAGTCTTCGGAGGCACCCCACGCCACAGCCGCACCGTCGTGTGACGTTGTGACGTGGGGTGCAGCCTCACCACAGGGATCGGGATCGGCCTGGAGTGAGGACGTTTGGGGGCGATCAATCCACGGGTCGAGCGCGTACTGCGCGACGCAAGGTGCGCACCACTCTGCGGGCTCGCCTAGACCGAGAACATCCCAGCAGCGCCGGGGGCCAGCAGGATCTCGCGCAACCGAGCAGGGGCCCGCAATCGCCGCGATCGCATCCTGGAATCGCTGAGCGCCGGAATGAGGTACGCGCGGCGGCAGCGCAGGGAAGCCACCTGCCGGACGTGCCTCGCCCTCGACGGCCTGATGAGGGTCGAACCCGTCGAGGGAGCTTGGGTGGGACGTGCCCGCGGGCGCCACATCGCCCGAGCGGCTGCACCGATCGGACACGTCCCGGCCCTCGGCGGCGGTCGGTTGGGGTGTACCGCCGAGGGAACCTTTCGCCGTCGCCACCGTCTCCGGCGGGTCGGCCTCTTCGAACTGGAAACCAAGCGCGACGGTCTGCGAGCGCGCCGCTTGCAGCTGCTCGACCTGATCGGCCAAGCGCCGCAGTTGCTTCCGCTGCTTGCGCACCTCGGCGCGCAGCTTCTTGACCCGACGCCCGCTCATTGCCGATCACCGCACTCGCCGCCGTGCTCGCGATCCCAGCGCCGCGCATCCGCCCAGCACAAGCCCACCAGCAGCACCGCAGCCCAGACTGGAGCGCCCACGATCACAGCCAGTCCGAAGGACAGCCCCGACGCGAACAAGTCGCCGTTGATCAGCCCGAACAGGTACGCCACCCAGGCCACACCCATGCCCAGCAGCGCCGTCAGCGCGGTCGCCTTGAGCAACCGCCACGACGTCCGAGCGTTCGGGCGGACCTGGATCGCCGCGGCGCGGCAACAGGGCTCGGTCATTTCCGGGCTCCCCCCGCCACGATCGCCCACACCAGCAGGCCGCCACCGACGAAGAACGCCAGGAGCAGCAGGACGAGGAAGCCGGTCATGCAGCTTCACCCGCCTGGCGCCGGGGTGTCCGACGTTCGGCCTTCTCATAGGCGCGGATCATCATGACCGCCCCGTCCATCGAGCCGGGAGGGAAGTGGGCCAGCTGTTCCTGAACCCAGGACTGGTCAATCCGGACTTCCGGGGCAGCTGACTTGCGCCGCTCGTAGTCCGGCTCCGCGGTGATCACGCGACCCCCTCGGACTGCGGCACGAAGTCGGCCGGCGACTTGCCGAGGACCTTGGCGAAGTTTTCGACGTGACCGAGGTCGAACGGGTAGCGGTCGGGGTAGTTGAAAGCTCGGCTCATCCTCGAATTGACGAGACCGGCCTGCTCACCGACGTACTCCTCAGTGAGTCCCGCTTCGGCGATGGCGGCCCGGATACGGGCCGTGACTTGGGCCACCCACGACTGCGATGTCTCCATATAGAGACAATATCCCTATATGGAGACAATAGCAAGGTGTTAGCAGGCGTCGCAGGACTTCCGAGGACATCTGCCTTTCCGCTGTCACTCCCCTTGCCCCCTGTTGGCCTGTCTCCATATGGAAACTAGACTGGCTACCCATGGCTGCGAACGCACGCGAGGCGGGATGGTTCACACGAGCCGTCGCGTCCCAACTCCGCGCCCAACTGGGCGTACGCAAGCTGAGACAGGCGGACTTAGTGAGAGCCACCGGCATCCCGAAGGCCACCCTGTCTTCACTGCTAAGCGGAGACACCGCGATCGACCTGGAGCAGATGCGCAAGATCGCAAACGCCCTAGGCATCGAGGTCGCCGACATCTGGACCGCCGCCGAGCAGCAAGGCGACCCAGACGTGGGCGGCGAAGACATCTACCTCGCCGATGGGACGCTCAACCCCTTGTACACAAGGGGCGTGCCGGAATCTGACAAACATATCGAGGAGCTTGTGAAGCGGCGACGCTCTGACCCCGACGGATAGCGCATACCCACGCCGGTAATCCAAACGCCCAGGGATGGAATCCATTTCCATCCCTGGGTGCAACCGCGCCCCCACCGCCATACTTGCATCGCGATCGCTACCAGCCGCGAGAACTGCACGGCCACAAGGCCGTTGCGCGGCTCGATTTCGACCAGACCCTCATCGTCAGCAATCAGCGATCCAACGATCACCCAGCCGTTGCGGACATCGATGTCGCCGCGCGGCGGAGACAAGGTGATGCCCATTGCTCCCAACGCGACGAGATCCTCTGCTGCCCAATCGATTTCAGAATCAGGCTCCGATGCAGGGCAAAATCCCGCCATGATCAACCCTTCAGTTACCGCCCCGACCCCTGCGCCGACCTGTCGCAGTTGTGCCATGCGAGTCTAGTTCGCGCAGCGTGTGGTTGAAAGCGATTACAGAGTAATTGATCCTTTTATTTCATCTCGTTATCGACACGCCGAAGTGCAAATCGACGGCAACACAGCCGGTTTCGATCATGAGTCATGCACATCGAACCATGCGAGAACGTCTTGACCTTGGTAAACCGCGCCGTTCCCCAAGTTTGCCGACCGAACCGCACCGGATCGCCAGTCACAAACCCAGCAAACGACCATGTCTGCACGCGCCACGTGCAAAGCCTCAGGCCATCGCCGCCAGCGGATGCACCTCGACCCCCAGCTCCCCGAACCTTCCCACCCGCGCCACAGGCATGATCTTGATACGCAGATACCGCCGGATGATTTCCCTTTGCTGCTCCAGGGTGCGCTTGCGCCAGCGGTCGCCCGCGCCCGGCCCGGCGAGATCACGCAGAAGAGGATCCGCCGCAGCGACCAACGCATCGATCCTGTCCTGCGCGACCTTGATCTGATCCTCGATCTCCGCGACATAGGAGGCCACCATCCGCGCCTTTGTGTCGGGCGGCAGATCAGCTTTCGCCATACCCTTCACGAAGGCGTCGGAATCCGCGCGGAGTTGTTCTATCTTCGCAAGTTCTGTATCGATGACGTCCTGCTCGTCTTCCTCGCGGGCGTTGAGCTTGGCAGCCGTCTCCGGCCGCTCCAGCAGCGCGATTATCAGCGCATGGACGTGCTCGTCAACAAGGTCGATACGACGCCCCACATGACCATCAACACAACGGTACGACGGCGCGTACGCCTTTCCGTCCTTACGCCTCGGGAGCTTCGGGGCCACTGCCTTGCCGCACTCACCACACGTGGCGATGTAGCTGACCAAGTGAATCGGGGCGGTGCCCCGGTGATGTGTCCGGCGCTTGGGATCCTTCAGCAGCGCCCTCAGCTTCTCGTGCTTCTCCCGGGTGAAAATCGGTTCCCAAGTACCTTCACGGATCACCTCCCCCTTATGGGTGCGCAGACCGGCATAGGTGGGGTTCACGAGCACTCGCGCAAGGACGGCCTGGTCGAAGAATCCCTTGCCGCCGATCGCCTTCCACCGCGGAATGAAATCTGCGGACACCGAGCGCAGTGATTCCCCCGCGAGAACTCGATCTGCGGCTTCGTTCAGCAGCGCGGCTTGTTCGGGAATCGGCTCCCGATACAAGGCTTTTCCCGAATCCGGGTCTCGCACGATCCGATACCCGCGCAGCAGCTTCCCGTGAGCCCGGCCGTCCTCCAATGCCAATTGGATGCCGCGGTTCACGTTGTCGCTGATGTCGTCGGACTGCTCCTCGGCGCGCAGAGCATCGGCGTTCGCGGCTCGCCGGTCCGACGCTTTCGACAGATCGTAGGTCCGGCCGCCGTAGCGCCATAGAGTCCCGGTGTCGATGCAGATCCGTCGCAGCGGCACGTAGTCGTCTAGGTCGCGGTGTGCGCGGTTGTTGGCGAAGGTCCACAGCATCTCGGCGTGGCCGCCGCGAATGAACTCGGTTGTCTTGATGAATCCGGGGCGTTCCTGCACCCGCCGGTAGCGGGATGCACTGAGGTTGTCGGTGAACACCGCGACCACGACGCCTCCCTGGCTGGCGACGTCGCGGCGGCCGACGCGCTCCTGGTCGGCGACCGACTTGTCGCCCGGCCCAGATTTGCGGCAGTACAGCACTACTCGCAGCTTCGCTGCGGCTTCGACGCGCTCCCGGCGCTCGGCGACCACACGGGTTGTCACCCGCTAAAGGATACCCCCTAAGCGACGATAACTGTACTGATGATTTGCGGCACGCCACGACGGTACAACTTTCGGATTCGACATCGATCATCGACGCGATCGTGACGGTCCGCGGGCCGCTACGCCCGTACAATTCTGCTCACACACACTCCCGGTGGACATCGTGGTCCAGGAAGGGGTGACGACGATGACGTCCGGCACCGCCCCGCTCACGCCGACGAAAGCCTTGCATACCGGCTCCGGCGATCCACTTCTGCTGCTACACGGTTTCATGCTCTCGCCACATTGCTGGGAGCAGGTGGCGTTTCGGCTGTCCGGCACCTGTGAGGTGTTCGCTCCGGCCTTTCGGGGGCATTGGGGCGGTCCGCAATTGCGCGGCTGGTATCTCGATGTGCACGCACTGGCGGATCAGGTCGAGGACCAACTCGACGAATTGGGTTGGCGCAGCTGCCATATCGCGGGTAATTCGCTCGGAGCGTGGGTGGGATTCGAGCTGGCCCGGCGCGGGCGCGCCCGGACGCTGACGGCCATCGCCCCGGCGGGCGGCTGGCCGAATCCGTCGGTCATGCAGCTGCGGGTGGGGCTGAAGTTCCTGAGTCTGCTGCCGGTGGTCGAGATCGGCAAGCGGATCGGCCCGGCGCTCCGATTCAGCGCTCCCGCAAGAAGGTTCGCATCACTGTTCCTCAGCAAGAACTCCGGCACGGTCTCGCGGCGCGCGCTCGAGGCCGTGATCACCTCGGCGCTGAACTGCTCGGCCATGCTGCCCATGCTGCTGAGCGGCCTGCGCTGGGAGGCCCTGGCGGACCTGTCCGACCTGCCGACGCCGGTGCGGCTGCTCATGTGTGAATACGACCGGGTCATCCCCAATCGCCCCTACGCCCAACGATTTCTGCGCGAATTACCCGAATCCGCCGACCGAATCCTGATACACGACGTCGGCCACGTGCCCATGCTGGAGGCACCGGACCGCATCGCCACCCTGATCGCCGAACACGTCTATGCCAGCCGCACGCATCTGCGGGCGGTGTGAATAGACCGGCGGGTCGGTCGAACCCCTCGGCACCGGCCCGCCGGTCTCCCGGCGAAAAGCGTGCCGAGCGTATGCAGCCGAAACGCAAGCGGCCGCGGCCGGGGCGGCGCTGGCTCAACCCGCACGATTGCGATCCTTCTCGCCTCGCCTTGCCTGCTCGAGCAGGATTCTGGTGATCGTGGCCGGGTCGTCGACCTGGGGGCAGTGGGCCGAGGCGGGCAGGATCAGGACCCGCGCGGAGGGGAAGCGGCGTTGGGCGCGGTAGGCGGCGCGGTGGGGGATCAGTTTGTCGTGGCGGCCGTGCACGATCAGGGTTGGGGGTAGCGGGCCCTCGGGGTAGCCCGCGTCGAATTCGCGTAACAGGGTGCGGCCACCCGCTAGCAGCCGTCCGATGGGGCGGGTGTCACCGCACAGGGTCAGGAAGCTCCGTACGTTGTCGGGGTCGATGTCGCTGCCGCGCGTGTACAACAGATATCGCACGGCCGGATCGGCCAGTCGGCCCCGAAAAACTCTGGCGGGCAGGCGAACACCGGACAGCACGACCTCGCCGGGGCCGTAGCGGCCGATCGCGGTCGTGATGACCGGCCGATAGCCGAAGCCGGGCACCGACAGCGGCACCGCCGCGCGCACCGGCAGCTCCGGATCGGCCGCCGCGCGCAGCGTCAGCCCGGCCCCCATCGAGTTCCCGGACAGCACAACCCCTTGCGGGCCCTGCGCCCGGATGACCGCCGCCACGATGTCGTCCAACCGCGGTAGGATCGGCTCCCCGCGCGGCAGCAGATGCACCGCCGGGAGATCGATCGCGACGGCCCGGCGACCGGCCGCGGCCAGCCGCTCGAGCACGCCCAACCAGGTGTCCGCCCGGTCGTACACCCCGTGCAGCAGGACGAACACCGGCCCGGATCCCTCGACCGACAACTGCCGGATCGAGGTCCCGGCGTGGATCTCGATGGTTTCCGTCACGACGCTGTGGCGGCTCATCGGCACACTCCTACAGGCCCAGCAGCCCCTTGGCGACGTGGGTCACCTGGATCTCGTTGCTGCCCGCGTAGATCATCAGTGATTTGGCGTCCCGGGCCAGCTGTTCAACCCGGTACTCGGTCATATAGCCGTTGCCGCCGAACAGCTGCACCGCGTCCATGGCCACCTCGGTGGCGGTCTCCGAGCAGTACAGCTTCATCGCCGAGGCCTCCGCCAGCGTGGGCGGCTTACCCGCGCGGGCGCGCTCGATGGCGTTGAACACCATGTTCTGCACATTGATCCGGGCGACCTCCATCTTGGCGAGTTTGAGCTGCACCAGCTGGAAGCGGCCGATCTCCTGACCCCACAGCTTGCGATTCTTCGCGTAATCCACGCAGAGCCGGTGGCATTCGTTGATGATGCCCAGCGCCATGAACGCCACCCCGATGCGCTCGGCGGTGAAGCTGGACCGGGCGCTCTCCCGGCCGTCACCGCCCTTGTGCTCCTCGGTCTCGCCGAGCAGCCGGTCCCGGCCGAGGCGGACGTTGTCGAAGAACAGCTCACCGGTGGGCGAGGAGTGCAGGCCCATCTTCTTGAACGGCTTGCCCTGGGTGAAGCCCTCCATACCCTTGTCGAGCACGAAGGTCAGCACCTTGCGGTTGCGCTTGTCGGGGTCGCCGTCGCCTGCCCCGGCACGCTTTTCGCCGGGGTCCAATTTGGCGTAGACGATGACGGTATCGGCGTAGGGGCCGTTGGTGATGAAGGTCTTCTGCCCGTTGAGGATGTAGTCCTCACCGTCTCGCTTGACGTAGGTCTTCATCCCGCCGAACGCGTCGCTGCCGGAATCCGGTTCGGTGATCGCCCACGCCGCGACCTTCTTCATGGTCACGATGTCCTCGAGCCACCGCTCCTTCTGCGCGAGCGTGCCCCGCGCCAGAATGGTGGTGGCCCCGAGCCCGATGCTGACCCCCATGGCGCTGACCAAACCCATACAGACCCCGGACAATTCGCTGATCAGCACCGCCATCAGCGACTCCTGACCACCGAACGGGTCGGGTGAGGAGGACTCTTTGGACTTCTCCGCCGGCGCCTCCCCCGCCTCCCGGGCCCGCTGCCTGGCCAGCAGCTTGCCGACCGCCTCGGCCCCCATCACATCGATGCCGAACTCGCTGAACAGCTTTCGGATCACCGGATACGGCGGCAGCTCCCCGCTCTCGAGGGCGTCGACCTTCGGACGCACCTCCTTGTCGATGAAGCCGCGCACCGCGTCGCGGATCAGCTCATCGGTCTCGGACCACTCGAACATCGTTGTTCTCCTTCGTGCCTACTACGGCAGACGAGCGGCGATATCCTCGATCGCCCAGGGTCCCTCGGTCTCGATCGTCTTCACGTCGTGCCAGCCCGCCAGCTCCGAGATGGCCTCGCCCTGCACCGCGAACACCTTGCCGGTGATCGGGCATTTGTCGGAGGCGAGATAGGCCACCAGCGGAGAGATATTGGCCGGGCTGAA
This sequence comes from Nocardia sp. CDC159, assembly GCF_023740735.1. Classification (GTDB taxonomy): domain Bacteria; phylum Actinomycetota; class Actinomycetes; order Mycobacteriales; family Mycobacteriaceae; genus Nocardia; species Nocardia pulmonis. The sequence continues at coordinate 24,627 of NZ_JAMRXH010000008.1, forward strand.
CGGATCGAATTCGCCCTCGGGAATCTCGGCCTCGAAGATCGCGCTCATACCCGGCGTGGCCAGGGTGAGCCGGGTGCGGGCGATCGGCGCGATCGCATTGACCCGCACGCCGTAGCGCTCCAGCTCGTCGGCGGCCACCAGGGTGAGCGCGGCGATCCCCGCCTTGGCCGCGCCGTAATTGGCCTGACCCGCGTTCGGCACCGTGGTGCCCGAGGCCGAGGCCGTGTTCACCACCGCCGCACTGGGCTGGTTACCAGCCTTGGACTGCGCCTTCCAGTACGCCGCGGCATGCCGCAGCACATTGAAATGCCCCTTCAGATGGACGGCGATGACCGCGTCCCACTGCGCCTCCTCGAGTCCGGCGATGAAGCCGTCGCGCAGGATGCCCGCGTTGTTGACCACGACATCCAGCGAGCCGAACTCCGAGATCGCCTGATCCACCAGCTTTTTCGCGCCGTCCCACTCGGCCACGTTGTCGGTGTTGGCGACCGCCCGGCCGCCCGCGGCGACGATCTCGTCGACGACCTGCTGGGCCGGACCCGCGTCCTGGCCCGTGCCGGTGTTGTCGCCGCCCAGATCGTTGACGACGACCGCCGCACCCTCGCGGGCGAACAGCAGCGCGTGCTCACGCCCGATTCCGCGACCGGCGCCGGTGATGATGGCGACCTTGCCTTCCAGTGCGCCCATGTCTGCCTCTCCTGAATGTCAATCCGCGATCTCGGCCAGACCGTCGCTGAGCACGACGTCCGCGCCGCGCACGGTCTCGAATGCGTAAGTGGTGACGCCGTTTTCGGACTTCACCCGCCAGATGCGGGTCTCGAGGTCGTCGCCGGGGAAGACCATCTTGGCGAAGCGCACCCCGAATCGCCGCAGCCGGTGCACATCCGAACCGCCGACCTCGGTCAGCACCGCCCACGACGCGAACGCCATGGTGCACAGGCCGTGTGCGATGATGCCGGGCAGTCCGGCGTCCTTGGCGACCTGCTCGTCCAGATGCAGCGGCACCGGATCGCCGGCGGCCGGGGCATAGCGGTAGGTCTGATCGCTGTCGATGTGCTGAGGAACCACGGCGGTCGGTTCCACGCCGCGCAGGCGCTCGGGGAACTTGTGTTCCGGCGCGGGCTGGCCCGCGGTCTTACCGGCGTCGATATTGCGGAAGAATGCGGTCAGATACTGCTCGTTGACCAATTCGGCCGCGTCGTCGCGGGTTTCGATGTGGATGGTGATGGAGCTGCCGTTCTCCCGGCCGGTGTAGCCGACCGCGCGGGCCCGGGCCACCAGCTTCTCGCCCGGGCGAATCGGGCGGTGGAAGTGGAAGTCCTGCTCGCCGTGCAGCACCCGGCCGAAGATGTCCATCGGCGCGACATCGATGACCGGCACCATCATGGCGTCGAAGACCGGCACGATCGCGAAGACCGGCGGGGCGACCTCGCCGTCGCGATGCGCCTCGATGGGATCGTTGGTGGCGGCGGCATATTCGGCGATGCGGGCCCGGGTGACCTCGAAGGTCTCCTCGTCGCTCCAGTTGCCCAGGCCCGAATCGTCGAATTCCACCACCCGCGAGGTGGTTTCGGTCATGCTGTGTCCATTCGGCATTCGCGGAGCCCTGCGTGGTTACGCAAGCTGCCGCCTCCGGGCCTGACGCTCATGCCGCGGCCAACGAGTCCAGCGCGTCCAGCGACTTCTCCAGCTGCTTCATGCCGTCCTTTTCCACGGCCTTGCCCAGCGCGCCCTTGATCAGCGCGCCCTCGAAGTCGCCCTTGATCGACAGCTCGCTACCGTCCCCGGCGGGGGTGATCTCGAAGGTGAATTCGACCTTCACCCCGGCCATTCCGGTGGCGGTGAGGGTGAGCTTGTTCGGCGCCTCGACCGAGGCCACATTCCACTCGAACTTGTTGGCCATGCCCAGCATGACGACCTTGGCCACCAGCTTGTTGCCCTGCGACAGCGTGGCCGGGGGCTCCTCCATCCAGCGCTCGTGAATGGAGAACCACTCGCCCCAGGTGTTCGGGTTGCCGACGACCGCCCACAGCGCCTCGGGATTCGCGGACATCTTCTTGGTGTATTCGATGTGGCCCATTTCGTTCTCTCTCTTGGTATCTCGTCGGAAAATCAGCGGTCGGCGCGCTGGTAGGCGGTGATGATCGCCGCGCCGCCCAGGCCGATGTTGTGCTGCAGCGCGGCGGTGACGCCCTCGACCTGGCGCTTGTCGGCCTGCCCGCGCAGCTGCCAGGTCAGCTCCGAGCACTGCGCCAGGCCCGTCGCACCCAGCGGATGGCCCTTGGAGATCAGCCCGCCGGACGGGTTGACGACCCACTTGCCCCCGTAGGTGGTCTGGTCGTCGTCGATGAGCTTTCCGGCCTCACCCGCACCGCACAGGCCCAGCGCCTCGTACAGCAGCAGCTCGTTGGCGGAGAAGCAGTCGTGCAACTCGATGACCTGGAAGTCCTCGGCACCGAGTCCGGACTGCTCGTAAACCTTCCGCGCCGCTTGGACATTCATGTCGTAGCCGATGATGTTCTTGGCGGTGCCGTCGAAGGTGGAGGCGAAGTCGGTGGTCATCGCCTGGCCGACGATCTCGACCGCCTGCCCGGCCAGGTCGTGGGAGTCGACGAATGCCTCCGAAGCCAAGATCACCGCGCCGGAACCGTCGGAGGTCGGCGAACACTGCAGCTTGGTCAACGGGTCGTAGATGACGCGGGAGTCCAGGATCTCCTGCAGCGTGTACTCGTCCTGGAACTGCGCGTACGGGTTGTTGACCGAATGCTTGTGGTTCTTGTAGCCGATCTTGGCGAAGTGCTCGGCGGTGGTGCCGTAGGTCTTCATATGCTCGCGACCGGCCGCGCCGAACATCCAGGGCGCGGGCGGGAACAGCACCTCGGAGATCTCGGCCAGGGCCATCATGTGCTTGCCCATGGGCTGTTCGCGATCGTCGTACATCGCGCCCAGCGAGCCGGGCTGCATCTTCTCGAAGCCGAGGGCCAGCGTGCAGTCGGCCAGCCCACCCCGGATCGCCTGCGCCGCAAGGTAGAGCGCGGTCGAACCGGTGGAGCAGTTGTTGTTGACGTTGACCACCGGGATACCCGTCATGCCCAGCTCGTAGACCGCGCGCTGACCCGAGGTGGACTCGCCGTAGACGTAGCCGACATAGGCCTGCTGCACCTGGTCATAGGAGATCCCGGCGTCTGCGAGGGCCTTCGTACCCGACTCTCGCGCCATATCCGGGTAGTCCCAGTCGCTGCCGTCTTCGTTCTTGCGCCGCCCCGGCTTCTCGAACTTCGTCATGCCGACGCCGACGACGTAGACCTTGTTCGCCATCGAATTCCTCACATCTGGCCGTCGGCCGCGCGACGGCATCCGGACCGGACGAAAACAAACATACAGAGCTGTATGTAATGCCGCAAGAGTGACGTCGATTGCACTCCGGACCCGCCTGTCACGTCGCCGATTCGTTACATACATCCAGCGTTGTACGGTGTATTGGCAGAGCGGGCCCCACGGCTGGTTGGATGGGCCGGTGACCTCCGACTGCTTCCGGCTGATAGAGCCCGTTCCGACCGCCGAGGCCATCCCGAGCTGGGCGCCCCACTTCGCCCACTTCGATTCCGTTGTCGGCTATTCCAGCCTGGGCCATGCGTTTCTGGCCAACCTCGACACCGGCGACTACGCCATCCTCTACCCGTACCGGGCGGGCGCGACGGGCTACGGGCCGTTCGTGAGCGTCTGGGAATTCGCCGATCAGGTCCTCACCGAGCCGAGGTTCGCCGACTTCGTGCTGCGCCCCGACCATGTCTCCGAAATCGCCGACCATCTGGGGCCGTTGGACAACGGACAGGTGTACGCGGCCACGCCGTTCCCCTTCCAGGGCGGCACCGAATCGCCCGAGTCCTATCAGCTCGACGACCTGTGGAGCTTTCTGGACCGGGTCGCGCAGGCGCACGGTCTGTAGCCGGTCACTCCGCGGCGGTCAGCCCGGGCAGCGTGGCCGCGGCGGCGCGGCGCAGGTGGGCCGAGGCGCGGCGCCAGCGGCGCAACGCGCGCTCGGGATCGGGAGAGACGAAGTTGGACACCAGGATTCCGCGCATGGTGTCCATCGCGGTGTAGGCGAAGTCGCGAACTTCCTTGCGCTGCATCTCGTCCGGGACCAGTTGGGAGACGGCCATCAGCACGGCGTTGTTGACGAACGGCTCGACCTTCTCCAGCGCCGCGGCCAGCACCGGATCGGTACGCCCGGCCACCCACAGTTCCATCGCCGCGATGAACAGCGGCCCCTGGTGCAGCTCCCACATGAAATCCAGTGCGACACCGAGCGGATCGTCGCCCGCCCGGACCCGGCCGAGCTCCTGCATGGCCGCCTCGGTGCGGCGCTGCGCCAGATGACTGATCGCCGCCACCACCAGATCGTTCTTCGATCCGAAGTGATGCACCTGCGCGCCCCGCGTGACCCCGGCCCGCTCGGCCACCCGCGGCGTGGTGGTCCCGGCATACCCGTATTCGACGAGACAGTCGATCGTGGCGTCGAGCAACCGCACCCGCATCTCACTGCTGCGCTGCTCCTGGGTGCGCCGCTGCGGCTTCGATACTGCGGACCTGGTCATTCCCGCGATTCTACACTTACATTCAGATCTGAATGGAACTGTGCCCGGCCGGTTCGGTGTGTGGGCGGCACTCCCCCGCCACCGATCCGCCCAGCCGCACCACTTCCCGCACTTCGCACCCCCTGCGGGCGACCGCAAGGGGTGCGAAGCGCAATAAGGGGTGCGGCGGTTCTCGGCGCGGGCCGGAGTCAGCGGCGGGGCAGGCGGTTGCGGCGTTGGGGGGTGACGCAGCGGTCGAACATCCGGGCCGTACCCGAGCTCAGTGCGGCCCGCGAACGGCGAATCCGCCGCGGCACCACTACCGCCTCGGCCGCCTCGACGACCAGCCGTTCGGCGTTCTCGTCGAGATCGGCGTGCGAGCGGGCGCGGCGGGCCAGCGACACCGTGACCGTGAACAGCAGCACCCCGGCGATGCCCAGGCCGACGCCGACGAGGGCGGGCGCGGTGTAGCCGAGACCCGCGGCGATGACCACACCGCCCAGCCACGCACCCGCCGCGTTGGCGATATTGAGCGCGGCGTGGTTCAGCGCGGCGGCGAGGGTCTGCGCGTCGTGGGCGACGTCCATCAGGCGGGTCTGCAGGCCGGGGGCCAGCGCCGCCCCGGTCGCGCCGACCAGGAAGGCGCCGATCGCGGCGGTGTACGGATTGTGCGCGGCGGCAACGAAGCCCGCGAGCACTATCACCATCGAGATCATCGCCGCGTACACCGCGAGATCCACGCCGCGGTCGGCCAGCACGCCGCCGACGATATTGCCCGCGATCATGCCGAGTCCGAACAGCGCCAGCACGATCGGCACGAAGCCCAGCGGCATATGCGCCACATCGGTGAGGGTGGTGGTGATGTAGGTGTAGACCGCGAACATGCCGCCGAAGCCGATCGCGCCGACCAGCAGCGTCAGGATCACCTGGGAGCGGCGCAGCGCGCCGAGTTCGGTGCGCGGGTCGGTCATCCGGATGCCGGTGAGTTCGGGGACGAATCGCGCGATCGCGGCCACGGTCGCGATTCCGATGAGGGCGACGACCACATAGGCGTCCCGCCAGCCGAGGTGCTGACCCAGCCAGGTGGCGGCGGGAACGCCGACGACATTGGCGGCGCTCAGTCCCAGCATAACGGCAGCAACCGCTTTGGCCCGCTGCCCCACCGGGGCGAGTGTCGCGGCCGCCAGCGAGGCGACGCCGAAGTAGGCGCCGTGCGGCAGACCGGAGACGAACCGCGCGGCCAGCAGCGTGCCGAATGTCGGCGCGATCACCGATGCGGCATTACCCAGCGCGAACGCGGCCATCAGAACGATCAGCAGGCGTTTGCGCGACACCCGCGCAGACAGCGCGGCGATCACCGGAGCGCCCACGACCACGCCGAGGGCATAGGCGGAAACGGCGCGGCCCGCGGTCGGTTCGGACACATTCAGGGAATGGGCGATATTGGGCAGCAAACCCATGGTGACGAATTCGGTGGTGCCGATGCCGAAACCACCGAGCGCCAGCGCGAGCATGGCGGGGATATGCCAACTGGTGCGCGCGGGCATGCCGGACGGGCCGTGCCGGTGGACGGCCGGGGCGGCAGGTGCGGTCGGGGAGGCCACGAGGGGCGCGGTTACGGAGGCCACGATCAAGAGCAACACAGCAGTTCCCGGGCTTTAAAGGCGAAACAAACGTGATCTCACTCACCTGCTCGGCGGACTACGCGAGCACGGCTCTCGTTGTCTGCCAAGGGCATTGGTGGACAACAAATTTCAACCGGAAACAAGTACCTGCGGCACTGTCGGAAAATCCGGCGCTGTCATGCAGATCACCCCGCCCCGATCCGGACCCCCTCGGCAAAGTCCCGCAATCGGGCGGCGGGCCGGGAGCAACTGACCCCGAACGCAATTCGGGCACCCGCGGCCACCGGGAATCGGTGGGGGCGGGTGCCCGGATATCTTTCGCTTCGCGCTCACAGCCCTGGCGCGAAGTTGGACTCAGCGCAGTTCGCGCGCCAGATTCGCGTCGAGCACACCGAGGAACTCCTCGGTGGTCAGATAGCCCTGATCGCCGCCGACCAGCAACGCCAGGTCCTTGGTCATCTGGCCGTCCTCGACAGTCTTGATGACGACGTCCTCGAGGGTCTGGGCGAAGCCGATGACCTCGGGGGTGTTGTCCAGCTTGCCGCGATGCGCCAGGCCACGAGTCCACGCGAAGATCGAGGCGATCGGGTTGGTGGAGGTGGGCTTGCCCTGCTGGTGCTGGCGGAAGTGCCGGGTCACGGTGCCGTGCGCGGCCTCGGCCTCACAGGTCTTGCCGTCCGGGGTGAGCAGCACCGAGGTCATCAGGCCCAGCGAGCCGAAGCCCTGCGCCACGGTGTCGGACTGCACGTCGCCGTCGTAGTTCTTGCAGGCCCATACGTAGCCGCCCTCCCACTTGAGCGCGGAGGCGACCATGTCATCGATCAGCCGGTGCTCGTAGGTCAGCCCCGCCGCGTCGAACTGCGGCTTGAACTCGGCGTCGAAGATCTCCTGGAAGGTGTCCTTGAACATGCCGTCGTAGGCCTTCAGGATGGTGTTCTTCGTCGACAGGTACACCGGGTAGTTCTGCTGCAGGCCGTAGTTGAACGACGCCCGGGCGAAGTCCTCGATGGACTTCTTGAAGTTGTACATGCCCATGACGACGCCGCCGTCCTCGGGCATCTTCACGACCTCGTGGACGATCGGCTCGCTGCCGTCCTCCGGGGTGAACTGGATCGTGACGGTGCCCGCCTGATGCACCTTGAAATCGGTGGCACGGTACTGGTCGCCGAAGGCGTGACGGCCGATGATGATCGGCTTCGTCCAGCCCGGAACCAGACGCGGGACGTTGGAGATGATGATCGGCGCGCGGAAGATGGTGCCGCCGAGGATGTTGCGGATCGTGCCGTTCGGCGACCGGTACATCTTCTTGAGGCCGAACTCCTCGACCCGGGCCTCGTCCGGGGTGATGGTCGCGCACTTGACGCCCACACCGTGCTTCTTGATGGCGTTGGCGGCGTCGACGGTCACCTGGTCGTCGGTCTTGTCCCGGTACTCGATGCCCAGGTCGTAGTACTCGAGGTTCACGTCGAGGTACGGGTGGATCAGCTTGTCCTTGATGAACTGCCAGATGATCCGGGTCATCTCGTCGCCGTCGAGCTCGACGACGGTCCCTTCAACCTTGATCTTGGACATGGATCTTCGTGTCCTCCTAGGAAGGTGCTCCCATTGCACGGCCAGGCGAACACGCTTGTGAGCGGACCCCAGCTGTTCAACAGACAACGTATACGCCCCGCGTTGTCCACGGGACTATTGGTGCTTAACAAGACAAGCGTACTGGTGCGCTCCAGCTCACTTCCAGGCGACGCCCCGCCGTGAGTTCGCGGCGTTACACCGGCACACTCCCCGCACCAATATGGATAACGCCCCGCTCCGCTCCATTCGGCATTCCGCCGGGGGATGTGAGGAATCCCCCGCCCCGGCAACCCCTCCCACGTTCCCACCCCGCCCCCACGCACCCGCCCGGCACGCCGCCCAAGTTCCCACCCAGGAAAGCCACCGATGTCGCCGCCCGGCGCACCGCTCCTGCCCCGCCCGACGAGTCCCGCCCCAAACGACGACCATCACGCCCACACAACGCCCCCTCACACAACCACCGCAGCACCCATGCGACGAACGTCCCATCCCCCATACGGCGGCCTCTCCTGCCCCGCCCGACAGCCTTTCCCACTTCGCACGACGAATTTCCTCCCCCCGCGCGGCAAGCCTTCCCACGTGGGCGCCCGGCCCCGTGTTCCCGCACTCGGGCGCCCAGCGCCCGAGTGCGGGACCTCTCAGACCGCCATGACCGCGGCGTGCTCGTCGCCCTCGAGCAGGTTCTCCGGCTTGTCGCGGATCATGAGGGCGACGATCGCGATGGAGGCCAGGAAGAACGCCGCGCCGATATAGAAGGCCACGTCGTAGCTGTGGATCGCGGCCCGCTCCAGGATGTGGTCGGCGGTCGGGTTGTTCGTGGCGTAGCGCTCGGCAACCTGCACCGAGATCGTGGTCAGCAGTGCGGTGCCGATCGCGCCGCCGACCTGCTGGGCGGCGTTGAGCAGTGCACTGGCCACGCCCGAATCCTCGGCCTCGACCCGATGCAGGGCGGTGGTCTGCATGGAGACGAAGGTCGCGCCCATGCCGAGGGCGATCAGGGTGATGCCGGGCAGCACGCTGGTGGCGAAGCCGTCGCCGTAGCTCAGCTGGGCCAGGTGGATCAGCCCGGCGATGCCCAGCACCGCGCCGCCGATCAGCAGCGGGCGCGGTCCGAATTTGGGTAGCAGCGCGCTGGCCACGCCCGCGGAGATCACGATGCCGATCGGGAAGGGCAGGAACGCCACACCGGCCCGCAGCGAGCTGTAGCCGAGGGTGATCTGCAGGTAGTAGCTGAGGTTGAGGAACATCGCGAACATCGCGATCGGGATCAGCAGCGCCACCAGATACGAGCCGCCCCGGTTGAGCTCACCCGGAATATGCAGCGGTAGCAGGGGATTCGGCGAGCGCCGCTCGATCGCGACGAAGGCCACCAGCAGCGCGACACCGGCGAGCAGCAGGCCCAGTGTGGTCGCGGCCAGCCAGCCGTCCTCGGCCGCGCGGCTGAAGCCGTACACCACCGCGATCAGGCCGAGGGTCACGGTCACCGCGCCGGGCACGTCGTAGCCGCCGGTCCGCGGGACGGGCACATCCTTGACCACGAAGGCCAGCGCACCGGCCAGGGCGAGCAGCGCGATCGGCGTGTTGACCAGGAGGCACCAGCGCCAATCGGCATATTCGGTCAGCGCGCCACCGGCGATCAGGCCGATCGCCGCGCCACCGGCCGACACACCCGCGAAAACGCCGAAGGCCCTTGCCCTTTCGCGCGCCTCGGTGAAGGTGATCGACACCAGCGACAGCGCCGCGGGCGCCAGCACCGCCGCGAACGCGCCCTGCAGCGCCCGTCCGGCAAACAGCTCGGCCGCGTTCCGCGCGAGTCCGGCCAGCGCCGACGCCCCGGCGAAGCCGACCAGGCCCACCAGGAACATCCGGCGGCGGCCCAGATAGTCGGCGAGCCGGCCACCGAGCAGCAGCAGACCGCCGAAGATCAGCGTGTAGGCGGTCAGCATCCATTGTTTGTCGCCGTCGCTGATGTGCAGATCCCGCTGGGCGAACGGCAGCGAGATCGTGACGATGGTGGCGTCCAGCACCACCATCAGCTGGGCCAGGGCGAGCACACCGAGGGCCCACCAGCGGGCCGAACTCGTCGGCTTGGTCGTGGTCTGGGAGGGAACGAGCTCTGCGGTCCCGGTATCGGTCATGAGGGACTCCTGAAGGGGAGGGGAACGGTTCCGCCGCCTGGCGGGGAACGTGACAGCAATCCTGACATCACAAGACATTTGGCGTCAAGAGAAAAATGTCAGGATGCGACATTTGGCGTCCTTCGTCATGATGAGTGCTCTCGGCGATACGATGGACGCATGCTCGAGTCACCAGCCCAGCCCGGCCTGCGGGAACGCAAGAAGCAGCAGACTCGACGCCGGATCATCGAGGTGGGCCTGCGGCTCTGCGACGCCCAGGGCTTCGACGCGACCACCGTCGAACAGATCGCCGATGCCGCGGACGTGTCGCCGCGCACGGTCAACCGGTACTTCGAGCTGAAGGAGGACATCGTCCTCGCTCCCATCGAGGATTGGGGCAAACTCATCGCCGCCGAACTGCTCCGGCAACCGGTGACGGGCAATGAGTTGAGAGCTCTGCTCGACACCTACCTGACCGTGACCGAGAACGGCATCGACGGCGGTCCCGTGCCCTTCGAGTGGTTCCAGCGGATGCAGCGGATCATGCGCACCAGCCCCGCGGTCCGCGCTCGCAGTATGGACATCTCCGACACCAAGTCCGTCGCGCTCCAGGCGGCGGTCGCCGAGCGCATCGGCACGGACCCCGACGCCCTGCCCGTCCGGCTCATCATGGCGACCTGGCTGGCCATCATGCGTACCGGAATGGAATGCGGTGAATGGGTGCCCGACGGCGACCCGGCCGACTCCGCGCGGGCCAGCATCCGCGCGGTTCGCAGCGCCTACGAGGAGTTCGTCCGGCGGTGCGCGCTCCCGCTGTGCGCCGAACAGCGAGCGGACCAGCGCTAGCGCGCCCGGGGACGCTGTTCGCGTCCCTGATGGCCCATCGGTTACCATCCAACTCAGGTCATGAGCGCCAGCGCCAAGCCCCGGCTCGCTGGCCGGCAACCCTCCAGTTGCGGTGGGGTGCTCCGGGTGATGACCGGGCTCTCGAGGGTCGAGAGCAAGCGCGACGATCAGGAGGCCAACGAGATGTGTTGTTGCTGTTCGCCTGTCGAAGCCCGATAAGACCAGCGAGCCAATTCGGCGACCCCAATGGAGCAGGCCCATGAGTAACTCGACCGCGCCCCGAACCATGCAAACCGAGGGTGACAACCCTGTCGCTACCATCGAATCCGTGCGTTCCCTTCGAACGGCGGCGGCCCGGTGACCGTGAGTATCGAGTCGAGCACCGCGCATCCCGCGGCTACCCTGCTGCCCCCGCCCGACGGACACCTCGAGCGGATCGGCATCGGTGAGCTGCGCCTCGAGAACGGCGCGACGATTCCGGACGTCGAGCTCGCGGTGCAGCGATGGGGCGAGCTGTCGCCGAAATTGGACAACGTCGTACTGGTCGAACACGCCCTGACCGGTGATTCACACGTGGTCGGCCCGCCCGACGAGTTGCATCCGCTGCCCGGCTGGTGGGACGGCATCGTGGGCCCGGGCGCCGCGCTGGACACCAACGAGTGGTGCGTGATCGCCACCAACGTGCTGGGCGGTTGCAAGGGCAGCACCGGCCCGTCCTCGCTCGCCCCCGACGGAAGGCCGTGGGGTTCGCGCTTTCCCGAGATCTCCATCCGCGATCAGGTGGCCGCCGAGGTCGCCCTGTTCGATCTGCTCGGCATCGACCGGCTGGCGGCCGTGGTCGGCGGCTCGATGGGCGGTATGCGAGTGCTCGAGTGGATGGTCGGCCATCCGCTGCGGGTCGGCGCCGCGCTGGTGCTGGCCGTCGGACCGCGTGCCACCGCCGATCAGATCGGCACCCAGACCACCCAGATCGCCGCCATCAAGGCCGATCCGGACTGGCAGGGCGGCGACTATCACGGCACCGGCCGGGTGCCGACCACCGGCATGGGGCTCGCCCGTCGCATCGCGCATCTGACCTACCGCACCGAATTCGAGCTCGACCACCGCTTCGAGAACCGCGCCCAGGACGGCGAGGATCCACGCGACGGCGGCCGCTACGCGGTGCAGAGCTATCTGGAGTACCAGGCACAGAAGCTGGTGCAGCGCTTCGATCCGGCCACCTATGTGCTGCTGACCGAGGCGATGAACCGCCACGACATCGGCCGCGGACGAGGTGGGGTCGAGGTCGCCTTGGCCAGCACGCCGGTGCCGTGCATCGTGGGCGGTGTCGATTCCGACCGCCTCTACCCGCTTCGGACGCAACAGGAATTGGCCGATCTGCTGCCCGGCTGCAAGGAACTGGAGGTGGTCTGCTCGCGCGACGGCCACGACGGATTCCTCACCGAGACCGAGGCGGTGGGCACCCTGCTGTCCGAGACGATGGACCTCGCCCGTAAGGCACGGGGCTGAGCGTCAGGCCACGCCGAGATCGCTGATGGTCACGGCCAGGGCGATGATGCTGCCGCCGAGGACCGTATAGGCGCCGACGTCGAACGGCTTGCTGCGCACGGCCAGCAGGCCGACCCGAATCGTCGGCAGGCACAGCCGCAATGCCGCGGCGAGCAGCGTCGCGCCGCCGATGAAGAAGGCCCCGCGCCGCCAGCGGTCCTGGATCATGAACACCACCGCGACGGCCAGCACCGCTGCCACCAGCAGCATCGGCAGGTTGGCCCAGAGGAACCTGCCGGACGGGCCGGGCTGATGCGGATGAGCGACAGGAGCTTCGGTCACGCAACGATTCTCGCATCCGCACGTGCTCGTGCATGGGCGAGGGCTCGCCGCCGGGACGTGCCGTGGGGGTCGGGCTTCCGCTGCTGGGCGTTGCGGTGAATCCGAAAGTCGTTGACCGGCAATGGAGTTTGCTATAGGGATGCCGAGTTTCTCAGCCGCACTTCGCTACAAGGGATAGCAAACTTTGTTTGCTCATGAATTGCTGGCTGCTTCAACGGGTTCGGGAGAGCGTCGGTAACAGTCAGTCATTGACCCCGCAATATCGAGGTCTATCGAACGTCGAGTTCCGTGGATAGGGATGATTGCATCCGCAGGCAGACAGGACAATTCTGCGATGATCGCCAGGTCGGGGCCCTGTTTTGCAATCAGAATAAATAGGTTTCGAACCGGCTTAATACTCACAAGTTCAGGGACCATCTCGCCGATACCAAACGGTTATCTCAAACGTTTGCCAACTGTTGACTAGATCACTACCGGCTGCTGTAGATTCGCCAACGACAAGATCCTCACCCGAATTCGAAAGGACGTGTCATGCCGCTTATCGGTTCGGCTCTATGCGATCTGTTCAACATCATTCCCTCGGCGATCTTCTCGACCGTCGTCCCGATCGTGGGTTCGGTCACGGTGCCGTCGACCTACCTGGGTTCGGTTGCGCTCAACACCGTCTTGGCGCTGTTCACCGGCTCCATGCTGTAACCAGCGCTCGATCGCGCCGCGCGGGGTGCGGCGGCACAACCGTCGTACCCCCGCGCGACACGGCGAACCGATCGTCGGCTGACCGAATGCCAAGTTCCAGGCCGCCTCTCGGCGCACTGACCCCCTGCCCGCGTGTCGAGGCGGCGGCAAGATCTCTGACAGGAGTCGGCAGCTGCCGCAATCTCGACGCAAGCGAGGCGAGTGCGCTCGAACTGCTTGCTATTTTCCGGCCCCGGCGAAAGCCGGGGCCCATTTTTGTTATGCGCAAATAGCATGCGATAAATGGCGGGTCGACAGTTCGGAAGTGTGTGTATCGACTCGATCACAAATCGTTTAATTCTGTTCCATCCGACACTCGCCTTTCCCATTGCCGCAGATATGCGAATTGTTGAAAACGTACAACGCGCGAAACGACGCCCATCAGCCTTTGGGCGTGTCGTTGCGCAGCGAGCCAAACTCGATGTTGAAAGCTTGTGGCCATGACCCCGACCGCCAGCACAGGACCTCTCCAAACCCGCCGGGCTCGGTTTGTCAGCAACAGTCTGGTAACCGGGTTGCTCGTCGGTGTTCTGACATCCATGGGCGCCTCGCATGCGACCGCCGATCCGACCGAACAACTGGAGTGGATGACCAGTATCGCGTCGGAAGACGGTTCGAAGATCGCCGGTGTCGAGCAGATCGACGATCGCAACATTCGCTTGCAGATCTACTCCGCGGCAATGGACAAGACCTTCCCGGTGGAGATCCAACGGCCCGCGGACACCTCTGCGCCGCGGCCGAGCCTGTATCTCCTGAGCGGTCTGGACGCGGGCGAGAGCCTCGCGTCCTGGCAGGCGCAAACCGATGTCCGGCCATTCCTGTCGGACAAGAACGTCAACCTCATCATGCCGATCGGCGGAAAAGCCAGCTACTACACCGACTGGGTCAACGACGATCCGGTACTCGGTCGCAACAAGTGGCGGACATATCTGACCGAAGAGTTGCCGCCACTGCTGAATGCGGCACTCGGCACCAATGAGGTCAATGCCATCGCGGGGATATCCACCTCCGGTACATCCGTTCTGGCCCTGCCCATCGCCAAGCCCGGGCTGTACAAGGCCGCGGCCTCCTACAGCGGCTGCGCCCAAACCAGCGATCCGACGGGTGCCTACTTTGTGAAGACCGCCGTTGGAATGGGTGGCGGAAACCCCTACAACATGTGGGGACCGATGGGTTCGCCCGAATGGGCGGCGAACGATCCGTATCTGCATGCCGAGGGATTGCGCGGACTCGAGCTGTACTTCTCCTCGGGCAATGGCCGACCGGGTGAATACGACACCCTGGACGGGCGGAAATCGCAGCTCGACGGCGTGAAGACCCAAATCGACGGTAAGGGCGATCAGCTCGGGGTGTTCGGCCTGCTGAACCAGCTCACCATCGGTGGGACCATCGAGAGCGCCACCAACTACTGCACCCACAACATGCAGAAGAAGCTCGAGGAACTCGGCATCCCCGCCACCTTCCACTACACCTCCGGCACCCACTCGTGGGGCTACTGGGAGGACGAGTTCAAGGCGTCGTGGCCGGTCATCGCCCGCGGCATCGGATTGTCGGAGGAATAGGCGGATCGAATCGAAGCCGACGCGACCGGCCCTGCCGCAGGGCCGGTCGTTCGTTTTCCCGAGCGGGACCGGCAGGAGATACTGGGGCCCGTGCTGCATGTCGTCTTCTTCGAGCCCCGAATTCCCCCCAATACCGGCAATGCCATCCGGTTGGCGGCGGGAACCGGGTGTGAGCTGCATCTGGTGGAGCCGCTGGGTTTCGACCTGTCGGAGCCGAAGTTGCGGCGAGCGGGGCTGGATTACCACGATCTGGCCTCGGTGCGCGTGCACGAGAATCTTTCCGCCGCTTGGGAAGCCATCCGGCCGGAGCGGGTTTTCGCCTTCACCGCGCGGGCCAGCACCTGGAACACCGACATCACCTACCGCAAAGGCGATGCGCTGCTGTTCGGTCCGGAGCCGACCGGGCTGCCCGAGGAGGTGCTCGCCGATCCACACGTCACCGATCAGCTGCGGATTCCGATGCTGCCGGGTCGGCGGTCGATGAATCTGTCCAACGCCGCGGCGGTGGCGGTGTACGAGGCGTGGCGGCAGTTGGGGTTCCCCGGGGCGGTGTGAACGCCGCCGCATGTCGGGCATTGGTTGCGGCGGATGTGCTGTTAGCGTCGCGCTGTGACGCCGACGACCGACGAGGACGGTGACGACGCTCGTTCCGGCTGGGACCACAAATTGTGGGCGGTCCCGCTGGTCGTCGCGATGGGATTGCTGGCCTTGCTGGCGCTGTCCTATCTGGGCAGCATCCTGCATCCGCAGCGCAATCTGCACGGCTTTCCGCTGGCGCTGGTCGACTCCGATCGCGGCGCGTCCGGCGCCGAGGTCATCGATCGCGTGCGGGCCGCGCTGCCGCCCGATCGGGTCCGGTGGCAACTCGTCACCGCCGACGAGGCGGATCGGCTGATGTCGCTGGGCGAGATCTACGGAGCGATCATCGTGCCCGAGGACTTCGGTGCCCGGCTGAGCGCCCTGGCCGATCCGGGCCCCGGAACGGGCACACCGCCGAATCTCGAGGTGCGGACCAACCCGCGCGCGGGCACGACCGCCACCACGCTGACCACCCAGCTGCTCACGCCGGTGCTCGACGACCTCAGCCGTCGACTCGGTACCGCGACGACCGAGCGGGCGCGCGCAAGCGGTGTGCCGCTGTCGGACGCGGCATTGGTGACGCTCACCGACCCCGTGCGGATCGAGGTCACCCAATTCGCACCGCTGCCCGAGGGCACGGCGAACGGCATCTCCGCCTTCTACTACACCCTGCTGGTCGTCTTCGCGGGCTTCACGGGCGCCCAGCTGATCAATGTCGGCGTCGACTCCGTCACCAAGGACGATCCCTCCGTCTCGCCCTGGCACGCGCTGCTGTTCAAATGGGCGCTCGTCGCGGTGGTCGCGCTGGTGATGGCGGGCGCCTACCAGTTCATCGCGGCCGCACTGGGTATGCCGATCGAACATCGGCTCGCGCTGTACTTCTTCAGCGCCGCCGCCTCGCTCGCGGTGGGCATGACCGCGCTGGCCGTGCTGGCCGTGGTCGCTACGGTGGCGTCCGCCCTGCGCCTGCCGGTGCTGAACAACCTGGGTATGCCGATCAACATGCTGGTCTTCATGGCCCTCGGGCTGCCATCCTCCGGCGGCATCATGCCGATCGAGGCGACGCCCATGCTGTACCGGGCCCTGGCCGAGTTCGAGCCGATGCACCAGGTGTATCTCGGAATTCGGTCGATCCTCTATTTCGATGCCCGCCTCGCGGCGGGCCTGACCCGCGCGTTGGTGATGTGCACGATCGGCGTGACCTCCGCGATCGTGATCGGGGTGCTGACCACGCTCGGGTACGACCGGCTGCGGGCGCGGCTGACCCTGCCCACGGCGAAGCAGTGACGGCGCGTCAGTCGTCGATCTCGAAGCGTTTGAACCGTGACGTCGCACCGGCGGTGAGCCGGACCCGGGATTTGGCGACCCCGAAATGCTGGGCCAACAGCTCGATCGCGGCCTTGTTGGCCTTACCCTCCACGGCGGGAGCGCGCACGTACAGCCGTAGGGCGCCATCCTCGAGCGTCTCGACCAGCGGCCCCTTACCGCTGTTGGGTTTGATGGTCGCCCGGACCACGATCGGCACGCGCTGCTCCTGTCTCGAGTGGGCGACCGCAGCGTAGTGGATCGCCCGACCGCGCGGTTCACGACAGTGTCCAGGGCAGCCGGACGTCGACGACGTCATGGGCCAGGATCCGCATCTCGGTGGTGACCGCGAGGACCAGGTCGCCGGAATGGATCGCCCGAACCCGGTCGGCGCCGGAGCGCTGGATCCGGACCGTGGCGTGCGGGGTGAGCGCGGCGTAGCGAACGGTGCCCGCATCGCCACGCCGGTCCCATTGCGTGCCGCACCGAGTCCAGACCGCCGTGCCGGTCAGCCGATCGGGTACGGCCGGCTCCCACAGGAGTCCGGTCGCGGTGGCGGCGGCACCCGCCCAGCGCAGATCCGTGACCGCGGAGCAACTGGACAATGTGGGCAGCGCGAACGGATCGATCCGCCCGTCCGGCAGCGTCACCAGGACCAGATGCCCAATACCGCAGGTGATTCCGTCCCGGGCGAATCCGGCGAACAGCACCTCTCGGCCGTCGGCTCGGAAAGACCCCGACGAGAGTGCGGTGTTGATGCCGTCGACGCGGCCCAGCTCCCGCACCGCTCCGGTGGTCGTGTCGACATGGGACAGGTGGTTCAACCCCCAGGACGCACCGGGCGGCGCCTCGATCCGGTCGAGGATCAGCGCGTTCGCGTCGGCGGCGAGCAGTCGCGGGGCGGACAGGACGTTGCCGGGCGCGATGGGATCTCGCGGCGGCGGCAGTTCCACCGCCCGCGCCGCAACCGGTTTCGGCTCGGCCAGGTCCATTCGGACGAATCCGTCCGGCTGCCACCATCCGACGGTCGTGCCGTACAGCGGAAAGATCCGATCGCACCGGCAGTCGACTCGCACCGGCGATATCGTGCCGGTGACCGGATCCAGCGAAACCAGCCCGCCCGCGTCGTCGCGGGCGAACACCCGAGAATTGTCCCGCGTGAAGCCGACTTCGGTGAATATCCCCGAATGCCGGGCAATGGTCCGCTCCGGCGTGGCCAGCACGAGTTCGCCGCGGGAGCGGTAGACGAATGGCTGCGTGCCCGCGGCAGCGAGGGCATCACCACGCACTCCCCCAGCCGATTTCGCCGCCGACGAATCGGAAGGGGCACCGGCACAACCGGATGCGAGTGCCAAACCGAGCAGGGCGATCCATGCCAGGATGCTCCACCGAGGCAGAACGGCGCCGATCATCGCAGCACCTCCAGAGCCCGGCGATAGTAGGCCTCGCGCTCGGCCAGGCCGTGGTGGCCGCCATTGACCGCCCGGGTAACCGCGGCGAAGTCGCCCGCATCGACGAGGGCATTGATATCGCGAGATCTCCAGTACCACTGGGCTATTCGGAAGCCGATCTCCGGCCGGGCGGCCAGGTCGGGATCGCCCTCGAGATCGAGGCCGAGAGCGGCGCCCGCGGCGCGATAGTTGGCGCGACCGGTCAACTGGATGGGGCCGCGACCGTGATAGCGCGGGCCGTCACCGGGCTCGGTATTGCCCGCGGCGGGGGCAACGCCATCGGGGTCGTAGCGCCGGAAATACTCCGCATCGCCCAGCTCCTCGAAGTACCGCAGCTCACCGCTCTCGTGCGCGAGCTGGGCCAGGAATGCGGCCTGGCGCAGCGGGGTGGAGATATCGCCCTCCTGGAGAGCCGCGTTGAGCGCGGGCAGGTACTCCCGAGCCTGCGCCACCGGAAGGTTGGGCATGACGGCCATCAGCTGCTCGGCAGTGATACCCGCCTCGGCAGCCTGCGTCGCCACCGCCGATGTTCTCGGTGGGAAGGAGGCTTCGACTGCCGTCCCCTCGGCCGATTCGGGTGGGTGGCGATGTTCCGATTCCATTCCGAGGGCCGCTTCGTGCAGCGACTCCATGGGCACGAAAAGCGCCGCGAGATGGGCCATTTCGCCGAGCACTCCGCGCACGGCGCGCTGGCCGCGCTCGTCGGCGCGGGTGACGGCCGCGGCCGCCTCCGCGATGACCTCGCCCCATTCGGCGGCGTGGTCCGGATTGTCGCCGGTCACCGTCCAGTCGTCGGCGACGACGCATCCGTCGGTCTCCGCATCGGCGACACAGTCCAGCAGCGCCACCGTGGTGGCATGCAGATCCGACAGGGCCCGCACACCGATGTCGCGCAGCAGCCCGGCCCGCTCACACAGCAGGCTGTTGAATCCGAAGACCGCCTCGACATGGCCCAGGACGGCGTCGAAGGCCGCGCCCTGCCAGCCGTCGCCGTCGAGTCGGCGGCATTCGCCGCGCACGGTGGCCGACAGCGCCTCCATCTGCTCGAGGTTGCGGTCGAACTCGGCACGCAGACGTTCGGCACCCACCGAGGCGTGCCAGCCGGTGAGCACCGACCGCGAGGGCGTCATATCCGCACCGCCAATCGGTCGAGCCGCTCGGCCGCGGCCCCATCGGACCGGTCGAAGGCGGCGACGACGCGCTCCGCTCGATCGGCCAGGCGGCCGTAACCATCGGCGCCGCGCTGCGTCAGATTGGCGAGCATGCACGCGGCCTCGCACCAGGCTGGCACGGTCGCGCTGCCCGGAATCGTCTCCACGATCCGGGCGATGCTCCACACCCACCGCGCCGCGACCGCGTCGAGATCTCGAAAAACCTGCCGCGCAACGCCTCCGAAGCGCAACACGGCCTGCTGGTCCAGCACACATTTGTCCGTCATGAATTCCCCCTAGCGATCGTTCCCCAAGCGACTCGAGCACGGTATCCGGCGGTGGCGAGGGCTGTCACCGGCCGAATCGGACAGCCGCACCCTTTAGCGAAAATTTCTTCCCGCGCGGATGTCAGCAAACCTCTCAGTCTGTTCCCGACTCGGCCGGTACGCTCGCGAATGGCGCGGGGTGGCAGGAGCCCCGCACGACCGGGGAGAGCGCTATGGCCAGGCATGGTGCGTTGCTGCTCGGGATATCGGCGGCCCTGCTGCTGATATCCGCCGGTCCGGCGGCGGCCGGACCGGTCACCATTCGCGACGATTCGAATGTGCTGGACGATCCGCGGGTCACCGCGGCGGCCGATACGGTGCCGGATCCGGTGCAGATCTTCACGACCGAAAGACTTGCCGAGAACAACGCGGCCTTCGACCAGGAGGCGCAATCGCACGTGCACGCGCCCAACGATGTGGTCATCGCGATCAACACCAAGTCCAGACATCTGACGATCCGCACCGGGGCCAACTCCCACATCCGGGACGCGTCCCCGGCGATCGCGGCGTTCAAGAGCGGCTTCGGCAACGGCGACTACACCACCGCCACGGTTGGGGCGCTCGAATCGCTTGCGCGGGCCGCCGATCAGGCCGCGCCCGCCAGCCGGGCCCACCGGCCGACGCCGGCGCCACCCGCCGCGTCCCGGCAGGACAACGGTTTCAACCTGTGGAGCGTGCTGTGCCCGCTGATCGTCATCGCGATGGTCATCGCGGCGGTGGTGGCATTCCGCCGCCGCGGGCGCGGGGCCGGTTTCCCCGATCGCGGCAATCCGTCCGGCGGCTACGGCCCGGGCGGGTACGACCCCGGTGGCCGGGACCCCGGCCAGGACCCAGGAGATGGCCAACGGCACGGGATGAGTCCCGGCGTGGCGGGCGGTCTCGGCGCGGCGGCGGGGGCCGTCGGCGGCGGTGTGCTGGGCTACGAACTGGGCCGCATGGAGGGGCGCGAGGAAGAGCGCGCACCGGTCTCCGACCAGCCGCCACCGGATTCCGGTCCCGATCAGCCGCCCCAGGAGTGGGGTGGCGGCGGTGGGGATGGCGACTTCGGCGGCGGGGGTGACAGCGGCGGCGGCTCCGGCGGGAGTGACAGCGGCGGATTCGACAGCGGTAGCAGCGGTTCCGACAGCGGCGGCGGTTCCAGCGGCGGCGATTTCTGAGGGAGGCGGCACGTCCGCTGCGAGCTGCGGCGGCAGGACCGCCGACACTCGCGGCGGTGGGCGGCGCGCCGAGGAGGTCAGCGGAAGTCCCGCGACTTCGACGAGATCCGCAGATCCATGCGCTGCAGATGTTCGGCGACCACGCTGACCACACCCTCGGCGTTCTGGAGGCGGCCGCGGATCAGCAGCGCGGGTGCGCTCTGGGCGACTCGCCGGTAGCGCTGCCACAGGCCGACCGAACAGACGACATTCACCATGCCCGTCTCGTCCTCCAGATTGATGAAGGTGACACCGGCCGCGGTGGCGGGCCGCTGCCGGTGCGTGACGGCGCCGCCCACCAGCACCTTGGCCCCGTCCGCCACCGAGCCGAGCCGCCCCGCGGGGACCACACCGAGCGAATCCAATTGCGGGCGCAGGAATTCGGTGGGATAGCTGCCCGGCGAGACACCGGTCGCCCAGACGTCGGCGGCGGCCAGTTCCAGCTCTCCCATTCCGGGCAGGGCCGGCGCCGCGGTGGCGGCGCCGGTGCCCGGCAGGCGATCCGCACGTTCCCCCGCCGCCGCACCGGCCGCCCACAGCGCCTGACGCCGGGTCAGGCCGAGGCTGGCGAGCGCTCCCGCGGTGGCCAGCGATTCGGCCTGCGGAACCGTCAGCTCCACCCGCCCGGTCAGATCCAGAAACGAGGTGAACGGCCCGTAAGCCCGTGCGGCGACGATCTTCTCGGCCAGATCGTCGCCGATGTGCCGGATCGCGGCCAGACCGAGTCGCACCTGGGTGCCACGCTGTTGCAGGGTCGCCGCGGCCAGGCTGTGGTTGACATCCGGGCCGTGCACCACCACCCCGTGCCTGCGGGCATCGGCCACCAGCGACTGCGGTGAGTAGAACCCCATGGGCTGGGCGTTGAGCAGCCCCGCGCAGAACGCCGCCGGATGGTGCAGCTTGAACCACGCCGAATAGAAGACCAGGGAGGCGAAACTCTGCGAATGGCTCTCCGGGAAGCCGAAATTCGCGAAGGCGTACACCTTCTCGTAGATGCGATCGGCCAATTCGCCGGTGATACCGTGTAATTCGCGCATGCCCTGATAGAAACGCTCCCGCAGCCGGTCCATCTTCTCGGTGGAGCGCTTGGATCCCATCGCGCGGCGCAATTGATCCGCCTCGGCCGCGCTGAAACCGGCGACGTCGACGGCCATCTGCATCAATTGCTCCTGGAACAGCGGTACGCCCAGCGTCCGTTCCAGCGAATTGCGCAGGGCCTCATGCTCGAAGGTGACCTCCTCCGCACCGTTGCGACGCCGGATATAGGGGTGTACCGAACCACCCTGAATAGGGCCCGGCCGGATCAGCGCCACCTCCACGACCAGGTCGTAGAAAGTGCGCGGCCGCAGCCGGGGCAGCGTCGCCATCTGCGCGCGGGACTCCACCTGGAACACCCCCACCGAATCCGCCCGCGACAGCATCTCGTAGACGGCGGATTCCCGCAGATCCAGCCGATGCAATTCGATGGTCTCGCCGGTGTGTTCGCGCACCAGATCGATCATGTAGTGCAGCGCCGACAGCATGCCCAGGCCGAGCAGATCGAATTTCACCAGACCCGCCGCGGCGCAATCGTCCTTGTCCCACTGCAGCACGCTGCGGCCGGGCATGCGAGCCCATTCCACGGGGCAGACGTCGGCGATGGGCCGGTCGCAGATCACCATGCCACCGGAATGGATGCCCAGATGCCGCGGCAGTCCCTCGATTTCACCGGCCAGTTCCAGCACCCGCGGCGGGATATCGGTATGTACCTCGCTCGCCACCCCGGTCCAGCGGTTCACCTGCTTACTCCACGCATCCTGCTGCCCCGGCGAAAATCCCAGCGCCCGAGCGGCATCGCGGACCGCGGACTTACCGCGATAGGTGATCACATTGGCCACCTGGGCGGCGTATTCGCGGCCGTATTTGGCGTAGACGTGCTGGATCGCCTCCTCGCGGCGGTCGGATTCGATATCGATATCGATATCGGGCGGGCCGTCGCGCTCGGGGGCCAGGAAGCGTTCGAACAGCAGATCGTTGGCCACCGGATCGACATTGGTGATGCCGATGGCATAGCAGACCGCGGAATTGGCCGCCGAACCCCGGCCCTGGCACAGGATGTCGTTGTCCCGGCAGAACGTGACGATGTCGTGCACCACCAGGAAATATCCGGGGAAGCCGAGATCGGCGATGATGCGCAGTTCGTGGTCGATCTGCCGGTAGGCCTTGGGATTTCGTTCCGGAGAGCCGTAGCGGCGGGCGGCGCCCGCATAAGTGAGCTCGCGCAGCCAGGAATTCTCGTCGTGGCCGTCGGGAATATCGAACGGCGGCAGTTCCGGGGCGATCAGCTTCAGGTCGAAGGCGCATTCGCCAGCCAGGGCGGCGGCATTGGTCACCGCCTGCGGACAGGCCGCGAACAGCCGCGCCATCTCCGCCCCCGAGCGCAGATGCGCGCCGCCGGCCGGGGCGAGCCAGCCGTCCATCTCGTCCAGAGACTGCCGCGCCCGGATGGCGGCCAGCGCCATGGCGCGGCGGCGCTGCCGGGGAGCGGCGAAATGCGCCGCGGTCGTGGCGATCACCGGCAGGCGCAGGCGGTCGGCCAGAGCGAGCAGCCGAGCATTGCGCTCGTCGTCCTCGGGGATGGCGTGGTGAGTGAGTTCCACGGTCACCCGGTCGGGACCGAAGCGCTCCATCAGCTCGCGCAGCGCCGCCTCGGCCGCCGCGTCGCCGTCCCGGAGGGCCTGGCGCACCGGGCCTTTGCGGCAGCCGGTGAGGATCTGCCAGTGCCCGTCGGCGGCGGCGGTGAGCCGATCCAGGTCGTAGCGCAGCACGCCCTTCTCCCCCGCGGCCATGTGCGCGGCCGAAATCTCCCGCGACAACCGGCGATAGCCCTCCTGGCCGCGCGCCAGGATGAGTAGATGCGTCCCGGCGGGATCCGGTGCGCCGGTGCGCGGCTCGGAGTCCCGGCCGGGGATGGGCCGGGGCGACGAAGGGGAGGCGGGCGCCAGCGACAGCTCCGCGCCGAATACCGTCGGCAGGCCCCATTCCCGGGCGGCCTCGGCGAAACGCACCACACCGTAGAACCCGTCGTGATCGGTGAGGGCCAGGGCCCGCAGGCCCAATCGCACGGCCTCCTCGACCAGATCCTCCGGCTGGCAGGCGCCGTCGAGGAAGCTGTAGGCGGAGTGGGCGTGCAGTTCCGCGTAGGGCACCGACGATTCGCCGGGTGGGCGCGGTCCGGCGCGATAGGCGCCGCGCCGACGAGACCACGCCGGACTGTCGCCGCCGTCGCCGGGCGGCTCGTCGGGGCGCCCCGGGCGACCGGAGAGCACGCGTTCCATCTCTGCCCAGGTCGGCGGGCCATCGTCCCAGCCCATGCATCCCTCCGGCAAACCGATCGGTTCCTTATATGCATCGAACATACATTCGAAAACCTCGTTCGAGAACCTCGGTTGCCGGACTGTGACGCGATCGCGTTGGCACCAGAACTTACTTTGGAGTAAGTTCGGGGCACATCGATTCGCAAGGGAGCATCGTGATGTCCGATACCCCCGCATCCGGCGGTTACCTGGCTCGCCGGCGTGCCCGCCGGGATCTCACCGGCAAACACGTCCTCATCACCGGCGCCTCCTCCGGCATCGGCCGGGCCGCGGCGATCGCGGTCGCCCAGAAGGGCGCGGTCGTGTTTCTGCTCGCCCGCCGGAGTGAGGAATTGGCCGCCGTGGTCGACGAGATCGAGGCCACCGGCGGTCAGGCCTACGCCTACCAGTGCGACGTCACCGATTCCGAATCGGTCGAGCACACCGTCAAGACCATTCTCGACGAACACGACCACGTCGACATGCTGGTCAACAATGCCGGGCGTTCCATTCGCCGGGCCGTGCACCGGTCCGTCGACCGGCTGCACGATTTCGAACGGACCATGGCGGTCAACTACTTCGGCGCCGTCCGAATGACCCTGGCGCTGCTCCCCCAGATGCGTGAGCGCAAATTCGGCCACATCGTCAATATCTCCAGCGCCGGTGTGCAGGTCGCCACCCCGCGCTTCGCGGCCTATCTCGCGAGCAAGGCCGCCCTGGACAAGTTCGCGGAGGTGACGGCGGCCGAAATGCTTGCCGACAACATCACTTTCACCACCATCCACATGCCCCTGGTTCGCACTCCGATGATCACGCCCAGCGGGAAGCAGGGCCCCTCGGAATCGCCGGAGTGGGCCGCGGCGACCATCGTCCGCGCGCTGTCGGAGCGCCCGAAGCAGATCGACGTCCCGATCGGCACGCTCGCCGAATACGGCCACATGTTCGCCCCGCGCCTCACGAACTCGATCCTGCACCGCTACTACCGGGCACTGCCGGACTCCCCGGCCGCCAAGGGCGAAGTATCCCCCGACGAACTCCCCGAACCGGAGGTGCTCGCCCCCGCCCCCAAGCCGCGCCGCCAGCCCTCGACGGCCGGTCGCGTCACCCGCACGGCCCTGCGCCGAGCCGCCCGGCTGGTCCCGGGGACGCACTGGTAGCCCGCGCGGCCCGTCGAGGGCGACAAGTCCGAGAAACGCTGGGCATCAGGGCAATTCGCGCGGCGGGTCGGCGATGATCGCCGTGGCCGGTTTGGCGGCGGCGGCGCAGCTGGCCTGGCGGGGCGGGTAGGCCGTGGTGTGGGTGGTGACCAGCCAGCGGCGGCCGTCGCGGTGGGTGACGGTGGCCGCGCCCGCGAAGGTGGTGGGGTCACCGGTGGGAAGGGCGTCGGGGGCGGGGGTCACCGTGAGGTCGTCGGAGGCCGCCGGGAGCTGGCGGCGGACGGCGATTTCGGCTACCTGTTCGACCGGGGTGTAGCAGCTGCGGCCACGGAAACCGGTGAGGGAGATCGCGTTTCGGTGGGCGGCGGCGACGGCCTCGAGGGCGTCGTCCGAGCCGACGCGGCCGTAGGTCAGGCCGGACGGGAGGAGCACCATCGCGGGGGCGAAGCGGTGACCGCCGGTGTGCGAGCATTCCCAGACCAGATCGGGATATGCGGCGGACAGGCGGGCGGCGATGGGGCGGCCGAGCAGGGCGCAGCACTGATCGCGTTTCCCGTGGGCGCACACCAGCACCAGCGGATCGCGCACCGGCGCGCCGATTCCCGGCGCGGGGCCGTTGAGCAGGTGCGGATCGAGATCGAGCAGCTGCTTCAGGTCGGTGATCTCGAAGCGCTCACACCAGGAATCCCGCGGTCGCGAGCTTGCGATGAAAACCGTTCGGGTACCCGTGAATTCGTTGCGTCCGGGGCGCCGGATCAGGGTGGGCCGCACCCGCGCCGCCTTGACGCGGGGCGCCAATTCGGCCGTGATCTCGGGGCCGAGCACCTCGTCACCGATCACGTCCCGTCCCCACGCCCCGGGTTGTTCGATGCACAGCCATCCGGAAACCCGCGTGGCACTTCCGGGCAGGGGAATATCGGCCGACGCGGCCGAACACGGCATTCCCTCGAAGTCGGTCATAGGTCCACCTCAATGACCGAGAAAGGGCAGCACCGCGGCGGCGAACTGACGATAGCGGTCGCGATGGATGCTGTGCCCGCAGGCGAATGCCTCGACCGCGCAGTCGGCGACGCTGGTGCGGAAGACCTCCAGCTTCTCGGGATCGACCATGCCGCCCGGGCCGCCGCGCAGCATCAGGGTGGGGGCCGTGATCTCCGACAACCGCTCCCACCACTCCGGATTCGGCTTACGGAACTGCTCCAGCGCGATCCGGGTCATCGACCGGTCGAAGGCCAATACGGCCCGCGGATGCCGGAGCAGGCTGCTGGTGGCGTGCCAGAGTTCGGGCGGGGTGGGCAGGCGACGGGTGAGGGTGAGCTGTTCGTCGCCGGAACGCAGGGGCAGCGGCTGCTCCTCGATCACCAGGCGGCGGACCAGCCCGGGGCGCTCGATGGCCACGCACGACACCGCGTAACCGCCCAGCGAATGTCCGACCAGATCGACGGCGGTCAGTTCGAGCCGATCGCACAGCCGCAGCACATCGGCGCCGAACTCCTCGAAGCGGTAGGACTCGGTGTGCGCGCTGCGACCGTGGCCGCGCAGATCGGGAATGATCACCCGGCGACCCAGCCGCACCAGGCGGCGGGCGAAGCGGTCCCAGGTGTGACCGTCGCCACCCATGCCATGCACGAGCACCACCGGAACATCGGAGCGGGGATGGTCGACGGTCGCCGGGCCGGAATCGCGATAGGCGATCAGCACGCCGTTCAGCGGCACCCGGGTAACGGTCGACTCCACGATTTGCCAGGATACGGGTTCGCCGACGGCGTCGTCGCAGCTTGTGCCGCTCGTCATAGCCGGAACGCATGGCTCGCGGCTGCCCGAAACTCGCTGGGCCGCCCGACGCCCACGCGCAATACTGCGAACATGCCGAGCTTCGCCGATTTCGACAGCCGCAACTATCGCACCGTCGACGTCGCCACCGGATACGACGGATGGGCGCCGACCTATGAGCAGACGGTCATGGACGAGATGGATCTGGCACTGCTGGATCGGCTGCGGCATCCGCGATGGGGACGGATCGGCCGAGCCGCCGACCTCGGCTGCGGGACCGGCCGCACCGGCGCGTGGCTGCGCGGGCGGGGCATCGACCGCATCGACGGCGTGGATCTGAGCGCGGGCATGCTGGCCCGGGCCCGGGAACGTGGCGTGCACGACTCGCTCGCGCTCGGCGATGTGCGCGATACCGGGTTGGACAGCGGCGCTTATGATCTGGTGATCTGCTCGCTCATCGACGAGCATCTGCCCGAACTGGGCCCGCTGTACGACGAGGCGCGCAGGCTGGCCGCGCCGGGGGCGATATTCGTCTCGGTCAGCTATCACCCGCAGTTCATCATGGTGACCGGCATGCCGACGCATTACACCGACGCGTCCGGCGAGTCGCTGGCGATCAGCACCCATCTGCACCTGTTCAGCGATCATGTGAACGCCGGGGTGGCGGCGGGGTGGCGCCTGGCCGAGGCCACCGAGGCGGTGGTCGACGACGGCTGGCTGGCGGCGAAGCCGAAATGGGCTCGGCTGCGCGGACATCCGTTCACGATGGCGCTGGTGTGGACGCTGTCGGAGTAGCAGCGGGCGCACCGGTTTCGGCATTTTTGTCGGTGGTGGATGGGATGCTTCGGGCATGGATTGGAAAATCGAGCTCGTCGCCATTCCCGTCACCGATGTGGACCGCGCCAAGGACTTCTACACCAGGATCGGTTTCAACGCCGACTACGACCAAAGCCCCACCGAGGACATCCGTTTCGTGCAGCTCACTCCGCCCGGCTCGGGCTGTTCGATCTGCATCGGCAAGGGCATCACGCAGGCCGCGCCGGGCAGCGTCGAGGGTATGCAGATGGTGGTCGCCAGCGCCGAGGAGGCGTATCGGCAGCTGGTTGCCGCGGGTGTCGACGCCACCCCGGTGAAGGACGAGGGCTGGGGGCTGTTCACGTATTTCGCCGATCCCGACGGCAACAAGTGGGCGGTGCAGGAGCTGCCGAAACAGGGCTGACGGTCATTCGTAGAGGCCCTCGACATGCCAGCTTCCGGCGTAGCCGAGCAGCAGCAGGACACGGAATTGCTCGTCGAGCATGACCTGGGCACGGATGGCGTAATCGCCGGGGCGGTCGCCGGACCACCAGCGCTCGTCCAGCAGCCAGGGACCGGCCCAACCGGTCACCGCCCACTGCTTGCCGCCCCAGCGCAGCCGGGCCGGTTCGGCGGTGAACAGCCCGCGCTCGCTGATCCACACGCCCGTGCCGTCATCGGCCTCCAACATCACCTCCGGATGGCTCATCAGCACCACGGCCGGTGTCGGTGGCGGAAGCCTTCCGGGCCAGGGCGATTCGGGATCCGTCGCGGGGACGGGTTCGTCGCCGAGCGCCACCAGCGTGATCCGCTCGGCGGGACCACGCCCACCACTGAGCACCCCGATCCGCACCGCCTCCCCACCCAGCAGTCCCTGCACCCGCACCAGCGCCCGGCGGGCCCGCTCGTCCTCCTCCCCGACCCCGCCCCACAGCCCGAGCTGCAGCGCCCCGGCCGCCACCACCTCGACCGGTTCCAGTCGCAGCAGGATGATCGGCGCGCTGGGCACCGATTTCGGGGTGGTCGACTTTGCCGTATCGGTTGGAGTGGGCGCGGTGCGGGGTGGGTTCTCCTTCGCCGGAACGGGTTTCGATGTGCTCGGCCGGGCCGGAGAGGGGGTTGGATCGGCCTCGGGGGTCGCGCGGCCGTGGATTCTGCCGAAGGCCGCGTCGGGGTTCGGGGTGGCGCCGGTCAGGGTGCGGTGGGTGAGCCAGCCGTCCAGTTGCCAGCGGATGCGGTCGGCGGTGCCCTCGGGGGTGAGGGGTTCGGCGCAGCGCCAGATGCGGGAGAGTTGTTCTCCCGCGGCGGTTTCGGCGATTACCGCCAGGCGGGTGCAGGCCACGCCCGCGGCGGAGAGGCGGTCGTGCAGATGGGTGGCCAGCAGGCGGCCCGCGAAGGCGGCGGCGTCGACGCGCTCGATCGGCGGGTCGCAGTGGTATTCGACGGTCAGGTCCGGGGCCGGTGGGCGGGACGAGGGCGGGCGCTCGGGTTCGGCGCGGGCGCAGCGGTGTGCGCGGATGGCGTCGGCGTCGAAGCGGGAGGCGACCTCGGCGGGGGTGAGGGCGGCGAAATCACCGATGCGACGTAAACCCAAGCGGTGCAGGAGATCCACCAGCTCCTCGCGCTCGGGAGCGGCCAGGCTGGGCTCCAGCGCGAGTTCGGCGACCGGCAGGGGTGCGAGGAAGTTCGCGCCGCTCCCCGGCGCGACGATGGCGGCGCGGCGGGCCGCGATCACCGCGGTGGACAGCTCGTCGGCGATACCGATCTGGCACTCCACCCCAACCGCCGCGACGGCATCGATCAGCCGTTCGGCCGCCGCCTCCTCGGATCCGAAGAACCGGGCGGCACCGCGCGCACCCAGTACGAGCAGTCCCGGGCGCAACACCTCCACCCCGGGCACGGTCGCGTCCACGGCCGCCACCACCGGCTCGAACAGTCGCGCGTCCCGATCCGGATCCGCCTGCGCCACATACATATCCGGACACCGCGCCTGCGCCTCCCGCCGCTTCAGCCCCCGCCGCACCCCCGCCCCGCGCGCCACGGCGGAACACGCGACCACCCGATTCGCATGCAAAACCACCACCGGCCGAATAGGCGGCACATCGCCCACCGCCGCGGCGGCAACAGCGGGCCAATCCGGGCACCACACGGCCAGCACCCGCGCCCCGCTCCGCTTCCTCACCCGCACAGCCGACCTCGCCCGAAGCCCCCGCCGCCCGGCCTGGGGGCCGGACGGCGGGGGGCATGGAAGCTCCACCCGAGGGCCGGACGGAAGGAAACGAAGTTATGAGGCGACATCGCCGACGGGCTCCAGCGATGGTGGGGTATTCGGTTGGGGGGTAAGCCATTCCACGCGGTCGTTGCGGGGGCACAGGGTGAGGCGGCCGGTGCGGGGTGGGGTGGAGCGGGTGCGGACGGAGACGTTGAGGTGGATGGTGTGCAGGCGGCCGCGGCCGCGGGACAGGCCCTCGTAGCCCGCTATGCGGCTATCGATGCGGAGGGTGGCGCCGGTCCAGGCGCCGCCGGTCACCACGAGGGTGGCACCCTTGCTGCGGGCGCGGGCGGCGAGGACGCGGGTGCGGCTGGGCGGGACCGAAATGCCGCCCAGGCCGAGTACGACCAGGTCCAGACCGTCGAGCAACACCGCGGCGATCTCGACGGGATCGGGACCGGGATCGGGGACGACCGCCAGTTTGCCCAATTGGGCGCCCATTTCGGCCGCGGCGAGCAGGCCCAGGCGCGGCAGGCCGACGGCCGCGGCATGACCGCCGCTACCGGTGACCGCGGCCAGCAGACCCGCCAGCAGCGATGTCGCACCCGAGTACGCCACCACCGAACCTTTGGCCAGACCGCCCTCGGGCAGCAGCCCTACCAGCGCGGACGGTACGGGTAGCGGTTCTCGTCGCAGCTCGGCGGCCGAGGGCAGCCGTCCGGCCGTCATCGCGCCGCGGGCCGGAATCGCGGCCATGCGCCGCCGCAGCTCGGCCAGCCGCTCCGCTGTCGAGGTATCAGGCGAACCCATCTTCGACCACCACTCTCCTACCGATGGACTCCCGCCGACGCCGGACCGATACTTCACAGCACCGATCCAGCTATCGATTCGAATCGAATATACGTTCGATTCATCCTCAGTAGAACCCCACCCCCCGATCCCGTCAAGCGCCACGCGCACAACCTCGAGTTCCGAAGCAGGCCAGTCAGGATGGTTTTCCGCTATCCTCGCGCCGTGACTGAACGCGCCCGCCCCATCGTCGGCCCCGATTATCTGGTCGCCGGACGCTATCGCCTGCAGTCGAAGCTCGGCGGCGGCGGCATGGGCGCGGTGTGGCTGGCCCACGACCGGCTACTCGATCGCGACGTCGCCATCAAACAGGTGTTGTCCACGGCCGGACTCAGCGAGGACGAGGCCAACGAGGTTCGCAACCGCATCATCCACGAGGGCCGGGTCGCGGCGAAACTGTCGCACGAACACGCCATCGCCGTCTACGACGTGGTGCTCGAGGCCGGTGAGCCGTGGTTGGTGATGGAGTACCTGCCCTCGCGCAGCGTGGCCAAGGCGCTGGCGCTGGTGGACGTGCTGCCGCCGATCGAGGTCGCCCAGATCGGCGCGCAGGTCGCCGACGCGCTCGCGGCCGCGCACGCCGCGGGCATCGTGCATCGCGACATCAAGCCCGGCAACATCCTGGTCGCCGATCGCGGCGCCGAGGTGGGCAAGGTGAAGCTCAGCGACTTCGGCATCTCCAGCGGCGCCGGGGATCCGTCCGACGATGCGGATGACACGATCACCGGAACGCCCGCCTATCTGCCGCCGGAGGTGGCGCGCGGATACAAGCCGACCGCCGCCAGCGACGTATTCTCGCTCGGCGCAACGCTTTACACCGCCGTCGAGGGCCAGCCACCCTACGGGTTCCACGAAGACAACAACGTGATCGTCGAGCGTGCGGCCATGGCGCAGATCATTCCGCCCAGTCGCAGCGGCGCGCTCACCGAGGTGCTGCTGCACATGATGGAGCCCGCACCGCAACGCCGCCCGAGCATGGCCGAGGCGCGCAACGAAATCCTCACCGCCGCCTTCGGTCCCGGCACCGGGCCCTACATCCTCGGCGCCCCCGTGCGCACCGAGGACGGCACGATTCCCGCCTGGGCGGCCCGCAACTCCGCCAGCGGTCTGCGCAGCCCACACTCCACGCCGCTGCCGCGTCCGCCGCGCGCGGTGTCGCCGAGTGCGCCCGCGCCGCAACGGAAATCGAACGGCGGAATCAAGATCGGCAACCTCGGGCCCAATGCCGCACCGCTGGCGATCGCGGTCGGCCTGCTCATCGGGCTGCTGATCCTGATCGTCGTCCTCGTCGCCGTGATGTGAGCGCCGGACGAAGGTTCAGTCGATGCGCCGGCGATGCGCCCAGCGGGTGAGCGCGTTTCGGTTGGACTGCTGCGTCTTTCGCAGAACGTTGGAGGCGTGGGTCTCCACGGTCTTCACCGAGATGAACAGGGTCTCGGCGATTTCGCGGTAGGTGTAGCCGCGAGCGAGCAGGCGCAGCACCTCGAGTTCGCGCGGGGTGAGGGAATCCAGTTCGGGATCCAACGGCGGCTCCGGCGCGGGTGAGCGGCCGGTGAACGAGTCGAGCACGAAACCCGCCAGCCGCGGACTGAACACCGCGTCCCCGCCCGCCACCCGCCGAATCCCGTCCGCCAGTTCGGATCCCGAGATGGTCTTGGTGACATAGCCGCGGGCGCCCGCGCGGATCACCGCGATCACGTCCTCGGCCGCATCGGACACGCTCAGCGCCAGGCACACCGGGCTCTGCCTGCGGGAACCCTGCGTCTCCTCCGACCCCTGACCGTTCGGCCGGTCCTCGATACCCTGCAGCACCGCGACCCCGCCGCCGTCGGGCATGTGCACATCGAGCAGCACCACATCCGGCCGGGTGGACCTGATCCCGGCAATGGCCTCGCTCACCCCACCGGCCTCCCCGACCACCTCCATATCGGATTCACGGCTCAGTTCGGCCCGCACGCCGGAGCGGAATACGGCATGGTCATCGACCAGAAAGACCCGGATTGTCACTGTTCTCCTCCACCTCGAGCCGAAGCCGCCGGGCGCGCAGATCGCCCACTCATCGGTACCACACCACACCCGGGTCCGCTGGTATCCAGGTCACGAGCCGGACGTCCGCGCACGACAAACATAGGATCAACTCGGGTCGGTCGGGGTGATACCTACCCGGCCTATTCGTCGAGTTCGAGCACCTCGGCAGCACAGCCGTGCCGGGCCTGGCCGCCAAACCCATCATCGATCCGATGGCCGCCGTGTGCGATATCAACGAGATGACCACGCACGAGCCGAAATTGGCGAAGCTGGGCTACCACCCTCGAGCCGACCTGGATGAGCGGGCGGCTGTCCTACCCGCGCGCCGAGCTGGATGGGACCCGTACCACCATCCGCACGTCGTGCGCGCGGCGGACTGGGACGACCAGAACGAGCGGTTCCCGCGAGACCACCTGCGCACTCATCCGGAGGCTGCCGCCGAATACGCCGCCCGTGAACGGCAACTGGCGCCCAGCTCTGATCCAGCGCCTGGTCGACGAGGCCCGCACCACACGCGGCCTGCCGCTGGTGCCGGTTTGGGTGGACTGAGCGCAGGCCCGAACCTATCGACCGCGCTGGAAGTTGCTCGCGGGCTCCCCCACGTGGCCGTTCGCGGACCCCTCGGCCGGGGTGGCATCGTCGGCGGGTTGCCCCGCGGCCGCTTCGGTGGGCTCCCACATCGGCTCGTCGACCGACTCCTGGCCCTCGGAGTCGTTGCGAGGCAGACTGATTCGCACCTCGGTGCCGCGGCCGGGAGTGGACTTGACCTCGACCGTGCCGCCGCGGCGTTCGATGCGGGCGTGAATGGACTTGGCCAGGCCCTGGCGATCGGCGGGGACCGCGGCGGGATCGAAGCCGGTGCCGCGGTCGCGGACGAAAATGCTCACCTGATGCGGCTCGACCTCCGCGAACAGGTCGATGGTCGGTACCCCGGCGTGTTTGGCGGCGTTCACCAGCGCCTCGCGGGTGGCGCCGAGCAGGGCGGTGAAATGTTCCTTGGGCAGGCCGAAACCGGTGTCGCCCGGATCCATCGACACATCGCCGACGGTCACCGGAGTCACCTGCACCCCGTGCTGGTCCTCGACCTCACCGGCGATGGTGCGCAGCGCCGCGGCCAGGCTGGATTCGACGGGCATGGAGTCCTCGAACAGCCATTTGCGCAGTTCGCGCTCCTGGCTGCGGGCCAGCCGCGTGACTTCCTGCGGGTCGTAGGCCTGCCGCTGGATCAGCGCCAGCGTCTGCAATACCGAGTCGTGCAAATGGGAGGCGATCTCCTCGCGTTCCTCGTTGCGGATGCGCGCGGCCCGTTCGGCATTCAGCGCGCGCATCATGCGCAGCCACAGCGGGACGGTCAGCAGCCCGACGCCGATCAGCGTCACCGCGACCGCGATGAGCGCCGAGCCCAACGAACTCAGATTGATTCGGGCCAGCACCACCACGCCCAGCCCGACCACGATCAGCGTCACTCCGGCCAGGATGCGGGTCCAGGTCAAAACGGTCGGGCGCGCGGGCAATCCGAGGATCGAGCGCGGCCCCTCCGCATCGAATTCCCGCCACACCAGCGCGGCGCCCACCGCGACCACGATGATCGGCCCGAGCACATGGGCGATGGTCCCGCTGAACAACCAGGTCAGCGACACCCACAGCCCCAGCCCGAGCAGGGCCAGGCCGACCGCCTGCCGCCGTTCGGCGGGCGACAGCGGCGGCGCGTCCCCGCCCGCGGGCGCGAAGATCCACAGCATGCCGTAGGCGACGATCCCGGCGCCCAGCAGCGCGGACAACAGCACGAACGCCATCCGTACCTTGAACACGTCGACCCCGAGATGGTCGGCGATACCGCCCGCGACGCCCCCGACGACCCGCCCCCCGGATCGCCGCATCAATCGCGGAGTCGTCGGCGCGGGGGCGGCGGCTCCGCGCGCATCGAACGCGGGCATGGACGGGTACATGCCTTCGATAGTGGCACGGCGCACCGACAGCGACCATCCGGAATCACCCCCATTTCGACGGTGGCGACACGGTTGAGGTGGGCCGATCACCCGCGCGTCGGGCAGATCGTCGCCCCGTTGACGACCCGGCGAGATCGCACCCGGATCGCTGGCATGCACCCGTCGCCGGAAACGAAATCAGGAGCCCACTCAGGGTGAACCCCGATGCAATCCGAGCCGCTGACCAGCCACCATGGAGAACATGACGAGAGCGAGCGGGTGGGCCGGGGGCTCCGGCCGGACCGGATTCAACGAACAGTTGCATCATCTGTGGCGGACCCGGCCGGTGCGACAGCCGCGGCTGGGTCCCTTCGCGGGAGTCGCGGCCGGATTCGGCCAGCGGTACGGGGTCGATCCCGTCTTGATTCGGGTGGCGTTCGTGGTATCGACGCTGTTCGGCGGGGCCGGGATCGTGCTGTATCTCGCGGCGTGGTTGTTCCTGCCCTCGGCCGATGATCAGGTTTCGCCCGTCGAGGGGCTGCTCAACAAGGGGCATGCCACGCAGTCACCCACCAAGACGATCGTGTTGATCGTCGCGCTGGCGATCGCGATCAGCACGATGGGGCCGGTCGGGGTCGGGCTCGGTGGGTCGGGGCTGATCAGCTTCGTGCTCATGCTGGCCGGATGGTGGCTGCTGTATCTGCGGCAGGCCGAACCACCCGTCGGTTATGCCGGGCTGCCCGACGGTGATATCGCCGCGACCGGATATCCGGGCACGATGTTCCCGGGTGGGTCGCCGTGGGCGGCGAGCCCGTACGGGCCCTATACCAAGCTGCCCGATCACTATGAGCCCGACCAGCCGAAAGCGGCTGCGGGGCCGAATGTTTCGGAGACCGCGCCCACCGAGGTCGTCTCGCGCGACACCGAGGTACTGCCCCGGGACACCGCGGTATTGCCGCGTGACGAAGCGACCGATGCCGATACGGCGGTGCTGCGGCACGACGCGCCGACCGGCAAGCAGGATGCGGCGGACGAGACGACGGTGGTGCTGGGAAAAGCCCCGGCTCCCGCTGACAAATCCGAAGCGGCACAGCGGATCACGCCCGGCGCCCCGCCCACTCGCACCGTCTCCGACCCCCTCCGGTTCGGCCCCACCCCGCCCGGCTGGGATCCGCTCGGCGTCGCCCCGCTGGCCTGGGATCTGCCCGAACCCGCTCCCGCTCGACCGGTCGTGGCACCGCCGCCGCCCCGGCGACCGCGCTCCCGGCTCACCCCGGTGGTGATCGGACTGGCGATCCTCGCCGCCGCGGCGGCCGGTGTGGTGGCCGCCTCCGGGATCGAATGGATGACCCCCGCACGGATCGGCGCGGTGGCGCTGGCGGTGGTCGGGCTGGGGCTGGTGGTCGGCGCGTTCCTGCGGCGCGGCTGGGGCCTGATGGTGGTGCTCGCGCCGCTGGCGGGCTTCGTCATCCTGGCCTCGCTGGTCGGTCCGATCCAATTCGACCAGGGCGCCATGGGTGATCAGGAGTGGAAGCCGACCACGACGAGCGAACTGCTACCGGCCTACAGCGTGTCCATGGGCTCGGGCACGCTGGATTTGCGCTCGCTGAATCTCACCGAGGACAAAACGGTGCACGTGCCGGTGAAGATGGGCGATGCCCGGATCCTGGTGCCGTCGAATATGCGACTGCACGCCATCTGCAACACGAAGATGGGCAACGCTCAGTGTCCCTCGGGATACAGCGGACCCCCGAGCGGCCCCACGCTCACCCTCAACGTCGTCGTCCACGCCGGAAATGCGGAGGTGATCCATGAGTGAGAATTCCGAAACCCGTCGCGGGCCGTCGTTTTCGCTGCTGCTGGCGGGGGTGCTGGCGCTGCTGGTGAGCGTGTGGGCGTTCATCGGACCGTCCGCCTGGCCCGCGCACAGCGCGGTGCCAATCGGCTGGATCGTGGTCGGCGTGGCCATCCTGGTCGGGGTGATCATGGTGATCTCGCCCCGCAGGAAGAGGGAGTGACTCCGGCGAAAAGCGTGCCGGAGCCGAGAGCCAATAAATGGCCGGGGCTCGGATCCGAGTGGATCCGAGCCCTTCGCGCGTCAGCGCATCCGACAGAAGCTGCCGTAGTGATCGCCGGTGTACCAGGCCGTTCCGATATCACCGGTGACGATCCGCTCGGCATCGCGCGACTGCCCCGGCTTCTTCCGGTTGACGTCCCACTCGAGATAGTGGATGGTCCGGCCGCCGTCCGTGCGCGGCAGCCTACCCTCGCGGTTCTGCCAGGTGGTGCCGCCCTTGGTGCCGGAGCCGTCGTTCGGCGGCCACTGCCCCGCATCGATCAACTGCAAGGTGTGCCAGGCCCGATCCGGAACCGAGCAGCCCTGCAGCTGAATATCCTCCCCGGCCTGCGTCGACCCACCCAGCAGCACCGTCATCGCGGCGAATACGGCCAGGACGGCCGTGGCGAGCGCCTTGGAACCCCGCATCGTCAACTACCTCGCAACAGTCGTCGGTGATCTCGGCGCCAATCTGGCACGCCGGACTGAACCACCGAGACCGCCGACCCCACGTTACTGTTGCGAACTAGTGAAATCTGTTGCGCGCTACGCCCGCCGACTCACTCCCACTCGATGGTCCCCGGCGGCTTGCTGGTGACGTCGAGGACCACCCGGTTGATCTCCGCCACCTCGTTGGTGATTCGGGTGGAGATGCGTTCGAGCACCTCGTAGGGCAGCCGGGTCCAATCGGCGGTCATGGCGTCCTCGCTGGAGACCGGGCGCAGCACGATCGGGTGACCGTAGGTCCGGCCGTCGCCCTGCACGCCGACGCTGCGCACATCGGCCAG
The DNA here is from genome assembly GCF_023740735.1 of Nocardia sp. CDC159. Lineage (GTDB taxonomy): Bacteria > Actinomycetota > Actinomycetes > Mycobacteriales > Mycobacteriaceae > Nocardia > Nocardia pulmonis. The sequence continues at coordinate 62,420 of NZ_JAMRXH010000008.1, forward strand.
CAGCACCACCGGACACTGCCAGATCTGCTTGTCCAGTCCGGCCGCGGTCAGTTCCTCGCGCGCGATGGCATCGGCCTGGCGCAGCGTGTCGAGCCGGTCGCGGGTCACCTCGCCGACGATGCGAATCGCCAGGCCCGGCCCCGGGAATGGCTGGCGCGCAACGATTTCCTCGGGCAGGCCCAGCTCCCGGCCGACCGCGCGGACCTCGTCCTTGAACAGCAACCGCAGCGGCTCGACCAGCTCGAACTCGAGATCCTCGGGCAGGCCGCCGACATTGTGATGGCTCTTGATGTTCGCGGTGCCCGAGCCCCCGCCGGACTCGACCACATCCGGGTAGAGCGTGCCCTGCACGAGGTACTCCACCGACGAGGTGCCGCCCGCCTCCTGCACGATCCCGGCCACGGCGTCCTCGAACGAGCGGATGAACTCCCGCCCGATGATCTTGCGCTTCTCCTCCGGATCGGTGACGCCCTTCAGCTCGCCGAGGAATTTGTCCACCGCGTCGACGGTCACCAGCTTGGCTCCGGTCGCGGCGACGAAATCGCGCTGGACCTGCTCGCGCTCCCCCGACCGCAGCAGGCCGTGATCGACGAAGACACAGGTCAACCGGTCGCCGATGGCCCGCTGCACCAGCGCCGCGGCGACCGCGGAGTCGACGCCACCGGACAGGCCGCAGATCGCGTGTCCGTCGCCGACCTGCGCGCGCACCTGCTCGACCAGCGCATCGGCGATATTCGCGGGCGTCCAGGTCGCCTTGATTCCGGCCATCTCGTGCAGGAACCGGCTCAGCACCTGCTGGCCGTGCGGGGAATGCAGCACCTCGGGGTGGTACTGCACCCCGGCCAGGCGGCGCTGGGTGTTCTCGAAGGCCGCGACCGGGGCGCCCGGGGTGGTGCCGGTGACCGCGAACCCGGCCGGGGCGTCGGTCACCGCATCGCCGTGGCTCATCCACACCGGCTGGATGGTGGGCAGTCCGCCGTGCAGGACACCGCCGTCGATGTTCAGCTCGGTGCGGCCGTATTCGCGGGTGCCGGTGTGGGCGACCGTACCGCCGAGGGCCTGGGCCATGGCCTGGAAGCCGTAGCAGATGCCGAAGACCGGGATGTCCAGGTCGAACAGCCGCGGATCCAGCCGCGGCGCGCCCTCGGCGTACACGCTGGCCGGACCGCCGGACAGGATCACCGCGAGCGGCTGCCGCTCGGCGATCTCCTCGACGGTCGCGGTGTGCGGAACCACCTCGGAGTACACACTGGATTCGCGCACCCGCCGCGCGATCAACTGCGCGTACTGCGCCCCGAAGTCGACGACGAGAACTGGTCGCTGGGTTTCTGCCACTGACATAGTCTAAATAGCCGGTCCGCCTCCCCGAGCTTCAGGCCATACCAGTTGGATGCCGCTCGGGCTGGTCACGGGTCCTGCGTCGGATGCCGGGCAAGCTTTGGGCGTGCCCGATGGGTTACCCAGGTACTCCCGAAATGTGTCGTCGCCCGACCTGGCCGACGGGCGGGCGAGCGCGAATCTCTCTCTGGCGCAACGGGGGTGGTCGGCGAATCGGCAGCAGCCGGTCGGTTCGATAACGATCTTCCAGGCCCATCGATCCGCGCGCGCAACCCGCCCGTGTGCGGGGGCCGAGCCAGCTATTCTCGTGCTCGTGCCATTCGCCCGCGCGATCGATGCCGAGATCCATTACGAGGACAGTGGCGGCGACGGCCCGGTAGTGCTGCTCGGGCACGAATTCTTCATGGACCGAACCATGTTCGGCTCCCAGGCCGCCGCGCTGTCCCCGGAATTTCGCATCGTCGCCTGGGATGCCCGCGGTCACGGGCGCACTCGCGACGAGGGGCTGCCGTTCACCTACTGGACCGCGGCCCGCGACGCGCTGACCGTGCTGGATCAGCTCGGCGTCGAACGCGCCGTGGTCGGCGGCATCTCCCAGGGCGGGTTCAGCGCCATGCGCACCGCGCTGCTAGCGCCCGACCGGGTTGCGGCGCTGATCCTCATCGCCACCGAGGCGCATGCGCCCACCGCACAGGAACTGGCGAATTCGCGCCGCTTCCTGGACAAGTGGCATGAGCCCGCCGCGCGGCAGACGCTGGCCGAACATCTCGCGCAGTGGCTAATCGGTGACGACGAGTGGTACCGCGCGCTGTGGACCAAGCGCTGGCTGGCCCGCGATCCGGTGGCCCTCGAGGTGGCCGCGGGCTGTCTGCTCGCCCGCGATTCGGTGCTGGACCGGCTGCCCGAGATCACCTGCCCCGCACTGGTGATCCACCCGACCGGGGCGGGCATCGCGCGGGCGCACGCCCTGGAAACGGCTCGCGGCCTGCCGAATTCACGCTACGTCGAGATCGAGGGCGCGCCCCAGGCGGCCAATATGACCCATCCCGACCAGGTCAACGCCGCCATCCGCGAATTCCTCCGCGACCAGGTCTGCACACAGACGAGCTGAGGACCACTCAGAGCGACAACTGATTTCGCGAGCAGACCAGTCAGAGCGGGCACCCAACTGGTACGGCCGAAAACGCGCAGAGGCGGCCGAGCGTCAGGCGCGAACGCTCAGGCCGACCTTCTGGAACTCCTTGAGCTCGCAGTATCCCGCCTTGGCCATCGAACGGCGCAGGCCACCAACCAGATTCACCGAACCCCACGGATCGCTGGACGGACCATAGAGCAGTTGCTGCAGCGTGGGGCGCTCGTCCTCGTCGGCGAACTTCAGCAGCGCCCCGCGCGGCACCGACGGGTGCGCGGCCGCCGAGGGCCAGTACCAGCCGCGGCCCGGGGCCTCCTGGGCCAGCGCGAGCGGCACGCCGACCATGGCGGCGTCGGCTCCGCAGGCGATGGCCTTGGCCAGCTGGCCCGACGAGACGATGTCGCCGTCGGCGATGACGTGCACGTAGCGGCCGCCGGTCTCGTCGAGATAGTCGCGACGCGCGGCGGCGGCGTCGGCGATGGCGGTGGCCATGGGCACGCCGATGCCGAGCACCTCGCCGGTGGTGGTGGCGCCCGGGGTGGAGCCGTAGCCGACGATCACCCCGGCCGCGCCCGTGCGCATCAGGTGCAGGGCGGTGCGGTGATCGCTCACCCCGCCCGCGACCACGGGCACGTCCAGCTCGGCGATGAAGGTCTTCAGGTTCAGCGGCTCACCGTCGCTGACGTGCTCGGCCGAGATGATGGTGCCGTGCACGACCAGCAGGTCGATCCCGGCCTGCACCAGCGACGGAGTGAGTGCGCGGGCGTTCTGCGGGCTGACCCGGACCGCCACGGTGACCCCGGCGGCGCGCACCTGCGCGACGGCCGCGGCCAGCAGATCCGGCTGCATGGGCGCGGCGTGCAGCTGCTGCAGCAGCGCGACGCCCGCCTCGGTGCCCTCCTTCTCGGCCACCTCGATGAGCTGGTCGATGCGCGCGGCCACATCGGCGTGCCGCGCCCACAGCCCTTCGCCGTTGATGACGCCCAGCCCGCCCAGGCGGCCGAGCTCGATGGCCAGCTCCGGCGAGACCAGCGCGTCGGTCGGATGGGTCACCAGCGGGATGTCGAAGCGATAGGCGTCCAGCTGCCAGGACAGCGAGACCTGTTTGGACGAGCGGGTCCGCCGCGAGGGGACGATGTCGACATCGTCCAGTTCGTAGGTACGCCGGGCGGTCCGGCCCATGCCGATCTCGACCATGTCGCGCACTGGTAGTTCTCCTTTGTGTGTGCTGCCAGGCCTGCTCGTCAGGGGTCGTTCGACCTGGCGTACCCGCCGAGGCGGGCTCTTACTGCTCAGCGTCCCATCCCGCCCCGATATGGGCACACGCCGACACCCGGTGTCCGCCTCGAAAGGGAAGACCGAGCGCTTCCCCGCAGGTCACCCCGCACGGTTTGCGGCCGCCCCGTCGTTCCGCGCCCGCGATGCAACGAAGGAGCGAGCGGCGGGTGCTGAACGACGGGGTCACGAGGCCGCAAACCCGCGGAGCGAAGCGGAGCAAAAATTACCGCGTTGTGTAGTTGGGCGCCTCGACCGTCATCGTGATGTCGTGCGGGTGGCTCTCCTTGAGCCCGGCCGCGGTGATCTGCACGAACTGTGCCTTCTGCAGGTCGGTGATGTTCTGCGAGCCGGTGTAGCCCATGGCCGCGCGCAGGCCGCCGACGAGCTGGTGAATGACCTGGTTGACCGGGCCGCGGAACGGAACCCGGCCCTCGATGCCCTCGGGCACCAGCTTGTCCTCGGCCAGCACGTCGTCCTGGAAGTAGCGGTCCTTGGAGTAGGACTTGGCCTGGCCGCGGCCCTGCATGGCGCCCAGCGAACCCATGCCGCGGTAGCTCTTGAACTGCTTGCCGTTGACCAGGATCAGATCACCCGGCGATTCGGCGGTACCGGCCAGCAGCGAGCCGAGCATGACCGTGGACGCGCCCGCGGCGATGGCCTTGGCGATGTCACCGGAGTACTGCACACCGCCGTCGGCGATGACCGGCACCCCGGCCGGGGCACAGACGGCCACGGCCTCGAGGATCGCGGTGATCTGCGGTGCGCCGACACCGGCCACCACGCGGGTGGTGCAGATCGAGCCGGGGCCCACGCCCACCTTCACCGCATCCACACCGGCCTCGACCAGCGCGGCCGCCCCGGCGCGAGTGGCGACGTTGCCGCCGACCACCTGGATGGTCTCGCCCACTTCGGCTTTCAGCTTGGAGACCATCTGCAGCACCTGGGCCTGATGGCCGTGGGCGGTGTCCACGATCAGTACGTCCACGCCCGCGTCGCGCAGCGACATGGCACGCGACCAGGCGTCCTCGCCGACGCCGACGGCCGCGCCGACCAGCAGGCGGCCGTCGCGGTCCTTGGTGGCGTTCGGGTACTGATCGGTCTTGACGAAGTCCTTGACGGTGATGAGCCCGCGCAGCCGTCCGTTGCCGTCGACGATCGGCAGCTTCTCCACCTTGTGGCGACGCAGCAGGCCCAGCGCGGCCTCGGCGGTGACGCCCTCCTGCGCGGTGATCAGCGGGGCCTTGGTCATCACATCGGCGACGCGGCGGTTCTGATCCACCTCGAAGCGCATATCGCGATTGGTGATGATGCCGACCAGCTCACCCGTCTCGTCCACCACCGGCAGGCCCGAGATGCGGTAGCGCGCGCACATGGCGTCGACCTCGGCGAGGGTGTCGGTGGGGCGGCAGGTCACCGGATTGGTGACCATCCCCGCCTCGGACCGCTTCACCGTCTCCACGGCCGAGGCCTGTTCGGCGGCGGACAGATTGCGATGCAGCACGCCCATACCACCCGCGCGAGCCATCGCGATCGCCATGCGCGCCTCGGTGACGGTGTCCATCGCGGAGCTCACCAGCGGGGTGCGCAGCGTGATCTCACGGGTCAGCCGGCTGGAGGTGTCCACCGTGCTGGGGATCAGATCCGAAGCGGCCGGCAGCAACAGCACGTCGTCGAACGTCAGGCCGAGCATCGCGATCTTGTTCGGATCGTCACCACCCGTAAGAGGGCGTACGGCTTCGCCCATCACGGGACTAGTCATCGGATCGACCCCTCCTGGACCTCGAAAGCAACGATCCGGGATCGGCCCGGATCGCGAACAACTGACGGATTGGCGGAGCCGAAGATCGATACCCGGCACCTTGTTATAGACATGGTATCGGCCCGGGTCGACACCGAGTGCGCCGCCTCCGTCCCGACGCGCCCCGGCCGGATCCGGCTGTAGCCCATCTCACATGGCGACACACCGGTTGCCAGGTGTTGTCGACACGCCGAATGCCCGATGTGCCGCAGTACCGGGCCGAATTGCTGCGACAGGCGCGTCAAAATGCCGACAGCGCTGGCGCGGAGGGGGTGGTTCTGCGTACCGTGGGATTGTGCGTGACCATCTACCACCTGGCCTGCCGCCGGATCCGTTCGCCGGAGATCCCTCCGACCCGTCGGCCGCGCTCGATGCCATCGAGCCGGGGGAACCGCTGGATCCTCATGAGCGCCTAGCGGTCGAGGAGGATCTCGCCGATCTCGCGGTCTACGAGGCGCTGCTGGCGCACCGCGGCATTCGCGGACTCGTGGTCAGCTGCGAGGATTGTCGGCAGGACCATTACCACGATTGGGACATGTTGCGCGCCAACCTGCTTCAGCTGTTGGTCGACGGCACCGTGCGCCCGCACGAACCCGCCTATGATCCGCAGCCCGAGGCCTACGTGACGTGGGACTACTGCCGCGGCTACGCCGATGCGTCGATGAACGAGGCGCTGCACGGCGACGGGTTCGACGGTTTCGACGCCTGACGGCGGATATCTTCCTCCGGTGGCCGGATGCCACCGAGCGGGTGCGTCTGCGCCCGGTGCCGCGTGAGCGCGCGAGCCGAATAGGCCCCGATACGAAAAGACCGACCGCCAGCGGCGATCGGTCGATGTGAATGCCCGCCCAACGTACAGGCGGGCGCGTTCTCCAATTAGTTGACACCCCCGGGCAGAATGCCACCCGGCAGGATGATCGAGGTGGGCACCACAGGTCCCGGCGGTTGCACGGTCGCCTGGATCGGCGGAGTCACCGGCCCGGTAGGTACCGCTCCACCGGTCCCCGGAGAGGCGATGGAGGTCGGTACCGTCGGGTCGTTGGTCGGCGGCTGTCCGGTCGGGGGAATCGTGGTCGGCGGGACGGCCGTGGTCGGCGGCTGCACGGGTGTGGTCGGCACATTGCCGGTCGGTTCGGTGCCGTTGGTGGGATCGTCCGGTGACGTACCCATGATGCGAGGATCGGGAATCGGCTTGGTGTCGGTCTTACCTGCCGGTTGTTCCTTCGTCGGCGTGACCTTGCTCGGCGGCGTGAGCGGATCGCTGGTGCCCTTGGGGATCGTTTGCTCCAACTGCTTCTGCAGTTCCGGCGGCAGCTGGGCGAACAGTTCGCGCAGCTTCTTCTCCAGATCGCTCTTGCGCGCCGGATCGCTGACCTGGGTCGCATTGTCCTGGGCGCTGACCAGCGCCTCCTTCGCCTTCTGCGGGTCCTTCTGCCGCAGCGCGGTCTGGGCCTCGTCCAAGGCACTGTCCGCACGCTGGACGATGGTGGTCTGCGCCTGCTGGCTGAACACCACCTCCTTGAACGGCCATAAAGGATCGCCGGGCTGCGCACCGTAGGAAAACGCCGTGACACCACCGAAGATCACGGCCACCGCGGCCGCCGCACCCAGAATCGGGCGGGCCAGCCGCAAATGCCGTCGCCGGCTCGGGTTGTTCCGCGCCTGCCGGTACCCGGCCTCCTGATTGACCGCCGCGACAATGGTGTCCAGATCCGGTCCGGCCGGCATCGGGGCCTCGACGATCTCGGCCCGCCAGTTCGCGAGCAGGCTCGCGAGCTGATATTCCTCGGCACTGTCGGTCGCTACGGGTCCGTCGCCGGCAATGGCTTCGATGAGCGCATCGTCGCGGCGGACCGCGGCGATATCGACCGGTCCGGTGTCACCGGATGCCTCGGCATAGGGATCGCTGTCCTGCGATCCAAGCCGCGCCTTCCAGTCGCCCCGACCGCGCTCGCCATCCCTAGCCATACATTTCACCTGCCCTCGCCACTTGTGACTTGAGTTTCGCGAGCGCCCGATGCTGGGCCACTCGTATAGCACCGGCCGTACTGCCCACGGCAAGTGCTGTTTCTTCTGCTGACAGACCCATGACCAAACGCAGGATCAGAATCTCTCGATGTTTCTCCGGAAGCGTGGCCAGCAGGGAGTTCATCTGCCGGCTGGTTTCGGATTCGAGAGCGCGCTGCTCCGGCCCTTGGTCGGTGGATATGACATCTGGTACTTCGGCCATCGCGTCCGCCTTGTTACGGGCGGCATTGCGGTGAGCGTCGGCGACCTTGTGCGAAGCGATTCCGTACACGAATGCCATGAACGGCCGCCCCTGGTCCTGATAACGAGGCAGGGCGGTCATCACAGCCAAACAGACCTCCTGCGCAACGTCGTCCGCGGAGAGCTGCCCACGCTCCGCGGATCCGATCCGCGCGCGGCAGTAGCGCACCACCAGCGGGCGGATGATCTCCAGTACCTGGGCTAAAGCCGAACGATCGCCTTGCGCTGCGGCAGCGACGGCGGCGTCCAACTCCTCGCCCGTGTGCGTCATCGTCAGAGATATTCCTGGCGTTACAAGTGGCACGGTCGGTGTTGACCGGTGCTTCCGCCGGACGGCGGAACGGGTCCAACAATAGCGGCTTCAATCCTGAAGTTCGGCAACACCTGGGATCAGGCCTCGCCCAGAACCGTGTTCTCCGAACGCAATAGCCCACCTCGACCGGCCAAAGCCGCTACGAGCTGGGCGGCTTCGGCCGCGGCCACTCCCGCGACGGGGCCCGCCGCCACTCCGGAGCGGAGCATCGCGCACGCCCAGCGCAGCGGCAGCAGATCGTGTTCGCGGGTCTCCTCGGCCACCTCCGCGGCGAGGGTGAGCGAACGGCCCGGCGCACCGGCGGCGGCCGCTGCCGCCGCGAGCAGTAGACGGGACTTGACCCGGTGGCGCACCGAGGGCGCCGCATCGGCCAGTTCGACGGCCGCCTCGGCGTGGGCCAGCGCGGGGGCGTCGACCAGCGCGGGCGCGGCCAGCGCGGTCTCGGCGGCCACCCAGTGCCAGCGCAGCCGGGAACGCCAGCGTTGCGGCGATTCCCCTAAAAAGTCTCGGCAACGTTCCAGCAGCCGAACCGAAAGGGTCGGGCGGGCGGTGCCGAGTGCGTCGGCGGCGAGACCGGTCAACGCGTCGCAAACCGCCTCGGCGCCGTTCGAATCGACCCGGTCACCGGAGCGGCTCAGCTCCGGGAGCACCAGCGCCAGGGCGCGCCCGTCCAGCGCCGAGGCGCTTGCGTGCCAACCGAGTTGACGCAGCAACGAGGCCTCGGTACTGATCGCGAGCGAGACCAGCACGGGCTCGCGCGCGCTCCGGCGGACCCGCCCCAGCTGCGCCCGCGCCGCGGCGTAGCGGCCCTGACCGCCCAGTACGACCGCCCGCAGCCAGGCGTCGACGGCGCTGCCGACCGGCGGCGCCTCGGCGGCGGTGAGACCGGGGCGGGCCCCGAAGGCGGCATCGGCCCACACCGCGTGTCCTCGATCCGGCAGCCCGGCCGAGGAGATGGAGAACTCGTTCACGGCCCGCACTCTAACCAGCGCGCGGACGTGCGCATACGAACATCCGGCAACCGATCAGCGCCACCGAAGCCACCCCGGTGTTTCCACCACGTAAAACTATCGTGGGCTATCCCTCAGCACGTGTCTTAAGAATTCGTATGCTTTTCGGATAATTAACCTGCGCGCCTTGGTGCGGCCACCTCGAGCCCGGCGCGATTCCGCGCGACAGTGGCTCAGCCCACCTACCACATGGAACGGTCACATACCGACGATCAGCACTTCTGTCTGGAAAAATATGGCCCGAGCTGGCCTTTTATGATCTGTCAGCGGACGAGCCGGGACCAGACCCCTGTTGGCCAACCGATCAGTATCACCAGTGCGAGCGCGAAAGTAAATAGCATGAAGGTTAAATCTGGGGGCCGCCGACATTTCGATCGCCGACGGAGAAACTATTGACTCGATTTCGTCGTGCGTCCTAACGTACGTCATCGCCGTCGTTGGCGCCGCTCGAAAATGAGGGCGACCACGAACTGCGATCGCCGGACTTCCGACGATAACGGTCCGAGCCCGATCTCGGCGGATCCCATCCGGCCGCGCCGTGGTTCGGACAGACCGTTGCTAACAAAGCATCGCTCGACAACGCCGACGAGCTCGCACCACAAGGAGTTCACATGCCCATGCCCACCCATCTCCCTGGTCCGAACGCCGATGTCTGGGACTGGCAGATGCGCGGTTCCTGCCGCGGCGTGGACTCATCCGTGTTCTTCCATCCCGACGGCGAGCGTGGTCGGGCCCGCGCCCAGCGCGAGCTGCGCGCCAAGGAGATCTGCCGGACCTGCCCGGTGCTGATGCAATGCCGCAGCCACGCACTCAAGGTCAGCGAGCCCTACGGCATCTGGGGCGGCATGTCCGAGACCGAGCGAGAGCTGCACGCCCGGCGCAATCGGCGCCGCATGGCCGTCTGAGCCCCACCGTCGGGACCGTTCGGAAATTTGTCGCACCCTCGAGCCATCCGAACGCCCGGGCGCGCCGAATGCCTAGCAAACACCCGGCCACTGGAGCTGACGGCGGGTGAACAGATGAGGCGTGCGGGTTCGGTCGGCCACCGCCGATCCGTCCTGCCGTGCGATGGCCAGAAGCCTCGCCCAACCTGTTGTCCCGCATTCGGTTCTTGGCGTGTCACGGCGTGTCGTGTGCGAACACCGCCAGATGTGTCCGGATATGCCCGAAAGTCGCTGGGCGGCAGGAAATTTGCCGATACCCCAGCCGAAAGGAGGTCATAGCGGCACGCTACGGTAGTGGCCGATGACACAGAACGGAGCGTTGTGACAACGCGGCCGCCGGCCGCAGAGGGCGACTCGTTCCAGGAGCAAGTCGGGGAGAGCCTGGACTCTGCGGTGACGGCACGCGCAGCCGAAAGCGTCGAACTCGCCGCACTACTAGCACGGTGCGGGCGGGGTGATCAGCAAGCCTTCGCCGAGCTCTACGACCGTACGAGCGCTCGGGTCTTCGGCTTGGTCCTGCGTGTCCTACACGATCCCGGCTACGCGGAGGAGACGACCCAGGAGGTCTACCTCCAGATCTGGCGTACCGCAGCCAATTTCGACCCGGCCAAGGGTTCCGCGGTCACCTGGCTGATGACGCTCGCCCATCGTCGAGCGGTGGATCGCGTGCGCGCCGAGCAGGCGCATGCGCTCCGCGAGGTGGCCTACGGAGCGACCGGTCTGGGTAACGAATTCGACGAGGTCACCGAAGAGGTAGGACGAAGACTCGAGCAGCAGGCCGTGCTGGAGGGCCTCGCCACTCTGACGGAGACGCAGCGGGAGGCGATATCGCTGGCCTATTTCGGTGGCCGGACCTATGCGGAGGTTGCCGCCTATCTGGGCGTAGGGTTACCGACTGTTAAGTCCCGTATTCGTGACGGATTGACACGACTCAAGAAGAGTTTGGGAGTGACGTGAGATGAACGAAAGCCAGATCGATCTCGCGCACACGGTCGCGCTCGGATCGATCGGCGACGACGACCAGCGCGCGGTGCAGGAGTTACTCGACAGCGGTGATCCCGTGCTGCGCGCAGATTTCACCAGGGAAGTGCAGCAGACCAGGGACGCACTGGCCGAGTTCGCCTCGGCCGCCGCGACCCCACCGCCCGCGTCACTCCGTGATCGACTGCTCGCCGCGATTGCCGAAGACCAGACCGACCGCACACCGCACCCCTGCGGTTGCAACAACCGCGGGAATTCCGCGACCAAGCATTGATTTCCCGCGTCCGACAAGGCCGCACGGCGCCTGCGATACGGCGACGAGGCCTGCGACATCCGATGTCCGCTGACCGGCCGAACGACGGTGAACGAGGGGGCCGCCCGTTCGGGAGTCGACCGACGACCGCATACGGCATGCGAACGGGGGAACATCGAAAATACAACGGGCCGTTCACATCCGTGGATGTGAACGGCCCGTTCGTATGGCCTTGCTCAGTGGGCGTGACCGTGGTGATGGTCGCCCGCGGCTTCCTCGGCGGGCTTGTCGACCACGGCGCTCTCGGTGGTGAGCACCATGCGGGCGACCGAGACGGCGTTGAGGACCGCGGAGCGGGTGACCTTGACCGGGTCCACGACGCCGTCGGTGACCAGGTCGCCGTAGGACAGGGTGGCGGCGTTGAAGCCGTCCTTGCCCTCGGCCACCTTGCTGACCACGACCGCGCCGTCGACGCCCGCGTTGGAGGCGATCCAGTACAGCGGCGCCTGCAGCGCCCGGCGCACCACCTCGACACCGACGGCCGCATCGCCGGTCAGCGACTGCCGCAGCTCGGCCAGCTTGGCCGCGGCCTGCACCAGCGCGGTGCCGCCGCCGGGCACGATGCCCTCCTCCACCGCGGCCTTGGCCGCGCTGACCGCATCCTCGACGCGGTACTTGCGCTCCTTGAGCGCGGTCTCGGTGGCCGCACCGACCTTGATCACCGCGACGCCGCCGGACAGCTTCGCCAGCCGCTCCTCGAGCTTCTCGCGATCCCAGTCGGAGTCGGTGGCCTCGATCTCGCCGCGCAGCTGCGCGATCCGGGCGTCGATGGCCTCCTGGGTGCCCGCACCCTCGACGATCGTGGTCTCGTCCTTGCCGACCACGACGCGCCGGGCCTTGCCCAGCTGATCCAGGGTGGCCTCGCGCAGGGTGATGCCCAGATCGGGCTCGATCACCGTGCCGCCGGTGACGACGGCCAGATCCTGCAGGAACGCCTTGCGCCGGTCACCGAAGAACGGCGCCTTCACCGCGACGACCTTGAGCGTCTTGCGAATCGCGTTGACCACCAGGGTGGACAGCGCCTCGCCCTCGATGTCCTCGGCGATGATCAGGACCGGCTTACCGGATTCGGCGATCTTCTCCAGCAACGGCAGGAAGTCCGGCAGCGAGGAGATCTTCTCCCGATGCAGCAGCACGTAGGCGTCCTCCAGGACGGCCTCCTGCTTGTCCTGGTCGGTGACGAAGTAGCCCGACAGGTAGCCCTTGTCGAACTGCACGCCCTCGGTGACAACCAGCTCGGTGTGCAGGGTGGAGGCCTCCTCCACGGTCACCACGCCGTCCTTGCCGACGGTGGTCAGCGCCTTGCCGACCATCTCGCCGATCTCGGCGTCGCGCGAGGACACGGTGGCCACCTGCGCGATGGCCTGCTCGCCGGAGACCGGCTTCGCGGCGGCCAGCAGCGCCTGCGAGACCGCCTCGGCGGCCTTGCTCATGCCCTGTCCGAGGGCGATCGGGTTGGCGCCCGCGGCGATGTTCTTCAGGCCGCCCTTGATCAGCGCCTGCGCCAGCACGGTCGCGGTGGTGGTGCCGTCACCGGCGACGTCGTTGGTCTTGGTGGCGACGCTCTTGACCAGCTGCGCGCCCAAATTCTCGAACGGATCCTCGAGGTCGATGTCGCGGGCGATGGTGACGCCGTCGTTGGTGACCGTCGGGCCGCCGAAGGCCTTGGCCAGCACGACATGCCGACCGCGCGGGCCGAGCGTGACCTTGACGGCGTCGGCCAGCTTGTCGACGCCGCGCTCCATCGCCCGACGAGCCTTCTCGTCGAACTCGATCTGCTTTGCCATGTGTTGAGTCCTTGAATGTCAGAGGGAAACGACAACTGCCCCGATGCCCCTACGCGTGGTGGGACACCGGGGCAGCCCGTTACGACTCGATCCCGCTGCGCGCGGTCACTTGTCGACGACGGCCAGCAGGTCGCGCGCGGACAGGATCAGGTACTCCTCGCCGTTGTACTTGATCTCGGTGCCGCCGTACTTGCTGTAGATGACGGTGTCGCCTTCCTTCACATCCAGCGGGATGCGCTTCTCGCCCTCGTCATCCCAGCGGCCCGGGCCCACGGCGATGACGGTGCCCTCCTGGGGCTTCTCCTTCGCCGTGTCGGGGATGACCAGGCCGGAGGCGGTCGTCGTCTCGGCCTCGTTGGCCTGGACGAGGATCTTGTCCTCGAGCGGCTTGATGTTCACGCTCGCCACGTTGAGCCCTCCACTTTCAGGGGATTCGGTCGTCCGGGGCCGTTCCCCGGACTCACGGTTTCGGTCGTGTGTTGACCCTGGGCATAGCCCCGTCGTCGCGGGTGCCGGGACCCCTGCTCAGTAGTCAAGCTGGCATCTGAGCACATCCAGTGCCAACTAGCACTCTATACAGGAGAGTGCCAGCGCTCAAGGGAGGGTTGTGCTACCGGGTGCATCCGCCAGCAAGCGGACGGTCAAAAAATACTGAGCGTCTGACCAGGACGAATGGGTGTCCGGGGAGTGAAATTGGCACAAACGCGACACGCGCGCAGTACGTAGCAATCGATCCGAAAAAACTGTAACGTTCGGATAACGGATTGTGACACTATGGACGACGGCTCCGTGATGTTGCCTCCGACGCGGACTCCGTGCCGACAGGGATGCTTCCTCACGCCGTCCGCCGAGCATTTGACAACCGCTTCACCCCACTGCGCGACGCCCCTCGCGCAAGCCTGAGAACGAGAGCAAGACCGCTAGTGATCTCCGGATCCGCCGCTCGGGCCGTCCGCCATCCACGCGGAGGTTCGTCGTGTCCGTTCGAGATGGTCGGCGACACCGCGACCATCCGCTCGAAGGGAGGTGAACATGCGAACATCCCTCGGCATCTCCGCCGGGAACGAGGTGGTGTGCTCGGCGCTGGTCGGCACCGCGCCGAACGGCTCCCAGAACTTCGACTACCGCGTCGTCACGGCGGATATGGCGCATTCCGATCTCGGTGATCTGGTGGTGTCCTCGATCGAGCTGATGACCACCCAGATGCCCCGCGATTTCCTGTATCCCGTGCCCACCCACAGCGGGATCCCGATGGCGCGCACCGACGCCGTCACCGCGCCCGGCGCGATCGCCGTCGCCTACCGCGACCGGGAGCAGGCGGTGGCCATCCGCGCGGCCATCGGCCGACAGCGCCGCGATGTGCAGCTCATCCCCGAAAGCACCGCGGCCCTGGCCTATCTGCGCCACACCGGCCTGCTCGACCGCTACGACACGGTGGGCGTCATCGACGTCGGCGCGTCCGGAATGAGCGTCACCGTGGCCGATCTGGCCGACGATACGGTGCTGCGCTGCGAGCGCTCCGAGACGGTCAGCGGCAGCGCCATCGACGAGCTGATCTACCACCATCTGCTCGACTGTCACTTCGCCCGCCGCGGCACCCGCCCCAATCGCGGCATGCTCGTCAACCGCAGCCGCGCGGCCAAGGAGCATCTGTCCATAGCGCCCGCGGTGACCATCGATCACGTTGCGGGACAGCCGCTCAAGCTGACCCGGGCCGATTTCGACGAGCTCATCGCCGATCTGCTGCGCGAGGCCGCGGCATTCGTCTCCGCGGTGTTCACCCGCGCGCCCAAATATCCGCAGGCGGTCGCCGTCATCGGCGGCGGAGCGAACATTCCGGCCGTCATCGCCGCGTTCGACCAGCTGCTCGAGGTTCGCGTGCACACCGTGCCCGAACCGGAGGCGGCGATCGCGAAGGGTGCGGCGCTCATCGCGGATTCGGCACAGCCCTCGCCCTTCCCGGCGATCGGTCTCGGCAGCGAGGGTTCGCCGAGTACCTTCACCAAGCTGGTCGGCACTCTCGCCGGTGCGGTCGTGGTGGTGGGCCTGGTCGTCGGTTACGGCGTCAAGGAATTGGTCCCCACCGCCAATCACGACGTCAGCCCCGCCGGAACCACCGATACCGCGCAGGTGGGCACGTCCCCCGCTCCCACCCCCACCCCGGGCGGTCCCGCGACCACCCCGGCCCGACAGGGCGGAACGGACGGCACTACACCCCCGTCAGCGAACAACCAGCCACCGACGACCGGCCCCGCCCGCTCGCAGACCCCGGTCGGCCCGCCCCTGCGCCCGGATCCGGACCTCCCCCAGATCCCGCTCCCCGACCTCCCCCGCCTGCTCGGCCCCCTGATCGGCACCACCGCCCAGAATCCGGGCGCCACCGTCCCGCGCTCGAATTCGGGCTCGTCCGGCTCGAACCCGATCCGCCCCACCGACTGAGCCATCCCCTGCGGTAGGCGCGGATGCGCTCGTCGAGAGCGCGCCGATAGGCCGCCGCGGCCTCGTCGAGCTCGTCCAGCACAATGCGGCCCGGATAGTCGGGACGTGAAAAGCGGTTGCGGTAGTAGCAATACCAGTAGCTGGTGACGCGCTGGCCGGTCCGCTCGACGAACTCCGCGTTGGTGGCGGCGAACCGCCCGTAGACCTCGTGGTGCGCGGTCCCGGCGGTCACCACATCGCTCGGCCCACGTGGGATGTCGATGACGATGTCGACCACCCATTCGCCGACGAGCTGGACCACGAACGGCACCACCCACGCAGCGATGGCCCGCAGATTCGCGTGGAGATGACGCTGGCGCACACGGTCATCGGCGTGCCGGCTGCAGAGGCAGTGCAGGATCGTGGCCTGCCGGGTCGACAGGCAAGGCGGGACCGAATACCTTGCGGCTCAGCGGATCTGACTGGTCGAGACCGGCAGGCCCGGATCGGTGGCGACGGTCAGGGGGGAGGGCTTGGCGCCGCCCGCGATCACATGGGCGCCGAGGGTGGCGATCATGACGCCGTTGTCGGTACACAGGCGGGGCTTGGGGACGCGCAGGGTGAGACCCGCTTCGGCGCAACGCTGTTCGGCCAGCGAGCGGATACGGGAGTTGGCCGTGGCGCCGCCGCCGAGCACCAGGGTGTCGACGCCGACGTCCTGGGCGGCGCGAATCGCCTTCAGGGTGAGCACATCGGCGACCGCCTCCTGGAACGAGGCCGCGATATCCGGGATCGGCAGCTCGCGGCCCTCGCGCCGGATGCCCTCCACGTAGCGCGCGACCGCGGTCTTCAGGCCCGAGAAGGAGAAGTCGTAGCGTGGATCGCGCGGGCCGGTCATACCGCGCGGGAAGGCGATGGCCTGCGGATCGCCGTGCGCCGCGGCGGCATCCAGCGCCGGTCCGCCGGGGAAACCGAGATCGAGCAGGCGCGCCACCTTGTCGAACGCCTCACCGGCCGCGTCGTCGACGGTGCTGCCCAGTTCGACGATGGGCTCGGCCAGATCGCTGACGTGCAGCAGATGGGTGTGGCCACCGGAGACCAGCAGCGCCACACACGGCGGCATCGGGCCGTGCTCGAGGGCGTCGACGGCGACGTGGCCGCCCAGGTGGTTGAGCGCGTACAGCGGGACATCCCACGCCGCCGCATAGGCTTTCGCGGCGGCGACGCCGACCAGCAGGGCGCCCGCGAGCCCGGGTCCGATGGTCACGGCCACCGCATCGGGCTTGGCGACGCCCGCCGCCGCCAGCGCGCGCCGCATCGCGGGCACGATCGCCTCCAGATGGGCGCGCGAGGCGATCTCCGGCACCACACCGCCGAAGCGCGCATGCTGATCCACGCTCGAGGCGACCTCGTCGGCGAGCAGTTCGCAGGTGCCGTCGCCGGGCCAGCGCACGATGCCGACACCCGTTTCGTCGCACGAACTCTCGATGCCCAGCACGATCATGACAGCACCTCGGTATCCTGCCCGACGCCCGCCTCGGGTCGCGGGAATCCGCTCATCGCGGGGCGGCGCATGGTGAACGCGTCGGCGCCGCTGGGCTGGTAGTAGCTCTTGCGCAGACCGATGATGTGGAAGCCGTGCTTCTGGTACAGCGCGATGGCCGGGGCATTGTCGGTGCGCACCTCCAGGAACACCGGTCCGCCGCGCCGCCCGGCCTCGGCCAGCAGCGCGCGCAGCAGCAGCGTGCCGACGCCGGAGCGATGGCAGCGCGGGTCGACGCCGATGGTGTGCACCTCGGCCTCGGGATGTTCCGGGCTGCCCAGCAGGGCGATTCCGGCATAGCCGAGCATGCGGCCGGACGCGTCGCGCGCGACCAGATAGCGGTTGTGCGCACCGGACAGCTCGGAGGCGAAGGCCACCTCCGACCACGGATCATCCTCGGGGAACAGGATCTTCTCGAGTTCCACGCAACGCTCGATATCGGCCGACCCCATCGGTTCGATGAGGACGCTCGGCCGGGTCTGCTCGCTCATCGCACCGCCTGGTAGCTGCGTTCGACCGCGTCGGGGCGGCGCAGATACAGCGGTTCGAGCGGCGCGGGGGCGATCCCCGCCCGCAGGTCGGCGGCCGCGCAGGCGACCAGGCCCGCCGGGGAGGGCGTCTCCACCGGCAGCACGGGCAGATCGAAAAGATCGACGTGCGAGGCGGATCCGGCGATCACCGTGGCCTCACCGGCATCCAGGTCGTTCGGCTTGCACACACCGGGACCGTCGATACGGCCGGTGCCGCGGTAGCGGGCCCAGTACACCTCGCGGCGGCGGGCATCGGTGACTACCAGCAGTTCGGCCGAATCGTCCGCGATCTCACGCCAGGCGTCGGCGGCGATGGCGTCCAGGCTGCACACCCCGTGCACGGGCAGGCCCAGCGCGTCACCGAAGGCGGCCGCGGTGGCCATCCCGACCCGCAGTCCGGTGAAAGGGCCGGGCCCGATGCCGACGACGACCGCATCGAGGTCGGTCCGGGAGCGTCCGGCGGTCTCCAGGCAGGCGAGGACCTGCGGGGTGAGGACCTCGTTGTGCGCGCGCGCATCCACGGTCACCCGGGAGGCGAGAGTGTGGCGGGCGCCCTGCTCCAGTTCCACCAATCCTGCTGTAACGGCAGGTGTCGCGGTGTCGATGGCGAGTACAAGCATGATTGTCCTTACGATACCGGCTGGTCACCTACCCGACGGCAGCGCCGTCACCCGGAGCGAATGCGCAGGGCCTTCGGCGATTTCCACCCCTTCGGCCCCGTGTCGGGCATCACATCGGCTGGGCGATCCATTCCCAGGTGGCCGTGCGGATATCGGAGTCCGGCTCGCGCCGGAGCCGGACCAGCAGGTGGCGGTCGGTGAGATGTTCGACCACGCCGTGGCCCCATTCGACCACGACCACGGACTCGTCGAGATCGGTGTCCAGATCGAGGGCGTCGAGTTCGTCGAGATTGCCGCCGAGGCGGTAGGCGTCGACGTGGACCATGCCGACCGCGCCGGGTTGGGTGCCAGCGCGGTGCTGCCGGGCGATGATGAAGGTCGGGGAGCTGACCCGGCCCTGCACGCCGAGCCCGGCGGCGATGCCACGGGTCAGGGCGGTCTTGCCCGCGCCCAGGGGGCCGTCGAGAACCACCAGATCACCGGCCCGCAGTTCGGCGGCCAGCTCGCGGCCCAGGGCCTCGGTGTCCTCGACCGTGGGCAACAGTCGTTGCTCAGCCATGCAGGGCCTTTCGTCGGGTGCGGCCGAGGGCGCCGCTGCGGAGCAGCAGGCGATCCAGCGCGGCGTTGACCAGCTCCGGATATTGCAGATGCACCATGTGCGCGGCGTCGGTGACGCGAACCAGATCGGCCTCGGGCAGCTGCCGGGCCAGGGCCAGGGAGTTGCGGAACGGGATCACCAGATCGTGCACACCGCCGAGCACCAGCGCGGGCAGCGGTTCGAGGGTGGGCAGCGCGGCCGATTCGTCGTGCAGCTGCAGGGCTTTTAGGAATTTCACGATCGTCGCCACCGGCGTCCGATCGATCATCGCGGTGGTGAACCGGGACAGGGTCGGGCTCACGTCGCCGTGGAAGGAGCTGACGTGCAGCAGCGGCGTGATGATGCCCCGTGCGGTGACCCGGCCCGCCTGCGCCAGCGCCGGCGAGGCGAGGACGGCCGCGCGGAAACCGTCGAGTGCCGGGTTGCGCAGCAGCTGTGCGACTCCGGTGGAGGCGACCTCGGCGGCGGCGGTCGACAGCAGCGCCACCCCGCGCACCCGCTCGGCGAACAGCGTCGGGAACTGAGCCGCCGCGGCCAGAATCGCCATGCCGCCCATCGAATGTCCGACCAGCACCAACGGCCCGCTCGGCGCGCATTCACGCACCACCGCCGCCAGATCCCGGCCCAGCTGTGGGACGGTGCAGCTGTCGGTGCTCGGCATACCCGATCGGCCGTGGCCGCGCTGATCGAAGAACAGCATCCGGACCTTGCCGCCCCATAGCTTCTCCAGATCGCGGCGCTGGAAATGCCACGACTCCATGCTGTTACAGAACCCGTGCACGAAAACCATTGTGGCGGCGGCCTTTTCCCCGGAGCACTCGCGAACAGCCAGCGTCACACCGTCGTCGGCGACGACCGTATGCGCGCGGTCGCGGTCGAGCAGGGTGAAATCCTCCTCGCGCAGCTCGTCCCGGCGCGCCGGCCAGCGCACGGCCGCGCCCAACCGGCGCAGCGCGTGGGCACCGGCCATGGTGCCCAGCAGTCCGGCGGTGGCCAGGCCGCCGCGCCGGACAGTGGTTCGAAAAGCTTGCGCGCGTTCGGTTTTCATTCTCATCCCGCTTGCTCCGGATCGTTCGCATAGCGTCGCACGACCCGGCCGCGCGGCATACAGACGATCTCGTAATTGATCGTGCCGAGCAGGTCGGCCCACTGCTGCGGATGCGGGCCGTCGGGGCCGAACAGTACGGCCGTATCCCCCTGCCGTACATCCTCCGGATTGTCGCCGAGGTCGATCACCAGCTGGTCCATCGAGATCGTGCCGACGCTCGGATAGTCGTGCTCGCCGATGCGCACCGCGATGCGACCGGTCAGCGTGCGGGGCACGCCGTCGGCGTATCCGGCCGGGATCAGGGCGACGGTGGTGTCGCGCGGGGCAATCCAGCGGTGTCCGTAGGAGACGCCCTCCCCCGCGGCGATCCGCTTCACCAGGGCCACCCGGGCGCGGAAGGTCATGGCCGGGCGCAGACCGAAGTCGGAGAGCTGAGGCAGGGGCGACAGCCCGTACACGGCGATGCCGGGGCGGACCATATCGAAGGCGAGGTCCGGGCGGGTCAGTGTCGCGGGGGAATTGGCCAGATGCACCAGTTCGGGTTGCAGGCGGTACTGCTTGGCGGTGGCGATGGCGTCGAGGAAGCGGTCGCGCTGCATGTCGATGGACGGATGTCCGGGCTCGTCGGCGCAGGCGAGGTGGGAGAACATCGCGCGGAATCGCACCGCCCCGTCGGCGACCAGTTGCCGGAGCAGGGCCAGCACCTCGGGGTATTCGGTGGGCGATATGCCGTTGCGGTTCATGCCGGTGTCGACCTTGAGGGTCACCGTGGCGGTCCGGCCGAGGGTGCGGGCGGCCTGTTCGACCGTCCGCAGTTGGGCGACGGAGGAGATGCCCAGCTCGATATCGGCGGCCACCGCGGCGGCGTAATCGCTGGCGCAGGTGTTGAGCCAGCTGAGAATAGGTGCGTCGATGCCCGCCGCGCGCAGTGCCAGCGCCTCGTCGATGGTGGTGACGCCCAGTTCGCTGGCGCCCGCGGCCAGCGCCGTCCGGCCGACCTGCACGGCGCCGTGGTTGTAGCCGTC
Source organism: Nocardia sp. CDC159 (assembly GCF_023740735.1). Classification (GTDB taxonomy): domain Bacteria; phylum Actinomycetota; class Actinomycetes; order Mycobacteriales; family Mycobacteriaceae; genus Nocardia; species Nocardia pulmonis. The sequence goes on from NZ_JAMRXH010000008.1 coordinate 83,364, forward strand.
GGCCTTCACCACCGCCATCACCGCGGCCTCACCGGCGTACTGGCGCAGAATTCGCACGTTGTGTGCGATGGCGTTCAGATCGACGACGGTTTCCACCTGCGGATCGGCACTACTCACGGTTACCGATCCTGCCACCTGTCTCAGGTGGGGAGGTACGGGCGTGGCCGAGAAAGTACTTGCTTGGAGTGAACTCCAGGTCGCTAGCGTTGCCGTAAGGATCGACTCTCCGCCCAGCGCGCCCGGCAGCAGGGTCAGTTGGGTTCGCTCAGGGCCCTGAGGGTTTGGATGGCCGGGCGGATGTGGTGGAGCAGGGGGACGGCCGAGATCGGGGCGCCGGGGCCGGGGTGGGCGTGGGCCGCGAGGTTGGCGGCCAGGGCGTGGACTCGGGCGGCGGCGGCCGCGGACCAGGACGGGTCGCGGCCCGCGGCGAGGAGGGCGCCGATGATGCCGGACAGGACGTCGCCCGCACCGGCGGTGGCGGCCCAGGAGCCGCCCGCCTCGTTGATCAGGACGGGTCCGTCCGGGGCGGCGATCAGGGTGGCGCGACCCTTGAGCAGGACGGTGACCCGCCAGCCCGCAGCGAGGCGGCGTACCGCCGCTACTCGATCGGGACCGGGCTCGGCGCCGGTGAGGCGGGCGAATTCACCGGCGTGCGGGGTGAGGATGGTGGGCGCGGCGCGGTCGGTGACCAGGGCCGGCTCGGCGGCCAGCAGGGTCAGGCCGTCGGCGTCGATCACCACCGGCAGGTCGGTGGACAGAATCTCCGAAAGCCGGTCGCGGGCGGCGTCGTCGGTCCCCGCGCCCGGGCCGAAGACCCAGGCCTGCACCCGTCCGGTCTTGGAAACCGACTGAGCCGCAATGATTTCCGGGAAGTGCGCCAGCACCTCGTCGGCGCCGGCACCGGCGTAACGGACCATGCCCGAGGTCGCGGCCACCGCACCGCCTGTACACAGCACCGCCGCGCCCGGGTAGGTCGCACTGCCCGCGCAGATGCCGGTGACGCCCTGGGTGTACTTGTCGTCGTGCGGGCCGGGAATCGGCCACTGCCGCCCGATCGAAGCCGGTTCCAGCGCAGCGAGATTCGGTTCGGGCAGTCGTAAACCGATGGGTACCAATTCGATTCGACCGCACCAGGGCGCGGCCAGCGCGTGCACCGGCTTGTAGGCGCCGAAGGCCACGGTCACATCGGCGCGCACGGCGGGCCCGTCCACCGCACCGGTATCGGGATCGACGCCGCTGGGTAGATCCGCGGAGACGATCGGAACCCGCACGCCCGCAACGAGTTCGGCCGCGCGCGGCCGCAGCGGCCCCCGCCCCGAAATGCCGACGATCCCGTCGATCACCAGATCCGGCGCACCGAGATCCGCACGCACCCGCCCGCCGGTGCGCCGCAGCGCCGCCAGTCCGGCCCGATGGGCTCGCTCGGGCGACAGCAGCACCGCCGACACCGCGACCCCGCGCCGACGCAGCATCGAACCGGCCCACAGCGCGTCCCCACCGTTGTCCCCCGACCCGACCAGCAGCGTCACCGACCGCCCGGCCACCCCACCGGTCCGCTCCCGCAGTTCCCTCGCCACCACATCGGCCAGCCCATGAGCGGCCCGCCGCATCGGCACCCCCGCCGCCACCCGCTCGAACAGCTCCGCCTCCGCCGCCCGCACCTCGTCGGCGGTGAAATACCCGAGCACAGCCATCGCCTCCTCCACCACGACGCATCCGCCTCGCAGACTACCGCCGGATGTCCCCTTCTCCCGGCACCCGGGTGTGTCGGGGCACCAGGATCGGAGAGATTGCCGACCGGTCCGAAACCAGGAGAGATCCGCTGGTCACCCCCACGGCCGACGCATCGGGACGGACCATTCACCGGCGGTCGATTCGCCCGTCTCCCAATGGGTTTCCAGCCGCGTGACCATCGCCTCGATCGCCTCGTCGAGTATCCTGATCAGCCGCTGGGGCCCGGTGCCGACGGCCACCCGATCGTCGCCCTCGGCGATCACGTACCGTCCGTCGTCGGCGAGATCGCGCCAGCTGAACACCTGTTCGGCGATGCCGCGCTGGCCGAACTTCGACCGGCCTTGGCGCACCCTGATCCGGCCGGTGGTCGCGGCGGGCAACTCCAGAAAGCGTCTGCTGCGGGTCTCGGGGGTATCGCGCGAGTCGTCGAACAACTTGTAGGGGTCGATGCCACCGGGCTGCACGATCGGGATATTCGGCCGGCTGCCGGCCGCGACCTCCGGCAGCGCGGCCACCAGCGTCGCGGCCAGTTGCCGGGCCGGGCATTCGGCGATCGTGTAACCACCACTGTGCCACCGCGTTTCGCCCGGCAACTGGGTCACCACATAGCCCGCCACGGCCGATCGTGCGGCGGAGATCCGGATGTGCTTGTCCGGATTCTCCACGTCCTGGTCACACCAGCCCTGCGCGGTCACGCACACATCGGGGCGCCCCAGAGTTCCGATCGCCCAGACCACCTCCGTGGGCACCCGATCGCACAGCTGTTCCCAGATCCGGCGCTTCTCCCGCTCGTAGTCGTCCTGTCGGGAGAACCGACTGGTGTACAGCAGAGGAGAGGGAAACGGCAGATCCGAGTAGCGCTCCCACAGCACCACGAACTCCAGATCGGTGTACCGCCAGGTCGTGTTCGTCATGAGCCGAGCACCGGCCGGACGGTTGTCGGTTCGAGCTCGGTCTCGTCGAGGAACGGCTCGTCGCGGACCTTCGCCCGATCGGCCTGCGATTGCGCACGCAGCCCGGCGGCGGGCCCCCCGGCCATACCGGGAACCATCGGCACGCCAGCGCCCGGACCCCACGTGCTAGGCGCACCGAGCAGGCTCGCGCCGCCGGGAACCGACATCGTCGCGCGCGGAAAGAGTCTCGATTGCATCGTGGTGTCCGAGCTGAGCGGTGCGGGCCCGACACCGGAACCACCCCCGCGTCCACCCCCTCCGCCACCCGGCTTCGGATCGCCGGCGCCCGGACCGGATGCGGGCCCCTGCGCGCCGGCCATTTCGGCGGCTTTCGCCTGTATGGCGGCCTGGGCCAGCTGGCCCGCCGCTTGCACGCCCTGATTGATCGCATTGCCCAGTGGGCCGATCATGTTGCTGAGCAGGGACGCGGGATCGGGGCGGTTGGTCGGCGCCTTCGGCGGTTGTACCGCACGGTCTTTCGCAGCGGGCGGGTCCGACGGTCGGGTCTTCGAGGGATCGGACACCCTGCTGTGGCCACCGGATCTCGGATCGGTCTTCGACTTGCCGTGTTCCGAGCCCGACTTCGAACCGGATTCCTTCTTGCCGGAGCCGCTGCCGCCGGATTCCCCGCCTCCGGACTTACCCGCGCCGGAGCCGCCGCCGGCCGAGCCTTCCTCACCCTTGCCCTTGCCCTTGCTTTCCTCCTCGCCGGAGCCCTTCCCCTCGCCACCATCGTCGTTGCGGTTCTCCTCACCGCCTCCGCCGTGCTCGTTCTTGCCGCCGCGGTCGCCGTCGGACTTGTTGTCCACGGTCATCTTCTCGTCGGACAGCACACCTTCGGGTTTGGGCCACACCGGAAATGCCGCGTCGGAAGCGGGGTAGTTGTTCTCGTAATTGCTCTGATAGATCTCGCGATACTTCTTCAGCTCCGCATCCGCCTCGGCCTGATCGGTCGGAGGTGTCGCGGGCATCGCCGACAATCCGGCCTTCGTGCTGTCCAGCCAGCCGCCGGTGTACTCGGCGTTCTGAACCAGGGTGTTCATCCGGTCGGCGAGATTGCCGACGGCGGATTGGTATCGCTGCGCCGTCTCCTTGATCGCCTTCGGCCCCACGCCCCACCACTGCTGCGCGGTCACGCCGCTCACCTTGTCGACGAGTGTCCGCGCCGACGTCACGATCTGCTCACGGGCGAACTTCCAGGTGTTTGCGGCCGAACGCACCGAACTGGCATCGATGTTCTGACCGAGGCTGTACAGCGTGCCCCATCCGAGGCTGTCGGCGGGTTCCGGGGATGTGCCGCCCGGATCCATTCCCGCACCGTCCGCGGGAACCTGCGGTTTACCGCTGCCGGACGAATTGGCGCTGCTCACGGTCGGCGGATCGAGCTTCCGGTTCGGATCCGGCACGAACTCGATCTTCTCGAGGCGTTCGAACCAGCTCTTGGACTCCTGATCGGCCTGTATGTACATCTTCCCCGCATCGATGATCTTGGTACCGAGGTCGGTGACAAGCTCGATGTGTTCATCCAATATCGCGGAGAGCTGCTGGTTTTTGGTGTTGAATCGCTCCTCGAGCGAATTCCCCGACGCCAGGCCTCCGAACTTCTCGACCTTGACGGCATCGATCAGTCGCTGCACGGCGCCGAGCTGATCGACCATCTCCGCACACGCCTGAGCACACGACTCCGCGGCCCCCGGTTCCAGCTTGACGATGCCCGTCTGGTTGTCGCCCACTGATCCTCCGATAATCGTCCCGGCATCGGTCCCGGCTGCTCGTGCGATCGGGGAAACCCCGGTGACACGCCAAGAATTAGACCGGACGGACGATCACGGATGGATCATCTCGAAATCGCTCCCGATCACCCGGGGATAATCTCGGCGCGACCCGCGCTGGTCGGTCGGCAGCACGTCGCCGGTCAGCGGAGGCCGCATGCGGACCGCCCCGCGATGGTGCTCGGGCGAACCGGTGGTTATCGGGACGGGATAGGGTGGGGTTATGGGGCATGGGGTCGGCGTGCGGATCGGGGTTGCTTCGGTGCTGATCGCCGCGGCGGGGGTGATCGGTGGATGTGGTTCGGCGACAACCGCTTCCGGGCCATCGGTGACCACCGCGACGGCCACATCGGTCGAGGCGAGTCCGACCGTTGTGCAGCCCGCGACGGTGACCGTCGAGGTGAGCGATATGAAGTTCACTCCGGGGGTGTTGAGCATCCGGGTGGGGGACACTGTGACCTGGAAGTTCTCCGACAAGGTGCCGCATCAGGTGCAGGGGATCGGGGATGCGGCGATGGGGATCAACAGTCCCATCTTCACTAGGGGGGAGTGGAGTCACACCTTTACCGTGCCGGGTAATTACCGGTATCTGTGCCCGTTGCATCCGGAGATGCGCGGCTCGATCACCGTGCGGTAGCAGCTCAGGCGGGTGAGTGCGCCTTGCGGGCGGATGCGGTGTTCAGTGCCTCGACGGCCGAAACCAGGGGGGCCAGTTCGGGATCGGCGGCGGCTTGACGCAGTTCGGCTGCCAGGGCCTCGTCATGAGTCGGGCGGGCCTGGTCGAGCAGGGCCAGGCCCGCGGGTGTGACGTCGGTGTAGATGCCGCGGCGATCGTCGGGGCACAGGTAGCGCTGCAGCAGGCCGCGATCCTCCAGGCGGGTGACCAGGCGGGTGGTGGCGCTCTGGCTCAGCGCGACCGACTCGGCGACCTGATTCATTCGTAGATGGCCGCCGGGCCCGTCGTGCTGCCGACTCAGCACCACCAGCAGCGAGAATTCGCGCACGCTGAGGCCGTGACCGCTCTGTAGGGCGCGCTCGATGCGCGATTCGATCCGATCGTGCAGCACCGACAGGGCGTACCAGCCGTCGGCGAGACCGGTGAGCGAGGCATCCGCGGTCATCTGTTCCTCCTGCGTGGGGTGCGACCTCCAGAATACCTAGCTTACGAAATAGCGCGCGCTTGCAACTATAGAGCGCATGCAATTATTGTTGGCGCTCGTAATACTCGTACGCAATGCTATGTGGAGGCTTCATCCATGCCGCTCGCACTGCTCGCCCTCACGGTTGGGGCGTTCGCCATCGGCACGACCGAATTCATCGTGGTCGGCCTGCTACCCGGAATCGCGGACGGCTTCGGCGTCTCGATCCCCACCGCGGGCTGGCTGGTCAGCGGATATGCCCTCGGCGTACTCGCCGGTGCGCCGGTGATGGCCGGACTGGGCACGCGGGTCTCCCGCAAGCGCATGTTGCTGCTGAGCCTGTCGCTGCTCATCGGGGGCAATCTGCTCTCGGCGATCGCTGGGAACTTCGGTGTGATGCTGACCGGTCGCATCGTGGCGTCGCTGGCGCATGGGGCGTTCTTCGGGATCGGATCGATCGTCGCCGGAAGCCTGGTCGCCGCCGATCGGCGCGCGGGCGCGATCGCGATGATGTTCACCGGTCTGACGCTGTCGGCGGTGGCCGGGGTGCCGCTGAGTACGCTGCTGGGCCAGCATTTCGGCTGGCGGCTGGCGTTCGCGCTGGTGGCGGGGGTCGGCGTGGCCGCATTCGCCGGGGTGTCCGCGCTGGTTCCGCATCAGCCCGCCCAGCCCGGCGCCCGGCTGCGGCACGAGCTGGCCGTGTTGCGCAATCCGCAGGTCCTGCTCGCGATGGCGATGACGGTGCTGGGCTTCGGCGGGGTCTTCGCGGCGCTGACCTATCTGGCGCCGATGATGACCGAGGTCGCCGGGTTCGCGGACAGCTCGGTCACCTGGATCATGGCGCTGTTCGGCGGCGGTTTCCTGGTCGGCAATCTGATCGGCGGCCGCTACGCCGACCGGCATCTGATGCCCATGCTCTACCTCACGCTGACCTCGCTCGCGGTGGTGCTGGCGCTGTTCACCGTCACCGCGCACAACAGGTTCGCGGCCGCGATCACCGTGGTGCTCATCGGTGCAACGGGTTTCGCCACCGTCCCGCCGCTGCAGAAGCGCGTCCTGGACTACGCCGCCAGCGCCCCCACCCTGGCCTCGGCCCTCAATATCGGCGCGTTCAACCTGGGCAACGCGCTGGCGGCCTGGCTCGGCGGCCTGGTCATCGACGCGGGCTTCGACTACACCGCGTCCAACTGGGTGGGCGTCGCACTGTCCGGCAGCGCCGTCGGCCTGGCCGTCCTGTCCGGCGCGCTGGAGCGCCGCGACCGAGCCGCCGCACCCACCGAAGACCTCGTGGCCGCGGGCAGCTGAGCCCACCACCGCCGCACCCCTTCTCGCACTTCGCACCCACTACAGCCGCCCGCAAACGGTGCGAAGCGCGGGAAAGGGTGCGACGCGGGCGGGGTGGCCCGCGCAGCCGCACTCTCTTTGGCACTTCGCACCCGCTACGGCCGCCCGCAAACGGTGCGAAGCGCGGGAAAGGGTGCGACAGGCCGATGGCCAGGCAGCCGCAACCCTTCTCGCACTGTGCACCCGCTCCGGCCGCCCGTAAATGGTGCGAGGCGCGGCGGGGGTCGGGTTACTCGACGGTGACGGACTTGGCGAGGTTGCGGGGCTTGTCTATGTCGTAGCCGCGGGACTGGGCTACCTCGGCGGCGAAGATCTGTAGCGGGACCGTGGACAGGAGGGGCTGGTACAGGGTGGGGGCGGCGGGGATTTCGATGAGGTGGTCGGCGAAGGGGCGGACCGTGTCGTCGCCCTCCTCCGCGATGACGATCGTGCGGGCGCCGCGGGCCTGGATTTCGCGAATGTTACTGAGCAGCTTGGAGTGCAGGACCGCGCGGCCCTTCGGGGAGGGCATCACCACGATCACCGGGAGGCCCTCTTCGATCAGGGCGATCGGGCCGTGCTTGAGCTCGCCCGCGGCGAAGCCCTCGGCGTGCATGTAGGCCAGTTCCTTGAGCTTGAGCGCGCCCTCCAGCGCGACCGGGTAACCGACGTGGCGGCCCAGGAACAGCACCGTGGACTGCTGGGCGAACTGCCGCGCGATCTCCCGCACCCGCGGCGCGGCGTCGAGCACCCGCTCCACCAGCTTGGGCATCGCCTCCAGCTCGGCGTATTCGCGCGCCACCTCGTCCGGATACTTGGTGCCGCGCGCCTGCGCGAGGGCGAGGCCCACCAGGTAATTCGCGGTAATCTGGGCGAGGAACGCCTTGGTGGAGGCGACGCCGATCTCCGGGCCGGTGCGGGTGTAGAGCACCGCGTCGGATTCCCGCGGAATCTGCGCGCCGTTGGTGTTGCAGATGGCCAGCACGCGCGCCTTCTGCTCCTTGGCGTGGCGCACCGCCTCGAGGGTGTCGGCGGTCTCGCCGGACTGCGAGATCGCCACCACCAGCGTCGACCGGTCCAGAACCGGGTCGCGATACCGGAATTCGCTGGCCAGCTCCACCTCCACGGGCAGCCGCGTCCAGTGCTCGATCGCATACTTCGCCAGCAGGCCCGCGTGATAGGAACTGCCACAGGCGACCACGAAGACCTTGTCGAATTCGCGCAGCTCCTGATCCGCCAGCCGCTGCTCGTCCAGCACGATCCGGCCATTGGCGAAATGCCCGATCAGCGTGTCGGCCACTCCGGCCGGTTGCTCCTCGATCTCCTTGAGCATGAAGTAGTCGTGACCGCCCTTCTCGGCGGCCGCCAGATCCCAGTCGATGGTGAACGGCCGGGTCGTGACGCCGGAATCGCCGTCGAAGTCGGTGACCGTATAGCCGTCGGCGGTGATCACCACGGCCTGGTCCTGCCCCAGCTCCACGGCCTCGCGGGTGTGCTCGATGAACGCCGTCACATCCGAGGCGATGAACATCTCGCCCTGACCGACGCCGACCACCAGCGGCGTCGAACGACGCGCCGCGATGATCATGTCCGGATGTTCGGCGTGCGTAAAGACCAGCGTGAACGCCCCCTCGAGCCGACGCAGCACGGCCAGGGCGCTGGCGACGAAATCGCCCGCGGTCGGCCCCGCGGCATAGGCGCGCGCGACCAGGTGCACCGCCACCTCGGTATCGGTGTCGCTGCGCAATTCGACGCCGGCGTCCTCGAGTTCGCGCCGCAGCGGGGCGAAATTCTCGATGATGCCGTTGTGCACCACCGCCACCGTGCCGCTGGCATCGCGATGCGGATGCGCGTTGCGATCGGTCGGCGCGCCGTGCGTGGCCCAGCGGGTGTGACCCATACCGGTGCTCCCGGCGAAGGCGGCCAGACCGGTTTCGGCGAGTTCGGCCTCCAGATTGGCCAGCCGCCCGGCCTTGCGCTCCACCGCGATCGAGCCCGCGCCGTCGAGGATGGCCACGCCCGCGGAGTCGTAGCCGCGGTATTCCATGCGGCGCAGCGCGTCCACGACAACGCCCAGCGCGTCCCGGTAACCGACGTACCCAACGATTCCGCACATGGGTCCCCAGCCTACTGGGAGGCGTAGGACATGCGAATCGGACAAGCTTTTGCCGGTTCACCGGTGTGCCCGTGCCGGTGGCGCGAATCCGCGGGCCAGCGGGCGGGCCAAGCGCCGGTGCCATCGGTTAAGTTCAAGTTCGTGTCGGCGTCTGTGAAATCGCTCCTGAGCTCCCTGTCCAGCCCGGGACCGCACCGGGTCATGCGCGGCAACCTGGGCATTGCCGGACAGCCGGGGGTGGTGTTCACCCCGGAGCAGGGCCTGAACCTACCCGCGGTGGCCTTCGGGCACGGCTGGCTGACCGGCGTCGGCAACTACCGCAGGCTGCTGGAACACCTCGCCTCCTGGGGTTTCGTCGCGGCCGCCCCCGACACCGAGCGCGGGCCGATTCCGTCACATCTGAATCTGGCGACCGATCTGCTCACCACCCTGGACATCTGCACCGGCGTCCGCCTGGGCGAGGGCAAGATCAGCGTCCACCCCGACCGCCTGGCCCTGGCCGGCCACGGCATGGGCGCGGGCGCGGCCGTCATCGCGGCCACCCGCCGCGAGGTCGCCGCGGTCGCCGCGCTGTTCCCCGCGCCCACCGCACCCGCCGCGGAATCGCTCGCCCCCGGCCTCGAGACCCCCGCGCTCATCGTGGCCGGGGCGCAGGACATCGACTCGGTCGGCTCGAATGCCCTCCCGCTGGCCTCCGCCTGGGGTGGTCCCGCGGTGCTGCGCACGGTCGACAAGGCCTCGCACAACGGCATTGTCGAGGGCCGCCGCGCGCTGGCCGCCCTCGGCGCGGGCAAGCACGAGCCCAGGACCGACCGCACCACCCGCGGCCTGCTGGTCGGCTACCTGCTCTACCAGCTCCTCGGCGACAAGACCTACAAGCCCTTCGCCGATCCCGAGGCCGTGATCCCGCACACCGAACCAGTCGATCCGGACGCCCCCCACGAACCCGAACCGCACGCGCCGTCGAAACGGCAACTGCTGCACGTGGTTCAGATGCTGCGGAAGTAACCGCTCAGCGGGGCGCGGTGCCCGGCTGGATCGGGCCGATGGTGAACGAGTGGATGTCCGGGCCCGCGCAGTGCTCGGTTTGCCACGGAATGAACAAGGCGTCCTTCTGATCCGGCGGATAGACGCGCAGCCCCGTGGCTGGGCTGAGTTGACACTGCTGCGGCTCGAAGCCGCCCATGCCGTTGGTGTCGTGCAGGCGTGCGGCGGCCTTGGTACCTGGGTCGAGGGTGACGGTGACGATCTGGCCGGGGGCGCGCGTGGCGGCGTTACCGGATTGCTCGCCGGATGCGGTGACGTAGGAGACCCCGGGATAGCCCGTGAGGGTGCAGGCCGTGGCGGAGGTGTTGGTGAAGACGAGGGTGGCGTGGTACTGGCCCGCACCCACGCCCTGATCCTGCTGGACCACCGAAAGCTGGCCGGTCGCACAGGGATTGACGGGGAGATCGACGGCGGACGGCATCGATGCCGCCGACCTGGGCGCGGCGGGCGAGACCTCCACGGTGGCCGATGTCGCGCCGTTCGGGGGGCTCTCGTTCCCGGTGCATGCGGCCGCCAGGACCGCGATCGCGGCAAAACCCACCGCCGAATACCTCGCGCTGCTGGGCATGACGTGAACCTACCTCCGCATGGGCGTGCCCCGAGTATTCATCGCGGCGCGGCCCGCCACCAGGCCCTCATGTCCGGGGCTCGGGCCGATCCCGTGGCAGCAGCGGATATCCCACGGCCATACCGAGTAAGACCGGTAGACCGTGATTGTCGTGGAAGATCGCGCCGAACACGGCCAGGGCCGGGACCGCGTAGAGGATCGGCCGAGCCGGGCGGCGGGGACCGAACCGGTCCGGGGCGCGCAGCGCGGCGATCGTGAGCGCACCGACCAGCCCGGCGACGCACATCGAATTGCCCGCGCCGGTGGAACGCAGCCACAGGTAGCTCACCACCTGACCGAACAGCCCGCAGCCGAAATACAGCAGCACCCAGCGCCAGCGGCCGAGGACGCGCTCGGCGATCGCGCCGAATACCAGCAGGATCACCAGATTGAACAGCAGGCCCGCGGTCCAGCCGTCCTGGAAGAACATCGCCGTGCCGAGCCGCCACCATTCCCCGGCGGCCACCCGGTCCGGGGCGCGACAGAATCGGTCGAACAGCGCCGGATGGATCAGTTGCGCGATGCCGGTCGCGGCCGTGATCAGGAAAACCGTTGTGGTAGTGATCGGTCGCGGGGGTCGGAGCAACCACTCGACGAGCGCCGAGCGGGGCGGGGCAACGTTCACCCAGGGCAGGGTACCGGCAGGATCATCCCGCGGCGGCCCCGGTGATCAGGCGGGATTCGACAGGTGTCGGCGCGGCGGTGAGATCCAAGACCGGGCAGTGGCTTTCGACCGCGCGATGCAGCTCGGCATACCGTTCGGCCGGTTCCGGCCCGTCGATCCGCACGGTCACCCGCACGGCCTGCAAGCCCGGCCGCACCGCGTCGTCGAGTCCGAAGAAGCCGCGCACGTCCAGATCCCCCTCGGCCTCGATCGCCAAATCCGCGACGACGATGCCGAGCCGCTGCGCCCAGAACCGATAGGTCACGGTGTGGCAGGCGATCAACGCGGCGAGGTACACCTCGACCGGATTCGCGGCGGTGTCCGCCCCGCCCAGATTCGGCGGCTCGTCCACCCGCACGGTGTGGTGACCGGCGGTGACCAGGGTTGCGACCGTCCCCTCCGGTCGGCCGGATGCGCGGAATACGACCGCGGCCGCGGCCGGATCCTGTGCGACCGCCCGCGCCGTCGCCGCGGTGATGTCGTTGAGCGGGGTGCCCACTTCTGTCGTCATCTCGCTGACGGTAGGAGCGGGGCGGCGCGGCGAGGAGGGTTGCGGTCGCGGTGATCGAAAGCCTCAGACCAGCCAGCTCTTCCGGCGGTAGTACTCGTCGTCCTCGTCGTCGGCCCAGGTGGCGGGGCGCTCGGCCGCGCGGGCGGCGGCCATTCGGGCGAGGTCCTCGATCCGATCGCGGGCCGCCTGGTCGGTGCGGGCCTGTTCGGCGGCCTCGGCCTCCCACTGCGCGGTGAGGCGGCGGCACTGCTCGGCGGTCTGCCGGTTCACCTCGTCGATCTCGTCCAGCAGCAGGGCGTTGCGGCGGCGGCCCTCCGCCAGAATGCGCTCGATCTCGGCGGCGTAGTCCATGCGTCGCTATCGCCTTCCGTCGCTCACAGGGGACCCGCCTCCGCCAGCCGGGCGCCGATGTCGGGGGGTGGATCGGGCTCGTTGCCGCGTTCGGGCTCGTGTTGCGGCGTGAGCTCGAGCTTGTCGGGCGTATTCGCCGGGGCGCCTTCGATATTCCGAGGCGGCTCCGCCGGAGCCGGGGGTGTGTCGGTATCGGCCTGCGGTTCGGGCGCCTCGACGGGCGCTACGCCCGGCTGCGGCGGATCGGAGTGCGCCTCACCGCTCGATTCGGCCGCGGGCTCGGCCGGTGTCTGCTCCTCGGCGACGACCGGTATGGCGTACTCGCCGAGCCGCAGACTGTAGGCCCGCGTCTCCCCGCCGTCCTCCGACACCGCCAACCGCACCCCGCCGTCGGCTTCGGTCTCGACCGCCAAACGTCCTCTCCCGGCCTCGAATTCGGCCCGCAGACCGTCGCCCGGCTGCACCAGGTGCGCGATCCGCTCCGCGGCATCGCCGACCCCCTGCTGGATCGCCTGCGCCGCGGCGTCGAGATGGTGCCGGAGCGTCCCAATGGAATTGCCGAGCCCCGCCCGGTCCGCGCTGGGCGGCGTCCCGTCGACTCCCTGCCGCTCCGCGCCCGCCCCGGCCGATGTCGGCCCCTCGGCACCCGGCTGAATCACCTCGGCGGAACCCACGCCACCCGGCCGGCTCGCCTCGCCCATATCCGAAACACCTTGCTGTACCAGCTCGCCCGCACCGCCAGCGCTCTGCCGAATCACCTCGGCCGCACCCGCAGCACCCTGCTGAACCGCAGCGCCCGCGTCCATAACGCCCTGCTGAATCATCTCCCCCACACCACCACCACCAGCAACGCCCTGCTGAATCGCCCCGGCCACACCAGCGATGGCCTGCTGCACCGCCTGACCCGCGCCCTGGACCCCCTGCTGCATCACCTCGGCCACGCCAGCAACACCCTGCCGCACCGCCTCGCCCCCGCCCAGGACTCCCTGCCGCACCGCAGCACCCACGTCCGGAACGCCCTGCTGGATCATCCCCGCGACGCTCTGCTGAACCAGGCCCGACAATGCCGACCCGGCCTGCGGACCCGTGTTCTCGAACAGCGAATCGGATTGTTCCCCAGCCCTGGCCGGCGGGGCGTGACCGGTGCGACGGCTGGAATCCCCCCGCGTCCCCGCCTTCGGATACGGCTCGTCGCTGACCTGGGCGAGGGCATCGATGATCACCTTGTACAGGCCCTCGACCCCGAAATGGCAACTGGCGCAGGCTCGCTCGAAGACGCCGACCTTCTCGGTCACATCGGTCCGGAACGGTCCGTGTACCCAGTCGAAACAGCTCTTCGGCAGGGCGTCGCGGGCGACCCCGGGGAACAGCGCCGCGACCCGGTCGATCCGGTGATCGCCGTCGGAGGGCCGCGCTGCCCCACCGTCGGCGGCATAGGTCGCGGCGGCCCGGACGATGTCGTGGACCTGTCCGGCATGCTTACCGTCGATCGTGCCCGCGGTCCGATCCCAGATGGCCCGCACGGCATTCGCCTTCCCGGCGATGATCAGTTTCAGCGCGGGTAGCGCGGCGTCCAAGGCGGCCAGGGCAGTTCGGGAGGCCACCCGGTCCTCGTTCACGCGCACGAGCAGTCCACGCATCAGATCGGTGGCGGCCGCCGCGGCCGCGCCGTGCCAGATCGACGGCAGCGTCCGGGCCTGCGCGTTCTGCAGCTCCCACTCGGCGTCGGCCGTCGCGAGCGCCCGTCGCAGCGCATCGGCCACGGTGCCCAGCGCGGTGAGGTTCATGCCCCGCTGCATGTCGTAGCGGGCGCACAGCTCGAGATAGCCGGGCCCGTCGCCCGGCATCGCCTCCTGCAGCAGCGGCAGATACAGCTCGAAATAGCGCAGGCCGGGCGTCCCGTGATCCAGAATCCGGTCGACGTCACCCGATCTCGCGAGATCCGTGTCGGCGCCCATTACGCGCTCGCGGTCTTCCGGGCCGCCTCGGCATCGGTCTCGCCGAGGACCACGACGCTGCTGCCCAGGGCGTCGGCCAGCGCCTCGGACGCCTCACGCCACTGCAGCAGCCAGGACTCGAGGCGGACCAGCCCGCCATGAATCCCGCTGCCCTGCTCCGCGTACCCCCGTCCGGCCTGGGCGGCGGCGAAGGCCCCGGGCTGCACCTGTTTCGCGTGGGCGCCGATCGTGGCGGCTGACGTCTTCAGCGCACCGGCCACGGTGACCAGCGCCTGCCGATCGACGAGCACATCCGCGGACGCCTCGGTGTCGGCCATCTACGCACTCCCCTCCCTCATGCCCGGTCCCGTCTCTATTGGACGCGGCGGAACCGGACCCGGTTCCACTGCGGGACTACTCGCCGATCCGTCCCTGATCCGTGCGCACCCACTCGGTGGTGCCGTCGGGATTGTGGCGGAACTCCCAGGACGCGTAGTCGCCGTCCTCCTCGACGATCGAGACGTGGTCGGCCGTGCCGTCGCGGTCCATATCGGTCCACACCTCCAGGGCATGGGCGCCGTGCACGGTCACGCTGTCCGCGATGCCGTCGCCGGTGATGTCCTGGGTCGGGTTGTCCAATTCCACGGAGCCGAGGTGGCCCAGATCGGAGTGGGCGTCGACATCCGGAAGGTCGAGGCCCGGCAGGTCGCCTGATGAGATCATGTGCGGCTCCTCGAAAGACGCGCGTCGGGATGTCGCTCCATCCTTCCATCTTCGCGGGGGCGCGCACACCCGTGTTCCCCGCAGCTGTGGACAACCGGCTCGGCTGCGAGCTACATCACATTCAGTACTTGGGCATGACCAGCCACAGCACCAGATAGACGATGAACTGCGGGCCGGGCAGCAGGCACGACAGCACGAACAGTAGCCGCACCACATTAGCGTTCCAGCCGAAGTACTGGGCGATGCCACCGCAGACGCCCGCGATCCACTTGTTCTGCTGCGAGCGGGTGAAGCGGCGGGTGGGGACGGTCATCGGTTTCTCCTTCTGTTGATCCCTACCGCTCCACTGTGCGCGACGATCACCCTCGGCCGCATCGGGCACGGGACCGATCATCACCCTGATTTCCCACGGCCCGAACTCAGGGTGCCACCCCGAAACCGGCACACTGTCGGGGTGACCACTCTGCACGCACGCGGGCTGTCTGCCGGGCACGGCGAGCGCACCCTGTTCGCCGACCTCGATCTCGTGCTCGCGCCCGGCGATGTGATCGGGCTGGTCGGGGTGAACGGCGCGGGCAAGTCGACGCTGCTGCGCATGCTGGCCGAGCAGAATCCGCCGACCGGGGAGATCGCCCTCAGCCCGCCCGATGCGACCGTCGGCCATCTGACGCAGGAACCCGAGCGGATCGCGGGCGAGACGGTCGCGCGGTTCCTGGTGCGGCGCACGGGAGTGGCCGCGGCGCAGCGGGTCATGGACGCCGCGGCCGAGCGCCTCGCCGAGGGCGGCGACGACGAGTACTCTCCCGCGCTGGAGCGCTGGCTGGCGCTGGGCGGGGCGGATCTGGAGCAGCGGGCCCAGGAGGTGGCCGCCGAACTGGGCCTGATCGCGAGCCTGCCGAACGGTCTGGACACCCCGATGACCGGCCTGTCCGGCGGTCAGGCCGCGCGCGCCGGTCTGGCGTCGGTGCTGTTGTCGCGCTTCGACATTCTGCTGCTCGACGAGCCCACCAACGATCTGGATCTGGACGGGCTGGCCCGGCTCGAACGGTTCGTCGCCGGGGTGCGGGCGCCGCTGATGATCATCAGCCACGACCGGGAGTTCCTGGCGCGCACGGTGAATCGGATCGTCGAACTCGATCTGGCCCAGCAGCGCGTCGGCATCTACGACGGCGGCTACGAGTCCTACCTGGTGGAGCGGGAGATCGCGCGGCGGCACGCCCGCGAGGCCTACGAGGAGTACGCCGACACCAGGGCCGCGCTCGAGAACCGCATGACCATGCAGCGCAACTGGCTCGAACACGGCGTGCGCACGGCGCGGCGCAAGGCCCGCGATCCGCGAAAGCTGGACTCCGACAAGGCCGGTCGCAAGACGCGGGCGGAGTCCACCGAGAAGCAGGCGTCGAAGGTGCGCCAGACCCAGCGGCGCATCGAGCGGCTCGACGAGGTGGAGGAGCCGCGCAAGGAGTGGGAGCTGCGGATGACCATCGCGGCCGCCCCGCGCAGCGGCACGGTGGTCGCCAGCCTCGCCGGTGCGACCGTCCGCCGCGGCGACTTCACTCTGGGACCGGTGACGGCGCAGGTGGATTGGGGCGATCGGATCGTGGTGACCGGGGCGAACGGCTCGGGAAAATCCACGCTGCTGGCGCTGCTGCTGGGCCGGATCGAACCGGACGGCGGGACCGCGACCCTCGGCTCCGGGGTGGCGGTGGGCGAGGTGGATCAGGCGCGCGGGCTGTTTCGCGGGGCCGCCTCGCTCGCGGATACCTTCGGCGCACAGGTTCCGGACTGGCCCGAGGCCGAGGTGCGCACCCTGCTCGCCAAATTCGGCCTGCGCGGGCCGCAGGTGCTGCGCGCCAACGACACGCTGTCCCCCGGGGAGCGAACCCGGGCGGCACTGGCGCTGCTGCAGGCCCGCGGGGTCAATCTGCTCGTCCTCGACGAACCCACCAACCATCTGGACCTCCCGGCCATCGAGCAGCTCGAGCAGGCCGTCGAATCCTTCTCCGGCACACTGCTGCTGGTCACCCACGATCGGCGCATGCTGGACACGGTGCGCGCCACCCGCCGCTGGCGCGTCGAGCGGGGGCGGTTGTTCGAGGAAGGGTAGGGTCAGCCCTCGGTGATGGCCGTGATCAGCGTGCGGTTGGCGACCGTGCGGGTGGTGATGATCTGGGTGAAGGTGTGCGGCGGCTCGTTCGGCTTCTGCTGGGTGAGCCGCACCGCCCACTGCCCCTCCTCGGCGGAACGGGTGATCTGCACGCAGTAGCGGGTGCCGACCGGGACCTGGTTGATACCGCGCTGAATCTGCTCGGCCGTGGGCACCTTCGCGTCGTCGGCGACGACCGCGCGGGCGGCGAAGCCGGAGCGCTGCACATAGTAGGCGCGTTCGAAGGCCAGGATGGTATCGGGACCGTTGCCGGTGCCGCCCGGATCGGTGCCGGAAACCACATCGGCGCTGCGCCGCTGCTCGCAGCCATCGGCCGCCACCGCACCGGCCGGGGCGGTTGCGGTGGTCGGCGCGGGCGTGGTCAGGGTGGTCGACGCGCGCCCGGGTGCGGATACGGTCGCGGTGGCGGGGGTCGCGCGCTTGCCGGTGTGGATGACGGTCAGCACCACCGCCACCACCACGACGCCCAGGCCGATCATGATCAGCGCGGCCACCAGCTTGTCGCGGCGGCGGTTGTCCTCGCGCGGGCGACGCGGATGCCGTAATCGCGGACCGGGATTGCCGCCGGATCGATCGATGAGGGTCGGCACCAACGCGGACTTGTCGACCAGATCGTCGGGGATGGCGCGGGTGCGCGGCCGCGCGGCACGGGTCGACCCGTCCCCCGCCGCACTCGACAGTCCGGCATCCGCATCGTCCGACGGCCCGGCCTCCCGGCCCAGCGCCGCATTCGGTCCGACACCCCCGGCCCCCGGCAGCGCGGCGTAGCGTGGCCCCGGATTCGGGTCCAGCCACCGCTCCCAGTCGTCCTGCTCATAGGCCGAATCGTCGTCGACCGGAAGCGGTTCGGGCACAACGCCGCTCGGCTCGGCCCGTCGCCGCGGTGCGCGCCGCCCGGAACGGCGGCGCTTGGCCTTGCGGGTGGGGGTGCGCAGCATCGGCAGCCCCAGGTCGAACGGATTGCCCTGCCCCTGGCGCGGATCGTCCGAATCAGATCGTGTCATCGCCGAAGTCGCCGATGACGGCGGCCGGAACCGTGTCCTCGACGGCCATCGCGGGCACGGTCACACCGAGCTGGCCGTCGCGGGGCTTGTGCTCCTGGTCGGTGTTCGGTGGCTGCGCCGGTGGCATGGCCAGGCCGCCGGTGACACCGGGCTGCCCGGGCTCCGGGGGCTTCGGCGGGCCGACCGGCGCGGGCGGGGCCGGATTCGGCGCGGGGGCAGGCGGATTGGCGGCCACGGGCGGGGGCGCGGCCGGAGCGGATTCCGGGAGCGTGGGTTTCGGCCCTCCGGGCGGACCGGGTGCGGCGTTCGGGGCGGGCGGGATGATCGAATTGGGCGCGGGCGGAATCACCACGCCGGGCGCGGACGGGGTCGACGGCCCGGATGGCTGGGTCGTGGTCCCGCCGCCGAAGTCGAAGATCTTCGATCCCGCGGTGCCGTCCCCGGTGCTGGTCGAACCCGGGCGGATGAGCTCGGGCACAGCGGTTTCCACCACCTTGTCGACCGATGCCGCGACGGTGTCCATCGCATGCATGCCGACCTCGGCGATCTTGTCGATCAGGTGGGTGCCGATATCCACACCGGCATTGATCGCTGCCGTGCCGACCTGCACACCGGCCTGGATCAGCTGGCGCTGCAGCTGCAGCTGGGCGGCCTGGGCCGGATCCATCGGCCGATCCGTGGGGGCGACGCCGGACAGCGGCGCGTCGGAGGAGTAGGTGTCGCCGGAATAGTCGGAATAGTCGGTCGGCGTCGAGGACCAGTCGTCGTCGGACAATCCGGTGGGCCGGGTGACGGTCAGCGGGCCCATATCCGACAGGCGCTGGGTATGCCCGTCCATCTCCGACCGAGCGGTCTGCACGGTCGAAATGGCCTCGCGCAGCGCCTGCGTCGCACGGGCGATCACGGCATCGGTATCGGGTGCGGCGGTGGCGTTGCCCAGGATCGCGCGGGCGTCACTGCGGAAGTCGGCGATGATCCGATCGACCTGCCGCGCGGCGCGCGAGCTGGTCGCATGCGCCTCCGACAGCACCGACAGATAGGCCGGGCCGCGATCGGAGATGTCGCCGATCTGGGTCTGGGTGGTGCGCAGCGCGGGCACCGCGGCGTCGGCGCCGGTGCCGGTCCAGGTGGACTCCAGCGCGTGCACGCCCTGCCGGTGCGGGGCCTCGGTATCGGCGGCCCGCGCCGAGGAATTGGACAGCGCCGCGGCGATGGTGTCGTTCGGGGCGGCCCGGCCGGTACCGAGCGAGGCCCGCAGGTGCAGCAGCGGGCGGACCAGGGTGGCGACGATCGGCGGATCGACATTCGGATCGATCGGGGCCGAAGCCTCTTCCGCGGGGCGGCCTTTCAGGGCCGTTGCGCGCCTCATACGCTCACCTCACCCTCGCCCGCGCGGGTGACCGCCGCGGCCGAACCGGAATCGATACCCTGCGAAGCGACGTTGTGATCGCGCAGCACCTGCCCGTAGGTGGCGACCAACCGGCTCGCCGTCGAGAGCGCCTGGGCGTGTTCGGAAACCGCCGCGGTGAACCGGGCCGCGAATTCCGAGCCGACCAGCCCGAGATCGGCCGAGAGCTGCCCGGGATTCACCGCTCCGGCCGCGACCGCGGCCGCCGCGGCCAATTGCTCCGAGACGGTGTCCGCGATGGCGGTGTAGGCGGCCATCGCCACCGGATCGAGCTTCAGCGTGTTCACTGTTCCCCCTCACGGAAACCCAAGCTTTCGCTGTCGCATCATGATTCAGCGTCCACCATACTTCGCGGTACGCCGGGGCGCGCCCCGATGCACCACAGTGTTACCTACGACCAGCGAAATTCCGCTACGGGGGTTACAGGGAGGCGACCCGCTTGGCCAGATCGTCGGCCAGGGCGCGGGCGCGATCCGGATCGGTGGCCTCGACCATGACCCGCACCAATTGTTCGGTGCCACTGGGGCGGAGCAGGACCCGGCCGGTCTCGCCGAGCACACGCTCGGCCTCGGCCACGGCATCGCGGATCTCCGGCGCGGCGGCCACGGCGGATTTATCGGTCACCGGGACGTTGACCAGCACCTGTGGCACGGTCCGCAGCACGCTCGCCAAATCGCCCAGGCTGCGGCCGGTCTGGGCCATGCGGGCCATGAGCTTGAGCCCGGTGAGCACCCCGTCGCCGGTGGTGCCGTGGCGCGGGAAGACCACGTGCCCGGATTGTTCGCCGCCCAGGCTGAAGCCGCCGCGGCGCAGTTCCTCGAGGACGTAGCGGTCGCCGACGGCCGTGGTGCGCACGGTGATTCCCGCCTCGCGCAGGGCGATGTGCAGGCCGAGATTGCTCATCACGGTGGCCACCAGGGTGTCCTGGACCAGCTCACCGGCCTCGTGCATCGCCAGCGCGAGGATCGCCATGATCGCGTCGCCGTCCACCACCGCGCCGGTGGCGTCCACGGCCAGGCAGCGGTCGGCGTCGCCGTCGTGGGCCAGGCCCAGATCGGCGCCGTGTTCGCGCACCGCGTGCTGCACCTGGTCCAGATGCGTGGATCCGCACCGCTCGTTGATGTTCAGCCCGTTCGGCTCGGCATTGATGGCGATCACGCGGGCGCCCGCCTCGCGATAGGCCGCGGGCCCGACGTCCGAGGCCGCGCCGTGTGCGCAGTCGACGACGACGGTCAGCCCGCTCAGATCGCACCCGGTCGCCTCCACCAGATGTTCGACGTAGCGCTCGTGGGTCCCGGCCAGGCTGTAGTGCGCGTCGACATGACCGTCCACACCGGACAGGCTCAGCACCCGCCCGATCCCCGCGCCGGTCGGACGGCTGAAGCCGCGCTCGCGCACCAGTTCCTCGATGCGGTCCTCGATCGCGTCGTCGAGCTTGTGCCCGCCCGCGGCGAAGATCTTGATCCCGTTGTCGGGCATGGGATTGTGCGAGGCGGAGATCATCACGCCCAGGCACGCGTCGTAGGCGGCGGTCAGATAGGCGACGGCGGGCGTGGGTAGGACACCGACCGACAGCACGTCCACCCCGGCGGCGGTCAGGCCCGCGGTCACCGCGGCCTCGAGCATCTCCCCGCTGGCTCGCGGGTCGCGACCCACCACCGCCACCGCGCGTCTCTTGCCCCGGCTGAGCACCTGCGCCGCCGCCGCCGAAACATGCAGTGCCAGTTCAGGACTCAGCGATTCGTTGGCAAGCCCCCGGACCCCGTCGGTTCCGAACAAACGTCCCATTCCCTCGCCCTCGCATAGCAATACAGGTCGATACAGCACGAGAGCAGGCGCCCGACGATTCCGAATGGTTCGGCGCGGGCGCCTGCTCTCGTACAGGTGACGAAAAGACCGTACCCTTTCCGGCACCGGCGCGGTGCCGGAAAGGGCGGGCCGTACGTCGCAAGATCAGCGCTTCGAGTACTGCGGAGCCTTGCGGGCCTTCTTGAGGCCGTACTTCTTGCGCTCGGTGGCGCGCGGGTCACGGGTCAGGAAGCCGGCCCGCTTCAGGGCGGGACGATCCTCCGGGGTGACCTCGATCAGCGCGCGGGCGATCGCCAGGCGCAGGGCGCCGGCCTGACCGGACGGGCCGCCGCCGACCAGGCGGGCGTGCACGTCGAAGGTCTCGGTGCGCTCGACGGTGACCAGCGGGGACTTGACCAGCTGCTGGTGCACCTTGTTCGGGAAGTAGTTCTCCAGGCTGCGGCCGTTCAGGGTGAACTGGCCGGTGCCCGGAACCAGGCGGACGCGGACCACGGCCTCCTTGCGGCGGCCGACGGTCTGGACCGGACGGTCGATCACGACCGGGGCCGGGGTGAAGTCGGCCTCGCCCTCGGCCTCGTAGGTGTATTCCTCGTCGACGACCTCCGCGGTGGGCTCGGCGACGAAGTCCTCGTTGAATTCCTCGGGAGCGGTCACTGGGCCACCTGCTTGATCTCGAACGGAACGGGCTGCTGTGCGGCGTGCGGATGCGTCGGGCCCGCGTAGACCTTCAGCTTGCCCGCGATCTGGTTGCCCAGCTTGTTCTTCGGGATCATGCCCTTGACGGCACGCTCCACCAGGCGCTCCGGCCGGGTCTCGAGCAGCTGCCCGACAGACCGGGACTTCAGGCCGCCCGGGTGCCCGGAGTGGGTGTAGAGAAGCTTGTTCTGCCGCTTGTTGCCGGAGACGGCAACCTTGTCGGCGTTGATGATGATGACGAAGTCGCCACCATCGACGTTCGGGGCGTAGGTCGGCTTGTTCTTGCCACGCAGCAGGTTGGCTGCTTGCACGGCAAGGCGTCCGAGCACTACGTCAGTGGCGTCGATGACGTACCACTTGCGGGTCACGTCACCGGCCTTGGGGCTGTACGTAGGCACAGTGCATCCCTTGTCTGTCGTTCGGCTGCCGGCCAGGCGTGGACGGTCGAGCGATCCCGGCGGCCGGTTGAGACCCGGGGCTCGTGCGACGACACGGGAAACCCGCGACGTACCGCACGCCAGCGGCCCACGATACCAGCGGGACCGAGGGTCGCCGAAATCGGGTGGCGGCCTCAGGCGTGCATGGGCGGGCCCACGTCGTCGATGCCGGGCAGGGTGGGCACGAGGTAGCGCAGATTATCGATGCCCAGCCGGGCACAGCCGGGTGCGTCGCCGATGGACCGCGGGCCGGAATCGGGGCGGGCGTGCTGGGTAAGGGCGCATTCCGGAACGGTCGGGCGCACCCGGGAGGCCCGTTCCACCGCGGGCCACGCGCCGAAATCGGAGCGCTCGCCGAGCACGGCGGCCGAGCGGACATCGAAGCTGGCCGCACCGTCCGCGGGCGGTGCGGCGCTGTCGACGTTCACGGGGGCGTCCACCGAGGCCACGGCGTCGGCGGGCCGGGCGAGCCGTTCCGGCTCACCGCCGGACTGGATGGCGACCGCGGCGAGCGCGACCGCGCCCACGATCGTCGGGGTGCCGAACAGATTGTCCTTGACCTTGCCCCAGAGCTTGCCCCGGCGTTGATCGCCCTCCTCGTCGTCGCGCTCCGGCGCGGCCGGGGGCGTCCAGGGGTCGGTCGAGCGCGTCGCCGTCGATTCGGGCCGGCGGCCCAGGACGGTGGTCACCTCGTCGGCGGGCGGGCGGGTGAACCGGCCGCCGCGCTCGCCCGAATCCCGGGCGGCGTGGCGGCCCTCGCTCGGCGGCGGATCCACGTGCCGCGGCACCAGTTCCGGCTGCCGCGCCAACGGCTCGGGCTGGCGCTGCAGCGGCTGCGCGTGCGCGGCGATGTGCCGCGGACCCTGATCGACCGTGCCGGTGAGCTGCGGGGCCGCCTCGACCGAGGCCGATTCCGGCGGCCGCCAGCTGTGCCGCCCGGATTCGCGCGCGGGCGCGGCCATGCCCGGATTCGCGGTACCCCGCGCGGCCGGGGTCGGCGTGCCCGGCGTCGGCAGGGCATGCCGCCCGCCCCCGCTCACGCTCGTCCCCACGGTCCGCCCCGCCGCGGACTCCGCCCCCGAAATGCCTTGTTCGACTCCGGAAACCCCATGCCCCGGATTCTCCGGCGCGCCCTGACGCGACCCTGAAACGCCCGGCGAGTCGGCATTGCCCGATCCGCCCGAGCCGCCGCGGCTCGCATTCGGATTGCTCGCGGCACCCGGCGGTCCCGGGTCGGCGGGCGGCCTGGCGATTCCCGGCCCGGGATTACTCAGCGGACCCTGGCCTCCCTGTCCCAGGCTGCCCGTGGGGCCCGCGGCCCCGGGCGGACCGGGCACACTCGGACCCCCGCGGCCCGGACCGGGCTGGACATGCGGTCCCGTCGTGCCGTAGGGCGAGCCCGGATGCGAGCCGCCGGGCCCGGGCGGGCCCTGGGGTCCGCGCGGGGCGGGCGGCGGCGGGCCACCGTGACCGGGCGGCGGTCCGGGCGGATATTGATCGTCGGGATACTCGCTGTCGGTGACGAGCAGGTGGGCCGCGCCCAGCACCAGGGCGTGCATCGGATGGTCCGCGACGCGCAGCCGGTGGCCCAGGTGGTTCTGGAAGGCCAGCCGTAACGCGTCGTTGAAGCAGATGTTGCCGGTGAGCAGCACGGTCGAGGTGTCGGCGCCGATCGAGCGGGCCGCGGCCATCACCTCGATCACCACATTGTCGGCCGACTGCGCCTCGCGCATGGCATCGGGTGCGATCGGCACGCCGACCGATTCGGTCGGCTGCTCGTCATCGCCGTGCACCGCGACGACCAGACACATCCGGCCGTCGGAATACACCCCGGTCGCGCCGACCGGTCGCCGTCCGCCGTCGGCGGGCTGCACCAGGCCCAGCGCGCGCACATAACCCGACAGCGCCACCGATTCCGGCAACGGTTCGGTGATCACGTCCAGCAGCTCGACGACCCGGCAGTATTCGTCGACCTTCTCGTCCGGCCAATCGTCGGGATACGGCAATGCCACCACGTCCGGCTTGCCGCGCAGATGCTTGCCGACCGCGGCCAGCGGGTTGTAGAGCCGGGCCCGGAACACCAGTTCCACCGGCCAGGTCGCGCCCGCGATCCGGATCTGGTGATGGCCCAGCACATCGCGCACATCGGCGATGGCGATGCCCAGATCGGGCCGCCCCCGCTCCGCCCCGGAGGTGTGCAGCCGACCCGACGCATCGGCCAGCAGATACGCCGGCGGTGTGTAAGTGCCTTCCACCTGGACCGGGCGAATCGGTGTCCCACCGCCGCCGGCGGCCACGGACACCACATCCCAGCCGAGATGCACTGCCCCAACTCGAGCCGTCACACGCACTAGTGTGCCTGCCATTCGCACGACACGCGCGACGGGGCAGCCGGCCACCCGGTCATGTGGCCGACCGCTTCAGCCGCAGTCGCCACCAGGTGAGCGCGGACAGGATCGCGGTCAGCACCAGCAGCATCGCGATGTCCAGCAGCCAGAAGACGGGCTCGTGCTGCCACAGCGCATCGGGTTGCGCATTGACGAACAGATCGCGCAGATCCACCGTCGACGCCCCCGCGGCGAATCCCCAGCGCGAGGGGAACAGATAGGACAGCTGCTCGAGCACGACCCGGTCGGTCACCGGGATCATGCCGCCCGCCATCACCAGCTGGCACATGATCATGACCACCAGCAGCGGCATCACCTGCTCGTTGGATTTGGCGATGGTCGACAGCAGCAGGCCGATGACCACGCACGTCACCGCGGTGAAGGCCAGATCGAGGTAGAGCTCGACACTGCCCGAGGGCAGCAGCGTGCCGTCACCCGGCGGATTCTTCCCGGCCAGCACGATCGCCACCAGCACCGCCGACTGCAACAGCGCCGCCATGCCGAACACCATGACCTTGGCCATGAGATACGCCGACGGCAGCAGTCCCACCGCCCGCTCGCGATGGAAGATCGGCCGCTCCCCCACCAGATCGCGCACGGTCAGCGTCGAGCCCATGAAACACGCCCCGAGGATGAGCACCACCAGCAGCTGCTGGGTCTCCCCGCCCCCGCTGGGCACCATCGATCCATCCGGCAGCGGCACCAGCGGACCGGGCGCGAAACCGTTCTTACCCGGCACCACCAGCGACAGCACCCCGAGGACGAACGGCAGCACCACCAGGAACGCCAGATATCCGCGATCGGCGAGGATCAGCCGCACCTGCCGCCGCGACAGCGTCGAGAACTGTTTCCAACCACTGGATTTCGGCGGCTGTCCGGCCACCCCGCGCGGGGCGGCCGGTGGCGGCGGCGGCACCGCGGCGGCCTGGCGGGAGCGGTAGTTGGCGAAGGCGCGATCCGGATCGGCCGCCACCCGCGCAAAAATCTCGGCCCAGTCGCTGGTGCCGAGGAAGTGTCCGACGGCGGCCGGATGGCCGCAGAACGCGGTCTTGCCGCCCGGGGCCAGCAGCAACACCTGATCGCACATGTCCAGGCAGGCCACCGAGTGGGTGACCACGATGACCGTGCGCCCGGCGTCGGCCAGTTCGCGCAGCATCGTCATGACCTGCCGGTCCAGCGCCGGATCCAGACCCGAGGTGGGCTCGTCGAGCAGCAGCAGCGCCGGGCCGGTGAGCAGTTCCAGCGCCACCGACGCGCGTTTGCGCTGGCCGCCCGAGAGCCGGTCGACCCGCGTGTCGGCGTGTTCGGTGAGCGAAAGTTCCTTCAGCACACCGTCGATCACCCGCTGCCGATCGGCCTTGGTGGAGTCCGGCGGCAGCCGCAGTTCGGCGGCGAAACCCAGCGCCTGGCGCACGGTGAGCTGGCGGTGCAGCACATCGTCCTGCGGGACCATGCCGATTCGGCTGCGCATGGCCTCGTATTCGGCGTGCAGGTTGCGGCCCTCGAAGGTGACCACACCCGCGGACGGATGGGTCGTTCCCGCAATGAGTTTGGACAGCGTCGACTTGCCCGCACCGGACGGGCCGATGAGCGCGGTGAGCGTGCCGCGCCCGGCGGCCAGGTTCACATCGACGAGCAGCTGCTTGTTGCCCTCCACCGCGAATCCGACGCCGTGCACGTGCAGACCCTGCTCGGCGACCGGCTTCTTGCGGTGCACCAGAGCACCGTCGGCCACCACGAAGTCGACGTTGCCGATGGTGACGATGTCGCGCTCGCGCAGTGCGGTCCGCTGTTCGCGGCGGCCGTTGACGAAGGTGCCGTTGGCCGAGCCGACATCCTCGATGACCAAACCCTCGGCGCTCTTCACCAGCCGGGCGTGCCGACGTGAGGCCAGCGGGTCGTTGACGACGATCTGGTTGTCGCTGGTGCGGCCGATGGTCAGGCCCCCGGCCGGAATCCGGTCGGCGCGCGCGATCGGGGCGGTCGAGGCGCGGGCGCGCATCGGCGGCAGCGCCGAACTGTCGGCCTTGGCGGTCATATTGAAGTTCGGCATCGGTTGCGGCGTGGGCCGCTGCGGCGCACCGCGGCCGGGCGGCGGGGTCTGCGGCCGAGCGTTCGCCGGGGTGTGCGGATGCGGCTGCGGCTGGCCGGGCATGCGGTTCGGCGGCGCGGGCCGGTGCGGCGCGGGCGAATTCGGCCGAACGCCGTCGGGCAGCAGATGCAGCAGCGGACCGGAGACCGCATCGCCCAGCCGGATCAGGGTGGGCCGATCGATCGGCACCGGCCGAGTCAGCCGTCGCGCCTCCACGAACACGCCGTTGGTGCTTCCGTTGTCGGTGAGCACCCAGGCAGTACCCTGCCAGGCGAGCGTGGCGTGCACGCGCGACACCAGCGGGCTGTCCACGAACAGGGTCACCTCCGGCGCGCGGCCCATCGTGACGTGCTGCGTGACATCGAAGACGCGATCGGTTCCCTCGTGGCGCACGGTGATCTTCTGCGCCGTCGGTGATGACATGTGGCGGACTATATTCGATAGACCCGACACGGGTGGGGGTCGGAGATGCCCGCAATTATCCTGTCGGAAGTCCGAAACCGATACGTGACCGCCCGGGGAGGGAGTCGATGTTGGCGAGACGCCGGAGGTTAGCGGTGCTCGCGGTACTGGCCCTGGCGGTCACGATGCTCGCTGGCTGCACCATGACCGTCAGCGGTCGCGCGGTCTCGATCTACGACGATCCGTTCAAGGTGGCCGGTCTGCCCACCACCGGCGGACCGAGCGGACCGCGCCCCGGCGTGCCCGATTCGACGCTGACCGCCATCGGCGGCGACAACGGCGAGATCGACAAGCTGGCGCTCAACGCCATCGACGACATCCAAACCTATTGGCGCGGGGAGTATCACAGGGAGTTCGAGGGCGAATTCGTTCCGGTCACCAAGCTGTTCTCCTGGACGGCCAAGGCACCGCGCACCCAGGAGACGCAGTTCTGCAAGGAGACCACCTACCATCTGGTGAACGCCGCATACTGCCGCCTGGACAACACGATCGGCTGGGATCGCGGCGTGCTGCTGCCGATGATGCAGGAAAGCTTCGGCAAGATGGCCGTGGTGATGGTGCTGGCCCACGAGTACGGCCACGCGATCCAGACCATGTCGCGCATCGTCTCGGCCAAGGATGAGGTGATCGTCAAGGAGCAGCAGGCCGACTGCTTCGCCGGGGCGTTCATTCGCCATGTGGCCGAGGGCAAGTCGCGACATTTCACCATCAATACCTCCGATGGCCTCAACAATGTGCTGGCGGCGACGGTCGCGATCCGCGACTCCAATCCCGGTGATCCCGAGGCGGTGCACGGTTCGGCGTTCGAACGGGTCACCGCGGTGCAGATCGGCTTCACCGACGGTCCCAAGGCGTGCAAGTCGATCGATATGAAGGACATCAACCGCCGCCGCAAGAATCTGCCCGAGGGCATGCGGACCGACACCGGCGGCCACGATCAGGTCGACATCACCAAGGAGAATCTGATCAAGCTCAGCCGCCAGATGGCGGCCATCATGCCGGTGCCGCACGAGCCGACCTACGATTTTCACGGCGCGAATCTGAAGTGCCGCAACGGCGCCGACACCGTCCCGGTCACCTACTGCCCGGCCACCAACACCATCGGCACCGACGTCCCGGCGCTCGCCGAACGCGGCGCCGCGCACGACGACGAGCGGGACAACTTCCCGACCCGGGTGACCGGGGACTACGACGCCTATGTGGTGTTCGTCTCCCGATACACCCTCGCGGTACAGGGCAATGCGGGTCAGCGCCTGACCGGCGCCAAGGCGGGACTGCGCGCGGCCTGCCTGTCGGGAGTGATCTCGGCCGAACTCGCCGAACCCGAGAACAGCCCCAAGCCGGGCGATCTCCGGCTGACCGCCGGGGATCTCGACAAGGCCGTCTCCGGCCTGCTCACCGACGGTCTGGCCGCCAGCGATGTCGAGGGAAAGACGGTGCCCAGCGGCTTCTCCCGGGTCGACGCCTTTCGCGCGGGCGTGCTGGGCACCCAGCAGACCTGCGTCTCCCGCTACTCCTGAGCGTCAGCCGAACGGCGGCGGGGCGGCGGGCTCGAACCGCAGCACCCGGTTGCCGAGCATGATCTCCGCGCCGTGTACCAGGGCCAGGGGCTGGTTGGGCGGCAACCGAATCCAGTCCCGATAGCCGGGCGGCCGGGCCCGGGTGCCGTTGGTGGACCCGCGGTCGACCAACATGACGTCCCAGTTCACCAGGTGGATCTCGGCGTGCGCGCGGGACATGCCGCCGGAGGCGTCCTCGACGCGCAGCGGCACCAGGCCACGGCGGGCCGGTTCGGAGTTGTCCGGATCGCGGCCGAGCACCGCGTCGGCGGCGAGCAGGAAGCTCATTCCGTCGTCGAGCAGCAGCACACCCAACGGCGGGCGGATCACCTCGGCGGGCTGCTGGGTCTGATCCACCGGCATGCCGCAGACCGTGCAGAAGGCGGAGCGCGGATCGCTGGGATGGGCTCGCGCGCATGTGAATCCGAGCACCTTCACCGACAGCGAGGTGGCCCGCGCGGTCGCCTCGAGGCGGCGTTCGAGTTCGGGATCCGGCGCGGCCGCCGCGGTATCCGGCTGCTCCGGCACGGACGAAACAGCCTGCCGCGGTTGGGCTTCCGGGCGCGTATGCGCCACCGGCCCGCGGGGCCGGGGTTGCGATCGAGGCGCGTCGGTCGGCATTTCGATGGCCGATTCCGGCGATTCGGCCGACTCGGCGCGCCGATGCGCTCCGCCGCTGTGCCGCAGGCCGTTTCGGGCCCGCGTCCGCTCGCCCTCGAACCAGACGATCGCACCGGCCGCGGGAGCCACGCCCTCGACGAGCGAGCCGATGCCGCGCTCGGGCAGGTCGGGAATCCGGCCGGGGTCGTCATCGATGAACAGCGCGGCCGCCCGCTCCGGCGGTTCGGCCACGCGATCGACGGTGAAGGCGGCGTCCACGCCGCGGTAGTGCTCGACCCCGCGCGCACCCGACAGCAGCGCGGTCACGCCGCCGTGCAGGAAGATCGCCAGCCCGCCGTGATCGGCCGGGGAGAGAATGCCCAATTCGATCGGCCGCGGCGAGATCTGCTCCGCATCGCGTATGAGCCAGCGCGTCGCCTCGCGCGCCACCAGCCGCCCCGGCCCGTCCGCGACCTGCTCGCGGGCCTGCACCACCAGCTGGGCCAGCGCCTCGGCCGCCCGCATGGCGGGTGAATCCGTGTGGACCCGGCCGGGTTCGCGATGGGCGACTAGCACGAGCGCACCCGCCACCCGCACCGCGACATGATTGCCCGCGACGATCTCGACCTGCCGATCCATCACGGCAATCGGCTCCCCGGGTACGGCTGTGCGGTCCTCACCACACGGACAAGGTTAAGGCAATCGCCGTTCGCCGGTCCCCGGCCGGTCGCCGGTCCGGTAATTTGGGACGAGGGCACCGCGAGGCACGGGGGCTGGTTCATGAACCGTCGCAGGCACATACGGTCGGTCGTCGGATGGCTGGCCGCGGCCGGACTGGTCACCGGATGCGGTATGGCGGGTGCCCCGGTGGCGGGCGAAATCGACGTCCGCCGTTTGGATGTCGGCCCGTACCCGGTCGACCGACACCGCTACGACCAGCGCGCGGAGGACAAGGGCGCGCTGCTGGAGGGCATGCGGATGTCGGCGGCGGTGGTGCCGTCGGTGCGCATCGATCCCTCGCTGTCGGTCGGCGAACAGGGCCGCGTCATTCCGGACAGCCTCGACGCCACCAGCCACTTCCTCGCCGGGGTGTCCAAACCCGTGCTGGATCGCCACGAGATGATCGTCGCCTACGTCGCCGCCGGGGCCGATCAGCCGACCGCACCGGACGCCGACCGGCCCGGGCCGGGTGCCACCACCGTCACCGATGTGGTGATGCGATTCCCTGACGCCGACACCGCGCGGACGGCCGCCCGTGAACTCGAGCAGGTCGACTTCGACGTGGCGCCGGATCTGAACCGCAAACTGGTGCTGCCGAAGTATCCCGACGCCTTCGTCCACTACCGGCCGGGCGTGGCGAATATCGGAACCTTCATGGCCTACCGGGAATTCGTGATCTCGCTGTTCATCGAGCGCCCCCGCGCCGAGGAGCAGGACCTGCTGGCCTGGGTGCAGAAGACGCTCGACGCGCAGGTGCCCGCGCTGGACCGGTTCACCCCGACGCCGCGGGACCGCCTCGACGAACTGCCGGTCGATCCGGAGGGTCTGCTGGCCCGCACGCTGGTGCGCGACCGCTCCGGCCGCACGCCCGATCCGAATCGCTTCGGCGTCTACGCCGCACCGGCCTTCGTGCAGATCGCCGCCGACGAGACGGCCCGTCAGCGCCTGGTCGACGACACCGGCCTGGACGCGCTGTCGGTCGGGGACACCAATTCCGTACTGCGCGTGCGCGATACGGCCGCGGGCCCACGGCTGATCAGCGGGCTCATGGCGGCTGCCGGATCACGGTACGATCCGACCGCGGCGACCGGCGAGGTGCCCGGCGCGAAATGCCTGCAGCTCAATAGCACCGGCGACCTGCAGCGCGAACCCAAGTACCGCTGCTTCGTGCCCTACAAGCGCTACGTCGCCGTGGTGACCAGCAACGACCGCACCGACGCCGACCAGCGGACCGCCGCCGCCTACGCACTGCTGGCCAACAGTCTGTGAGTAGCATCGCGCTGATGTCGACAGTCGAAGTGGCCCTGACCGACGCCCGGTTGTGGGCGCGCGGCGCGACGACCCACTGGGACGGGCCGCCCTCGATCGTGCCGACCAGCGATCACACGGGCTTCGTGGCGGGCGAGCCGCTGCGGCCGCGGTATCCGGCGGTTTCGGTGGTGCGCTTCGCCGCGGCCGACCGAATAGCCTTCGGCCCCGCCGCTCCCACCATCACCGACGCGCTGGCCACGGTGTTCACCGCGGTACTGGCCGAACTGCGGCTGCCCGGGCCGTGCGAACGGCTCACGGTCGTGACGCCCACCGAATGGGGCGACCGGCGACGGCACCGGGTGGCCGCCGCGGCGCGCCGGGTGGCCGCCGAGGTCGCGGTCGAACCGCTCGCGCTGCGCGCGGCCGCGCTCAGCGCGAGCACCGGTCAGCAGCAGCGGATCGCCGTGCTGGAGCTGGCCCCGCTGACCACGACGGTGAGCCTGGTCGGCCGGTCCGGACAGCAGACCTGGATCGAGGCGTGCGAACACGAACCCACCGTGGGCGCCGCCGACGTGTCCGAGGGGCACGGCATCGATGCGGTGGCCGCGGTGGTGGCCAGACTGCTCGCGGGCCGACCACCGACCTACCTGGTGGCCCTGAGCATTTCGGATGCCGCGGCGCTGGAGACCCTGCGCGAGGCCATCACGCGGCGGTGCGGATTCCCGGTCGACGTGCGCGCGGTCACCGGCGCCGAGCTGCTGCGCGGCGCGCCGCGGGCGACACCGGCCCCGCGGCGGTTGCCGCCGCCCGCCGCGCGAGCGGGCGCGCTGCGCGAGCACCCCGGGCCCGGTCGACCGCGACGCGGCCGCGGCCTGCTCGTCCTCGTCGGCGCGACCGCCCTCGCGCTGCTGGTCGCCGCGGGCGTGGCCGTGATGGCTCCGCGGGACCGGGCCGAGCCTTCGGCAGCACCGACCACCACGGCCGTCCCGCCGTCCCCCACGGCAGCGTCGCCCTCGGCCTCCGCCGCGCCCGTGGCGGACGACCTCGGCCGGGTACGGCTGCGCATCCCGCCCGGCTGGCGGGTCACCGGCCACTCCGGGGACCGCATCGACCTGGCGCCGAACGATGGTGTCCGCCAGCGCATCACGGTGACCCAGAACCCCCTGCGCCCGGGCACCACCCCCGAGGATCTCGCCGCCGCGCTCACGGCACAGCTGCGACAGCGTCCCGCCGGAACCTTCGGCCCGCTGCGCCCCGACACCTCGGTCGGCCGCCCGGCCCTGGCCTACGAGGAATATCCCGCCGACGGAACGACCGTGCGCTGGCGCGTCATCGCCGACTCCGCCACCCAGGCCAGCATCGGCTGCCAATCCGCGCCCGATCTCTGGGCGGCGTTCGCGCGAACCTGCGACCAGTTCGTCCGCGATCTCGAGCTCACGCCGTGACCCGCGAGCGCAGGGTGAGCACGGTGATCTCGCTCGGTGCGAACACCCGCAGGGGCGGACCCCAGAAGCCGGTGCCGCGACTGGTGTAGAGCTGGGTGGGCCCGTGCTGGGACAGCCCCGCCACCACGGGCTGATCGAGCCGGACCAGATAGTGGAAGGGCCAGATCTGGCCGCCGTGGGTATGACCCGAAATCTGCAGCGCTACACCGGCGGATACGGCATCGGCGATCTGTTTGGGCTGATGCGCCAGCAGCACCACAGGCAGCCTCGAATCCGCGCCCGCCAGCGCGGCGGCCAGATCGGGACCGTGACCGGGCACGGTCACGCCGGTCGGATCGTCGATGCCCGCGAGCACCAACCGGTCGCCGCCGCGTTCCAGCATCCGATGCTCGTTGTGCAGCGGCTGCCACCCCAGCCCGGCCATGTGCTCGATCCATCCGGGCGCGTCGCCGTAGTATTCGTGATTGCCCGTGATGTAGAACCGGCCCAGGGGTGCGGCGACCTTGCCCAGCGGATCGACCTGACCACGCCGCCGCGCCACCGGCCCGTCCGCGAGATCACCGGTGTGACAGACGATATCGGCCGACAGCGCGTTCACGGCCTCGACCACCCGCTGCGACCAGCGCAGCCGATTCAGCGGTCCGTAGTGGGTATCGGTGAGGACCACCAGCCGCGCTCCGTCGAACCCGGCCCCGAGCCCCGCGATCGGCACCGTCACCTCGCGGATCCGCGGCACTCGGCGCGCCTCGACGATGCCCCACCCGATCAGCCCGGCGGCGATCGCGAGCACCGCGATCGCGACCGCCCGCGAGCGCACCGGATCGTCCACCCCCGCAACGATCAGCACCGCCCGCGCCACCGCGCCCAGCACCGACCAGCTGAACAGCACCCACGCCACCCCGAGCAGACTGTCGCCCAGGACGGCCGCCGCGTCGGATTGGGTTCGCCCGTGCCCCAGGATCATCGCGGCGGGCAGCGCGAGGAAGGCGAGCAGGAATACCGCCGAGCCGATCGCCAACAGCGGCCCGTCGGTCGAGGTGTAGACCAGCAACCACCAGGGCACCACGAAGAGCAGGGCGGGAACCGCCAGAAACAGCACGTACCGCACCGGTCGACGATACTCGTCGCCGAATCCGTTGAGCCGAATCGGACACATCGGTACGGTGAGTAGGCTCACTGTGCGGACGGCTTGTGACGAGGGCAGCTTCTCGCTCAGCGAGTAGGAGTTGCCTATGACCGGTCCGTCAGGCGTGGCGGACGCACTCGACGACGCCGACCGCATGGTCGTCGTGTCGCCGCATTTCGACGACGCCGTGCTGGCTGTCGGCGCGCTGATCGCCGCCCGGGTGGAGGCGGGTCAGCCGGTCGAGGTGCTGACCGTCTTCACCGGCGCCCGCGACGACGCCACCCATTACGGCCGCCGAGAGGCCTTCGCCGACTACGTCGTTCGACGCGCCGAGGACGACCGCGCGCTGCGGGTGCTCGGCGCGCGGCCGCATCGGCTCGGGCTGTTCGAGCGGATCTTCCGGGAACCGCCGCCGCGCCATCCATCCGACCTGTTCCACACCCCCACCGATGTGGCCGACTGCCCGGAGGTCGAGGCGGTGCGCCGGACGATCGCGGAGGCGCTGGCCTCCGAGGCGATCGTGCTGGCCCCGTTGGGGATCGGCAATCATGTCGACCACGTACTGGTCGCTATGGGGGCGCTGCGAGTGGGCCCGGCGCCACGGCTGCTGTTCTACGAGGACTTCTCCGCGCTGTCGGAGCGGTGCCGCCGTCGCCATCCGGTATCGCGCCTGCAGCGCTTCGGATTCGGTGACGCCCCCGGCTGGGCGGGTCCGCGGCTGGGCTGCCGGTTGGCCGCGCTGTCGCTGCTGGCCCGCGGTCCGGATCCGACGACGGCGCTGGGACTGCGGGTGGTTCCGGAGCGGTGGCGGCCGAGCGCGCTGCCGGTCCGGCCGGAACACGAGGACATCCAATTCCGCGCTCTTGCCGAATACCGCACGCAGACCGCGGCTCTGGGTGGCGAGCGACGGCTGCGCGCGCTGATCCACCGCGCGCACGACCGCCGCGGCGGCGAATTGATCTGGCGATTCCAGTAATCTCGGGCCGTTACTTCAGCGCGGGCAGGAGGGTTCGCCGATGCCGGTCGGATGGGTTCGTCGGTGTGTGATCGGCGTCGTGACAACGGCGGGACTGCTCGCCGGGCTGCCCGCGGGCGCGGCGAGCGCGCAACCGTGGTTTCATCGGCAGCAGCTGGACTGGAAGCCCTGTGGCGACCGGGTTCTCGACGAGGCGGGCGCGCAGTGCGCGAATGTCGTGGTGCCGCTGGACTACTCCCGGCCCGACGGGCGCACGCTGACCCTGACCATCTCCCGCATCCCCGCGACCGATCCGAGCCGCCGCCGCGGCATTCTGCTGTCCAATCCGGGCGGACCCGGCGGACCCGGACTGCGCATGATGGTCAATATCGGCAAAACCCTCTCGCCCGAGGTGCGCGCGCAGTACGACCTGATCGGCATGGATCCGCGCGGGATCGGCCGCTCGGATCGGGTGAATTGCGCACTGCCGCTGCCGACCATGCTGTTCTCGGCGGGTTTCGACCTGTTCGGCTACGCCCGCGACACCACCCTGGCCGCCGCGCTGGCGGGCTCCTGCCTCGCGCCCGATCCGGAGAAGGCGCGCTACATCACCACCCGAAACACCGCGCGCGATATGGATGTGATCCGCAGCGTCTTCGGCGAGCCGAGGCTCAACTACTTCGGCGCGTCCTACGGAACCTATCTGGGCGCGGTGTACACCCAGCTGTTCCCCGGCCGTAGCGATCGCATCGTGCTGGACAGCGGCGTCGATCCGGATCGCTACTGGCTGGGCATGTTTCAGGATATGGGCCCGGCCAACGAGGCGGGCCTGGACGACTGGGCCGCCTGGGCCGCCCGGCACGACGCCGAATACCACTTCGGCAGCACCGGCCCGCAGGTGCGTGCCTTCGTCGAGGAGGTGGTGCGCAAGGCCGCGGCCCGTCCGCTGATCGGCGGCGGCTATATCGTCGACGAGCACACCTTCCCGATGATGCTGCTGGCGCTGCTGCTCAATCCGCAGCTCAATGCGGATCTCGCCGAGGTGGTGCGGATGGTCGCCGACGGCGTCTCGGGTCTGCCCTTCGATATGGAACGGCTGAAGGCCAAGATCACCGGGGCGATTCCGGTCGAGGCCTCGGGCATGGCCGCGGTCATGTGCGGCGACAAGGCCGCCCCGCGCGATCCCGCCTGGTACTACGCCAATATCGAGCGCGCCCGCCCGACCCAGCCGGTGTTCGGCGCCTTCGCCAACAACATCACCGCCTGCGCGTTCTGGCCCGACCCGGTCGAGCCGGCCACCGAGATCCGCAACGACACCCCCGCCCTGATCCTGCAGGCCACCCGCGACACCCGCACCGCCTACTTCGAGGGCCAGGCCCTGCACCGCGCGCTGACCGCTTCCCGGCTGATCACACTGGCCGACACCCGGATTCACGGTACCTTCCGCAGGGGACTGAGTCCCTGCCTCAACGACATCGTCAACACCTACCTGGCCGACGGCACCCTTCCGGCCACGGATCGAACATGTGCGGCAGATCCGGCATTCTTTCCGGAGT
The DNA here is from genome assembly GCF_023740735.1 of Nocardia sp. CDC159. Lineage (GTDB taxonomy): Bacteria > Actinomycetota > Actinomycetes > Mycobacteriales > Mycobacteriaceae > Nocardia > Nocardia pulmonis. Next base: position 119,915 of record NZ_JAMRXH010000008.1, read on the forward strand.
AGATCGAAAGTAGGATGCCGCAAGACCGGATCCGGGAGGGGAAGTCCATGAACAAGCTCGGGCAGGGGCTTCTCAGCGCCTTGGTGGCCGCGGCCCTCGCCGCGACCGCCGCCTGCGGTTCCGACGACGGCGACGGCGCACCGACCGATCCCGTCGTCGATCTCGCGGGGCTGGATGTGGGGAACAATCCCACCGAACCCAAGGAGTACACCAAGCCGACGAGCCTGGAGATGGCGAAGCTGGTGGAGGCCATGCGACTCGGCAATGCCCTGCCGCTGCCGTCGGATATCGATCCCGCGGCGAAGTACGCCATCCAGACCCCCGGAAATGTGTACACCTTCATCTCGTTCGATTCCGAGGCGATCGCGCGGCACTCCGATGCCGACACCAAACAGCTCGACGCGCAGATCAAGGGACTGGTCTGTGGCTTCGTCTCCTCGGGGCGCACGGATACGACGAAGAGTCTGGCGGTCGATCTGGACAATGTCGTGATGCTGTTCGATTCCGAGGACAGCGCCAGAACGGCCGCCGATCTACTCGCCCAGGCCGATTTCGCGGCGAAGCCCAGCTATGCGCCGGATATGACGAAAACGCCGGTCGCCCTTGGTAAATACCCGGCCGCGCACGGGCAGATCACGCCCGCCTTCCCCGGTGGCTTCCGCTCCTGGTACGCCACCGGCAAATACGTGATCTTCACCTACATCTACGACTACGTCATGAGCGCGACCGAGGAGCAGGACGTCCCGAAACTGGTTGCGCGCGCGGAAAAGAGCATCGATACGATTTCCGCCGCCCTGCGTGGGTTCACCCCCACCCCGCCGGACCGGCTGATGACCGCCGATGTCGATCCGGACCGGGTGCTGGGACGGACGCTGCGGACCGTGGTGGTGGACAACTCCCAGCGCGGTAACCCGGGGGTCTACGACCGGCGCGGCGGACTGCAGATTTCGCTGTCCCCCGATACGTCGGCGCAATTGTTCGAGGCGGCCGGAGTCGATCGGGTCGCGTGGATGGGCGGATATCTCTATCGCGCGCGCGACGCCGCCGGTGCGCGAAAGATCGTGCAGGAGATGGCCGCCCCCAGCCGCAAACTCACCCGCGTGGAACCGCCGAAGAATCTGCCCTTCGCCCAGTGCCTGGGCCTGCGCGTGCCCACCCTGACCGCCGTCAACTACTACTGCGCGGTGTCCCACGGCCGCTACGCCGCCTGGCTGTATGCCAATCAGCTGCGCGACGTCCATCAGCGCACATCCGCGCAGTACGCGTTGCTCGTGAACAGCGAGGGTGGCCGATGAACAATCGCAGTGGATTCGGAGCCACCGTCCGCAGAATCGGCTGTGCGATCGTGGCATTGGCCGTGGGGGCGACGATCGCCGGTTGTGGTTCACAAACCAGCGGCACCGCGACCGCGGGCGAAATCGATGTCCGCACATTGGATGTGGGCAAGTACCCCACCGACCCGCTCGATCTGCGCTACACCTACGAGAACGGCATGCTGGACGGGCGAAAGCTGGCCGTCATGCGGCTGGCCGATCACGTCGCGAGCGGCCCGCAGCTGGATTCCCGCTTCGCCTACGGCACCGGGGCGATTCCGATCCTCACCGCGGACGACGCGATCCGGCTTCTCGCTGATGTCAACGGCCCGGTCGTCACCCGCAACGGCATGATGTTCGGCTTCGCGGCGGGCACCACCGACCAGAAGCCCACCGAGGAGGGCAAGGCGCCGCCGAACAGTTCGTTCACCACCGTCGTGGTGCTGCAGTTTCCGGACGAGCAGGCGGCGAGCCGGGCCGCCGCGGAGATAGCGGAGACCGACTTCGCGGTGGCCGCGGATCGGAATCAGCGCGTCGAACTGCCGAAATTCCCGCAGGCGCATACTCATTGGCGGCCCACGGTGGCCACCATCGGTTCGACGATCGCCCGCGGCAATTACGTCGTCAACCTGTATCTGGGCCTGCCCTCGCCCGACGGCAAGGCACTCGCCGACCTCGCCGAGCAGATCTACGCGGTGCAATTGCCGCTGCTCGATGCCCTGCCACCGCTGAATCGCGAGGGCATTCTCCGCATGCCCTACGACCCGGACGCCATGCTGCTGCGCACGCTCAATCCGGAAGGCACCGGCGCGCCCGATTTCCAGGATCAGGCGGCGTTCACGGATCGGGGCTTCCTGCATCAGGTCGGCCCACAGCAATGGTGGCGATCGGCGCTGACCGACACCGGCGTGGACCGCGTCTCGGTCAGCAGGCACCACGGGCCGGGCAGTGTGGCGGTCGTCTACCGTGCCCGCGACGACGCCGCGGCGAATCAGCTGCGCGACAAGCTCTTCGAGAATTCCTACACCGCGCCCGCCGACGCGCCGCGCACGGTGCCGAACGCCCGCTGCGGGGAGGAGAAGTCGTCGACGAGCTGGAAGACCAAGCGATACCGGTGCGCGGTGAGCTATCGCCGCCACGCCGCGACGGTCACCGCCGATCAGCTCGCGGACGTCCACCAGCGCGCCGCGGCCCAGTACGCCCTCCTCGCGAACAGCCGATGACGGTGGCCGCGCGACGGACTCGCAGGACAGGAGACGAAGACGTATGGCGATGAGCCCCGGCACCATCGTCGGCGGTTACCGCATCCAGCGCATCCTGGGCGCGGGCGGGATGGGCACGGTCTATCTGGCCCAGCACCCCAGCCTGCCGCGCATGGACGCGCTGAAGGTGCTCAGTTCCGAGCTGTCACGCGATCCCGAGTTCCGCGCCCGCTTCGAGCGGGAGGCGAATCTGGCCGCGGGACTGGATCATCCGAATATCGTCTCGGTCTACAACCGGGGCGAGGAGCACGGTCAGCTCTGGATCGCCATGCAGTACGTCGACGGCACCGACGCCTCGGCCGAACTCGCCCGCGACCCGCACGCCATGACTCCGCTGCGGGCGCTGCGCATCGTCACCGAGGTGGGCAGAGGTCTGGACTACGCCCATCGAAAGGGCCTGCTGCACCGCGACATCAAGCCCGCGAACTTCCTGCTGTCCAGCCGCGACGGTGAGGAGGAGCGGGTCTTCCTCACCGACTTCGGCGTCGCGAAGTCGACCGAGGATGTCAACGAGCTCACCCAGACCGGCGGGTTCCTGGCCACCATCGCCTACGCACCGCCGGAGCAGCTGGCCGGATCGGCCCTGGACCACCGCGGCGACATCTACAGCCTGGGCTGCTCGCTGTTCAAGCTGCTGACCGGCCAGAATCCCTATCCGGCGGCGCAGCCCGCGATGGTCATGATGGGGCATCTCTACGAGCCGCCGCCGCGGGCCACCGCGGTGCGACCGGGGCTGCCGCCCGCGATCGATGCCGTCTTCCAGCGCGTGCTGGCCAAGAATCCGGCCGAACGCTATGGCAGCTGCCGCGAATTCACCGATGCCGCCGCCGATGCGCTGGTGTCGGGCCGCCATCCGGTGTCGACGAACACCTCACCGACCCGTCCGATTCGGGTCTTCGACCCGCGGTCCGGCACGGATCCGCGAATCTCGCTCTCGGCTCCGCCGGGTCGGCGGCGCAAGCGGTGGCCGCTGGTCGCGGGCCTGGGGACCGTCGTCATCGTCCTCGCGGCGGCCGGAATCGTCTGGGCCACCGGCGATCAGGGTTCGTCCCCCACGCCGCCCGCCGCATCGGCCACCGCGACCCGCCCGCCCGCCGCGGTCTCGGTGGCGCAGGCACGGGCGAACAATCCCGCCTTCGAGGGCAAGCCGATCGCGATGGTCGACGTCACGACCGGCGATGAATACGACCCGGCCGTGGCGGTTTATCTATCCCCGAGTCCGCAAACGGATTTCCTCGGCCGACTGGGTCTTTACTACAACCCGGGTTTCACCAAACACGGTGACGAACCCTCGCCGCGGAGGGTCGGCAAGGACGACCGCTACGCCACCTTCACCAAGAACCTCACCGGTGGTTATCTGATCGCGGTGCGCAGCGATCCGAAGGCGGGCAACGGTGGTCAGCTGGGATTGCCCGCATATCTCAGCAGCGTTCGCGCCGAGGTGATCGTCGTCGACGATCCGGGCCTGATCGCGGCGCTGCGAAATTGGTCCGACGGCTCGGAGCAGGTCGTCCTCGAGAAGCTGGTGCCGATTCTGCGCGACCACATCAAATAGGGGCCGAAAAAGTATGTGCGCCCTGAATCGTCAGGGCGCACATACTCGATTCGGACCAGAGCGAACCGCTCGTCTAGCCGCCGAACTGGGTGGCGGCGAGCATCGCGTCCTGCTCGGCCATGCTGATGGCGCCGTCCTCGACCGCCTTGGCGATCGCCTCGAGGATGGTCATGATCTCGTTGTGGGCGCTGTCCCACTGGGCCTGCTTGCCCGAGTAGGCTTCCTGGGCGCCGGACTGCCACTGCGCCACCAGGCCCTTGACGTAGCTCTCGAGCTCGTTGCGGGTCTCCTGCAGCCGAGCCTTGGAATTCCGGAGATCTCCGGCAAGGGTGATGAGCTGGTCCCGGTTGTATGCGATCTGGGTCACGATGTTCTCCTTAGGGAAAGCTTGTGCGGAATCAGGCCGTCGGGATGTTCAGGCTCGACGGGGCTCCCAGATCGCCCGAGGCACCGGCCTTCATGATGGACTGCTGGATCGCCTCTTCGGCGTTGGTGTAGCCGATCCCGCTCTGGCGAATCGCGCCGGCGATATCCTGCAGCGTGTTGTTCAGGCGCTTGGAGGCCTCCTGGAATTCGACCATCACCCCGTGGAAGGCGCCGCTCGCGTCACCCTTCCAGTGGACGGCCGAATCGACGGCACCCTGAATGCGGGTGAGTTCCGCCTGCAGCTGCGAGTTCACATCCTCGACGTGCTTGGCCGAGGCCTCCATCTGCGCGAAATCGGTAGTGACGTTCCCCGCCATGACATCTCCTTTTGTGATCAGACTCGGTTCGGGAGGCCCCAAACGAGCGTGAACGTTCTGGTCCTATATATGGATTGGACGCACCGATGCGTGGATCGGTTCCGTCGACTCGGCGACTTCTTCTGGACGGCACCGCGGCGACACCCCCAGCTTTCGCGCCGGTTCACACACTTGCGCGACTAGCCTCTCCCCCTATCGAATTGAGGCACCCGGCCTGGGCCGGATTGCCGAATTCCGGTACGCCTGCCAGCTGCCTTCGATCGCTGGTCAGGGTGCTCTCATACGCTAGGCGAGGACGTCGGCGAACACAACAGGTCATGCCCCCGGATCCGGGGGCTCGACGGCACGCCGCGGTGCTCATACCGAAGGCATCCATGTCGTCTGGATGAGGCCGATACCCGCCCGGGAGATGAACCGGCCGCGGCCCGGCGGCATCGGGCTGGGCCGGACATTGCCCAGCAGCGCGCCCTCGCCGGGGTCGCCGCTCATGATCAGACCCGGCGACGCCAAATCCTTCAGACGGCCGATGAACGGGTCGAACATTGAGCGCGAGGCGCCACCGGCGCGCCGCGCGAGGATCAGGTGCAGACCCACGTCCCGGCCGAGCGGCAAATACTCGAGGATGGGCTGCAGCGGGTTCCCGCTCTGCGAGGCCACCAGGTCGTAGTCGTCGACCACGACGAACAGCTCCGGCCCCTGCCACCACGACCGGTCCTTCAGCTGCTGCGGCGTGATGTCCGGTCCGGGCATGCGCGAGGCCATCAGCGCCGCCACGTCCTTGGCGTTCACGGCGAGGCCCTGCGCGGTGGTCGCGTAGGCGGCCAGGTGGTTGTTGTCGACCGCGCCGAGCAGCGTGCGTCGGTAGTCGACCAGCAGGATCACCGCCTTGTGCGGCGGATTCGAATCGACGATGCCCTGGCAGATCGTTCGCAGCAGCGTCGTCTTACCGCATTCGCTGTCGCCGAAGATCAGCAGATGCGGATTCTCGACGAAGTTCAGCTGGACGGGTGCGAGCTCGGCCTCGTTGATGCCGATCGGAATGGACAGGCAGCGGTCGAACGCGGTCTCGGTCGGCCAGCTCGGCGTGAGCCGCAGGACATCCTCGCGGGTCAGGCGCTCCGGCAGCATGCGCACCGCGGGGGCCGGGCGGCCCGGGGTCATGGCCTTGATCTTGGCCACCGCGTCGGCGACGCCCGCGCCGAGATCCGAGGCGTCCGAGCGGCCGTCCACCCGCGGCAGCGCCGTCAGCATGTGCAGCGTCTCCGGCGTCATACCGCGACCCGGTCGGCCCTGCGGAACCAGCGAGGCGAACTTGCGGCCCAGGTCGGAATCCATCGGATCGCCCAGGCGCAGCTCGATCCGGGTGCCGATCTGATCCTTCAGCGCGGGTCGCGCCTCGGCCCAGCGCGACAGCGCGATCACCACGTGCACGCCGTAGGACAGACCCTGCACCGCGAGATTCATGATCGGCTGCTCGAGGGCGTCGAAGTCCTGGCGGATCGAGCCGAAGCCGTCGATCACCAGGAAGACGTCACCGAACGGATCCTCGTGCGCGCCCGCGGCATTCGGGCTGGCGGCGGGATCCGTTCCACGCAGGCGGCGGAAGTCGGCCATCGACTCGATGCCGAGCTGACGGAAGCGCAGTTCGCGCTGGCGCACGATCGTCTGCATCTCCGCGACGGTGCGGCGCACCTTGTCCTCGTCGAGACGGCTGGCGACCGAACCCACATGCGGCAGTCCCTCGAGGCTGGCCAGCGTGCCGCCACCGAAGTCGAGGCAGTAGAACTGCACCTGCTCGGCGGTGTGGGTCATCGACAGCGCCATGATCAGGGTGCGCAGCGCGGTCGACTTACCCGACTGCGGACCGCCGACGATCGCGACATTGCCGCGGGCGCCGGACAAATCGACGAGCAGCGGGTCGCGTCGCTGATCGTAGGGCCGGTCCACATCGCCGATCGGGGCGCGCAGCGTGGCAAGGGCGTTGTATTCGCCGGTGAGGATCGACCGCGGGATGAGCTGGTCCAGGGTGGAGGGCTCGTTCAGCGGCGGCAGCCAGATCTCGTGCGCCGGGCGGCCGTGGCCGCGGATGCGCGATACCAGCATCTCGAGATTGGTGGTGCCGTCGCCCTCCTCCGCACTCTCCTGCGGCGCGATCTGCTGCGGCAGCGGGATGTGATCGCTGGCCCGGAAGTCGACCTGATTCGCGTTGAACGGGCGGGCCGTGATGTCGATTTCGCCGCCCGCGATACCGGCCTGGGTGATCTCGCGCTGTGAACCGCCGCCGACGTACGGACCGGACACATAGGCCGCCTGGAAGCGGACGATCTCGCCCGCGTCGGTCTTCAGATAACCGCCGCCCGGACTGCTGGGCAGGTTGTAGGCGTCGGGAATGCCGAGCACCTGGCGGGACTCGTTGGCCGAGAAGGTCTTCAGGCCGACCCGGTAGGCCAGGTGGGTCTCCAGACCCTTGAGCCGCCCCTCCTCCAGTCGCTGCGAGGCCAGCAGCAGATGGACGTGCAGCGATCGGCCCAGGCGGCCGATCTGGACGAACAGATCGGCGAAATCCGGATGCTGGGCAAGCAGTTCGGAGAACTCGTCGAGCACCACGAACAGCGCCGGTAGCGGATCGAGTTCAGCGCCGGAGGCGCGCGCCTTCTCGTACTCGCTGACATTGATGAAGTTGCCGTGCTGGCGCAGCATGTTCTGGCGGCGGTTCATCTCACCGGCCAGGGCGTCGTGCATGCGGGCGACGAGGTCGGCCTCTTCCTCGAGGTTGGTGATGACCGCCGCGACATGCGGCACGCCCTCCAGGCCCAGGAACGTCGCACCGCCCTTGAAGTCGACGAGGACGAAGTTCAGCTGGTCGGGCGAGTGGGTGGCCAGCATCGACAGCACCAGCGTGCGCAGGAATTCCGACTTACCCGAACCGGTCGCGCCGATGCACAAGCCGTGCGGACCCATACCGTTCTCGGCGGCCTCCTTGATGTCGAGGTAGACCGGCAAGCCGTCGGTGCCCACGCCGAACGGCACCCGCAGCCGCTCGCGGCCATAGCGCGGCTTCCACGCGCTCTCCGGATTGAACGTGCCGATATCGCCCAGGCCCATCAGCTGCGCCCAGGACGAGATCACCTCGGCCTCTTCGACCTGGGTCTCACCGCGCTGGGCCGGGGCCACCCGGAACGGCGCGAGCCGCCGCGCCACCTGCTCGGCCTGCCTCGCGCTGATGCGGTCGATCAGCGCGAAGCGCTCCATATTCCCGGTGGCGCCGCGGCCGACGCATTCACCGTTCTCGACCACCATCTGGATGCCGCGCGAAACCGCCAGGCGCGGTGCGTAATTGCACAGGTCGACGATGGTGACGCCCTCGTAGCCGGACTCGCGCAGGTGATCTTCCTCGGCCTCGAGCAGACCGCCGTCGACGACGATGACGACATGCACCAGATTCTGATTGGCGGGCTGATTGCGGGAATACCGAACGCGGTTGTGCAGCAACGGATTCAGGCCGTCGATCATGGCCCGGATCGAGCCGTAGACCATACGCTGGGTACCGACGCCGTCCTGCGCCTCCGGATGCTGGTTGTGCGGCAGCCATTTGGTCCATTCCCACTCGCGCGAGGTGTCCGCGCCGCAGACCACCGCGACCAGCACCTGATCCGGCGCCTGGAACATGCACAGCTGCAACAGCATCGCGCGCGTCATGTCCCGGGCCTGGGTGCGGTCGCCGTTGAGCTGGATGGTCGCGAAACCCTTCACGGCGACGGCGGTCGGCAGATCCGGCACGGTGGAATGGGTGCGCACGAACCGGCGCAGCGAGACCGCCGCGATCGGCTCCAACTCCTCCACCGGACCCGTCTCCGGCGCCACCAGCCGGGTCGCGAGGCGCTGACCGCCCAGGCCGATACGGGCGTGGCAGAAGTCCTTGTCGCCGGGGCGGCGTTCCCACATGCGGCTGGTGCCCGCGAGCATCCAGATCAGGCCGGGCTCGGGATGACTCCATTCGACGGCGGCGCGCTGCTGGGCGGCGGTCTCGTCGACATCCTTGCGCACCTGATCGAGATAGCGCAGATAGTCCTTGCGATCCTCGTTGGCCTCGGCCGCCTTCTGCCCCTTCCCGCCCTGCCCGGCGAACATGCCGACCATCGAGAAGAGCATCATCATCGGGAACATCATCGCCATCGGATTGGACGCGATGCCGCCGCCGCGGGTGAACAGCAGCGCCATCATTCCGACCATGCCGACGACCATGACGACCGGCATGAGTTTGGCGAGCAGACTTCCCGGTATCGCCCGGGGAATCTCCGGCGGCGGCTGCAGCGTCACCTCACCGCCCGGAGAGCGCGGAACCTCCCGGCGCTGGCGGCGCTGAAACCGGACGGTGCTCATCGACGCTGGATCCCCCTTCGGCGACTGTACTGCGGCCTCAGTGTAGAGGGCGCTGCCGACATGTCGTACAGTTCGGGCAGCATTCTGCACGGATGAACCGCGCGACCGCAAACCGGTGCGCACGCGGAAACACGAGGTAGAGACGAGGTTGGGGGAAGCGTGACGCACGCGCGACTGGATCACATCGCCGAGGATGCGAGCCGCGGTATCGTCCGGGCGCCGGACCTGGCGCGGGTCACCATTCTCGCCAAACATACTCAGGTCGATATGGCCATTCCGGTGGATGTGCCGGTGGCCCTTGTGATTCCGAGCGTGGTCGACATGGTCGCCCAGCACAGTCGCACCAATGAATTCGACAATACGGGCGAACAATTCGAACCGGCGGAATGGGTGCTGGCCCGAATCGGTCAACCGCCCTTTTCCAATTCGCTGAGTCTCGGCGAGCACGGTGTGCGCGACGGCGAGCTGCTCATGCTGGAGAGCGCGGACCACGTCGCGCCCACCCCGCTGTTCGACGACATCATGTACAACGTCGCGATCGCCGATGCCGACCATTTCCGCGCCTGGTCGCCGCGGGTCGCGCGGCTCACCGGATCGGTCATCGCGGTGCTGACCATGCTGGTCGGCTGCGCCGCTCTGCTGGCCGCGCCCGATGCGCTGCCCGGCTGGATTCCGGGTTCGGTGGCCGCGGTCATCACGATCCTGCTCGTCATCGCGGGCACCGTGCTCAGCCGGATGTACGGCGATCGGTCCACCGCGCTGGTACTGGGCGGCTGCGCGCTGCCGACCGCGTTCACCGCGGGCATGCTGATCGTCCCGGACCACTACGGCTGGGCGAACCTGCTGCTCGGCTCGGTGCTGGTGGGCGCGACCGCGGTGCTGGCCTGGCGGGTCAGCGGCGTGGGCCTGGCACTGTTCATCGGCGCGACCACGCTGGCGGTCTTCGCGGTTCCGGCGAGCCTGGTGGGCCTGCTGACCGCGCAGCCGAACAAGGCCATCGGGGCGATCGCGGCCGCGGTAGCCCTCGGCGCGCTGTCGCTGGCGCCGCGGGTATCGATGCTGCTGGCGAAGCTGCCGCTGCCGCCGGTCCCCTCGCCGGGCACCCCGATCGATCCGACCGAGGACGATCCCGACGACCACCGCGCACTGCCGTCGATGGAGGTGCTGCGCGCGAAATCCGAACGCGCCCGGATGTATCTGGCCGGACTGGTCACCGCCACCACGCTGGTGACGGTGACCGGCGCGCTGGCCGCCGCCGATCCGCAGGCGTCGAGCCCGTACTGGCCCGGCATCGCCCTGGCCCTGGTCTGCTCGGTGGTGCTGATGTTCCGCAGCCGCACCTATGCGGGCGCCGAACAGGCGGTCGTGCTGATCGCGGGCGGCTCGGCCATCCTGCTGCTGCTCATGATCGGCGCGGCCGTCACCGTCGAACAGCCCCTGGCGGTCTTCGCCGCCGCCATGGTGATGGTGGTCGGCGGCCTCATCCTCGGCATCGTCATTCCCAACCAGCAGGCCACTCCCCCCATGCGCCGCGCGGTGGAGCTGCTGGAATACGCCTTCGTGGCCGCCGTTGTGCCGCTGGTGTTCTGGGTGGCGGAGCTGTACCAGCTCGTCCGTTCGCTCTGAGCGGCGGTGAGGGCGAAGATGTCCGGATATCGCAGAGCTCGCATCGGTTCGGCCACCTCTCCTCGCTCGCGGCGGGCGGTTGCCGCCCTGCTGGCCGCATCCGTGACCGGCCTGTCCGCCGCGATCGGCGCGCCGACGGCCGCGGCCAGCGGTCCGCCGCCCATCATTCCCGGCCTGCTGCCACCCCCGGCGAACGAGCCGACCGATCGGACCGAGAACGCGTGCAATATCGCCCAGCCCTACACCTCGCCCGGTAAGCCGCCCGCCCAGCAGTTTCTCGGCATCGAGAACGCCTGGCAGTTCACCCGCGGCGAGGGACAGACCGTCGCGGTCATCGATACCGGCGTCGGGCGCAGCCCCCGGCTTCCCAATCTGATCCCCGGCGGCGACTTCGTCAGCAATACCGACGGCACCGAGGACTGCGATCTGCACGGCACCGTTGTCGCGGGCCTGATCGCCGGACAGCCCTCGCCCAAGGACGGATTCGCGGGTATCGCGCCGGGTGCGCAGATTCTCTCGATCCGCCAGACCTCCGGGTTCTACCGCTACAAGAGCACGCAGGTGGATCCGAACGATCCGAAGAACGGCGGGGGTGTCGGCAAGACCAATACGCTCGCCACGGCCATTCGTGCCGCGGCCGACCGGGGCGCGAAGGTCATCAATATCAGCGAGGTCGCCTGCGGGCCCGCCGGTCTCAGCGATCTCGCGATGGGTTCGGCCGTGCAGTATGCCGTCGAGGTGCACGACGTCGTCATCGTCGCCGCGGCCGGGAACAAGGAAAAGGACTGCAAGAACGGCAATCCCGGCATCAATCCGCTCGATCCGGGCGCCGATCTGTGGAAGACCCTGACCACGGCGGTGACGCCCGCCTGGTACGACCAATACGTCCTGACCGTCGGCTCCGTCGATCTCAACGGTCAGCCCTCGGATTTCACCGTTCCGGGTCCCTGGGTCGGCGTGGCGGCTCCCGGTGAGCAGATCGTCTCCCTCGATCCCAACGGCGGCGGCCTGACGAACGCCACGGTGGGTAACGACGGGGTGCATCCGCTCAGCGGCACCAGTTTCGCCACGCCGTATGTCGCCGGGCTGGCGGCCCTCGTACGCGCGCGATTCCCGGAACTGTCCGCGCCCGAGGTCATCAAGCGTATCGAGGCCACCGCCCATCCCCCGGCCGAGGGCTGGAACCCCCAGGTCGGCTTCGGCATCATCGATCCCGTTGCGGCCCTGACCCATACCGTCGATCCGCGTACGGTCCTCGAGAAGAAGCCGGACACCCTCGAGGGTCGTGCGGTGCAGCTACCGATTCCGGCCGCGCCGCCCCCGCCCGACCACACCGCACGCGATGTCGCGCTCATCGGCACCGCCGTGATCGGCGTGCTGGCGGTTCTCGGCTACCTCGCCTCGTTCCCGATTCGCCGCAGATTCGGCGTTCGCGAGGACGAGTAGGCCTGGTACCGGCCCGAATTCAGCCCTCGTCCGCCATGGTGAAGGCGCCCTCCTCGAGTCGGCGGATCAGCCGGTGGGTCCAGTCCGCTCGACTCTGCGCGGTGTGCAGCCACAGGTCGATGACCTCGCCGATCGGTCCCCACGTGGTCAGATCGGTACCCGGCGGAAGATGGCGGGTGATGCTGTCGGCCCACTCGTCCATGGCCGCCGCGCGCTTGCCGAGCAGTTCGATCGCCTCCGCGCGCGGGAGGGCCTCGATGAAACCGACGGCCGCGGCGAGGACATCCATGCGCGGATCGCGGCTCGACAGTGCGGTGCGAAGTAACGAAAGATAGGTCTGCTCACCGTCCTTCGTGAGCTCGTACTCCATTCGCGGCGGGCCGCCTGCCGCACTCGGCGTGCTGTCGTGTACCCGCAGCAGGCCCGCACCGGTCAGGGCCTTGAGCGCGTGGTACACCGAACCGGAAGTGGCACTGGACCATTCGTGCGCACCCCACGACTCCAGGTCCGCGCGCACCTGATAGCCGTGCGCGCGCCCGCGTGTGCGCACCGCGCCGAGTACGAGCAGGCGAACCGCCGACACGGGCTCAGCCCGCCACGGGTCGCTGGGTGCTCACCCACCACAGCGTGCCGTAGGGATCGACGAATCCGCCCATCCGGACGCCATCCGGCTGTCCCATGATCTCCTGGGCGGGCCGCGCACCCGCATCGATCGCGCGCGCGAAGACCGCGTCCGCGTCCGGCACCGTCGCCCACAACTGGACGTGCACGGGTTCGGAAGGTGAGCTCAGACAGCGCTCCCCGGAGGCGCCGGAGTCCGCGAAGTACATCACGCTGTCCCCGATGCGCGCTTCGGCATGCATCATCCGCTCCGAATCCGTCGGCAGCGCAATGATGTTCGAGATCTCCGCGTGGAAGGTCCGCTCCAGGAACCTCCGATAGCTCTTGGCGTCGTCCACCATCACGTACGGCGTAATCGATGACATGAGAACCTCACTAACCAAATTTAGCTACTTACGACCAGCGTAAGGCAGCTAGCCGAATTTGGCTAGTGCGGTTGAGGCGACGGTCGCCGCGGTTACTCCTCCGGATCCGGTTCGATCACCCCGAGGATCGCGCTGCCCCGTCTTGCCTCGTCGTCGATTTCCTCTAGGCGGTAGCGGGTGCGGCGGACAGTGGTGGTGTGGTCGGCGGCTATCTGTTCCATCGTTCTGATCCAGTTCACAGCTGGCCGGCCTCCATGGTGGCGGGGGCGGTAGCGCCGTTCGCCGTTGGGGCGGAGGGGCTTTGGCCGTCGGCGGTGCGGGTTTGCGCCTCGGGCGGGGTGACGGCCGCGGCATCGCCGCTGTGGTTGTCGATTATTCTGTCGATCTTTTCGATGGCCTCGACGCCCTCCCGCACCAGGCCGGTAATACCGTCGGGGCCGATGACGTCTTCGAAGAATTCACCGAAGCCCTTGGCGGCATTGCCGAAATCGTTGGCGGCCTCGCCGACGGCCTCGATCGGATCGCCGAGGTGTTCCAGGATGTCGGGAACATCGGCGGTGATCTGGCTGACGGCGTTGATGACATTGACGATATCGCCGGGCCGCCACACGCCCGCCTGCCCCATATCGGAAATCGACGTGAGCGACGGGTTGGCCGGTGACGTCTCGGTCGGCACCGCCGGTACCTCGCCGCCCAAAATCGAACTGCCAGTATCGGCCCCTCCGGTATTCGAACCACTCGCGTTCGCCATTTCGGTATCCGACAGTCCTGCCGAACCGAGCAGTGCGTCAGCCGAATTCGGTACCTGCGCGGACGCTGGGGAAACCGATGCGGGCGCGGTGTCGGCCGGTTCGGATCCATCGGTGAACCGCTGCCCACCGAACAACGCATCGACCGCGTTCCGCGTCGTTACCGCGCCGATCTCCGTGGTGGCGGAGGGGCTGCCGTCGGGCGAGATGTAGGGCACGGCGTTCACGCTCTCCAATGCACCCGCCAGCTGGTCGTACAGCCCGCCGACCGCCGTGTGCGTGGCGTCGTTCAGGCCGACGAAGGCCGCGACGGTGTGGTCGATCGCGGGTAGGAACACCGTATTCAGCCACCGGCCGCAGTACGCTTTCGCGTCGCCGGAGGTGAACTCCGGAAGCACCTGCCGTACCAGCTCGGCCCGCGCGTCCTCGTCGGTGCCGGCGCCGAATCGGCCTCGGGCGTAGGCGATGACGCTGTCGACCTGGGTGGCGGACTTGCCCGCCACGGTCTTCGTCGCCAGATCCGTGCGCACCGCATCGGCCTTGGTCCGCACGATCTCCTCGAGTTTGTCGGCCGCGGTCGACACGATCCGCGCGATGGTCCGCAGCGCCTCCCTGTCATTGCCCACCTGAGCGCTCACGGCCCGCGCCCGCGCGCCGGCGAGATTCGCCGTTCCCGAATCGCTCCAGCGGACCGGCAGTTCCGAGAATCGCGCCTGCTGAACCCCGACGTGATAGTCGACGATTCCCGAGACGTCACCGCCGAGCAGCGTGGCGAAGGCGCGCAGCGGCTCCACATCCATACCCCGCTGCTCGTCGTAGTGGCCGGTCAGCGAGTTCACGTCGTGCCCAACCGGATTCGCGCCGGCCCACTCGCGATACCGCGGAAGATACTCGGTGAAGAACCGCAGCCCGTCGCCGCCGGAGTCCAGAATCTTGTCGATACCGGTCGCCGACGCCTCCCCGCCCCTCATACCCGCACCGCCGCGGCCGATTGCACCGCCGCACCGACGGACTGGTCGACACCGGTGATGCCCGCCGCCGCCGTCGACAGCGCGCCACCGGTGTCATCGACGCAATTCGCCCAGGCGAACAGCCGCAGCGCCACCCCTTCGAGTGCGGTGGCGACCCGACCGCCCTGCACCGAATAGGCCCGCCCCGCACAGGTGGCGTCGAACGATTGCGCCGCACCGAAGACCCGCCGCGCGCTGTCGTTCACCGCCTGCGCCGACCACTTCAGATCCCCGGCAATGCCCTGTAGACCAGCTACGTCCATCCGCATGGGTTCCCCCGCTCTCGCGACCGAGTCGAATTGCTGTTTTCGACATGAAATTCGCACAGCGGAGTATGGCCGTCAAGATAGAAAATATGTCCGTTGTGATATGAAGCACAACCGGGAACGCTTTTTACTCCTCGCGCGTCCAAGCATACGGAGAATTCGTAATCGGCTCGCACCCAAGCTATTTCGCCGACGGAAACGAATATTCAAGCTATTTCTGGATATCCGATCAGTTCTGCTGCGGCTTCACCAGCTGCTTGGCCGGATTGGCGTCCGGGGCCACGCCGTCGTGGGCCACCATGGCCTCCTCCCGGCCGAGTGCCGGGCCGGGGGCCAGCGTGCCGACCATCGGCCAGGGCGCGGGCTCGGGTTTCGCGCGTTCGGCGTCCATGCCGAGGGCCCGTTCGGCGTCGGCGTTCTTGATGCCGTAGCGGACACCGGTGTCGGAGACGTACGCCAGCGGGTCCTTGCGCTGGCTGTCCGGCTCGATACCCGTGGTCTGGACGAAGATTCCGGAGCCGGGGGTCTTGTAGAAGGCATCGACCTTCGGGCCGGAACCGTCGGCCTGGGCCAGCGGCACCGTCTTGGCGTCGTCCGGAATCGGCAGCGACCGACCGGTGAGCACGGACAGTTCGGCACGCTTACCGCCGTCGGCCTTGCCGGCGCCACCGGGCACCGGCCGCCACGACATGCAGCCGACCGGCTGATCCTTGGCGCCGATGATCGTCGGTGCGGTCTCGGGGAACTGCTCGACCTGTAGCGATGTCACATGCGGTGGCTGGGAGCTCTCGTAGGCGCCGATCTCCTGGTCCGAACTCGTCGTCGGATAGGAGTAGCGGATGACGTCCGCGGCCAACTCGGAGATCTGCTGGATGCCGTCGCGCAACAGCACGAAGTACTGATTGTTGGTCGAGACGTGCACGACGTCACCGATGCGGTGGTCGCCGATCGTATAGGTGGCGGGGCGACCGCCCGGATCGTTGATCTTCGGGGATTCGATCGGGAGCACTTCGGGGATGGCGTTGAGCAGGCCCTCGCTGATCGGCCGCGGGGTCACACCGCGAATTTTCAGCGAGTCCGCGATCGCGGGATCGTTCGGGTTGAGCCGAGCGCGCTTGTTGTCGTAGATCAGGTAGGCGGATTCCTTGCCCTGTACGAGCAGCGCATTACCGCGGCTCAGCACCGACGCCTTGCTGCCGAGCTCCGGATCACCGGCCATGACCGTCGTGGTCAGCGCATTGCTGCCGTCGTTGCGCAGCTCGTCGCAGATCGTCCACGCCCGGCCCTTGCCGCTGGTGTCGAAGTTCATCGACGCCGGGGCGCCCGGAATGCCGATCAGCGCGCCCAACGGCTTCTTCGACAGCTCGGATTCCTTGATGGACACCGGTTTCGCCGGATCCCCGACCGCCAGCCGGGCGGAGGCCAGATTCAGCGCGGGGTGCACGACGCCGTCGATCACCGCGTAGACCGCGCCGGACTCCTTGCCGACCAGAATCTTGTTGTCGCCGATCGAACCCTGCGGGCGCAGCAGTGCGAGCACGCCGCAACCGGCGAGCACCACCACGCCCAGCACCACACCCGCCACGTACGCGCGCGACTGCGAGCGCATCGGGTCGTGCAGCATCCGCACGTCCCGTCGCACCAGGGCATGCTCCATCCGCCGGACCAGGAAGCGGTAGCCGCTTATCTGCCAGCGAGTGGTGGGTTTTGAAGGCATGTGTCCTCCCCCGAACAGTGCTCGCGTTCGGAGAACACAGTACAGTTCAGCAGGACCGAAGTTCAGCTCGGCCACCGACAGCGGGCCGACACCGGGTATTTGGGGGACGACGATGGCCGGACCAGGCGGGAGAGACAGCCGCCGGTTGTTTGGACGGATCTCGCTGCCGAATCTGCTGGCGGCACAGCTGCTCGGTCTGGTCGTCGGCCTGGTGGTGCTGGCCGTGGGGGTGCAGTGGTGGTACGCGCTGGGCGCCGCCGTCGCGGCCGGACTGCTGCTGTTGATCCCCCTGGGCAAGCGGACCGTCGCCGACTGGATCGCCACCATCTGGCGCTACTCGACCGATGACGACTACGAAATCGGCACGACCGTGGACTTCCGCGGTCCGGACGGACGTTCGCTCGGCCTGTACTGGGAGGGCAGCCGGGTGGTGGCCGTGGTCGAGGTGCTGCCGCCCAGGGGCGGGCTGACCCGCATCGACCGCAGCACCGTCCATGCCTCCCATCTGCTGCCGCTGGCCGAACTGGCCGAATGCCTTACCCAGCACGACATCCTGCTCAGCGGGATCGACATCATCAGCCACGGCCACCGCAGCCGCTCCGGCACCCCGGCCGGACCGATCTACGAATCGCTGCTGGGCCCGCTGCCCGCGACGGCGCATCGCACGGTGTGGCTGGCGATCGGATTCGACACGCTGGCCTGTCCGGACGCCGCCGATCGGCGCGGCGGCGGCCGCGCGGGCGCGTCGCGCGCGGTCACCATCGCGACCCAGCGCATCGTGCGCGCGCTCGAGGATGCCGACTGCGCCTCGCGCATCCTGACCGCCCCCGAGATCAAGACCGCCGTGCTGCAGATCAGCGGCGGCGCGGACGCGCGCACCCTCACCCACAAATGGCGCTACGCCGAGCTGGGCAAGAGTGTGAACATCGGCGCGGCCGTCGATCCCCGGCGACTGGATTCCGAACTGCTGGCCCAGCTTTGGGTCGCGCCCTCGCGCGGTACGACGGTCGCGGTGCGGCTGCGGCCGGGCAGTTCGGCCGAGTCGGTGCGCATCGGCGCGGCCTGGCGCCTGACCGCCCGCGAACTGCCGGAGAAGTCCAAGCGCAAGCACATGGTGTCGATGAACGGCCGGCATCGCCAGGGACTGCTCGCGCACTTCCCGATCGCCTCCCCGTCGGTCGACGATGTGGTGCCGCTGGCCGAATATCCGATCGAGCGGCTCGACGCGCTGCAGCTGCCGTCGTCGGGCTGCGGTCAGCTGATCGGCTCGGACGAGCAGGGCAACGGTGTGGCGGTCCGGCTGGTCGGACAGGGCATCTCGACCGTTTATGTGGCCGGTGAGCTGTATCTGGCCCAGCAGCTGGTGTTCCGCGCGCTGGCCGTCGGCGAGCGCATCCTCATCCGCACCGACCGGCCGCAGGCGTGGGATCAGCTGGTCACCACGATCGGCAATCCGCAGCGCCTGGCCATCGCGGTCGAAAGCCACCAGAGCGATGCGGATTTCACCGCCGCCGTGGTCGACGGCGTGCATGCGCCCCCGCCGCATGCCGGTGTCACCACCATCCATGTGACCGGCGATCCGATGGGCTGGCCCCCGGAACGCCCCGACCTATCGATCCACCAGCCCGGCGCGATCGGCAACCACGTCGTACTGCGCACCGGCACGGCCCAGGTCGACCTCAACCTGGTCTCCATCCCGCGCGAGACGACCTACATCAGTCACCCGCGCGGACGGCGCGCCGTGGCGCATCAGTAGGACCGCCGCTCCCCAGTTCCCGCCGTGCGCCACTCCGAGTTCCCGGCGCGCTTTCAGCCGGGATACGGTTCCGCGACCCGTGCGGCCCGTAGATGCCTACTCCACCAGGCCAATTGGCGCAGCATGCGGCCCGCGGCATCGATGGCCGGGCCGTAATCGGTCGCCCCGTTCTCGTTGAACTTCCGCTTCGCCTCGGGGAAGCAGACTGTCTCCCGGATCGACACCATGTGGATCTCGGCGACCACCTGGCGCAGCTGCTCGACCGCGCGCAAACCCCCGGACAGCCCGCCGTAGCCGACGAATCCGATGGGCTTGGCCCGCCATTCGTGTTTGGCGGTGTCCAGCGCGGTCTTCAGCGCGGCGGGGTAGCCGTGGTTGTATTCGGAGGTGACGGCGACGAAAGCGTCGGCGGCGGCCAGCCGTTCGCGGTACGCCGCGGCCTCGGGGGTCGCGGACAGATCGGTCGGCAGCGGGGTGTGCAGCAGATCGATCACACCCACATCGAAGTTCGCGTCGGCGCGCGCGATACGCAGGAACCAGTCGGCGACCACCGGCGCGAACCGCTCGGGCCGCACGCTGGCGACGATGACCTCGAGCCGCAGCGGATTGTCCATGGCGCGAGCCTAATCGGATCGCGGCCGCCGGGCGGGAACCACCCAGGCGCCGGGCCACACACCGTATGGTGCACCATATTCCGACCGCGGGTGCCGGTTGGACAGGCGATTTCGAGAAGGGGGTGGACGCAATGATCGTCGGTGACTGGCTACTCATCGAGACGCTGAACGGTCTCGAGTCCGCCTCCGTGCTGGCCGTCGGCACCACACCGCGGCGGTGGAAATCCCTGACGCGAACCGTGCCGACCCAACTGCTCGTCCTGGTCGCGGAGGCATTCCAGCGCCGCGAGCCCATCGTGCGGGAACTGCCCCGCTCCCGACGGGCCTGGTCCCGTCAGCGCGCCCGGGCGATACCCGTGGTGGGACACGACGGGTGGGTGCACGGCCTGCACTTCTGGGTGGGCGGGGGCGATCCGCCCTCGCGGCCGGCGGTGGCGCCGTTCACGTTCGACGGCCGCACCCGCCGTTTCGAGATCCGCATCGACGGGCGAGAGCCGACCTTCGAATCGGAACGGACACAGTGGGCGGGCGCCGAGATATTCACCGATATCGAGCGATTCGACGGCGCGCTGGATCTCGCGGCCGCCATCGGTCGCGCCCAGCCCGGCACCCGCTGGCTCGGCGACCTCTGCGTCCGCACGCAGCTCGGACTGCGCACCGGACTGCTGGCCACCCGCAACCTCCGCACCGATCCGCGGCGCTGGCGCGGGCTGGTCCTCGACATCACCGATTCGGTTCCGCCGCAGGGCAAATCCTTCGAGGCCACCACGGTGGAGACGCTGGTCAGCGCGAATCCGGACCTGTTCCTGGCGGTGGTGGACACCGCGCAGGTGCGCCTGATCCGCTGGATCAGCGCACCCGTCCCCGGGCTGCGGTGGTCCGGCGACACCGACGAGCGCACCATGCCCCACCCCGAGGACCGGCCCCGCATCCTGGCCGCCCGCTCGGCCATCCTGGCCGGAACGCCGAAGTACGCCATCGCGGGCCTGCGCCTGGCCGCCGCCGACGGGGGCTGGCTGACGGTGGACGCCGAGGCCTCGCCGCTGCCCTACGGGCAGGCCGAGACCGGCCGCCCCCAATTCGCCCTGGTCCGAATCGAACTGCGGCCGCCGGGCTGACGGCCGCGCTCAACTCGCCGCGGAGCGATCCATCGCGTATTCGGCCAGCCCCTGGGCCGGGGCGAGACGGGCGGTGAAGCCGAGGGCCTCGCGGGCCCGCTCGGGATGGGCAACGATATGCCGCACATCGGTCAGCCGGTACTGACCGCTGACCACCGGCTCGGGCCCGCCTCGGGCCCGGGACATGATGGAGGCGGCCTGCCACAGCGTGATCGGATGTCCCGAGGCGATATTCAGCGGCACGAAGCCGGGCAGCGGCCGTTCCACCGCGGCCAGCGTCGCGGCGGCCGCATCCCGCACATGCACGAAATCGCGCACCTGGCCGCCGTCCTCGAAGACGAACGGCGCCCGGCCCGCCGCGAGTTCGGCGCGGAACCGGGCCGCGACGCCGGAATGCGCGGTCGGCGCGGCATGTTCGCCCGCCGGATCGCCGTACACATGGTGATAGCGCAGCACCGTCACCGCCGCGCCGGTGCCGATGCCCCACGCCAGCGCGTAATGCTCCTGCGCGACCTTACTTGCGGCATAGGCGCTTCGGGGCCGCGGCGGGGCGTCCTCGACGACCGGCTCCCAGGTCAGGATCTCCCCGGTGCGCGGGGCACGGTGATCGAACATGCCGCGATCCAGATCGGCGCGGCGCCGCACGCCGGGGAAGTAGGGCCCGCTGCGCGCGCCCCGATAGCGGCCCTCGCCGTACACCGATACCGACGAACCCAGCACCAGCCGCCGCACCCCGGCCCGCGCCATGGCGGCCAGCAGCACCGCGGTGCCGACATCGTTGTGGTCGGCGTAGACCGGTCCGTCCTGCAGATCCGGCCCGCTGGGACCGTTTGCCCGCGGTTCGCGGCCCGATTCGCGCCCACGCACCGGCCGAGTGGGCTCGGCGCTCTCGGACGAATCCGAATCGTCGGCCGGAACGTCGCCCGCTTCCTCGTCTTCCGCCGCGTCACCCACCGAAGTCATTGCGGCGGTGGCACTCTCCGGCATCGAGCCGCCGAAGGCGAGGGATCCGGGCGGCACCGCCGCGGCGAGGTGACAGACCACCTCCACCCCGCGCAGCAACGGCTCCAGCGCCCGTGGGTCGCGAATGTCGACCACCGAAACACCCTCCGGCGCAGCCGCGTCCGGTCCGTGCACCGGCCGCAGCAACGCATCGACCGCCACCACATCGTGCCCGGCGCCGCACAGAGCGCGGTGGACGTGCGAGCCGATGAACCCGGCCGCGCCGGTCAGCAAAACACGCATCGACTCAGGGTAGTTCGAACGGCAACGCCACTCCCACATGGACACGGCAGCGCTCGCAGGCGCTGGTCGACTCGACGGCCGCCACCGACCGGCGCACCAGCTTCTTGAACGGCACCAGGTTCCGCTCGAACTCGGCGAACACCGCGGCCGCGCTGACGCCCTCGCCCGATTCCAGTCCGGCGTCCAGATCGGTCACCAGAGCGATTGCGGCATAGCACATTTCGAGTTCACGAGCCAGGACGGCCTCCGGGAAGCCGGTCATGTTCACCAGCTCCCAGCCCTGTCCGGCGAACCAGCGGCTCTCCGCGCGGGTGGAGAAGCGCGGTCCCTGCACCACCACCATGGTCGCGGTGGACTTCAGCGGCAGCTCCTCGACCGCCGAGGCGATCGCGGCCGCGCGCAGATCGTCGCAGTAGGGGTCGGCGAAGGAGACGTGGATACCCCCGTTGTCGAAGTAGGTCTGTGCCCGGCCCGAGGTCCGGTCCACCAACTGATCCGGCACGGCGACGGTGCCCGGACCCCAGTCGGCACGCAGGCTGCCGACCGCACAGGGCGCCAGGATCCGGCGCACGCCGATCGAGCGCAGCGCCCACATATTGGCCTGATACGGCACGGTGTGCGGGGAGAATTCGTGCTTACGGCCATGGCGGGGCAGGAAGGCCACCTGCCGGCCTTCCACCTCGCCGACGGTGATCGGCGCACTCGGCGCGCCGTAGGGCGTGTCGATCTCGAGGGTGGTCGCGTCGTCGCCGAAGAAGTCGTAGAAGCCGCTGCCGCCGATGATGGCCAGCGCGGGCCGGGGAACCGAACTCATGCCCCGATTCTCACCTACGCTGTATCGGCGCGGCGCGGCGGCTCATGCGAACGCCCGCATATCCGCCTTCCTGACAATCCGTCCAGCGTGTTGTACCCTAGGGGGGTATCTGACCAGACGACGGCGGGAGGCACCGTGACCGAGGACCACACCATCACGGCAGACCAACCCTGCCACGACCCCGCCACCCACGGCTACATCACCGCCAAGGACGACTACCTCAAGCGCCTGCGCCGGATCGAGGGCCAGGCCCGCGGCCTGCAGCGCATGGTCGAGGAGGAGAAGTACTGCATCGACATCCTTACCCAGGTCTCGGCCATGACCAAGGCGCTGCAGGCGGTGGCCATGGGTCTGCTCGAGGATCACATCAGCCACTGCGTGGTCGATGCCGCGGTCAAGGGCGGGCCGGAGGCGGAGGCCAAGATCAAAGAGGCCACCGACGCCATCGCCCGCCTCGTCCGCTCCTGAGACTCAGACCCGTTCGGCCAGGGCCGGGGCGAGTTCGCGCAGGGTGGGCAGGAAGTCGTCCGCGGCCGCCTGCACCGCGACCTGGTCCGCACCCGCGGCCAGATGCGCCACCAGGGAGTCGGCGACCTGATCGGCCGTGCCGTGCAGGGCGAGGGCGTCGATGAGGCGATCGCTGCCCGGGAATTCGATGTCCTCGTCGGCGAAGCCGAGACGCTTCAGATTCGCGGTGTAGTTCTGCAACTTCAGGTAGTGCTCGACCTTCGGCCGCGCGGTCGCGCGGGCCCGCACCGGATCGGTGTCGACCACGACCTTGTGCTCGGCGACGAGCAGCGCGTCGGGGCCGAGGATCTCGCGGGCCTGCCGGGTGTGCTCGGCGGTGGTCAGATACGGCAGCGCGCCCGCGGTACGGTCGCGGGCCAGCTTCAGCACCCGCGGACCGAGCGCGGCCAGCGCCCGTCGCTCCTTCGGCACTCCGGCATCGTCGAGCACGTCCAGATATTCGACCAGCGCGTCGTAGGGTTTGCGGTAGACGTCGGTGACCTCGGGATGGCCCGCCCCGATGCCCAGGACGAACCGGCCCGGGAAGCGCTTGTCGATCCGATGGAACGATTCGGCGACCTCCCTGGCCGGGGCCGACCAGATGTTGACGATGCTCGTGCCGACGATCAGCGACTCGGTGGCCTCCAGCAGCGGCTCCACCACCGTCAGACCCGCCTCCGGCGAGCCGCCCAGCCACAGCGTCCCGTAGCCGAGGTTTTCCACCTCGCGCGCGCCCTCCGCGCTGAACAGCACGGGCTGCACGGGATGCGCCCATACACCGAATTTACCGAGTCCCTTGATCGTCATAGTCCATCCGAACTCCGCTGCGGCCGTGCCTATTCCATTCCGATCGAACGCGCGTCACATCTGGCACTCTCCCGCCGAGAGTGCTAAATTAGTGGGCGACAGCTTCCGGCGCTCGCCGCCGAGGCGGGCGTCGCCACAGAAATATGGAGGTGATTCCTGTGCTGAGGTTCGATCCGTTCCACGACATCGACACCGTTGCCCGCCAGCTCCTCGGAGAGACTGTCGGCTCAGCACGCGCGCCGCGTTTCATGCCCATGGATCTGTTCAAGGCGGGTGATCACTACGTCTTGAACGCCGACCTTCCGGGCGTCGACCCCGGCTCGGTCGAAGTCAGCGTAGACAACGGCACCCTCACCCTGAAGGCGCAGCGCAGCCTGCCCAGCGATCAGAACGTGCAGTGGGTCGCGTCCGAGCGCTTCGCGGGCAGCTACATGCGCCAGCTGTCGCTCGGTGAGGGCATCGACACCGACCACATCTCCGCCACCTACAACGACGGCGTGCTGTCGGTCACGCTCCCCATCGCGGAGAAGGCCAAGCCGCGCCGCATCGAGATCGGCGGAATGGGCAAGGGTCCCAAGACCATCGAGGCAAGCTCCGGCTCCCAGTCGAGCTGAAGAGCACGGCTCCCCCGCTGGCTGCCGCTACCGCGCGGCTGACGCCGGCGGGGTTCCCATCCGGAACCGAAGGAGGTGGTGGCCCATAGCGACAACCTCGAATACCGAAGTAACGACCGTCGAATAGTCAA
Source organism: Nocardia sp. CDC159 (assembly GCF_023740735.1). Classification (GTDB taxonomy): domain Bacteria; phylum Actinomycetota; class Actinomycetes; order Mycobacteriales; family Mycobacteriaceae; genus Nocardia; species Nocardia pulmonis. Next base: position 144,577 of record NZ_JAMRXH010000008.1, read on the forward strand.
TGGGCGGCCGCGACCGAGGCCCAGCAGCCAGTCGGCGTGACTTGTCACCGCCGCGAACACCTCAGCCGGTGAAAGGCATCGGGCCGCGCGGCCGCCCTCGTCCGTCCCCGACCGATCAGACCGGGTGCACGTGCGCCGGAAGGGGTTTCGCGGGCATGGGCAGCGCGCGTAGGCGGGCGCGCAGCACCACATCGGTCACCTCGTAGGGAATGTCGTCCTCGGGCTGGGACGGCTCCAGGCCCTGCTCGATGACCTCGCGATCGTGCGATTCCCGCACATCCAGCGCGGCCTCGACCTGCCAGCGGAATTCGTCGGCCGGAATCGGGGCCTCGGGAACGGGCTCCTCCTCGTTGGTCATCCGCCGCGCCTCGGCCAGCGCCTCCGCGCTGACGAACGGGGCGAGATCGTTGGCCGAACCGCAGTCCTCGTCGTCGACGAACAGCAGGAATCCGTCGGTGCGACCGGCGCGATGAAAGCTGCCGTAAAGCACCGCGCCCACGCCGTCGCCCTCGGACCAGCGGAAGTACTCCCCCGCGGTGGTCGGCTCACCCAGCTCGGCCACCCATGCCGGAGCCGAAACACCCTGGGCGGCAAGGCGTTCGGCCGCCTCGGTCGCCAGCGTCCGGGTCGGCTCCGGGCTCAGCGCCGCGACGCAGCGCAGGAAGGCCAGCGCGCCCGCCCCGCCGAACTCCTCGGCCTCGACGATGAACAGCCGGGCGAACATCTCGGCGGCCTCCGGCCCGGTGCCGTAGCCGACCGCCAGCATCGATGCGGCCAGATACTCTCCGTCCACCGGGTCGTCCACGCGCTCGAAGTCATCGAGGGTGGCCACCACATTGTCGAGCATCTCCCGGACCGCGGGATGCTCCGCACCGATTTGCTCCTCGGGCGACGCGGGCGCCTCCGCCCGCTCGGGCGCATACCCGTTTCGCCTGTTGTCCTTCTTACGACCGCGACTCACCGGACTCATGGAAGCCGAGTCTGCCATCCGCGGGGCCCACGCCACCTCAGCAACTCGCGCCTCATCCGCCGCAGCATCCCTCGCCCGCCGGTACCGTCCGCATTTCTCGGGTCTGCGCATTGCGGGCGGCCAGCTCCTCGTCGGGCGGATAGTCCACGCCGACCAGGCTCAGGCCGTGCGCCGGGGCGACCGTCACGGCGCTGGATCGCTGCCGCTCGTCGAGCAGGCCCGCCACCCACTCGGGGGTGCGGCGGCCCTCGCCCACGGCCAGGACGGCGCCGACCAGACTGCGGACCATGGACCAGCAGAAGGCGTCGGCGCTGACATGGGCGATGAGCAGGTCCCCGACCCGTTCCCAGTCGTAGCGCTGCAGCTCGCGCACCGTGGTCGCGCCCTCCCGGCGGCGACAGAAGGCCGCGAAATCGTGCAGCCCCAGTAGTTTTCGCGACGCCGCGCGCATCGCGTCCAGATCCACCCCGGGGCGGCACGGGACCACGCTGCGGGCCTGCAGCGGCTCGGCCCCGTACGGCGCGGTGGTGAGCCGATAGGCGTAGTGCCGCCGAATCGCCGAGAACCGGGCGTCGAATTCGGGCGGGACGATGCGAACGTTCTTGACTCGCACGTCCTTCGGCAGAAAGCGGGCCAGCCGGTGCAGCAGCTTGGGCCCGTCGAATGCGGAGGTCGTATCGAAGTGCGCCACCTGCCCCTCGGCGTGCACACCCGCGTCGGTGCGACCGGCCACGGTGAGCTGGATCGGTTCGCGCAGCACCTTGCTCAGCGATTCCTCGAGTACGCCCTGCACGGTCCGCAGACCGGGCTGACGGGCCCAACCGATGAAATCGGTGCCGTCGTAACCGATATCCAGTCGTACCCGAACCGCAACGGTTTGCTGGGCCGGATCCTCGGCGATCACAGCGACCTCCTGGTTAACATGAGCGAGCCCGCCGACCCGGAGGGGACGGCGGGCTCGCGCGTCATGTGAGGAAGCGAATTACTCGCTCTTGTCCTCGGCGGCCTTCTCCTCGGCGGCCGGGGCCTCGGCCTCGGCGGCCTCGGCCTTGGTCTCCTCGGCCTCGGTCTCCTCGGCCTCGGTCTCCTTGGCCGGGGCCTCGTCGACCTTCTTCTGCGACGCGGCCACCCGGCGGGCGCGATCGGCCTCGTTGGTCACGGTCTTCTCCCGGACCAGCTCGATGATCGCCATCGGCGCGTTGTCACCCTTGCGGGGGACGGTCTTGATGATCCGGGTGTAGCCACCCTCGCGGCCCTCGAACGACGGTCCGATGTTCGCGAAGAGTTCGTGCACCACGTCCTTGTTGCGGATCACCTTGAGCACCTCGCGACGGTCGGCAAGGGTGCCGGCCTTCGCCTTGGTGACGAGCTTCTCGGCGTACGGGCGCAGCGCCTTGGCCTTGGCCTCGGTGGTCGTGATCCGACCGTGCTCGAAGAGCGCCGTCGCCAGATTGGCGAAGATCGCCTTCTGGTGCGACGCCGACCCGCCGAAGCGGGCACCCTTCTTGGGCTTGGGCATTGTTGGAATCTCCTTAGGGAAGGCTCTTCGTGTCGGACACAGCGCTGCGTCCGCTGAAATGGCCTAAAGCTGTTCGGTCTCGGCGTAGTCCTGCTCGCCGCTGTCGGTGTCGCTGAACGAGCCGCTGTCGCTCCAGGTCCCGCTGGCGGCGTCGTAGCCGACGACGCTGGAGGGATCGAAGGAGGCCGGGCTGTCCTTGAGCGAGAGGCCCAGCGAGTGCAGCTTGACCTTGACCTCGTCGATGGACTTCTGCCCGAAGTTGCGAATGTCCAGCAGATCCGATTCGGTGCGGGCGACCAGCTCGCCGACGGTGTGCACACCCTCGCGCTTGAGGCAGTTGTACGACCGCACGGTGAGGTCCAGGTCCTCGATCGGCAGCGCGAACGAGGCGATGTGGTCCGCCTCGGCCGGGCTGGGCCCGATCTCGATGCCCTCGGCCTCCACGTTCAGCTCGCGCGCCAGGCCGAACAGCTCGACCAGGGTCTTACCGGCCGACGCCAGCGCATCCCGCGGGGAGATCGAGTTCTTGGTCTCGACATCCAGGATGAGCCGGTCGAAGTCGGTGCGCTGCTCGACACGGGTCGCCTCGACCTTGTAGGTCACCTTCAGCACCGGAGAGTAGATCGAATCCACCGGGATCCGGCCGATCTCCGCGCCCGAGGCCTTGTTCTGCACGGCCGGGACGTAGCCGCGACCGCGCTCGACCACGAGCTCGATCTCCAGCTTGCCCTTGTCGTTCAGGGTGGCGATGTGCATATCCGGGTTGTGGACGGTCACACCGGCCGGGGGCACGATGTCACCGGCGATGACGGCACCCGGGCCACTCTTGCGGACGTACATGGTGACCGGCTCGTCCTCTTCGGACGACACGACCAGGCCCTTGAGGTTCAGGATGATGTCGGTGACATCCTCCTTCACGCCCGGGACGGTGGTGAACTCGTGCAGCACGCCGTCGATGCGGATGCTGGTGACGGCCGCGCCCGGAATGGACGACAGCAGCGTGCGGCGCAGCGAGTTGCCGAGGGTGTAACCGAAGCCGGGCTCCAGCGGTTCGATGGTGAACCGCGACCGGTTCTCGGTCACGACCTCTTCGGTCAGCGTCGGTCGCTGTGAAATCAGCATTGAGGATCTCCTCCTTCAGGGGCGCCCGCTATTTGACGCCCACGACTGGGGTCGTATGCGAGGCGGGAGCACCCCGCCGCGCATACCAGCAGCTCGCTCGCGATTACTTCGAGTAGTACTCGACGATGAGCTGTTCGTTGATCGGCACGTCGATCTGCGCACGCTCCGGCAGCTGGTGGACCAGGATCCGCAGCCGGTTCGGCACGACCTGCAGCCAGCCCGGGATCGGGCGGTCGCCGAGGGTCTCGCGCGCCACCTGGAACGGCAGCGTCGACAGGCTCTTCTCCTTGACATCGATGATGTCGTACTGGGAGACCCGGTAGCTCGGGACGTCCACCTTCACGCCGTTGACCAGGAAGTGGCCGTGCGAGACCAGCTGACGGGCCTGACGACGGGTCCGAGCCAGACCGGCGCGGTACACGACGTTGTCCAGCCGCGTCTCGAGCAGACGCAGCAGGTTGTCGCCGGTCTTGCCCTTCTGCCGGTGGGCTTCCTTGTAGTACGTGGCGAACTGGCGCTCGAGGATGCCGTAGGAGAAGCGAGCCTTCTGCTTCTCCTGCAGCTGCATCAGGTACTCGGACTCCTTGATCCGCGCGCGGCCGTGCTGGCCCGGCGGGTAAGGACGACGCTCGAACGCCTGGTCGCCTCCGACGAGGTCGACACGCAGACGACGCGACTTGCGGGTGATGGGGCCGGTGTAACGAGCCATATTTCTCTAAACCTTCCTTCCCGCTTAGACGCGACGCCGCTTGGGCGGACGGCAACCGTTGTGCGGCTGCGGGGTGACGTCGGAGATCGTGCCCACCTCGAGGCCGGCGGCCTGCAGCGAGCGGATCGCGGTCTCGCGGCCCGAACCCGGGCCCTTGACGAACACGTCGACCTTCTTGACGCCGTGCTCCTGCGCCTTGCGGGCGGCGTTCTCGGCGGCGAGCTGCGCGGCGAACGGGGTCGACTTGCGCGAACCCTTGAAGCCGACGTGGCCCGAGGACGCCCAGGAGATGACGTTGCCCTGCGGGTCGGTGATCGACACGATCGTGTTGTTGAACGTGGACTTGATGTGCGCGTTGCCGTGCGGAACGTTCTTCTTGTCCCGCCGCCGCGACTTCTGGGTCTTCTTGGGGCCGGAGGCCCGACTCTTCGGAGGCATCGGTTATCCCTACTTCTTCTTGCCGGCGACGGTCTTCTTCGGACCCTTGCGCGTGCGCGCATTGGTCTTGGTCCGCTGACCGCGCACCGGCAGGTGGCGGCGGTGGCGGATGCCCTGGTAGCAGCCGATCTCGATCTTGCGACGAATATCGGCCTGCACCTCGCGGCGCAGATCACCCTCGACCTTGAAGTCCGACGCCTCGATGTAGTCACGCAGGCGGGTGACATCGTCGTCGGTGAGATCCCGAACGCGGAGATCCGGGCTGACGCCGGTGTTGGCGAGGATCTCCTTGGCGCGGGTACGGCCGATGCCGAAAATGTAGGTCAGTGCGATCTCCATGCGCTTCTCGCGCGGGAGATCGACGCCCATCAGACGTGCCATGGTGGCGATTCCTTAATAGTTGCGGAGGTCTGCTCCCTGTCCGTCCCCTCGTCTGGGGCCCCGGCCTCCGTACCGGGGGTGGTTGGGCATCCGCCCTCTCGGGCTCGACAACGCCCACTGGATCTGGGAGGTCTTCTTTGGTGTGCCAATCCGATCCGCGATCGGTGCTTGGCGGCAATCAGCCCTGGCGCTGCTTGTGGCGCAGGTTGTCGCAGATCACCATGACCCGTCCGTTGCGACGGATCACCTTGCACTTCTCGCAGATCTTCTTGACGCTCGGCTGAACCTTCACGTCCGTCCAATCTGGTTGCGGTTCACAGGGGTGTGAACACAGTTTTTCCCCGGCCCATTGGCCGGGGAAGTCTTCTGCCCGCTCGTTTCCCGGCACGCTCTTCGCCGGGAGCGGCGGTCACTTGTAGCGGTAGACGATGCGACCGCGGGTCAGGTCGTAGGGCGACAGCTCGACGACCACGCGGTCCTCGGGCAGGATGCGGATGTAGTGCTGCCGCATCTTCCCGCTGATGTGCGCGAGAACCTTGTGACCGTTTTCCAGCTCGATCCGGAACATCGCATTGGGCAACGGCTCGATTACTCGGCCCTCGACCTCGATGGCCCCTTCCTTCTTCGCCATATCCTCCGCGATCCCGGTTGGGCCGAGCCTGGTTGGCTCGGCTTGCGCCTAGCTGTCACTGCAGTTTGTCGTGCACTTGCGTCGACCGGGTGCCATACTCTCCGGAAGCGGCATGCGGACATGAAGCGACCGGCGGGTAGGTGCACCGCCGATCAAGCTTACCCGTGACTGTCCGCTTCGGCCAAATGGGGGTCAGTCGGGCTCGAGTGGCCGTCGTCCGGTCAGCGGTCCCCAGACCACGAGCAATCCGATCATCACCACCAGCGCGGCGGTGATGACCGAGAAGACCGCGCCGGGACCGTGGCTCTCCAGCAGCGGCAGCAGCAGGAACGGCTGCACCGCCGTGCTCAGCTTCGACAGCGAATAGGTCGCGCCCGAGGCCGTCCCGCGCACGCTGGTGGGGAACGACTCCGGCAGATAGGTGTGGATCGCGTCGGAGAAGACGTTGCTCGCCACGGTGAACAGAGCGCCGGAGAGCAGGATCAGCGGTACGGCCGTCGCGAAGCCGAAGATCAGTCCGAACACCGCCATCAGCGCGGTCGTGGCGATCACCAGATACTTGCGCTCGACGCGTTCGATCAGCGGGATCGTCAGCAGTGAGCCGATCGGATAGCCCAGATAGGTGATGGCCAGATAGCCCAGCGAGTTCACCACCGTGAAGCCCTTGGCGTGCAGTACCAGCACCGCCAGCGTGCCGAAGCCGTAGTAGCCGAAGACCTGCAGGATCATCACCGCGGAGAACAGCAGGGTGCGACCCCGGAAGGGCGGGCGGAGGATTCGCGCGAACGGCACGTGTTCGGCCGTGGTCTGTTGTCGGGCCAGCCACTTCGGTGATTCCGGCATGTGCCGCCGCGCGACGAACACCAGCGCGGCGCCGAGACCGCCGATCACGAACAGCCAGCGCCAGCCGTCGATGCCGAGTGGGCGCAGCGGGACCAGCCAGCGCGCGAGGAATCCGACCGTGGGCACCGCGCAGAAACCGATGGTGTAGGCGATGGCGATCATCCGGCCGCGCACCTGCGCGGGCATCACCTCGGACAGATAGGTGTCGGAGACGGTCATCTCCGCGCCGATGCCCAGGCCCGCGAGCGCGCGGGTGGCCATGAGGAACCAGACGTTCGGGCTGAACGCGCCCAGCAGGGTGAAGCCCGCGTACAGGCCGATATTGATCATGAACATCCGGCGGCGGCCGAACAGATCCGACAACCGGCCCAGCACCAGCGCGCCGAAGAACTGACCGGCGAAGGCCGAGGCGAGGATGCCGCTGAGCTGATAGGTCGACAGCTGCAGTTCCTGCTTCAGCACGCCGGTGATGGTGCCGGCCAGGAACAGCTCGTAGAGATCGAAGAACAGGCCCATTCCGACCAGGGCGACCAGCTTGCGATGGATGGGCCGGACCGGGAGTTGGTCGAGCCGCAGGCCGCTGCGGCCGTCTTCGACTGTTGTCGCCATCCCGCCATGCTCCCGATCTCGCAACGGCCCGGCAATCCAGCGCGCCGAGTGTGAGGCACACTACAGCTATCCGGGCGGGGGTTCCCCGCGGGCCGACCGGGCGGCAGGTCCGTCACGGCCGTTTTCGCTCGCGTAAACTACCGGCTGTCCAGGTAATCCGGTACCAGCAGATCCAGGGGGATCCGTGAGGGAGCGCAGCGAGCCAGTCTTCTCCGCAGCGCCCTCGGGCACCGCGGAGCTGAGCTCGAGCGTCTGCGAGGTGCGTTGTGGGTCGTAACGACGACGGCCTCCCGATGCTGCCGCCGTGGCTGTCCGAAAGCGAAGTCACACAGGTCGGTTACGAGGCTCCGGTCCAGAACCTGCCGCACGAGGAGTACATCCCCGAGGAGTCCGCCTCCCGGCGCAAGGGCCGCCGCAAGGCCGAGGATCCGGAGGGCGGCAAGAAGCGCCGGATCGGCTGGCGCCGCGACAAATCCGAGTCCGAGGAGCGGGAGGAGCCACCCGCCCCCGACAGCGCGGCACCGCGGCAACTCCCGCCCCTCCCCCAGCGACACGGCGGCGAATTCCAACTGCCCCACCAGAATTCGCCCACGCGGGCCAACGGTGACGAGTACCCCGGCCGGTACGGCGGCGGCACCGCGACGCAGCGGCCGGGCGGCGGGCACGCGCCTGCCCCGGGCGAGCAAACCCCCGCGTCACACCTGGAGGGCGGATATCCGCCCCCGCCCAGCGAATACTCACCCACGCTGGGCGGACATCCCGCGACTTCGCGCGAGAGCACCGGCTACGCCCCGACCGGACCAACCCCCACTCCCGAGAGTGGTGAATACCCGAGCGGACACCCGCCGACTCCCGGAGGGCACGCTCCCGCCACATCACACGAAGGCACCGATTACGCCCCCACGGGGGGCGGACATACCCCCACTCCCGAGAGCAGCGGATACCCAGGCGCGTACACACCCGCACCCGGCGGACCCATTCCCGGCACGGCACGCGAGGACGCCGATTACACCTCCGCGCCGGGCGGGCCGACCTCCCCCCGGGCAAGCGGCGGGTACCCGCCACAGCACGGTGGATACCCGGGCGGGCAGGCGCCGGCGGCAACTCCGGCCGCGGGCGGTGAATCCGCGGCGCAGGCGGGAAGCTCTGCGCCGCAGGGGTTTTCGGAAAGGCCGCAGGCAGCGCCGACCTGGCAGGCTCCGCCGTCGGTGCCGCAGTCCTATTCGGCGGCGAGTGCCCCCGATGCCGAGTCGGTAGAGCAGACGACGCGGATCGGCCGTCGGCCCGAGTTGCCGGATCTGCCGCCGCCTCCGGATCGCACGGCCGACCGGCCGTCGCTGCCGGAGCCGCCGGGACCGGCCGATCGTCCCGCGCCCGAACGGCTTCCGGATCCATCGCAGGCGGTCCCTCCCGCGGACGAACCGGCCCCGCCCTGGCTGAGCCCCATGCGCGTCCCCGAGCCGCCCGCGGAACCGGCTCCGGCATCGGCGGATTCGGCACCGCCGACGGCCGCCGAACCTGCGGGTCTCCCCACGGCCCGGCCCGACGAGCAGGTCGCCACCCCGGCTCCGGCCGCCGATCGCCACCCCGCGCTCGAGACGCCGATCCCGACGCACCTCGGTCCGGCCGGCGAGCCCACCGCCTTCGTGCGGCCGCGCGGCGAATCCGGTCCGCACCTCCCGATGACCGCCCCGCACGAGGCGCGCAACGGAACCGGCGCGCCCACAGCGCAGCCCGTCCCCGGACCGGAAACATCGGCACCGATCAGTGCGACAGCCACACCGCAACTACCCCCCGGCCCCGGCCCCGCAGCGCAGCCACCGAGTGCCGAAACGGCCACGCCCACAACGCGGTACCCTGCCGCCGATCCACGGCTACCGCAGGCGCCCGCCGCGAGCATGCAAGCCCCGGGCGACGAAACAGCCACACCCACAACCCGCTACCCCGCCACCGATCCGGGGCTACCACACGCACCCACCCCCGGCGCACGGACACCGGGCGACGAAACGGGCACGCCCACAACCCGGTACCCCGGCACCGACCCACGACTACCGCACGTACCCACCCCCGGCGCACCCGCCCCGGGCGACGAAACGGGCACGCCCGCAACCCGGTACCCCGGCACCGATCCGCGCATACCGCACGCCCCCGGACCGGCGATGCCGCAGTCGGGCCCCGCCGCCTACCATCCGCGTACCGCCCCGCCGGCCCCGGGCGGCGACGATCGCGCGCCCGGGCACTACAACGGAACGAACCCGGCCGCAGCGGGTTACGCCGCGCCGTACGAGCAGCCGGGCCCTCCCTACGCGCCCCCGCACGGCGGGCAGTGGCAGCAGCCCGGTGGACAGTGGGGCACGCCGCAGCCGCAGCACTTCGGGCAGCAGGGGCCGCCGCCCTCGCTGGACGATGTGCCGGTGCGCCGGGCCAAGAAGGCGCCCGGATCGGGCTGGCGGCGCGCGGTGCACCACATGTCCGGCGGTGCGATCAATCCCGGGATGTCCGCGGAGGAGCGGCGGCTGCAGGAGCTGGTCGCGCGGATCCGCCAGCCCGTGCGCGGGGACTATCGCATCGCGGTGCTCTCACTCAAGGGCGGCGTCGGCAAGACCACGACCACCATGGGCATCGGCTCGATCTTCGCGTCCATCCGCGGCGATCGGGTGATCGCGGTGGACGCCAATCCGGACTTCGGCACGCTGTCCCAGCGCGTCTCGCTGCAGACCCGCTCGACCGTGCGAGATCTGCTGCTGGATCAGTCCATCCGCTCGTATTCGGATGTGCGCAGGCACACCTCCCAGGCCACCAGCAGGCTGGAAGTACTTGCCAGCGAACGCGATCCGGCCGCGTCGGAGGCGTTCAGCGAGGAGGAGTACCGCAAGGTCGCCCGCATCCTGCAGCGGTTCTACAACATCATCCTCACCGACTGCGGTACCGGACTGATGCATTCGGCCATGGCGGGCGTGCTGGATCTGGCGCATTCGCTGGTGCTGATCTCGTCCTCGGCGATCGACGGCGCCCGCAGCGCCGCCGCCACCCTGGACTGGCTGTCGCTGCACGGCCACGACCACCTGGTGCGCAATGCCGTCGTGGTGATCAACCTGCCGCGACCGGGCTCACCCAATGTGGGCATTCAACAACTGCGCGAATACTTCCTGTCCCGCTGCCGCGCGGTGCACATCATCCCCTACGACCCGCATCTGTCCGAGGGCGCCGAGATCGACCTGGCCCGTTTGCACAAGAACACCAAACGCGCCCTGGTCGAGCTGGCCGCCACTGTCGCAGACGATTTCGCCACCGACCACCGGCGTTACAGTGTGTGATTGCGCCGGCCCCGTCGTCGCGGGTTTGCGGCGCCCTGCGCCGCAAACGTGCGGGAGAGAAGCACCGATAGCCGCGTTTTCGATCGTGGTGTCCGATCTGTTCAGCGCGGACGTTCCTACCAGGCGGGCAGCCGCCGCCGGCCGGCGAGGACATCGTTGACGAGATCGTCGTAGCCGTCCGCCAATTCGGCCAGGTGGTGCCAGGCGCCGTGCAGCATTTCGTCATTCGCGTCGAGGGTCATCAGCGCGTGGTGGGCGCGGACCGAGGCCTCGGCGAGGCGGTCGATGACCGAACCGATGGTCTCGGTGTGCAGCGTCGCACCGAGGCGGTGCTGGGGAACCGTGCGGGCGATCCAGTCGTCGATCGCCATCACCAATTCGGTTCGGCGGCGCTCGATTTCGATGATCGTGGTGGGATCGCGGTCGGGCTCGGAACCGCCGCGACCGATGAGCCTGCGCTCGTGCAGCACCGCTAGATCCCGGGCGAACCACAGCATGGGGCCGCCGATGACGCGATGACCGCGACAGGCGCGCAACAACAAATCGGAACTCGGCAGTAAGCCGGTCGTCAGGGATTGGACCGCGGTCGCGCTCTGTGGTGCGTCGGGCAGCGCCACGACCACCGTCTGAGATGTCTCCGAACCTGCCACGTTGCCTCGCCGTCATCGCCGTTACAACACCCGTTCAGGACTTCATTACAATAAACCTCTGAAGGCGTGTGTCAAGGGTCACACGCCCATCGGACCAGCAGAGTAGACTCCATTTCTCGAGGCACAACCTAGGAGCGAGATGGCGGCGGAGGGTCCGAGGTACCAGCGGATCGCTGACCTCCTCCGCGAGGAGATCCGAGGCGGCACCTGGAAGCCGGGCGATCGATTACCCAGTCACTCGGAGCTTGCGGAGCAAATGCAGGTGTCGATCACCACCGCCCGCAACGCCATTCAGGTTCTCGTGGCCGAAAACCTGCTCTACACGGCAACTTCCCGGGGGACCATCGTCCGCAGTCAGGAAGTACTGGAATCGGTTGTGACCAACCACATCCGGCCGGACCGGCCGAAGTCGTCGCACGACATCTTCTCCGAGATCGCGCGCGCGGCCGGGCGCGAACCGTCCAAGCAGTTCACCGCGCGCATGGAACCCGCCGACGGGGAGGTCGCGCTGTGGCTGGGCGTGCCGAAGGACTCCTGGGTCATGTCGAGAACCGTTGTCCAGTATCTGGACAACGAGCCGTGGTCGTGGGAGGTGAGTTTCTATCCACGGGACTTGGCAGAGGCCACCGGGATCGACTCGCCGCACGACATTCCCGAGGGCACCACCCGTCGGCTGGCAGCGCGGGGCCACGCCGAGACAGCGCACCGCGACACCATCGTCGCCCGCCCCGCGACCGCCGAGGAGGCGGCGGTCCTCGGTGTCGGCATCGGCACCATGCTGCTGGATCATTTGCGCATCGGCGCGAACGCCGCGCGCATCACGCGCGTCACCCGGCATCGCTCGATCGCCGCGCGCAACCGGCTCGCCTACGAGCTGGGCGATGACGGCGGCACCGAGATGATCCGCAAGGTCCTGGGATCGCCGCAGCCCCCGGGCAATTCGCATTCCTTCGGTAGCTCGCTGGTGCCAGGACCACCATGACGATCCGCATCCGCCAGGCGCATATGAGCGATCTCGGCACCATCTGCCGATTACGACTCCAACGAACGGCCTGGCTTGCGGAACGAGGCTCGGATCAATGGACCCGCCAGGGGCGGGGGTTACCGATCGAACGGTTTGCCCGCGCGGTGGGCCGCGCCGTGCGCGCCGGGGAGACCTGGATCGCGGAGGTCGACGGCGAACCGGCAGGCACCATCACCGTGAACGATCGTGCCGACGCCGGTCTGTGGTCGCCGGGCGAGATCGCCGACGCCGTCATCGTGCACTACATGATCGTCGACCTCCGCTTCGCCGGCCGGGGCGTCGGGAAGGCGCTGCTGGCCTACGCCGGCGCCGTGGCTTGCGAGCGCCATCGCACCTGGGTGCGCCTGGACGCGTGGACGACCAATACCACCCTGCACGACTACTACCGGCGTGCGGGGTTTCGCCTGGTCCGTCTCGCCGGGCCCGACGCGCCCGGCCCGTCCGGTGCCCTGTTCGAGCGCCGTGCCGGTGCCTGGGATGCCGTAGGCGCGGACGCCGCCACGGAAGGTTGGTGCCACGTGGCGGCACGCTCTCACAGCGGAGGCAGATAGGCGATCTGAACCATCTCCTGCCCACGGCTACGGGAGACCAGGATGCCGCGCCCGGGCGGCAGTTTGGTCGGGCGCACGTCGCCGATCAGTTTGCCCTCGTCCCGCGGGCCGCTCATGATCAGCGTATCCACGGACATGTTCTTCATGCCGCCGAGCACCGGATCGTAGAGTGCGCGGGAGACGCCACCGATGCGTCGGGTCACGATCAGGTGGAAGCCGATGTCACGAGCCTGCGGCAGGTATTCCATCAGCGGGGCGAAGGGATTGTTGACGCCGCCGACCTGGACCATGTCGTAGTCGTCGATCAGCACGTAGATCTCCGGCCCGCTCCACCAACTGCGTTCGCGCAGCTGCTGCGGGGTGATGGTCGAATCCGGTATCCGTTTCGACAGGTACGCCGCGACCTCGGCGAGCATCGGCCCGCACGTCTGCGACGAGGTGGAGTAGCCGGCCAGCTGCTCCCCCTCCACGACCCCCAGCATCGTGCGCCGGTAGTCGATCATGATGATGCGCGCCTCGTCGGGTGTGGCGCTCTCGACCAACCCCATGGCGATATTGCGCAGCAGCGTGGTCTTGCCGGATTCGACATCCGCGAAGGCCATCAGATGCGGTTCGGTCGAGAAGTCCAGGACCAGCGGTTCCAACTCGTTTTCACCGAGGCCCACCACGATCCGGGTCGGACTCTGCTCGATTCCGCGTTCGGCCGCCATGGCCAGCACCGCTTCCCGGCCGATCTGTGCCGGCAGCATGCGCACCTCGGGCGCCCGGCGCGGGCCCCACACCTGCTCGAGCTGCTGTTTGGACATCGCAACGCCCTCCGACAGCGTCTCGGGATCCGTGTTGGAGTCCAGTCGAGGCAGTGCCAGCAACATGTGCAGCTCCTCGGGTGTCAAACCACGGCCTGGCCGGCCGACGGGCACCAGGGCCGCGGTGCGACGGTTCATCTCGGAGTCGCTCGGGTCACCCAATCGGAGCTCGAGCCGGGTTCCGATCTGATCCTTCACCGCCGGCCGGATCTCCATCCAGCGAGACGCACTGATCATCAAGTGGATGCCGAACGAAAGGCCCTGTGCCGCAAAGCCCCAGATCTGCGGTTCCAGGTTCTCGAACTCCTCCCGGATGGTTGCCCAGCCGTCGATGACCAGGAACACATCGCCGAATCTGTCGTCGGCCAGCGGATCGCCCTCCGGCATCGAGCCGTCCGGACGCATCTGCGAGAACTTGCGGCGCCGGAATTCCGCCATGGATTCGATACCCAGTTGGCTGAAGCGCTCCTCCCGCTGCCGCATCAACGAGGACAGCTCGGCGACGGTTCGGCGGACGCGATCGACGTCGAGGCGGCCGGCGACCGAACCGACGTGCGGCAGACCCGAAAGGCCCGCCATGCTGCCACCACCGAAATCCAGGCAGTAGAACTGCACCTGCTCCGGGGTGTGGGTGGCGGCCGCGGCCATGATGATCGTGCGCAGCCCGGTCGACTTACCCGACTGCGGACCGCCGACGATCGCCACATGTCCCTGGGCGCCCGACAATTGAATGGTCAGCACGTCCCGCCGCTGCTCGTACGGCTTGTCGATGATGCCGATGGGCATCCACAGCTGGCCGTGGCGATTGACCGGCGAGCGCCAGTCGGGGTCGGGCAGCAGCATGTCGACCGACGGCGACTCGTCCAACGGCGGCAGCCAGACCTCGTGCGCGGGCCGACCGTGCCCGGTCAGCCGGCTCACCACGACCTCGAGCAGGGTCTGCGGGATACCCTCCTCCGCCGGCGGCGGCGGCTCCGGCAACTCCAGCAACGGATCCGGCTCCGTCTCCGGTGGCGTCTTGACCTCCACCGGCGCGGCGGTGAACACCGTCGGTGACCCGCTGACGATGCGACCGTCCACCACCACCGGCCCCGACGGCCGCGGTGAGACGTACGGTCCCGACACGTAGGTCGCGTTGAACCGCAAGGGATCCGCGGCATCGGTCTTGAGGTAGCCGGAGCCGGGGATACTGGGCAAATGGTAGGCGTCCGTGATGCCGAGGACTGCCCGCGACTCGTTGGCGGAAAACGTCCGCAGGCCGATTCGGTAGGACAGGTGCGAGTCCAGACCCCGCAGCTTGTTCTCCTCGAGACGCTGGGAGGCCAGCAGCAGATGCACGTGCAGCGATCGGCCCAGGCGACCGATCATCACGAACAGATCGGCGAAATCCGGCTTCTGCGAGAGCAATTCGGAGAACTCGTCGACGACGATGAACAGCGCAGGCAGCGGATCCAGCGGTGCACCGGCGGCGCGGGCCTTCTCGTAGTCGGTCACGTTGGCGAAGTTGCCCGCCGATCGCAGCAGCTCCTGGCGGCGGTTCATCTCGCCGGCCAGGGCGTCGCGCATGCGGTCCACCATCGACAGCTCCGCTTCCAGGTTGGTGATGACCGCGGCCACGTGCGGCAGCGGGTCCAATCCCAGGAAGGTCGCACCGCCCTTGAAGTCGACCAGCACCAGGTTCAGCGCGTCGGGTGAGTGCGTGGCCACCAGCGACAGCACCAGTGTGCGCAGGAACTCCGACTTACCGGAACCGGTTGCGCCGATGCACAATCCGTGCGGGCCCATGCCGAATTCGGCCGATTCCTTGATGTCCAGCTCCACCGGGGTACCGTCCGGCGTCACGCCGATGGGCACCCGCAGCCGTTCGCGGGGCGTGCGGGGGCGCCACACCTTCGCCGGTTCGATCTGAGCGGCGTCGGGGATCTTCAACAGCGCCATCAGGCCGGGATCGGCCCGGGTCTCGTCGCCCAGGCTGACGATCTGCGCCGCGGTCGCGATCCGATACCGGGCCAGCGCGCGGGCGAACGCCTCGGCCTCGGCGATGCTCACCTGATCCGCGGTGGCGAACTTTTCGACACCGGCGGGACTGCGCGCGCTCACCGAGCCGCCCCCCACCACCAGCTGCAGGCCGCGCCGCGCGGCCAGCCCGTTCTCGGGTGCGGTGAGGTCGAGCACCGTCACCGAGTCCAGCCCGGACTCGCTGACCAGCCGCTCGCTGCCGTTGACGTAGCCGTCGTCGATGACGACCAGCAGATGTGTCCGCCCCTGCGTGGGTTGCGGATTGCGCATGAAGCGACCGCGTTCCATCAACTCGGCCGACAGCGCGGTCTCGAGCTCGCCCAGCGAGCCGTACATCATGCGCGCCGATCCCAGGCCGTCGCGCATGGTCGGATGCTGCAGGTGCGGCAGCCATTTCGCCCACGCCCACGCCGGCCCGTCCGGGTTGGCGCAGACAATGGCGACGGCGACGTGGTCGGGTCCGTGGAATGCGGTGAATTCCATGATGATCGACCGCGCCAGGGTCCGGGCGTCCTCGGGTGTGCCCTCGATGTTGATGGCCGGAAAGGCCCGCAACGACACCGCGGTGGGCAATCCGTGCACCACCGAGTGGGTCCGGACGAACCGGCGCAGCGCCACCGTCGACACCGGCTCCAGATCCTCGAGCGGGCCGGTCTCCGGTCGCGCCAGTTTGGTGGCCAGCCGGTGGCTGCCGACCCCGACGCGGACGTGGCCGAAATCCGGGTCGTTCGGGCGCCGCTCCCACATCCGCCGGCTACCGACGATCGCTTCCAGATCGGCCGGCTCGGGATGGCTCCAGATGAGCGAATCCAGCTGCTTCTGGCCGGTGCGGCGCACGTCCTTGCGCACCTGGTCCAGATAGCGGAAGTAGTCCTTGCGTTCCTCGTTGAGCTCCGCGGCCGACTTGGGGCCGCCGCCGCCCCGGCCGAACCCCATCATCATGCCGGCCATCGACATGAGCATCATCATCGGGAACATCATCATGAACGGATTGCTCAGCAGCGACCGGCCCATCATCACGAACATCGCGAGCATGCCGACAACGGCGACGACCATTACGACCGGCATCAGCTTTGCGATCAGCGGGGCCGGCAGCGGCCGGGCGATCTCCGGCGGCGGGCTCAGCGTCACCTCGCCACCAGGCGCCCGCAGCGGAGCGATCCGGGGGCGGCGCACAAAACCTTCGGTAACCATGTTCCTCTGCAGTCCCGTAGCTACGGCTCGTTGTAGAACTCGACGTCGTCGCGTTTGCGGCGGAACGGAATCGCGACGGCCATACCGATTCCCAGCGCGGCCAGGCAGGTGATGGACCCGATGACGGCGTAGCGGCGCGGCCGCGGGTCCGGTGGCGGCGGCACGTACGGAGCCGCGATGGGACGGGGCTTGTCCGCGTCGGCGGACACCGGCCGCTCGGGCAGCCGCGCGGTCAGGGCGGCCAGCGGATCGATCATGCCGTGCCCGACGGCGTCGTCGTGTCCGGCGCCGGGTGCGTGGGCGGTGCGGACGATCCGGTCGATGACCTGCCCGGCGCTCAGCTCGGGGAATCGCGCCCGGATCAATGCCGCCAGCCCGGCCACGTACGGAGCGGCGAAGCTGGTGCCCTCGATGGGCCGGATGCCGTCGGTGGTCTGCACCCCGTTGACCAATCCGGTCCCGCCGCGCTTGCTGTCGAGCGACACGATCTGCCGCCCCACGGCCGCCACACCGATCCACGGCCCGCGGAGCGTCAGCTCGGAAGGAACACCGTTCGGATCGATCGAGGCGACCGACAGGACGTACTTGTCGAACCATGCGGGACTCGAGATGGTCTGCACCCCAGCCCAACCCGGCGTCTCGTTCTGCGTCTTGCACGCACCGTCGGACTGCAGGTTCCCCGCCGCGACCACGACGACCACATTACGCTCGAAGGCGTACCGCACGGCAGCGCCGAGGGTGGCATCGGCGGTGTCGGAACCTGCGAACGAGCACGCGACCTCGGAGATGTTGATGACACTGGCCCCCATGTCGGTCGCGCGGACCACCGCGGCGGCCAGGGTGAGCACATTGCCGTAGCCGGAGTCGACGATCGCGCCCGGGACCTGGTCGTTGTTGCGATCCTTGCGCTCGTAGGCGAGGCTCAGCTGGCGAATGGTCAGGATCTCGGCCTCCGGGGCGACACCGACGAACGCATCATCGGGGCTGGGCCGGGCCGCGATGATACCGGCGACGACCGTGCCGTGCCCGTCGCAATCGGCGGTGCCGTCGGTATCGGAGACATAGTCGCCACCCGGTTGCAGTGCGGGCAGCCTCGGATGGGGGTTCACCCCGGTGTCGATGACGGCGACCTTCTGCCCCGCGCCCCGGCTGAACTGCCAGGCGGCCGGCAGATCCAGCACGCGCTGCGCGATCGGCGGCTCCTGCGGCGGCGAGCCGACGAGCGTCGGTTCGGCACAGATGCGGCGCTGTTCGGTCGGCTCGAGCGGGGCCGGCCGACCGCTCAGCGCCAGCGCCGGCCCCAGCGCACCCGGATCCACCGTCGGTGGTGCGACCGCACCCGCCACTGCCGGGATTCCGAGCAGCGCCGCACCGAGAACAGCTGCGGCGCAGACGACTGCGCTCCACGCGCCACCGAGTCCGTGGGACCGGATGCCGCGCCCGCCGCCCCCCGGCTCGGTCATAGGTTGCGAGCCATCGAGTAGATACCCATGATCCACAACACCAACGGGATCACGAGAACGATCAGCAGATACTCGAAGATCTCCCCGGCTCGGCGCTGCACCGGGGTGATCTCGATATGCGGCCCCACCACGCCGAAGAAGACGACGGCCGCGGCGAGCACCAGCAATACGGCCGCCGCGAGCACGGCGTATCGGGAGTCCCCGAGCGCCAATCCGACCAGCAGCCCGCCGAAGGCGACCGCCCCACCCACGATGAGCGTGCCCGCCTGGGTGAGATCGGCGAACGAGCGGCCCCGCAGGGACAGGATTATCGCCGTCACGACCGCGAGGGCGATGCCCGGCCAGCGCGGGGCGCCCAACGGGTCGGCCGCACCCAGCGCACCCACGACCGCCGCCACCGTGCTGCCGGCGAGGATGCCGGATTGATACCGGTTGGCGGCCTCGGCCCGACGCCCCAGGCCGACAGCCGACGGCAGCGCGGTGGCGCCGATCGCGCCGATGCCCTCGATGGTCGGCCGCGGTTCGTGGTCGGCGGGGTCGATCGCCGCACCCGCCGTTGGTACCGGCGGCACCGGCAGACGAGCCAGCCCGGCCGACAACCTGGGCACGACCGAGATCAGTACGAGCGCGCCGACCAGCAGTCCGCCGGCGATCTTGGGCAGGGCCGGATCCCAGATCATCCGCACCGCCGCCGCGATCGCGCCGAAGACGGACACGGTGATGGTGAGGGAGAACAGGGTGGCTCCCACCCCGGTGGCACGGTAACCGACCGCCGCGGCGGCCAGCAGGACCGAAAATCCCAGCAGCAGATGCGGACTGCCGAGCGGACCCGGCGCGAACAGCATCGCCCCGGTGAACAACAGGAGCAGTGCCGACACCGAAAGCCAGGTGCCCGAGAGCGAATCGGCGTACTTCCGCGCGGCGATGGCCGCGGCGACCATTGCCGCGATACCCGTGCCCGTGGCGAGGAACGGTGGCACCAGTCCGTCGCCCTCCGACCGGCTCATGGCCAGCAACAGCATGGCGACCAGGACCGCCGCCGCCCCGGCCAGCAGGCCGGTCCAGCGGGCCGCGGAGGGGGACCAGCCGCGGAACGAGTCCGCGGTCAGCCGCGACACCGCGTCGATGACGTCGTCGAACAGCGCGGGCGATTCCTTGGCCGTCACCGACCTCAGAACCAGCAGTTCACCGTCGTATACCTCGGCTTCGGTCAGCGTGCGATGCGGCGGGATCGGTTCGCGGCCCAGCCGGGCCAATGTCCAGTGCTGCGATTGCAGCGGTGCGGCGTCTTCGTCGCTCTCCGTGGGATCAGGGTTTCGCGATTCGATGAGCTCGACCAGCTCACCGATGAAGGACGCGATCGGCACCGACGCCGGCAGTCCGATATCGAGCTGCGTATTACCGCCGATGACCGAAACGCGGCACAGTTCGGGTTCGACGGCGGCACGGCCGCCGATGGCTGATGTGGTCAATTCTTCGACAACTCCGGAGGCTCGGGGAACAGCTGTTCGTTGAACGATCTCCGTTTCGGCAGAACCACTTTCACCCCGTCGATAATCTTACGTTGCCACCATCCGGCCGCGAAAACTACTGTATCGGACTGCCCGGACCTGCGCTATCGGTAGGCTGGTCGGCAGATGGACCACAAAGCTTCGACAACAGAAAAATTCGGGGATCGACAGCAATGACCGGCAACCGCCAAGCACAGCGCGCCTTCGACGCCGGAGTCCTGTCGCTGGGTCTCACCATCGACGGACAGGAGTCCGCGCGCGATCTCGACTACGCCAAGCTGGCATTCCAACGGGCCACCGAATGGGATCCCACGATGTGTGACGCCTGGCTCGGCCGGGCGGCGGCGGGTGAGGTCACCCAGGAGGTGCTCTTCAACCTCTACAAGACCAGCGATTCGACGCTGTATCGGGAGCAACGCCGGCTCGGGTTGCAGCCTCGGGAGCTGTCCGCCCGCTTCAACACCGGCCTGTACATCGATTACCCGCTGGCCAACTACACCGAGATCTGCGCCGCCCAGGCCGCGCAGCTGATCGCCGACAAGCAATTCGACGAGGCCGAGCGGGTGCTGGACAAGCTGGCCGAATATCTGCGGACCCGGTCCGCCACCGCGGAGACAGTGGCCGACAACCGAATCGCGGCCTATGTGCGCGGCGTGCTGCATTACACGACGCAGCGCTGGCCCGACGTCATGACCGTGCTGGCCGGGTCGTCCGAGTGGGACGACCCCTACATGGCCGCCGGCGCCCACGTGATGGTCGGCTCGGCATGTGCCCAGGTAGGACTGTTCGGCGAGGCGATCCGCCGGATGGAACAGGCCGAGCAGGGTCCGATTCCGGCGGCGCGGACGACGGCCATGTTCTGCCGTGGTCTGTGCCTGCGCGAGATGGGCAACGAGGAGGAAGCGCAGTCGCTGTTCGAAAAGGTCTACTCGCAGACGCCGGACTTCAAGGCCAACACCGAGGCGATGCGCGATCGGACCTACCGGATCACGGTCACCTCCAAGGAGGTGATCGAGTCGCGAACCAATCGCTGGGATCCGGACTCGGCGCCGACCCTGGAGCAGCTGGAGCAGGTCGAGACCCAGGATCGGGCCAAGCGCATTCTCGACGAGGCCCGTGCCCACCTGGATCGACAGATCGGTCTGGCCTCGGTGAAAACCCAGGTGGCCAAGCTGCAGTCGTCGGCGATGCTGGCGAAGATCCGGGCCGAGAAGGGGCTCGCGAGCGCGCCTCGCGGCCAGCACCTGGCCTTCACCGGCCCGCCGGGAACCGGCAAGACGACCATCGCCCGCATCGTCGCCAAGATCTACTGCGGCGTCGGCCTGCTCAAGACCGACAAGGTCGTCGAGGCCAAGCGCATGGACTTCGTCGGTGAGCACCTGGGCAGCACCGCCATCAAGACCGACAAGCTGATCGACAGCGCCATCGATGGCGTGCTGTTCATCGACGAGGCGTACACGCTGATCCAGACCGGATTGTCCGGTGGTGACGCCTTCGGCCGGGAGGCCGTCGACACCCTGCTTGCCCGCATGGAGAACGATCGCGATCGCCTGGTGGTGATCATCGCCGGCTACGACGGCGAGATCGATCGCCTGCTGGCCGCCAACGACGGCCTGGCCTCACGGTTCGCCAAACGCCTCCAGTTCCCGTCCTACACACCGCAAGAACTCGGCCAGATCGGTCACATCATCGCCGAATCCCGGGATTCCGAACTCTCGTCGGAGGCTCAGGAACTCCTGGTCGAGGCGTGCACGCGGCTGTACGCCCTGGAAAGCGTCGACCAGAGCGGCCAGCCCAGACGCGGCGTCGATCTGGCGGGTAACGGTCGATTCGTGCGCAACGTCATCGAGGCCGCCGAGGAGGAGCGGGAGTTCCGGCTCGCCAACGACCCGGAATTGGATCTCACCCAGATCGACGAATCGGTGCTGATGCGCATCGAGGCGCCTGATATGCGCACCGCCCTCGACAGCGTGCTGTCGTCGCTCGGCCTCGCCGGCTGAGTCGGGCGGCACCGCCGGTCCGGCGGATTCGCCTCCGGAGCCCCCCGGTCGGCGCGGCGACGAGAACCCTCTCCCGTCAGCGGGTTTGGGGCAGCGTGTCGTAGCTGACCAGGGCGGCGTCCGGCGAGAGGGTGGGTCCGGGAACCAACTGGCCGACGATCGCCCAGGGCGCGAGCCGCGGGGCTTCCTTCAGCCCGAGTATCTGCGCGGTCGCCACATCCGGTATGCCGTAGCGGATTCCGTTGTCGCCGATGTAGAACAGGCCGTCGCGCCGCACGCTGCTCGGGTCCATGCCCGTGGTCTGAACGAACTCCCCCGTCGACGGCCGGACATAGACGTTGTCGACGTGGTTGCCGTCGCCGGTCGCGGTGGCCAATTCCACTGGTTTCGCCGATTCCGGAATGGGCAGCCGCGATCCCACCAGCAGCGACACCACAGCCCGGTCGGCCGGATCATCGGCGAGCGTCTCCTTCTTTGCCGGGGCACCGACGTTCTTCCCCCACGTCACGCAGGCCACGGGGGCATCCTCGCCGGAGATGATCTTCGGGATCTGCGTCGGGAAGTGCTCGACCTGCAGATGCTCGACCACCCGCACCCCGTCGAGCGCGTCCGGTGGAACGCTCTTGATCTCGCTCATCCCCTGGGAATCGGCATTGCGGATCAACTGGGCGGTGAACGGAGCTATGCGCTGCACACCGTCGGCCAGCACCACATAGAGGTCGGGCTGTCCGAGGCCGTCCACCGAGATCACGCCGCCGACCGGAACATTCGACAGCCGTCCGGGACCGGGACTGCCCGCCTGCGCGATCGCGGGCGGGGTCAGCGGCGGGACCGCGGTCGCGGCATCGAGCAGCGCGGTCCCGGCCGGACGGGGCGGATGGGTGGCCAGACCCAGGGTCCGAGCTACGACGGAGTTGCCGGCATCCACCTCCGCACGCTTGCCTTCGTAGATCAGATAGGTCTTGTCGGCGTGACGCACGAGGACCGCCTCGCCGGGGCCGGCGACGCGAATTCGCTCGCTCAGCGCCGGTCGCCCGCTCGCGATGGTGGTCGTGGTGCCCGCCCCCGGGGTGAGGCGACCGGTCGCCGACAACTTCACCGCCTCACACAGCGTCCAGTCCGATCGCTTCCCCTGCCCGGAGCCCGGCAGCGCGGCCGGCGCGCCTGGAATGCCGAGCATCGGACCGCGCGGCATCGAACCGAGTTTGTTGTCCTTCACCGACTTCGGGCCCTCACTGCTGCCGCTGATCAGCCGGGCGGAGGCCAGATTCAGCACCGGATGCAGAGTGGTGTTGCCGGCCTTGTCGGCGACCACCACATAGAGCGCGCCGCTGTCTTTACCCATGACGATTTTGGCGTCTCCGATGGCGCCCTGGGGCCGCAGGAATGCCAGGATCGCGGCGCCTGCCACCACCAGTAGTCCAAGGATGGCGCCGACGACCAGCGAGCGGGTCTGCGAGCGCATCGGATCGTGCAGCATCCGCACATCCCGGCGCACCAGGGCATGATCGAGTCGACGTAGCAGAAAGCGGTATCCATTGACCTGCTGACGGGTGGTCAACTGTGCCGGCACCGGAACTCCCTCGAACGGTAGATCTTTGTCGCGACTCGCGGGCGCAACCGCCGTCTGCGGGAAAAGCCTATGCGGAAGCCGAGCCATGCCGCCACCCGCGCCGGAAACGGGTAACGTATTTGCGAGCCGGTCAACCACTGCGCGAACCGGCATGTGGAAACGGCGCGTTCGACCTTGCAGGGCAAACTATCGTGAACAACACTGTGAAAGACCGGTGACATGGTCGAAGAAGCGATCGTCTATACCGGTCCGCTATCCGGTTCTTCGAATTCCGGCGCACAGCCGCCCCCGCCCGGCGAGAACGGACACCGGGCGCTGCGGTCGCGGCCGGCGCTGAGCGATCAGGATTTCTGGCTCTTCCGCGACTTTCCCCTGCACCTCGTGGTGCCCGTGGCGCTGCTGGCCGCCGTGGCGACCTGGGTGGCATTGGTCTTCGATCTGCCCATCGCCGCTGTCGCCGCCATCGGCGCGGTGGTGCTCGTGCTCGGGCTGGCTCCGGTGCGACGCAAGGCGCCGCGGTCCTGTGCCGGAATGGTCGCCGGCGCACTGGCTTTCCGGTGGTACCGGATGCGGCAGAGTTCGATCACCGAGGGATCGGAGCCGTTCGACGTGCCGCTGCCGGAGGGCGGCAGTTACGGCGTGCGCTGGGACGGCGACCGGGTGATCACCGTGCTCCGGATCGAGCCGCCACCGGACACGATGACCTTCCTGCGCCCCGGCTCGCTGGGTACGGAGCGGATGCTCCCGCTCACCGAAATCGCGCGCTGTCTCACGCAATTCGATATCACCCTCGCCTCGATAGACATCGTCAGCATAGGGGCGCGGACCGCGAGCAACGGGGCGGTGGCCCAGCTCTACGACCGCATCCTCGGACCGTTGCCCGCCATCGCCCGCCGCACGGTCTGGCTCGTGTTGCGGCTGGATCCGCTCGCCAATGCCGAGGCCGTGGACAACCGCGGCGGCGGTGGCGCCGGCGCGCTGCGCACGGCCATCATCGCCACCCGCCGAGTCGCCAATCGACTTGCCGCGCGTGACATCACGGTCTCGGTGCTCACCGCGGGCGAAATCAACAGTGCGGTACGGCAGATCACCAGCGGAATCGCGTTGGACCGGATCACCGAGACGCCGAACTCGGTGCAGGACGACGGATTACATCTGACCAGTTACTCGATCGGCAAGGAGCTGCTCACCCCTCGCGGCTTCGCCGAACTGTGGGCGACACCGAGCCTGGCGACCGCGATCACGCTGCGGTTGCGACCGGTCCCGCCGCGCCCAGGCGGGCGCGACGACCGGTCGCCTGCGATCGCCCTCACCGCCGTGGCCCGCTTCGACACCCTCGCCGACGCCGAGGAACCACCGGTCGCGGGCCTGCGGCCACTGCCGGGACAACAGCTGCGCGCGTTGCTGGACACCCTGCCGATCGGCACGCCGAGCCAGGGCCAGGCCGACGAACACCGCGGCCTGCTCGACGCGCTGGCCGACATCACCATCCCCACGGCGGGCTGCGGTCAGCTGATCGGCGCCGATCTGAGCGGACAGGGCATCGCGGTGCCGCTGATCGGTGAGGGCACCCGCCACCTGGAGGTCATCGGCGCACTCGATCTTGCGCAGCAGGTGGTGCTGCGAGCGGTCGCGCTGGGCGCCCACACGGTGGTGCACACCGTCCGACCCGAGGCATGGCACAGCATGGTCGGGGGTGTGGCCGCGCCCCATGCGCTGTCGCTGGCGCCACGCTCGGCCGGCGCCAGCCATCATCCGCCGACACCGGTCGTGCAGCCCGGCGCGCCCTATCCCCCGACCACGGTGGTCGTATTCGACGGCATCGCCCCGACCTCGCTCGCGGGTGGGGCGACGATCATCTACGTGCACGACCCGCACGAGACCGCCGGCCCGTTCGACGCCGACGTCACACTGGTGCAGGATCCGTCGTCGCCGAATCTGATCACGGTGCGGACGCCGGCGGCCAGCGCGACCGTGCACATGGTCACCACGCCGGACGAGATGCGTTACATCGGCGAGTCGCTGGCTGCCAGTCGGTAGTCGGGCGGGCCGGTCGCGAATGACGTATACGCGAGGCAACCGATGATTCTCGAGTGCCCTGGCGTCCACATCGGTTGAGTTATCCGAACAAAAGCGACGGCCGGTCGGAGAAAGCCTCCAACCGGCCGTCGTCGTTCGAGCGGACTCAGAAAGCGGCGAAACCGTCGCCAACCTTGCCATCGGCCTCGAGCGCCAGATGCTTGGCGTTCTCCACCTCGGCGGCCAATCGGTCCAGCGTGGTGAGGGTGTCGCCCAGTTCTTCGTTCACATTCTTGTGAGCAGCCGTGAACGCGGTCTGGGCCTTCTCGCCCTCCAGGTTGTTCAGGAAATTGTTCGCGGCCGTCTGCAGCGCGTCGATCTCGCCCTGAATCTTGCTTCCGTTGTTCTTCAGCTCGTCGAACAGCCGGTCCATCGCGCCCGGATCATACTTGATCTCTTCGGTAGGCATATTTCAATTCCTTTCAGTTGGTGATGTGCGAATGGTCCGGACAATCACATGGGGAGGTTGGTGCTGCGGGGGCCGCTGGCAGCTGCGACGGAATTACCGTTGAAGCTCCCCTGGTCCATGTTCACGAGGGTGTTCTTGCCCTGGTCCACAGCCGCCTGCAGCTCGTCGAGCTTCTTGTTCAAGCGCTCGGCCTCGTCGCTCCAACTCTTCGACACCTGCATGAACGTGTCGTTGGCCTGGCCCTTCCAGCCGGCTCGCACCTCGTCGGCAGCGGCGTCAACCGCATTCACGGAAGCCCGGAGGTTGTTGATCGCGGACTCCATCTCCTTGACGACGCCGTCAATACCGCCAGTATTTACTCCAACAGCGCTTGTCATCTTCTTATCCCTTTCATCATGAATGTTTCATCGAGATCGATGCGATCTCACCGGTTGTGGGGAACGGATCGCGGTGTTGTCCTACGGTTGCAGCCACCTCTCCCCGGGCAGAGTTTCGATCAGCGCCGAGATCGCCTGGGCGATCCGGTGATCCGTGCCCGGTGTGACCGTGGACCAGATCCGCTGGTCCGGAGCGATCCCGGGGGCAGCGACGAGCCGGCCGCGGCCGGTGTCGTACACCGCGACCGCCCCGGGCGATCTGGTGGCAATGCCATCGCCGTGCGCGTAGGCCACGATTTCGGCATAGGCGTAACAGGATTCGAAGGCCAGGCCCAACGTGGTGGCGTCCCGGCCGGACACGCCGAGGGCGTAGAGGGCGTCGGCGTAGTCGCCGGTGGTGGTGGCCGCGTCCAGCCGCCGGCTCAGTTCGTCCGCGAGCGCGGTGCAGCTCTCGACTTCGGCCGGCGCACACGTTCCCAGCGCGGCCAGCATTGGGCGTGCCAGCGCCGTCCCGGAGCCGTCGCACCAGATGGGCTGAATGACGAAGGTGTCGTCGGTCCGCACCGCGACGGCATGCTGTTCACCGCGGCGCACCAGGCATACCCGGACCGAGCGGGTCGCTCCCTCCTCGGAGTCCTTGGGACGCACGAAGATCCGCGCCACCAGTTCCCGGTCCGGTTGAGCCAGTGCGTACATGGCCAGCGCGAGGTCGGGCTCCACCTCACCATAGGAGTCGAACACCCCGGACTCGGTCAGCTGCGCGACCGCGGCCTCCTGCGCTCGCGCCCACTCCGAGAAGGAGTCGTGCCGCGGCGCGACCGCGAGGACCAAGGGCAGCGTCTGCACCCGCAGCCGTTCGGCCACCGCGAACAACCCCTCGTTGGTCAGAGTGGCCATCACGACTCCCCTCGGTCGGGGATCGCCCGTCCGGCCTCCGGTGCCGCGGCGGGCGCCGCCGTCTCCGGCGGCGCGCCCAAAACCGCCGGAGCGCTGACGATTCCGCCCTCGAGGCCGATCACGTCGGCCCCCTCTGCCACCAGTCCGGCCCGATGTTCCTCGTCGGTCTGCGCTGCCGCTGCCGCCGCGGCGCCGGGTGGTACGGCGGCCGGCATCGGCGTCGCGGGCTCGCCCACCGGCACCGTAATCTGCTGCGGCACCCGGACTTCCGACGCTTGGCCGGATTGCGCGTAGACAGGAGCGCGGTATTCGGTCTTGACCGGGGCCACGGGAGTGGGCCCCATGCCGAAACCGGCAGGCATGGCGGGCATTCCGGTCGGCACCGTCGCGGTCGGCGGTTGCGGCAGCGGCGTACCGCCACGCTCGGCCTCGAGCGAGGCGCCGGCGGTGAGCACCGGTGGCTCGGTGTGCGCCCAGGGGGTGGCCAGCGGCTCGGTCGCCGCCTCGTAGACGCGCATCACCCGGGACGCGGTGGCCTTGGCGGCATCGGCCTCGGTATCGGTGGCCGCGGCCACCGCCTTGATCGGCGCACCCATCGCGGCACCGATCTGCTCGATGGATCGCTGCACGGCCTCGATGGCCGCGATATGGGCCGCGTTGGGCATGGTCAACCGGGCCAACTCGTAGGCGGCAGCCTGCGCCTCGGCCTTGGCGGCATTGCTGCCGGCGGCGACCGCGGCGTCGGCCAGCCAATCCCGCAGCTTCGCAACCTGTTGGTGCACGGACTCACTGGCCGAGGACTGCCAGGCGCCGCGCAGGGTGGCGATGATCTGCTCGTACTCGATCGCGGCGGCGCCGAAGCCGACGGCCAGGCGCGCCCAGGCCAGGCCCGCCTCGGCCATGGGCACCGGCCCCGGGCCGGTGGTCAGATCCTGCGCCAGCCGACCTGCCTCGCGGGCCTCCCAAATCACCCCGGTGAAACCGGGTTTCGGGGGCTCGATCATCGTGGCACCTCGGTTCAGGCCGATCGGGCAGCGCCGCCGAGGCCGGCGGCGCTGTCGTTTTCCACTCGACCGAAATAGCTCACCTGGGCGCGCAGCGACGCGGCGAGCTTCCGCAGTTCGAGGATGCCGGCGTTGGCGGTTTCGGAGAACGAGCCGGCCACACCGTTCATCGTCTCCGCGGCACGCACCGACACCTCGTCCACGCCCGCGGCGGGGACGGTGAGCGCCGGCTCGTCCGCTCGCAGGTCATCCTCCAACCGCTGCGCGAGCGCATCCAGACGAGCGGCCGCATCGGTAGCCGCGGCCGGGTCGAAGCTCAGGCCCGCGAAGTTCACCGTCTCGACCATGACAACCTCTCTCTCGAGTCGTATTTCCGCAACCCGCTACAGCGTCAATTCCTTGTCGGGTGGCGGTTCCGGCGTTTGTCCGCCCACACCGACCACCGGTACCGAGACCCCTTCGATCGGACCGACGACCTCGTCGCCGTTGCGTCCGGTTACCAGGAAATCGGCATGTTGGTCCGCATCGTTATCGCCGGTCGCGCGCGCTCCGGCCGCCGCCGCACCGGCCGCGCCCAGCGGCATCATGCCGGCACCGGCAGTGGAGGCCATCGGGGCCGGCGATGCCGCGACCGACCCGCCGCCGACCGATCCCGCGCCCAAACCCGTTGCGCCCGGCAGACTTCCGACACCCCCGGCGACCCGGGTACCGGCCCACGGGCTCAGGGGTGCGGGGGCAGCGCCGACCGCGCCGCCCACACCGCCGCCGATGCCGCCGCCACCACCGCCACCACCGCCGCGCGCTGCGCCGCTGAGCTTGCTCGCCACGGCCGTGCGATCGCGTTCGGCCGCGTCGACCGGCTGCGGTGCGAGCAGCGACTTGTTGGCGGCGGCCAATTGCGACGCGGACTGCACACCGCTCTGCGCCATGGTGGCCAGGGGTTGGATCAGCTGCATCAGCTGCTGCAGATTCTGGGCGGCGTTCACACCGGTGGGCGGCTTGGTGATCTTGACCTTGGTGCCCGCCTTGGTCATGTTCGCCGAGTGGATGGTCATCTCGCCGCGCGTCTTGGCCACGATTCCGAGCGCCTCGAGAATGCTTTCGATCGTGGACGCCAGCAGGAAGCCCTGCCCGGGCGGGGTCCCCAGGAACGGCGCTGTCATGGCGACCGTGGTCGTGTACTTCCCGATGACGGCCGTCATCAACGCACCGCCGGTCGCGACCGAGCCGGCCGCACTGGTGAGGATCCCGTGTTGCTCGGTGCTCTGGCCCGCGAGCTGACCCGCGTTCTGCTGTGCCTCGGCCTGTTTCGCGGCGGCCTGCTGAGCGGCCATGCCCTGCCAGAGCGCCATCGCCGCCTGCAGCGCCGACATGCCGAGCTGCATGACGCTCTGCATTCCGGTGGTGACCGCCTGCAGCATCTGGGTGGGATCGGCGGGCGGTGGGGGCGGGGCGTTCTGGGGTGCACCGGGTGCGCCCGTCGGCTTCGGCTCGCCGGGCGCCGGCGCGGCCGCGGGCGCCGAGCCACCGGGGAATTGGCCGGTTCCGAACGCGGCCGCCATATCCGTGAGCGGTTTGGCCAGGGCGGCCAGGTCTATCACGGGCAGCGGCGGCATGTCCGGAAGCGGTGGAGCGGGCGGCACATTCGGCAACTGCGGCAAACCCAAATTGCTCAGAATCTGGCCAACCGGCTGGTCGAGCATCGGGGCGAGCGCACTGCCTCGCAGCAGATCCAGCACGGTCGGATCCACGGGTGCCGTCATAGCGAGTCGCCGACCTTGCCGACCTTCGCGGCGGAGCCCGCGTCGGTCGTCTCGTAGGTGGCCGCACCCTCGTAGGCGGTCACGGCCGTGCCCGCGTGCACCGCGGCCAGTTCACTTACGGACGCTAGATGGTTGGCCTGCGCGTAGGCGAACGACAGCAGGAAGTCCTGACCGATCAGTCCGAAGACCGGCACCGCGGCGGCCATGGTGGCGGCCTGGTCGACGGCGCCGACGGTGGCAGTGGTGGCGGCCATCGCGGCCGAAGCGTCTCCGTACCGACGAATCGCGTCCGGCGTAGCAGCTACAACGTCCATCGGAAACCCCGCTCAGTAAGACAATTGATTCGATCTCATCGTAAGCAGACCCACCGACAGCGCGCTACGGCTCGGGACCCCCAGGAACCCTGGGCAGCGCCTGGGTGATTGTAAAATTACGCTCCCTTGATCTCCTCGTTGAACTCGTTGATCATATCCGCACGAGTGGTGAAGGCCGCACGGGCGGCGGCCATTGCCGCCGCAACGAGCGCGCTTTCGAATTCGGCCGGAGACAACCGCGAAATCGACTCGGAGAGTTCGAGATCCAATAACGCGCCGTTGCCGTCGACTTCGGCGATCACCATGTCGTCCGGTGAGCTCTCCCGGGCGCGGATGCCGGTCATCCGATCGTTGAGGTCGAGCATCCGGTTCAGCCGTTGCCGCACACTGGCTTCCAGTTCGTCCATCGTCTCGAACACGACGCTCGGTTCCTTCCTACACCGACCGCAGCCAGCTCTGCGGCTCGGTCTCGTATTCGTCTTCCTCCAACTGCTCCTGCCGGGCCACCTCTTCGCGGGTGGGCAGGCCCATCATCCGGAGCGCCTCCGGATCGACACCGGCAGCCTCGAATTCCGTTCGACGCGCCAGCGCGGCCCGATTGGCCGCCTGCCGGCACAGCCGAACGATCTCGGCCGCCAGCTCCCGGGGATTGCGCCGCAACTCGGCAGGTTCAACCGAAATGCCAAGGGGCAGGCCCTGGTCCGTGGTGCGCACCGTGATGGTGCCGCTGCGGGAGGTGGCGGTCCATTCGACCGGTCCGCTCGGCTTGTCGTTGTTCATCCGATCCCCCGTCCGTGTGCTCCGCGCGTCCCCGTCAGCGTACTCGGCACGCGATCACCTCCGTTCGTCCTTGATCGCGCGAATGATCTCCGCGATTCGGCCGTTGATCAAGGAGATCATCCGCTTGTCGTCGGACGGGCGGGCCACCGGGGGATGCTGATCATCGATCACATAACGCCCGTCGCCCTCCAGATCCCGCCACGTCAACCGATGCCGGGTGAGACCGCGCGGACCGAAGATCGAACGCCCCTGCTCGATATCGATGCTCCCCGTGCACACCGGGACGGTATCGAGGAACCGCTGTGCCCGATCGGTCACCGTCTCGTCGAACGAGTCGTGCACCGCGGACCGACCGACCGAGAAGTCCAATTCGTCGGTGCCGCCCCGCTCCGGCAGGATGAGATCGTTCCCTTTCCCCGGGCCGGCCGCGGGCAGCGCGGCGACCAGATCGTCCGCCAGGGCCACGGCACCGCCCTCGGTGACCGTGAAACCGCTGGCGTCCCAGTATGTTCCACCCGTTTCCTGAATGATCAGCCAGCCTCGATCACCACGCCGGGCAGCACGAATCCGGACGAGGCCCTTGGGCTCGCGCGGTTTCCGGCCGTCCCAGCCGTTGACGGCGATCCAGATGTCGGGCTGCGCGAACGCCGCCAGTACTTCGCCGAAATACGGATCCAGTTCCCGTCGCAGGCGTTCCCGCGCCTCCAGCCGCATCTTCTCGAACTCGTCGATGGTGTCCATGCGATTGGTGTAGAAGAACGGCCACGGCAGTCGATCCCCGGTGGCGTCCTGCCAGAGGACGTAGAAGTCGAACCCGGAGAACTTCCAGCTGCGGCTCATTTCTCGACGACTGGTTTGGCCACGACCGGTGGGGTGCCGAGCGCCTCGTCCAGATGCTCTGTGGAGTCGAGGAATTCGGCTCGCTTGCGCTCCTTGGCGCCCTGACCCGCACCGGCACCGGCCCCGGCGGGCCCCATACCGGGCGCGCCCATCGGTGCGCCGCCCGCGGCGATTCCGGCACGGCCGGTTCCCACGGCGGTCTCCGCGGCGCCGGTGACCGACGCCCGCGGAAACAATCGCGATGCCTGCAACACGCTCTGCGGTCCGCCGGCGGCGCCTGCGCCACCACCGCCTTTGCCCGCACCGCCGCCGCCGGCGCCGCCACCACCCTTGCCGCTCTTGGCGGCATCGCGCGCGGATTCGGCCAGCCCGGCCAGGGACGACAGCGGCGGCATGCCCGCGGCCAACCCCTTCTGAGCCTCCTGCAGGCCCTGCTGCGCCGCCTGCTGGGCGGCCTGCAGGCCCTGCTGCAGCGCCTGCTGCGCCTGCTGCATCGCCTGCTGGGTGGCTTGCTGGGCGGCCTGCTGCTGAGCACGCCGCTCCGCCTGCTTCTGCGCCTCCTCCTGACGTTTGTAATAGTCCTCGAGGCGTTTGCGGTTCTCGGCGTCGCGTTCGCGAGCCTCCCGCTCCAGCCGTTCCTTCTCCTTACGGGCTTGTTCCTCGAGCCGCTTCTGATCGGGGCTGAACTCCTTGCGCGGCTGGCCCTTCCCGGCGCCGCCGCCACCGCCGCCGCCCCCGCCACTGCCACTGCCCGAGCCGGACCCGTCCTTGCCACCCCCGCCGGTGTCCTTGCCGCCGCCGCGGTCACCGGGATCGCCGCTGACTCCCTGAATTCCCGTGGGCGGCACGAGGTCGGGAATGACGCCCGAGATGCCGACGCCGGGCAGGTACCAGTTGTTGAAGGCGTCGTTGGCCTGCCGGGTCCACGCGTTCTCTTCTTCGGGGGTGGGCTTGTCCTTGGTGGGCATGTTGTACACCACCACGGCCGTCCACCCCGAACCGTTCACGAGATTGTTCCCGATCGTGTTCATGGTCTGAGCCAATTGCCGACCGTGGCCGGACAACCGATTGATCGCGCCCGTCGCCGCGTCCGCGCCTTGGCCCTCCCAACCGAGCTTCTTCAGCGATTCGATGTTGTTGTCCAAATCGCTGAATGCGGTTTGTATACCGGAGGCCATGCGCAGCCAGGCATTACCCATCTCCGCCAGGAAGACCGGCTTTCCGGACAACGACTGACCCAGGCTGAGCGCCCGAGCATAGTCGAGGTAATCCGGTGGTTCGGGGCTGATCTTGACCGTTGTGGTGCCTTTGTCCCCCGGCTTGAATCTGGGCTCCAACTGCAATGGCCGCTTGCGGTCGGCGTTGTTCGCCCAGTCCGGGAGCCGGCCGTTGTCGTCTCGCCACTGCCCTCGGTACACACCCTCGGTTTCCAAGTAGCGGCGATTGCGCTCCACCTGCCGGATCTTGTCCTGCATGGTGGTCGTACCAGCGCTGTCCCTCTTTATCCTGTTGAACTTGTCCGCCGCACTACCATCGGCGTTCGCCATCACCCTGCCGCCCGCGACGAGCGCCTCCCCCATATCCGCGAGCGCCTTCTTGTAAGCGGGAATGATCTCGTTGAGCAATTTCGCGGCAATATCGGTGTAGGCGTTGGCCAGCAACCTGCCGGAGGGCAGATTGCCGAAGAAGAGGCCGGCCTGCCCCCGATCGGTTCCCGCGGTGAAATTTGTCATGGACCCGTAGGATCCGGATCGGTTCTTGTCCGAGGCCGCGGTATCGATGACGGTGATGGCATCGCCCACATAGGTGGCCGCCGATTGGATGATCCCTTCGGGAACCCGAATTCGGTACGAGCCGTTCAGGGCGCGATTCCGCAGATCTCGCCATGGTTCGTCGGCCATTGCTCACCCCTCACTGAATCGGAAAATCGGCGGCCGCACTCGTCTGGCGCTGGTGGAAACGTTGTTCGAAACCCTCGGCATAGACGGACGGCGCGACCGACGAGGAGGACTGTTCGATCACTCCGTCGTCGGCGATGTAGAAGATGGCCCGGCCGACAGCGATCTCACCCGGCCGGGTCGGGACGAACACCATCCAGCCGACACTGAGGCGTTCGGCGACGAGTTCGTCCAGCGGATAGCGGGAGTCGTCGATGCCGAGGCCGCGAATGTGCTCGCGCACCAGGGTTATCGCGTGTTCCTCCGCGATCGGCTCGGGAACCGTTGTCACCAGGCCGGCGAGTGACAGCTGGTACAGCGCCCCATCGATGTCGTCGGCGGGATCGGTGAACACCGCCGTGAGCGTGTTGCGGGTGACCACACCGGCCTCGGCCGCAGCTACCAGATTCGCCGCTGCCGACCGCTGCTCGTCGGTCGGATCGGAACTGATCACACCGCATACGACATCGATCACGGTGTCGGCCGTCCACACCCCGGGGACCGCGGCGCTGATCCGGTCCGAGGTCGGGGAGTCGCCGCGATACCAGCTGCCGTGGTCCCACCAGTAGCAGAAGGACAGCATCCCTCGTGCCGCGCGCGGGTTCAGCACCTGGTTGGCAACCCAATCCGGGGCTCCCGCATAAAGATCCGGCATCGGCGCTCCGTCGTTGTACGCGGCCTCGAGCTCCGGGGCGTTCCAGACGCCGCCCGACAGTACGGCCCGCCCGCCGGGCAGGACGTACAGGGTGGAACCGCTGCGCGAGGCGCCCTCGAACACCCCCAGCGCGGGCAGGATGCGCGGGCCCCATTCGGATCCGACCGCGACGAAGGCCGCCGCGATCGTCGCCCATCGGGCCCACAGCACCGGCAGCACCGGAAAATCGTCTTCCGACCGCACCGGGCCGATGTTCGCTTCGCGATCGGTCCGGGACTGTTGCGCCGCCTGCTGCGGTGAGCGCCACTGCCGATTGTCGTGGCCGATGTAGGCGGCCAGCCACACCGGCAACCGGTTTCGCGGATATACCTGCAGGTCCGCCTGGTACGCCTCGGGCACCAACAGCTGATCGTCCGGGAAGGGCTCGTCGCCGTAGTCGTAATCGGCCTCCAGCTGACCGGTGACATCGAGCCGAAGGGCCAGCCGCCACCAGGGGCCGTCGCCGAGTTGCGCGGACACCTCGCGTTGCAGCCGCACCAGCTCCACCACGTCGTCGGGGGGATCGTTGCGGGCGACCCGTCCGGACTCGTCGAAGTAGAGGACGTACATCACGCCACCGGCAACGGTGACGGAGAAGACCGCCTCCAGGCGCTGCCAGCCCTCCGGACCGGCGACCGCGAGTTCGCGGGCGATCTGGTGGGTGAGTTCGGTCGCCTGCGCCTCGATCGACTGCTCGGCCGAGGGGGTTTCGGTGGGGGCCGCAGCGGACTCGTCCGCGTCACCGCCGGACGCGTCCGTGGCATCGGTGACCGGTCCGTCGAATGCCGCGGCGGCGCCCGGCGGCGCCGCGTCGGAGGCGTCCACCGGGTCGGAGCCACCCATCCGGAAGGTGACGTCCGGCGCCTCTTCGGCTCCCGACGGCTTGTCCTGCTGCGGATCCTTCATGCGGTTAGACCTTCCTCATCGCTACGGCGAGCGCGCGATACACACAGTTATGGGGCCATATTGCCGTGCGGGCATTTTTCACGCCAGACGGCAGTGTCGGGGTGATCGGAACGGGCCGACGGTGCGGCGACCGAGATACGTTGCCATGGCTCACCTCCGGAAGATGTCGGCCCGTCGCTGGGGGTCGGACAGGGTCTGATGGATCATCCGTCCGAAGTCGAAGTCCGCGCCCGGCCAGGGATAGCGGGCATCGAACAGGCACATGCCGCCCACCCCCACCTGGAACCAGGTTTGGACCGCATCGGAGCGGCCCCAGTAGACATCGACGGCGGGATCGTCGAGGGTGATCGCCCGACCGCCGGCCCACAGTTCCAGACGGCCGTTGCGCCGGTAGAACACCACCGGTACGTCACCGAGCCGCCCGTAGAGCCCCGTCACCGGTCCGAT
Source organism: Nocardia sp. CDC159 (assembly GCF_023740735.1). GTDB lineage: Bacteria > Actinomycetota > Actinomycetes > Mycobacteriales > Mycobacteriaceae > Nocardia > Nocardia pulmonis. Next base: position 180,354 of record NZ_JAMRXH010000008.1, read on the forward strand.
CGCGGCCAACAAACCCTGCAGCGCACCCGTGTTGGCGTCGAACATCGCGGGTCCGCCCGCTCCGTCGAAGGGTTGCACGACGAATCGATCGACACCCCACCCTGTCTCGGGTTCGGGCCGTCGGCCACCCACGCCGCCGGAACCGGTCGCCTTCCCGTGGCCGCCCTGCGGCGGCAGCACCGGAGGCGGTATCACCGGGGGTACCTGGCCGGCGGGCGGCCCCTGCCACGAATCGCCGGGCGCCGCCCATCCGCCGGGCGCCCACGGTGGCGAAACAGGCGGCGGCACCGGTCCGTTCGACGGCCAGGGCGCCGGCGGGCCCGGCGGGTACGGCAGCACGGGCGAACCGACCTGCCCCGGGGACTGCCCAGCACCGGGTGCCTGCGGGCCGCCCGGCAACCGCGAATCGGTTGGCAACCACCAACCATCGGGTGACGGCGGACCACCCGCGCGCTGTGAATCATCGGGGAGCCGCGAAGCCACCGGCATTCGCCCTCCTTCCGGCCCTTGCGCAGGGTCGGTCGGCCGAGGGTGCCCGGGCACCTGGGAACCGCCGGGTGCGTGCGGCATACCCGGCGCCTGGGAACCACCCGGCGGCTGCGGCGTACTCGACAGCCGAGGGGCGCCGGCCACGTGCGGCGGAATCGGCGACCGCGCGGAGTCCGCGGGCGCCGACAGGTGCGGCGAGAGCGACGATTTCGCCGGCGCGGAAGTCGGTACGTGGGTTCCCGACGGTGTCGATACCGACCGCTGTGCCGATCCGGTCGTGGGCGTCGAGCCCGACGCGGAGGGTGCCACCGGCGGCGGCGGTGGGGCTACCGGTTCCTGGGGCGGGGGAGGCAGTTGTAGCTCCGGGGCCTCGAGTTCCAGTTCTTCGAGCTCGACCTCCGGCAGTTCGAGCTCGAAGAAGTGCGGCGGATGCGGAATCCGGGACAGCGGATACACCGGCAGCGGCCCCTGGTCGCCTCGGTTGCGGCCCTCGGCAGGGCCGGCGGGGTCGGAACCGTCGCGGTCCGGAGCGTCGGCGTCGGGACCGGGGTCCGTTTCGTCCGCGCGATCGGCGACCATCGGCTCGGTGCTCTGCGCGTCTTCGTTCCGCCAACGCACAGCGGTATTCCAGGACGCGCCGTCGCCCTGCTCCTCGTTGCCGTCCCGACGCCGCATCGCCTCCGCGCCGGTGGAGCCGGACCGGTGGGCGAGCTCCTCGGCCCGCGACTCCGCCTGTGCCAGTTGCTCTTCGATGCGGGCCACCGCCGCCTCGGCACTCAGGAACTCGCGCGCCGCCGCCTCCAGAACGGCGCCGTGTTCGTACCATTCGTCGGGCCGATCCGCGGCGTCACGGTTCCTGGACAACAGATCGTCGATCCACGGGCCGACCTGATCCGCGTGGGTCAACCGAGAGCGTGGGTCGGCCTGGAAGTATGTGGCGGCCTCGTCGAGAGCGGCCTCGGCCTGATCCGATCGCGCCTGCGCCCGAGCCAGATCGAGTTCCAGCCGCTCCCGTCGCTGCTCGACCTCCTCGCGAGCCCGCTCGATCTCTGCGCTGCGCGCCACGACGAGCGCGTCGGCGCCGGACGGCCGGGCCGGCGGCGCCTCCCCCGAATGCCGTTCCGACTCGCCGAGGCCATCCGGCGCGCGACCGGAGACGGGTTGTGACGCACCGGGTTCCGTCCCTGCCCCCGGCCGAGATCGCTCCTGTTCGGGCTCGCCGGGGCGGTCGGGCAGATTCTCGACCGGATCCGTGCCGGGACGACCGAATCGAACGGTCACCTCGGTGTACTCACCCGGCGACCCCACGAGATCTGCCACCGTCACCTCGGTGAAACCGAACTCGGCCGCCATCTTGCCGGTGAACGTCTCGCGCGCCGCCTGCTCCGGCGTCAACGACCGATCCCGCACACCGGCATTGAAGCTGTCCAGATTGCTCGCCAACAGCGGGCCGGCATGCCAGGACCCCTCGATCGACCGAATCCGATGACCGATTGCCGCCATCATCGCGCGGAACATCGTGGCGCCGTTCGGAGTATGGGGCCCCCGGCGAATCTCGGCGTGCAGTACACCGTCGCCGTCCACCCACGCCTGCACGCCGTGCCGATCGTCACCGCCGTATCGGTGCACATAGGTGGTCCCGAACTCGCTCTCGACGACCTCGGGAACGAACTGCTCGGCGCGCGCCAGCTCCTCGCGCAGCCGTGCCACCGCCGCCTCGGCGCGCAAGTACTCCCGCGCCGCCGCCTCCAGCGCGTGCCCGCGCTCCTGCCAGATATCAGGCATACCCGGCGCGGGCACCTCACGGGTTCGCGCCAACAGCTCGTCCAACCACGACGTCACCTGGTCCTCACTGGTCAGCTCGGCCCGCGGTTCGGTCGGGTAGAACCGAGCCGCCTGGTCGAGTTCGGACGTGGCGCGGTCCAGACGCGCCTGCGCCTGGGCCAGCTCCGCCCGCAGCCGGTCGACCTCGCGTCGCGCCCGCGCATCCGAATCCCGACCCGCGGACTCGTCACGGGTCGGGTTCTCCGCCTCCGTCGCCCGTCGTCCCTCGCCGGTCTCGATCTCACCGGCGGGCTCGGACGCCGTTTCCCGCCGCGATCCGGGCGGTGCGATTTCGCGGCTCGGTTCCTGCGCTCGCTCGAGCCGGAGAAGATCGTCGGCCGCGTCGGCGTACTCGCGAACCGCGCGCTCCAGGGCGTCCACCCGGTCACGGCCGGCGGCGTCGGGCTGCTGGGCTCGCTGCGTCTCGAACCAGCGATCACCGCTGTACTCGTGGCCGATCAGAACCGCCAGCGGATCGATGTGCGCGGTATCCGCGGCCCGGTCGAGCGCGGCGGCCGCCTGTCGCAGGCGCTCCTGGGCGGCCAGCAGCTCGCTGTGCTGCCGGTCGCGCGGCAGGAAATCCGCCATCTCGTCGCGACCGCTCCGCAGCCGCGACCGCTGCAGCTCCTGTTCGACCCGGGCGAGGTGCTGGTCCGCCTCCACCCGTTCGCGTAGGGCGCGCCCGAGCGCCTCGATCCGCTCGCGGCCGACCGCGTCCGGATGCTGTGCCCGCAAGCTCTCCCGCCACTGGGCACGGTCGGCGGTCTCGTAGGCGGCCAGGGCATCGCGCGGATCGACCTGCAGCGCCCGCGCGGCCGCGTCCAACGCGCCCGCCGCCCGCTCCGCACGCTCCTGCGCCCGCGGGAGTTCGAGCAGTTCGGCGAGGTACGAGTTGTACTCCAGGTCCCGTCGCCAACCGGTGAGCGGCGGCCGGTCGGCATCCCAGTGATAGCCGGCGCCGACCGCGTGCGCATTCGCGTCGTACCACGTCTTACCCGCGCCCTGGTTGGCCGGATCGCGCTCGTACTCGGACTCGGCGAGCGCGTCGTGCAACAGCACGATGTCCTGCTGCAGCGGGTGGCGCAGCCGCGGCACGACCTTCTCCGGCAGCGGCTCGACGTTCAGCAGCCGCCGCAGTGCCTCGGCCACATCGACCACCTGGTCCATCCGCCGCCACACGAATCGCCCGGACGGGTCGGTGTGGTCACGCACGAGATGCTTGTCGACCAGCAGGTGATCGAGGATCTGCTGAATCTGCTCTCGGGTGAACGTCGGCGGCGGCAGCTCGTCCGCGTCGGTCATGTAGTCGTCGCGCAACGGCGGCGCCAGGCCGTCCTCGATCCGCTGGATCACCTCGTCGGCGACGCGGTTGACCGTCTCCTCGGTGATCCGTCCGTAGTCCTGTATCTGCAGCAGCCGTTCCCGGATCTGGACGACGGCGTCGAGGACACGGGCACGATCGTCGGAGTCGAAGGCGTCGGCCACCTTGCGCAGATTCTTGTCGGACGCCTTGTCGATGAACGTTTCGATGTACTGCGCGAGCCGCTGCGCGGCGTCGGCGCGGGACAGTTCGGTCGGCACCGCATCGATGAGATCGGTCCGAATTCGGGCCACGAGCTCGCGCGCGGCCAGCAGCTGCTGATTGCGGCGGTGCTGCTCGAGTCCGGCGACGATCTTGTCGGCCAGGTGTGGATCGGCCCGGAGCTGTTCGTACTGCCGGTCCGTCCACGACAGCAGCCGCCACTGGTCGGCGACCGGATCGCCTCCGATGTAGTCGTTGCGCATGTGCGGCGTCAGGTCCGCGACGATCCGGTCGATATCGGCTTCGCTGACGCGTCCTTCGCTCTGCAGCTCCAGCAACCGCTGCTGCACATCGACGACGAGATCGCGAACCGCCCCGGGATCGTCGGTGACGAAGGCGTCGGCCAGCTTCCGCACGACGGCTTCGACATAGCGGTCGACCCGATCGAGCTGCTCGGGCAGATCCGCGCGGGTCGGGTCAATGCGGGACAGGGTGTCCACCAGTTCGTGTCGGATCAGCCCCACCACCTCGTGGGCCGCGCGCACCTGCTGATTCCACCGGAACCGCTCCAACTCGGCGTTGGCGCGGTCGATGTCACGCCGCATCGACTCGGGCAGGTCGGCGCGCATCGGATCCAGGGTGTGCTCGCCGCTGTCTCGCCGCGGGAACATCGGCTGCACGTCGTACTGCCGCTGCTGATGCCATTCCACGCCCGACCACATGGTGGCGAACGGTGGCAACTTCTTCAGCCAGGGCCGGGCGTCCAAGTAATCGCCGATGGCCGGGTGCCGCTGGATCCACGCCTCTACGCGCGGATGTTGCAACGCCATCATCAGCGTGCGCAGATTGCGCTGCACGGCGTTGAATTCGCTGCCGAGGTGCATCGTGTAGATGTCCTCGGCCGGGATATCGCCCTGGAAGAACTTTCCCTCCACGCCGAGGGCGTTGAACGGAAGCAGATCCTTGGGGATCATTCCGGGCGGAATGTCCTCGAAGGGCAGCGCCAGCGTGTTGATGTAGTGGCCGAGGCCGCCCCACCAGTCGGGATTGCCCTCCTCCCAAGGATCGGGCGTATTCGCGTCGTCGTTGGTGCGCCAGGAGGGCCGCGACGGATCAACCTCGTGCCATCGACCGTCGCCGTCGCGCCAGCGAACCAGATGGATACCCGGCCGACCGCGGAACCAGTCCGAGGCCAGGGTTTCGACCCGCGGTGCGGGCAGCGGGGCCACCTCGGTCTGCCACAGGCCGCCGATCAGCTGCCGGTATTCGATCTGCGGTCGTTGCGTCATCGCGTGTGCCACACGGGCATTGGTGGCTATCGCCTCGGCCAGCGCCCGATCGTGAGCGGCGGAGGGGTGATCGTAGTCGCCCCGCGGTCCGACCACGATGATCCGTGGCGGCTCGCCGTCCACGAAACCGACCCGGTCGCTGATCAGTACGGCACCCTCCGCCACGAGGTGGTCCGCCCACTTGCCGACGACCCGCCCGGCCTCGTCGTCGAGGCGGCCCATCGCGTTGTCGACCCGGTTCACGTCCTGGGCGGCGTCGTACAGGGCATCGATCCAGCGCAGCGCCCGATCGCGCGTGCCGCCGTCCAGCCCCTCGGCGGCCTGGCGATACCGGTCCACGGCGCGGTTCAGCGCCTCGGCGTCGGGGCCCAATTCGACCAGTCGCGCGGGCACACCCTGTTCCTTCAGCCGTTCGACCAGGTCCTCCACCATCGACCGGCGCGCCTTGTTGTACGGGCTGCGGAACAGTTCGGCTCGCTCGGCACCCAGACGCTGGATCTCGCGGACCACCTGCGGCGAGTGCGGACGCCCCTCGCCCACACCGGCCTGTTCGAGTTCCACCAGCCGCGCCTCGATGTCTCGGACCGCCTGATCGACCCGGTCGAACTCCTCCACCGCTTCGACCAGTTTGCGAATTCCCCTGCGCCGCAGCGCGACCTCGGCGGGATCCATGCGCTGCTGCACCACCCGCTCCGGGATGTCGAGCGAGCCCGGGATGCGGATCGTGCGGGACTGGGTCCGCTGGAACAGCTCGAGCACCCTGCGCTCGAATGCCTCTCCGGAAAGCCCTGCCACATCCCGCAATTCGGCGCGCTCGTCGCGTTTGGCGCGCAGGAACTCGCGCTCGCGGGTCAGCTCGTGCCAGCGCTCGACCAACCGCTCGTACTCGGCCTGCGGCGACTCGTCCTGCCGCAGTGCGACGCTCTCCGCTTCCAACCACTCGAGGTGTTCCTCGGCGATCTCCAGCCGCTTCACGACGCGGATCAGCTCGACAACGTGCTCGAGTTGGTCGACGTCCTGCACCCCGGTCCGCTCGCGCACCTGCTGCAGCGTCTCGCCCAGCCGGTCGGGACGCAATGCCGCCCCGCCGTCGTCCAACCCGATCCCCAGCTCGTCGGCCAGGCCATTGCGCCTGCGCAGCAACGCGTCTCGCTCCCGCAACGCGTCCTGACGCCGCTGGTTGAGATCCTCGAGCAGCTGGTGCACCTGGGACTGCTCGTCGGGGGCCGGGCTGCCGTCGCGCGACTCGTTCGACGGGTCGGACGCGCCCCTGTCACCGGGTGGTGCGGACGGCGGTTTGCGCGGCCCGCCGCCCGCGCCGGAGGCGTCGGCCGACGGCTCGTCGGCCTCGTCCCCGGTCCGCTCGTCCCGGCGGCCGGAGCCGGATGCGGCAGTGCCGGAATCGGATTCGTCGGAGTCGGGTACGCGCCGGCCGGCACCGCCCGAGCCCGGGTCCTCGGGCTGAGGACGAGGCGCCGATGCCCGCGGCGGCTCCGGCGGGTCTTCGCGGCGCACCACGACGTTGTCGTTCTCGTCCACACCGATCCGCAGCACGACGACGTTGTCCCAATTCGGCTCGCCGGTGACCCGATCACGGCCCACGATGTCGGCAAGTCCCGGATCCAGGGCGAGCGCTCGCCGCAGCGTCTCCCGGGGATTAGCATCACCCCACACCGCCACCGCCACCCGGCGCGGCGCTGCCTCGATGATCCCGACCCGGTGCTCCCCGACCAACACGCGTGCCCCGGCCGACACCAGGGCGTCGTGTTCGATCGCGGCCCTGATCCGCGCGTCGGCGTGGTCCAGGGCATCCTGCGCGGAGCGGAGCTCCCCGATCGCCGCATCCAGTTCGTCGAAGGCCCGGTGCCGCTGGTCGGCCGCCTCACCTACCGGCATGGTCTGCTCGCGCAGCCGGGTGAGCAGACGTTCCAGCTCCGCCAGCCGCTCGGGATTCGGATCGGTCTTCGCCCGCTCCGGCAACGATTCCCGCGACGGACGGTCGCCACGCAGTTGGGCCTCGCGCTCGAGCCGCTCCACGGCATCCATCGCGTCCCGCAACCGCTGCGCGGCCGCTTCCCGCGCCCGCGCGGCGGCCACCAGTTCGGCCCGGGCGTCCTGCGCCACCACCCGGCGATGTTCCTCGACCAGTTCCGCCAGCACCTTCAGGTCGGCGGCCCGCTCGCGCACCTCCGCCCGCAGCTCGGCGTGCACCTCGGCCAGTTCCTCCGCCGACAGCCGCTCGTGATCCTCGATCACGCCGTCGCGGAAGGCGTCGTACACGCGGATGTACTCGTCGACGAGTTCCTGCAGTTTCTCGCGCATCTCGGCGTCGACCGCCGCGCGTTCCTCGGCGCTGAGGTCGCGGAACTCCGCACTGGTGCCCTCGCGGAACTCGTCGTAGCGGGCCCGATAGGCGGCCAGTTCGGCACCACCCGCGTCCACGCCGATGATGCGTGCCCAGTCCCGGTTGACCCCGTGCTCGGCGGGTAGCCCCACGCGGCCGTCCAGCCGGCCGGCGAATTCCACCAGATCGCCGATGACCTCACGCAGATGGGCGACGGCCGAGTCGTCGCGGATCGGATGTTCGGCACGCGCCGCCTGGCGCACGGCGCCCTCGGGCGGGCGGCCCGACGGCTCTGCGTCCACGATGGCTCGGGCGAACTCGGTCAGCGGTTCGATCAGACCGTCGACCTCCCCGCGCCGCACAAGCTTGTACAGCGCCTTCTTCAGCCGCCTCGTGTTGACGGCGGTCGGATCCGGTCGGCGGCGATACTCGTCGTCGTACCGTGCGCCGTACAGGTCACGCGGCTTCAGTCCCAGCTTGTCGGCCAGCTTGTTACGAGCGATGAGCACCGCGCCGCGATCGGCGTACCGCAATTCGTGCAGGCAGCCGACGAGCGCGTCGACGAGCCGGTTCCGCTGATCGCGGGTGAGGGCGGGGTCGACCAGCCGCTCGGCGATATGCCCCGGCGTCGGGTCCAGGGGTCCGGCCAGCTCCGTGAACAGGGCTCGCAGATCGGTGAAGGCGGTCTCGCTGCGCAACGGCGACCCATCGCCGACCAGACGGGGATCCGCCCGCAACTCCCCGTCCCAGACCCGGCCGCTGGGGTCCATCTCCAGAAGCGGCCGGGCGAATTCCTCCAGGTGTTCGCGCAGCCGCTCGGCCTGTGGCACGGCGCCGCCGTCGGATTCCCCCGAGCGATTCGCCATCTTCGCGATGGCCTTCGCCAGTTTCTTCGGGTCGATCCCGTCGGAGTCGGCCGCGCGTTTGCGCAGATCGTCGTCGAACTTCCGCGGATACAGCTCCTCGGGCTCCACGCCCAACCGCCGCGCCAACCGGTCGCGCGCGGCATCGATCGCTTCCGAGTCGAGCGTGCGCAACCGAGCGGCGTAATCGGTGAGCGCCGAGACGATCCGATTCCGGTTCGTCCTGCCCAGCTCGGGATCCGACAGCACGCGCGCCAGGTGCTCGGCGGTCAAGTCCTGGGCCGGGATGTCCAGCCGACGGGCGAGCGCACCGCGCGCCAGCGCGATCCCGTTGAAGTCCTCGATGGCCCCGGCACTGCGCACGTAGTCGACCAACGCCTCGATCTGCGCCGCGCGCACCGCATTTCGCAGGCGTTCGTCGTCGACCAGACCGGATCCCGACCGCGCCAGCAGATCGTTCGCATCGAGACCGAGCTTCTCGGCCAGCTCCCGCACCCGGCTTTCGAGTTGGTCGCGGGGCCGCGACTGGTCCGGCGCCGGTCGCGCCGCGTCCGGACCGTCCGGCGGCACGGAGGCCGCGGGGTCGTCGGCGGTCTGCTGCACCGGGCGCCACGGGCCGTCACCCTCGCGCACGAGGGTCACCCGGATCGGGCGGCCGTCGAGCTCGCCGTCGAAGAACCGTGCCTGCGGCGCCTCGAGTCGGCCGATCCGGACCGAGCCGTCCGGATCCACCCAGCCGATGCGGTAGTCGACCACGAGGTCGCCGCGATTGAGCGCGGCGGCCTGTTCGGGATGGTTCGCCAGCGCCCGGGCCAGTACCTCGTCGTGGTTCAACCCCGAGTCGAGGACGACCAGCCGATTCGGGTCGCCGTCCACGCGCCAGACGCCCGGTTCGAGCCTGCGACCGCCCAGACCGCGCTGGAGCCATTCGGTGGCGGCCAGATCGATCAGCGACTCACCGGTTTCGCGGTAGCGGTCGTCGACCGTCCGGAAATCCTCGGCCAGCTCCCGCAGCCGTGCCAGCGCCTGCATTCGGGTCTCGGTGCCCTCGCGCAGACCCTCGATGGTCTCGACCAGGCGGGCGGGATCCCGCGAAATATCGTCCGGGATCAAATCTTCCCAGGTGGCACGCTGCTCGCGAATCTGTTCCCGGCGCAACGCCTCCTCGAAGAAGACGCGCAACTCGGATTGGTTGAGCCGACCCTCGTCGTCGAACAGCCTGCTCCAGTGCGGCGGCGGTGAGGCGGTCTTGTTCTTGATGCCGGCCCAGGTGAGCAGCGCGGCGTCGCCGCCCTCCGCGCGCACCAGTTCCTGCAGCAGCCGGCCCATCGGGTCGTTCTGCCCCGAGTCGATCTCCCGGCTGTAGGGAATGAGCGCGTCCGCGGCGTTGTACCACCGGGTCGCACCGAGCAGACCTTCGACGGCGGCGGCCCGCCGCGCGATCTGGTACTCCAGGTGCTCGATCGCGCGCTGGACCGATCCGGGGGTCAGGTCCGGCAGCTCGAGGTTGTAGGCGCGGGCCAGCGCGGTGATCGCCTCGCCCAGCTCCACCCGCTGGTCCTGTAGCGCGTCGACCTCGTTCAGCCAGTCCATCAGCACGTCGCGCTCGGCGTCGTCCGGCCGGTACCGCTCGCCGCCCTCGGGGCGCGCCGCCGGCTCGGGCAACTCGGGACGCTCGTCCGGGCGCAGCGGTGCCGGTGATTCGTCGTCGCGACGGTTGAGCCGGGCGCGGTGCTCCTCGGTCAGTCCGACCTGTTCGAGCAGTCTCGGGTCGGCCTGCTCGTTCCAGTACTCGTATTCGCTGCCGTCGGGTCGACGCGGCGGCGGCAGTTCGTTCTCCTGCTGTCGGCGCAGCAGGAAGTTGGCGAGTTGCTCTCGGTTCTGCCAGAACGTGAGCACCTCGACGACGAGACCGATCGGCAGCTTGCGCACCACCTCGCCGGCGGTGCCGAGCCCGTCGACGAGGTCGAAGCCGACACCGGGCGCGAGCGGATGCGGGGCATGCGGCTGCGGAGCGTGCGGCTGGGCCGACGCACCGGGAGCGGGACTCTGATCGGCGTGTGGTTGCGGCAGGGCCGACATCGACCCCGACGGTGCGGGCGGGGTTTCCTGCGCGGGTGGTTTGACGAACTGCTCCCACTTCCGGCGCAGCCACGACTTCTTGGGCTCGGTCTCGTCCGGATCCTCCGGTGTCTCGTCCGGACGCGCCGGCGGAGCCTCCTCCGTGACGCGCCAGCCACCCTCGCCGTCGGGCTCGGCCCGCAACCGCACCAGGTCCCGACCGACCTCGAGGACGAGTCGATGGGTGCCGGGCGGCCCCAGCTCCCGGTTCTCGGCCGTCATCGCGGCGAGGTCGGCCAAATCCGTGGCCTCACGAAGGATGTCGGCACGCCGTTCGGCGAGAGCACGCGCCGCCGCCTCCGGGGTGGCGAGATCGGCCGGGTCCATGCCGATCAGCCGCGCCCAGCCGTCGCGGGCGGTCTCGATCCGGCCCCGTTGCAGCGGATCGGTCACCCCGTGGGGCCGCTCGAGAAGGCCGGCCAGCGCCTCGGCGGCGCCGGCGCGCAACGCGTTTCGATACCGCAGCTCCTGCAGGATACGAGTGCGATCGTCACCGGTCAGATCGTCGGCGCGCAGGCCGAGCCGACGCAGCAGCCGTTCGCGCACCTGTTCCTCGGCCACCGGACGAGGCGGTGGCGCGGGTTGCTGTTCGGACCGGACCGCGGGTTGGTCGGGGCGAGGCCCACCACCGGCCGAGCTCCGGTCGGCTCCGAAACGGTGGAACTCGGTGCCGTCCGATTCGTCGGGCCGCAGCGGCCCCAGGTCGTCCGGATACCGCATCGGGCGCGGTTGCTCGTCGGCGCCGTCGCCGAAGAAGCCGCGGGCGCGGGCGATCTCGGCGAGTTCCCGCAAGGCGGCCAGCGGATCGGGATGGTTGGCGAGCGCATCGTCCAGCCGCAGGGCGGCGATCAGGCGACCGGCGTACTCACGGTCGGCGTCGCTGCGCTGCCGCGCGGAATCGTCACGATGCGCGGCGGCGTGATCGGTCAGGAATCTGCGCACCTCGTCCAGCGGGCGCCTGGCGGCGCGCTGTTCCGGGCTCTGGTCGTCGGGCCGGCGGGCCTGGCCGATCCCCGCTTCCGCCGGAGCGCTCTCCCGGGCCGCGCGCGCCTCCTGAGCCAGACGGTCGCGGGTCGGATCGTCCACTCGGTCGACCGCCCGACCGTCTCGATCGAACACGATCGCCTCGGTGCTGCGCACATCCCGCGACAGTCGCGACAGGTCCGCGTGGGCCTCCCCCGCGGCGAGATCGCGCACGACGATCCGGCCGTCCTCGTTCACCAGCAGGTAGGCGTGCCCACCCACGCCGTAGCGATCGGTCGGCCCCCGGTACATGTCGACCACCAGGGCCGCGGACCCCTCCCCCAGACCTCGCAGCCGCGCCGCGATCGCCTCGTGATCGTCGAACTCACGCAACCGCCCGCCCGCGGCGGCGACCAGCTCCGCACGGCTCATCCCGTCGAAGCCGATCTCCCGATCCGGCAACCGGATTCCCGACCCGTCGCCGAACATCCGGAGCAACTCCCGCAGCGACAGCTCACCACAGCGACCCCGGTTCACCGCGTCGAGCAGGGCGGCGGCCTCGGCCTCCCGCAACGCTTCCCACACCGGGTCCGGGGCCCGCAGCTTGGCCGAGCGCGCGTCGTCGGGGCGTGAACCGTCGCCGGGGTCGGGGCGCTGCCGCGTGCCCTCCTCGGGCTCCGCCGCGTTGGCGGCCTCCCATGCGCGGCGATAGAACTCTTCGTGCGAAATCCCTTGCGGCGCATGATCTTCGATCTCACTCCGCAACGCGGTCATCGCCGCGTCGTTGGCGATACGATCCAGCACCGGCGCGAGGGCGTCCGGTATCGGCTCGTCGGCGAGCCCGGCGTTGCGCCTGGCCTCGGCCCGCGCCTCGTAGAAGGTCTCCGTATAGGCACGGGTGCCCACCGGCTCGGGAACGTCGTGCCCGGCAGCCCGAAGTTGCAGCGCCGCGACGATTTCCAGCGCGTGTGCCCGGGTCTCCTCGTCCAGCATCCGCGAGACGTAGGTATCGCGATCCAGCGTGGTCAGCTCCCGGGCGCTGCCGCTCGCCTCCCGTGCCCGCGCCACTTCCACATGGATGGCGTGGTGCACGAGGGCGGCCATGTGCTCGGCATCGGACATCCCGACATCGAGCACCAACCGGTTCCGGTACGGCTGATAGCCCTGCTCGTGCGGGTTGGCGGTGGGGACGATGTCCACGCCGCGCAAGACGCCCGTGGCCCACTCGCCCACGGGGGTCCGCGCCAGGGCCTCGGTGATACCTCGCAGGCGCTGAGCCGCGGCCGATGCCGCCAGGTCGATCGGGAAGGCGCCCTGCTGCCGCGGGAGCGGCTCGGCCGGCTCGGCCACGGTTTCGCGGTCGATTCGGCCGATGCCGTCCACGGTGACGTCGACATACTCGACATGGTCCGGGCCGAGGTAGTCCACCTCGTCGGCGATCTCCACGCGCCGCAGCAGCTCGTGGTGGTCACCGCGGGCGGCCGGGATGATCAACCGCTCCGGCGGGCCGGGGACGAGCACCGCGCGATCGTCCACCAGCTCCGCGTCGGGGTGGTCGCGCAGCAGCGCCTCGAGGACTTCGCGGACGGCAATGCTGTTCACCGCGTCGTTGGCGAAATACAGCCTCGCCCTGCGGTTTTCGAAATCCACCCGCTGGTCGGCCAGCTCGCGCAACTCGTGCTGCGTGCGCCGCAGTTCGGCGCGGCGCTCCGGTGCGGTCGCCGGATCGGACAGCTCGGCGTCCAGCTCGGCGATCCGCTGTGCCACCTCCTGCCGGAGCGTCAGGTGGTCCTGGGCGGAGTCGATGTCGTGGCGCTCGGCTCGGGCGTCGATCTCCTCGGCGAGGGCGCGCAATCGCAGGCTCTCGGCGTGCCGGTGCAATGCCTCCACCCGCAGCCGCTCGGCGACGTGCGGATCCTCGGGCCGCAGCGCCGATCCGGAATCGGCTTCCGGGTCGGCGTGCGCGTCGTCCCAGATCTCGCCGGCGCGCTGGACGTAGGTCTTTCCCTCCAGATCCGGATACAGTTCGACGATGTCGCGAACGGCGCGCTCCGCCTCCGCCTCGGCCTGCCTGCGCACCTGCGCCGGGCGCAACGCCGGGTCCTCGCTCAGATACTCCAGGGCGCGCTCGTACCGTGCGCTGTAGGCCCGCTCCACATCGGCCGGCACGGTCCTGGCGTCGTAGCCGAGCGCCTTCAGCTCGCGAGCGAGCTTCGCCTCGCGAACGAAGCAGTCGACCTCCTCGTCGATCATGGCGCTGATGAACTCGTCGCGAGCCATCGTCATGATCCGGTCGTCCACCAGGGCCGTTCGGCCCTCCAGGAAGTACTCACCGTGAACGGCCTCGTGCGCGAGCGCCAGCGCCAGCGCCAGATGGTCCCGACCGGAGGTGTAGACGGTGGCGGTCAGGTCGGCCGCGCTGAACTCCCCGTGCAGGCCGGGTGATCCCGACTCCAGGCTTTCGCGCATCAGACCGCCGTCGAGCACCCGCAGCATCTCGCTGCCGGTCTCGGTCTGCGACAACAGATCACGCAGCTGATCGGAAACCGGATCCAGCGACCGCCCGATTCGCCCCGGACCCGGATCGTAGCTGTCGGGCTCGGGGCGCGCTTGGGCCTCGAGCCCACCCAGACGCTCCATCACCAGGTCGTGCCACTGCGCACGGCCCCGGGCCTCGAACTCCGGTCGCAGGGCTTGCAACCGCGCCCGCAGTTCACCCAGCTGGGAACGGCTCAGATCGTGGTCGACGAACTCGACGCCACCGTCCTCGCGCACGCGCGCGAAGCGTTCGGCGAACTCGCTCACCGTCTCTCGGGTGAGTCGCCCGGAGTCGAACGCGCGGTGGCCGAGGCTGCCGATGATCCGGCCGTCCGAATCGAACACCCAGCGCTCGGACTGCCGCGCGGGCGCACCGACCAGCACATCGTGCAGACCTATGCTGCGCGCCGTCCAGTCGTCCTCGTGCAACTCGCGGATCGCGGCCGGGGCCAGCCGCTCCAGGAACACGACGTTCGCGTCGGCGAAGGTCTCCGAGATGTCACGTCCGAACACGCGGCCCACCAGGGAGGACAGCACCGCGGCGTCGACGAGACGGCTCTCGCGCAGGGTGACGCCGATCAGGCCGGTGTCGTTGGAGTAGCCGATCGCGAGGAGTTGCTCTACGCCGGTGGGCACGTCACGCCCCGGGCCGTCGAGGATCTCCACGGACCGCACGCTGGCCCGCTGCGCGACCTGCACCCTTTCCGCGAAGGTCTGGATGGCGTGGGTCTTGTCCCAGGCGGCGCCGTAGATTTCCGCGTACGTCCGGCCGTGCGGGGTGTGCTCTTCGATCAGCGGTCGCAACGCCGCCATCCCCGCCGCGAAACCGATGTCGTCCCAGTCGGATTCGGGAGCACCCCGGCGTTTCGCTGCCTCGACCGCGGCGTCGAGGGCACTCTTGAAAACCCGCTCGCCCAATAGATCCGGGACTTCGAACCCGACCCGGCGGAGTTCGTCCACGGCGCGGATTTCCCTCGCGTGCGCGCGCGTCTCCTCACCGACCATCAGGTCGATGTAGTCCGCCCGCGCCATGGCTATCCGATCCTGCGTCCCGCCCGGCGTCTCGAGCCCGCGCGCGACCTCCACATGGATCACGTGGTGCACCAGCGCGGCCGCGTATTCGCCGTCGGACAGCCCCGCGTCCAGCACCAACCGGTTGCGCACCGGCTGGTACCCCTGCTCGCCGGGATCAGCGGTGTGGACGATCCGTACGTCATGCTCCGAGAGCACCCGATCGACCCACCCACCGATCGTCGTCGCCTCCAGCCGCGCCCGGATCAGCGCCACCCGCTCGTCGGCCGCCGCCGCGGCCAGATTGCGCGGCGTCACCTCCGGCGTTCGTGGGATCGGCGTGCCGATCTCGGTGGTCCTCGTCGGGAAGACTTTGCCCCCGGTATCCACCTGGACGCTGAGGAATTCGACCCGATCGGCGCCCAACCTCGCGATTTCCCCGGCCACCCGAGGATCCGACAGCACCGGTCGATGCTCACCCGCCATCGCCGCGACGATCAACCGTTCCGGCGATCCCGGGACCAGCACCGCCTGATCGCCGACGCGCGTGGCGCCCGGATGGTCGCGCAGCAACGTGACAAGCACGTCGCCGACGGCCAAGGCGTGCAACGTCTCGCGATGGTGGTCCAGACGCGCATCGAGGTTCTGCCGCTCGTCCAGCAGATCCGACAGCTCGCGCAGCCGATGCTGGTCGCGCCGCAGCTGTGCCAGTTCCTGCGGGGCGGTGGCGCGGTCGGACAGCTTCTCGTCCACCGCGGCGAGCCGGCGCGCGACGGGGTCACGCAGCTCGGCGTCGACGAAGCCGCGTTGGATACCGAGCTCGTCGGTGAGTTCCCGCAGTCGTCCGTAGGAGTCCTCCGACTCCCGGATGTCATGTCGCCAGCGCAGCGCGCCCTCGCGCAACTGCTGCGCCACCTCCGGTCGGGTCGGCCGATAGCCGTCGCCGACGGTGCCGTGGCGGTTCGAGCGCTCCCACCCCTCGTCGTAATAGGTGTGGTAGGAGGTCGTACCGTCGCGCCAGACGGTATGTTCGAGAGTGTCGCGAGCCGCCCGCCACGCCGCGGCCTCCGCTCGGGAAACGACCTCCTCCGGCGACAGCGCGGGGTCGGCGCGCAGCCGGTCGGCCTCGGTTCGGTAGCGCTCGGTGAACGCCGTTTCGAACGGCGTGCGCGGCGCGGGGTAGCCGAGGTCGCGCAGTTCCTGCGCGAAGCGCATCTCCAGGTGGAAACACGCTGCCTCCTCGTCGACCATGGCGCGTATGTACGCATCCTTGGTCATCGCCCTGGGGTCGGCGGTGCGACCGTCGACGAAGCGGGTGGCGTGCACCAGCTCGTGCACCATCGTCATCGCCTGTTGCAGATGACTGTTACCGGCGGTGAACACGACGGCGACATGGTCCAGCGGGCGGAATTCCCCGTTGAGACTGCGCTCCTCGCTCACCAACTCGAACCGATCGCGGATGGGCATGCGATCCAGCTCCCCGAGCATGCGTCGCCCGGTCTCGGTCTGGCGCACCAGTTCTCGAACCTGGTCCGGATAGGCGTCCAACGACCGACCGACGCCCTCCCACACCGGCAGTCCCAGCTGTCGGTGGGCTTGCTGCGCCAACCGATCCCGCGTGGTGTCGTCGACCCGATCGACGGCCCCACCCTCGCGGTCGAACAGGATGGCCTCGGTACTGCGCACATCGCGCGCCAGCCGCGACAGATCACCGTGCTCGGCTCCGGTGGCCGGATCCCGCACGACGATGCGGCCGCCCTCGTTCACCAGTAGATAGGCGTGACCGCCGACGCCGTGCCGGTCGGCCGGACCGCGGTACATATCGACCACCAGCGCGGCCGATCCGTCCCCCGATTGCCGCAACCGCTCCGCGATCGCCGCGTGATCGGGGAATTCCCGCAACCGGCCGCCGGCCGCTGCGACCAACTCACCGCGCGACATGCCCTCGACGCCGATCGTCCGCTCCGGCAGGCGAATCCCGGATTCTTCGCCGAAGATCCGCAACAGCTCACGCAACGCGAGCTCACCACAGCGCCCCCGGGCATCCGGCGGGGTCGCCTCGTCGCCGCCGCGTACGGGAGTCTCGAGCCGAGCGCCGGGCTCCGCCGTGCGGGAGCCGTCATCGGCCGCCGCCTCGGGCGCTCTCCTGCCCGTTCCGTCGGAGAGGCCGCGAGCGTCGTCCCACGCCTTGCTTCGGTGCGGCTCCCCGGGTTCGCCCAGCGCATCGGCGTGGGTCCGGGCCGCGGTCAGGCCCGAATCCCCGAAAGTCTGCTCGCGCGGGGGCGCCGGGAACGGCGGCGCGGGCGGCTGTCGGCCGTCGTCGCGGCGACGCAGCGACCGGGTCGGGGGGTCGTCCTCGCCGTCGCCGGGCCGCTCCGGCGCCGACCCGTCGCGCGCGACCGAGCCGTCGCCGTGCGCCACGCCACCGCGGCGAATCGCCCGCGTCGGTGTCTCCTCGGCGTCCGGCCGCGGCTGGGCGCCGGGCCGCCGGGTCGGCCGGGTGGGCGGATCCTCCAGATCGTCGGAATCGTCTCGGCGCGAAGTGGTTTCGATCTGTTGACGCTCCTGCGCATCACGTCGCCGGGTCGGCCGCGTCGGCGGATCCTCCAGATCGTCGGAATCGTCTCGGCGCCTGGCCGATTCGTCGCCGGGGGCGGGTTCGGGGCGGGCGTGGGCCTCGATCTCCGCAAGGCGGCGCAACACCAGATCGTGCCAGGACGCTCGGCCGGCGTTCTCGAACTCGCGCCGCACTGCTTGCACCCGCTCGCGCACCCACTCGAGCTGCGCCCTGGTCATGTCGTGATCGACGAAGGTGACCCCACCATCGTCGCGCACGCGCAGGAACCGCTGCGCGAATCGGCTGACCGTCTCCCGCGTGAGGTTCTGCGCTTCGAACGCCCGCTGGTGGTTGCTCCAGGCCACGCCGGACTCGATCACCAGCCGATCGCGCTGCCCGCCCGGAAGTCCGGTCAGCGCATCGTGCAGAGCGATACCGCCGGAGCCGAATCCCTCCCGACCGAGCTCGTGCGGAAGTGCGCCCCCCGGCTTCTCCATGTACACCACGTTGCCGTCGACGACGACACGCGGCAGCGGTACACCGAGCGCTCGCCCGAGCTCCGACGACAGCATCTCGGCCTGCGCGTAGCGCTCGTTGAGCAAGGTCTTGCGAATGAACTGCGCGTTGTCGTTGAAGGTGACCAGCTCGACCTTCCGCACCCCGGGCACTTTCGCGTTCGCACCGAGGACCTGCGCCGAGCGCTCGCCGGTCAGCCGCGCGGCCTGCACCTGCTCGAGGAACGGCCGAATCCCGTGCGCGGCATCCCATGCCCTGCCGTAGAAATCGCGATACGACTCGCCGTGGGGTGCGTACCGTTCGACCTCCGGTCGCAATGCCACCAGTCCGGCCTGGTTGGCCAGTCGATCCAGCACCGGTACCAACCGATTCGGCACCGGCCCACCCGCCAGGCCCATGTTCTCGACCAGCGCCGCCCGCGCGCGGTAGTACGCCTCGGTATAGGCGCGCGTTCCCACCGGTTCGGCGATCTCGTGACCGGCGGCCCGAAGCTGCAGGGCGGCCAGGATTTCCATCGCGTGCGCGCGAGTCTCCTCGCCGATCTTGCGGTTGATGTACGCCTCACGGTTCAGCGTCTGCAGCTCGCGCAGGCCCTCGACGGTCTGCCGGCCCTTCTCCAGCTCCGCGTGGATGGCGTGATGCACCAGCTCGCCCATGTGCTGTTCGTCGGACATCCCGGCATCGAGCACCAACCGGTTCCGCGACGGCCGGTAGCCCGCCTCGACCGGATCGGCGGTGTGCGTGATCTCCACGTCGCGCAGCACGCCGAGGGCCCACCGACCCACCTCGGTGTTGCCCAGTTCGGCCCGCACGAGGTCCATGCGCCGGCGAGTCGACGTCTCGGCGAGGTGCAACGGCGTCGCCGACGGCGGCGTGCTCGGTGCGGCCAGGCCCGGCGGGGTCCACACGTGGATCTCGCCGTGCGGCTGCACCTTGACGGCGCGGTACTCGACGTCGGCGGCCTGTCGAGCCGCGACCACTCGGGGATCGGCCAGGACCGCGTGGTGCTCCCCCGGGGCCGCCACGATCACCAAACGCTTCGGCGAGCCGGACAACAGCACCGCGTTGTCGGAGATGCGCTGGGCCCCCGGCTCGTCGCGCAGCATGCGAGCGACGACGTCGCCGACCACGACGTCGTGCATCGCCCGGACCCGATCCCACCGAATTCGGATGTCGTTGGCATCGCGTTCGTCCGCCAGATCCGACAGCTCGCGCAACCGATGCTGTTCCCGGCGCAGTTCGACCGCCCGCTCCCGAGCCGCGCCCGCCAGCTCCGCGTCCAATTCGGTGATTCTGCGAGTGACCTGGTCGCGGATGCTGGGGGTATCGCCGACCGTGATCCCCAGCTCCGTCGCCACGCGCGCGAGTCTGCGGTTCAGATCGTTCGCCTGCACGATGTCGTTGTCGCGGTGCAGTGCGGCCTCGCGCATCCGGTGGGCGCCTTCGGGAGTCGGCTCGTAGCGCCGCGGGTGGGGCGCGGGGGCGGGCTGAGCCGGATGCGGTGGCGGTGCGGTCTGCGCCTGCTGCGCGGCGTGCGCCGCCGCGCGGTCCCAGGCGTCGCCGTAGTACTTGCCGTAGGAGCTGCCGTCGCGCCACGGGAAGGTCTTGGTCTCCTGGCGGGCCGCCTGCAGCGCCGACTCGTGGGCCTGCTGGTGGATCTGCTCCCGGGTGAGCGCCGGGTCCGCGCTGCGGGCTGCGACCGCCTGCTGGTACGCCCGTTCGTAAGCCGTTTCCGTCGAGGAGCGAGCGACCTCGAACCCGCGCGCGCGAAGTTCCCGCGCCAACTCGGCCTGCTTCAGGAAACATGCGGTTTCCTCGGCGACCATGGCATCGATGTACGCCTCGCGCGACATCGATAGGGGCCGGTGGTTGACCGACCGGTTCTCGACGAAGTATTGCGCGTGGACCAGCTCGTGCAGCAGGGCAACGGCCTGAGCGGAGTGGTCGTGTCCCGAGGTGAATACCGTCACGGCGTGCTGATGCGCCACCCACTCGCCACCGCGATGGCCGTCTCTCGCCATCAACCTGAAGTGTTCGTGGACCGGCATCTGCTCCAGCGCCTCGAGCGCCCGGCGACCGGTTTCGGTGCTGCGCAACAGTTCCCGCACCTGATCCGGATACGCGTCCAACGACCGGCCGACGCCCTCCCATACCGGACGCCCCAGCTCCTCGGCGGCCTCGCGCACCAGCCGATCCCGGGTCCGCTCGTCCACGGGGTCCAACGCACGACCGTCACGGTCGAACACGACCGCCTCGGTACTGCGCACGTCCCGGTGCAACCGCGACAGGTCGGTGTGCTCCGCGCCGGACGACGGATCCCGCACCACGATGCGCCCGCCCTCGTTCACCAGCAGGTACGCGTGACCACCCACCCCGTTGCGGTCTCGTGGGCCGTGATACATGTCGACCACCAGCGCCGCGGACCCGTTCCCCAGCTCCCGCAACCGATTCGCGATCGCCTCGTGGCCACCGAACTCGTGCAGGCGCCCGCCGACCGCTGCCACCAGCTCCGCTCGCGACATTCCCTCGACGCCGATCGGCCGCTCGGGCAGGCGGATACCCGACTCCTCGCCGAACAGCCGCAACAGTTCGCGCAGCGACAACTCGCCACAGCGGCCCCGGTTCGCCTCGTGCGGCGCCTCCGCCGGTGCACCCCGATCCTCGGCGCGCGGGCCGGGCTCGTGGTCACGCGCACCCGCATCGGGTCGCACGTCCGCGCTTCCGTCCACCGGTACCTCGGCGGGGTTCTTCCCGACGGCCTCTGGCGCCCCGCGGGTCCCGTCCCATACCGGGTCCCGATACGAACCGCGCAGCGACGCGGGCGATTCGGCGTCCGACCGCAAGCCTGCGCTGCCCAACGCCCGTTCCCGCGCCGGCACCGGGGCGGTCTGTCTGCGGCCGCCCTGGCCTTCGCCATCCTCCCACGGCGGACGTCCGAGATCCGCCGGACGTTCGGGCCCCTGCCCGCGCAGCGGCGGCGCCTGCTCCTCCGAACCGAGCACGCGATCGTAGAACTCGGCGCCGCCGTCCATCTCGTGGATCTCGATCGTTTCGATCGACTTGCCCGGGAAGCGATCGATCAGCGCGGCATCGACCATCCTGCGCACATTCTGAAACGCGGGATGGCTCGGATCCGGATGGTCGTAGATGATCTGCGCCTGAATGTTGCCCTTGTCGAAGATCCGGTACAACACCTTGAAATCGACGGTGTGCCCGGCACTTTCGACACGGATGAGCTGCGGCGCGCCGATCGCGGCCTCCAGCTGGAGATGGTTCGGCCCGCGCGTCTCGACCGAATCCAGGATCAGCGAGGCCGTGCTCCGTCGCGCCCCCGTCTCGTCGGCCGTCGGATGCGGGGTCGGCCGACTGTCCGACGACACCCCCGTGACCAGACCGGTGATCGAGTTCTTGATCGGGCCGGGTATGCCCTCGATCGACCGGGACCGGATGGCGCCGGAAACCTCGGGGGCGGGGCCGCGTTCGGCTCCCAGGGGCACCGGCCGAGGCTCGACGCCGCCGTCCTCGGGCCGATCCTCGCCGGGTTGCGAACGGCGACCGGGCAGGCCGCTCTCGCCGGGCTCACGCATCGACGGCGACCGCGGAACAGAGCCGTCCCCGTGCGCGGGCGCACCGCTGCGCGGGCCCTGCGACGAGTCGCCGCGCGGCGCGTCGTCGGGGCGGGCATGCGCCTCGATCTCCGCCAGGCGCTGCAGCATCCGGTCGTGCCACTGCCCGCGCCCCAGCTCCTCGAACGCCGGCCGCAATGCCCGCACCTGATCGCGCACCCACGCGATCTCGGACCTGGTCATATCGTGATCGATGAACTCGACCACACCGTCGTCGCGCACCCGCAGGAAGCGTTCCGCGTAGCGGGTGACCGTTTCCCTTGTCAGGAGTTGGGATTCGAAGGCTCGGTGGTGGTTGCTCCAGCGGAGCTTCCCATCGGGTTCGGTGACGATCCGGTCGGTGCCGCTCGGCAGTCCGGTCAGCACATCGTGCAATCCATTGCCCGCGCGGCCGAATCCCTGCTGCGCGAACTGCTCGACCAGCCGGCTCGACGGCCGCTCCAAATACACCGTGTTGCCCTCGGCGACGGCCCGCGGCAGGTCGAGGCCGAACGCGCGACCGAGCTTGGACGACAGCACCTCCGCCTGGGCGAAGCGCGAATTGAGCAGCGTCTTGCGGATCACCTGCGCGCCGTTGTCGAAGGTGACCAACTCCACCTTGCGCACGCCCTGCACCGAGAGGTTGTCCCCGAGCCGCTCCACCGATCGCACCCCGGAGTCACGGCCGTCCCGCAGGATGTCCTCGAACGCGCGTGCGCCGTTCGCCTCGTCCCACGCCTTGCCGTAGATCTCCCGGTAGGTCTCCCCGTGCGGCGCATGCTGTTCGATCTCCGGCCGCAACGCCGCCAGACCGGCGTCGTTGGCCATCCGGTCCAACGCCGGCGCCAGGCGATCGGGCACGGGTCGATCGCCCAGCTTCATGTTCTCGATCAGTTCCGCGCGCGCCCGGTAGTACACCTCGGTGTAGGCCCGCGTCCCCAACGGTTCCGGGACGTCGTGCCCGGCGGACCGAAGTTGCACGGCCGCAAGGATTTCCAGGGCGTGCGCCCGCGTCTCCTCATCGACCATCCGATCGATGTAGGACTCCCGCAGCCGCATCCGGTCCTGCGGAGCGACCCGCTCGGGGACCTGTATCGGGGCCTCGTGCCCGCGCGCTGCCGCGGCATGGATGGCGTGATGCACCAGCGCGGCCATGTGTTCGGCGTCGGAGGCCCCCACATCCAGCACCAGCCGGTTGCGGAACGGCTGATACCCCTGTTGCGCGGGATCGGTGGTGTGCACGATGTCCACGTCCCGCAGGACGTCCACCGCCCACCTTCCGACCTCGGTCCGCGCCAACTCGGCGCGGATTCCGGCCAACCGCTCCGCGGTCGCCTTGGCCGCCATGTCCAGCGGTACGACCTCGGGTGTGCGCTCGAACGGCGGCTCCCCCGGCGCCCCCTTCCGCAGCCGGATATTGCCCTCGCCGTCCACCTCGGTCCGCGCGTAGACGACCCGGTCGTCGCCGATCCGCTCCCGAACCTCGGCCGCGCGCGGATGCGACAGCGCCTCCTCGTGCGTCCCGCGCATCCCCACCACCAGAAGCTTTTCCGGCGGGCCCGCCAATCTCAGCACGTGGTCGGAAAGGCGCTCGGCGTGCGGGGTGACGCGCGCGATCGCGGCCAACTGCTCGGCGGCGGCGACGTCGTGCAGCCGCTTCGCGGCGGCTCCCAGTTCCGCGTCGAGGTTGTGCCAACGATCGGCCAGATCCGACAGTTCTCGCAGCCGATGCTGTTCCCGGCGCAGATCGGGGATCTCCTCGCCGCGCGTGGCGGGATCGGCCAACCTGGCGTCCAGCTCGGCCAGCCGGCGCAGCACGTGGTCGCGGATCTCCGGGGTCTCACCGAACGGGACACCGAGCTCGTCGCACCGCCGCTCGAGTGCCTCGGCCATCTCGTCCGACCGCATCACATCGTGGGTGCGCCGCAGGGCGTCGGCACGCAATCGCTGCGCGATCTCCGGACGCACGGCCTGGTGCGGCGTGAACGAATCGGAGGTCTGCTGTGCGGCGTCCCAACGGTCCTGATAGAACTTGGTGTAGTTCCCGCCCTCCTTCCAGGGGAACTTCGCGACCGCCTCGTGCGCCTCGCGCACGCCCGCCTCGTGGGCCTGCGCGTGCACCTGCTTCGGCGTCAGCTCCGGTGATTGCTGCCGCAGACGTTCGGTGGTCTGGTCGTACGCCCGGTCGTAGGCTTGTTCGGCCGGCTCGCGCGAGACCTTGTACCCGAGCTCACGCAGCTCCTTGGACAGTTCCGCCTGCCGGAGGAAGCATTCGGTCTCCTCGGCGACCATGGCGCGCACGTACTCGTCACGCGTCATGAACTTCTCGCGCCCGAACGCGGTCTCGCCGCTCGCCCACCGCTGACCGTGCACCACCTCGTGCACCACCGCGACCGCCTGCGCCACCTGATTGTGCCCGTCGGTGCGCACGACCAGCCGGTGCCGCTCCCCGTCGAAGAAGCCACCGAGATCGCTGCCGTCGCCGCGTTCGAAGTCGTGCCGGACCGGCATGCGTTCCAACGCCTCGAGCATTTCGCGCCCGATTCTGGTCTGACGCAATATTTCTCGGACCTGATCGGAGGCGGCGTCCAACGAGCGACCGATCCGGCCGGCGGCGTGCGGATCGAATTCGTCGAGCACCTGCAGCCGTCGTGCGGCCTCGTCCAGCGGTTCGGTCGCGCGGCCGTCGCGGTCGAACACCACTGCCCGCGGTGCTCCATCCACCTCGTCCGGCAGCCGCGGCGGGAATCCGTGATCGGCCTTGCCCAGATCGCGGACGACGATCTCGCCGCCGTCGTTCAGCAGCAGATATGCGTGTGCGCCGACCCCGTGGTCGTCAGCGCCGCCACGGTAGGAGTCCACCACCAGCGCCGCGGCTCCGTCCCCCAGCTCCCGCAGCTGGTCGGCGATCGCGTCGTGATCGGTGAACTCGCGCAGCGCACCACCTGCGGCGGCGAGCAACTCGGCCTCGCTGACACCCCGCTCGTCGACCACCCGGCCCACCATGCGGATGCCGGCGTCCTCTCCGTATCTGTCGATCAATTCGCCCAGCGCACCGACGAGGCATCGGCCAGCCGGACCATCCTGCGGCGCGATTCGATCGGGTCCGTCGTCGATGGATTCGAGGATCCGACGTCCGAGTTCGCTCTCCGACAACAGCTCTCGCACCTGCCGCAGCCGACTCGGATCCCCGTCCGGCCCCAGGGCGTCGAGAATCTCGCGCCCGAACTCGGACTGGGACAACGCCTGCCGCACCTGGTCGGCCCGCCGATCCAGCGCCTGTCCGGCCTCGCGCGCGAGGACCGCTCGCTCGGCTCCCGCCGCCAGCAACGCCTCCCGCGCCCGATTGCTCACCCGATCGACCGGCCGGCCCTTGTGATCGAACAGGATCGCCTCGGTCCTGCCCAGCTCCCGCACCACCCGCGGCGGCGAGGCGTGCTCGGTGCCGAGATCCTTCACCACGATCCGGTCGCCCTCGCGCACCATCAGATACGCGTGCCCGCCGACCCCGTACCGGTCCGTCGCGCCGCGGTAGGTGTCCACCACCAGTGCCGCGGCCCCATCCTTCATCGAGCGCAGGGTGTTCGCGATTTCCGCGTGCCCGCCGACGAATTCCCGCAGCCGCCCACCGGCCGCGCCGACCAGCTCGGCCCGGCTCATGCCCTCGGCACCGATCTCGCGCTCCGGGAGCCGCACGAACGAACTGTCCGAGAACCGGTCGATCAGTTTGCGCAGCGCCGCCAGACCGCACCGGCCGCGCTCGTCGTCGCGGTCCGGGCGCGGTCCGGATCCGTCCTCGTCGCTGGGCGGGCGGGGTGGCGCCGACCCGTCGCCGGCGTCGGGCGGAATCCGACGCGGCGGCGACGCGGGCTCCGGACGGGCGGGCGGGGTGTGCGGGGGCGGCGGCACCAGCCCGTCTTCGGGTCGGGGCGGGTGCTGGTCGTCCGCGGTGTCGTCGGAGCGATCGCGTGCGGGCTCCGCGCGGTCCGACTCGTCGGGCCGGGCCGCGGCATCGTCGGGCCGAACGCCGTCGTCGTACGGGCGCAGCGGCCGCTTGCCGGGCCGCGACTCGTCGCCGGCGCGGGCGCGATCCGGTTGTCCGGCATCGGACCGGTCGCGGCCCTCGGAGTGGTCCGGCGTCCGGCTCCGATCGGGGTGGGAACGGTCGGACGCTCCGGCCCGCTCGGGCGCGCCGTCGGGTCGATCCGCAAGTCCGGCACCGCGATCCGGCGTTGCCGGCGCCCGGTCGGGCCGTACCGGAGGTTGGCTGCCCGCGCCGTGGTCGGGAGCGCTCGTGGTCCGGTCGGTCCCCGTGGGGGTGCGGTCCGGGGCAAGCGGTGGTTTCTCACCCGACGCCGGAGTGCGATCCGCGGGGGCAAGGTGATCGGCCGGACGCACCGGCACCTGTTCACCCGCGTCGCCGGCCAGTCGGCTCGACGCCCGCGGCGCCTCCGCACCGGTGGATTCGGCGCGCAGGCGCGGACCCGAATCCTGGTGCGGGCGCGCCGTATTCCCGTCGGCGACACCGGCCCGTGCCGGGGCGGAGCCGCGGTCTGGGCTCGGTCGGGAATCCGCCGCACCCGCCGCCCGCTCGGGGCCGGCCGGTCGCGACTGCTCGCCGCGCACCGGCTCGGAACTCGACGCGCCCGGCCTGGCCTCACCCACCGCGCTCGCCCGAGGCGAGGAGTCACCGGCCGGTCGGCCCGCGTCCGAGCTCGCCGGCCGGCCCGCATCCGAGCCCGCCGGTCGGCCGGCGTCCGTCCCCGCCGGGGAGTCCACGCGCGCCGGGGCGGCACCGGCGCCGCCCCGATCGGCGCCCGGGACACCGGCGGCGGCCGTGCCCCGATCCGCGCCGTTCGGCGCCGTCGACCCGTCGGAACCTGCCCCCTCGGGCGCGCGCGCAGAGCCGTTTTCGCCTGTACGCGAAGGACTTTCGGCACGCGGTGCGGAACCGTCCCCGGCTGCCGGACGCGCCGAGTTGTCGGCGTCCGCGCCCCGGCCCGCCGCCGTGTCGGAACCGGCGCCACGAGTGCTCGGAGCCTCGGAACCTCCACCGCGCGCCGACGGCGCGTCCGAGCCCGCCGGACGGACCGAGCTGCTGTCACCCGCACCGGCGATCCCGGCGCGCGGGGCGGCGCCGTCGGAGCCCGCACGCCCGGCCGCACCGGTCGACGAGTTCGCCCCGCCGGTACCGCTGGAAGGACCACCGGCGCCGTTGGCGCTCCCCGGCGCAGCGCTCGTGCCGCCGACACCGGCGTTGGCTCCCGCCATCGCGTCACCCGGACCGCCGAAGCCGATCCGCGGCTCGTTCAGCATTCGGCCCCCGCCCCAGCGGGTCGAGGTCTCGAAATGTCGGTTGAACGCGCCCTTCGCGCCGCCGGACAGTGCCCCGCTGGCCATGCCGCCGGTGATCATCCGCGGATCGAAATCCTTGATGCCCCGGTTCAGGTTCTCCACGGCCCGGTCCCATCCGTGCTGGGCCAGGTCGAGTCCGAACTGAGTCGCCAATCCCGCCGCCCAGCCGGCGCCCGCTCCGACGAGACCGCCGGCGTTCGCGGCGATGACGTCCTTCATCAACGGCCGCATACCCATGTTCGCGAGCCGGTTCCCGAGGGCCTCGCCCAACGGACCGCCCGCCGCGCCACCGGCTGCCGACGAGACCGTGGTCACCGCGAAACGGTTCCAGTCGAACCCGCCCTTTCGGTGCCCCTGCATGATCTGGACGAGCTGAATACCCGCGTCCTGACCCGCGCCGATGAGGGTGTTGATCGCGATGTGGCGCAGCGTGAAATCCAGAATGATTTTCGCGATCTTGTTACGCACCAGGCTGAGAATCCGGTTCCGGATTTGCATGATGAACAGCCGGATCGCATATCGAGTCGCGAGAATCGCGGCGGCCTCGACGGCGGGGGCGGTCGGCGGAAAAGCCCATGCGGCAGCGATTTCGATCGCGAGCAGACCCAGCGAGGAAATGACCATCCACTGGCCGTATTCGATTTCGTCGGCGGTGGCGTCGGCGCCGTCCGCTATTCCCTTGAAATCGTGCGCCAATCTGGCCACCGACCCGTTCTTCGGGTCGTCCAGGGCTTTACCGGCCCCATCGCGCAACGAGTCGAAGGCGGCGGCGATCTCGTCTCGCGCCTGGCCGAACGGATATGCGTCCAAGGCCGCCTTCTTGGCGGCGTCGATATCCCGCTCGATCTCCTGGAGTTCAGAGGCGGCCGCACGCCACAGGGCGGCCAGCGCCCGCATCTTGTCCGGATCGCCATTGGGCCACTCGGACCCGGCCACCCAGCCGAGGACACTCATCAACTCCATAAGCCGTCATTCCCCGATCACCAACCGGAATCGGTGACACCTGGCTCTCGAGTCTTGCGCTTGTCCACCATCTCGACATTGTCGAAGGTCATCTCGCGGTCCGGCTGGTCGCCTTCCTCGCCGTAGATCTCCTGTGTCGCAGGCTTGGTCACCGGGGCCGGCTCCGGCTGCGGCAAGCGATCACGGACATCGGGCATGCCGGGAACCAGGTCGGACAGCTTCGGCAACCGCGACCGCTGCTCGTCGAGCGGAGCCATCAATTGCTTCGACTTCTGCGCCACATCGGCGCAGGCCTGCTGCACGGCCTCGATCACGGCACGCGCCAACTCCGGATACTCCAGATCCTCGACGCCCCGGCCGAATTTGAGATCGACCAGCACACTGTCGGCGTTGACCACGGCGGTGACCCGGCCGCGGCGCACCGAGGCCCGGCCGTGCAGGGTCGTACGCTCCCGCTGCAGCCGCGCGATCGTCTCCAGTGTCGACTGGATGTCTTCCATGAGATCCGGATACTTGTCCGGACCGAACGGGCCTGCCATGACCTACTTCTTCGGCTTGAAGCGGCCGGCGTTGCCGGTCTCGAACTCGCGCACCTTCTCGCCGGTCTTGCGCTGGCCGTCCGCCAGATTCCCGATGCTGGGAACCATCCCCTGCGGGCCGACCAACCCCTGTCCCACACCCGTCTTGGTCTTCAGATAGCCGTTGCCGCCCTCACCGTTGGCGAACTGGTCACCGGTGCGGCATGTGCCCCAGGGGCTGCCGAGCGCGGCCAAGCCGGAGTCCAGTTTCGACCAGACCGCACCGATCCGGTCGGCGACATGCTGTGTCCGCCCGGCAGCCTTGCCGAACGATTCCGGGTCGATCTGCCACTTCTGGGTCCCCATCGCACACGCCTCTCCTGCAGTACGGACCGAGGGACGCTCAATCCTCGGTCCCGATTCGCTTGTGCCGCACCCGTTCCACACCAGCACGACACCCGCGATCTGATTCGACAACGGTAACACCGGCGCGGCCCGGCAACCACCGAGTCATCCGCCGTCCACAATGTCTCGACAGCATCACACCGGCAAGCCGATGAAACTCGGGGCACCGCCCGCGCCCGGAATCACCTACTCACAGGGCCGGCACGCGAAACGGGTCCGCGGGCGCCTCAACGCCGTTGATCCATCGTCTGCATCTTGTCCGCGGCCTGGCGCATACCGGAGCCGAACTTCTGCAACGACTTCACCATGTTGCCGGTGCCGGTCAGCAGGTTCTCGCTGGACCTCTCGTAACCCGACTCGCCCTTGGCGTACTTGTGGCCGTAGTCGTCGTCACCCCAGGGCGAGCCCTTGGCGTTCAAGGTGTTCTGCAATGTCCGCAGTATCGATTCCACGGTGCGGCCGACGGCGTCCATACCATCCGCGGCGCGGCGCAGTTTCTCGGTGTTGATCTCGATATGCCCGTTGCCTGCCATATCCCTCTCCTTCGGTCCGCCGTTGGCCGGTCAGACGCGATCCTCGCGCAAGCCGGGTTCCCAATGGGACCCGATGCGCTCCATCAAGTTGTCGATATCGGTCTGGATTCGCTCGATCAACTGTTTTCGACTCGTCGGCACCGCGATCGGAGAATCGTCGAGAGTCATCACGTACCGGCCCTCGCCCACGACATCCCGCCACATCATCTTCGACTCGTGAATTCCACGCGGCCCGTATTTCGACCGGCCCTGCACCACGATGATCGAGCCCGTGGACTTCGCCCGCTTCTGGAAAAACTTCTGTGTCCGTTGGACATCGGAGTCCTCCTCGTCGTCACGGAAGAAACTGCCCGTGCCGGGCGGAACGGTGTGCTGCGCCGGGTCGATCACCAGCGGAATGCTCCCGCCGTTCCCCGGCGGCGCTTTGGGCAGTGCGTCCACGACTGTCACGGCCAGCCCCCTGGGATCGCACTCCGTGGCTGTGAATCCGCCGCTCCGGGAGAGGGTTTTCCCCGGCAGTTGCCGCAGCACGTAGGCCCGCGTGCCCCGGCGGGCCACATGCATCAGCGCCCACTTCTGCGGGTTGTCCATATCCCGTTCGTCCCATGCCCGTACTCGAACGAAAACCTCAGGGGCGCACAATACTTCGACGAGGCCGTGCAATGCGCTGCCGAACCGGCGCTCCAGCCCGTCCACGGCCTCCCGGGTCGCCTGTTCGTATTCGTGACTCATCATGGGCTCGTCGGTGGTGAAGACGAACGGGTTCGGCAGCACACCGTCGCGGTGCCGATCGCACAGCGCCTGGAACTCGATACCCGTGAAAGTCAGTGTCTCCTCCATGGTTTCGCTCACCGCCGTCGGGTTCATGGTTCGATCACCGGCTTCACCTTCTCGACCTGCGGACCGAATGCCTCCTCGAGATGCTTGACCGAGTCGAGGAACTTGGCCCGCTTGTGTTCACCGCGGCCGTTCGCACCATTGGCGGCTCCGGGTGGCGCGGCCGGTGGGATGCCTCCCATGGGACCGGCCTGCCCGAGCCCCGGCGGCATATTCGGGCCGTACGGGATGGCCGCGCGCGGGAACAGCTTCGACGGCTCCGCCGGATTCGCCGGTCCGGCATGGCCATTCGGTCCACCGGCGCCACCGCCCGCACCGCCGCCACCACCCGGGATGTCCATTCCGGGCAGTTTTCCGGAGGCGGCCAGGCCCGCCAGCGCGGCGCCACCCTGCATCGCCGCCGTCGTCACTCCCTGAATGCCCTGCGACAGGGCATTGGCCAGCTGGGGCAGCACGCTCTGCATCGGGTTCTGCGGCAGCGTCGGAGGTTGCGTGGAACCCGGATCCGTCTGGGGCGGAGGCGTTTTGGGATCCGTTATCGGACTGGCGGGCGGTGCGCTGGGAGGTTTCGAGCCCTTCCCCGATCCGTCACCCGCACCAGGCGGCGGCGACAGGCGCGAGCTGGGCGGCGGAGTTCCGGCGCCGGACCCGGCGCCGGAACTTCCGCCGCCGCTCTTGCCCGCACCACTACCGCTTTCGCCGCCGCCGCTCTTGCCGCCGCCGCTGCCGCTGCCGCTCTTGCCGCCGCCGCTACCACTCTGGCCGCCGCCGCTGCCTTTGCTGCCCGAGCCACCGGCGCCGCTGCCGTTTCCGGACCCGCCCTTGCCGTTGCCCTCCGACTTACCGCTGTAGTTGGAACTCTGTTCGTTGCCGGTGCCCTTGGAGCCGTAGGGGCTGTTCGGGTTCTTGTTGTTGAAGGGGCTGTTCGGATTGTTGGGGTTGAACGGACTGTACGGATTGTTCGGATTGTTGGGACTGTTGGGGTTGAACGGGCTCGCCGGATTGTTCGGGTTGTACAGGCTGTTCGGGTTGTTGGGATTGTATGGACTATTGGGGTCGGTCGTGTTTATCGGGCCGTTGTTTGTACCGTTGTTGTTGGTACCGTTATTATTATTATTATTGTTGTTGTTATTGTTGGCAGGCGGCGGGGGCGGGCCGATCATCGCGATTGCCGGCATAGCGGCCACCGCGCCGTTGATACCTTCGACGTAATGCTTGTTGTAGGCCTCACGGTATTCGCGCAGGCGATCGTTGTATTTGCAGCCGTGGTAATCGTACTCCGGCATGCTGTTGAAGGTCCGCCACAACCATTGGGAGCAGTAGACCAGGTCCTTGCCGAGCTGATTCATGCTCTCGGTGAACTTCATCGACTCGTCTCGGAACCGCTGTACCGCCTTGATCGCGGCATCCTTGCCCGTTCCGCTCCAGGCGTCCTCCTTGACGCGCCGCAACTTCTCGTTGAAGGCATCGAGGTCGGCCCCCAGACTGCCGGCCATCCAGGTGTAGCGGGCGCCCGCCTCGTTCGCCCGCCAGTCGCTGCCGATGAGCGAGCGACCGAAATCCACGAAGCCCGCGATATCGAAGGAGGCGGCCGCTCGCACGGCAATGGGCACCGCGCCGTCGGCATTGCTCGGAGGAGTCAATTTGGCTATGTCGCCACCGGGTTTGTCCGGCCTGATGTCGATCGGAGCATTCTGCGGAGGCTTCGGCTTGATCCCACCCATGCCGCCGATCGCGTCGATATCGGCCGCCGACTTACCGTCCGCGGCCAGATAGGCCCTCATCGCCGCGATGAAGGTGTCACCCATGTTCTCCAACACCTTGGACATCAGATTCATACCCTGAACGACGTCATTGCCCTTTTGGTTGAATCTGACCGCGAGTGCCCTGCCACCGGGTTCGAGGTGGGAGAACGGTCGCAGATTGTTCATGCCGTTGTTGGTGATGAAGTCTCGGTAACCGATGATCGTCGCGACCAGATCGCGGCACGCCTCGGCGCACGCTTTCACCGCCGCCGGATCGACCCGGAGGGTCCTGTTGTTCGCCTGGTCCCTCAGGCTGGACCACTCGGTCGGATCCTTGACGTTCTTCGCGATGTCGTCGCCGTCCCGGTTGGGGTCCGACGCACCGGGCTCGGTGGGCGCGCTGTTCGGCTTCTTTTCCGTTGGCTCGGCTTTCGGCTTGCCGTCGGGATCTTTGTCAAGATCAACTTTTGCCATTCGGCCCTACTCCTCGATCGATCGTGTTCGTTGCCGTGTCGTCCGAGACGGGACGTGACGACCGCTAGGTTCGACGTTTGCCATCGGCTCCCACACCGCTCGCCGCATCCCGTTCCGAACCCGCGACCTCGGGCGGCCTCGATGCCGTGGGACCGAAGCCGTCCAGGGTGAACGGAATGTCCACGTCGTCATCGGATCTCGAACCATCGGTTCCCTCCGATGGGGACGGCATGAGCACCGACTTCGGTATCGGTCGGCGGCGGTGCTCCGAACCCTTCTTCTCCTTGCGATCCGACTGTCCCGACGCCGCTCCGGACGAACCTCCCGGAGCCGCAGGCATACCCGGGGGCATCATGCCGCCCGGCGGCATCGGCCCGCCCGGCTCGTGCGAGGCCCCCGGTTCGACCGGCGGCTGCCAGGAACCGGGCCATACCGCGGGTTCGGTAGGCATCGATCCAGCGGTTCGTTGCGCCCCGCCGACCGGCCGATACGGCGCCAACGGTCGAGCGGAGTCCGACTCACCCGGCTGTCGCGCGCCGCCGCCCGCACCGGCGGGCTCGGTCGCGCCGCTACCCGGGACATCCTCTCCCCCAGGGGCGTCCGAGGACATCGGCGCTCCCGACGATCCGGGCGGCCCGGCATGTTTCGCCGGCGCGAACATCCCAGCCGCTGCGGCGGAGTTCGCCGGGCGTAGCGCATCCATGGCTGTCGAGAGATCGCGCAGCGCCGAAAGCCCTTGGCGGCCGGTGAGTTCCGGGGAACGCTGGAACGCCGACTGATTCGGCGATGCCGGCGGCCCCGGGGGCTTCGTCGATTCCGAGGGCCCGGGGGGCATGTTCGATTGCGCCGCGGGCGGCGCTGTCGACCCGGGTTCGGGAGGCTCCGTCGATTCCGGCTCGGGAGGCTCGGGCGGCTCGGGGGGCTCCGTCGATTCCGGCTCAGGGGGCTCGGGCGGCTCCGTCGATTCCGGCTCAGGAGGCTCCGTCGATTCCGGCTCGGGAGGCTCCGTCGATCCCGGCTCGGGAGGCTCCGGCGGCTCCGTCGATTCCGGCTCAGGGGGCTCCGGCGGGTACGGCGGGTACGGCGGGTACGGCGGATAGGGTGGGTACGGCGGGTTCTGCGTCCCGGTGTCCCGGCCCCCCGGCGGAATCCACGCCTCGGGTTCCGGCGCCGACGGTCCCTCGTACGGCTCGGGCAGCGGGGTGATGTGCGGCACGCGCCGGGGCCGCGTCTTCCCGGTGAGATCGCTGCCGTCCACCCAGGGGTTCTTCCGCGGGGCCGGCGCCTGCTGGGCGCCGTCGGGATCGTTGACGTGCACCATGTCGTCCCTGTCGACCCGCCACGTCGTGCCGTCCGGCCGACTGCCCCACGAGGCGCCGTCCGGATCGATCACCCGCACCGCGCCGTCGGGTCGGATCTCCCTGACCTGCAACACATTCCCGTCGGAATCCCGTTCCGTCACCCGCACGATCCCATTGGGCTGGATCTCCCGCGTGATGTTCGACCCGCCGTTCGGATCGGTGGCGGTGAAGCGCACCCCGCCCCCGTCGACCTCCGACACCGAGCCATCGGCGTGGGTGATCTTGAATCCGTTGGACGTCTTCTCCAGCCTCGCCCCGTTGGAGAGGGTCTTCGGCTCGTCGAGCATGTTCGGCCCGGAGGCGACCCGGTTCCCGTGCGCATCGAACACTCGCAGCTCGGGGTCGACCAACTGCCGCAGGGGAGCCCACCTGCGCTCGAGTTCGTAGACGGTGCCGTCGGCGTCGTAGACCCTCGTCGTGCCCCTGGGGATGTATTCCAGCCCGGTCCCATCGGGCCGGCTCAGCTGCACCGTGCTCGGTTTGCGCGGTCCGTCCTGGTTCAGCCCGAAGATGCGATCGGCCAGACTGAACTCCAGCGACTTGTCCAGGTTGCTGAAGCCGGTGGTGAACGTGCGGGAACCGTCGGGGTGGAAGGTCGCCATCCCACCCTGCGGGTCGGTGGGGTTGAGCACCGAATGCCTGGTCCCATCCGGATCGACAACCACGGTGCCGGTGGCATCCGTCGTCTGTGTGGTGCCGTCCGCGCTGGTCACGACGATCGGCCGAGCGGGCCCGGTCGCCACCGTGGCGCCGTCGGGCTTGTGCACGGTGGTGTCCCCCTCCGGGGTGGTCACCCGCAGGGTGCCATCGGGGTCGAAGCGGGTCTTCTCCCCAGTGGGCGAGGCGATCTCGGCGGAACCATCGGATTTGACGGTCGTGGTCCACCCCTCGGGTCCGGTCGTCCGCACCGAACCGTCGGGGAGGATCGTGCGCGTCGTCCGATCCGGTCCGTCGAAACTCGTTTCCTCCAACCGGCGACCCCTGGCCAGGCCGAGGTGCTCGGCGGAGTTGAGTATCGATTCGACCGAACCGTCGGGACGGATCCGCAGCAATCGGGGTTCGTCCGGCCGGCCTACGAAAATGGTGCCGTCCGCGTCGACCAGGTGCCTCGTCCCGTCGGGAGAGGTCACCAGGACACCATTGTCATTCTTCTCGTAACCGCCGCGATCGGTCGGCACGAAGCGGCTCGTGCCGTCCGGCTCGGTGATCACGGTCGGTCTGTCCGGGCCGGACGTCACGGTGGTGCCGTCCGGCTCGAACCGCTGTTTCTCGCCGGTGGGCGAGACGTATTCGGTTGTGCCGTCCCGCCGGACGGTCGTGGTCGTGCCGTCCGGGCCGGTGGTCCGCACCGAACCGTCGGCGAGCACGGTGTGCCGAGTGCCGTCCGCGCGGCCGAAGCTCGGTTCACGGCCGGGGTCGGTTGCGGCCGACCGAGCGGGTTCATCGCTCGGCCTCGACCGCGCGGTGACGAAGTCCACCGCCCCGTCCGGGCCGATCCGCAGCACGTGCTCGTCGCCGGGACGGCCGACGGCCAGGTTGCCGTCGGCATCTATCAGGTGCCTCGTGCCGTCCGGAGACGTGACCCGGATGGCGCCATCGGGGTTCCGCTCCCAAAGGACCGTGTTCTCCGGCGGCTGGGGCGGTGTTGTCGGAGCCTGGTGCTCCCGCGTTCCCGGGCCCGCGGACTGCTGCCGATCGTCGGTTCCGAAGGGATGGCGCACGAGGGACCGGTCGTCCGAGTCGACCGGCGTCGGACGCGGATCGGGCGGCGTCGGTGGGTCGCCGGGGCCGGCCGGCTCCTCGGCATCCGCACGCGGGCCGGGCTCGTGCACGGCCACGCGGCCATCGGGGTCGAAGATCGTCTTCGTCCCGGTGGGCGACGTGAACTCGGTTGTGCCGTCGGGTTTGACGATGGTGGCCCAGCCGTCGGGCGTGGTGGTGCGCACCGAGCCGTCGGGGAGCACCGAGTGCTCCGTACCGTCCGGCCGCAGCACGATTTGCCCGGGCGCGGCACGACCGAGCGTTGATCCGCCGCGCGGGTCGACGGGATCGTTGGCCACCACGTCGACGGTGCCGTCCGGACGCAGCCGCAACAGCTGCGAATCGGTGGACCGGCCCACGAGGATGTTGCCGTCGGAGTCGACCAGATGCCGCGTGCCGTCGGGCGAGGTGACCAGGATGTTTCCGGCGGCATCCCGGCGCCACCCCGGCTCGCTGCCGATTCCGGTATGAGCGGATGCTGTGCCACCACCGCCGGGACCGCCTCCGTGCCCGCTCGTCGGCGGGGACGCGAGAGAGCGCTCGTCGGGGGTCGCCGACAGGGGGTGTCGTGGCGCGTTGTGGCCGGATGCCGACGGATTCGTCCCCTGGCCACCGGGCCCGCTCGCGGTCGGACCGGACGCATTCGGTCCGTCGCCCGGGCCCGCCGGCGGTAGCAGCCGTCGATACGGCAGCGATCCATCCCCGCCGGATGTGTTGCGGGACAGGGGGACCGACGGCGCCGGGGTGTCCGGGACGCTCGACGACGCTCGGACCGATGGCGCAGCCTGCTCTCCCGGCGCTCGCCCGCCGGTCCCCGGGGGACCGACCGGTGAACCGGTCGAGGATGCGGTGACCCCCGCGGCCTGCGGCCCCCTGCCGCCGGGATCGCCGACCCCGGCAGCCGGTGGCGGCATGGACGCGGCACGGCCGACCGGACTCGCGGGTGGAGCCGACGACGAGTTGGCGGCACCGGAGGAGTTTCCGGCGTTGCCCGCGCCGACGGCCGGCGAATAGGTCCCACCGGCAGCGAGACTCGCGGGGCCTACGGTCGTTGGGCTGGCCCCACCCGAGGAACTCCCGGCAGTGCCAGTTGACGCATTGGCCCCACCGCCACCCACGGCCGGGGCAGCCGCCGCCCCGGTGCGGTGCCCGGTACTTACGGTTGTCGAATTCGAGCTTCCACCAGTCGTATTCGCGCCGCCGCCAGACGTACCCGGGCCACCGCCAGACGTACCCGGGCCACCGCCACGCGTATCGGCGCCATTGACCGCCGCACCGGGCGAGGTCGCGCCACCACCGGGCGAATTCCCCTCACCACCAGCCGAATTCGTCCCATCCCGCAGCGAGTTCGCGCCTCCGCCAGCCGAATTCGCCGCACCACCGGGCGAGTTCGCGCCACCACCGGGTGAGCTTGCGCCACCACCGGGCGAGCTTGCGCCACCACCGGGCGAGCTTGCGCCATTGCCCCCCGAAGTCGTGTTGCCACCAGGCGAGTTCGCCGCGCTGCCACCGCCAGCTGGCCGAGCCGCGGCCCCGTCCGAACCGTTGACCGGCGTGCTCGGCCGGCTCGCCTCGGCATTCGAGACACCGGTCGCCGACGGAGAGGACGCCGCCCGCGCGTTCGAGTTCGCCGCCGGCGCCACCGGCGGCGGTCCGCTTCCTACACCCCGGCTGTGCAAAGCGCCCGCGCCGACCGGGGTGGTGGGGCGCGCGGGCGGAACAGACCCCTCCGGCATCCAGTCGACGTCGAAGTTCTTTCCCCTCGGGTAGGCGTTGATCCCCCAGAATCCCCGCGCCGCACCGCCGATGCCGCCCCGCGCCGCGCCGCCGGCCCAACCGTAGGGACTGCCCATGCCGGCCCAGTCGCCGGTGATGGTCGAAGCCGCGACACCCGATACCGCGGTGCCGAACACCCCTCCGACGGCGCCGACGAACGCGCCGTTCCCCGTTCGCACCCACCGGCTCTCCATCGCGTTGCCCAGCCATTTGCTGGTCCGATTGCCGAGGATGTCGGCGAACACTCGCCCGAACGGTGAGGCGACGGCGGAGCCGAACAACGAAACCCCGAACTGAGTGCCGTCGAAATTCCGCCGCGTCCCACCGGCGATCTGCCCGACCTGAACGCCCGCGTCGATCGCGCCGGAAATGAGCATGGCCTCGAGGATCTTCACCACGTAACTCTTGGCGAGATTGGCGAATTTCTGACCGAACAGCGACAACAGGCGGGCGACGATTTGTTCCTGGAAAAGCAGTTCCATTCGCCTGACTATGGAACGGGTCGCCGCGATGGCCGCCGCCTCGACGGCCGGCGCCGTGGGCGGAAACAGCCACGCCCACATGATCTCGATGGCCAGCGCGATCAATGAAATGATGATGTTCAGTTTGGCGGCCTCGATCTGGGTGGCCATGTCGAACGCCGAATCGGACACGGTGTTCATGTATTTCGCCAGCGAATCCAGCGAATGGTCGCCGGAGAGCAGCTGATCGAACAGCTTCCCGATCTGTTCCCCGCCGAACCCGGCCGGGTAGGCGTCCACGGCCTGCCGCTTGACGGCCTCGATGTCCGGCACCACCCGGCGCAGCGCCTCGGCGGCGTCCTTCCACGCCTGCGACACCTCCCGCATGACGGTCTCGTCGCCCTGCGGCCACGCGCTGCCCGCGATCCAGCCCAGCCACTGCAGTTCCGGCGGGAAATAGATTCCCATCGAGATCCGATCTCAGTTCATCTGTCTTGGTCGCTGACCAGCGAGCGCCGAGCCGGAAATCGGTAGGCGCCATCGGCTTCCGTGGTGTCGTGCGCCTGGAGCCGCTCGGGCGAATTCGGCGGCGCGGTCGACGCGGGCGGTGTCACCGGCATCATCGAACCGAGATCGGGCGCGCCCTCGATCATCTCGGACAGGCGCGGCAACCGGGCCTTGCGCTCCCGGAGGGGATCCATGAGTTCTCGTCCGAGGCGAGCCGCATCGGCGGCGGCGGCCTGCACGGCCTCGGTCATGGCCGCGGCGATCTCGTCGTAGGTCAGGTCATCGATATCGTCGGAGAATCGCGTTTCCACGAGAATCCCATCGGCGTTGACGGTCACGGTTATTCGTTTGTCGCAGGCCGTGACGGTCGCAGTGAGCCGCGCGCGTTCCCGTTGGATCTTCGCGATACCCGTCAACTGGGCGGTCAACTCTTCCATCATCATTGCCGCGTCGGCTTTCAAACGCTCGTTCACCATAAACAGCCTCCGCTCGCAGATGCCACCAGTTGCCATTCAACACCGGTGCCGTCACAACGACGTCATTCGGCCGTCAACGCGGGATAATCCGCGGCTGCCGAACCCCTCGGATCCGGTAGCGTGCAACGTGGAAAAGCGGGCGCGGCGGGCGTCGGCGGCGCTTTTCCGAAATCCGTCGGGCGGTAGGAGATTTCGACGTGACCAACGACCGGGCGAAGGCCGACCTCGCAGACCTGTTCGATACCGTCAACACGCATATCCGGTCCATTGCGGAGGCCCAGCGACAGCGCACCGCCCTCACCGCCGCCGCCTCCGCCGGCGAAGGTCGGGTCCATATCACGGTGAACGCCGACGGCGTGGTCATCGAGACCAGGTTCGCCGAGGACATCGACGATCTGGACTACGACGAGATCGCCGCGGCGGTCACGGAAGCGACCCAGCTGGCGGCGGTCGAGGTCGCGCGCCGCGCCGAGGAATTGATCGCCCCCATCCGCTCCACCCGGTCCCGGCTGCCCAGCCTGTCGGAGATCGTCGCCGACCTGCCCGATCTGCGAGCCAAGGTGCCCGAACCGCAGCGGGCGCCCATGGATCCGCCCTCGGCGCGTCGACATCTCGACTACTCCGATACCCCCCGCGCGCGGTCGGCGGTCGCCGACGACGGTTACTGATTCGGTTCCCGAAAAGCTTGTACCGGAGTGAATTCGGCTCTGCCATGGAGATCTGAACGTGTCGATCCACATGCCCGCCGAGCTGCAGTGGCTCAGCTATCTCGCGGGCTCGTCGTGGCCGCAGGGGGACGAGGACACCCTGTTCGCGCTCGCCGAGGACTGGCACCGAGCCTCCGACGAGCTGGGCGGCCTGGTCGCTGATCTGCGCGCCGCCTGCGACACCGCGCTGCGGAGCTACTCCGGAGACGGCGCGGAGCAGATCAAGGCACAGTTCGACAAGTTCTTCGAGGGTGACCAGTCCATCGCCGAAATCGCGAAAGGCCTGCGCCAGCTTGGCGATTCGGTCCGAGACTGCGGGACGCAGATCGAATACGCCAAGCTGCAGATCATAATCACGCTGATCATCACCGCCGCCGAGATCGCCTACGCGCTGGCGACTATGTGGGGAGCGTTCGCGGTTCCGGTGATCCAGGCGGAGGCGGCCGGCATCATCCAGGCCGTCGGCCGCGCCCTGGCGAGCCGCTTGGCGGCTCGTGCCGTCCGCATCGCCGATATGCCGTTGTGGAAGCTGGCCGGGGTCGCCGCACTCCGGGAGGCCGGCATCGGGTTCGGCCAGGAGCTCCTCATCCAGGGCATCCAGGTGGGAAAGGGTCATCGCAACGGCATCGATGTCGGCCAGCTGGCCATCTCGACAGCGGTGTCCGGTGTGTCCGGAGCCGTCGCCGCACCGGTCGGCCACTACATCGGCAAGGGCCTGGGCAAGTTGGCGAACCCGGCGACGATGACCTGGTGGAAGGCCGGCGGAATGGCCATCGCCGCCGGTGTCCCCTCCGGCGTCGTCGGCGCCCTCGGCGGATACGTCGCCAACGGTGCCATCACCGGCGACTGGACCTTCGACCCCAACATGATCCTCGGCGGCGTGGGCGGTGGTCTGGTCGGTGGCGTCCACGGCGTCTCCGATCACCTGCAGAACACCCGCGCCGCCCTGGCAACCGACGGCAGCGCCCCCCGCATCGTGGAACTGTCCAACGTGTCGCCCAGCTCGGCCGGGAGTGGGAGCGCGACCGGTCCCGTTGGCACCGGCGCCACCAACCCCACCGCCCCATCCACCGCGCCAAGCATGCCGCCACGCGGCTCCAGCGATGTTCGGCCCGCGGACCCCGGCGCGCGCACCGACCGACCCACCGGCGCCGCCCCCACCACTCCCCTCGCGAGCAGCAACTCCGGCACCAGCCAACGCATCGGCGCCAACCCAACCACCACTCCCCTCGGGGACGCGGTCCCCGGCGCCCACCAATCCACTGGCGGCGGCACCGGTACGGCTCCCCTCGCCGGTACCGCCTCGGACAACAGCCGACCCGCGGGTACCCACCCGAACCCCAGCCCCGCCGCGGGAGCGAATCCGCACACCGGCCAACCCCCCGCCGCCGCACGGTCGAACATCGGCCCGTTGACCGCCGCGAGCGCGAGCACCGCTCCGCTCGCCGGCTCCAGTTCGAGCACCGGCCATGCCACCGGCGCCGCTTCGAATACGACCGATCCGATCGGGCCCGGCATGCATACCGGTCAGCCCACGACCACCCCGAACCCCAACTCGCTCGCCGGTGCCGCCGCCGCGGACGCCCCGGTTCCCGTAGCGCAGGCAGCTCCAACCGCTCAGCCGCCCAACGTATCCCGTTTCCCGGGCAGCTCGGACCCGCCGCCCTCGGCGCATTCGTCGATCCCGATGCGGCCCACCGACCCCGACGTGACGCCAGCCCGGGCGACCGCGCCGGGCCCCGCCGGGCCGGCCAGTTCCTCTCTCACACAGCACGTTTCGAGCGCTCACACTACGCCCCCGGGCGAGGGCATGACGCCCGCGCGCCCCGCCGTGCCGCCCACGTCCGCGAGCCGACTCGTCCCGTCCGGCGAGGACGGCAGCCGCGCGCGTCCGGCTCTCCTGCCGAACGCTCCCGATTCGCCCCTTCGGGTCGGTCCGACCATGCACAGCACGCCATTCCCGGCGAATCCCGTTACCCGACAATCTCTGTCGCCCGACACGCCCGTGACTGTTCGATCCACGCGGTCGGCCGATCCCGACGCTCCGGCCCGGCCGCCGCAGACTCGACCCGACCGCCGGCGCGCCGAGATCGAGCGCCGACAACTCCTGCTCGACGCGGCGAGTGCGGCTCTCGAGCGCCGGGAGCGGGCTCTGCGGGTCCAGCGCACCGAGACCACGAACAAACAGCGCGCACTGCTGCGGCATACCGGCGATCGCGCCGAACGGGCCGCAGCGTGGCGGGATGTCCGAATCAGCTGGAACGATCTGAACGAGATCGAGCAGACCCTGCGCGCGGATCGGGAGAACCTGGTCCGACAACAGGCAGATCTCGACGCATGGCGAGAACAAGCCGCCGAAGGTCGGCCTCGCCCGTTGCCCGAGCCCGACGCCTTCGCACCCGCGGCACCCTCGATCACACCGCCGGATCCGCCACCGGGCTCGGGCGGGAGTGCCGACCCGCAGTCGGTGCGCGCGCACACTCGAGCGGTCGAACACTGGTGGCGTACGCGGGGCAGCCAGTGGTGGCAGGACCTGCGCTTCGCGGAGTTGGAACCGGCCGATCAGCTCGCCCTGGTGACCGAATTCGCCGGGCTGCGCAATGGGGACGGCATCCCCGCCGAGGTGCGAGATGCGTTGAACCGCACCTACATCGCCAGGGAATTGGCCAGGTCGATCGAGCTGGGCCGCCCGTCCGCGCTGTCCTCGGTCGAGCGGCACCGTCTGCGCAACCTGCGGGAGATGTTGATCAACCTGTACAACGCCGATCTGCAGGCCCGGTTCATCGCCCGCAAGACCGGCATCGAGCAACCGCCGGTTCACCTCTTGCGATTCGATCCGGATGCGTTCGGCGGGTACGGCAGCGCTGTCATGAGCTACGGGAACGTCGATACCGCGGAGTCGGTGTCGTGGTACATCCCGGGCGTCGGCACGTCGATAGCGACCATGCACACCGACGTGATCAACGGCATGAACCTCTACGCGGCGACCAAGCGTGCGGATCCGGAGCTGGCGGTAGCGACGGTGGTGTGGGTCGACTACAAGACTCCGGGCGGGGACGGGCGGCCATGGACGATGCTGCGGGCCACTCGTCCCACGCTGGCGATCGAGGGCGCCGATCGGCTGCGTGCCGCTCTGCACGCCTTCGACGAGGCCCGTCGCATCGGCGCGGACGGTGCACCGGCGCACCGCATGCACGTCTTCGCGCACAGCTACGGTTCGGTCACCGCCAGTTACGCCGCGCACAACGGTCGGCTTGCGCCGGTGATCGAATCGCTCACCCTGCTGGGGTCGCCTGGCGCCGGTCCCGTCCGGCATGCCTCGGAATACGGCCTCGCACCGGGCCGGGTGTTCGCCCTGCTGCCAGCGGAGGATCCGGTCGCCCGGCTGGGCGCACCCGCGCCGGGCATGCGCGGGAGCTTGTTCGACGCGGTGCAGCACGCCATCGATATCGGCCACGGTATATCCCCGGCCAGCAAGGAATTCGGTGCCATTCGTGGCCGGTCCGAATACCCGGAACGCTATACGGGCGTGACGGCGCATCGTCAACAATTCGAATTCACGAGAGATTTCGCCGGGAACTGGGTGCCGTCGGAATCCCTCGACAATATGGCGAGGATCGCGACCGGCAACTACGACCGGGTGGTGACCGAGGCACACCGTCCGCCACTGCGAGCCCGCACCTGGAAATCGGTCTACGCGGGGGTGCCCGATCCCGCCGGAATCCGCCTGGTACCACGACCGCTCACGGTGGCGCACGACGGTTCGGTACCGCATCCGCGCGCTCTCACCAGGGCGGTGACCGCGCCGCCGGCTATCGGCCCGACGCGGCCGGACCGCGCCGCCGGCGGAGAATCCGGACCTGGCACCGGCGCAGCCGGTATCGCCGCGGCCGTCGTGTCCGAACCCTCTTCCGAGCACCGCAGCCTCGCCCGGGAAGCGCTGAACTTGCTGCGCCCCAACGCGGTTGCCGACGATCTGCTGCACGGGCTGATGTCGCCCGAGACTCTCGCCACCCGTCCGGGCGCGCATGAGGACACCGCCGAAGATCTCGCCCACGCGCGCACCATCGCCGTCATCCGAGAGCGGGCCCGCGATACGACGACCCGAAATGCGGCATGGTGGGCCTCGCTCGACACCGAACATCGCCGTGCCCTGCTGGAGACCTATCCACACCAGCTCGGCAATGCCGACGGCATCCCTCCCGAGATTCGTGACAAGGCCAACCGACGCGCCATCGCCTACGACCTCGCGGCGCTACGCGGGCGCGAGGTCCCGCTCACCGCCGAGCAGCGCGTCCAGCTGCGCAATCTCGAACTGACCGTCGGGCAACTGTGGCAGATCGAACGCGATGCCGGAACCCTGCCCGGCTCGCCACCGGTGCGCGTGCTGTCCTTCGACGCGACCGCATTCCACGGCAAGGGGCGGATAGTCCTCACCCTGGGTGATATCACCACCGCAACCAGTGTTTCCTGGCATATCGGCGGCTTCGGCACGAAGCTGTCCCGGCTGCGACATCGCTGGAACTACCTGTACGACCACTACACGGAGACCCTGGCGCACGCCGCCCGCCGCACCGCTTCGTCCGAAGGGTTCGAGGCCGCGTCGGTGCTCTGGTTCGGTTACGAACACCCCACCGGTGTCGGCGAAGTGGTCACCCCGCATCTCGCCATCGAGGGGTCGAAAGCCTTCGCCCGCGACCTCGCGGCCTTCCATGCCCTGCGGGAACAGGCGTCCGGCAACGCCGATCTCCCGCACAACCACGTCTTCGCGCACAGTTACGGCTCGACCACCGTCAGCCATGCCGCCGCGCACGCGCGACTGGCCCACGAGCTGTCCACCATCACCCTGCTCGGCTCACCCGGCGCCGGCCCCGTGGCACGGGCCGACGAATTCGGCATCGGCCCCCGCGTCTACGTCGTCTCTTCCGACTGGGACCTCGTGACCAAGTTCGGCGTCGGCCGACCCGGCTTCCGCAACCTCATGTCCTTCAAGGGCCTCGGCGTCGAT
Source organism: Nocardia sp. CDC159 (assembly GCF_023740735.1). Classification (GTDB taxonomy): domain Bacteria; phylum Actinomycetota; class Actinomycetes; order Mycobacteriales; family Mycobacteriaceae; genus Nocardia; species Nocardia pulmonis. The sequence continues at coordinate 224,883 of NZ_JAMRXH010000008.1, forward strand.
CCGGCCGTCGCGAGCTTCGGAGCGAAACGCCTGCACACCGGATTTCCTTCCGGCCTCACCACCCTCAACCCCATCGACCCGCACCGGCGATACCTGCGCACGATCGTGCGCGACGGCAACACCCAACCGCTCGCCTCCCTGCAAGCCACCGCGGCCATTGCCGCGGGCAGCACCGAGACATTGTCGTTCAAGCCGCTGCGCTCGAACGCACCCGGTGCCATCGACGCCCCCTCGCACACGAGCGGACCCCGCGAGGGCTCCACCGCCGCGGACGGCAGCCGGCCACTTTCCATCGCCACCGACCCTGGGCGTCCCCGGTCCGACCACCGAATCGGCGCCATGCCGACGGAATCCGAGAGCAGCGCCAACCACCGGTCCAACGACTGCGGGCCGCAATCACTGCGCCGGCTCGTGGAACTCACCGGCAGTCCAGTGGTCCGCCTGCCCGAGCACCCGGTCGGCATCACCGGCATGAGCCGCGGGGAACTCGAGGACGCCGCCGGCGCCTCCCTGCACTCATACCGCGATCACGACACCGTCGCCCGGCACCTGCTCCAACTGGGTGCCGGCGCCACCGCCCTCATCGTCGACACCTACCGCGGCCCCACCGACATCCACGGCGTCGGCGCCCACGCCTATCTCCTCACCAACGACAACGGCCACATCACCGTCCTCGACCCGGGCCTCGATCGCCACCACGGCTTCCCACCCCGAACTGCCAGAGCCCTCGACAGCACACACGCCATCCTGTATGCCGCCGACGGCATTCCGGTGTCACCGGCGCACCTCCCCGCGGACGCGACGAACGCGGCGGCACAGCTCGTGGACCTCAGTGGATATCGGCTGGTGCCCATGGGATCGGCGGAACAGGGACCCTTCCCTGCCCTCGGTCGCATATTCGCCGAAGAGTTCGGCGACGACATCGGAGTCGCACAGTTACGTTCCAGCATCATCGACGAATTCGGCGAGAGCTGGCCCATCCATCGCGATCGTCTCCCCGCCGATATCACCGAGCGGCACGTCTTCCTGCACCAACTCGAGGACCTGCGCACGTCGTGGAACCCGGACCACCCGCTGGCACATCTGCTGCTGGGCGAGGCTGCCCGGATGTTCGATATCCGTCTCGCCGTCGTCGACGCGCACGGCGCGGGAATCGTGTACGGCGAGCAGGACCGGCCGATGCACATCCTGGTGCACTCCGCGGATGGTCGGCATTTCTCGGTGGCTGAACCGGCCGACGCAGGTCCGCCGGCACAACCGCCTCTCCCGCCGCTCATAGCGGTCACAGCCGGAAACGACAACGGGTACCTGTACTTTCACAATCATGTAGCGGCTCGCATGTACGGCGAGCACCTGGAAGCGTTGCGGCGGCAGCACTTCGACGAAACGGGTGCCGGATTCTCGCCACAGCAGCTGACATCCCTCCGGCAGTACGCCAGAGAGCCGGTGCCCAACTACTTCCTGCGTCTGAACGAAACCGCGATCGCGGAACACTTCGCCCTGATCGGACGGGCGCGAGCGGAAGGCAGGTCCCTGCGCGACCTGCTCGCGATACCGTCCGAGGCCACGGCGATACCCGACCCAGGGCGTCATCCGGGATTGGCCGACTACCCGAGTCTGCGGACCGCACTCGCCGACGATCAACGGCTTCGCGAACTCTTGCTGAAGGCCGATCACCGGGAACTGGCCGAGTACTACGGAACCCTCGATCCGACCATCGAGCACATCGAGAAACACATCGAGAACATCGATGCCGCCTTCCAGCTCGACCGGCCGCTGCCGCATGCGTTGCGGGCCGTGCGTGGTGTCCACGACATCGCCTCGCTGCTCGACGGGGCGGGTAACCGGCTCGGCACGCGCGATCCGCATATGCTCGTCGGCACGATTCAGCGCGACCCAACATTTCTGTCCACCTCGCTGGCCGACGAATACACCACCACCAGCAGACGAAATTTCCACCATCGCTTCGAATTTCGCATTCCCGCCGGAACGCGTGCCCTGTGGCTCGATCCCTCGTTGAGCGCCCACGCCTACGAGGAGTGCGAAATTCTACTGCCCCGCGGCATCACCTACCGAATCGACAGTGTCACCGACACCGGCACTCCGGACCGGCCGCAGTTCACGATTCGCACGACGGTCATCGCGACGGAACCGGCGACCGATCTCGACACGGTACGAATCGGCGGACGCCGAGGGTGGGACGACCTTCCGGCCGACATCCGACAGGCCGTGCGTGGCTATCTGGAGGCTCCAGAACTGCTCGACGCGATGGCGAGTGAGCCCGATGCCGCGGCGGCCTTCCGCGACCGCTCGACCGTGCTGCGTCGAGGTCACGCGATTGTCGAATCGCTGACCGGGGGAAGCGATTCGCTCGATATCCACGCGCTCGAGCAGCAGCTGGCACACCTGGATCGGGCGGCGCGAAACCAGGAGCCGCTGTCGGCCTCCGATCGTAATCGGTTGGCCTATCTGGAGGAGATATTCGACGCTGACGATCCACACCGATACTGGCGGGAAATACGCTCGCAACACACAGAGTACGGTGAGTTGGCGGCCTACATCCGCCGGCATCTCGGCGGCGCACCCGATTCGGAATCTCTGCACCGTCTCGATCCCGAGGCCGCCGGTCCGGTCGACCACGACGAGATTCTCCGATTTGCCGAAGACCAATCGGAGGGGCTCTCGGTAGCCGCAGGCCAGCCAGCCGCCTCGTCCGACAGCGATTCGCTCGCCCGTTTCCTCGCCGAGCAGCATCGCATCGCGCGGGACGCCCTGGAGATGTTGGGGCACACCGCGACCGCCGCCGATCTCCTTCATGTTCCGGTCTCCCGCGCGGACATCGAAGGCGTCCGCCTACACGAACGGGACCTGGCCACCGCCGAGGCGGCCGGCACCCTCGACTACACCCGGGAGATCGCGGCAATCCGGGAGAAGGCACGAGTAACCACCGTCCGCAACGCGTCCTGGTGGCAGTCACTCGATGCGGAACAGCGCCGCGCGCTGCTGAACACCCACCCGCACCAACTGGGCAATGCCGACGGCCTTCCGCCCGACGTCCGGGACAAAGCCAATCGCCGAGCCATCGCCTACGACCTGGTAGGACTGCGCAACCAGGAGGGCCCGCCCACCGCCGAGCAGCAAATCCGGCTTCGCAACCTGAATCTCACCATCGCACAACTGCTGACAATCCAGTACGACGCCCTGCCCCTGCCCGGGTCGCCGCCGATCCGCATCCTGTCCTACGACGCCGACGCCTTCCACGGCAAGGGCCGCATCGTCATGACCGTTGGCGACATCACCACCGCTGAGAGCGTCTCCTGGCACGTCGGCGGCTTCGGCACCAAGCTCTCGAGGCTCGCGCATCGCTGGGACTACGTCCACAACCACTACCTCGCAACGCTCGCCGCAGACCCGCACCGCGCGAACCCGGTCCGGCGGCTGGAGCCCGCCGCCATCCTCTGGTTCGGGTACGAGCACCCCACCACGCCCGACAAGGTCGTCGTTCCCCACCTCGCCCGCGACGGCGCGAGATATTTCGCCCGCGACATTGCCGCCTACCATGCCCTGCGCGAGCAGGTCCTCGGCAATGCCACCACCCTGCGCAATCACGTCTTCGCCCACAGCTACGGCTCCACCACTGTCGCCTTCGCCGCCGCACACCGCCAACTCGCACACGAACTGTCCACCCTCACCCTGCTCGGTTCCCCCGGGGCGGGCCCGGTGACCAACGCCGAGGAATTCGGCATCGGTAGCAACGTCTACGTCATCTCCTCCGGCTGGGACTTCGTCACCAAGTACGGCACCGGTCGATCGGGACTGCGCCATCTCCTGCCGGTCAAGGGCCTCGGCATCGACCCCGCCACCGAGAACTTCGGCGCGCAACGCCTGCGCACCGGATACCCCTCCGGCCTCACCACCGCCAATCCCATCGATCCACACCGCCGATATCTGCGCTCGATCCCGAAGGACGGGGCGGAAACTCTGCTCTCCCTGACGAATCTCGGCGCCATCGCCGCCGACAACCACGCCGCGCTGTCGCCCAAATCCCCGCGTCCCAGCGCGACCACCGCCGGCCATACCCACCCGTACCCGCCCCACGATCTCCCGCCCCGCCCGCCGACTCCCGAACCGCCCGGCGAATTGGGGGCCGAGGAAGCTCGAATCGGGGCCACCGCCACCACGCCGACCGAGCACATCGCTCGGCAGGCCAACGACTGCGGCCCCCGCGCACTCCTGGCCCTGGTCGAACTCACCCGCAGCGCGGTGGTCCGGGTCCCGGAGCAGCCGACCGACGCCGCGGGCATGTCGCAACGGGAACTCGAAAAGGCCGCCGGCGCACCGCTGCACCGATTCACCGACCACCAGGACATCGCCGACCAACTCCTTCACCACGGTCCCGGCACGACGGCACTCGTGGTCGACACCTACCGCGGTCCCACCGACGCCCACGGCGTCGGCGCCCACGCCTACCTGATCACCAACCGCCCCGACGGCATCGTCGTCATCGACCCCAGCAGGAATCACACCGCGCCGTTGCGAGCAAAGGCCGTCGAAGGGATCGGGGCCGTACACGCGATCCTCTACACCGCGGACGGCACGCCGATACCAGCGACACCGACGCGGCCGACCGCCGACCAGGCAGCGCCGGAATCGAGTCGAAACGTCAGGCGCTTCCAAACCGACGCGGAGGCAGCCGAGTACGGATCTCGCCATCTCCGGGAACTGAAGACGTTACCTCCGCAGGTGCGACTGGCCGTCCACGCTTACGAGAGGGAGACGGTCGTCAACAGCATTCTCCGTACGCACTCCGATCCGGGCGAAATCGAGCCCTATCTCGATCGGCTCCAACGGAATGCGGAGATCGTCGACCTGCTGGACAGCGACTACCCGGACCTATCGGATGCTCCGAGCCTCGCGCAGGCCAAGGCACAGCTGATCACCGAGGGCGCGTCACCGGAGACGGACGAGCGCATCCAGTTCATCGACGAGATCCTGAATCATCCGGATCCCGGGCAACGGTGGACGGAAATCAAGGGAGAGTGGGATCACTACTACCTCCTGATGGCCTACTACCAGCAGTATTTCGGCGATTTCGGGCCGGAGGTCGTACAGCGACAGATCGACCTCCTCGACCAGGCTACGCGCAGGCAATTGCGCCTCCCCGAAACTGTTCAGGTATTTCGGGCACTGCCCGATATCCATTATCTGGTCGACAGCCAGGGCACCCCGCTCGCCGACCGAGATCCTGAGAACTTGATCGGCACCGTCCAGACGGAGCGCGGCTACCTGTCGACCTCGCTCACCGCGACCCCCCTGGTGAACCACCCCTATGTAATGAAGCTCGCCGTTCCACGCGGATCTCTCGGTCTGTACATCGGAGAGGACGGCGTAGTCCGCGACCAGCAGGAGGTCCTGCTGGCCCGCAACACCGAGTACCGAATCACCGCGGTAGAACGCGAACCCAACGGCACAGTCGTCCTCGTGGGCGAGGTCCTCGCCCCGGGCGCCAGTACGGCGGAAATCTCGACCGCCAACTCCCCTGGCCGAGGCGACGGCACAGCAGTGCTCGACACATCGGCGGGACCAACTCACGGCAGCCACCCCGAGTCCCGCATCGTCGCAGATCGTCCGGTCGGTTTCGGCGGGAACGACCTACCGAGAATCGGCATGTATCCCAATCAGGGGTGGCAGCAGCATCCCTACTACTTTTCGCAGCAGGGGTACCCTCCCGCACAGCCGGGGCAGACCTTCTACTTTTCACCGCAGGGCTACACCCAACAGCCGAACCAGGCGCAGCATGCCTACCCTCAATACTCGCAGACCTACTACACCCAGGCACAACCGCCCAGCAGCGGATCGGTGGATATCTCATTCCAATTGGGTGGCGGACAGCCGTCACAGTGGGCTGGATACGCCACCACCTCAACGTATTCCGCCGCACCTGCCGGAGACTCGAGCACCCCTTGGCGGCTGCCCGACAATACAGTCGTCGACAGCAGTACGCATACCGTGGTCAACAGAGGGGATATGACCTATATCCTGGACTCGGCGATGCAGCCCAAGTACGCGCATGGTTCGCTCAAACCGCCGGCGAAGTACAAGAAGAGAGGAGTCGGCCACCTACCACATCCGGTCGGATTCATCGAAGGCGTCGACCACCGCGGGCACATGATTCCCGAGGCCGGGGCCGGGGAGCAGGCAGACGTCAACGTCCCGGAGAACATATTCGCACAACAGGGCAATGCAAATACCTCGGCAAAGAAGAAGTGGGAGAATGCCGCGATCAAATATGCGCGAAACAACCCGGGCACTAAAATGCTGGCAAAAATATTGGATCGCGATTCCACGGGCCGCCCCACTCGTTCCGCATATGCCCTGTTCGATCACACGGGCAGAGAGCTAACACAGTTCACAATGGAACTGGACAACCCGAGAGATAACTGGACGAAAGCGAAGGCTGTCTACAAGTACAAAAGCTCTTTTTGGTAGAACGAAAGCCCGGAATACAATCAGGAGCGAGAATAGTGTCCATCTCCCTGGAAGAACAGCAACGCCTCGATTCGGTCATCGGCAGCCTGGTGCTGGAGGAAATGTACGAGGACGACAACACCGCGGAGTTGACCTTCGAGGTCGATCGCGGCGAGATCACCGTTCGGCTGGTTGCCGAAACGCAGCCGATCATCGTCCCATCCGATGGACTCCTGCAGGCCGTCGGTCAGCTGGTGACCGCCCACGAGCGATCGGGAACCAGTTTGACAAAGGCGCACTACAGGTATTCCAAGCAACCGAGCGGGCACTGGCAATGGGACGCCGAATACTCTTACGCGGATGGCAATCCTTAGTCGCATGGCCACCCGCGAGGCAGGCAGCCTCACGCACCTGAACCGCCCTCGCCGCAACCCCTGAGGAACCTCCACGATGACCCAGACCGTTCATGTCGACCTCGCCGGAATACGCAAAGCCGCAACGGAATTCGAGGCCGTGGCCGACAAGACCCGCACCACGCTGAACACCCTTCGCGCCGCCGCCGAGGGCAAAGGCGAGCCGTGGGGTAACGACCATGGCGGCGAACAGTTCGCCAACGGGGACCGGGGCTACAAGGCCGGTCGCGACCGGATGTACGGCGTGTTGGGCAACCTCGTGCAGGTGTTCGCGGACAACGCGAAGAACCTGCGTGATGCCGCCCAGACGTTCGAGACGAACGAATCGAACTTGTCGCGGCGCTAGCGCGACGGAATAACGTGCCGTTGCTCAACGGCGCGATCATCGCAGGAGTGCTCGGACCCAGCGGCCGACGATCACCGGGAAGGCGTCTGCAGCCACTCTCCGGTGTCTCGCTCCAGATAGCGCGCGACGAAGCGATCGACCAGCTCGGCCGCCATCCGACCGGGAACGACCCGCGCCTCGGACAGCCGGGCGGCGAGTTCGGCGACATCCTCGTTCGCGCGGTTCGACTGCTGGAACGACTGCCAGGCGGTCCGCTCGAACAGGTCGACGAACCGGCGTGCGATGCGATCGCAGTCGGCGACCAGCCGCTCCAGCTCGTCGAGCACCTGCGCCTGCGTCAGACCCGCCGCGGCGAGCTGCTCGGCGACGCGAATGAGCTGCCGATCCACGACGCGATAGGTGTCCGCGTCGACCGGCTCGTACATGCCCGCCGCGATCACGCGGGCCAGCCCGTTGGGCACATCGCGATAACGCTGCGCGAGTTCGGTTGCGGCAACGAGGGTTTCGGCGGGCCGGTCCGTCGGCTCGGCCGCGACCGGCGCGGCGATCGCAGCCACGCCGAACCCGGCGGCCGGCTCGCTCACGCCGAGGATGGCGCCCAGATCGTCACCGCGATCCCAGGCTTCCAACAGCTCCCGGATCCCGTTGAGCTTGATCCCGCGATCCAGTAGCCGACTGATCACCCGCACCCGGTTCAGATGCTCCGGCCCGTAGAAACCCGTGCGCCCCTTCACCTGCGGAGGCGGTAGCACTCCGCGCTCGTGATAGACCCGCAAGCTTCGGACGGTCGTGCCGGCCTCGCGCGCCAGCTCGTCGATCGTAAACTCCGCACCCGCTGCCATACGTCAAGGAAACCACAACGAAACAGGGGCCGGACCCGTCCGCGACGTCGCTGTGGCCCCCGAAAACATGAGATGACAACCGTGCACAAACGTTGAACGTGCCGTTAAGTAGCGGTACGTTATCCTGCGTTATGATCGCCATCACATGAAAGGCATCTCATGACCACACTTCGACCGCCGGCGGGAGAGACGCAGGCAGCCGCCGACGCCCTGCACGCCGAGGACGCGGGCTACCACAAGGCGCTGCGTCCCCGTCAGCTGCAAATGATCGCGATCGGCGGGGCCATCGGCACCGGGCTGTTCCTCGGCGCGGGCGGTCGGCTCGCGGAGGCGGGCGCCGGACTGTTCCTGGCCTATGCCGTGTGCGGCGTATTTGTCTTCTTCATCCTGCGAGCCCTCGGTGAACTGGTCCTGCATCGCCCGTCTTCCGGCTCGTTCGTCTCCTACGCCCGCGAGTTCTACGGCGAGAAACTGGCTTTCGGCGTCGGCTGGATGTACTTCTTCCACTGGTGTATGACCGGCATCGTCGACATCACCGCGATCGCCACCTACGTTCACTACTGGGGAGCGATGCAGGTCGTCCCGCAGTGGCTGATCGCATTCATCGCGCTGGCCGCGGTGGTGGCCATCAACATGGTGTCGGTGAAGTGGTTCGGCGAGATGGAGTTCTGGGCGGCCCTGGTCAAGGTGGTCGCGCTCGTCGGCTTCCTCGTCATCGGAACCGTCTTCCTTGCCGGCCGGTTCCCCATTCAGGGCCAGAGCACCGGCTTGTCCGTGATCACCGACCACGGCGGGCTGCTCCCCAACGGTGTGCTGCCGCTCGTGCTGTGCACCACCGGCGTCATCTTCGCCTACGCCGCGGTGGAACTGATCGGCACCGCCGCCGGGGAGGCGGAGAAGCCGGCCGAGATCATGCCGCGAGCCATCAACTCCGTCATTGCCCGCATCGCGTTGTTCTACGTCGGATCGCTGGTGCTGCTGGCACTGCTGCTGCCCTACACCGCCTTCAAATCCAGCGAGAGCCCGTTCGTGACCTTCTTCTCCAAGCTGGGCGTGGACGGCGCCGGCACCGTGATGAACCTGGTCGTGCTGACCGCCGCGTTCTCCAGCCTCAACGCCGGGTTGTACTCGACCGGCCGCATTCTGCGCTCGATGTCGATGAACGGTAGCGCGCCGGCGGTCGCCTCCCGTATGTCCAGCCGCGGCGTTCCGTACGTGGGCATTCTCGCCACCGGCACGATCGCGCTGTTCGGCGTCGGACTCAACGCCGTCGTCCCGGAGAAGGCGTTCGAGATCGTGCTGAACATATCGGCGCTGGGCACCATCACCGCGTGGGCAGCAATCGTGCTCTGCCAGCTGAAGCTGTGGCAGTGGTCGCGCGAGGGTCGGATGCAGCGGCCCGCATTCCGGCTGATCGGCGCGCCCTACACCGGCATCGCCACGCTGGTCTTCCTGGCCGCGGTGGTCCTGCTCATGCTGTTCAGCGACAGCGACGTGCAGCGCGGCGCGGTCATCGCCATGGTGGTGATCATGCTTCCCGCCCTGGTGGGCGGCTGGTTCCTCGCCCGTCGGCGGGTGCTGCTGCTGGCCGCCCAGCGCGAGGGCGCCACCGGCCAATTCCCGGTGCTGGCCGAACGGCCCCTCCAGCATCGCGAGCAGCGCGGCAACACCGTCGCAGACGAGTAGCGACGCGGTAACTCGCGATGAGGCACAATCGCGAGGAGCCCGTCCGCCCGCCGCGCAGTGCGCCGAGTCCCACCCTCCGGACTGCGCGGTGGCGCGGGATAGAGCCGGTTCGTCGCACCGTGGGTCCGAGAGGGTTGAATGCCGGAAGAATCCAGCGCATCCGACCGTCCGCGCCCGCACGCCTGGGCGAGCCGGCGGACGCGGGAGACGGAACGTCCTCCGAGTCCCAGCACGTCCATCTGGGCCACCCGACGCGCCACGGACAACCCCGGTCCGTGGCAACCGGACACGCGACCGGCGACCGGCCCGAGCGGCGACGCGGGCTCCGGCACGAGCGTTCGATCCCGGCCCAGTGTTCGTCGCCTCGGTGCCGGTCTGGTCGCCCTCCCCGGGGTGGAGCCGGTCGATCCGGCCACTGCGATCCTGCCGAATCCCGAGGTACCGGAGGCCAAGCGGTTCTGCTGGAAATGCCTGAAGCCGGTCGGGCGCTCGTCCGGGAACGGGCCCGGTCCGACGAGCGGCGCCTGCGAACACTGTGGATCACCGTTCAACTTCCGACCGCTGCTGCGTCCGGGCGAGCTGGTCGCGGGTCAATACGAGGTGCAGGGGTGCCTGGCCTACGGCGGCATGGGCTGGATCTTCCTGGCCCGGGACCGCAACGTCAGCGACCGCTGGGTGGTGCTCAAAGGGCTGCAGAACCCGCTGGACTTCGAGGCCCACGTCGTCGCGCTGGCCGAACGCCAGTTCCTGTCGGAAATGGCGCATCCCGGGATCGTCAAGATTTTCAACTTCGTCAAGCATCGGGCCGCGGACGGCGTCCCGTGCGGATACATCGTCATGGAATACGTCGGCGGACGGTCGTTGAAGACGATGCTCGACCTTCGAGCACCCGAACGGCTGCCGGTGTCGGAGGCCATCACCTACGTGATGGAGGTGTTGCCGGCGCTGGACTATCTGCACTCGTGCGGGCTGGCCTACAACGACCTCAAGCCCGACAACATCATGGTGAGCGAGGACGAGGTCAAGCTCATCGATCTCGGCGCGGTCGCCGCCAGGGAATCCGGTGGCAATCTCTACGGCACGCCCGGTTACCAGGCGCCGGAGTTCACCCGCACGGGACCCACGGTGGCCTCCGACATCTATACGGTCGGGCGGACACTGGCCGCGTTGACCCTGAATCTGCCCGCCGACCGCGACGGCCACAAGCTGCCCGGCATCCCGCCACCGGATCAGGAGCCGGTGCTGCGTCGCTGTCCGTCCTTCCACCGGTTGCTGCTGCGGGCGACCGATCCCGATCCGGCGCAACGATTTCCGTCGGCGTATGCGATGCACCGACAGCTCGCGGGTGTCCTGCGCGCGGTACTGGCCGAGGAGACGAACCGGGAGTATCCGCAGGTTTCCTCGGTCTTCGGCGCACCGCGCGGCGAGTTCGGCATCGATCTCTGGATCCGCGGGACCGACGGCCTCATCGACGGCCGCCATCGCACGCTCTCCCTCGATGGGTCGAGCGTCGTTGCGGCACTGCCGATTCCCCTGATCGACAGCGAGGACCCCAGCGCCGAACTACTGTCTCCGCTGCTCTACGGCGACCCCCGCCTCGCCCTCGACACCCTGCAGCAGAGCAGCAACGGCATGCACGCGGGCACCGTGGACGAGCCCGAAACCTTCGCACTGGAAAGCACCTTGGCCGCGATCCGCGCTCACCTCGATCTGCGCGAGGTGGACATCGCTCGAGCGAAGCTGGCCGACCTGGCCGCCGAGCATCACGACTGGCGCATCGACTGGTATTCGGGGATCGCGGCGCTCAGCGGTGGTCACTACGAAAAGGCTTACGAACGTTTCGATCTCGTCCACTCCCGGGTGCCAGGCGAGATCGCCCCGCAGCTGGCGCTGGCCGCCACGGCCGAGCTCATCCTGCAAACCCCCGACAAGTCGGGTGATCCGGACCGGTGGTCCCGGGCGGCGGCGCGCTACTACCGCGCGGTGTGGCGCACCAACCGGGGCGTGACCAGCGCCGCGTTCGGACTGGCGCGACGGCTGGCGGCCGACGGCGACACCGGGGCGGCGGTGGACACGCTGCAGGAGGTTCCGGAGACCTCACGCCATCACAACGCGGCGCGACTGACCGGGTGCCTGCTGCTGGTTTCCCGGCCGCCGAACGAGATCACCCAGGCCGATCTCGACGAGGCGGCGATGCGGCTGCAGGCACTGCCGGACGAACCGCGGCTGCCACAGATGCAGGCGATCGTGCTGGGCGTGGCGCTGGCGTGGCTGCGCACCGGCAGGCGACCACGGCCACCGGATGCGACGATCTTCGGCTTCCCCTACACGCAGGCGGGACTGCGCGGCGGACTCGAATCGGTGCTGCGGACGATCGCGCGCATGAGCCCGCACCGCTTACAGCGCTACGCCCTGGTCGACCTGGCCAATTCGCTGCGCCCACGATCCTGGTGGTAGGCCCCCCGCGGCCTTTGCGAGGATAGGCGGCGTGCGTGTCCTGGTGCAGCGAGTGAGTTCCGCGCAGGTGACGGTGGGCGACGAGGTGGTCGGGCGAATCGACCCGGCGGCGCACGGCGCTCCGCACGGCCTGCTCGCCCTGGTCGGGGTCACCCACACCGATATCGAGTCGACGGCGAAGGCGCTGGCCGACAAGCTGTACCGGCTGCGGATCCTGGACGGTGAACGCTCGGCCGCCGACCTGAACGCGCCCATCCTGGTAGTCAGCCAGTTCACCCTGTACGCCGATACCGCCAAGGGCCGCCGGCCGTCCTGGTCGGCCGCGGCGCCCGGCTCCGTCGCCGAACCCCTGGTCGACTTCTTCGCCGACGCCCTGCGCGGGCTCGGCGCGACCGTGGCGACCGGACGTTTCGGCGCCCACATGCACGTCGCCCTGGTCAACGACGGACCGGTCACCGTTCTGCTGGAGGCGTGAGCCGTCGCGCCGGCCGCCGGCGTTTCGGGTTCGCTCACTACGGCCCGACACGCCACCGCGCAGCGCCGTGGCGGCTGTTGTGAAATCTCCAGCGAGGGCGGCGAAGTCGCCGTACTCTTCTGCACACGAAGCTACCGTTCGGTATTACCGGACGATGCGACGGGATGGACGTTCCACCGCAGTATGCCCGGTCGGGCAAGGAGAGAGCATCATGAGCAAGCGCCGCACCTCCGCGGCTCCCGGAACCCAGGAGATTCTCGACTTCTTCGGCAAGTGCCCCGAATGTGGTTATCCGGCACGGGCATCCGCCACCGCCCAGGGTGCGGACAGGGTCCTCGCCTCCTGCGATCGACCCTGCGGATGGAGCGGGCTGGTGCCGCTGACGACCATGACCGCGCATCGGAGGGGGCCGCGCAGCAACGCCTCCGCCCCCTAGCGGGAAACGGGCACGGTGCAAAGTCGGTCGTGTTCGAAGTCGAGCCTCGCACCGGGCGAAGGGCGCGGATATCAGCAGAAGCGCTCCGCATTGCCGTGCTCCGTCCTCGCCAACTGATCCGCGGCCACCCGCTGGCCGTGCGCGAAATCTCCGAAGGTGTCCGCCATCTTCTCGATGGCGGCGAGCATGTTGTCGCGGGCGGCTAGATAGCCGCGGTCGCCGTCGGCGAACTTGCCACCGAAACCGTCGTCACCCCACGGGGTGCGGCCGTCGGCCACCACTACCCCCAATGTGCTCAATGTGCGACGGATGGACTCCCGAATCCGATCGCATTGCCCCGCCGCCGCGCGCAGCCGGACCGGATCGACCTCGACCTGCTCTGCCATCTCACTTCTCCTTCTTTCGCTCCGAATTCCCACCGCTGTCGAGCGTGAAGGCCACATCCACGCGGTCCTCCACCGGTCGGGGCCGCGCGGGCAGCCACTCGGCCGGGCTCGGCGCATCCGGTGCGGTGAACGTTTCCGGCAGTGGCGTCCACTCCGGATACCGTTTCGGGCGGGTCTTGGCCTTCATATCCTTTCCGGCTCCGAGGAACGGTTCCTCGCGCCGGTCGGACGAACCCTGCTGTCCCCCCGCGGCATCGGCATCGCCGGCCTGAGCCGGCGGAGCGACGCCCGGCCTCGACGGTGGCGACCAACCACCGTCCACCGAGGACGACCACGAGGTAGGAGGTTCGAATCTCCCGCGGCCGGACCTCGACTGCGCATCCGAGCCACGCGAGATCGTCGTGGGCGCATCGCCACCGACCGCCCCTCGCCCGCTGTGAATCGTCTCCCGACCAGCGTGCCGAATCGGGTCCGGCGCGGTGTGAAACGACTCGCGCCCGCTACCCGCCGACTCCCGCGCGGTATGAAACGACTCCCGCCCACTACCCGCCGACTCCCGCGCGGTATGAAACGACTCCTGCCCACTGCTCACCGACGACTCGCGAGCAGTCCGATAGGACGCCGAGCCATGATCGGATCGCCGCCCCGAGTTCACCGTCGGGGTGTCGGTGCCCTGCCCAGCGCTCCCCGCACGACCGCTCGTCGTCGTACCACCGCCTGGGGCTGTCGAAAGCGCTTGTGAGCCATCGGCATTACGCTGGCTGCGCGGTAGCGCCGAACCGTCGTGGCCGACAGCGCTCGCACCGGTCGGCGCCGCAGTACCGGCAGTCGGCGCGGTCCGCGGCGCACCGGGCCTGTGCATCCACAGCCGGTATCGCACATCCGAGGTCGAAATCGGCGTCGACTTCGCGAACAGGCCCCGCGCACCGCCGACGGCGCTGCCGCGCGAGACGGTGCCGACCCATCCGGTCGGCGAGCTGAACGACGACCAGTCCCCCGTCGCGGCTCCCATTGCGACATTGCCCAGCGCGGACCCGACCACACCCGCCGACGCCCCGATGAAGGCCCCCCGCGCGGACCGTCCCCACCAGCTGTTCAGGTGGTGCCCGGCCAGTTTGTCGATACCGTTGCCGAGGTATCGGGCCATCTCCCGGGACGGCATCGCTCCGGCGACCGACGCCAGCGCGGACAGCCCCAATTCCGTGCCGTCGAAGTGCCGGCGCTTTCCCGCCGCCATCTGACCGAGCTGCACGGCAGAGTTCAACCCCATCGAAGTGAGCGCGGATTCGGTGAATTTGACGCTGTAGACACCGATTCCCTTCGCCGTCGGCAGCACCGCGCGCCCGCCGGCAATCTCCTTCCAAAAATATCGTTTCTCCGCCGAGGCGCCGAGCTTCCTGGCCAGATTCATTATCGACTTCTGCGCCATGTCCTCGAACACCCGCAGAAACGAGCGCGTGGTGGATATCGCCGCCGCCTCCACCGCGGGCGCGGTGGGCGGA
Organism: Nocardia sp. CDC159; assembly: GCF_023740735.1. GTDB lineage: Bacteria > Actinomycetota > Actinomycetes > Mycobacteriales > Mycobacteriaceae > Nocardia > Nocardia pulmonis. The sequence continues at coordinate 239,894 of NZ_JAMRXH010000008.1, forward strand.
AACAGCCAGGCCCACAGGATCTCGAGCGCCAGCCAGGCCAGCGACACGATGATGGTGAGCTTGGTCGCCTCCAGCTGAGTGCCCATGTCGAAGGCCGACTCGGAGACCGCGCGCACGAGTTCGGCCAGCGTTTCCAGTGATTGGTCACCGTTGCGGAGCTTGTCGAATCGTTGGCCCATCGCCGCCGGGGCAGTACCGCTCGGATAGGCATGCATGGTCACCTGCTTGGCCGTGTCGATCTCGGTCAGCAGCGCCTGCAGCTCCACACCGGCCGCCTGCCATGCGGCGGAGACCGCCCACATCGCGTCCTCGTCGCCGGCGGGCCAGCTCGAGCCGGCCACCCACCCGATCCAGCGCAGTCCCTCGGGCAGATACAGCGTCATCGCGATCCGCTCCCCCGGGTTCGTCGGTCCGCTTCCATCGCGGACAGAAAACCGCACGGGATTGAATTCGCCGTGGCGCACAAGGAAACTCGCCGAGCTGCCCCGTCAAATCCGGATCATCGCGACATCATCCGCGCACGCGTGGGGCCGGGCCGGTTCAGCGGACTTCCCACTCCCGATGGGTTTCCATTCGCTCGAGAATGCGATCGATGGAGGCGGCCAGCTTCACCGTGAGGTGCCGGGATCCGATGCCCATCGCCGTGGGGGCGTGATCGAGCACGAACACGTACCGGCCGTCATCGGGAAGGTCCCGCCAGACCATGATCTCCTCGAGGATCCCTCGTCGACCGTACTTGGACCGTCCCTGGCTGACGCTGATCCCGCCGGTCATGGTCGCGGGGACGGCGAAGAAGCGCTCGCTCAGGCCGTCCGACGACGCTCCGAGCTCGACCGACTCCGACACCAGCGACCCGCCAGGCCGGTACAGCTGGTCCGACTCCGCCCAGCCGCCCTGTTGCGTGGCAGGCCCGCCGGCAATGGGCACGTTGCGGAAGCGGCGGCCGGCCTCCGCGGTGGGCATCGCCCGGACGACCGCATCCGCCAACGCGCGCGGATCGCACTCGGTGATCGTGTAACCACCGCTGTGCAGCACGGTCTCGCCGGGCAATTGGGTCAGCACATAACCGCGCAGGCCCGAACGCGCGGCATACAACCGGATCCGCTTGTGCGGATTCTCCATCTCTCGGTCGTTCCAGCCGTGCAACACCACGAAAACGTCAGGGCGCAGGAGTGTTTCGAGCACCCCATCGAACGAGGAGTCCAACGTGGCCTGCAAATGCTGCCACGCCCCGTACTTCTCACGCTCGAAGTCTTCGAGCATCGGCGTGCGGCTGAGGAAGACCATCGGCGGTGGCAGGGGGCTGTCGGAATGCCGTTCCCACAGCACCTTGAACTCCACGTCGGTGAAATTCCACACCTGCGTCAAGGCCGGACCACCGGCTTCATCTCGGTGTCACGACGCCCCAGTTCCTGCTCGCCACCGACGACCACCGCCTCCGATGCAGAGCCGCCGCCCTGGCCCGCGGTCACCGGAACGTCCGGCACGGCCGCCGAGCCGGGCCCGGCCAATCCCGCCCCCCAAGCCGAGCCGGGGATCGAGAGGCCCGGCGATGTCGCCGATTCCGGAACCGCGGCCCGCGGGAACAATCGCGTATCGCGCCCGGCGTTCTCGCCGCCGTTCGCGCCCGCGGCGAACGGCCCGCTGTCGGCACCCGGCATGGTGACACCGAAAACCTCCGCGATGCCTCGCAATTCGGGATGGTCGCGGAACACTTGCATCAATTCGGGACTGCGGGAGATCAGATCCTTCAACTCCGGAACACGGGCCGCCGCATCGTGCAATGCGGCCATCCCCGCGCCCGGGGCCGGTCCGCCGAGCTGACCCAACGCCTGGGTGATCGCCGGAATGGCTTGCGCCAGAGCCGGAATGGTCTGTATACCCGCCGACAGCGCGGCCATCAACGGCCCGAGCAGCTGCGCCACGGCCGCCAGGGCCTGAGCACCACCGTCGGCCGACGAACCGCCACCGAACTGCGAGCCCGGGACGCCCGCGCGGGGCTGCTGCTTGGGGGCGGTCTTCGGTGGCTGCTGCTGTGGCCGATTCTGCTTGGGGGCAGGCCACGGACCGAGCGGCGCGGTCTTGGGAGGCTGCTTACCGGCACCCGAGCCGCCTCCGGGCCCGCTCCCCTTGCCGCTCCCGTTACCCTTACCACCCGTCCCCGGACCGGCGTGCGACCCGTTGCCGTCCTTCTTGTTGCCCTTATCGTCTTTGTTCTTGTCCTTGCCGTCGCCGCGGTCGTCCTTTTTCGGCGGCTGGACTGCGATCGGATTGGCCTTGGGGTCGGGCAGGACCGGGAACTGCTTCTCCGTGTTCAGCAGCCCCTGCACATAGTGTTCGTTGAACTTGTTCTGGAATTCCTCCAGAGCGCATTCACTCACATTCGGGTAGGTCGGCATGACCTGCTGGTTCGAATACAGCCAATCGGAGGTGTATTCCAGGTTCTGCCCCATGAAATCCATGGCGTTGGTCAGGTCCTTGACCGTACCGGCATACTTTTGGATCGCCTGGACCGCGGACTCGCCACCGGGGCTCTTCCAACCGCTCCCGGTCAACTTCCGCACCTGTTCGGCCAGGTTGCTGCCGTGTGAGGAGAAGTCGGTGGCCATGAAGCGCCACAATGCGCCCGCGGCCGCAGGTATCTCGGGGTGGCTGTCGGTACGCAGCTTGTGCAGATCCGGGCCCTGCAGATGGGTGGGATTCTCGGGCCCGATATCGGACGGCTCCATTGTCAGCCCCGGCGCCGGGGTCGGCGCTTTGGGCTTCTTCCTGCTCCCGGGCGCGTTCCACTGCGGCGCATCATATTTGACGTTGGCCGCGCCGGGTGACGAGTTCACCCTCGAGAGGTTGGCCTTGGAGGTCTGGTCGGCCTCCTTGTAATTCTTGCCCGCGTCCTTGAAGGCGTCGGTCAGATTCGACAGCACTTCGATGTGATTGGTGAACGCGTCGCGCAAACGGGTCGCCCGGATGTTGAACTTGTCCGCCAGCTTCTGCCCGCTCGGCTGCGGGCTGTAGCGCTTCATATTGCTGACGTGCTCGCGGTCGACGAGACCCTGATACGCCTTCAACCGCTCGATCACATCTGAGCAGGCTTTCGCGCAGTTCAGTGCCACGTTGATATCGACTTCGACCTTGCCCTCCGCCGCAGCCTGCTTCAGCTGTGACCAGGGAGTGTCCTTACCCACCCTGAATGCTCCTCCCGATGCCCGTCACGGCGTTCGAACCCCCATGGTGCGGGCCGGTCGGGCCCTCGTCAGGCGAAAGCATACAACGCCTGCACAAGCCAACGGGGACAGAACTTTTCGGGGATTGCTGGTTACGCGCTGTCATGCCGCGCCGACAGCGCGCTGCCGTGCTTATTCGGAACGCAGGGTGAGAATGCGCGGCCCGTCCTCGGTGACCGCCACGGTGTGCTCCCAGTGCGCCGCTCGGCTGCCGTCCTCGGTCACCACGGTCCAGTCGTCGTCGAGCACCCGGGTCTGTGTGGTGCCCAGGGTCAGCATCGGCTCGATCGCCAGCACCGATCCCACCACCAGCTTCGGCCCGCGCCCCGGCTCACCCTCGTTGGCCAGGAACGGGTCCATATGCATCTGCCGCCCGATCCCGTGCCCGCCGTATCCGTCGACGATGCCGTAGGCCCGCCCGTGCTCCTTCTCCACCGCGCGGGTGCCCAGTTCGATGGCGTGCGAGACGTCGGTGAGTCGATTACCCGGCAGCATGGCCGCGATCCCGGCCTCCATCGACAGCCGGGTGGCCTCGCTCAGCAGACGGTCGGCCTCGATGATCGTCCCGACCCCGAAGGTCCACGCCGAATCCCCGTGCCAGCCATCCAGGATCGCGCCGCAGTCGATCGACACCAGATCGCCCTCGGCGAGCACCTCGTCCTTCGACGGAATCCCATGCACCACACGGTCGTTCACCGAGGAGCAGATCGACCCCGGGAACCCGTGATATCCCTTGAACGAGGGCACCGCACCAGCATCGCGGATGGTCTGCTCGGCGACCTCGTCCAGCTCCAGCGTCGACACACCCGGCTTGGCCGCGGCTCGCACCGCGACCAACGCCTTGCCGACGATCGCGCCCGCCGCCGCCATGGCGTCGAGCTCCCCGGCGGTGCGGAACGGCACCACCTTCTTGTTCTTCCGGCCGAAGACCATTCCCGTCAGTGACCCAGTGCCCGCAGGATGCGCTCGTTGACTTCCTCGACCGCACCCACGCCGTCCACCGAGACGACCGCACCGTCGTAGTGGTCCAGCAGCGGCGCGGTCTCCTCGCGGTAGACGCGCATGCGGTTGCGGATGATGGCCTCGTTGTCGTCCTCGCGACCGCGGCCCAGCATGCGCTCGACCACGACATCCTCGGGCACCACGATGCTCACCACGCCGTCGAGCTCGCGGCCCGACTCCTTGAGCATCTTCTCCAGCGCCTCGGCCTGATCGACCGTGCGCGGGTAGCCGTCGAGCACGAAGCCGTTGGCGGCGTCGGGCTCGGCAATGCGCGACTCGACCATGCGGTTGGTCACATCGCTCGGCACCAGGTTGCCCGCGTCGAGGTACTTCTGCGCCTCCCGGCCCAGCGGGGTCTGCTGCGAGATGTTCGCGCGGAAGAGGTTCCCGGTGGAGATGTGCGGAACACCCAGCTTGTCAGACAGCAGTTCAGCCTGCGTGCCCTTGCCGGCACCCGGCGGTCCGAGCAGTACGAGTCTCACTTGAGGAACCCTTCGTAATTTCTGTTCATCAATTGGCTCTCGATCTGTTTGACCGTATCGAGGCCCACACTGACGACGATCAGCACCGAGGTGCCACCGAACGGCAGGAAGCCCGACCCACCGGCCGAACCCATATTCAGGAACACGTTCGGCAGCACGGCCACTACACCGAGGTAGATCGAACCGGGCAGCGTGATTCGGCTCAGCACGTACTGCAGATAGTCGGCGGTCGGCTTACCTGGACGATACCCGGGTATGAAACCACCGAACTTCTTCATCTCGTCCGCGCGCTCCTCCGGATTGAAGGTGATCGCGACGTAGAAGTAGGTGAAGAACACGATCAGGGCGAAATAGATCGCCACATAGACCGGGTTACTCGGGTTCACCAGGTATTTCTGAATGATCTCCTGCCACCAGCTCCCCTGGCCGCCCGAACTCGACTGGGTCAGCTGGGCGACGAGATTGGGCAGATACAGCAGCGAGGAGGCGAAGATCACGGGGATGACGCCGGCCTGGTTGACCTTCAACGGCAGATAGGTCGAGGAGCCGCCGTACATCTTGCGGCCGACCACGCGCTTGGCGTACTGCACCGGAATCCGGCGCTGACCCTGCTCCACGAAGATCACGCCGATGATGATCAGCAGCGCCGCGAAGCAGACCAGACCGAAGATCAGTCCGCCCTTGCTGTCCAGAATCTGCTTGCCCTCGGCGGGAATTCGCGCCGCGATACCGGCGAAGATCAGCAGCGACATGCCGTTGCCGACACCGCGCTCGGTGATCTGCTCGCCGAACCACATCACCAACGCCGCACCGGCGGTCATCACCAGCACGATGATGATCATGCCGAAAACGCTTGTGTCCGCGAGGATGTCCTGCGGGCAACCGCGCATCAGCTGCTTGCGGGCGGCCAGCGCCACCAGACCGGTCGCCTGCAGAATCGCAAGCGCCACAGCCAGATAGCGCGTGTACTGCGTCATCTTGGTCTGGCCGGACTGGCCTTCCTTGCGCAACTCCTCGAAGCGCGGGATGACGACCGTGAGCAACTGAATGATGATGCTCGCGGTGATGTAGGGCATGATGCCGATCGCGAAGACCGACAGCTGTAGCAGCGCGCCACCGGAGAACAGGTTGATCAGCTGGTAGATACCCGCCGAGTCACCACCGGAGACGACATCGATACAGTGTCGGACCGCCTTGTAATCCACACCGGGTGACGGCAGCGTCGCGCCGATCCGGTACAGCACTATCAGGCCCAGCGTGAAGAGAATCTTCCGCCGTAAGTCCGGGGTCCGGAAAGCCGATACGAAGGCGGAAAGCACAGATCCTCCTGGCTAACGACATGGGGCGGTGGCAGACAACAATTGAACTCTAACAGCGACGCCGGACGGGCTCTCACCCGTCCGGCGACCACTGTCTTCAACCCTTACTGTCAGCCCAGCTCGGTGGCGGTACCACCGGCGGCGGCGATCTTCTCCTTGGCGGAACCGGAGAACTTGTCGGCGGTAACCTGAACGGCCACACCGATTTCCCCGTCGCCGAGCACCTTCACCAGCTCGTTCTTGCGGACCGCACCGGCCGCGACGAGCTCGTCCTTGCCGACGGTGCCGCCCTGCGGGAACAGCCGGGCGATGTCACCCACATTGACGACCTGGTACTCGACGCGGAAGCGGTTGGTGAACCCCTTCAGCTTCGGCAGGCGCATGTGCAGCGGCATCTGGCCACCCTCGAAGCGGGCGGGCACGTTCTTGCGGGCCTTGGTGCCCTTGGTGCCGCGACCCGCGGTCTTACCCTTGGAGCCCTCACCGCGACCCACCCGGATCTTCTCGGTCTTCGAGCCCGGGGCCGGACGCAGGTGGTGGAGTTTAATCGGGGTCATGCTGCGCCTCCTTTGGTCGCTGCGCTCCCAGCGACCTCCTCAACGGTAACGAGGTGGCGCACGACGTTGATCAGCCCGCGGTTCTGGGCGTTGTCCTCGCGGACCACGGACTTGCGGATGCCCCGCAGGCCGAGGGTGCGAAGCGACTCCCGCTGATTCTTCTTGGCGCCGATCGTGGACTTGATCTGGGTCACCTTCAGCTGTGCCATGTCAGACTCCCACTCCCGCGCGCGCACGCAGCATGCCCGCAGGAGCGACGTCCTCGATCGGCAGGCCACGGCGAGCGGCCACCTCCTCGGGACGCTGCAGCTGCTTGAGGGCGGCCACGGTCGCGTGCACGACGTTGATGGCGTTGTCGCTGCCGAGCGACTTGGCCAGGATGTCGTGGATGCCGGCGCACTCCAGCACGGCACGGGCCGCGCCACCGGCGATCACACCGGTACCGGGCGAGGCCGGGCGCAGCATGACGACACCGGCCGCCGCCTCACCCTGAACCGGGTGGGTGATGGTGGAGCCGATCATCGGGACGCGGAAGAAGTTCTTGCGAGCCTCCTCGACGCCCTTCTGGATGGCCGCGGGAACTTCCTTGGCCTTGCCGTAGCCGACGCCGACCAGGCCGTTGCCGTCGCCCACGATCACCAGGGCGGTGAAGCTGAAGCGCCGACCACCCTTGACGACCTTGGACACGCGGTTGATCGCGACGACCCGCTCGAGCTGGTTCTTCTCGGCCTGAGTCTGCTCGCGACGATCGTCGCGGCGACCCCGCCGCTCCTGGCGACCGCCGTCGCCGCTTCCGTTCTGTCCGGCGGGTCCGTTTCCGCCGTCACGCCGCTGACGTCCCGGCATCAGACGTTCCTTCCGTTGCGCTTGCTGTTGGTCATCAGAACTTCAACCCGCCTTCCCGAGCGGCGTCCGCCAGGGCGGCGATGCGGCCGTGGTAGTCGTGACCACCGCGGTCGAACACCACGGTGTCCACGCCGGCGGCCTTCGCGCGGGCGGCGATCAGCTCGCCGACCTTCTTGCCCTTGGCGCTCTTGTCGCCCTCGAGGGCGCGCACGTCGGCCTCGATCGAGGACGCCGCGGCGATGGTCTTGCCGACCGAGTCGTCGACCAGCTGGGCGTGCAGGTGCCGCGCGGAGCGGAACACGACCAGACGCGGACGCTCGGCGGTGCCGAGGACCTTCTTGCGCAGACGGAAGTGCCGGCGCGCCTTGGAGACACGGCGCCGAGTCGACACGTCCTTGCCGAGCGGCTTGCGCGCGGCCTTCTGAGTTTCGGTTTGTGCCATGGCTTACTTACCCGTCTTTCCGACCTTGCGGCGAACCACTTCGCCTTCGTACCGGATGCCCTTGCCCTTGTACGGATCGGGCTTGCGCAGGCCGTGGATGACCGCGGCGATCTGGCCGACCTTCTGCTTGTCGATGCCCGACACCGAGAACTTGGTGGGGGATTCGACCTTGAAGGTGATGCCCTCGGGGGCCTCGACCGGAACCGGGTGGCTGTAGCCCAGGGCGAACTCGAGGTTCGAGCCCTTGGCCGCGACGCGGTAACCGACGCCGAAGATTTCCATCTTCTTCTCGTAGCCCTGGGTCACGCCGGTGATCATGTTGGCGATCAGGGTCCGGGTCAGGCCGTGCAGCGAGCGGTTCTGACGCTCGTCGTTCGGACGGATGACCTCGATCTGGCCGTCCTCGCCCTTGGCGACGGTGATCGGCTCGGCCACCACGTGCGACAGGGTGCCCTTGGAACCCTTGACCGACACGTTCTGGCCGTCGATGGTCACCTCGACGCCGGCGGGAACCGGGATCGGCTTCTTGCCGATACGCGACATTGTTCCTACCTCCCTTACCAGACGTAGGCGAGGACTTCCCCGCCCACATTCTGCTGCTTGGCCTGACGGTCGGTGAGCAGGCCCTGCGACGTGGAGATGATCGCCACGCCGAGGCCACCCAGCACCTTGGGCAGGTTGGTGGATTTCGCGTACACCCGCAGGCCGGGCTTGGACACCCGGCGCACACCGGCGAGCGACCGCTCGCGGCTGGGCCCGTACTTCAGGTCGACGACCAGGGTCTTGCCGACCTGCGCGTCCTCGACGCGGTAGTCGGCGATGTAGCCCTCACGCTTCAAGATCTCGGCAATGTTCACCTTGAGCTTGGAGTGCGGCGCCTTCACCTGATCGTGGTACGCCGAGTTGGCGTTGCGCAGACGGGTCAAGAAGTCTGCAATCGGATCAGTCATGGTCATGGGTAGACCACTCACCTTTCTCGCCGCGGTTCCCATACAGCACCTGCGCGCTTTCGCACGCCGATGGTGGGCCTACAGCAATTCGGCTGGTCCGGACGGCTTTGGCCGCCCGGTTGAGGTCGCGTCACCGAGGGTCGTGTGCGGACACAGAGCTCCCCAGGCAACCGGTTCAGTGTAGAGGGGGCCGTCAGCTGGGCAAAATCCGGGGGGCATGGGGTTGGCCACAGTCACTCGGCCCGATGGGCGCGGTCGAGACCGTCGAGGATCAACCCGAGGCCGTAGTCGAATTCGTCGGCATAGGAGTAGCCCGGCCGGAGGGCGTGCTCGGTCACCATCTCGCGCAGATACGGTAACCCTTCGCGAGGCAGGTTCTCGACGATGCCCAGAGGTGCCGATTCTGGACGACACGGAGCGACTCCGCTCGTTCGCGCATCGCGGCACGTATGGAGCGAGCATGTGGGCGATCCGATCCCGGCGTCGAATCGGACGCGGCGGGTGGATTATGCGTTGTCCATAGTGGAGGCGCTGCACAACGATGCGCTGGTACACAAGGCCCGGCCATCGTTGGCTGCCTAACGACCTCGGCCCTGGGTCCTGCAATGGGAGTGAAACCGACGGATGACCCTTCGGCCTGACGGAGTCCGGTTTGCAATCGAGCGTCGTCGCCCCGAGCCCGGACTACGATGACAGCATGTCGAGTCCAGCTATGGAGCGACCCGACCTCCCAGAACACATGACCTGGGAAGAGCTCGAAAATTTGCCTGAAGAGATCGCCGGGCAGATCGAGCTGTGGAACGGGCGGGTCGTCTGGGTCCGCCGTGGACCGGCCGAGCATCAGGAATTCACCAACCTGATGTGGAGCGGGCTGCGGAGATGCGCCCGCGACGAGATGGCGCGCCAACCGGAGCAATGCTGGCGCGTTCATACGGAAACGAATGTCTTTCTTGCCCAATCGGGAAAGAACGACTTCGTGACGCCGGATTTCCTGATCCACCGCTGCCTTCCGCAGCCATACCAGGACGTTCGCGCGGACGACGTCCTCCTGGTCGGTGAAGTGCTGTCACCAACGAACACCCAAACCGACATCGACGACAAGAAAGCGCGTTACGCCGCGGTAGGTATCCCCTGGTACTGGGAAGTGACTTTGGAACGCACGAGAAGCGCGATCGCCATGGTTCGCGCCTACGCGCTGGAGACCGACCACGGCAAGCTTCCACCCGGCGTACATCCCCTCTACCCCGCTAACTACCTACTGACCGGCAAGTGGACCCCGAAGGACTCCGACGGCATCGTGGCCGCTCTTCCATTCCCCATCCGCATCCCGTGGTCCGAGCTCGAATTCTGACGTTTCCATGCCGACGCCGCCGAACCAACATCAGTCGCCGCTGGACCAAAGATAGCCTTGGAGAAGGAGCGCTTGTTCGGCGGCGGTTTGAAGGGCGACGATCATTTCGCTTTGGCTGTCGCCCTTCGGCGACATACCTCTGAAATCAATTCCACCTCTTTGTGGTTCATATTCTGAACTACCACCGAGATACCCAACATCCTCCCGGCCACGGATCCGCGGTGAGCAATACAACGGTGTATCAGAGAATTTTGACCTGGACCTGCGCGCCGTGCTCATGGAACCACAGTTCCAACTGCGGTCCGTCTATGACGTGGGGTTCCTGCTCCCCGATATCTACCGGCCCGAGAATGGTGCCGGTCATGTCCTGTACTAGAGCTCCCCCGAGACGAGCCTGCGTGAACCCAGCTCCATCGACGGCGCATCCACGCATATCGGCGCCACGAAGATCCGAGCCGGAAAAGAGTGCGTGCTGGAGTCGGGCACCACTGAAGTCCGCATCCTGCAAGTTGGCCGCATCGAGCTCGGCTCTTTGGATATCGGCATTTCTGAGCACAGCCCGAGCGGCATTGCACCCGCGCCCCTGCACCTTTCGTAGGTCGGCCTCGGTAAGATCCGCCGCTTCCAGGTTGGCATCCGACAACCACGCCGTATACAGATCAGCATTCACCAGGCGCACTCCGCTCAGGTTCGCCTCGCTGAGTTCGGCTCCGAGAAGATCCAAACCGGTGAGGTCTGCGCCCCGGAAGTCGAGTGCCCAGCCGTTGAGAAGCGACGAGGTCGTCCGTTCCGCGGACGGATCGAGCGGAAGAGTCGCGAAATACGCCTCCAGAGCCTCTCGCGCACGGGCATCGTCCGGCCAACGTCGTACCGCATCCTGCGTGCGGCCGTAGGTCGTGGTCATCGTCCCCAGATTACCTTTCCCTGCCAATGCGGATTTTTGGCGACGAGCCCCTCGAGTAGAGCACGGCGGGCGGCCGACATGCCGTCCGGATCCACGAGGACGTTCTCACCACTCGCCAGATCCTTGTTGACCATATCCATGAACTCTTGTTCGGTCTGCGGGTTCGGGATCGGGGTCCCGGCGCCCGGGCGATAGCTGGGGCGAGCGTCCGGCGAACTTTTCACGTCCACACGGTTGCCGTCCTTGTCGACGAAGTCACCGGTGTCCTCGCCGTTGGGCCCCGGCTGCGCTCGCTGAATCGGTCCTTGCAGCAATCCGTCGTGCTCGGCCTGGAGAGCAACCTCGGCCTCTCGCCTCGATTGCGGCGAGACGGCGCCGTTCTTGGCCGGATCCTTCGCCAATTCCTCGACACGCCGCTGGTATTCCTCGGTCCCCGGGGTGTTGGCGGCATTGGCGGGGCCGGTGCCGGAGTCGTCGTCGATCAGCGCTTTCATCGCGATGATCGCGGCCAGATTGGTGACGGCCTTGTCCAAGTCGATCGTGGGCACGGCGTGGAAGGCATCGGCCACGCCGACCGCACCGGCGGCGAGGCTGGTGAGGCCGATGACCTTGACCATCCGGCTGGCGCGGTAGGAGGCCTGGATGGCGTTGATGGTGAGCAGGATGTCGGCGTCGATGGCGGCGGCCGCGGCGACGGCGGAGGTGCCGAGGCTGAACAGGGCCAGGGCGCCACCGGCTATCGCGGTGAGGGCGATGGTCAGTTCGAGGGTGTTGATGGCGTTGCTGGTTTCGTTGCCGAGGGCGATGGTCGCCTCGTGGTAGTCCCGCACGGGGGCGGCCATGTGCTGGCTCGCGGTGGCGACGGTGTCGGCGCTGGTTTTCAGGGTGGTGAAATGGCCTTGGATCAGTTGCCTGTTGGTGGCGTCGTCCATGCCGTCGAACAGTGCCGAAATGGTGGCGATGCGGGCGGGGGCGCCGGTGACGGTCGCGTGGTTGGCGAAGGTGTTCCAGGTGGTGTGCGCCTTTTCCAGCTTGCCCGCGTGGCCGTTCGGAAGCTTGCCGAAGGCGGAGAGGACCTTCGCGATGAGTTTGTCGAGGAACTCCTTGATACCGCCGTGATCGGTGAATCCGATTCCGTTGTCGGCGACCGAAGTTGGGATAGCGACCCGGTACTCGCCGACCTGGCTCACACTCGGCCGCGGCGGTGCGGGGTTGCTCTTGTTGGCCGTGCCGTAGTTATAGCCCATGGCGTACAGCACGGAACCGTAATTGGTCAGGGCGTTGGCCAGGCTCGAGCAGACCTGCATGGTCTGCTGCGCGGCCTTGTCGTAGGCCTCGCCCCATTGCTTACAGCCCGGGGCGTCACCGGCCATGCCCGCGCATTCGCCCTTGACCGCGTCGTGTACGGGTTTGTCCGCGCGGCGGAGCTCGTCGGCCAGGTCATGGCATTTCTTGGCGGCGTCGTAGTAGACCTGCCAGTCGACGATCACGGCTGTCCCGATTGGAGCATGCGTCGATTGATGTCGATGGCCTGGGTGTAGCGGCCGTGTGCCTTGTGCGCGGCATCGCTCATCGCGGCGACGCCCTCGGCGAATTCTCGGGCCGCGGCCAGCCACTGCGCATGGGTCTGGGCGTACGCGGCGGCGGCCGCCGATTCCCAGCTGCCGTTCCGCAATGCGTTGACTCGGCGGTCGAGTTCCTCCAGATGGTCGTGCAGAAAGCCCGCCAGCCCGTTGAGGCGGGACACGATCTGGTCGAGCCGATCCAGGTCGACGGCGAATTGTGAGCTCACGACGGCAGATTCAGGCTCGAGAAACCTGCGGCATTGTCCGCGTCGGTGCTGCGGTAATTGGCGGCGGTGATGCCGAGTTTCTCCGCGAGACCGGTCAGCGCCTGCATCAGCTGGGTGCCGCCGTCGCGGGTCTCGTCCCAGCCGGTTCTGAACTCCTCGGCCGCATCACCGGTCCACTCCGAGGTGAGCAGGGTGTCGACCTCACGGGCAGCGGAGTCGAGAGCCTGCCTCATCGTGTCGGCGATCTCGTAGACGTACCGGCCGACCGCCTGCACGTCCTCGGGTACGACGGACAGATTCGCTTCCGACCCGGATGGTCCCCCGCCTGCGCTCATGCCATCGACGGTAACGGCACCCCGTGTGGGGTGTCCATTCGTTCCTCGGACGGTCCGAGATACACGAATGCGGTGGTTCGTCGATCGACGAACCACCGCATCGAATTCGGCCGAGGCCGAGAGACTTACCAGCTAGCCTTGTGCACGCCCGGCAGCTCGCCGCGGTGCGCCATCTCACGCAGGCACACGCGGCACAGGCCGAACTTGCGGTAGACCGCGTGGGGGCGGCCGCAGCGCTGGCAGCGGGTGTAGGCGCGAACCGCGAACTTCGGCTTCGCGTTGGCCTTGTTGATCAGAGCCTTCTTAGCCATGCTCAGTTCTCCTTGAACGGGAAGCCGAGGTGACGGAGCAGGGCGCGGCCCTCTTCGTCGTTGGTCGCCGTGGTCACGACGGTGATGTCCATACCGCGCGGACGGTCGATCTTGTCCACGTCGATCTCGTGGAACATCGACTGCTCGGACAGGCCGAACGTGTAGTTGCCGTTGCCGTCGAACTGCTTCGGCGACAGGCCGCGGAAGTCGCGGATACGCGGGAGGGCGATGGACACCAGGCGGTCCAGGAACTCCCACATGCGGTCGCCGCGCAGGGTGACGCGGGCGCCGATCGGCATGCCCTCACGCAGCTTGAACTGCGCGATGGACTTGCGGGCCTTGCGGATCTCCGGCTTCTGGCCGGTGATCAGGGCCAGGTCGGCCACGGCGCCGTTGATCAGCTTGGCGTCGCGGGCGGCGTCGCCGACACCCATGTTCACGACGACCTTCACCACGCCCGGGATCTGCATCACGTTGGCGTAGTTGAATTCGGAGTTCAGCGCGTCCTTGATTTCCTCGCGGTAGCGCAGCTTCAGCCGGGGCTGGATCTTCTCGGTGGTGGTCATCAGATGTCCTTCCCGTTACGACGGGAGATACGCACCCGCTTGCCGTTCTCGTCGGTGCGGTAACCCACGCGGGTCGGCTTGCCGTCGGAGTCGACAACCATCACGTTCGAGACGTGGATGGGCGCCTCCTGGGTCACGATGCCGCCCGAGCTGGCGCCGCGCTGATTCGCGGAGTTCGCGACGTGCTTCTTGATCCGGTTCACGCCCTCGACCAGGACCTTCTCGGTCTTCGGGTAGGCCTGGATGACCTTGCCCTTGGCACCCTTGTCCTTGCCCGAGACGACGATCACGGTGTCGCCCTTGTGCACCTTCATGTCAGAGCACCTCCGGGGCCAGCGAAACGATCTTCATGAAACGCTTGTCACGCAGCTCACGGCCGACGGGGCCGAAGATGCGGGTGCCACGCGGATCGTTGTCCGCCTTGATCAGCACCGCGGCGTTCTCGTCGAAACGGATGTAGCTGCCATCCGGACGGCGGCGCTCCTTGGTGGTGCGCACGACGACGGCCTTGACGACATCGCCCTTCTTGACGTTGCCGCCGGGGATGGCGTCCTTCACGGTGGCGACGATCACGTCGCCGATGCCGGCATAGCGACGCGACGAACCGCCGAGCACGCGGATGCACAGGATTTCCTTGGCACCCGTGTTGTCGGCGACGCGCAGTCGCGACTCCTGCTGAATCACTTCAGCTCTCCTCCTGGACCTGGACGATATGCACGCCGGATTACCGACCCGACGGGCATGGTCAGTTGCCCTCCGAACGCGCGCCTGCCAGCGGTTTCGCCTGATCGAAGAGATCAACCACTGGGGGTTCACGGCCTGAGTGCGGGCACAGTTGTGCCGCAGGCAACCGGTTCAGTGTAGCGAAGGCGCAGGTGGTACCCAAATCCGGCCGGACATGCCCGGAAGACGGCGCGGGGCAAATTCAGCCGTTCCTCAGCCGCTTGCACTAGCCTCCTCCTCACAACAAGGCCGAACAAGATCACCAAGTCGGGAAGAGGTTGTCTGTGACGTCTCGAGGCCGGGCCCGCCTGGATCGCCGCTCGTTTCTGATCGCCCTCGGGGCGGTGCCGGTGGCCACCGCGCTGGTGGGCTGTTCGAAGGAATCGGCGCCCAAGGCGCAGTTGCACGGGCCGGATCTGTCGGGAGTGGACGAGGCCGTTCGGATCCAGGACGACCTGTATCGGCACATGAACGGCAAATGGCTGAAGGAGTATCAGCTGCCGCCGGACAAGACCAGCTTCGGCACCTTCGACGAGGTCGGCGATCGGGTGCTGGATCAGCTGCGCGCGGTGATCGACGGGATCAAGGATCCGAAGGACGGCACGACCGAGCAGCAGATCCGCGATCTCTACGACGCCCGGCTGGATCTGGACACGATCGAGAAGCTGGGTCTGTCGCCGCTGCAGGGCATGTTCGACCAGATCGATAAGGCCGCCACGAAACCCGATCTGGCGAAGGTGATGGGCGCACTGCCACTGGCCGGTCTGATGGGGCTCAGCATCACCGTCGACCGCAAGGATTCCAACGCGTATCTGCCCCAGGTCAGCCAGTCGGGCATCGGGATGAGCGAGCAGTACTATCGCAAACCCGAATTCGCGGAATACCTTTCGGCCTATCGGACGCTCTTGGAACGCCTGTCGGCCGGGGCCGGGTTCCCGGATCCGCAGGGTATGGCGCAGCGGGTGCTCGATCTCGAGACGCGCATCGCCGCGGGGTTCTGGGACAACGTGCGCACCCGCGACACCGACGCCACCTACAACCTCGAGTCGTGGAACGGATTGGTCTCGCTCGCACCGACATTCGACTGGGACCCATGGCTGGCGGGCAGTACCAACCGACCGAAGGAGCTGTTCGAGAAGATCGTCGTCGGGCAGCCGTCGTTCGTGACCGCCGCGGGGCAGCTGTGGACCGAGGTGGACATCGCGATCTGGCGGGATTACCTGAAGCTCAGCCTGCTTCGCAAGTACGCCAAGTATCTGAAGAAGGATCTGTCCGACGCCAACTTCGATTATCAGAAGGCCACCAGCGGAATTCAGCAGCGTCCCGAGCTGTGGAAGTCGGCAGTCGGAGTCGTCGACGGCAACCTCGGCGAACCGCTCGGAAAGCTGTACGTGGAAAAGTATTTCCCGCCCGAGGCCAAGGACCGAGCCAAGGAACTGGTGGACAACCTGATGGCCGCCTACCGGGAGAACTTCCGCAACTCCACCTGGATGTCGCCGCAGACCCGCGACGCGGCCATCGCGAAGCTGGACAAGATCACGACGAAGATCGGTTATCCGGACAAGTGGGTCGACTACTCCAAGGTGAAGGTGAGCCGCGGCAAACTCGTCGAATCGATCCTGGCCATCGAGGCTTTCGAGTCGCAGCGCGCCATGGACCGCCTGGGCAAGCCGGTCGACAAAACCGAATGGGGCATGTCGCCCCAGACGGTCAACGCTTACTACGAGGCCACCTCGAACTCGATCAACTTCCCCGCCGCCATCCTGCAGGCGCCGTTCTTCGACAAGGACGCCGAGTCCGCGGTCAACTACGGCGCCATCGGCGCGATCATCGGGCACGAGATCGGGCACGGCTTCGACGATCAGGGCTCCAAGTACGACGGTGAGGGCAACCGCCGCGACTGGTGGACCACGCAGGATCGCGAGGCCTTCGACGCCAAGACCAAACAGGTCATCGCGCAGTACAACGCGCTGGTTCCGGAGGGCCTGGACCCAGGCCAGCACGTCAACGGTGAACTCACCGTCGGCGAGAACCTCGCCGACCTGCGCGGCCTGCAGATCGCCCTCGCGGCCTTCCGCATCGAGGAGAAGAAGAACGGCCGCGACAACCTCGACTACACGCCGATGTTCCAGGCCTGGGGCCGCAACTGGCGCGAGAAGCAGACCGAACAGAACCTCGAACAGCAGGTCGCCAACGACCCCCACTCCCCCAATGAATTCCGCTGCAACCAGGTGGTCCGCAACCTGCCGGAGTTCTACTCGACCTTCGGCGTCAAGGACACCGACAAACTGTTCCTGCCCGAGGATCAGCGAGTCAGCCTCTAGCCCCCGTGACCGGTTACGCTGTGGAGGTCAGCAGGTCGGCCGGGAAGGAAGGACGCCGTGAGTGTCGCCCACGATCACCCCTTCGGGCCGTACACGATCTACGACCTGGATGCGTTACCGGACGAAGGTAAGGGTTACGAACTGGCTGACGGGTGGCTGATCCCCTTGTCGCCGAGCCCGCGCCACGACATGGCCGCAGACATCCTTCGTGACCGGTTTCGCTCCGCCGCCCGCGCGGCGGGCGTGAAGGTATACGTCCAGGCGCCGATGGATATCTCCACCCCGGCGGGCGTTCGTAAACCCGGCGTGGGTGTCATCGACCGCGACGCGGCACGCACAGCCCATGAGGCCAACACCCGCACCTTCTATGGACGCGATCTGCTCCTGGTCGCCGAGGTGGTCTCGCGACGCAGCGGAAGCGAGCACGTCGACCGGGTCGACAAGCTCTACGACTACGCGAACGCGGGAATTCCCCAGTACTGGATCATCGACCTCGAACCACATCCCCGGATCGAGGTACACACGCTGGTCGGCGGCGAATATGGTTCGCCCACAACGGTGCACGCGGGCAATATCCTGAATGTCGACTATCCGTTCCCCGTCAGCATCGACCCCGCGGAACTTCTGGACGTCGACAGCGCCTGGTGAGAATCCGAAACGTGGCTGGAGATGTTGCCGCGTAGCGGGAGGAAGGTGCCCTCGCGCAGGGATTGTTCGATGTCCTCGAGGGAATGGTTCTTGGTTTCGGGGACCAGGAAGAAGACGAAGACGAACGACAGGGCGTTGAATCCGGCGTAGAGGATGAAGGCGGGGCCGATGCCCAGGGTGTCGATGGTGGTCAGGGCGGTGAGGGTGAGGATGAGGTTGGAGCCCCAGAGGGCTACGGCGTGCAGGCTGGTGGCGCGGTCGCGGATGCTCAGCGGGTAGAGCTCGGAGCCGAGCAGCCAGCCGACCGCCTGTAGGCCCGCGGCGTTGCAGGCCATGTAGGCCAGCATGAGGGCCAGGGTGAGGTAGCGGTTGGGGTGGGAAGTGAGGACGAACAGGGCGCCGAAGCCGAACAGGAACAGGGTGGCTCCGGGGATGAGGCACAGCATCAGGCGGCGGCGCCCGACCACATCGACCAGGCGCTCGCCGACCGCGGTGAAGATCAGGTAGACCGTCGCGATGCCCAGGCCGGACCAGGCGACCAGATGTGCGTCGAAGCCCGCGTCGCCGAGGATGGTGTGCGAGTAGTAGATCATCATCTCCAGCCCGGACAGCTGGGTGAACGCCGCGATGCCCAGACCCGCGATCAGCGCCGGGCGCACCCAGCGCTGGCGCAGATTCGCCCAGCCGCCACGGGATTCGGTGCGCTCCTGCTGGGTGATGGCCCAGATCTCCAGCGTCTCGCGGACCGCGATGGAACGATTCGGGCGCAGCTTGCGCAACACCACCCGGGCCTTGCCGACCGTGCCGTTCTCGATCAGCCAGCGCGGCGTCTCCGGCAGCCGCAGCATCGCCACGGCCAGCACCAGCGCGGGGAACACGGCGATGCCGATCATCCAGCGCCAGTCGTCGTTGGCCTCGAACGCGTCGCCCGCGAGCACGCTGACCAGGTTCGCCAGGAAGATGCCCACTCCGATGGCGATATTGAAGAAGGTGACCATCGCGCCGCGGCGGCGCGGCGGCGCGAGTTCGGCGATATAGGTCGGCACGATCT
This sequence comes from Nocardia sp. CDC159, assembly GCF_023740735.1. Lineage (GTDB taxonomy): Bacteria > Actinomycetota > Actinomycetes > Mycobacteriales > Mycobacteriaceae > Nocardia > Nocardia pulmonis. Next base: position 258,721 of record NZ_JAMRXH010000008.1, read on the forward strand.
GCGAACAACCACCGACGGCCAGTCCGAGAAACAACCGGCAGGCGGCCATCATCCACTGGTTCACCGCCACCGAGCAGGCCACCACGCCGAGGGCGAAGATGCAGGCGATGATGAAGATGGTCTTGCGGCGGCCCAGCGCCTTGGACAGCGTCCCGCCCACCAGCGCCCCGATCACCGCCCCGGCGAGGATGGCCGCGGTGACGATCTCCTGCCAGTCGTGGTCGATTCCCCATTGCGCCGACATCTTCGGCAGCGCACCGGAGATGATGCCGGTGTCGTAGCCGTAGAGCATGCCGCCCAGCGCGGCGAACAGCGCCACGATCAGCACATTGCGATGGGCGTTCAACTTCTCGTCGTGCGTCGGCCGCTCCGGCGGCGAGATGACGATCTCGTACCCGTCGAGATTGCGGCGGCGCAGTCGCGGCAGGAGACCTTTGCGCCTGCCCATGGTCCTCACCTCGCCAGCCATGCACTCCAGTCGAACGCCGACCCCCCGGACAGCGCAAACCGAGCGGTTGATAATTCCAGCTGAGAGCAACTGTCGAACCGGCGATGACTAGCGCGGGAGGTGAACGTCCGGCCGTATTGTGATTTTGGCCTCTTCCCGCCCGCGCCCGGCGTTTCGCCCGGCTCCTTGCGCCCCTCGCCCCGGTCTGCTGAGCTGTGACCGTCGTCTCGGCCGGGACCCGGCCGAATCCGGGGCAGGTCGGCGCACCGCGCATCCGGATACCATCGGTCCCGAAAGCCAGTGACACTCAGCGGGTTCCGGTATGAGCGGCGCAACGCCCCACGGTGACATGGGAATACGAGACGAAAGGTCAACCGGCGATGCGTAGTTCGTTCTTCGGCAATCTGGAGCAGGGACAGGTCTCGGGGCAGTTCGCCCTGCAGAACCCCAAAATGCTGCGCGTACACCTCGATGGCGATGTGCTGGCCCGGCAGGGCGCCATGGTGGCGTTCCAGGGACAGATGGACTTCAACTACCAGGGCGCCGGCGGTATCGGCAAGTTCATCAAGAAGGCGGTGACCGGCGAGGGCGTACCGCTGATGCGGGTCACGGGCCAGGGTGCGCTGTACCTCGCGCACAACGCCGACGACATCCACCTGTTCTATCTGGAGAACGAGGGCATCACCGTCAACGGCGAGAACGTGCTGGCCTACGAGCCGCAGCTGGCGTCGAACATCCAGCGCGTGCAGGGGGCGGGAATGGCCGCGGGCGGCCTGTTCAACACCACCCTGCACGGCACCGGCTGGGTCGCGGTCACCACCCACGGCGCACCCGTGATGCTCGACGCGAGCCGCGCCCCCACCTTCGCCGACGGCCAGTCCGCCGTGGCGTGGAGCACCAGTCTGCAGGTGGGGGTCAACCGGACGTTCAAGGTGGGTGCGCTGATCGGCCGCGGCAGCGGCGAGGCCGCGCAGCTGGCCTTCCGCGGCCAGGGTTTCGTCCTGGTCCAGGCCAGCGAGGGACCGACCGTGCCGCCGCACACCCACAACAACTGAAGCCGCGGCCTAGTGCGTGATCAGCCGCCAGTCCTCGGGCAGGTCGGAGGCCACCACATGGTCGCCGTCGACGGCCAGATCGATCACCGCACCACCCAGGCGCAGATCGGTGAGCTCCACCCGACCCCAGCGCCGGGGCAGATGCGGCAGCACGGTCAGCTTCCGGTGCGGCACATCGGGATCCAGGCCGAGGAACGAACGCACCAGCAGCAGCGGTGCGGCGCTGGCCCACGCCTGCGGTGAACAGGAGGTCGGATAGGGCACCGGCGCGGAGAATCTGGATCTCGGGAAACCACAGAACAATTCGGGCAACCGGCCGCCGAAGGCCGCCGCCGCGTCCAGCAGCCCGTCGGCCAGCCGGGTGGCCAGCTCGACCGCGCCGGGAATGTGGCGGTAGCGCAGCAGTCCGGCCACCGCGATGGCGGTGTCGTGCGGCCAGATCGAACCGTTGTGGTAACTCATCGGATTGAACGCGCCCATCTTGGACGACAAGGTGCGCAAACCGAATCCGCAATCCATCTCCGGCTTCGCCAGATGCGCGATGAGCTGCGCGGCGTGCTCGTCGGGCACGATGCCCGACCACAGGCAGTGGCCCACATTGCTGGTCAGCGCGTCGACCCGGCGCTTACCGCGATCCAATGCGACGGCGTACCAGCCCTTTTCGGGCATCCAGAACGCCTCGGCGAATTTGGTGCGCAGCGCCGAGGCCCGGTCCCGCAGCCTGGTGGCCACCGCGGTCTCGCCGAACTCCTCGGCCAGGTCGGCCCGTGCCAGCAGCGCCGCGTACTGATAGCCCTGCACCTCGCACAGCGCGATCGGCGCCTCGGCCAGGTGCCCTACGGCATCGTTGATGCCGTCGAAGCTGTCCTTCCAGCCCTGATTGATCAGGCCGCGGTCGGTGGCGCGCTGATATTCGAGGAAGCCGTCGCCGTCGCGATCGCCGAAATGGGTCATCCAGTCCAGCGCCGCGTCGGCGGCGGGCAACAGGGCGTGCACGGCCTCCGAGGACGCGCCCCAGCGCCGCGCCTCGGCCAGCAGCATGACGAAAAGCGGTGTGGCGTCGACGGTTCCGTAGTAGACCTCGCCGCCCAGCACCAGGCTGTTGGAGGGACCACGCCGGATCTCGTGCATGATCCGACCCGGCTCCTCCTCGGTCAGCGGATCCATCCGCTGCCCCTGCATCTCGGCCAGCTGCTGCATGGTGCCCAGCGCCAGGCCCACGTCCAGCGGCAGTGCCATCCAGGCGGTGAGCAGGCTGTCGCGGCCGAACAGGGTCATGAACCACGGCGCTCCGGCCGCGACGAAGGTGCGGCCCTCGCGGTCGGAGTCGTGGATCTGCAGCGCGCCCAGATCGCTCTCGGTGCGCTGTAGCACCGCCGTCAGCAGCGGATCGCCGGTGGTCAGCTTGGTGGCGGTATCGCGCCAAGCCTCGATCTTGCGGCCGGGCTCGCTCGATCCGTAGTGCTCGCCCGGGCGCAGCGGCAGATGCACGCGCTGATTCGCCGTGGTCGGCTGGGCCAGGATCTCGGTCTGCCAGCGGCCGCCGGCCGGGACCACCACCCGCCAGGACAGCGATCCCGGCAGCACGATCGGCGGCTCCGACGACGACACCGCCAGTCCCCGCGCCCGATCCGAGCGGTCGTTGAGCAGCAGCTCGTTGTCGGTGACCAGAACCTCGGCGCGGCCGTGCCCGGCGCGGCCCTCCTTGACCGCGAACAGGTCCACGAAATCGGCGTCGGCGTGCAGCTCCAGCGCGACCGCCGTCGCCTCCCGGCCGAGGTTCTCCAGCGTCACCGTCTCGCGCAGTCCGTCAGCGACCAGTCGCTCGCGGACCACGAGCAGCGTGCTGTCGGCTGCGCCGGCCCGTGGGGGCCGGCGCAGGATGAACCGCGCGGTGAATGCCTCCGGGCTCAGCACCGACAGCGGCTCCGGCCGCTGCCCGTCAACACGCAGCTCCCATCGCGACACCACCCGCGCGTCACGATAGAACAGCCCGTGCGCCGTTCCCGGTTCCACATCACCGACGCGGTCCGACAGGCAGAAGGTGCTCCCCTCCACCAGAGTGACCGCCCCGCCGGGGCCGCCCACGGTCGATGGCTCCCCGGCATTCAATGCGGCGGGCGCTCCGTTCACGCACTATCTCCTTCCATGGCATCGGAGGTGTCTGCCGTCACCACCCCGGCCACTCGCCGAGTCGCGGCCAACGGACGGGCCTGAGTCGTCTCCGGAACTATCGCCGGAACGTGCCCGGCCGCAACAGCGCTCGCAGTGGCGTGCCCGCTCGGAAGGTTCCAGGTGCGGATCGTGGTGGTGCCACGCGCGGGACGGGCCTTGCGCAACACCCGCCGATACACGTTCTCGTACCCGCGCCCGAGGGTGTCGACACCGAAGTTGCGCATAACGTGATCTCGGCACGCCTGCGGGTCGTAGTCCTGGACTTCCTTGACGGCCACGGGCAACTCGGCCGGATCGTCACAGATGCGACCGGTGATCCCGTCGACGATCACCTCGGCGACGGCGCCGCCGCGCAACGCCACCACGGGCGTGCCGCACACCATCGCCTCGATCATCACCATTCCGAACGGTTCCTCCCACTGCACCGGGAACAGCAGACACTTGGCTTCGGACAACAGTTTTCGTTTGGCGGCGGAATCGGCCATGCCGAACAGTTGGTCTCGTTCGGTCAACAGCGGCCGCACCGCCCGATCGAAATACGCTCTCTCGGGTGGTTCGCTGCACTTTCCGGCGAGCACCAGCGGCAGATTGGCCGCGTGCGCCGCCTCCAGCGCCAGATGGGGCGCCTTGCATTCGGTGAACCGGCCCAAGAACAAAGCGTAGTCGCTCTTCTCGGTTTGGAAAGGCCAATCCTCGACTCGCAGGCAATTGTGTACCCGGCCCGCCCAGTTGAGGTCCGGTGCGAGCGATTTCTGCCGATCGCTGATCGCGACCAGCGCCACGTCCTCGCCGAGTTCGCGGTAGTACATGTACGGATCGCCGTCGACCGGCCCGTGCACCGTCACCACGGTGGGTAGCCCGAGGTCCCGGTAGAACGGAGCGTTGAGCGGACCGGCGAAGGTGTGATCGTGCACCAGATCGATCCCCTCGCGGGCCATGACCTGCTCTAGCGCGCGGCGCGCCTTCAACGCGTGCACGACCTCGGGGAACGGATCGCCCAGGCGGTCGGCCTGGATGCCGTCCCAGACCGAAATGAACCGCTGCGCCCTGGTGCCGGGCTCGCCGGCGCCCAGCAGCGTGACGTGGTGGCCTCGATCCACCAGTGCGTCGACCAGATCGGCGACCACGGCCTCGACCCCGCCGTACGCCTTGGGCGGTACGTCGAAGTAGGGCGGAACAATCATTGCGATGCGGAACTTTTCGCCGCGGTCGGCCGCGTCGAACGATGCGATATGCGCCGAGAACTCTGCGCTCATGACCCTTTTCCTCCTGGGACACAAACCGTTAGCACTCAGGTGTACCGAGTGCCAATTATGGCGACCGTCGCGCCCGTTCGGAAGATCGAGTTCTCCGTGCGGAAGTCGAGGCTGAGTTGCCTGTCGCTGCACCCGCGCAGCACCGAATCGCCCTCGCACTGAGGAGGGTTCGACAATGAAGCCTGCCCGGACGTTTCGGTACCGCTGGGGGCACGCGCGGCGGTCCTCGCCCTGGCCGGCGCACTCGCCGTGACCTTTGGCCGGTTATGTTTCGGGTTCTGCTGAATCCGGCTCCGGCGACGATGCCGTGGTGGTCGACCATGCGCGTGGCGCCACCACGGTCCACGGCACCCCGAAACGCCTCGTCGCGCTGGGCAGCCATGGGCTCGTCACCACTGTAGCGCTTGGCGTGACATCTGTCGGGTATATCGACAATGCCGGGGCGATGGTGCGCACTCCATCGCCGCGGCTCTCAAACCCGTTGCCCCGCAGATGAAACCGGATGGGCGGTCAGCTCTCCGAGGCGGTGCGGTAGCCGCGCACCGCCAGGGCGCCGAAGACGACGGTCAGCCCGGCCGCCCACGCCAGCGTCTGCAGCACCGGCACGAGCAGCGGACCGCCGAGGATGAAGCCGCGCATCGCCTCGATCGCACAGCTCATCGGCTGGGTCCGCACGACCGGCTGCAACCAGCCCGGATAGTTCTCCACGGGGACGAAGCCGGAATTGAAGAACATGCCGACCAGCACCACGATCGAGAACAGCTGCACGACCTTGTCGCCGATGGCGCTCACGCCGACCATAACTACCAGCGGCGTGAATCCGACGATCACCAGGACCGGCATCGCCACCACCCCGAACAGTCCGGCCCAGCCCTGCTGGAAACGCAGCCCGAGCAGCACTCCGACCACGACCACCACGACAGTCGCGACCGCCGCCCGGCCGCATTCGGCGAGCAGCCGGCCGATCAGCCCGGCCGAGCGATGGATCGGCAGTACCCAGAATCGCCGCAGCAGACCGCTTTTGCGTTCACCGTGCAGCGACATCCCCGTGCCCATCGCACCGTACATGGCCCCGGCCACCGCGATCATGGGCACGAAGCCGTAGATGGGATCGGCGCCGCCGCCCGCGCCCAGCGACTTGTCCAGCACCAGGTCGTAGGCCAGCAGCAGCAGGATCGGCAGCACCAGGGTGCTGGAGATGACCTCCGGCTGCCGCGACCACCGGCGCAGCAACCGGCCGCACTCGATCAGGCTCTGCGACCACAGCGAGGAGCGCACCGGATCGGTCCTGTCACTCATGCCCGCCGTCCTTCCGCGCGGACCGCCAGCACCGCGCCGACGATCAGCAGTCCCACGATCCAGACCGCGGCGACCCGCAGCTCGGCGGTGTAGCGGCCGTCGGCCAGGGCGCGCAGCGCATCGGTCACCTGGGAGACCGGCTGATTGCGCACGAACGGCTGGATCCAGCCCGGGAATCCTTGTGCCGGAACGAAACCCGTCGAGGTCATCACGAACACCAACTGCGGGACGAACAACACCGTGCCGCCGAGTTCGGGATTGCGGGTGACGGTGCCCAGGGCGTCGGTGAAGATCACCAGCGCCGCCCCGAACGCCAGCACGATCAGCACGAACGCCAGCGCCGAAACCGGGTCGTGGAAACGGAATCCGAAGATCGTGCCGCTCACCAGCGCGCCGGTGAGCGCGGCCAGCGCCCGCACCAGATTCGCCCCCATCCGGGCCGTCACCGGAATCCACGGCGGCACCGGCATCGCCCGCAGCCGGGTCGCCATCCCGCCGACCACCTCGCGCGCGGCCCGGTCGCCGGCGAACATCGAGGTGAAGAACATGGCGTACACCGCGATCATCGGCAGCAGGTACTGCGCGTAGTCGATGCCGACCCGCTCCATCGATTTGCGCAGCGGCACATGGAAGCACACGAAGAACACCAGCGGCGCGGCGAAGGCCAGCACCACATCGCCCTCGCGCAGGGCGGTCCGAATACTGCGACCGCTCAGCGCGGTCCATTGCAACCATGCCGGAACATGCAGTGCGCCCGGGGAATTCGCAGCGCTCACGCCTGCGCTCCCACGTTCGGCTTGGTCAGTTCGATGAAGACCTCGTCGAGGGAGGGCCGGCGCAGGGCGATATCGATCAACTCGATTCCGGCGGCGTTGATTCGGTCGAGCGCCTCCGACAGCGTCGCCGCCCCACCGGGCGCGGGCACCGAGACCCGGTCCCGCGATTCGGCGATCGTCACCTCGCCGAGGCCGGACAGCGCGGTGACGACGGCGGGCACGTCGCCGGCGTCGACCGGAACCACCTCGCAGTAGCCCGAGCCCGAGCGGGCCTTGAGCTGATCGGCGGTCCCCTCGGCGATCACGGTGCCCTTGTCGACGACGATGATGTTGTCGCTCAACGCATCCGCCTCCTCGAGGTACTGCGTGGTGAGCAGGATCGTCACGCCCTGCTCCTTGAGCGAGCGCACCAGCGACCACAGGCTCTGGCGGCTCACCGGATCCAGGCCGGTCGTCGGCTCGTCCAGGAACACCACGCGCGGCGGCCGCACCAGGCCGCAGGCGATATCGATGCGGCGGCGCATACCGCCGGAGTACTGACCCACCCGCCGGTCCGCAGCCTCGGTCAGGGCGAACTGCTCGAGCAGCTCCTCCGCGCGCTGCCGGGCGGCCTTGCGCCGCAGGCCCATCAGCCGCCCGAACAGCACCAGGTTCTCCCGGCCGGTGAGCATCTCGTCCAACGCGGCGTACTGGCCGGTGAGCATGATCGAGGCGCGCACCCGGGCGGCCTCGCGGACCACGTCGTAGCCGGCCACCAGGGCGCGGCCCGCATCGGGCCGCACCAGGGTGGACAGCACCGACACGGTGGTGGTCTTGCCAGCCCCGTTCGGCCCGAGCACGCCGAGCACGCTGCCCTCCGGCGCGCCGAAGGTGATGCCGCGCAGGGCCTTCACCGCCCCGAACGACTTCTCGACCGACTCGACGACGATCGCCAATGATTCCGACACAATGCTCTCCGTCCGAGAACTCACGAACGCGATCCGATTACTTTGGTTAACCTAACCTAATACCCATGGCTTTGCCATTCCGCGGCTCAGGCGAGCAGGGAAACCACCTCGTCGAGGGAGGCGCCGCCCAGGATCGCCGTGACGGGCAGGTCCCGCCGCAGATCCGCCTCGATGCGCTTGCGCAGATCCAGCGCCTGGATCGAATCCAGACCGAGCGCGACGAGCGGCACCGAACCGTCGATGGATTCGGAGCGGCCCAGGCCCATGACGGTCCGCAGGGCATGCCGAACCGTTTCGGCGGTATCGGCCGATTCCGGCACTACCGCAGGCGGATTCGCGACCGACTCCGGCGGCTGCGGCTCGGCCGGTGGCTCGGGTGCGGTCGGTACCGGTGACGGTGCGTCCTCGGGCAGCTCGGCGAACAGCGGTTGGAATCCGTAGACGGCGAACAGCTCCCGGACCCGGCTCCATCGTGCGGCGACGACCAGTACGTTCGCCGCCGCCTTGCGAAAGCCCGCGGCCACGGCCGCGGCCGGATCCATCGGCAGCAATCCCGTGCCGACGATGCGGGCCAGCGCATCGGCGTGGTCGGCGCCGACGGCCCGCCACAGCCCCCACTGCACCGAGACGCAATGGATGCCCTGCGCCCGATAGCGCGCGGCGGCCGCGTCCAGCAGCCGGTTCACCGCCGAATACGCCGTATGTCCGCGGCCGCCGAGGGTGGCCGACAGTGAGGAGCACAACACGATTCGGCCGTCCGCGGCGAGCGGGAAGTGCCGAACCAGATTGTCCAGCGCCACGATCTTCGCGGCCGCACCCGCGCGCACCGCCGCGTCGTCGGATTCGGCCATGGTCGCGTAGTCCACGGCGGCGTGCACGATCAGATCCGCCGGGGTCGCGCGGTATTCGTCGGCGAGGGCGGCCACGGCGGACGCGTCGCCGACGTCGCAGGTTCGCACGACGACCTCGGTACGCCCGGAGTCGCGGATGCCGTCGATGCGCCGGGCGGCGGCAGCGTCGCCACCCGACCGGCTGACCAGGGTGATCCGCCGGGCCCCGGCCGCGGCGAAGCGTTCGCAGAAGTCCAGGCCGAGTTTGCCCGTCCCCCCGACGATCACGACCTCGCCGAGATCGGCCGCGTCCAGTGGCGGGTCGTCGGTGGCGTCGTCGACGACCAGGCGCTTGGCGTACACACCGCCGTCGCGCACCGCGAGCTCGGGTTCCGCGGCGATGTGGACCGCGCCCAGGAGCCCCTTGGCCGACACCGCGGCGTCCTCGCCCGCGGGGAGATCGACGTGACGAAACCTCACCCCGGCGTGTTCGGCCGCCAGACAGCGGAATCCGGCCTGGGCCGCGGCATGGAACGGATCGGGCACGTCGGTGTCGAGCACCTGTTCGCCACCGGCGGTCACGAGCCACACCTCGGAGGTCCCGGTATCGAGCGGCCACGCGCGATCGCCGAGGAATTCGGCCAGATCGTCGACCGCGGCCGCGAGATCGGTATCCGACGGCGGCGGCACGAGAACCAGCAGCGCATCGAATTCGCCGTCGGCCTCGACCACGGTCGCGCCGTGGCGCGGCGCGACGGAACGAACCGCCGCCGCCAGCTCACCGCACCGGCCGCCCGGATCCAGCACCGCGAGGGTGCGCGGCGGTACCAGCGCGCGACGCCGCATGCGCGACCACCGCTCCACCAGCCGCTGCGGGGCTACCAGGCCGCTGTCCGCACCCGGCGCGGTCGCCGTCTCCGTCCGCGAGTACGGCGCCCACAGCGTTCGCGGGCTCATCTGGGTGTTCGGGAAGTCGAGCAGCGGCAACGCCCGCGCATCCCCGGAAGTGTCGTCCCGCAGCGCATCCCACGAATAGTTCGAGTCGTGCACCACGACGGTGGCCAGATTGCGGGTGAACTCGCGTAATCCTTCCGCGCCACGCCGGGACGTGCCCAGGGCCTGGAACTCCCGCTGTCCGGCGATGCCGTGCAGGTTCTCCTGAATCGCCAGCATCAGGGTGGGATGTTCGGAGATCTCGACGAACGTGTCCGCGCCCCGCGCGGCGGCCGTCTCGATGGCCCGGTCGAACCGGACCCGGTTGCGCAGGTTCAGGTACCAGTAGTCGAGGGCCGGCACCTCCGCGTGGATGCGATCGCCGAAGGTGCCGCCGATGCAGTCGATCTCGCCGTCGAGGAAGGTCGCGTTGTCCAGATCGTCGCCCAGTGCCCGAGCCAGATATCCGCGCGGGGCACCGGCGAGATAGGAGGTGTGCGCGGGATATTTGACCCGGATCTCCTTGGCGAATTTACCTGCGGCAGTAAGCGATTCGACGACATCGACGACCGTGTCGCGTTCCCCGGAGATGGCGATGATGTGCGGAGAGTTGATCACCGACAATTCCGCCCAGCCCGCCTGCCGCGCCAGCAGATCCTCGCACTCCTCGCGGTCGATGCCCAGCACCGCCATGGAATACCCGACCAACCGCTCCTCGTCGACCAGCGTCGCCCGGACGGTGACGATGCGAACCGCGTCGCGCAGCGTCTGCACACCGGCGACATACGCGGCGGGTATCTCGCCCTGCGAATGCCCCACGGTCATCGCGGGCCGCACGCCGACCGCCTGCCACATGGCCGCCACGCCCAGGGCCTGCATGAACAGCGCGGGCTGGACGGTGCGGGCGTTGTCGTCGGCGGGCGCGTCGGCATCGAGCAGATAGGTCAGCGGAGACCAGTCGTACAGCTCGTGGAAGACCCGGTCGCATTCGTCCACCGCCGCGCGGTAGGCGGGCGAGTGGTCGTAGAACATGCGGCCCATGCCCGGACGCTGGCTGCCCTGCCCCGGGAAGACATAGGCGGTCCGGCGCGCGGACGCCGGGTGAGCCGAGGTCACCACGTCCGGGTGCGGCTCGGCATCCGCGACGGCCCGCAGCGCCGTGATCAGTTCAGCGCGGTCGGTGACCATGGCCAGCGCCCGGAACCGGCGTGCCATCCGGGTACGAAACAGCATGTCGGCGACGCGATCCGCCGTGGCCTCGGCGTGGTCGACGACGTAGGCGGCGATCGCGGCCGCCTCCCGGCGCAGCGCCTCGGGAGAGTCGGCGGACAGCAGCACCGGCACGCTGCCGTCGGGAAGTCGGTAGCTAGGCATGGATCTCCTCTTCCACGGCCGGAATGGCAATCAGGGCATGGGCATTGGTGCCCGAGACGCCGAACGACGACACCGCGCCGTACCGGACCCCGTCGCGCGGCTGCCAATAGTCGAGCTTGCGGGCCAACCGCAGGCCCGAGGTCGACCAATCGACCCTGGTCGTGGGGTTGTCAGCGAAGCGGGTCGGCGGGATGTGGCCGTGCAATCCGCTCAGCAGCACCTTGATCAGGCCGAGCATGCCCGCGGCGGCCTGCGCGTGGCCCAGATTCGATTTCACCGAACCCAGCAGCGCCTCGCCGCCCCCGTACACCCGCTGCAGCGCGGTCAGCTCGATCGGGTCGCCGACCGCGGTTCCGGTGCCGTGACCTTCGATCATGCCGACGAGTTCGGGGGCGATGCCCGCCGCCGCAACCGTTTTCCGAATCAACCGCTCCTGCGCGGCGGTGCTCGGCACCGCGATCGGGGCACCGGCGCCGTTGTGATTCACGCAGGTCGCCAAGATCCGGCCGTAGACGCGGTGGCCCAGTCGATGAGCGCGGGACTCCCGCTCCAGCACCAGGATTCCCGCGCCCTCAGCCCAGAGCGTGCCGTCCGCATCGTCGGAGTACGGCTTGCACTGCCCGTCGGAGGAGAGCGCGTTGTTCTTGGAGAACTCGAAAAACCCCGCGGGCGAACCCATCACGCATACCGCACCCGCGAGCGCCCAGTCGCACTCACCGGCGCGAATCGCCGCCACCGCCATGTGCAGCGCCGACAGCGACGACGCGCAGGCGGTGTCGACGACGATCGAAGGCCCTTCCAGGCCGAGGCAATTCGAGATCCGCCCGGACGCGCCGCTGAGCATGGCCCCGGTGGCCCGGTAACCGCTGTAGTCGGTCACCTCCGCACCGCGTGGGCCGTACTCGCAGAAGGAGGCGCCGATATAGCACCCGACCTCGGCCCCATCGATCGCCCCCGGATTGATACCGGCATTCTCCAGCGCCCGCCAGGCCACCCGCAGGGCCACCCGCTGCTGCGGATCCATGGCGACGGCCTCGCGCGGGGTGATGCCGAAGAAGGCCGGATCGAATTCCCCCGCGCCGTCGAGGAATCCACCGGCGTCACGGACCGGCGCCCAGCCGTCGAGCTGCCCCAGGGTGAGCAGCCGGTCGATCGGCCAGCCGCGGTCGCGCGGGAACGGGCCGATCAGATCGCGACCCTCGGCCAGCGCGGTCCAGTACTGGGCCGGGGTCTCGATACCGCCCGGCGCCTCGACGGCGAGGCCGGTGATGACGATGGGATCGTCGGTCATGCCGCCACTTCCCGTTCGGCGACGAGCAGTTCGGCGATGCCGTCGACCTGGTCGTGCAGATAGAAGTGACCGCCGTCGAACATGTCGACCCGCAGGTCCGCGCTGGTGTGGCGCTGCCAGCCGTACAGATCGCCCATGGTCACGTACTCGTCGTCGCTGCCGCCCATCGCATGGATGGCGGCCCGCACCTGTACGTCCGCCGGGCACGAATAGCGATCGAACGCGGCGTAATCGGCCTTCAGCGCGGGCAGCGCCATGCGCATCAGCTCGCGGTTGCCCAGCACGTCGGAGCCGGTGCCCTGCAATCCGCTCACATGGTCGAGCAGTTGCTCGTCCTCGGTGGGATGCGGCGGCAGTTCGGCCACCCGCGAGGGTGGCACCGCCCCGGAGACGCCGAGCAGGCGCACCGGCACACCGGCGGCCTCGGCGAGGCGGGTGAATTCGAATGCCACGATCGAACCCATGCTGTGGCCGAATACCGTGACCGGCTCGCCCCGGTTGTACGGGGAGCGGGCGAATTCCTCGAAGGCCCCGGCCGCGATCTCGGGCAGGGTCTCGAGCGGTGTCTCCCGCGCGCGGTCCTGTCGACCCGGATACTGCAGCACCACGACATCGAAGTCGTCGCGCAGCCGGGTGGAGAACGGCCGGTAGGTCGACGCGCCGCCGCCCGCGTGCGGGCAGATCACCAGCGGCGCCCCACCACGGCTCTTGTGAAACTGTCGGATCCAACCTGGTGCGGTAGCCATATCAACTCTCTCCTGGTGCTCTCACTGCCACATGCGTCGCATCACCAACAGGCCCTGGTCCTCTTCGTCGAGTACGGCGCTCGCGCCGACTCCCAGGTCCGGCTGCTCGGCGATCGCGCGCAGGCTGTTGCGGAAGGCGGTTTCGACGATCCGGGCGTCGTCGGGTTCGAAGGCGTCCTCGGCATAGAAGACGGCCGCTTGGACGGCATCGGTGGGCAGCAGCGAATTCGCCGGGAAGATCATCAGCAGCAGCGCGTTGTCGGTCGCGCCGCCACCCTCGAACGACTCCAGCGCCAAACCCGCACTGCCCAGCAGTCTTTCCAGCTCCGCCCGGCCCGGCGGATAGGACTGGAAGACGAACATGCTGTCGAACAGCCTGCGTCCACCGGCCAGGCGCATCGCGGAGGTGAGCCGGAACTGATGGTGCTCCATGAGCTCCACCCGGTGCCGCTGCAGCTCGGCCAGCCGCTCCCGCCAGGACTGTTCGGGCGGCAGGTCCACCACGACCGGAACGGTGTTGGCGAAACAGCCGACGGCGTTGTCCACCCCGTCGAGGTCGGCGGGCCGCCCCGAGACCACCTCACCGAAAACCGTCGCCCGCTGGCCGGTCACATACCGCAGCGCGTTGGCCCACGCCAGCTGGCAGATCAGACTGAAGGTGGTGCCGAGTTCGGCCGCGAGGCGGGTGGCCCGCCGCACCAGGTCGTCGTCGAGGGCGAACGTCCGCATGGCCGGTACGCCACCGCTGCCGGGCGCCCGCGACGGCGCGACCAGACACGGCCGCACCCCGTCGAGATGGTCGCGCCACGCGGCCTCCGTCGCCGCCTCCCGCTCCCGGGTCAGCCGCAGGAATTTCGCGAAGGTCTCCGGATCGCCGAGGGGCGGTGCGCCCGGGCCGGCGTATTCGGCGAAGATCTCGCGCGGCAGCAGCTGGCCGGACCAGCCGTCGGTGAGCAGATGATGCGAGGTCAGCACGACCGTGTGCACCGCGTCCGGCAGATGGACGACGGTGACCCGGAACAGCGGCCCGCGCGCCGGATCGAACTGCTCGGCCTGATCGGACCGCAGGAATTCACCCAGCCGCTCCCGGGCGTCCGGCAGGGCCGTGAGGTCGATCTCGCGCACCGGAATCGTCATGCGGTCGACCACGATCGCGTAGGGCTGCCCGGCATGCGAGACCGAAATCGACACGCGCAGATTGGGATAACGGTTCAGGACGGTGTCGAAGGCCGCACCGAGGCGCGCCACGTCCAGCTCTCCGCGCACGCCGATCAGCGTCTGCACGTTGTAGACGTCGTTGCCCGCGGCACCCAGCGCGGTGAAGTACAGACCCGCCTGCAGCGGCGCGAGCGGATGGACGTCGACGCAACCGGGGTAGAGCGCCTGCCAGCGATCGAGATCGAGCTGGCTCACCTCGTCGGCGACCACATCGGTGGGAGTGAGTCGGCGAATCGGATTGTCCCGCACGATCTTCACCAGCTCGCCCAGTGCCTGCCGCCACAGCTCGGCCAGCTCGCGGACCTCGGCCTCGGCCAGCGGGCCGGCCGGGTAGCGGAACGAGGCGTGCAGCGTCACCCGCTCGTCCTCGGTCAGCGCGACGGTATTGATGTCGAGCAGCGCCGGGGCGGGCATGGTGTCGTTCGCGTGGCCGCCCAGATAGCCGAATTCCGGTGCGGGGCTCCAGGGTTCGGTCCCGGCCCCGGCGGCGAAGCGGCCCATGTAATTGAAGCTGATCTGCGGTGAACGGTGCTGCTCGAGGATGCGACGGGTCTCGGCGTTGAGCCAGCGCAGCAGCCCCCAGCCGATTCCGGAGTCGGGCACCGCGCGCAGCTGCTCCTTGACGGCCTTGACCGCCGCCTCCAACTCGACGGCACCATCCGCGGTCACCTGGAGCGCGACCGGATACGTCGTGGTGAACCAGCCCACCGTGTTGGCCAGATCCACGCCCGCGAACAGGGTTTCGACCCGCCCGTGTCGTTCCATGGTGAGCGAGACGGTGCGTGCGTCCCGACCGCGCTGCCGCCGGAACCGGTGCACGGCCACGGCCAACGCGGCGACCTGGACATCGAGGAAGTCGCAGCCGAATGCCGTGGTGACCGTGCTCATGAGCAAGGCGGTGTCGTCGGGGTCCAGGGCGGCGGTCACCTCGCGCACGGTCGCGACGGTGTCGGCGGCCGGGTCGTAGGCGCGGCTGCCCAGTAGCGGGTCGGTGCCCGCGGCGGCGGCACTCCAGTACGGCAGGGCTTCGACGACGGTATCGGCACTCGCCAGCCGAGCCAGGCCGGTGTTCCAGGCCCGCATCGAGGTACCCGGCTCCTGCGGTGCGGCGGCGGCCCACAGCTGGCGCAGATCGTCGTGCACGATCCGCCAGGACACGCCGTCGACGGCCAGATGATGGATCACCAGCAGCAGGCGGCCGAGCGCACCGTCGTCGGAGCGCACCCATACCGCGGCGACCATGCGCCCGGCGGCGGGGTCGAGCGATTCGCTCGCGGCCCGAAGTCGTTCGCGCAGTTCATGTCCCGCGCTACGCTCCCAGTCCGCGCGGTCGAGCACCACCTCCACGAGCTCCGGCCGGGCCGATCGCGGCGGGATCCGGCAGGCGATGCGGCCGTCGGGGCCGGGCGCGACCTGCGCCCGCAGCATCGGATGCCGGTCGACCAGCGCCGCGACGACGTCGGCGACCTGCTCGCGGGTGCAGTGCGCGGGCGTCACCACGGCCGTGGCCTGGCTGTAGGCGTGGTAGTCGGCGGACTGTTCGGTCAGCGCGGTGGCGATCGGGTTGAGCGGGAACCAATCGGTGGCGGCACCGGACTCGGCGAGCGCGGGCGCACCGCCCGCGGCGAGCGGCGTGGTGGCGGCGGCGATCCGGGCGATCGTGCGAGCCTCGAACAGATCGCTCGTGGTGATCAGCAGGCCGCGCTTCTTCAGGGCGGAGGCCATGCGGATGGCGGTGATGGAGTCCCCGCCGAGCACCAGGAAGTCGTCCTCGGCCGCCAGTTCGGTGGCCGCGGCGATGCCCAGCACCTCGCGCACCACCTCGGCCACGGCCCGCTCGGCCGCATCGCGCAGGGCGCGGCCGTGTCCGGTGCCGCCGCCGAGATCCGGCATCGGCAGGGCGCGGCGGTCGAGCTTGCCGTTGGCGGTCAGCGGTAGCGCGGCCAGCCGGACCAGGGCCGCCGGAATCATGTACTCCGGTAGGCGATCCGCGAGATGAGACCGGATGCGCGCGGAGTTGTCGGCCTCGGACGCGGTGGCGTACTCCGCATCCGGTTCGGGGACGTAGTAGGCCACCAGCACGGGACCGCTGCCCTGCTCGTGGGTAACGGCCACCGCCGAGGCGATGCCGGGCATGCGCCGTAGCACCGTGCCGATCTCGCCGAGTTCGATGCGGTGGCCGCGGATCTTGACCTGATCGTCCACGCGCCCGAGATATTCCAGCCGACCCCGCGAATTCCAGCGCACGATATCGCCGGTGCGGTACATCCGCGCCCCCGGCCCACCGCCGAACGGGCAGGCCACGAAGGCCGCCGCGGTCAGATCGGGACGGCGGTGATAGCCGCGGGCCAATTGCACGCCACCGAGATACAGCTCGCCGATGACGCCCGGCGGAACCTGGCGCAGACCTTCGTCGAGCACATAGACCGACGAATTCGATTCCGGAATACCGATGAGCGCGGGCTGCAGTTCGTCGCGGCCGCGGGTGTCGGCGAAATCCTCGTGGGTGAGGTCCATCGCGGCCTCGGTCGGACCGTACAGGCCCATCACGGTGCCGCCGAAGAATCGACTCGCCTCCTCGACCAGCGACGGGGGCACCGATTCTCCGCCGAGATAGACATAGCGCATCGATTGCAGCCGCGCCGGATCGGGCCCGGCATCGATGAAGGCGCGAACCACGCTGGGCACCAGCGAGATCTGGGTGATGCGGTGGCGGTGGATGATCCCGGCCAGCGCCTCCACATCGGCCTGCCACCACCGCGGCGGCGGCAGTACGGTCGCCGATCCGGTGCACAGGGCATTGACCAGTTCGAATACCGAGACGTCGAATCCGATCGGCGCCTTCTGCAGAATCCGCTCCGCCCCGAAGCCGAGGTGGTCGCGCATCCACTGCACATGATTGGCGACGCCGCGGTGCTGGTTCGCCACGCCCTTCGGCCGCCCGGTGGTGCCGGAGGTGTAGAGCAGATAGGCGGCGTCGAGCGGATGGATCGGGCGGACCAGCTCGTCCGCTCCCAGTGCCGAACCATCCAGCGCCGCCAGCTCTTCGATGACGGCGGGGTCGGCCAGATCGATGACGGGAACCTCGATGTCGACGTCCGGATCACGCTGCGCCGAGCGCAGCAGCAGGCTGGGCCGGGCATCGCCGAGCATGTACTCGATGCGATCGCGCGGATAGCTCGGATCGACCGGGAAGTACACCGCCCCGGCCCGCAGCACCGCGGCGAAGGCGACCGGCAGTTGTAAGCCGCGCTCGGCGTAGACCCCGATGCGGTCGCCGGGGCGCACCCCGCGGGCCAGCAGCAGGCGGGTGAGTCGGTTGACCCGCGCATCGAATTCGGCGTAGGTCAGCTCGAGATCCTCGAACACCACGGCGACCCGCTCCGGATACCGCGCCGCCGCCGCGCGGATCATGGCATCGACGGTGTCCGGGACGATGTCGACCACCGGGCCGTGCGACCACTCGCCGAGCCGGGCCCGATCGGAGTCCGACAGCGTCAGCAGCGCCGCGATCCGGCTGTCGCGGTCCGCCTCGGCCAGCATCCGGTCGATGTACTCGTGCAGCCGCTCGATCGTCACCGCGTCGAAAACGTCCGTGCGATAGGTGATCTGCACATCGGTGCGATCGGTGTGCTGGAACGTCTCGACCACCAGCGGCAGCAGGGCCGCGCCGTTGTCCACCAGCTCCCAGCGGGTGGTGGCGCCGGGCAGCCGGGGCCCGGAGATCTGCTCGTGCAGGAACAGCACCATGGTGTCGAACAGCCGGGAGCCGACATTGCCGGTCGCCCGGTTGACCGCGCGGACGATCTCCTCCTGCGGGAAGTTCTTGTGCCGGAACGCCTCGGTGGTGACCGTCCGGACGCGCTCGACCAGATCGGCGAAGGTTCCCGCGCTCCCGTGCTCGATGCGCAACGGCAGCATATTGCCGAGATTGCCGATCAGCAGCTCCATCCCGGCCTCCTCGCGGTTGGCGACCGTGGTGCCGATGACCATGTCCGACCGGCCGGTCAGCTGCCGCAGCGCCAGGTAGTAGGCGGCGAGGAAGACCGAGAACGCGGTGGTACGCAGCTCGGCGGTCAGCCGTCGCAGATTGGCGTCGGCGCGGGCGCTCAGCGGCCGATCCGCCCGGGCGCCGCGCTCGGAGACCGCGACCGGGCGGCGATCGTAGGGCAGTTGTAGATCGGGCACCTCACCGTCGAATCGGGTCTCCCAGAACCGGATGTCGTCGGTGTGGTCGTCGGCGCGGAAGCGGTCCTGCTCCCATTCGGCGAAGTCGGCGACCTGCCGACGCAGCGGCTCGACCTCGATCGCGCCGCCGCGCGCCTGCCGGTAGAAGTTCTCCACATCCCGGGACAGGGCGGGCAGTGTCATACCGTCCCAGGCGATGTGCTGGATCACCACGATCGCGACGAGTTCGGCCGGTGTCATCCGGACGAAGGTGACCCGCAGGGAGGATTCGCGGCTCAGGTCGAAGGGTTCGCGCGCCGCGGCCGTCACCAGCTCGGCCAGCTCGCCGCGGGCCTCGGGCCGGCCGGTCAGATCGACGTCGGTCAGCCGCGGCGGCAGTTCGGCGTGGATCAGCTGATAGGGCTCGCCGTTCTCGTCGGTGTGATAGGTGGTGCGCAGCACCTCGTGCCGACGCGCCAGCGCCTCGAACGCCGCCCGCAGCGCGGCCGCGTCGACCTCGCCGTCGAAGGTCAGCGCCAGGCACAGGTTGTAGGCCACGCTGTCGGGCGCGATCTGCTGATGCGCCCAGACGTAACGCTGCCCGAACGACAGCGGCGCGCGGGCCGGGTCCCGCCGCGCGGGCACCGACGACACGGTGGCCAGCCCCTCCCGGGCCAGCCGGGCCGCCATCGCTTCCTGCAGGTCTTCGAGCGAACGCATCTGTCGAACCAATCTGTGTCTTGCGAGATCCGGTGTGCCGCGGGTCAGTTGGCCGCGCCGACCGGCACGGGCACCTCGGCCAGTTCCAGCAGAATCCGCGAAACCTGTTCCAGCCGGGCCGGATCGGCCTCGGCGGCGAGCAGGCTCGCGCAGATCCGGCGGACGGTGCGGCCCTCGAAGATCTCGGTGACCCCGAACTTCCGCACGGCCAGCAGCCCGCGGATCTTGGCGGTCAGGGTGGTGGCGAGGATCGAATTGCCGCCGATGTCGAAGAAATCGGTTTCCACGCCCACCGCCTCGACGCCGAGGATCTGGGCGACGATGTAGGCCACCGCGGTCTCGACCTCGTTCGCGGGCGCGACATAGGCGCGTTCGGCGAGCGCGTCGGCATCGATCATCCGGCGGATCGCCGCCCGGTCGAGTTTGCCGTTGGCGGTCAGCGGAATGGCGTCGAGCACCTCGACGGCCTCGGGAATCATGTGGGCGGGCAACAGGTCCCGCAGTCCGGAGGTGAGTTCGGGGGCCGGACCGTCGACGGTCACGGCCGCGACCAGGCGGCCCGCGTCGGTGACCAGCGCCACGGCCTCGCGCACCCCCGGCTGCGCGGTCAGCGCCGCCTCGACCTCGCCGAGTTCGACCCGGTAGCCGCGGATCTTCACCTGATGGTCGGCGCGGCCCAGGAAGTCCACGGTGCCGTCGGGCAGATAGCGGGCCAGATCGCCCGTGCGGTACCAGCGCACGCCGTCGAGTTCGACGAAGCGATCGGCGGTGCGCTCCGCGTCGCCGCGATAGCCGTCGGCGACACTCGTTCCGCCGATCCACAATTCGCCGATCACCCAGTCGGGACAGTCCTCGCCGCGCTCGTTGACCACCCGCAGCGCCACATTGGCCAGCGGGGTGCCGTAGGGGACGGTGGGCCGGTCGGCCGGGAAGTCGTCGGTCACCTCGCACACCGTGGAGTGGATCGCGGTCTCGGTGGTGCCGCCCAGACCGGCGAAGCGCAGGCCGGGCACGGCGACCCGGAAGCGCTGTGCCAGTTCGGTTTTCACTCGGTCTCCGCCGGTGATCACCACGCGCAGCGAGCGCAGTTGCTCGGCCGAGGCCGTATCGAGCAGCATGCCGAGCAGTCCGGGCGCGCAATTGATCACGCTGACACCGGTTTCGGCGATCAGTGCCGCCCAGGCCGCCGCGTCCCGCTCGGTCTCGGCGTCCACGCACACCAGGGCGCCGCCGAGGGCCAGCGGGCAGAAGATGTCGAAGACCGACAGATCGAATTCCAGCGAGGACAGTCCGATGAGCCGATCGTCGCGCCCCAGCGCGAAATGCGCGGCGATGGCGTCGATGGTGTTGGTCGCGGCGCGGTGGCCGACCTCGACGCCCTTCGGCTCGCCGGTGGAGCCGGAGGTGAACAGCACATACGCCAGCGCGTCCGGCGTCACCTCGGGCCGCCGGTCCAGGCGCGGGCCGGATACGGCGGATCGCAGTGACACCGCGGTGATCTCGGAGGGCAGGTCGGGGGCGGCCTCGTCCACGAGCGCGACGCGCGCCGCGGCGCGGGTCAGGATGCGGTCGCGCCGTGCCGGGGGCTGCCCGGTCCCGATCGGAAGGTAGGTGGCACCGGCGGCGAGCACGCCGAGCACGGCGGGAATCTGCCGGTGGCCCTTGGCCACGATCACCGCGACCGTGTCGCCGGGTCGTACCCCGGCCTCGACGAGCGCGCGGGCCACGGCCAGTGCCTGCTCGGACAGCTCCCCATAGCTGGACGAACCGCCGTCGCGCCAGCGCAGGGCGACCCGCTCCGGATCGCGTTCGGCCAGGTCGAAGAAGGCGTCGTGCAGGGTCCGCGCGCCGAGATCGGCCGCGGTGGCGTTGACGGCGTCGCGCACGGCGCGCTGGGCCCGCGGCAGCGGGATCGTCAGAGCCGCATGCCAATCGGCGTCCGGCTCGACCAGGGCCAGCAGCAGATCGCGGAATTCGGCGAACATCGCCTCCACCACGCCCGCGGGCATGGCGTCGCGGCGCACGTCCCAGTTCACCAGCAGCCCGCCCGCGAGCTCGACCACCTGGGCGTCCAGATCCACCTGCGGCCCCTGCGACAGAATCCACACCGGCGCACCGAACAGCGCGGTGACGCGCTCGGAGAACAGCTCGCCGAGATCGAGTCCGGAGGTGAAGACCACCGACGGCGTGACCGGGCCGCCGCGCAGTCGGCCCAGATCGCGCAGCACGTCCAGACCCTCGTAGGTGGCGTGCGCGGCGCAGGTGTGCAACTCGCGCTGCAGCCGCTTGGCCCGCTCGACCATCGACTCCGTCCGGCGGGCGTCCACATCGACCAGCACCGAATTGGTGAAATCGCCGACCACCCGGTCGATATCGTCGTGCAGCGGTTCCCGATCGAACAGCGGCACGTTGAGCAGGAAGCGCTGCTGTGCCGACCAGCGGGCGATCACCTCGGAGAAGACGGTGGCCAACGCGACCGCCGGGGTGATGCCGTGGCTGTGCGCCACCGCGTGCAGCCGCGCCTTCGCCTCGGGGCCGAACAGGTGGTGCAGGCGAATGCTGCGCGCCGGATCCGGGCGTTCGCCCTCGGGCAGGACCGGCAGCGCGGGAATATCGGGCAGCGAGCGAATCCGGTTCTCCCACCAGGACTTCGCCGCGGAATTGTCCGGTGCGGTGCGTCGCTTGGCGGACAGATATTCGCGGAAGGTATAGCCGACGGGCGCGAGCGCGTCGGCGTCGGTCTCGTAGAGGTGGGCGAGATCGTCGAGAATGCGGCGGTAGCTCAGCGCGTCTCCGGCGAGCATGTCCACATCGACGTGCAGGCGGTGGTTGCCGTCCGGCAGCAGCGTGAGCGTGATGTCGATGACCTGGCCGGCCTCGACGTCCATGCGCTGATGGCTCTTCTCCTGCCGCAGCCGCTCCAGTTCCGCGGCCCCGGAATCGGATTCGCCGGTCAGATCGACGACGTGGAAGACCGGCCGCAACGGCTCCGGCAGCACCCGCTGGGTGCCGCTGTCGGTGAACCGCACGCGCAGCTGCTCGTGCCGGCGCACCAGCCGCCGCACCGCGGTCCGCATGCGGTCGGCCACCAGACCGCGACCGTCGAATTCGACGTACAGATGCGCCGCGACACCGCCGAGCCGCTGATCCTGCCGACGCCCGACCCAGTACGCGTGCTGCATTGTGGCCAGGGCGAATTCGTCGGTGTCGGCCTCGGCGGCCGCGACCGGCGCGGCGGCGGGCCGCTCGGGCTCGACGCGGCCGCTGGCCAGCAGTTCCGCCCAGTCGTCGATGGTCGGCCGCAGGGCCAGTTCGGAGCTGCGCACCTCATGACCCTGTTTGCGCCAGCGGGCCGCGAGCCGCATCAGCTTCATGGAGTGCATGCCCAGGCTCACCAGATCGTCGCCGTAGCCGATCGATTCCGGGTGCATTCCCAGCTCCGCCGCCACGATGTCGCGAACGTCAGCCTTGCCGAGCATCAGACTCCTCACCGGCCGAAAATCCAGCCTATTACTCACAAAGGCTAGGCTTGCCTAACCTTTGAGAATAGTAACGCAGCGGCCGCCGCGGAATACACAACTGTGGTATGGCTAACCTAACAAGATCAGCCGTTATGTGTCGGCCAAATGCCACCCGCTCGCACGGGAGCGTTCCTTCCAGAATTCGGCGTAGCGGCCGCCGCGATCGAGAAGTCCGGCGTGCGTACCGCGTTCGGCGATTCGGCCGCCCTCGACGAACAGGATCTGATCGGCGTGCTGGATGGTGGCCAGCCGATGCGCCACGACCACAACGGTCTTGCCGCGGGTGAGTTCGTGGATACCGCGGACCACGACGGCCTCGCTGTGCGGATCCAGCGCACTGGTCGCCTCGTCCAGCAGCACGATCGGGGCGTCCTTGAGCAGGGCCCGCGCGATCGAGACCCGCTGGCGCTCACCGCCGGACAGCGCGGCGCCGCCCTCGCCGACGAGCGAGTCCCAGCCGTCGGGCAGGCGCTCGACGATCTCGTCGACGCGGGCGGTCTCGGCGGCGCGGCGGACCTGCTCGTCGGTCGCGTCGGGGCGACCGATGCGGATGTTCTCCGCGATGGTCCGGTTGAACAGGTACACGTCCTGAAAGACCGGGGAGACCTGGCGCAGCAGCGTTTCCGACGGCTGCGCGCGGACGTCGTGCCCGCCGACGGTGATCGACCCGGCATCGACATCGTAGAAGCGCGCCGCCAGCCGCAGCAGCGTCGTCTTGCCGCCGCCGGAGGGGCCGACGATCGCCGTCGTGGTGCCGCCGGGCACCGTGAAGGACACCCCGGCAATGGTCTTCTCCCCGTCGCGATAACCGAATTCGACCTCGGTGAACTCGATGGCGGGCGCGCCCGGCTCGACCGCCGCGGTCGCTTCGGGCAGACCGCGGACGGCGAGGAATTCGAGGATGCGATCGGCGGCGTCGGCCGCACTGCGCAGGGCATTGCTGAGCTGGGCCGCGCGATTGATCGGTTCGATGAACCGGGAGCTCACCGCGATCAACGCGATGGCGGCGGGCACCGACAGCCCGCCCTCGGTGCCGCGCGCCACCACCACCGAGACCAGGAGCAGGAAGACGGCCTGCACCAGCAGCGCGAAGACCATCAGCCCCGGCACACTCGCGAAGATCAGCCCGGTAGCGGCCCGCTGCTGCCCGCGCAACGCCTGCGACAGCTTGCGGTTCCCCTCGCCCACCGCGCCGAAGGCCCGCAGCACCGGCTGGGCCTGGGCGAATTCGATCACCCGGGCATTGGCCTCGGCGGCGGCCTCGTGCAGTTCGCGATTGGAGCGCGAATAGCTGTTGTTCGCCCACCGGCTCACCAGCAGCAGCACCGGCAGGGAGAGCACCATGGTCAGCGCGACCCGCCAGTCGACGAAGGCCACCCCGGCCGCGACGCCGATCGGCACCAGCACCGCGGTGAGCACCGGGGCCACCAGATAGGAGACGACACCGAGGATTTCCCGCACGCCGCCGACGATGATCCGAGAGACCGATCCGGCGTCGGCGGTGGCGAACCAGCCCAGCGGCAGGGTGCTCAGATGATCGCCGAGGCGGGTCTGCGCGCCGCGCAGCATGCCGACCCCGATGCGCAGGCCGGTCATCGACTGCACATACGACAGCGCCGAGGCCACCGCCACCGCGACCGCCATCCACCCCGCCCACTTCCAGGCGCGACCGGTGTCACCGTCGAACAGCGCGCCCAGCAGCGGAATCAGCAGCAGATACGCCGCGATCTGGCCCAGCGCCTGCGCGCCGATCAGCGCGAAATACCGCGGCACCCGCCCACGCAGTTCGGCCGGGACGAGCGCAAAAACCTTGGTGATCACCGCATCTCCCTCACGGACGCCTCGTTCATCTCCCACAGCCGCTGGTAGAGACCGCCCGCGCGGACCAGGGTGGCGTGGTCGCCGCGCTCGGTCACCACCCCGTCGTCGAGTACCAGGATCTGATCGACGCCGGTGATCGTGTGCAGCCGATGCGCGATCACCAGCACCGTCCGGTCGGCCACCAGCGTCGCGAGCGCGTCCTGCACGGCGGCCTCGGATTCCGGATCGGCGAAGGCGGTCGCCTCGTCGAGCACCAGCACCGGGGTGTCGGCCAGCAGGGTGCGGGCGATCGAAAGCCGCTGCGCCTCACCGCCGGAGAGCACCGCGTCGGCCCCGATCTCGGAGTCGTAGCCGCGGGGCAGCGCCAGGACGCGGTCGTGGATCTGCGCGGCGCGCGCGGCCCGTTCCACGGCCGCGTCGTCGGCGTCCGGGCGGGCCAGGCAGATGTTCTCGCGAATGCTGCCGCGGATCATCCGCACGTCCTGCAGAACGAATCCGACCGTGCGATAGAGCTCCTCGGTGGACAGCTCGCGCAGATCCCGCCCGCCCAGGGTGATCCGCCCGGAGCTCACGTCGTAGAAGCGCGGCAGCAGTCGGGCCAGCGTCGACTTACCCGATCCGCTCGGCCCGACCAGCGCGGTGATGGTGCCGGGCGCGAGTTCGATATCGATATCGCGCAGCACCATGCGGTCCTCGCGATAGCCGAAGCCGACCCGTTCGAAACGCACCGCCACCCCGGCCCGGGGAATCGGAGCGGACGCGATTTCGCTTGTCGGCGCGATCAATTCGGGCGTCTGCTGTAGGTCGTGCAGTCGCAGTGCGGCGGCGGCGCCCTCGCGCAGGGCCTGTCCACCGTAACCGATGCCCAGCAACGCGCTGCCCAGTCCGATGCCGAGCAGCAGGAACGGCAGGATGTCCAGGGGCTCGCTCCAGCCGAGTTCGACGAAGCCGAGCCCGGCCACCACGACCACCAGCATCAGGAACACCGGGGTCAGCAGGATCTCGGCGGCCGACTGCAACCGCGTCATCGGCGTCTTCCAGGCCAGCAGATTCGCCGCCGTCCGGTCCACCGCCTCCTGGAAGACGTTGTGCGCCTTGCGGGCCTGGCCGAACGCGCGCACCACCTGAATGCCGTCGACGAATTCGATCGTGGACTGCTCGATCTCGCGTTCGGAGCCCTCGAACAGCTTCAGCCGCTCGGCATGGGCCGGGCTCATCATGGCGGCCAGCGCCCGGGTGTAGAGGAGCAGGGGCACCAGCAGCACCAGGGTGAGCCGCCAGTCGACGGTGAACAGATAGATCAGCGCGACCGCCTGGACGGTCACCGCGCCGACGAATTCCAGCCGGGCGTGGGCCACCAGATAGTGCAGCGCCTCGATATCGTCCTGCAGTAATTTCTTCACCTCACCGGAGCTGCGCTCGGTGAACCAGCCCAGCGGCACCCGGGTCAGCTTGGCCGCCAGGAGCTGGCGCAGGGTCAGCTGGAAGCGCGCGTCCACCAGGTGGGTCCACACCAGCGCACCGGCCTGCAACAGGCCGCGCAGCACCAGCACCGCGATCGCGGCGAGCACCAGCCGCCACACCCGGCCGGAGTCGATCGGGGTGGCCAGCAGTTCCCGGCACGCCTCGATGATCAGGATGAACGGGACGACGCCGCAGACCGAGGCGAGCACGATCACCAGGCTCGCCAGCGACAGGGTCCCGTTGACCGGGGCCAGGATCTGTTTGCGCGCCGCGGCGTCGGCCTTGCGCTGCCGTTTCACCGCCGCCCGGTCCGGCTCCAGCACCTGAGTCACGAGTTCTTCCCTCCCAATTCCGCTCGCCCCTCGGCGAATCCGGACAGTGCGGTCAACCACCGATCGGTGCGGGTGCGCACCTCGGCCTCGTCGAGGACCGCCGAGTTGACATCGAACTGGGCGACCAGCCGCGGCCGCGAATCCCGCGGCACCACGGCGGTATTGACATCGATCGTGAAGCGCAGCGGCAGCTCTGGATGCGCCGCCACCCCGAATTCGGAGGTGAACTCCGACAGGGGCACCGGCGACCACGGGCCCGCCTCGAGGCGCAGCAGATCGAATCGGCCCAGGTGGTTCAGGCGAATCTGGCCGCGCGCGTGCAGTGTTCGGTCCGTGACCGGCGGGCGGCCCGCGCTGGGGGCCCAGTCCGCGATCGCGGCCGTGGGCACCAGCACCGTCTCCTCCACGGTGAACCAGCCCACCCGACGGGTGTCCGCGTCGCGCTCGGCCCGCCCGTGCGACTCGCGGGTCACCGGGATGCGGCCGTCCGCGTCGGCGGTGTCGGCCACGACGTGCGCGCAGGCCAGCAGCAGCGCGTCCTCCAGCCGCACACCGGATTCCGCGCAGGCGGCGAGCAGCCGCTCGGTGTGGTCGGCTCCGAGTTCGACGCGGCGCGCAATCGCCTTGCCCGCCCGATCGGCGGCCGGGTCGGTGAGCCGCCCGCGAATCGGGCGGCCCAGCGTCGGCGGGCGACCGGAATCAGTGGCGGGTGGTGGTGTGCCGACCGGTGTTTCGTTGAGCGGGGGCTGCCCCTGCTCCAGGCGGCGCAGATCGTCCAGCAGGATCAGCCAGGAGACGACGTCGACAGCCAGATGGTGAATCGACAACAGCAGGCGCGGATTCGGGCCGTCCAGCACGGTCGCGGCGATCATTCGGCCGGATTCGGGGTCCAGGCGTTCGACCGTATCGGCCAGCCAGGCCGCGGCATCGCGGGAGTCGTCGGCGGTGACGAGCAGTTCGCTCGCACTCGACCGCTCGCCCACGATCAGCACCGGCGTCCCGGCGTCGTCGATTCCCAACCGCGATCGCAGCGTCGGATGGGCGGTGGCGAGCGCCTCCAACCGGTCCACGATCTCGCTCGCGGATACCTCCGGCGGCAGCGAAATCGCCTGGGACTGGGCGAGATACCGGTAATCACCGTCGGCGACGATCTCCCGCGCCAGATCGGTCAGCGCGAGCACCGTGCCCGCGGGCACGAGCTCGGCCGCGGGCTCGTCGGCAGCCGCATCCGACTCGGCCAGCAGACGAGCCAGATCCCGCAGATCCGCGGCGGCGAGCACGTCACCGGCCGCCACCCGATACCCCGCGCCGCGCAGCCGCGACACCAGATCGATGACGCCGATGCTGTCGATGCCCAGATCGGTCAGGCTGTCGAGAATTCCGACCCGGCCGCCGCCGACGGCCTCGACCACCGCGAGCAGGGCCCGCTCGGTATCGGTCTCCGGCTCCGCCGCGGTGGTCTCGACCGGACGGGCCAGCAGTGCGGCGGCGGCGTGCACATCGAGTTTGTCGTTGCGGTTCAACGGAATCTCGTCGACCTGCGCGATGCGCGTCGGCACCAGGAACCGCGGCAACCGCCGGGCCAGCTCCGAGCGGATCCACGCCGGCGGGCGATCGGCGACGACCAGCGCGCCCAACCGGGTGCGGCCGTTCTCGGTGAACGCCAGCGCCGCGGCGTGCCGCACGCCGTCGAGTCCGCGCAGCACGACGGTCACCTCGTCGGGCTCCACCCGATAGCCGTTGATCTTGACCTGATCGTCGATGCGACCCTCGTAGGCCACGGTGCCGTCCGCGTTGCGCCGCACCAGATCCCCGGTGCGATAGCGCCGTCCGCCCGGCCCCGCCACGAAGGCTGCGGCCGTGGTCCCGGGCCTGCCCAGATAGCCGAGCGCCAGCTGCGGTCCGGACAGATACAGCTCACCCTGACCGCCCGCCGGAACCGGTCGCAGCCGGTGATCGAGCACCTCGGCGCGCATCTTGTCGAACGGTCGACCGATGGTCGGGGCGGGGTGGTCGTGGACATCGGCCATCAGCGCCTCGACGGTCGTCTCCGTCGGACCGTAGAAGTTGACGACGCGGGTGGTCGGCAGGCCCTGCAGCCGCCGCCAGGTGTCCGGGACGATCGCCTCGCCGCCCAGCGCCAATACCGCCAGCGGGCACCGCTCGACGCCGTCCTGCCGCTGGAATAGACCCGCGGCGATCAGCCGATTCAGCATCGACGGCGAGGTGTCGAAGATATCGATGCCGTATTCGGCGATCGCGGCCACGATCCGCTCGGCATCGGTGCGCACCTCGTCGCCCAGCAGCACCACCGTGTGCCCGCTCAGCAGCGCCGCCGTCGGCTGCCAGGCGGCATCGAAGCCGGTCGACCACCCGTGCCCGATCCGCAGCTGCCGCCCGAGCGCCGCCGAGGTGGGCGCGAAGAACCGCCGCTCGTGATTGGCCCAGTGGTTGAGCAGCGCACCGTGCGATACGGCAACGCCTTTGGGGCGACCGGTGGTGCCGGAGGTGAAGACGACATAGAACGGTGCCTGCGGATTCGGCTGTGCCGCGACATCGGCGGGTTCGGATTCGAGCGGCTGCGCGAACCGCAACCGCCCGTCATCGGCCGGAATCGCATGCACGCAGTCGACACCCTGGGCACGGACCTCGCCGAGGACATCGGCCTGCCCCGCGTCGGCCAGGACGATGCGCGCCCCGGCGGTGGTGAGCATGTAGGCCACCCGATCGGCGGGCGTCGCCGGGTCCACGTGCACACACAGCGCCCCGGCATGACCGATCGCGAAGGGCGCGTGCAGGACTCGCCGGTCACGCGGCAGCAGGACCGCCACGGCGTCACCGGGCCGCACACCGGCCGTCCGCAGTTCCGCGGCCAACGTCCGCACGGCCAGGCCGAATTCCTCGAAACTCTGCCGCCCGATCGCGTCGACGACCGCCGTCCGGTCGGCGGTCCGGGCCGCCGCCTCCAGCAGCACCTGCGGCACCGACCGGGCCGTAATCGCTTCCCGCCCTTGCGGATCCGCCAGTATCGCGGGCTCGTCGTCGAGCAGGATGTCCACCTCGCAGCAGCGCCGCGCCGCGACGATGCGCTGGGCGACCGCGAGCACCCGGCGCGCCATGCGGTCCGGATCGAAGATCGCCACCAGGTCCGGCCGGGTCTCGACGCGGCAGATGAGTTCGCCCTGCTCGACCACCGGCACCACCGCGAGCGGATAGTGGCTCGGCGAATCGACCCGACGCGGCCGCAGGCTGGCCCCGCCGCCCATCGGCATCTCGGCGGTCACGCTTCCGATCGGGGAGTTCTCGAAAACCAGCAGCGTGTCGAACAATTGGCCCGCACCCGCGACCCGGGTGATCTCGGCGATGCCGAGATATTCGTGGGCGCGCAGCTGCGCCACCTCGCGCTGCAGTCGCGCACCCGCGCTGGCCGGATCGCGCTCGTCCACCACCACGCGCACCGGGATCGTGGTGACCAGCGCCCCCACCAGGCGTTCGGCCTCGGGCAGCGACGCGTCCCGGCCGGAGGTGGTCTGTCCGAAGACCACATCGTCGCGGCCGGTGAGGCCGGCAAGAATACGGGCCCAGGCCATTTGGAGCACGGTGTTCAGGGTCAGCCCGCGACCGCGCGCCCAGGACTGCAGCGCGGCCGTCGCCCGCGGGTCCAGCCGCGCCTCGCCCACGACGGGCAGATCGATGTCGGCCGGGGCGGGCGGCCCGATCATCGGCATCGGGGCGAGCCCGGCCAGGGCGGCCGCCCAGGCCCGTCTCGACTCCTCGGTGTTCCGGCTCGCCAGCCACGCCGCGTGCACGCGCAGCGGCGGCGCGGGCGCCAGCGTGTCGCCGTCCCCGCGGTGCAGGGCGATCAGATCGGCGAACAGCAGCGGGATCGACCAGCCGTCGACGACGATATGGTGTGCGGTGCAGATCAATTCGTAAGCGGTCTCGCCCACCCGCGCGGAGACCACCCGAAACAGCGGGCCGCGCTCGAGGTCCAACCGCCGCCGCGCCTCGTCCCAGTACAGTTGCCGCGCGGCTTCGTCCGGATCGGCGGCGGCGCGCAGATCCACCTCGCGCCAGCCGATCTCCCCTGCCGAGGTGATGACGAGCACCGGATGCGGCACGTCCTCGGCCAGCACCGCACCGCCGAGATGCGGGTACCGCTCCAGCAATCGACCGAACGCCCGCCGCAGCGCGGCCAGGTCGGTCAGATTCTCGATGCGCGCGGCGAAGGTCACCAGGTACGGGTCGACACCGCTGGATATCGAGCTCACCGAGTACAGCCCCCGCTGCAGCGGGGACAGCGCGACGACGTCGAGGATTTCGACGCTCACCGGTCGGCGAACTTTCGGCCGAGTGCCGCCAGCGCGGCCGGGTCCAGGCCCGACGCGCTCATCGGGGCCACCTCGGGGGCCGCCGGCTGCGCCGCGGCCGGTTCCGCCGCCGAAAGCTGTTCGGCGAGTTCGTGAATCGCCGGATACTCGAACACCTTCTGCACATCCAGCGCGTAGCCCTGCTCGGCGAGCAGCGTCACCAGCTTCAGCGCGCCGATGCTGTCCCCGCCGAGGGAGAAGAAGGTGTCCGCCCGTCCGACCGGATCGTCCTCGTCGAGTTCGAGGATCTGCCGAATGGCCGCCGCCAGCGCCCGCTCGGCATCGGTGCGCGGTGGGCCGCCGAGGCCGGTCGCGCCGAACTGCTCCGGATCCTCCCGCTCGAACAGGTGCGGCGCCACGGCGTCGGCCTGCTGGGCCAGCGAGAGATCGGGGGCGGCGGCCCAGTTCGCGCAGAGCCGTTGCAGCAGGCTTGCGAATTCCTCGCCCTCGGGACGTCCGGCGAGGGCATCGGAGAAGTCGACGCGCACGGTGGCGGCGTCCTCCCCGCTGATGTCCACCACGATGTCGACGCCGTGCGGCCGGGCCACCCGGCGCGCGAGTTCGCGCACGGTCCGCCCGGCCACCGACAGCACCGGGCGCACGGTGACCAGCGCCTGGAACGGCGCACCGGTGGCGACGGCGGCGGCACCGCGCAGTTCGTGGGTGAGCCGTTCGATCCGAGCGCCCGCATGCGACCGCGCCTCGGCGACCAGTCGCGTGGTGTCGGCGATCAGCTCGCGCGGCGTGCGCTCATCCGCCGGACGGGTGCGCAGCACAAGGTAATTGGCGAAGTTGCCCAGGGCGGCCTCCGCACCGGGGGCGCGGCCCGCAGCGGTGATGCCGATCGCGACCTCCTCCCCCAGCCCGGCCTCCGACAGCGCCCGGGCCAGCACCGCGACGACGACCGGTTCCGCCTCGGCGGCGAGCGCGCCAAGCACATCCGAGGGAATCTGGAAGCTGCGAGGAGCGCTCGGCGCGGATTCGGCCAGCGCGTCGGCGGCGGCCACCGTCGCCCGCTCGGGCAGCTCGGTCAGCTGCCGCAGCCAGTAGGCCAGGTCCGGGTCCGCGGATGCGTCGGCCGCCAGCGCCTTCAGCTGCGCGGCGGCGAAGGTGCGGTACTGCTGCGCCGCGGGAACCGTTTCCCCGCCGTAGGTCGCGAACAGCTCGGCGAGCAGCAGCTCGAGGCTGCGATCGTCGGCGGCGACCGGATGCACGGCGAGCGTGAGCACATCGCGATCGGGCAGGCGGTACAACCGCATTCGCAGCGGCAGCTCGCGCACCAGGTCGAAGCGGTGTCCGGCATCGGCGCGCAGGTCGCCGTCCAGGTCGGCCGTCTCGACCGATTCGAGTACCGAGTCGGGGGCATCCACCGTGCGCTGGTAGGGAATTCGGCGATCGTCGGGATATACCGTCCGCAGGATCTCGTGCCGGGCCAGCACCGCCCCCGCCGCGCGGTCCAGCCGCTCGGCATCGAGGCCGCCGACGATCTCCAGCGCCACGAACAGGTTCACGGCCGGGGTGCGGCGCATCCGTTCCGGCAGCAGGGCGGCCTGCTGGGACAGCGACAGTGGGATGCCGCGGCCACCGCGCGATGCGGAGGCGGTGTCAGCGAGCGAATCGGACATGGCGGTACCTCTCACTTTCCGACGTTCGCCAGCGTCGGCTCGAGCTTGTCGAGCACGTACGGCAGCGACAGCGCGGTCGGCAGATTGATGGCGTTGATCGTGATCATGTCGACGAAGGCGATGCCGCCCTGGCGCACCGACGGCAGCTCCGCATATCCGGGCAGCTGCTTGAACTTCGCATCCAGGCCGGGCGCGGCGGCGCATACCAGCAGGTCGGCGGTCAGGTCGGTCAGGCGCTCCGGCGACAGCGCCAACCGGCCGCCGCTGGGGGCCTGGCGCACCAGCTGTTCCGGCATCGTCATTCCCATCCGGGTGAACAGCCGCGCCGAACCGTCCTTCGGATCGGCCAGCACCATCAGCTGACTCGGCGTGGTCAACATGCAGGTGAGGAAGGTCTTGCCGCGCAGTCCCGGATGCCGCGCGGCCGCGGCGTCGATCTTGCCGTGCACATCGGCGACGACCTTGTCGGCCTCGGCCCGCTTGCGCAAAGCCTTGCCGAGGGTGGCCATCTGGTCCTCCCACGGATCGACCTGCGCGCTGGTCAGCGGCCCGATGGTCGGCGCGAGCTTGGACAGCTTGTCGTACATGGCCTTGTCCATCATGAAACCGGGGGCCACGATGAGATCCGGGTTGAGCGCGGCGATCTGCTCGACCAGATCACCGCCCGCGGTCAGGGCCTTCGACTGCTGCTTCAGCGTGTCGGGCAGCCAGGGCACCGTCACATTGGCCGCGCCGCCGGGCACCAGATAGCCGACGGGCGTAATGCCCAGTGCCACCGCGGCATCCAGCCACTGCGTGCCGATGGTGACCACCCGCTGGGGCGTTCCCTCGATGACGGCCTCGCCCATGGTGTGGGTGATGGTGACCGCGTCGGAGGAGCCGGATTCGGAGCCCCCCGAACCGCAACCCGTCGCGGTCAGTGTGAGCCCCAGTGCCACCGCGACCACACCCAGCCGCAGCAGCGCGGTCCGCACCCGGTCTCCGAGGGGCCGCCTCGCGACCGTTCGATCCGGTTTCATTCCGTCAGCTCCTTGCCCATCGCGGTCCGTCCGAATGCCCGGACCCTCGAGGATCGTAGCTTAGGCTAAGCTAATTATCGTCCGAAGGTGAGGTGCCGCACGCTGCGCTTCGAAGACGAGCCGACCGTCCTCGGTCCAGCGCGCCCGATCGCCGGTCCGCACCAGCCGGGCGCCCGCCGCACCCTCGGGTGGAAAGGGATCGGCGATGAAGTGCCACGAAAACGTCTCGGTGTCTTCGGGTTCCAGCAGTGCGACTCCGCCCGCGTACACGTCGCCGACGACGCCGGGCGGGACCGGTCGCCAGTGTTCGTCCAGGACGAGTACCCGCGCGCCCGGAATCGGCCGGGTGCGTCCGGTGCCGTCGAGTGGACCGCGGGTCACCACGCCGGCGTATTCCGGTACGGCGTAGCCGAAACTCGCGACGGCCACCGGGGACAGCGCACGCAGCCGTTCGGAAAGTTCCGGTGGGCAGGCGGTTCCGGTCACGTCCCAGCGCAGCATGGTGGGAAGTGAAGTGTCCGTGGATATTTCGGCAACCATCGCGGCGTCGGCGACGATATGGGTCACCGCTCGCGTGGCGATCAGCTCGGCGAGAGCGGCCGGGTCCCCGCACTGCGCCGCGGTCGGGACGATCAGGGCCGCGCCGTCGGCGAGCGCGGCCAGCAGCTCCGCCACCGTCGCCACGCTGTCGGCCGCCGTGGCCACGAGCCGGATATCGGCGGATCCGAAGGCGGGATCGGTGGTGCGGCGGCGGCATTCGGAGGCGACCGCGCGCCGGTCGGCGACCGCCGCGGCCAGGACGGCCTCGCGCAACAGCAGGGTGTCGGCGCCATGGCCGCGCGGCCGGACCGCGACCGCGCCGTCGGCCTCAAGGGTCGTCAGCACCCGGACGAGTGCGTCGAGCGGATCGGCGACGGCCGATCTCATCCGCCTCCCCCGCAGCCGGTCGACCCGGGCGAAAAGCTCGCCGTAGTCGAGGGTGCGTTCGTCGTACCGCAGCGCCACCCGGCCCGGCGGCACCATGCGGGCGCGTCGGATCAGGGCCGGTACGCCGAGCACATCCGACGGTTCGACGCCGCTGGCCCATTCGTCCACCAGCCGCCGCCGGATCTCGCTCGGCATTCGGATGAGCACGCGGGTCATCGCTCCACTCCGATCGGTGCGCGGCGGGCGGTGGCGGCCTCCACCAGGGCCGCCAGGCCCGCCACGGTCGGATTGTCGAACAGCACCCGCACGGCGATCTCGACGCCGAATTCCGCGCGGATGCGGGCGAGCAGCCGGGTGGCCAGCAGCGAGTGCCCGCCCAGGTCGAAGAACGAGTCGTCCGCGCCGACCCGGTCCCGGCCGAACAGGTCACCGAATACCTCGGTGAGCCGGATCTCGGTGGCCGTGGCGGGTTCTCGATAGAGCTCGACGCTCGTGCGAACCGGTTCGGGCAGCGTGCGCCGATCGAGTTTGCCGTGCTCGGTGAGCGGGATCTCCTCGATCACCGCGAAGGCGGCGGGGACCATGTACTCCGGCAGGGTCGCCGCCGCATGGGCCCGTACCTCGTCGATATCGACGTCGGCGGCCGCGGGCACGACATACGCGGCCAGCAGGGTTCCGACGGCCCGGTCCGGCACGGCCGTCGCGACGCAGTGCCCGACGCTCGGATGGCTCGCGATCGCCGCCTCCACCTCACCGAGTTCGATGCGGTAGCCCCGGACCTTCACCTGTTCGTCCGCGCGGCCGAGGAATTCCAGCTCCCCGGCGGTGTTACGGCGGGCCAGATCGCCGGTGCGGTACAGCCGCGAACCGGCCGGGGCGCCCTGGGCCGCCGCGAACGGGTCGGCCACGAATCGTTCCGCGGTCGCCCCGGGGCGGTCGAGATAGCCACGGGCCAATTGCGGTCCGCCCAAGTAGATTTCGCCGACCACCCCGGTCGGCACCAGTTGCAGCCGCTCGTCCAGCAGATAGGCGTACACATTGCGGTTCGGTCGTCCGATCGGCACGATCCCGGTGCCCTGCGGACCCTCGACCGCGAGGTGGGTGGCCGAGACGACCGCCTCGGTGGGGCCGTAGTGGTTGCGCAGTTCGGCGTCGAAGACACCGGCGAAGCGGTCGGCGACCTCCCCGTGCAGCGCCTCCCCACCCACCGGCACATAGCGCAGCGCGCGCCACTGCTTCACCTCGGGCAGCAGCAGCAGGGTGCTCAGCGTCGAGGGCACCAGGTGCAGGACCGTGACCCCGCAGCGGGCGATCAGCTCGGTGACGTACGGCAGGTCGGTGAACGCGCCAGGCTTCGGAACCACCAGGCAGGCACCGAGAGTCAGCGTGACGAAGATGTCGAGCAGGGAGGCGTCGAAGCTCACCGACGACGATTGCAGCAGCCGGTCGCGTGCGGTCATCTCCCACTGCGCGCAGAACCCCTGCAGATGGTCGGCGATGGCGGCATGCGAAACCGGCACACCCTTGGGCGTTCCGGTGGATCCGGAGGTGTAGATGACGTAGGCGAGATTGTCCGGCCGCAGCGGCCGCACCCGCTCGGCATCGGCCGGGGCGTGCGCGGGCAGTCCGCTCGCCGCCTGTTCGGCGGCCTCGAATTCGTTGCCTCCCAGCACGATTCGGGGCCGAGCGTCGGCGACGAGGAACTCGATGCGCTCCTCCGGATAGTGCGGGTCGATCGGCAGATAGGCCGCACCGGCCTTCAGCACGGCCAGCACCGCGATCACGAACTCCACCGACGTGGCCAGCCGCAGCCCCACGATGTCCTCGCTGCCGACGCCCTGCCCGATCAGCCAGTGCGCCAGGCGATTGGCCCGGCGGTCCAGGGCGGCGTAGTCGAGTTCGAGGTCACCGCCGTCGCGGGCCGCGATCAGGGCCGTCGCGCCCGGGGTCGCGGCCACCCGGCGCTCGAACAGGTCGACGAGCGTAGTGGGTGCGCTCGAGACCAGTTCGCCGTGCGAGCGTTCCAGCTGTCCGGCGCGGTCGTGCGCGCCGAACAGATCGAGATCGCCGATGTGCCGATCCGGTTCGGCCAGGGCGCTGTCGAGCAGCCGGACATAGTGGCCCAGCAGTTGGTCGACGATATCGTGCTGCAGCAGATCGGCGCGGTACTCGGCCTCCACCCGCGCCGCACCGGGCTCCAGCAGCACGGTGACGGCCAACGGGATGCGCGCGTCGGGGCTGCCGAACTCCAGCCGGTCGGCGGTGAGACCGTCGAGGGTGAAGCGGGGAATACCCTCGCGCACAGCGAATTCCGTGCGCACGAGCTGTTCGAGTCCGTCACGGCCGCCGCCGCGCTCCGGATTGATCGCGCGGACCACCCGATCGATCCCGACGTCGCGGTGGGCGCGGGCGGCGGTGAGGGTCTCGTGCGCCGCGGCGGTGCGGCTGGCGAAGGTGTCACCGGGACGCAGTGTGGCCCGCAGCAGCAGGGTGTTGCCGAAGTAGCCGATGCCCGCGCGGTCACCGGCACTCACGGTGGTGGGCACCGCTACCAGGAAATCCGTTGCGGCGGTGTACCGGTGGATCAGCACATCGTAGGCGGCGAGCAACACCGCGAACGGGGTGACCCCCCGGGCGCGGGCGAATTCCTCGACGCGGGCGATCGCTTCCGCGGGCAGTGCGCGCTGGGCGCGCTCGGCTCGGGGGACGGCGGACAGCGTCCGGCCCGGCAGCTCCAACGGCTGTGGCAATGGACGCAGCGCACCACGCCAGTACTCGGCCCCGTACTCCTCTGCGGCACAGTCGGTTTCGGAATCATCCGGCCGCGCCACCACGGGCGGCAGGCCGCGACCGTTGTATCCGTCACTCACCTCGGCGCAGAACAGCGCCCACGACCGATCGTCCCAGCCGATGGCATGCACCACGATCACGAAGACGAATTCCGCCGCGCCCGTGCGAATCAGCAGGCAGCGCAGCGGAGTCTCCGCGCTCAGGTCGAACGGCCGCGCGGCCGCCCGGCGGATCCGCACCTCGGTCCGCAGCGCCCGGCTCGGCTCGGGCAACTCCGACAGGTCCAGTTCCTGCCACGCCGGTCCCGCATCCGACCGCACGACCTCGTACGGCACCCCGTCGGCATCGGATCCGTAAGTGGCGCGCAGGATCTCGTGCCGGGCGGCCACGGCCTCGACCGACGCACGCAGCCGCCCGGCATCGAGCGCGCCGGTCAGCCGATAGACCGCGCAGGTGTTGAGGGTGATGTCCTGAGCGTCGCGGGTCTGCAGGAACCAGATGCGGCGCTGCCCCGCCGAGAGGCGTCTCATGCTATGCGGGAGCGTCGGTGAGATAGCCGCCGCGGCGGAAGAATTCGGCCGCGTCGCGCTCCTGCCCGTCCGCGGTGCGCACGCGGGTGATCAACAGGCCGTGATTGCCGCCGCGATGCGCGTCCGGGCCGCAGACCACGGCGCCGCCGCCCTCCTGCACGATCACCCGGCCGGGCGTTCCGCCGTAGCGGGCCTCGGACACCGTCGCCTTCAGGACCTCGACCTTCTCGCCCCGATAGTAGGAGAACGCGGGCGGATAGGGGTCCGACAGCGCGCGCACCAGCCGCTCGAGATCGGCTGCCGCCCAATGCCAGTCGAGTTTGCTGTCGCGCTCGGAGCGCTTGTGGAAGTAGGTGCGCTCGGCCTTGTTCTGCGGCCGCCACACGGGATTGCCGGATTCGATCGCGTCCAGCGCCTCCTGCAGCGCACCGGGGATGAGGTCCATACCCGCCAGCACCAGTTCGGTGCCGGTCGCCGTCGGTCCGATGGGCAGCGAGCGCTGCACGAGGATGTCGCCGGTGTCCAGCCCGTCGTCCATCCGGTGAATGGTGAGCCCGAATTCGGATTCGCCGCTGATCAGCGCCCACAGCACCGGTGAGAAGCCGGTGAACTTGGGCAGCAGCGAATCGTGCAGGTTCAGCGTGCCGTGCGGCGGCAGGTTGTACAGCTCGGGCGGCATCCAGGTGTACCAGCTGTTCACCACGATGAGGTCGGGCTCGGCCCGCTTGACCAGATCGATGGTCTCGGCGTCGGCCCGCTCGGTCAGATGCACCGGAATACCGTGCTCCCGAGCGAGTTCCGCGACCGAATCGGACCAGATCCCCTTGTAGGAGTCGGAGCTGTCGGGATGGGTGACCGACAGCACCACCTGATGACCGGAATCGATCAGAGCCTGCAGGGTCCTGCGGCCCCAGGTCTGGTAACCGAACGACACGATACGCATGAACCGAACCTCATCATTCTCGAGAACTAAGGCTAGCCTAGCCTACTGTTTGCCGAGCATGGGTACGGGGCGGTGTGCGGCATGCACCCGCGCCCCCGCGGCGGCCGACCCGCCGCCCAGCACCCGGTCCGAAAGTTCGCCCAGGCAGCTGAGATTCGGGAAACCCGGGCCCTGCGCCACACCCGCCAGATTCGGCAGGTACAGCTTGGCCCCCAGCCCACCGACCGCCAGATCGTGACCGATCGCGGCCTCGAGCCGCTCCTGGGTGATCGGCCCGCCCACGGCCAGCTCGACCAGATCCACCGCATCGGTGTCGAACAGGTCGAGGAACCACAGCGGCTGCCCGCCGGTGGCATCGATCACCAGATCGAAGGCGTGCACCTGATCCGGGCGCAGCGCATTGCGCAGCGTGAGCGCCACCCCGTCGCCCTGTTCGACCACCCGCACCACCCGGCCCTGCAGATGGTGAACTCGGTTGTCCCCCAGCACGTTTTCCTGCACCCGCACCGAGAACACGCCGCGATCGGTGCGGCGGATGACGTCGCGGCGCTCCTGCAGGCTCAGCGCGCGCCATTTGGCCGGATCGCTGTACAGCGCGTTCTCGAAATAGCTTTCACCGCGGGTGTAGATGGTGGCCGCGGGTGAGATCACCGAAACCGTCAGCACGTCGTGGCGCACGAGTTCGTCCACGGCCGAACCGGCGGTCTCACCGCCGCCGATCACCGCCGCCCGCGAGGACGGGGGCAGCCGCCGCTTGCCCGCCAGATCCCAGAAATCGGCAATGCTCAACACCTTCGGATGTCCGGCCAGGGCCCGGCGGCTGTCGCCCGGCCCGGTGATCATCAGGCCGTCGGCCGCGATATCGCGCTCGGCCCCCGCGGCGTCGGCGACCGACACCAGCCAGCCCGCCGCGGCCGCGCGCACCCGCCGCACGGTGCCGATCACCAGTTCGACCTCGGCCTTGCGCGCGACCCACTGCAGATATTTGGCCCACACGTGGTGATGTGGATTCGGCCGACCGCGGTCGATCCACTCGGCATAGGTGCCGTGCTCGATGAGGAAGGAGGTCCATGCGAACGCCGTCATGGCGCGATCTATGTCACGGTTGCGACCGCGCGCCCAGGTGGAGTGATACGGAAAACCGACATCCTTCTCCGGGCTGGTTCCGAGCCGGTGCTGACCGTCGGTCCAGCCGCCGCTCGGCAGCCAATTACCGCCCACCGCATGCGATTCCACCACCACGACCCGCGGCGACGGCAGGCCCAGCTCCCGCAGCACCCGCGCCTTCGCCGCGACGGCCATGGCCTTCGGACCCGCACCGACCACGAGAAGCGTTTCCACTGGTTCTCCGTTCTGCATACTCGGCGACCGAGTAAGCGTCTCCTATCTTTGCATAGGCTTACCTTATATTGGTCGGTGGTGCCAGCCGTCCGAAACGGACGGGTCGGGTCTGGCACACCCGTACCACGAACGATTGGATATGCCCATGATCAAGATCAAGTCCCGTGCTCTGGTGGCCCTCGCCCTAGCCTCGGCGCTGTTCACCGGCGGTGTGGCGGCGGCGGTTCCGGCTGTCGCCGCGCCCATTTCGGTCGGCGTGCGCACGGCCGCCCCCGGCGCCGGTGAGCTGCAGAGCAAGCTGCAGCTGGTGCTCAACCCCGGTGCGCCGCGCGCCAGCCGGGCCGCCCAGCTCGAGGCCGGCGAGGCCGGACTGCCGCTGGTCGACACCGTCGGCGGCGTGATGGCCACGGTGCCGGGCTTCCAGTGGCAGGTCGTCGAGCCGATCGCGGTGCAGGGCGACACCCTCACCCACCAGTTGCAGGTCAACGTCCCCGGCTTCGATGCGATGTTCATCGAGCTGTCGTGGAAGCAGATCGACGGCACCTGGAAGCTGACCCGCGAGTCCGAGTGCACCATCGCCTACTACGCGGGCCAGGCCTGCACGGTCTAGCAGGCCGGTGACAGGGGGCGAGCCGGGCCGGTCGAATGAGGACCGATACCGGCCGCGGCTCGCTCCCTGTCCGGGTAGTGCTATCGGCCAGCTACTGTCGTAACCGATGAGACGCAGGCAGCAGCCGCCCCTGGGCAAGCGGCATGGACTGGATCCGGCGCGGCTCCGGCTTCCGGAGGACGGCGCGTGGACGACCATCCGCGACCATCTGGTGGAACGGCTGCCCCGCGTGCCCGCCGAACGCATCGATCGAATGCTGGCCGAGGGCGCGATCGTGGATCTGGACGGTCCGATCGCCCCGGACGCGCCCTATGTTCCGGGTGGCGCGGTCTGGTTCCATCGCGACCTTCCGGTGGAGACCGAGGTGCCGTTCGAGATCACCATCGTCCACCGCGACGAGGATCTGCTGGTCGTCGACAAGCCTCACTTCCTGTCCACCATCCCCCGCGGACAGCACATCCTGCAGACCGCACTGGTGCGGCTGCGCCGCGAACTCGATCTGCCCGAGCTGATTCCGGCGCATCGGCTCGACCGCGCCACCGCCGGACTGGTGCTGTTCGTCGTCAATCCGGCGCGACGTGGGGCGTATCAGACGATGTTCCATCGGCGCCGCGTGCACAAGGAATACGAGGCGATCGCGCGCCACGACCCCGGGCTCGACCTCCCCCGCACGATCCGCAGCCGAATCATCAAGGAGCGCAATATTTTGCGCGCCTTCGAGGTGGACGGCGAACCCAATGCCGAAACCCGGGTGGAACTGCTCGAGCATCGCGACGGCCTGGGCCGCTACCGCCTGATCCCGCACACCGGCCGGACCCATCAGCTGCGCCTGCACATGAACGGCCTCGGCATTCCCATCCTCGGTGACGACTTCTATCCCGAGATCACCGACCGCCCGGTCGACGATTTCACCCGGCCGCTCCAATTGCTGGCCGCCACCTTGGAATTCACCGATCCGATCACCCGTGAGCCACGTCGATTCCGCACCACCCGCACCCTGCAGGCGTGGGCCGATCCGCGGGGTTGGGCGACGGGCCGCATGCCGTGACGGATGCGGGCCACCCGCTCGGGCGGCCCGCATCCGCGGCTACCTCAGACGCGGACCGAGTCCGGTGACCTCTTCTCGCGCACCGCTTTTCGATCGCCGTGCCCCGGCCACCACGCCCGGTGGCCGATGAGCGCGGTCAGCGCGGGCGTGAAGAACAACGCCATCACGAAGGCCGCGATCGCGATGCCGACCGAGATGGCGAAACCCATCTCCGACAGCACCGTATTGCCCGCCAGCATCATCGACGCGAACGTCCCGGCCAGGATGACACCGGCAGCCGCGATGGTCGGCCCGGCGTGCCGCACCGCCAGCGCCGCCGCCCGGCGCGGATCGTTGCCCTCGCGGGCCTCCTCGCGCAGCCGGGCCACCATGAGGATGTTGTAGTCGGTGCCCAGCGCGACGACGAACAGGTACATGATCACCGGCAGGGTGAAGATCAATCCGGTCTCGCCCTGAATATGCTGGAAGACCAGCACCGACGCACCGAGCGTGGCGGCGAATCCGAGGAAGACCGAGGCCATCAGATACCACGGCGCCACCAGGCTGCGCAGCAGCAACGCCAGCACGATCATGATCAGGACCGCCGCCACCGGGAACACGATCGCGTAATCGCGCTTCATCGCATCCTGGAAATCGACGAAGACCGAGGTCATTCCGCCCACGACGGCGGTGGTGCCGGGTGGGGCGGCCGCATGGGCGGCCTCGCGCAGCGGACCGCGCACGGTATCGATCGCCGCATCCGATTCCGGCGCCGACGCCAGGGTGACCTTGAAGTCGGCGACCGTCCGGTCCTGGGACACAATGGGTTCGGCGACCTGGCCGACACCCGGCACCCGCAGGGCCTCGCGATAGGCGGCCAACTGCTCGTCGCCGAGCGAGCCCGGCGAGCGCAGTAGGACATCCGAGGGCTGGGTGACACCGGCGGGCATGCCTCTGAGCAATTCCTTGCTGTAGACCACGGATTCGGAGGCATTGGCGGTCGATCCGGAGGTCAGATCGAAGGTCGGGTTGAAGCCGACGGCGAGGACGCCGAGTCCGGCCAGCACCAGCCCCGACGCGACCGCGAACGCCGCGGGCCGCCGCCCCAGCGCCGATCCGAGGGCCGCGAAACGCGCCCCGCGCGGTTCCGCGCGCCACGCCTTGGACGGCCAGAACACCCTGGTGCCCAACAGCGATACCACCGCGGGCACCAGGGTCAGTCCCGCCAGCAGCGCCACCGCCACCGCGATCGCCAGGGCCGGGCCGAGTGCACGGAACATCCCGAGCGTGGACAGGATCAGCGCCATGAACGCGATGATCACCGCAGCCGCGGCCGAGGTGATCGCCTCACCGACGCGACCGACCGCGCTGATCATCGCCGACTTGGAATCCTCTCCCGCGCGCAGTCTTTCGCGATAGCGGAACATCAGGAAAAGAATGTAATCGGTGCCCACGCCGTAGAGCACCACCACCAGGATGGAGCTGATCGAGCTGTCGATCTTCAGGTCGAAGCCCTGGCTCACCCAGCCGATCAGACCGTTGACCGCGCCGGTGACCGCGCCGATCACCACGATCGGCAACAGCGCGATGATCGGGCTGCGGAAGATGAGTAGCAGCAGCACCAGGATCAGCACGATGGTCGCGATGCCGACGATGGCCAGGCCCTTGGTCGAGGACTCCTGCGCGTCCAGCGCCTGCGCGGCCTGCCCCGTCACACCGGCGCGCAGCTCGGCGCCGGAGACAGTGGGCCGCAGTGCCTTTCGCAGCTCCTTGACCGCATCGCCCTGGCGGGTATCGCTGGGATTGGTGACCTTGGTCATCTGGACCGCGGCAATCTGGATCAACCGGTTGTCCGAGGGCGGCAGGGCCTGGATCGCGGTGACATCGGCGATGCGAGCCTCGGCGAGCCGGGCGGTGATCGATCCGACCGTCGCGACATCGCTGTCGCGCAGCGGTGCGCCGTCGGATCGTTCGAAGACGATGATCGCCGCCGGGGCGGCGGTATTCGGAAACGCCCCCTCCTGCAGCCGCATTGCCTGGATGGACTCGTAATGCGAAGGCAGGAACTCGGATTGGTCGGTGGTGGTCGTCAGCTTCGGCGCGGTCGCCACGACGGCGACGACGCCCAGCAGCCACAGGCCGA
Organism: Nocardia sp. CDC159; assembly: GCF_023740735.1. Taxonomy (GTDB): domain Bacteria; phylum Actinomycetota; class Actinomycetes; order Mycobacteriales; family Mycobacteriaceae; genus Nocardia; species Nocardia pulmonis. Next base: position 302,419 of record NZ_JAMRXH010000008.1, read on the forward strand.
TCGTCCACCACGGATGGCGGACGACCAGGCGGCCCAGGCGTGCGAACATATCGGCTACCCTTCCGCGCGCGGCGAGCTCAGATGTCGAGGTCGTCGGTGCGCGGGGTCTCCACCGCGGCCGCGACCCGGCGGTAGAGCTTCGGCGAAATCCGCTCGCGCAGTTCCTCGATCGAGTCGACGATCTCGACGGTGTAGTCGCCCCACTCCGGCAGTTCGGGGCCGAATCCCAGCAGGTTGCGCCAGTTGCGCCAATCCGACTTCAGCTCCGCCACCAGATCGGCGTGGTTGGGGAACTCCAGCCATTCGGTCGCCTGGCGCTGTGCGACGAATTTGCCCTTGCGGCTGCGGTACACCTTGGTCACCTCGATGCCGGTCTTGGTGTGCTCCCTGGCTTCGGCCAGGAAGCGGCCGACGAAGCGCTTGGCACGCAGGCCGCCCGGGCCGTCCTTGACCAGGATCTCCTCGAATCGCTCGTCGTCGAGCACGGCGGGCTGCTGCGGTTCGGTGGTCATGGCTGCTCCATTCATGCATTGCTGCGCAGGTGCGCATTCTTCGATTGATCGCGCGGGCGAGCGCGTGCGTCGGAACGTCGGTGCACTGATCGCACGTCTCGCTCCGCGACTGACTATACGTAGACGTATACATATAGAGCAAGGCCCAATTCTCGGACCTGTGATCGACTTCGCCCGGCACACCTTCGGCGAATGAACGTAGACTGGCCGCGATGTCTCGAACCGATAACGGCGTCGCGCCGCGCCGGTTGCACGCCTGGATCGACGTTGCCGTCGTTGTCGCCGTCCTGGCCTGCACCAATCTGATCGCCCACTTCACCTCGGCGTGGGCGAACATCGTGACGGTGCCGCTGGCGGCGCTGGCACTGGTGGCGATGATGCGGCGGCGCGGGCTCGGCTGGGCCGAACTCGGGCTCTCGCCGCGGCAGTGGCGACGCGGGACGCTGTACGCGGTCGGATCGGTGGGCATCGTGGTCGCCGCGGTGGCGATCGGGGCGTTGCTGCCGATCACGCGGCCGTTCTTTTTGGCCGATCGCTATGCCACCATTTCCGGCGCGCTGGTCGCCTCGATGATCGTCATCCCGCTGCAGACCGCCATTCCGGAGGAACTGGCATTTCGCGGCGTGCTACACGGCGCGCTCGACCGCGCGTCCGGAGTGCGGGGTGTATTCGCGGCCGGTTCACTGCTTTTCGGGCTCTGGCATATCGCCTCGTCGCTGGGCTTGACCAGCGGTAATCGCGGATTGAGCGGCATTCTCGGCGGCGGGCTGGCCGGGCAGATCGCGGGTATCGCGCTCGCGGTGGCGGCGACGGCGGCCGCCGGGGCGGTATTCACCTGGTTGCGGCGGCGCAGCGGCAGCCTGCTCGCGCCGATCGCCCTGCATTGGTCGCTGAACGGCGCGGGCGCGCTGGCCGCCGCGCTGGCGTGGCATGTCGCGTCGCGCTGAAATCGAAAATTGCCGGTAGCGGGGCGTTTTCGCATGCGACACCGAACTGATGTTCGGTTGCGGCATTGACCACGGGTAGGTCTCGGATTACTCTCACCTCGATCACACATACGTTCGAGTAATCACCCTCAGGCATTGCACGACGCGGAAACGCATCCACCCGCCGAGCGGAGCGAGGCCATGAAATACGAGTCCGGCAATTCCGAGATCGAGACGCTGGCCCAGCGGGTCGCCATCGCGCGCGGCAAGCTGCCGCTGCAGACCGATCCGGCGCTGTTCGAGGAGCTGTCCGAGGCGGAGATCGCCGCGGAACGCGAACTGGCCGAGTGGATCCGGGCCCAGCGGCGGCGGCAGCGCCGCCGCGCCGTTGCGGCCGAACTGGCCGCCGAGAAGCGCGAGCGCCGCGTCGCGCTGTCCGTGCGCCGCGCCGACGACGCCGACGTGCGCTGGCACCGCCGCGCCCTGGCCGCCCGCCGCCGCGTCGCCAATCCCGATGCCCGCCTCGCCCAGCTGTACCGCCGCGCCGAGTGGACCTCGCGCGCCCTGATCGGCGTCGTCGTCCTCGGCATGCTGTGGTCCGGCGTCAACGTCCAGCAGAACCTCGTCCCCAGCGGTGATATGCGCGACCCGCTGTACTGGCTCAGCTACGGCTTCGAGGCCATGATCTCCATCCCGATCATCGCCATCATGGTGGTCGCCACCACCGCCGCCCGCTGGGGTCGCGAAATCCCGCGCGGCAAGGTCGTTTTCCTCGAGGCCACCCTCCTCGGCGTCACCATCGCCCTCAATTCCGGACCCCACCTGGTGAACGGCGCCCCCGCCCGCGCCGCCGAGGCCGCGGTGGCCCCCCTCATGGTCGGCGTCGTCATCTGGCTGCACGCCTGGGTCGCTACCCGCTACGCCCAACTGATCGACGCCGTCCCGCTCCCCGACCACGAGCCCCGGACCTGCACAACGATTCCCAGCGAACGCACCGACCTCTCCACTCCCCCGAGTCACTCCCACCTGCCAACCCCCACACCCAGCGTCCTCCAAGCCACCCCGCGCCCGCTCGAATCCCGCCCCACCCCCACCGGCCATATTCACCCCGCGGCGAAGTTCCCTGCGCACAACGGCCACCAGCATCCTGCCGCGCAGTCGCCGTCGACCAACGGCGAGGTTCGTCCCACTGCCACATCCGCGACGCACCCAACCCACGACCGCAACCACGAGAACCCTGCCGCGCCCGGCCTCCCTCATGACGGCCGAGTTCATTCCGCCGACGCGTCCCACACGCAACCCACGCCCTCCAATGGCCGCGAATACCCTGGCGCACAGGCCCTCTCCCACAACGGTCACCCGCATCCCGGCATCCCCGGCTCGGGACCGGGCACACAGCCCCAGGCCGGAAAACAAACCGACGCGACGTATCCCTTGGAGCAGGGCGACTTCGACCAGGCCGTGCCGGCCCAGGCGCGCAACGCTTCGCACAATGGCCGGGTCCACCCCGCGGCCACGTCCTCCGCACCCAACGGCCACGAATACCGCAGCGAGAAGACGGCATTCGCCAACGGCCACGTCCACACCGCCACATCCGTAGCGCGGCCGACTCCCCTCCGCGGCCACGTGCCTCCCGCCGCGCACGCCCCCACTCACAACGGTCAGGCTCGTGCCGCCGATGAACCTCCCGCGCCCCACAACGGTCACGAATACCCCGCGCCCCAGCCCACCTCGCGCAATGGCCACCGGCACCCTGCCGAGCAGGTGCAGTCCGGCAGTGGAAACGTTCATCCCACCGCGACGTTTGCGGCGCAGCCGATGCCCCAGCTCGACCGCGCCCCTCTCGACGCGCACGCTCCCTCTCGCAGCGGCCACGAACATCCTGACGCCCGGGTGCCACAGCACAACGGTCACGCGCACCCGACCACCTCCGAATCCGTGCAGGACGACCCGCAAGAGATCGAAAATTCCGCGGCGGCAACGCATTCCACGGGGCAAGGCGACGGATCGCAATCCGCTCGGAAGCTCGATGACCGCCGCATCGACGAGAAACCCACCGACGCATCGACTCCCGCCCCCGGCGGCAGGGGAAAAGGCTCGGCGCCCACGGAGATCCGCCCTTCGAGTAACCGGAAAGCTGGCGCCGAACACCCCTACACTCGCCGACCCAGCGGCCCCTCGACCACCGAGGACGAAGCCGCCACGAACGGGAAGACCCGCACCCACGAGGCAATCGAACGCGCCACCCAACTGGCCCTCGACGACGCCCCGATCGAAATCCCGCTGCCCCGCGGCCGCTTCACCGATGTCGAGCCCGACCCCGATATGCCCGACGAATTCGACCCCGAGCCTCCCAACGACGACACCGACGACATCGCCGCCGATATCGATGACGTCGAGGTCTGGGCCGTGGCCCGCGCGATCTCCGAGCGCCGCCTCTCCAAACTCCCGGTCGAACAACTCGCCGAGGTCCTCACCCTGGCCGACGAATCCTGGACCCCCGCCGCCATCGGCGCCGCCATCGGGCTCCCCGGCTCCCGAATCCTCGGCATCCTCGAGGCCGCCCGTCGAATCCGCCGCCCCTACGCCATCCCCAGCTGATCACCGCCGCTGTGCAGGACGCGGTCGGTACACCGTGTTCTCCAGCACACCCTCGAAGGTTTCACCTGGAAGTGCACAACCGGACATTCTTCGTTTCCCATGTCCGGTTTCGATCCTTCGGTCTCTGTTGGACAACAGACCAAGGAACCGAAGTAAGCATGCTGATGAGGAGATTCGCGGCGACGGCCGCGATGACGATCGCCGCCCTTGGCGTTACGGCCGGTGCCGTGCACGCTAACCCGACCGATACCGACGCCGTCAATGTCAAGGCAACTACCGAGGATTCGTCCGCGATCATCCGGACCGATGCCGGCTCTATGGTTGTCGAGGACGGCGTATTCAAGATCAAAGCGGCCAACGGGACGGTGCTTACCGGCACCGATCTGAAATTCCGCGTTGACGATTTCGAGTTTCCGATCGCGGCGGACATCAAGGACCGCACCGCGACACTGACCCCGAGGTTCGACGCCGAGCACGCGGTCTACAAGCCGGTTGCCCTGCCGTTCGAGGATCAGGCGCCCTGGAAGACCCCGTACGACCGTGAGCAGGCGGCGTGGAGCCGCCTGACCAGCACCATCTCCATGGGTGCGACCATCGGCACCGTCGTCGGCGGCCTCGGCGCGGGCGCGGTCGGCTGTATTCTCGGTGGGGCCGTGGTGGCCTCAGGTGCGACCCTCGCCACCGGCGTCATCGGTGCACTGTTCGCGTTTCTTCCCGCCGCGGCGGTCGGCTGCCTGTTCGGGGCCGCGAGCCTTGGCGCGCTCGGCGTCCTGGCGGGCCAGCTCCTGATCACAGCGCCCGTGGCCATTGCCGCCGCGGTGCAGTACTTCACCACCATCAACCAGCCCTTCACTCCGCCCGCGAAGTAGCGGAACCAACCCGGCGGAAAGAGAGCCGCCCGGGGGACAGTCGAGCCCTCGCCCGTCCGCGGGCGGGGGCTCGGCGCGTTTCGAATACCGGACCAGGCAATCATTTCGGTGCTCGCGCCATCCCCAAGACCGGACGGCGCGCCGCGCCTCAACCCGTTGCGTGCCGTCGGACCGGGTGCTGGCATGGATGGTGACAGTGGTTCCGAACGGAAGAGGGGGCAGGCATGGACGGCACGGTCTTGGCGGAGGTCTTCGCGGCCTGGGCGGCACGGGTTCGTGCGCTGACCGAAGCGGAGTGGTCCACCCCCACCCGCCTGCCGGGCTGGACGGTGCAGGATCTGGTCGCCCATATGGCACCGGACAAGCGGGTATTGGAGCTGCTGCGCGGTCCGCGAGTGGACTCCCCGGCCATCACGAGCGGCGCCCAGATGCTGCGGATCTACAACATGCCGGGCGGGGTCGCGCACACCGCCGCCGACCAGAACGCGGAATTGGCGCGTGAGGCCGCGAGCGCGGGCCCCGAGGCACTGGTCGCCTTCTTCATCGACGACGGGCCCGAGGTGATCGCCGAATTCCGCAACGCCGACCCGAATATCGGTGTCGCGCACCCACATCCGGCCCTCGGCACCGTCAGCTTCGGCACGCTGATCGAGGTAATGATCGTCGAGGCGACCGTCCACATGCTCGATCTGATGGCCGCCGTCGGCGGCGATCCGATTCCCGCGGCGGCATTGCGCCGGACAGCGGAGATCCTGTCGGCGGTCCCCGATCCGGTCGAATTCATCGAGGCGGCCTCGGGCCGATCGACCGCGACCGTACTACCCGTCATGCGTTGAGCGACAATACGATCCCGACGTTCAGGACACCTCGCGGGCGGGCGGCTCGCCGACATCCGAAGCGGCACCGTCCGTTTCGTCCTCGACGCCCACCGCCTCGAGCGCGACCTGATCCATGGCGGCCGCGATCCGCAGCCGCTCGGCGACCTCGTTGAAGATGTAGAAGTTGGGAATCGTGCCGACCGGGGCGAGCGAGTGCCAGCGGCCGTCGACCTTGATGCGCACCATACCGTCGCGCGAGTCGATGGTCTGCACCCGCTCCCAGCGATAGGAGGCGCCCTGATATCTGAGATCGTCCAGGCATACCGCGATTTCGCCGAAATCGACGGTCTGCTCGGCATCGATGGCGGCGACCACCATCGGTAATTGCGTTGCGGTGACGGCCGACTGGATGTGCGGGCCCCATTCCCGGGCGTCGGCGAACAGATGCTCGTCGAATTCGGCATGCATGGCGCCCGGGCCGGTGACGACGAAGGAATAGTCGGTCGCCGCGGCGTCGGCCGGGCGGAATGGGATGACCAGCTGCCGCACTTGGACGCTGTCCCAACGGAATGCGACGATCTCCTCCCCCGAGTGATACACCGTCATGCCGTGGTCGAACAGGTCCAACCGGGCGCCGCGGGCGCGCCGATTGTGCTGACCGCGCAACCCCATGGCCGTGAGCGGGATGATGGCCAGGCCACCGACCGCCACACTGCCGACGAGCGAACCCGCCGCCGCGCAGATGACGCCGACGATCAGCAATCCGCCCGCCACCAGCGCGCAGCCACGCACGACCGTGTCGTTGCTGATCGGCGCCGGCTGGAACGTCTGCCGGTGTGCGCCCAGCTTCTCGTACTCGGCCATGAGATGAATCAGCTGCGTCAGGGGCACCGTTCGGCGGCCATCGGTTCCCCCGTCGCCGCGTTCGAGCGTGCTCGGGGTGGTGGTCAATATCCCTCCAATAGGCGGTTTCTCCGCGCGAAGCGTATTCGACCGAGTGGCATCCTGCTACCGCTACGCGCGGTCGACGCGCCGGAAATTTGGACAAACCGACACGGCCTGGATCGCCAGATCTCGATTCGATCTCGGTCGTGTGCGAGTCGGGCCATCTTAGCGCCCACCGAACCGCGTGCGACGGACCGGTATCCGCCCGTCGACACCCCTATACCCCGAAAAATGCCCTTCGCAACAAATCGGCGGCTCCGGAATTCACCACGCCGACACGTACTCTCGCTTCCGGGAACGCGCGACCAACACGACCAATGCGGCCAAACCCACCCCCGCCCCGATTCCCAGCGCGGCCGCCCCGCCGAATGCCGCCGCGAACCCGCCCGCGTCGATCGCCAATCCGGCCAGTGAACTGCCGATGCCGTTACCCAGCGTCAGCGCCGCGCCGTGCCAGCCGAATGCCTCCCCCCGACCACCATCGGGCACGATGCGGGTGACCTGGTCGACCGAGGCGGTGATCGTCGGCGCGCACAGCAGCCCCGCCACGAACCCCGTGATCGCCAGCGCGAGCGGGCCGTTCGCGAAGGCCATCGGCAAGGTCAGCGCGCCCAGCCCGGCCAGCAGGACATAGGTCGACACCGACCGCCGCATGGCGCCGTAGACGAGCCCGCCCACCAGCGAACCGAAGCCCCACACCGCCATCACCGCGCCCAGCCAGCGCTGCGCCTCGAATTCCCGCAGGGCCGAGACGAAGGTGAGCTCCGATCCGGCCAGCACCGCGACCGCCGCACTGGCGCCGATACACAACGCCACGAATTCGATCCGGAACCACTCCCGGCGCGGCGCCGCGCGCGCGGACCGCTCGGCGTCGGTGCGCAGCGGTGGATTCAGCACCCACACCAGCACACCCGCCAGGATGTGGGTCCACTGCGCGCCGAACAGCACCGGCGAGGTCGACCCGGCCCAGGTCGCCGCCGCGACGCCCAGCACCGGGCCGACCATGAACGCCGCCTCCACCGACACCGACTCCAGGGCCAGCGCCGACTGCCGGGTGCGCTCGGAGGTCGCGGCGACCACCGCCTGGCGCACCACGGTGAAGATCGGAATATCGAAAAGCCCTGCGACGGCGGCGAGTACGAGCAGCGGGACGTAGCCGACGAACGGCGCGATCGACCAGCAGACCGCGCCCACGACAAGCGACGGCACGATCGTGCGGCGCAGCCCGAATCGGTCCAGCAGTCGCCCGCGCCATGGCCCGCTCGCCGCCGTGCACACGGTGACGACCGTGCTCAGCACCCCGGCCTGGGCATAGGACCCGTGCAGCGTCTGCACCACATGCACGGCCAACAGGACGGTACCGGCGAAGAACGGGATCCGTACCAACGCGCCCAGCAGCAGCACATTGCGCGCCGCCGCGATACTCAGGACCTCCCGATAGGACCGCACTCCACCGAGCCTGGCATGTGCACCCGCCGCCGCGCCACGGATTTATCCCATGATTGCGGGCGTCCCGACCAGCCCCTGTTCGAGCAGGCTGCGCGCGGTGACGAGGAGGGTGTCCTCGGTGGAACGCGGTGTCCAGCCGAGGATCTCGCGCGCCTTGGCATTGCTGACATGGCGCACCTTGCCGAGATTGCCCGCCAGCTCGCTCGCCCCGGGCGCCATCTTGGCCGCCGCCTTGACCACCCACATGGGCAGCTGCTTGGTCGGCACCCGGTCGGCGTCGGGGCCGAGCTGGTCGCGCAGCAGCTTCGCGACCGCACCCATCTCGATCACGTCGCCGGCGGAGGCGATGAACCGCTGGCCCGCGGCGGCCGGGTGGGTCATCGCCCGCAGGTGCAGCTCGGCGACATCGCGGACGTCGACGACGGCGAAGGACAGCGGCACGATGGCGGGCGCGGTGCCGTCGAGCAGCTTGAGCAGCACCGAGATCGAGTTCGAGAACTCCGGTCCGAGCACCGGACCGAAGATGCCGACCGGGTTGACCACCGACAGCTCCAGCCCGCCGCCCTCGCGGGCGAGGAAGTCCCAGGCCGCCCGCTCGGCCAGGGTCTTGGCCTTGACCGTGGGCGGCAGGGTGGGGTCGTCGAGATTGGTCCAATCCTCCTCGGTGAAGGGACGTTTGGTCTCCTTGTGGCCGTACCCGCAGGCCCCGAAGGCGGAGGTGACCACCACCCGACGCACCCCCGCATCGCGGGCGGCGCGCAGCACCCGGAGCGTGCCGTCACGGGCCGGGACGATCACCTCGTCCTCGTCCTCGGGCTGGGCGGCCGGGAAGGGCGAGGCGACGTGCAGGACATGGGTGCAGCCCGCGGCCGCCTCGGCCCAGCCCGCATCGGCGGTCAGATCGGCCGCCGCCACCTCCACCGCGGGTGCGTTCGCCGCGCCGGCGGCCGCCACCTGCTCCCGAATCCGTTGCGCCGCATCGTTGTTGCGGGCCGTGGTCCGCACCCGGTATCCCTCGTTCAACGCCTGAGCAATACACCGCGTGGCCAGGAAGCCCGTACCACCGGTCACCAGCACTGTTTCGTCCGTCATACCATCGCCATCCGTTCGGTCGGAGTTGCAGGTATTCAGAAAGCGCATTACCGAGAAAGAGCAGGGCGCAGTCTATAGGGCATGACGACGAGAACCCTTGCCTATGGGTCCCATCCGGATCAGGTGGCCGATGTGGGTCTACCCGAGGACGGGCCCGCGCCGCTGATTCTGTTGCTGCACGGTGGATTCTGGCGGGCGCGGATCGATCGCGGGTATGCCGACCCGCTGGCGCGGGCGCTCGCCGCGGCCGGGTACGCGGTGGCCAATGTCGAGTACCGGCGCGTCGGCGACGGGGGCGGGTGGCCGGAGACGTTCGACGACGCGGCCCTGGCCCTGGATACGCTGCCCGGGCGGATCGATCGCGCCGAGCCCGGACGGATCGACCTCGCCCGCGTGGTGTGGCTCGGCCATTCCGCGGGCGGTCACCTCGCCCTGTGGGCGGCGCTGCGAGATCGCCTGCCCACCAACGCATCCTGGTATCGCGACGAGTCGGCGCGCATCGCGGGTATCGTCGCGCTCGCACCGGTCACGAATCTCGCCGAGGCCTATCGGCGCGGTCACGGCGAAAATGCGGTAGCGGAATTCCTCGGCGGCGGCCCCGATCGCTTCCCCGAGCGCTATGCCGTGGCCGATTTGCCGGAACTCGGGCCACCGCCGGTTTCAACCACGGTCGTACACGGTGCACAGGATCAGCGAGTGCCGATCGAGATGTCGCGCGATTACTGTGCGAAGGCGGGCGCCCGGCTGGTCGAATTGCCGGGGATCGACCATTTCCGGCTGGTCGAACCCGATTCCCCGGCCTGGCCCGCGATCGCCGCGGCCGTGCGCGAGCGGGTCAGCGAGTGATCACATAGCTGCCGTGGACCGGGCGGGCCGGATCCGGATTCCACTGCTGCAAGAAGTACGACCAGCCCAGCCACACCCCCGGCGCGATCTCTCGAAACTCGTGATAGCTCACCGGAATTCCGAGCATTTCCCCGGCGAAGTCGATGGTCCAGGCCGGTTTGCCGTCGCCGTAGGAGATGCCGAGCCGCAGCGGGCCGCCGGGTGAGGAGCCGAGCAGATAGTTCTTGTGCACGATCGTGCCGCCGGGACCGGGGACGAAGGTGAGCCCATTGCCCAACTGTCCCTCGGCCGCGGCCCAGGCGCGGCCCAGCGCATAGTCCAGCGGCTGCCCCGCGACCCGGACCTGCGGCAGCACCCAGAACCGCTGCGAGCCGACCGGCGCCGGACCGGGCTCGGCCCGCAGAAACAGGTCGGCGGCCTGTTCGGGGGTGCAGTGGAAACGCAGCGAATCGACCGTCTTCTCGCGATCGGCCGGGTCGATCACGCACTGCCCGTCGGCGCGCGGCACCCCACTTCCGGTGTCGGCCGATGCGTATGCCGAGGCCAATGTCATTATGGCGACCGCCGCGACGGCGACCGCACCGAATTTCCGGACTACCGCACCCATACCGACCTCACGAATCACACACCCGAAATCGCCCCGATCGTAACCACGGCTCGCCGAGCAATGCGGGCGGCGAAGTTCGGATCACACCGTCGGACACGCGGCTATCGTCCGGATGGCTCGGTGCGCAATCCGTCCAGCAGTCGACGCAGGGCCGCGAGCGCATCGGCGAGGGCGTTCGGATCGGGATTACCCGCCAACCAGAGCGCGGCCTCGTTCATCGCCCCGGAGAGCAGCCGGGTGAGCGGCGTGATCGGTTGCGGCGGAATCACCTTCGCGTCCACCACCGCGGTGAGCGCGTCGGCGAGGTGGCGGGCGGAGGCGGCCTCGTCCATGGCCCGCCAGTCGTGCCAGCCCAGGACCGCGGGACCATCGATCAGCATGATCCGCTGAATCTCCGGATCGGCGCAGGTCGACAGGAAGGTTTCGCAGCCGGTGCGCAGCTGGCTCCACGGATCCGCATGGGTGTCCGCCGCCGCGGCCACCCGCTCGCCGACCTCCTGCTGAACCTGTTCGAGCACCGCGCGGAACAGTTCGGTCTTGCTGTCGAAGTTGTGGTAGAGCGCACCCTTGGTCACGCCCGCGGCCGCGACGATCTCCGAGAGCCCCACGGCCGCAAAGCCTTTGGCGGCGAACAGCCGCCTGCTCTCGCGCAGCAGGGTGCGGCGGGTCTGTTCCCGCTGCTGGGCGCGCAGGGCGCTGGGCATGCGAACCTTTCCGTTGACATACCGTTGGTACGCGAACTACGTTACCTCACATACCACCGGTATGCGAAAGGCGAACGGCTGTGCACCTCCAGAGCTTCTACCCCGTCATCGGCACCACCCGGCTGATCGAGTCGCGTGACTTCTACACCCGCTGGCTCGGCTTCGGGATCACCTTCGAGACGGATTGGTACATCAGCCTGCGCCGCCCGGGCGCGGTCGAATACGAACTGGCCCTGCTCGATCCGGCCCATCCGACCATTCCGGAGGGCTACCGCCAACCGGTCCGTGGCCTGCTGCTGAACTTCGAGGTCGACGATGTGGACGCGGAGTGGGAGCGGCTGGTCGTCGCGGGTGGGTTGCGCGCGGAGTTACCGATCCGCACCGAGGAGTTCGGGCAGCGGCATTTCATCGTCGCCGACCCGAGCGGTGTGCTGATCGACGTGATCACCGAGGTCCCGCCGTCGGCGGAGTACGCCGGACAGTTCCGGGTCGGCTCCTAGCGGGAGGGGTTGCAGAATCCGCAGATTCCGCTGGCGGGAAGCTGAATGAAGCATTCCTCGCAGACCTTGGCCCGCACCTCCGGTTCGGGCTTCGGCTCGGGTCGGGCCGGGGCCTGACCGCGGCGGGCGGCGACCTTCGGGGTGAGCGGCGGAACTCCGGCGGGCACATCGGTGCCGTGCGTGGCGTAGCACTGCCACCGCGCATAGGCGGCGTGCATTTCGATATCGTCCGGAATCGGCAGCGCCGCCAGCTCCAGCACGTACTTGTAGCTGTCGGTGACGGTGTGGTTCGGCCGCACGCACAGCGCGGTCAGCGGCGGCTCCCCGGCGGAGTGGCAGCGCCGGGCCACCTTGCGCAGCACGGCATCGACCCACGTCCGCGTCGGCGCGCTGGTGCGCACCCCCGACATCTCCTGCACCTGCGCGGCCAGCTCGTTGATGGTCACGAAATGCCCGTAACCCCTTGCGGTTTCGACGAGCACCTCGTGCGCGGCCAACGCCCACGCCACCGTGGCATCCCGAAAGGACACCGCCGTCCCGTCACTCGCCCGCCAGGCCCCAGAAGTCGTCGAAGTAGCTGCCCCACTCATAGCCCGACTACGGTAGCGAATCCCCCGCGACTTCGCCAATAACCCCCGTCGCACGTGTCACCGATCACCGCACGCGCAGAACGCATTTGGCCCGCCGTGGGGGTACCGACCGCGTACGCACGAAGGCCCGCCTCCCAATCGGGAAGCGGGCCTTCGATTTTCGACTGTCAGCCGCGGGAAGGACTACTTGGCCTTCTCCAGGACCTCCACCAGTCGCCAGCGCTTGGTGGCGGACAGCGGGCGGGTCTCCATCAGCTGGACCCGGTCGCCGACGCCGGCGATCTCGTTCTCGTCGTGCGCCTTCACCTTGGAGGTGGTGCGGATGATCTTGCCGTAGAGGGGGTGCTTCACCCGGTCCTCGAGCTCGACCACGATGGTCTTGTTCATCTTGTCCGAGACGACGTAGCCGATCCGCACCTTGCGGCTGCCACGCTCCTTCTCCTTGGCCGGCGTCTTGGCCGGACCTTTGGCATCACTCATGCCGCATCTCCCTTGTCCGCCGGAGCCGAGGCCAGGCCGAGCTCGCGCTCACGCATGACCGTGTAGATACGCGCAATCTCGTGACGGACCACACGCAGACGACGGTTGTTCTGCAACTGGCCCGTCGCCATCTGGAAGCGCAGGTTGAACAGCTCTTCCTTCGATTCACGCAGGCGGGCGACGAGCTCTTCCTCGGTGAGCTCGCGCAGGTCTGCGGCCGGAGTTCCGGTAGCCATCAGAACTGCTCCTCCCTGGTCACGATCCTGCACTTCATCGGGAGCTTGTGCATCGCGCGGCGCAGCGCCTCGCGAGCGGTCTCCTCGTTCGGGTAAGACATCTCGAACATGACCCGACCGGGCTTCACGTTCGCGACCCACCACTCCGGCGAACCCTTACCGGAACCCATGCGGGTCTCGGCGGGCTTCTTGGTGAGCGGGCGGTCGGGGTAGATGTTGATCCAGATCTTGCCGCCACGCTTGATGTGGCGGGTCATCGCGATACGCGCCGACTCGATCTGGCGGTTGGTGACATAGGCCGGCTCCAGCGCCTGGATGCCGTACTCGCCGAACGCCACCGAGGTGCCACCCTTGGCCGCACCGGTGCGACGCGGGTGATGCTGCTTGCGGAACTTGACCTTGCGAGGCATCAGCATGGGTCAGCCCTCCTGATTCTCTGCCGGAGCCTCGGCCACCGCAGTCGCGGCGCCCGAACGCCCGGCCTCAGTGCTGGTCGCCGTGGTGCCCTGGGCACCGCTGCGACGGGGACGGCTCGGCCGCTCACGACGCTCGCGACGCTCACCGGCCGGGGCAGCGGTCGCGGTGACCTCACGCTTGCCGCCGACGATGTCGCCCTTGTAGATCCAGACCTTCACGCCGATGCGGCCGAAGGTGGTCTTCGCCTCGTACAGGCCGTAATCGATGTCGGCGCGCAGCGTGTGCAGCGGCACCCGACCCTCGCGGTAGAACTCCGAGCGCGACATTTCGGCGCCGCCGAGACGGCCCGAGCACTGCACCCGGATGCCCTTCACGTTCGGCGAGCGCATGGCCGACTGAATGGCCTTACGCATCGCGCGACGGAACGCGACACGGTTGGACAGCTGCTCGGCAACGCCCTGGGCGACCAGCTGCGCATCCGACTCGGGGTTCTTGACCTCGAGGATGTTCAGCTGCACCTGCTTGCCGGTCAGCTTCTCCAGCTCGGCGCGGATCCGGTCGGCCTCGGCGCCACGACGGCCGATCACGATGCCCGGACGCGCGGTGTGGATGTCCACCCGCACGCGGTCCCGGGTGCGCTCGATCTCGACCTTCGAGATACCGGCCCGCTCCATGCCCGTGGCCAGGAGCTTACGGATCGCGACGTCTTCCTTCACGTAGTCCGCGTACTGCTTGTCCGCGTACCAACGCGACTTCCAGTCGGTGGTGATACCGAGGCGGAAGCCATGGGGGTTGATCTTCTGTCCCATTTACTTAGCCCCTCCCTTCCGGCGGCTGCGAGCCGGAACGGCGCTGGCGACGCTCTCGACCTCGATGGTGATGTGGCTGGTGCGCTTGCGAATCCGGAACGCCCGGCCCTGGGCACGCGGCTGGAACCGCTTCAGGGTGGCGCCCTCGTCGACGTAGGCCGTCGAGATCACCAGGGTGTCCGGGTTCAGGCCGAAGTTGTTCTGGGCGTTGGCCGCGGCCGAGGCCACGACCTTGGCGACCGGCTCGCTCGCGGCCTGCGGCGCGAACTTCAGGATGTTCAGCGCGTCCTCGACCCGCTTGCCGCGGACCATGTCCACGACGCGGCGAGCCTTCATCGGCGTCACGCGAACGAACTTCGCGGTCGCGCGCGCGGTCGTGATCTGAGTGTCAGTGCTCATCGCCGCTTGCTCTTCCGATCTTCCTTGACGTGGCTCTTGAACGTACGGGTGGGCGCAAACTCACCGAGCTTGTGGCCAACCATGTTCTCCGACACGAACACCGGCACGTGCTTGCGACCGTCGTGCACCGCGAAGGTGTGCCCGATGAAATCGGGGATGATGGTCGAACGACGCGACCAGGTCTTGATGACCTGCTTGGTGCCCTTCTCGTTTTGGACGTCCACCTTCTTGAGGAGGTGTTCGTCGACGAACGGGCCCTTCTTCAGGCTGCGTGGCATGTCTTAACCTCCTCCTTAACGCTTCTTGCCGCGGCGGCGGACGATGAGCTTGTCGCTCGGACGGTTGGGCTTACGGGTGCGGCCCTCGGGCTGACCCCACGGCGAGACCGGGTGGCGACCACCGGAGGTCTTGCCCTCACCACCACCGTGCGGGTGGTCGACGGGGTTCATCACGACACCACGGACCGTGGGGCGACGGCCCTTCCAGCGCATGCGGCCGGCCTTGCCCCAGTTGATGTTCGACTGCTCGGCGTTGCCGACCTCGCCGACGGTGGCGCGGCAGCGCACGTCGACGCGGCGGATCTCGCCCGACGGCATACGCAGGACGGCGTAGGCGCCCTCCTTACCCAGCAGCTGAATGCTCATGCCCGCGGCACGGGCCAGCTTGGCGCCGCCACCCGGACGCAGCTCCACCGCGTGGATGGTGGTACCGGTCGGGATCGAGCGCAGCGGCAGGTTGTTGCCCGGCTTGATGTCCGCACCGGCGCCCGACTCGATCCGGGTGCCCTGGGCGATGCCCTTGGGCGCGATGATGTAGCGCTTCTCGCCGTCGGCGTAGTGCAGCAACGCGATGTTCGCGGTCCGGTTGGGGTCGTACTCGATGTGTGCGACCTTGGCCGGGATGCCGTCCTTGTCCAGGCGACGGAAGTCGATGATGCGGTAGGCCCGCTTGTGACCGCCACCGCGGTGACGAGTCGTGATGCGGCCGTGCGCGTTACGACCGCCGGACTTGGTCAGCGGGCGCAGCAGCGACTTCTCGGGGGTCGACCGGGTGATCTCGGCGAAGTCCGAGACGCTGGCGCCACGGCGGCCCGGCGTAGTCGGCTTGTACTTACGGATAGCCATGAGTTCTTCTCTGCTTTCTGGAATCCCCGCCGCTTACGCGACCGGGCCTCCGAAGATCTCGATGGGCTTGCTGTCGGCCGAGAGGGTCACGAGCGCGCGCTTGGTGTCCTTGCGCTTGCCGTAACCGAAGCGGGTCCGCTTGCGCTTGCCCTGACGGTTGGCGGTGTTGACGCTGGTCACCTTCACGCCGAAGACCTTCTCCACGGCGATCTTGATCTGCGTCTTGTTCGCGTCCGGGTGCACCAGGAAGGTGTAGGTGCCCTCTTCGATCAGTCCGTAGGACTTCTCCGAGATGACCGGCGCCAGCAGAATGTCGCGCGGGTCGGCGATGGTGGTCACTTGCTCTCCTCCTGTGCAGCCTCAGCGGGCCCGTGCACGAAGGTGTTCAGGGCCTCCACGCTGAACACGACGTCGTCGCTGTTCAGCACGTCGTACGTGTTGAGCTGGTCCGGCGCGATCGGGTGCACGTTCTGCAGGTTCGCGACGCTCTTCCACGCGGCGAGGTCCTCGCGGCCCACCACGACCAGCAGCTTCTTGCGGTCGGTCAGCTCGGCCAGGAAGTTCTTCGCGGCCTTGGTCGAGGGGGTCTGCCCCGCGACCAGCTCCGTGATCACGTGGATGCGCTCGCTGCGCGCACGGTCCGACAGGGCGCCACGCAGGGCGGCGGCCTTCATCTTCTTGGGCAGCCGCTGCGAGTAGTCGCGCGGCTGCGGGCCGTGCACGGTGCCACCGCCGGCGAACTGCGGCGCCCGGGTCGAACCCTGGCGGGCGCGGCCGGTGCCCTTCTGGCGGTACGGCTTCTTACCACCGCCGCGGACGTCGCCGCGGGTCTTGGTGGCGTGCGTGCCCTGGCGAGCCGCGGCCCGCTGGGCCACGACGACCTGGTGCATCAGCCCGATGTTGGCAGTCACGTCGAAGATCTCCGCGGGGAGCTCGACGGTGCCGTTGGTCTTGCCGCCCGGTTCCTTGACCGGCAGCGTCAGGTTGGTCTTGGTCTCGGTGCTCATGCCCGGGCACCACCCTTCACAGCACTCTTGACGATCACGACGCCGCCCTTGCGGCCCGGGATCGCGCCCTTGATCAGCAGCAGGCCGTTCTCGGCGTCCACCTTGTGGACCGAGAGGTTCTGCGTGGTGACGCGGTCGTTACCCATCCGGCCCGCCATGCGCATGCCCTTGAAGACACGGCCGGGGGTGGAGCAGCCACCGATCGAACCCGGGCGGCGGTGCACGGCCTGCGCACCGTGCGAGGCGCCCTGACCACGGAAGCCGTGGCGCTTCATGGTGCCCGCGTAGCCCTTGCCCTTGGAGGTGCCGGTGACGTCGACGTAGGTGCCCTCTTCGAACACGTCGGCGCTGATCTCCTGGCCGACCTCGAACTTCGAGGCGTCGGCGACGCGGATCTCCACCACGTGGCGACGGGGGGTGACGCCCGCCTTGGCGAACTGGCCGGAGACCGGCTTGGTCACCTTGCGCGGGTCGATGGCGCCGAAGGCGACCTGGACGGCGGAGTAGCCGTCCTTCTCGACGGTGCGGATCTGGGTCACGACGTTCGGACCGGCCTTGACGACGGTCACGGGAACGACGCGGTTCTTTTCGTCGAAGACCTGGGTCATGCCGAGCTTGGTGCCCAGAATGCCCGCGGCCGGACGGCTCTTGTTGTCAGTCATATTCGAAGTCCCCGTCACTGAATGTTGACGTCGACACTGGCCGGCAGATCGATGCGCATGAGGGCATCGACCGTCTTCGGCGTCGGGTCGAGGATGTCGATCAGCCGCTTGTGCGTGCGCATCTCGAAGTGTTCGCGCGAGTCCTTGTACTTGTGCGGCGAACGGATGACGCAGTACACGTTCTTCTCGGTCGGCAACGGCACCGGCCCGACGACGCGGGCACCGGTGCGGGTCACCGTCTCGACGATCTTGCGCGCAGACGCGTCGATCGCCTCATGGTCGTAGGCCTTGAGCCTGATGCGGATCTTCTGTCCCGCCACGCTGAGTGTCCTTTTCTCCGCTTTCGTCGTGTTCCGGGAGTCGCCTCCCGAAGCACCCTCATTTGCATGCCCGAACCCGAAGAAGTCACAGCAGACGCATCCGTCTCTACCAACGACCGGGGACTTGGACCCGATCCATCGCCGCTGTTCATCTGTCATGGTTCTTCCGGTCCACGCGGTCGGGCGTGTCGCGCCGCCGCTCATTCTTCGGCCCCGGAATACTTCCCATGAGCCTCGGAACGCCGTCCCGGACGTACCCGCGCCGGACTCGACGGGATACAAAGTGGGTACTGCTCGCCCGCTCCGATCAGGTCGAATGCCTCATGGACATAAGCCACCCGGTGCAGGCAACCCGAACAGTATGCCCGACGGGCTCGGACGAGTTCAAATCGGGGGTGGTGTGAGCCGCGACAAGCCTCAGACCCGCAGCGGCGCGCGCCCCGGGCGCACCCGTCGCCACACTACCCCGAGGAAGATCAACAGTCCGACCAGCGGCAGCGAGCCGATGGTCCAGCTCAGTGCCAGCGGCGGACCGGGCTGATCCAGAATCCGAACATTGGCGAGCGTGCCCTCGCCCCGGCCCTGCGGTCCGTCGATGACGAAGCGGAAGCTGTAGCTGCCGGGATCGTCGTAGGCCTTCACATCCAGTCCCCACGATTCGCGCTTGCGGGGATGGCGGACCAGTGGCCTGGTGCGTTCGCCATTGCGCACGCCCGGACCCCGCACCGTCAGGGTGCCGGACTTGCCCGCGATGCCGTCGTCGGGCATGAACGTGAAGTCCAGCGACTGCATGGCCCGGATCGGCCAGGTGGAGAAGCCGACGGTCACGCCGTACGGACCGGCCTGCACCCGCTCGGTGTGCACGATGTCCACGGGCGCGTACGCCGCGGATGGACCGGCCGCCAACAGCGACACCACGAACAGCGTCAGCAGGGCGGCACCCAGTCGGCGCAGCGATCTCATCGGACCTCCTCCGGGGCCAGGGCGCGCAACATGACGGCGAAGCGGCCGCCGAGATATCCGGCGAGCAAACCCAGCGGAATCGCGATGACGCCCAGCAGCAGCACGTCGTAGACCGCGACATGCGACTGGAAGACCAGCCGATACTGCAGCGGCATGCTCACCGCGATGGTCACGCCGACCGCCACCCCCGTCGGCAGCAGGATCCACTTCAGATCGCGCCCCCGGGCCAGCCGAAACACCGCCTCGACGACCAGCGCCGCGGCGATCAGGAACATCGGCAGCATGCTCGGGAACGCGGGCTCGCGATTCACCTCGTCGCGCAGCGGCAGCCCGATCGCGGCGGCGTAGGTCTCCGCGGCCCACGGCGAGAACCACCACAGCGCGGCCTGCAGGATGCCGGTGGCCACCGCGATGGTCAGTGCCGCGCCGGGCCGGGCCAGCACCAGCGCACCCAGGATCAGCAGCAGCGATCCACACAGCACAGTGCCGCAGAACATCGGATCGACCGGCGGATCGATATTGTCCAGCGCGGTGAAGGGAATCGGCGCGAAGGCGATGAGGATCGGCAGCGCACAGACGAAACCGATTCGGCCCCAGCGCTCGTCGCAATGGGCGGCGAAGACGATCAGGCTGCCGATCATGGTCAGCGTGATCGACAGGAACAGCGCCACGTGCGCGGGCGTGTTCAGCACCGCGTCGAAGCCGTAGATCGAATGCCACTGCAGATCCAGCAGGCCGTAGAGCAGGAAGGCGGCCGCACCCGCACCGGAGATCATGTAACCCAGCGGCACGGTCAGCGCACCGCCGAACACTCGCACCGGCGTCCCGCCCGCACGCGGCACGGGCCGCCCGGCGCGCTGAGCCACGGTCGCCATCAGCACCATGGCCAGGCTGGCAAAACCGGCGATCGCACTGCCGGAGTACAGGAACAGATGCGGCAGCGTGAAGAAGGTGTCGGGGCCGACCTCGTTGTGCCACTGGATGTCCCAGCTGATCCCCACCGTGGTGACGAGGGTGCCGAGCAGGACGATCCACGCGCCCAGCCGGGCGGCGGTGCCGGTGTCGTCGGTGACGACGATCGGGGCGGCGGTCGCCGCATCGCTCGCGCGGGCGGCCGCGTCGAACGGGACGGAGGTGCTCATCGTTGCTTCCTTCCAGTGTTCGCGCAGGTGCTCAGCCGGATATCCAGAGCGGCAGACCGATTCGATCGTCACCCTCGGCGGTGCGTACCGACAGCCGCAACTCCCAGGGGCCGGTCGACATGAAGGCCACCGCCACGGCGCGGAACAGCCCGGGTCGCACCGGCTTCGCCATGACGACCGGGGCGGCGTAGCCCATCCGCGGTTCGATGGCCTCGAGATGCACCATGGCCTCGGCGGCGCGGCCGTCTCGATCGGTGACCTCGATATCGACCTCGCTGTCGCCGACGCGGGGGTTGGCGACGGTGACGGTCACCAGGTGCCGCTCGGTGCCCGAGCGCACGGTGAGCGGGCCCGGCGGGCTGGGCCAGAGCAGCCAGCCCACCACCGCGACGATCAGTCCGACGACCACCACGGGTCCGGCGACGCGCAGAACCGTTGTGCGGTAGAGGGTTTCGGTGATCATGGTGCCACATCCAGCGCGACCGCGACGGTGTGCACGGTGTACCCGCGTTCGGCCTGGATCCAGATCCGGTAGCGGCCGGGGGCCGGGAAGGTGTAGGTGAAGGGCACCTCGGGACCGTAGGCGGCGACGGTCTCGTCGGGCGCGCTGTCACCGTTGGCGGGGAGCATGAGCATGACGCTCCTCGAGCCCGCATGACCGGGCATATCGTGCATAGCGGTCATATCGTGGCCCGCGGCGGTCCCGCCCATCGAGTGCGCATGACCCCAGACCGGCGAATTGTGCACTCCCGCGGCGATATCCGCCTCGTCGGCGATCGGCCCGGCGACGATCATATGGCCGACCATCCCCAGCCAGGGTTGCAGATCCGAGCGGTCGCCGAAGCGCGCGGAGAGGGTCGTCGGCGTTCCCGCACGGGCGGGTGTCATGGTGACGGTGACGGGCGTTTCGCCGACGACGGTCGAGACGCTCTGATTCGCGCCGAGCCGGACGGGGTCGACCGGCCGCGCCGCCGCACCCGGACCGACCGCGAAACCGGTTGCCGCCCATACCATTTGGACGCCGCCCCCGCGACGCGCCACCTCCGCCGACAGCGCGTACCGCCCCGGCGTCGACGGCGTCAGATGCGCCTCGTAACGACCGGGACCGGTGCGGATCGGATGCAGATGGTGCAGATCGCCGCCCGGTCCGATGACGAGCAGATGCATCAGCGCGCTGTCGTGCACGACCAGATCGTCCGCGGTCGCCCCGGTCGCGGAGTCGGTGACCGCGAGGCGAAGCTCCCCCGGCCGCCCGGCCACGAGAGCGCCGTCCGCGACGGTCAGCATGACCGGCGGCCGCGAGTAGTCCGAGATTTGAGGCTGTCCGAGGTAGTAGGGATCGGTCAGGTTGGCGGCGCTCGGATCCAGTTGCGCGCCCGGCTGCGGCGGCAGGGGCAGCGTGGCGGAGAGCAGGGCGGCGGTGACGGCCACCGCGACACCGGCGATCATGCCGCACGCGGGTACCAGGGCCCATGCGGTGCGCCGGGCCCGGACCGCCACCAGCACCGAAATCGGCAGCAGCACACCGGCGATCAGGAAGCCGCCGTAGACCAGTCGTTCCGGCGGCGAGACGACCTGGGCGGGCACCGCGAAGGGTATGCGTGCCACGCGCATGCCGTCATCGACCGTCAGCTCCCACGGCCCCGCGCGGTCCACTTCGAGATCGGTCGAATACATCCCCGCCGCGGCGCCGAGTTCCACCTCGCCGCGGCTGGTGGGCGCACCGGGGGCGGGCCGATCCCGCGCCGAACCGAACGGGACGGCCGCCACCCGCAGCCGACCGGGCGGGGTTCCGGCGTGGGTGACGATGTCGACGCGCAATGGCCCGGGAATCGAGGTGATCCGGCGCAGGATGACGGTCAGCTCGCGATCGCCGAGCGTCTGGGCCACCGAGACATCCCCGCCGAACGACGGCGAATCGGCCTGCGCCACCGGCATTCCGGCGACGAACAGGGCGGCGAGCAGGAGCAATCCGAGTCGGACGGTCCTCATCGCTGCGCTCACGCAGGCCATCGTAGGAACCATCCGGCCGCGAAAACATCACTCCCCGAGTTGATCCCGACTCCCCCGCGAGAGTGATCGTGACTCGGGGGAAGTCGGGGTATCGCCAGGGATCAGCCCAGATCCTGCACGATGATCGAGTTGTGGCCCTCGTACATGGCCGGATTCACCACGGCGAAGGCGATTTGGCCCTGCGGGTCGCGTGCGGTCTCGGTGAAGACGGCGGGCAGGTCGGCATAGACGTACTCGTCGTCCTGCGGCAGCTGCGAGGCCGGATCCATCCAGTACTGGGTGTTGGGGAATGCCTGGTCCAGCAGCGCCGGAATCGGGCTGTTCGCGACCGCGACGGTTTCGCCGTGGTCGAGCCCGACCCCGACGACGATCCCGTTGCGGGCATCGTTGATGATCGGCCGGAACGCCGCGGCCGGACCCGCGGTGACGGTCGCGGCGATCGCGCCGCCCACGACGGCGGTGCCGACCGTCGCGACGACTGTGCGGATACGCATGAGATGTCGAACTCCACTTCGCCGACTGAACGGCGTCGGCCCCCCGGCGACGCCCCCTCGGCG
This sequence comes from Nocardia sp. CDC159, assembly GCF_023740735.1. Lineage (GTDB taxonomy): Bacteria > Actinomycetota > Actinomycetes > Mycobacteriales > Mycobacteriaceae > Nocardia > Nocardia pulmonis. Next base: position 325,007 of record NZ_JAMRXH010000008.1, read on the forward strand.
TGCGCGCTCAACGTAGCAGAACAAATGCCCGAACACCCGGGAAAATGTGCCCCCAACTAGGGGGTCTACGGGTCGCCGCGCACAAAACTTACTCCGAAGTAAGATGCGCGTATGACGAAAGAGACGACCACCCTCCGCGGCTGGAAGCGGCTGCCCGACAACCGGCTGGGACATACGCTGTTCTCGCTGGCCATGGTGGCCCGGGTGCCCTACTTCGGCACCGTGCTGCCGACGGTCGTGCGGCTCGAACCCGGTCTGTGCGAGGTCACCGCGCCGAAGTGGTTCGGCATCCACAACCACCTCGGCACCTTCCACGCCATCGCCGCGTGCAATCTGGCCGAGGCGGCCATGGGAATGCTCAGCGAGGCAACGGTTCCCACCACCCACCGCTGGATTCCCAAGGCAATGAACGTGCAGTACCTGACCAAGGCCGAGACCGGTCTGCGCGCGGTCGCCCAACTGCCCGAGGTGCCGGACTTCGACCAGATCACCGAGGGGCGGGATCTGGTCGTTCCGGTGTCGATCTATGACAAGTCGGGCCGCGAGGTGGTGCACGCCGACATCACCACCTGGGTCACGCCGAAGTAGGGGCCCCGCTCAGCACGGCGGGGGCGGCGCGTCGGCCAGGGCCGCGGCGACCAGGGCCAGTGCGTGCCGATCGGCCAGCAGATAGCTGTGGTCCACCTTGCGGTCCGGGCAGCCGTCCTGCACCCAGACATTGCGATCGACCTCGGTCGGCGCGGCCAGCAGGGCCGTGTCGGTCGGGGTGATCACCTCGTCGTCGCGGCTGGCGATGGCCGTGTAGCGAATGCCGGGCACGGTTTCGGCGGGCCGGTTGAGCTGGGACAGCACCGCCGATCCGGCGGTCTGCTGCACCCCGGCGCTGCCGAACACCTGCGCGGCGATGTGCGGGCCGTCCAGGCCCAGGGAGGCCAGGTCCGGATACTTCGCGGGCAGTTCGGCGAAATCCGAACCGCGATAGGGGGTGCCGAGGGTGACCACCGCGGCGGTCTCGTTCGGATGCGCCTTCAGATACTGGCGGATGATGTTGCCGCCGGTCGAATGCCCCACCAGCGCAACGCGTTCGGCCCCGGTGGTGGCGCGCACGGTGGTCACGAAGGCGGCCAGTTCGGCGGCGGAGGTGGCGAGATCGGCCACTCCGAACAGCGTCCGCCCCGACAGGGCGGCGCCGATGGGTCCCAGACCCGGCCAGGCCGGGTTGGCGGGCGCGCTCGCATTGCTCGCCAGCGATTGCGTCCGACCGAGGTTGGCGGCGTAGACGCAGTAGCCCTCGGCGCGCAGCGCGGGTGCGAGCACACCGAAGCTGCGCACCGCATCGGTCGCCGAACCATGCACCAGGACAACCGGATTCTGCTTGCCCGCCGCGGGGCGGCAGGTGAAGTCGTTGGCGCCGGGCACGTCGGGAATCTCCACGGCGGCGGCATTGGGAGGCAGTGCGATCAGGGCGGCGGCCAGCGGCGCGAGCAGGGCCGCGAGGCGGCGAATCGGATGGCGCACGGCTCTACACACCCAGCCCCGCGGCCAGCACCGGCCAGGAGTCCTTCAGATCTTCCTCCCAGTAGCCCCAGGAGTGGGTGCCGGTGGGCCGCAAATTGTAGGTGGCCGCAATGCCCAGGTCGTCCAGCCGCTTGCGCATATTGCGCGCGCAGTAGTCGGTACCGGCCTCGATGACTCCGCCGACCACGAGCTGGTTGGCATAGCCCCACGCACCGGGCAGCGAGTGCTTGCCGCCGTAGACGTCGTAGGCGCCGGGCAGTCCGGAGCCGTTGGAGATGTAGATCGCCTTGCCGCGCAGGCCCTCCGCCTGTACGTATGGATCGTTTCGGACCCAGTTCGGATCGTCGGGCGGGCCCCACATGTTCTGCACATTCGCCAGCCCCCACTCCTCGACGGTGAGTCGGACGAATTCGTGGCCGAGCGGATCGCTGGTCTGCGCGCAGCCGCTGTAGGCGGCGACGGCCTGATACAGATTCGGCGTGGTGGCCGCGAGCGCCAGGGTGCTGGTGCCCGACATGGAATAGCCCAGGATTCCGTTGCGGCCGTTGGCATTCAGATGCCGATCCAGCAGTGGCGGCAATTCCTGGGTCAGGAATGTGCGCCATTTGTTGCGGCCCAGCCGGGGATCGTCGCGCACCCAGTCGGTGTAGTAGCTGAACATACCGCCGATAGGTGTGACAACATTCACGTTCTTATCGGAAAGGAATTGCCAGGCATCGGTTTTGGACGCCCAGGTCGCGCCGTCAACCCCGCCCGCGGCGCCCAGCAGCATGTACAGCACCGGGCGCGGCACGCTCCGATCGGCCGCGAGTTGCACTTCCACCGGGATGTCGGCGGCCATCGCCGCGGAGCGCACGGTCAGGACCTGATGCCGTTCATCGTCCGACCTCACGGCGACGATCGCGGATTCCCCCGGCTCGGCCCGACTCATCGGCGCCGCCACCACGCTCGCGGCGACGATCGCGACCGCGGCCCCCATCCCAGCAGCCCAACGCCACCCACGCCCGTATCGAGCCTTGTTCATTTCCCACACTCCAGGGCGTACCCGCACTAGTCCCGGGCACCGGCCTCCGGCGCCCGGAGTCAGGTTATGAACGAGCGTAATGGATTTCATGACAGAATTTGCTGGGTCAGGACTTTTTGGGGCGTAACACGAGTCGGTACAAACCCGATGAATCGGTCTTGATTGAATGAGACATATGAGTGGTCGGCGGGTCCGGACGGATATCTGTGTGGTCGGCCTCGGGCCGACGGGCCGGGCGCTGGCGCATCGGGCGATGGCGGCCGGCCTCGACGTGGTGGCGGTGGACCCGCGACCGGAGCGCCCGTGGGTGCCGACGTTCTCCTGCTGGGTGGACGAACTGCCCGCGTGGTTGCCGGGGTCGGCCATCGCCGCCCGGATCGCCGCGCCCACCGTGTGGACCCGATCCGAGCACCGGATCCAGCGGCCCTACTGTGTGCTGTCCAAATCCGGCCTGCGCGAGGCGCTGCCGCTGGCCGATACCACGGTGCTGACCGCGCGGGCCACCGCGGTCGGGGCGCACCGGGTCGAGCTGAACGACGATACGGTCGTCACGGCCGAGACGGTCTTCGACACCCGCGGCCTGCCCGCCCCCGGCGCCCGCCGCACCGCCAGCGCGCACGGCATCTTCGTCGACGCCGAACGGGCCGCGCCCATGGTCGGCGAGGGCGAGGGGCTGCTGTTGGACTGGCGCGACCAGAACGGCGCGGGCCCCGGGGAGCCGCCCTCGTTCCTGTACGCGGTGCCCCTCGGCGACGGCCGGGTCATCTTCGAGGAGACCAGTCTGGGCCTGCGCGGCGGGATGCCGCAGCGCGAATTGCGCCGCCGCACGCTGAACCGGCTTGCCGCGCACGGCATCCGGCTGCGCGGCGACGAGCCGAGCGAGGCCGCGCACTATCCGCTGGATCAACCCCCACCCCGGCCGGGGTCGACGATGGCGATCCCGTTCGGCTCGCGCGGCGGGATGATGCATCCGTGCACCGGCTACAGCGTGGCCGACTCGCTGGCGCTGGTGGATACGGCCGTCGAGGCCGTGCGGGCCGGGCGCGATCCGATTCGCGAGCTGTGGCCGACGCGGGCGCGGCTGGTGTACTGGATGCGCGAGCGCGGCCTGTACGGGCTGGGCAGACTCACCACGGCGCAGTCGATCTCGATGTTCGAGGCGTTCTTCACCGCCGCACCGCGCCAGCAGCGGGCCCTGCTGTCGGCCCACGACGACTATGCCGCGCTGGGGGCGGTGCTGTTCATGACGGTGGCGCGGACCTGGCCGTTCCGCTGGCGGTTCGACCTGGTGGGCTGGACCAACCGGAACCGCTGGGTGGGCTATGAATACGGTCCGTCAGACCCAGTTCTCGATCCAATATTTCCAGATGATCGGGGCGTAGGCGGCTAACGGCGGCACGCTGATATCGGTGCCCGCCAGGGCCGTGGTGGTGTTGCGGCAGTCGAACCAGCAGCCGAATTCGCTGTGCTCCAGCACGTCCCGGGGGACGCCCAGGCGCGGCAGCACCCAGCTCACCCCCGGCACCCGCATGAGCACGTCGAGGCTCTCCTTGGGCATGACCTCGACCAGGTGCGGGGCACCGGCCTCGTCGGCGAACAGATTGAGCACGTCGGCCGCGGTCTGGCGGCGTGGATCGACCAGATGGTAAGTGGTGGAGGTGGATTCGGGCAGATGCGCGATGTGGTCCAGCGCCCTGGCCACGAAATCGACCGGGACCATATTGGTCTCGCCGAGTTTGGGCACCACCAGCGGCAGCAGCCGCGGTAACTGGGCAGCGATACGCAGCAGCCGGAAGAAGTAGTATGGGCCGGTGATGCGATCGATCTCGCCGGTGCGGGAGTGCCCGATCACGATGGAGGGCCGATAGATTCGCCACGGCACCCGGTGCTGCTCCCGGATCGCGCGCTCGGCCTCGAAGCAGGCCCGCTGATAGGGCGTGAGCAGCACCTGGCCCACATCGAACATGTCCTCGGTGTAGAGGCCCTCCGCCGAACCCGCCACCTCGGCCGTCGAAACGTGATGCAGCACACCCGCTCCCAGCCGCTCCGCGACGCCGAGCAGATTGCGGGTGCCGTCACCCGGCCTGCCCGCGTCGTATCCGGCGGCCAAGTGGAAGATCTGGTCGATCGAACCGCGATGGCGGGCAAGCCAATCCGGGTCGAGATCGAGTCCGGGCACGTCGAGATCGCCGCGCACCGGTCGGACCCGATCCCCGCCCAGCCATTCCCGCGCGCACCGGTCGAATCGGTACGCGGAGTCGGCCCCGGGCCGCACCAGCACGTAGATCTCATCGCTACGCTTCAGCAACTCGGGGATGAGATACCGCCCTATCCACCCAGTCGCCCCGGTTACCAGGTAAGCCATAGCGACAGCCTATCGCTTCGGCGAAAAAGCCAGATCAATGGGATGGTTGCGTACCATTCGCCCGTGTCGGACATGTCCGGCTCAACGGTTCACCGGGTAGTTTCGATCGAGCCATTCCTCGAAGGTCGGGCCCGCGATGATCGCCTCGGCGCCCGCGAGCAGCGCCCCGTTCGCCTGGAGTTCGTGGTTGGGGTCGGCGGTGTCCACGATCTCCGTCACCGTCGCGGGTGCGCCGCGGCGGGCGGCCAGCTTCGCCACGGCGGCCGCCAGCTCGAGTTGTTCGGGACCCGCGATATCCAGCCGGGCCGGGGCGGTTTCGGCGACGGCGAGCTCGGCCAGCCGCTCGGCGACCGTGCGGGCGGCCACCAGCTGCGTGCGGGTTCTGGGCACACAGGCCGTATCGCCCCGAGTGGTCCAGTCGAGCATCATCTCGGTGAATTCGTGGAACTGGGCCGCGCGCAGGATGCGGACCGGCAGCGGGCCCGCGAGGTAGGCGCGCTCCTGGGCCAGCTTTCCGGCGTAGTGCCCGGCGGTGAAGCGGTCGATGCCGATAATCGACACCACCACGATGTGCCGCACACCCGCGGCGACCGCCTCGCGCTGGACATTGTGGGCGACGGTGGCGAAAAACTCGGTGACCGCCGCCGTTTCGGTGGTGCTCGCATTCGTGGCATCCACCACGGCCTGCGCCCCGGCCAGCGCCCGCGCGAGTCCCTCCCCGGTGTAGACGTCCACGCCCGCCGCGCGGGTGATCGAAACCGTCTCGTGCCCTTGATTGTTCAGCACGTCGACCACTTCCCGGCCGATCCGCCCGCTCGCCCCGATGACCGCGATTCGCATGTCCACTCCCTTTCGTCTCGGGTTCACGCCGATGACGACGGGCGCGGTGCGAGTGTGACAATGTCGTGAACCGACTAATCGAACACAGCCTTGCGCTTCTGGAGCATGGCCGCGGCGCCCTCGGCGAAATCCGGGGAGCGCAGCAGTTCGGTCTGCCCGGACTTCTCGGCCGCGAGGGCGGTGTCGAGGGAGGTCAGGGCGACCTGGTTGAGGGCGCGCTTGGTGAGTTCGAGGGCGCGGCGGGGGCCGGCCGCCAGCTTGGCCGCCACCGCCTCCACGCGGGCGTCGAGTTCGTCGACGGGCAGTGCGGCGGTCAGCAGGCCGCGGCGGGCGGCCTCGGTCGCGGGCAGCCGCTCGCCGAGCAGGGCCATTTCGGCGGCCAGCGGGCGGCCCGCCGCGGCGGCGACCAGCGCGGCCGCGCCGCCGTCGGGCATCAGTCCGATATTGATGAAGGCCAGCAACAGATAGGAATCGTCGGCGGCGTAGGTGAGATCCGCGGCCAGGGCCAGCGCGACGCCGACGCCCGCGGCCGCGCCCCGAATCCGCGCGACCACCGGCACGGGCGCCTGGACGATGGACGTGACCATCCGGTTGGCCACATCCATGGTCATCTCCGGGGTGATCCCCCGCTGCGCCTCGCCGGCCGCCGCGGACAGATCGGCCCCGGTGCAGAAGTCGCCCCCTTCGCCGGTCAGCACGATCGCCCGGACCGAGGTATCGTCTGCGGCCGCCAGGAAGGTGTCGCCCAGCGCGGCCATGGTGTCGTAGTCGACGGCGTTCTTGCGCCTGGGGTTGGTGATCGTGACGCGCAGCACCCGGCCGTCTCGGACCGCGCTGAATCCGGTGCCGGAGGTCGGGTGGTCGAGCTCGCTCATTGCTACTCCCGGGAGTGGACCGCCAGCGCTGGCACGGCCGCCAGAATGGTGGTTAACTTTGCGAATTGTGGTTAACTTAGGTTGACTGGTCCGGCGCTGTCAACAAAGGCGGCTCGGGTAGAAGGAGAGGTGTATGGTCGCGGATCGCAGCGAGGCCGGGCTCGCTTCCGCGCGACGCCAACCCACTCAGCGCCGGCCCAAGGATCGCAAGGCCCAGATCGTGCGGGTCGCGGCCCGTGCGTTCAGCGAGCGGGGCTATCACCCGGTCGGCGTGGACGAGATCGCGGCCGAGGTCGGCATCTCCGGCCCGGCCCTGTACCGCCACTTCACCAACAAGTACGCGCTGCTGGTCGCCGCCGCCGAATCCGGCGCGCAGCAGCTGCTCGAGGTGGCCCGTGCGGCCGACGATCCCGCGTTGGATCCGGAATCGCGACTCACCGCACTGATCCGCGCGCTGGCCGAACACACCATCGAGGTGCGCCGCGAGGGCGGGCTGTACCGCTGGGAGCGCCGGTATCTGGAGCCCGAGGACCGCGCCCGCATCCGGCTCGTCTACGAGGGTCTGCACCAGACCGTCGAGCGGGCGATCGCCGGGCTGCGCCCCGAGCTCCCCGGCGACGATGTGGAACTGCTGGCCACCGGCATGCTCGGTGCGATCGGCAGCATCACCGCCCATCGCACCGCGCTGGCCACCGGTCGGCTGACCGATCTGCTGGCCGATGTCTGCGCCTCGATCCTGCGCACCGATCTGCCGCCCGCGCCCACCGAGCCGGCGACCCGCTCGCCCGTGCGCGGGTTGCCGCTGAGCTCCAAACGCGAACAGCTGCTGGCGGAATCGATCCGGATCTTCGGCCGCCAGGGCTATCACGAGGCCAGCATCGAGGAGATCGGCGCGGCGGTCGGCATCAACGCCTCCAGCGTCTACCGCTACTTCCCCAGCAAGTCCGAGTTGCTGGCCGCCGCCTTTCACCGCACCGGTGAGCGAGTCGCGATCGCCAATGCCGAGGCTCTGGCCGAGGCCACCAGCCGCGCCGACGCCGCCGTGCGCATCGCGGCCCGCTTCGCCCGGCTCACCTTCGCCATGCCGGAGATCCTGCCGGTCTACTTCGCCGAATTCTCCAATCTGCCCCCCGCCGAACAGCAGAAGCTGCGCTCCATCCAGCGCCAGAACGTCCTGGAATGGGCGCACCTGCTCGACGGCGACCAGGCCGAGGCCCGCTTCCGCGTGCACGCCGCCATCGCCCAGGTGATCGACGCCGGACGCCGCATGCGCTTCGACTCACGCCCGGAGAGCCTGGCCCGGGTGCAGGCCCTGATGACCGCGGTTCTGCTGGGCGAGAAGGGCTGATCAGGCCCCGGTCTCGGCCGCGCGGCGATAGCCGCGGATGGCCGGATAGGTGAAGACCACGATGAAACCGATGATCCAGGCCAGGGTCTGCAGCAGCGGCTCCGCCACCGGGCCGTCCCAGGCCAGTCCCCGCATGGCGTCGATGGCCGTACTCATCGGCTGGTACTGCACGACCTTCTGCAGCCACATCGGGTAGGCCATCACCGGGACGAAGCCGGAGTTGAAGAACATCAGCAGCGTATTGATGATGCCGATGATCTGCACCAGCATCACGCCCTCGGAAAAGGTGGCCAGCGCCGTGACCAGCACCGCGAAACCCACCCCGAACAGCACCGGAACCAGGATCATGGCCAGCGAGGCCAGCGGGCCGTTCCAGAAGCGGAAGCCGATGCACACGCCGACCGCGATCACGAACAGCGTGGTGACCAGCACCCGGACCGCCTCGGCCAGCAGCCGCCCGGTCAACCCGGCGGCGCGGTGGATCGGCATGGTCCAGAACCGGCCCAGGAGGCCCGTGTACTTCTCGCCCTTGAAGCCGAGCGCGCTGACCACCGCCCCGGACATGGCCGCCACCAGCGTGATCAACGGGACCGTGCCGTAGACGCTGGGCATCCCGGTGGCGCTGGTGATCGAATCACCCAGTACCACGCGGAACATCAGCAGCGTCAGCGCCGGATACACCAGCGTCTGAATGGTGGTCGCGGGATCGCGAGCCCACACCAGCAGCAATCGCTTGCACTGAATCAGGCTGTGCCGCACCCAGGTCGACAGCGCCCGCTCCGACGGCGGTGCGACGCGCGGCAGCACGGCGACGCGGTCGGTTCGATCGGCAACTTCCACAGAACTCACGAACGCCTCACACTCGCCCAGATCGCCAGCGGCACAAAGAACACCGCGAGTCCGCCCAGCCACAGCAGCGGCACCCACAGCACATCCCAGCTCACTCCGCCCGCCGCCATATCCCGCATGGCGAAGGAGAACTGCGAGACGGGCTGATTACGCACGAACGGCCGAATCCACGCGGGAAAGCCGCTTTCCGGCACGAACCCGCACGACAGCATGCCGAAGATCAGCGTCGGCAGCGTCAGCGCCTGGCTCAGCGACTCCGGGCTCTTGGTCAGACAGCCCAGCGCGTCGGCGCCGATCGCGAGCACCGTGCCGACCGCCAGGGAGAACACGCAGAACAGCGCGGCCTGCCAGAACCCGGCGACGAAGCGGAAACCGATCACATGCCCGAAGCCGAGGGCCGCGACGAGCGAGGTCACCGACCGCACCATCCCGGCCGAGATCCGCGAGGTGAGCGGCACCAGCGTGCCGATGGGCATGGTCTGCATCCGGGTGTTCAGCCCGGTCATCGATTCGAAGGCGGCGATCTGCGCATTCGACATCATCGTGAAGGCCATCGTCTGCAGCACGATGATCGGCATGACGAACTGGGCGTAGTCGATGCCCCGGAACTGCATGACGAATTTGAGCGGCAGATAGAAGCCGAGGGTGAAGACCAGCGGGGTGACGACGGCGACGATCAACTCGCCCTTGGTGGCCATCGTCCACACGATCCGGCCGGTCAATGCCCGCCACTGGGCGAAGCTGGAGAGCCGGGCCGTGGGCATGTCGGCGAACAGCCGGACCCGGGCGTCGAGGGTGGAAGCGGTCACCGGTGGCCACCCGAGCGGCCGGTGATGGATAGGAACACATCGTCGAGCGACGGGCGACGCAGGGCGATATCGGCCAGGTCGACGGCGGCCGCGTCGAGACGGCGCAGCGCCTCGGCGAGGGTGGCCGCGCCGTCGGGGGCCGGAATGGAGACGCGGTCGGCGCCGTTCAGATCCCTGCGCACATGGTCGGGCACCAGATCACCGAGTGCGTCGACCGCGCGGAGCAGGCGGGAGGGGTCCAGCGGGACCACCTCGCAGTAGCTGCCGCCGGTCTTCTCCTTCAGTTCGTCGGCGGTGCCCTCGGCGATGACCGTGCCGCGATCGATGACGATGATGTTGTCGCTCAGGACGTCGGCCTCCTCGAGGTACTGCGTGGTGAGCAGCACCGTGATGCCCTGCTCCTTGAGCGCGGTCACCAGGTCCCACACGCCCTGGCGGCTGCGCGGGTCCAGGCCGGTGGTCGGCTCGTCGAGGAACACCACCTCGGGGCGCACGACCAGGCCGCAGGCGATGTCGACGCGGCGGCGCATGCCGCCCGAATAGTGCCGCACCGCACGCCGACCGGCGCTGACCAGATCGAACTCCTCGAGCAGCGCGTCCGCGCGAGTGCGGGCGGCCTTCTTGGACAGGCCCATCAGGCGGCCGAACAGTTCCAGATTCTCGCGGCCGGACAGATTCTCGTCCAGGGCGGCGTACTGGCCGGTCATCATGATCGAGCGCCGCACGCCCGCCGGATCCCTGCTCACGTCGTGTCCGGCGACCACGGCCGTGCCGGAGTCGGGACGCAACAGGGTGGACAGGATCTTCACCGTGGTGGTCTTGCCCGCGCCGTTCGGGCCGAGGATGCCGAGGACTGAGGCGCGCGCGGCGGTGAAGCTGATGCCCTGCAGGGCATGGACCTCGCCGAAGGATTTGCGTACCTCCGATACCACCACGGCGGGGTCACCCGGCGCGGGGTGCGATTCTGCGTTGTCCAAGCTCGGCATCAACTCTCCACTATCGGGGCCGGGGCGTCGATTGGTGATCCCTTCCACCGGCGCCGATGTTACTGGTCGAGCAAACCGGTACCCACTTCATGATCCGGATATTTGTGTCGTTGCTCACAATTTGCCATACCTGTCGGTCCATCCAGGAATCCGCGCTGGTCCAGCGACAGACCGAACGGTATGCGTCAAGAGTCGTTCCTTGTCCGCGCGACGGCCCCGCCCATAGTGTGGCGGACAAGGGGAACTGACACGACTCAGTTGTCCTCGGTGGCTGTGATCGCACCGCGCCGAGGGCATTTCGCCAGCGAGAAGGGTTACCAATGGCCGAGTCTGCCCGCGGCGCGAGCGACGAGACCGAAGGCGGCAGCGTGCGTAACCACGAAGGGACCCGGGAGCGCCGCCAAGCGACACAGTCTCGTACGGCGGCAGCGCGTTCCACCGGATCGGGCCGCTCGCGGGTCCTGACGTCCTATGATCCGCGGACCGGGGAGGCCGTGGGCGACTACGCGATCATGGGCACGGGCGAGCTGACCCGGACGATGCGCGCCGCGCGATCGGCGGAGAAGTGGTGGGCGGCACTCGGATTCGCGGGGCGGCGGCGCTGGCTGCTGGACTGGAAGCGCGATATCGCCCGGCACGCCTCGGAACTGGTCGAGATCGTCTGCACCGAGACGGGTAAGCCCGGGGTGGACGCGGCCATCGAGGTCATGCTGGCGGTGGAGAATCTGGACTGGGCCGCGCGCAATGCCGAATCGGCCCTGGGCCGAAGGCGGCTTGGCTCGACCTGGCTCACCCGCAATCAGCGCGCCTCGGTCGGCCATCTGCCGCTGGGCGTGGTCGGCGTGCTCGGGCCGTGGAGCAATCCGGTGTTCACGCCGATGAGCTCGATCGCCTACGCCATGGCCGCGGGCAACGCGGTGGTGTTCAAGCCGAGCGAGCTCACCCCGGGGGTCGGGGTGTGGCTGGCCGAGAGCTGGGCCCGCCAGGCCCCGAATCAGCCGGTGCTGCAGGTGGTTACCGGCGATATCAGCACCGGGGCCGCGCTGTGCCGGGCGCGGGTGGACAAGATCGCCTATGCCGGACCCGAGGCCGGGGCGCGCGAGGTGATCTCACTGTGTGCGCAGACCATGACCCCGGTGGTGGTGGAGCGCGCGGGCAAGGGCGCGATGGTGGTACAGGTCGACGCCAAACTCGACGACGCCGCCGAGGCCGCGGTGTTCGGCGCCATGGCCAATGCCGGGCAGAGCGCGGCCGGGATCCAGCGGGCCTACGTCGCGGAGTCGGTCTACGAGCCGTTCCTGGAACGCGTTGTGGCCCAGGCCCGCAAGCTCCGCCCGGGCGGGGACCGCAAGGCCTCCTACGGCCCGATGATCCTGGAGTCGCAGGTCGAGGTGGTACGCCGCCAGATCAAGGACGCGCTCGCGCGCGGCGGCCGGGCCGTGGTCGGCGGGCTGGAATCGATCCGGGAGCCGTATATCGAACCCATCGTGCTGACCGAGGTGCCCGAGGACAGCCTGGCCATCACCGGCGAGGCGATCGGACCGGTGCTGATCGTGAACCGGGTCGCGACCATGGACGAGGCGGTGGAGCGGATCAATGCCGCCGACCACGGGCTGGCGGTGCCGGTGTTCACCCGCGACGTGGGCGCGGTACCCGAACTGGCCGAGCGGATCAGAACCGGTGTGGTGACGATCAATTCGTCGATGACCTATGCGGGCATCCCGTCGCTGCCCTTCGGCGGCGTCGGCGAGTACGGTCAGGGCCATGCCCACGGCGAGGCGGGTCTGCGCGAATTCAGCCGCACGCTGGCCATCGCGCAGAAGCGCTACCGCGCCCCGGTCAACCTGTCCACCTTCGACCGTCATCCGCGACATCTGCGGCTGGCCAAGGCCATCTTCCGGCTACGCCACGGACGCGTCTGACCGACGCATGCAGCCCTTCAGGGAGTCGATATAGGCCGACATGGCGTCCCGGTTGCGGCTCAGCAGCTCGATCCGCGCCGAGAGCCGGTCGCGCTGATCCTCCAGGGTGGCAATGATTTCCGGGGAGGCATCGGCGAAGTGGATGTCGGTCGGATCGCCCAGACACGGCAGGATCTGCTTGATCAGGCGGGTGGGCAGACCCGCCTCGAGCAGACCGCGGATGTGCAGGACCTGCTCGACCAGCCGCTCGTCGTAGTCGCGATAGCCGTTGGCGCGGCGGGCGACCCGGATCAGGCCCTGCTCCTCGTAGTAGCGCAGCAGGCGCGGGGATGTCTCGGTGCGCTTGGCGAGTTCGCCGATTCGCATATGCCCTACCTCACAACCACTCTCGCTTGACCATCACATCTGTGTGAGGGTTTCAGCATAGGCGCATGAGCACCGACATCACCCTCTACGACTACCGCCCCATCACCGAGCGCGAGCCGATCCACTGGCCCGAGGGCAAGCGGGTCGCGTTCTACGTGGGCCTGAATATCGAGCACTTCTACGTGGATCTGCCCGGCACCGCCACCTACGAGGGCACCACCTCCCTCACCCCCGACGCGCTGAACTACGGCTGGCGCGACTACGGGCCGCGGGTGGGCATCTGGCGGCAGATCCAACTGCTCGACAAGTACGGCATCCGGGCCAGCGCCCTGCTCAATTCCGATGTGGGCGAGCGGTATCCGCAGATCATCGCCGCGGGGAGGGAGCGCGACTGGGCATGGCTGGCCCACGGCAGCAGCAACAGCCATCTGCATACGGGGCTGTCGATCGACGAGGAGCGCGGCGTGCTGCGCGATATCGTCTCGGCGATCGAGAAGAGCACCGGGCAGCGGCCGAAGGGCTGGATGGGACCGGGGCTGACCGAGACCTTCCACACCCCCGAGTTGCTGGCCGAACTGGGCCTGAGCTACGTGCTGGACTGGACCAACGACGATCAGCCGTATCGCCTGAACGTGCCGGGCATGCTGAGCGTTCCGTATTCGGTGGAGCTCAACGACATCGGCATCTTCGTCAGCAAGGGGCTCACCGGACCGGACTTCGTACGCATCGTGCGGGATCAGGTGGATCAGCTGCACGAGGATGCCGCGGACAGCGGACGAGTGATGGCGTTGGCGCTGCATCCGTTCATCACGGGGCAGGCGTTCCGGCACCGGTATCTCGACGAGGCTCTCGACTACGTCACCAATCACCCCGGGGTGTGGGTGACCACGAGCGATGAGATCGCCGAACGATATGCGGCGCAGGCGCGCTGATCAGGCGCCGGTGACCGTGAGGTAGATCAGCAACAGGTTGAGCGCGCTGATGACGGCGGCGATCAGCCAGGCCAGCGCGGAGGTTACGCGATGGTTGGTGGCGTCGCCCATCAGAGCGCGATCACTGGTGAAGCGCACCAGCGGGATCAGCGCGAACGGGATGCCGAACGACAGCACCACCTGCGAGATGATCAGCGCGCGGGTGGGATCGAGGCCGACGGCCAGCACGAGCAGGGCCGGGATCAGAGTGACCAGGCGGCGCAGCAGCAGCGGAATGTGGCGGCGCAGCAGGCCACCCATGATCATCGCCCCGGCGTGGGCGCCCACCGAGGTGGAGGCCAGTCCCGAGGCCAGCAGGCCGACCGCCAGCAGCAGCGCCGCGCCGGGTCCCAGCGCGTCGCGCACTGCGGCGTGCGCGGATTCGAGGGAATCGACATCGTCGCGGCCGTTGAGGGTGTTCGCGGCCATCAGCAGCATGGACAGGTTCACCGCACCCGCGATGAGCATTGCCAGGCCCACGTCGTAGCGGGTGATTCGCAGCAGCCGGGTGCGCACCGCGGGGGTCTCGGCATGTCCGTGCCGATCGCGCGACAGGCCCGAATGCAGATAGATCGCGTGCGGCATCACCGTCGCGCCGATCATCGCGGCGGCCAGCAGCACGCTCTCGGTGCCCGAGAACCGCGGCGTCAGCCCGCCCAGCGTGCCCGATACCGACGGCGGCGAAATCACCACGCTGGCCATGAATCCGATCGCGATCACCGCGAGCATGCCGATGATGACGCGCTCGAACGGCTTCTGGCCACGGCGATTCTGCACGGCCAGCAGCGCCATCGACACCACACCGGTGATGATCCCGCCGACCAGCAGCGGCAGGCCGAACAGCAGATTCAGCGCGATGGCACCGCCCACGACCTCGGCCAGATCGGTCGCCATGGCGACCAGTTCGGCCTGGCCCCAATAGGCCAGCCGCACCGGACGGCTCGACCGGTCGCGCACCACCTCCGGCAGCGTGCGCCCGGTGACCAGGCCCAGCTTGGCCGAGAGGAACTGCACCAGCGCGGCCATGATGTTGGCCATCACGATCACCCACACCAGCAGGTAGCCGAACTGCGCTCCGGCGCTGATGTTGGAGGCGACATTGCCCGGATCGACATAGGCGATGGCGGCCACGAATGCGGGACCGAGCAGAACCGCTGCCCCGCGCACCCGTTGAAAAGAGGAACGGGGGACGGCTATCGCGGTGCTCATGAGAAGAGTTTACGGGTAGCCGAACTTTTTGTTGAGAGCTACCTGGAAAATGTGAGGTTGTTCAAGGTGCGGGAATGCCCTGGCCTCGGTCGCTGGGCGACCGAGGCCAGGGAATCGAGAGGTGGGTCGAGGCCAGGGAATCGAGAGGTGGGTCGAGACCAGGGAATCGAGAGGTGGGTCGAGACCAGGGAATCGAGAAGCGGATCGAGACCAGGGAATCGAGAGGACGGAGTCCTTACAACCCCAGGCCGTGGGCCAGGACCGGCCAGGAGTTCATGAAGTCGTCGCGCCAGTAGCCCCAGGAGTGGGTGCCGCCGTTGCGGAAGTTGTAGGTGGCGGGGATACCGAGGGCGTTGAGCTTGTTCTGCATGTTGTGGGTGCAGAAGTTGGTGCCCGCCTCGATGACGCCGCCGATCACGATCTGGTTGGCCAGGCCGTAGGAGCCGGGCAGCGCGTACTTGTTGTCCAGGGTGTCGTACTGGCCGGGCAGGCCGTTGCCGGTGGACAGGTACAGCTCGGTGCCGCGCAGCTTCTCGGCGTTGACGTAGGGATCGTTCTCCGCCCACGCCGGGTTGTTGTCATCGCCGTACATGTTGCGCACGTCGCCGCCGCCCCACACGTTGACGGTCAGCTTCACGAACTCCCGACCGGCCGGATCACTGGTCTGCGCGCAGCCGGAGTAGGCCGCGGCCGCCTTGTACAGGCCCGGCTTGGCGATCGGCAGATTCAGCACGGTGGTACCCGAGGTGGACAGTCCCGCGATGGCATTGATGCCGTTGGTGCCCAGCGCGCCGTCGATCAGCGGGGGCAACTCCTCGGTGAAGAAGGTCTTCCACTTGTTGCGGCCCAGGACCGGATCGTCCTTCAGCCAGTCGGTGTAGTAGCTCCACTTGCCGCCGATGACCTGCACGACATTGACGTTCTTGTCGCCGAGGAAGCCGTTGACGATATCGGTCTTCTTCACCCACGAGGCGTCGTCCTCGCCGCCGCCCGCGCCGTTGAGCAGATACAGCGTCGGCCGCGGCACCGAGGCGTCGGCCGGGCGCTGCACGTCGACCGGGAACGTCTCGTCCATGGCCGTGGAGTAGACGTAGAGCCGGATGTTGCGGTTGTCCTTGTAGGTCGCCTTGGTGATCCGCGATCCGTCGGGCGCCTTGGGATCGGCCAGCAGGCTCTTCGACGCGATGATCGGGTCCTCCGCCGATGCGGTGGTGGCGCCGACTCCGGCGACTACCCCGACGAGAACGCCTGTTGCCGCGAGCACCGCCGCAGCCCTGAGACCGCTACGCCGGAAGTGTCGACGAATCAATGTTCACACCTTTGCTATCCGCTCGTTAACCTTCGTCATCCCGGCAACGCTTTCCGCCGGGACCAGCGCCGTCAGGCCGGTGTCCCGCCCGACCCTACGGTTTGTCTAGTCGTCCTGCGAGTCGATCTTGTTACGTGACGCCCGTCCTATCATGCCATCGTCGGCGCTCTCGTTTTCGACCAACAGCAGGCGCGCCAGCTTCGGTCCGAGATCGGCCAGCGCCTCGGGCGAGGTCATCTGGTCGTGGGTGGCCGCGATCGGATGATCGGCGATCTCGCCGTCGACGTAATCGCGCCAGTTCCGCGCCGCGGCGTCGTGCCCGAGGGCACTGAAATAGTCCAGCCGCCCATGGAACACCGCGGGCGTGTGCTCGGCGATCAGCTCGGCCGAGCGCACCGCGCTGCGGTAGATGCGCCGCACCCGCTCGGGCGTCAGCACCGCCATATCCGGCGGGATGGTGGCGTGCAGCGCGGCCACCGCCTCGTCGCTCAGATCGTGGATGTCGCCGTCACCGACCAGTGCCTCCGCGCCGATCCCGATCTCCGCCAACGCGTCCCGGATCGCCGTCCGGAAGTCGGCGACCTCGATATCGGGATGGCTGTCGAGCATGGCCAGCAGCGCGACCCGCTCCCCCGCGGCCTGCAAGCGCGTGGCGATCGCGTGCGCGAGCACACCGCCCAGCGACCAGCCCAACAGCCGGTACGGGCCGTGCGGCTGCACCGCGCGGATCTCCTCGACATAGCGCGCGGCCAGCTCCGCCAGCGATTGCGGCAGATATCCGTCCTCGGACAGGGCCGGGGACTGCAGGCCGAGGACCGGCCGATCGGCCACGTACCGCGCCAATCCGGCGTAGCACCAGGACAACCCGTACATCGGATGGATGCAGAACAGCGGTTCGCCCGGCCCGTCGGTGCGGATGGGCAGCAGCACCGCCAGCGCGGCATCGGAGTCCTGGTCGAACTCGTGCTCCTGCGCCAGCGCCGCCAGCACGCGCTCGGCCAGCGCGGCCACCGTGGCACCGGTGAAGAACCACTGCACCCGCACCTCGGCCCCGGTGACCGTGCGCAACCGGCTGACCGCGCGGGTGGCGATCAGCGAATTACCGCCGAGGGCGAAGAAGTCGTCGTCCAGGCCGACCCGGTCGACCCCGAGCACCTCGGCGAAGACCTCGGCAATGGTCTGCTCCAGCGGTGTCGCCGGGGCACGGTAGGGCCGCCTGGCCGATCGCGGCGCGGGCAGCGCCTTGCGGTCCAGTTTGCCGCTGGCATTGAGCGGCAGCTCGGCCAGCACCACCACCGCGGCCGGAATCATGTAGCCCGGCAGCGATTCCCGCGCATGGGTGAGGACGGCCGCCTCGTCGATCTCGCGATCCGGCCGCGGCACGAGGTAGGCGACCAGCCGATCACCGGAGTCACCGCGCAGCAGCGAGACCACGGCATGGCGGACCGAATCGTGTTCGGACAGTACCGATTCGATCTCGCCGAGCTCGATGCGCTGGCCGCGCAGCTTGACCTGGAAGTCGCTGCGGCCCAGATATTCCAGCACACCGTCGCGCCAGCGCACGACGTCGCCGGTGCGGTACAGGCGTCGCCCGCCCTCGGTCGCGACGAACCGTTCGGCGGTCAGCGCCGGTGCGCCGAGGTAACCGCGGGCCAATTGCACACCCGCGACGTACAGTTCACCCGGCGCTCCCGGCGGCACCGGCCGCAGCTGGCGGTCCAGCACATGCACACGGGTATTGGCCACCGGCACGCCGATCGGCACCGCCCCCGAACGGGCCTGCCGGACCGGATGATCGGTGACGACCGTGGCCTCGGCCGGACCGTACCAGTTCACCAGCTCGGCGTGCTCGAACAGCGCCGCGAAGGCGGCGGCGGTCTCCCCCGCCAGCGCCTCACCGGCGGCGAAGACCCGCCGCAGCGACGGAAGCCCCTGCGCGACAGCCGGATTGGCGACCGGGTCGAGGAAGGCGTCCAGCATCGACGGCACGAAATGCACCGTGCTGACCGACCGCCGCTCGATCACCCGCGCCAGATACGCCGGATCGCGGTGGCCGTCCGGTTCGGCGATCACCACGGCCGCACCGGTCTGCAGCGGCCAGAACAGCTCCCAGGTGGAGATGTCGAAGGTGATCGGCGTCTTGTGCAGCACCACATCGCCGGTGTCGTGCGGATGGGTCAGCTGTGCCCAGCGGAACTGGTTGACCATCTGCCGGTGGGTGATCACCACCCCCTTGGGGCGGCCGGTGGAACCGGAGGTGTGGATGACATAGGCGACGGCATCGGCATGCGTATTCGGCTCCGCCGCAACCGGTTCCGGCAGCTCCAGCTCGTCCACCGCGACGATCGGCACGCCGGTGGCGGTCCGGAAACCGTCGCGGGCCGTGGTCAGCACGCATACCGGATCGGCGTTGCCGAGCACGAATTCGTTGCGCTCGGCCGGATGATCCGGATCGACGGGCACATAGCCGCCGCCCGCCCGCAGCACGGCATAGATCGCGACGATCAGCTCGATCGAGCGCCGCATGGCCACGGCCACCAGCGCTTCCGGCCCGACACCGCGGGCGATCAGCTCCGCCGCCAGGGCGCGCGAGCGCTCGTCGAGCTCGCGATAGGTCAGCGTGGTGTCGCCGAAATGCACCGCCGGGGCGTGCGGGGTCCGGGCCACCTGGGCGTCGAACAGCGTGAGCAGCGTGGCGTCGTCCAGCAATTCGGGCGCCGCGGTGAAATTGCGGGCAGCCAACTCGGCGCGCTCGGCGTCCAGCAGCGCGTCCACCTCGGCCACCCGGGCCTGCGGGGTGCTGGTGAAGCGGCCGATCAGATTCGAAAGCCGCTGCGCCAGCGCCTGTGCCGCGGACTCGTCGAAGACGTCGCGCAGGTACTTCAACGAGACCCGCAACTGGTTGTCCAGTACCACCATCACGGTGACCGGATAGTGCGTGCCGTTCACCGCGCCGACGCCGCTGACGTGCATGCCATCGATGGCGCTGGCGCGATCCAGCCCCTCGCGGTCGATCGGGAACGACTCGAACACCACCAGCGAGTCGAACAGCCCCTCCACGCCGACGGTTTCCTGGATATCGCTCAGCCCCAGGTGGTGGTGATCGAGCAGCGCGGCCTGCTCGGACTGCAGCTGTCGCAGCAGTCCGGCCAGGGTGTCGGTGGGGCGCAGGCGAACCCGCACCGGAATGGCATTGAGGAACAGTCCCACCATGGTCTCGACACCGGGCAGCTGCGGCGGGCGGCCCGAGACGGTCGCACCGAACACCACGTCGTCGCGGTCCACGCTGCGGCCGATGAGCAGGCCCCACGCCGCCTGCACCACCGTGTTCACGGTGACGCCCAGGCGCGCGGCCAGCCGGGTGAGCGCGGTGGTGTCGGCGGCGGACAGCTCGAAACCCACCTCGCCCACGCCGGAGGCGATTTCGCGGCCCGGATCGACCGGCGCCAGCGGCGTCGGCTCGGTGATCCCGGCCAGCGCCGCGCGCCAGGCGGTGCGCGCGGCCTCCGGATCCTGGGCCACCAGCCAGGCCAGATAGTCGCCGTAGGAGTGCACCGCGGGCAGGTGCCGCGAGCGCGGGCCGAGCGCGTACAGGGTCAGCAGATCCTGCATGAGCAGCGGCATCGACCAGCCGTCGATGAGGATGTGATGGCTGGTCACCAGCAGCCGGTACGCCTCGGGCGCGGTGCGGATCAGCGCGAACCGCAGCAGCGGCGCGGTGCCCATATCGAAGCGGTCGGCGTAGTCGGCGGCCTCCAGCCGGGCCAGCTCGGCCGCGGCCGCGGTCGGTCCCATGTGGCTGAGATCTATTGCGCGCCAAGGCACCTCGACCGGATCGAGCACGACCTGCACCGGCCGTCCGGCGGCGTCCTCGGCGAAGGCCACCCGCAGATTGTCATGGCGATCCAGTACACCCTGGGCCGCCTCGCGCAGTCGCCGCTCGTCCACCGCGCCGGTCAGATCGAGGCTGAACTGCGTGGTGTAGACGTCGACCGAGGCATCGGCGAGCAGGGCGTGGAAGAGCATGCCCGACTGCAGCGGGGTCAGCGGCCAGACATCGACCAGCGCGGGATGGTCACGCTGGAGCCGATCGACGTCGGCCTGCGCCAGGCGCACCAGCGGGAAGTCGGACGGGGTGAAACCGCCCGCGTCGGACCGGGTGCCGTGTTCGGCCAGCCCGCCCAGCGCGCGGACCCAGTGCCCGGCGAACTCCTTCACCTGCTCGACGTCGAGAACCGCCGCGGCGTAGTCGAATCGGGCCAGTAGGCCGTCCTCGGTGGCGTCGACGGTCAGGTCCAGGAGCAGGTCCGCGGCCGAGGTGTCCGGATAGGCGTGCGCGGGCCGCAGGTCGCGATAGCGCAGGGCGGTGCGGCCGTGCGGCAGGTCGGCCAGCTCCGCGGCCGTCTCCGGGTTCAGATAGCGCAGCAGGCCGTAGCCGACGCCGTGGTCGGGCACCGACCGGCGCAGCTCCTTGATCTGGGCCAGCGCCCGGCCCGCGGCCGGACCGCCCACCAGCGCCTCGTCGACATTCACCTCGTCGAGGCCGAGCACCAGCGGGAAGGTGGCGGTGAAACCGCCCACGGTGCCGCCGGATTCGAGTCCGGCCACCGCGCGGCCATCGGCGGCCAGCTGCACGACCGGGCCGAGCAGTTCGGCCGCGGCCCCGCGCAGCGGCGGCCGCAGCGCCAGCGCGAGGGCGGTGACGAGCACATCCTCGATGCTCGCGTGGTAGGCCCGCGCGACCGCGCCGACCGCCGCCGCGCCCTCCGCGGTGATCACCAGCGACACCCGCCCGCGCGCGGCCGGATCGAGACCCGCCACCGGCAGGTCGGCGGGCGCCTGCACGAGTGCGTCGCGCCACCAGGACAATTCGTCGAGGGTGGCCGGTGCGGTGGCGCGCGCGGCGAGGGTGCGGGCCACCTCCGCGGGGCCGCCGTCGGCCGCGGCCGCGGCGGCGTGACCGCCCGACCAGGCCGCCGACAGCTCGTCCACGACCACCCGCCAGGACGCGTCGTCCACCACGATGCCGTTGGCCACCACGATCAGGGTCCCCGGCGCGGCGGCGTCGCGCTCGGTCGGCGCGATCAGCCCGAAGCCGATATTGCGGCCCGCGAAGGGGTCGAGTTCGGCGGTGAGCGCGCGCAGCGCGACCTCGGCGCCCTCGGCGGTCGGCACGAACTGCCGCAGCAGCGCCTCGGCGGGTTCGTCCGGAAGCACCAGGTGCAGCTCGTCGGCGGGGCCGGTGGCCTCGCCCGCGGCGTCGGCATCGAGCCAGCCCACGGGAGCGGCCGGGTCACGGTTCAGCGCGGGCGGCAACGGCAGGAACCGGGTCTCGTGATCCACCACGGCGACCGGCAAAATCTGTGTCTTGGCCTCGGCCCACTCGGTCTCGAATTCCTCGGCGGCCTCCGGATCCGGCGCTCCCCCGACGGGCAGCAGCTCGGTCCGGGCCGCCGCGGCATCGGGCGCGACCGCTTCCCGCCGCACGGGCAGCAGCCGGGTACTCGGATCCGTGGCCGACGAATCGTCCTGCCGGGCAGCCGCTTCCAGGCGCGCCGACAGCATCGGATGCCGTTCGAGCACCGCCTCGACGGCCGCGCGCACCCGCTCGGGCGCGCAATCGCTCGGAATGTCCAGGGCGATGGCGCGATTGTCGCGGGCGGCCGGATCGATTTGGAGCAGCCGCACCGCCCGCGGCGGCAGCGGCAGCGGGCCGGACGGTTCGACCGGTGCGGCCACGGCCGGTTCGCGGGCGGCGGCGCGTGCCAGAGCCTCGACCGTGCGGCATTCGAAGACGTCGCGCGGGGTGAAGTGGACACCGCGGCCACGGGCGCGGGCGACCACCTGGACGGAGACGATGCTGTCGCCGCCGAGGGCGAAGAAATCGTCGTCCAGGCCGATGCGGTCGACGCCGAGCACCTCGCCGATCACCTCGGCCACCACGTGTTCCGCCTCGGTGCGCGGGGCGCGGTACTGCTTGGTCTCCAGCACCGGTTCGGGCAGGGCCTTGCGGTCCAGCTTGCCGACCGGGGTGAGCGGGATCCGCTCCAGCACCACGATCGCGGTGGGCACCATGTAGTCCGGCAGCGTGCGGCCCAATTCCTCGGTGAGCGCGGCGGTATCGAGCTCCGCACCGGGGGCGGGATGCACATACGACACCAGAATGGTCGCGCCCGCATCGGTTTCGCGTCCCAGGGTGGCCGCGAAGTCGACGCCGGGCAGCCGGGTCAGCGCGGCGTCGATCTCGCCGAGTTCGATGCGGAAGCCGCGCACCTTGACCTGGAAGTCGTTGCGGCCCACATATTCCAGCACTGGCTCCCCGCGCCGCCAGCGCACCACGTCACCGGTCCGGTACAGCCGAGACCCCGGCGTTCCCGCGATGTTCCCGAAGGGGTCGGCCACGAATCGCGCCGCGGTCAGACCGGGCCGGTCGTGATAGCCACGGGCCAGCTGAATGCCGCCCAGATACAACTCGCCGGCCACGCCCTCGGGCACCGGCCGCAACCGCGAATCCAGGACCAGTGCCCGCACGCCGCGGTTCGGGCCACCGATGGTGATCGGATCACCCGGCGAGAGCGGCTCGCTGATGGTGGTCACCATGGTGGTCTCGGTCGGACCGTAAATGTTGTGGAATCGGCGACCCGAACCATCGGCCGACCCGCCCCACTTGGCGACCAGATCGGCTGGCACGGCCTCGCCGCCGACCGCGATCGCCCGCATATCCGCCAGTGCGGCCGGATCCAGCGAGGCCAGTACCAACGGCGTGAGGAAGGCGTGGGTGACCCGTTCGCGCTGGATCAGCTCGGAGAGCTCCTCGCCGCCGAAGGTGCGCGGCGGCACCAGCACCAGTGCGCCACCCGCCCCGATGGCCAGCAGCACTTCCAGCACCGAGGCGTCGAAGGACGGCGAGGCGAATGCCAGCGCCCGCGAAGTACGGTCCAGCCCATAGCGCTCCACCTGCTCGGCGCTGAAGTTGGCCAGCCCGGCGTGGGACATCACGACACCCTTGGGCAGTCCGGTCGAGCCGGAGGTGTAGATGACGTAGGCGGCATTGTCCGGCCGCAGCGCGGCCGGGCGCTCGTCGTCGGTGACCGGTTCCCCCGAGAGGGCGTCCACGTCGTAGGCGAATTCGGGGGTGTCGAGCACCACCCAGCCGCCGCTCACCTCGGGCAGATCGGCGACCACCGAGCGCAGCGTGACGCCCAGCGACGCCCGCGAATCCGCCACCATGTGGGCGATGCGGTCGGCCGGATAGGTCGGATCGATCGGCACGAAGGCGGCCCCGGACTTGGTGACCGACCACAGCGTGACCAGCGCCTCGATCGAGCGCGGAATGGCCACGGCCACCAGCACATCGGGGCCCGCGCCGAGCTGGATGAGCCGCCGCGCCAGCTTGGAGGAGGCGATGTCGAGCTGGGTGTAGGTGTAGCTGCGGCCGCGGAACACCACGGCCGGACCGTCCGGATTCGCCTCGACCGCGGCGGCCATCAGCTCCGGCAGCGTGCGCGGCGGCACCGCGGGCGCGCCGGTGCGGGCCACCAGATCGGCGCGCTCGGAGTCGTCGAGCAGCTCCAGATCACCGGCCGTGGTCGCCGGGTCGGCGGCCACGGCGGCCAGCAGGCGACGGAACCGGCGGCCGAACTCCTCGACCGTGGCTTCGTCGAAAAGGTCCCGGGCGTAGGTGAATTCGGCGGCCAGCCCGGCCTCCGAGCCGTCGGCCGCGCGCTGTTCGCGCACGGTCAGCAGCAGATCGAATTTGGCCGTGTCGACGGCCGGATCCAGCGCGGTGAAGTTCAGTCCGGGCAGTTCGAAACCGGTGGCGGCGAGATTTTCGAACGACAGCGCGACCTGGAACAGCGGATGCCGCGCGGCCGAGCGCGCCGGGTCCAGCGCCTCCACCAGCCGCTCGAACGGGATGTCGGCATGGGCGAAGGCGCGCAGATCGGTCTCGCGGTTGGCGGCCAGCAGCTCGGTGAAGCGGCTGCCGGGCGCCACCCGGGTGCGCAGCACGAGCGTATTGACGAACATGCCGATCAGATCGTCCAGTTCGGCCTCGCCGCGACCCGCGATCGGGGTGCCGATCGCGATGTCGTCGGTGCCCGACAGGCGCGCCAGGAAGACCGACAGGGCGGTGTGCACGACCATGAACAGCGTGGCGTTGTGCGCACGGGCCAGTTCGGCCAGGGCGCGGTGTACCTCGGCGTCGACCACGAAATCGGTCTTGCCCCCGGCGAAGGACTGCGCGGGCGGGCGCGGGCGATCGGCGGGCAGCGTGATCTCGTCCGGCAGATCGGCGAGTTCGGTTGTCCAGTAGGCCAATTGCGATCCGGCAATGGACTCCGGATCGTTCTCGTCGCCGAGCACCGAGCGCTGCCACAGCGCGAAGTCGGCGTACTGGATCGGCAGCGGCGCCCATGCCGGTGCCTCGCCGGTCGAGCGGGCGACGTAGGCCACCATGAGATCCCGGGTCAGCGGGCCCATGGACCAGCCGTCCGCGGCGATGTGATGGGCGACGAAGACCAGCACGTATTCGGTCGCGGCGAGCCGGAACAGCCGGATCCGGAACGGGATCTCGGCGGCGACGTCGAAGCCCGCGCCGACCAGATCACCGACCTCGTGGGCGACGCGTTCCTCCCCGATCGATACCGGCTCGAGGTCGATCGGCACATCGGCCGGG
This sequence comes from Nocardia sp. CDC159, assembly GCF_023740735.1. Classification (GTDB taxonomy): domain Bacteria; phylum Actinomycetota; class Actinomycetes; order Mycobacteriales; family Mycobacteriaceae; genus Nocardia; species Nocardia pulmonis. The sequence goes on from NZ_JAMRXH010000008.1 coordinate 350,075, forward strand.
GACAGCACGCGCTGCACCGGGCCGTCGGGCGTATTCGGGTAGATCGTGCGCAGGATCTCGTGCCGCGCGACCAGATCCGCGACGGCCTCCCGCAGCGCCGCCGCGTCCAGCGCGCCGGACAGGCGGATGGCGACCGGGATGTTGTATACCGACGCGGTCGTGTCGAATTGGTTGAGGAACCACATCCGCTGCTGGGCGAACGACAGCGGCAGGGTCTGCGGCCGCGGCCCGGCGGTGAGCGGGGTGCGGGCGGTCTCACCGGTCCCGCGCTCGACCTTCACCGCGAGCGTGGCGACGGTCGGCGCCTCGAACAGGGCACGCACCGGCACCCGGGTGTCCAGTGCCGCGCCGATGCGGGCGGCGACCTGGGTGGCCAGCAGCGAATTGCCGCCGAGAGCGAAGAAGTCGTCGTCGGCGCCCACTCGATCCACGCCCAGGACATCGGCGTACACCGACGCCACGACCTCCTCGATCGGGGTCGAGGGCGCGCGGAATTCGGTGCTCTCGAACTCCGGTTCCGGCAAGGCCTTTCGATCGAGCTTGCCGTTGGCGTTCAGCGGCAGCGCCTCGAGCACGACGAACGCCGCGGGCACCATATATGACGGCAGCGCCATCGACAGCGCGGACTTCACCCGCGCCACATCGACTTCCGAACTCGACGGCACCAGATAGGCCACCAGCCGATCACCCGTCCGGCTGTCGGTGCGAGCCAGCACGACCGCCTGGGCGACCTGCGGCAGCGCCAGCAGCGCCGCCTCGATCTCGCCGAGCTCGATGCGGAAACCGCGCACCTTCACCTGGAAGTCGGTGCGGCCCCGGTACTCCAGCTCGCCACCGCGCCACGCCACCAGGTCACCGGTGCGATACATCCGAGATCCGCCGCCCGAGCCCGCACCTGTTTCCCCGAAGGGGTTGGCGACGAAGCGCTCCGCGGTCAGATCCGGGCGGCCGAAGTAGCCGCGCGCCAGCTGCGCACCGGCCAGATACAGCTCACCGCACACCCCGTCGGGCACCGGACGCAACCGCGAATCCAGTACGTACACCTGGCTGTTCCACTCCGGCATCCCGATCGGCACCGAGACCGAGTCGGCGTCGCTCACCTCGTGGCTGGTGATCGATACCGCCGCCTCGGTGGGGCCGTACAGGTTGAACAGCGCGGTCTCCGGATGTGCGGTCCGGAAGCGCCGGGCCAGCGCGGCGGGCAGGGCCTCGCCGATGGCCAGCACCCGCCGCAGCGGCGTCGCACCGCCGTCCACGGTCAGCAGGGCATCGAGCAGGGACGGGACCGCGTGCAGCGTGGTCACCCGCTCGCGTGCCATGAGCTGGTGCAGGTACACCGGATCGCGGTGCCCGTCGGCGGTGGCGATCACCAGCCGACCGCCGCATACCGCGGCCGACCAGAACTCCCACACCGACAGGTCGAACGTGGCGGCGGTCTTCAGCAGAATCGAGTCGGCCGGGCCCAGGTCGAATTCATCGGTCTTCCAGAGCAATTGGTTGACCACCGCGGCATGCGGCACGGCCACGCCCTTCGGACGGCCGGTCGAACCGGAGGTGAAGATGACGTAGGCCGTATTCTCCGGCCGCAGCGGGGCGCGCCGATCCGCGTCGGTCACCGGCTCGGCGGAAAAGTGCGAGAGGTCCAGTTCGTCCACGCGAACCAGCGGGACCGCGATTCCGGTGAAGATGTCGCTGGTCCGCCGCGCGACGGGCAGGCGGGCCGGTTCGCCGCGGGTGGGGATGGAGTCGCGGCGGCCCCGCCAATCCAGCGTATGCCCCCGACCCGCGGGCGAGGCGGAGGGTTCGGGGGTCGCGTCGGATGCGGCGCGTTCCCCGGAAATCCCTGCGGCCGCGGCGATTCCGGAATCGGTGAGCACCACGACCGGATCGGCGGCCGACAGAATGTAGCGGATCCGCTCGACGGGCTGATCCGGATCCAGCGGCACGTAGACGCCGCCCGCCTTGGCCACGGCATACATGGCCACCACCAGATCGGCCGAGCGCCGCAGCGCGAGCGCCACCCGGTCCTCCGGGCCGACGCCGAGCGAAATCAGATGGCGGGCCAGGCGATTCACCCGCGCGTCGAGTTCGCCGTAGCTCAGTTCGAGGCGACCGGCCGCGGTATCGGGCAGATCGGCCACCAGTGCCACGGCCGCCGGATCGGCCGCGACCGAGCGGTCGAGCAGTGTCACGAGGGTGGCGGTGTGGTCGACCGGATGCGCGGTGTCGTTGCGGGACACCAGCGCTCGCTCCCGCTCGGCGGCGGTGAGCAGATCGATATCACCGACGGGGGCGGTGGCGTCGGCGACCACCGCGGTCAGCAGCTGATCGAGCCGCTCGGCGAATTCCTCGACCGTGCCGACATCGAACAGATCGGTGGCGTAGGTGAGGAAGCCGCCGATTCCGGCGGGAGTGCCGTCCTCGGCGTAGGCATCGGCCACGATCAGATGCAGATCGAACTGCGACACATCCAGATCCGCGTCCACGCTCTGCATGCTCAGACCCGGCAGCTCCAACTGGGTACGAGCCAGATTCTGGAACGACAGGCCGACCTGGAACAACGGATGATGCGCGGTCGAGCGCCGCGGATTGAGCACCTCCACCAACCGCTCGAACGGAATATCGGCATGCGCGAACGCCTGCAGATCCGTTTCCCGTTGGCGGGCAAGCAGTTCGGTGAACGTCTCGCCCCGGTCGATGCGGGTGCGGAAGACGACGGTGTTCACGAACATGCCGATCAGATCGTCGAGCTCGGCCTCCCCACGACCGGCCACCGGCGTACCGATCGCGATATCGTCACTGCCCGACAGTCGCGCCAGCAGCACCGCCAGCGCGGTATGCACCACCATGAACACCGTCGCGCCCTGGGCATGCGCGAGCTCCACCAGCCCGGCGTGCGTCGCGGCATCGATCTCGATCCCGACGCGCGCACCCGCCAGCGAGGCCACCGGGGGCCGGGGGCGGTCGGTCGGCAGCTCCAGCAGGTCCGGCAGATCGGCCAGCTCGCGCCGCCAGTACGCGATCTGCTGGGCGGCAATGGATCTCGGATCGTTCTCGTCGCCGAGGACGGCGCGCTGCCACAGCGCGTAGTCGGCATACTGCACCCGCAGCGGGGGCCAGGCCGGGGCCTGGCCCGAGGTGCGCGCGGCGTAGGCGGTCATCACATCGCGCACCAGCGGTCCCATGGACGAGCCGTCGGCGGCGATGTGATGCACCACGACCGCCAGCACGTACTCGCGTCGCGAACCGGGCGGAAGATCCGAAAGCCGCAGCAGCCGAACCCGAACCGGAACCTCGGAGGTGACGTCGAACGGAGTGGCGGCCAATTCGTGGACCGCCGCGGCCACCTCGTCCGAGGCGACCTGCTCGACCGTGACGCCCAGCCGGGTGTCGGGCGGGAGGACGACCTGCACCGGCCCCGCGGGCGTCTCCGGATAGATGGTGCGCAACACCTCGTGCCGGGCAACGACGTCGTCCAGTGCGGCCGTGAGGGATTCGGCGTCCAGACTTCCGGTCAGTCGCAGCGCGAACGGCAAATTGTAGGCGGCCGAGCCGGATGCGGTGCCGCCGTCGGCCTGATCGAAGCGGTTGAGGAACCACATCCGCTGTTGCGCCAGCGACAGCGGCAGCTCGTCGGGACGCTCGAGACTGCCGAGTTCGACGCTGCGATCCAGATGGGCCTGGGATTCGACGGTCGCGGCCAGCTCGGCGACCGTGGGCGTCTCGAACAGCGCCCGCACCGGCACCCGGGCCCCGATGGCCGCGCCCAGGCGGGCGACGACCTGCGTGGCGACCAGTGAATTGCCGCCCAGGGCGAAGAAGTCGTCGTCCGCCCCGACCCGCTCAATGCCGAGCACCTCGCCGAAGATCTCGGCCACGATCTCCTCGACCGGCGTTGCGGGAGCGCGGAATTCGCGCGTCTGCCACACCGGCGCGGGCAACGCCCGGCGATCCAGCTTGCCGCTGGCATTGAGCGGGAAGGCGTCCAGCGCCACGATGGTGGCTGGAATCATATAGGCGGGCAACGTATCCGATACGGCGGCGCGCAGGCGCTCGGCGTCGATCCGCTTATCCGGCGCGGGCACGGCGTAGGCGACCAGCTGATCACCCAGCGGCGACGAAACCACCAACGCCACCGCCTGACTCACCGACGGCTGCGCCAACAACGCGGTCTCGATCTCCCCCAACTCGATCCGCTGACCCCGGAACTTCACCTGGAAATCGGTGCGCCCGAGATAATCCAACCGCGCGGGCAGATCACCGGCGGCGGCCCGCCACACCACCAGATCGCCGGTGCGGTACATCCGGGTGCCATCACCGAACGGATTGGCCACGAACCGATCCGCGGTCAGATCCGGCCGCCGCACATAGCCCCGCGCCAACTGATCACCCGCCAGATACAACTCACCCGGCACACCCGCGGGCACCGGACGCAACCGCGCGTCCAGCACATAAACCTGAGTGTTCCACTGCGGCAAACCGATCGGCACGCTCGGCCGATCCTCACCCCAGGCGGGCCAGTAGGTGACCGAGACCGCGGCCTCGGTGGGGCCGTAGAGGTTGTGTACGCGCGCGGGCGAGACCCGGTGCAGCGCGTCGACGGTCTCCGGCGGGAGCGCCTCGCCGATCACCAGGACGTCCTGCAGCGACGGGCAGGCGCCCGGCGCGGTGTGGGTGGCGAAGACCGTCAGCATCGACGGCACGAAGTCGGTGACCGTCACCCCCTGCGCGGCAATGGTTTCCGCGACATATACCGGATCCCGATGCCCGTCGTGCGTGGCCACCACCAGCTTCGCACCCGCGCGCAGCGGCATGAAATAACCCCACAGCGACACATCGAACGTGGTCGCGGTCTTCTGCAGGTACACATCGCCGGTGCCCAGCGGATAGGCGGCCAGCATCCAGGTGATCTGGTTGTGGATGGCCGCGTGCGAGATCGCCACGCCCTTCGGGCGGCCGGTGGAGCCCGAGGTGAAGATGACATAGGCCGGATGCTCCGGCCGCAGCGGACGGTTGCGCTCCTCGGGCCGGATCGGGCTGGGATCGAAGCGGCTCAGATCCATGGTGTCCAGCCGCAGCACCGGCGTCTCGATCGGCACGGCAACGGAATCGGCGACCGTCGTCACCACCACGACCGGGCGAGCGGTGTCGAGGATGTGGGCAATGCGCTCCACCGGATGATCCGGATCCAACGGCACATACGCACCACCCGCCGCCACGATCGCATACATCCCGACAACCAGATCCAGCGACCGGCGAATCGCCAAACCCACCAGGGTCTCCGGACCCACACCCCGCGAAATCAACAACCGCGCAAGCTGATTGACCCGCTCGTCGAACTCGGCATACGTCAATGTCGAGTTCTCATAACTCAACGCGATCACATCCGGGAACTGCTCCACCGCACGCCGATAACCATCGAGCAGCAGCTCGGGCTCGACCGGATAGCGGGTGTCGTTCCAGTCGTAGAGGATGGCGACCCGCTCGTCGGGACGCAGCAGATCGATATCGCCGAGCGCACGATCGGGTTCGGCGGTGACGCCCTCCAGCAGCCGCAGCAGCCGGTCGGCGAAGCCCGCGACGGTGGCCTCGTCGAACAGGTCGACGGCATAGGTGAACAGTCCGGACAGACCCTCGGCCTGCGGCACCATGGTGAGCTGCAGATCGAATTTGGCCACGGCGCCGGAGAATTCGACCGCGGTGGCCGACAGTCCGGGCAGTTCCAGCCGTGCCCGGTCCATGTTCTGGAAGAACAGCGCCACCTGGAACAGCGGATGATGCGCCTGCGAACGCACCGGATCCAGCACCTCGACCAACCGCTCGAACGGCAACTCCGCATGCGAGAAGGCTCCGAGATCGGTCTGCTTGACCTGCGCCAGCAGCTCGGCGAACGAAGCCGCGCCATCGATGCGCGTCCGCAGCACCAGCGTATTGACGAACATGCCGATCAGACCGTCGAGCTCGCGCTCGCCGCGGCCCGCGACCGGCGTACCGATGGCGATATCGTCGGTCGCCGACAGCCGGGCCAGCAGCGCCGCCAGGGCGGCGTGCACCACCATGAACAGCGACGCGCCACTGCCCTGGGCCAGCTCCTCGAGCCGCTTGCCCAGCTCGGCGTCGACCGCGAACCGATACTCCGCACCGCGCCCGGAGGCCACGGCCGGACGCGGCCGATCCGCGGGCAGGTCCAGCCGATCCGGCAAACCGTCCAGAGCCGCTCGCCAGTAGGCGATCTGGGCCGCCGCCACCGACTCCGGATCGGATTCCTCGCCCAGCACCGCACGCTGCCACAGCGCGTAATCGGCGTACTGCACCGGCAGCGGCGTCCACGCCGGGGTGGCGCCGTTGCGGCGAGCGAGGAAGGCCGCCAGCAGATCTCGCATGAACGGCGTCACCGACGCGCCGTCCGCGGCGATGTGATGCACCACGACCGCGATCACGTGATCGTCGGGAGCCAGCTCCGCGAGTCCGATGCGCAGCGGCACCTCGGCGGTCACGTCGAATCCGGTCAGCGCGAATTCGGTGATCCAGCCCTCGATCTCGTCCTCGCGCAACGTCTTCGGGGCCAGATCCGGAATCGCCTGCTCCAGCGGCAGGATCTCCTGATAGCCGGTGCCGTCGACGGCCGGATAGACGGTGCGCAGCGTCTCGTGCCGATCGATGACATCGAGGATCGCGTCGGCCAGCGCCTCGATATCCAGATAGCCGGTGAGCCGGATGGCGAACGGGATGTTGTCGGCCGCCGATTCGGGATCGAACCGGTTCAGGAACCACATCCGCTGCTGCGCCAGCGACAGCGGGATCAGTTCGGGCCGCGGCATGGCGGTCAGCGGCAGGCGGTTGCCCTCGCCCTCGACCGACTCCAGCCGGGCGGCCAGGGCCGCGACCGTCGGCGCCTCGAACAGCAGGCGCGCGGGCACGCGGGCCGAGATCAGCGCTCCGAGGCGGGCGGCGACCTGGGTGGCGATCAGCGAATTGCCGCCCAGCTCGAAGAAGTCGTCATCGGCGCCGATCGGGGCATCGGGGCCGAGCAGCTCGGTGAACAGGCCCGCGACCAGCTGCTCGAGCCGCCCCTCGGGGGCCCGGAAGCGCCTGGTCTGCAGGACCGGAGCGGGCAGGGCGGCACGATCCAGCTTGCCGACCGGGGTCAGCGGGATGGCGTCCAGCACCGTGATGCTGGTCGGCACCATATGGGCGGGCAGGCTGCGTTCGGCGTGGGCGGTCAGCTCGGCGACATCGATCGCCGCGCCGGGGGCGGCGTGCACGTAGGCGGCGAGAATCGTCGCGCCGCTGTCGAGCTTATGGCCCACGGTGACGGCGAAATCGACCGCGTCGTGGGCGGCCAGCACGGCATCGATCTCACCCAGCTCGATCCGGAATCCACGGATCTTGACCTGGAAGTCGTTGCGGCCCAGATATTCCAGCTCACCGTTGGCGGTCCAGCGCACCAGATCGCCGGTGCGGTAGAGCCGGGAACCGGTGGGGTCGAACGGATTCGCCACGAAGCGCGCCGCGGTCAACGCCGGCCGGGCGTGATAGCCCCGGGCGACCTGCGCGGCGCAGATGTAGAGCTCGCCGACCGCGCCGCTGGGCACCGGGGCGAGCCGTTCGTCCAGGACGAATTCGGTGACGGCGCGGATCGGCCCGCCGATGGTGACCGGCTCGCCCGGAACCAGGGGCGCGCTGATATTGGTCATGATCGTGGTCTCGGTGGGCCCGTAGCCGTTGTAGAACTCCCGCTCGCGCCCGGTCGACCCGATCGGAATCACCCAGCGCCGCACCAACTCCGGCGGGCACGCCTCGCCTCCGGCGACCACCACGCGCAGTTCGTCCAGCCCCGCGGGATCGACCGAGGCCAGGGCCGCGGGGGTGATGAAGGCGTGGGTGACCTCCTCGCGCGCCAGCAGCGCCGCGAGCTCGTCGCCGCCGTACACCGATGGCGCGGCTACCACCATCGTCGCCGCCCCGCCGATGGCCAGCAGCAGTTCCAGCACCGACGCGTCGAACGACGGCGAGGCGAAGTGCAGCGTCCGCGATTCGCTGTCGACGCGATAGCGCTCGCGTTGCTCATCGCAGAAGCTGGACAGGCCCGCCTGGGTGACGACCACACCCTTGGGCCGGCCGGTGGACCCCGAGGTGTAGATGACGTAGGCCGGATGTTCGGCGCGCAGCGGGCGCAGCCGGTCGGCATAGGTGACCGGATCGGCCGGGAACTCCTCGAGCCGTCCGGCCAGTTCGGCGGCATCAATGGCCAGCCACTCCACCTCACCGGGCAGGTCGGCGCGGACCGCGGCCACCGTCAGCCCCACGACCGCGCGGGAATCGGACACCATGTGCGCGACCCGATCGGCCGGATAGTTCGGATCCACCGGCACGAAGCCCGCACCGGTCTTGGCGACGGCCCAGACCGCGATCACCGACTCCAGCGAGCGCGGAATGCCGATCGCCACCAGATCCTCGGGCCCGATACCGCGATCGATGAGCAACCGGGCCAACCGCGTGGACCGCTCGTCGAGCTCGGCGTAGGTGAGCTCGGCCAGGGTGGCCGTGGCGTCGGCGTAGACGACCGCGATACCGCTCGGATCGGCCTCGACGGCGGTCGCCAGCAGCTGCGGCAGCGTGGTGACACGCGGTTTGCGAGTCCGGGTGGGTCGTACTCGGGCCGGGCGGGTCATACCGTTTTCGCTTCCTGCACCGCGTACCGCCCGACCACCCGAACCACGTGTCTCATCCTGCCTGTTGTCGCTACCCGCGCGCCGTCCCAGCGCCACCCTAGGTCAATCGAGCACGGCAGCACCGTGTGTTACTGCCGCACCGGCGTCCCGCGCGGAGGGTAGGCCGCATCGGAACCAGACCATTGTCGGGCATGCAACCCCGCCGGTCACACGGTAGGGCCGGATTCGTCCGCGAACAGGATCAGCGGCGCTCGCCGTCGAGCAACCGGGCCAGCACCGGCCCGATCTCGGCGAGCCCGGCCGGGCTCGCCAGCTCCGAGTGCGTGCTGGCGACCGGATGGTCGATGATCTCGCCGTCCACATACCGCCACCAGTCCGACGCCGAACGGTTGCGGGCCGCGTTGTCAGGGTCACAGGCGGCGTGGAAGAACTGCACTGTGCCGCGGAACACATCCGGCCGGTGCTCGGCGATCAGTTCGGCCGAGCGGACCGCGCCGCGATAGATCCGCCGCACCTGCTCCAGGGTCAGCGAGATCGCCTCGGCGGGGATGGTGGCGTGCAGGGCGGCCAGCGCCGCCTCGCTCGGCTCGCGCAGATCGCCCTCGGGCAGGGCGTCGGCCCCGATCCCGAGTTCGGCCAGCGCACCGCGCAGGGTGGCGTGGAAGCCCGCGACATCGAGGTCCGGATAGGCGTCCAGAATGGCCAGCAGCGCCACCTCCTCGCCCGCGGCCTGCAGTTCGGTGGCGATGGCGTGGGCGAGCACGCCGCCCAGCGACCAGCCCAGCACCCGGTACGGCCCGTGCGGCTGCACCGTGCGGATCTCGGTGACGTAGCGAGTCACCAGCTCCCGCAACGACTCGGGCACATAGTCCTGGCTCAGCGCGGGCGACTGCAGACCCCACAGCGGCCGCTGCGGCAGATAGGGCGCCAGACCCGAGTAGGCCCAGGCCAATCCGTACATCGGATGGATACAGAACAGCGGGTCGCCGGTGCCGGTGCGCAGCGGCAGCAGCACGTCGAACGCCGAACCGGCGGGCTCGGCCGCGTCGACGCGGCGGGCCAGTCCGGCCACCGTGGCGTCGCCGAACAGCCACGGCACCTCGACATGGGCGCCGGTCGCCTCGCGCAGCCGGGCGACCGCACGGGTGGCCAGCAGCGAATTGCCGCCGAGGGAGAAGAAGTCGTCGTCGAGTCCGACCTCGGCGACCCCGAGCAGCTCGGCGAAGACCGCGGCGACGGCCCGTTCGGTCGCCGACTCCGGAGCCCGGAAGTCGTTGCCGCGCACGACTTCCGGGGCGGGCAGGGCGCGGCGGTCGAGCTTGCCGTTCGGGGTGAGCGGCAGCGCGTCCAACACCACGATCGCGTCGGGAACCATATAGCCGGTGAGGAATTCGCCGACCTCGGCACGCAGCGCCGCCGGATCCCGGTCGGCCACCACATAGCCGATCAACCGATCGCCGATGCGCTCGTCGTGGCGGACGACGGCCGCGGCCTGGCCGACCCCGGCACAGCGCAGCAGCGCCGCCTCGATCTCACCGAGTTCGATGCGGAAGCCGCGCAACTGCACCTGCTGGTCACCGCGTCCGGCGTATTCGAGCCGGGCCGCCGGGCCGGTTTCGTGCCAGCGGCCGATATCGCCGGAGCGGTAGAGCCGTGAACCGGGCGGCCCGAAGGGGTTGGCCACGAATCGGGTCGCGGTCAGACCCGGGCGGCCGAGGTATCCGCGCGAGAGCTGTTCGCCCGCGACGTACATCTCCCCCGGAACATCGGCCGGGACCGGATGCAGGCGCGCGTCGAGCACATGCACCTCGAGGCCCGGCAGCGGACGGCCGATCACGCTGGCCTCGGCCGCCGTGAGCTCCTCGTCCAGCGCCAGGAACGACACGTGCACCGTGGTCTCGGTGATGCCGTACATGTTCACCAGACCAGTCGCGGGATGATCGGCCCGCCAGCTCGTCACCCGGCGCAGATCCAGCGCCTCACCACCGAACACGATGTGCCGCAACGCGAAATCAGCAGGCGCACCGACCCGATCCGCTGCCATCAGTTGATAGAACGCCGACGGCGTCTGATTCAACACCGTCACCCGCTCCCGAATCAGCAACTCCCGGAACTCCTCCGGCGCACGCGAGGTCAGATAGTCGACCACCACCACCGTGCCACCGGTGGCCAGCGCCGCCCACAGTTCCCACACCGAGAAGTCGAAGGCGAACGAGTGGAACATCGTCCAGACGTCGGTTTCGTCGAATCCGAACAGCGGCTGCGCATTGGCCAGCAGCTGCAGCACATTGCGATGCGTGACACCGACACCCTTGGGCACGCCGGTGGAACCGGAGGTGTAGATGACATAGGCCAGCTGATCGGTGCGCAGCGGCGCGCTCCGGTCGGCATCGGTGATCGGCGCGTCGTCGAATCCGTCCGACCGGTGCAACAGCATGGTCGGAATATTGTGCGGCGGCAGCGCATCCCACAGTTCGTCGGTGGTGAGCACATAGGCCGGCGCGGCGTCGGCGAGCAGGAATTCCAGCCGCTTACGCGGATAGGTGGTGTCGATGGGCAGATATCCGGCGCCGGCCTTGAGGACCGCCAGCAGCGCGACCGGCAGTTCGACGGTGCGCGCAACAGCCACGGCCACCAGGGATTCCGGGCCGACCCCGCCCGCGATCAGGGCGCGGGCGAGCCGGTTGGCGCGCCGATCCAGCTCGGCGTAGGTGAGCGCCGTCGCACCCGCCCGCACCGCGATCGCCGTGGGGCGCAGGCGAACCTGCTGATCGATCACCGTGACCAGCGACGGCACGGTGGCCGTGCGCGGCTGCGCCAGCGGGGCGTTCCAGCGCCGCAGCGCACCCTCGTATTCGGCGTCGGTGCGCAGCTCGATATCGCCGACCGCGACCTCCGCCGCCGCCAGACCGGCCAGGACGCGGCGGAATCGGTCGGCGAAGCCGCGCACGGTGGCCTCGTCGAACAGGTCGGTCGCATAGGTCAGCGCCGCGGACAGACCCTGGGCGATTCCGCTGGAATCGGTGTGCTCGGCGACGGTCAGCTGTAGATCGAACTTGGCCGGGGTGGGTAGCGCGTCCAGCCCGGACACGGTCAGCCCCGGTAGTCGTAGCTCGCTCGTGGCCAGATTCTGGAAGGCCAGCGCCACCTGGAACAGCGGATGCCGGGCCGTCGAGCGCACCGGATCCAGCAACTCGACCAGCCGCTCGAACGGGACGTCGGCGTGGGCGAAGGCGCCGATATCGGTGCGACGCACGGCCCGCAGCAGATCCGCGACCGCGGCACCCGGATCGACCTCGGTGCGCAGCACGAGGGTATTGACGAACATGCCGACCAGATCGTCCAGCGCCGCCTCGCCGCGCCCGGCGATCGGGGTGCCGATGGCGATGTCGCGGGTGCCCGAGAGCCGGGCCAGCAGCACCGCCAGCGCGGCGTGCACGACCATGAACAGCGTCGAATTATGCTGTCGCGCCAGTTCTTTCAGCGCCCGATGCAGTTCGGCGTCGATCTCGAAGGAGACCGTCGCGCCCCGGTGCGAGGCGACCGCCGGGCGCGGCCGGTCGGCGGGCAGATCCAATTGTTCGGGCAGCGCCGCCAATTCGGCGCGCCAGTAGGAGATCTGCTCGGCCAGCGCCGATTCCGGATCGTCCTCCGAGCCGAGCGCCCGCTGCTGCCACAGCGCGTAGTCGGCGTACTGCACCGGCAGCGGCGCCCAGGCGGGCGGCTCGCCCGCGGCGCGGCCGGAGTAGGCCAGCACCAGGTCGCGGGTGAGCGGGCCCAGCGACCAGCCGTCGGTGGCGATGTGGTGGGCGACGAACACGAGGATGTGCTCGGCCGGGTCCAGTCGTAGCAGCGCCGTCCGGAACGGGATCTCGGCGGTGACGTCGAAGCCCGCCGAGACGATCTCGGTCACCTCGGCCGCGAGCGCCGCGGCCGTCACCTCTCGCGGCTCCAGATCGACGGCGACCTCGCGGGCCGGGTGAATCACCTGGATCGGGCCGTCGCCGGTCAACGGATAGGTCGTGCGCAGGATCTCATGCCGGGCGACCAGATCGGCGACCGCCTGCCGCAGCGCGTCCACGTCGAGCGCGCCGGACAGCCGGATGGCGACCGGGATGTTGTACACCGCCGCGGCCGGATCGAACTGGTTGAGGAACCACATCCGCTGCTGCGCGAACGACAGCGGGATGCGGTCGGGCCGCTCGATCGCGACGAGCGGTGGGCGGGCGCGGTCGGCGGAGCGTTCCACCGCGGCGGCGAGGGCGGCGACGGTCGGCGCCTCGAACAGGCTGCGCACCGACACCCGGATCTCGAGCGCCGCGCCGATGCGGGCGGCGACCTGGGTGGCCAGCAGCGAATTGCCGCCGAGAGCGAAGAAGTCGTCGTCCGCGCCGACCCGATCGACACCCAGGACATCGGCGTACACCGACGCCACGACCTCCTCGATCGGGGTCGAGGGCGCGCGGAATTCGGTCCGCTCGAACTCCGGTTCCGGCAACGCCTTTCGATCCAGCTTGCCGTTCACGGTCAGCGGCAGCGCCTCGAGCACGACGAACGCCGCGGGCACCATATATGACGGCAACGCCGCCGACAGCGCCGACTTCACCTGCGCCACATCGACTTCCGAGCCGACCAGGTAGGCGACCAGCCGATCACCGATCCGCTCGTCGGCGCGGGCCACCACCGCGGCCTGCGCGATCTCCGGCAGCGCCAGCAGCGCCGCCTCGATCTCACCGAGCTCGATGCGGAAACCGCGCACCTTCACCTGGAAGTCGGTGCGGCCGCGATACTCCAGCTCGCCGTGCGCATTCCACGCCACCAGGTCACCGGTGCGGTACATCCGAGTGCCGGGCCTGCCGAACGGATTGGCCACGAAGCGATCCGCGGTCAGGTCGGGTCGGCCGAAATAACCGCGCGCCAGCTGCGCACCCGCCAGATACAGCTCACCGGGTACACCCACCGGCACCGGATGCAGCCGCGCGTCCAGCACGTACACCTGGCTGTTCCACTCCGGCGCGCCGATCGGCACCGACACCTGGTCGGCATCGGTCACCCGGTGATTGGTGATCGAGACCGCGGCCTCGGTCGGGCCGTACAGATTGAACAGCGCGGTCTCCGGACGCACGGCCCGCACGCGCTGCGCCAGCGCCCCGGGCAGTCCCTCGCCGATGGCCAGCACCCGGCGCAGCGGCGGCAGGCCGTCGGCGAGCAGGGCGTCGAGCATCGAGGGGACGACGTGCAGCGTGGTGACGCCGGTGCGGGCCATGAGGTCGCCGAGATAGGCCGGATCGCGATGCCCGTCGGCGGTGGCGATCACCAGACGGCCTCCGCAGACCGCCGCCGACCAGAACTCCCACACCGACAGGTCGAAGGTGGCGGCGGTCTTGAGGAGCACGGCGTCGTCGGCGGTCAGACCGAATTCGGTTGTCTTCCAGAGCAACTGGTTGACCACTGCGGCATGCGGCACGGCCACGCCCTTGGGGCGGCCGGTCGAACCGGAGGTGAAGATGACGTAGGCCGTATTCTCCGGCCGCAGCGGGGCGCGCCGATCCGCGTCGGTGATCGGCGCGTCGGACAGCGCCGACAGGTCCAGGGCGTCGATCTCCTCGTCGAGGACGCAGATCGGCCCGGCCGTATCGAGGATGTAGCGCACGCGTTCGGCGGGCTGATCCGGATCGACCGGAACATACGCACCGCCCGCCGCGGCGACCGCGTACATGGCGATCACCAGATCGCTGGACCGGCGCAGCGCCAGCGCGACCCGGTCCTCGGGGCCCACGCCCCGGGCGATCAGGTGCCGGGCCAGGCGATTCACCCGCGCCCCGAGTTCCCGGTAGGTGAGCGACCGGCCGGAGGCGTCGTCGACCAGCGCGGTCGCATCGGGGGCCACGGCCACGGTGCAGTCCAGCAGGCCGGGCAGCGTGAGCTCGCGATAGCCGTAGCGCGGCACGCTCAGCGCGGCCGCGTCCAGCGGATAGCCGGTGGCGTTCGGGCGGATCAGCACCCGGTGCAGCTCGGTGCGGTCCAGCAGCGGCAGGTCGCCCACGGGGGTGCGCGCGTCGGCGACCACCCGCGACAGCAGGTGCGCCAGCCGTTCGGCGACGGCGGCCGCGGTCGAGGCGTCGAACAGATCGGTGGCGTAGGTCAGGAAGCCACCCAGTCCCGCCGCGCCGCCGTCCTCGGCGTAGGCGTCGGCCACGATCAGATGCAGATCGAACTGCGACACATCCAGATCCGCGTCCACGCTCTGCACGCTCAGACCCGGCAGCTCCAACTGGGTACGAGCCAGATTCTGGAACGACAGGCCGACCTGGAACAACGGATGATGCGCGGTCGAGCGCCGCGGATTGAGCACCTCCACCAACCGCTCGAACGGAATATCGGCATGCGCGAACGCCTGCAGATCCGTTTCCCGTTGGCGGGCAAGCAGTTCGGTGAACGTCTCGCCCCGGTCGATGCGGGTGCGGAAGACGACGGTGTTCACGAACATGCCGATCAGATCGTCGAGCTCGGCCTCCCCACGACCGGCCACCGGCGTACCGATCGCGATATCGTCACTGCCCGACAGTCGCGCCAGCAGCACCGCCAGCGCGGTATGCACCACCATGAACACCGTCGCGCCGTGCTCGCGGGCCAGCGTCACCAATCCGGCGTGGGTGTCGGCGTCGACGGCGAAGGGCACCCGTCCGCCCGCGAGGGTGGCCACCGCGGGCCGGGGGCGGTCGGTCGGCAGCTCCAGCAGATCCGGCAGCCCGGCGAGCTCGCGCCGCCAGTAGGAGATCTGCTGGGCGGCAATGGAATCCGGATCGTTCTCATCGCCGAGGACGGCGCGCTGCCACAGCGCGTAGTCGGCATACTGCACCCGCAGCGGCGCCCAACCCGGGGCCTCGCCCGCGGTGCGCGCGGCGTAGGCCGTCATCACATCGCGCACCAGCGGTCCCATGGACGAGCCGTCGGCGGCGATGTGATGCACCACGACCGCCAGCACGTACTCCGGCGTCGCGACATCCGAGATCCGCAGCAGCCGGACGCGTAACGGCACCTCGGCCGTCACGTCGAACGGGGTGGCCGCCAGTTCGTGGACCGCCGCGGCCGCCTCGCCCGCGGCGATGTCCTCGGCGGTCACGCCCAGCCGGGTATCGGCGGGCAGGATCACCTGCACCGGCCCCTCGGGCGTCTCGGGGTACACGGTGCGCAGCACCTCGTGCCGCATCAGCACATCGTCGAGCGCGGCCGACAGGGCCGCCACATCCAGCTCGCCGGTCAGCCGCAGCGCGAACGGCAGGTTGTACGCCGCCGAGCCGTCGGCCTGATCGAAGCGGTTGAGGAACCACATGCGCCGCTGCGCCAACGACAGCGGCAGCCGCTCCGGCCGCTCCAGACCGCCCAGCGGCACGCCGCGGCGGCCGTGGGTCTGCGATTCGACGGCCGCGGCCAGGCCTGCGACGGTGGAGGTCTCGAACAGCGCCCGCACCGGAATGCGGGCCTCGAGCAGCGCCCCCAGCCGCGCCACGACGCGGGTGGCGATCAGCGAGTTGCCGCCCAGGGCGAAGAAGTCGTCGTCCGCGCCAACCCGCGCCACCTCGAGCACATCGGCGAATACCTCCGCCACGATCTCCTCGACCGGCGTTGCGGGAGCACGAAATTCACGCGTCTCCCACACCGGCGCGGGCAACGCCCGGCGGTCCAGCTTGCCGCTGGCATTGAGCGGGAAGGCGTCCAGCGCCACGATGGTGGCGGGGACCATGTACGCGGGCAGGGTCTTGCCGACCGCCTCGCGCAGTTCGGCCGCGGCGATGCGGCGGCCGGGCATCGCCACGGCATAGGCGACCAGCTGATCACCCAGCGGCGACGAAACCACCAACGCCACCGCCTGACTCACCGACGGCTGCGCCAACAACGCCGTCTCGATCTCCCCCAACTCGATCCGCTGACCCCGGAACTTCACCTGGAAATCGGTGCGCCCGAGGTAATCCAACCGGGCCGGGAGTTCGGCGGTGGCGTCGCGCCACACCACGAGGTCACCGGTGCGGTACATCCGGGTGCCGCGCGCCTCGCCGAAGGGGTTGGCCACGAACCGATCCGCGGTCAGATCCGGCCGCCGCACATAGCCCCGCGCCAACTGATCACCCGCCAGATACAACTCACCCGGCACACCCGCGGGCACCGGACGCAACCGCGCGTCCAGCACATAAACCTGAGTGTTCCACTGCGGCAAACCGATCGGCACACTAATGCGGTCGGTATCGCGTGCCTCCCAGTAGGTCACCGCGACCGCGGCCTCGGTGGGGCCGTAGAGGTTGTGCACGCGGGCCGCGCACACCCGCCGCAGCGCCTGCACGGTCTCCGGGGGTAACGCCTCGCCGATGACGAAGATGTCGCGCAGCGTCGGGCAGGACCCGGCGGTCAGGTGCGCGGCGAAGACCGTCAGCATCGACGGCACGAAGTCGGTGACCGTCACCCCCTGCGCGGCAATGGTTTCCGCGACATACACCGGATCCCGATGCCCGTCGTGCGTGGCCACCACCAACTTCGCACCCGCGCGCAGCGGCATGAAATAACCCCACAGCGACACATCGAACGTGGTCGCGGTCTTCTGCAGGTACACATCGGCGGGTCCGAGCGGATACTGCGCGAGCATCCATTCGATCTGGTTGTGAATGGCCGCGTGCGAGATGGCCACACCCTTCGGGCGACCGGTGGAGCCCGAGGTGAAGATGACATAGGCCGGATGCTCCGGCCGCACGGGTGCGCGCCGTTCGGCGGGGGCGATCGGACCGGCGGGCCGGCCGGACAGGTCCAGGCGATCGATCTCGATCGGATCGGCACCGCGGACGGCGTCCGCGTCCCGGGAGGTGGTCAGGACGCACAGCGGCCGCGCGGTATCGAGGATGTGGGTGATGCGCTCGGCCGGGTGATCCGGATCCAACGGCACATACGCACCACCCGCCGCCACGACGGCATACATTCCGACGACCAGATCCAACGACCGCCGAATCGCCAGACCCACCAATGTCTCTGGGCCGACACCACGCGAAATCAACAACCGCGCAAGACGATTGACCCGAGCATCGAACTCGGCATAGGTCAGCGCGGAGTTCTCATAGCTGAGCGCGATCGCATCCGGGAACTGCTCCACCGCACGCCGATAACCATCGAGCAGCAGCTCCGGCCGCACCCGGTGCCCGGTCTCGTTCCGGTCCCGCAGGATCAGGCGGCGTTCGTCGTCGGTGAGCAGCTCGATCGCGCCGACCGGGCGCTCCGGGGCCACGCTCACCGCGCGCAGGACGCGCGCGAATCGCTCGGCGAAGCCTTCGACGGTGTCGGCATCGAACAGGTCGGCGGCATAGGTGAACTGCGCCGACAGGCCGCCGGGCGCGCCGTCGTCGCCCACGCGCGGGACGACCGTCAGCTGCAGATCGAATTTCGCGGCCGCGCCGTCGAATTCCAGTGCGCGCACCGACAGATCGGGCAGTTCCAGCGCCGCCGCTTCCATGTTCTGGAAGAACAGCGCCACCTGGAACAGCGGATGATGCGCCTGCGAACGCACCGGATCCAGCACCTCGACCAACCGCTCGAACGGCAACTCCGCATGCGAGAAGGCTCCGAGATCGGTCTGCTTGACCTGCGCCAGCAGCTCGGCGAACGAAGCCGCGCCATCGATGCGCGTCCGCAGCACCAGCGTATTGACGAACATGCCGATCAGACCGTCGAGCTCGCGCTCGCCGCGGCCCGCGACCGGCGTGCCGATGGCGATATCGTCGGTCGCCGACAAGCGCGCGAGCAGCACCGCGAATGCCGCGTGCACCGCCATGAACAGCGAAGCACCGCCGCGCTGCGCCGTCTCCAGCAGGCGCGCATGGGTCTCGACATCGATATCGAAGGCGAAGACGCTGCCGCGGCCAGAGGCCACGACCGGGCGCGGCCGATCCGCGGGCAGATCCAGCCGATCCGGCAGACCCGCCAAAACGTCACGCCAATAGGCGATCTGAGCCGCGGCCACCGACTCCGGATCGGATTCGTCGCCCAGCACCGCGCGCTGCCACAGCGTGTAGTCGGCGTACTGCACCGGCAGCGGCTCCCACCCCGGGGCGCCGCCCGCGCGGCGGGCAAGATAGGCCGTCATCAGGTCCCGCACCAGTGGGGCGATGGACGTGCCGTCGGCCGCGATGTGATGGATCGTGAGGGCCAGCACGTACTCCGGGGTATCGGAGTCGAGTTGGCGCAGGGCGATGCGCAGCGGCACCTCGGCCGTGACATCGAACCCGGCCAGCGCGAAGGCGGTCAGCCAGTCCTCGAGCTCGGCGGCGGCGACGGGCTTGGCGGCCAGGTCCGGGATCGCGCGCTCGGGCGGCAGCACCACCTGGTAGCCGGTGCCGTCCACGGCCGGGTAGACCGTGCGCAGCGTCTCGTGCCGCTCCACCACATCGGCGACGGCGGCCTGCAGCGCCTCGGGATCGAGTCTGCCCGACAGCCGGATGGCGAACGGGATGTTGTTGGCCGCCGAGGCGGTGTCGAACCGGTTGAGGAACCACATCCGCTGCTGCGCGGGCGACAGCGGAATCCGCTCCGGCCGCGGCATGGGTCCCAGCGGCAGCCGTCCGCCCGTCCCGGCGAGTTCGGAGATCCGGGCCGCGAGCTCGGTGACGGTCGACGCCTCGAACACCAGGCGGGCGGGTACCCGGGCGCCGATCTCGGCGCCCAGCCGCGCCGCCACCTGCGTGGCCACCAGCGAATTGCCGCCCAGCTCGAAGAAATCGTCGTCGGCGCCGACCTCGGTCTCGCGATGCAGCAGATCGGCGAACACCTGGGCGACCAGCAGCTCGAACCGGCCCGCCGGCGCGCGGAATCGTCTGGCCTGCAATACCGGGGTGGGCAGGGCGGCGCGATCCAGCTTGCCGACCGGGGTCAGCGGGATCTCGTCGAGCACCATGACGGCCGTGGGCACCATGTGCGCGGGCAGGCTGCGCGCGGTGAAGGCGAGCAGCTCGTCCCCGTCGGCGGTTCCCTGGGCGGAGTGCACGTAGGACACCAGAACCGTCGCGCCGCCGCTCAATGTGTGTCCGACGGTGACGGCGAAGTCGACCGAATCGTGCGCGGCCAGCACCGCGTCGATCTCACCCAACTCGATCCGGAAACCACGGATCTTCACCTGGAAGTCATTGCGGCCCAGGTACTCCAGCTCGCCATTCGCGGTCCAACGCACCAGATCACCGGTGCGATAGAGCCGAGAACCGCTCGGGTCGAACGGATTGGCCACAAACCGCGCCGCCGTCAACGACGGTCGCGCGTGGTACCCGCGCGAGAGTTGCGCACCGGTGATGTAGAGCTCACCCACGGCCCCCGTCGGCACCGGCGAAAGACGTTCGTCGAGAACGAATTCCGTAATTCCGCGAATCGGTCCACCAATCGTCACCAGCTCGCCGGGCACCAGGGGCGCGCTGATATTGGTCATGATCGTGGTCTCGGTCGGCCCGTAGCCGTTGTAGAACTCGCGGGTCCTTTCGCCGCCGACGGGGAGCGCCCAGCGGCGCACCAGCTCCGGCGGGCACGCCTCACCACCGGCGACCACCACGCGCAACTCGTCCAGCCCGACCGGATCCACCGACGCCAGCGCCGCCGGGGTGATGAACGCATGGGTCACCCGCTCCCGCAGCAGCAGCGCCGCGAGCTCGTCACCGCCGTACACCGACGGCGCGGCTACGACCATGGTCGCCGCACCGCCCAGCGCCAGCAGCAACTCCAGCACCGAAGCGTCGAACGACGGCGACGCGAAATGCAAGGTGCGCGAGGTGCTGTCGACGCGGTAGCGCTCGCGTTGCTCGTCGCAGAAGCTCGACAGGCCCGCCTGGGTGACGACCACGCCCTTGGGCTTGCCGGTCGAACCCGAGGTGTAGATGACATAGGCCGGATGTTCGGCACGCAGCGGCCGCACCCGATCCTCGTTGGTCACCGGCTCGGTGGAGCACCGTTCCAGGGTCGCGCGAATGCCGCCGTCCAGGGTCAGCCATTCGACCCCGCCGGGCAGCCGGTCGCGCACCGCCGAGACGGTGAGACCCAGCGCCACACCGGAATCGGCGACCATATGCGCGACGCGCTCCGGCGGATAGTTGGGATCCACCGGAACGAATCCCGCGCCGGTCTTGGCGATCGCCCATACGGCGACAACGGATTCCACCGAGCGCGGAATGCCCAGCGCCACCAGGTCTTCCGGGCCGATGCCTCGATCGATGAGCAGCCGCGCCAGCCGGGTGGAGCGCTCATCCAGTTCGGCGTAGGTCA
Organism: Nocardia sp. CDC159; assembly: GCF_023740735.1. Lineage (GTDB taxonomy): Bacteria > Actinomycetota > Actinomycetes > Mycobacteriales > Mycobacteriaceae > Nocardia > Nocardia pulmonis. The sequence goes on from NZ_JAMRXH010000008.1 coordinate 371,032, forward strand.
GCTCCGCGAGTGTCGCGGCGGCGTCGGCGAAGACGACCGCGGCGCCATCCGGATTCGCCTCGACGGCCGTCATCATCAGGCGCGGAAGGGTCGTGACCCGCGCGCGGCGGGTCCGCGCCGGGCGCTGCCGGGCCGGGCGCGTCATGCGGCCCACCGGTTCCGGGTCCGGTGACCTCGATCACGCCCAGCTCCCCGCCCCCGACATCCGAACATCAAAATGAAACCTTCTCCGCGCTTACTTCGAACCTTCGCAATCTTGCCTTGCTCGCGCCGATACCGCATCCTCGCTGGTTACGCACGCCCTCAGGTTCGGGGTCACGAAAATTCAATAGCTACTTGCTATCTCGGCGCAGCAGTTCGTCGAGCGTCAGGATCGCCTCTGCCGCACCGAACTTCGTAATCTGGCTCGGGCCCTGTTCGAGGATGACGGCCCGCAGGTCCTCCAGCGGCTCCGGATCCAGCCCAGACAACCCTTCCACATCGGTGAACAAATGCGTCACCCACTCATCGGCCAACCCCTCGCTGCTCACCTCGGCGG
>NZ_JAMRXH010000009.1:0-35459 GCF_023740735.1 Nocardia sp. CDC159
TTCAACCGGCTCAAACAATTCCGGGAGCTGGCCACCCGCTACGCCAAACGCGCCGCCTACTACCAGGCCGAACTCACCATCGCCGCCATCATCCTCTGGCTGCGATGACTTACAGGACACGCCCTAGTCGATGGAATTCCGGCGTCCCGCTGCTCTCAGGGGGTTATCGCATGGTTTATCGAAAACTGATTCGCTCCTGGTGGACCGACGAGGGTCGACAACATCTGCTGGTGAAGACGATCGCGGCGCACTCCGTGCTCGCGGCGATGCGGGCGGTCGTCTGCTCGGGCGGGGCCGTCGGGGCCGTGGCGATGGTGTCGATCGCCTTCTCCGCCGCCGGGACGGAACGTCCCGAGGTGCGGGTGGCGGCCCTGATCTGCGCGGTGGCGGCGCTCTGGTGGTTCGTGCGCTGGCTGTTCCGGCCGTGGCCGGGCCGGATCGAGTCCACGGTCGTGCTGGCCTGCTCGGATCTGATCATCGGGGCGGTCTGCCTGGTGAGCGCCGATGCCATGAGCAAGGCGACCGGTTACTTCCTGCTGACCATCGCGGGCGTCTACTGCGTCTTCCTGCACAACGCCAAGGTGCTCACCGCGCACGCGGCCTGGTCCATCGCATGTGTCATCGGTACGGCGATGCCATTGCTGGCGGGGGAGCGGGCGATCTTCGCCGTCGCGGTGATGGTGATGGCGGTGGTCATCAATGTCGTGATGCTCCCGGGGATGCAGTTCAATTTCTGGCTGCTGTGGACCGACCTGCTGTCCGACCCCCTGACCAAGCTGTGGACCCGGCGCGGAATGCAATTCCACTCGGCCGCGATGATCGCGCGCGGGGATCGAACCCCGTTGTGTGCCATCGTGATCGACCTGGACCGCTTCAAGGCCGTCAACGATCGCGCCGGGCACGGCGCGGGCGACGAGGTACTGCGGCACACCGCCGACGCACTGCGCGCCGTCGCGCCCGCGCGAACCCTGATCGCCCGCACCGGCGGTGAGGAGTTCGCGGTGCTCGGCAGGCTCTGCGCGGCGGACGGATACGCCGCCGCGGAGCGCCTGCGCCGCGCCATCGCCGACTCGACCAGCCCGAACGCCGTGACCGCCAGCATCGGCGTCGCGCTGACCGATATCGATTCCGCGCGCGGCGATTCCGCGCGCCGCGTCCTCGCCGAGATCGTCAACCGCGCCGACGCCGCGATGTATCGGGCGAAACAGCGCGGTGGCAACGCGGTCGAGCAGGACCACGGCGAGGTCGCTTCCCCGGTGGTGTGAGGCCCGATGGTCAGGCCGCGGCCCGGCGGCGCCGCACCAGCCCCACGACGACGTCGACCGCCAAAAAGCCCAGCAGGCTGAGCCCGACCAGGGGTGCGAACCAGCCCACCAGTGCGGCGAGCGCGACCAGCGGCAGCGCGAGCAGGATCGGCGTGCGCCGCAGCGTGCCGCGCCGCGGCGGCTTGCCGAAGGCGAGTCCGCCGGATCTGGTCGGCCGCCGTCGCCACCACATCAGGTAGCCCCGGATGATCACCGTGATCAGCGCGATCATGGTGATCAGCAGCAGCACCTGGTTCGCCAGGCCGAACAGCATGCCCATATGCAAGGCGATACCCCAGCTGGTGAGCTGCGCCATCAGCGGCCAATCGGCATAGCGCAGCACGTCGACGACATCGCCGGTGGCACCGTCGACCGCTATCGAGTCCTGGGTCCACACGCCGGGCAGGCGGCGCTCCTTCGCCACGAAGGCCACCCCGTCCCCGGTGGGAATCGAGATCTCCAGCGGACCCTCCACGCCGTGCCCGCGCGCCACCGCGAAGACCTTGTCCGCCTGCGCGGCTCGATCCGTCGGCACCGGTGCGCCCGGCTGGTGACCGCCGCCGTGCTCGGCGTGATCCCCGCCCGCGGGCAGCGCGGGCCCGGCCGCGCCGGGCAGCGCCGTGGACACCGCCGGTGTCATCCAGCTCAGCTGTTTGCGCACCGCCTCGATGTTCTCGCCCGCGTAGGTCGACCACGTCATCCCGGTCGCGGACAGGAACAGCGCCGGAAGCAGCACCCATATGCCCACGGCCCCATGCCAATTCAGCGTCCGGCTGCGTCCGGCCCGGGAACGGTCGGGCCGCAGCAGCCAGCCGGCCGAGCGGCGTTCCCGGCGCGAGCGCACCCGCCGCCACCACAGCACCAGTCCGGCCAGCGCGATGATCCACAGCCACGATGCGGCCAGTTCGCTGTAGAGTCGCCCGGGCTCGCCGAGGTGTAGATCCCTGTGCAGCACGTCGATCCAGGTGCGCATCGGCAGCGCCCCCGAACTGCCGTACACCACGCTGGATCCGACGGGCCGCGCGGTCGCCGGATCCACGAAGACCGCCCGGCGCTCGGACTCTCCGAGCGACGGATCGGAGAAGATGATCCTGGTGGTATCGCCCGCGTCCTGGGCCGGGGCCACCGCGGCCAGGGTGAGATTCGGCTGGACCGCGACGGCCGCGGCGATCTGCTCCGACAGCGGCCGGGCGGGTCCGGTCGAATCGACATGCAGCAGATCGCGATTGACGATCGCTTCGATGGTGGGCGAGATCGCGTACAGCGCGCCGGTCAGCGCCGCGATCAGGACGAACGGCGCCACGAAGACGCCCGCGTAGAAATGCAGCCGCATGGCCAGGGCCTGGAAGGCATTGCGGGCTGGGGGTTTCGGTGTGCCGGACGACTCCGGCGACGGCTGCGACGTCGGGTCGGCAACCGGATCATCGGTGATGCTCACGGGGTGGTGCTCCTGTTCGAGGGCACCCCTAGCGGACCCGGATGCCGGCGGTGGCATTCCGGGTGCGGTACGAAAGTCGTTCGTATCTAAGGGTGTTGGGGTGTAGTCAGACTCGAACGAGGAGCGGGGGAGCGCGGGTGCGACGGGTATCGGCGGCGAGGATGCGCAGGATGACGCGGTCGCGGTGGGCGCTACGGGGCAGCGTCGGCCCCGCGATGGCCGGGGCGCGCAGCAGGCCCGGCAGCACCCGGGTCAAAACCGCGGTGCCGATCCGGTAGGCGCCCTCCGCGCCGAGGATCACGATCGCCGCGCCCACCGCGGCCAGCAGATGGGCGCCCAGCATGGCCGGGGTCCACAGCGATTCGACATGGGGCATGTGCATCATGCCGATCGACATCGCGCTGTGGCCGAGCAGTTGCCCGCCGAACAGGGCCGCGACCAGACCGGCCGCGGTGCCGCGCAGCGCGCCGAGGCTGGATACCAGCGTCCCGACCACGGTCGCACCGGCGATCAGCAGCGTCAGAGTGCTGGTCTGCAGCGGCATTCCGCCCGAGGCCCAGCCGTGCGCCGCCACCGACAGCGCGCCCGACACCGATCCGGCCGCTGCCCCGCGCAACCGCGCCACGGCAGTGCGACGCGCCTGCGCCGCCACCGGGCCACGGGCCGGGGCCCGGCCGGATCGGATGTTCACGCGCTGATGATAGCCGACGGTTTACAGCGTAATTCCGGCGTTCCGAACATGATTCCGAATGGAATCAGTCGGTGGACACTTCCATTTCCACCAGCGGCTTGCGCAGCAGTTTCCCGGTCGCGTTGCGCGGCAACTCGTCCAGGAAGATCACCTCGCGCGGCACCTTGTAGCGGGCGAGGTTGGCCTTGACGTAGTCCTTGATCTCCTGGGCGTCGCGGCCGGAGTCCGGCCCGGGAACGACGAAGGCGCGCAGACGCTTTCCGAAGTCCTTGTCGTCCACGCCGACCACCGCGGCCTCCAGCACGTCGTGCCGGTTGGCGATGAGATGTTCGACCTCCTGCGGGAAGACGTTCTCACCGCCGGAGACGATCATGTCGTCGTCGCGGCCGTCGATGAACAGCAGCCCGTTCTCGTCGAAATGCCCCACATCGCCGGAGGACATCATGCCGTCCACGGTCTCCTTGGTGCGGCCGTCGGTGTAGGCCTTGAACGCGTGCGCGTTGGAGATGAAGATCGTGCCGGTCACATTCGGCCGGGTGATGGGCTTGCGGTTCTCGTCGTAGAGCGCAAGGCGGATGCCGACCGGCGGCCTGCCCGCGGTGCTCGGGGCCTGGCGCAGGTCCTCCGGGGTGGCGACGGTGATGATGGCGCATTCGGTGGAGCCGTAGACGTTGTAGAGCACATCGCCGAAGTAGTCGAGGCTGCGAGTGACCACGTCCGGCGGAATGGCCGAGCCCGCGGCGAAGATCATCCGCAGCGACGAGACATCGTATTTCGCCAGCGTCTCGGGCGGCAGGTCGAGCATGCGCTGCAGCATGGTCGGCACCACGACCAGCGAGGTCGCCTTGTGCTGCGCGATATTGGCCAGCGTCTTCTCCGGGTCGAAGCGGCGCTGCTGGAAGATCATCCGATTGCCCAGCGCCAGGCCGAGGGTGAACTGCGACAGGCCGGTGGCGTGGAAGACCGGTGCGGCGACCACCATGGAGCCGTTGCGCGGCAGCGGGATCCGGTCCAGGAACTGGGCCGAGATGAACGGGCTCACCTTCTCCCGCGGCGCGCCCTTCGGGGTGCCGGTGGTGCCGCTGGTGAGGATGACCATTCCGCCCGGCTTCTCCGGCGCGGGCACCGGGGCGGCGGACTGCCCGGCCATCAGCGAATCCAGCGTCGGGGTCGCCGGATCGACACCGTCCTGCTCGTCCACCCAGGTGAGGATGCGTGGAATAGCGGCCGGGATCGCGCTCATCAACTCGCCGAACTCGCTGTCGTGCAGCACCGCCTTGACCTGCTCGCGCTTGGCCACATCGGCGAACTGCGGCTTGGCGAAGCCGGTGTTCATCAACACCGCGCGCACGCCGAGTTTGCCGGTCGCGGCCAACGACAGCACCATGCCGCGATGATCGCGGGCCAGCAGCGCCACCACATCGCCCTGCCGCAGACCCCGTGCCGCCAGGCCGCGCGCCAGCCGGTTGGACAGGGCGTCGACCTCGCCGAAGGTCAGCTCGCCACGCTCGTCCAGCAGCGCCGGTGCGTCCGGGGTGACCTGCGCGGCATGCAGCAGCACCCCGGCAAACGGCCCGAACTTGCCGACATTGAGCGCCGAGCGCACCGCATGATCCGGACGCAGCGGATTGAACAGGCCACGCTTGCGCATGGCGTTCACGCTCAGCGCGAGATCTCCGGCCTTGCGGAGCGCAGTGCTTGCTGACGGAAGGACAGCTGACATAGGTACAACCTTCCGCGATACCGCCCGGTGACTGGCGGACCGCAACATCGAGAGCCAGTGCAGCGCTAACCCTAGCAAGCACCGCGTCGAGCTGTGGTCAGCGTCTCTGTAACCGACAGTAGCGGTATAACCGACCGGTTGCCGTCAGTGTGATGCGCGATACTCCACCAGCTCCCGGCGCAGCAGCTTGCCCGTGGCGTTGCGGGGGAGTTCCTCCAGGAAGAACACGTCGCGGGGCACCTTGTAGCGGGCCAGGTTGGCCTTGACGTAGCCCTTGATCTCCTCGGCGTCGGGTGTGACGCCGGGCTCGGGCACGATGAACGCCCGCAGCCGCTTGCCGAATTCGGTGTCATCGACGCCGACCACCGCGACATCGCAGACATCCGGCCGTTGCAGCAGCAGATTCTCGACCTCCTGCGGGAAGACGTTCTCACCGCCGGAGACGATCATGTCGTCGTCGCGGCCGTCGACGAACAGCAGCCCGTAATCGTCGAAGTGCCCGACGTCGCCGGAGGACATGTAGCCGTCGATGATCTGCTTGTGTCGTCCATCGGTGTAGCCCTCGAAGGGCGCGCCGGAGCGGATGAAGATGCGGCCCGGGACGTTCTTGTCGTGGATGCGTCGGTCCTGCTCGTCGAACAGCGCGACCTCACAGGTGACCGGCGCGCGGCCCGCCGAGCCCGGCGCCCGGGCCAGGTCCCGCGGCGTGGCGACCGTCGCGACCGCGCATTCGGTGGAGCCGTAGAGGTTGTAGAGCACATGTCCGAACGCCTTGGTCGCGCGGAGGGTCAGCTCCGGGGAGAGCGCCGAACCGGCCAGCACGATCGCCTTCAGCGCGGACAGGTCGTATTTCGTGTGGATCTCCGGGCCCAGCTCGACCAGGCGATGCAGCATGGTCGGCACCGCGACCAGCATCTCGGCGCGATGCTCGGCCAGCAGTCGCAGCGTGCGCTCGGCGTCGAAGCGGCGGGTCAGCACGACGGTATTGCCGTAGCCCGCGCCCACCAGCCAGGTGGCCAGGCCGGTGCTGTGGAAGATCGGCGAGACGATCATCATCGTGCCCTGGCGCGGGAACGGGATGCGATCGATGACCTGCGCGGTCGACAGCGGCGATACGGTCGTGCGGGGTGCGCCCTTGGGCAGGCCGGTGGTGCCGCTGGTGAGAATGATGAAGCCGCCCGGCTTCTCGGGCAGCGGCAGCTCGTCGGTGGGATTGGCGGCGATCAGATCGTCGAGGGTGATCGCGCCGCCGGGCCCCTCGGCATCCTCGTCGACCCAGGTCAGCACCCGCGGCAGGTCCGCGGGCAGCGCGTCGAGCAGACCGACGAATTCGCTGTCGTGCAGGACGGCCCGCACCTGCTCGCGCTGGCACACCTCGGCGAACTGCGGTTTGGCGAAGCCGGTGTTCATCAGGGCCAGTCGGACCCCGAGCTTGCCGGCCGCGACCATCGACAGCAGCAGCCCGCGATGGTCGCGCGCCAGAATCCCGATCACCGCGCCGGGCGCGATGCCCATATCGTGCAGCCCACGCGCCAGGGCGGTCGACTGCTCGTCGAGCTCGCGGTAGGTCATGCTGCCGCGCTCATCGATCAGCGCCACCCGCTGCGGCCAGACCCGTGCGGCGTGCCGCACCATGGTCGCCTGCGGGCCGAGCACCTTGACCTCCCGGGCGGTCCGCAGCGTCTCCCCGGGCTTGGCCAGATCGATGAAGGCGCGCTGCCGCAATACATCCAGCCCCCGCACGGCCTCCGCCGCGTGAACGACCTTGCGCCGCACATCGTTCAGGACCGACACCATCTCGACTACCTCCGTGCACCGTACTGCCGCGCGGCCGTACGCACCCGGCCGCATGCTGTGGACGGTAACAGTCGAGTGTGACCCCGGATACACAAAATCGGTCAAATCGGTTCAGCGCCGAAGCAGTTCGCGCAGCACCGCGGCGATTCGCTCCGGCTCCTCCTCGGCCATGAAGTGGCCGCAGGTGACCGTCGTGTGGTCGAGGTCGGCGGCCCAGTCACGCCACCGCGCCGCCGCGTCGAATCCCAGTGCCGCACCCCAGTCCTGCGCGACGACGGTGACCGGCATGGGCAGCCGGTTTCCGGCGGCGCGGTCGACCCGATCGTGTTCGACATCGATCGTGGCCGAGGCGCGGTAGTCGGCGACGATCGAGGGCACCGCCGCCCGGGACGCCCGCAGATAGGCGGCGCGGATCTCGTCGGGTATCGCCCCGGGGTCGCGGGACCAGGTGTCGAGGAAGTACCCGAAGAAGGCGTCCGGCGCGGCGGCGATCATTTCCTCGGGCAGGCCGGGCGGCTGCGCCATGAGATACAGATGGAAGCCCACGGCCGCGCTCGTGCCGTGCATGACGTCCCACATGTCCAGGGTCGGCAGGATGTCCAGGCAGGCCAGGTGCGTGACGAGCTCGGGGTGGTCGAGTCCGGCGCGGAAGGCGACATGGGCGCCGCGGTCGTGCCCGGCCAGGGCGAAGCGCTCGTGGCCCAGCGCGCGGGCCAGCGCGACGATATCGGCGGCCATGGTGCGTTTGGCGTAGACGTCGTCGTCGTTCGCGGCGGGTTTGTCGCTCGCACCGTAACCGCGCAGGTCCGGACAGATCACCGTATGGTCGGCCGCCAGATCGGCGGCGACGTGTCGCCACATCAGATGGGTCTGCGGGAAGCCGTGCAGCAACACGATCGGACGGCCCGTGCCGCCGACGGCCGCCGTGAGCGCGACCTGCTCGGCGACTTCGACACGACGGTAATCGAAGCCGGGGATGGTCGGTGTGTTCATGGCGGCGACTCTGCCGCGCCCGAATCAGCGTTCGATCAGTAGCGTGGCGGCGTGGACGAGATCGCCTTCGGTGTGCTCGGGCCGGTCACGGCCCGGGGTGGCGACGGCGCCGCGCTCGGCCTGCGCGGTCCCCGGCATCGGGCGGTGCTGGCCCGGTTGATCGTTGCTCGCCGACGCGTGGTTCCGGTCGCGCGGCTGGTGGCGGACCTGTGGGAGGAGCCGCCGACCGGTGCGGTCGGTGCGGTGCAGACCTTCGTCGCCGATCTGCGCCGGGTGCTGGAGCCGGATCGCCCGCGCCGCGCCCCGGCCCGGTTGCTGGTCACCGAGGGGCCCGGCTACGCGCTGCGCGCCGCACCGGATGCCGTGGACGCCTGGCGCTTCGAGGCCGAGGTGCGCGCCGCGGCCGACCTGCCGCCCGCGCGGGCGCTGGAGCTGACCGAGCGAGCCCTGGGTCGGTGGCGCGGTCCGTCGTATGCCGAACTGGCACCGGCGGATTGGTTGCGGGCCGAGCGCTCCCGGCTGGCGGAGCTGCGCGCGCAGGCGATCGAGCGGCAGGCCGAGGCCCGGCTGACGCTGGGCGCGGCGGCCGCGGCGATACCGGATCTGGACGAGCACGTGCGCACGCGGCCGGAACGGGAATCGGCCTGGGAACTGCTCGCGTTGGCGCTGTATCGCGCCGGGCGGCAAGCCGATGCGCTCGAGATGCTGCGCCGCGCCCGGGCCGCGCTGGCCGATCGGCTCGGACTCGATCCCGGTCCGCGGCTGCGCCGACTGGAGGCCGATATCCTCGCGCACGATCCACGCCTGGATCCGCCCGTTCCGCAGACGGCGGCGGCGCGGGTGTGGAACGCGACCGCGGCGGCCTACGACCGCGTCGTCTCCGCCGGTGCCCGGGCGCGTTTGGATTCGACCGTCGGCCTGCTGCGCGATCTCGCGGTCACCGGAGGCGGCGGTCTCGAGGCGGCCCGTGAACAGCGCCCGGCCGCCATCGCGGCCGCCGAGGAGTTCGGCGATCCCGAGCTGACCGCACGGGTGATCGGGGCCTACGACGTCCCCGCGATCTGGACCCGCAGCGACGATCCGGTGCAGGCCGGGCGTATCGTCGCCGCCGCCGAGCGCACCCTCGCGGCGTTACCGGCGGACCGCTCGCGCGACGCGGTCCGCTGCCGCCTGCTCGCCACCATCGCCCTGGAGACGCGCGGCAGCCGGTCACCACGCGGACCGCGGGCCGCCCGGCAGGCCGAGGAGATCGCCCGCCGCCTCGACGAGCCCGCACTGCTCGCCTTCGCGCTCAACGGCACCTTCATGCAGTCGTGCACCCGCGCCGGATACGCGGCCCGCCGCGACGAGATTGGCGCGGAGCTGGTCGAATTGGCCGCCCGGCACGATCTGCCGACCTTCGAGATCCTCGGCCACCTGATCCGCGTCCAGGCCCGCGGCGCGCTCGCGGACTACGCCACGGCCGACCGGCACGCCGCCGCCGCGGACCGGCTCGCCGAGCGCGACGAGCGGCCGCTGACCACCGTCTTCACCGAGTGGTATCGCGCGCTGCGTACGGCCGCCACCGGTCGCTCGGGCGCGGCCGAACTCGCCTACCGAAACGCGGCAGCGCGGCTCGTCGGCGCGGGCATGCCCGGTGTGGAGCGTGGTCTGCTGCCTCTGGCGCTGCTGTGCGTGCGGCTGTCGGACCCGTCCGGCTCCGCCCTCGAAGCGGCCGAACACGTTGACCTGCAACAAGATTGGGGACCCTACCGGCCCTGGGGCGAACCCTTCGCCCTGCTGGGCGAGGGCCGGATCGCCGAGGCGGGCGCGGCACTGCGCGCCCTCGCCGAACCCCCGGCCGATCTGATGTACGAGGCGCTCACCTGCCTCGAGGCGGCCGCCGCGCTGGCGGCCGGGGAGCGAACGGTGCTGCGGCGAGCCCACACTCGACTGCTGCCCGCCGCGGGGGAGTGCGCGGCGGGCAGCGGGCTGGTCACGGTGGGACCGGTCCGGCGCTGGCTCACCGCCATCGAGAGCGCCCTCGAATAGTCGGCGACCTCGGATGTCTTGGGTCACAAGGTATATCAATCGGCCATCACCGCACGTCATGACGTGTTTAGCCGCGCCTTAACAACCCCACGCGCGCAAGCCGTTTCAGTACGCTGACCATCGCACACCCCCGCCGCACCGGTGCCGGGGGTCTCTTGCGAGCACCGGGCCGATCGGGTGCCGGTCGCGAATGTCGTTATGTGGGAAAGGATATCGATCTGATGAGGGCGCGGCGTGTGTTGGCGGGATTGGTGTCGGCGGTTACCGCGGTGCTGCTGTCCGGAATGGCGGCGACCCCGGCGCAAGCCGATCCGCTGCCGCAGTTCACCACGATCGGCACCACGCTCTACACCTTCGGCAACGCGAATCTGTGTGCCGGAGCGATCGATCTGGCTCTGGAGGCGACCCCGCATCTGCCCGGCCACGTCCTGGCACATGTGACACCGCGCGGCTACCTCGGCGGGCGGTGCGGCAATCAGGTGAAGCTGGGCTGGGTGGGTTCGGCGGGTCTGCACACCCAGGATGTGTACGTCGAGGCGGGCGCGGCGCCGGGCGACACCGTCACCGTGGACCTGTGGGTCGGATCGGGGCCGGGCAAGGTCATGGCGGTCAGCTGGCCGATCCGGGGGACGTTCGCCGAGTGGTATCTGCTGGTGCCCTGATTCGACCGGCGGCGACGCTAACCGTTTTCGGTGAGCAGATCCGTGATCGGAGTACCCGCCAGGAGCTGGTCGAGCCCGGCGGTCATCGTGGGGCACTCCTGGGCCGGATGTTCGGCGGGGCAGTTGCGCGCGTGCGTGAGGAAGCGCTGGGCGAGCCGCGCCCGGGCGATGATCTCGTCGAGCTCCTCGACCTGCCGGTCGAGGAGCTCGCGCCATTGCGGACCGGGTGCGTCGAGGACGGCCGCGGCCGTCTCCAGTGACAGCCCCAGGCTCTGCGCGAGTTTGACGAAGGCCAGCCGCCGCAACTGCTCCGGCCCGTACATCCGCTTCCCGCCCCGGCGCCCGCTGGGCCGCACCAGTCCGCGTTCGTCGTAGTACCGCAGCGCCGAGGCCGCCAGCCCGAGCCGGGCCGCCGCCTCTCCGATCGAAATCAGATCCATTTCCGCATTTGACCTCAACCCGGCTTGAACCGCCAAGCTGGCGAAGGACCCATCGCAGAAAGGGATTCGCCATGAACGCACCGCACCCCCTCCCGGTCAACCATCACGCCGACCACCGCGGCTTCTCCGGCCCGCTGGGAACGGCCCTGGGCCTGTACATGTTCCTGGCCGGGCGGGGCCGCGCCCGCGCGATCGCCGACCTGGCCGCCGTCACCCCGTCCGACCACGTCGTCGACATCGGCTGCGGCTCCGGCGCCGCGGTCGCCGCCGCCGCCCGCCACGGCGCCCGCGTAACCGGCGTAGAACCCGCACCCGCCATGCTCCGCCTGGCCCGAACCCTGGTGCACGGCAAGCGAATTCGCTGGACACCCGGAACCGCGGAGAACCTCCCACTGGACGACGCCACCGCGACGATCGCCTGGGCGATCGCCACGATCCACCACTGGCCCGACGTCACCTCCGGCCTCACCGAGGCCCACCGCATCCTCACCCCCGGCGGCCGCTTCCTCGCCGTCGAACGCGCCACCCTCCCCCACGCCACGGGCCTGTCCAGCCACGGCTGGACCGAACCCCAGGCCCACTCCTTCGCCGACCAGTGCCGCGCCGCCGCCTTCACCGACGTGCACATCGACCACCACGACCTGGGCCGCTACGCCATCTGGGTCGTCCAGGCCCGCCGCCCGCTGAACTGAGAAACCGGTGCGAGTCCCATCTGGACCCGCACCGGTTTCCCGTTGTGCCCCTTGTTACTTCAGCTTGTCACTCGACAGCCCCAGCACCCGCCGGGCGACGATGAGCTGCTGGATCTGCTGGGTGCCCTCGAAGATGTCGAGGATCTTCGAATCGCGGCCCCACTTCTCCAGCAGCGTGCGCTGGGAGTAGCCGATGGTTCCGGCCAGTTCGACGGCCTTGAGGGTGACGTCGGTGCCCATGCGACCGGCCTTGGCCTTGGACATGGAGGCTTCCAGGGAGTTGGGCTTCTTGTTGTCGGCCATCCAGGCGGCGCGCAGCGACAGCAGGTAGGCGGCCTCCCAATCGGCTTCCAGGCGAAGGAATTCCGCGGCGGCGGCGTGTTGGTCGTTGGCGGGCTTGTCGTAGTCGATCTCGACACCGGCGCCGGAGAGGATCTTGCGCAGTTCCTCGAGGGCGGCGCGGCCGACACCGACGGCCATGGCGGCCACCAGCGGGCGGGTGTTGTCGAAGGTCTGCATGACCCCGGCAAAACCCTTCTCCACGTTGACCTCCGGGCTGCCGAGGATGTTGTCCTTCGGAATCCGGCAGTCCTCGAGGCGCAGTTCGGCGGTGTCGGAGGCCTTGATGCCCAGCTTGTGCTCGAGGCGAGCGACGGTGAGGCCCTTGGCATCCCGCGGCACCACGAACGACTTGATGGCGGCGCGGCCCTTGGTCTTGTCGACCGTCGCCCACACCACGATGTGGGTGGCACGCGAGCCCGCGGTCACGAAGATCTTGGTGCCATTGAGCACCCACTCGTCACCGTCGAGCACCGCGGTGGTGGATACGGCCGCGGAGTCGGAACCGAACGACGGTTCGGTGATGGCCATGGCGGCCCACACCTTGCCGAAGCGGGCCAGCTGCTCGTCGGTGGCGACCGCGGCGATCGCGGCATTGCCCAGGCCCTGATAGGGAATCGACAGCATCAGGCCGACGTCGCCCCAGGAGGTCTCCAGGGCGTTCAGCAGCGCGGACATATTGCCGCCGTTGGAGTTTCCGAGCAGCTCGGTGGCGTGCGCGTCGGGCTCGGCGCCGTTCTCCTTGGCCTTACGGCCGCCGGTCGCACCGGATACGTCCTGTGCGCCGGAGTCGGCCAGGCCCTCGACCATGGCGGCCATGGTGTCCAGCTCGACCGGGTACTCGTGTTCGCCGAGGTCGTATTTGCGCGAGATCGGGCGGAAGATCTCCGACGCGACCTGGTGGGCCTGATTGGCGCTGGCCCGCAGCTTCTTGGGGAGTTCGAGATTGATCATGAAAGTCTCCGTGAGTGAAGTCGGGTCAGACCAGAACGATGCCCTCGGCCACGCCGATGGCCCGCAGATCGCGGTACCAGCGCTCGACCGGGTGCTCCTTGGTGAAACCGTGGCCGCCGAGTAATTGCACGCCGTCCAGGCCGATCTGCATGCCCTTGTCGGTGGCGAACTTCTTGGCCAGCGCGGCCTCGCGGGCGAAGGACAGACCCTGTTCCGCCCGGGAGGCGCCGCGTAGCGTGATCAGCCGCAGGCCGTCCAGCTCGATCGCGATATTGGCGACCATGAAGGCCACCGCCTGGCGATGCGCGATCGGCTCACCGAACGCCTCGCGCTCCTTCACATACGGAATCACGTAGTCCAGCACGGCCTGCCCGGTGCCGACGGCCAGCGAGGCCCAGCCCAGCCGGGCCAGCCGCACCGCGTCGGCGTAGTCCTCGGCATGCTGCGCGGCATCGCCGTCGCCGAGCAGGGCGTCGGTGGAGACCGCGACATTGTCCAGGATCAACCGGCCCAGACCCGCGGCGCGCAGGCCCATACTCGGATCGGCCTCGATGATCACGCCGGGGGTGTCGGATTCGACGATGAAAAGCGCCGGGCGGCCGTCGAGTTCGGCGCCGACGATGAACAGCTCGGCGTCGCCCGCGGCCGGAACCAGGCTCTTGACACCGTTGAGGCGGTAGCCGCTCGGCGAGCGGGTGGCCTTGGTCTGCAACGCGAACGGATCGAACAGCGCCCGCGGCTCGGCGAGCACGACCGAGGACTGCGGGACGTTCTCACCGGTGAAGGCGCCGAGATAGGTCTTCTGCTGGGCGTCGGTACCCCACTGCGACAGGGCGACCGCCACACCCGAGGGCGCCAGAATCGGCAGCGCCAGACCCATATCGCCGTGCGCGAGGGCCTCGGCGACCAGGGCGTTGGTGACCGCGCCCCGCTCGGTGGCCGCACCCTCGAGCTCCTCGGGCACGTTGATCAGCGTGATGCCCAGCTCGGCGGCGCGCTCGAGCAGATCGCGCGGGGCCTTGGCCGCGTTGTCGGCGTCGTAGGCGGCCGGGCGCAGGATCTCCTCGGCGAACTCGCGCACCGTCTCGACGATCATCTTCTGATCGTCGGTGGGGGTGAGGTCGAAGTAGTCCTTGGTCCGAGACTCGTTGGCGGGCAGCCGCTTCGGCTTGCCGCCCCCGGTGACCTTGCTGAACGCCCGGGTGGCCGCACCGAGGGTGCGGAAACCGGTCTTGGTGCCCTCGTAGGTGATCCGTTCGATGGGCTTGCGCAGCTTGTACTTCTCGGCGAGCTCCGACCCGGTGATGGTCGTCATGACCCGCATGGCCGCGCCCATCCAGTCGCGCTTCTGCGGATTCAGGCCCACGGCGGAATCCGGACGTCGCTTCGTTGCGGTGTCTCGAGTGCTCATAATCACCAGTCTTCTCGGGTGTTGGGTGATCGGGTCCCAGCATCTTACTGTCGAGTAAGTCTATCTTACTCCAGAGTAAGAACGCCGTCGAGCGCCAGCGTACAACGGGTGATCGCGAAACCGGCAAATCGCAGGTTGACCTGGGCTGTGCGCGGTACAGCCGACTATTCGCGGGCATAAAGGGCACCGGTCGGAGCCCGGGGCCGATAGCGTCGGGGGTGGGCGCGGCCGCCCGCCGCGGAGCCTCGAGGAGCTATTGGATGTACTGGGTCGCCGCGGTGTTCGCCTCCGTGCTGGCCGTCTTCGCCGACCGCTACGGCTATCACCGTGACGAGCTGTACTTTCTCGCCGCGGGCAGACGTCTCGACTGGGGCTATGCCGACCAGCCGCCGCTGGTGCCGCTGCTCGCCCGGGCGATGGCGGCGATCGATCCGAATTCGCTGGTGCTGCTGCGGATTCCGGCGATCGCGGCGGCGGTCGCCGTGGTGGCCTGCGCGGGCTGGATGGCGGGTGAGCTGCACGCCGCGCGCGCCCTGGTCGGAGCTGTGGCCCGGGCTGCGGCGTCTCGGCTGATCTCGCCCGCTGCTCAGGGGCGCAGGCGCGCCAGGACCACGTCGTGGAGCAGCCCGTTCGTGGCGACCGCGCTGCCGCCATGCGGGCCCGCCGTGCCGTCGAGCGCCGTGAACCGGCCACCGGCCTCCCGCACCAGCACATCGAGCGGGGCCAGATCCCACAGCGACACCTCGGGTTCGCTGGCGATATCCACCGCGCCCTCGGCGAGCAGGCAGTAACTGAAGAAGTCGCCGTACCCGCGGGTGCGCCACACCTCGTCGGTGAGGGCGACCAGCCGATCGCGCAGCCCGAGATCCCGCCACCCGGACAGGCTCGAGATGGCCAGACTGGCCGAGCCCAGCTCGCCCACGGCCGAGACCGAAATCTCCCGCGGCGCCCCGGATTCGAAGCGAGTCCACGCCCCCGCCCCCGTCGCGGCCCACCACCGCCGAGTCAGCGCCGGAGCGCTCACCACCCCCACCACCGGTACCCCGTCCACGAGCAATGCGATCAGCGACGCCCACACCGGCACCCCGCGCACGAAGTTCTTCGTCCCGTCGATCGGATCGATCACCCACTGCCGCCCCGCGAACTCCGCCGCCCCCCCGAATTCCTCGCCCAGCACGGCATCCCCACCCCGCTCCCGCTCCAAAACCCCCCGCAGCGCCTTCTCCACCGCCAGATCAGCATCCGACACCGGCGTGAGATCCGGCTTACTGTCCACCCGCAAATCGAGCGCCCCAAACCGAGCACGAGTAATCGCATCGGCCTCATCGGCCAACCGCAAAGCCAGTTCGAGATCACGGGAATGCTCGGTCACCCGCCCACCTTAAAACCCTTCGCTGCGCTCAGGGAACGGGGTGGGGCTCCCGCCCAGCCACGCCCCGGCAGTCGTCTTCAAGTCCACGAGTGCCTTCCCCACGTCCCCGTGCCTGCCGTGTCCCCGTGTCTGCCGTATGTCCGCGTGTCTGCCGTATGTCCGCGTGTCTGCCGTATGTCCCCGTGCCTGCCGTAGTCCCCGCGCCTTCCGCATGCCCCCGTGCGTTCTTCCCATGTCGCCGCGCTTCTCCATGTCCTGAGTGCCCCTCTCCATGTCCCTGAGCCGTCTTCCCCCTGTCCCTGAGCGAAGCGAAGGGTTACGGCAACTGCGGTGGGTGCGGAATCGGTGGGGGAGGCGCGGATCGATACGCGACCGTCAGCAGGCTGTCCACCTGCCCCGGCGGCAGGCTGTGCAGCAGCACCGAGGTGAGCCGCAGTAACCCGTCCAGGACCGGGCCGGGGTGGGGGCTGGTGGTCAGCACCTGACGGGCGAGGGGCTTGTCGCCCGCGCGCAGGGCCTCGACCACCGAGATCGCCTCGAGCCATGCTCCTTGCCGCTGCTCGGCCGTATATCCCATGACACTCCTGTTCCCTCGGGACCTGCTTTTTTCGGTTAACCGAAGACGGTCGTCAGGGTAGCCGCAAAATCTGAGCAGGTCCTGAGGGGCGGAACCTCACATCACCCCGGCCCGCGCCTGGGCCACCGCCGCGGCCCACCACCGCAGCTGATCGAGCATCGCGACCGCCGCGGCCTCGGGCCCGGCGGGCTCGTGCGGCTTCCCCTCCTCGTCGAACAGTTCGAAGTAGCGCGGGAACGACACGTAGTCGCGCACGGTATGCGCGTTGAGTTCGTTCAACACCTCGCGCAGATGCCCGATCGCGTACAGCCCGCCGCTGCCGCCGCCGTAACCGACGAAGCCCACAACCTTGCGGTCCCACTCCGCGTAATGCCAGTCGATGGCCGTCTTCACCGATGCCGGATAGCTGCGATTGATATCGGGCGTCACGATCACGACGGCGTCGGCCAGCCCCAGCCGCCGGGTCAGCTCCACCATGCCCGCCGGACGCGCCGGATCCGGCGCGGCCATCAGCGGGACCGCGGGCAGCTCCGTGGGCAGCGTCGCCTCGGCCAGATCGATCACATCGACCTCGAATCCGCCGTGCAGGCGCGCCTGATCCGCGAACCACCTCGCCACCACCGGCCCGAACCGGCCCTCCCGGACACTGGCGATGACGACCGCGAGTCGCAATGTGCTGCTGGACATTTCCGCTCTCCTTGATCGAATTCGGCGATCGGTGCGATCGCTCGAACTCGACTCTGGTGCGCCGCCGGCCCCGCAGGGAGCCCGCGCCGAGAGTGGTAGTGCCAGGGCCACCCTCGCCCCGGGTCCGCCGGGTACGTTCGACAGGTGTCGGACAACGAGATGGGGCTGTACCTGCGCACACTGCGCGAGTCGGTCACCCCGGCCCAGGTCGGCCTGCCCACCGGCCCCCGCCGCCGCACCCCGGGCCTGCGCCGCGCGGAGCTGGCGACCCTGGCGGGAGTCAGCGTCGAATATCTGACCCGCCTCGAACAGGGCCGCGACCGCCACCCCTCCGCCGCCGTGCTGTCCGCCCTGGCCGACGCGCTGTCGATGACCCCGTCCCAGCGCGTGCACCTGCACTACCTGGCCAAGGGCGCGGACCCCGGCTTCAGCTGCATCGGTTCCCCACGCCCCAACCGGGAGGTGCGCCCGGTCGTGCAAGCGGTCCTGGACCAGCTCGAACCCGCCCCCGCGGCCGTGTTCAACCGGTTGGGTGAGGCGCTGGCCTGCACCGACGGCTATCGCCGGGTGATGGGCCCGACCGGTCAGCTCGACGACGGTCTGCCCGCCAACTTCCCGCGCTACCTGTTCACCGATCCGCGCGCCCGCACCGCCTACCCGGACTGGGAGCACCAGGCGGACAAGACGATCGCCACCCTCAAACAGGGCCCCTACCGCTCCGATCCCGTGGTCACCGCGCTGATCGACGAGCTGAGCCTGCTCGCCGGCGCCGAATTCACCGACCGCCTGGCGCGAATTCCGGGCCTGCCCGACACCAACGGCATTGTGCGGATGAACCATCCAGAGGTCGGCCCGCTGCGCCTGGCCTACGAGCGACTCGAGCTGTCCGCCGACGACGATCAGTACATCCTGGCGCACCTGCCCGCCGACGAGGCGACCGCCGCCGCCCTCGATCGCCTGATCGGTCGCCACCCCGGCGGCCTGCGCGCCGTCTCCGGCTGACCGCCCGGCCCGGGCTTGTCGTATTTCACCGCAGCCCCGGCCGCCCGGTAGATTGGAGCATCGTGCATCCTGACGTTTCCGCTGATCTCGCCGAACTCGACACCACGCTCAAGACCGTCGAGTCGGTGCTGGACATCGACGAGCTGCGCCGCCGAATCGATGAACTCGAACAGCAGGCCGCGGACCCGGACCTGTGGAACAACCAGGAGCACGCGCAGCAGGTCACCAGCGAACTGTCGCACGCCCAGGGCGAATTGCGCCGCGTCACCGAGCTGCGCCAGCGCCTCGAGGATCTGCCGGTCCTCTACGAACTGGCCGAGGGCGAGGAGGGCGACGCTCGCGCCGCGGCGCTGGCCGAGGCCGACGCCGAGCGTGCCGCCCTGCATGCCGATGTCGAGGCGATGGAGGTGCGCACGCTGCTGTCGGGCGAGTACGACAAGCGCGAGGCGCTGGTCAACATCCGCTCCGGCGCGGGTGGCGTGGACGCCGCCGACTGGGCGCAGATGTTGATGCGCATGTACGTCCGCTGGGCCGAGCGGCACAAGTATCCGGTCGAGATCTACGACACCTCCTACGCGGAGGAGGCCGGGATCAAGAGCGCGACCTTCGCCGTCAAGGTTCCCTACGCCTACGGCACCCTCTCGGTCGAGATGGGTACCCACCGCCTGGTCCGCATCAGCCCCTTCGACAACCAGGGCCGCCGCCAGACCTCCTTCGCCGAGGTCGAGGTGCTGCCGGTGGTCGAGCAGACCGACCACATCGACATCCCCGAATCCGAGGTCCGCGTCGACGTGTACCGCTCCTCGGGCCCGGGCGGGCAGAGTGTCAACACCACCGACTCCGCGGTGCGGCTCACCCACATCCCGACCGGCATCGTGGTGACCTGCCAGAACGAGAAGTCGCAGCTGCAGAACAAGGTGTCGGCCATGCGCGTGCTGCAGGCCAAGCTGCTCGAGCGCAAGCGGCAGGAGGAGCGCGCCGAACTGGACGCGCTCAAGACCACCGAGGGCGCGTCCTGGGGCAACCAGATGCGCTCCTACGTGCTGCACCCGTACCAGATGGTGAAGGATCTGCGCACCAACTACGAGGTCAACAACCCCACCGCGGTGCTCGACGGCGAAATCGACAGCTTCATCGAAGAGGGAATCCGGTGGCGCATGCGACAGGGCGCCGAACAGTAATTCCGGTAAACCACCAGATATATCGGGTACGACCACCCCATGCAATGGTTTTCAGCGGTTTCGCACGGTCGCCACGCCGCCGATCACGGGACTATCACAACGTGTGGTCCAGGGGGTCGGCGTAGTAGCCTGTCCGATGTGTATTTCGGCGGCAGAACGATTCCGGGCGGTACCTACCAGGCGCCGGGGCGGGTGCGCCGATGAACGGTCTGCTCGCCGCCAACGACGGCGGCATCCTCACCTGGCTGCGCGGCAACGGGCTCGAGGTCGTGCTCTACGTCGTCGGCGCGATGCTGTTCAGTCGCTTCGCGACCTACGTGCGCGACCGGATCACCCGCAAGATCGACGCCGGGTTCCAGAGCAGCGATTCGCTGGTCCGCTCGGAGGCGGCCAAGCATCGGCACGCGCTGGCGCAGGTGGTCACCTGGGTGCTGCTGTCCATCGTGTACTTCCTGTTCGGTCTGGAAGTGTTGAAGCGCTTCGGTTTCACCATCGGTGGCCTGGTCGCGCCCGCCGCGGTGCTCGGCGCCGCCCTCGGTTTCGGCGCCCAGCGCGTGGTGCAGGACCTGCTGGCCGGGTTCTTCCTCATCACCGAACGGCAGTACGGATTCGGTGATGTGGTTCGCATCGCAGTCACCGGACAGCCCGACCCCGCCGAAGGTACGGTGGAGGACGTCACGTTGCGAATCACCACCCTGCGCAACGCCGACGGTGAGGTGATCACGGTGCCGAACGGCCAGATCGTGAAAGTCACCAATCTGTCGAAGGATTGGGCCCGCGCCGCGATCGACGTTCCGGTACCCGCGACCGCCGACATCACCAAGGTCAACGAGATCCTGCACCAGGTCGGTGCCAAGGCGTTCCAGGACGGCAGGCTGAAATCGCTGCTGCTGGACGAGCCCACGGTCATGGGTCTCGAGGACCTCACAGTCGATCAGATGAACATCAGGATGGTTGCTCGCACATTGCCGGGCAAGCAGTTCGAGGTTGGGCGCGAGCTGCGGGTACGGGTGGCCGCGGCGTTGCGCCGGGAGGGAATGAGTGAAAACGCGTAGGTCGACGGCGATCCTGATTGCCGTCTGGGTCGTCACATTTGTGCTGTACATATTCGTCAAGCCGACTACGCCGCAGCACGAGGGCTTCTCGCCGATCGCGAATATCATTACGACATCGGTGAATACGCCCGCACCCGCCCGTTGAGGTGGCTGTGGCATAACTGTGACAAATCCCCCCGCGGAGTGTGGTCACGGGAATACGCCCGGTCCGCTGGTTAGACTGGCTCCCCGTGATCACCCTGCGGAACGTCACCAAGTCCTACAAGACCTCGACGCGACCCGCGCTGGACAATGTTTCGGTCGAGGTCGGCAAGGGCGAGTTCGTCTTCATCATCGGGCCGTCCGGTTCGGGCAAGTCGACGTTCATGCGGCTGCTGTTGAAAGAGGAGCGACCCACCTCCGGCGAGGTGTACGTCGCCGATTTCCGGGTCGACCGGCTGCCCGGCCGCAGGGTGCCCAAGCTGCGCCAACGCATCGGCTGTGTATTCCAGGACTTCCGGTTGCTGCAGCAGAAGACCGTCGAGCAGAACGTGGCGTTCGCGCTCGAGGTGATCGGCAAGAATCGCAAATTCATCGACCGCGCGGTGCCCGAGGCGCTGGATCTGGTCGGTTTGTCCGGGAAGGCGGATCGACTACCGAGCGAATTGTCCGGTGGTGAACAGCAGCGCGTGGCGATCGCGCGCGCGTTCGTGAACCGGCCGCTGGTCCTGCTCGCCGACGAGCCCACCGGCAACCTCGACCCGGAGACCAGTCAGGACATCATGACGCTGTTGGAACGCATCAACCGCACGGGCACCACGGTGCTCATGGCCACCCACGACAATCACATCGTCGACGCCATGCGCCGACGCGTGGTGGAACTCGATCGTGGGCGGCTCGTGCGGGACGAGGCCACCGGCGTGTACGGGGTGGGCCGGTAATGCGCGCCAGTTTCCTGTTCGGCGAGGTCTTCAACGGCCTGCGCCGCAACGTCACCATGACGGTGGCGATGATCCTGACCGTCGCGGTGTCGCTGACCATGCTCGGCGGCGGCCTGCTGGCCGTGCGGATGGCCGACAAGACCGAGCAGTACTTCCTGGATCGGCTCGAGGTGCGGCTGTATCTGACCGAGGACGTGTCGGCATCGGATCCGGACTGTGCGAAGGATCCGTGCAAGGCGCTGATGTCGGACCTGAAGGCGACCCCGGGCGTGGTGACCGTGCAGTTCCTCAACCGCGGCGATGCGATCCGGGAGGCGAAGGAGAAGACCTTCAAGGATCAGCCCGAACTGGCCCAGTACGTGAGCGAATCGCCGCTTCCGGCGTCGCTGCGGGTGAAGATGGCCGATGCCGGGGAGTACCCGCGCATCTTCCAGAAGTTCCAGGGCCGCCCCGGCGTCGGCTTCGTGCGCAACGACAAGGACATCGTCGACCGGCTGGTGAGCCTGTTCGACGGCCTGCGCAACGCGGCGTTCGGCCTGGCGGTGCTGCAGGCGCTGGCCGCGCTGCTGCTGATCGCCAACATGGTGCAGATCGCGGCGTTCACCCGGCGGACCGAGGTGGGCATCATGCGCCTGGTCGGCGCGACCCGCTGGTACACCCAGCTGCCGTTCCTGCTGGAGGCGGTGGCGGCGGCGCTGGCCGGTTCGGCGCTGGCGCTGCTGGGCCTGCTCGCCGCCCGGCCGCTGGTGATCGACCGGGCGCTCGGTGATCTGTTCGCCTCCAAGGTGTTTCCCCGTATCACCGGCGACGACATCGCCATCGTGGCGATGACGATCGTGCCGGTGGGCATCGTGTTCGCGGCGCTGACGGCCTACGGGACGCTGCGCTATTACGTGCGCGAGTGATTTTTTCGGCATAAGGGGTGCGGCTGTGCGTTCGACCCCTTTCGCCGCGGTTTTCGATCCGTAGGATGGCCAGGGTGACTTCCCCCGAGACGCTTGAGACAACCGCCGAACAGACCGGTGTCGGCGCGAATTCCGGTGCGGCACATGAGGTTCTGCGGCGGGTGTTCGGCTACGACACCTTCCGCGGGCTGCAGCGCGAGATCGTCGAGCAGGTGGTCTCGGGTGGTGATGCGCTGGTCCTGATGCCGACCGGCGGCGGTAAATCGCTGTGCTATCAGATTCCGGCGCTGGTGCGGCCCGGGGTGGGCGTGGTGATCTCGCCGCTGATCGCGCTGATGCAGGACCAGGTCGATGCCCTGACCGCGCTGGGCGTGCGGGCGGGCTTTTTGAACTCGACCCAGTTTCCCGACGAGCGGCGCACGGTCGAGGCCCAATTCGTCTCGGGGGAGCTGGATCTGCTGTATCTCGCGCCGGAGCGGCTACGCCTGGAATCGACCATGCAGCTGCTGGACCGGGCGAAGGTCTCGGTATTCGCCATCGACGAGGCGCACTGTGTCTCGCAGTGGGGCCACGACTTCCGGCCCGACTATCTGGCGCTGTCGGTCCTGCACGAGCGCTGGCCCGACGTGCCGCGCATCGCGCTCACCGCGACGGCCACCGAGGCCACCCGCAGGGAGATCGCCGAGCGGCTGGACCTCACGGGCGCAAGGCATTTCGTCGCCAGCTTCGACCGGCCCAACATCCAGTACCGCATCGAGCCGAAGAACCGGCCCGAACAGCAACTGCTGTCGTTCATCCAGGCCGAGCATCCGGGCGACGCCGGGATCGTGTACTGCCTGTCGCGCAATTCGGTGGAGAAGACGGCCGAATTCCTCTCGCGCAACGGCGTTCCGGCGCTGCCGTACCACGCGGGCCTGGACAATCGCACGCGCGCGGCCAACCAGGCCCGGTTCCTGCGCGAGGACGGGCTGGTGGTGGTCGCGACCATCGCGTTCGGCATGGGCATCGACAAGCCCGACGTGCGGTTCGTCGCCCATCTGGATCTGCCGAAATCGGTGGAGGGGTACTACCAGGAGACCGGTCGCGCGGGGCGCGACGGGCTGCCGTCCACGGCCTGGATGGTCTACGGCCTCAACGACGTGGTGCAGCAGCGCAAGCTGATCGACAACTCCGACGGCGACGCCGCCCACCGCAGGCAGTTGCAACTGCATCTGGATGCCATGCTCGCGCTGTGCGAGACCGTGCAGTGCCGCCGCGCCCAGCTACTGGCCTACTTCGGTCAGCGCGGGGACAGCTGTGACAACTGCGATACCTGTAGCAATCCGCCCGAATCCTGGGACGGCACGGTCGCCGCGCAGAAGGCGCTCTCCACGGTGCTGCGGCTCGAGCGCGAGCGCGGTCAGCGCTTCGGGGCGGGGCAGATCGTCGACATCCTGCTGGGCAAGTCGACCCCGAAGGTGCTGCAGCACAACCACAATGAGCTGAAGGTCTTCGGCGTCGGGGCGGATCTGCGCGATACCGAATGGCGCGGGGTGATCCGGCAGTTGCTGGCCCAGGGACTGCTGGCCGTGCACGGCGAATACGGCGTGCTCACCCTCACCGAGGGCAGCGACGAGGTGCTGTTCCGCGGGCGCAAGGTGATGATGCGGCGTGAGCCGGAGCGGGTGAAGGCAGCGAAAGCCCCGCGCGCCAAGGCATCTCGAATGGCGGCCGCCGATCTCGCTCCGGCCGACGCCGACCTGTTCGAGCGGCTGCGGGCCTGGCGGGCCTCGGTCGCGAAGGAGCAGGGCGTGCCCGCCTACGTCGTCTTCCACGACGCGACGCTGCGTGAAATCGCCGCCCGCAAGCCCCGCACGCTCGACGAACTCGGCGGGATCAGCGGTATCGGTGAGAGCAAGCGCGCCAAGTACGGGGAGGGAGTGCTGGCGGCGGTCGCCGAGGGCGGCGCGGCGGCTCCGGCCGCCAAGCCTCGTCCCGGCCCCGATCGGGCCGCGCCCCAGGCCAAAGGCGCCCCGGCCCGTCCCCGGGCCACGTCTCGATTCGCCGCGCAGGAGGTGCCGCCGCCCCCGGACAATTGGGATCACGAACCACCACCGGACTGGGACTTCGAACCGCCGCCGGACGACCGGTACTGATTCGCGTACCCATCCGGCCCAGAACGACTGCGCCCGAGAGACTTCCGACGAGCCTGCCCGATATGGACGGTTGACCGGTTTCCTCCCCCTAGTCGGAACTGTGTGAACTGCGTTTATTCACATCTTCTATCCGGGTACCGTGGAGGTATGGCGGTCGGTGACGACAAGGTGATACTGGGGGACGGTTTGCCCGCGGATCGTGCCGCCTTCACGGTGTCCGCACCGGGGCCCGAGCCGGAATCCCAGGACGATGTCCACAGCCGTTCTCGGATGTGGACGCGCAAACTGCTCGGCGGCCCGCGCATTTCCACGATGCTGCTGGTCTCGGTCTGGGTGGCACTGTTCGTCCTGTACCTGCAGGTGCGGCCAGGGGGTTAGGCGACGGGGGCTATGAACGATCTCGACAGCGTGCGCACCGAATTCGACCCGCGCCCAGACACCTCCCGATAGCGTTCGGCCATGCAGCACGACCAGCGCGGCGACGATCGTGGCTATCAATCCGATTCCGCCCCCGGAGACGGCCCGGACCTGGCCCGGGCCCGCGCCCGCCGCATCGACGGCGCCGTCGACGCCGGTTGGTTGCGCCCCCACACCCGGCCGTTGCGTGGCCGACCGCGGGCATCGACGGTCGTACTCGTGCTGATCTTCATCGCCGCTTTGCTCGCCTATCTGGAACTTCGTCCCGGCGGCTGACCGGAAAATGGCTCGCGCGGTGGTCGGCTCGCGATCTACCGTTGATCGTGGTCGTCCTCGAGGGGCGCACCGGAATCTCCGGCCCGCGTTCCCCGTGTCGGAGGCGGCCATGCCATTCGGGTTGGCACAGACCTTTTACGTCTGCCGGGGTTCGACTCCCCTCCGGTGCGCCCCGTTCCGGTCGTCCGCGAGGTCGTGGCTCTGCGGGCTCTCCGCCGCGTGCGGGGGACGCCCCCGCCGCGACTTCGTGATCGGGGCGGGGCGTATCCGTGCCGAACTCGTTGTGGGGAAGGAGTTTCACTATGCACATCACGGTGATGGATTGGCAGCGCACGCTGCTCTACCGCGACGGCAAGCTCGACCGGGTGCTCGAGCCGGGCCGTCACCGCTACGACCAGAAGCGCTGCACGCTGGTCACGGTCGATATGCGGCCACGCCAGACACAGGTCAACGGCCAGGAGCTCCTCACCCGCGACGGGCTGTCTGTGCGGGTCAGCCTCCTCGCCGATTGGGCGGTCACCGACCCGGTCGCGTTCACCACGAATGCCCAGTATCCCGAGACGGTCCTGTACGCCGCGGTCCAGGAGGCCGCCCGCGACAGGGTCGCCGCGCACACCCTCGACGAGCTCATCGCCGATCGCTCCCTGCTCACGGCCGGTGCCGAGGTGGCCGCGGCGGTCGCCGCCCTCGGCATCCAGGTCTCCGGCGTGCGCGCCCGCGACCTGATGCTCCCCGGCGAACTGCGCCGGGCCGCCCTCGAGACGGTCCTCGCCAAGGAGCGCGGCCGCGCCGACCTCGAGCGCGCCCGCGCCGAGGCCGCGGCCCTGCGCTCGCTGGCCAACACGGCCCGCCTGCTCGAGGAGAACCCGACCCTGCTGCGCCTGCGCACCCTCCAGGTCGCATCGACGCCCGGCACGCAGGTCGTGCTCGATCCGCGCGAGCGTTCCTGACCGATCGCCGACCGGATCGCCTCCGAGCGAACGCGCGGAATATTCGATTGATCGCGGCAATTATTGTGGGTCGTTATGAAGGAGAAGGGGCGCAAGGTCATCGCCACCAACCGCAGGGCCCGGCACAACTACATGATCCTGGAGACCTACGAGGCCGGGGTCGCGCTGGTCGGTACCGAGGTGAAGAGCCTGCGCGAGGGGAAGGCGTCGCTGGTCGACGCGTACGCCACCATCGATGACGGCGAGGTGTGGCTGCGTGGGCTGCACATTCCCGAATACGGGCACGGCACCTGGACCAACCACGCTCCGCGACGTACTCGCAAACTGCTGCTGCACCGCCGCGAGATCGACAAGCTGACCGGTAAGACCAAGGAGTCCTCGCAGACCCTGGTCCCGCTGTCGATGTACTTCTCCGACGGCAAGGTCAAGGTCGAGCTCGCGCTGGCCAAGGGCAAGCAGGACTACGACAAACGCCAGGATCTCGCCCGCCGCACCGCGGAGCGGGAGGTGACGCGCGAGCTGGGTCGGCGGATCAAGGGTATGCGTTGACCTCGGTCCTGCTGGCCCTGCTCGCGGCCATCGGCTACGGGGTGAGCGACTTCGTCGGCGGGGTGGCCTCGCGGCGGGTCGCCGCCCTGCGCATCGTCATCGTCTCCTACCCGCTGTCGGTGCTGCTCATGGTGGCCATCGCGCCGCTGGTCGACGCACGGCTCGACGTGCCCGCGCTCGCCTGGGGCGCGGGGGCGGGCGTGGCCAGCGGGCTGGCCGTGTGGTGGTTCTACGCGGCGCTGGCCAGCGGCCCGATGGCCGTGGTCTCGCCGCTGACCGCCGTGCTGGTGGCCGGGGTGCCGGTCGTGATCGGCCTGCTCTCCGGCGAGCGCGCCAATCCCGCGGCCTATGTCGGGATCGGTCTCGCGGTGGTGGCCGTGGCCCTGGTCAGCAAGGAATCACCCGACGACGTCACCGAGGAGATCACCGGCGGCCGCGAACTACGCTTCGACCGCCGCGTCGCCCTGCTCACCGTCGGCTCGGGCATCGCCTTCGGATTCGCCTTCGTCTTCCTGCACGAGGCCGCGGGCCCCGCAGGCCTCTGGCCCCTGGTCACCTCCCGCATCGCCGCCACCTTCGTGGTCTGGACCGCGGCCGTCGCCACCGGCCACTTCCACGCCCCCACCGGCAAACCCCTCCGCCTGGCGGCCTACGTCAGCGTCCTCGACGTGATCGCCAACGTCGCCATGCTCTACGCCTTCCACGGCTCCCTCCTGTCCCTGGTCAGCGTCATCGGCTCGCTGTACCCCGCCGCGACGGTCCTGCTGGCGATGATGTTGCTGGGCGAACGCGTGGGCCCACTCCAACAGATCGGCATGGCGATGGCCCTCGGCTCGGTCGCCCTGATCGCCACCGCCTGATGTCTTGTCGCCGGCATCTCATTCCCCTCCGAGGAGATGCCGGCGAGCTCGAACGCTAGGGACATCTCCGCGGACACCCTCGACTCGGAATGTGAAAGGGCCAGCTCAGAGCCCATTTCCCAATGTTCCGGACCGGAGATCCGCCCCGGCGCCACAGACCCGCCGCCCAGCGCTGGAATGAACGCTCAACGAAGGGTGTTAACATGAATGGCCCGGTCACAAGCCGGGCGTCATCTGGATCGATGACACAGACGGGGCTGAACGGTTTCGACTGCGTACGTTGATTCAGGGGAAGCGTGTCGGTGCAGGCAGGAGACCACCGTAAGCGTCGCTGTAACCCAATAAGCGCCGATTCTCATCAGCGCGAGTACGCTCTCGCTGCCTAAGCAGTAGAGCGTCTCTGTCAGCCCGGGTTCGCCCTCGACCCGGCCCCTGGCATCAGCTAGAGGGCTCACCGTCCGCCTCGGTCGCGGAGACGGACGGGACAACAAACAGCGACTGGGATCGTCATCTCGGCTGGTTCGCGTGACCGAGAGATCCGAGTAGAGGCACAGCGAACTGCACACGGAGAAGCCCTGGAGACACGGCGGAGGACCCGGGTTCGATTCCCGGCAGCTCCACCCAAGGCCCCTCACCTCGAAGGTGGGGGGCTTTTTCAATCTGGTAACCCGGATGGCCGGAAAGTGGGTCGGCTTCGGCAAGAACTTCGACGTGAAACGCGGGCTCCTGGGAACTTGTCCTTCAGGACCGTTCCACCTTCAAGGCCACGATCGAGGCGTTCGACCGACCTGCCGAGTAGTACTTGCCGGTCCTTTTCGTAGGGCTATCGGCGGCTGTTCGATGAACGGCAGGGTTACGTCACCCTGCCGTTGAAGTATGTGGCAATTCACGCATCCGGTTCCCCGTATGCCGCGGCAATATCCTCCGAACTGCTCCACCCGCTGTAGGTCGGGGACTGGGGCCAACCCTCTGGGGAGTCCTGCCATTCCTCCCGGCGGCCGTAGGGGAGTATGTCGATGAGGGGGAAGGTGTGGCTGAGTTGTTCGCAGCCGCGGCCGGTGGTGTGCCAGGTGCGGTAGACGGTGTTGTGGTGGCGGAGGAAGACGTTGATGGCGAAGCCGCCGTTGGGTGGGGCATCCACGTCGGTGCCGAAGGGGCTGTTGGCGGTGGAGTACCAGGGCATTTTGTTGCCTACTCGGCGTTTGTAGGCGAGGGCCTCGGTGATGGGGCCCTGGGTGACTATGACGAAGCGGGCGTCGTAGTTCTTCAGGAAGTTCAGGCGGGTGAACTGGGCGGTGAAGCCGGTGCAGCCGCTGCACTGCCACTTCTCGTTGGGGAACCACATGTGGTTGTAGACGATCAGTTGGGACATGCCGTCGAAGATGTCGACCAGGCGGACGGGGCCCTGCTCGCCCTCGAGGGTGTAGTCGGGCATCTCGACCATCGGCAGGCGGCGGCGCTGGGCGGCGATCGCGTCGAGTTCGCGGGTGGCGGCCTTCTCGCGCTTGCGGAGTTCGGCGAGTTCTCGCTGCCAGGTGGCGGTGTCGACGATGGGCGGCAGGGCGTTGGTGGTCATGGGGTCCTCCGTAATCACGCGTGGCGGGTTGTGGATGTAGACCCGGTTGGGCCGTCGAATTCATCGGTGGTCGTCGCGGATCTCGCGGAACCGGTCCCGCGCCCGGCTCGTTGGCATCGCATGGCAAACGCGTCGCCTCGAGTTGTCGGTGCCTGGTGCCATCTCGCGGTTCGGATCGCATTGTCGCTGACGATGGTGGGGTTCGGGATGGTGAAAGTGATTCCCGCGCAGTTCGTCACGTTCACGCTGCCGGGGCAGATGCTGGTCACCGTGGCGGAGTCGTCCGGGTCGGGGATGCTGTGGAAGTTCATGGCGGCGTCGGATGTCTACACGGTCGTCTCGGGCTGCGTCGAGGTGCTCGGCGGCGTCCTGTTGATCTTCCGGCGGACGGTGCTGCTCGGCGCGCTCGTGTCGATGGTCGCGCTGATTCAGGTCTGCGTGCTCAACCTCGCCTACGGGGTGCCGGTTGTGCTGGTGCCGCTGGTGATGCTGGCGATGGCGCTGGCCGTGTCCGCGCCGTGGTGGCGGCGGTTGGTGGATGTGATGTTCCGTGAGGTGGATTCGGCTCGGCGGGTGCCGGTGCGGTTGGTGGCGGATCGCCGAATCCGACTGGGCGGCACGGTGATTCATCTGGTCGGTGTACTGCTGATCGCCGGGGCGATCGGTGCCACCGCACTGCGTACCCATCACGAGTACACCGCGCGGAATTCCGCCTGGGACGGCGTATGGGCCGTCACCGCGTTCGACGGCGGCGGCGTGCCCTGGGCGCAGGTCGCCATCGACGACCGTCCCGCATCCACCCGCCTGGTGCTGCGCCGCGGTCCGGATCTGCTGAAGCGGGACGTGACGATCGACCGGACGCCGCCGGTGCTGCGGGCGGCGGGAATCGTGCTCGCGGTCGAGCAGAACGAGCCCGACACGCTGTGCCTGGCCGGGTCGTTCGACGGTCAGCGGGTTCACGTCCGGTTGCAGCGTATGCCGGTGCTGGTGAGGTCCGGCGAGTTCCGTTGAGACAGGCCACATTCGGCGGCGCGCGGTGTTCGCCGCCGCACCCCCATCCAGGCGCCGGATCGCTGGCGGATGAGCCCGTCGGATTTGGGTATCTCCCCACCATGTTCGCCATCGTTGCTGCAGTACTGTTCGCCATCGCTCTGTTGCTCGACCTCGTCTACCGCGGGGTGACCTATGGGGTTTCGGCTCTCGTCATCGCCGGGCTGCTCGGGCTTGCTTTGCATCAAGCCGGGTACAGCGATCGGGTTCGCGGGTCTCGGGCGCGATGGCGACGGCGGTGAGCTGAACGGGCGGTGCCCGGCGCGGCCGTCCGCATCGTGAGGGCGGCGGCGTAGAGCGGCGCGGCCCATCCTCGGGGGGCTCGGGAACGAAGACTTCTAGACACGCTTTCGGACGGAAGAGTTGGGCCTCCGTCCGAAGTTTTTGCTGTGTCTGAACTTTCGACCGGAGAGCTGACAGGGAGGATCGGATGGGCAGCAGGACGATTGCGGGTGGGATCAGGCTTGCCGTGCTCGGGGCGGGAAGTGTTGCCATGGTGCTCGTTTCGGTGGTGAGTGCGGGGGCGGCATTCGCTCGTTCGGACCACGCGCATGCCGCGCCCGCGTTTGTCGCCGAGGAGCCATCGGGCGAAACGGATGAATTCGATGACGAATCGGATCTCGAGGTCGTGGACGCTGATGCGGAAGTTCAAAAGGCGCTCTGTAACGAACGGAAGTTCTCCGACGAGGGTGCGGTGCGCTGGTGGGATATCTACGGCTGGTCGGTCAAGGAATACCGGGGAAGCAAGCCGTACCGGGAGGCGGCGCCGAGGGTGTTCATCGGGGATCACAAACCGCCGATGGGCGTCGGTCCGGCTGCCGTCTACCGACACTACATTCGCACCCTGTGCGACAAGCCCGCGGTGCAGAAGGAGTGGGTTGCCGCGCTGAAGGACTTCGATGAGCAGATACCCTCGACCCTCAAACCCGGCTGTGAGATGGAGGCGGGAATTGTCGCCTTCAATATGAGGAAGCTCGAGGCACAGGTCAAGGTGCTTGTCGACGAGAAGAAGATGCCGTTCAAGATGGCCGCCAACATCATCGGTCCGGACGAGCTGCGGGCATGGCGGAAGTTGTCCGCCGAGGAGAAGGAGCAGTTCTTCGTGGAACCGTCGACCTGCAACTTCGAGGAATAGCCCTTCCTCACTTCGAGTCGATGGCACCCCCGTGGTAGCTCACCACCGGGCTCCACAGGAAAAACCCCTCGATCCCCACCGCCCGAGCCGCATCGATCTGCGCCCGTACCTCCTCATCGCCATACGCCACTCCGAGGCTGAAATCCTGTAACCACGGGATGATTTCCGCGCCCGTCCCCTCCGTGCGGGCGCGGAAATCCTGTAGCGAGCGGAAGGTGATGTCGTAGGGCTGGGCGTTCGGGTTGGGGACGTTGTATTCGCCCGGGTTCCAGTGCGACGGGTAGACCATGGGTGCGATGTATTCGACGTGGCGCGACATCAGGGTGATGTCCTGGGCGATTTCGTCGGGGCGGTTGACGGCGATGCCGAAGACCGCCGCGCTCAGGTGGGCTCCCGCTTTGTGCACCGGATCGCGGCTCTCGCGCAGGAAATCGGCGACCGAGACATTGGGGTGATCGGTGAGGCCCGGGAAGGTCATGGCCGACAGCGGGCCGTCGGGGCGGCGGACGTAGTCGTACATGATGCCGTCGAAGCCGAGTTCGGCGGCCTCGACCGCCAGGTCGATGTTGTAGTCGCGGATCGCGGGGTGGGCGAAATTGGTGAAGGCAATCGGACCGTACTTGCTCGAATACGGGTTGCCGGACGGGTCCTGGACGACCCAATCCCGGTGTCCCGCATGCCAGGCCCAGGTGGCGACGGCCGGGTCTCGGAAGGCGACGATCCGGCCGACGACGCGCAGGCCGAGGTCGTGGAGCTGGCGCAGGGCGGCGGGAGCGTTGTAGACCTTCTCGACCGCGCCGGATTCGTGGGCGAGCGCGACCCGCGAGTCGTAGCCGACCATGCCGTCCTCGTCCTTGATGTCCAGCTGCACCGTGTTGATGCGGCCCTGTCGGGCCAGGTCGAGCACCGCCTCGCGCATCGGGTCGTAGGACCACGCGTGTGCGGTGACGTGCACGGCGCGCATATGCCCCAGGTCCAGGCCGATGTCGACCGGGCGCGTGGTTTGGTTCCCGGCCGCGTCGACCGCGACCACGCTCGCGCCGATGGGGGCGCGCGGCAGCGCGAACTCGAAACGGCCGTCGGGGTCGGGCGTCACCGATCGATCGCCGAGGGTCACCCGCTGCGCGCCGATCGCCTTGCCGCGCACGGTCATCGGCTGCCGCAGCGAGGCGGGGGCGTCCTGCGGGGTCAGCTCCAGTTCGGGTGGGGTGGTGTCGACGGTGAACGCCGCCGTGGCCCCGGGGCCGGTCCGTAGGAATCCGAACGGACCCGTGGGTGGAATCTCGGCGGCGAAGGCGTGCGTGCCGTCGCTCAGCCGCTCGGGTCGGTAGACCACCGAATCGCCGTCGACCCGGCCGGTCACCTCCGTGCCGTCGAGGGTCAGCCGCACGGCCTGCGGGTCGTGGCCGCGGGCGTCCACTCGCAGTTCCAATGCGGACGCGGCGGCCGCGCCGAGCCGATCCGAGGAGAGCCCCCGCAGCGGCAGACCGGACGGCTCGACTCGCCCGGCGCCGACGACCATCGACCCGACCAGCACGATCAGGACCGCACCGACCGCCACCAGCGCAATCTGTCGCCGACTGAGCGACCGCATCCGCACGAGCAACGCACACCACCCTCCGGATCGGCTCCGATGATTTTGTCCACTATGTCCGGTCTGGCCGCGAAGTCGGCTGATTTCCGATCTTGGCCCGTCAGCACGGCGCGCCGTCGCGTGGTGTCGCGCCGACCTGGGCGAATCGCCGGTGCGGCCACGGAGCGCGCCAGCCTCCCGATGCCGCCTCGCGCTCGCCGAGGGTGCGGCTCGTCGGTGCCGGGCGAGGCTCCGCGGGCCTCGGTACGCCACGCCGCGTACGGGGGTCGACACCCCTACGGCGGGCGCTCGGCGCAGGGTGAACTGAGGGTGAAATTAACTGGGGTTCAACCGATTTCGATCGATGCGGCCTTGCGTGCGGCGCTATACATGACGCATCCATCATGATTGTTCGCGCTTGAAAGGGGACCACAATGCGCAGACTCGCGCACTTGGCCCTGGGGCTACTGGTCAGCGCCGGTGCCCTGGCGATCCCACCCACCGCCAGTGCCGATGCCGACACCGGCAGGCTCGGCGACCTCACCGGGGTCGTCGAGGACGGCGCCGCGACGGTGCTGAAGGCCGGGGCGGCGGCGGTCCGGGTGAGCTTTCCCAATCCCGAGTCCGTGCGGGTGCAATTGGCGCCCGACGGGCAGTTCAGCGATCCCGCGGCAGGCAAGATCATGCTGCCGAACGCGGCACCGCCCATCGCGCCGAAGCGGTCCGACAAGGGGGACTACCGCGCCCTGTCCACCGGCAAGCTCACGCTGCGCGCCTATGAGCGTCCGCTGCGGTTCGCGCTCTACGACGCCGCCGACACCCGGCAGATCTGGGCCGAGACCGCACCGCTGTCGTGGACCAAGGACACCACCACCCAGGTGCTCGGCCGCGGCGGGCAGGAGCAGTTCTTCGGCGGTGGCGAGCAGAACGGGCGCTTCAGCCATCGCGATCAGGCGATCAAGATCTTCGCCGACTACAACTGGAATGACGGCGGTGCGCCGAATTCGCAGCCGTTCTACCTGTCCAGCAACGGATATGGGGTGTTGCGCAACACCTTCGCCCCGGGCGAGTACTCCTTCAAGGATCCGGTGCGCACCACCCACAAGGAACGGCGCTTCGACGCGGTGTACGTGGTCGGCGACGGTATGAAGGGCGTGATCTCCGCCTACACCGGCCTGGTGGGCAGGCCGTTCCTGCCGCCGATCTACGGCCTCGAGCTGGGCGACTCGGACTGCTATCTGC
Organism: Nocardia sp. CDC159; assembly: GCF_023740735.1. Taxonomy (GTDB): domain Bacteria; phylum Actinomycetota; class Actinomycetes; order Mycobacteriales; family Mycobacteriaceae; genus Nocardia; species Nocardia pulmonis. Next base: position 33,938 of record NZ_JAMRXH010000009.1, read on the forward strand.
ACAACGCCAATCGCGGCGAGCGGCGCACCATGGACGCGGTCAAGATCGCCGAGGAATACACCAAGAATCGGATGCCCAACGGCTGGATGCTCGTCAACGACGGCTACGGCTGCGGTTACGAAAATCTGCAGCAGGTGGGCGAGGGGCTGCGTAAGCACAATATGCAACTGGGCCTGTGGACCGAGAACGGCCTGCCGCATCAGGCCGAGGAGGTCAAGGCGGGCGTGCGGGTGCGCAAGCTGGATGTGGCCTGGGTCGGCCCGGGTTATGAATTCGCCCTGAACGGATGCGATACCGCCCATCGGGGCATCGAGGAGAACAGCGACGCCCGCGGTTTCGTGTGGACGCCGGTGAGCTGGGCTGGCGCCCAGCGGTGCGCGGTGCTGTGGAGCGGCGATCAGTCCGGCTCGCACGAGTACATCCGCTGGCAAATTCCCACCTACGCGGGTTCGACGATGTCCGGAATCGCCTACAACACCGGCGATGTCGACGGCATCTTCGGCGGCAGCCCGCAGACCTACACCCGTGATCTGCAGTGGAAGGCGTTCCTGCCCGCCGTCATGACCATGGACGGCTGGGCGCCGAAGGACAAGCAGCCGTGGCGCTATGGCGAGCCCTACACCGCGATCAACCGAAAGTACTTGGAGCTCAAGGAGAAACTGCTGCCCTACACCTACAGCTATGCGGTCGAGGCGCATCGCACCGGTGTGGGTCAGGTGCGGCCGCTGGTGCTGGAGTATCCGAACGATCCGAACACCTGGGGCGACAAGGCCCGCTACGAATTCCTTTCCGGCAAGGACTTTCTCGTCGCACCCGTCTACGACAAGCCCGAGGTCCGCAACGGCATCTATCTGCCCGAGGGCACCTGGATCGACTACTGGACCGGCAAGACCTACACCGGCCCGACGACCGTGGACGGGTACAAGGCCCCGCTGGACACCCTGCCGCTGTTCGTCCGCGCGGGCGCGGTGGTGCCGATGTGGCCGGACGGCACCACCTCCTGGCAGACCCGCGACAAGGGCGTGCTGAACCTGGACATCTACCCCAGGGGCGAGGGCGGTTTCACGCTGATCGAGGACGACGGGGTGACCCGCGCCTACCAGCGCGGCAAGCAGGCGTCGCAGCAGTTCCAGGTGCGCGCACCGAAATCCGGGAAGGGCGACGTGGAGGTGACCATCGGCGCGAGCGTCGGCGACTTCGACGGCAAACAGCAGTGGCGTCGCTACCAGCTCACCGTGCATGCGGGCTCCCGCCCGGACGCCGTCGCCACCGGCTTCGGCCCGCTGCCCGCGCGCACCGACCGCGCCGATTTCGATCGCTCACCCAACGGCTGGTGGTTCGACCCGAACGACCGCGGGGGTGTCGTGCACGTCAAGACCGACAATGTGCTCACGAACGCGACCGCGGTTGTGCGCCTGACGAATACGACCGTGCTCGGTAAGTGACACGATCCGGGCCGCTCGATTCCGCCGCGGCCGGCAACTCACGCCCCCCCCCAAGAAACAGGGGGCCCCCAGCAAAA
>NZ_JAMRXH010000009.1:35469-353023 GCF_023740735.1 Nocardia sp. CDC159
AACACTCCCGTGTTGGTTATTTCAACCGCCGCGGCCCGCCCTTTTCCGCCGCGGCGGAATCGAGCGGCCCGGACGAATTCAGCGGGGCGCCATGCGAATCGCGCCGTCGAGGCGGATGGTTTCGCCGTTGAGCATTGGGTTCTCGACGATGTGGCGGGCCAGTGCGGCGTATTCGGCGGGGTCGCCGAGGCGCGAGGGGTGGGGGACCTGGGCGCCGAGGGAGGCGATGGCCTCGTCGGGGAGGGTGGCGAACAGCGGGGTGTGGAACAGGCCGGGGGCGATGGTGACCACGCGGATCTTCAGGCTCGCCAGATCGCGGGCGATGGGGAGGGTCATGCCGACGATGCCGCCCTTGGAGGCGGAGTAGGCGGCCTGACCGATCTGGCCGTCGAAGGCCGCGACCGAGGCGGTGTTGATGATGACGCCGCGCTCCTCGCCGACCGGTTCAGTGGCCGAGATGCGTTCGGCCGCAAGGCGGATGACGTTGAAAGTGCCGATCAGGTTGACGTTCACGATCTTGGTGAAGTCGGCCAGCGGGAACGCGCCCTTCTTGCTCACCGTCTTGATCGCATTGCCGATGCCCGCGCAGTTCACCGCGATGCGCAGCGCACCGAGGTCCGCCGCGGCGTCCAGGGCGGCGGTGACCTGCTCCTCGTCGGTCACGTCGGCGGGGGCGAAGACGGCGCCCGCGCCCAGCTCCTTGGCGACGGCCTCGCCATCGGACGAGGGCAGGTCGAGGATGACCACCTTGGCGCCCTGGCCGTGCAGTTCGCGCACGGTCGCCAAGCCCAGTCCGGAGGCGCCGCCGGTCACCACGGCAACGGCGTTGTCGATCTGCATGTGACGTTCCCTTCTTGCTCTGCGTCGGCTCGACGTTAGCGGCTTCGACGGCGCTAAGTAAATAGCGATTCGCCTTGGCTGGAGCAGTGGGAATCGTCGGTGGTGCGAGTCCTGTGGATCATTCGCCCAGGTGCGCGCGGCGTGCGTGTTCCGCGACGGTAGCCAAAAGTTTCGCCAGGTTTGCCGTCTGTTCGCAGGCCGAAGAGATCAGGAGTACAGCTCGACGAAGCGCTCCAGGGAACGATTGATGTCGCCCTTCAGGGCATGGGCAACCGTCGCGCCGATGGGCCCGAACAGCGGCCGCCCGCCGAGATCGATGTCCACGGTCACCTTCGAGCCGTCGCCCTGCGGGGCGACCGACAGTTGCAGCCCGAACTTGGTGCCGCCCTTGCCCTTACCGCTGAGCACCAGTCGCTTCGGGGGCTCGGCGGTATCGACCGTCCAACGCACCCGGTTGCGCAGCCCCTTCACCGAGGCGATGCCGACCAACTCGGTGCCGGGGGTGAGATCCTCGGGCACGGTGCCGCGCCAGGCCTCGTGCATGACGAGCCACTTGTCGAGTTCGCGCAGATTCGACGCGTGCGACCACGCCTGGTCGGGGGAGATCGGAACGTCCACGGAGACCTTCAGTTTTGCCACGCCTGCATGCTAGCGGCGGCGCGTCCGTGATGCGCCGCCGCCAGATGTGCGGCAGGGTGGGCCCCGTGCACAGCATCGTTCTGGAGCGGGTCGGGGTGAGCCACGGGTCGGTTCCGGTGTTCGCCGAGATCGACGCGACCGTGCCGGGCGGCAGATGTACGGCGGTGGTCGGGCCGAGCGGGGTGGGCAAGACGACGCTGCTGCGGCTGTTGAATCGGCTCGGCGAGCCGAGCTCCGGGCGGATCCTGCTCGACGGGGTGCCGATCACCGAGATCGATGTGCTGCAGCTGCGCCGCCGGGTCGGGCTGGTGCCACAGCATGCGGTGCTGCTGACCGACCTCGTGATCGACGAGGTGCGGGTGGGGCGACCCGAACTCGCCGAGCCGCAGGTGGCCGGGCTGCTCACTCGGGTGGGGTTACCCGAGGCCTTCGCCCATCGCCGCTGCGCCGAACTGTCCGGCGGGGAGGCGCAACGAGTGTGCCTGGCCCGGGCGCTGGCCGTGGAGCCGGAGGTGCTGGTGCTCGACGAGCCGACCTCGGCGCTGGACGAGGAGGCGGCCGCGGTGATCGCGGAGCTGATTCGCGGGCACTGTCGCGCGGGCGGGGCGGCGGTGCTGGTCAGCCACGACAGCGGGTTCGTGGGCACGGTGGCCGATGACATCTGGATGCTCGAGGGCGGGCGGCTGTCGCCCCTGGGCGCGACGGACGGACGGAACTCGCAGTGACACAGGATCTTTCGGTACCCGGCTGGGGTGGGGTGGCGGCCTCGCTGGTGCTGGTCGCACTGGCCGCGGTCATCGCCTATCGCCAGCGCCTGCAGCTGACCCGCGAGCTGGTGATCGCGGCCGTGCGGGCGGGGGTGCAACTGGTCGCGGTCGGTGCGGTGCTGCTGATCCTGTTCCGGCACACCGGATTACCGGGTGCGCTGGGCTGGGTGGTGCTGATGATCGTCATCGCCGGACAGGTCGCCGGTCGGCGCGGGGCCGGGCTGCCGCATGCGATCCGGTCGGCGACCATCGGGGTGGCGTTCGGGTCGGTGCTCACCCTCGGGGTGCTGATCGGGCTGGGCATCATCAGCACCCAGGCGCGGGTGGTGGTGCCGGTGGGCGGCATGGTCGTATCCGGGGCCATGCAGGCGACCGGGATCGCGCTGCGGCGGTTGCACGAGGACGCTCGCCAGGCCCGGCCCGCGGTGGAGGCGCGGCTGTGCCTGGGACTGTCCGCGCGCGAGGCCTTCCTCCCGTTCCGCCGCTCGGCGCTGCGCACCGCACTCGTGCCCGCCGTCGACTCGACCAAGGTGGTCGGGCTGATCAGTTTGCCGGGGGCCATGACCGGCCTGATCCTCGCGGGCGTGGACCCGCTGACGGCCATCCGCTATCAGATCGTGGTCATGTACATGTTGCTCGCGGCGACCGCCCTGGCCGCACTCGCCGCCGCCCGCGTCGCCGAGCGGGAGCTGTTCGACCCGGCGCAGCGATTGGTCCCGCTGCCGAGCTAGCGCTCGGCCACGAGGATGCCGATCGTTCGCGGAAGTAATCGTGTAGGGCCGGATGCGGCGGGTAATCGGCGGCTGTGACGAGTATCGGATATTTCCTGGCCAGTGAGCAGTTCGGACCGAACGAGCTGGTGGAGCAGGCGAAACGGGCCGAGCAGGCCGGATTTCAGCGGCTGTGGATCTCCGACCACTTTCATCCCTGGAACGACGCGCAGGGCAACAGCCCCTTCGTCTGGGGTGTGATCGGGGCGCTGTCGCAGGCCGTGAGCCTGCCCATCACGACGGCCGTGACCTGTCCCATCATGCGCATACATCCGGCGATCATCGCCCAGGCCGCGGCGACGGCCTTCCTACAGACCGAGGGGCGGTTCTGCCTCGGCGTGGGCAGCGGCGAGGCGCTCAACGAACACATCTTCGGCGATCCGTGGCCGCCCGCGCCGATCCGGCTGGAGATGCTGGAGGAGGCGGTCGGGCTGATCCGGAAGTTGCTGGGTGGTAAGACCGTCGACCACGACGGCAAGTACTACGAGGTACAGCAGGCCCGGATCTACACCTGCCCCGACGAGCCAGTGCCGATCTACGTGTCGGGCTTCGGGCCGGTGGCGACCGAACTCGCGGGCCGGATCGGCGACGGCTACTGCACGGCCATGCCCGATGCCGATCTGGTGCGGCTGTTCCGGGACTCCGGCGGCGGCGACAAGCCGGTGCAGGCCGGGACGAAGGTCTGCTGGGACCGCGACGAGGACACCGCACTCGACACCGCACATCGGTTGTGGGCCAACGAACTGCTGCCCGGCCAGCTGGGCCAGACCCTGCCGCGCCCGAAGGATTTCCAGGACGCCATGTCGCTGGTGCCCAAGGAGCGGACCCGCGCGCGGTTCGCCGTCGGTCCGGATCCCGAGCGGCACATCCGGCAGGTGCGGCAGTTCGCCGACGCCGGAATCGACGAAATCTACGTCCAGCAGATCGGCCCCGATATGGACGGCTTCTTCCAGACCTACGAGAAGGAAGTGCTGCCGGTCTTCCACTGACCTGATAGCGTCTGCCGATGTCGCGTGACGTGGAGTTACAGGCTTTCGAATCCGAGTAGTTTTCCAATGAAAGGATTGTGATGACGCGGTCTGTGCGCACGTTTTTCCCGGGCGGGCGAATCGGCAGAATATTCGCCGTCGGAGTGGCCTGTGCGGTGGTGGCCTCGCCCACGGCCGGTGCGGACGCGGGTCCCGGGGCCGACCCGGTGACCTGCTCGTCTCCCGGCTGGGTGGGTGCCTGGGCCGCGCCGCCGGGCGGCGCGCAGCGGTTCATTCAAATCGATGCGCACCACCCCGCGATCGTCGCCGACAGTTATCCGCTGACCGTGCCGCGGGTAATCGCCGACGAGACCCTGCGCATGATCGTGGTGCCGGAAACCGCGGGTTCGGCCGTGCGTATTCATTTCAGCAATCGTTACGGCGTGGTGCCCGTGACCTTTCGGCATGCCCACGTCGGACGCCAATCGGGTGGGGCCGAGGTGGTGGCGGGCTCGAATATCCCGCTCACCTTTTCCGGGGCCGATGAGGTGACCGTCGCGCCGGGGCAGGACGTCGTGAGCGATGCGGCGGCACTGCCGGTGCGGCCGTTCGACCATCTCGCCGTGAGCTTCCACGTACCGAACGCGCCCGACCCCGAGCCGACCTACCACTGGCAGACCAACCACACCTCATACCTCTCGCCGCCCTTCAGCGGCGACCATGCCGCCGAGGAGTCGGCCGCGAGCTTCGGCGAACAGACCAACTCGGTCTATTACGTGGCCGGTGTCGACGTCTACGCCCCCGCGGGCACCGCGGCGGTGGCCGTGCTCGGGGACTCGTTCACCAACAGCCCCGCGACCACCTTCGACACCGACAGCCGCTGGCCCGACTTCCTCAGCCGCCGACTGCAATCCACCCCGGACGGGAGCAGGCTGTCGGTGGTCAACGCCGCGCTCAGCTTCAATCTCACCGGCGTCGGTCATCCGAACCTGGTCGGCCCCGATCTGGTGAGCATCGGCGGCCCCGCCGGGCTGTACCGCTTCGAGACCGATATCGCCGCGGTGCCCGGCGTGCGTGCGGTGATCCTCATGCTCGGCATGAACGATCTCGCCTTCGGCACGTCGCCCGGCGATGTCATCGCGGCCTATCGGCTCATCATCGATAAGGCGCACCGCAGCGGATTGAAGATCATCGGAGCCACCCTCACCCCCAGCGCGGACCCGCTGTTCCCGGCCACCATGTACGGATTGCCGGGGGTCATGGCCAACCGGCATCAGGTGAACGACTTCATCCGCAACAGCGGGCAATTCGACGCGGTCTTCGATTTCGATGCCGCCGTCGCCGATCCCGCGCGGCCCGATCACTGGCTGCCGGGGCTGTCGCCCGCGAACGACAACGTGCACCCCAGCGATCTGGGCTCGCAGCGCGAGGCCGAGTCCATCGACCTGCCCCTGTTGCTGAGCCTGGCCGCCTGTCACTGACGCGACGAATCCCGTTGCGCCGCGGCGGCGCAACGGGATTCGGTCAGAATGCCGCCAGCACACAGGCCCCGATGAACACCGTCTGTACGACGGTGCGGGCGGATAACGGCATGGTCTTGACCCCGATTCCGGCGCGGGCGGCGCGCACATTGGCGGGGAACATCACGACCAGCAGCGCGGCCAGACACAGCGCGGCCACCGGTGCGACGGGTGGGATCAAAAGCCCCGCCGCACCGGCCAATTCGAGTACGCCGGTGAGTGTGACCAGGGCGGCCGGGGCGGGCAATCGCGGCGGGACCATGGCGATCAGGGCGCCGCGGCGCGGCGGCAGGAAGTGGGCGGAGGCGGTGAGGACGAACATGGCCGCCAGGCCGAGGCGGGCGGCGTGCGGCCACGAGTCGAGCCAGTCGATCAGCAGCCAGCCGGTGAGGCGGGACAGTCCGGTGACGACGACGAGGACGATGAGCGGTGCCATCGGGGGCTCCTGGGGAAGAGCGAATCTTGACATTGGCTAGATTATGAGCGAGCGGGGAACTTGTCAATGTCTAGATTATGGGCGACCATCGAGGGGTGACGAAGAGCGCCTACCACCATGGGGATCTGCGTGCCACGCTGCTGCGGGCGGCGGCCGACCAGATCGCCGCCGAGGGAGTCGACGCGATATCGCTGCGGGCATTGGCGCAGCGGGCGGGGGTCTCGCATGCCGCGCCCGCGCATCACTTCGGCAACCGGCAGGGTCTGCTGACGGCGTTGGCGATCGAGGGCTTCGAGTTACTGGGTGCGGAAATGCGTTCGGCGGCAGGAGATTTTCGGGATGTCGCGCTGGCCTACATCCGCTTCGCGCGGACCCATCCGGGGCACTTCGACATCATGTTCCGCCGCGACCTGCTGCGCGCGGACGACGAGCGGCTGCTCGCGGCGCGCGAGCGGGCGGGTCGGTCGCTGCGCTCGGGCGTGGCCGAACTGGGTGTGGCACAACAGGACCGGACCGCGACCGAACTGGCGGCCTGGTCGCTGGTGCACGGATTCTGCGCGCTGTGGCGTGCGGGCGCACTGGTGAATTCGACGCTCGGCGGCGACGATCCGGAGGAGCTGGCGCGGCGCATGGTCGCCGCGGTCGAATTCGGCGGCACCGCCGATCAGCGGTAGAGCAGTGCCGTCACCGGCGGGCGCAGCTGCTCGGTGACGGTCGCGCGCGGACCCCAGAAGTTGAGGTGGTTCGCCGAGTGCCGCAGCGCCGTCAGGCCCGGAACGATCTCGCGCACACCGTATTTGTCGTGCGGAAAGCCCTGCAGGAAGGTGACCACCGTGGCCGCGGTGACCGCCACCTTGTGGATCATTCGCAGCGGATCCTCGCCGAGTTCGGCAATGGCGTCGCGTAACCGGCCGGACAGCAGGCTGTCGGCGATACCGGCGATCATGGTGAACGGATCGACCAGCGACAGATCGATGGCCAGCTCATAGCCCAGCCGCAGGTAGGTGTTGGACGGATCGGCGTCACCGTAGCTGTCGCCGGGCAGGCAGTAGTCGAACCAGTCGATGGCCCCGGTGTCCACCACCGGATCGCCCGAAATCCCCTGTCCGACCAGCTGATTGCCGAGCGGGAAGGTGCGCCCGGGCGCCCGGTGCGGCGAGGCGAAGGCATGCAGCCAGCGGCAGTCCCCGGCGCGGTCGCGCAGCGAGCCGGATACCAGTTCGCGACCCACCAGCGAGGCGACCGCGCCGCCCTGGCTGTAGCCGAGAATGCCGAAGCTGCCCTCGTGCGCGCGGATCAGCCGGATCAACTCGGCGATGCCCATATCCCGCGAGGCGCGGTAGGACGGGCGACCGAGCGCTGCCAGCACGCCTTCGCCGCCACCCGGAATCGGGCCGAAGCTCGCCGGATAGTTCACATACACCACATCGAAGACGGTGTGGTCGAGCAGATCGGTGACCCCGGTGAGCATGCCGATCTCGCTGCCGGGCTCGATCCGCCCGAGCCGCTCGGCCGCCGCGACGGCCTCCCAGGTGCCAGGGACGCAGAAGAGTTTGTGCTGAGCCACGTTTCGAGCGTGCGCCCGAACCCCCACCTCGATCGCGAGTAGTGCGGTACTCGATTCCGCACGACGGCGGGCGCCGCTAGCGCTGTCGCACGCGGAGCCGACCGTCCAGGGCGGCGGTCAGAGCGGCGGCGGTGGCCTTGACCTGTGCGGCGAGCACCGGCCACGTCTCGCCGCACACGACCGTCTCGTCGGGGCAGTGGTGTCGCACGGTGACCCCGACCGCGGCGATGGGCCGCCCGCCGTGATCGAAGACCGCGTCGGCGACGGTGGCGAAACCCGGTGTGACATAACCGTCCTCGACCGCCCAGCCGCGCTCGGCCTCGGCACGCAGCAGCTGACGCAGCTGGGCGAGGGCGCGGGGGCCGCGCTCGGTGCGCATGGGGAAGGCGGCCGGGCCGGGGAACAGCGCGCGCACGTGCGGGCGGGTCAGGTGGGCGAGCATGGCCCGGCCGGTCGCGGTGAGATGGGCGGGCAGTCGCACACCGACATCGGTGACCAGGGTCTGCGGCCGGGACGGACGCTGCTCGATCAGATACAGCGATTCGTTGCCGTGCAGGATGCCCAGATGCGCGGTGTAGCCGACGGTGTCGACCAGGCCGCGCAGCAGCGGGGCGGCCACCCGTTCCAGCGGATCGTGGCGCAGATAGGCCGAGCCGAGTTCGAAGGCCGCGATGCCCAGCCCGTATTTGCGCTCGGCGGGCAGATGCGCGACGTATCCGGCCGCCTGCAACTCGTTGAGCAGGTGATATGTCGTGGATCGAGGCAGGTCCAGCTCGCGCGCGACCACGGCGGCGGGCACCGGCCCGGCGCGGCGGGCGAGCACGCCGAGTACCTGCAAGCCGCGCCGCAAACCCGGAACATCACTGCTGGTCCCCACGGGCGGAAGCTTAGCGGCTGTCTGAAATACCAGACACATTCCCCTCGCGGTTGCTCGATCCGGGCCCGCCGACCGACTGGAATGTTGAGCATGACGCGAATCGGAATCGACCGGGTGCTGGTCGGCACGACGCCGTTGACCGCGCGGCAGGTGGTCGCGGTGGCCCGCGAGGGCAGCGAGGTCTCCCTCGCCGATGACGCCCTGGACCGCCTGGCCGCGGTGCGCGGGCATATCGACGAACTCGCGCACAGCGCCCGCCCGGCCTACGGCATCTCGACCGGCTTCGGCGCGCTCGCACTGCGGCATATCGCCCCCGAGCGCCGCATCGATCTGCAGCGCTCGTTCATGCGCTCGCATGCGGCCGGGGCCGGGACGCCGGTGGAGCCGGAGGTGGTGCGCGCGATGATGTTGCTGCGGCTGCGCACGCTGATGAGCGGGCATACCGGCGTGCGGCCGCAGACCGCGCTCACCCTGGCCCGGCTGCTCAACAGCGGCCTGGTCCCGGTCGTGCCCGAGTACGGATCGCTGGGCTGCTCGGGCGATCTGGCGCCGCTGGCGGCGGTCGGGCTGGCGATGATGGGCGAGGGCGAGGTGTTCGGCCCCGGCGGCGCGCTGGTCGCCGCGGGGGCGGCCCTGGCGGCGGCGGGCATCGAACCGCTGGTGCTGGCCGAGAAGGAGGGGCTGGCACTGACCAACGGCACCGACGGCATGCTCGGCATGCTGCTGCTGGCGCTGGCGGATCTGCGCCAGCTGCTGGATCTGGCCGACCTCACCGCGGCCATGAGCGTGGAGGCGCTGCTGGGCACCGACCGGGTGTTCGCCGCCGACCTGCACGCCCTGCGGCCGCATCCGGGCCAGGCGGTATCGGCATCGAGAATGCTCGCGGCACTGGCCGATTCGCCGATCGTGGCCAGCCATCGCGGGGACGACTGCCCGCGCGTACAGGACGCCTATTCGCTGCGCTGCGCCCCGCAGGTGCACGGTGCGGCCCGCGACACGCTCGACCACGCCGCGACCGTCGCCGACCGCGAATTGGCCGCGGCCATCGACAATCCCGTGGTCCTCGCCGACGGGCGGGTGGAATCCAACGGCAATTTCCACGGCGCGCCCGTGGCCTACGTGCTCGACTTCCTGGCCATCGCCACCGCGGATGTGGCCAATATCGCCGAGCGCCGCACCGACCGGATGCTGGATGTGCACCGCTCCCATGGCCTTCCGGCCTTCCTGGCCGACGATCCGGGCGTGGACTCGGGCTACATGATCGCCCAGTACACCCAGGCGGGTGTGGTGTCGGAGCTCAAGCGGCTCGCGGTGCCCGCCTCGGTGGATTCCATCCCGTCCAGCGCCATGCAGGAGGACCATGTGTCCATGGGCTGGTCGGCGGCGCGCAAGCTGCGCCGCGCGGTGGACGGGCTGACCACCGTGCTTGCTATCGAATTGCTCACGGCAACACGGGCTTTGGATCTGCGTGCGCCGCTGACCCCCGCGCCGGTGACCGGCGCGGTGCGGGATCTGGTGCGCACCGCGGTGGCCGGGCCCGGCCCGGACCGGCACGTGGCGGTCGAGATCGCCGCGGTCACCGAGCTGATCCGCTCCGGTGCCGTCAACGAGGTGCTCGATCGAGAGGTGAACCTGTCATGACCCGAACCGTCCGTGCCGCACGGGGATCCGAGCTGACCGCTCGCAACTGGCAGAGCGAGGCCGCCCTGCGCATGCTGCACAACAACCTCGATCCCGAGGTGGCCGAACGCCCCGAGGATCTGGTCGTCTACGGCGGCCGCGGCAAGGCGGCGCGCGACTGGGCCAGCTTCGACGCGCTCACCCGCACGCTCACCGATCTGCGCGCCGATGAGACCATGCTGGTGCAGTCGGGTAAGCCGGTCGGCGTGCTGCGGACCCACGAGTGGGCGCCACGGGTGCTGATCGCCAACTCCAATCTCGTTCCGGACTGGGCGAATTGGCCGGAGTTCCGGCGCTTGGAGGCGGCGGGGCTGACCATGTACGGCCAGATGACCGCGGGCTCGTGGATCTACATCGGCACCCAGGGCATCCTGCAGGGCACCTACGAGACCTTCGCCGCGGTGGCGGCCAAGCGCTTCGGTGGCACGCTGGCCGGAACCCTCACCGTCACCGCGGGTCTGGGCGGCATGGGCGGTGCGCAGCCGCTGGCGGTCACCATGAACGACGGTGTGGCGCTGTGCATCGACTGCAGTGCCGAGCGCGCAGAGCGCCGGGTGCAGACCCGCTACCTGGACGAGATCGCCGACGATCTCGACGATGCGCTGCGCCGGGTGCTCGCGGCCAAACAGCAGCGCAAGCCGCTGTCGGTGGGCCTGATCGGCAATGCCGCCGAGGTGCTGCCGGAGCTGCTGCGCCGCGAGGTTCCGGTCGACATCGTCACCGATCAGACCTCCGCTCACGATCCGCTGGCCTATCTGCCGATCGGCGTCGCACCGGAGGAGTGGGACGACTACGCCGCCAAGAAACCCGACGAATTCACCCGCCGCGCACGGGAATCCATGGCCACCCATGTCGAGGCGATGGTCGGCTTCCTCGATCGCGGCGCGGAGGTGTTCGACTACGGCAACTCCATTCGCGGCGAGGCGCAGCTCGGCGGATACGAGCGGGCCTTCGACTTCCCCGGCTTCGTACCCGCCTACATCCGTCCGCTGTTCTGCGAGGGAAAGGGGCCGTTCCGCTGGGCGGCGCTATCGGGCGATCCGGCCGATATCGCGGCCACCGATCGCGCCATCCTGGAGCTGTTCCCGGAGAACGAATCGCTGGCGCGCTGGATCCGGATGGCCGGGGAGCGGGTGGCGTTCCAGGGCCTGCCCGCGCGGATCTGCTGGCTGGGCTACGGCGAACGCGACCGGGCCGGGCTGCGATTCAACGAGATGGTCGCGAGCGGGGAGCTGTCGGCGCCGGTGGTGATCGGCCGCGATCATCTGGACTGCGGGTCGGTGGCCTCGCCGTATCGCGAGACCGAGGGGATGGCCGACGGTTCGGACGCCATCGCCGACTGGCCGCTGCTCAACGCGCTGGTGAATACGGCGTCGGGGGCCAGCTGGGTGTCGATTCACCACGGCGGCGGCGTGGGCATCGGGCGGTCCATCCACGCGGGGCAGGTCACCGTGGCCGACGGCACCGAGCTGGCGGCGCAGAAGATCGAGCGGGTGCTGACCAACGATCCCGGTATGGGCGTGCTGCGCCACGTCGACGCCGGATATACCGAGGCCGAGTCGGTCGCGCGCGAGCGCGATGTGCGAATTCCGGTGTGGGACAAGTGAGCGGCGCCAACGGGCTGCTCGCCGAGATCGCGCGGGTGGGTGCGGATCCGGCGCGCGGCGGCTATTCGCGGCACGTGTTCGCGCCGGCCGAGCTCGAGCTGCGGGAGTGGTTCGTCGCGGCCGCGCGCGAGCGCGGGCTGAGCGTGCACACCGACCGCAACGCCAATATCTGGGCGTGGCTGGGAGAACCGGGGCCGAATGCGGTGGTCACGGGCAGTCACCTGGATTCGGTGCCGGGCGGCGGGGCCTTCGATGGGCCGCTCGGGGTGGTGAGCGCCCTGGCCGCGGTGGACGAGCTACGCGCACACGGGTTTTCGCCGCGGCGGCCGCTGGCGGTGGTGGTGTTCGCGGAGGAGGAAGGCGGACGCTACGGCGTGCCCTGCCTGGGCTCGCGGTTGCTGACGGGGGCGATCTCGCCCGAACGGGTGCTGGCGCTGCGCGACGGCGCGGGCGACACCTTCGCCGATGCCGCGCAGGCGGCCGGATTCGATCCGCAGTACTTCGGGCCCGATGCCGAAACCCTGAGGTGCATCGGCACATTCGTCGAACTCCATGTGGAGCAGGGCAGGGGACTGATCCACCTGGATTCGCCGATCGCGGTCGGCAGCGCGATCATCGCGCACGGCCGCTGGCGGTTCAGCTTCTCCGGACAGGGCAACCACGCCGGGACGACACTGCTGGCCGACCGCCGCGATCCGATGCTGCCCGCGGCCGAATTGGTCGCGGCCGCACGACGACTGGCGGCGAGCGTGCCCGACGCCCGCGCGACGGTGGGGCGGATCGTGCCGACCCCGGGCGGCACGAACGTGATCGCCTCGCGCGTCGACGTCTGGCTCGACGCCCGGGTGCCGGAGCCGGGCGATGTGCACGAGCTGGTGCGCGAGATCGCCGAGCAGGCCGGGGCGGCCGCCGAGGCCGAGGGGTGCACGGTCGAGGTCCGCGAGGAATCGTTCGAGGGTACCGCGGCCTTCGATCCGGCCCTGCGCGACGAGTTGGTGCAGCTGCTCGACGACGCGCCGGTCCTGCCCACGGGTGCGGGCCACGATGCCGCCGTGCTGGCGCCGCATGTGCCGACGGCGATGCTCTATGTGCGCAACCCATCGGGGATCAGTCACTCGCCCGAGGAATACGCCGAGCCCGGCGATATCGACCACGGCGCAAGGGAATTGGCGCGCGTTCTGAAGAGGCTGGCGGGATGAGGCCGGGCCGGAGGGATGCCCGCCCCGGGCGTTCGGCAGCGGGCGCAGGTGCGGGGGCGACTCGGTGCGCCGAGGCCGTCGTTCTCGTGGGCGGGGGGTGTGGATGATCACCTACTGGTGTCGTGCGGCGTGGTTGCCGGACGGGGTGGCCGAAGGGGTGCGGATCGATGTCGAAGACGGGCTCATCGGAGCCGTGGCTGTCGGCGAAAAACCCAGCGGCAACTTGCTCTCCGGAATAGTGGTGCCCGGCTTCGCCAACACCCACTCGCATGCCTTCCATCGGGCGCTGCGCGGGCGCACGACCGACGACCGGGGCAGCTTCTGGACCTGGCGGGAGCGGATGTACGCCGTGGCCCACCGGCTCGAACCGGACAGCTACTACCGGCTGGCGCGGGCGGTGTACGCGGAGATGGTGGCGGCCGGATACACCAGCGTGGCCGAGTTCCACTATCTGCACCACCCGGCCCGGGGCGGGCGCTACGACGCCCCCAATGCCTTCTCCTACGCGCTGGTGGCCGCGGCCGCCGACGCCGGGATTCGGCTCACCCTGCTCGACACCTGTTATGTGGCAGGAGGTTTCGGTAAGCCCGTGGAGGGCGTGCAGCGGCGCTTCGACGACGGCGACGCCGAGGCGTGGGCCGTGCGGTTCGAATCATTCCGGCCGGTCGGCGATCTCGTGCGGATCGGCGCGGCGATCCATTCGGTGCGCGCGGTGCCCGCCGAGCAGATCCCGACCGTGGTGCGGGCCGCGGCCGACCGTCCCCTGCACGTGCACCTGTCGGAGCAGCCGCGCGAGAACGAGGAGTGCCGTGCCGCCACCGGCCGCACCCCGACCGAATTGCTGGCCGCCGCAGGAGCTTTGACGCCGAATACGGTCGCCGTGCACGCCACCCACCTCACCGACGGCGATATCACCGCGCTGTCGGGCTGCTGGGCCTGCCTGTGCCCGAGCACCGAGGCCGATCTCGCCGACGGCATCGGCCCCGCCCGCCGTCTGGCCGATGCGGGCACGCGGCTTTGCCTGGGCAGCGACGGACAGACGATCATCGACCCCTGGTTCGAGGTCCGGGCGCTCGAGCTGCACGAACGCCTGGCCAGCGGTCACCGCGGCCGCTTCGATGTCACCGAGTTGCTGCGCGCGGGCACCGCACATGCCGCCTCCGGCTGGCCCGAGGTCGGCGCTTTGGCGCCCGGCCGGGCCGCCGATCTGGTACACGTGGGCACCGGATCCGTGCGCACGGCGGGTGCGGGCGGGCCCGGAATCCTTTACGCCGCAACGGCCGCGGACGTCGCCGATGTCATGGTGGCGGGCCGCTGGGTGGTGCGCGACGGCGTGCATCAGACCGTCCCCGACGTGGCGCGGGAGCTCGATCGGGAGATCGGGGCACTGTGGTCGTGAGTCGGGATTCCCGTTTTTACCTTCGCCTGCCGCGGGTAGTACCCACTGTGCCTACAGATCGGAGCGGACGACGGCCATGACCGACACCACGGTAATCACCGGCATCGGGGAACTCGTCACCAACACCGAGGAATTCGGCACTCTGCGCGACGCCGCCGTCGTGCTCGAGGGCGAGCGGGTGGCCTGGGTGGGTCCGGCCGACCGCGCCCCCGACGCCGATCAGCGGGTCGACGCCGCCGGGCGGGCGGTGCTGCCGGGCTGGGTGGACAGCCACACCCATCTGGTCTTCGCGGGCGACCGCACCGCCGAATTCGAGGCGCGTATGGCGGGAAAGCCCTACTCTGCCGGGGGAATTCGCACCACCGTGGCGGCTACCCGGGCGGCCTCCGACGAGGTGCTGGCGCTGAATCTGCACCGGCTGCGGCAGGAGGCGCTGCGACAGGGCACCACCTGCCTGGAGACCAAGACCGGTTACGGGCTGACCGTGGCCGACGAGAAGCGCTGTGCCGCACTGGCCGCCGAGGTGGCCGACGAGGTCACCTTCCTCGGTGCGCACGTCGTACCCGATACGGTCACCCCCGACGAGTACGTGGACCTGGTGTGCGGGCCGATGCTGGATGCCGTCGCCGACCACGTCGGCTGGGTCGATGTGTTCTGCGAGACCGGCGCTTTCGACGCCGAGCAGTCGGCGCGGGTACTGGCGGCCGGACGCGCGCGCGGACTCGGGCTGCGGGTGCACGGCAATCAACTCGCACCCGGGCCGGGGGTGCGCCTGGCCGTCGAGCACGGTGCGGCCAGCGTGGACCACTGCACTCATTTGACCGATGCCGATATCGAGGCGCTCGCGGCCTCGGCCACCGTCGCCACCCTGCTCCCGGCATGCGATCTGTCGACCCGCCAGCCGCTCGCCCCAGCGCGACAGCTGCTCGACGCGGGTGCGCGGATCGCCCTGGCCACCAATGCCAATCCGGGCAGCTCCTACACCACGGCCATGGCCTACTGCGTGGCGACCGCGGTACTGCAGATGCGGCTGTCGATCGAGGAGGCGATCTGGGCGGCGACGGCCGGTGGCGCGCTGGCGCTGGGCCGCGATCTGGCGGCCGACGGGGCGGTCGGGGTGCTGCGGCCGGGTGCGCGGGCCGATGTGCACGTGCTCGACGCACCCGCGGCGGTGCATCTGGCCTATCGTCCGGGCGTGCCGCTCACCTGGGCGGTGTGGCACCGTGGCGCGCAGGTGGTGATCCCCACCGCGCCGTGAGCTCAGTTGCGTTCGGCCGCGCCGATCTGGCGCTTGGTGTCGGGTTCCAGGCGCTGTGCGTGCCGTCCCTCGCGCGCCGCCTCGCGCGCGGCCTGGGCGGCCAGCAGATCGCGGATCTCCAGCAGCAGCTCGGTCTGGGTGGGTTCGGCCACGGTCTTCTTCTTGCCGCCGAAGCGTTTCTGCACGGTCTTCATCGGCAGGATGAGCACGAAGTACAGCACGGCGGCCACCATGATGAAGTTGACCGCGGCGGTGATGATCGCGCCGAGCGAGATGAAGGTCGCGGGCTTGCCGGAGACGAGCTGGACGCCGAGGCCGAACTCGCCGCTGGTGCCCAGCACCGCGAGCAGGGGTTCGACGACGCCCTTGGTCACGGAGGTGACCACCGCGGTGAACGCGGTACCCATGACGACCGCGACACTCAGGTCGATGACGTTTCCGCGCATGAGGAAGTCTTTGAACCCTTTGAGCATGACGAGGCAGTCTAGTGACGCCGTGTTACGCGCATCGGACAGCATGACGACAACTCGGCGCAGCTCTCAGTCGACGTGAAATGTGATCGTCGCCGCGATGGTGTCGGTCCGGCCGGTCAGCGTGCTCATGATCAGCGGCGCGCGCTGATTGTGCAGCAGCCGATAGCGGCGGCGTCGGGATTCGATGCGCGGCAGCAACACGATCACCAGGGTGTCCGGTGCGGTGAGCGAATCGGCGTAGTCGGCGATCGGCTCCACCAGCCGCTCGCAGGGGCTGGGCAGGACGCGCAGTTCGAGCCCCGGATCCCAGGCCCGCCAGCGCTCGACCAGTGCGGCGGTGAGCCGCGCGTCGACGTCGACCGCGATCGGATGCACCTCATCGCCCATCCGGCGGGCGGCCTCGAGGGCGCGGCGGGTGAGCCAGCCGACTGTCGCCACGGGGACGACCACGATCGTCTTCTTTGTCGAATCCCATTGCGGCACCGGTATTTCGGTGCCCAGACCCAGATGGTCGGCCACCTCCCGGTAGTAGTGCTCGGTGCGGTCGAACAGCAGCATCAGCGCGGGGACGGCGAACAGCAGCACCCAGGTCGCCTCGGCGAATTCGGCGAGAAACACCACGATCGCGATCACGGCCGTCGCCGCCGCTCCGATCGTGCCGACCAGCACCTGCCACCGCCAGCGCGGCCCGTGTCCGTCGACCCAGTGCCGCACCAGGCCCACCTGCGTGACGGTGAATCCCACGAATACCGCGACGGCGTAGATCGGCACCAGCAGTTCCACCCGGGCCCGCGCGCAGATCAGCGCCAGCGCCGCGAGCGCCGCCAGCCCGGCGACCGCGTACCGGAACACCGGGCGCTCGGCCCGCAGCGCGAACAGATACGGCATCCGCCGATCGCGCGCGAGCCTGCTCAACAGCATGGGCAGCCCGGCGAATCCGGTGTTGGCGGCCAGGCCGAGCGTTCCGGCGATCACCAGACCGGCGGCGTGGAACAGGATTCCGGTGCCGCAGGCCGCGGCGACCAGCTGCGCGAGCACCGTCACCCCGTCGCGCGGCAGAATGTCAAGCGCCGCAATATCTTTCGCGATGCCCAGCAGTAGCACCGCGAGCAGCAGCCCGAGCATCAGCTCGGTGCGCTGGGCGCGGCGGGCGGCCGGGGCGCGGAAGGCGGCGGCATTGTCGGCGACCACCTCGAGTCCGGTCAGCGAGGCGCTGCCGAGGGCGAAGGCCCGCAGCGCCACCCAGGGCCCGATCACCCCGGGCAGATCGTATAGATCGGCGGGCGTGCCGATCTCGGCGACCGGTTCGCCGCGCAGCAGCCCCACCACGACGACGGCCGCGATCACCACGACATACAGCAGCGTCGGAACCAGCAGCACCGCCGCCGATTCCGCGATACCGAACAGATTCAGCAGGGTCAGCGCGGCCAGCGCGATGAGCGCGGTCGCCAGCGGATGGTCGGCGACGAGGGGAAAGACGCTGCCCAGCACGGCGGTTCCGGCCGCGAGACCGATCGCCACCGTCAGCACCTGATCGATGACGGCCGCGGCCGCCGCGATCAGACTGGAGCCGCGGCCGAGTTCGCGAGTCGCGATGACATACGAGCCGCCGCCCTCGGGGAATGTCGCGATGGCGCGCCGATGCGACCACACCAGGATGATCAGCAGCGCGGTCACCGCGATCGCGACGGCCGTGGTGTAGCGCGCGGCCGAGGCCCCCACGGTGACCAGCGTCGCCAGCAGCAGCTCCGGACCGTAGGCCAGGCTGGACAGGGCATTGAGCGAGAGCGCGGCCACCCCGCCGAGCGCGGTGAACCGGTGCGCGGCGCTCTGCCTGCGGCGCTCGCGGCGATCGGGGATGAGGTCCCGCTGGGCCGCGGTGTCCATGGGCGCGCGTCCTCCCTCGACTGATGCTGAGCAGTTGCCAAACGAGCCGGTAGGGCCGTCTTCCTCAGCCTAGAGGGATTGCCACATTCTCGGGCGAGGGCGTGGCCGTGCCGCCGCGCTAGTCTCGAAATCGTGTCGATGGATGCGGTGCCCGGGTACCGAGAGCGGCCCGCGCGCGGCCTGCCGGGCGCGGTGGTGTGGACCCGTGCGATCGCGGCGGGCGACGACGCACCCGTGCTGCCCGACGGCTGCATGGATCTGCTGTGGCGCGGCGAGCGGCTGTTCGTGGCGGGGCCCGATACCCGGGGCCACCTCACCGCGGCCGCGGCGGGGTCGGTGATCTCCGGTATTCGGTTCTTTCCCGGGACCGCGCCCGCGCTGCTCGGCGTGCCCGCGCACGAATTGCTCAACACCCGAACCGAACTGACCGAACTGTGGTCGGTGACGCGGGTGCGGCCGCTGGCGGGGATCGTCGCGGGCGCGGCCGATCCGATGCGCGGGCTGGAGGAGGCGGCTCGCCGCGTCGCCGCCGACACCGATCCCGTCGATGCCCGGTTGCGCCGGATCGTGCGGCGGCTGTCGGAGGGTGCGTCGGTGGCCGAGACCGCCGACGAGGTGGGCCTGGGCGCGCGGCGGCTGCATCGAATGTCGCTGGCGGCCTTCGGATACGGGCCCAAGATGCTGGCCCGGGTGCTGCGCATGCAGCGCGCCCTGGCGCTGGCCCGCGATGGAATTCCCTTCGCCGAGACCGCTGTTCGCGCCGGATACGCCGATCAGGCGCATCTGGCGCGCGAGGTGCGGAGCCTGGCCGGGCGTCCGCTGGGGCGGCTGATCGCCGGTCAGCTCAGCGGAGCGTAGAGGTCGACGCCGTTGCCGTCGGGATCCTGCACGGTGGCATAGCGCTGGCCCCACGGAGCGTCGAACGGTTTCAGCTCGCCGTGATATCCGGCCTCGGTCAGTTCGGTGTAGCGCGCGTCCACCTCGGCCGGGGAGTCGCACCGGAAGGCCAGCCCGATGCGTCCGGGCCCGCCCTGCCATTCGGGATGGAACGAGCGAATGTTGTCCTCGGTATCGAGGACCAGTCGGAATCCGCCCGGCAGGTCGGCCTCCACATGTCCGCCCAGGTCCGTACCGAATTCCACGCCCAGTCGGCGATAGAAGTCCTGGGCGGCGGTCAGGTCGGCGACGACCACGCCGATCACGTCCAATCGTGCTGTCATGCGCGCAACGCTAGGCCGCGCGGTCGCACGCGTCTTGAACGAATCGGACGCCGATGCCCGAAAAAGTGTCAGTGACCACAGGTACCACGATTACGGTTCGGGCACGGCTGTCGACGGTTAGCGTTCTGCACGGATTTCGCCACGAGGATAGTTCGCAGTGCCGAAGGCAGGAGGGCTATGGGGACCGATCAAACGCTGTTGCACCGCTTCGTCATCGCCCAGCTCGGCGCGGCCGGGCTGGACCGGGATCTGCTGCTGCGCGAGTGCGGGCTGCCGGAGTGGGCCATGGGCGGGCCCGGCGTGCATGTGCCGAGCGAGACCTTCGCGCGGCTGTGGGAGGTCGGCGAGCGCCGGTTGGACGATCCGAACGTGGCGTTACACGTGGCCAGCCGGTACCAGCTGACCGCCACCCGGCTCTACGACTATCTGTTCTCCACCGCGGCCACGGTCGGTGCGGGCCTGGCGACCTGCGGTCCGTACGTCACCGCGGTCACCACCAATCATCGCTTCGATCTGGTGGCCGAGAACGACGGCGAGACCACGCTGTATCTGGACATGATCTCCGGTGACGGCCGCGGCCGCGATCACACCCAGCTGTGGGGGCTGGTCGCCGTGCTGACCCGGGCCCGGGCCTGCGTCGCCGCACCGCTCGATCCGATCCGGGTCTCACTGCGCCAGCGCGCCCCGCGCGATCGGCACGCCTTCGTCGCCGTATTCGGTACCACCGCCATCGAATTCGGCGCCCCGGTCGATGCGATGACCTTCCGGGCCGCCGATATGGACTTACCGCTCACCACCGCCGATCCGGCGCTGGCCGAGGTGCTGCAGCCATTGGCCGCGGCGCTGCCGCCCCCGCCGCCGCTGGCCACGGCCTGGCCCGAGCGGGTCGCCGCGGTCCTGGCCGAGGCTCTCGACGATGGCGAGGTATCGCTGGAACGGGTGGCCCGCCGCCTGGCCACCAGCCCGCGGACGCTGCAGCGGCGGCTGGCCGAGGCCGGTACCACCTGGCGGCGGGAACTGGATCGGGCCCGGCTCGCGCGCGCCGCCGCCGCGGGACCGGTGAGCCGCGAACGACAGGCCGAACTGCTCGGCTACGCCGATCCCGCCTCGGTGCGGCGGGCGGCGCTGCGCTGGTCGGTGGTCGCGCGGTCGCACCGGTCCGGCGAGTTGGACCGCCTGCCCTAGATCCGCAGGTTGCTGGCGGCGATGCTCCAGAACGTGCCGCGATCGATCTCAGTGAAATCCCAGCTCTCGACGATCGCGTGCGAGGCCGCGACGATCGCCGGTACGTCGAAGTCGTCCCGCGTCGCGGTGCCCTTCGCCTCCAATTCGGCGATCACATAGGCGGTCGCGCTCTCGCAGGTGTTCGACACGGTGTTCTCCAATCGGTCGTAGGGACGTACGGTCGATCACGACTCGCGCGCTCCCCGCTCCGGCATGTTTGCTCAACCGGGGGGCAAAACGCATGCGAGCCGACACCGCGGGCGTCCCGTCGTCCCGGGAGGCGAATCCGTCAGGTGGAGGGGAGACGGATCCGGAGGACGACGGGTCGGTGCCTCGCGGCGGGCACGAAAGCCAGTCTTGTAGCTCGGTCACCGGCAGGCCAGCGCCGAACGCGCCACATTCGGGCAAACGCGCCAAGTTCCGGCCCGCCGCGGTGCGAAGATCATCCGTCAGGCTACGGCACCGCTATCCGGTTTCGGCGCAATGACCGGGCAACCCGCTAGGCGGTGGTTCGGGGGAGCAACTCCTCGTAGCGGTATTCGGTGCTGATGGGCGTTCCCGCGGCATGGGCCCGCTCCTCGCGACGGCGCAGTTCGACCCGCCGGATCTTGCCGGAGATGGTCTTGGGCAGGTCGTAGAACTCCACCCGCCGCACCCGCAGATAGGGCGCCAGATGGTCGCGGGCGTATTCGAGGATGGCGCGGGCGGTCTCGGCGTCGGGAGACCAGCCCTCGGCCAGGGCGATATAGGCCTTGGGCACGGCCAGCCGGGTCCGGTCGGGCTGCGGGACGACCGCGGCCTCCACCACGGCCGGATGCTCGATGAGCACGCTCTCCACTTCGAACGGCGACACCTTGTAGTCCGAGCATTTGAACACGTCGTCGGTCCGGCCGATATAGGTGATGTAGCCGTCGCGGTCGCGCGCCGCGACGTCGCCGGTGTGGTAGTAACCGCCGGACATGACCGCCGAATCGCGTTCGGGGTCTCGCAGGTATCCGGTCATGAGATTGACCGGGCGCGCGCTCAGGTCGAGGCAGATCTCGCCCTCGTCGGCGAGTGCGCCGGTGATCGGATCGACCAGCACCACCGGCACGCCCGGCGCGGGGCGGCCCATGGACCCCGGCTTGACGGGCTGGCCGGGCGTATTGCCCACCTGCAGGGTGGTCTCGGTCTGGCCGAAGCCGTCGCGGATGGTCAGGCCCCAGGCCCGTTCGACGCGCGCGATGACGTCCGGGTTGAGTGGCTCACCCGCGCCGAGGATTTCGCGCAGCCCCTCCGGCCGGGTGCCGAGCTCGGACTGGATCAGCATGCGCCACACCGTCGGTGGCGCGCAGAAGGTGTTCACCCGGGCCCGGCGCAGCTGGTGCAGCAGGGCCGCGGCGTCGAAGCGGGTGTAGTTGTGGACGAAAATGGTGGCCTCGGCGATCCAGGGCGCGAAGAAGCAGCTCCAGGCATGTTTGGCCCATCCGGGCGCGCTGATGGCCAGGTGCACGTCGCCCGGGCGCACGCCGAGCCAGTACATGGTGCTCAGATGGCCGAGCGGATAGCTGATCTGGTTGTGCTGCACCATCTTCGGCCTACTGGTGGTGCCGGAGGTGAAGTACACCAGCAGCGGATCGTCGATATCGGTGATCGCCGTGCGGGGGTGCGCCTCGGCGCGGGCGGCATCGGCATAGCTGTGCCAGCCCGCGACCGGCGCACCCACCACGATGCGGGTGTAGGCGCCCGGTACGGCAACGAACTTCGCGGTGTCGGCGGTATTGGCGATGACGAAACGTGCCGCGCCCCGGTGAATCCGGTCGCTCAGGTCGGCCGGGCCGAGGGCGGCGGTGGTGGGCATGACGACCGCGCCGAGTTTGGCGATCGCCAGCATCGACTCCCACAGCTCCACCTGATTGCCGAGCATGAGCAGGACGTGATCGCCCTTGCGCACACCGATTTCGGCCAGCCAGGTGGCGACCCGATCGGAGCGGCGGGCCATCTCGTCGAAGCCGATCCGCTGCTCGCGGCCGTCCTCCTCGACGATCCACAGCGCCGTGCGATCGTTGTCCCGGGCGATCACGTCGAACCAGTCGGTGGCCCAGTTGAATCGGCCGGTCAGGGTCGGCCAGGTGAACTCACGTGCCGCGGCCTCGTAATCGGTTGCGCGGGCGATCAGTTGGTCACGCGCCGCGCGGTAGAGCTCGGTATTCGAGGTCACAGCGACCCTCCTGTCGGAAACAG
The DNA here is from genome assembly GCF_023740735.1 of Nocardia sp. CDC159. Lineage (GTDB taxonomy): Bacteria > Actinomycetota > Actinomycetes > Mycobacteriales > Mycobacteriaceae > Nocardia > Nocardia pulmonis. The sequence goes on from NZ_JAMRXH010000009.1 coordinate 58,024, forward strand.
CTGCGCCGAGATCTCGCGCATCTCGACCTTGCGGATCTTGCCCGTCACCGTCATCGGGAACTCCTCGACGACGTGCACGTACCGGGGAATCTTGAAGTGGGCCAGCTTGCCCGCGCAGAACTCGCGCAGCGCGGCCGCGTCCAATGCCGCCGCGCCCTCGCGCATGCGGAGCCACGCCACCAGTTCCTCGCCGTACTTCGGGTCGGGCACGCCGACCACCTGGGCGTCGAGGATGTCGGGATGGGTGTAGAGGAATTCTTCGATCTCGCGCGGATAGATGTTCTCCCCGCCGCGGATCACCATGTCCTTGATGCGCCCGGTGATGGCGATATAGCCCGCATCGTCCATGGTCGCCAGGTCGCCGGTGTGCATCCAGCGCGCGGCATCGATGGCCTCGGCGGTCTTGGCTGGCTCGTTCCAGTAGCCGAGCATGACCGAGTAACCGCGCGTGCACAATTCGCCGGGCTCCCCGCGCGGCACGGTGAGACCCGTCGCGGGATCGACGATCTTGACCTCCAGATGCGGGCCCACGCGCCCGACGGTGGCGGTGCGCTGGGCCAGCGAATCGTCGCGGCGGGTCTGGGTGGACACCGGGGAGGTCTCGGTCATGCCGTAGCAGATGCACACCTCGGCCATGCCCATCCGCTCGATCACCTGCTTCATCACCTCCACCGGGCACGGCGAGCCCGCCATGATGCCGGTGCGCAGCGAGGACAGATCGTAGGTCCCGAAGTTCGGCTCGGCCAGTTCGGCGATGAACATGGTCGGCACGCCGTAGAGCGAGGTACAGCGTTCGGCGGCAACGGTTTCCAGGGTGGCCCGCGGGTCGAAGGCGGGCGCCGGGATCACCATGGCCGCGCCGTGACTGGTGGCGGCCAGATTGCCCATCACCATGCCGAAGCAGTGGTAGAAGGGGACCGGCAGGCAGATCCGGTCGGCCTCGGTGTAGCCGCACAGCTCGCCGACGAAATAGCCGTTGTTGAGGATGTTGTGGTGCGACAGCGTGGCGCCCTTGGGGAAACCCGTGGTGCCCGAGGTGTATTGGATATTGATCGGATCGTCGGGGGACAGCCGCGCCCGGGCGGCGGCCAGCTCCGCCGGATCGCCCGCGCGCCCGGCCGCGAGCAGCGCGGCCCAGTCCTCGGTGTCGAGCAGGACGACCCGCTCCAGCTCCGGGCACTCCGGCCGCACCTGCTCGATCATCGCCGCGTAGTCGGAGGTCTTGAACTCCCGCGCGGCGATCAGCAGTCGAATTCCGGCCTGCCCCAGCACATATCGCAGCTCGTGGGCGCGGTAGGCCGGATTGATGTTCACCAGGATCGCGCCGATCTCGGCCGTGGCGTACTGCACCACGGTCCACTCCGCGCGATTGGGCGACCAGATGCCGACCCGGTCGCCCTTGTCGATGCCCGCGGCGAGCAGTCCGAGCGCCACGGCGTCGACCTCGGCGGCGAATTCCCGATACGTCCACCGCGTTCCGGTGACCCGGTCGACGAGCGCCTCCCGGTCGCCGTGCGCGGCGACGGTGCGGGCCAGATTCGCGCCGATCGTTTCGCCCAGTAGCGGTGCGTCCCATACTCCGTGCGTATAACTGGCCGGACGAGACCGGCCCATGGTCGAACTCACGGATATAGGATCCAGGTCACATTTTCTGTCCGCCACCCCCGGAAAGGGGTACCGAGATGAGCAGCGCCGACCTGTTGCGACCGCGCGACGCCGACGCGTTGCGGGCCGAATTGCGGCAGGTGGCGAGCGTTTCCGGGATGCCGGTGGTATTCGGCGGCCAGGTGCACGCCGGGACGTTGATCCTCAGCGAGTTCTTCGGCACCCGCACCAATGCCATGCGTGGACTGGCCGTGACGCCCGCCTCGGGGGTGGGCGGCGCCGCGGTCGCGACCAAGCGTCCGGCCTCGGTGTCGGACTATCGGCTCGCCTCCACCATCACCCATCACTACGACGCCCCGGTGCTGACCGAGGGGCTGCGGGCGGTGGTCGGGGTGCCGGTCGTGGTAAGCGGGCAGTCGCGGGCGGTGCTGTACATCGCCAGCCGCGACGCCGGGCCGATCGGGGATCGCGCCGCCGAGCTGGTGTTGCGGGCCGGTCGGCGACTGGCGGTCGAGATCGCCGTGCGCGACGAGGTGGATCGGCGGCTGTGGCTGCGCGAGGCGGCGGCTCCGGTGCGTCCGGATGCCGTTGTGGCCGAACAGCTTCGCGATATTCACGCCGAGGTGCGCGGCATCGCGCAAACCGTGACGGACGAGGGGGCGCGTACCCGGCTGCGTGAGGTGTCGCAGCGGCTCGCGCGACTGATGGCGGGGCCGGAGATTCCCGGCGAGACACCGGCATTGGCGCCCCGCGAGCTGGACGTGCTCGCGCACGTCGCCCTCGGCTGCACCAATGCCGAAGCCGCCCAGCGGCTCTCGCTGCGCCCGGAAACCGTCAAGAGCTACCTGCGCAGCGCCATGACCAAGCTCGGCGCCCACACCCGCCACGAGGCGGTGGTGCGGGCGCGCCGAGCGGGCCTGCTGCCCTAGTCCTTCGGCTCGATCAGCTGGATATCGAGCTCGATGGCGATCTTGTCGCTGAGCATGGCCGACGGAATGCCCGCGCCCACCCCGAAGTCGGTGCGCTTCAGCGAGCCGGTGGCGGTGAAGCCGATGTGGCGGTCGCCGGTGGCCGGGAACACCTGCAGGCCACCCCATTCCACGTCGAGGGTGATCGGATGCCGGTGCTCGCCGATCGCGACCTCGCCCACCACCTGGAAGTCCTCGGCGACGCGCACCGGCTCGGTCGCGGTGAAGGTCAGGGTCGGGCGCTGCTCCACATGCAGCAGATCGGCGCTGCGGACATGGGCGTCGCGGTCGGCGTTGCCGGTGTCGAAGGAGTCCAGGTGGATCGTGGCCGAGATCCGGGCCGCGCCGGAATCGTCGACGACGAAGCTGGTCTCGAAGCGGTTGAAGCGGCCGCGCACCTTGGAGATGCCCAGGTGGCGCACGGTGAAGTTGACCGCGGAGTGGGCGGTGTCCAGCGGCCAGGACCCGGCCTTCAGAGTCTGTTCGGAAGTCGTCATACGACCAGATTTGCGGACCGCGGTCCGCATATCCACACCGTAGTTATCCGGGCACTGCCAGGGCGCGGCTAACAGACCCCGGATGGGACAGGATGGTCTGGTGGCACGATCCGAATTCGCCGAATTCCTCATCGCCCGCCGCGCGCGACTACAGCCCCGCGACGTGGGCCTGCCCGCGGGGCGGCGACGCCGCACACCCGGTCTGCGCCGCGAGGAGGTGGCCGCGCTGGCCGGGGTGAGCGTCGACTATCTGGCCCGGCTCGAACAGGGCCGGGATACCAACCCCTCGACCGCGGTCCTGGGAGCGCTCGCGGATGCGCTGCGGCTCAACGAGGTCGAGCGGCACCACTTCGCCAAGCTGGCCCTGGGCGGCGAGCACGGCGGCGGCTGTCCGAGCACCGGCGGCCGCGCGCCCGAACAGGTCCCGGAGACGCTGCGGGCGGTACTCGACGCGCTGCATCCGACCCCGGCGTTCGTGGCCGGGCGCTGGCTCAATGTGCTCGCCTGCAACGCCGCCTGGCGCGATTTCGTCGAGCCGCTGGGCGTTTTCGATGACGAGGTCGACGCGAATCTCGCCCGCTATTTCTTCGCACATCCCGCGGCGCAGCGCTGGAGCGACTGGGCGGCCGCCGCGGACATGGTCACCTCGCGGCTGCGGGTGGCCCGCTCGATCTGGCCCGACGACGACGATCTCGGCGCGATGGTCGCCGCGCTGCAACGGTATCCGGAGTTCGCGTGTCGATGGAGCGAGCATCGGATGAACGACTTCCGGTCGGGGACACTGCGTCTGGACCATCCGCTGCGCGGGCGCGTGGAGGTGGAGTTCGAAACCCTCGATCCCGCCGCCGATCAGAGCGTGCAGATCTGGTTCGTCGATCGCCGTCGCTCCCATGCGCCGAGCCTGCGGCTGGTCAACGAATAGTCGCTGTCCGGCTCACGGTTTCGATCGGAAACTTTTGGGTAGGCGGGACCGGCACGGTAGCGTCATATCCGCAAACTTTCGGCATTCGGACGGAAGGACGGATATGAGCACCGTGATCGACGACGCACCCTTCACGTCCTTCCACAGGTGGCTGACCGTGGCCTGCTCGGGCGGGCCGCTGCTGGACGGCTACATCCTCAGTATCGTCGGCACCGCGCTCATCGGGATGAAGTCCGAACTGGCTCTGAGCACCTCGGAGATCCAGCTCATCGGGGCCGCGGCGCTGCTCGGGATGTTCGTGGGCGGGGCGCTGTTCGGGGTGCTCACCGACAAGATCGGTCGCGAGGTGATGTACACCGCGGATCTGGTCGTGATGGCGGTGTGCTCGGTGGCGTCGTTCTGGGTGGAGGCCACCTGGATGCTGGTCGTGCTGCGCTTCATCCTCGGCATGGCCGTGGCCGCGGACTATCCGATCGCGACCTCGCTGCTGGCGGAATGGCTTCCGGTCAAACAGCGCGGCAAACTGCTGGGCCTGCAGATCGTGGCCTGGTACGCCGGGGCCGTGCTCGCCTATGTCGTCGGCTATCTCGCCCTGACCTTCGGCGGCGCGGGCAGCTGGCGCTGGCAGCTGGCCAGTTCGGCGCTGCTGTGCGTGTTCTTCCTGGTGATCCGGCAGAACACCGCCCCGGAGTCGCCGCGCTGGCTGGCCCAGCACGGCAAGGCGGCCGAGGCCGCGGAGATGGTCGAGAAGTTCCTGCGGGTGCGGATCGAGCCGCAGGAGCTGATCGAGGGGAATGCCGACGAGGCCCGCAAGCACGGTTCCATCCGGGAGCTGTTCGGGCCGCTCTACCGCAAGCGGATGCTGTTCTGCTGCGGCTTCTTCCTGTGCCAGGTGGCGGTGCTGTTCGCCATGCTCACCTTCGGACCGCAGATCCTGGCCGCCTTCGGACTGCCCGAGGGCACCTGGATGGACACCCTCGGCACGGCACTGATCAGCCTGGTCTTCCTGATCGGCTGTCTGCCCGCGATGCGGCTGATCGACACCATCGGGCGGCGGCCGACCATCATCTGGTCCTTCGGTCTGATGGTATTGCCCGTGCTGTTCATCGGGATCTGGCCGGGCATGCCGACCGCGCTGGCCTTCGGCCTGCTGTGCCTGTACGCGTTCTTCTGCGGCGGTCCCAACGTGCTGGATTGGACCTATCCGAACGAGTTGTTCCCCACCCACATTCGCGCCACCGCCGTCGGCATCGCCACCTCCGCCAGCCGGATCGGCGCGGCGCTGGGCACCTATCTGCTGCCGTGGTCGCTGGACCATCAGGGGCTGGGCGCGACGATGCTCTACGCGGCGGCACTGACCGCGGTCGGCCTGGGCATCTGCGTCTGGGGCGCGCCGGAGACCAAGGGCCGCAAGCTGGAGGCGGCCGGGGGTCCGGTGAGCGCCGCGCCCGCCGCGTCATGAGAACGCTCGCGGTCCGCCGAAGCGAACCGCGAGCGAACTGTGCGTACTACTTCTTGAAGGCGTTCTTCACCTTGTCCGCGACATCGCGCGCGGCATCCTTGACATCCTCGGCGGCCTTCTTCACCCCGGCCTCCAGCTGATCGGCCTTCCCCTCGTTCCGCAGCTGGTCATCGCCGGTCGCGGCACCCGCGGCCTCCTTGGCCTTACCGCCCAGTTCGTCGGCCTTGTTGCTGATCTTGTCGCTCAGAGACATGGGAACCTCCGTATCGAGTACCGCACGCGTCGATCGGCGCGTGCACGTCTTCAGGACATCACGACACTCGGAAAAGTCACGCAGCAACCATTGAGACAACGATCACGGATAATTCTGCATGACAATTCCCGCTCCCCGGTGTCGATCGGACGAGCAGAGGAGGTGCCCGAGTGACCACGACGACGGCACCCGAGGCAGCGCTGGACGACGCGACCCTGGCCGGTCGTGCGCGCGACGGCGATGTCCGGGCGTACGAGCAGCTCGTGCTGCGCTACCAGGGGCCGATGTTCCGGCTGGCCGCCAAGATGCTGGCCGACCGGGGCGAGGCCGAGGACGTCACCCAGGAGGTCTTCCTGACCGCGTGGCGGCGCATCGGCCAGCTCCACGACGAGGCGGCATTCGCGGGCTGGCTCTACCGGATGACCACCAACCGCTGCCTCAATGTGCTCAGGTCGCGGCGGGTTCCCGCCGATGTGGACCCGGATTCGATGGCAACGGAGCGCACCGATACCCGGCCTGAGCATGCGGTGCAGGTCAGCAGCCAACTGGCGGCCCTCACGGACGCCCTGCGGCTGCTGACTCCGGAACAGCGAGCCTGCTGGCTGCTGCGCGAGGTGCACGGGCGCTCCTACGAGGAGATCGCCGAGATCGTCGGCACCAACACCACCGCCGTGCGCGGTCGGATCGCGCGAGCCCGGGCGCAATTGGCGGAGGTGATGCAGCCATGGCGGTGAAGAACGCGACCGACAGTGACTATCTGCTGCCGTGCGGTCGCGGCCTGGAGCAGGTGTGGGAACGGCTCGACGCCGTCGAATCGGGATTGGCCGACGAGCACGAGGCGAGTTGCCCGCACTGCGCGGCCGCGCGGGAGAGCCTGCACACCCTGCGCACGGCGACCCGCGAGCTGGTCGACGAGCCCGATCCACCGCCCCCGGATCTGTTCGGCCGCATCATGTCCGCGGTTCGCACCGAGGTGCGCCGCGGCCGCACCATGCCGCTGACCACCCCGCATCCGGGCGCACTCGAGGTGAGCGAGCAGGCCATCGCGGTCGTGCTGAGATACGCCGCCGACACCGTCGACGGCGTGCGCGCCCGCGGCTGCCAGGTGCACGGGCGCGGCCCGGGAGCGGACGGGCGGCAGGCCATCGATGTCGAGATGACGATCGCGGTGCGCATGGGCGGGCGGCCCGTGGGTGAGTTGGTTCCCCTGGTGCGCGAGCGGGTGCGCGCCGCGGCATCGGCCCGCATCGGCCTGCTGCTCGAGCGCGTCGACCTCACCGTGGTCGACATCTACGAGGAGGATCGGTGACCGTCGTCGCCAATACGGAATTCGTCGTCACCGATGCGGTGATCGCCGGTGTCGCGGCGCGGGCCGCGGCCGCGGTGCCCGGGGTGCTGCGGCTCGAGCCCGGAGTGCTCGGGCTGGTCGGGCATCTGGCCCGTTCCGGCCGGCAGCTGTGGTCCGGGCAGGAGTCGGCGCCCTCGGCGGGGGTGCGGGTGCGGCGCGCCGGCGGCTGGCTGAGCATTCAGATCGATCTGTCGATGACCGCGGGCGGACGGGTCGGCGAGGTCGGGACGGCCGTGCAGCAGGAGGTGGCCCGCGCGGTCGCCGAACAGACCGGGGTGGACGTGGATGCCGTCTCGGTGACCGTGCTCGATATCGAACCGGGGACGTTGTGACAGCCGAGGCTCTGATCGACAAGTTGGTGGCATGTATCGAGACGGTGGACGGGCTGCGGCCCGCGGCGCCGCTGGATTCGCAATGGCTGCCGTGGGACCGCGCGCGCGATGCGGTGGACGTGGGCTCGGAGTCGATCGAGATCCGGGTGGTGGCGACCGCGCTGCCGCTGCCGCCGCTGTTGCGGCAGCTGACCGAGCTGGTCCGGGAGGTGCTGGAGCAGACCGACCGGGCGGATATTCCGCTCCGCGTCGTCGTCACCGACCTGGACGCGGGAGCGTTTCGCGAGGCCGATACTGGCAATCGCACAGTTACCTAGATCACGCGCTGGGGCCGTGACGATTTCATCGCGGTCGTGTCGATTCAGTGAACGTTCGTTATCCGCTGTACCGCAAGGGAATCGGGAGGACTCACCATGACGAGCACGACGACCGACAAGGCCGCCGAGAACGCCAAGGCCAGCGGCAACGCGAAGGCCGCAGAGCAGGACAAGGCCGCCCGCGACACCTCGGCAAAGAACAGCGCCCTGATCACCGAGCAGGGCACCACCACCATCGCCGACACCGTGGTACAGAAGATCGCCGGGCTGGCCGCGCGCGAGGTGCGCGGGGTGCACGCGCTCGGGGGCGGTGCGGCGCGAGCCTTCGGCGCGCTGCGCGACCGGATTCCGGGGGCGTCGGCCAGTGTGGGCCAGGGCGTCTCGGTCGAGGTCGGAGAGAAGCAGGCCGCGGTGGACCTGGAGATCGTCGTCGAATACGGCGTCGCGATCGCCGAACTGGCCCGGATGGTGCGCCGCAATGTGATCACCGCGATCGAGCAGATGACCGGCCTCGAGGTCGTCGAGGTCAACATCAACGTCAACGACGTCTACATCGAGGACGACGACGAGGATCAGCAGCCGAGCCGGGACCGGGTGCAGTGAGATGAACGCCACCACGATCTGCCTGGTGCTGGGGCTGGCTTTCGGTTTCGCCGCCGCCTTCGGCGGCTTCGGCGCCTTCGCCATCGTGCTGATCTTCGGCGGGCTGGGCCTGCTGGTCGGCCGCTGGCTCGACGGCGAGGTGGACCTGTCCGGACTGGTGCGCTCCGACCGCAATCGGAGCCGGCGATGACCACCGTCGCCGCGGCCGAACTGCCGGGGCGGACCACGGTCGGCGAGCGCGCGGTGCGGCGGATCGCCGCCCGCGCCGCCCGCGAGGTGGACGGGGTCGGCCCGGACGTGCGGGTGAGCGCCCGGGTCGACGGGGACACCGCGACCCTGAACGTCGCACTGCCGATCCGCTATCCGATGCCGATCGGCCAGGTGGCCGCGCGCTGCCGCGCCCATCTGATCGAGCGCACCCGCGAGCTGGCGGGTCTGACGGTGCCGCGGGTCGACATCGAGGTGTCGGCGCTGCCGATCGCGGTGGTGGAGAGGAGAGTTCGATGATTCGCAGACCGCGCCGCATCGTCCCGGCCGTCATCGTGGCCCTGGCACTACTGGCCGGATCGGTGGCCGTGGCCGTATCGCTGATCCAACGCCTTAGCGGCGCAAAGGAATTCGTCTCCTACGACGCGGTGGCCAGCAGGCTGCACGACACCACCTGGGCCAGCGGCTGGGTGCTCGGCGTCGGGATCGGGGCCGTGGTGGTCGGGCTGATCCTGCTGGGCGTGGCGCTGTGGCCGGGGCGCGCGGTGGTGGTGCCGCTCGAGTCCGAGGACGGGGTCACCGCCGGAATCGCCCGGCGCAGCCTGCGGGCCGCGATCGGCGATGCCGCGGCCGCGGTCGACGGCGTGCACTCCCCGCGCGTGCGGCTGGGTCGCCGGAAGGTCCGGGTCCGCGGCCGCGCGGCCGGGGACGCGGGCCTGCCCGAGACCGTGCGCGCGGCGGTCGAACAGCGGCTGCTGCGCATCGCGCCGCGGGCGTTCCCGCGCATCGAGACCGCGCTGCGCCCGGTCCGGGCGGGAGGTGAGCGATGAGCGGCTCGATCAATCGACCGGCCCGGCTCAACCGCGGCCTGCTGGGCCTGCTCGGTCTGCTGATCGCCGCGGCCGGGGCGGGTGCGATCGCCGCGCATCTGGGCCGGTTGCGCTGGGTTGATTCCGGCTCGTCGCTGGTACCGGGCACCGCGGCCCCGCCGCACTGGGTGCTCTATCTGGCGATCGTGCTCGCCATCGTGCTGGGGCTGGCCAGCCTGCGCTGGCTCGCCGCCCAGGTGACCCGCCTGCCGCGCCCGACGCGATGGCAGATCGGTGCGCCCGAGCCGACCGGCGTCACCGTCGTCGGCTCCGATACCGCCGCGACGCCGCTGGTCGCCGATATCGAGTCCTACGCCGACGTGCGCGATGTGACGGCGCGCCTGACCGGCTCCGGTCGCGCCCCGGAACTGCACCTGGTGGTGACCACCGAACCGGATGCCGACCTCACCGAGGTGCGCAGGCGCATCCTGGGCCACGCGGTGCCGCGCCTGCGGCAGGCCCTGGAGGTGGAAATCATCCCGGTCACGATGGAAATGCGCCTGGCCCGGAAATGAAATCGGCTCGCGGCTCCGGGGTGGACAGGAGCCGCGAGCCGGTTCTGGGCAGGCGCTTAGTGGGCGAGCCTGTCCTTGTTCCTGCGGGACGCGTCGTCGTCCCGGCGGATGTTCTGGCTGCCTCGATTCATATCGTCGCGGTCGCGATCGCGATCCATATCGTCGCGCCGGTTCATGTTGTCGCGATTCATGCCCTGCGCCTGCTGGCCCCGCTGCTGGCCCTGCGCCTGCTGGCCGCGCTGCTGCTGGCCGCGCTGCTGGTCGTTCATGCCCTTGTTGCGGGACTTGTCGGCATTCTGGTCCATCTTGGTGCCCATCGAAACCTCCGTATCGAATGGATAGCAACCGCTCAGGAAACTGCCAATTCCTATCCTGGTCGCGCGCGTTCGGGCGTGTCAACGAATTGGTGGAAATGACGTTGCGACCGGCCGAATGCCCATTGACCTGGGCTTGCCACCGCGTTGGTGACGGAATAGCTACTAATCGAGACCTGCCAATTCGGACGATTACCCGAATTTGAACCAACCCACACCGGGCGTGTCGAGGGTGATAATCGGGATTGACAGCTAGTGTTTCGCTACCAAGGGGGCGGGGTTGGTATGCCCAACTGTCGCGTTCGCGGGATTACCAGGAGGATTCGTTGACGAGCACGGTGACCGATATCGCCTCTGCGACCGCCGAATCCGCGTTCGAGCCGCCGAGACTGCGCACGGTCGACGACGTGACGGTGGCCGCGCTCGCGGTGGCGGCCGCCCGGGAGATCACCGGTGTCATGGCCGATGCCATGGCGTTCGCGCGAATCCGCGGCAACAGCGTCGACCTGACGGTCCAGTTGCCGATCCGCTATCCCATGCCGGTCTGGCAGGTGGCCGCCGTCTGCCGTCGGCACATCACCGAACGGGTGCGCCAGCGTGCCGGATTGGCCGTCCGCAAGATGGATATCGAGGTGACCGCCCTTACCGTGACGCCCGCCGCGCGGGGACGTCGATGAGGCGTTCGCCCCGGCGCGTGGCGCCCGCGGTGCTGGTCGCGCTGATCGGTCTGGCCTGCTGTGCGGTGGTGGTGCTCTCGCTACTCCAACGGCTCACGGGCGCAGGCGAATTCGTCTCCTACGACGGTGTGGCGAACCGGCTGCACGAGATCACCTGGGCCGATTCGCGGGGACTCGCCGCGGGCCTGATCGCGGGCGTGGCCGGGGTGGCGTTGCTGGCGCTGGCGCTGCTGCCCGGCCGGTCGATTTTGGTGCCGCTGGTGGCCGACGACGAGATCGCGGCCGGGGTGGGCCGCCGCGGCCTGGACGCGGCGCTGCGCGCGGCCGCGCAGTCGGTGGAGGGGGTGCGATCGGCGCGGGTGCGGTTGCGCCGCAAGCGGGTTCGCATCACCGCCAAGGCGTCGCACGCGCATCCGCCCGAACTTCCCGACGCGGTCCGGGCGGCCGTCGACGAGCGAATCGGCAGTATCGGCCCGTGCGCGAGTTCGCGGCTGGCCACGCTGGTGCACGGCTTCGCGGCGGAGTCGGCGACCGATCGCAATCGGCCCGCCCGGCTCAACCGCGTCACGCTGGGCGTGCTCGGTGCGCTGCTGCTGATCGGGGGCGGCTACGCGCTGGCCGCCCACTACGGCCGCCTCGGCTGGGTGGACGCCGACGGCCCGCTGCTGAGCCTCGGGACGCCGCCGGTCTGGGGGCTGTGGACCATCGTCGTATTCGCGATCGTCATGGGGCTGGCCTGTATTCGCTGGCTAAGCCTGCAGGGCAACCGGCTCCCGGCCGCATCGCGGTGGCGGGCCCGCCCGACCGGCGAGGACACCATCACACTGGATTCGGCCACCGCCGCCAGGCCCGTCGTCGCCGATATCGAGACCTACGCCGGTGTGCGCACCGCCTCGGCGTGGCTGCTGGGTCCGGGCATCGCACCCGAACTGCATCTGATGGTCACGACCACACCCGATGCCGATGTGCTCGCGCTGCGCCGCCGCATCCTCACTCACGCGCTGCCGCGCCTGCGCCAGGCGCTCGAGGTCGAGGCGGTGCCGGTGACGATGGAACTGCACCTGGCCGGTGAGCCGGACCGCTGATCAGTCCAGCGGGCCGAGCACCCGCTCGACATAGGGATTGGCGAAGCGGCCCTTGGGATCGAAGCGCCGCCGCACTTCGTGGAAGCGGTCCCACTGCGGATAGCGCCCGCGCAGCGTCGCGGCGGTCTGGAAATGCCGTTTGCCCCAGTGCGGGCGGCCGTCGAAGCGATCGAAGATCGCCTCGCAGGCCCGGAAATACGGTTCGTAGTCCATGCCGCGGTACTGGTGCACGGCGATGTAGCAGGTCTCACGCCCGCCCGCCGGGGAGAGGAAGGCGTCGTCCGAGGCGACGAAGCGCACCTCGGTCGGCATCGGCGAATCGAACCGCTGCCCGATCTCCTTGATGGCGCGGATCGCCTCGACGGCGTGTTCGCGCGGGATGGCGTATTCCATCTCGGTGAAGCGAAGCAGCCTGGGGGAGGCGAAGACTCGATACGACCGGTCGACCTGGCGCCGATAGCTGCCCGCATACGCCGCGCCGCGGTGAATCCAGGGGATGAGGTTCGGGCGACGGCGGCTCAACCGGCACAGCGCGTCGAAGGTGTGGTTCGACATCAGGATGTCGGCGAACCAGTCGACCGCCTTGCCGCGCGGCTGCTCGGGCAGACCGACCCGGTTGTTGCGCTTGGTCATCGCCAGCGGGCTGTGGGCGAACATGTAGAACTCGAAATGCTCGTTGTCCTCGACATAGGAGTCCAGATCGGTGAGCACCTCCTCGACCGGCACCGGCCGTTCGATGCCCTCGAGCACGAAGGAAGGGACCAGTTTCAGGGTGACCGCGGTGACCACGCCGAGCGCGCCCACGCTCACCCGCGCCGCGCGCCAGCCGTCCGGATCGGACGACTCGTTCAGTTCGACCCGGCTGCCGTCGGCGAGCATGAGTTCCACCGAATGCAGTGCCGCGGAGAGGTTCTGGAGTTTCGAGCCGGTGCCGTGCGTACCGGTGGCGGTGGCCCCGGCGATGGTCTGCACATCGATATCGCCCAGATTCTCGAACGCCAGGCCCATGGGGTGCAGCGCATTGCTCAACTCGTTGAGGGTGGCGCCCGCCTCGACCCGCACCAGGCCGCTGGCGCGATCCACTTGCAGGATCCGGTTCAGCTCCGACAGGCGCAGCAGCATGCCGTCGGTGAGCACGGTATCGGTGAAGGAGTGGCCCGCACCGGCCACGCGCACGGTCTGCCCCGCGCTCTCGGCCCGCGCGAGCAGCTCGGCTACCTCGTCCGGCGTTCGCGGGGAGGCGATCTCGGCCGGTGCGCACTTCTGATCCCCGGCCCAGTTCACCCACGAATTGGTCATATGACCAACTCTAGGGTATGGGTGTGAGCCGCGCTACCGTTCGCCGAATGTGAGCATCACCGCTTGCGCGTGCACAGCGCCTTGGCCCGGTCGACCTCGTCGTCGGTGAGCGGCGGGACGGTCAGCGGCAGGCGAGGCATATCGTCGGCGCGCACGCCGTCGAGCACGATCGCCATATAACGCCGCCAGGTGTCCGGATTGATCGGCCGGGAGAACGCGGCCATCGACTCGACCATGTTGACCATGGCGAAGAAGTCCGTGCCCGTGATGCCCTCGCGCAGCACACCCGCGGCATGGGCCCGGTTCATCAGCTGTTCCAGCGCGGGCTTGATGCGGCTGCGCACCGAGGCGAATCGCTCCATGGCATCGGGCAGCTCCAGCATCACCTCGCTGAACCCACGATTACCCGCCATGTGCTGGCAGGCCCATTCGAACAGATCGGTCAGGCCCACCCAGGGGTCCGGGTGGTGGTTTGCGCGCTCGGTGGCCTCGGCCATCTGCGCGACGTGCTGATCGAAGACCTCCTCGATCAGCTCGCGCTTGTTGGCGAATCGCCGGTACACCGTCCCCACGCCCACCCGCGCGGCCTCGGCGACATCGTCGAGGGTCACATCCAGGCCGCGCTCCGCGAACAGTTCGCGGGCGGCCGCGATGATGCGCTGCTGATTGCGGGCGGCGTCGGCGCGCAGCCGCCGGGGCGGCGGCATATGCCGAGGTGGGGGCGGGGAAGTGGTGCGATTCACACCTTCATGCTAACAAGTGCGGGGATTAACTGGAGGATTTCTCTCCGTTATGGTGATAGCTTCTTCAGGTAAGCGGAGGGATCTCCTCCGTATGTGTGTCGGCTATCACTCCTCTCCCCCAAGGAGATTCATGACTACCGCGATCGACCGTGAGAGACAGACGGCGGATATGTCGTCGGGAGCGGGCCGCCGCGGCTCGCACGCACTGCGCTGGTGGGTTCTCGCCGTGCTCGGCGTCGCCCAGTTGATGGTCGTGCTCGACGCGACCGTGGTGAATATCGCGCTGCCCGAGGCGCAGCGCGACCTCGGCTTCTCCAACGGTGACCGGCAGTGGGTGGTCACCGGCTACGCGCTGGCCTTCGGCAGCCTGCTGCTGCTCGGCGGGCGGCTCAGCGACCTGTTCGGTCGCCGCAACACCTTCCTCATCGGCCTGGTCGGCTTCGCGATCGCCTCGGCCGTCGGCGGCGCCGCCAACGGCTTCGAGATGCTGGTCGCCGCGCGCGTGGCGCAGGGCGTCTTCGGCGCGCTGCTGGCGCCCGCCGCGCTGTCGCTGCTGACGGTGACGTTCACCGAACCGTCCGAGCGCGCCAAGGCCTTCGGCATCTTCGGCGCGGTCGCCGGTGCGGGCGGCGCGCTCGGCCTGCTGCTGGGTGGTGCGCTCACCGAGTGGGCGTCCTGGCGCTGGGTGATGTACGTCAACCTGGTCTTCGCCGCGGTCGCGTTCATCGGCGGTGCGCTGCTGCTGGCCAAGCACGTCAGCGAGCACCGGCCCAAGCTCGATATTCCGGGCACGATCGCGGTGACCGCCGCGCTGTTCGGCATCGTCTACGGCTTCTCCCACGCCGAATCGCACGGCTGGACCAACGATGTGACCCTGGCCTTCCTGATCGGCGGCGTCGTACTGCTCGGCGTGTTCGCCTGGATCGAGACCCGGGTCGCGCATCCGCTGCTGCCGCTGCGCATCGTGCTCGACCGCACCCGCGGCACCTCGTATCTCACGGTGTTCGTCATGGGTATCGGGATGTTCGCGATCTTCCTGTTCCTGACCTACTACATGCAGCTGACGCTGGGTTATTCGCCGATTGTCACCGGCGTGGCGTTCCTGCCGATGGTGGCGGGCATGATCGTGTCCACCACGACCGTGCCGTCGGTGGTGCTGCCCCGGCTCGGCCTCAAGGCGACCGTCAGCGGCGGATTCGTCGTCGCCGCGATCGGCATGGCACTGCTGACCCGCATCGACCTGCACACCGGATATGCCAGCCATATCCTGCCGTCGCTGATCCTGCTGGGTCTGGGCCTCGGTAGCGCGCTGGCCCCGGCGTTCCAGGGCTCCACCGCCGGGGTCCATCACGAGGATGCGGGCGTGGCCTCGGCCATGGTCAATACCAGCCAGCAGGTCGGCGGTTCGATCGGTACCGCGCTGCTGAGCACCATCGCCTCCTCGGCCGCGTCGAACTATCTGAGCAGCCACCAGCCCTCCCCGCTCACCATGGCGGAGTCGGCGATCGAGAGCTACACCACCAGCTTCTGGTGGGCCACCGCGATCTTCGCGGTCGGCGCCGTGGTCACGGCCGTGCTGATGCCACGCGCGGTGCCCGCGCCCGCCGAGGGCGAGCCGGTCCTCGTGCACTGAGCCCGCCGAAAAGACGCGCCCCCGCCCGAATGTATCGGACGGGGGCGTAGTCGTTTCGCCGCTCAGCAGTTGCTGGGCGCGGGCAGATTCGCGAAGCGGTCGCCCAGATAGCCGAAGGCCCTCGCGGCCCCCGGCGCGATCGCGGTGCCGTGGTCGGCGCCCGGGATGATCTCGAACAGCACCGGATCGCCCGCGGCGCAGTAGCGTCCGGCCACATCGCGGGCCAGCCACGGATTCACCTCGTCGTTGCCGCCGGCCCACTGATAGACCGGTGCCCGCGGCACGCCCGGATAGATCTCGGTGCTGTTCTCGTGCAGCACGTGGATCTGATCGTCGGTGACATCGCGCACGCCGCCGTGGAAGTAATCGGTGAAGCTCCGGTTGGCCGCGGCATTGATGATCTCGTTGGTGCAGGAGTTGGCGATCCGATTGCGCAGCTCGATCCCGGCCGGATTCAGCTTGTCGTCCAGCGACATCACCGAGGGATACTCCCGCTCCAGCCCGACCGCGGCCGCGAAGCCCAGGCCGAACAGCGGATTGGGCGCCCCGCCCACATCGAGTGCGAGCTTGCCGATGTTCACCGGAACCCCGCCCATCGCCACGCCGACGATCGGCAGTTCGGGCGCGTACTCCGGGGCCATGGCGGCCGCGAAGCCGGTGGCCATGCCGCCGCCGGAGTATCCGGCCAGCCCGACCGGCGCGTCACCCAGCCCGGCCGGGGCGAAGCGCTTGGCCGCGCGCACGCCGTCGAGGGTGAGCCGCCCGCCGAGTTTGGCGGCGCCGTAGGCGCTGGTGGGTCCGAGATGATCCGGCACCGCCACCGCCCAGCCCCGCGCCAGCAGCGCGTTCAGCGCCGGGGCCTCCTGCAGTCCGCCGTTGAACAGGGTGTGCGACGGGGCGCATTGCAGGCCAAGGGAATTGACGAACGGCTGATACGACACCAGGGGCCGCCCGCCGCCCCCGCCGGGCAGCAGCAGTGTGGTCACCGCGGCGATCGGGTCACCGGCCGAGTTGGTCGAGCGGTAGGCCAGCTGCCAGGCCGTCGCGCCCGGGAATCCGGTCGCGGGCACGGAGCGGCTGCGCACGACATCGCCTGGTCGATAGTCGCCGATATTCGCCGGGGTGGAATAGAACCCGTCCGGATCGGGCAGCGGGAATATCGCCGCCTGCGCCGGGGTCGCACCCAGTCCGCCCGCCGCGGCGGCCAGCAGCGCACTCGACAGCACCGTCACGGCGTGTCGTCGGCCGATCCGACGCGCCCGGTGTAGAAACCGATCTACCGCCATCGTCACTCCTGTGTCCCGAAGGGGCCGGGCGCACCGCGCCCGCGCCCGGCGAAACCATCCGTGTAGTGGGGTGAAGCCGGATACCGAACCACCCTGCGAACCGACCGGCAGGGATTATCGGTAAAGGCTATTACAGCAGTCTGGCAGCCCGGTCACCGCCCGCCGCGCCGAATGGGCGGACCGGTCGGCCGCGACGCGCCGTCCGCGGGTAAGGGTGGTGGACGGTGCCCCGGTAAGAGGCGGTACGCGGCGTTCGCCCGCCGATTCACAGCCGCATGCCGGTCGGTCCGCGGTCGCTGGCAGTTAGCATGACTCGATAGGTTCCGGTCACGGGTAGGAGGTTGTCCAGGTGGTTTCGCCGGTCGGCGCCCGGGCGGAGCGGACCGCTCGATACGGTCGCCGAGCCCGGCACGAGTTCGTGGCTGCCGCAAGCGAATCCACGTTCGCGGACCGGATCGGCCGACCTGGCCGTCGGCGGATGGGCAACGGGAACGGCACGACGATTGGGGGCAGGCATGAGTGAGGCGGCGGCGGAGCCGGTCGTACAGATCGAGACCGAAGCCGATGCGTGGCAGCCGGATCCGCGCTGGCGCCCGGCCGCCCGGCTGACCGTGCTGCTCGGCGAGGACGACCACTGGCAGCGCCGCCCGCGCTATCACGAGATCGTGCGCCGCGCCCGCGACGCGGGTCTGGCCGGGGCGAGCGTGTGGCGCGGCGTGGAGGGTTACGGGGTGTCCTCGCGCATCCACACCACCCGGATGCTCGATCTGGCCGAGAATCTGCCCGTCCTGGTGATGATCGTCGACGACGCCGAACTGCTGCGCGATTTCGTGGCATCCAATGCCGAACTGTTCGACACCGGCACGGTCGCGCTGTCGGCCGTCCAGGTCTGGAATCCGGGCACCGGGGCCCGCGAATGAGCGGCGGATCCCCTACTCGAATTCCGGCCGATCGTGGTCTGTCGGTGGGATTCGATACGGTATTCCCCCTGGGTTCGCCACGGTTGGTGGGGCCGTGATCTCGATGACGAGCCGGGGAAGGAAAGGAGGCCCGAGCATGGCCCATGATCGAGCCGGACGACCGGCACGGGCCACCGACCTGGAGGATCTGCCGCATCTGGTGACGGCGTACTACAGCCGTATCCCGGATCCCTCGGATCCGGCGCAGCTGGTAGCGTTCGGCACCTCGGGCCATCGCGGGTCCAGCCTGGACTGCGCATTCAACGAGGCGCACATTCTGGCCATCACCCAGGCCATCGTGGAATACCGTGCCACCCGGGGCATTACCGGGCCGGTCTACCTGGCCCGCGACACCCACGCCCTGTCCGAGCCCGCGTGGACCACCGCGCTCGAGGTGCTGGCCGCCAACGACGTCACCGCGATCATCGACGCGCGCGACCGCTACACTCCCACCCCCGTCCTGAGTCACGCTGTACTGCGCCACAATCGGGGCGGCACCCGGCATCAGGCCGACGGCATCGTGGTCACGCCCTCGCACAATCCGCCCCGTGACGGCGGCTTCAAATACAACCCCCCGCACGGCGGCCCGGCCGATACGGTCGCCACCGACGCCATCGCCGAGCGGGCCAACGAACTGCTGCGCGGCGGGTTGGCCGGGGTCAAGCGCACCACCCTGCAGCACGCGCTGGCCACCAGCGTCGAGCGCTACGACTATCTCGACCACTACATCGGCGACCTGCCGAACGTGTTGAACCTGGACGCGATTCGCGGGGCGGGCATTCGACTGGGCGCGGATCCGATGGGCGGGGCCAGCGTCGACTACTGGGAGGAGATCGGCCAGCGCTACGACCTCGAACTCGAGGTGGTCAATCCGTTCGTCGATCCGACCTGGCGGTTCATGACCCTCGACAGCGACGGCAAGATTCGGATGGACCCCTCCTCGCGCTACGCCATGGCCTCGCTGGTCGCCATCCGCGACGACTACGACATCTCCACCGGCAACGACGCCGACGCCGACCGCCACGGCGTGGTGACTCCCGATGCGGGCCTGATGAATCCGAACCACTTCCTGGCCGTGGCGATCGAATATCTGATCGCCAACCGGATGGGCTGGGACGCGCTGACCAAGATCGGCAAGACCGCGGTCACCTCCTCGATGATCGACCGGGTGGTGAGCGTGCTGGGCAGGCAGGTGCACGAGGTGCCGGTCGGCTTCAAGTGGTTCGTCCCCGGATTGTTCTCCGGTTCGCTGGCCTTCGGCGGGGAGGAGAGCGCGGGCGCGTCGTTCCTGCGCATGGACGGGACGGTCTGGACCACCGACAAGGACGGCATCCTGCTGGCCCTGCTGGCCGCCGAGATCACCGCGGTCACCGGGCAGAGCCCGTCGGCCCGCTACGCCGAGCTCGAAAAGCGTTACGGCAGTCCGGCCTACGCTCGCATCGACGCCGCGGCCACCACCGAGCAGAAGGCGCGGCTGGCGGCGCTGACCCCCGACGACATCACCGCCACCGAGGTCGCGGGGGAGTCGATCATCGCCGTGCAGACCCGAGCGCGAGGTAATGGGGCCGCGCTGGGCGGGGTGAAGGTCACCACCGAGAACGCGTGGTTCGCGGCGCGGCCCTCGGGCACCGAGGACAAGTACAAGATCTACGCCGAATCGTTCCACGGCCCCGACCATCTCGCGCAGGTGCAGGCCGCGGCGGAAGAGGTCGTGGGGCGAGCGCTGGGCTGACGCCTCAGCCGTCGATGCTGTGCCGGTCGCCCTCGTCGGTGCTGTCCTGCGGGTCGAACAGATTGCCGCGGTTGAAATTGTCGAACCAGGGCGCCAGCGTGGATTCGTCCGTCGAGGAGGATATTCGCAGCACGTTGCTCAACCCTTCGGCCCGCCGGGCGATCTCACCCGCCCGCGGTGGCAGCACGACGTGCAGCGTATCCGGGGTGTTCTCGTGGAAGTGCAGCGTAAGGCCCCCGGGCAGTTCGTATTTGGCACCGATCCGCCGCAGGACGGCGGCGGTGTCGTGCAGCAGTGCCGAGCGCAGGGTCTCGTCGTTCATGGCGGCGCGCACCAGCAGCGCGAGGCCCTTGTTGTTCGCGCGCGGATCGTGCATCGCCAGGTTGTGCTGCCACAGGGAGAATGCCTGTTCGTCCTCTGGGCCGAGCCGATTCGTCGGGAAGGGCTCGGGTGTGCCGCGCACGGCGGACGGGTCCGAGCTGTAGTCGTCGGGGTAGGTCATCGTGCTACTCCTCGATGTCGAGCAGGCCCTCGGCGACCAGCCGGGCCGCGAGTTCGATCCGGTCGTCGTGGGTCAGATCGCCGGGCAGGTCCGCGACGCGGAAGCGGTCGTGTTCGGCCACGAAATGGAATGCCGGGGCCAGGGTCGTCGGCCCGGCGACGAAATTCCCGGCGAAGTCGATGCGGGACTGCTCGGCGGCGGTTCGCACCCGGCACAGCACGGCCGGATCGCGAATCAGGACGCTGTCGGGCTTCAGCTCCGGAATTCGGTCCAGGATCGCGAAACGGCCGCGGTGGCCGAGCTTTCCGGTGGCCAGCAGATGGGTGGCGATCTGCTGCGCGGCGGTGTCGGCCAGTGCTCCCGAGCGCAGCGCCGCGGCGAACGCCTCGGCCAGCTCCGCGGCGTATTCGGCATCGACCGTGCGCCCGATGAATCCCGGTGGCAGCGCGCGACGCAGCCGCACATCGTCCTCGGCGAACAGGCGCAGGGCCGAGGCCAGCAGGTCGAGCCAGCCGTAGACGTGGATGCCCACGGTCAGGTGCAGCGACGAGGACGACACCGTCACCGCCTCGTGCGGGAAGCCGCGGGGCAGGTAGAGCAGATCCCCGGGCGTCAGCGTATGCGTGCGGAACCGGGCGAACGATTCGTTCGCGGGATACTGCCGCCCATGCAGCGGCAGCCGGTCCATGACCTTGCCCACATGCCACTGCTTGACCCCGTGCAGTTGCAGGATGAAGACGTCGTGGGTGTCGGCGTGCGGCTGGAAGGCCTGATTGTGCCGCGGGGTCAGATACAGATTCGTGCTGACCCGGTGATGCAGCGTCGCCTCCAGGGCATGGCACAGCCGCCCGATGGGCGCCGAGCGCATGTGCAGCGAATTGAGCACCACCGAATAGCCGTCGGCGTAGGAACGGTGGATGTATTGCAGATCGGGAATTCCATTGCCGTGCAGCCGGAATCGCCGATTGTGCAGTGGGCCGCCCGGATCGGTGCGGGCGAGCCGGCCGTCGTCGTCGGTGCGCGCGCGTCCCGGTACGGTCGCGGTGATCAACTCGTCGATCGCATCCAGTCCCGGCAGCTCGCGGTAGTAGCCAGGGTCGTCACGCTGGACGAGCATCGGTTCGGTTTCCCAGTGCGATTCGAGGAACGTCGTCGTGGACACCGGGTGGACCAGCCAATCCAGCCCGAATGCCGTCGGGTCGGTGACGCTGGTGTTCATGCTCCAAGCGTCCTCGCCTTTCGATGGCGGCGCGCCGGTTTCGCGTCGAAACGGCGGCCGACACTCCGGCTCCGATTTCCCATCGATCCAAGCCATTCGCCCGCGGCCGCGGCAGTCTGGTCCCCATGACATCGGAGATCGACACCCTCTATCGCCGCTGGCTGTTCGACCTGTGGTCCGGCGATTTCGACATCGCTACGGACATCTGCACACCCGATTTCGTCGGCCACTGGCCGTCTCGGGAGGTGCATGGCCCGCACGAGGCGGCCGATCAGGTGCGGCAGTCCCATGCCCTGTTCTCCGATATCGAGAACATCCTCGATGTCGGTCCAATCGTCGCCGGTGAATTCTGCGCGGCGCGTTGGACATTTCATGGGTCCTATCGCGGAGGCATCCCCGGTGCGACGGCGCCGGTGGGAACTCGGGTCGCGTTCAGCGGGCACGATATTTTCCGGGTCGGACAGGGGCGGTTCGTCGAGTACTGGGTGATGTCGGACGGGATGGGGTTGATGAGTCAGCTGGGGGTGGGGTAATCAGGTCGCCGGGCGCGGTTCGACGGGCGCGGCGTACGGTACGCGCGAGTGATATGTCAGTCGCGCGGGGTGCTGTCCCAGCGCCACGTGGTGAGTCGGGGGTGGTCGGGGAGTTCGGTGCGGCCGGTGGCCCAGAGCAGGGTGGGCCACGGGGGCGTGTCCTGTGGGGCGTGGGGGAACAGGCGTGCGAGTACCCGGGCGCACAGGTTGGCGGGTGGGGTCCAGGGGAGGTCGAGGCCCTGTGCGAGGTCGTGGGTGTGGACCAGGGTCTCGACGATCCCCATGGCGGCGAAGCCCTCGGGGTCGGAGATGCCGTAGCCGTGGTAGGCCCGGGTCTGGGGCGGCATTGTTCGTACCATTGCGACCAGCAGAGCTCCGCTGGCCTCCAATACCTGCAGCAGTCCGGCTGGCCCTGCGGACCGATCCGCGTGAATGGCATTCGCGGGCCCGCCCGGTCGTCGGCTCTGCCACAGGAACGGGACCTCACCGGTCGAAGGCGGTGTCGCGGGGCCCATTTGGGCCGCGTAGGCGAACAGGTCATCGCTGAGATGTTCGACGGTTTCCCAGCAGTCCCACTCCAGGGACCCGGCCTTTTCGCTCCACGCGTCCTCCGGCGCGTGCCGGAGCACCTCCACCGCCGCCCGCACGGCCCGGTGCAGATCCTCGGGGGTGACCTCGGGACGGGCCGAACTGCTCTCAACCGATCGAGACATGCCGGAACCATACCGGCAGCGGCGGAAGTTTGGCGGTCCGAAAGATGAACCGTCGCAACAGGTCCTGTACGAGTTGGTCCAACGACTTCTGCAGAGGGACGCCGCTCGCGCGTCGCGGTGTTCATCGTTGTGGAACCGGGCGACGGTGGTTGGACTCGAGCTGAGCTCTGGCTCTCTCGGTTGCCGGCCATGGTCGACAAGGGCGAGCTGGACAACGGGCGATGGCTCGGCTCGGTCCGGTGGGAATCGTCGGCCGCGTGGCCGTCCTCGTGAGCTGTGTGGGATCGTCCGATGTTGCCGCTGCCGACCGTTTGCTCGCCGTCGGTGGTGGGGGTGGTGGAATGGATTGCTGTGGTCGTGCGGTTGTGGTGTGGCGTGGATGAATGGTGTACGCGGTGAGGGGAGGGCGGGGGACGCGGTTGCCGGTCGAGATCTGGGTCATGATCGGCGCGGCGTTTCTCATTGCGCTGGGGTTCGGGCTGATCGCGCCGACGCTGCCGCAGTACGCGCTCAGTTTCGGGGTCGGGGTGGCGGCGGCCTCGGCGATCGTGAGCACCTTCGCATTCATGCGCCTGCTGTTCGCGCCGGTGAGCGGGCGGTTGGTGCAGCGGCTGGGGGAGCGGTCGGTGTACCTGGGCGGGGTGCTGATCGTGGCGCTGTCGACGGGCGCCTGCGCGCTGGCGCAGAGCTACTGGCAGTTGATCGTGCTGCGTTCGCTCGGGGGGATCGGGTCGACCATGTTCACGGTCTCGTCGCTCGGGCTGGTGATCCGGATGTCGCCGCCGGGCGAGCGTGGGCGCATCTCCGGATTATGGTCGAGCAGCTTCCTGATCGGATCGCTGGGCGGCCCGCTGATCGGTGGGGCGCTGGCCGGATTCGGCCTGCGCGCGCCGTTCGTCATCTACGCCGTGGCGTTGCTGGCCGCGACCGGCGTCGTGTACTGGAGTCTGCGTGATTCGACATTGGCCGCGCCCGAGGCGCCCGGCACCGTGGCGGTGATGAGCTTCCGGCAGGCCCTGGCCCGGCCCAGCTATCTGGCCGTGCTGTGGTCCAACTTCGCCAACGGCGCGGCCGTGTTCGGGGTCCGCATGGCCTTGGTTCCGCTGCTGGTGGTTTCGGTCCTCGGCCTGTCGCCCGGGATGGCCGGGGTCGCGCTGACGGTATTCGCGGCGGGCAATGCCGCGGTGCTGTTCGTCTCCGGACGGCTGTCGGATCGGCTCGGGCGCAAGCCATTTCTCGTGCTCGGCACGCTGGTGTGCGCGATCGGGACGATCCTGCTCGGGGCATCGGGAAATCTCGCCTGGTTGCTGGTCTCCTCGTTCATCGCCGGGGTCGGTTCGGGGATGTACACACCCGCGCAGCAGGCCTCGGTCGCCGACATCATCGGACCGCGGGCGCGCGGTGGGCCGGTGCTGGCCGGATATCAGATGGCCGCGGACCTCGGAACCGTGCTCGGGCCGATCGCGGTCGGCGCGCTCGCGCAGCGGTTCTCGTTCGGCTTCGCCCTCGGGGTCACCGGTGCGTTGCTGGTGGCCGCCTCGCTGTGCTGGGTGCTGGTGCCCGAGCCGATGCGGCGGCGCGCGGTCGTCGACGCGTGACGTGTCGGCTGCGGCTCGGCGAACGGGCTTTGGCAGAGTGGACGCCGTGAACTCCTCCTCCGGATCGAAGTACACGCCGCGACCCATGTCCAGCCGCACCACCTACGCCCTGGGTGCCGTCGCCGTGCTGGTGATCGTGCTGATCGTCGTGCTCGTCGTGCGTTGGAACAGCGACCACAGTCTGAAGGTGCAGGGCGACGGATACGGCACGGTGCGCGATCCGGCGGTCAGCGCCCTGCTGGACTCCGATGGCGCGATCGTGCTCGGAAAGCCGAACGCGGCCAAGACGATCGATCTGTACGAGGATCCGATGTGCCCGAATTGCGGCTCGCTGGAACACCTCTTCGGCCAGCAGCTCGCGCAGAAGATCGACCAGGGCAAGCTCGCGGTGCGCTATCGGCTGGTGAATTTCCTCGACGCCAAGTCCGCGAGCAAGGACTACTCCACCCGCGCGGTCGCCGCCAACGAGTGCGTCGCCGACGCCGGTGACGGACCGGCGTACGCGAAGTTCCACACGGCCGTGCTCACCACGAAGCAGCCGAGCGAGAACGGCGGCGATCGGACCAATGACGAATTGGTCGCCATCGCCAAGGACGCCGGTGTCTCGGCGGAGGCCCAGCAGTGCATCGCCAAGGGACAGCGCGTCGATTCCGCCCGCAACCATGCCCAGTCCGCGATGGCCACGCTGAAATCGGCCGTGGGACAGGTACGCACCCCGACGGTGCTCGACGGGACCACCGACATCGATGTCAACGAATCCGGCTGGGTCGACAAGATCGCCCCGTAGCCGGAGCACCCGGGCGGCATCCCCAGCCGCCCGGGCGCTCACCCCCCACGAGGCAGCTACCGTTGGGCTACTCATCGTCGAGCTCGTCTGTGAGCAGCGCCTCGTAGATTCGATTGCGGGCATCGGCGATCGCATTGATCGTGTCCCGCAGCTGTTTTGCCATGGCCGCATAGCCGCAGCCCGCGTCGGCGCGGTCCAGTTCGGCTTCCAATCGCAGGCGGATCTGTTCCAGGCCCGCGATGCGCTCGCGTTCCACACCTACGTCGATCACCGTCGGGGCCGGAGGAGGATCCGAGGGTTCCATCGCTGTGCCGTGTCCTCGTGGTCATGATGTCGTCAGCGGCCGGGGTTTTCGAGGGCATAGGAGCGGTCGTCCTCCGGTATCGCCGTCGCCAGCCCGGGGTGGACGGGTACCTCTCGCTCGAGCGGATAGGTCGGATCGAGCGTCGCCGGATGCGGCGATCGCGGCGCATCGGTCGGCATCGGCCAGGGCAGCCGAGGCGCCGCGATGTCGGTATGCGGGAACAGATAGCGGGCGCCCTCGCGCACGGTGACGAGCTCGTCGCCGCCCGGGCTGGTCCACTGCAGCCTGTCGATATCCAGTCGCCTTGTCTCCCAGTTCGTTTCGCCAGCGTCCGCGGCCCGCTTCAGGCGGTGATGGCGCGAACACAGCACGGCCAGATTCCTCAGCACCGTCGCGCCGCCGTGTCCCGGATGGGCGCGGTCGAACGGCTCGATGTGGTCGAGGAGCGCCTGCGCCGCGGGCATGGTGCAGCCCGGGAACCGGCACAGCCCGTCCGCGGCACGCACCTCGCGTTCCAGCCACGGCGACGGGTCCGCGCGCATCGACTCCTCGGTCGTGCTGGGATCCTCGGTGCGCTCCGGAATCACCTGGAATTCGGCCGCCTCGGCGATCCGCCGGACCAGTTCGGCGTCGACCGGCCCGTGGCCCGACAGCAGCGCCGGATCATCGCTGGTCCCCAGCAGGCTCGCCGCCGAGACCCCGATCTGGACGAGTGGCCGCCGCGCCACACCCGTGGGTGTCGGTGCGGGGCACTGCTTTCCCCGTCCGCAGGCACACCGCAGCCGCCCCGACCCGTCGGCAAGCGCGACCAGGGCATCGGCCCGCCGCTGCGACAGGGTGCGCGGATCCTCCGGGCAGACCTGTGAACTCATCTCCCGCAGCCGCATGGCTACCGTTTGGGCGCCGACCGCGGGCAACAGCCCGTCGAAGACCGCCATCCCGTCCCGCACCGCCCTGATCCGCACGTCGCGCTCGTTCTCCCGCAGCTCGCGGCGCAGCTGCGCGCCCTCGGGATCCAGCCGGGCCACCCACCGTCCCGCGGTCTGGCGCAGCCGCACCGGATCGGTCCGCGCCGCGGCATCGATCAGTTTGGGCTCCAGTTCCGCCCGCACCTCCGCGGGTAGATCGCGAGCGGCATCGACGACGATCTGCGTGCGCGCCAGATCGATCCGCCCCGACGCGAAAGCCGCTCGCGTATCCGGCAACTCGTCGAGCCCCAGCCCGATATCGATCAGCGCCGCCGCCACCTGTTCGGAGATCTGTACCGCCACCGCCGCCTCACTGGCCGCGTATTCCCCGGCCCGCGTCTCGTCCGGCTCGGCCCCCTGCGCCGCCCGGTCCCGTCGCCGCCGATACAGCTCGCGCACCGCCAGCACCTCCGCCGCCTGCGCGTACGCCGCCGCCCCATGTGCCCGCCGCAGCGCATCGATCAGCCCCTCGTCACTCATCGCCTGAAGCTCTCCGCTGTCGAACATGTGTTCGAGATTACTCTTCGAACATCAGTTCTACCACCCCTCCCGACCAGCCGATTTGGCTGCGCAACAGCCCGTGGTGTAACTTCATTCAGGCCGACGGGGAGCCCCCGGAGGCGAAAACAACACGGGGCTATGGCGCAGCTGGTAGCGCACCACACTGGCAGTGTGGGGGTCAGGGGTTCGAGTCCCCTTAGCTCCACATAGACACAGGTCGGGCCCGGCGAATAGCCGGGCCCGACCTTTTCTATTGGACCCAACCCCGCGTTTACCCCACGGTTTCGATGCGCCCTGTGGCTGAAACTTGCCGCGCCCCAGTGGTTTGGGCAAAAGGACCGTGTCGCCCAATCGGTCCGCGCCGGGTTTTCGACAGTTGACCAACGCGTGCCCAGCGGCTAGTTGGCGGTGTTCGCCATCACCCAACTCCATTCTCCGAGCGTTGTCGGACAGCTGGCTCGTAGGTGCCACCGCGGGTTTCGACGCTGTGTTCCATGGCCCAGCGGGGACCCGATTGACTTCACCGAGTGGCCGGTGGTCTCCCAGCCGAGCCAGCGAGCCGCCGACACCATCGGGCAGCGGCCGCAGCGGCCCACGCGAGAAGGCGCGCAGGAATACCGACACCGCGCCTGGCGGAAATCTGTAGCGGCGACAGTAGACATTCGCTGCGGAGTGGGGTAGTTTCGATCGTGTTAAGAGAGAAGGAAGTGTCCAGAAGGCACGGGAGGTTATGAACTACCCGTGATTGGTAGGACGACGGCCCGCGCGATGAACCGTTCGCTGGTCCCCGGGCCGTCGAGAACGCAAGGTGAAGTTGCACGGAAAGATGAAGTAACACCGTGAGGAGAAGGGAGGAGTTGCCTGTCGGATCACCCGAGAACATGTGTCACGCGGGTGGTCGCCGACGTTTCGGTTACATGTCGGAAGATGGTAGTAATTCCCCTTCGATGCCCCGGTGCCGTACGGCACCGGGGCCTTCGGCGTTTGGAGGTTGAACATTCCCGACCCTGCCAGCACGAACGAGAAGTTCGACGACGACGACTACCCCGCCTACACCATGGGGCGGGCCGCGGACATGCTGGGCACCACCCCGGCGTTCCTGCGCAGCCTCGACGACGCGAAACTGATCACCCCGCAACGCTCGGCCGGTGGGCACCGCCGCTACTCCCGCCGCCAGCTCCGCCTGGCCGCCCGCGCCCGCGAACTGGTCGACCACGGCACACCCCTCGAAGCGGCCTGTCGCATCATCATTCTCGAAGACCAACTGTCCGAAGCTCTCGAAGCCAATGCCCAACTGCGGCAACAGAACTGACACCACACCAGCTCCCTGGCGGTGAGGCTACCGCAGTCGATCCCGGCAGAAGACCGCCGCGCGGCCTGGACAGTCCGACCGGACCGGCAGCAGGCTGCGCCGCTAGCCATGCGACCGCGCGGCCCCGGTGTGGGCTGCGGCACGGTTTGGGGGCGGCGGCCCAATCCATGGCATGCTGTTAGGTGGGCACGGGTTGTTGCAGTGATCGCCCGGCTCTCTACAGGAAGTAACAAAGAAAAATATGTCGCAAGGTACCGTGAAGTGGTTCAACGGCGAAAAGGGCTTCGGATTCATCGCGCAAGACGGTGGCGGCCCTGACGTGTTCGTCCACTACTCCGAGATCTCCAGCTCCGGCTACAAGACCCTCGACGAGGGCCAGCGCGTCGAGTTCGAGATCGGCCAGGGCCAGAAGGGCCCGCAGGCCCAGGGCGTCCGCGCCATCTGAGAGCTAACCGCACCGAAACCCGCGCCCACGGCGCGGGTTTCGTGCTTTCAGCTCCCGTCGCACGACACCGGCCACGCCGCCGCCGCGGCGGGCTACATCGACCGCAGCCACCGCCGCGAACGCACCGACCCCGGCCCGACTCCGAGCCCCGTTCGTCATTTTCGCGCGAGCAGAGGAGGATTCAAGGATGAGTCCTGAAGATCCCGCCCGCTCCATCCTGTTCAGCCACCCGAGCGAACCGGTCGAGACCTCACCCGTCACGGACGGCCCCGCCCACCAACCCTGTTTCCGCAGTGCCTCCGGCTCGGCCGCCGGGGATTCGACCACCCGCGACAGTACGGGCCGATGAAACTGGCTGGTCGCGCCTGGGATCTCGGTTATGCGGCCGGGTGGCGGTTGATCCGTGCCCTGCCGCAGCGGTCGGCCGTTCGCCTGTTCGACGCTGCGGCCGACCGAGCGGCTCGGCGCGGGGAACATATCCAGTTGCGACGCAACCTGTCTCGAGTGCTCGGCATTTCCCCCGACGAGGTGCCGGCCGAACTCGTGCGAGCCAGCCTGCGCTCCTACGCGCGTTACTGGCGCGAGGCGTTCCGGCTACCCACGATGGATCCGGCCCGGCTGGCCGACATCATCGAATCCTCGGCGACCGGCCTCGAACACATCCATCGCGCGATCGACCAGCGGACCGGCGCGGTGCTGGCGCTGCCGCACAGCGGGAACTGGGATCTCGCGGGAGTCTGGGTCGTTCAGCGCATAGGGCAGCCCACCGTCGTTGCCGAACGCTTGGCGCCGGAGTCGCTGTACCGTCGTTTCGTCCGCTTCCGCGAGGGGCTCGGCTTCGAGATCATCCCACTCACCGGCGGCGAGACCCCGCCCTTTGCGCAACTGGCCGCCCGGCTTCGCCAGGGCCGGGTGGTGGGCCTGCTGGGTGAACGCGACCTGTCCGGCACCGGCGTACCGGTCACCTTCTTCGGCGAACCGGCCCGAATGCCCTCCGGCCCCGCACGCCTGGCCATCGACACCGGCGCGCCACTGCTGCCGGTCCATTGCTGGTTCACCCCCACCGGCTGGGGCTTCCACATCGACGCCCCGATCGACACCACCCGAGGCATCCAGCAGACCACCCAAACCCTCGCCGACCGATTCGCCGCAGGGATAGCCGCCCACCCCGCCGACTGGCACATGCTCCAACCCCTGTGGACGGCGGACCTCCATACCCGAGACCACACCGGCAATACATGACCGACGCGCGAGCTCGAGACTCGCGACGGCGGCCTCGCCGCTTTCCCGGCGCCGCTGGGAGAACTGGTTGGCCGCGGTGATCCCTGCGAAGCACGCCGAGCCGCCACGCGCGTTGTCGGAAGCCGAGATTACAAGCGATCGACGATGCCTATCTCCCTGACGCCGTGAACGCCGGATTCACACCCCATAACGTGATCGACTACGTCATCTCCACCCCCGCACTGCGCGGCGCGATGATCAAGCTCTTCGATTTGGTTCGGCATCATCGACGCCGCTGGGTTACGTCTTCGCTGGGTTTCGATGGAGTCCAGGTGTCGTCGGGCGGTGCGGGTGGGGTTTCGTTCTCGGGGCGGGCTGGCTGGCTCGGCGATCGGATCTCCGCTCTGGCGTCGGGCAGCGTCGGATGATGTGTGCAGGTTGGCGGGTCGTTGTGTTCCGGCTGATCCAGGGCGTTCAGGAGACAGTGGCCGCAGAGGCGTTGTGGGGGTAGGTCGATCTCATCGGAGTAGTCGGGGCTCTGGGCGAGCCACCAGCAGGCCGCGGCCACGGCTGTGATGAGTAGTACCGAGAGCATGACGGACAGCACGACCATTGGCCCCTCCGTTGCCGTTCGCGTACCCGGACGTGGGTAGCGTGTCGTTCTGACAACCGTGTAATCGCGGGCGGCGCCGCCTCCCCGCAGCGCCACTCGTTCGTCCACCAGCATCTTGTTCTCGGCACGCGGCCGGAACAACCGACTGTTCGGCCATCCTCGTGTGAGGAGAAGGCAACGATTGGGGCGCCGAGCGGTTCTCCCCTTCCCTCGGGGCCGTGACCTGCCGAAACCGGTGGCATGCCAATCGGATTGCCGGGATCCTGCTGGGGTGTCGGACGGGGGCTCGGCGTCGATCCGGATTCCGGTCCGGAATTTGCCCCGGAACCGCCGGGCGAGCGACGCGGTCGAAGGACGACAGGTGCGAGATGTTCGCGAGCGGACGAGCTCGTCGAAGAGCGGCGGCCGCCGGGGTGCGGTCGGTAGAGAAGATCGGAAGGATCTGCTCTACCGCCCCCTCTGACCGCACCGAACCCGGCCGCCTCGGCGACCCCTCCTACGCGGCAGCGCACCCCTCGACCGCGGCCGCGGTGGATGGTCTCCGACGCTCGAGGCCGGATCAATCGGCTGAGCAATGTTCAAGCTACGGGCGGATAGAAGACGCGTCCACGAAGTACCGTCGCTGTTCTCGGCGAATTCGCAGGTCAGATCGCCGGAAAGATTCTTCCGGACCGGAAAGGCCCATTCGCCGGAATCCGCCTCCCCGGGGATGGCCGACGGGGGACCTCCTGCGCCGCAGCGGGATGCTCAGCCCGCGCTGGTCATGCCAGCACCCGGCCGGTGTGCGTCCCATCCGATGCCGCGGGCCGTGGCCCGCGGCGGTGGACCACTGCGAACCCCTTCTCGGCGGGGGCGCAGGCCACGCCGCGGAAGTGGACGCGCTCGTCTGGGGCGGCAGTCGGTTCCAGCGTGAAATGCCGTAGCAGCGTGCGCAATACGAGGTTCATCTCCATGGTGGCGAACGCGGCGCCGATGCACCGGCGTGGGCCGCCGCCGAAGGGGATCCAGTTGCAGGAGTCGGGCCGCTCACCGACGAATCGGTCGGGATCGAATTTGTGCGCGTTGGGGAAGAGCTCTTCGCTTTCGTGGACCAGTTGAATGTTGACGATGATGGTCTGCCCCCTGGGCAGCGCCCACGACCCGATCTGCATGGACTCGGCGTCGATCGATCGCACCAGCATATCGATGACGGGCCGGACGCGCTGGACCTCCAGAATGGTGGCCTCTCGCAGTTGCGAGCCGCCCGCGTCTCCCTCCGCGACCAGGCGCCGCAGCACCTCGGGATGCCTGCGCAGTCGTTCGACGGTCCAGGCCAGGGTCGTCGCGGTCGTCTCGTGTCCCGCGCCGAGCAGCGACAGTAGCTCGTCGGCGATCTCGCCGCGGGTCATGGCCGATCCGTCGTCGTAGCGGGCTCGCAGCATCAGCGCCAAGATGTCGTCGCGGTCGCCGCGCCGCTGGTCGGCGAGCGCCCGCTCGACGAGGCGGTCGATGATCGTGTCGTATCGACGACGATATATTCGAAACGGAGCCCAGGAGGCCCGGCTCAGGGGACCCCTCGGAGCCGACAGCGAGAAAAGGGCCGAGCCGAGAAAGGCCATCCTGGGCAGCAATTCGCGCAACTCGTCCAATTCGGCCCCCTCGGCGCCGAATACGGCTCGTAGGATCACATTCAGCGTGATCCGCTTCATCGAAGGCAGCGTCGTGAACCCCCGGCCCGTCGGCCAGGTCGCCATTTCGTGGACCGCCTCTTCCTCTACGAGCGATTCGTACACCTCCAGGCGCCGCCGGTGGAAGGGGGGAGCGAGCAATCTGCGGTGCCTGCGGTGCTTGTCGCCGGTCAGGACCGGTAGGGAATCGGGCCCGAAAAACCGGCTGAAATTGGGGTGTTGGACGAAGTGGTCGGTGCTCGCCGCGAACACGGCCTTGACATCGTCCGGGTCGCTGATCACGACCACGGTGCCGAACCACGGCAGCCGCACGGTGAATGTCGGACCGTATCGGTCGCGCCAACGGCGGGTGTATTCGTATCGGTTCGCCCAGAGCTGGCAACCTTGTACGAGGGCCGGTGCGGTCGGGCCGTCGGGCAGTTCTACGGTGGTCATGCATCCCCCCGAGCAAGGACTCCAGTAGACACCGCCGACAGTACGCCTGGCCGTCCCCGTTCGACAAGACCCGTCCGGGCAGATGAAAGACGTTTTCCCACAGCCGGTTCGAGGGGGCGTTCGGGGCCGATCTTGCTTGTCGGTGGTGCGGTCGACACCGTCGGCGGCACACTACTACTGTGCGGGTACTCAGTATCGAACGTGGTGAGGTGTCACCTGCGAGTTGGGCGGCAGTGCCCGCGCGGTTGTACGCCCACAGTCCCGCCTGGGTGCAGCCGATTCGCAGCGATGCGCTCGCCCTGCTGAAGTCGAAGCAGCATCCGTTCCGGCGACAGGCGTGGTTCGAGCATTTCGTACTGATGGACGATGACCGTGCGGTCGGTCGAGTGGTTGCCACGGTGCATCGGTCCTATATCGAGCGCCATGGCGAGAACATCGGATACTTCGGATTTCTCGACGCACCGGTCGAACGCCGCTATTTCGAGCCGTTGCTCCGCACCGCCGAGGACTGGCTGGCGAACAGGGGAATGGACGTGGTCGCCGGACCGTACAACTACTGGAGCGGCCAGGAGATGGGTCTGCTCACGAAGGGTTTCGACGCTCGGCCGACGGTCTTCCAGACCTGGAATCCGCCGGGTTACCGGGAACTGCTGGAGGAGTTGGGATATCGGAAGCGGGCAGACCTGACCAGCTACCGAATTTCCCGGGAGACGATCCGGCAGCTGATGTCGAGGCTCCAGCGCCTGGGGGCGCGCATAACCGATGGCCGCGCGGCCGATCTGACCGTGCGGCGGATGCGCGGCTCCGCCGTGGTGGAAGATCTGGAGCTGGTCCGGCTGCTGTTCAACCGAACCTTCGCCGACAACCACGAGATCGTGGCCTACGATCGCGAAACCTGGGAGTTCCTGGTTCATCCGATCCGCAAGCTGCTCGATCCGGATCTGGTGCTCTTCGTTCAGCGCGGCGACGAACCACTCGGCATGATTTTCATGGCACCCGACCTCAACCGGATCATCGCGGCACTCGACGGTCGGTTGCGGCTCTGGGATTACCCGAAGGTCGTGCGCGCCCGACGGTCCATCGATACGGCCGTGGTGCTGGTGCTGGGCGTGGTTCCGGAGGCGCCACCCGGCACGGCCGCCCGGCTGCTCTGGGAAGCCGCCGAAATCCTGCTGAACAGCAAGTACACCTCGCTCGAGACGACCTGGGTACACGAAAGCAATCGCAGCTTCGACCGCGGCCTGCGCGCCTTCGGTGATTCCCGTGATCACAAACACTGGGTGCTCATGGAGAAGGACCTGGTTCGGACCCCCTGAGCCGATTGTCCGAATCGGGCGCGCAAGCAAAGCCGTTGCGCCGTATCATCGTAACCGTGCGTCGCCGGTGCCGTAGGTGACGGCTGCGGAGCAGCGACCGTGGCACGGGCGTCCCGTCAACCAGGCGTGCAGTCGGTGCGACATCCCGTGAACCTGCCTCTATCGACCTGCGACGCATGGCTTTCGAGCAGCGCGGCTGCGCGCGGGTGCGCGGCGGTGGGATAGGGCGCTGCGGCAGTGTGGCGGCGGCGAGGGCGGGATCATGAAGCGACGCAAGGGCGAACGGGAATTGATCGACCAGCTTGTCGGGCATGTTGCCGTTGTACTCTCGGTTGATCCGGGAAGTGTTTCCGCGACCGCGCCATTTCTGGAACTGGGCTTGTCATCCGCCCAGATCGTGCAGTTGTCCGCGTTCCTCGAGGACAGTCGGGGCGTCGAGGTTCCCGCCACCGCGGGATTCGACCATCCCTGCATCGGCGCACTGGCCGGATTCGTGCTGGAACAGGAAGCGGGGGCTACTCCGTGACAGGACGAAAGCCACGTCCTCCGGTTGCGATCGTAGGCATCGGGTCGAGGATTCCGGGTGCCGCGGGCCCGGAGGAAATGTGGCAGGCGATATCCGCCGGCGCCGACTCCACCACCGAGCCGCCGAGCGACCGCTGGCCCGAGCAGTCCGCCGGAACTCTGCCTGCCCGTGGCGGTTATCTCGACGACATCGAGTCGTTCGACAACGAGTGGTTCGGCATCTCCGTCCGGGAGGCGGAGATGATGGACCCACAGCAACGCCTGGCGTTGACGGTGGCGATCGAGGCGCTCGACGACGCCGGTGTTGCGGGATTCGGACGTGGCACCGATGCGGCCGTGCTGATGGGGGTGTCGACCTTCGACCACGGCGCGGCCGTCCTCGGCCGCCCGGGTTGGACCGGGCCGTACACGGTGACCGGAGCGAATCTGAGCATCGTCGCGAATCGTCTTTCCTACGTGCTGGATTTGCACGGCCCGAGCATGGTCGTCGACTCGGCCTGCTCGGCGTCGTTGAGCGCGGTGGATCTGGCCTGCTCGCTGCTGTGCGACCCGAACATTCCCTTCGTCGTCGTGGGCGGGGTCAACGCATTGTTGCTCCCGCATACGACACGGTCGTTCCTGGATGCCGGATTTCTGGCGGCGGACGGGCGCTGCAAGACCTTCGACGCGGCGGCGGACGGATACGCCCGCGCGGAGGGGTGCGTGGTGCTGGTGCTGCGCCGAAGTGCCGATGCGATGGCCGCGGGGGACCGCGTATACGCCGAGATCGTCGGCTCGTCGGTCAATTCCAACGGGCGCTCGAGCGCACTGTACGCCCCCAACGGCAGCGCGCAACAGCGCGTGATCACCGCGGCGTGGCAGGCAGCCGGATGTCCTCCGCGTTCGGCGTCCTACTTCGAATGCCACGGCACCGGAACCAGTCTCGGTGACGCGATCGAGGTGTCGGCGTTGGCGCGTGTGCTCGGCGCCGACGACCCCGGCGGCTCCTCGCCGCGGGCCCCCGTGGTGTTGGGGTCGGTGAAATCGAATATCGGCCACCTCGAGGCCGCGGCAGGAGTGGCGGGACTGGCCAAGGCCGCGTTGATGATTCATCATGCGGCGTTGCCGCCGAGCGCGAACTTCGTGGCCGCGTCGCCGCTTCTTCGACTGGGCGAGCGGGGATTTCGCGTGGCCACCGGCAGGGAGCCGATGGCGGCGGACCCGCTCGATCGGATCGTGGGTGTGAGTTCGTTCGGTTTCGGCGGGACCAATGCCCACGTCGTGGTCCGCGGGATGCGCTCGCACCCTGCGTCCCGACCGGACCGGGCCGTGACCGCCCCGCCGAGGATGGTGATTTCGGCGGCGGATCGGGACCTGCTGCGGGCCACGGCGGGCGATTGGGTGCGCTGGCTCGACGAACATCCGCGGCACGACCTCGCGGACGCGGTCGAGATATCGCGACGGGTAACGCGCGATGGCGTCCGCGCCGGGGTGATCGCCACGGATCGGGTGCAGGCCCGCGATGCCCTGGCCGCACTGGCGGCCGGTGCGCCGGACCCCCGCGTGATCGTCGGTCCCGATCCGAGCACGGCGCGGCGGTCGGTGGCGCCGCTGTTTCTTTTCCCCGGGCAGGGCGGCCAGTTCGCCGGAATGGGGCGTGAATTGGCCGATGCCTTCCCGCGTTTCGCCGAGGCGGCCGCGGAAGCGGCCGAGGCCGTCCGCGCGGCCGGTGGGCCCGAGGTGTGGAACCCCGACCACGGCTTCGCACTCGGTGGCACACATGTCGTACAACCCGCGTTGTTCGCCTTCCAGGTAGCGAGCGCCGCGCTGCTGGCCGGATTCGGAATCCACCCCGGTGCGGTTGTCGGCCACAGTCTCGGCGAGGTTGCCGCCGCCCACACCGCAGGGCTGCTCGACCTGACCGATGCGGCGAAGGTCGCGGTGGCTCGCGGCACCGTCCTCGGCCGACTCGACGGCACCGGCTCGATGGCCGTGCTGGAACTGGACGTCGACGACGCCCACCGGCGGTTGCGGCGGTTCGCCGACCGCGTTGCCGTCGCGGCGGTGAACAGCCCACGCGCGGTGGTGGTTTCCGGGCAGAGCGCCGCGGTGCGAGAGCTGGTGGCGGAGGTGGCCAGCGACGGTGTCTTCGCGCGTGAGATCGCCGTCGATTTCGCCGCACACAGCCCGGCGGTGGCCGCGCGGCGCGGCGAACTCCTCGCCGCGTTCGGCGCGCTGAACTGCGCCACGCCGAAGGTTCCGATGTTGTCGACGACCCGACCCGGGGCCGATCCGGACGAGCTGATCGTGGGTGCCGAATACTGGGCGGACAACGCCTGCGACACCGTGCAGTTGCATGCGGCACTTCAGCAGGCCGTAGCGGAGGACTGTGATGTGGTGGTCGAGATCGGGCCGCATCCCGTCCTCGCACACGCGGTGCTCGAATCGGCGGCCGAATTTCGGTCCGTGCTCGCGCTCTCGGCCAAGGGCGGCGAATCCCTCGCCGCGGCACGGTGTCTCGCCGAACTCGACGTCGCCGGGTACCCGGTGCGATGGCCCGCCGGACCGGGTGGGTTCGGCTCGCCACCGCGGCGGCGCTGGCGGCCGACGCGATTCGTCTCACCGTGGCGGCGCGCCGGGGACCCTGCCGCCGACGATCGGCCCGAACGCGAGATCGACTGCGATATCACCCTGTTCGCCGACCATGTCGTCGCCGGAGAATCCGTGGTGCCCGCGGCGCGGTGGATGCTGGCGGTGCACGATCATGCGGCCGGGATGGGCATGGTCGTCCAGGATCTGGTCGTGCACGAGCGGCTCGAGACCGAAGCGCTGCGATCGGCACAGGTGCTGCTGCGTCCCGCGGCGGGTGATCGTGGGCCGCGCACCGTGAATATCGTTCTGGCGCGCGGCACTGCGCGTACGACAATCGTGACCGCGACGATCGCCCCGCTGGGACAGCCGGTCGAATCCGCCGAACCGATCGCGGGTCGCGGGGTGGGGGACACGATGTCGCCGCAGGAGTTGTACGAGCGTCTGCGGCGCTCCGGGGTGGACTACGGCCCCCGCTTCCGGGCGGTTCGCCAGATCGCCTGCGGGGCCGGTCGTGTCGTTGCGACGGTCGACACCGAGGACGCGGCGAAGAACCGGTTCGACCGGGTGGCGATCATCGATTCCTGTATGCAGCCGCTGCTGGGCGCGCTCGACCCGGCGTGGGTGCGGGGGCGAGCGGTCGTGCCGATCTCGGTCGGCGAGATCCGGCTCGGTGCGGATTTCCACGGCGATCTGACGCTGGACGGCGTGGTGACCGCCGTCGACGGTGATCTGGCGACGGCGCGGGTTCGGGCCGTCGACGCGACCGGCGCGCAGGTCGTGACACTGCGCGATCTCCGGCTCCGAGCGGTCGCGCTCCCGGGCTGGTACCCGACCGGGGCACTGTTCGGCGAACAGTGGATTCCGCTGTCCGGCACGGCGATCGGGCATACCGGCGCGGTGCACGTGGTGGGTGCGGGCCCGAACGCCGAGGCCGTCGCCGCCGGACTGGCCGGTGAACGTGCGGCGGTCCACCGGATTCCGGTGTCCCTCACCGACGGCACCGCACCGGCCGCGGCATCGGAGATTCCCGCGGGCAGTCATGTCGTGGCGGTGCTCGCCGCGCCGCATGCGGCGGAAACCACCGACTCGCCGGTGGTCTCCGAGCTGTCGACCGCGATGGATACCATCCGTACCCTGCTCGCGGATCGCTCGGCCGCGGCGCTGGTATTGACGCTCACCGATGCCGCCGCCGATACGATGCTCGGATCGGGGCTGATCGGAATGCTGCGAACCGTCGCCCTCGAGTACGCCGCGCCGGTCGGCATCGTGCGGTGGACCGGCGATCCCGCCGAACGGCATGCGGTCGGCTCCGCCGTCCGGCACTGTATGTCGGATGCGCACAACGAAATTCGCGTGTGCGATGGGGCCGTGACCGTGCGGCGCCTACGCCCGGTCGTCGCCGATCGGCACCCGCGTCCGGATCCGGGCATCGGCGGTTGCGTGGTCGTCGTCGGAGGAGGCGGCGGACTCGGCACAGTGGTGATCGACTACCTGCTGGAACAGGGCGCGCGGCAGGTGATTTCGTTGCAGCGATCCGCCGTCGCCGCGGCCGCGGATCCGCGGATTGTGCGGATCAGTTGCGATGCCCGGGATCGAGCCGATCTCGAGGCCGTACTCGGCGGGGTCCGGGATCGGTACGGCCGGATCACGGCGGTGGTCCATGCGGCGGGGACGCTGGTCGATGCGGAGTTCTCCCGGGTTACCCACGCCATGGTGCGGGAGCTGTGGGAGTCCAAACTCGGCATTGCGTCGAATCTTGTCTTCGCCACCCGTGCCGATCCACCCGACATCATGGTCGTGCTGTCATCGGCCAGCGGCACCATAGGCTCACCCGGCCAGAGTGCGTATGCCTTGGTCAATGCGGCGCTGGACGCGTTCGCGCGGCAGTGCGCCCGATCGGGTCGGCGCATCGTGTCGCTGGCTCTGGGTGCGGTCGACGGTGTGGGACTGGCCTACCGTCGCGGTGGCGCGGCGCATCTCGCGCGCGCCGGAATGCCTGCGCTCGAGCCCGCGGCGGTGCGGCAGCTGCTGGGGCAGGCATGGCGATGTGGCGCTACCGATCTCACCGCGGTGGCCTATTCGCCCACCGCGGTATCCGACGCCCTGGGTGGTCGTGTCGCCACTCTCCTCGGTTCCTCGCGATGTATGGAGCCCCGCGTCGATGCGGCCGACGGCCCGGATCGGGACCTGCCGGCGGCCGTTCATGCCGTGGTCGCGTCCGCCGTCGGACGCGACGTGCGCGCGGTTTCCCGGACGGCGACATTCGCCGACCTGGGGGTCGACTCCCTGCTCGCCATCGAGATCCGGCGGCGTTTGGAAAGTGCGCTGTCGGTCCGGTTGTCCACCGCCGAGATCTTCGCCCACCCGACCGTCGACCGGCTGACGACGGCGCTGCTCGCCAAGCTCGGTCCGGCCGATCCGGAGCCGGCGATCGAGGCGCCGCGACGGACCCGCACCCGATCGGTCGCCGTCCGCGGGATCGGCCTGCGCGTACCCCCCGACATCCGGACGGTGCACGACTTCTGGGCCCACCTGCTCGATCGGGCCGATTCGGTGGGCCGGGTGGCTGTCGCCGCCGACGGCTCTCGCGCCCTTGCCACCGCAACCGCCCCGCCGGCGGGGTTCGGCGCACTGCTGGATGTGTCGGGTTTCGATCACGCCTTCTTCGGGATCTCGGCAACCGAGTCCGAACAGATGGATCCCCAGCAGCGGCTCGCGTTGGAGACCACCTGGGAGGCGTTGCGGGACGCCGGTATTGATCCGGTCGAGTTGGCGGGCACCGGCACGGGGGTCTTCGTCGGCGCGTATGCGAACGACTGGATGCTGATCCGAGCCACGACACCGGAGTCGATGGATGCGTTCACCGGTCCCGGTAGCGCGCACAGCATGGTGGCCAATCGGGTGTCGTACGCGCTCGATGTGCACGGCCCGAGCATGACCGTCGACACCGCCTGCTCGTCCGGGGCGACCGCGCTGTCCGCGGCCGTGCACGCGATACGCGCCGGACAGTGCGATACCGCCGTTGTCATCGGTGTGCATGTGGTGCTGTCGGATTTCGTGGATCGGCTCACGCGCTCGGTCCTGCCGTTCTCCGCCGCCCGGCGATGCCGGTCGTTCGATGCCGAGGCCGATGGCATCGTCCGCGCGGAGGGCTGTATCGCGGTCGTCCTGCAGGGCGCTGCCGCGACCGCGGGCGCCATGCCACCCAGGGGGCACATTCTGGGCGTCGGAATCAATCACGGTGGCCGGGCGAACGGGCTCACCGCACCAAATCCGGTCGCGCAGCAGCAGGTCCTGCGCGCGGCGCTGGCCGATGCCGGGGTATCGGCGGCCGAGGTCGGTTACATCGAGGCACACGGCGCCGGCACGGCGCTCGGCGACCCGATTGAGATGATGGCGCTGCGGGAGGTGTACGGCGGCGGCGAGCGCGACGGTGCGATCGGCTCGCTCAAGGCCAACTTCGGTCACGCGGAGGCGGCTGCCGGGCTGCTCGGGCTGGTCAAGGCCCTACTCGTCGCCGACTCGAAAATCGTTCCCGCACAACCGAATTTCGCCAACCTCAATCCCGATATCGAGCTGAGCGGAACCGGTCTGCGCATCGCGATCGAGCAGGGCACGCTCGCTTCCTCGGCCCCCTTGGCCGCCGTCAGTTCCTTCGGGTTCGGCGGAACCAACGTGCACGTGATCGTGGCGGGTCCGGACGATCCCAGGGTGACCGCGGATCGATCCCAAACCGTCACCGCCGCACCGGTTCTGCCGGACGCCCCGCTCGTGCTGCCGCTCGCCGCAGCCGATTTCGCGACGCTCGAGCAGCTGCGTATTCGATATCTGAAGTCCGTGACCGATACTCCGGCGGAGTGGCTGCGGGAGTTCTGCCGCAATGCCGCGGTCCGCGATGGTGATCGCCGGGCGCGGAGCGCGTGGGTCGCGCACGACCGCGCGGAGTTGATCGACGCGCTGCGCCGACCGCTTCCGGACGCGGCCGCGAGGCCGCCGGATGCCCGCCCCCTCGTGTTCGTGTACTCGGGTCAGGGGACGGCGTGGCCGACGATGGCGGCCGGTGTGTTCGACCATCCGGCGATAGCGCCGCGGGTCGCCGACTGGGATGCCGCGGTTCGCCGCCTGTGCGGCTGGTCCCTGATCGACGCGGCGACCTCGGCTGCCTCCGGCGTATTCGAATCCACGGTGACATCCCAAATCTGCACGGCCGCGGTGCAACTCGCGCTGACCGCGCTGCTGAGGCAGGCCGGGGCCGAGCCGGATGCGGTGATCGGCCACAGCATGGGAGAGGCGGTCGCGGCCGTGGCCGCCGGAGTCTTCGACGCATCCGATATGTTCGCCCTGCTCGCCGACCGAGGCCGGGTGATCGATGCGCGGGCCGGGGGCGGCGCGATGATCGCGGCGCGATGCACGCCCGAACAGGCCGCGCGCTGGATCGAGGACCGGACGG
The DNA here is from genome assembly GCF_023740735.1 of Nocardia sp. CDC159. Taxonomy (GTDB): domain Bacteria; phylum Actinomycetota; class Actinomycetes; order Mycobacteriales; family Mycobacteriaceae; genus Nocardia; species Nocardia pulmonis. The sequence continues at coordinate 99,330 of NZ_JAMRXH010000009.1, forward strand.
ACGTCGCGATCGCCGCCGTCAATTCGCCGAACGCGGTGGTGTTCACCGGTATCCGAACCGCCATCGAATCGCTCTCGGCACGACTGCGCCGCGCCGGAGTACGGACCCGTGACCTGGGCGTCGGGTACGCGTTTCACGGCCCGCTGCTGGCCGACGCGCGGGTGCGGTGGAATCCGGACGCGGAGAAGGTATCGACGCTGCCCTTCTTCTCCACGGTCACCGGCGATCGGTATCGGCAGCGTTTCGACGCCGAGTATTGGACGCGCAATCTCCGCGAGCCCGTGCGGTTTTCCGATGCCGTCCGCGCCGTGCGAGCGGCATTGGGCGAGCAGGTCCTGTTCCTCGAGGTGGGACCGCACTCGGTGCTGGCAGGCGCGCTCACCGAGACACTCGGTGAATCGACGGCGAGCGGATCGACCGTGGTGTCGACGATGATCCGAGGTCGCCCGTTCCCGGAGGCGATGGCCGATTCGATGGCCGGTCTGCACGATGCGGGCGTGTCCCTCGACTGGCCCCGAATCATCGGATCGCCGACCCGGCGACTGCCGCTGCCGTCGTATCCCTGGGCCAGGCGCGCGAGCCGGCCCGAAACACCGCACGATCACCAGGCTTTCGACGCATCGCCCCGAACGGCGGCCCGACCCTCGCGGCGAGACGTGGCCGAGCTCCTCTGCGCGGAGCTGAACCAGGTGCTCGGGCCGCATACGACGGTGACCGCGGCGACGCCGCTGTGGGAGCTGGACATCGAGTCGCTGCACATCGTGCGGATCAGGGCGCGGATGAGTGCGCGACTCGGGATCGACGTCCGGTTGTCGGTGCTGTTGTCGGGCACGACCGTCGACGCCATCGCGGAAGCCGTGCTCGCCGAGTTGCCCGAAGTCGCGCCCGCGCAGATGCGGGACGATACCACTACCGCAGCGGCACAAACTGTTTCGGAACGGCGCGGCTTCGCCGAGCATATGAATTCGCATCTGGCGCGGATTCTGACCGCACTGAAAATGGACCGGGAGTACGTCCGCGGTGCGGGGACCGTGTTGACCGATGCCCAGGGCCGAACGTGTCTGGACTTCGCCGGTGCCTACGGGGCATTGCCGTTCGGCCATGGCCCGGAACGGATCTGGGACGCGGTCCGTGCGGTGGAACGCTCGGGCGAGGCCATCTTCGCGCAGCCGTCGGTACTCACCGCGGCGGGCACGCTGGCGGAGCGCCTGGCGGCGGTGGCACCCCCGGGGCTGACCCGGGTCACCTTCGTCAACAGCGGCGCCGAGGCGATCGAGGCCGCTGTCAAGATCGCGCGGTCCGCGACCGGCCGCCTCGGAGTGCTCAGTACGGCCAACGGTTTTCACGGTAAGACCCTGGGCGCGCTGTCGGCGACCGGGCGCGACACGTATCAGCTCGGTTTCGGGGCACCGGCCAACGGATTCGAACGCATTCGGTACGGCGATGCGGCGGCGCTGCGCGAAACCCTGCGCGCGCGGCCGGATCACTTCGCGGTCTTCCTGGTGGAACCGATTCAGGGCGAGGGTGGAGTGATCGTCCCGCCGCCGTCCTACCTGACCGAAATCCGCGCCATTTGCGACGAATTCGGGGTACTGCTGGCGCTCGACGAGGTACAGACCGGATTGGGCCGGACGGGCCGCCTGTTCGCGGCCGAGCACGAGGGCGTCGTCCCGGACATCATGACGCTGGCCAAGGCGCTCGGCGGTGGAATCGTGCCCATCGGGGCCGTCCTCACCAAACCCGAACACATCACCGAGAACTTCGCGCTCCGGCACACCTCGACATTCGCCGGTAACGCATTGGCGGCCCGGGTCGGTATCGCCGTACTCGAGGAGCTGACTCGACACGACCGAGCGCTGGTGCGAGCCGCCGTCGAACGAGGTGACTGGCTGCTCACCGAGCTGCGCAGGCTGCGGCGGCGCTTCCCCGCTCTCGTCGTCGACGTGCGGGGTCGCGGTCTGCTGCTGGGTGTGGAGCTCACCAGTGACGTCAACTATGCTGGCTTCCAGGGATTGCTCGGATCGGTTGCCCGCCAGGAGAACCTGGCCATGATGATCTGCTCGTACCTGCTCGACGTCGAACACATTCGGCTCGCTCCCACCCTGTTCGGTACCACCGTTCTGCGGGTCGAGCCCCCGCTGACCGTGACGGCCCAGGAATGCGAGCGCTTCGTACTGGGTCTGGAACGTGCCTTGGCCCTGGCGGCCGCGGGCGATTTCGATGGGCTCCTGGGTCACCTGGCCGGTCGTACCCGGGACCGGTCGGCCGCACCGGTCGCGGCCCCCCGGCCCGCACGGCCTCCGCTGATCGCCCCGGCCGCGGGCGATCGCCGGTTCGGTTTCGTCGCGCACCCGCTCGATCTACGGCGGTTCGAGGACTTCGATCCCGCGCTCGCCGGGTACAGCCACGCACAGCGGCGGGAGCTGCTGGATCGCTTGGCGCGGGCCGGTTCCGTGCTCAATCCGGTGCCGTTCGTGGTGGGCAGCGGCCGCATACGGTCCGCCACCGGCACTTCGGCGTACGGCGAATTGATCGGATTGCCGTACACCGCAAGGGATTTGCTCGACCTCCCCCGCGCGGCCGCGCTCCGCTACGTCCGTGAGGCGATCGAGCTGGGCGTCGAGCGCGGCGCCGAGCTGATCGGGCTGGGCGCCTACTCGTCGATCGTCACCGCCAACGGTGTCGATCTCGGAACCACGACCGTGCCGATCACCACCGGCAATGGCTTCACCGCGGCCGCGTCGGTGGCGGCGATCCGGTCGTACTATCGGGCCCGCGGAAGATCGCTGGCCGACAGCCGAGTGGCGATCATCGGCGCTGGCGGAGCGATCGGTCGTGCGATCGCCCGGCAGCTCGCCCCCGACGTGGGTTCGATGGTGCTGAGCGGGCGGCGTGGAACGGCGGCGCCGGACGGCCCGCTCGGCGCGGTGGCCGCGGAGATCGCGGCCGTTGCGCGCTCCGGGGCCGGTATGTTGGCCGCCGCGGTGCGGAGCCGAGGCCCGAATGTCGCGCTGCCCGAGGGCATCCTGCGCCTGGGTGACAATCCGGCGGCCGATATCGCCGGGGCCGATATCGTCGTGGCCGCGACGTCGGCGCCGCAACCCCTGGTCGCCGCATCCGATTTCGCGCCCCATGCCGTGGTATGCGATGTGGCTCAGCCCCCGAACGTGCCTGCCGACGTGGCGACCCTGCGGCCGGACGTCACCGTCTTCGACGGCGGCATCGTGCGATACCCGCCCGGCTCCGATTTCGACCTGCGCTACGGGCTGCCTCCCGGACTGACCTATGCGTGCATGGCCGAGACGATGCTGCTCGCCCTGTCCGGCGACAGCGATCCGGCCAGTGTCGGGAATCGGTTGTCGGACAAGCATATTCGGCTGCTCGGTGAACTGGCCGCGGCGCACGGTTTCGAGCTGGCCGAGGCTCGGATGTGGCGCTCACCGGATCTCGACCTCGTCGGAGACCACCATGACTAGCACCCCACAGCAGCGGGCGGCGGCCGCACCCCGGTTCTCCGTCGCCGAGGCGAAGGCCGCGGTCCGGGACCTGGCGACTCCCGACCTGCGGCGATATTGGGCCGATCTGGTGATCGCGGCCGGGCTGGGTTGGGCGTCGTTCGCCGGGGCGCTGCTGATCGGCCGGATCACCGTCGTATCGCTGGCGCTCTACGCGGTGGCGGTGCTGCTGCTGTACCGCGCCGCGGTATTCATTCACGAGCTCGCGCATTTCGGAAAGCGGGCGAATTTCCGCTGGTTCCGGCGGATCTGGAATCTGACGGTCGGCTTCCCACTGCTGACCCCGTCGTTCCTGTACGAGAGGCATTCCGACCATCACTCCAAACGGTTCTATGCGACCGGGCAGGACGGCGAGTACCTGGCATTCGCGCGAATGTCCCCCTGGCAGATGGTGGCCATGCCCGCCGCGGGTATCGTCGCGCCGCTGTTCGGCCCGTGGCGCTTCGGTGTGCTCGCCCCGATCTCGTGGTGTGTGCCGCGAGCCCGCGACTACGTCTACGCGCGGATGTCGACATTGAAGATCGATCTCGATCATCGGGGCAGGCCGCCACGGCCCGGGGCGCAACGGCGCGCCTGGCTGGTGCAGGAGATCTGTGCGACGCTGCTGGTCTGGGGCGTCACGGCGGGTGTGATCACCGGCACGCTGCCCGTCGCGCTGGTGCTGTGGTGGGCCGCCTTGGTCGGGGGGATCGTCGTCGTCAACTCGATGCGGTTGCTCGGGGCCCATCGCTATCTGGCCGGGGACGACGGCGAACTGTCTGTGATCGGGCAGATGCTGGACACCGTCAACTATCCCCGTTCGCGAATTGCCGGGATGCTGTGGGGCCCACTGGGATTACGGTTGCATGCGCTGCACCACCTGCTGCCGCACCTGCCGTACCACGCACTACCCGAGGCGCATGAGCGGCTCGTCGCCGCGCTGCCCGCCGACAGCGCCTACCGCCTCACCGAAAGCAGGGGATTGGTGAGTTCGATTCGTCGGTTGTGGCGACATGCCCGTGACTCCCGCTCGGCGCGGCACGCACTGGAGAGGGGAGACAGATCATGACCGTCGACGACTCGACGCTCTCGACCGCACCGGCTCCGCCGCGATCGCGAACGGTGCTGCCGCTGTCGGATGCCATCCGGTTCCGCGACGATCCGCTGGCCTTCATGACCGAGTTCGGTCAGGCCTATGGTGAGGTGGCCGAATTCCGGATCGGCGCCAAGCCCGCGGTGCTGGTCAGCGGTGCGCGGCAGATCAGGGACGTGCTGGCGGCCAAGGCCGGGGATTTCGACAAGGGTGACCTGCAACGCAATGCGGTCACACCGGTGCTCGGGCGAGGTCTGCTGATCTCCGAGGGCAGGCTGCACGATGTTCAGCGCAAAATGGTGGCGCCGCTGTTCGCGGCGCGGCGCCTGGGCCCGCATATCGATCGCATCGGCGGGGTGATCGCTCGGCACCTGGACGAATGGGAATCACTGGGCCGCTTCGAGCTGATCGAGCGGGTGCACCGGATCACCCACGATGCGATCGCGGAACTGCTGATCGGTGGTCCGACCGGCGACGAGGACCGGCTGGCCGCCGGGGTCACCAGGGTCTTCGACTGGGAGATGAAGCGGCTGTTCAGTGTTGCCGCGCCGCCGCTGTGGCTGCCGACGCCCAACAATCGCCGGTTGCGCGCGGACCTGGCCGACATACGCGGCAAGGTACGCGATTTCATCGCGGAGCGCCGGGGTCGCGGCACCCCCGACGACCTCGTCACCGCGCTGCTGCTCGCCCGGGACGACGACGGCCGACCGATGTCCGACGAGCAACTCGTCGACGAGGTGATCAACCTCTGGGGCACCTCGTACGAGACGAATGCCGATGGGCAGTTCTGGGCCGCGTATTCGATGTGGCGACATCCGGAGATCGCCGAGCGAGTGCGCGCGGAGGCCGAGGCCGTCTGCGCCGACCGGCCGCCGGGCATCGCCGACCTCGCGCGGCTGCCCTATGCCGCGCAGGTGTTCAAGGAGGCCGTCCGGCTGTATCCGCCGAGCGCGCTGCTACTACGGGAGGCGGTCCGCGACACCGAGATCGGCGGCTATCGGATCAAAAGAGGTTCGTTGATGTTATTGGCGATCTTCGCCATGCACAGATCCCCGCGATACTACGAGGATCCCTTGGAATTTCGGCCCGAAAGATTCGACCCGGCCCTCGAGAAGTCCCGTGACCGATACGCCTACCTGCCGTTCGGCGCCGGTCGGCATGTATGCCTCGGATCGTCGCTGGCGGTCATGCAGGGGCAGATGTTCACGGCGCTGCTGGCTTCGCGGGGTCGGCTGGAGTTCCACGTCGACGGTCCGGTGCACCCGCAACTGCTGATCAATCTGCGCCCGCGGGGATCGACGGTGTGTACCTATGGCCGCCGCGTCGTGACGAAGGCAGTGCCGCGATGACGGCGACGATGCCGCCGATGGCCACCCTCGCCGCCGCCGTCCGATGGCACAGCGACCAGACGCCGGATCTACCGGCCGTCACCGATCTCAGGTTCCGCGGCACGATTCGTCTCGAAACCAGTCTGAGCTACCGGGAACTCGATCATCGCGCAGACGCCTTGGCGGCGAGACTCATCGCCGTCACCGCGCCCGGCGATCGGGTCACGGTGATGTGCGATCACGGAGTGGATTACGCCGTCGCCTTTCTGGGGTGTCTGTACGCGCAACGCGTTGCGGTGCCGTTGTTTCCGGCGGATCGGCCCAGCCGCGCGGCTCGGCTGCATGCCGTGCTCCGCGATGCGGCTCCGGCCGCGTCGCTGCTGAGTCCCCAGGATCTCGCCACCGGCACCGCGATGGCCGACCGGCTCGGCGTCCTGATCCGGGTGGACGGCGGAAAACCCACCGCCGCGGCGGATTCCCGGATCGATCGCATGCCGGATCCGGACGCCCTCGCCTATCTCCAGTACACGTCCGGCTCGACCCGTACCCCGGCGGGCGTCATGGTGACCGGCCGGAATATAGTGGCCCACTTCGAGCAGCTCCTGACCGTCTATCCGGTGGTGTCGGAGCGGCCGATGGTGAATTGGCTGCCGCTGTTTCACGATATGGGGCTGATCTTCTCGCTGTGTCTGCCGCTGTATGCCGGTACCCACGCGGTGACGATGGCCCCCACCGAATTCGTCAAGCGTCCGGCACGCTGGCCGCAGGCGCTGTCGGACTATCGCGCCGGTGCCACGGCGAGCCCGAACTTCGGCCTGGACATGGCCGTTCGGGACACGTCCCCGGACGAGCGGTCCCGGCTGGATCTGTCCACCGTCCGGGTGCTCATGAACGGTTCCGAACCGATCCGCCCGGCGTCGCTGCGCGCGTTCACGGCGGCCTTCGCCGCATCGCGTTTCGATCCGGCGGCTCATTCCGGCGCGTACGGACTGGCCGAGGCGACGTTGGTGGTCACAGCGAACGCCGAGGGGCGCGGCACGACGACGATCCGGGCCGATCGAGAGGCGCTGGCACAGGGGCGGGTGGTGCCGGTCGGCCGCGCGTCCGGTGCGGCGGTGGAGGTGGTCGGCTGCGGGACCGCGGTGGGGCAGAGTGTCGCGATCGTCGATCCCGAGACCCGCCAGCCGTGCGGGGAAAGGCAGGTGGGGGAGGTGTGGGTCGCCGGTCCCAATGTGTGCTCCGGGTACCACGGGCGACCGGAGAGCACCGCGGAGGTGTTTCGGGCGCAGCGGGCAGACCATCCTTCGGATTGGCTGCGTACCGGTGATCTGGGCTTCCTGATGGACGCCGATCTGTTCGTCGTCGCCCGGCTGAAGGATCTGATCATCATCGACGGCAGAAACATCTATCCGGCCGATATCGAGGCCACCGTCATTGAGTCGGTTCCCCAGTTCCGGCCGGGCCATGTCGTCGCATTCTCGATCGACCGGGCATCGGGCGAACGCGTCGTGATCGCCGGTGAACTCGACCGGAACACCCCACCCTCGGTGCGGCTGCCCGATCTCGCGCGGCGCGTGCGCACGATCGTCGCGAATCACTACGAGACGATGCCGGTCGACGTATTGTTCATCGAGCATGGGGGACTTCCGAAGACGACCAGCGGCAAGCTGCAGCGCAGCGCCACCGCCGACCGGTATCGGGCGGGTTCGCTGGCGGTGTTGCCGATGGACAGCGATGGACGAGCGATCGTGCCGACCGTCGTTCGGTGAGAGGACGTGACCGATGCTGACGGCGATCGCGCGTGCCGCGGTGCGGCGACCATGGGTCGTAGTAGCCGTGGCGCTGCTGATCGCACTGCTCGGGGGTCTGCTGGGGGCCAGCGTTCCCGGCAAGCTGAAGTCCGGTGGCCAAACCACTCCCGAAACCGAATCGGCACGGCAATACCTCGACGAGAACTTCCCCGGCATCAATCCGAACCTGGTGGTGGTCCTCGCCGCCGACAATGTGGACTCCCCGGCGGCCGAATCGGCCGGACGGCGGGTTGTGGAGCGGTTGGCGCATCGTTCGGATGTCACCGGGGTCCAGTCGTATTGGACGGCTCGCCCCGATCTCGCGTCGGCGCTGCGCGACAAGGATCGGAAGAAGGCCGTCGTGCTCGGCACCATCGTCGGCGACGACACCGCCGTGCAGAAATCCGCGGCGTCGATCTCCCGTGAGCTCACCGAGACATCCGGCGGCGTCGAGGTGCGGGTCGGCGGCCTGGCCGCGGTCTTCTCCGATATGAGCGAACAGTCCACGCGCGATCTGATCAGATCCGAGGCCGTGGCGATTCCGCTGACCGGCATCGTCCTCGTGCTCGTCTTCGGCAGTATCGTGGCCGCCGGTCTGCCGTTGATCGTGGGGTTGTTCGCGATACTGGTCACCCTGGCCGTGCTCGGCATCTACGCGGCGCTCGGGGACGTCTCCGTCTTCTCGTTGAATATGACGACGGCGCTGGGCTTCGCCCTGGCAGTCGACTACAGCCTGTTCATCGTCAGCCGATATCGTGAGGAGCTCGAGCGGGGTCTCGATCATGCGGACGCGGCGGTGCGAGCCACCCAGACCGCGGGCCGGACCGTCGTATTCTCGGCGCTCACCGTGGCGCTGTCCTTGGCCGTCCTGGTCGTGTTCCCGCAGTACTTCCTGCGCTCGTTCGCGTATGCGGGCGTCGCGGTGGTGGTGGCGGCCGCCGCCGCGGCCATCGTCATCCTGCCCGCCTGTCTGGTTCTGCTCGGCCCCAGGGTCAACGCGCTCGACCTGCGCGCACCGATCCGTCGCTGGCTGCGTCGCCCGCCGCCGGGGACGGTCCAGCCGCAGGACAGCCGCTGGTACCGCGCGGTGATCGCGGTGATCAGACGGCCGATCCCGGTCGCGCTGGCCGCGGTGGGAGTGCTGGTCCTGCTCGGGTCACCGCTGTTGTCGCTGCATTTCGGTTTCGCGGACGACCGGGTGCTGCCCACCAGCTCACCGAGTCGGCAGGTCGGCGACATCCTGCGGCAGGATTTCGGCGCCCATGTCGGATCCGGAACCGTGGTGATGTTGCGCGACGGCGGTGCCGACCTGTCCCAGGTGGGCAGCTATGCGGCCGCGCTGTCGAAGATCGACGGGGTACCCGCGGTGCTGTCTCCGGCGGGCGTGTATCAGCAGGGCCTTCGAATGGCAGCGCCGCCACCGGGTTTGGTGAACGAGGCCGGCGCGGTGGTTTCGGTGTTCACCGATATCGATCCGTTCTCCGATGCCGGATCGGCGCAGTTGCGCGCGATACGCGAGGTGCCGAGTCCGGGCCCCGTCACCATTTCGGGAGCGGCGGCGACCAACGAGGACAGCGTGCGCGCCATCGTTTCCAAGCTGCCGATGGCGCTCGTGCTCATCGCGGTCACCACCTATGTCCTGCTGTTCCTGTTCACCGGAAGCCTGCTGCTGCCCGCCAAGGCACTCGTACTGAATGTGCTGTCGTTGTCGGCGACGTTCGGCGCGATGGTGTGGATCTTCCAGGAGGGGCATCTGTCGGGGCTGTTGGGTTTCACCCCGTTGGGCAGTCTGACCCCGGCGCTTCCCATCCTCATGTTCTGCCTGGCCTTCGGCGTATCGATGGACTACGAACTGTTTCTGCTGTCCCGCATGCGGGAGGAGTGGTTGGCATCGGATCGCACGCCAGCGGCCAATATTCACGCGGTTGCCATGGGAGTTGCCCGTACCGGCCGCATCTTCACGGCCGCGGCCGTATTGATGGCGATCGTGCTCGCCGCGGTCGCCACATCGAAGGTTCAGTTCATGCAATTGTTCGGCTTGGGTCTGACATTGGCGGTGCTGGCCGACGCGACGATCATTCGGTTGCTGCTCGTGCCGACGCTGATGCGATTGCTGAGCACCTACAACTGGTGGGCGCCCCGGTGGCTGATGGTGTTGCACAGCCGATTCGGGTTCACCGAGGACCGTCCGGCACAGGGAGTCCCTGCCCATAATGTCTGACCTGCTCGTCGGCGCCGAGCTGTCGCCGGGGCCCCAGCAGGTCCGACGCGCGACCCCCGTGCGGTCGACGGGCCGAAGGTCCGAGTCGACCGGCCCGGATTGTCAGTACTCTGGGGTTTGATTGGCAGTACTCTGGGGGTTTGATGGCTGATCTTGGTCCTTCTGGTGGTCAGGGCGGTTCGGCACGAGCGCTTTTCGCGGCCAGGCTGATGGAGCTGTGGAAGGCCGCGGGTAATCCGACCTTGCAGAAGGTCGCGACCGCGGCCGACGCGCGAGTGAGCGCGGCGCGGGCGCCGGGTCGCGGGCGCGGGGTTTCGGTGCAGCGCATCAGTGACTGGCGCTCCGGCCGTAACGTGCCGTCCCGGTTCGAAACGTTCGAACCGGTGCTGCTGACGCTGATCACCATGGCCAGGGCGGCATCCGGTCCGGAGTCGCACGTGCTGGTGGACCGGTTGTCGTGGCAGCGGCTGTGGAAGGCTGCCGCCGCCGAACCCGATACGACAGCCGCTGCCGCGGCCGAGGCACCGGCTTTGACGGTGACGACCGCGCTGCGCCGGGATACCGACACGTTCGTCGGTCGCGATGACGAGGTGCGTCGAATCATCGCCGCGGCCGGACCGAACCGGGTGGTGTCGATCCACACCATCGACGGTATGCCCGGTGTGGGCAAGACCGCCCTGGTCACCCGGGCCGCGCATCTGCTGGCCGATCGGTTCCCCGATGGCCGGTTCTTCGTCGAGCTCAACGCCCACACGCCCGGACAGCACCCCGCCGAACCCTTCGACGTCCTGGCGACGCTGCTCACCGATCTGGGAATCGCGCCCGGCCGTATCCCCGGCACCCTCGCCGCTCGTCGGGATCTGTGGCGAGATCGGGTGTCGGACAAGCGAGTGCTGCTGGTGCTGGACGACGCCCGCGACCACGCTCAGATCGAGCCGCTGCTGCCGACCGGTCCCGGCTGCCTGACGTTGATCACCAGCCGCCGCAGGCTGGTCGCCCTCGACGGCGCCCTACCGCTGGCACTGGACACCCTCGAGCCCGATCACGCCGCCGATCTGTTCTGTCGCCTGGCCCACCGCGATCCGAGCGGCGACGACATCGCCGCGGTCGCCGAGATCGTCCGGCACTGTGGATACCTCCCGTTGGCCATCGGGCTGCTGGCCGGTCGGCTGGCTCACCACCCGGCCTGGACCATCGCCGATCTGGCCACCGACTTCGCCACCACGCGCGATCGGCTCGCCGAACTCGATATCGGCACCCTCGCCGTGCGCGCCGCGTTCACCACCTCCTACCAGAACCTGTCGGCACAGCAGCAGATCCTGTTCCGGCGATTGGGCCTGCATCCCGGCCCCGATCTCGACGCCTACGCCGTTGCCGCCCTGAACGACATCCCGCTTTCCCAGGCACGCCGAGCCCTGGAAGCCCTCTACACCGACCACCTGATCGACGAAACCACGCAGGGCCGCTACCGGTTACACGATCTACTGCGCGAATACGCCCGCACCCTGGCCGAGGGCGATCCGGTCGACGATCGCACCCGGGCCGTCGATCGGCTCTTCGACTACTACCTGGGCACCGCCCGTGCCGCCACGCGTTCGGCACAGTCCGATGCCTTGCCCGCCGCGGCACCGGACGTTTCGACGCTGACCTCCGCGCTCGCGTGGATGCGCGCGGAGCGAGCCAATCTGCTGGCCTGTCTGAAATTCGCCGCGTCGGACAATCAACTGTCCCGCGTTCTCGATCTGACCAAGGCGCTCACCGGTGAGCTGGAGCTGCACGGTCCCTGGCAGATCGCCGCCCCCTATCTTCGGCGCGGGGCCGGTGGCCGACACACCCGGGAGATCGTCGGCGACGCCAGCGACACGATACTCATGCCGATGGATCTGGGCTCGGCGGATTACCTCACCGACGACTGCTCCGTCGCGGCCGACCTGTTGCAGCAGGTACTGGACACGCACGGCGACATCGACGCTGCCACACACGCGTTCGCCCTGCGCATCCTGGTGTGGACACGCTTCCTCTCCGGTGATCACACGCTGGCGGCCGATGTGCTGGAGCGGGCGCTGACGACCTTTCGGACGCTCGGCGACCGACATGGTGAGGCCTTCGCTCTCTACCTGCTGGGCTGGCTCGGACATCTCACCGGCGACGACTCCGTCGCGGTCGAACTCGTGCAGCAGGCGCTGACGATTTATCAGGACATCGGCAACCGTGCCGGGGAAGCCTTCGCCCTCAGCGTTCTGGGAACGGTATACACCCACAGCGGTCAGTACCCGTCCGCGGCCGATGCGCTGCGGCGGGCGGCGTCGATCCATCGGGAGACGGGCCATCGATCCGACGAGGCCGTCGTCCACATCCTCTGGGCGGCGCTGCACATCGTGACCGACGACTATCCGGCGGCAATCAACCTTCTCCAGCCGGTGCTGGCGACCTATCTGGATATGGGTAACCGTCCGGGTGAGGCGTTCATCCTGAATGTCCTGGGTTGGATTCGGCACGTGACCGGCGATTACCCGGCCGCCGCCGAGCTGATGCAGCAGGCATTGGCGATCTTCCGGGAGATCGGCATCAACCGATTCGGCGTGGCGTCGACGCTCAACAACCTGGGCAGGGTGCGGTATCTGGAGGGAGACTTCGAGGCCGCGGAGGACCTCATCCGGCAGGCGCAGACGATCTACGACACGATCGGCAACCGCGTCGGTATGGCCGAGACGGTCGGCAACCTCGGCTGGGTGCGATATCTGACCGGGGATCACTCGGGCGCCGAAGCGCTGCTGCGGCGGGCTTTGACGATGTGCCGGGATATCGACCACCGAGCCGGTGAGATCGAGTCGCTCAACCGCATCGGTGCGTTGTTGACGACCTCCGGCGATCTCCGCCGAGCCCTGTCCACCTATCACGAGGCGCTACGGTTGGCCCGTCGCGTGCGGAGTTCGATCGAGCAGGCACGAGCCCTGGAAGGCTCCGCGCGATGTCGGGTGGGCCTCGGCGACCGCGGCACCGCCATGGCCGAGCTGCGCGAGGCGGTGCGGCTCTACGAACGCATCGGCGCCGCCGAAACCAAGTCCGCCGTGGCATTTCTCGCCGAGCTGTAGACCTTCTGCCCTCGATCAACCGGAAAGCGCCAGCGACAGCACGTCGCGGGTGTCGCAGCCCGCGGGCGCTGTCACAGTTTTCTCGGAAGCCGGGGCTGGATGCGAGTGCGCACCTGTTCCAAGGCGGCGACGGCGCTCCCCGGACGACTCATAATGGTGATGACGGCGATTCGATCGTCGTCGTCGAGTTGCAGCAGCGAAATCCCGTGCGTCGGCGAGTTGTCGACCAGGGCTCGAAAGAGCAGGGCGCGCACGGTGGCCGGGCCGGAATCCCAGGTGACGCCGGATAATTCGCCCATGTAGTGGTAGTGGTCGAAAGTATCGATGAGCGTGGTGAACACCGTTCCCGCGGCCGCTCGCCCGCGGTAGGGCTTCGACTCGACCGGTGAGTACAGTTCGAAATCCGGTGCCAGCAGGCCGACCATCGTTTCGACGTCGCGTGCGGCGAAGGCCTCCCGAAATCGGGTCACCGTATCGGCGAAGGCTGTGTTCGTGGCCATGAGGAGACTCCTTGGTCCGGCGGATCGGCCGGGGTCAGATGGATTTGAGGGTGCCGCCGTCGAGCACGATGTCGGCGCCGAGCAGATTGGTGGCTTTGTCGGCCACAACGGCGGTCTTGCCCGTCAGCCCTAGGTCCATGTCGTTCCCACCTTCCTGAACACTCGGTCGCTGGGCGAAGGCTATCCAATAGATAGTTGATATCGTTTCAGTATGCACTCGCTCGCGCCGGCGGGGCGGGCTGTGTGCACTTTCACAGTCTGTGGTGGCCTCAAGCTACTAACTTTAGGATAGTAGCAAGCCATTGGATAGTAGTTCGGAGGATTCGAGGGAGGAGGAGCGTTATGGCCGATCGAACAGAGGTCCACGGGGTTCCGCGAACACCTCCGCCCATCCGAAGCCTGAATCCACACGCCTGGAAAGGAATTGGTCATGACCACATCCGCTCCCGTGAACGCGGCCACCGGTTTGTCTTATCGGACTGTCGTTTCCGATCCGATCCCGATCGCGGGCATGCACTTGCCCGACGGGACCCCGATGATGTGGTCGCCGTTGACCACCACGCTCATCACCGGACAGCGCGACGCCGTTCTGGTCGACCCGCCCTTCACCGTCGATCAGGCGCAACGAATCGGCGACTGGATCGAGCAGTCCGGAAAGCGACTCACCCACATCTACATCACCCACGGTCACGGCGATCACTGGTTCGCCGCACCCACCCTGGTGGAACGCTTCCCCGGCGTCGTGGTCGTCGCCACCGAGGGAACCATCGCCCGCATGCGCGCGGCGGCGGGCCCGGCCCGGGAACAGATGTGGGATAGGTGGTTTCCCGGCCAGCTCCCCGAAACCCCGGTGATCGCCCAACCGGTCGGCGCCGACGGTTTCGAACTCGAGGGCCACCGGCTGCACGCGGTGCGGGCGGGCCACAGCGACACCGACGACTCCACCGCGCTGTACGTGCCCTCGATGGGCCTGGTCGTCGCGGGCGACGTCGCCTACAACGGCGTGCATCAATACCTTGCCGAAGGCGGCAACGGCGGACTCGAGGCCTGGTTGCTCGCCATCGATACGATCGCCGCACTCGAGCCCCGGATCGTGGTCGCGGGCCACAAGAACAAGGCGTTGCCCGACGACCCGACCGCCCTCGACGACACCCGGCGCTACCTGCGCGACGCCATCGGCCTGCTCGCCGACAAGCCCGGCCCGCGAGAATTCTTCGACAGCATGCTGGCCCGGTATCCCGATCGGCTCAACCCGGGCACGGTCTGGCTGTCCGCGAACCTGCTGCTCGGCTGAGCCGGCACACCGTCCCGCGGCACGTTGGCGCTATCATGTCGATAGTAACTTCCGTCGTGACGGGAAGAAGTGAGTCAAGTGGTGAGCCGCCGAAACCGACTGCGGGATCCTGACGAGGTGGAGCCGAGCGCTCGTCCCGCCGACGAGGAACAGCTGGACCTGTACTGCCCGTACTACGCGGCCGCGACGGACGTGCTCAGCCGCCGCTGGGCGGCGGTCGTGCTGCGCTCGATCCGCGCGGGCGCGACCCGGTTTCGCGACATCTCCGCGGCGGTTCCGGGCATGACCGACAAACTGCTGTCGCAACGACTGAAGGACCTCGAGGCCGAGGGTCTGATCGAACGCCTCGTCCACCCCACCACACCGGTCCGCGTCGAGTACCGGCTCACCGACAAGGGCGCGTCGCTGAGCGAGGTGCTGCTCGAGCTGAACCGATGGGCGCTGGAATGGATCGACCTGCCCGAGGACGCGCGCCCGAAGTCCGGAGGGTCGAGCCGGGGTCAGTAGTGAGTCCAGGCCGGATCGCGACCGGTGCGGGCCAGCACCCGATCGAGTAGGGGCGCATCCTCGGCAACGGGCACGGCCGGGGCGTACAACCCCGCTATGCCCTCGGCGGGGGTGATCGTCAACGCATCCAGCAGAATGGTCAGGCACGAGAAACGAGAGGCGGCCGAAGTCCTGGCCGCACCGCTGCCGGGCCGAGCTTCGTGTTGCCGGGGTAACCACCGTGATCTGCCCACCCGCGCGGCTATTGTCGAACTCACGCACGACTGAAGAACGACTTGGCGACCGGGACCGGAAGAACGTTGTCCACGGCGATCGGCGAGGAGGTCGACGGATGGGTGTTCGAATTCGCGTCGCGGGGGTGGTGGGTGTGGTGCTGGCGGCGGTGGCGGCGTCGGCGGGGGTGGTACGGGCGGAGCCCGGAGCGCGGCCCTCGGTGCTGGTGTTGACCGTGGCGGGCGGGGATTCGCTGGAGAGCGCGGCCAGTCAGCGGGTGGTGTTGCTGCTGTGTGCGCCGGTGGTCTGGGGGACGCATCCGAAGGCGGGGGCGGCCTGTGACGAACTGGGCGCGGCGGGTGGGGATTTCACCACATTGCAGGGGCCGCCGTTGCGGGTGTGCACGCAGGACTACAACCCGGTCACCATTGCGGCGGACGGCACCTGGAACGGTACGAGCGTGCGCTATCGGCAGACCTATCCCAATGCCTGCGCGATGGGGGATCGCAGCGTTTCGGTCTTCGAGTTCTGACTACGGCCGCGCGCCGACGGTTTTGGGTGCGCATGGCGGCACGGGTGAAACCCTCCGCTCGCATATCGGAGACCCGCGGTGAGCCAGCCTAATTCGAGCGGCGGCGGCGTTGCGCGACCACGGTCACCTCGTGGCGGTTGTGCTGCAGCTGTCGGGCGGCGATCAGCCGGTACTTGCCGTCGAGCAGGTCGAGACAGTGGCGGACGGTTCGGGTGGGCTTGTTGGGCGACAGCTTCAGGGTGACGATGGCCAGCCCGCCGGGGCGCAGCGCGCGGGCGGCATCGTTCATGATCTTGCAGGACAGCTCGGGGGCCATCTTCATATCGTCGACCACCACATCGAACTCCCGGCGGTGCTGCCGGAAGAACTCGCCCGCGGTCATCCGCAGATGCCGCACGCCGCGGTCGCGGGCCAGCCGGGGGTCCAGATCGGCCGGGTCGACGGCCCACACCTCGAGGCCGTACCGGCGCAGCACCTTCGTCCAGCCGCCCGGACTCGCCCCGAGGTCGAGGGCCGTCCCGTTCTCCGGTGCGGTGATGTCCAAGATCTGGAAGGCCTCCTCCAGCTTGAACTCCGCCCGCGAGATCTGATCCGCGTGCCGGGCCAGTCGGATCCGCCCGCCGGGCCAGTCGCTGAGCTGATCGACGGTCGCGGCCGCCCCGATCAGCAGGCCGTCGGCGACCACGCACAGCGACAGGGTGTGCGACATATTCGCTCGGCCGCTCGAAATGCCCAGCTCCGCCAGGACTTTCATGCTGTGGCGAGCCAGATCCGCGGTACCGTAGGGCAGCGGATTGGAGCCGGTGGTCCACACCTGGACGGCCAGCTCGCCGACGCCGAGTTCGGTGGCGACCCGCCGGATGTGCGCCCCGACGGCGTCGAGGTCCGCGGCGATCGCGACCGGCAACTCGGCCCGCTCGGTGGTCAGATGCCGAATGAACGGCAGCGGCCGGGTCCGGCAGGCGTGTGCCAGCTCGTCGAGGCGCAGGCCGGGGGCCGACACCCGGCCCAGGTCCGGGGCGAGGCGGCGGATCTCGGGGCGCCGGTCCGCGCCGAAGAGCTCGAGCAGGTCCTGCTCCGCCGCTCGGAAGTAATCGGGGGATGCGGAGAACAGCACTCTGCTCGGATCGTCGGCCACGGCCAGAGATCCTAGCCGAGCGGGCGCCCTCGCTATCGCCGCAGGTCAGCGGGCCGCTTTAGGTTGCCCGGCGGGCGCGTAGTAAGATCCTCCGGCTGGCTGTTCGACCGGGGTGTGGTCGGGGTGGCCATGGTCCTACGTTAGGATCGGTAAGGCTGGAGGTAGGAACGTCGACGGCCGGACGCCTCCTGAGCCCGAGGGCTTGTAAGAGTTTTCACCACGATACGGAGAGATGATGTCTAAGCACTGCGATCAATGCGGCAAGGGGCCCAGCTTCGGCCGTCAGGTGGCGCGTCTGGGTGTCCGCGCGCAGCACCGGCGCGTCAAGGGCCGCACGTCTCGCAAGTTCTACCCGAACCTCCAGTCGATCCGCACGGTCGTCGATGGGACGCCGAAGAAGCTGCAGGTCTGCACCTCGTGCCTGAAGGCGGGCAAGGTCGCTCGCAAGGTGCACTGAGCTCGAGGAGTTCGGCGCGTCGGGTCCGCATCAGGGAGATGCGGACCGACCACAGTTTCAACAGGTTCCTCGCACAGCCGCTCCCACGGGGGCGGTTTTTTATGGCTGCGCCGCCTCCGTATCGCTGTCAGCCCTTCGGGGAGAAGGGCGTCGAGGTCCGGTGACCGACGGCCCCGGAAAATGACGAGACTTCTCCGGCGCGGCGGGGATACATTCGCCCCATGGGGCACATCGATCTGAACGCGGTCTCCTTTGTGCTTCCGGACGGTCGAGTTCTGTTGGACGAGATCACGTTTCGGGTGGGTGAGGGGGCGAAGGTCGCGCTCGTCGGGGCCAACGGATCGGGTAAGACGACGCTGTTGCGCATGATCGCGGGAGAGATCGACCCGCACGGGGGCGCGGTGACCCGCAGCGGCGGCCTGGGGGTGATGCGGCAGTTCATCGACCGGGCGGGCGCCGACGTGCGGGATCTGCTGCTGTCGGTGGCTGCGCCGCGGGTGCGCCGGGCCGCCGCGGCGCTGGACGCGGCGCAGGCGGCCCTGCGCGAGCGTGACGACACCGCCGCCCAGATGGCCTATGCGACAGCCCTTTCCGAATGGGGCGACGCCGGGGGATACGAGGCCGAGGTGCTGTGGGACGTCTGCGCCGTGGAAGCGCTGGGTCTGCCCTTCGATCGGTGCCGGAACCGGCCGGTGCGAACGCTGTCGGGCGGGGAGCAGAAGCGTCTGGTGCTGGAGGCGCTGCTGCGCGGGCCCGACCAGGTGCTGCTGCTCGACGAACCGGACAACTTCCTCGATGTGCCGGGTAAGCGCTGGCTGGAGGATCGCCTGGTCGAAACGCCGAAGAGCGTGCTCTACGTGAGTCACGACCGCGAGCTGCTGGCGCGCACCGCCCGTGCCATCGTCACGATCGAACGCGGCGCGGCGGGCAATACCGCCTGGGTGCACGCGGGCGGCTTCGACACCTACCATCGGGCGCGAGCCGACCGCTTCGAGCGGCTCGACGAACTGCGGCGGCGCTGGGACGACGAGCGCGCCAAACTGCGTGCGCTGGTCCTGATGTACAAACAGAAGGCCGCCTACAACTCGGATATGGCCTCGCGCTACCGCGCCGCCCAGACCCGACTGGACCGGTTCGAACAGGCCGGACCGCCGCAGGCGCAGCCGCTGCGGCAGCAGGTATCGATGCGATTGCCCGGCGGGCGGACTGGTAAACGGGCCGTGGTGTGCGAGGGCGTGGAACTGACCGGGCTGATGCGGCCGTTCGATCTCGAGGTGTGGTTCGGCGACCGGGTGGCCGTGCTGGGTTCCAACGGCTCGGGCAAATCCCATTTCCTACGGTTGCTCGCCGCGGGCGGCACCGCGCCGGAACCGGAACACGAACCGGTCGGAGATCTGCCCGTCGAGCCCGTATCGCATTCGGGCACGGCGCGATTGGGGGCGCGGGTGCGGCCGGGGTGGTTCGCGCAGGCGCACGGGCGTCCGGATCTCGCGGGTCGCACCCTGCTGTCGATCCTGCATCACGGCGACGAACATCGATCGGGACTGCCGCGCGAGGAGGCCTCGCGCGTGCTGGCCCGCTACGAGCTGGCGGGCGCGGCGGAGCAGAGCTTCGATTCGCTGTCCGGCGGGCAGCAGGCCCGCTTCCAGATCCTGCTGCTCGAACTCGGCGGTGCGACGCTGCTGCTGCTCGACGAGCCGACCGACAACCTCGATCTGGTTTCGGCAGAGGCGCTGCAGCGCGCCCTCGCCGAATTCGAGGGCACGGTGCTCGCGGTGACCCACGATCGCTGGTTCGCCCGCGACTTCGATCGGTTCCTGGTCTTCGGCGGCGACGGCTCGGTGTACGAGTCGTCGGAGCCGGTGTGGGACGAGAGGCGGGTCGTGCGACCCTGACCGGCAAACCGACCTTCCGGTTGCGTCATCGGCTGGGGTCGTTACGCTGATGCTCGCTCTGCGCAGGGTTCTGCCAGGGGATTCGTCGGTCCGGGCAGTAGGTGACAGCGTGGGTGGCAACAGCTCTTCGGGGGAGGCGTTACGGGGGACGCTGGGTGTCGGGTCGATCGTCTTCATGGTGACCGCGGCGGCGGCGCCGTTGGGTGCGGTGGTCGCGTTGACACCGGTGCTGTTCTCGAGCAGCGGGTCGGTGGGGGCGCCGCTGTACTTCCTGGTGGCGGGGGCCGTACTGATGCTGTTCGCCGTCGGGTTCACGACGATGACCCGCTACGTCGAGAACGCCGGGGCCTTCTATTCCTATGTCCGGGCGGGCCTGGGGGAGCTGCCCGGGATCGGGACCGCGTTCGTGGCCGTGGTCGCCTACACCGCCATGCTCGGCAGCGCCCTCAGCTATGTGGGTCAGGTCGTGGTGCAGCTGGTCGAGCGCTGGACCGGCCACGGCGGTTCGCCCTGGCTGTGGGCGTCCGCGTTCGGCGTCATCGTGGGGCTGCTGGGCTACCGCAATATCGAGATCGGCGGTCGGGTGCTCGGGGTGGCCCTGGTGGTGGAGGCGGCGAGCGTGCTGCTCGTCGATCTGGCGATCGTGGCGCGCGGCGGGCACGACGGGCTGAGCCTGGCGTCGCTGTCACCGCTCGCGGCCACCACCGGCGCGCACGCCCCGGGGTTCGGGCTCATGCTCGCATTCCTCACCTTCACCGGCTTCGAAGCCACGGTCGTATTCCGCGGTGAGGCACGCGATCCCGATCGCACGATCCCGCGCGCCACCTTCCTGGCGTTGGGTCTGATCGGCACGCTGTACGCGTTCTCCGCCTGGGCCACGGCGGTGGGGGTGGGGACCGACCGGGTGCTCGAGGTCGCCGAGGCCGATCCGACGGGCATGTATCTGGATCTGGCGGCGGGCTTCGTCGCCCCGGCGATGCGCGATGTGCTGCAGGTGTTGCTGGTCACCAGCTATTTCGCCGGAGTGCTCTCGGTACACAACGTGGTCGCGCGTTATCTGTGGTCGCTCGGCGCACAGTCGGTCGCGCCCGAGGCGCTGGCGGCCGTGCACCCCCGGCACGGCTCGCCGGGGCGGGCGTCGCTGGTGACGACCGGGCTCACCGCCGCCATCCTGCTGAGCGCCGCGGTGCTGCGGATCGGCCCGCTGGATGTGTATCTGTGGCTGTCCTGGGCGGGCACCCTCGGCATTCTCGCGATGCTGCTGCTGGTCTGCCTGGCCGTCCTGGTCTTCTTCCGGCGGACCGGTCACGATCGGCGGCTGTGGCACACCCTCCTGGCCCCGCTCGGCGCGCTGATCGCGCTCACCGGCGCGCTCGCCGTGATCGTGCGGAACTTCACTCAGCTCGTCGGCGACGGCATCGCGCCGGTGTTGCTGCTGGCCGTGGTGCCGATCGTGTTCGGCCTCGGCATGATTCGCGCGCTCACCCTGTCCGCGCGGCGCGCGGACGCCGGGGTCACTGCCGCAGACGAGCCGCGAGATCGTTCCGGAAGAACTCGATGAACCCCTCCGGATCCGGCCCGGCGTTCTGCAGTACCACGTGGTCATAGCCCGCGTCGGTGTACTTGCGCACCGCCTCGACATACGCGGACGGATCGCTGCCGCAGGTGAACTGCTCGCGAATATCGTCCTCCCGCACGGTCTTCGAGGCCGCGGCGAAGTTCACCGGATTCGGTAGCTCGCTCATGACCTTCCATCCGGTCAGCGCCCAGCGGGAGGTCTCGAGCGCGGCCCGCGCCGCGGTGTGTTCGTCCGGCGCCCAGGCCACCGGCACCTCGGCATAGCGCGGCCCCTTGCCGCCGCCCCGCTGATAGGTCTCGACCAGATCGGCGCGTGGTTCGGTGGCGAACAGGCCGTCGCCCAACTCGGCCGCCAGCCGCGCGGCTTGCTCCCCGCCCGCGGCTACCGCGATCACCGGGAGCTCATCGGGCAGGTCGAAGACCCGGGCATCGGAGAGCTTCAGATGTTTGCCCTCGTACGATCGGTAGCCGCCCTGCCAGAGCAGCCGGATGATCTCCAGGGCCTCACGCAGCAGTTCGTGCCTGCCCTGCACCGACTCCGGGAATCCGGGTCCGACCACATGCTCGTTGAGCCGCTCACCGGATCCGACACCCAGCGTGAAGCGGCCCCCGGATATCAGCGCCAGCGTCGCCGCCGCCTGCGCGATGATCGCCGGGTGGTAGCGGACCGTCGGGCAGGTGACGCCCGTGGCCAAGCCGATGCGTTCGGTGCGGGCCGCGATCGCGCCCAGCACCGTCCACGCGAACGGCGAATGACCCTGGTTGTCCAGCCAGGGGTGATAGTGGTCGCTGATCTCCACGAAGTCGAAACCGGCTCGCTCGGCCAGCTCGGCCTGCCGGATCAGGTCGCCGGGCCCGAACGCCTCCGCGGCGAGCTTGTATCCGATCTGCACGAATGCCTCCCTCCGAGATGTACGCGTCGCAGATCGGCTACCCGAGCGCCCCCTGGGCAAACGGGCGAGGAAGGCCACGTTTCCGGCCCGCCGAATCGGTCAAGATCGTTTCTGGATGAAAGGAGTGCATATGACCACGGTTGCCGAGCAGTTGGTGCGGACCTTACAGCGGGCCGGGGTGCGACGGGTCTACGGCGTGGTGGGCGACAGCCTCAATCCGATCGTCGATGCCATCCGCCGCACCGACGGCATCGACTGGGTGCATGTCCGGCACGAGGAGACCGCCGCCTTCGCCGCCGCGGCCGAGGCCCAGGTCAGCGGGCGGCTCGCGGTCTGCGCGGGCAGCTGCGGACCCGGCAATCTGCATCTGATCAACGGCCTCTACGACGCCCATCGCAGCGGCGCGCCGGTGCTGGCCATCGCCTCGCACATTCCCTCGAAGGAGATCGGCACCGGCTACTTCCAGGAGACCCACCCGGAGCGGCTGTTCGTCGAATGCAGCCATTACTGCGAGCTGATCTCCCAGCCCGAGCAGATGCCGCGGCTGCTGACCATCGCCATGCAGACCGCGGTCGGCCGCGGCGGGGTGGCGGTGCTGGCCCTGCCCGGTGACGTCGCCGCGCGCACCGCACCCAATGCCGAACCGGCCGTGGTGCCGCTCGCCCAGCCCTCGCCGGTGGTGCCGCCGGAGCACACCGTCGCCGAACTGGCCGGGCTGCTCGACGCATCCGAGAAGGTCATGCTGTTCTGCGGGGCGGGCTGCCGCGACGCACACGACGAGGTGATGGCGCTGGCCGCGAAATTGGCCGCGCCCGTTGGCCATTCGCTGGGTGGTAAGGAGTGGATCCAGTACGACAATCCATTCGACGTGGGCATGAGCGGGCTGCTCGGCTACGGCGCCTGCTACGACGCCATGCAGGACGCGGATCGAATCGTCCTGCTGGGCACCGACTTTCCCTACGATGACTTCCTGCCGCAGGCCCGCACCGTTCAGATCGATATCGACCCGGCCCGGCTCGGCAGGCACACCCCGCTGGACCTGGCCGTGCACGGCGACGTCGGCGCGACCGTGCGCGCGCTGCTGCCGCGCCTGCGCGAGCGCACCGACCGCTCGTTCCTGGACCGAATGCTGCGCGAGCACGAGCGCGGCCTGCAGCGCGTGGTGGACGCCTACACCAGCAAAATCGAGCACCGCACGCCCATCCACCCGGAGTACGCGGCCGCGATCCTGGACGACGTCGCCGCCGAGGATGCGATTTTCACCGTCGACACCGGCATGGGAAATGTCTGGGCCGCAAGGTATCTCACGCCCAACGGCCGCCGCCGCGTGATCGGTTCGTTCCGGCACGGCAGTATGGCCAACGCCCTGCCGCATGCGATCGGCGCGCAGCTGGCCCATCCCGACCGCCAGGTGGTGAGCATCTCCGGCGACGGCGGTCTGTCGATGCTGATGGGTGATCTGCTGACCGTGGCGCTCTACGACCTGCCGGTCAAGATCGTGGTCTTCAACAACGCCTCGCTGGGCATGGTCAAGCTGGAGATGCTGGTGGACGGCTACCCGGACTTCGGAACCGACCATCCCGCAGTGGATTTCAGCGCCATCGCCGCGGGCTGCGGCATCCCGTCGGTGCGGGTGGAGAAGCCGACCGAGATCCGTGATGCGCTCACCGCCGCCCTCGGCCGTCCGGGACCCGCGCTGATCGAGCTGATCACCGATCCGAACGCGCTGTCCATCCCGCCCAAGATCACCGCCGCCCAGGTCCGCGGCTTCGCGCTGGCCGCGGGACGCACGGTCCTCGACGGCGGCGTGGGCAAGATGATCGAGCTGGCGCGCACCAACCTGCGCAATATTCCGCGGCCGTAGCGCGGGGCGGGAGTTGTCTACCCTGGTGCGATGAGCGTGGCACGTCGCGACGAATTCCTCACCAGCGGGCGGCAGAATCAGAAGCAGCGCACGCGAGAGGCATTGATCAACGCGGCGATCGCGCTGCTGCGCGACGGGCGGTCCCCGTCGATCGCCGAGGTGGCCGAGGCGGCGCGAGTATCGCCCGCCACCGCCTATCGGTATTTCCCGAATCCGCAGTCGCTCTACAGCGATGTGGCCATCCGCGAGCAGGCGTTTCGGGAGAAGTTCGATCCGGCGGCGCTGCACCTGTCCGATGATCCGCTCGATCGGCTCGAGACCGTGATCCGTTCCGTGGCGCGTACCCAGTTCGCCGACGAGGCGCTGTGGCGGGCCTCGCTGCGGGCCATCCTGGATCGTTGGTTCGAGCAGGCCGCCAAGGCCGAGCCGGAGCGGGTACCGGTGCGCGGTACCACCCGGTTGCGGTTGGTACGCCGTGCGCTGGCCCCGCTGTCGGATCGGCTCGCCCCCGCCGAACTCGACCGCCTCGTCAATGCCGTGGTGCTGGTCTGTGGGGTCGAGGCCATGGTCACCACGCGCGATGTGACCGGGCTCGAGCCGGAGGCGGCGACGGAGGTGATGGTCTGGGCGGCAAGGTCTCTGGTGCGGGCCGCACTCGACGAGGCGGACCGAGCCGACCGCCCGGGGCGATGATTATCGGGTGGTCTGTGCCACACGCTGTTTGGCCGCGCCCTCGCCGCGCATGACGGCGTCCCACCAGGAGCTGAGCGGGCTGGGGTCCGGCCAGACGACCGGATTCTGGGTGTTGCCCGACTCCTGCGCGGTGTTGGTGTTGTCGATCACGCTGTCCTCCTGAACCGCTACTTCTCGCCCGTGCTGGGCATCGAAGGCGCGAACGCTGCCTTCGCCGAGGCCATACCCGCGGGGTGTGGGGTCAATCCTCAACGCACACAGTTGTTTCGATGGTCCTCCGGGTGCGGGACCATCGCGCATGGACAGCCGACTGTCCGGCCGTACCCTGAGGTCTACCGGGTGGTGGCAAACCTCCCGTGACATTCGGGCAGACGCTGGTTGACTGTTTGTCATCGAATATTTCCCTACGGATGGAAAAGGTGGTGGTGTGCGGTGACCGAACCCGATGGCGGATCGGCGCTGGCGGGTCTGCTGGTGGCCGATTTCAGCAGGGTGCTGGCCGCGCCGTACGCCACGATGCTGCTGGCCGATCTGGGTGCGCGGGTGATCAAGGTCGAGCGGCCGGGCGGCGGGGACGACACCCGA
This sequence comes from Nocardia sp. CDC159, assembly GCF_023740735.1. Classification (GTDB taxonomy): domain Bacteria; phylum Actinomycetota; class Actinomycetes; order Mycobacteriales; family Mycobacteriaceae; genus Nocardia; species Nocardia pulmonis. The sequence continues at coordinate 124,500 of NZ_JAMRXH010000009.1, forward strand.
GCGTGGGGCCCGCCGTTCGCCGACGGACAGGCCACCTATTTCCGATCGGTCAATCGCAACAAGCGCTCGCTGACATTGGATCTGGGCGATGTCGAGGACCAGCGCCGGGCCCGGGAACTGGCCCGGCGCGCCGATATCGTGGTCGAGAACTTCCGACCCGGGGTCATGGCGAAATTCGGCCTGTCCTACGAGCAGGTGCGGGCGGGCAATCCGGGCGTGGTGTACTGCTCGATCTCGGCCTTCGGCACCGCGGCGGGCGCCGCGCTGCCGGGTTACGACCTGCTGCTGCAGGCGGTGGGCGGACTGATGAGCATCACCGGCCCACGGCCCGGCGAACCCACCAAGGTCGGCGTCGCGGTGGTGGACGTGCTGGCCGGACTGCACGCGTCGGTCGGCATCCTGGCGGCGCTGCGATACCGCGAGGCCACCGGCCGCGGGCAGCACGTCGAGGTGAATCTGCTGTCGAGCCTGCTGTCGGGCATGGTGAATCAGAGTGCGGGCTACACGATGGCGGGGGTGGTGCCCGGCATCATGGGCAATCGGCATCCCTCCATCGCACCGTACGAGGTGTTCGAGACCGCCGACCGTCCGCTGGCCCTGGCCGTGGGCACCGACGGCCAATTCGCGGCGCTGTGCCGGGTGCTCGAGGCGGACGATCTGCTGGACGACGACCGGTTCGCCGACAATCCGAGTCGGGTCGCGCACGCGGACGTGCTGCGGGCCCGGCTCACCGAGGCGCTCGGTACCAGGACCGCGGACGAATGGTATGAACTGCTCACCCCGGCGGGTGTGCCCTGCGGTCCGGTCAACGATCTGGCCGGGGCGTTCGCGCTGGCCGACCGGCTCGGATTGCGGCCGCGGGTCGCGGGCGATCTGGTGGCCAATCCGATCGGCCTGTCCGAGACGCCCGCCCGATATCGCACGGCCCCACCGCCTCTCGGGGCCGACGACGCGGAACTGCTCGCCTGGCTGGACGAGGACTGATCCGGCGGAGACCGGCGAGGAGGGGGGATGTCGCCCTTGCGGATACCGCGGCCGGGTGTAGGTTACTGAAAGATAACCAGATCTCGGTTAGTGCGGTTCGGAACCTTGTGTAAGGGCGAGACAGTCGGCGTTGACCTGGTTGCTTCCCCGACGGCGGCGATGTCTCGTTGGTTGCCAACCTGACATTGCGAAGGGAGTGGACGATGGTCCGCTGGGGATCCGCAACGCTGGTCGCGACGGCCCTCGTATCGCTGAGCTCGATGTCCGGCGGGGTCGCCGCGGCGGAGCCGGTCCCGGCGATCGCCTCGCATGCCTCGGACACCGTCGGTTACGGGCCGGTCCTCGACAACGGGATCGCCGCCTGGATCACCTACGGAATGCTGCGGGATACCGATCTCGCGCCGCAGGGGGCGAACGACTGGACCTGCAAGCCGACGGCGGCACACCCGCGACCGGTCATCCTGTTGCACGGCACGTGGAACAGCTCCCTGGGCAGCTTCTCGCGCCTGTCTCCGCAACTGGCACAGGCCGGTTACTGTGTCTTCGCCCTGAACTACGGCCGCCCGGACGTCCCCGGTCCCGGGCTCGTCAAGCCCTGGATCGGCGCGATCGGCCCGATCGCGGAATCCGCGCGCCAGCTGGGCGCCTTCGTCGAGCGGGTACTCGCGGCGACCGGCGCCGACAAGGTGGACATGATCGGGCATTCGCAGGGCGGACTGCTCGCGCGCCAGTATCTGAAGGACGGTGGTGGCGCCGATCCGAACGATCCCGCGAAGAACAAGGTCGAGAAGATCATCACCTTCGGCGCCACCAATCACGGCACCACGCTGAGCGGAATCGGCAGCCTCGTCCTCGTGGCCCAGCAGAACCTCGGTACCGGTGTCATCCCGCTGATCGATGAGCTCATCGGCCCCGCCGGTCTCGAACAGCTCCCCGGCTCGGACTATCTCACGGCGTTGAACGCCGATGGCGACACCGTTCCCGGGGTCGAGTACACGGTCATCGCGACCCAATACGACGAGACGAGTTCGCCGTACTACGCGACGTATCTGACCGCGGGACCGGGCGCGACCGTGCACAACATCCTGCTGCAGGACGGCTGTCCGATCGACGTCTCCACGCACAACGACATGGGGTACTCGCCGCGGGTGACCTCGATCGTGTTGCGAGCGCTGGATCCGATCGCTTCGCCCGAACTGGTCTGTACGTTCAATCCGTGACCCTCGCCCCGGCAGGCCCTCGCCCCGGCGCGGTGCGCCGGGGCGAGGGAATGTCGGTCAGCCCCTCATTTGCTGGCCGTTTCTCCGGGCGGGGTGGACTACTTCCAGTCCACCTGTGGTGAGCGGTAGAAATTGATGCCCTGCACCGACCAGATCGGACTCTGCTTCGCCAGGCGCGTCCGATAGTTGTCCCAATTGTGGGTCGATGCCGGGGACCACCCGATTTCGGCAATGCCCGGCAGCCGCGGGAATGCCATGAATTCGATATCCGCGCTGGTGCGCAGGGTTTCCGACCACAGGGGCGCCTCCACGCCCGCGATGTGCTTCTCCGACAGGCCCTGCAGGAAGGTGGCCGGGTCCCAGTCGTAGGAATCCTTCACCTCGACATATCCGGCCCACTTCAGGCCCAGCGGGGTCTCGGGGTTGTACTTCATGTCCAGGTAGGCCTTGTTGGCCGGGGACATCAGGATCTTGTTACCGCGCTGCGCGGCCGCGACCACGTCCGCATTGCTGCGGGCGGGATCCCAATACTGCGGAATGGCCGAGGCGGGCGGTTCGGCGATCACGAAGTTGTGCCAGCCGGTCATCTTCTTGTCGTAGGTTTGCAGCATCGGCATGACCTTCTTGAAGAAGGCGATGTAGTCCTCGCGCGGGGTGGCGTGCGCCTCGTCGCCGCCGATGTTCAGATACGGTCCGGGGGTCAGGGCCGCCAGCTCCCGGATCACATCCTCGACGAATTTGTAGGTGGTCGGACTCGAGATGCACAGCGAGCTGTAGCCCACCTCGATATCGGTGCGCGGCGGCTTGGGGATGCCGTCGCAGTTCAATTCGCCGTAGGAAGCCTGGGCGGCGTTGACGTGGCCGGGCATATCCACCTCGGGCACGACCGTGATGTGCCGCGATGCCGCGTAGTTCACGATGTCGCGGTACTCCTCCTGGGTGTAGTAGCCACCCGGATCGCCGCCGACCGCGGTCTTGCCGCCGATCTCGGCCAGCTTCGGCCAGCTCTTGATCTCGATGCGCCAGCCCTGGTCGTCGGTCAGGTGCAGGTGCAGCGTATTGATCTTGTACTGGGCGATCTGATCGATATAGCGCTTGACCTGGTCGGGTTTGAAGAAGTGCCGGGCCACGTCGAGCATCGCGCCGCGCCGGGCGTAGCGCGGCTTGTCGATCACCGTGCCGCCCGCGACGACCCACTTCTGATTCTGCTTGGTGGTCTTGTTGATCGCCGCGGGGAACAGCTGGCGCAGCGACTGCACGCCGAGGAACAGGCCGTCGGTGGTGTTGGCCGTCAGCGTGATCTCCTTGCGATTCACGCTGAGCTTGTAGCCCTCGTTGCCGAAGCGCGGACCGGCGTCGCCGAGCTGCAGGGTGATACCGGACTTGCCCCGGTCGTGGCGGTCCACGACCGGAATGCGGAAGCCGGTGGCGGGGCGCAGCAGTCCGGCCAGATATTCCGCGACCTGCTTGGCCTGGTGTTCGGCGCGGATCACCGCACCCGGGTGCAGGACGAAGGTGCCCCCCGGATCGGGCTTGGCCTCCACCGGTATCGGCACGATATCGGTGACCGTCCGCTCCACGGCGTGGTCGAGGGCCGGTGGGTCGTCGGCGAGGGCGGTCCCGGGCAGGCCGAAGATGGCCATGCTCGCAATCGCGCCGAATACGAAGGGAGAGAGTAGTTTTCGCAAGGTGCACCTCCGAGAGACGAGGAGGGTCGGGCGCGAATCAGACTACAAGCCGCTCGGGTTTGTTCGGATCAATTCCGTTACGGTGCTGCGGCTTTCAGGTAAGGGGTGTAGCGGAAACGAGCGGAAAACGGGCGAGCGATTGCGCGATTGGATAGCCGAAGCGATGCCCAAGTGGCATGAAAAGGTCTGTATTACATCGCAACTCGATTAATCGGCACGGTGATCGGCGCTGAGCGAATCTGCGCATTCGAGCGGAGAACGATCACGCACTCGAGCGGTGCGGAAGCAGTAGGGGGTGCGCCGCGATCACGGTGAATGATCCCGGCCCGGCCGGGTAATCCGGAGACACGGTCCGCGGTACGAACTGGAGAGGAGATCGCGATGGGCGCCCGTCGTCTCGTCACCTTCGGCATGTGCACCGCCCTGGGCGTGGCCCTGCTCGGCACGGCCGCCGTGCCCGCGCGGGCCGAGGCGCCCGCCCCGGCAACCCCGGTCCTCTCTGCGTTCGATGCGGTGCCGAACCCGTTCAACTGCCTGTTGAGCACCGGTTCGGCGCTGTTCTGCCTCGGTCTGTAGAACTTCCCATGTTTGCGGCGGGCGGTCGTGGTTATAGCCGTGAGGCCCACTCGAACTAGGAGGAGACCCTTGGCATCGTTGATGCCGCTGATCGCTGCCGTACTGGGCCTGCCCGCGGCGGCGGTCCTGGTGGCTTACAGCGGGTACATCGCGGAGTACCGGCGCCGGATCCGGGCGGAGTTCCTACCGGATGCCGGGGGTGGCCGGATCGGAACCGACGCAGCCGACGATGAAGCAGCCGGGCGGCCAGTCGCCGAACGGCGGGGCGAGCGGTTTGCCCAGGCAGGTCAGCGGCCCGCAGCCGGGGTAGGCGTTGGGGCCGATGCCCAGGGCGGCTAGCGTCGCGTCCGGGTTGGAGATCATCGGATCGGCCAGACTGATGTCCGGTTGCTGCACATAGGGTCCCGGATCGGGCAGACGCGGTTCCAGGAAGGCCGCCTCGATGCCGCGCAGGACCTCGTGCGGGAAGCTGAGCGCACTGCCAGGCACGGTGATGCCGGTCCAGCTGACCAGCAGGCCCAGGCTGGGCACGATGAAATTGTCCTGGCGCATCATGCCCGACATCTGCACCGCGTCCGGCGGTAGTCCGGGAAAGTGCACGCCACATCCGGGGCCGTTGACCACGAGGAGGAAGCCGTAGCAGGGGTTGGTCGCGGTCGGGCGCGACGCCTCGCCCAGATATTCGGCCGAGACGACCCGGATGCCATGCCAGCTGCCGCGATTGGCGATCAGCAGCCCGAGCTTGACGAAGTCGTCGGCTGGCAGCATCAGATGGGCGTAGCCGTAGGTGTTTCCGCTGCGATCGCGACCCCAGTACCAGTCGCTGCGCGGAATTCCCAATGGCGCGAAGAGTTTCCGCTGCGCGTAGTCCTGCAGGTCGGCGCCCACCGCGCGCTGCACGACGGCCGCGAGCAGATCGATCGCGCGCTGGCTGTACTGCCAGACCGTGCCCTGCGGATACCGGATCGGCATGGCCATGGCCTGGGCCACCACATTCGGATCCAGTTGCGCCAGACCGGTGATGCCCTCCGAGGCGACCGCCACCTGCATGCCCGAGGTCTCGGTGAGCAGGCTGCGCACGGTGATGGCGCGGTGGGCCGCATCGCCGAGTCCGGGCGGCAGATAGGCATCGATCGGATCGTCGATGCGCAGCCTGCCCTCGTCGGCCGCGATGCCGGTCAGCAGCGAGACCACGCTCTTGGTGCTGCTCCACATGTTCCAGGCCAGCCGGGCGTAGCGGTCGCTGTCCGGGCCGGAGGCGATCAGGCAGTTGTTGCGGAACACCCGCACGGTCAACCGGGTCGGATCGGCGGCGAAGGCGATGGCCCGGCGCAGTGCGGCCGAATCCAGCCCGACCTCCTCCGGCGTCGCGGTCTGCGGTGACCGCCCGTCGCTCACCTCGCAGCGTTTCAGGCCGCCGGAGTCGGCCCGCGCCGCCGAGACGGCGGGGCCGAGCAGGGCGATCACCGTCGTGATCACCAGCACCGCGATACGCGTCGTTCGTCCACCCACAGCTGTCCCCGTTCCCGAGCTCCTGTTCACCAGATCGGTTGCGCGCGAGGGTCGTTAGCCGTCGTACCCGCCCGCAGTTCTCGGGGCGACGGTTATGGGGTGGGGGTTCCCGGCGGGCGTCCTTCACCCTCGCTGATCCCCCTACTGGGTGACGTTTTCGACGGCACGGCCGGGATACGTTGGGGCGCAACGCATAACAGCGAGTGTAGCGCAAGCGAACGGGCGGTCGGTTGTTGTTGAATGACAGCCCCAACCCACTTTTTCCGCTTGGAAGGGCCGTGTATCCCTGCGGCCCGGAGGAGTTCGCTGTGTCAACGTATCGAAAATCACTCGTCGCCTGTGTGGCGCTGCTGTCCGGGTTCGGGGTGGCGCTCACACCCGCGACCTCGGTGGCCGAACCGCAGCCGCAGCCCGCCGCCCTCGCCGACAGCGACGGGGACGGTCTGGCCGACGACTGGGAGCTGAAGGGCTACGACGCCAACGGCGACGGCAGGATCGATGTGGATCTGCCCGCCATGGGCGCGAATCCGCGGCACAAGGACATCTTCGTCGAGATGGACTACATGAACGGACGTCTGCCGAGCGGGCCGGCCCTGGACCGCATCGTCGATGTCTTCGCCGCGGCCCCGGTCGCCAATCCGGATGGCAGGCAGGGCATCGCGATCCATCTGGACGCGGGCAACGCCCGCGGCGCGAAGTACAACCTGGGCGGCGGCAATCAGGTTCCCTACGACAACAACCTGTCGCCGGTGGACACCGAGGTCGACCGCATCAAGGGCAGCAACTTCAACCGCAACCGGTCGCGGATCTTCCACTACATGATCTGGGCGGATTCCTACAACAACGGCTGCTCGAGCGGTATCTCGCTGGGCATTCCGGCCGACACCTTCGTGGTCTCGCTCGGCCCGAAGTGCGGGTGGAACGCCGGTGACGACCACAATGTCGGCACGTTCATCCACGAACTCGGGCACAACCTGGGCCTGAGACACGGCGGCACCGATCACGTGAACTACAAGCCGAACTACCTGAGCGTGATGAACTACAGCTTCCAGTTCTCGGGTGTGCCGCTCGCCGCCGGTGGTGCGGACTTCGGCTATTCCAGCGTGAACCCGGCCGCCCTCAACGAATCCGCGCTGAACGAGGGCAGCGGTCTCGGCCAGACCGCGGCCAAGTGGAAGACGGTGTACTTCTGCCCGGACAACTCGCGCAGGCGCACCGCCAACGGCGCCGACAAGCCGATCGACTGGAACTGCAGCGGCGGCATCAACAGCGGTACCGTGCGCGCCGACGTCAACAACGACGACGGCTACGGCACGCTGCGTGCCCAGAACAACTGGGCGTCACTGGTATTCGACGGCGGTGACATCGGCACCGCCTCGCCCCAGTTGCGCATGCCGCGCGAGCAGTCGCCGGAGGAGATGACGAAGGAGGAATTCGACCGGCTGCAGAACACGCCGCTGCACGAGCACTGACGGACGCGGGTGTGGCGGCCGGACCGGCCGTCACACCCGTTTCAGCGCGTTGTCAGCGTCGGGGTCGACACTGGCGGTCATGGACGCCTGCAACCGTTTCGAAACTCCCGCCACCTTCCGGCTGTATCGCCTGGAATACGCGGTCGCGCTGGCGGTGTGCGTGACGTTGTTCGTGGTACATCTCGACCAGGTGCGGTGGGTTCCGGCGCTGATCCTGTTCGCCTACATCGACGTCGTGGGCTACCTCCCCGGAATGATCGCCCAGCGCCGCACCGCGGCGGTGCCGAAGATCTGTTACCTGCTCTACAACGCGATGCACAGCTTCGTGACCCAGGCCGTGGTGACGGGCCTGTGGATCGCGGTCTTCGGATTCGAATGGGCGCTGCTGGCGATTCCGATTCATCTGTGCGGCGATCGCTGCCTGTTCGGCAATGCGATGAAGCCGTTCGCCGTGCCATTCGATGCGACCGGGCCGATTCCGGCATTCGCCGAATTCGAATCCCGCCTCACACCTTCATCTCACCGCGACTCGGTACGCACCATGTCACCGAGTCGACCGTGAAGCTGATCCGGCCCCGGCCCGGATCGAAATAGACCGCCGTGGGCGCGGCGGGCCCGTCCCAGCCGGACAGGTCCCAGCTCTTGGAACCCGTTGCGCCGGTGTCGAGATTGGTCCAGGCGACGGTGCCGCTGACCAGGCAGCGCGGGCTGATCCCGGCGAAATGGCTCTGCAGCAGGATCATCGCGGGACCGGGCTGCTGGCCCGGAAATACGTCACCGATGACATCGAGATATCCGGCGCAGGTGATCGCCCCGCCGCGTTCGTAGGCGCCGACGGTGATCAGTGGGGCGAACGCATCCGGGCCCGGGCCCGCGGCGGCGGGGCCGGAACCGGCGGCGACGGCGGCGAACAATGATCCGGCGACGGCGGCAAGTGCCGACCGGGTGATGAACTTCCGCATGACGCGTCTCCCTCGAAACAGGTGATCGAATCGGGTTGTTCTCGGCGGTAATACTTTCCGATCCGACGTTACTCAGATTTCGGCGAATGGTCCCGAGAATGAACAATTTCGCCGAGGGCCGACATCGCCGCCGTCAATTGATAATCGGACAAATAAGGCGCGGGCCCCAACCGTAAATACTCGCCCCGGCTGTCGGCGGCGACACCGCGCACCGCCAATTCCCGGCACAGCTCGGCGGCCAGTGGTGAACGTAGAGCGAGGAATCCGCCGAAGGCCGAGCGGGGCGCGGCCCGGTCGCGATCGATCAGTGCGGGCGGTGCGTCCAGTTTGTCGAACAGCCGCGCCAGTAATTCGTTCTGGTGCAGGGAAATTCGGCGCAGCAATTCGGGGGCGAGGTGGTGTTCTTCGAAGAACCGGAACACCTCGCTCGCCCGGTAATGGCTCGTGGGATCGTAAGTGGCGCCGGCGAATCGGTCCGCTCCCGACGCGTAGCGCACCCGTTCGTCACCGCGTTCGGCGGCCAGTGCGCCGAATTCGGCGAACCAACCGGTGATCACCGGCCGCGCCTCGAGCGCCTGCGGCGGGATGCGCAGGAAGCAATTGCCCTCGCCCAGTTGCAGATACTTGTAACCGCCGCCGACCACCCACGCCGCGTCCAGCCCCTCGGCGGGCACCGACATCGGCACGACACCGAGGGCGTGATAGGCGTCCACCAGCAACTCCACTCCGCGCCAGGCGCATACCGCGGCCAGATCGCCGAGGCCGGGCACGATGCGCGCGGTCTCGAACAGCACCGACGACACCAGCACCGCGCCGGTACGCCCGTCGACGGCCTCACCCAGTCGCGCGGCCAGGGTCTCCACCGGCTCCGGCGGCACCCGCACCAGCTCCACGCCCTCCTCGGCGAGGCGGTCCAATTGCCTTCGGATGCTGTGGAATTCACCGCCGGTGGTCACCAGGCGCGGGCGATGCGGCAGATCGATGGTGGACAGAAAGCGCACCACCAATTCGTGGGTGTTGGCGCCGAGGGCGAGTTCCGCGCCGGGATCGCCCAGCAGCGCGCGGAATCCGGCCCGTACCGCCTCGGCGCGGGCCTGCGCGCGGTCCCATTTCGCGTCCACCGCGTCGGCCGCGTCGTCGAAGGCCGCGAGCTGACCCCGCAGCGCCACATCCGGCCACGCCTGATGCGAATGCCCGGTCAGCAGCAGCCGCTCGCCGACCCGGAAGCGAGAGTAGTGCCGCGCCAGGGCGTTCGGATGTTCGCGTACGTCCTCGACGGTGATCACAGGCGGCTCCGGAGCGCCCAGAGATCGGCGAACACCGGGCGGAACAGGCTGGCGCGCAGATACTCCGCCCCGGAGGAGCCGCCGGTTCCGGGCTTGTCGCCGATGGTGCGGCGCACCATCATGACGTGGCGGTACCGCCACTCCTGCAGCCCCTCGTCGAGGTCGACCAGCCGCTCGGCGACCTGGGCGGCGCCGCGGTCGTCGGTGTAGACGGTATGGAGCACATCCTGAATCTCGACCGACGGTTCGCTCGCGATCCGCACGTCCCGGTCCAGTCGATCGGCCGGAATCGGATAGCCCTGCAGGGCGAGATACCGCAGGAACGAGTCGTACAGCGAGGGCCGAGCCATCGCCGCCCGGATCCGCTCGCGGCCCGCACTGCCGGACGGATAGTGCGCGTACGCGCGCTCGTCGCGGCGGCCGAGCACGGCCTCGAGCTCCCGGAACTGGGCGGACTGGAAGCCGCTGGCCGCGTCCAGCCGATCCCGGAAGCTGGTGAACTGGCGCGGGGTCATGGTCTCGAGGACGTCGATCTGGGCCACCACGACCTTGAGAATGGTCAGGATCCGGCGCAGCGTGTGCAGCGAATGGGGCGTATCGCCGGCCTCGAGTGCGCGCTGCAGCTGGCCCGCCTCGTGCAGCAACTGCTTGAACCACAGTTCGTACACCTGGTGGATGACGATGAACAGCATCTCGTCGTGCTCGTCCGAGCGGGGATGCTGGGCGCCGAGCACCTCGTCGAGGGCGAGGTAGGACCCGTAGGTCAGCGCGGGGGAGGGGTCGACGCGATTCGGAGAGGATGCCACGGCGCCATCATGCTCGGTTCACCCTCGGCCGCGCCGCATTTCGCAGTCAACGGTTCGCGCGCGCGATCGCCCACCCCACGGCACCGCGCAGGATTGGCAGCCCGATCGCCCGCATCGTCAGCTCGTTCATCCGCACCTGGAATTCGGTGGCCGGGGCGAAGCGCGCCGCACCCCGATGGGCGGCGGCCTGGCGCTTGCGAACCTCCGGGCGCAGGGCGGACTCCCAGGACGCCAATGCGGCGGCGATATCGTGGCCGTGCCGGGTGAGGGCGTCGCCGAGCCGATCGGCGCCCGCCAACGCCAGCGCGACCCCATATCCGGCGAAGGGGGTCACACACCACGCGGCGTCGCCGACCAGCACGATCCGTCCGTCGCTCCAGCGGTCCGTCACGATCTGGGATACGGAGTCGAAGTAGGCCGCGCCGGAATCCATTGCGAGCTGGGCCAGCGCATCACGCACGCCGCCGCCCAGATCGCCGAAGACCCCACCGAGTGCCGCGATCGGCCCGCGCGCCAGCTCCGCCGCGGGATCGGTGGTGCGATAGGTGAAGAAGGCCGAGGAGCGCTCCGGTCCCACATTGATCACCGCGGCAGTGCGTCCGGGACCGATGAATGTGGTACCCGCGAGCATCGGCACGCCGTCGGGCACCCGCCGCAGCGGAAACGCGCCGACCATGTGCCGCAGATCCTTTCGTAGCCCGGCATCGGGCCCGAACACCAGCCTGCGTACCCCCGAGTGCAACCCGTCCGCGCCGATCAGGAGCTCGGCGTATTCGTCGCCGCCGTCGCTCAGCCGCACGCGGACGACGTCGGGAGTCTGCTCGACCGCCTCGACCACCGTGCCGAACCGGATCGGCACCAGCGGTGAAACTTGCTCGTATAGCGCCGTTTCCACGTCGCCGCGAAAGACCGACACCATCCGCGAGCCCACGGCGGCCCGGGCGATTTCGACCGGGACGGTGAACTTCTCGCTCCCATCGGCCCGCACCAGGATCGTGGTGAACCAGCCGATGTCTTGGGCGGCCAAATGCGGCAGGATGCAGAGCTTTTCGGCCGCATCGTAGCCGAACCCGTTGATGTTCACCAGATATCCGCCGCTGCGTCGGGATGATGCGCGCTCGACCACGAGCACATCCCATCCGGCCCGGTACAGCCGCAGCGCGGTCGCCAGCCCGGCAATCCCCGCACCCGAGACGATCGCACGCCTCTGCTTGGTCCTCATCTGAGCTCCTGTCGGTATGAGCGATTGCTCGAGAACGAGTATGAGCGCATGCTCAAACTATCGTCAACCCCGTGTTGACCCGATAGGGGCCGCTAAACTCGCTCCATGCCCAGAGGTGTCGCGATCCCCGAGGTCCGGCAGCAGCTGTTCGCGGCCGCCGAGCGAGTGATCCTGCGCGACGGGCCCGGCCGGCTCGGTGGCCGCGCGATCACCGGTGCGGCCGGGGTGGCGACGGGGCTGCTGTACGCCCACTTCACCGATCTCGACGGCTTTCTGGCGGCCTTTGCCGTCGATCGGGCCTTCGTGATCTCGGCCGAGGTCGCGGGCCTGCCGCAGCGGGCGGGTACGGGGGAGGTGATCGAGACATTGCTCGCCGCGGTGCTGGCGGTGCCCCTGACGACCGTGATGGCCTCGACCCGGCTGCTGGTCGCCCGCCCGGAGCTCACCGATCGCGTGCGCGAGGTGCTGGGGGAGGCGACCGCGGGACTGGACGCCTTCGAAAGTGCCGCGGCCGCATACCTTTCCGCCGAACGATCGTTGGGCCGGATCGAACCGGCGGCCGCACCCGAGGTCCTGGCGGAGGCACTCGTCGGGGTGGTTCATCATGTGGCGCTCACCGCCGCCGACGAGCGTGTCGCGCGGCGACGCCTCGAGCGCCTCGTCCCCGCCATGTTCACCGGCATCCACGCGAGCACGCGACGAGGACTCCCGCCCGTCGGCGGCTTCGGTAGCGTGGATCTCGGAGGTTCGCCGTCGGGGCGGCCGTGAAGGGGTGCGACATTGGTCGAGACGGAGGCCGTGGATCGAATCGAGTTCGTCGGCGACGATTTTCACGACGATCCAGACAGCTACTACGAACGCTGGCGCGCCCGCGGGCCGGTGCTGGCGGCCCGGTTCAAGAATTCCGTCTCGGCGTGGGTGGTCATCGGATACGCCGAAGCCCGTGCGGCACTGGCCGATCCGCGGCTGCACAAGGATGTCGAGGGGATGTTCGAGGTCTTCCGGCGCAAGAATCCGGATCTCACCGAGGACTCGAATGCCGACACGCTCGCCGCGCATATGCTCAACAGCGATCCACCCGACCACACCCGGCTGCGCAAGCTGGTCAACAAGGCGTTCACCCCGCGCCGGGTGGCGGCGTTGCGGCCCCGAATCGAGCAGATCACGGCGGGCCTGCTCGACGAGATGGCGCGGCACGAGGTGGTGGATCTGTTGGCGGAGTTCGCGACCCCACTGCCGGTCACGGTCATCTGCGAACTACTCGGGGTGCCGTTCGCCGACCGGGCCGAATTTCAGGCGTGGACCAAGATTCTGCTGGGCGGTGCGGCCGATGTCCCGCAGCGTCAACGAGCCTCGGCGGAGATGTCGCGGTATCTGCGAGATCTGGTGGCGGACAAGCGGATGCGGCCCGGCGAGGATCTGCTGTCGGGCCTGGTGCAGGTCAGCGACGAGGGCGATCAGCTCACCGCCGAGGAACTGGTGGCCATGGCATTTCTGCTGCTGGTCGCCGGGCACGAGACGACGGTGAATCTGATCGCCAACGGCGTGCACGCATTGCTGAGCGACCGAGCGCAATGGGAGACCCTGCGCGCCGATCCGGACCTGATCCCGGCGGCGGTGGAGGAGTTCCTGCGCTATGTCGGGCCGGTCGGCTGGGCCACCGCGCGCTACACCACCGAGCCGACCCGCGTCGGCGACACCGAGATCCCGGCCGGAGAACTGGTCTATGTCGTGCTGACCGCCGCCAATCGCGACGAATCCCGCTACGCCAGGCCCGATCGCCTCGACGTCACCGCCGATGCCACCGGACATCTGGCCTTCGGCCACGGCATTCACTTCTGCGTGGGCGCGCCGCTGGCCCGGTTGGAGGCCCAAATCGCGTTTTCGGCTCTGCTGCAACGCTTCCCGGACCTGACCCTGGCCGATTCGGACTTCATCCCGCGCTGGCAGCCCAGCTTCCTCATCCGCGGAATGGCCGAGCTGCCGGTTCGCCCGCGAGGGTGAGGCAGCCCGGCCGCGCTCGAATCACGCCGCGGCTCAGCCGATATTGGCCGACAGATCCGGCAGCATCCGATACGCCTCGTCCTGCCAGGTGTTCCAGGCGTGGATGCCGTATTCGGGGAAGTCGTAGACCACATTGCCGCCGCCGAGACTGGCCATGCGGGCCTGGAAGGCGCGAGTGTTGGCCAGTGCCAGGGCCTCGAGGACCATGCCGTTGACCGTGTCGCCCGAGGGCGGATCGCCCGCGCCGGGGCGGCCGCTGGCCGCGGACACCCACAGGCGGGTGTTGTTGGCGATCAGCTGCGGGGCGAAGACGAACGGGTCCATGCGCAGCCACTGCGGGCCCCACGGCGGGGCCATGGAATCCACGTTGTAGCCGCCCGCGTCGACCATCGCGGCGCGTATGGCCTCGCGCATCGCGGGGGCGGAGATATTGAGGTAGCCGGAGTAGGACCCGGCGAAGCTGAACTGATCCGGGTGGTAGGCGGCCAGCGTCAGCGCGGCGCTGCCGCCCATCGACAGGCCGAAGACGCCGTTGCGGTCGGCGCGGAAGCCGAGCCGGTCGCGCAGGGCGTAGCGCAGGTCCCGGGTCAGGAAGGTCTCCCAGTCGTAGCGGTAGCTCTTACCCGGTCCGGCCGAACCGCTGGAGGAGCCCGAACCGGCCGGTTCGCCGAAGAACGAGCTGGGGGCGTTCCAGTCGGCGTAGAAGCTGGACTGGCCGCCGACCGGCATCACGACATTGATATTCCACGCGGCCATGGCGTCGGCCACATTGGTCTCGATCTCCCAGCCGTTGAGATCCTGGCGGGCGCGCATACCGTCCAGGGCGTAGACGACGCGATCGGTATTGCCGTCGGCGGCGCGCAGGATCCGGGTCTTGATCGGTCCCATGCTCGGGGAATCGACCCAGAAGTCGAAGGCCGCGGGGGTGAAGGCGGCCGATGCCGTCGCCCCGGACCCGAGCACGGAGATGCCCAGCGGGGCCAGAATCGCCAGTGCGATGCCCAATACGGAAAGTCCCCGAATCCTTCGCATGTTGTCGACCTTTCGCTCGAGCGGCCAGGAGCCGCAGGGCGAGCGCGTGCTGCTGCGCTCGGAATGCCTATCGGTCGGCGTCGAATAATTGTTGCTAGAAATTTGCCCAAGTCCATGTGATGTGCGGCACGCATGGCTTTGATCAGCGGTTATGCTGACTGTTTTGCGTTAGCGGCTGCTGCCCAGCAGGGCGTCGCGCTGTTCGTGCACCGTGGCCTGGATGGCGTCGACCACCGTGGCCACCTCCGGTCGCCGCAGCGTTTCACCGCGTGCCACCAGCCAGTAGGTCAGTCGGACGGCCACCTCGTCCGGCAGCACCCGGACCAGATCGGCATGGCGGTCGGCCATGAAGCACGGCAGCAGTCCCAGCCCGGCCGCGGCGCGGGTCGCCTCGACGTGGACGAAAACATTGGTGGAGGAGACGGATTCGCGCATCATCGGCGCGAAGTTCGTGGCCAGGTCCAGATCGTCGACCTGCAGCATCGATTCGACGAAGTACACCAGCGGGTGAGTCGCCAACTCGTCGACCGCGCTCGGAATGCCATGCGCGGCAAGGTAATCGCGGGAGCCGTACAGGCCCAGGCAGTAGTCGCCCAGCCGCATCGCCCGCGCCCGCAGCACCTTCGGCTCGCCGACCACGACCTCGAGATCCACACCGGAGCGCTGAGTGGAGGCGCGCCGGGTCGCCGCCACGATCTCCACCGCGATGCGTGGATGGCGGCGCCGCACCCGGGCGGCGGCCGGGGCGGCGATATAGGCGCTGAAGCCGTCGGTGGCCGAAATGCGCACCACGCCTTCGAGAGTGCGCTCGCCGCCGGTGTCGCCGCCCAGTGAGCGCACCGCCGATTCGACGGCCTCGGCGGCCGCCAGCGCCGTGCGGCCCAGGTCGGTCAGCTCCCAGCCGCCGGTGACCCGGGTGAGCACGCGCCCGCCCAGTGCCTGTTCGAGTGCGGCGATGCGCCGGGAGATGGTGGTGTGGTTGATGCCGAGTTCCTCGGCCGCCGAGATGAATCGGCCCGAGCGGCCCACCGCGAGCAGCACGAGCAGATCGTCCGCGCTGGGTCGGCGGGTCGGATCGGACACATCTGCATTCTTGCAGATATGCCCTGCGCATCTGGGCATTGCGGGCGTTGGTATCTGCATCAATACTCGTTCTGACCGTGTGATGTGTTGGCCATCACAGTCGACGTGACGATGTGGCCGAGGTCGTAAAGGAGCAGTTTCCATGGCGTCCAGTGCAGTACCGCCGACCGATCGCGCTGCCGAGGGGGTGCCGAGCGGCCTGCGCAGGGTCGTGGCGGCCTCCATGGCCGGGACGGTCGTCGAGTGGTACGAATTCTTCCTCTACGGCACCGCCGCCACCCTGGTGTTCAGCAAGGTGTTCTTCGCCAAGGGATCCAGCGATCTGGACGCGATTCTCGCCGCGTTCGTCACCTATGCGGTCGGCTTCGCCGCGCGCCCGCTGGGTGGGGTGGTGTTCGGGCACTTCGGCGACAAGTACGGCCGCAAGAAGCTGCTGCAGTTCAGTCTCGTATTGGTCGGTGCCGCAACGTTTTTGATGGGCTGCCTGCCGACCTTCCAGCAGGTCGGCTACTTGGCGCCGACGCTGCTGGTGATCCTGCGCTTCATCCAGGGCTTCGCCGTCGGCGGCGAGTGGGGCGGGGCGGTGCTGCTGGTGGCCGAGCACAGTCCCGCGCGACGACGGGCGTTCTGGGCGAGTTGGCCGCAGGCCGGGGTGCCGATGGGCAATCTGCTCGCCACCATGGTGCTGCTGGTGCTGACCTCCACGCTGCCGGAGGCGGCGTTCCTGAGTTGGGGCTGGCGCGTGGCGTTCTGGCTCTCGGCGGTGGTCGTGCTGGTGGGGTACTACGTGCGGACCAAGGTCACCGACGCGCCGATCTTCGTCGCGGCCCAGCGCGAGGCCGAGCAGGTCGCGGCGACCTCGTTCAGCGTCGTGGAGGTGCTGAAGCGTTATCCGCGTGGGGTTTTCA
The DNA here is from genome assembly GCF_023740735.1 of Nocardia sp. CDC159. Taxonomy (GTDB): domain Bacteria; phylum Actinomycetota; class Actinomycetes; order Mycobacteriales; family Mycobacteriaceae; genus Nocardia; species Nocardia pulmonis. The sequence goes on from NZ_JAMRXH010000009.1 coordinate 141,255, forward strand.
CCGCCATGGGGCTGCGGTTCGCCGAGAACATCATGTACTACCTGGTGGTCACCTTCTCCATCACCTATCTGAAGGTGCACGTGAAGATGGACACCAAGTCCATCCTGTGGTGGCTGCTGATCGCGCATGCGGTGCACTTCCTGGTGATTCCGCTGGTCGGGCGGCTGAGTGATCGCATCGGGCGGCGGCCGGTCTATCTCGTCGGCACAGTGGCGGCCGCGTCCTGGGGCTTCTTCGCCTTCCCCATGATGGACAGCCGCAACAATGTGGTGATCCTGCTCGCGATCATCGTCGGCCTGGTGTTCCACGCCTTCATGTACGCGCCGCAGCCCGCCATCATGGCCGAGATGTTCCCGACCCGGATGCGGTATTCCGGTGTGTCACTGGGCTATCAGGTGACCTCGATCGTGGCCGGATCGCTGGCGCCGATCATCGCGGTGCGGCTGCTGGAATCGTACGGGTCGTCGGTGCCCATCGCGTGGTACCTGGCCGCGGCCGCGGTGGTCACCGCGATCGCGGTCGCATTCGCCCGCGAAACCCGTGGGCTGGAACTGGATTCGGTGGACCGCGCGGATGAGCGCGCGCGGGAGGAGCAGGTGGAGGTGAACGCGCGGTGAGTGCACTGTCCGGACGTTCGGCGCTGGTGACCGGCGGGGCGAGCGGTATCGGGGCGGCGTGCGCCCGGGAACTGGCCGCTCGGGGCGCGGCGGTGACCGTGGCCGATATCGACGAGGTCGCCGCCAAGGCGCTGGCCGAGGAGATCGGCGCGACGGCGTGGGCGGTGGATCTGCTCGACGTCGAGGCGCTGGAGGGGTTGCGGCTCAAGGCCGACATTCTGGTGAACAACGCCGGGGTGCAGAGCGTTTCGCCGATCGAGTCCTTCGCGCCGGAGCAGTTCCGCACCATGCTCGCGCTGATGGTGGAGGCCCCGTTCCTACTGGTGCGCGCGGCGCTACCGCATATGTACGAGCGGGGATACGGCCGGATCGTCAACATCTCCTCGGTGCACGGCCTGCGCGCCTCGCAGTACAAGGTCGCGTATGTGACGGCCAAGCATGCGCTGGAGGGGCTTTCGAAGGTGACCGCCCTCGAGGGCGCCCCGCATGGGGTCACCAGCAACTGCGTCAATCCGGGCTATGTGCGAACGCCGCTGGTGGACAGCCAGATCGCCGATCAGGCCCGCACGCACGGCATTCCCGAACGGGAGGTGGTGGAGAAGGTGCTGCTGACCGAGAGTGCCATCAAGCGGCTCATCGAGCCGGAAGAGGTTGCGGCGCTGGTCGGCTGGCTGGTGTCCGAGCCCGCCGCGATGGTGACCGGCGCCTCGTACGTGATGGACGGCGGTTGGACGGCCCGATGACGCGACCGCAATGGGAGCCCACGGCCGAGGATATCGCCGACGCGCAGCTGACGTCCTTCACGGCGGCGGTGACGGCGCGGACCGGGCGCGAATTCGCGGATTACCATCAGCTCTGGCGGTGGTCGATCACGGATTCGGCCGGATTCTGGGGTGCGCTGTGGGAGTACTTCGGCTTCGGCCCGATCCCGGGGCCGGTGCTGGCGAGCGCCGAAATGCCCGGGGCGCAATGGTTTCCCGACGCGCGGCTGAACTATGTGGATCGGGTGGTGAGCCGGGCGCGCGCGGACCGGCCCGCGGTGCTGTACGCGAGCGAAGACGGCGGCCTCGGCGAGCTGTCCTGGACGGAGTTGCTCGGGCGTGTTGCCGCCTTCGCGCGGACCCTGCGGGAACTCGGGGTGCGGCCGGGGGATCGGGTGGTGGGATATCTGCCGAACATCCCGGAGGCGGTGATCGCCTTCCTCGCCACCGCGAGCCTGGGTGCGGTGTGGAGTGCCTGCGGGCAGGACTATTCGGCGCGGGCGGCGCTGGATCGGCTGGGGCAGCTGGATCCGGTGGTGCTGGTGACCGCGGACGGCTACCGCTACGGCGGGCGCACGCACGGCAGGTGTGGCGATATCGCGGCCCTGCGCGCCGGATTGCCGGGCCTGCGGGCCACCGTCGTGGTGTCGCGGGTCAGTGCCGAGGTCGCCGATGCCATCTCCTGGGAGACGGCCAGTGCGGGCGGCGGTGTGCCGACCGGTGTGCCGGTGGTTTTCGACCATCCGCTGTGGGTGCTGTTCTCCTCCGGAACCACCGGGCTGCCCAAGGGCATCGTGCACGGGCACGGCGGAGTGCTGCTGGAGCATCTGAAAGCCGTTGCGCTGCAGTTGGATATCGGACCGCCGGATACGTTCTTCTGGTACACCAGCCCGAGCTGGATGATGTGGAACTTCCAGATCGCGGGCCTGCTGGCCGGGGCGACCATCGTCTGCTACGACGGCAGTCCGGGCTGGCCGCGGCCGGACGCGCTGTGGGAACTGGCGGCTCGCACCGGAACCACTGTGCTGGGGACCAGCCCGGGGTATGTGCTGGGCTGTATCAAGGCGAATACTGTGCCGCGCAAGGAGTTCGATTTGAGCCGATTGCGGACGGTCGGCATCACCGGATCGACGCTGCCGGCCGCGTCGTCGCTGTGGTTGGCCGACAATGTGGGTGAGCGCGTTCAGGTCGCCTCGATCAGCGGTGGTACCGATGTGGTGTCGGCCTTCGCGGGCGCCGCGCCGACGGCGCCGGTGTGGCCGGGAGAGCTGTCCGTGCCGTATCTGGGCGCCGCCGTCGAGGCATTCGACGAGTCGGGGCACGGCGTGCGGGGTGCGGTGGGCGAACTGGTGATCACCCGGCCGATGCCGTCCATGCCGGTGCGGTTCTGGAACGATCCGGACGGAAGCCGATATCGCGCCGCGTATTTCGAGATGTTTCCCGGGATCTGGCGGCACGGGGACTGGATCACGGTCACCGAGCGCGGGAGCATCGTCGTGCACGGCCGCTCCGACGCCACGCTGAACCGGCACGGCATCCGGATGGGATCGGCCGATATTCATCAGGCGGTGGAACAGCTCCCCGAGATCGCCGAGGCGCTGGTGGTCGGCGTCGAGCAGCCCGACGGCGGGTACTGGATGCCGATGTTCGTCGTGCTCGCCGACGGTGTCGAACTCGATGCGCAATTGCGGGACCGCATTGCCGAGGCCATCCGGGCGCAGGTCTCGCCGCGCCATGTGCCCGACGAGATCATCGCGGCGCCCGGAATTCCGCACACCCGCACCGGCAAACGGCTGGAGGTGCCGATCAAACGCCTGCTGCAGGGCGCCGATCCGGCGACCGTGGTGGCGCGCGGCGCGGTGGACGATCCCGAACTGCTCGACTGGTACGCCGCGCGCCGCCCCGCATAATCGAGGAGTGAGCATGGAACCGATCGTGTCGGTCACGAGTGGCAAGGTCCGTGGGTTCGTCCGGGATGGGGTGGGTGTCTTTCTCGGCATCCCCTATGCGGCCGCCCCGGTGGGCCCGGCGCGGTGGGAGCTGCCGCGACCCGCTCCGGAATGGGACGGGGTGCGCGAGGCGAACGCGCACGGGCCGACCTGTGTGCAGGCGCCCTATCCGCCGCCCATCCACGCGCTGATCGGCAGCGACGGCATTCCCGGCGACGAGTATCTGAATGTGAATGTGTGGACGCCCGATCCGGGTGGGTCGGGGTTGCCGGTGATGGTGTGGATCCACGGCGGGGCGTTCACCCGCGGCTCCAATGCGCGGGCGATCTACGACGGCACGGCCTTCGCGCGCGATGGCGTGGTGGTGGTGTCGATCAACTATCGGCTCGGTGCGGCGGGTTTCGCCGCGGTGCCGGGCGCGCCACTCAATCGCGGTCTGCACGACCAGATCTTCGCGCTGGGTTGGGTGCGGGAGAACATCGCGGCCTTCGGTGGGGACCCGGACAATGTGACGGTCTTCGGTGAGTCGGCGGGCGGGATGAGCGTGGTGAACCTGCTCGCCGCACCGGCCGCGCGCGGGTTGTTCGCGCGGGCGATCGTGCAGAGCGGCAATGGTTCCGCGGTCTGTGATGCCGTGGACGCGCGGCGGCTCGGCGGGGCGCTGGCGCAGCGGCTCGGCATCGAGTTCACCGCCGAGGCGTTCGGTCGACTGAGCGCGCAAGAGCTGCTGACAGGCCAGAACTCGATCGCGCTGAAGCTCATGATGAAACCGGATCCCGAGCGCTGGGGTGCGTCGGTGGTACGCAACGGCCTGGGCACGCTCAGCTTCTATCCGGTGATCGACGGTGAGCTGCTCACCGGCCGTCCCGTGGATGTCGTTGCCGCCCAGCCGGATCGGGTCCCGCTGCTGGTCGGCTGGACGGCCGACGAGTGGCGCTTCTTCACCGTCCCCACCGGAGTCGCGGCCGCCGTCACCGACGACAGCCTGCCGGTGATCCTGCCCCGCTTCGGCCTGCACCCCGCGGTCCTCGACGTCTACCGCGCCAACCGCCCCGACGCCACCGCGGCCGACCTGTTCGCCGCCGTCGTCACCGACGCGGTCTTTCGCGACGACGTGACCCGCCTGGCCGAAGCCCCGGCCGCGACCCCCGCCTACGCCTACGAATTCGCCTGGCCCTCGGCAATTCCCGGCCTCCGAGCCTGCCATGTCATCGAAGTCCCCTTCGTCTTCGACCAAATTGCCGCCGCCCACACCCTCACCGGCCCCACCCCACCCCAGCCGCTGGCCGACGAAACCCACGCCGCCTGGGTCCGCTTCGCCACCGAAGGCACCCCGGGGTGGCCCCGCTACACCGCCCCTACCCACACCGTCCACATCTTCGATTTCCCCGCGTCCACCGACGCCGACAACCCACGCGCCGACGAACTGGCGGCCCTGCGCGCGGCCCGCCGCACCGCCTGAGCCCGCCGCGCTACAGCCCGCGGACGGAGGTGAGGACCACGCAGGTGCTGTCCTGGCGGAAGAAGATGTCGGCGGGGCGGTTTCGGAGTGGGGGGAGGTCGCAGTCGAGTAGCCAGCTGTGGTCGGCCACGCGGAGGGTGAGGGGGCCGGCGGGGGCGGTGATTTCGACCTCGAGGCCCTGGGGTGGGGGAGCGGAGAATTGGAAGCCCTTGGTGGGGACGGGGGTCAGGTCGCGGCCCGCGGCGCGCAGGGCGGTGGGCGGGGTGTCGTAGTAGAGGCCGATGCTGGTGGCTCCGCGTCGGGAGGTCAGCCGCAGGCGTACGGTCCGATTCCCGGAATCGGTGGTGTCGGAGAGGATTTCGGCGGTCGGTGGTGTGAGTCGCTCGGCGGGGGCGGGGCCGTTGGCGGTCGCGGTGGGCCACAGGGTGGTCAGTGCGGGATCGAGGGGGCCGGGGTGGACGAGGGGGTCGGTGAAGCGGTCGGGTGGGGTACGGGAGATCCACTGGGCGGCACCGCGGTCGGCGTCCAGGGCGTAGGCCAGTTGGATCGTCTGCGGGTGGTGCTCGTCGAAGCGGTCGACGGCGGTACCGGCGGCGGCGAGCGCGATCGTGAGGACCAGTCCGGTCAGGGGGATCAGCGCGGTGCGGCGGCGGGGCCAGGCGTGGGTGAGCGTCGTCAGGATCGGCGCGCCGAGTAACACCACTACGGGGGCGACCACGAAGGGTGCGCCCGCGATTCCGGCCTGCAGCATCGGCCAGATATTGGCGCCCGCGAAAACCGCCGCGGGGACCAGGGATACGGTCAGCAGCGGCAGCCGCCACGGCGTCGGAGTCACGAAGGTGAGCGCCACGCCCAGGGCCGCCGCGACCGCGGGAATCACCAGCAGCTGGGACGCTGCCGGGGCGAGCGCCGCGGCCAGCGCGGCTGCCAGCACCACACCGGTCAGCGCCCCGACCGCGGCGGCGGTCGCGCCGAACAGCCTGCGCGCCAGCGCGTACCACGCCACCGTGACGGCGGCGCAGAGCACGAGCGCGGCCGCGTAGTACAGCTGCGGCCGATACGGGTCGACGAACAGCGGGCGGTACTCCGGGCGGACCACCAGCACCGCCTCCCACAGCCCGTAGCACGCGGCCATCGCGAGCGGGACGGTGACGAGAGCCGTCGCGGCCGAGCCGAAGACCCGAGCCAGGGTGGTCTCTCCGCTGCGGCGGACCTGGAAAATCGTCCAGCCCGTGGCGATGACGGCGACGATCGCGAGCGCCGCCATCACCCAGACCGGCAGCACCACCAGCATCCCGAACGGCAGCTGGAAGTACGCCCGGTCGCCGCCGCCGCCCGCGGCCAGGTCTCGGTCGCCGAACTCGCCGATCAGGGCCAGGGTGTTGGCGCCCAGCTGCTGCACGGTCGCCGGGTCCACATGGGCCGGATCGTCGAAGACGTTGTGGTAGTAGGCGCTTCGCCCGGTATAGGCCCAGTCCAGCACCCGCAGCCCGCCCGGTTCCAGCGCGGCGAAATCGGTATTGCTCCCGGTCCCGGCCCCGGCCAGGGTGGTCGACAGCGAATCGGTATTCGGATGCGGCGCGGCGGCGACGGCGTCGATCAGCGGACCGTCGGGATGGCTGACGCGCCACAGCAGCGGTGGGCCGCCCGCTCCGCGCGCCTCGTGATTGATCACCACGCCCGCCCGGTCGTAGCCGCCCGCGGTGACGAACGCCTCGGCCCCGAGCAGGCCGATCTCCTCACCGTCGGTGAGCAGCACCACGACGTCGTTGTGCAGGGTTCGTCCGCTCTCGCGCAGCGCGCGCACCGCCTCCAGCACGGTCGCGACACCCACACCGTCGTCGTTCGCGCCCGGTCCCGAGGGCACCGAATCGTAGTGCGCGGCAAGGTAGACCGTGCCCGTGGACGCGGTGCCGGGAATGCGGGCGACGATATTGTCGACCCGGCCGACGCCGAGCACCTCCCGCTGGATGACGCTCGGATACGTGCCCACGCCCGAGCGAATCTCGGTGTCCAGTCCCAGCTTTCGCAGCTCGGCGACGAGATGGTCGCGGACCCGGTCGTGTTCGGCCGTCCCGACCGGATGCGGCCGGGCGGCAATGGCTTCCACCACCCGCAGCGCGCGAGCGGCGCTGAACACCTCGCGCGGCGCGGACTCCGGTCGGTGCCCGTGCGGCTGTAAGGCCCAGGCCGTCCCGATCGCGACCGCGAGAAGGATTGTGAATGCGAGGAATCCGGAGAGCCGTGGGCCTGGCCGCATGGTGAAGATCCTATTCGGTGATGTCGTCGAGGTAGGCGTCGAGTTCGGCGCCCATCTGCTCGGGGGTGCTGAAACCCGCCAGTCCCTGCAGACTGAGGCCGTCGACCAGGGCGTGCAGCCGCGCCGCGAGGCGTTCACGGTCGGCGTCGGGGCCGGTCAGCAGTTCGACCACCCGCTCGCACAGCGCGCGCATGGAGGTGAACTGCCGCCGCTGCACCCGCGCCAGTTCCGGATCGGCCAGACCCAGCGCCACGAACGAGAACGCGATCGAGGCCTCGATATGACGCCGCTCGTCCAGCGGCATGGTCTCGCGCAGCACCGCCCGCACCCACTCGGGGACGTTGTCGATCCGGTCCATCCCCTCGATGCGCTCGGTGACCCGGTCGATGACCTGCTCGCAGGCGAAGGCCAGCAGTTCGGCGCGGGTCGTGAAGTAGTACCGCAGCGCTCCGGTGGACCACCCGGCCGCGGCCGCGACGGCCCGGATGGACACCGCATCGACGCCGTCGCGGGCGATGACCCGCCACACCGCCTCGGCGAGCTCGCGGCGGCGGGCGTCGTGGTCGACGATCTTGGGCATGCGGTTATTTTCGCACACTCGTGTTAGTTTGGTTTAAACACAGTCGTATTAAAAAGAAGGTGGGCATATGATCGCCCTGATCATCGGGTGTGAGATCGGCTTCTGGGTGCTGCTGCTGGCCGGGCTGGCCATGCGCTATCTGACGCGGGCCCGCGCGCTGAGCGCGGCCCTGCTGGTGAGTGTTCCCCTGGTGGACGTGGTGCTGCTGGCGGCGGCGGTGATCGATCTGCGCGGGGGTGGGCACGCCTCGTTCACGCACGGCCTGGCCGCCATCTACCTGGGCATCTCGATCGCCTTCGGGCATCGGATGATCACCTGGGCCGATCGGCGCTTCGCCCACCGGTTCGCCGGTGGGCCGGAACCGGTGCGGCCGCCCCGGGCCGGACGCGCCCACGCCGCCCACGAGCGTCGCCAATGGGTGCGCCACCTGGCGGCGTATCTCATCGCGGCCGGTGTGCTGGGCGTGTTCACGCTGCTGGTCGGCGATGTCGATCGGGCCGCGCCGCTGCTGCGGGTGATGTGGCCGTGGACCGTGGTGCTGATCATCGACTTCGTGGTCTCGTTCAGCTACACGATCATGCCGCGAGCGGAGCGGGCCGAGGCCAACCTGTGAAAACTCAGCGAGAAATCATAGGAACGGCACAGGCTGCGGCCAGGGTCGCTCGGCACTGTTGATCGAGTACGCGTTCTCGGCGGTAGTGAGGTGTGGACGATGGTCGAATTCGAGGTCTCCGGGACCACCGTGACGGTGCACGTACTCGGCGCGCATCGGTTCCTGGGGCTGCGCGAGCAGCTCAGCTTCGATCTGTCCGAGGTCACCGCCGTGGCGCCCGCCGAGGTCGATCGGCGTCCGCCGTGGCTGCGGACCCCCGGCACCTTCTTCCCGGGTGTGATCGCCGCGGGCACCTTCCGCGGCAAGGGGCGCAAGGAGTTCTGGGACACCCTGTTCGACGGCCGCGCGGTCCGCATCGATTTGTCCGGATCCGACTTCACCCGGCTCGTGGTGGACGTGGCCGATCCGGAATCGGTGCGGCGCAGACTGGTCTCGGCCGCGGCCGCTTAGCCGAAAGTCGCAAAACCGGCGAATTGTCCTGCTGGTCAGCCGATTTAGAGTTGCCGCAGCCGGCGTGTCGTGCACGCCACGCCGACGCGACACGCATTTCGGCAAATCTACAGTTTCGCTTGCGGGTCGAATCGACTATTAATGTCCTGTGTCGTTTCCACCCGTGATCACGTGTGTGCCACCGCATCTCACCGGGCGGTGGTCGAGGTGACCATCGAAAACCCTATGGGAGACGAGGTCACGCAGCTGGCGAGGCGGGTCGAGAAGGCCCGTGGTCGCATGGCGTTCCAGTTCGACCCGGCGCTCACCGAGGCGCTGTCGGAAGACGAGCTCAAGGCCGAACGCGAACTCGCCGAACGGATTCGCGAACAGGAACGCGAACAACGCTGGAAGAACGTGCAGGCCGCGGCCTCCGCGTCCGACCGCGCAAGGCAGACATCCGAAGAGATCGCGAAGGCCGACATGCGAGATCTCCTGATGGCCCGCAAGGCGATCGCCGCGCAGCGGCGCGAGTCCAGCCCGCATGCCAAGCTGGCCTCGCTGTATCGGCATCGGGCCTGGTCGCAGCGCGCCCTCGCGGGCGTCGTGGTGGCCGGCATGCTGTGGTCGGCGGTCAACGTCCAGCACAACATCGCGCCCGGCGGCCCGACCGATCCACTGTACTGGTTCAGCTATCTGCTCGAGGGCATGATCAGCGTCTGTCTGGTCATCATCATGATCGGCACCAACAAGGTCGCCGAGTGGGGAATCCTGGACAGCCGCAGGCAGATCATCGTCGCCGAACTGGCGCTGCTGGCGCTTACGGTGATCTTGAACACCTACCCGTACCTACGCGACGGCAACTGGTACGACGTGGGTGTGCACGCGGTCGCACCGGTCATGGTCGGCGTGGCGCTGCTGGTGCACGATTCGGCCAGCAACCGGTACGGCCAGGCCATCGCCCGTGCCACCGCGGAGGTCAAGGACATTCCCGACCCGGCCGAGCAGATCCGGCGCACGCTGCCGACCTTCGTCAGCTTCATCCGCCAGGCCGCGCCCGACACCCGCGCGCAGCCCCCGCTGCCCGCGCTGCCGACCGCACCCGCCGAGACGGCCGGGGCGAAGGCCGACGCGGACGTGCGCGACGCGGAGACCGTCGATCCCGGCGACCCGGATATCTGGCTGCCGAAATCGAAGCCCGCATCGGACAATTCGTCGGCCAAGAGCTGGATGTCGGATCTGAAGGACGTGCCGAAGACCAACGGCAACGGTAAGAAGGCCAAGGATCGGTCCGAGTCCGAGGCGGACACCGATTCGATGAATCTCTATGACACCGGCCAGTTCCGCATCGCCGAGACCCTCGAGCAGGAGCTCGCCGAACTGCGCGCCGAACGCCGCCGCGCCCGCGCCAAGAAGCAGCAGCGCGCCACGGCGACCAACGGAGCCGGAGACGACGACTGAGGAGACGTCAGCGCTCGGGCCCCCGGCGAAATGCCGGGGGCCCGAGCCCGTTTCGGGCTCCGATCAGGTCAGATGGTCGAAATCGCCGCGAATCCAACCGATATAGCGGTCGGCCGAGCGCCGGATGATCGCGCGGGCGTCCGGGCCGATGATCTTGCCGACATTGTCGTAGAGCCGGTCGAATTCGAACTCCTCGACCGATGCGACGATGCGCTCGACCACCGCGGCCGACAGCGGGATGCGATTGGGGTAGCTGCGCATGAAGGTCACCGAGGTCAGATCCGGATTGCCGTGGATGGTATCCGCGCTGAACAGCACGCCCCTGCCCGCCGCGCCCGCCGCCCAGTGCAGGACGGCGCTGCCCGGGAAGTGCCCGCCGACCTGACGCACCGTGACCCCGGGCAGCAGGTCGATCCGGCCCTTCCACGATCGAATCACCGGGTCGGGCCGCGCGATCCACTCCAAATCGGCCTCGGCCACCAGCACCGGCACCCCGCCCAGCGCCCGGCTCCACTCCACCTGCGCCCCGAAATGGTGCGGATGGCTGGGCACGATCGCCACGACCTCGCCGAGTTCGCGGATGCGCGCGATCACCTCGTCGTCGACATAGCCGACCAGATCCCACAGCACATTCCCGGCCGGGGTGCGGATCAGGTGTGAGCGCTGGCCGATGGCGAAGGCGGGTTCCACGGTCAGCCCGAACAGATCCGGCTCCAGCTCGCGCACGGCGAACGCGTGTCCCGAGCTCGCCAGCTCGGCCAGGGTGGTCCAGTGCTGGCCGTCCGAGGGCATCCACTGCCGCTCGTCGGCGCAGATGCGGCAGATCTCGGCGGCGTCGGAGTGCTCGACGCCGCAGGTGGCGCAGATCTTCATAGTCATCCTCCCGTCCGGCACACCCATCTTGTTCTACGACAGGTGTCCCGGCCGCATTCCCGATCAGCTCAGCAGACCCACGATCGTGGCGCTGATGAAGCTCACCAGCGTGGCCGAATACAGCAGGCGCAGACCGTATCCGGCGGTGACGAGACCCTGCCGCTCGTTGAGGCTGCGCACCGCGCCGATGATGATCGCGATGCTGGAGAAGTTGGCGAACGACACCAGGTAGGTGGACACGATCGCCTGCGCGCGCCCCGACAGCGCCCCCTGCTCCTGATGCAGCTCCTGCATGGCGACGATCTCGTTCGATACCAGCTTGGTACCCATGTACCGTCCGGCGTCGGCGGCCTCGTGCCACGGGATGCCGGTGAGCCAGGCCAGCGGGGCGAAGACATGGCCCATCACGTCCTGGAACGTCGTGCCGTTGAACAGCGCCGCGAAGATGCCGTTGATCATCGCCAGCAGCGCGATGAAGCCGATGAGCATGGCCGCCACGGTGAACGCCACCTTGAAGCCGACCAGGATGTAGTCGGTGAGCATCTCGAAGAACGACCGCGATTGGCGCGCCTCGGCGGATTCGGCCTCGAGCAGTTCGGCGTCCTCCAGCGGATCCACGGGGTAGGGGTTGATGAGCGCGGTGACCGCGAAGACGCCCAGCAGATTCAGCACGATCGCGGTGATGACGAATTTGGCGTCGATGAGCTGCATATAGGCGCCCAGGATGGATGCGGAGACCGTTGACATGGCCGAGGCCGCCAGCGTGTACATCCGTTGCGGCGGAATGCGATCCAGCATGCCGCGCAGCGAGATGAAGACCTCGGACTGCCCGAGGATCGCCGAGGCGACCGCGTTGAACGACTCCACCTTGCCGAAACCGCTGATCCAGGACAGGGCCAGGCCGAGATATTTGATGATCAGCGGCAGCAGCCGGATGTGCTGCAGGATGCCGATCAGCGCGGAGACGAACACGATCGGCATCAGTACCGAGAACAGGAAGGCCGGGGTCTGCCCGTACTTCGCCACGTCGCCGAAGACGAAGGCGGTGCCCTGCGCCGCGTAGTCGAGGATGTGCTGGAAGCCGTCGCGGATGACCCGGATCACCGCGGTGCCCGCCCCGGTCCGCAACAGCAGGAAGCCGAGCGCGAACTGCACCACGAGCAAGATCACCACGCGCCCGAGCTTGCCGCCCGCGGCCCGGCGATCGGCGCTGGGCAGCCAGGCGAGCAGCAGGAACACCAGCAGCCCGACGACCCCGATCACATAGTGCACACGTACCTCCGACCATTCATGAAGATCATTGGCGGGAAGGTTACCTGGCAGGCAAAATTTTTCCGGCAAAAGCGGGCCGTCAACCCGATTCGGTGCGCGATGTAATTCGGATGTGGCGGGATCACTCCCGCACGGCGGCCCGCACGAATCCGTGCGCGGCGTGCAGCAGGCGCCGCGCCTGATCGGCGTCGACCCCCGTGAGCTGCATGACGATGGCGGTCTTGGAATGGCCGCCCGCGGCATCGAGCAGGGCGGCCGCGGCGGCGGTGTCCACGCCGGTGGCCTCCGCGACTATCCGGCGGGCCCGATCGCGCAACTTGGTATTGGACGGGTTCAGATCCACCATCAGATTGCCGTACACCTTGCCCGAGCGCACCATGACCGCGGTCGAGATCATATTGCAGACCAGCTTCTGCGCGGTGCCCGCCTTCAGCCGGGTGGAGCCGGTGAGAACCTCTGGGCCGGTGGCGATCTCGATGGCCACATCGGCGTGCTCGCTCAGCTCGGCGCGGCGGTTGCACGACACCGCGACCGTGCCCGCGCCGATCGAGCGGGCGTAGCGCAGCGCCCCGATCGCATAGGGCGTGCGTCCGCTGGCGGCCAGCGCGACCACGACATCGTCGGCGCCGAGCGCCACCGCCGCCAGATCCGCGCCGCCGCGGTCGGCATCGTCCTCGGCGCCCTCGATCGAGCGCGTCAGCGCCGCGGGCCCACCGGCGATGATGCCGAGCACCTCACTCGGATCGGTGCCGAAGGTGGGCGGGCATTCGGAGGCGTCGAGCACCCCGATGCGCCCGCTGGTGCCCGCACCCACGTACAGCATGCGCCCGCCCGAGCGCCGAGCCTCGACGATCCGCTCGACCGCCCGCGCGATCTGCGGAATCGCCTGGGCCACGGCCGGAGCCACCGAGGCATCGGCGGCGTTCATCGTGCGCAACAACTTCTCGACCGGCATGGTGTCCAGGTCCGCGGTCGACGGGTCGACCGCCTCGGTGGTGAGAGCACCGAACTCGAACAACTATGCCTCCTCGTGAGTCGCTACGCTTCCTTGCTCCGGCGATCCGCCACCGCGTCGTGCGTCCGGCGCAGTGCCAGCGCCGCCGACGGAGTCCGTTGCAGCACACCGATGTACAGCGCGTCGACCACCAGCAGCTGGCTCATCCGGCTGGCCATCGCCGCGGAGCGGAAGCCGTCCTCGCGCCCGGCCACCAGGATGGTGTGCGCCGCCGCGCGGGCCAGTCGCGACTGCGGGCTCGCGGTCACCGCGACCGTCGTCGCCCGGGTGCCGACGCGACGCACCGCCTCGACGATCGCGCCGGTCTCACCGGAATGCGAGAACGCGATCACCACGTCCTCGGCCTCGAGCAGGCTGGTCTGCACGAGCGCGTCGTCCTCGGAGGTGCTGGCGCGGCACCACTTTCCGATGCGGGTGAGCTTCTGCTCCAGATCGGTGGCCACCAGACCGGAGGCGCCAATGCCGAGCGCCTGGATGCGCCGCGCGGTCACCAGCGCCTCCACCACCGCGGTGAGCGTGGCCGGATCGGCCAGATCGGCCGTGGCGACCATGCCCTCGGTCTCGAAGGCGGTGAGCTTGTGAATGACCTTGCCCAGCGGATCGTCGGCGACGATGTCGGTGGCGAACACCGGCGCGGCGCCCGCCTCCCCGCCGACCGCGGCCAGCGCCAGCCGTAGCTGTGGGTACCCGTCGTAGCCCAGCGTCTTGGCGAGCCGCACCACCGCGGAGGTGCTGGTATCGGCGCGCTCGGCGAGCTGATTCACGGTCAGCTGCGCGGCGCCGGGCGGGTCGTCCAGAATCACGCGGGCAACCCGCAATCCGGTCGGCGTGAGCCGCGGCATCGCCGTCAACAGGCGAGTGCGGACATCGTCATCCTCGGCCATGGTTCACCAGTTTGCCTTGACCGGTTCGGTGGACGTAGGGGCGGGATGGGAAAGGCTTGCCAGACCGCCCACTGCTAGGGTGACGAGCACCCCGATCGGGACCAGCCACTGCGCGGCAATTCCCTTGTGCGCGACGGTGCCCGCGACCTCCACCTCGATCTTGACCACCCGCACCACGAACGTCATCACCAGCACCGTCACGACGAATGCCACGATCGCGTCGAATTGGTTGGCGCGCTTGACGAGTCGTCCCAGCAGGAACGCGCCCAGCAGCGCGCCGTAGGTGTACCCGGCGATGGTCAGCGCGGTGAGGTAGACGTTGCCGGTGGTGGCGCTGAAGCCCATGGCGAACACCGCCATCAGCACCGCCCACACCAGCGTCATGATCCGGCCCAGCCGCAGCAGCGTCGCATCGGAGAGCTGACGTTTCCAGAAGCTGTGCACGATATCGGCGACGGTCGAATTGGCCATCGAGTTCAGCGCCGCCGACAGCGAACCCATGCAGGCGCCGAGGATGCCCGCGACCAGCAGTCCGGAGATCACCACCGGCAGCCCGTGCAGGATGAAGTTCGGATACAGGTTGTCGGCGGTGGCCAGGCCCAGCTCCTTGGCGGACTTGCCGTCGTTGTAGGCCCACAGCAGCGCGCCCACCAGCGAGAAGGCGGCGAACTGCAGGGCGATGAAGACACCCGAGCCGATCATCGCCTTGCGGCTGTCGCTCACCGAGCGGGTGGCCAGGATGCGCTGCACGATCAGCTGATCCGAGCCGTGCGAGGCCATGGTGAACAGGGCGCCGCCGATGATCGCGGTGGGCAGCGCGAACGGGCTGGTGAGGATGTGCCCGAGATCGAATTCGGTGTCGAACAGCCGGAATTTCCCGGCGTGGTAGGCGTCCGCCCAGCCGCTCGCGCCGACATGGCTGCTCAGCACGCCGATCGCGATGAACGCGCCGAGCAGATACAGGCCCATCTGAATGGCATCGGTCCAGATGACCGCCTTGATGCCGCCGAGGTAGGTGTAGACGACGGTGACCAGCGTCATGAGCACGATGATGACGTCGTAGCCCAGCTTCAGGCCGAATTCGCCGAGCAGCAGTTGCAGCGGGATCGCGGCGGCGAACAGCCGCACCCCCTCGGCCAGCAGGCGGGTGAAGACGAACGTCACCGACGCGACGCCCTGCAGATAGCGGCCGAAGCGCTCCTGCAGATACTGGTAGGCGCTGACGAAGCCGCCCCGCTTGTACAGCGGGATCAGCGCGAAGGCCACGACCGTGCGACCGATGATGTAGCCCAGCGCCAGCTCGACATTGCCGAAGGCCTGATCGGTGTAGGCGCCGCCGGGGATGGAGATGACGGTGAGCACGCTGGTCTCGGTGGCCACCACCGAGAAGCACACGGCCCACCAGGGCATCTTGCCCTCGCCGACGAAATAGTCGCCGCTGGAGCGCTGCCGCCCGGAGCGGCGCAGGCCCACCCAGGCCACGACGGCGAGGTAGACGACGATGACACCGACGTTCAGTGCGTTCATCGTGGCTCCCCGAGGGCGGGCTGCGGGACGGCTGTTAAGGAATTCTCAATTGACACATCACTTCTGTCAATAATTTTCAGCACGGCGAATCACCAATTTCTCCACTGCGGTTGCGGTGTCGGCGGCCAACAGGGCGGCTCCATCGATCGACCCGCCCAGCGGGGTCCGGCGCTCGATGCGGTGCGCGATGGCCGCGTCGAGCGGATCCAGCAGGGCGGCACCGAGGTTGATCAGCCCGCCGATGATCGCACAGGGAACCGGTGCTCGCAGCCCCGAGCGCGCGGCCGCCGCGAGCGCCGTCGCGGCCAGGGCGCGGGCGGCCTCGGCCATGATCTCGGCCGCGACGGGGTCGGTCTCCGCGGCGAGGGCGACCACGGGGGCGAAGCGGGCGGTGAGCAGCGGGGGATTGTCGTGGCGGCCCAGGTAGTAGGGCAGGTCCGAGAGGGGGACGCCGTATTCCTCCACCGCCTCCTCGGCCAGCGCGGTCCGCGGTCCGCGTCCGTCGAACGCCCGCAGCGCCGCGCGCAGGCCCATCAGACCGATCCACGCGCCGCCGCCCTCGTCGCCGAGCAGCGGACCCCAGCCATCGATCCGGACGAGTTCGCCGCCCTCGTCGACGGCCGTCGCGACCACGCCGGTGCCGATGCTGAGCACCACGCCCGGATTGCCGCCCAGCGCCCCGACGTGCGCGGTGACCGCGTCGGAGGTCACCGCCACCGCGGCGACATCGGGCAGTTCGGCCAGCCGGTCGGCGAGTTCGGCCGCGGCAGTGGGCGCCGACCAGGCCCCGGCGGCGCCGATCGACACATCGAAAGGCTTTGGGAAGTCGTTGGTTTCGTCGACGATCCGCCGAATCGCGCGATAGGCCGCCGGGCCGCCGTCGGCGTCGGCGAGTCCGCGGGTCCCGGCCGCCTTGGTGGTGCGCACCTCGCGCCCGTCGATGCGCAACGAGCTGCGGCAGTTGGTCTTCCCGAGATCCACGGCCAGGACGGGACGGCTCATGACCGCACCGCCATCGCAGCGGCGCCGGGAATGCTGCGCAGATCTCGCGATCGCGTCTCACCGGCCCAGACGAAAGCGGTCACCGTCGCGGCCAGCATCAGGCACAGCAGCAGCGCGACCGGCCGCGTCGACGGATATCGTTGCAGCAGGGCGATGCCCACGATCGGCGCGACCGAGCCGCCGACCACGGTCGCCAGCTGATAGCCCAGGGACGCTCCGGTATAGCGGACGGCGCTGGGGAACAGTTCGGCGAAGAAGGGCGCCTGCGCACCGGTGAGCAGGCCGTGCAGGGTGAGGCCGACGCCGATCACGACCAGGATCGCCGCGAATCGGCCGGTGTCCACCCACGGGAGGGCGACCAGCGCCCAGATGGCGATCAACACGGCCAGCACGATACTCGAGATCCGCCGGCCGTACCGGTCGGCCAGTGCCCCGCCGAGCACGATTGCTACGGCTTGGCTGACCGAGGCGACGGTAATCGCGCTCAGCGCGGTCGATCTGGGCACGTGCACGATCTTGGTGAGATAGGCCAGCAGGTAGATGTTGAAGGTGTAGTACGTGGCCTTCTCACCGACATCGGCCAGCGCGGCCATGAGCACCTGTTTGTGATGGTGCGCCAGCACGATTCGCAGGGGGGCGCGCCCGTTCTCGGCACGCCGGGACGCCTCGACGAACAGCGGTGACTCCTCGACCGCGTGGCGCAGCCAGAGGCCCACGGCGACAAGGACTATCGACAGCAGAAACGGAATCCGCCAGGCCCAGTCCTGGAACTGATCGCCGGTGACCATCCGCCCGAGCGCGGCCAGGACACCGGTGGCGATCAGATTGCCCAGCGGCCCACCGGTTTGCGGCCAGCTGCTCCAGAATCCGCGGTGCCGCGGCGAGCCGTGCTCGGCCACCAGCAGCACCGCCCCGCCCCATTCCCCGCCCAGCGCCAGCCCCTGGATCAGCCGCAGCACGACCAGCAGGACCGGCGCGGCCACGCCGATGGTGGCGTAGCCGGGGACCAGCCCGATCGCCACGGTGGCCGCGCCCATCACGATCAGGCTCAGCGACAGCGTGCGGCGGCGGCCGACCCGGTCGCCGAGATGGCCGAACAGCACCCCGCCCAGCGGGCGGGCGGCGAAACCGACGGCATAGGTCACCATCGCCAGCAACACGCCGGTCAGCGGGTCTTGACTCGGGAAAAACGTCTTGTCGAAGACGAGCGCGGCGGCCAGGCCGTAGAGGAAGAAGTCGTAGAACTCGATGGTCGTCCCCGCCACGCTCGCGGCCACGATGCGGGCGAAGCGGGGGCTGTTCGGGTGGGGCATGGACTCGACTATGGCTGCCCGATACTTCCGAAGTGAATCGATTCGAGCCCCCGATTCCGTGGGCACGGCGTGGCGCCCAGGGGTGTCGCGTCACGGCCGCTACAGTGCGCTTCCGGTAGCTGCCCGATTGCACACAACTCGTCGACTGCCGATGCCTAGGAGGCGTGCGTGCGGCTGTACTCCCGCGTTCTGGGATTCGGTGCGTTCGCGCTGGTGTCGCTGCTGGTGACGATCATGATGTGGAACAGCCTGGCGCACGATGTCGCGGGCCCGACCGTGCGATATTCGGCGACGTTCTCGAATGTGCTCGGCCTGCGGGCGGACGACGACGTCCGGATGGCCGGGGTGCGGGTGGGCAAGGTGACCGGCATCGAGCTGGCCCGCGATCCGGTTTCGGGCAAGCATGTCGCGCGGGTGTCGTTCGCCGTGCAACGCAACCAGACGCTCTACACCGATACCAAGGCCCTGGTGCGCTATCAGAATCTGCTCGGCCAGCGCTATCTGGCGCTGGCGCCCGGCGCGGCCGGTGACGCCCGGCCGCTGGCGAGCGGCGCGGCCATCCCGCTGGAGCGGACCGAGCCGTCGTT
The DNA here is from genome assembly GCF_023740735.1 of Nocardia sp. CDC159. Classification (GTDB taxonomy): domain Bacteria; phylum Actinomycetota; class Actinomycetes; order Mycobacteriales; family Mycobacteriaceae; genus Nocardia; species Nocardia pulmonis. Next base: position 159,860 of record NZ_JAMRXH010000009.1, read on the forward strand.
CGATATCTCGGGGCTGCTCAACGGCTTCGCGCCGCTGTTCGAGGTGCTCTCGCCCGACCAGGTGAACCGGCTGTCGGGCACCCTGGTTCAGGCGCTGCAGGGCGATCGAGTCTCGCTGGCGGCGTTCATCACCCAGGCCGCCGATCTCGCCGTCGACTTCCATCGCCGCGACGCGATCCTCGCCGAGGTGATCACCAATCTCAGCGGCATCATGAGCGGGCTGGCCGCTCGCGGCGCGGAACTCGAGACGCTGGTCACCCAGACCCGCGCCCTGATCGCCGGGCTGTACGAGCAGGGACAGTCGCTGCAGGCGTCGACGACGCGGCTGGCGGCCGACACCGCGGTGCTGCTGGATCTCACCACCCGCATCCGCCCATCGCTGATCGCCGCGCAGACCTCCGTGCGCGACGCGCTCACCCTGCTGCTCGACAATGGCGAGCGGTTCGAGCGGGCGGCGGTCGATGTGCCCGCCCTGCTCGCCGATATCGGCCGCGCCAATCAGGACGGCGCCTACACCTCCGCCTACGCGTGCAGCCTGGACGTCTCGCTGTACGGGATCCTGTTGCCGCGCGGCCTGCTACCGCTGGTCGGCGGCAACTCGCATTCCGCGATCTGCCGCTGATATCGGCATTGACACCGCCGGTCGCGCGATCCTACGTTCGAGCAACGAACGTTTCCCGATCCGGAGGACCGTATGACCTCGCTGCTGCCGCACCATCAGCCCCACTGCCTGGGCTGCGGTCCGGCCAACGCGTCCGGTCTCGGCATCGAATTCGTCCGTGACGGTGATGGGATTCGCGGCGTGCTGAGCCTGGACCGGCGGCACGAGGGAGCGCCCGGCCTGGCCCACGGCGGTGCGGTCGCCGCCATCCTGGACGAGGCCGCCGGAACCGCCCTGCTGCCGCTGCGGCTGCCCGCGGTCACCGCGCAGCTGAATGTGTCCTTCGCCCAGCCGGTTCCGCTCGGGCGCGAGCTGACCGTACGGTCGCGGCTGGACCGCCGCGATGGCCGCAAGCTGCACATCAGCGCCGTCCTCGAGCTCGACGGCCGGGTCGCCGCGCGGGCCGAGGCGCTGTTCGTGGAGGTCGCCGCCGAGCATTTCCACGCGCACGGCGCCGCGCCGGGTGACCTTCCGGCCCTGGGGATCTGACGAATCGAGCGAATCGTCCCGGCCCGGGCGTGACAATGGGTGGGGTATTCCGCCACCGGTTCGTATTTGGAGGTCGTCATGACCGACCGGGAATCGTTCGATTACGTCATCGTGGGGGCGGGCAGCGCGGGCTGCGTTCTCGCCAACCGGCTCACCGAGGATCCGGCGGTCACCGTCGCGCTGCTCGAGGCGGGGCCCGCCGACGATGCCGATGAGATTCATATTCCGGCCGCCTGGGGCAAACTGATCCGCACGCAATGGGATTGGCGCTACGAGACGGTGCCGCAGCGGCGACTGGGCGGGCAGCGCGCCTACTGGCCGCGGATGCGGGCGCTGGGCGGCTGCTCATCGATGAACGCCATGATCTACATCCGCGGCAATCGCGTCGACTACGACGGCTGGCGGCGGGATTTCGGCGCGGTCGGCTGGAGTTACGAGGATGTGCTGCCGTACTTCGTGAAATCGGAGACCAATACCGGGCTGCGATCGCCCTATCACGGCACCGACGGGCCGCTGCATGTCGAAAACCCGCGCTACACACACGAACTCACCGATGCGTGGGTGGCGGCCGCGGTCGCGGCGGGGCTGGCGCGCACCGACGACTTCAACGCCGCCGAACAGGACGGGGTCGGCCGCTATCAGGTGACGCATCGGCGCGGTCGGCGCTGGTCGACCGCGGACGGCTATCTGCGTCCGGTGCTGTCGCGGCCCAATCTGAGCGTGCGCACGGGCGCGCACGCCACCCGGGTCCGCTTCGACGGCACCCGCGCGATCGGGGTCGACCATCTGTCCGGCGGGCGGGAGCGCACGGTCTACGCGACCGCTGAGGTGCTGCTGTGCGGCGGTACGGTCAATTCGCCGCAGCTGCTGATGCTTTCGGGTGTCGGCCCGGCGGAGCACCTGCGTGAGCACGGCATCGATGTGGTCGCCGATCTACCCGGCGTAGGGGAGAATCTGCACGATCATCCGGCCACACCCATACTGTGGCACACCCGCGACACCTCGGATCTGGCGCAGTTCGAGACCCCGCTGCGGCTGGCGCAGTGGCAGGCGCTGGGGCGGGGACCGCTGGCGTCCAATATCGGGGAGGGCGGCGGATTCGTCCGGACCCGCCCGGAGCTGACCGCCCCGGATATGCAGTATCACGTGGCGCCGACGGCGTTCTACGACAACGGATTGCACGAGAGCCTGGCCCCGATGTTCACCGCGGGGCCGACGCTGGTCGAGGTGCACAGCCGGGGGCGGCTGCGGCTGCGGTCGGCCGATCCGCTGTGGAAGCCGGAGATCGATCCGGCCTATCTGTCCGATCCGCGCGATATGGACGCGCTGCTGGCCGGGATCGGGCTGCTTCTCGATATCGTCCGACAGCCGCCGATCGCGAAATACCTTGGCCGCCCGTATCTTCCGGAGGCGGTCGACACGCTCGACGAGGACGGGCTGCGCGCCCATGTCGAACGCTGGACCCAGACGCTGTTCCATCCGGTCGGCACCTGCGCCATGGGCGCCGGTGCGATGGCGGTGGTGGATCCGGAGCTGCGCGTACGCGGGGTCGAGGGCCTGCGCGTGGTGGACGCCTCGATCATGCCGCGCATCGTGCGCGGCAACACCAATGCCCCCGTCGTGATGATCGGCGAGAAGGCCGCCGACCTGATCCGTGGCCGCGGCGCGGGCGCCGTGGTCGTTCCCGCCGCGAAGGAGAGCAGCCGATGACCGCGACCAGCGAAATCCACTCCGCCGCTTCGGCGTCCGTGTTCGAGGTGCGCAATCCGGGTACCGGCGATCTGGTCGGCACCTATCCCGTCCACACCCGTACCGATGCCGTCGCTGCGGTCGAGCGCGCCCGCGCGGCGTTCGGCTGGTGGTCGGAGCTCGGCTATCGCGAACGCGCCGAACGGCTTTCCCGGTTCGCGGGGGTGATCGCTCGGCGGATGGGGCAGTTGGGTGCGGTCGTGCACGACGAGACCGGCAAGCCGTATTCCGATGCCGTGCTGGAGTCGGCGCTGGTGCTGGATCACTTGAAGTGGGCCGGGCGCAATGCCGCGAAGGTGCTGGGGCGCAGGAGGTCCCGGGTGGGGCTGTTGAGCTTCAATCACGCCGCGTCGGTGGAGTACAAGCCGCTGGGCGTGGTCGGGGTGATCGGTCCGTGGAACTATCCGGTGTTCACGCCGCTGGGTTCGATCGTCTATGCGCTGGCGGCGGGAAACGCGGTGGTGTTCAAGCCGAGTGAGTACAGCCCGGGCGTGGGGGCCTGGCTGGTGGACATGTTCGGCGAGGTGGTGCCGGAACAGCCTGTGCTGCAACTGCTCACCGGCGACGGGAGCACCGGCGCGGCGCTGTGCCGGGCCGGGGTGGACAAGATCGCGTTCACCGGATCCACCGAGACCGCCAAGCGGGTGATGGCGGTGTGCGCGGAGACACTGACCCCGATGGTGGCCGAATGCGGCGGCAAGGATGTGCTGATCGTCGACGCCGACGCGGATCTGGACGCGGCCGTGGAGGGTGCGGTCTGGGCCGGGATGGCCAATGCCGGGCAGTCCTGCATCGGTACCGAACGGGTGTATGTGCACCGCTCGGTCTTCGAGCCGTTTCTGGAGCGGCTGGTGACGCGGGCGCGAGCGCTGCGGGCCGGGATCGACGACGGGGCAAAGATCGGGCCCATCACCATGCCGCGCCAGGTCGAGGTGATCTGCCGCCACCTCGAGGACGCGATCGTGCGCGGCGGCCGGGTGCTCACCGGCGGCGTGGGCGAGATCAGCGGGCAGGTGGTGCAGCCCACCGTACTGGTCGACGTGCCCGAGGACGCGCTGGCCGTGACCGAGGAAACCTTCGGCCCCACCCTGACCGTGGCCCCCGTCGACGATATGGACGCCGCGATCGACCGCGCCAACGCCAGCCGTTACGGCCTGTCCGCCGCGGTGTACTCGAAGTCCCGCGGCCGCGACCTCGCCCACCGCCTACGCACCGGAATGGTCAGCGTCAACGCGGTTTTCAACTTCCCGCAAATCCCATCCCTCCCCTTCGGCGGCGTAGGCGCCTCCGGCTTCGGCCGCATCCACGGCCCCGACGGCCTTCGCGAATTCACCTATGCCCACGCCGTCGCCCGCCAACGCTTCGCCCCACCGATGCAACTGGCCACCTTCGACCGCACCGCCAAAACCGATGCCCTGATAGCGAAAACAATGACAATCCTCCACGGCAAACGCCACCTCGGCTGACCGACACCCCCGCCTCGGCCGCAAGCGGCCTCGGCGGGGGACAGGGGTGGCTGCGCTGCGCCCGTGGGTATAACCGGTGCTGCACTGGTGGGTATAGCTGGTGCTGCGTTGGTGGGTGTAGCTGGTGCTGCGTTGGTGGGTGTAGCTGGTGCTGCGTTGGTGGGTGTAGCTGGTGCTGCGTTGGTGGGTGTAGCTGGTGCTGCGTTGGTGGGTGTAGCTGGTGCTGCGCTGGTGGGTGTAGCTGGTGGGTATAGCTGGTGGGTGTAGTCGGTGCTGCGCTGGTGGGTGTAGTCGGCGGAGCTGCGTTGGTCGAGAGGTGGCGACCTGGTTGGTGGGACGTCGGTGGGCGCACGGTGCCCGTGGGGAGGGTGACGCTGCGCCCGTAGGGCGTGGGGAGGGTGTCAGATCCGGGCGCGGATGAACTTGTAGATGACCAGGAGGATGACGGAGCCGACTATTGCGCCGAGGATGGCGTGTTCGACCGGGGGGCGGATGTCGAATTTGTGGGGGGCGAAGACGAGGCTGGCCAGGGTGCCGCCGACGTAGCCGCCTACGATGCCGAGGACGATGGTCCAGAGGATGCCGAAATTTTCCTTGCCGGGGACCAGTAGGCGGGCGATCGCGCCTGCTATGAGGCCGATGACGATCATCACGATGATGCTGCCCATGACGAATGCTCCTTGTGGCGGGCCGAATCGGGCATACCGAAGGTAACAGGGGTGGCCGGGGTGTTCAGTGGGTTCGTGGCCGCACTGTGACACGCCACGCCGAGTGCTCGTGGCTCGGGCGTGGCAGGCCGCCCTGTTCGCCCGGGACGCGGGTGTCCTACCCCGAGATCATCCTGGAGGATGATCCGCCCGCGCCCCACCGACCCGCGTGATCGTCCGCGGGTCGGTGGAAAGGATGAGGTCGATCCAGCTCCCAGGGCGATGTTCGAAGCGGGACGCATCTTCCAGAATCGTTTCGACGGAACGCGATTGGAAGAAGGGACGACCGTGGCGGACAGGGGCAAACAGGAACAGGCCGTATTGTGGACCGTGGGGCTGATTCTGCTGGTCCAGGGCTTCGGATCGGCCCTGACCGAGGCGTTGTGGCAGCACTCGTTCGGGGTGTCCGGAATTCTCATCCACTACGGCGCGCCGGTCTGGTCGTCGTGGATCATCGGGGTGGTCGGGCTGGCGGTCGTGGGCTGGGCGATCAGAGCCGAGCGCGCGAATCGCGCCTGAAAACGACCGTGGCCCGGACGGATTCGTCCGGGCCACGGTCGTCGGTCTCAGAGCTGACCGGGAGAGTTCTTCGCGGCCGAGCGCACGCCGAAGGCGTAGACGACGTCCATGATGCCGATGAAGATCAACCACCAGCCCACCACGAGCGTCAGCGTCGCGATGGAATGGATCGGCCACGTGAACAGCGCGATGCCGCCGAGGATCAGCACGATGCCGAAGAAGATCGACCAGCCTCGGCCCGGCAGCCCCGGCGGTGCCTCGATGCCCGCCACCAGGCCCGCGATCCCGCGGAACATCCAGCTGATCCCGATCCACAGCGCCAGCAGCACCACCGCGTCGCCGATACTGCGGAAGCAGAAGAACGCCAGGATGAACGACAGCACACCGCTGATGAGCGACAACACCCGCCAGCCCGTGCTCACATGCGGCCCGAAGGCCGCGACCAACTGCAGGATGCCCGAGACCAGCAGGTAGATCCCGAACAGAATGCCCGCCACCACCAGTGTCGGCCCCGGCCAGACGAGCACCACGATGCCGACGATCACCGACAGGATGCCGATGACCAGCAATGACTGCCACGCGCTACGGGCCAGCCGATGCAGCGGACCCTCGTAAACACTATTGCTGGTTGCCATAGCCGAAGAATAGGACGGTTCGGGCGTGGCGCGACTCAGCCACGCGTAGCGCGGCGCTAGACCCGTACGGCGACCCGGCCGCGATTGGCCCGGGCGAACTGCCCGGGCGACTGGCCCTTCCAGGATCGGAAGGCGGCGGTGAACGCGGAGACGCTGGAGTAGCCCAGCCGGTCGGCGACCTGTTCCACGGTCAGCCCGGCCATCAGCAGCTCCTCGGCGAGCACGCCGACGGTCTCGAGATTCAGCTCGCGAAAGGTGGTGCCCTCATCGGCGAGCCGCCGCCGCAGCGTGCGCACGCTCAGACCCAATTCGGCCGCGATCCGCCCCTGATCGGTGATCCGCCCGCAACGGATCAGCAGCTCGCGCACCTGCCCGCTCACCCCGCCCCGGTCGCGGCGGCGCTGGACCAGGTCGGCGCACTGCTGTTCGTAGTACCGCACCGTGGCCGGATTCGCCAGCGGCAGTGGGTTTTCCAGCGCGGTGCTGGGCCAGCCCAGCACCGTTTCCGGTGCGGAGAACACCACCCGTTCCGCCCCGAACAGGGCGGCGAACATCTCGTACACCGGATGCGGCTCCAGCGCCACCTCCACCCGCGCGGTCGGCACCTTGATCTGGATCAGATCCTGCTGAATGGTGGTGAGCGCCGCGATATCGCGCTCGAGCACGAAACGTTTGAGCGCCCGCGGCACGTTGTGGTCGTCGCGAAGCAGCCAGATCTCGTCGCCGTGGTCGTGCAGGTTGAAGTGCGCGCAGGTGAACAGCAGATCGGCATGGCGAACCGCGATCTCCAGCGCATGGCGCAGCGTCGAGGAGCTCATCACCGCGAAGCCCAGCACGCCGAGGCTGGGCGGATGGCACAGCAGGCCCGCCATCAGCCCCAACCCCGGCTCGTCGCCGACCTCGCCGACCACATTGCGGGTCAGCGCCAACTCCTGGTCGAGAGTGACCTCGGCGCTGGGATCGCGCAGCTGCTCCTCGCGAATCCCGGTGTCGCGCAGGATGTCCGCCAGCGCCATGCCGCGACCGGTCGCGAAGTTGGTGAGCAGGGCGGCGCCCGTGGTGGAACGGGGCCGGGCCCCGCAGTCACCGGGGCAGGGGCGGGTCATGGTCACACCCGGACGGTGACACGGCCGCGGTTGGCGCGGGCGAACTGTCCGGGCGACTGGCCCTTCCAGGATCGGAAGGCGGAGGTGAACGCCGAGACGCTGGAGTAGCCGAGGCGATCGGCGACATGTTCGACCGTGAGCCCGGCCAGCAGCAACTCCTCGGCGAGCATGCCGACCGTCTCGGTGCTCAGCTCCCGGAACGTGGTGCCCTCGTCGGCGAGCCGCCGCCGCAGCGTGCGGACGCTGACATCGAGATCGGCGGCGATGCGGGTCTGGTCGGCCAGCCCGCCGCGGCGGATGAGCAGCTGCCGTACCCGGCCGCTGATGCCCGCGCGGCCGCGGCGGCGCTGGATCAGATCCGCGCACTGCTGTTCGTAATAGCGCTGGGTGGCCGGATTCGCCTGGGGCAGCGGCATATCCAGCGTACTCGCCTGCCACACCATGCAGGAGCGCTCGGCGTCGAACACGATCGAGTCGACACCGAGCAGCGTGCCGAACATCTCGTAGATCGGATGCGCGGGCAGGGCCAGTTCGACCCGCATGGTGGGCACCCGCATCGGCAGTACGTCCTGCTGCACGGTCCCGACCGCGGCCACATCGCGTTCGAGGACGAACCGGCGCAGATCCTCCGGAACGAAGCGGTCGTCGCGCAGAATCCACACCTCGTCGCCGCGGTCCTCCATCCAGTGCCTGCCCAGGGTGGAGGCCAGATCGGCGTAACGCAGCCCGACCTCGGCCGCCTGCCGCAGCGTCGCACAGCTCATGATGGCGAAGCCGAGGACGCCGAAGTTCGGTGCGTGGCAGAGCAATCCCGCCATCAGCCCCAGGCCCGGTTCGTCGTGGACGCCGCGCACGACATTGCGGGTCAGGGTGATCTCCTGCTCCAGGGTCATCTCGGCGGTGGGATCTCGCAGCTGGGACTCGGTGATCCCGGTGCCGCGCAGGATATCCGGCATCGGCACGCCGCGGGATTCGGCGAAGTCCGCCAGCAAGGCGGCGCCGTTGGTGGAGCGGAGTCGGAGTGGCTCGTCCGTTGCCCTGTCATCGTCCACAGGAAAATCGTCGCAGAATCCCACGCTCGCGCGTCCCATATTCGCCGATTTGTGGCCCAATGCGTGCTGGTTGGACGACGGTGTTAGCCATACGGTTTCTCCATGCCGCATCGCGATCGGCGCACCTTTCCGACCCGGGCGTTCGTCCACTTGGCCCGAGTGCTGCGCGATCGCGGTGCGGCCCCATCATCGACGATGCGCCGGAGTGAGCCACCGAATGCTTTCCGCTCGATCGAATCCCGCCAGCACCGCCTGGATCACCGTCACCGCGCCCGCCGACGGCCGCCTGCTGGGCACCGTGCCGACGGACACCGCCGCGGCGGTGTACACCCTCGTCGACCGGCTACGGGCGGACCAATGGCAGTGGCGCTCACTGGGTGTCGTCGGGCGGGTGCACTGGATGACCCGATTCCGGGATTGGCTGCTGGACAACCGGGACAGCCTGGTGGAACTGCTGGCCGATGAAACCGGCAAGTCGGTATCTGCCGCGGTGCGCGAATTCCGGCTCGGCATGGACGCCCTCGACTACTACCGCACCCACGGCGCGGTCTTCCTCGACATGCAGCGGTCACGGCCGCAGGGCGTCCCGAATGTCGCACTGCCCCTGGCCGTCGGATACCGCCCGTGCGCGGTGGTCGGCGTGCTCGCCGGATGGACCTATCCGCTGGCGGCGATGCTGTTCGACGCGGTGCCCGCGCTGCTGTCTGGATCGGCGGTGCTGCTGCGGCCCGCCTCGGCGACGCCACTGACCGCGCGCGCCATCGTCACCGGCTGGGCCGATGTCGGTGCGCCGCCGGTGCTGGAGTTCGCGGTCGGCCCCGAGGCCGGTCCCGCGATGGTGGACACCGTCGACGCGGTGCATTTCACCGGTTCGCCGGAGACCGGCAAGGTGGTGGCGCTGCGCGCGGCCGCGCGGCTCATTCCGTGTCGGCTCGAATTGGGCGGCAAATCTTCAGCAATCGTGCTGGCGGATGCCGATCTCGATCATGCGGCGGTCGGAATCGCCCTGGGCGGACTGGCCGAATCCGGACAGAACTGCCACAGCATCGAGCGCGTCTTCGTCGAATCACCGGTCTACGACGCGTTCGTAGATCGGCTGGTCACCGAGGTCACCGCCTTTGCCGCCGCCGATCCGGACGATCCCGGTGTGGACGTGCTCACCTCGGCCGCGCACGTGCGCCATCTGCGCGAGCAGGTGCGCGACGCGGTGGCGCACGGTGCCACGCTGTGCGTCGGCGGCGACGGGGCCGGACACGTGTTCGCGCCGACCGTGCTCGCCGAGGTGCGGCCGCCGATGCGGGTGCTGACCCAGCAGACCCTCGGGCCGGTGCTGCCGGTCGTGCGGGTCGACGACGCCGCGGCCGCCGTCACCGCCGCCAACGAGGGGTGCGGTCCGTGCGCCAGTGTGTGGACCGCCGACGAGGCCGCGGCGGCGTATGTCGCCGGACGGCTGCTCGCCGCGCGGGTCGGTCACAACGACGTCTCGGTTCACCTCGCCGCGCCCAGCTATACGTGATGTCCGTTGTCAGAAAGTAGTTCACAAAGGTAGTTCGGAATCGACGAGAGAGTCATGAACAGCTATCCGCACGATGTCCCCGATCCCTTCGATTTCACCGCGGCGGAGGTGAGATGATGGGCGGCTGGCAGGTTTTCGCGGCCACGATGGTGATGGTCGGCATGATGACGGCCGTGGTGCTCGGCGTGCGCCCGCAGCGAATCCCACACGGGCGCACGGTGGCCGAGATCCGGCAGCGCCTTCTCGCCGAGGCCCTGGTCCCGGCGTCGCTGCCGCCCGCCGCCGAGCCGCATTCCGCACCGGATCATCCGCTGGCGATACCGGAGGCGCATCGCACCATGCAGCAGCATCTGGACTGCACCGTCACCGATTGCGAGCGCAAGGCCGCGGCGTTTCGGGTCCTGGTCGCGGCGGGGCGTCTGAAGCCACGCTGACGACAATTCTTCGCATCATTCCCGACGCGCCCCACGCGCCTGTCGAGAAATCCGCACCGAGCTGGGCAATATGTCGGCAATACCGGTGATTTCTCGCAGAAGGGGTGCGTGTGACGACGTTCGAAACACCGACGCTGCAGTTCTGGCCGGTTCCGGTGCGAGCGCGACGGGAGCGTCGCACCCTCGCGCTGGTGACCATCGCCCTGCTGTCGTGTGTGCAAGGCATTGATACAGCGGTGCATTCGATAGCGCTACCGCAGGCGCGGCAGGAATTCGACATGGGCCCCGGTGTCGCGGCGACGGCCGCCGGTATCGGGGCCCTCGCATCGGCGGCCTGCATCCTGGCCGTGGGCATGATCGGCGACCGGACGGGGCGGCGGCGGGTGCTGCTGTGCGGCGGACTGGCGGTGGCATTCGGCAGCATGCTCACCGCCTATGCGCCCGATGCCGGGGTATTCCTGCTCGGCCGGGTGCTCACCGGAGCGGGGGTGGCCGCCGCGGTCGGCACGGCGCTGGCGCTGGTGCCCGCGCTGTACTTCCGCCACGAACTACCGTGGGTGTTCGGGCTGTGGCTGGGCATCCAGGCCGTCGGGGTGCTGGCCGGTGGCGTCGGGTTGCAGGTGCTCAGCACCCAAACCCCGTGGCGCAATGGTTATCTGATGCTGGCGTGGCTCGTGCTGGGGCTGGTGACGCTGGCCTGGCTCGCGGTTCCCGACCACCGCCCCGTCGGTCCGCGGCGCTTCGATGTGGGCGGAGCGCTGTTCGGATCGGTCGCGCTCGTCGCGGCGCTGATCGCCATCGGGCGCTCGGTCGACTATCGGTGGGACAGTCCGGGCGTATTCGGCACGCTGGCCTTCGCCGTGCTGGCGGGTGCGGTATTCGTGCGCTGGGAGCGTCGCCGCGGGCGGCCCGCCTTCCCGGTGGCACTGCTGGATTCGCTGCCCTTCGTGGCTGCGTGCCTGGCCGGGGTGGTTTTCGCCTTCGCCGAGGCGGTGTATCTGTGCCAGACCGCGGTGCTGCTGGCCGACTATGTGGCCGGTCCGGTGCTGCCGGTGGCCCTGGCCGTGGTGCCGCTGTCGCTGGGCATGCTGCTCGGCGCGGTGCTGGCGGGGCAGGCGCAAGAGGCCGGGACCACGACGCGCGCGGTGCTGGCCTCGGGACTGGTGTGCTGTGGGCTCGGCTCGCTGACGCTGATCTTCGTCGCCGAGCGGACCGAGCTGTGGCTGTACGCGGCGGCGGGGGCGTTGATCGGATTCGGCCTGATGTGGGCGCAGAACGCGCAGTCGGTGCTGATCATGTCGGCGGTGCCGCCCAATGCGGCCGGGGCGGTGGCGGCGGCGAAATTCGGTGTGGCACAGGTGGGTTACGCGTTGGGGCTGAGCACACTGGCCCCCATCGTGGCCGCGATCCCGACCACGGCCCCGGCCGGTACCGTCCAGGCCGACATCCACCGCTACACCGAGGGCATGTTCGTCACCAGCGTGGTGGTGTTCACCGCGGCGGTCGGCGTGATCATCATGGTGTCGGGCAACCTCGCCCGCGTCGTGGTGCGTACCCCGCTGCCGCATCGGCTGGGCGGCGCGCGGCCGGTGCCGATGCGGCTGTGGTACCGAGGTTCACAGCTGCACGGTGAGCAGGCGGTATCCCAGATCCAGCGTGGCGCGGCCGAGCAGTTCCGGATGGCGGTCCGCCCAGGCGCCGCTGTCGAGATCGGCGCGCAGCCGGGAAAGCCCTTCGCGCAGTTCGGCTTCCGGGGTCAGGGCGAGCATCGACATCCCCGCGCGGACGGTCGGGTCGAGATAGGCATGCGGGCGACGCCAGAAGGCGCCGCCGAAGCCGTCGGCACAATCGTGCGGGACCGCGACCTCGCTGACGACGACATCGCCGAGGCGTTCGACGAGTTCGTCCAGTGGCACGGCCAGCATGGCGTCGGTCTCGGCCGCGGCGGGCAGATATTCACGCAGCAGCCAGAATTCCCGGAAGACGCGATCATCCCAGGTCAGCACGACCACACGGCGGCGGGCGATCCGTTTCATCTCCGCCAGCCCGCGATCGAGATCGCTCCAGTGCTGCACGGTGAGCACCGCTAGCGCGGCATCGACCGAAACCGATTGCAGCGGAAGGTGTTCGGCGACGCCGCGGACCGCCGCGGCCGCGCCCGGCGGCCGCTGCGCGAGCATCACCGGACTCGGCTCCACCGCCACCACGGTGCGCTCCGGCTCATAGGATCCGGTGCCCGCCCCGATGTTCGCGATCGAGGTCATACCCCGCAGCGCGTGTTCGATCCGCGCGGCGATGCGCGGATCGGGGCGGCGGGTGCGGGCGTAGGTGCGGCCGGTCGAGTCGTAGCGGGTCATCGCAATATCATGACGCCGCCGGTCGGGTGAGCAGCGCGGAACGCCGAAGCATCGGTTTGGCGAACATGTCGCTGCCGGTGCGCCATTGCCGGCCTGGCCGAGCGCGTCATGGACCGTGTGCTCGCCGAGGTCACGACCGGATGAGGAGCGGCCGAGCCGCTCCTCGCGATATCAGGCGGAGGCCGCCGCCGCGGCGCTGAGCGGCGCGAGGGTCGCGCTGCCGGTACCGAGCAGCGGGGCAATCGGGCCGAGAGCCGCGCTACCGGACGTCAGGAGCGAGCCGAGCGGGCCGAGGGCCGCGCTGCCGGGCTCCAGCGGCGAGCCGAGCGGGCCGAGTGCCGAGCTGCCGGTCTCGGCGAGCGAGCTACCGGTGTCGAGGGTCGCGCTGCCGGACTCCAGGACCTTCGTCAACGCGGCTCCGGCCTGTACCGCGGTGCCGAGGTCGGCCAGTAGTGCGCCGAGATCGGTTGCCGAGCGCGGGTTTTCGGCGGTGGCATCGGCCTCGGCGCAGTCGGCGGTGGCGGTCTCCTCGGCCGGGGGTGGCTCGGTCGCGGCGCTGCCGGACTCGACGACTCGTGCCACCGTCGCTCCCGCGGTGAGCGCCGCGCCCAGGCTGGTCAGCAGGGAGCCGAGATCCGTTGCCGCCGAGGGTGTCCGGACGTCGACGTGGGCGGCGGGTGCGGGGCGGTGGTGGGGCCGCGGGGCCGGGCGCTCGGTGGTGGCGGGTTCGTCGTGCGGCTCTGGCCTCGGCTCGGACAGCAGGGGTAAGCCGGGACGGCTCGGGGGCGCAGGCGCGGTAGCGGTGTCCGCGTCGCCCACCGGATCCGCTGCGCGCCTGGGCATCTCGGTGGGGGTGGGGGCCGGAATCGAGGTTTGGTCGGGGATGTCCAGCTGGGACCAGGTCGCGGTGAGGGTCGTGGCCTGATTCGAGGGAGCCGGACCGTGCTGGGTGGTGATGCCCGCCGTGACCAGCGCCGTCAGCGAGAGCATGGCCAACCGCATCGAACAGAGCGGATTGGGTCGCGTGCTGTGCTTTCCCATCGGTTGTTTTTCCTTCGTAACGAGTCGATTAGAAGCCCGGAACGATATGCGCACGACAAGATCGAGAATGTGCGGTCGGGTGGAACAACTATTTCCGGATGGGCGACATCGTAACGGTGCCAGCGGGCCTCTCGGGACGGTTTGCACAATGTTTTAGTGATCATTTGTAGATCTTGCACACCGTCTTGTCAGAGTGCTACCGTTACCCAACCGTGATGCTGCTCGTAAAGGGGAATTCATGCGTTCTTCTTCAGCTTTCGACAGATCATTATCGTACAGTGTCGGATTAATGGCTTTTGTCGCTTGTGTCATTCTTTCGGCGCCTCCTGCCGCCGCGGCGCCACAGGCGCGGTCGGTCGCCGATCGGGTGGTCACGCTCACCAATGCCGAACGGGCGAAGGCGGGATGCGACCCGCTCCGCGCCGAACCCCGGCTCACCCGGGCCGCGCAGGCGCACGCAGAGGATATGGCGGCCAAGGGCTTCCTGAGTCACAACTCGTCGCGGGGCGGCCCGGGTGATCGCATTCGGGCGGCCGGGTATCGCGCGCGGATGTGGGCGGAGAATATCGCCGCGGGTCAGTCCGGTCCGTCCGAAGTCGTGGCCGCGTGGATGCGCAGTGCGGGCCATCGCGCCAATATCCTGAATTGCAGACTCCGGGATATCGGGGTGGGTTCCGCTCCGGGAAGAAACGGCACGCCGTATTGGGTGCAGAACTTCGCCACATCGCGCTGAAGCGACCGTTGGTTATTGTTTTGTGATGTATTGGCGGTGCGCGCCCGATCGCCACCCGACATCCACGAGTGGGCGCTGGTGCACCGGGCGGAATTCGTATGGCTCAGGGGGTCAGCGGCCTCCGGCGCGGCACCACCCGGCGGTGGGTGATCCGCCAGCCGTCGGGGGTGCGGCGGACGATGTCCTCGTAGGTGACGCTGGCGACGGCGCCATCGGCCCCAATGCCCAGGCCCTTCGAATGCACCAGCGCCGCATCGCCGTCCAGCGCCGAGACCACGACATTGGTCACATGATGCGCGAGCGGATTCCCGTCACCGAGTTCGAGGGCCATATCGCGCAGGGCATCTCGCCCGCGCACCAGCCCGCCGCCCAGCTCGGTCAGGTTGTACTCCACATCTGCGACGAACACCTCGCTCATCCGCTCGAAGTCACCCGCATCACTGAGATGCCCGTGCAATGCCAGCAGTTCGTGAATGGCCAGCCGGTCCGCAATCGAGATCGCCATGCGCGCCAGTATCACTCGACGGGCGGGGTTAGGGTGGGCCGGGACGGTATGTGCCGGTCCGATACCCGCCTGCTACCCGGAAGTGAGGCGTCATGGATCTGAGCTCGCACTATTGGAACTTCGCCACTCCGGCCGATCCCGCGCGCATCGCACGGACGCTCGCCGACAGCGCGCACATTGCCGAGCAGGCCGGGTTCGCGGGCTTCACCGTCATGGACCAGTTCTTCCAGAGGGAGCAGCAGGCGCCCGCCGACGAGCGGATTCGGCGGTCGGTGCTGGTGACCGGGCCGCCGCTGTCGTCCCTCGCCTGAAATCCATCTGATCTTCGGGTGGGTTTTCCCGCTCGGGATCGGGCTACCGCTGTAGCGAAAGCCGCCTTGACGGCTCGGGCGGCTCGGAACGGGAGAGGAGGCCGCGGTGAAGTCGATCGTGCACGCGCTGGCGTTGGCCGGGTCGATGACCTGGGAGATTCTCTGGGCGCTGATCCTCGGGTTCGCGCTGTCGGCGGTGGTGCAGGCCGTGGTGTCCAAATCCACGATCGTGCGGTTGCTGGGCGATGATCGCCCGCGCACGCTGGCCATCGCGTCGGTACTGGGTGCGGCCTCGTCGTCGTGTTCGTATGCGGCGGTCGCGCTGGCGCGGTCGCTGTTTCGCAAGGGGGCGCACTTCACCGCGGCCATGGCCTTCGAGATCGGATCCACCAATCTCGTCGTCGAACTCGGCATCATCCTGGCGCTGCTGATGGGCTGGCAGTTCACCGCGGCCGAATTCGTCGGCGGGCCGATCATGATCGTGCTGATCGCGGTGCTGTTCCGGATCTTCGTGCGATCGCGGGTGATCGAGGCCGCGCGGGAGCAAGCCGATCGGGGACTGGCCGGATCGATGGAAGGCCATGCGGCCATGGACATGTCGGGGCGCAGCTTCACCGCGGTCTCGCATGTCTTCGTCATGGAGTGGGCGGCGATTCTGCGCGATCTGGTCATCGGCCTGCTCATCGCGGGTGCGATCGGGGCGTGGGTTCCGAACTCGTTCTGGCAGAACTTCTTTCTGACCGATCATCCGGTGTTGTCGGCGATCTGGGGCCCGATCGTCGGCCCGCTGGTGGCGATCGCGGCCTTCGTATGCTCGATCGGCAACGTCCCGCTGGCGGCCGTGTTGTGGAACGGCGGCATCAGCTTCGGCGGCGTGACCGCGTTCATCTTCGCCGATCTGCTGATCCTCCCGATCCTCAACATCTATCGCAAGTACTACGGCATCCGCATGATGCTGACCATCCTCGGCACCTTCTACGTCGCCATGGTAGGTGCGGGCTACGCGGTAGAAATCCTGTTCGGCGCAATGGATCTCATCCCACAGCAGCGCCACGCCATGGTCATGGCCGAGGGCATTCGCTGGAACTACACCACCTGGCTGAACATCGTCTTCCTCGCGCTGGCGGCCGCACTCGTCATCCGCTTCGTCCGCACCGGCGGCCTCGGCATGCTGCGCATGATGGGCGGCTCCCCGGAGACCGGCCATGCCCACCATCACGACTGATCGCCATCGTGTTTCGTGACGTCATGACCATGGACGGCACGGTGACAGCGGGTTTCGAGGGTGTGCGCGCGGCCTGGCCTTCGCCCATGTCACCAACCACATCGTCGAGGGTGACATCGATCCACGCGCGGCCGAACTGGTCGCGGCGGTGAATCAGGTCGCGGCGTAATCACCGAGTGCGGGTTCCAGCAGGTCGAAGATCCGGTCGGCCTCCTGGATCGCCGTGCGCGCGACGGTCTTTCGGGATCGTCCCGCCGCGGTGAGCTCCAGCACCCGCCGAAACAGCAGACGAAGGGCCGCATTCAGCTGTGCGGCCGCGGCCCGGCGGGTCAGCTCGTCGCCGGGCAGCGCCTCGGCCAGGGCATCCTCGCGCAGGTCGTGCAGTTCGCGCAGCCGGGCGGTGAGGGTCGGGCTGTCGGCGATCATTCGGCAGAACTCGGGGCCGGAGAAGCCGGCCACCGCATCGAACCGCGTTGCCGCAGCGTGAAATTCCGCGCGCAGCGCGCTCAGTGCCGAGACGCCCACCGGCCGGGCCGCCACCGTCTCGGCGGGCCAGGCGACGAACCGCTCGTGGATATCGATCGCGAGATCCTCCTTGCGCGGAAAGTAATTCGTCACGGTCTTCTTCGCGACCCGCGCGGCCTCGGCCACCTCCGCGATGGTGGTGGCCTCGAAGCCGCGCTCGATGAACAGGCGGGTGGCGTGATCGGAGATCGCCTGGCGGGTCTCCTGCTTCTTCGCCTCCCGCAGGCCCGGGGGTGTGCTCATGGAGGAATCTTACCTCCGGCATAAATTTATCCTTGACCCACTAGGTAGTCTCAATATAAAGTTACATCCCATGTAAGTTTCAGCGGAAGGAGGTCGCATGCTGCCACGAAACAGTTGCTGAGCCCACTGGAAGCAACCCGCCCACTCCCGATCGACTGTCGAAAGGTGCCCTCGGTGCACAAGATTCATTTCTCCGCGTCCCCGGAGATCGTGGCGGCCGCCCGCCCCACCCCCGGCGCGGGGCAACTGCTCATCCGCACCGAGCTGGTCGGCGTCCACCTCGGACTCCTGCGCCTGCTGCGTTCGGGAGGCACCGACGCGGGCGCCGAGGTGGTCGGAACGGTCGTCGCGGTGGGACCCGGCGTCGACGAGGGCTGGGTCGGCAAGGCGGTCGGCGGCATCGTGTTCGAGGGTGCCTATGCCGAATTCGCGCTGGCGCTACCGCAATTGGTGGCCGAACTCCCGGCGGGCGTCGATCCGGCCGATGGCCTGGCCGTCGTTCGTGGCGGACTGGTCGCCCTGGGCGCGCTGCGGGCCGGGCGGTTCGGGGCCGGGGACTCGATCCTGATCTCCGGGGCGGCCAGCGGCAGCGGCCACCTGGCGGTGCAACTGGCCCGGGCATTCGGCGCGAAACGTCTGGTGGCAGCGGCCGGTTCGATGGACAAGGCGCGTTTCCTGGAGGAGTGCGGCGCCGATGAGGTCCGTACCTACGACCAGCTGGGCGCGGAGCGGTTCGATGTCGTGCTGGACGGTCTGGGCGGCGACTTCGTGCAGCGCGGAGTGGCATCCCTGGCGCCGCACGGCCGCCTGGTCGCCTACAGCGCGGGCGGGGGCAGCGTCGACGCGGGCAGTCTGCTCGCCGAATTGAAGACCGTCACCGGGTTCTCGATGGGGCTGCTCGGTCGCGAACGGCCCGAACTCGTGCGGGCCTATCGAGACGAGCTGTGGAATCTACTGGCGCAGGGGCGGATTCGACCTCGCCACACCGTATTCCCCTTCGATCGCATCGCCGAGGCGATGGACCTCGTCGCGGCCCGCCGCAATGTCGGGCGGGTGGCGGTGCGGGTCGGCGCTGCCGGATAGTCGCGGTTCAGCGCAGGTGATCCACCAGGGCGGTGTGGAATCCGGGATCGGCGACCGCGGTCAGATGATCGCCCGGCACCACGACCGACCGACCATCCGGCAGTGCGGCGGCCAGCCGCTCGGGCTCGGCGGCATACGGATCGTCCGCACCGGCGAGCACGAGCGTGGGCATGGCGATGCGGGACAGATCCTCGATGGGCGCCTCGTTCAGCCCGGTCGCCACCGCCGCGATGGCCTCGAGATCGGCCCCGAGCGCCTCGGCGAGGAAGCGGAACATCGAACCCGGCGGGGGTACCCCGGCCGCCTCGCCGCGCATGGCCCCGACCAACTGCTCGGCGGTGATCACCCGATGATCGATCCCGCCCAGATCGACCACGCCGCAACCGATCCCGCCCACCGCCAGCCGCGCCACCCGCTCGTCGGCGGCCGCGACCAGCAGGGCGATGATGCCGCCCATCGAATAGCCGACCAGGTGCAGCCGATCCAGCCCCAACTCGTCGAACAGCGCACGCACATCGGCGGCCATCGCCGACCAGGAGTACCGGGCCGGATCATGCGGCTTGTCGGACCGGCCGTGCCCGCGCGCGTCGAGCGAGATCACCCGCCGCCCAGCCGCCTGCAGCGCCGCCACCACGCCCACGCTCATCCAGTTGGCATTGGTATCGGCCACGATGCCGTGCTGCAGCACCACCGGAATCCCGTCGCCGGGCCATTCCCGGTAGCTCAGCTCGAGCCCGTCCCACGTTTTGAACTTCGCCACTACCGCACCGCCTGGGTCTGGGTCACCTTCGCGACGAGCCTATCGGCATCGTCGCGGATCTCGGTTTCGACCACGATGAAGGTGCGCCCGGCGTGCAGCGGACGCGCGGTCGCGGTGGCGAAGCCGGAGCGCACCGCGCGCAGGAAGTTCGTCTTCGACTCCACGGTTGTCGTGCCCTGCCCGTCCGCGGGCAGATTCAGATACGCGCATACCGCACCGGTGGCATCGGCCAGCGACATCAGCACGCCGCCGTGCAGCACGCCGCCCAGCGTGCACAGGCTCTGCGCCCACGCCAACCGGCTGCGCACCACCTCCGCGCGCTGCTCGAGCACCTCGACGCCCAGCTTCTCGGTGAACGGCATGGTCTGGTGGAACAGTTGCGTGCCCTCGGTATCGATCATGACCCAAGCCTGCCGAACGGCCGGGCGTCCGGTCGATTACCCGAGGGGTAATCGTCCACCGGCGCCCGGCAGGCGATTGCGCGTCGGGCACGCTCTCGGCCGGAATCAGCTCACCCGCGCGACGACGCCCCGGGGCAGCCACGGCAGCACGGCACCCACCGCCCGCCACGGCCATGCCGGTACGCGGGCGCGCACCGGCTCACGCTCGATCGCGGCCACCATGGCGGCCACGCCCTTGTCCAGCGGGACCAGCAGCCGAGCGTCATCCGCACGCGCCGACAGGTCGGTGGCGATGAAACCCGGCTCGAACTTGCGGTTGGTACTGTTTTAAACATGCAGCTAGACAGGGCATCCCAGGATGCGGCGTTCATCTACGTGCGAATTTCGAGGGATAAGGAGGGGGCTGGCCTTGGGGTTGAACGACAGCGGGAGGACTGCGAGAAGCTTGCGGCCGAGTTGGGCTTGACGGTAGCGGCCATCTACGACGACAACGACACGTCGGCCTATGCACTTCGCAAGCCGCGCAAAGGCTTCGACGCGATGAACAAGGCGCTGGAGGCAGGGGAGGCCACCAAAGTGCTTGTCTGGCACACCGATCGGCTCGTGAGGCGAACGGCCGAGTTGGAGTCGTTCATCGAGCTGTGTGAGCGGCACGGCGTCACGGTTCACACCGTGAAGGCGGGAATCCTCGATCTGTCGACGGCCACGGGGCAAATGATCGCGAGGGTGCAGGGTGCGATTGCGCAGCACGAGGTTGCTCGTGGGATCGAGCGCATGAAGGCCGCCAAGCGGCAAGCTGCGCTGGACGGTAAGTATCTGGGTGGTCCTCGGCCGTTCGGCTGGGAGGCCGGAGCAATGGAGTTACGGAAGAACGAAGCGAATGCCGTCCGCGACGGCGCGGTTCGGTTACTCCGAGGTGTATCCGTTCGGCAGATCACGCGTGAATGGAACGAGGCAGGGCTACGGACGTCGCGGGGAGGTAAGTTCTCGGCGCAACAGGTCCGCGCGGTGTTGCTTCGGAAGCGGAACGCCGGGCTGTTGGAGCACAACGGGAAAATCGTGGGCGAGGGCAACTGGGAACCGATCTTCGACATCGACACGCTAACGGCTGTGGAAGCGCTGCTGCTCGATCCCGAGCGTTCCAAGAACGTGACATTCGAGCGGCGCTGGATGGGCTCCGGCGTCTACCGCTGCGGCAGGTCCCGATGCCCCGGCCGTATGACCACGATCTCGGCCAATAAGGGCTCTGTCTCGACACGGTCCTACCGCTGCGAGCACTCCGCGCATCTCGCGAGGGTTGCGGAGCCTGTGGACGAGTATGTGGAGGCTCTTGTCCTCGAGCGCTTGTCGCGGGCGGACGCGGCGATCACCCTCGGCAGCGATGAAGAGATCGCAGATATCGACTCCCTGAAGGCTCGTGAGGCAGCGATCGTGAAGCGGCTCGACGATCTGATGGTGATGTTCAACGATGACGAGATCACCAGTTCGCAGCTGAAATCCGGTACTGCGCAGAAGAAGGCGGAGCTGGCGGAGGTCAGGGCCGAGATTGCGCGGGCGCGAGAGAAGTCGGTCCTGGCCAATCTCATTCTCACCGGTGATGATCTCAAAACCAGTTGGGACGGCCTGAGCGCTGATGTGAAGGGCAAGGTCATCGATGCGTTGATGACGGTCACGATTCTGCCGTCTCCGCGTGGCCGTAAGCCCGGTGGGCGCTACTTCGACCCGGCATGCATTCAGATCGAGTGGAAGGACCCGGCCGCGGGTGTCGCTACCTAGCCCGAAGTGGTACCGGCAACCGGCGCTGCGAGTTCGGTGCCGGTACCACTGTCGGCTTGTGTGGTGCGGCTATCTGTGGTTTCGGTTGGCCCAGTTCTCCAGTTGCACAAGGCCGTTCGCCCACTTCGCGGCCTGTTCCAGCCCGTCGGCGACGGCGGCATCGTATTGATCGCAACGGGCTTGCATTCGCGCGATACGGACTTCGTTGGCGTCGATC
Organism: Nocardia sp. CDC159; assembly: GCF_023740735.1. GTDB lineage: Bacteria > Actinomycetota > Actinomycetes > Mycobacteriales > Mycobacteriaceae > Nocardia > Nocardia pulmonis. Next base: position 181,371 of record NZ_JAMRXH010000009.1, read on the forward strand.
TCACTGCGAAGGTCGGCGAGAACGGTTTCCATCTCGCTGATGGTGCATTCACTCCACCGTTTGCCCAGTCGGGGCCACGTGATCGCGTCCAGTTGGCGTTCGCGGTCGGAGGCCGAGTGGTCGTTGGTCATGATGCTGCTCCCATGGTTCGGCAGGCGTGGTGACGGTCGAATCCGAAGCGGGGCGGTAGATCTCGCCCGCACACCGCGCACGAGGTGAGGTACTTGCCGCTGGTGCGGCAGCTGTTGCACAGCGCGGCGGAATCCAATGCCAGATCGTCGTGCGCGCGGCCGCAGACCGGGCACGCCGGTTCGGTGGCGGCGTCCACCGTGATCAGTTGCAGCGTTGGTGCGTTGTCAGTGGGGCCAGATTCGTGGGCGTGGCCCGACTGGGGATTGCTGCCAGTGGGGCCATCGTGTTTGTGCTGGTCGGGTCCAGTTGGGCCAGTGGGGCCAGTCGGGCCGTGTGTGGGCTGTGTGCGGCCCGGCTGGCCCGACTGTGCAGGCAGAGCCCAATGCGTTGTCCGGGGGAATCCGGACGTGCTGTAGACCACGCCGAGTTTCTTCGCCGCCCGCTTTACGGTGCGCTCGGCGATCCCTTGTTTGCGTGCCTCGGCTTTGACTTCCTTGGCGGCCGCGCTGCCCTGCTCGGTGAGGAAGTCCTCGAGCCATGCCTCGGCCTCGCTACGGTCGTCGCCGTCGACGTCATCGTCACCACCTAGCAGTTCGACGGCGTTGCGGTGGGATTCTCCGAGCCAGCGGAGCACCCCGACCTCAGCGTCTCCGTCATCGGTTGTGACACTGACGGATTCGATGACCGCTTCCATCGAGCGGATGTGGGAAGCCAGATTTGCCTTGGTATTGGACACGACCAGGTTCCCGGTTTCGTCGTCCTTGGCCATCGACAGCACCGAGCGCGCAACCTGAGACCAGGCCAGCGAACCAAGAATGAGTTTGCCGGTATCGGTGCCGTCGCGCTTGCCGAAGTGCACGAGACCGAGCACGGCGCAGTTCTGCCGGGCGGCGAGCTGGCTGATCGGCTCGAGGTAGGCGCGCACGTCGTTGTTGTCGTTGCCGCGCAGGTTCGACGCCATGGCCGAGGCTGCCGCATCCAGGACGACGAAGGCCACTTCGTTGGCGGCGATGATCTGTTCCAGCGCTGCGGTATCCAGCGGCAGGACCAGGGGCGCGCATTCGCTGGTTTCGGTGGCCACGTCGACGAACAACACCCGGTCCAGGTCCGCGCCCGCCGCCTGCAATCGTGGGGTGACGGTGTAGTCGCGGGCGTCTTCGCTGTGGACGTAGAGAACGTTTCGGGGTTGTCCGTACAGCGATCCCTCGAGGGTGCCCCGCGTGATCTGCGCGCACAGCGAGGCGGCGATGGTCGATTTGCCCAACCCCTCCCGCCCGGCCAGCAAGGTCAGTGCTCCGGCCGGAACCCAATCGGGGATCACCCACTCCAGCCGCTTGGTCTTCACCTCGCTGCCGCGCACCACCTTCAACAATCGGCCACCGGGTGACACGGCAACCGATTCCGCGGTGACCGATTCCATCGGGGCGGCAACGAATTCGGCGATGCTGTGTCCGGCTGCGATGTGGTCGGCGGCGTCCTTGCCGGTGCGTGCTTGCACCACGCGTACCGACTCGGCCACCTCGGACAGTTGCGCCGCGACCCCGGCGGCGTGCATGTAGCCGGGTTTGTCAGCATCGGCGACCACCACGACCGTGCGGCCCCGTAACGGGGTCCAGTCGAACAGGTGCGCTTTGCCCGCGCCGCCTGCCGAACACACCGCGACCGCGCCAACGGCTTCCAGGGCGAGAACGTCCTTTTCGCCTTCGGCGACGTACACCGTCGCGTCGGGGTGCGCGGACAGGTTCTCGACACGGAACAGGCTGCGGCCCTTCGTGTTCCCGGACTGCCGGAAGGTCTTGGCGGGGCTGCGGTGCACCCGCCGACCATCGGCGTAGTCGTAGGTGACACCCTTCGGGTTGTCGAACAAATCGGCATGCGCGAGCCCGACCGCTGCGAGGACATCGGGGGTCGGGTCGCTGTGGGAATGGATGAGCACCTGTCCGGCGGTGGCGGTCACGGCCACCGACCGATCGGCCACGCTGTGGCCCGGTGCCTGTGCGCAGGCGCGGCCACCGGACTTCACGTCCACGATCAGGCCGTGGGCTTGGAACGCGTCGATCACCCGATCGAAGGCGCTGCCGTTCGAATCAGCGTGTTCGGCATTTGGGCTCGTGCTACGGTGGGACACGGTTTTGCGAATATCCTTGCTGGTAAGCGGATGTTCCTTCGTCCCGGTCAGTGCGCCAACACCGACCGGGATATCTTTTTGCTCTGGAGTGATCACGCGGCTGCCTGCCACGTCTCCACCGATTCGACAGGTCGTGTCGGCCTGCGCGAGGTGCGAAGCAGAGCCGTAATGGCCTCGCGCTGGGTGGGACTCAGGGGCGGGGCCTGGTCCACCACGGCCTTGATGTGGGCCTGCATGTCGATCACGCCGCGTCCCCCTGCCCGTACATCCGCACCACCAGGGCATCCAGTTCGGCGGGGTTCACCTTGAGGTTGCGAGGCCCGACTCGATACCCGGTCAGCAGCCCTGCCTTGATCCACGTCCGGATGGTTTGCGAGGTCACCCCGATCCGCTTACCGGCTTGTCCTGTCGTCACGTAGTCGGCTGCCATCTCGGCCCCTCTCGATATGTAGTTGTCGGTTGGCATCGCACTCCTTCCCCTGCGTTGCCTCCCCCCATTCTTGGGGAAGCTGGCCAACTTGCAAGATGTTGTAGACGGGAAATGCGAAACGAGACGACAGCACACCTCGTGACGAGTTGCTCAAACCCATCTTCGGGACTATGAAAAACCCCTTGGAACCCGTATCCGGTCGAATCAACGGAGTGGTGCGGTGGCGGATTGACCCGGGGGAGGGGGGTCCTCCGGCCAGGGGCTCTGCCGGTGACTGGGCAGGTCACGAGCTGTGTCCGGCATTCATCTGCCCGCTATACGCATTTCCTTTGCCCCGTTTCTTCGCCGTGGAACAACCTGCAATAGATGAAAACACACTTTTCCGACACCATGCCGTACCCGCGGCGCGCACACCCCTCGGTTGGCCTATTGGCGGAAACGCAGGGAAATGTTCGGAAAGGATCGGAGATGACCGGAGGTGTCTCGAGATGACCGGAAGGGGCCGAACGCGACCGACCGAGTGTTTCCACACAAACGCATGAAAGTGGCGATCCTCACACGATAGGCAGCGGTTATCGGCCATGACCGCTGTCTCGAAAACGTTCGTTTACTGAGACAGTCAGCCTCGCTGAGGTCTGATCGAGCCGTCCTGCCGATACGGGTTGCCTTGCGTGTCTTGTAACCCTGTCTCACAACCATTAGTCTCAAAACCTGATACGTGGCGGGATTATGAGACAGGACGATCAGTGGCAGTCATCGGCTACGCACGAGTCAGCACCACCGACCAAGACCCCCAGCTTCAGCTCGACGCACTGAAAGCCGCTGGGGCAGAACGCGTCTTTTCCGACCATGGTGTGTCCGGCACCAAGACCGAACGGCCCGAGCTGGATCGCTGCCTGGACCACCTCCGCGACGGTGACGTACTGACCGTGTGGAAGCTGGACCGCCTCGGCCGCAACACCGTTCACGTCCTCCAGCTCATCGAGCAACTGACCGCACGCGGCATCGGGTTCCGCTCGCTCACCGAGGGCCTGCACACCGACGGCGCGATGGGCAAAGCGATGCTCACCATCGCCGCCGCCTTCGCCCAACTCGAACGAGACATGATGATCGAACGCACCCGCGCCGGACTCGCCGCCGCAGCCGCCAACGGCCGCAAGGGAGGACGGCCCCGCAAGCTCGACAACGCCGACGCCGCCAAGGCCCGCCGCCTCAAAGCCAAGAACGTGAGCGTGCCCGACATCGCAAAGATGCTCGGCTGTTCCCGTGCCACCGTGTACCGCTACCTCTCCGAAACCGACTGAAGCGAAATGCTGTGCCCCGGAAGGTGATCCGCTCGGTGGCTCGCTGGGTCGGCAGAGAGTCAACCGTTAGCGTCCGAAACTCCCGGGCCTATCGACACCCCCACCCCCGGGTGGGCGCAGAATCGGCCCGTGTACCTGAGGGGCGGCCACAGAGAGGAGTGGGCGGGTGGCGCGGGGGCGGGTACTGGTCAGTGCGCCAGGGCTGAGGCCAGCACACGCACCGCCCCTGCAAGCGGTTCGGACAAAGCGCGACTACGCCCGGTACGTGTCTCGGAACGCTTCACGCACCGTGGCCGCGTCCGGCGCGTTTCGATCTTCGATCCGTGAGACCACCTCAGACACACGCCAGTAGTTCGACGGGACCAGACGCCCGGATTCCACCGCAGCCAGCGCAACGTGTGCCGCTTCATCGGGCTTATCCGCTGCCACCAGAGCTAGGCCCAAATCGAGGTTTGCCGAAGCGATCCGACGCGGCCGAACGACGGCGGCACCGGTCAGATCGGCAAGAACGTGTCGAGCGTAGGACTCCGCCGCCGGATCACCGAGCCACGCCAATGTGGTCGCCACGTAGGCATCCGACTTCGCCGGGTCATAGCGAAAATGATGTTCCGGCCGATCAGGCACGCTTAGGCCGGACACTAACCGTGCCACGCGACGTAGCGCCCCGTATGTGCCCTTGCTGTCCCCGAGCCGCGCTAATGCACGTCCTTCCTGCGCAGTGGCTTGTATGAACACCGAACTGTCTTCCGGTGCCAAAGACTGCGCGGCGCGCGATAGCTCGGCCGCCGCCGCAAATTCCCCGTCCGTCAGTTGCTGCCACGCTCGGGTTTCCAGACACCATGCGGCGATCTCGCGGTGTCCCGCTTCGTCTGCGAGCTTCCACGCCAAGTGCCCTCGGGCCGCTGCGGCGGACTTTTCGCTCAGGTCGATATGGCATGTGCTGGCCAGCAGTGACAGCCAGCCGACCGTGACCAGTAATCGGCGGTGCTGGGTCAGGGTCTTCCGACTGTCTATCAGCCGTCCGGCATAGCCCAGATGCTCATGTATGCGCGCGAGCAGGTCCCTCGGCGGAGTCGTTGCGTAACCCGCCGCCAGGTCGTCTACGGCCAACTCCAACCGCTCGAGGGTGCCACCGCCAAGATCAGAAGCGGCAATCCGCTGAATCCATTCAGCTGCCGCTTGCTCACCATCGGCAGGTTCGACGAACAACCCCGAACCGATCCCCAGAGCATCGGCGTAGGCGGTGACGTGCTCGGGCTTGACCTGCCGTCGCCCAGTCTCCAGCAGTCCGAGCAGCGGCTTGCTGTAGTGCGTGCGCGCTGCAAGGGCGGACAAACTGAGTCCAGCTGCTTCCCGCGCGGCGCGCAGACGGGCACCGAGCGCAACCGAGTCCTCGTGACCGGTCTCCATTCCGCCATCGTAAACGCCTGTGTAGACGCTTGTAGACGCGAATTCGAATCACCTGCCGCGCCGCCGGAGTGAGGCTATAAAGAGGCCCCGATGCCGGGATGATCACCGTGTCGATCCCCGGTGTCGGGTGCCGTACCAATGACCGGATCGAATGACGGCAGGGGTGTACACGGTGGGGTTCAACTGGTGGCGAGAAGACACCGAGCCAGAGCGACCGAGCGTAAGTGTGCAAGAGGTTCGCGCCCGCATCCAACGGGAGACGGTCGCGGAGGGCTACTACCATGCGGCACCGAACCAATCGCTCACAGTCGACGAAGCGCATCGAATCACGCAGCAGCACAGGGATTGTGATTCCGCTGAGTGCCCGCGTAAAGCGTCGGCGTTACAGGTCTTGATCGAGGCGGGGAAGTTCAAGCCCGACAGCAGCCGCAACTACTGAAGACGTTCCGCGCCAGTCTCTTTCGCGCACTCGGGAGATTCGGTGGCACGGCACGAAATGAATCACGACAGCCTCGAAAGGGGGTGCTGATGATCGGGCCGGAAGACAACGACGACGCATCGGAGCAGTAGCCCGATGAACCACACTGCATAACCAACAGCTTCGCCATAGAGCAGCGCCTTCGGTCTACCGGCCGAACAGCAACGGACTCCGGCCGAGGGTGCTGCCTCGAACACATAAGGGGGACGAACTTCATGATCAATGCAAGGAAGGCTAGAACCGTTGTGCCTATGGCCGCGCTGACCGCTGGAACGGCGGTGGTTGTGTGGCGGGCAGATGTCCGGCACCTCGAGGGATTCCTGATCGGGGCGGCGGCCTGCCTGGCACTGGACTGGGTGGCCGAACGGCTTTGGGAGGGGGCGACGTACAGGTGAGCTGCGCGCCCTGGCTGGCCCCTATCGTGTTCGGCCAGGGTTTGCGGGGCGTCGCCCGCACGGATCGGTCACACTAACGTGTTCGGCTCGAATTCGGCGAAAGGGGTAGATGCGGTGGGTGGCGAAAGGCCGTACACAGAGGCCGAGCGTCAGCAGATGGAACGCGACCAGCAAGACCCGCGCTGGTTGGCTTGGGTGGAGCGCATGGACGAGGAACTGGCGAAGTTCCTGTCCGAAACAGTGTCGGACATGCCCGAGAACCCGTGGACAGCTGAGGGACTGCGGCGTGCCGAACAGGCGGCTTTGGAACGCTTCCCCGAGTCGGGGTACGAAGACCGCCCGGAGAACCGGGAACTTGTGGACCAGTTCGCGCGATTTCTGGGGGAAGTCTTCCGCAGGAACTTCGAAGGCGAGTGGTACAACGTGCCCGAATACGACGACGAGAACCGCAGTCGCGGCTTCGGCCCGGTGATTCAAGAGGGGTACAACCCGATGTACCTCGACGTCATCCCTCTGCTGGGAACGGCGATCGTTCGGCGTACCGGCGAGGAGTGGACCACGATCTTCGGTTACTCCCAACAGGACTATGCGAAATGGGTAGAGCATGGACGCCCGCCACTCGAGGAGTGGGTGAACCGGGACATCGACGACTAGGTGCAAGCCGGGGATACGCGGGGGGCTGAACTGTGGACCCGGACGACGAAGAACGAAGATGGAAGCGATACGTTGACCGAAAGTGGTTCCGAGGGGAACGCGCACGTAGCAAAGCGGACTACCGTCGGACTCGCGACCGGTTCTCTCGATCCCGTGAGTTCGGCAACTTCTTCCGGGACGGTATGGCCAGGCTTCAAGGGCTTACTGAGAAGAACGGCTGGAAGAAGGAAGTTCACGCTCGAACATCGCTAGGACCCCGTTACCACGACATCGCGTTACCGAAGTCTCGTCAGGCCAAAGAGTACAAGACCGGCAGGGTCGGCCCGGAGGCGTTGAGACAGCTGGAAAAAGATCGTTACCTGATGGCTCGCGGCTGGGTGATCAGCTGGGTACTCGCGCCCAACGTGGTACTCGACCCCAGGGTGCAGGCCGAGATGGACCGTCTGCGGGCTCGATATCCGAAAGCGTTTCAGATCGAGCGAGTTACGCATGAGCAGTTCCGGCAAGCTATCGCCCTCGGTAAGCAGATCGCGAAAGAGCGCGCTCAACGTGAGCGAGACGACGAGCTGGCGAAGACTCTCGACCAGACCAAGCGAAAAGAGCTGGAAGAGAAGAAGAGACAGCTCGCGAAGGACGTTGCCGAGCAGAACCGCCGAATAGCCGAAGCGCGCCAAGGCAACCAGGCGTTAGAGCTGCAAGCCCTGAAAGAGGCACAGGCGCGCATGTCGAAGACCTTGGAGGAGATCCGCACCCAAGAGAGAGCGCAGGCACAAGCCACGTTGAACGCGCTCGGTCTGAGCAAGGCCCAAGCGGAGGAGATGGCGAAGACGCTGGAGGCGAACCGCGAAGCCCAGCGCAAGGACGTGGTGAAAGGACTCGAAGCATTCGGGCACGTGGTGCAAAGTGAAGAGCGGGCACGCGCGGAGGAACAGAAGGTCCGCGAGGAACGCGCCAGAGCGATGGAACAGGCGGAGCGGACTCGCCAGGAGCAGCAGCGCGCCTTTGCCGCACGCGGTATGTCGGAGTTGGCTCAGCATCTCGACCTGATGCGAGGGGTAGCACCGCCAGGTGTGACCCTGCCGGGGATGGCCCCCGCACCAGAGGCAGTGCGCGGGCGAGCCGCCGAGCTGGCGCGCCAGAGAGAGCGAGGCATGAACCGGGAGCGATAATCGCCCAGCGATTTCGGGGTCGTAAAAAAATGGCCTGACCACCGCCGATGAGTCAGGGTGGGGGTCTGAATATTCGAGACCCCGTGTTGTCTGCGAAAACTCCCAAACCTGTACAGAGGCAGAGCCGCTATGCCCACCGCTCGAGCCGACACCCGGGTGAGGGGGCATCCGGCCCGGCCGTCGAAAGCACGGATGCGGATGCACCCCCCTTGCCTCGAATCTGAGCGCGTAGAAGGAACGCCACCGAGGCGTGGTCCGCCGGGCGCGGCGCAGAGATTCAGACCCCCAACCCCCCACAGGTAGCCGAGTGACGTGTCGGCTACCTGGGTCCGGGCGTGCTGTCAGCTATGCGCCCTCGGTGTACGGGTCGAACTTGCCGGACTTCATTGCCTGCATCTCGGGCTCTCCTCGCCTGGAGTCCTCCTGCTCGGCGGCCGCATCCTGTTGGGTGGTGGTCTGCTCTTCGTCGGCCGGTGTCGGTTCGCTGGTGGTCACTGCATTGCCTTCCGGTGGTCGGGTTCTACACCGATAACCGTATCGACTGCCCGACTCCCCGTATCTCGTTCGGCCAACCGGGATTCCGATCAAGCAAGGCGTGGAAAACGCAACGGATAGAGGCCGCCTATGCCGAGACAGGCGGGTGTTCCATGCCCAGGGGATACCCGCACAGGTGGCAGATCGCCGCGAGGCCCATGGAAGCGACAACGCCTCGGGCAATCCGGTTTCCAGGCGAGAGAGGCGCTAACGCTGTTTAACAGGTGTTTTAGAACAGTGCTACCTAGCCCATGGACGGCTCGACGGTGGTGACCGCGATCGGCTCGCGGCGTAGCTCGGTCGCCAAGCCGTCGCCGAGCGCGGACAGCGCGGCCTTGCTGGCCGAATATGCGGCCTTCTTGCCCGGCAGCCCGCGCACCGCGCTCAGCGAGGAGATCAGCACCAGATGACCGTCGCGCTGATCGCGGAAGATTTCCAGGGCCGCCTCGGCCTGAGCCAGCGCACTGACGAAATTGGTGGTGGCCGTGCGGATATTGGCATCCGCACGGCCCGTTCCCAGACGCGCGCCCTTGCCGAGCCCGGCGTTGACGATCACCCGATCCAGGCCGCCGAGTTCGGCGCGCAGCGCCGCGAACACGGCCGGGATCGTGGCATGCTCGTCGACGTCGAGCCGCCGCACGGCCACGGTGATACCCGGATGCTCGGCCACCAGTCGCGCGCGCAATTCCTCGAGTTTGTCGAGGCGGCGGGCGCACAACGCGAGATCCCTTCCGCGCGAGGCGAATTCGCGAGCCATACCCGCGCCGAGCCCGGAGCTGGCTCCGGTAATGAGAATTCTGCGCCTGGTCATGGCACGACGATAATGCCCGACCCGCGCCGACGTCGGTCAGGTGGCCATATCGTCGAATTCCCCGGCGCGGCAGCCCAGCACCCAGGCCCGCCACTCCGCGGGGGTGAACAACAGCGTGCCCGCCGAGGGGTGATTGCTGTTTCGCACGGCCACCCGGCCGTCGGCCAGCCGCGCGCATTCCACGCAGTGGCCATCCGGCCCGCTGAAGCTCGACTTGCGCCAACCGATATCGGAACCCTTTGCCATGCGAACGGCATACGGATCGGTCATGGTTACCTCCCAACGAGGGGTTGTAGGAGTAGGGCGAGAGCACCTTCGGAGAAGGCCGGAAATCTTTGGGATGAGGTAGGTTTTCCCCACGGCTGCCGTGCTAATCGCATCCTTACCGTACCGGCCGGTTTCTCAAGAGAGTAGACCGTTCGCCGAATTCGCAGACCGCTGCGCCGGTGGCCGGCGTCCGGGACCGGCTCGTTCGGCGTGGCGGGCTCGTGCCGACGATGTTGCCGTATCGGTGCCGATATGCCTTCGATGCGATCGACCGAGGCGCGAACAGCGGATACTTCCAAGCGGAGATGTTGCTCGCCGCCTCCTGGCCGCGGCGATCGGGGTCGGAGTCGCGCTCGAGCGTCGACGGGCGTGGCCTCGATGCGCCACCGAATTCAATTCGCCATATTCGCAAGCCAATTGGACTGTGGCGATACAAAGGACATGCGAGTCGTTATTTTGCAGCGCTGGAATTCGTTATTTGACGGACCTTCAGGAGATTCGTCGCGCGCCCGCCGACGGCACCGCCACGAAGGTGCGCGGCGCGGTGAAACCTTCCTGGTGGAAGCGCTGCTCGACCGATTGGACGATGTCGCGGGTGCGTCCGGTATCGGTCAGGGCGATGATGCTGCCGCCGAATCCGCCGCCCACCATCCGCGCGCCGTGCGCACCCGCGGTCAGCGCCGCCGCCACGGCGGCGTCCAATTGCGGGGTGGAGATTTCGAAATCGTCACGCAGTGAGGCATGTCCGGCCGTGAGAAGGGGGCCGATCGCCCGCGGGTCCCGCCCCGCGCGCAACATTTCGACCACGCCGAGGACGCGGGCGTTCTCGGTCACGATATGACGCGCCCGCCGGCGCAGCACGGGATCGTCGATTCGCTGGACGTCGGCGACCTCGGTGATCGCCCGCAGCGACCGCACGCCCAGGGCCGCGGCGGCCCGTTCGCATTCGTCGCGGCGGCGGGCATATCCGCCGTCGGCCAATTGATGCGGGGTATTGGTGTCGATCACCAGCAATTCCAGTCCGGCCGCGGCCAGATCGAAGGGCACCTGGGCCCGCGCGCCGGTATCGAAATCCAGGAACAGCGCGTGTCCGGCCGTGCACAGCACCGACGCGGACTGATCCAGCGTGCCGGTGGCCGCCCCGACGTAATCGTTTTCCGCCGCGCGGCCGATATCGATCAGCTCGGCGTTGGTGATCGGCAGCGCGAACAGGTCGCGCAGCGCGATGGCGACCGAGCATTCCACCGCCGCCGAGGACGACAGACCCGCGCCGACCGGGACCGCGCCGTCCAGACCCAGGACCACGCCGGGGATCCGGTGCCCGCGGCGGACGTATTCGTGCACCACGCCCAGCGGATAGCGCGCCCAGCCCGCCACCTCCGCGTCGGCCAGTCCCGAAATGGTCTGACAGAGATGATCTTCCGGATGCTGGCGCGAGCCGATCCGGACCAGCCCGTCCGCGCTCGCCCGCGCCGCGCACGTCACCACCTGTGGCAGCGCGATCGGCAGCGCATAGCCGCCGTTGTAGTCGGTGTGCTCGCCGATGATGTTGACCCGGCCGGGCGCGACCCAGACGCCGTTCACCGCACCTCCCGCAGTTCCGCCGCCACCGTCTCCGGCGTGGTGTCGCTGATGAACACCTGCATACCCGACTCCGATCCGGCCAGATACTTGAGTTTGCCCGGAGCGCGGCGGATCGAGAACAGCTGTAGGTGCAGCCACCAATCCGCACGCGGCGCACCAGATTTCGGTGTGGGCGCCTGATTCCAGGCGGCCACATAGGGCATCGGGGCGTCGAAGCGGTGCGCGAAGCGCCGCTGGATGTCCAGGTACAGCCCGGCGAAGGATTCGCGCTGGGCCTCGTCGAGATCGGGCAGATCGGGGACGCGCCGATGCGGGAACAGCTGCACCTCGTAGGGCCAGCGCGCGAACGGCGGGACGAAGGCGGTCCACTCCTCGTTGGCCGCGACCACGCGCACCCCGGCGGCGCGTTCGGCGGCGAGTAGATCGCCGAACAGGTTGGCGCCGTGCACCTTTCGATGCCGTTCCAGATTGGCCGTGATCTTGGCGACGCGCGGTGTGACGAACGGGTAGGCGTAGATCTGGCCGTGCGGATGCGACAGCGTCACCCCGATCTCCTCGCCGTGGTTTTCGAAGCAGAAGACCTGGGCGATGCCGTCGAGTTCGGCCAGTTCGGCGCTGCGCTGGGCCCAGACGTCCACTACCAGCCGCGCGCGAGCGGGATCCAGTTCGGCGAACGAGCTGTCATGCCTGCTCGTGAAGCACACCACCTCGCAGCGACCGAAGCCGTCGCGCAGCGGGGTGAGCGGCGCACCCGCCACGGTGTCAGCGGCGTCCGGGTCGGCCGCGGTCGACAGCGACGGGAAACGGTTCTCGAAAACCGCCACCTGATAATCGGATTCGGGGATCTCGGTCGCGCGCTCGGGCGTGGAGGGGCACAGCGGGCACAGATCGGCGGGCGGCAGGAAGGTTCGGGTCTGCCGGTGTGAGGCGATCACCACCCACTCGCCCAGCAGCGGATCGAAGCGTCGCTGCGAATGCGTGGTGGTCCGCGGCAGCTCACGGGTGTCGACAGCGGTACGAGTCGTCGGCTCGGAATCGAAATAGAGGATGCCCCTGCCGTCGGCGAGCCTGCGGCGCGTGATGATCACGGCGTCACAGTACCCCAGCAAATGTGAGCGCTCACATTGGCCTTGGCCCCCGGGTCAGTACTCGCTGCCGAACTGTCCGCCCGGACCGTACGAGCCGGTATTCGGCGGCGGCGGGACCTTGATCCAGGCGCCGCAGTTGGTGCTGGCGAAGGCGACGTCGGTGGGCTTGATCAGCACCCGGACGGGGGTGGAGTAGGTGAAGTCGCTGGCGATGATGTAGTGATTGGGATCGGCGTAGTCGCCCGGCTGCTGAATATGGCGCAGCCGACGCCAGAAACAGCCGTGATTCGGGTCGTTGGTTCCGGGCGCCTGGTAAATGCCGGGCTGGATGTCGACACCCACCCGATACAGCCCGTCGCCGGGTATCGTTGCCGGATCGGCGGCCGCGAATCCGGCGCCGAGCATGGTGGCCGCGGCGGCCGTGGCCCCCGCGATGGCGAGCGTGCGTGCGCGCACGACGGTCCTCCTCGAACTGATGTTCCGGGCCCTGATCGGCCCGCGGAAGTCCCCGCGTCTTCCGCGCACGGGTCTATCAGAATCGACCGAACCGTTTGGTCGAAATCGGAAAATAACGCGGCGAAAAAATTCCTCGCGTGCGGCCGATGTCGTTCCGGACTCGGGTCGCGATATGTCTGACATGAGAGGTCTTCGGCCCGTTCCTCCGGACAGCGATCCGGCCTGTGGCACCCGGTGCGCGCGCCTGTGCACCGACGACGGGCTCGCGGCCGTGTTGGCCGCGGACCAGGCGCTGCTGCACTGGCGGGCGACTCGTCGGCTGGGCGATGCCGGGCTGGCCGAACACGCCGTGCAGGAGACCCTGCTGCGGGCCTGGCGCAGTTGCGCCACCTACGACCCGGACAAGGGCAGTGTGCGGACATGGCTGCTGACGATCGAGCGCAATGTGCTCACCGATATCGGTCGCATGCGGGCCGTACGGCCGGCCGAGGCCAGCTGGGACGAGCTCGTCGATGCCGATACCCGGTGGGCGGGACCGGATTTCGCCGAGGCGCTGACCGACGGACTGTTGGTCGCGGACCTGCTGGCCGGTCTGCCGGATGCTCAGCGCGACGCGGTCGTGCAGGTGATCCTGCGCGATCGGGCCTATCAGGACGTGGCGGCGGATCTCGGTGTTCCGGTGGGCACGGTCAAGACCCGGGTGCACTACGCCCTGCGGTCGCTGCGGAGGCTGCCGCTGGGCGCGTGAGTGCTGATCGACTGCGCCGCCTGCTCTTCCGGCACCGCCGACGTATCGATAGCTCGAGATGTGCTGACGCGAGTCTCGGAGGTTCCGATCGGGTGGGGAGGCCGTAGGTGACGCGGTCGTCACTCGGCCGGTCACCGGATCGTTCCCGATCTCTCCACCACCTGGACACAGCTGAGGTGTCGGGCCGGTGCGGTGTCGGTCGGTGCGATCACCGCCCATGTCACGGCAGCCGCTACCGCCCGGACGGCAGCGTCACCGCCGGTCCCGCTGCGCGGCGGCTCGACACGCGGGCGATACGGGGGAGGGGATCGGATTCTGCGCGCGTGAGCGATGGATTTGCCTTCCGGGCGCCGCCGGACAGCAGTAACGGTTCAGTAACTGTGCTTGCCTGTGCGATACTGCCGTTGTCAGAGTGAACCACTGGGTTTGGTGTTACTAGTGGGAAGGGAGGGGTGCTCCCACCCGGGAGTGCCGTCCGCACATGAAACAGCCAAGCGTCATCAGGTCCGGTCTCTGCCTCGCCGTCGGAGCGACGGCCCTCGCCGCCGCGGTCCCGGCGGCCGCCCTCGCCGATCCGTCGGCGGATACCCCACCCTCGGCGGTGATGGGGACGAGACTCGCGGGCAAGACAGTATTCCTCGACCCCGGCCATCAGGGGCCCAACCACACCGAGAACCTCGAACGTCAGGTCTCCGACGGGCGCGGCGGCACGAAGGCCTGCCAGACCACCGGCATGACCACGCTGCACGGGGTTCCGGAGCACACCATCAACTGGAACGTCGCCCAGATGGTCAAGCAGTCGCTCGAGGCGCTGGGCGCCCGCGTGGTGCTGAGCCGACCGGACGATACCGGCTGGGGCGGCTGTGTCGACGAGCGTGCGGCGGCGGCGAACGCCTCCGGCGCCGATATCGCCATGAGCATCCACGCCGACGGCGCGCCCGGCGGCGATCGCGGCTTCCACCTGATCGTCCCGCAGCTGCCGATTCCGGACGCCAAGGCCGACCAGGTCCAGTCCACCGCTGGCCTCGCCGCGACCCGGGCCATGCGCGACGCCTATCTGCACGCCGGTTTCCCGGCCGCCACCTACGCGGGCACGATCGACGGCCTGCAGACCCGCGCCGATATCGCGGACCCCGCCCTGACGCAGGTCCCCGAGGTCTTCCTGGAAATGGGCAACGGCGCCAACCCCGAGGACGCGGCCCTGCTCGAATCCCCCGAGGGCCGCCTGCGCCACGCCATCGCCATCACCACCGGCCTGGTGAGCTACCTCCTCGACATCCCGGTCGACCCCGCCACCGCCCGCACCCCCGAACCGGCCCCGGTGGTCGACCCGGGCCCCGCGGCCGCCCAGCCGAACGGCACCGCCGCTCCGGGATTCGCTGCCGGGCGCAGCGATACGCCCCCGCCCGCCCCCGCGCCGGGCGGCCCGGGAGCCGTTGCGGGACAAGCGAATAAGCTTCCGGGTGGCGCCGCCGCACCGGGGGTCGCCGCGGGACAGACCGGTACTCCGAGTGGTGTGGTTGCCTCGGTGCCGAGTGGTGTCCCGAGTTCGGGAGTCGTCGTGGGACAGCCCGATACGCTGCCGGGAGCGGGTGCCGCCCCCCTGCCAGGTGGTGTCGCCGGTCCGGGAGTGGCCGCGGGACAGGTTGATACGCCGCCGGGTGCGGGTGTCGCGCCCTCGTCGGGTGTCGCCGATCCGGGAGCCGTGATCGTCCCCGCGCCGGTTGGTGCCCCCGCCGCGGGGCAAACCGATATGCGGTCGAGTGCGGCTGTCGCACCCGCGCCGGGTGGTGTTCCCGGTTCGGGGGCTGCCGCGGGGCAGGCCGACGGGCTTCCGGGTGCGGTCGTCGCTCCCGCGCCGAACGGCACCGGCGTGCCGGGAGCGGCGGCGGGACAGGGTGATTCGTATCCGAGTGGGCAGGTGCCCGCCGGTGCTTCCGGGCAGATCGCTCCGCTTCCGGGGGCGCAGGCCGCGCCCGGCGGTGCCGCGCAGGTCCCAGCACCCGTGCCGGGGGTGATCGTGCCCGGGGCGGGTGTGGCGACTCCGGATGCGGCGCTGCCGGGTGTGGCGGACGCGCTGCCGTCCGACGGCTACGGTCTCGGTGGATCGGCGCCCACGGGCGCCGGATCCAATGTGCCGCTGCCGCCGACCGGTTCGCAGGGCGGTCGGCAGATCGCTCCCGCTCCGGCCGGGGCGATTCCGGCCGATCCGCGGGAATGGGCGCGCGCTGTGCCGAATACGTCGCCGGGGACCGCGCCGTCGGCTCCCGGCGGATACGCGCAGCAGGCTCCGGGTGGATATCCGGCTCCGGTCGCGCCGGGTGCTCCGGCCGCGCCCGGATATCAGGCGATGCCGGGAACCCAACCCATGCCCGGGACCCAGGCCCTGCCCGGGACCCAGGCCCTGCCCGGCACCCAGGGACAGCCGGGCACCCAGGGGCTGGGCACCCAGACGCAGCCCGGAACCGGGACCACGACCCCGGACACCACGGCCGCGATGGGCACGCTGGTGACCACGGCCATGCATCTGCTGCTGCCGCTGGCCAAATCGCTGGGGCTCGGCGATGCGGCCACCAATGCCGAGCTGATCAATCTCGCCTACAACCTGGTCGCCACGCTCATCTCCCCGTGGGTGAAATAGCGCCGGTCCGCCCGGCGGTAAGGTCGGTCGGGTGGATCGGGGCATTCCTGTACTGATCGTGGCCGGATTTCTCGGCGCCGGAAAGACGACGCTGCTCAATCACCTGTTGCGGCGGCGGGACGCGCGGATCGGAGTCGTGGTCAACGACTTCGGGGCCGTGAACATCGACGCGATGCTGGTGGCGGGCCAGGTAGACGCCATGGTGTCACTCGGCAACGGCTGCGTGTGCTGCGCGGTCGACGTGGGTGAGCTGGACGAGATGTTCGACCGCCTGTCCCAGCCGCGCAACCGGATCGATGTGATCGTTGTGGAGGCCAGCGGATTGGCCGAACCGCGCAATCTGATCCGCATGGTGATCGGCAGCGACAATCCGCGTATCCACTACGGCGGACTGCTCGAGGTGGTCGACGCCGAACATTTCGACGACAGCCGGGCCCGCCATCCGGAACTGGCCACCCATCTGCGGCTGGCCGATCTGATCGTGCTCAACAAGGCCGACCGGGTGCCCGCCGAGCGGCTGGAGCGGCTGCGTGCCGAGCTCACCGAGGTGGTCGGCGCGGCGCCGGTGTATGCCACCGCGCACGGCCGCATCGATCCGCACCTGCTGTTCGACGTGCCCCAGCGCGGCGAGCCGTCCGTCGCCGAACAGCTCAGCTTCGACGAACTGCTCGCCGACCACGATCACCACGACGGTGACGGCCATCACCACCTGCACGACGGCTACGACACCGTGACCTTCACCAGCGCGACGCCGCTGGACCCGCGGCGGCTGGTCGAATTCCTCGAGAATCCACCGCGCGGGCTGTTCCGGGCCAAGGGGCACATCGTCTTCGGTGTGGCCGGGGAGCATCGAAAGTTCCTGCTGCACATGGTCGGCCGACACGTGGTGTTCGAGCCGGTGCCGCCGTCGCGCGCCGAATCCGGTGAGACCTGCGTGGTATTCATCGGATCGGGAATGGCCGCCGATGCCGTCACGACCCGGCTGCGCGACGCGCTCCACGCCGACACCGAACCGCTCGACGCGCAGACCCTGCTCGGCATCTGGCACTATGTGCCCCGCGAACTCAGCGACACCCTCGAGTACGCCGATATGCCCGAGTGATCCCATTCGGCGTGACATCGCCGAAACAGCTCCGCAACACCGCGGTTCTACCGTGACGGCACATTCGTACCACTTACCGGAGGTGTGCCGTGCAGTTGCGGGACATATTGGCCGAGCCGCTCGGCCTGCGGTTGCTGCACGGTGACGCCGCGGCGCTGCACCGCCCCGTCACCCGCGCCTGCGTCACCGATATGCCCGATCCCACGCCGTTCGTCACCCCGGGCGCGCTGGTCTGCACCGGTCTGGTCTGGCGGCGCGATCCGACCGACAGCGCGCCCTACATCGGTGTGCTGGCCCGGGCCGGAGCGGCCGCCGTCGCGGCCGGACGCTCGCTGCACGGCCACGTCCCCGACGATGTGATCGCCGCCTGCCGCCAGCACGACCTGCCGCTGCTGGAGGCCCCGCAGACCCTCCCGTTCAGCCGCCTCATCGAACATCTCGCCGCGCGCAATGCCGAAACCCGTTTGCGCCGAGTCAAATCCGGTCTGGCCCGCCAGCGCCGCCTGCTCGCCACGGTGGCCGCCGGTGGCGATCCGAACGACCTGCTCACCGAATTCGCCCGCGACGAAGACATCGCCGCCTGGCTGCTGACCGGGACGGGCGCCCCGATCGCGGGCACGGCGCCGCTGACCGAGGACCAGATCGACACTCTGATCGGATCGGCCGCCGCCGCCCCCCGCCTACCCGTCACCCTGCCCGACGGATATGCGGTGTGGCCGGTCGGCGGCCGAATGGGTGACCGAATATCGCTGTGGTATCTCGTGATTCGCGACGACGCCGAAATCGACGACTCCGGCGCGGATCTGGCCGCGGTCGCCGAGCTGTACCGAATGCGTCACCGCGAACGCCTGCGCCTGCGCTGGGAGATCGACAATCCCGATCGGATCGACCCGCTTCCGGAGGGCGCGGTCGCCGTGGTGGTTCAGGCGGTTACTCGATCGAACGCCGGTGCGGTCGAGGCTATCTCGCACCCCGCGGAGTCCCCGACCGAGCCGATCGACTCCGGCACACCGCCGCTCGGCCAGCAGCGCCGCGCTGCGACCTCGGACCGCGACCCGGAGGCGACGACCACGGCTCGTGGACGCAACGGCACGCTTTCGGATCCGGACGACCTGCGAATGCTCGTGCACGAGATTCTCCCCACGGCGCGTACCGAACTCGATCGAGAGGGCCGGATCATCGCCTGGACAACCGGGGGCGAGCGAGAGGTGGCCGACGAGTTGCGCCGCCGCCTCGGACGGCTGCGTCCGGCGCTGCGCGGGGTACGCCTGCGGGTCGGCATCAGTTCCTGCCGAAGCGGCGAATCCGTCTCCGGCACAGTCGCTTCGGCGGCCGCCGCGGCGTCGGTGCCGACCGCGGAGGTGGTGAGCATTCGGATCGCCGATGTCGACTCGGCCGTCGGCCTGCTCACCGCGGTCCCCGACGGACTGCAACGGCGCTTCGCCGAACGCGTGCTCGGCCCGATCGTCGACTACGACCGCCGCACCGGCGCGGGACTGCTGCAGACGCTCGAGATCTTCCTCGGCTGCGCCGGGTCCTGGCGGCAGGCCGCGGATCGAATGCACTTGCATCTCAACACCGTTCGCTACCGCATCGGACGGGTGGAGGAGCTCACCGGTCGCGATCTCGGGCGGCTGGACGACCGGCTCGATCTGTATCTCGCCGTGCGCGCCTACACGGCCCCGGTGTAAGGGTCCCAGGCGATTCCGGCATCGGGGGCGTCCTCGCGCGACACGCTCGCCTGGATGAGGCCGTACGGCCGGTCGTCGGCATGGAAGACCTCGCCCGCGTTATCGATGCCGAAACGGCCCAGATCGTAGGAGAAATGATGTTTGTTGGGCGCCGACAGCCGGACCTCGGCCAGGCACGGATAGGCCTCCAGGGCGGCGCGGCCCATATCGAACAGCGTCTGCTGCAACGCCTTCGACTGCAGCACCGCGAATCGCTCCACCAGCACCGCGCGAATGCCGGCGTGGGTGGCGTCCCAGTCGGCGGGGGCGGCGGCGAAGCGCCAGCGCGCCACCAGACTCGTTGCCATCACCCGATCGTGGGTCGGTTCGAGCACCGTGAACGGATCGGTCAGAAAGCCCGCGAACTCCGAACCGGTCGATTTGAGGATCACCAGATCCTTGACGCCGCCGATCACCCATTCCCGGCGTCCGGGCCCGCTGCCCGCCACCGTGATCGCCGCGATCCGCACCTCCGGGCCGGTGCGGGTCCAGGTGTGCTCGTGCGGGCGGCCCTGCGCGCGGACCCGTTCCCAGGCGTACTCCTCGATCTCGACCCGCGCCGAGGCCACCGGGGCGATATCGTCGACGAAATGCCGGGCCAGGGCCAGCCCGTAGTCCTCGATGCTGCCCTGGCCGTGGATCTTGGCGTAGGCGTAGACGGTCTGCTTCTGCGAATCGGTGGGCAGCACCGTGCCCTGATCGCCGGTCACGTGCGCGGGCTCGAAATCGCCACGCAGACAGGTCGATACGTTGAGATCGCGGATCTCGTGCCGGTCGGTGTCCCGGTAGATGCGCACCACCCGGTTCTCGGCCTTGCCGTACTGATTCGGGCCGAGGACGATCTTGCCGGTCAAATCGGTCATGCTCACTCCCGCGCTCGACGATCCATCGCTGTTCACTGTGGCCCACCGCGGGCCGGTCCCGCTCTGTACTACCCACAAAATCCGGTCGGCCGCCCGGCCGCCGGTTCGGACCTTCGGACAAGATCGGCCGCCGGGCGGGCGATCTACCGTTGTTCCACGTCATCACGGTATGGAGTCACCATGGCAACACCACAGTCCGTCGACACCCGATTGCCGGTCGCGCAGCTTGTGCTGTTCGGTGTCCAGCACGTCCTCATCATGTATACCGGGTGCGTCACGGTACCCCTGGTCTTCGGTGCGGCCGCCGGACTGGACCGGGCCACGATCGGAATTCTGATCAGCGCCGATCTGCTGGTCGCCGGAATCGTCACGGTGGTGCAGAGCCTCGGGGTGGGGCGGGTGGTGGGCGCGCGGTTGCCGATCGTATGCGGGGCGACCTTCGTCGCGCTCACGCCCATGATCCTCATCGCCAAGGAGTACGGGCTGCCCGCGGTGTACGGCTCGATGCTGATCGGGGGCGTGGTCGGGGTGGCGCTGGCCTGGCCGTTCGCGCTGATCGTGCGGTTCTTTCCGGCGCTGGTGTCCGGCACCGTCCTGACCGTGGTCGGCATCTCGCTGATCGGGGTCGCGGGCGGGCTGATCGTGGGCAGCGATGCCGAGGCGGCCGGCTTCGCCGCGCCCGGCCGGATCGCGGTGGCCGCGGTGGTGCTGGTGATCGCGGTGGTGTTCACCTGTCTGGGGCGCGGGGTGTGGTCGCAGCTGGGTGTGCTGATCGCGCTGATCGCCGGTGTGCTGCTGGCGATTCCCTTCGGGCTGTTGAATTTCGGCGACGTTTCCCAGGCCTCGTGGTTCGGGCTGCCGCATCCGTTCTATTTCGGCGCGCCGCAGTTCCCGATCGCCGGGGTGGTGGCTATGAGCGTCGCGATCGCGGTGGTGTTCGCGGAATCGACCGCGAGCCTGCTGGCGATCAGCGAGATCACCGGAAAGCGGCTGGGCCGCAAGGATATCGCCCGCGGCCTGGCCGGTGACGGCCTGTCGGCGGTGCTGGCCGGGGTGTTCAGCTCGTTCGTGGACACGATCTTCAACCAGAACGTCGGCGCGGTGGCCACCACGCGGGTGTTCAGCCGCTACGTGACGGCGGTCAGCGGCGCGATTCTCGTTGTGCTGGGCCTGCTTCCGCGCTTCGGTGCGGTGGTCGCGGCGGTGCCGGGACCGGTGGTCGGCGGGGTCGGGCTGGTGTTGTTCGCGACCATCACCGTCGTCGGGGTCGACACGCTGCGCAAGGCCGATCTCGGTGATCGGGTGAATTTCACGATCGTGGCCGTATCGATCGGCGTGGGGCTGATTCCGGTGCTGACCGAGGACATGTTCGCGAAGTTCCCGTCCTCGGCGCAGATCCTGCTCAACAGCGGAATCACCCTGGCGGCGGTCACCTCGTTCGCGCTCAATCTGGTGTTCAATCACACCAGGGTCGGCGTCTTCGCGCGCCGGGGCCGGGACCAGACGACCACCACCGCGGGAGGTGCGCATGAATCGGTCACAGCCTGAATCGTTCGATGTCCCCGCCATCGATATCTCCGCCTATGTGTCCGGGGGCGGTGCGGTCGAGCGGGAGCGGGTGGCGCGGGAGGTGGATGCGGCCTGCGCCCGGGTCGGTTTCATGCAGGTACGGGGTCACGGCATACCCGACGAGGTCATTGCCGGGCTGGCCGGGGCGATCGATGAATTCTTCGCCAGCCCAGCGGAATTCAAGAACTCCTATCGGGTGGTCGGCGCCAATCGCGGCTACAGTCCGCCCCGGAGCGAGGCACTGTCGCTGAGCCTGGGCATCGAATCCGCGACGCGGATGAACGATTTCTTCGAGGCGTTCAATGTCGGCGCGGAGGCGCGCTGGTTCCCCGAACTGGCGCTGTCGGAGGACGACTACGGCCTGAACGTGTGGCCGGACCTCGCCGGTTTCCAGGCCGCGGCGCAGACCTACTACGGGCACGCCGCACGGGTGGCTCGCACACTGACCACCATCTTCGCCGCCGCCCTCGGCCTGGAACCGGACTTCTTCGCCCGGCTCACCGACCACTCCATCGATGTGCTGCGCATGAACAACTACGCCCTGCCGCCGGGCACCCGGGTCGGGGGCGGCGAGCTGATCGGAATGGGCGAGCACACCGACTTCGGCATCGTCACCGTGCTGTGGGCCGACCGGATCGCCGGGCTGCAGGTGCTCGGCGCCGACTCGCGCTGGCACGACGTCGTCCCGGAACCCGGTGCGCTGCTGGTGAATCTGGGTGATCTGACCGCGCGGCTGACCAACGACCGCTGGCTGTCGACGCTGCACCGGGTGCGCCCGCCGGTGGTGGACGGCACGATTCGCCGCCGCCGCTCCGCCGCGTTCTTCCACGACGGCAATGTCGACGCCGTGATCGCCACCCTGCCCGACCATATCGACGCCGACGGTTCGGCCTACGAGCCGATCCTGGTGCGCGATCACATCCGGGCCAAGCTGGCGGGTTCCCGCCACGGCAGGCGCAATCGCAATGCCGGACCGGAGGCGGCGCGGGTGCGCGCGGCCCGCGAAAGTCCCTCCGACGGTGTGGATACGCTGAACCCACCATGAACGACCAGTCCGGCGCCGAATTCCAGAACGCCTTCTGGGCGGCCAAACAAGCCCTGATGAACGCCGCGGCCGCGGCCTATGCCCGGCACGGCGTCTACGAGGGGCAGCAGTTCATCCTCCGCTGCCTGTGGGCCGAGGACGGTCTCGCGCCGGGCGAGGTCGCCAAGCGGCTGGGGTTGTCGACGCCGACGGTCACCCGCGCGACCAGCCGCATGGAGGCCGCGGGCCTGCTGCGCCGCGAGCCGCACGCCACCGATCGGCGGCTGGTCCGGCTGCATCTCACCGCGCGCGGGCGTGAGCTCGAGCGGGCGATCGAGGCGGAGAGCGATCGGGTGGTCGACCGCGCGCTGGTGAGTCTCGATGCCGGGGAGCGGGAGCGGTTGGTGCGGGCGCTGCGCGCCATCGAGCGCAATCTGGGCCGGGCCGAAGGCTAGTCGGAGATCCGGATCCGGTCGGTCAGGGCGGCCTCGAACTCCTCGATGCCGACCTCGGCGGCGGCCAGTACCCGCGCGGCGGCGCGGTCGCGGTCCCGCAGCAGGGCCAGTTGGACGTGTTCGGCGCCGAGGTGGGCGTGTCCGAGCCCGCGCGCGATATCGGCCGCGGGCCCGAGGATTCGGTACTTGTCGGCGGGGGTGCGGTCGGTCGCGGCGTCGAGGGTGGCGCTGACGATATCGGCCACCGCCTCCGGCTCGTGGCCGAGCACCTCGAGCACCCGGTTCGGCACGGCGTTGCGGTTGCGCAGGATGGCCAGTTGCAGATGTTCGGGGCCGACGCCGGGGTGGGCGCGTTCGCGGGCCACCGCCTCCGCATAACCCAGGATCCAATGCAGGCGGGCCGTGACGGGCAGCCCGTCGTTCGAGGGTGCCATCACTCCATGATCTCGGCGGAGCCGTTCGCGGACAAGCGGTTTCAGCCGCAGGCGTTCACCCATTCGGACAGGCCGTCGGCGAACAGCTGCCGCTTCCAGATCGGGACCTCGTGTTTGATGCGATCGACGAGTTCGGCACAGGTGGTGAAGGCCGCGGCCCGATGCGGGGCGGCGACCGCCACGACGATCGCCGGGTCGCCGATGCCGAGCGAACCGATGCGGTGCACGGCCGCCACGGGCAGGCCCGCGGCCGTGGCGACCTCGTCGCAGATCTTGTGCAGGAACCGCTCGGCCTGTGGGTGCGCCGAATACTCCAGCGCCGAAACCGCCTGTCCGCCATCGTGATCGCGCACCTTACCGGTGAACACCACCACCGCGCCGTACGCGGGTCCGCTCACCGCCGCCTCGGCCGCGGCCGGATCCAGCGCGGTGTCCACGATTCCGGTGAGCCGCACCAGCTCAGTCATGGCTGCCTCCTCCGGCGACCTGTGCCAGCAGGTGATCCAACAGCGGTTCCAGGACGGCGATCCCGTCGCGCACGCCCCCGGGCGATCCGGGCAGGTTGACGATCACGGTGCGACCGGCCAGGCCCGCGACGCCGCGGCTGAGCGCGGCCAGCGGGAAGGTCGCGGTGCCGCGCAGGCGGATCGTCTCGGCCACGCCGGGCAGTTCGCGATCCAGCACGGCCAGGGTGGCCTCGGGTGTCGCGTCGGTGGGGGAGGCGCCGGTGCCGCCGGTGGTGATGATCAGGCCGGGCGCGCCGGTGAGCGCGTCGGCGAGTCCGGCGGCGATCTCGGCGTCGGCGTAGACGAGTGGTCCACGGACCGAGAAGCCTTGGCCGGTAAGCCAATCCACGAGGACTGGGCCGGTCTTGTCGACTCGGGTGCCCGCGGCGGCCCCGGTCGAGGCGACCACGACGACGGCCGTGCGCGACCCCTCGGGCGAGCCGTCTCGGCGGACATCGGGTTCGCCGCCGGTCGGGTGGTGTGCGTGGCTGTGTTCGGCCGGATCACCGGGTGCAGCCCGATGTTCGGGAGCGTCGTCTTGCCCCCGCTCCCAATGCCCGCGTTTACCACCGTCTTTGGTCAGCAACCGCACTCCCGTCAACTCGGCCGCGGGGTCGACCGCCTTGACCATGTCGTGCAGCGTCAGCCCCGCGACGGCCACGGCGGTGAGCGCCTCCATCTCGACCCCGGTGGGGCCCTTGGTCTTCGCGGTGGCCTCGATGGTGATGGCGTCGGCGGTGAAGCCGAAATTCACCCGCACCGACGACAGCGACAGCTGATGGCACAGCGGAATCAGCTCGGAGGTCTTCTTCGCACCCGCGATACCCGCGATCCGCGCGGTGGCCAGCACATCGGCCTTGGGCATATCGTCGGCCCGCACCAGGCGCACCACCTCGGCCGTGGTGCGCAGTTCCCCGGCCGCCACCGCCACCCGCGTGGTGTCGGCCTTGGCACTCACGTCCACCATGCGCGCCCGGCCCTCCGAATCCAGATGCGACAGCTGCTCGCTCATAGCTCCCACACTTTCACAACCGATCCCGCCGCCAGCTCGGTGACCTCCGCCGGCACATCGATCAGCACATCGGCCTGGGCCATCGCCGCGATCAGATGCGATCCGGGGCCCGAGACCAGGGCCACGCCGTCGATCTCCAGCCGCCCGCGCAGGAACTGACGCCGACCGGCCGGGGAGCGCACCGAATCCAGCAGCGGCACCTCGGCCTTCGCCACCGGCGGGAAGCCGGACAGCTCCCGCAGGATGGGCCGGGCGAACACCTCGAACGACACCATGGTGCTCACCGGATTGCCCGGGAAGCTCAGCACCGGCACGCCGTCGACGACCGTGAGCCCCTGCGGCCCACCGGGTTGCACCGCGACCGAGCCGAATTCCCCGCCGCGCGTCGCCAATACGTCCTTGACCACCTCGAAGTCGCCCTTGGACACCCCACCCGAGGTGAAAACCACATCCGCGGCGGCCGTAGCCCGACCGAGCTTGTTCTCGAATTCGCCTGGATCGTCGCGGCTGTGCTCGACCGAGACCACCTCGACCCCGTTCACGGCCAGCGCGGCCGCCAGCGCGATCCCGTTGGAGTTGTAGATCTGCCCGGGCCGCAGCGCCACTCCCGCGGGCATGAGCTCGTCACCGGTGGTGAGCACCGCCGCACGCACCCGCCGGAACACCGGCAGCCGGGCGATGCCGACGGCCGCCAGCGCCGCGACGTGCCGGGGCGCGATGAGCGTGCCCGCCGCGAGCAGCGCCGCACCCGCCCGCACGTCGGTACCCGGCTCGCGCACGAAATCGCCCGCGCGGCGGCCCCGTTCGATGGTCACCGTCGTCTCGTCCGCATGGGTGTCCTCGACCGGGATCACACAGTCCGCACCCGGCGGAATCGGCGCACCCGTCATCACCTTCATCGCCGCGCCGGGCGGCAGCGGCGTCTGCCCGGCCTGCCCGGCCGCGACCACCCCGGCCAGCGGCAGCGTCGCCGGGGTGACGGCCACCGACTCGGCGCGCACCGCATAGCCGTCCATCCCCGAATTGCGGAACACCGGCAGATCCAGCGGCGCCCGCACCTGCTCGGCCACCCGCCTGCCCAGCGCATCGGCCAGCGCCACCTCCTCGATATCGCGCAGCGCGAGCGGGCGCAGCAACTGCTCGACGCTGCGGCGGTGCTCCTCGACCGATCGGGCCGAGGCGGTGTGCGGGGTGGTCATGGCGCCAGCCTAATCGGCGCAGGTGCGGGCACAGTTCGTAGCTTCCTCCGAAGCACACCCGGACGAACGTGACAATAATGGGTGCCGTGACCGTGGTTGTGATGGGCATTCCCGCCGTGCGAGGCCGACAGCCCGCGCTGGACGGCCGACCCGACACTCCCCATCTGGTCGACCGATTCGGGCGGGTGGCCCGCGATCTGCGCGTATCCATCACCGAGAAGTGCTCGCTGCGCTGCACCTACTGCATGCCCGAGGAGGGCCTGCCCGCGATTCCCGCCGACGAACTGCTCACCGCCGAGGAGATCGTGCGCGTGGTCGCCCTGGCCGTGCGCGAACTGGGCGTGCACGAGGTCCGCTTCACCGGGGGTGAGCCGCTCATGCGCCGCGATCTGGAACGCATCATCGCGGGCTGCCGCGCGGAACTGCCCGGTACGCCGCTGGCCATGACCACCAACGCGGTCGGCCTGCAACACCGCGCGGCCGGACTCGCGCACGCCGGGCTGAACCGGGTCAACGTCTCCCTCGACACGGTCGATCGCACGGGCTTCGCCCGGCTCACCCGCCGCGACCGGCTCGGCTCGGTGCTGGCCGGTATCCGCGCGGCCCAGCGCGCCGGACTCGCCCCGGTCAAGGTGAACGCCGTGCTGATGCGCGAAACCCTTTCCGGCGCACCGGATCTGCTGCGGTGGTGTCTGGACGAGGGCTGCGAGCTGCGCTTCATCGAGGAGATGCCGCTCGACGCCGACCACGAATGGGCGCGCGCGAATATGGTCACCGCGGCCGAACTGCTCGACGTGCTCGGCGCCCGGTTCAGCCTCACCGAGGTCGGCCGGGCCGATCCGGCCGCGCCCGCGGAGAGCTGGCTGGTCGACGGCGGTCCGGCCACGGTCGGCATCATCGCCTCGGTGACCCGCAAATTCTGCGGCGACTGCGACCGCACCCGGCTGACCGCCGACGGCATGATCCGCTCCTGCCTGTTCAGCGATCAGGAATACGATCTGCGCACCCCGCTGCGCGCGGGCGTGGGCGACGACGAGCTGGCCACGCTGTGGCGCGGCGCGATGTGGAACAAATGGGCCGGGCACGGTATCGATGCCGCCGGGTTCGTGCCCCCGGAACGGACGATGGGAGCCATCGGTGGTTGAGGTCCGCTATTTCGCCGCGATCGCCGACGCGGTCGGCAAGGCGAACGAACGACTCGACCTCCCCGCCGATGCCACGGTCGCCGATCTGCGCCGAACCCTGTCGGCGACATACGGTTCCGATCTCGATCCGATGCTGAAGGTGTGCGCGTTCCTGATCGGGGACGAGCTCACCCGCGACGGGGAGATGCCGCTGCGCGGGCGGGTGGATGTGCTGCCGCCGTTCGCGGGCGGATAGCCGGGAAATTTTCGTCGCCGATGTGGATATGACGCCGTCGCGTTCGTCGTCTGAGTGAGGGGAGTACCGGACTCCCCCGGGACGAGGAAGGATGACGGATATGCACTACCTGGCGCTGATGTTCGGACGCGAGGACGGCGCGACCCCGGGGCCCGACACCCCGGAATTCGCCGCCGAGGTCGAGCGGTATGTCGAATTCGAGGCGCGGGCCGGGCGCGCGATCGCGGGCGGGCATGCGCTGTTTCCCGCGGCCACCGCGGTCCAGGTGCGTCGGCCTGCGGCCGACACGCTGATGTCCGACGGTCCGTTTCCGGAGAATGCCGAGGTGGTCGGCGGCTACTACGTCTTCGACTGCGCGAATCTCGACGACGCCATCCAGCTCGCCCGGAAGCTGCCCGCGGCCGAGCAGGGCACGGTGGAGGTGCGGCCGATGGTGAACTGGAACGCGCCCGACGGGCTCGGTGCCGACGGCTGGCTCGCGCTGCTGTGGGAGCGGCCGGAGGAGGTGATCGTGCCCGACACCCCGGAGTGGAAGGCGGCGCTGGTGGAACACGAGCAGTTCGCCGAGAAGGTGGGCGCGGCCATCCGCGGCGGCGGCGCCGTGCATCCGCCCTCGACCGCCACCACGGTGCGGGTGCGTGAGGGCGAATTGCTGCTCAGCGACGGGCCGTTCGCCGAGTCGGCGGAGATCGTCGACGGGGTGTACGTGCTGGCCGCGCCCGATGTGCGGCAGGCGACCGAGCTGGCGGCACAGATTCCGATCAGCCCCACCGGGCGCACCGAGGTCCGCAAGATCGTGAATCTCGACTGACGCGATGGGCTCGGCCGACCACCTCGACGACATCTACCGCGCCGAATTCGGCCGGGCCCTCGCCACCGTCGCCCGCCTGGTCGGCGATATCGGCCTGGCCGAGGACGCGGTCCAGGACGCCTTCGCCGACGCGCTACGCGCCTGGCCCGCCTCCGGCCCGCCCGCCAATCCGGGCGCGTGGATCACCACCGCGGCCCGCAATCGCGCCCTGGATCGGTTGCGGCGCGAATCCACCCGGGCGGCAAAGGAATACAGCGCGATCCGGGCGGTCGTGCCGAACGAGGAACCCGACGTGTCACCTATTCCGGACGATCAGCTGCGGATGATATTCACCTGCTGTCATCCGGCGCTGTCGCCCGAATCCCGGGTCGCGCTGACCCTGCGGCTGGTGTGCGGGCTGCGCACGGCCGAGATCGCCCGCGCCTTCCTGCAACCCGAACACACCGTGGCCCAGCGACTGACCCGGGCCAAGGCCAAGATCCGGCAGGCCGGAATCCCGCTGCGGGTGCCGCCCGCGCAGCTGCTGGGCGAGCGGCTGCCGGGGGTGCTGTCGTGTATCTATCTCGTCTTCAGTGAGGGGTATTTCGCGACGTCGGGACCGTCGGCGGTGCGAGATGAGCTGTGCGACGAGGCGATTCGGCTGGGGCGGCTGCTGTGCGGGCTGCTGCCGCGGGAGCCGGAGGCGCGGGCGCTGCTGGCGCTCATGCTGCTCAGCGACAGCCGCCGCGCGCAGCGGCGGTCGGCGGGCGGGGAGCTGGTGCCGCTCGAGGAGCAGGATCGGTCCCGCTGGGATCGGGTGAAGATTCGGGCGGGGCTGAACTGTCTGGTGTCGGCGGCCGAACAGGGCCGCAGCGGGCCGTATCTGGCGCAGGCGCGGATCGCGGGCGCGCATGCGATCGCGCCCAGCTTCGCCGACACCGATTGGGCGGCCGTGGTTTCGGCCTACGACGAGTTGCTGCGGTACACCGATTCGCCCGCGGTGCTGGTGAATCGCGCGGTGGCCGTGGGATTTCTGCGCGGTTTCGAAGAGGGGCTGGCGGCGGTGGACGATATCGCCGAGCATCCCCGGTTGAAGGGGACGAATCTGGTCGCTTCGACCCGCGCCGACCTGCTGCGCCGGGCGGGCCGGGCGGCCGAGGCCGCGGCGAGTTATCGACTGGCCCTGGAACAGACCACCAACGACCAGGTGCGGCGCTTCCTGCTGCGCCGCGCGGCCGAGGTCGAGGCGGAGTGAGGCGCGGGATTCAGCTCCGCCACCAGGTGTCGAGGGGTGTCACGGGCACGGCCCGCTTGTGCCGCGTGGCGAGGAAGATCGACTCGATGCGGTCGGCCACCTCCGGTTCGACGTCCTTGCCCTCGAGGTAGTCGTCGATCTGCGCGTACTTCAGGCCCAGCGCGAGCTCGTCGGGCAGGGCGGGGCGCTCGTCCTCGAGATCGGCCGTCGGCACCTTCTGCCAGACGCTCGGCGGGGCGCCCAGCTCCTGCAGCAGCGCCGCGCCCTGGCGTTTGGTCAGCCCGGTGAGCGGGGTGACGTCGACGCCGCCGTCGCCGTATTTGGTGAAGAAGCCGGTGACCGCCTCGGCGGCGTGATCGGTGCCGGCCACGAGCAGATTGAGCTGTCCGGCGATCGAGTACTGGATGACCATGCGCTCGCGGGCCTTGATATTGCCGCGCACGAAGTCGCGCAGGCGCTGCTGTTCGCCGAGCAGCTCGCCCAGGCCCAACGCCGATTCGGCGGCCACGGCGTCGGCGCTCGGCTTGACGTTCACCTCGATCGAGCGGTCGGGGCGGATGAATCGCAACGCGATCTGGGCGTCCTCCTCGTCGGCCTGCACCCCGTAGGGCAGCCGCACCGCGACGAAGGTGGCCGCGCGGCCCTCGGCGCGCAGCTCCTCGGCGGCCAGCTGGCACAGCCGTCCGGTCAGCGTGGAGTCCTGGCCGCCGCTGATGCCGAGTACGAAACCCGTTGCGGGGGTGGACTTCAGATAGTCCTTCAGGAAATCGACGCGCCTGCGCACCTCGACCTTCGGTTCGACGACCGGCCGTACGCCCAATTCGGCGATGATCTGTTCGCGCAGCTTCCCCATGGCGATCACTCTAGTGAACGAGCGCGCGGACCAGGTGCTCCCAGTAGTCGCCGATCTGGTCGAGGGTGTAGCCGAGCACCTGGGTCTGGTGCAGCACCAGGGTGGCGTCCAGGGCGGCCAGCAGGGTGTCGGCCAGCAGTGGGATCTCGCCGTCGGCACCGGCCTGGCGCAGCAGCAGGGATACATGGGTTTTGGCGATGTTGTAGGGCGGGGAGGCGAAGCGGCCGTGTTCGTCGGCGGCGCGGCGCACCTCGCCCTCCACCTCGATGGCCGCCAGCCGGGCGCGGCCGAAGGCGACCAGCCGCTCCACCGGCGGGGCGCCCGGGCCCAGCGGCGGCGGGCCGAAGATGTAGGCGGCCTGCAGTTTTCGGTCGGACTGGTCCAGCAGCGCCATCATCAGCCCGGACCGGTTGCCGAAGCGACGGAAGACCGTGCCCTTGCCGACGCCCGCGCGCTTGGCCACCGCGTCCATGGTGACGGCATCGGCGCCCTGCTCGCGCACCAGCTGTTCGGCGGCGTCCAGCAGCAGCTGCCGGTTGCGGGCGGCGTCGCTGCGTTCGGTGTGCTCGGCCACCGGCAGGGGAGCGGCCGGTTCGATGCCGCGGATCGGCATTGCGATCGGCTCGATCGGAATCGTGGTTGGCGGGTCGAGGTGTGTGTCACGGTTCACAGTGGGCTACCTGAGGGCTGGGAATGAAGCGGACCATGGTCCGGTTATTGTGGCATGACGGCGGAACACCCCGCCCACTGCACAAGGAGTGACCATGTCCCAGACTCGCCTTCTCGCTCTCGTCGGTAGCCTGCGCGCCGGGTCGTTCAACCGGCAGCTCGCCGAGGCCGCGGCCCAGACCGCCCCGGAGGGCGTCGAGGTCGACATCTTCGCCGGTCTCGCCGATATCCCTTTCTACAACGAGGACATCGACGTTCCCGGTAGCGTGCCCGCGACGGCGACCGCGTTGCGGGAGGCGGTGGCCGCGGCCGACGGCCTGCTGTTCTTCGTCCCCGAATACAACGGCACCATCCCCGCCGCCCTGAAGAACGCCATCGACTGGGCCTCGCGCCCCTACGGCCAGGGCTCCATCAAGGACAGGCCCGCCGCCGTCGTCAGCGCCTCCATCAGCGCCAACGCCGCCAAGTGGTCGCACGGCGACACCGTCAAGGCCCTCGGTGTCGCCGGCGCCGCGGTAGTCGAAAGCGCCCACCTCCACTTCGGCACCATCAACCAGCGCTTCGCCGAGGCCCACCCCCGCGAGGACGCCGAGGCCCTCACCCAACTGGCCGCCGCGGTCCGCGAACTGGTCGAATCCGCCAAGGCCCGCGTCACCGCCTGACCGGGAATCGAACGGGCTGCCCCGCGGAGCTTTCTCATTGCCCCGGCCCCGGCGCGCCAGCCCCGGGGCCGGGGCATCTTCCTCATCTACGATCGGAATGTATAGACTATGAAAACCGTTTTCAGTAGTGGAGGTGAGAGGTGAAGGTTCGTAACTCCTTGCGGGCGTTGAAGGACAAGCCGGGGGCTCAGGTTGTTCGGCGGCGGGGGCGCACGTTCGTGATCAACAAGAAGGAGCCGCGGTTCAAGGCTCGGCAGGGCTGACGACACACTGGTGTGGAGGGCCGCTCGTCCGATTGCGGACGGGCGGCCCTTTGGTTCACGGGAGGTGTCGGTGGGGTGATGGGGGCGTTGAGACGGGGTGTGACCAGTGGTGCGGGTGAGTTTGCTGGAAAAGAGCTGCGACGCGAAATCGTGATCTGTGCCACTGTCGTGTCGGGTTGCGAATCGACTGTCCAGGTACTTACGCCGACCGAATTTCACCTTTGTGACTCGCAACATGTCGTGTTGGATGAATCTGTCGGCCACTAGGTGTAGTGTCTACGGCACTGGAGAACGATGCGGGCTCCGCGCCGGTCACACTCACGCGACCTGGGCCTCGGCGACCGCTTCCAGGGGTTTGCGCAGGATCAGGACTTGTCCCGGCGTGCGAGTGGCCGGGAGTGGCTTCACCTCGTGCACTGCTACCGGACAAGGCGAAGGAGAGAGGGACACCAATGACCATCACCGTCTACACCAAGCCCGCTTGTGTTCAGTGCAACGCCACCTACCGCGCGCTCGACAAGGCCGGTGTGGACTACGAGGTCGTCGACATCTCCGAGAACCCCGAGGCCCGCGATTTCGTCATGGCGCTGGGCTACCTGCAGGCTCCCGTCGTCGTCGCCGGTGAGGAGCACTGGTCCGGCTTCCGCCCCGATCGCATCAAGGCCCTGGTGGCTGCCGCTGCCTGATCGCTTCGCTCTCAGGCACATCGGTGGCCGGAAACCGACGAGAAAGGGGGAGTGGTGCCGAATCTGGTCTACTTCTCGAGCGCGTCGGAGAACACGCATCGTTTCGTGCAGCGGCTGGGTCTCCCGGCCGCTCGCATTCCGCTCCACACCGCCGACTCGCTGCGCGTCGACGAACCCTATGTGCTGATCTGCCCTACCTACGGCGGCGGTAAGCACGTCTTCGACGCCCAGCGGGGAGATGGCAAGAGCAACCGGTCCGACAAGGAATTCGTACCCAGGCAGGTTGCGAAGTTCCTCAACGATCCGCACAATCGTGCGCTGTTGCGCGGCGTCGTGGCGGCCGGCAACACCAACTTCGGCGATACGTACTGCTATGCGGGAGAAGTGATCTCACGCAAGTGCGGGGTGCCGTACCTGTATCGCTTCGAACTCATGGGAACCGCCGAGGACGTCGAGCGCGTCCGAGAGGGATTGGGATTGTTTTGGCAACGACAACAGCACCGGCCGGAAAGACGGCCCGCCTAGAGCGTCCGGTCAGCGGCGAGGCGTCCACCGAGGGTCTGGACTACCACGCCCTCAACGCGATGCTGAACCTGTACGGCCCGGGCGGCGAGATCCAGTTCGACAAGGATCGCGAGGCCGCGCGGCAGTACTTCCTGCAGCATGTCAACCAGAACACCGTCTTCTTCCACAACCTCGACGAGAAGCTCGACTACCTCGTCGAGGAGAACTACTACGAGCCCGAGGTGCTCGACCAGTACAGCCGGGCCTTCGTGAAGAAGCTGTTCCAGCAGGCCTACGCCAAGAAGTTCCGGTTCCCGACCTTCCTCGGCGCGTTCAAGTACTACACCTCGTACACGCTCAAGACCTTCGACGGCAAGCGCTACCTGGAGCGCTTCGAGGACCGCGTCTGCATGGTCGCGCTCACCCTGGCCGCGGGTGACGAGCCGCTGGCGCAGTCGCTGGTCGACGAGATCATGGACGGCCGCTTCCAGCCCGCCACCCCGACCTTCCTCAACTCGGGCAAGAAGCAGCGCGGCGAGCCGGTCTCCTGCTTCCTGCTGCGCATCGAGGACAATATGGAGTCCATCGGCCGCTCGATCAACTCCGCGCTGCAGCTGTCCAAGCGCGGCGGCGGAGTGGCGCTGCTGCTGAGCAATATTCGCGAGCACGGCGCGCCGATCAAGAAGATCGAGAACCAGTCCTCGGGCGTCATTCCCATCATGAAGCTGCTGGAGGATTCGTTCTCCTACGCCAACCAGCTCGGCGCGCGCCAGGGCGCGGGCGCGGTGTACCTGCACGCGCACCACCCCGACATCTACCGCTTCCTCGACACCAAGCGCGAGAACGCGGACGAGAAGATCCGCATCAAGACGCTGAGCCTGGGCGTGGTGATCCCGGACATCACCTTCGAGCTGGCGAAGAGGAACGAGGACATGTACCTGTTCTCGCCCTACGATGTCGAGCGCATCTACGGCAAGCCGTTCGCCGACGTCGACGTCACCGAGAAGTACTACGAGATGGTCGACGACAAGCGCATCCGTAAGTCGAAGATCAACGCGCGCGAGTTCTTCCAGACCATCGCCGAACTGCAGTTCGAGTCGGGCTATCCGTACATCATGTTCGAGGACACGGTGAACCGGGCCAATCCGATCGCGGGCAAGATCACCCACTCCAACCTGTGCTCGGAGATCCTGCAGGTCTCCACGCCCTCGATCTACAACGACGATCTGTCCTACGCCAAGGTGGGCAAGGACATCTCGTGCAACCTGGGTTCGCTCAACATCGCCAAGACCATGGATTCGCCGGACTTCGGCAAGACCGTGGAGACCGCGATCCGCGCACTGACCGCCGTCTCGGATCAGACCCACATCTACTCGGTGCCCTCGATCGAGCAGGGCAACAACCAGTCCCACGCCATCGGCCTGGGGCAGATGAATCTGCACGGCTACCTGGCCCGCGAGCGCATCTTCTACGGTTCGGAAGAGGGCGTCGACTTCACCAACATCTACTTCTACACGATCGCCTTCCACGCGATCCGGGCGTCGAACAAGCTGGCCATCGAGCGCGGCCAGTACTTCGGCGGCTTCCCCGAGTCGAAGTACGCCACCGGTGAGTACTTCGACAAGTACACCGAGCAGGTGTGGGAGCCCAAGACCGATCGCGTGCGGCAGATCTTCGCCGACGCCGGGGTGCACATCCCCACCCAGGACGACTGGCGCGAGCTGAAGGCCTCGGTCATGGCCCACGGCATCTACAACCAGAACCTGCAGGCCGTCCCCCCGACCGGCTCGATCTCCTACATCAACCACTCCACCAGCTCCATCCACCCGGTGGCGTCGAAGATCGAGATCCGCAAGGAGGGCAAGATCGGGCGCGTCTACTACCCCGCGCCCTATATGACCAACGACAACCTCGACTACTTCGAGGACGCCTACGACATCGGCTACGAGAAGATCATCGACACCTACGCCGCGGCCACCCAGCACGTGGACCAGGGCCTGTCGCTGACGCTGTTCTTCAAGGACACCGCCACCACCCGCGACGTCAACAAGGCCCAGATCTACGCCTGGCGCAAGGGCATCAAAACCCTCTACTACATCCGCATCCGCCAGATGGCCCTGGAGGGGACCGAGGTCGAGGGCTGCGTGAGCTGCATGCTCTAGGGATACGCGGTGCGAAGGGCGCTTCCGAGTTTTTCTCGGAAGCGCCCTTGCGCGGTTCAATCGGCGCAACGCACCGGCACGGGGACGAATTCCTCGGCGGGTGTGGCGCTTTCGTGGAAGGCCCGGCGTCCGGCGATGACGAGGACCAGCAGGAATGCCCCCGCCGCCACCGCGATCCAGAAGCCGGCGTTCGCCCCGTACGCGTCGATGAGCGGCCCGGCGGCGGCTGGGCCGATCGCGACACCGAGCCCGAGCCCGGCCGTCGACCAGGTCAGCGCCTCGGTGAGCATGCGCGCCGGGACCGTGGACTCCACGAGCTGTCCGGACAGGATGACCGTGGGGGCGAAGAACATGCCCGAGATCAGCATGGCGACCGACAGCCCCGCGAGGGAGTGCACGAACAGCAGCGGCACGGTCAGCAGCGCGGTCGCGGCGATGCCGAGGATCAGCAGCCGTCCGATCGGACGGGTGAGTTTCGCCGCGCCGAACAGGAATCCGGCGACGCACGAGCCGATCGCGTAGAGCGACAGGACGATACTGGCCGCCGCCGGTTCGCCGAGCAGTCGCGCGAAGGCGACGCTGGCGACGTCGATGGTGCCCATCGCGATCATCACCAGCGTCAGCGTCCACACCACCCGGTTGCCGAGTGCGCTGAGCAGCGAACTCCGCTGCGCGGCAACGCCGTACGGGGGTTCGGTGCCGCGCTGCGCGGCCAACCACAGCGTCCCGGCCAGCAGCATCAGACCGGCGACGAGCGGGCCCGCCTGTGGGAACAGCGCGGCGCTCAGGCCGAGGGAGACCGGCGGGCCGACGATGAAGCACACATCGTCGAGCACGGTCTCCCAGGAGAAGGCCGTGTGCATCAGCCGACCATGGCTTCCCCTTCAAGGCCGTCGGCCTCGCGGTCCTGATCAACGGCGCGCTGATCGACGCGTCCCGATGGATCGTGGCGGGCCCGGAATCGGAGCGAGACCGCCGCCGAGCCGACGCCCTCGCCGCGATCTCGTTCCTGGTCCGCTCGCTGCGTCGCTAACGGGCGGCCCATCGGTATTGATCCCGTCAACACTGCGTCAGGATTTCGTTTTGGTGCGTGATCATGGCGTTGACGCCGGTCAGGATGGGTGATGGCCCTCGGGTGCGGGGGCGTCCGTCCGAGCCGTGCGAGGGAGGGTGAGCGTGAGAGCGACACTGACCGCCCGTTTGGGTGCCCTGGTGGGGTTCGGGCGGGGGTATGCCGTGCGGGTGGATTGGCGGCGGTGGGGAGCCGGGTTCGCGGTCGCCGGGGCGGGGCTGCCGGTGGTGACCGGCATGCTGGCGGCGGTGCGGACGGAGCTGTCGCTGGTCGGGGATGTGCTCGTCTACCTGTTCGCGGTGGCCGCGGTGTCGGTGATCGGGGGGCGACTACCGGCGTTGCTCACCAGCGGCGCCGGCTTCCTGCTGCTGGCCTACTATTTCGCGCCGCCGATCCATTCGTTCGCGGTGGCCGATCCGGGGAATGTGCTGCTGCTGCTCGCCTATCTGGTGGCCGGTGCGCTGCTGGACGCGTTGATCGAGCGGGTGATCCGGCGGTCCCGGGATGTGGTCGAGATGGACGGTGCACCCGATGTGGATCGGGCGCGCTCGGCGCTGCTCACCGCCATGGGCCACGATCTGCGGACGCCGCTGGCCGCCGCGCTGGCGGCGGTGGACGGGCTGGCCGGTACGGACGTGCATCCGAGCGAGGATCAGCGCCGCGATCTGCTCGATGTGGCGTCGGTGTCGCTGCGCAAACTCGACGGGCTGGTCGAAAACCTCATGGAACTGAGTAAGCTGCGGGCGGGCATGCTGCCCATCGCGGCCCGCCCGGTCGAGGTGGTGGACATGGTCGAGTCGACCATCGCGGATCTGGGTCCGGCCGCCGTCGCGGTGCAGACGCGGGTGGCCGCCGCGCTGCCGCCCGTCGTGGTGGATCCGGCGCTACTCGACCGCGCCCTGAACCACCTGCTGCGCAATGCGCTGCGTTTCGCGCCCGGCGACAGCGGGGTGCTGGTGACCGCCAATGCCTGCGGGGACGCGGTGCAGATCAGGGTCATCGATCATGGACCGGGTATTCCGATGGCCCAGCGCGAACGCGTCTTTCAGCCGTTCCAGCGCTTCGACGATCGCGACAACCGCAGCGGAATCGGCCTGGGCCTGGCGCTGGCTCGCGGGCTGGTCGAGGCCATGGGCGGGCGCCTCGTGCCCGACGATACGCCCGGCGGTGGCCTCACGATGATCGTCACGCTGCCGGTGGCCGCGGCCAGCCGCGCCTCGGCAGCGTATTGGTGATCGAAAAATGAGTGGAAGATGACCCACCGTCATCGCGAATTGCATGCCGTGCAACGTGATTGCGCCGCCGACGTACCCCCGGGCGAACCGGCTGTCGACGAGTGAGCCCCGTTACGTCGTCCCCGCTGGCGTGTCGGAGGTCGTCGAGCAGTAAACTACTCGGGTAGTTGCTGTGCGCCGGGCGGCGCACCCGTGACCGTGGCCGAGATCGAGGAGGTGGGGAGCTGTGCGTAGCGAACCCCCCAGTCGAAGGCCGCGCGGCGCCGCCCCTGTGTTCTGCCGGTAGTAGTCCGACGGCAGCGGGGTCGGTGCCTCGCGGTGTGATCCGGAATTTCGATCCGCTCATCATCGACTCGCTCGTGCCGAGGAACCGCCATGTCGCCGACAGATCTGTCCGTCGCTGTCCCCACGCTGTCCGCCGAGACCGCGCCCGCCGAATCCCTGCGTGACGTGGTCGGTAGCCGCCGCGTCGAGGCCACGCTGCGCTGGCTCGACGATCATCCGCCGCACCTGATCGCCGACGAACTCGCGCGCATGGACGCCCTGCACGCCGGGGTCGCGTTCCGGCTGTTGGACAAGGACCGGGCGCTGGCGGTGTTCGAGGAGCTCGAGCCCGTCGACCAGCAGCAGATCCTCACCGGCCTGCGCGACCAGAGCTTCCGGGAACTCGTCGAGGAGATGGACCCCGACGACCGCGCCCGCATG
Source organism: Nocardia sp. CDC159 (assembly GCF_023740735.1). Lineage (GTDB taxonomy): Bacteria > Actinomycetota > Actinomycetes > Mycobacteriales > Mycobacteriaceae > Nocardia > Nocardia pulmonis. The sequence goes on from NZ_JAMRXH010000009.1 coordinate 219,730, forward strand.
CTGCGCGAGGCGCCGGCCAAGGTCGCCAAGAAGGTGCTGGCCGGGCTGAGCCCGCGCGAGCGGCGGATGACCGCCGCGCTGCTGGGCTATTCCGAGGGTTCGGTCGGCCGGTACATGACGCCGGAAGTCGTTGCGCTGCCCCGGAATCTGACCGTGGACCAGGCGCTGCGCACGGTGCGCGCCAAGGGCGCCGGCGCCGAGACGGTGTACACGCTGCCCGTGGTCGACGCCGGGCGGCGGCTGACCGGCATCGTGGAGCTGCGCGAGCTCGTGCTCGGCGCGCCCGAGATGATGGTGGCCGATCTCGTCGTCACCGAGCCGGTCTTCGTCCGGGCCACCGACTCGGCGGAGAAGGCGGCGCGGCTGATGCGCGAGACCAATCTCATCAATCTGCCGGTGGTCGACAGCGAGGACCGGCTTGTCGGCCTGCTCACCATCGACGACGCCGTCGAGGTGATCGAGGCGGCCGACAGCGAGGATGTCGCGCGACAGGCGGGCACCCAGCCGTGGGCCGGACATTACATGGCCGCCAAGGTCTTTCAGCTGGCCCGGTACCGGGCGATGTGGCTGCTGCTGCTCCTGGTCGCGGCGACGCTGACGGTCACGGTGACCGACGCCTTCGAGGCGACGCTGGCGCAGGCGGCGCATCTGGCCCTGTTCATTCCGCTGCTGATCGGCGCGGGCGGCAATGCCGGTGCGCAGGCGGCGACCTCGTGTGTGCGGGCGTTGGCGGTCGGCGAGGTGCGGGTGTCGGATCTGCTGCGGGTGATCTGGCGCGAGCTGCGGGTGGGGCTGGTGCTGGGCGCGATGCTGGCCACGGTCGGCATGCTCATCGGGGCGGCGTTCGTCGGCGCGCAGATCGCGGTGGTCGTGGGCATCACGCTGGTGGTCATCTGCGGCTGGGCCGCGACCATCGGCGGCACGATGCCGTTGCTGGCCAAGAAGTTGCGGATCGATCCGGCGGTGATCTCCGCGCCGATGGTCACCACGCTGGTGGACGCGACCGGGCTGATCATCTACTTCACCACCGCCAAGATGGTGCTGGGCATCTGAGTCGCCATGCCGGTCCCCGCACCGGTTGTGACGCCGGGCATTCCGGTACGCTCCCAGGCGTCGTTGTGGATCCCGGCACGCGTTTCGCGCGTTCGTCCAGGACAGCCGAAGACACAAGGTGTTGTGTTGATCGTTGTTGTCGGACCCCAGTAGTAGTGTTCTGGGCGAGGAAGTCCGCACGGATCCGGCGAGGTGAGAAGGGTGAGTGAGCGGCGCGTGAAATTGATCTCTCGAGTGTCTGCGATCAACTGGAATCGGGTGCCCGACGAGAAGGATGCCGAGGTCTGGGATCGGCTGGTCGGCAACTTCTGGCTGCCGGAGAAGGTTCCGGTGTCCAATGACATTCCGTCGTGGAACACCTTGACCGCGCAGGAGAAGCAGCTCACCATGCGCGTGTTCACCGGCCTGACGCTGCTGGACACCATCCAGGGCACGGTCGGCGCGGTGAGCCTGATTCCCGACGCGCTGACCCCGCACGAGGAGGCGGTGCTCACCAACATCGCGTTCATGGAGTCGGTGCACGCCAAGAGCTACAGCTCGATCTTCTCCACGCTGTGCTCCACCCGCGAGATCGACGATGCCTTCCGCTGGTCGGAGGAGAATCGCAACCTGCAGCGCAAGGCCGAGATCGTGCTCGAGTACTACCGGGGCGACGAGCCCCTCAAGCGCAAGGTGGCCTCCACGCTGCTGGAAAGCTTCCTGTTCTACTCCGGCTTCTACCTGCCGATGTACTGGTCCTCGCGCGCCAAGCTCACCAACACCGCCGACCTGATCCGCCTGATCATCCGCGACGAGGCGGTGCACGGCTACTACATCGGCTACAAGTACCAGAAGGGCCTCGAGCAGCTGGCTCCCGCCGAGCGCGACGAGCTGAAGAACTACACCTTCGAACTGCTCTACGAGCTCTACGAGAACGAGGTCGAATACACCCAGGACCTCTACGACGAGGTCGGCCTCACCGAGGACGTCAAGAAGTTCCTGCGCTACAACGCCAACAAGGCCCTGATGAATCTCGGCTACGAGGGCCTGTTCCCCAAGGACGAGACCGACGTCAACCCGGCCATCCTCTCGGCCCTGTCCCCGAACGCCGACGAGAACCACGACTTCTTCTCCGGCTCGGGCTCGAGCTATGTGATCGGCAAGGCGGTCAACACCGAGGACGAGGACTGGGAGTTCTGAACCACCGCAACGGCTGACGGATCCGCCGGGGGACTGCGGTCTTGTCGCGGACCTCGTGCGGTGCTGGAATGGGCACGAGGTCCGGCCGCTGAGCGGTGCGATACGGGGGAGACGCTGATGCAGAACCGGCATGTTCTGATTTCCGGTGCCGGTGTGTCCGGTCAAGCTCTCGCGTATTGGCTTGTGCGCCATGGCTTCCGGCCCACGGTGGTGGAACGGACGGTCGGCCCGCGCCGCGGCGGCCAAGGGGTGGACGTGCGGGATCAGGCGATCGACGTGGCCGAGCGGATGGGCATCCTGCAGCGCCTGCGTGCGGTCGCGACCCATGCGGTCGGCCTGCAATTCGTCGATGCGGACGACCGCGCCATCGCTCGCATCGATGTGCAGAACGCGCAGCAGCGAAACGGCGGCGGCAATGTGGAGGTCATGCGCGCGGATCTGGTCCGGATCCTGCACGACATCACCTCCGGCACCGTCGAATACCGCTTCGACGACGCCGTGCGCGCCGTGGCGCAGGACCCCGACGGCGTCACCGTCGATTTCGTGCGCGGCGCACGACGGCGGTTCGATCTGGTCGTCGGCGCCGACGGGTTGCATTCGGCGATACGCCGATTGGCCTTCGGCCCGGAGGACGCCTTCGTCCATCACATGGGTTGCTACGTCGCCTTCGGCACCGCCGATGCGGCGCTCGGGCGCGACCGCTGGACGACGGCGTTCAACGTTCCGGGTCGCATGGCGGCGATCTATCGACCCGGCGGCGATGCGCAGGCCATGGCCTACTTCCTGTTCCGCAGCCCGCGACTCGACCTCGATCACCACGATCCCGTGGCCGTCCGTTCCGCGCTGGCCGCCGCGTTCGGCGATGTGCACGCCTGGCGCGTACCGGAATTGCTCGCGGGTGCGCTCGCCGATCCCGAACTGTACTTCGACTCGCTGAGCCGGGTGCGGATGGACTCGTGGTCGACCGGCCGGGTGGTGCTCGCCGGGGACGCCGCGCACTGCGCCTCGCCCGCCTCCGGCGCGGGCACCGAGCTCGCGCTGATCGGCGCCTACCGGCTCGCCGGTGAACTGGCGGTTGCCCGCGGCGATCACCGCCTCGCCTTCCCCCGCTACGAACAGGCCCACCGCCCCCTGGTCCACCGCAAACAACAGGTGGGCCCGAACCTGCTCCGCCTCACGGTCCCGAAAACCCGCCTCGGCATGGCCGTCCGCAATACGGTCATCCGCCTGCCGCTGCTGGAATCCCTGGCTGGTCTGGAACGCCTCATGGCGCCGAGGACCATCACACCCCTGCCCGGCTATCGGCCGGACGGCGGGGAAACGCGCGGTGCCTGAGCGGGTTTGCAGCCTCAACCGAAACGCCCCCCTGCCAGGCTTCTTGACGTGTCAGTGCGGCTACTATTCGAATATGCGTTCGAGTGAGGATGGTGAGGTTCCTCGGACCGAAGGCACCGCGCCGGAGCTGCAGTATCCCAATGAGACCGGGTATTACTACCGGGCGTTGGTGCATCCGCCGAAGCCGGTGTGGGTGCGGTTGGACGGCATTCTCATTCGGGATCCGGGGATGCCCCGGCATATCAACGGGGCGGGGTTGGATATGCGGGGGGAGCGGCCGGGGACCCTGACGCACTGGGTGCCGACGCTGGATGGGGATTGGCTGGGGCGGGTGAACTTCTCGATTCCGTATGCCGATGGGCGGCCGCCGCTGCAGCTGACCGATCAGCTCGTCCCGGCCTATGCGCTGCGGCCGCGGTCGGGGCGGGGGCGGTGAGATCAGCCGAGCAGGGCGTGGGTGGCGATGTAGGCCAGCGCGGTCGCGCCGAGGCCGGCGAGCACGCTGATCGCGACATTGAGTGCGGCGTCGCGGTGGTCGCGCTCCTCGAGCAGGCGGATCGTCTCGTAACCGAAGGTGCTGTAGGTGGTCAGCGCGCCGCAGAAACCCGTTCCGGCCAGCGCGAAGACGGGGGAGGAGACGGCCGCGCCGGTGAGCGCGCCGAGGATCAGGCAGCCGGTGACGTTGACCAGCAGGGTGCCCCAGGGGAAGACGCTGTCGTGGCGGGTCTGCACCGCGCGGTCGAGCAGATACCGCAGTGGCGCGCCGAGCGCCGCGCCGAGGGCGACCAGCAGGACGGTCATGCGGCCCTCCGATGCCCGCGGCGGCGGGCCGCGGCGGCCGCGCGGGTGAGCCGTGCGCCCAGCAGCGTGGCGAGCAGGGCGCAGACCAGTGTTCCGGCCAGATAACCGAAGGCGAGTCCGATGGTGTCGGGACGCAACAGGTTTCGCGTTTCGCCCGCATAGGTGGAGAAGGTGGTGAACCCGCCGAGCACGCCGACGCCCAGGAACGGCCGCAGCAGCCGGTGGCCCACCCACACCTCGGTGATCAGCACCATCAGTATCCCGATGAGAAGACAACCGCTCACATTGGTGGCGAAGGTCGCCCACGGGAAGCCGCCGGGCGCGGTGGGCCACAGCTGCGCCAGCCCGTGCCGAGCCACCGCGCCCACACTGCCGCCCGCCGCGATCGCGCCGAGCAACGTCGCCCGATCACGCACCGACTCCCGCTGCGCCCGCGCGGGTTCCGGCTCGATCACTTCTCTGGTCACCAGTCGTCTCCTACTCGATGCACGGCAGACGCGTCTGCCTCGGGTAGGGACCGTTGGCGGCAACCCGGGCCACGGTTGTTCCGGAATCCGGAGCGGCGAGCCCCACCGCCGCGCGTGCTGCCCAGGGTAGCCAGGACGATGCCAGGAGCGTCAGTCCGTGACGAATCCGTTGAGCGTATTGCGCAGATCCTCCAGCAGCGCCCGGGCCGCGGTGACCCCCGACCCGTGCCAGATGACGTCGTCGACGGCGAATTCGCGACGGTCGGCGACGGCACCGAGCTTCTTCCAGTCCTTGGACTTCATGATCGTCTGCCCGTTGCTCTTGCCGTCGGGCCCGTCGAACATCAGATAGATGATGTCGCCCTCGACCCGCTCGCGCTCGTCCTCGCTGGCGACGCCGGACACCTGGAAGGTGTGTCCGCGCTGCGCGCCCGGCCGCTGCACCCCGGCGTCGGCGAGCACCTGCCCGGCGAAGCTGTTGTCGCCGAGTACCTGAATGTCGTTGGCGGAGAATCGGATCACCGACGCCTGGGAATAGGAGGCCGCGATCGCGGTGCCGGTATCGCGGGCCGTGATGCGGTAGTCACCGAGGATCTTCTCCGCCGCCCCGGCCCGGTTCATCCCGTCGGCGAGGGCGCTGAACTGGGCCTGCCAGGGTGCGGAGCCGACCAGTACCGTCGGGGCGATGCCGCGCAGCGCGTCGGCGCCCGCCGCGGTGGTACCGAGGATCAGATCCGGCTGTAGCGCCGCGATTTTCGCCGGATCGGGGCTGCCGATCCCGCCGACGCTCGGGATCTTGACCACCCCGGTACCCAGATACGCCGGTTGTGGGACGGGCCCGTCCAGGGTGGCCGCGCCGACCACCCGCTCCCACAGACCCACCGCGCACACCGCGTCCAGGGCCGTGGTGTCCAGGACGACGATGCGCCTGGGATCGGCCGGGACCTGCGTCCCACCGGCGGTGTGCGGGCCCGCGGACTGATCCGGCGGGGTCGGCAGCGAGCAGGCCGTGCGGGTATCGCGCTCGATGCCCACCACCGCGGCCCCGGCGATATTGGTCGTCGTACGAACGATATTGACGTCGTCGTCGGATCCGCCCGCGCAACCGGTGAGCAGCGTCACCAGCGCCGCGAGCGCGAACCCGCCGACGCGTAGCCGCCGGGTGCGGACCCGGTCGCCAGCTGGGATGTTGCGGGTGGGGTCGGACTCGATCACCGGCATGCGGGGAAGGGTACACATGCCGCCGTCGCGATCGAATTACGACACAGAGTAGGACCGGGCGCGATGCTTGCGGCAGCACCGATTACGATCTGTCGTAGCGCAAGCCACCCGTCGTTCGCCGTGCGCCGAACCCGGACACGGGAGCCGTGCGTACGACAACGACCAGAAGGCACACCTTCAGGAGGATCAGTGACTGCTGTAGAGCCCCAGCCAGTCCCCAAGTTGGAAGCGACACGGCCGTACCCGCCACGGCTGGGTCCGAAGGGTTCGTTCATCTACAAGGCCGTCACCACGACCGACCCGAAGGTCCTCGGCGTCATGTACCTGGTGACGGCGATGTCGTTCTTCCTCATCGGCGGCGTCATGGCGCTGCTGATGCGTGCCGAGCTTGCCCGCCCGGGCCTGCAGTTCCTCTCGCCCGAGCAGTTCAACCAGCTGTTCACCATGCACGGCACGATCATGCTGCTGTTCTACGCGACCGCGATCGTGTTCGGCTTCGCCAACATCGTGCTGCCGCTGCAGATCGGCGCCCCCGACGTCGCCTTCCCGCGCCTGAACGCCTTCAGCTACTGGCTGTACCTGTTCGGCGCGACCATGGCGACCGCGGGCTTCATCACCCCCGGCGGCGCCGCGGACTTCGGCTGGACCGCCTACACCCCGCTGTCGGACATCGTGCACTCCCCGGGGGTGGGCGCGGACCTGTGGATCATGGGCCTGGCCGTCTCCGGTCTGGGCACCATCCTCGGCGGCGTCAACATGCTCACCACCGTGGTCTGCCTGCGTTGCCCGGGTATGACGCTGTTCCGGATGCCGATCTTCACCTGGAACATCGCCGTCACCAGCGTGCTCGTGCTGCTGGCCTTCCCGCTGCTGACCGCCGCGCTGATGGCGCTGGCCTACGACCGGCACCTGGGCGGGCACATCTACGATCCGGCCACCGGCGGCGCGATCCTGTACCAGCACCTGTTCTGGTACTTCGGCCACCCCGAGGTGTACATCATCGCGCTGCCGTTCTTCGGCATCGTGTCCGAGATCTTCCCGGTCTTCAGCCGTAAGCCGATCTTCGGTTACACCACCCTGGTCTACGCGACCCTGGGCATCGCGGCGCTGTCGATCGCGGTGTGGGCGCACCACATGTACGCCACCGGCGCGGTGCTGCTGCCCTACTTCTCGTTCATGACCTTCCTCATCGCGGTCCCGACCGGTGTCAAGTTCTTCAACTGGATCGGCACCATGTGGCGAGGTCAGCTGACGTTCGAATCGCCGATGCTGTTCTCGGTCGGCTTCATCGTGACCTTCCTCTTCGGTGGTCTGTCGGGCGTCATCCTGGCCAGCCCGCCGCTGGACTTCCACGTGTCCGACACCTACTTCGTGGTCGCGCACTTCCACTACGTGCTCTTCGGCACCATCGTGTTCGCCACCTACGCGGGCATCTACTTCTGGTTCCCGAAGATGACCGGCCGCATGATGGACGAGCGCCTGGCGAAGTGGCACTTCTGGGCGACCATGGTCGGCTTCCACACCACCTTCCTGGTGCAGCACTGGCTGGGTGCGGAGGGTATGCCGCGCCGCTACGCCGACTACCTGCCGACCGACGGTTTCACCGCGCTGAACACCATCTCCACGATCGGCGCGTTCATCCTGGGCGCCTCGACGCTGCCGTTCATCTGGAACGTCTTCAAGAGCTACCGCTACGGCGAGGTCGTGACGGTGGACGATCCGTGGGGGTACGGCAACTCGCTGGAGTGGGCCACCACCTGCCCGCCGCCGCGGCACAACTTCTACGAGCTGCCGCGCATCCGGTCGGAGCGTCCGGCGTTCGAACTGCACTACCCGCACATGGTGGAGCGGATGCGAGCCGAGGCCCACGTCGGCTGGGGCGGCAAGTCCCACCACGTCAAGGAGCTCGAGAAGGTGTCGAGCTAGCGGTAAACCTCACCCGGCGCGGCGGCCGTCTCTCGAGACGGCCGCCGCGTTCGGTTTCGTCAACCCTTGCGACAATTGGGCCACCGGCCCTTCGAAGATGGAGTTGTGGATTTGGGCGCGTCCGAGACGACGGTGCTGATCACGGTCACCGGCCCCGACAAGCCGGGCGTGACCTCGGTATTGCTCGCGGCATTGTCGCGCAGCGGCGTGAGCCTGCTCGACGTCGAACAGGTCGTGATCCGCGGTCGGCTGACCCTCGGTGTGCTGGTGACCTGCCCGGACGACCCCGAGGGCCTGCAGGATCGGCTCGAGGACGCGATGGCCACCGTCGGCATGCAGGTCGATGTCGAGATCGGCGCGAATTCGGTTGCGGGCGCCCGGCTCTCGACCCACGCCGTGGTGGTGCTGGGCAGTCCGGTCACCGCGAAGGCGTTCAGCACGATCGCGCGCAAGCTGGCCGAGCAGAACGTCAACATCGACGCCATCCGCGGTATCGCCGACTATCCGGTGACCGGCCTGGAACTCATGGTGACCGCACCCGCCTCCGACCTCGCCGAGACGCGCCTGCGCACCACCCTCGCCGAGGTCGCGGCCAAGGCCAATGTCGATATCGCCGTGGAGCGCGCGGGCCTGGCGCGCCGGGCCAAGCGGCTCATCGTCTTCGACGTCGACTCCACCCTGATCCAGGGCGAGGTCATCGAGATGTTGGCCGCACACGCCGGGGTCGAGGACGAGGTGCGCGCGGTCACCGAGGCCGCCATGCGCGGTGAGATCGACTTCGCCGAATCGCTGCGCCAGCGGGTGGCGACGCTGGCCGGGCTGGACGAATCGGTGATCGACGAGGTGGCCGAGACCATCGAACTGACCCCGGGCGCGCGCACGACCATTCGCACGCTGCGCCGCCTGGGCTTCCGCTGCGGCGTGGTCTCGGGCGGGTTCCGCCAGGTGATCGAGCCGCTGGCGCACGAGCTGGAATTGGACTTCGTGCAGGCCAATACGCTCGAGGTGGTCGGCGGCAAGCTGACCGGAAAGGTGATCGGCGAGATCGTCGACCGCCCGGGCAAGGCGGTGGCGCTGCGCCGGTTCGCGGCCGAGGCCGGGGTGCCGATGGAGCAGACGGTCGCGGTCGGCGACGGCGCCAACGATATCGACATGCTCAACGCCGCGGGCCTGGGCATCGCGTTCAATGCCAAGCCCGCCCTGCGCGAGATCGCCGACGCGGCCCTGTCGCATCCCTATTTGGACGCCATCCTGTTCATCCTCGGCGTCACCCGCGAGGAGGTCGAGGCCGCCGACGCCCGCGACGGGCTGGTGCGGCGGGTGCCGCTGGGCTGACACCCGGCGGGTCGTGGGGTTGTCGTCGCTGGCGTCGGTAGGCTGAGCTGCGTATTCACCCACGACTGGGAGGACAGCGATGCGCGCCCCGCTGCTGGTGATCGCCCTGCTCGGCCTGACGCTCGCCGCGTGCGGAAACGACGGCGGCTCCGATCATTCGGAGCACGGTTCCACCACCACCGGCGCCGCGACGACCACGGCCGCGCCCGCCCCGCGCAACCTCGACGCGACCGCCAACGGTCAGCGGGTCGCGATGCGGGTCGGCGAGGAGGTGACGGTGTCGCTGGCCGCCAATCCGACCACCGGCTACCAGTGGCAGCTGCGCGAGCTCGACCAGGCCCTCGTCAAGCAGAAGGACGATCCGGACTTCCGGCCCGATCCCAATCCGAACAACGCGGTCGGCGTCGGCGGCACCTCGATCTGGACCTTCACCGCCGTCGCCCCCGGCGCCACCAAGCTGGTGCTGGGGTATCTGCGGCCGTGGGAACAGGGTGTGGAACCGTCGCAGACCTTCACCGTCACCTTCGACGTCACGCGCTGAGCCCGGCGCTGCCCCCAAATGTGGTGGCAGCGAACCTGTCGGGTGCTCCGTGCGGTCGTCCGGGCAGAGTTCGGACGATCGTGGAGGGCCCCTATCCGTCGCTGAGCTATCCGTTCGTGCCCGACGGGCAGCGCATCACGGCCGCCTGCACGGGTATGGGTCCCGGTGTCGTGGCCACCAACGCCTATGTGGAGGTCTGGCGACGCTCGGCGGTTGCTCCGGGGTCGCGGATCGTTCGCCGACGGAACGATAGGCTGAGGCGGTGACTCCCGAGGCGGTAACCGAGCTGGATGCGGGATTTCTTGCCTGCCATGCCGAATTGGCGCGCGGTTACGGTGGCGGCGGCGATCCGGACGATCCCGCGCTGGTGCAGGCCATGCAAATGGTGCTGCACATCCCCAAGGACGAACCGCCGCTGCGCAGTTCACTGCTGGCAGCCGCCGCGACGGCCGTGGTCGCGCTGTGCATGGACCCGCGGGTGGGGCCGGAGGGGGAGTGGGAGCAGCGCTATCTGACCTGGAAGCGCTCGCGAATCCGCAAGGTGGCCAGGCGGGCCCGCGGCGCACAGTGGGCGGCGGCCGACGAGGTCGACGGGATCACGGTGGATATCGAGGGCGCGCAGGCGCGGGCGCTGGTGCCCGGCGCGGTCGGGGAGATCGATCCGCGCATCCGCAGACTGCAGATCGGTGGCACCGACCTCGAGCACGATCGGCCCGGACCCGCCGATCCGGACCTGCCGGTGCTGTGGGTGAACGCGGAATTGGGTATGACTGTGGGCAAGGCGGCCGCGCAGGTCGGGCATGCGAGCATGCTGCTCGCCGGTGCGCTGCCGGTGCGACAGGTGTACGCGTGGTCGCTGCGCGGTTACCGGTGCGCGGTTCGCGACGCCGGGCCCGAGCAGTGGGCGGTTCTGTGCGATCGCGTCCGGAACGGCTCGGCGACCGCCGTGCGCGATGCGGGCTTCACCGAGGTGGCGCCCGGATCCATGACGGTGATCGCCGCCGCGCCCGACCGGTGGTGACGTACCTGCGCCGGGCGGTCGACGCGAACGCCGCGGTGCGGGAGGATCGGTGCACGATTTCCGGAGGTGCACGGAAAATGACGACACTGTGGATAGTGCTCGGCGTGTGGATCGTGTGCTCGATTCCGGTGGCGCTGTTGCTCGGGCGAATGTTCCGCGCACCGCGCCCGGGGCCTGGGGAGCGGGACGAATCACATCGTCACGATGACGAATTCACGCCCGGGCGGCGCCGCGGCACGCTATGACACGTATCGTGCAAACCGACCACAATGGCGACGGTTCACGAGCGTGGGCCAAGATGGAGCCCGTGCCGCAACCCGATCCCGATCTGCTCATAGATTTCAACGATGTGACCGTCCGGCGTTCGGGCCACACACTGGTGGGTCCGGTCACCTGGCAGGTGGAACTGGACGAACGCTGGGTCGTCCTGGGCCCCAACGGCGCCGGTAAGACCACCCTGCTGCGGATGGCCGCGGCCGAGCTGCATCCGACCTCCGGCGGGGCGAATCTGCTGGGCGAGACGCTGGGCCGCACCGATGTCACCGAACTACGCCCGCGCATCGGCATGTCCTCGGCGGCGGTGGCCAGCCGGGTGCCGCTGGACGAGAAGGTCAGCGATCTGGTGGTCTCGGCCGGATACGCCGTGATGGGCCGCTGGCGCGAGGATTACGACGACATCGATACCGACCGCGCCATCGACATGCTGGAAAGCCTGGGCGCGGAACATCTTTCCGATCGCGCCTACGGCACGCTGTCGGAGGGCGAGCGCAAGCGCGTGCTCATCGCCCGCGCCCTGATGACCGACCCCGAACTGCTGCTGCTCGACGAGCCCGCCGCCGGGCTGGACCTGGGCGGCCGGGAGGAACTGGTGGAGAAGCTGGGCGATCTGGCCGCCGATCCCGATGCCCCCGCCACGGTGCTGGTCACCCATCATGTGGAGGAGATCCCGCCCGGTTTCACCCATGCGCTGCTGCTCAACGAGGGCAGTGTGGTCGCACAGGGGCTGCTGGAGGATGTGCTCACGGCCGAGAACCTCAGCGAGGCCTTCCGCCAGTCCATTGCCCTGGACCGCATCGATGGCCGCTATTTCGCCCGCCGTTCGCAGCGCTTCGGGCGGCACCGCCGGGGCTAGCTGTTGACCGCCCGCACCAAGCACGCGTTAGGGTGCGGAGTGTGAGCGAGACCGTTGCCAAAAGTAGTTCGGTGCCCGCGCCACCCAAGGACGCCTCCACGGTGATGCTGGTGCGCGACGGGGCCGACGGGCCGGAGGTCTTCCTGCAGCGGCGGGTGCAGGGCATGGCGTTCGCGGCGGGGATGACCGTATTCCCCGGCGGCGGGGTGGACCCCTCCGACGCGCAGGCGGAAATCGGCTGGGCCGGACCGGATCCGGCGTGGTGGGGGCGGTGTTTCGGGATCGACGCCGCGCGGGCGCAGGCGCTGGTGTGCGCCGCGGTGCGTGAGACGTTCGAGGAGTGCGGGGTGCTGCTGGCGGGTCCGACCGCCGATACCGTGGTCTCCGATACGGCGGCCTATCGCAGCGCCCGCGAACAGCTGGAACGCCGCGAGCTCTCGCTCGGCGAATTCCTCTCCCGCGAGCGGCTCGTCCTGCGCGCGGATCTGCTGCGCCCCTGGGCGAATTGGATCACCCCCGTGGTGGAGTCGCGGCGCTACGACACCCGCTTCTTCGTGGCCGTACTGCCGCGGGGCCAGCGCGCCGACGGTGCGACCTCCGAGGCCCACGAGGTGCGCTGGTGCACCCCCGCCCAGGCCCTGGACCGCTGGCGCGCGGGCCTGGACGTTCTGCTCCCGCCCACCTGGTCCGAACTCGTCGCCCTCGCCCAGTACCCCTCCACCGCCGCCATTCTCGCGGCCGAGCCCACCATCGAGCCGATCATGCCGGTCCTCGAGTCCGATGCCGCGGGTACCGGACTCCGATTCCCGGACAGTACCCGCTACTTCGCCGACCTCCCGAAAGGCTCCCGCATCCGCGGTTCCCAGCGACCCAACTGAGGTCTGTGGGCCCACCTGTAGGCTCGTCCGCCGTGGCCGAATTCGTGACCGTGGACCGACCCGAGGCGGGGATCGCCGTGCTGCGCTTCGCGCGGCCGCCGATGAATCTGATCGATCTGCAGGTGGCCCGCGAGCTGGCCGCCGCGGCCGAGCGGATCGCGGCGGACGACGAGATCGCCGCGGTGGTCGTCTACGGCGACGAGCGGGTGTTCAGCGCGGGCGACGAGGTGGCCGAGCTGGATCGGCTCACCGCCGAACAGGCGCGGGCGATGGCCGACGATTTTCAGGCCGCCCTGGGTTGTCTGGCCCGGCTGCCACAGCCGACCGTCGCCGCGATCAGCGGATATGCCCTGGGCGCGGGCCTGGAGCTGGCCCTGGGCGCGGATCGGCGCATCGTCGGCGACAACGTCAAGCTCGGGCTGCCGCAGATCGGGCTCGGCCTGATCCCGCTGGCCGGAATTCGCCGGTTGAGCCTGCTGATCGGCCCGGGCGCCGCCAAAGATCTGGTCTACACCGGCCGCTTCGTCGATCCGACCGAGGCCGCCGCCCTCGGCCTGGTCGACGAGGTGGTCGCCCCCGACGAGGTCTACGCCGCCGCACTGCGCTGGGCCCGGCGATTCGTCGGCGGCCCGGCCCGGGCGCTGGCGGCTGCCAAACGCGTCTTCGAGGCCGGTCCGCACGGCCAGGACCGCGCCCGCACCGAATGGGCCGAATTGTTCGCGACCGAGGACCGCGGCATAGGAACGCGTTCTCATCTCGCCGACGGTCCGGGCTCCGCCCAATTCGTGGGCCGCTGAGCGGGCACTCCTGGACGCTCGAGTACGCTTTTCGACCATGACCGGACGTCCTGACGACCCCGCGCCGAACCCGCACGCCACCGAGGCCGAGGTCCAGGCCGCGTATAGCGACAACAAGCTCGCCCAGGTCCTGTACCACGACTGGGAGGCCGAGACCTACGACGACAAGTGGTCGATCTCCTACGACGAGCGCTGCATCGCCTACGCCCGCGGCCGCTTCGACGCCGTCGCGCCGAACGCGCAGTTGCCGGTCGAGCGGGCGCTCGAGCTGGGCTGCGGCACCGGCTTCTTCCTGCTGAACCTGATGCAGTCCGGCGTGGCGAAGCGCGGCTCGGTCACCGATCTGTCGCCCGGCATGGTGAAGGTCGCACTGCGCAATGCCGAACATCTGGGCCTGGACGTCGACGGCCGGGTCGCCGACGCGGAAACCATCCCCTACGAGGACGACACCTTCGATCTGGTCGTGGGACATGCGGTGCTGCACCACATTCCGGATGTGGAGCTGGCGCTGAAGGAGTGCCTGCGGGTGCTCAAGCCGGGCGGGCGATTCGTCTTCGCCGGTGAGCCGACCACGATCGGCAACATCTACGCCCGCAGGCTGGGCCAGATCACCTGGAAGGCCACCACCGAGGTCACCAAGCTGCCGTTCCTGCGCGGCTGGCGGCGTTCGCAGGAGGAGCTGGACGAGTCCTCGCGCGCGGCCGCCCTCGAGGCCGTGGTCGATCTGCACACCTTCGATCCGTCCGATCTCGAGGCCATGGCCCGTTCGGCCGGTGCGGTACAGGTGCGGGCGGAGACCGAGGAGTTCGCCGCGGCGCTGTGGGGCTGGCCGGTGCGCACCTTCGAGGCGGCCGTGCCCGCGGAGAAGCTGACCTGGGGCTACCGCATGGCCCAGTATCGTGCCTGGCTCGGCCTGAGCTGGCTGGACGAGAACGTGCTCAAGCATGTCGTGCCCCGGCAGTTCTTCTACAACGCCATGATCACCGGCGTGAAGCCCGAGACCGCCGCGAAGTAGTGCGCTTCACGCGCGCCGACGTCGAATATCTCGGCGGCGAGGACGGCCGGGCGGCGCTGGCCGAGGTGACGCGCCTGGAATTGAGCCCGGTATCGCTGCTGCGGGATCTGGAGCGGGTGCGGCGCGGGTACGGCGAGCGATCGGCCGTACTCGTGGAGACCGTGCGCCTGCGCCGGCGGGCCGCGGTCAAGTTGGCCGGGTCGGGGGAGTGGCTGTTCACCGACGATGCCCTACAGCAAGCCACGCCGAGCGCGGTGGCCCGCCATCGCGCCCGCAGGCTCGCCGGGCGCGCGGTGCACGACGTGACCTGCTCGATCGGGGCCGAATTGGCCGAGCTGCACCGGGTTTGCCCCGCGGTGATCGGCAGCGATCTGGACGAGGTGCGCCTGGCGATGGCCGCGCACAATCTCGCGGCCGCCCCGAATGTGTTGCTGGCCAAGGCCGATGCGCTCGTGCCGGGCAGCATCGGCACGGTCGTCGTCGCCGATCCGGCCCGCCGCGCCGACGGCCGCCGCACCCACGACCCCGCCAAACTGCAACCCCCGCTGCCGGATCTGCTCGCCGCCTACCGCGGCCGCGATCTGGTCGTGAAGTGCGCTCCCGGACTGGATTTCGACGCTGTCGCCGCCGACGGCGAGGTGGAGGTGATCTCGCTCGACGGTTCGGTGCGCGAGGCGTGCCTGTGGTCGCCCGGTCTCGCCGAGCCCGGCGTCACCCGCCGCGCGACGGTCCTGTCCTCGACGGGCGACCCGTGGTCGCTCACCGACGCCGACCCCGACGACATTCCCGAACGGTCCCCCGGGGAGTGGATCGTCGACCCCGACGGAGCCGTGGTCCGCGCGGGCCTGGTCCGCCACTACGCCGCGAAACACGGCCTGTGGCAACTCGACCCCCGCATCGCCTACCTGACCGGCGACCGGCCGCCCGGCGACATCCGCGCCTTCCGCATCCTCGACCGCATGGACTTCCGGGAGAAATCCCTTCGCGCCGAACTACACCGCCGCGACTGCGGCCCGCTCGAAATCCTCACCCGCGGCGTGGATCTGGACCCCGACGTCCTGCGCAAGCGCCTCAAACCTCGAGGCGCCGTGCCGCACACGCTCGTCATCACCCGAATAGGCAGTACCCCAACGGTATTCCTCTGCGCTACGCCGCCGGCAAAGGAGTGAGCGGCCGAGCCGACTACTTCTCCGGCTCGAAGGCGAACAGTTCTCCGATCCGGGTGGTGACGACCACCTCGCCCTTGGGGCCGATGGCGATTCCGGATGTCGTGCCCCGTGCCCCCGGGAGGACGGTCGAGGCGAGGGTCTTGCTGTTCCCGGTGTCGAAGGTGACCAGGTTCAGCGCGTCGCCGATGGGGGCGACCACGTAGCCGGTGCCTCCCGCGGTCTGCACCGGTCGGCCGCGCAATTCGAGATCCTTGCGCTCCCAGGCGATCTCCGCCCGGTCCCCGGCGTCCCGCAGCGCCAGCAGGTGGCCGTCGTCGCCGCCCGGGATCAGCAGGCCGTCGTGGGCCGATACCGCTCCACGCGGCTGGAAGCCCAGGGGCTGAACCCATTTCACGTGGCCGTCGGCCGCGTTCACGGCGAGCAGTCGGCCGCTGTTGTCGCCGACATAGATCGTCTTACCGTCGGCGGACAGCGTCGGGCTGGTCGCACTGCCCTCGGTGAGCAGATCGGCGTTCCACTCCTGGCTGATGCGCGCGCCGTCGTAGCGCAGCGCTACCAGCGAGGCGACGGGTGTGCCGGGTCGCCAGGCGGTGAGGTAGAAGCGGCCCGAATCCTGGTCGATCGCCGACACATTGGCCACCGGGCACTGCGGCGCGCCGGTCGCGCAGTCGTCGATGCCCTGCCCGTTGGGCGGGCGCGGCAGATCGGGCTGCTTCAGGAAGTCCGGCTCGCCGAGCACCTGGAAGGTCGGGACCTCGCGATCGCCGGTCTGCCGGCTCAGCACGTCGACCTGCCCGAACTGGGTCACCGACAACACCTTGCTGTCCCCGGTGAACTGCAACGACACCGGCACGCCCGCGACCGGCGTGCGCCAGCGCGGCTGCCCGAGCGCGTTGAAGGAGCTCACCCCGCCGACATCGAGCGCGTCGTCGCCGAGATACACATTCGTCGCCCCGTCCACCACGGTCGGCGAGCCGATCGCCGCGGGCCCCAACGCATTACAGAACCGCTTGCGCCCGGTCTCCATCTGGAAGGAGAAGATCAGCCCCGTCGTCCCCGGCCGCCCGACGCACCCGACCTCGGCGCGGGTGGTGACGAACAGCTGCCCGTCCGGCCCGATCGTCGTGGGCGCCGCGGCCGGCCCCCCGATCGGCCGCGACCAGGCGAGCTCGAGATGCCGCGAGCCGGTGACCGGACTGCTGCCGCTGTTGCGAGCATCGTGGAAGGCTGAGGGCCAGCCCTTACCCGGCCCCACCGCGATATCGTCGGCCTTGGTGCCGCCACATCCGGCGAGTAGCAGGCCGAGGGCGGCGATCGTCGCGGCCACCCGAACGGGCGCGCGCCGCACCGCCATCCGGTTCCCGGTCACTCCGCTCAGGTCGTGCACGGTGCTCCCCTCTGCTCGTACGGGCCTGCACGAGATTAGACCCCCCGGCGCGCGCACCGGGGATCGGCCCGAAAGTACCCTGGTACGTCGACGACCGACACAGGCCAGAGGAGCAGGTTCGTGACGAGCATGTGGGGCGCACCGCTGCGCTCGCGTTGGCGCGGGTCGCGCCGCCGGGATCCGGAACAGGCGCGCTTTCTGACGCTGGCGTCGTTGCGCTGGATGCTCGCCAATCGGGCGTACACGCCGTGGTATCTGGTGCGGTACTACCGGCTGTTCAAGTTCAAGCTCGCCAATCCGCACATCGTGTTGCGGGGCATGGTCTTTCTGGGCCGCCGAGTCGAGATTCATGCCACCCCCGAGCTGGGGCGGATGGAGATCGGGCGGTGGGTGCATATCGGCGACGGCAACGCCATTCGCTGTCACGAGGGGTCGCTGCGGATCGGCGACAAGGTGGTGTTCGGCAAGGACAATGTCGTCAACACCTATCTCGATATCGAGATCGGTGAATCGACGCTGGTCGCCGACTGGTGCTACATCTGCGACTTCGACCACAAGATGGACGATGTCACGCTGCCGATCAAGGATCAGGGCATCGTGAAGAGTCCGGTTCGCATCGGTCCGGACACCTGGATCGCGGCGAAGGTGACCGTGCTGCGCGGGACCCGGGTGGGCCGCGGCTGCGTGCTGGGCGCCCACGCCGTGGTGAGGGGCGAGATTCCCGATTTCGGCATTGCCGTCGGCGCGCCCGCCAAGGTCGTCAAGAACCGCAAGGAGGCGTGGGACGCCGCGGCCGAGGAGCGCGCGCGGCATCTGGCGGCCCTGGCCGATATCGAGCGCAAGAAGAACGGCGTCGCCGCGCATGACTAGATATGCCGCCTGGCTGCGCGGCATCATGCCCAGCAATCCGAATATGCGCAACGAGAAGTTGCGGGGGGTATTCGAGGGGCTGGGCTTCGAATTGGTCGGTTCGCTGCTCAGCAGCGGCAATATCGTCTTCGGCAGCGACGAGACCGATGTTCCCGCACTGGAAGCGAGGATCCAGCGGGCGCTCAACGCCGAACTCGGCATTCCCGGCGGCACCATCATCCGCAGTAGGGACGAGTTGCGAGCCCTGGTGGACAGCGACCCGTTCCCGGGGCTCACCCACGGTCGCGAGACCTATCTCGTCGCCACCTTCGTCAAGGGCGCCGACGTGCCGGACGACCCGGGACCGCTGCCCGCCGAGCTGGCGGGCACGGTCCGAATCGTCCGCTACGACAAGCCGTCTCGCGCGATTCTCGCGGTCGTCGACAATACGAGCCCGGCCACGCCCAACCATATGACCTGGATGGAAAAGGTCTACGGCAAGGACAATGTCACCACCCGCACCTGGCTGACGGTGCAGAAGGTGCTGGCCAAGCTGTAGGCCGGGTCAGCCGCGCCGCCGACGCGCACCGCCGCCGGTGCGCGAGAAGCCCGCCAGCCCGCCGGTGCTGCCCGCCGGGGCGGCGCCGGAGCCCCGCCCGTTGGCCTTGCCGCCGCCCGCCGCCGAACGCTGCCGCCGCGCACCGCCGTCACCATGCGAGACGTGACCGCCGCCGGAATGTCCCTGGGACGCACTGTTTTCGGCAGCCGTGCGGGCATGACCGCCGCGCTTGGCCGGAGAGCTGCCGACATGCCCACTCTTACCCGGTCCGCTGCCGGTGCGGCCACGGTTGCCCATCGTCGCGCGGCCGTGCCCGCCCTCGGCCGCCGCACCGCGAGTGCGGGCACCGTCGCTCGTCGCGCCCCGGCCCCGGCCGCCATCGCTCGTTGCACCGCGATGGCGGCTGCCATCGGCCGTCGCCCCGCGACCACGGCCACCTGTGGCCGATCCGCCGCGACGCCGACCACCCTTGGCCGCCTGCTCCTGCACCGGCGTGTTCGGCTTCGGTGCGGCGGTCACCAGCGGCGCGATCTCACCCACCAGCTGCGCGACCGGCTCGGACGCCGCCGTGACCTGATGCGGGCGCACCGTGATCGCCGCCTTGCGCATCAGCGCGGCCATATCCTTGCGCTGCTCGGGTAGCACGATGGTGACCACGTCGCCGGTGCTGCCCGCCCGCGCGGTGCGCCCCGAGCGATGCAGATACGACTTGTGCTCCGCGGGCGGATCCACGTGCACCACGAGCTCGACGCCGTCGACGTGCACGCCGCGGGCGGCGACATCGGTGGCGACCAGCACGCGCGCCTCGCCCGAGGCGAAGACCGCCAGATTGCGGTCGCGTGCGCCCTGGGCGAGGTTGCCGTGCAGATCGACCGCGGGGATACCCGCGGCGGTGAGGTTCTTGGCCAGCCGCTTGGCCTGATGTTTGGTGCGGGTGAACAGAATTCGACGACCCGTGCCCGAGGCGAGCCTGTGCACCAGATCGGTCTTGACCGCCGGGCCCGCGACCTCGAAGACATGGTGGGTCATCGCGGCGACCGGCGAGGTGGCCTCGTCCACCGAATGCAGCACCGCATTCGACAGGAAGCGCTTCACCAGCCGGTCCACCCCGTTGTCCAGCGTCGCCGAGAACAGCAGCCGCTGGCCGTCGGCGGGGGTGGCGGCGAGAATGCGGGTCACCCCGGGGAGGAAACCGAGGTCGGCCATGTGGTCGGCCTCGTCGATGACGGTGATCTCGACGGCGTCGAGGGCGATCAGGCCCTGGCGCATGAGATCCTCGAGCCGCCCGGGGCAGGCGACCACGATATCGACGCCGGCGCGCAGCGCCTGCACCTGCCGATGCTGCGAGACGCCGCCGAAGACGGTGGTCACCCGCATCGAGTGGGGCGCGGTGAGCGGTTCGAGCGCGGCCGCGATCTGGGTGGCGAGCTCGCGCGTCGGCGCGAGGATCAGCCCTCGCGGGCGATTCGGCACGCGGCGACCGGTGCGGTCGGCGGCCAGCCGGGCGACCACCGGAATGGAGAACGCCAGCGTCTTACCGCTGCCGGTCCGGCCGCGGCCGAGCACGTCGCGCCCGGCCAGGGTGTCGGGCAGGGTGTCCGCCTGGATCGGGAACGGCGCGTCGATGCCCGCGCGGTGCAGCGCGCGCACCAGCGCATCGGGCACGCCGAGCAGGGCGAAGGAAGCGGTGGGGGAGGTCACGGAGAGGTACGGCCTTTCGGGCAGGGTGCCCGCGTCGCACAGCGAAACCAATCGCGGGCCGGAGCACATGGTGGCGAGATTGCCAGTGGGCAAAATCGATCGCCGCAAGGAGAGCTGATGGCATCCAGCCGAGCGCTGGTGCGAGAGATTAGCAATCTACGACGCCGGGCGTATGAAGCACACCCGTCGACCACAGTAGCTCGAGAGTCGCCGGAACACGAATGGATGTAGCGGCCGTCACCCTCCGGCCCGCCGACCGGCGCGTGCGCCGGTCGACGGGACGACAGGTCAATCCAGGAAGACCGGCAGTTTCGCGTGACCGTTGGAGATGAAGCTGCCGATATGCTCCAAATCCGTTGGCTCGACGGCGAATCGGAGATTCGGGAAGCGTTCGAACAGCGCGGGCAGCGCGATCGCGGCCTCCAACCGGGCCAGCGGGGCGCCGAGACAGTGGTGCGCGCCGTAGCCGAAGGCGACGTGTTGATCCTTGGTCTTGCGGTGCAGATCGAACTCGTCGGTGGTGTCGCCGTGGATCTTCGGGTCCCGGCTGGCTCCGGCGTAGGAGGCGAGAATCGCATCGCCCTTGGGAATGTGGAAACCCTCGCCCTCGATGTCCTCGGCCGCGTAGCGCAGCGGCAGATGGGCCACGGGGGCCTGGTAGCGCAGCGTCTCCTCCACCACATCCGCCCACGTCACCGCCCCCGAGCGCACCTCGGCGAGCTGATCGGGATGGGTGAGCAGCGCCGTGATGGCCTGATCGAGCAGGTTCACCGTGGTCTCGTGACCGGCGTTGATGACCAGCATCAGCGTGTCGACCAGTTCCTTCTCGGTGAGCTGGGCGCCGTCCTCGTCGCGGGTGGCGATCAGCACGCTGGTGATGTCGTCGCCCGGATGCTCGCGCCGGTAGGCCACCAATTGGCTGACCAGACCATACATTTCGACGTAGTTGGCCTGGGCCTGCTCGGCGGTGAACGAGCCGTCGAAGAAGCCGTCGACGCATTTGTGCATGGGCGGGCCGAGATGTTCTGGTACGCCCATCATTTCGCTGATCACCCGGATCGGCACCGGATAGGCGTAGCGCTCGCGCAGATCGACCGATTCGCCCGCCGGAGTGGCCGCCAGCCCGTCGAGCAGTTCGCGGGTGATCTCCTCGATGCGCGGCTTCAGCGCGGTGGTGCGGCGGTGAGTGAAGGCCGGAGACACCAGCTTTCGCAGTCGGCGGTGTTCGGGGCCGTAGGCGGTGAACATGTTGTCCACCGCCACCCACGGCAGCAGCGGCCACGCCTCGGTGATCTCGCCGTTGATGAACGCCGCCCAGTGCTGGCGGGGATCCTTGGATACCCGCGGATCGGCCAGCAGGCTCTTGAGCACCGCGAAATCGGTGACCGACCAGGCGGGGACGCCGCCGGGCAGGGCCACCGGCGTCACCGGCCCGCGCGCGCGGATGCGGGCGGATTCCCCCTGGATGTCGGTCCCGGCCAGGTCCAGGACTATCGGGTCGTGCTGCATCGAACAGCCTCCTTACATGATGTTCAACGGAGGGACCTGGGGGAAGGTGACCGGCAGGGCGGCCAGGGCACGGTGGAAAGGACCCGGGCGCCAGGTCAATTCCTCGCTCGGCACGGCCAGTCGCAATTCGGGCAGGGCGTCGAGCAGCTGGTCGATCGCGTCCTGCACCACCAGATACGCCACTGAGCGCGCCGGGCACGCGTGCGGTCCGGCGCCCCACGACAGATGCGAGCGATTGCCGCTGCGGTCCCCGCCCGCGATCGCGGGATCGTTGTTGCAGGCGGTGAAGCTGATCAGCACGGGCTGATGGGCGGGCAGCCAGGTGTTGTCGATCAGGATCGGCTGCCGCGGATAGGTGATGGAGAAGTTCGCCATCGGCGGGTCGTTGAACAAGACCTCGTCGAGCGCGTCGCGTGTGGACAGGCTGCCGCCGAGCACATCGCCGCCGAAGCGGTCGTCGGTGAGCATCAGCAGCAGCGTGTTGGTGATCAGGTTCTGCTGCGGTTCCACGCCCGCGCCGTAGAAGCTGACGAGCTGATAGAGCATCTCCTCGTCGGTGAGGTTGGCCGGGTGGTGGGCCAGGCGCGAGGTGACGTCGTCGCCGGGTTCGGCGCGGCGCATGGCGATCAGCTCCAGCAGCGCCTCGCTCAGGGTTTGCATGCCCCACGCCGCATTGACCGTGTCGAACAGCGCGGCCATGCCGGTGGCCACCCGGTGCCCCAGATCGGCGTCACAGCCGACCAGTTGATTGAGCACCTCGAACACCACCGGAAAGGCGTACTGCATCACCAGATCCGCCTCGCCCGCTTCGCAGAACGTGTTGATCTGCGGGATGGCGACGCGTTCGACCGTGCTGTGCAGCGAATGCAGATCGATGCCGTCGATGGCGGCCACATACGCCTGCCGATAGCGCGCGTGGGTCGCACCGGCATTGCGCAACGCGTTCGGATACCACTGCATCATCGGCCGCACCGGGCAGTCCTCGGCCACGGTCTGCTGCCAGAAGCGCGGATCGGCCGGAAAGTGCTCCGGATCGTTGAGGATTCGCAATGCCGTGTGATAGCCGATCACCAGCGTCGCGGGCACACCGGGCGACAGTTCGATGGGAGCCATCGACCCGTGACGCCGCCGCATCTCGGCATAGGCGCCGTGCGGATCGGCCGCGAACTCCGGGGTGTCGATGAGGGTGCGCGGCCCCTCGGCGTCGAAGGGCGAGCCGTGGTTGACGGGGCAGGCGCTCAGCGTGGCGGTGTGGGGCGCGGACGAAGAAGGCGTGGTCAACGAACGAAACTCCAGACGGGGGAAGAAGATTCGACGAGCTCAGGACTGCGACGAGAGGAATAGGCCGAGGTCACAGGGGGTTTCGGACATCTGTCGGACGACCGCCACCGTTCACCTCTACACCTCCTGCGCGACAGGCGTTTTCACCGAACATCCGGCGCGCCGGGCGGCAACCGATGAGCAGTGATTGTTTCAGATTAGCAGTACTGCCATGAGTTCTCTCTCGATCTTGCGGCAGGGCGCCGATCGAGGTCAGCGCCCCAATGCCAGTGCGGTGCGCAGCAACTGACGATCGAGCGGCGGCTCGGGCAGCGGATGGGCCGCCTCCGCGCGCAACCCGTCGAGCAGAATGGCCAGGTGGCGACGCCAGACGTGCGGGGCCTGCGCCCGGATGTCCTCGCTCGCCCGCACGATCGACCACAGCAGCAGTCCGATATCGGTGATGTCGATATCGGGCCGCAGCTCGCCGGAGTCCTGCACGCGCGTGATCAGCCGGTGGAACAGCTCCCCGCCCCGGGCCTTCACCTGTTCGACGGGGCTGTCGGCGGGCAGCGACCGCACACACAGGTCGGTGAATCCCCGGTCGGCGGCCTGCATTTCGGCCATCCGGATGAGGTGCCCGACCAGGCCGTCCCACGGATCGGCGGAGGTCAGCGCCGCCTCGGCACTGCGCACCGACTCCTCGGCGAGTTCGAGGAAGGTCTCCTCGATCAACTCCTCCCGACTGGGGAAGTGGTTGTAGAGCGTGCCGATGCTCACCCCCGCCTCTCGCGCGATCGCGTTCAGCGAGGCATCGAGCCCGTCCGCGCCGAACCGGCGTCGCGCGGCCGCGACGATCCGCTCCCGGTTGTCCCGGGCATCCCTGCGCCGCGACCGCTGCGCTGCCTCCCTCGCGTCGACCATTTCTCGAGCCTAACAAGTTGAATGCCCTCTCGACTTGGCGTTAAGTTGAGTGGGCACTCATATTGAGTGCCCACTCAACTTAATCGAAAGGATGGCTGCCATGCCTCACTTGGCAGTGTTCGGAGCCGGTCCCGCAGTCGGCCTGTCCGCCGCGCTTCGCTTCGGCCGGGCCGGATATTCGGTCACGCTCGTCGCGCGCAACGCGGACACGCTCGAGCGATTGCGTCGTGATCTGGGTGCCGCGAAGGTCGAGACCGACGTGCTGTTCGCCGACCTGACCGATGCCGCGCAGGTCGATGCCGCGCTCACGGATCTGCTTGCCCGGCACGGTGTTCCGGACGTGCTGCTCTACAGCCCAGGTGGGGTGCAGCGGCTGCCGGTGGATGCGCTCGCCCTCGATGTCGAGACCTTGCGCTCCTGGCTGCCGCTGCACCTGACCACGCCGGTCCGGCTGCTGCACGCGCTGCTGCCCGGGATGATCGAGCGCGGATCGGGCGCGGTACTGGTCGCCCAGGGCAGTTCGGTCCGACTACCGCAAGCCGCGCTCGCCAGCGTGAGCGTCCCCCAATCGGCCCTGCTCAACTACCTGCTGTCGGTAGACCAGCAGGTGCGCCCGCACGGCGTGCGCGTGGGTAGTCTGCAGATCGGCAGGCTCATCCTGAACAGCGCGGCCCAGCGCCTGTTCGACGCCGGGCACTTCGGCGAGGTCGAGCCGAATCAGATCGAGCGCGTCCACCCGGACGACCTCGCCGAGGCCCTGTACGAGATGGCCACCACCGATACGGAGGTCGAACGAGCGGCGTGAAACGACACGATCCTCCGGTGCGCTCGCACCGGAGGATCGAGGCTGTCGGGGGTGGGCTATGCCGCGCGGCGGTGTTCGGAAATCCGTGCGCGGCGACCGCGGCGCGGGCCGATCGGCAACCACCAGGATTCGGACTAGGGATCGATCAGATCCACAACATCGGAGTGTGCCGCTGCCAGTCCTTTGTCGAATGTGGCGACACGGCCTTTGCGCCACCGAGCGAGCTGTGCGAGATAGGCGTCGGTGACTTGACGATGGCCCATGACGCTGTCCATGCGGACCTGTGCGAAGGGTACTTCGTCCGGCCAGAACTCGTGTTTGTCGTGGGCAGTCAGGTACGCGAGACCCGTCAAGGCGCTGCGTGCGCTGTGTCCCTGTCTCATCAAAAACCGCACAAGGCTGCCCTGGGTAATGGGACAGGTCGCGAATCTCTCCGCGGTCCCACTGAACCATGACTCGGCAGCATCGTGATGCAGGTGTTCATCCACGGTGAGCGCTATCAAGACATTGGCGTCGAGCAGGGAGATCACCACTCGTCCTCCAGTGAGCGCACGTCCTCGGAGGTGATGACTCGGCCCACGCTGATCGTCGGTAGGCCGGTCTTCTCACTTCGCCCCCATTGGGTCTCACCGCTGCCCTGGCCCAAGCCACGCCGAACCAGATCGGCCACTGTCTCGCTGAGTGTGCGGTGGGTGTCCCGCGCAATCGCCAGCGCCTGGCGATGCAGATCTTCGGGGAGGTCGATCGTCGTGCGCATGTATCGATGGTATGCATTGCTGCATCATGATGCAATGGTGCGGCAATGTTCGTGACCTGCTGGTATCCCGCTCCGCCGCCGTGGGTAGTGTGCGCATCGGGTGCCCTTGGCGCACGACTGACGCGGAGGTCGAACGAGCGGCGTGAAACGACACGATCCTCCGGTGCGCTCGCACCGGAGGATCGAGGCCGTCGGGGGTGGGCTATGCCGCGCGGCGGTGTTCGGACAGGGTGGTGGCCTCGGCCTTCTTGTTGACCTCGGCGAAGCCGGGGCGGCCGGTGCCGATGAAGGCGACCAGCCAGGAGAAGACCGCGGCGAAGCGGTTGCGGAAGCCGACCAGGTAGAACAGGTGCACGGCCAGCCAGGCGAACCAGGCGATGGTGCCGGTGAACTTGATCTTGTCGTTCAGCTTGGTGACCGCGCTGAAGCGGCTGATCACCGCCATCGAGCCCTTGTCCCAGTAGACGAACGGGGTGCCCGCGGGCTTCTTGCCGCGGATGATGTCGGCGACGTGGCGGCCCTCCTGCATGGCGGTGGGCGACTGGCCCGGGTAGCCGTTGAGCGAGGTCATATCGCCGATGGCGAAGATGTCGGCGTGCCCGCCCACCGTGCAGTCCTCGTTGATCAGCAGTCGACCCGCCCGATCGGTCGGGCAGCCGGTCGCCTCGGCCAGCAGTTCGGCGAAGCCGCCCGCCTGCACGCCCGCCGACCACACCACGGTCTCCGCGCCGATGGCGCTCTCCACCCCGTCCTTGGTCTTGACCGTCACCTTGCCCGGTTCGATATCGGTGACGAACGTGTCCAGCAGCACGTCGACGCCATTGCGCGTCAACGACTCCCGCGCGTAGGCCGACAGGCTGCCGCCGAACGGCGGCAGCACCGCGCCCGCGCCCTCCACCAGGGTCACCGAGATCTCCTGGTGGTAGTGCCGTTTCGCGAGCTCCTTCAGCTGCCCGGCGACCTCGACTCCGGTCGGGCCCGCGCCGACGACCACGAAGCTCAGCAGCCGCTCGCGGGTCTTCTCGTCGGCGGTGGCCGCCTCGGCGAAGACGCGCTCGATCTGCGCGCGCAGGCGCTTGGCGTCGTCGATGGTCTTGAGCGAATAGGTCTTCTCGGCGAAATCGTCCCGCCCGAAATAGGACTGGCTCGCGCCCGTCGCGGCGATCAGCGAGCCGTAGCGGATCTTGCGGCGACCCCGCGGGGTCTCGTAGGTGAGCACCGCGGCCTCGGCGTCGATATCGACGACCGTGCCCAACCGCACGTCGGCATTGCGGTGCCGCTTGAGCACCTGCGCGATCGGGGGCGCGATGTCTGTGGCGGGGAGCACACCCGTCGCTACCTGATACAGCAGCGGCTGGAACAGATGCTCCGGCGTGCTCGAGATGAGCACATAGTTCACCCCCGACTTGTTCAGCTGCTTCGCGGCGGCGAGTCCGCCGAAGCCCGATCCGACGATGACGACAGCGGCGGTTTCGATTCCCGCGTCCACGTAGTCCATGACAGCCTCCTTCTGTCATTAGTAACCGTGATTCGGGATGTCGATGTTCCTGCGCTCAGGGCGCATAATTCAGATGACTCTTATCTGGATCGTTCATGAATGGGAGATCTTGATGGAACTGCGACAGCTGTCCTACTTCGTCGCGGTCTGCGAGGAACTCAGCTTCAGCCGAGCCGCCACGCGGTGCTATATATCGCAATCGGCTATCAGTCACCAGATCGCCCGGCTCGAACATGATCTTGGTGTGCAGCTCTTCGAACGCTCCACGCGATCGGTCGTGCCGACCGACGCTACTACTCGGCTACTTCCCCTTGCGAAACAGATGCTGAGCCTGGAATCCGCCATTCGCGCAGCTGTGCGGGCCTCCGGTCCGCGCATTCGCCTGGCGGCGAACATGTCCTTCGCAACAAGATCACTGTCGGCCATCGCGGGTGCGCGAGAGGCGCATCCGGGTGCGGAGATCGAATTCGTCATCAAGCCGTTCCGCCAACGCATCGCCGCGGTCGCGGATGGCGATTGTGATCTTGCCCTCATTCGGGGCAGCGTGGATATGCCCGGTCTGACCGTCGAGAAGCTGTGGGTCGAGGACCTCGTCATCGCCACCTCGACCGCCCACCCATTGGCCGGACGAGATGATGTGACCCTGGCCCAGCTGGGTGACCACCCCCTGTTACTCCCCCCGGAACAGGAACAGGTCCTGCTCCACAACGTCGTCCGCAAGGCCTTCGCCGACCTCCCCACCCGCCCCATCTTCGGCCCACCCATCCCGCCCGACCACACGGCAACGATGGAACTCATCAACCGCCCCGACGCCTGGACCATCCTCTACGCCGACAGCCAGACCGAGGGCATCGCCACCCTTCGCCTGGCCGGGGGACCGCTGCGGGTCCCCGTCTCGGCGGTGCTGCGCAGCGAGACCAGAAGGTCCCCGATCCTGGAGACCCTGCTGGCCGCGCTCGGCAGTTCGTAGTTACAGCAGAACCGGCAGCTTCGCGTGCCCGTTGGAGATGAAGCTGGGCAGCGCGCCCAGCCGGTCCGCGGGCTCGGCCAGCCGCAGGTTCGGGAAGCGCTCGAACAGTTTGGGCAGGGCCACATTGGCCTCCAGGCGGGCCAGCGGGGCGCCGAGGCAGTGGTGGGCGCCGTGGCCGAAGCCCATATGAGACTTGTTCTCCCGGGTGATGTCGAACAGGTCGGCGGTCTCGCCGTGCACCTTGGGGTCGCGGCCCGGACCCGCCCAGCAGACGATGATCGGATCGCCCTTGGCGATGCGCAGGTCGGCGTCGATCTCGATGTCCTCGACGGCATAGCGCAGCGGCGCGTGCACCACCGCGGTCTCGTGGCGCAGCGTTTCCTCGACCAGATTCGGCCAGGAGACCTCGCCCGAACGCAGCGCGGCCAATTGTTCGGGATGGGTCAGGGCGGCGAAGATCGCCTGGTCCAAGAGATTGATCGTGGTCTCGTGGCCCGCGCTGATCACCAGCAGCAGCGTGTCCAGCAGCTCCTGTTCGGTGAGCTGCGCCCCCTCGTCGTCGCGGGTGGCGATGAGCATGCTGGTCATATCGTCACCGGGTTCGGCGCGCTTGCGTGCGACCAGCTCGCCAAGGATCCGGTACAGCTCCTGATAATTCGCCTGTGACTCCTCGGGCCCGAGCGTGGTGTCGAAGACCCCGTCGGAACATGTGCGCAGTCCGGGCAGCAGGTCGTCGGGCACGCCCATCAGTTCGGCGATGACCC
The DNA here is from genome assembly GCF_023740735.1 of Nocardia sp. CDC159. Classification (GTDB taxonomy): domain Bacteria; phylum Actinomycetota; class Actinomycetes; order Mycobacteriales; family Mycobacteriaceae; genus Nocardia; species Nocardia pulmonis. The sequence continues at coordinate 248,583 of NZ_JAMRXH010000009.1, forward strand.
GGATGGGCAGCGGGAAGCAGAACGCCTCGCGCAGATCGACCACCTCGCCGGAGGGCTTGGCCGCCAGGGCATTCAGCAGATCGTCGACGATCGCCTCGATTCCGGGCTGCAGCGCGGCGGTGCGCCGGGCGGTGAACGCGGGGGCGACCAGCTTGCGCAGGCGGCGGTGTTCGGAGCCGTAGGCGGTGAACATGTTGTTGACGGCCACCCAGAGGAACAGCGGCCAATCCGGCGGGATCTCCCCCGCCGCGAAGGCGGGCCAGTGCTGACGCGGATCCTTCGAGACGCGCGGGTCGGTCAGCAGTCGCTCGAGCAGGGCGGTGTCGGAGACCGACCACGCCGTGATCCCGCCCGGCAGCTCGACCAGGGTGGCCGGCCCGCGCTCGCGTAGTCGTCTGATCTCGCCCTGGATGTCGGAACCGGTGGGATCCAACACGATCGGGTTGCTCGACACGATGTTCTCCTTACGTGATGTTCAACGGAGGACTCGGCGGAAAGACGACCGGCAGCGTCGCCAGCGCCCGGTGGAACGGCCCGGGCCGCCACCGCAGCGCTGAATTCGGTACGGACAGACGAATTTCCGGTAGCGCGTCGAGCAGCTGATCGATCGCGTCCTGAGCGATCAGATAGGCCGCCGATCGCGCGGGGCAGGCGTGTGGCCCGATGCTCCACGCGAGATGCGAACGGTTGTCGATGAATTCGCGGGCGCCGACGGCGGGATCGTTGTTGCAGGCGGCCATGCTGATCACCACGGGTTGGTGCGCGGGCAGCCAGACGTCGTCGATGAGGATGGGCTGGCGCGGATAGCTCACGCAGTAGTTCGCGCCGGGCGGGTCGGTGAACAGCACCTCGTCGATGGCGTCGCGGCTGGACAGCGCCCCGCCGAGCAGGCCGCCCGCGAAGCGCTCGTCGGTGAGCATCAGCAGCAGCGTATTGGTGATGAGGTTCTTCGCCGGTTCGATGCCCGCGCCGTAGAGGGTGACGATCTGATGACACATCTCCTCATCGCTCAGCGCGGCCGGATGGGCGACCAGCCGCGAGACGATGTCGTCGCCGGGATGCGCGCGCTTGAGCTGCGTGAGCTCCAGCACCGCCTCGCCGATCATCAGATTGCCCTTGTCGGCATTGACGCCGTCCCAGATGGCGGCCTGTCCCTCGGCGATGCGCTGCCCGATCTCGGGCGGACAGCCCAGCAGCGCGTTGATCGCCTCGAACGCCAGCGGGAATGCGTACTGCATCACCAGATCCGCCTCACCCGCCTCGCAGAAGTCGTTGATCAGCGGTACCGCGATGCGCTCCACCACGGTATGCAGCGCATGCAGGTCCACCGCGTTGATGGCGGCCACATTGGCCTCGCGGTAGCGGGTGTGCGCGAGGCCCGCGCTGCGCAGCGCATTGGGCCGCCACTCCAGCATCGGCATGACTGGACTGTCCGGCGGCGCCGTCTTCTGCCAGGTGCGGGGATCGGCGGGAAAGTGCTCCGGATCGTTGAGGATTCGCACCGCGGTGCGATAGCCGATCACCAGCGTGGCGGGCACGCCCGGGGCCAGCTCGACCGGCGCCAGCGACCCGAATCTGCGGCGCATCTCGCGGTAGACCGCGTGCGGGTCGGCGGCGAATTCCTCGGTGTACATCGGAATGCGCGGGCCGTCGCTGTCGATCGGCGAGCCGTGCGGGGTTCGGGTGTGCGTCGGATCGGGCATGGTCAGGAACGAGACTCCAGGCGGTGGAACAGATATTCGACGAGCGTGATGAGCGATTCGACGCAGCCCAGGCGCTCGCGGGCGTCCAGCGCGGTGAGCGGGGTGTCGGGGGTGAGGTCGAGGGCGTCGCGAATCTCGGAGAGCGGATAGCGCGGCCCGCCCTCGAATTCGTTGACCGCCACCGAATAGGGCACCCCGCGCTCCTCGAGAGTGGCCAGCACCTCGTCGGCCTTCTCGATGCGCCGGGTGTCGACCAGCACCAGCGCGCCGAGCGCACCGCGGGCCAGCTCCTCCCACAGCGGTACGAACCGCTGCTGACCAGGCGTGCCGAAAAGGTACAGCGCCAGCGTGGGATTGAGCGTGATGCGGCCGAAATCCATGGCGACCGTGGTGGTCTGCTTACCGGGCAGCCCGGCCATATCGTCGACGCCGACACTGGCCTCGGTGATGGTCTCCTCGGTGCGCAGCGGCTTGATCTCCGAGACGCTGGACACGAAGGTGGTCTTGCCGACGCCGAAGTTGCCCGCCACCAACAGCTTCACCGATCTGGTGACGGTCTCGGGGACGTAGTCGACGGTGCGTTCGGGCGGGGCGATCGGGCGCTCAGACGGCGAGAGCGCGGAGCCCATTCAGTACCTCCTCGAGCAGGGCCAGTTCCGGCATCGGTTCGGCCGGAGCGGGGACGACCAGGTGGCCGCTGTCGAGGAGGTCGGATGCGAGGATCTTCACCACCGACGGCGGCAGGTCGAGATAGGCGGCGATCTCGGCGATCGACAGGGCGCCGCGTCGGCTGCACACACCGATGACCCGGCGGGCGTCGGGACCGATGCCGGGGGCCGGATCGTTCGCCGCGAGAACCAGGGTCACCAGGTCCAGTTCCCGGGTGGCACGGGAGCGCCCACCGGTACGCACATAGGCCCGGACCAGATCGGGATCACGTCGGTGCCGCATGACCGGCGGCTTACCGGTGGCGAGGAAGGGCGCCGAGTTCGCGGCCGACCCGCGCGGCTAGCTCGTTCATGCGGTGCGCGATCAGGCTGACGTCCACCTCGCCGGTGGCCGAGACCCCGATCAGCGCGCCCTCCCCGGCCGCGGTGATGAAGATCATCCCGTTGTCGTACTCGGTCATGTTCTGTCGCACCACATTCGCGGGCCCGGCGAATTCGCCCAGCGCCTTGCCCAGCGACCGCAGGCCGGAGGCGGCGGCGGCGAACCGCTCGGCGTCGTCGATGGAGATCCGACCCTGGTGCGCGATGCGCAGCCCGTCCTCGGAGAGCAGGACGGCGAACCGGACGCCGGGAACAGCGAGGTCCTCGAGCATCCAGGCCAGCTTGTTGGTGCCGTCGGCAACGGCCGTCACGGGTGTGCCCATCAGGATGTCATCCCTTCGGTGTGATCGAATGCGGCGGCACGGCCACTCTGGGAGCCGCTGTGCCACGCGGCGGCGATATCGGTTCGGGGAAGCTCGGTATCGGTGCGCGAACCGCGCGTGAGCGTGGAGACCGCGACGGTCCGACGCCGTCGGCGCGGCAGCCCGCCGGGGGTGATGTCGTGCACGGTCGACTCGTGGTCCGACGCGTCCGTTGTCGGTTCCGGCGCGGGCCTGATGGGGGCGACGGGAGCGGAGATCAGGGTCGGCGTGGGATCGCCCGCCGGTTCGGGCACCGCGGTGGGCCGGGTGAGCTCCGCGGAAGGTACTGGGGAGGAGGAGATTCCGGCGACCGGGGCGGCGGCGGTGCGCCGGGGGAGTGCGGTCGGGGCGTCCGACGCCGTCTCGGCGGTCGCCGGGACCACCGTCGGTCGGGGGCGGCCCGCCGGCTCGGAAACGGCCGGGGTCGCGGCGTTTTCGCCCGCCGCCGCGAGGGCCGCGGGCTGCGGGGGCGCGGTGAGCTCGGCCGGGACCTTCGGGGCCGCGGGCTGGGCCAGCAGCGCCTCGGGGATGTAGACCATGGCGCGCATGCCGCCATAGGCGTTCGGGCCGTCGATGTAGACGGTGAAGCCGTAGCGGCGAGCCAGCGCGGCGATGCCGGGGAAGCCGACGCGCGGGGACGGGCCCAGGGCGTGGATGTCGACGACCTTCTCGCCCGCCAGCACCTGGCGCGCGTCCTCCATTTGCTCGGCGTTCATCCGCACGCCCGCGTCGTCGACGATCACCGTGACGCCGTGGTGGCCCTCCTGGAAGGTCACGTCCACGAACGAGGTGGGCGGCGAATAGCGAAGCGCGTTGTCCAGCAACGTCGCCAGCGTGTGCACCAGCGGCTCCACCGCGCGGCTGATCACCACGCGATCGAGCTGATGCGGGCGCACCCGGGTGAAGTCGCGGACGCGGCCGACCGCGCCGCCCACGACGTCGGTGAGGGTCTGCTGCGGCCACCGGCGGCCGGGCAGACCGCCGCAGACGATCACATAGGACTGGGCCTGGCGGATCATCTGCTGCACGCTGTGGTCGATCCGGGTCAGCGTCTCGTACACCTCGTCACCGCGGTGGGCGCGCAGCGCGGCGCTCACCACCTGGCTCACGTCGGCGCCGAGGCTGACCACCGAGGTGCCGAACGCGCGCACGGCGGCGCTGGTGGCCTCGCGCGAGGAGGTCTCCAGTTCGGCCCGGGTATTCGCCTGGGCGGCCGAAACCGCCTGCTGGGTGGCGTATTCCGCCTCCGCGCGCACCCGCTGCTCGGTATCGTCGGCGATGGCGCGCAGCTCCTCGGCGAAGCGATCGGCCACCGACTGCAGCGTGCGCGCGAATCGATCGTCGCCGCCGATCTGCAACTCCACGGGGCTCTCCGCGCGGCGCACCGCATCGGCCACGTAACCGATCGTATTGGCGGCGAAGTGCTCCAGCTCGTCGTCGCGGACCTGTAGTGCGCGGTCGAGTTCGTCCTCGCGGGCGCGCAAGGCGTGGGCGAAATCGTCCTCGCGGGCGTGCAGCGTCTGCTCGGCCTCCGCCAGCCGGGTGTCCAGCTCGCGCTCGGCGCGGGCCGCGCGGGCGCGCTGTTGCACGGCATAGAAGGCCGCGCCCAGTGCCGCGGCGACGGCGAGTAACGCGAAGGCGGCGAGGATCCACGAAATCGTCACGGCGGTAGATTGATTCATCAGGTTTCCTCGTCGCCGGTAGCCCGGCCGCCCGTCCTTCCTCAGTGCACCGACCACGTGTCCGGGATGCGAAGCGCTCAACGTACAGACCGGTTCCCGGCACTCGACGGCAAGACATTATCAGCAATTCTGTCTGGCAGCGACCTTTTCGTTACGAATGTGCGACCCAACGGTGTCCTGACGGCGTCTACCAAAAAGCCTTTGCCCGCAAGGCTTCCCGGAGGCGAACGGGCGACGCCGGTTCATGACATGACAAGGGCTTGCGCGATAGCCAGATACAAGGTGTGGCTGGGCGGATCGCTATCCTCGACCGACCACATGACCTCCTCCATGCTGCGCAGGAAGGCCCAGGTCCGGACGCGCCGGGGGTCCAGCTCCAGGGCCGCCGCGGTCCGCCTGACGACCGCCGTCGCGTGCTCGGGGGTGGGCTCGGCCTCCACCTGGATCAGCGCGAGGTAACCCGCGTCGAAGGCGGCCTCGCCCAGATAGGGCTTGGGATCGATGAGCAGCCAGGGTTCGCGTTCGGCGGCAACGATATTGCCCAGGTGGGTGTCGCGGTTGACGATCAGCGGCGGTCCGTCCGGCGTGGCCAGGGTCGAGCACAGCGCGGTGGCGTGCTCCAGCAACCGCTGCGGAACCGCCTGCGCGAGCGCGAGTTCCGGGTTACCGAAGCGAGTTGTCCAGTCCGCCACCACCGTTGCCACCTCGGGCAGTTGCGGAAAGTGTGCCGGAACATCGATCGGCGCCCGCCGCAGCCGCCGATACAGCCCGCAGGCCAGTTCGATCCGGTCGATGTGCTCCGCGCGGCCCTCGAGGCTCGGCGCACCCGGCTGCTCCAGCAGCGGTGTGCCCGGGCGCGCCCATTCCAGCAGCATCGCCCCGCTCGCCGGATCGTAGTCGTACAGCCGCACCGCGCCGTCGCCGTCGTAGCAGTACAGCCCGGTCGCCTCGCCCTGGTTCTCCACATCGACCACCGGAACCTTCAGCACCGCCACCGACCCGTCGCCGCGCCGCACCAGCGCCACGAACGAATGCGTGCCGCCGCCGAACGGGTCCCCGATCACCTCGAGTCCCCAGTTCCCGCACAGCTTGTCCACCAGTTCGGGCAGGTCGGCGAGCCATTGCTCACCGCGCGTCGGAAAGTAGGTGCGGATCATTCGTTCGACCTGTGGCGGCAGCGCGATCGGCATGACCACCACCTTTTCCGATCGGAATCGTTGTGGGCAATCGAATTTCCGCCCTACGCTGGCCGACGTGGGGAATGAGAACGTGCGGGCCTCCGACGCCGACCGGGAGAAGATCGTCGCGCGGCTGCGGCTCGCGGTGGACGAGGGGCGGCTGTCCCTGCACGAATTCGACGAGCGCATCCAGCAGGTCTACGCGGCCCGCACCTACGGCGAACTGTCGCCCGTGCTGTCCGACCTCCCGGTCCAGCGCGATCTGCGCAACATCCAGAAGAGGTCCGGCACGGTGCCGCAGTGGGTCTACATCATGTGGACGCCGTGGGTCTTCGTGAACATCCTGTGTGTGGTGATCTGGTTGGCCACCGGCGCGGGCTACTTCTGGCCGTTCTGGGTGGCCGCGCCGTGGGGACTGGCCCTGTGCGTCCCGACGGCCATCGGCATCATCACCAACAAGCGCTGAGCAGCCGCAAGCCCCGGCCGCGAACGGCCGGGGCTTGCGGAGGCGGGCAACCGAATGCCCTGGGGCGTCAGCCCTTGTGGGACTTGACGGCCTCGGTCAGCTGCGGGGCGACGTTGAACAGGTCGCCCACGATGCCGTAGTCGCTGATCTCGAAGATCGGCGCCTCTTCGTCCTTGTTGACGGCGACGATGGTCTTCGAGGTCTGCATGCCCGCGCGGTGCTGGATGGCGCCGGAGATGCCCAGCGCGATGTACAGCTGCGGGGAGACCGTCTTACCGGTCTGGCCGACCTGGAACTGGCCCGGGTAGTAGCCCGAGTCGACGGCGGCACGCGAGGCGCCGACCGCGGCGCCCAGGGCGTCGGCCAGCGGCTCGACGACCTTGTGGAAGTTGTCCTCGCTGCCCACGCCGCGGCCGCCGGAGACCACGATGGTGGCCTCGGTGAGCTCCGGGCGGTCGCCACCGGCGACGGGCTCGCGGGCGGTCACCTTGGTGACGCCCTCTTCCTGGGCCGGAACCTCGACGGTGACCTTCTCGCCCGCGCCGGCCTGCGGCTTGGCCTCGATCGCGCCCGGGCGCACCGAGATCACCGGCACATCGCCGGTGGCCTTGGCGTCCACGGTGAACGCGCCACCGAAGATGGAGTGCACGGCGGTGCCGTCCTCCTTGATATCGATGACGTCGACCAGCAGGCCGGAGCCGATGCGGGCGGCGAGGCGGCCCGACACCTCCTTGCCCTCGGCCGAGGCGGCCACGAGAACGGCCGCGGGGGAGACCGATTCGGTCAGCCCGGCCAGCACGTCGACCTTCGGGGTGACCAGGAAGCCCTCGACGTCGTCGGACTCGGCGACGTAGATCTTCTCGGCGCCGGCGGCGGTCAGGGCATCGGCCAGCTTGTCGGCGGTGCCGGGCGCGCCCAGCACGACGGCCGACGGGGTACCCAGCGTGCGGGCGGCGGTCAGCAGCTCGGTGGTGACCTTCTTCGGCGCGCCCTCGGCGTGCTCCACGAGCACAAGTACTTCTGCCATTGTTCTCTCTCCTGGAAGTTCGTTCGGCTCGGTGGGCGTCAGATGATCTTCTGGCCGATGAGGTACTGGGCGATCTGCTGGCCGCCCTCACCCTCGTCGACGATCTTCTCGCCCGCCGTGCGCGGCGGCTTCGGGGTGACACCGGAGACGGCGGAGCCCGCATTGGCCACACCCACGGTCGACGGGTCCACACCCAGGTCGGCCAGGGTCCAGGTCTGCACTTCCTTCTTCTTCGCGGCCATGATGCCCTTGAAGGACGGGAAGCGCGGCTCGTTGATCTTCTCGTTCACCGAGACGATGGCGGGGAGGGTGGCCTCGAGCTTGAACACGCCCTCGTCGGTCTCGCGCTCGCCGGTGACCTTGTCGCCATCGACGGTCAGCTTGCGCAGGTGGGTCAGCTGCGGGATGCCGATGTACTCGGCGATGATCGCGGGGACGGCGCCGGCGCGGCCGTCGGTGGACTCGTTGCCCGCGATGACCAGCTCCACACCCTCGACCTGGCCCAGCGCAGCCGCCAGCACGTAGGCGGTCTGCACGGCGTCGGAGCCGTGGATCGCGTCGTCCTTGACGTGGATGGCCTTGTCGGCGCCCATGGACAGCGCCTTGCGAATGGCCTCGGTGGCCCGCTCCGGACCCATCGCGAGCACGGTGACCTCGCCGCCCTGGGCCTCCTTGATCAGCAGGGCCTCTTCGACGGCGCGCTCGTTGATCTCGTCCAGAATCGCGTCCGCGGCCTCGCGGTCGAGGGTGTAGTCGCCATCGGACAGCTTGCGCTCGGACCAGGTGTCGGGAACCTGCTTGATCAGTACGACGATGTTCGGCATTGGTCTTCGTCGACCTCCTGTTCTGGTGGCACGTGGGTGGGGTCGCACGATCGGGCCGTACGTCCACGAAATAGCTCGTGCACGGACATTACCCTACGTTAAGTTACTCATGGGTAACTTACGGTGTGATGTTCTGCATCACCACTCCGAGTCCCGGTGTGATACAGCCAGCCGCTAACGTCGACCGAATGAGTGAGGCCCTTCCCGTGGATCCGCTGCCGCTGACCGGTGAGCGGACGGTGCCAGGGATTCCCGAGGAGAACTACTGGTTCCGGCGCCACGAGATCGTCTACGCGCGGCTGCTCGAGCGCTGCGCGGGCCGGGTGGTGCTGGAGGCCGGATCGGGGGAGGGCTACGGCGCGAACATGATCGCCGATGTCGCCGCCCGGGTGATCGGACTGGACTACGACACCGGCGCGGTCGAGCATGTGCGCGCGGCCTATCCGCGGGTGGAGATGATTCAGGGCAATCTGGCCGCACTGCCGTTCGAGGACGGCTCGATCGATGTGGTGGTCAATTTCCAGGTCATCGAACATCTCTGGGATCAGGCGCAGTTCCTGCGCGAATGCCTGCGCGTGCTGCGTCCGGGCGGGACGCTGCTGATCAGCACGCCCAACCGGATCACCTTCTCGCCGGGGCGCGATACGCCGTTGAACCCCTTCCACACTCGCGAGCTGAACGCCGCCGAGCTGTCGGAGCTGTTGGAGCAGGCCGGTTTCCGGGTCGAGCTGATGACCGGCGTGCACCACGGCCCGGAACTCGTTGCGCTGGACGCCAAGTGGGGCGGATCGATCATCGATGCGCAGATTCAGCGGGCGCTGGCCGGTGAGCCCTGGCCCGCCGAATTGGCCGCCGATGTGGCGGCCGTGCGCACCGAGGACTTCACGCTGCGCACCGACGATATCGACGCCAGCCTCGATCTGGTGGCCGTCGCGGTGAAGCCCGAAGCGCGGTGAAGCGGTGAGTGCCAACGCCGTACCCGGCCAGTTCACCCTGGTGCTGCACTCCCACCTGCCGTGGCTGGCTCATCACGGGCGCTGGCCCGTGGGCGAGGAGTGGCTCTACCAATCCTGGGCCGCCTCCTATCTTCCCGTGGCCCAGGTGCTGAGAAATCTTGCCGCCGAGGGTCGTTCGCATCTGCTGAGCCTGGGCATCACCCCGGTGCTGGCCGCCCAGCTCGACGACCCGCACTGCCTGGCGGGTATGCACCACTGGCTGGGCAACTGGCGGCTGCGCGCGGACGAGGCGGCGCTGGCGGGCAATCACAACCTCGGCCGTTACGAGCACCGGCTCGCGACGGCGGCGCTGGCCGATTTCGAACGGCGCTGGCGGCACGGCGGCTCACCGGTCTGGCGCGAGCTGATCGACGCCGAGGCGATCGAACTGCTCGGCGGTCCGCTCGCCCATCCGTTCCAGCCGCTGCTGGATTCCCGGCTGCGCGCATTCGAACTCACCGAGGGCCTGGCCGATGCCCGGCAGCGCTGGGGGCATACGCCCGCGGGCATCTGGGCCCCCGAATGCGGCTTCACACCGGGTATGGAAACGACCTATGCCGCCGCGGGTGTGACGCATTTCATGGTCGACGGCCCGGCGCTGCGCGGCGACACCACGCTGGGCCGCCCGGTATGGGATTCGCAGGTGCTCGCGTTCGGCCGGGATTTGCAGGTCAGCTACCGGGTGTGGTCGCCGAAGTCCGGCTATCCGGGCCAGCCCTACTACCGCGACTTCCACCACTACGACCACGACACCGGCCTCAAGCCCGCCCGGGTCACCGGCAAGCAGGTGGCCGGTCCGGACAAGGCGCCCTACGACCCCGAACTGGCCGCGGCCGCGGTCGCCCGCGATGTCGAGGATTTCGTGCGGACCGTGCGGGAGCGACTGATCGGCGAATCCGCGCGCATCGGCCGCCCGGCGCTGGTGGTGGCCGCGTTCGACACCGAACTGTTCGGGCACTGGTGGCACGAGGGTCCGCAGTGGCTCGAGCAGGTGCTGCGCGCACTGCCCGAGGCGGGGGTCACCGTCGGCACCCTCGCCGACGCCCGAGCCCGCGGTTACGTGGGCGAACCGGTGCAACTGGCGGATTCGTCGTGGGGCTCGGGCAAGGACTGGCGGGTGTGGGCGGGGGAGCAGGTGCAGGACCTGGTGGAGCTGAACGCCGAGGTCGTGCGGCTGGCCCTGGACACCCTGGACAAGATGCGGGTACAGACCGACGGCTTACGGGACTCGGTCGCCGATCAGTTGCTGCGTGAGGCGATTCTCGCCGTGTCCAGTGATTGGGCCTTTATGGTCAGCAAGGACTCCGCGGCCGGTTACGCTCGCGATCGCGCGCATCAGCATGCTCATGCCGTCCGGGAGATCGCCGCCGCCGTCGCGGGCGGCCAACTCGCCAAAGCCGGGCAGTTGGCGGCAGGATGGTACGCGGCCGACGGACTGTTCCCGGCGCTCGACGCGCGCCGCCTCGAAGGACCCGCATGAAGATATTGATGGTGTCGTGGGAGTACCCACCGGTGGTCGTCGGCGGGCTGGGCCGCCATGTGCACCACCTGGCCACCGCGCTGGCCGCCGCGGGCCACGAGGTGGTCGTGCTGGCGCGCCGCCCGATGGGCACCGACTCCTCGACCCATCCCACCCACACCTTCATCGAGGATCGGGTGCTGGTCGTCGCGGTCGCCGAGGATCCGCCGTGCTTCGACTTCGGCGAGGACATGCTGGCGTGGACCCTGGCCATGGGGCATGCGATGGTCCGGGCCGGGATCGCGCTGAGCAAGCCCGGCATCGCCGAGGGCTGGACCCCCGATCTCGTGCACGCGCACGACTGGCTGGTCGCGCATCCGGCCATCGCCCTGGCCGAACACTACGACGTGCCGCTGGTGTCGACGATCCACGCCACCGAGGCCGGCCGGCACAGCGGCTGGGTGTCCGGGCGGGTCAACCGGCAGGTGCACTCGGTGGAATGGTGGCTGGCCCGCGAATCCGACGCGCTCATCACGTGTTCGGCGTCGATGCAGGACGAGGTGGAGCGGCTCTACGGTCCCGAACTCGTGCCGGTGACCGTCATTCCCAATGGAATCGATGTGGGCGCGTGGACCTTTCGCGACCGCGCGCCGCGCCCGGGGCCGCCGCGGCTGCTCTATGTCGGGCGGCTGGAATACGAGAAGGGTGTGCAGGACGCGATCGCCGCGCTGCCCCGGATTCGCCGCGCGCATCCCGGCACCACGCTGACCGTCGCCGGGGTCGGCACCCAGTTCGACTGGCTGCGCGAGCGCGCCCGGGTGCACCGGGTGGCCCGCTCGGTGAACTTCATCGGCCGCCTCGACCACGCGGAACTGCTGGGCTGGCTGCACGGCGCGGACGCCATCGTGCTCCCCAGCCGGTACGAGCCGTTCGGCATCGTCGCCCTCGAGGCCGCCGCCGCGGGCACCCCGCTGGTCACCTCGACCGCCGGGGGGCTGGGTGAATTGGTGATCGACGGCGTGACCGGCGCATCGTTCGAGCCCGCGGATGTGAACGGACTGGTCGAGGCGGTCGCCGCCGTACTCGATGATCCGGCCGCCGCCCAGCAGCGCGCCCACGCCGCCCGCGAGCGCCTGACCGCCGACTTCGCCTGGGACGTGGTGGCCGCCGAGACGATTCAGGTCTATCAAGCGGCCAAGCGGCGGGTGCGCAACCCCCTCGGCCGCCCCAACATCGTGGAACGGCCGCTGCCGGAGCGGGATCCGAACAACCCGCTGTGACCCGCGCCGCCGTCCTCCGATCCGGCCTGCCCGGCGCGGAGGGCTCCCCTCGTAGCGGTGCTCCGGAGGTGTCTGAAAACCCTTCCGGCTCTTCCCCTTTGCAGCGATGTTTTCACGCTGTTCGGAGTGGGTGCGATGGTTTAAGCTCTGGCTGAAGGGTCGCAGTCGAAGGTGGCGCGGAATGTTGCGAATCCATTGCACCGCAGATGATCTTCTTCGGGTCTCCATCGCCGAACAGCCGTTGCCGCTGACGGAGTTGGCGATCGCGGTGGCCATGCTGCAGCGGCGAGATTCCCATCCCATCTTCGCGCCCTGGCGGCGTCAGCTGTCGCGCACCCTGCCGATGCGGGCTCGCCCACTGCTACAACTGATTTCACCGCTGGGCACGGGACCCGACTTCCTCGAGCCGCCGACGCCGAACGTCGACGAGGGCATCGACATGGTGATGTCGACCCCGCGCGAGGTGGTATCGGCCCAGGTGCGGCGAATGTGTTCGATCGATCGCGAGCAGACCCCGTGGGTACGGCTGCTGGCCGAGCAGGACCGCGAGGCGTGGAGCGATCTCGAACACGCGCTGCGGGCCGGATACTCCACCGTGCTGGCCCGACACTGGCCGCGCCTGCGCAGCGCCTTCAACGCCGAAACCGCCTGGCGATCGCGCATTCTGGCCCGCCACGGCCTGCGCGCCGCCCTGACGAGCACCGACACCTCGATCCGCTGGAACGGCACCACGCTCGAGGCCGAATCCCCGCACGAACTCACCGTCACCACCACCGGCCAGGGCATCACCCTGTACCCCAGTCTGCTGTGGGCCGACCATCCCCTGGTCGCCTTCCTCCCGACCGGCCGCCTGCTGCTGGTCTACCCCTCCACCACCCCGCTGCCTCTGGTCGACGGCGAGGGCGACCCGCCGGATTCGATCGCGGCCCTCCTCGGCGTGACCCGCGCCCGAGCCCTGCAATCGGTAATCCACGAACGCACCACCTCCGAACTCGCCTCCGAACTGGGCCTCACCGTCGGCGCCGCGTCCATGCAGGCCAAGGCCCTACGAGAGGCCGGGCTCATCACCTCCCAGCGCGACGGCAAGGCGGTCTGGCACCAGTGCACACCGCTCGGCATGGACCTGCTCAGCGCCAATCGCCGCTGAAAAGTGTGCATCGAGCAAACTGGGCGAACCTGACGCATCGTCTCGGTGAACGCTGCGTGTGACGGGAATCTCGTTCACCCGACTGGCATCCGATCGACACTCCGCGGTCGCCCCGGGGCCGATTGGGACTGGCTTGATCAGGTCATGACTACTACGTCAGTGCTGACCGGGGGGCGTGCGGACGCAGGGGTGGGGCGGCCGCAGTACTCCCTCGTGGTGTCGTCGGATCTCGAACATCGCACGGCGGCGCAGCGGCTGCGCTATCAGGTGTTCGCCTCCGAGCCGGGATTCGATATTCCCGAGAACGACCAGGGGCTCGATGCCGATCGGTTCGACGAGCACTGCGACCATCTGCTGGTTCGTGACGAACTGACCGAGCAGTTCGTGGGCTGCTACCGGATGCTGCCGCCGGACAAGGTGGATGCGGCGGGCGGGTACTACACCGCCACCGAATTCGATCTCACCGATATGGATCCCGCGGGTCGCCGGATCGTGGAGATGGGCCGGGCCTGCGTGGTTCCCGACCATCGCAATGGCTCGGTGCTCACCCTCATGTGGGCGGGCATTCTGCACTACATCCAGCTCACCGGCTACGACTGGGTGATGGGCTGCGTCTCGGTGCCGATGCGCGAGACGGCCGCGGACGCGCCGGGTGTGAATGTGCGCGGCGTGCGAGATCTGTTGCTGGCCAAGCACGCCTGCGATCCCACGCAGCGGGTGCGCCCGCACCATCCCGTGGTCGTCGACGGTCGCACCCTCGACGAACTCGAACCGCCCGCGCGCCCGAAGCTGCCTCCGCTGCTGCGCGGCTATCTACGCCTGGGCGCGGAGATCTGCGGCGAGCCCGCGCACGATCCCGCCTTCGCCGTCGCCGACTTCGTGGCCCTGCTGGGCCTGGACACCATCAACACCCGCTACCTGGAGCGGTTGCAGAGCGCCGCGAACACCTTCGACGGACGGTGAACATGACCCCCGCACTGCTGTCACCCACCACCGGATCGCTGTCGTGTCCACCGGCCGCACCCGTGCACGCGTGGATGCCGTCGAGCCCGTGCGGGCCGAGCTGCGTCGACATCGCCGATGCCGCCGGAATCGTCCGCACGGGGGCGCGCGTGCTCGGCGTCGTCGGCCTGCTGTTCTCCTTTCCGGCAATCAATCTCGTCACGCCGAAGCGCCGCCGTTCCCGGCTGCACCGGCGTTACGCCCGTACGATGTTGCGCTGCTGCGGGATTCGGCTGCGGGTGATCGATGAGCGTACGTCCCGGTCCGACGACGACGCTCGCGGCCTGCTCGTGGTCGCCGGGCATGTCGGCTGGACCGATGTGCTGGCCTTGGCGGCCGTGCGTCCCATGGGTTTCGTGGCCCGGGCCGATCTGATCGACTGGCCGCTGCTCGGCGGGCTGGCGCGGTTCATGCGGGTCATCCCGATCGAGCGCGAACGGCTGCGGCAGCTACCGGAGGTGATCGCGGCGATGTCGGCGCGGCTGGCGGCGGGGGAGCGGATCGCCATGTTCCCCGAGGGCACCACCTGGTGCGGCCGCGCGCACGGTCGCCCGCGTCCGGCGCTGTTCCAGGCCGCGGTCGACTCCGGCAGCCCGGTCCAGCCGATCCGGCTGCGCTACCTCGACCGCGACGGTGAGCTGTCGACCGTGCCCGGTTTCGTCGGCGTGGACACCTTCCTCGATTCGGCTCGCCGGGTGCTGCGGTCCAAAGGCGTTGTCGCCGAACTTGTTCTGTTGCCGCTGGAGGAGGCGGGAACCGATCGCCACGATCTGGCGCGCCGCTGCGAGGCGGCCATGCGCGGCGAGGAGAACCTCAACGTCGACGCCCATGCCACGGCCGTCGGCACCGGCCCCACCCGCGACATCGTGCCCGACCCGATTTCCGCCACCACCGCCTGATCCGCACCCCTTCTCGCCTCTCGCACCGATTGCGGGCGGCCACAGCGGGTGCGAAGTCGTGGAAAGAGTGCGGCGCTTCGGGTTACCGCAGGCGTAGGCGCATGTACGGGTCGGAGTGGCGAACGAAACCGAGTGCGGCATACAGCGGTTCGCCGAACTCGGAGGCATTCAGATCGACGAACGATATCTCTCGGCGGCGAAACCAGTCCAGCAGGGCGAGCATGCAGGCCCGCGAGTAGCCGCGCCGCCGATACGCGTCCTCGGTCGCGACGCTGTAGACATAGCCGCTGGTGCCCGCGGGGTTGTTCGGCGAGGGCAGGAACTGGTGGATCACGCCGATGGCGCAGGCCGCGATCGTGCCGGGTTCGTCCGGGCGATCGACCACGAACGCCGCCACCGGCCCATGCGGATCGTCGAGGTCCTTGCGCAGCATCTCCGCACTTCGCGCGCGCCAGTCCACCGTATCGTCGACCGGCCCGTCCAGCGCCTCGAGCATCACCGCCCGCAGCCGCACCAATTCCGCCGCATCCGCCACGACCGCCTGTCTCGCCACCACCATGTGCGCGACCATAGCCGCGTCGGATCGCTTCGCGCGACGGCATTTTCGTTCCCGCGACGTCGAACGCCTCACCGGCGACGAGCCGGTGAGGCGCCAGGGCCAACGAGTGGGAACGGATGATCAGGACGCGGTTGCCGGAACCGGCATCTTGGTCGCCTTCACGGCGTTGCGCACCTGCGTGCAGTCGGCGGCCGTGGTGCCCGCCACCTTGTTCTGCACATTGGCGTCACACGCCGCCGCCAGGGCGGTGCCCAGCCGGGCGTAGCCGGAGTTGGACGTCAGCATCGTCTGCGTGGTCCAGTACACCGCCGCGGCCTTCTCGATGCCGATGCCGGTGACGGTCACTCCGTTGAGGGTGCCGCCGTCGACCATGAGGCTGGCCGCCCGGTTGTTCACGCCGCTGTTGATGTGCACGCCGCCGTTGTCGCCGGTGCCGGTGTACCAGTACGGTCCGCGGTAGGTGTCGGGATCCTGGAACCTGTTGGGGTTCTTCATATCCCGGATCACCCCGATGGCGCTGCAGGCGCCGAGCTGCCACCGGTTGGCCGCGGTGTTGCACGGGTTGGCGGTGTCGACCAGGAAGGTGAGCTCGCCGAACACGTCGGACATGGACTCGTTGATCGCGCCGGGCTCGTTGCGGTAGACCAGTCCGCTGGTGTGCTGGGTGACACCGTGGGTGAGCTCGTGCGCGGCGATGTCCTCGGTGGCCAGACCGCTGCCGAAGGCCATGTGATCGCCGGTCCAGAAGGCGTTGCGGTACGGACATTCGGTGGTGGTGCAGAGGCGGACGGTGCCGCGCAGGGCCTTGCCCTTGCCGTCACCGGTGTCGGAGCCGATGAGGTTGGTCAGGCTGCCCAGTCGGGTGTAGCGGGCGTAGAAGGATTCGGTATTGCCGAAGTAGTTGTAGATGTTGTCGACATCGGCGATACCGACCGGACCCTGGCCCTCGGACCGGCGTGACTGGAACCCGGTGCGGGTGCCGCACGCCGTCGGGTCGTAGGGGCTGTTGAGGTTCACCCGCTTGCTGTTGGCATCGCAGACGACCCGGTTGACGTGCTTGGCCTCGTCCCAGCTGTCGAGCACCTTCAGATCGTTGGCGCCGACGAAGACGGTCCACAGCCCCGGCATATCCTTGCCGTCACCTTTGACCTCGACCTTGTACGCCGGTACGGCCACACTCTTGGCCTCGTCCTTGGCGGCGAGTTTGGCGTCGTACCAGTAGGCCTTGGTCTCGGCCGCGGTCAGTTTGTCGGCCGGCGCCTCGAACTGATCCGCGACCGCCTTCACCGCGGTCGCGCCGACCTTGTCCGACGGCGTCTTGGACCGGTACTTGCCCTCGGCCTTCTGGGTCAGCGCGCCGGTCGCCGACAGCAGCGCGCCCCTGCCGCTGAGCGCCTGCGACACCGAGGCGCCGAACACCGGCACCGAGTCGATCTCCTGACGCAGCCGGACCGTGGACCCCTCACCCACCGCGAAGGTGGAATCCACCACCAGGGTGCCGACCTGACCGAAGACCTTCCGGATGCCGTCCGCATGCGCCTGTGCGGCGGTCCCGGCCGCCGACGGGATGCCGGGTGTGATCGGCAGCGGCTGCTCGGGCACGGCCAGCAGGACCTCCCCCCGCGGATCCTTCAGGATCTGCTTGGGGACCGAGGACAGATCCGGCCCACTCGGCGCGGGCGGCTGGCCGAGCGCCTCGGTACCGGCGAAAACCGTTGAACATAGGGCGATTACCGTGAGGGCGGTGTAGCGTGCCGCCCTCTTGTGCATGCGTTTCATACTCGCGATGGAAACATGCACAGCGACGCATCGGGACCGAAACTTGCTGTCGCAAAACATTTGTCACGGTGACCAAACCGATCTACGTTCTGCGACAAGATCTTTCACGACCGTGAAAGATCGATGAGGCAGGGTCTACCTCATTGCGTCCACCCGTTCCCGGTACTGTTGCCACCGACCAGCAGAAGTGCGATCTTCATGGCGAAATGTAGTCCTGCACAACCTTTTCGGGACGCATCATCGCTGGATGGCGAATATCGGCGGCTGGGCTCACGGACGACACTATTGCCGAACCCTTCCGGATAGAAACCCCTATCGTCACCAGGGGCCGATGAACCGCTCCAGCACCGCCAGCCCGAGCGCCCCCACCAGCGCCAGGCCGAAACCGGCCGCCACCGTGAGCGCCAGCGAGCGGATCAGTCCGCCACCGCGGCGCGCGACGAGCGCACCGGCGACTCCACCCAGCGCCGCCAGCACCACCCCGCCCCCGACGATCAGATAGAAGACCGCGGCCGCCGCCGCGTTCAGCGCGTCCCCGAAACCCCGCGCATAATCGCCGAACGGAATGGGGAACCGGTAGACGCTCGCCATCAGCCCCGCGGCCACGGGCGCGGTGAGCACCGCCGCGAGCGCGCCCCACAACGCCACCGCCCAGATCGCGACGCCGCTCGCACGCGCCGCGCCGCCCGGCCCACGCTGTTGCTCGAATCCCATGCCGTCTTCCTCCTGCCCCGATCCTAGGGCGGTGCCTCATCCGGCGAGCGCGGTCGCGGCCAGTTCCTGCCAGTTCGTCCGCGCTCCCAGCCGCGTCGCCGCGGCGAAGCGCTCATCGCCGAGGCTGTCGCGGGCGGTCCGCTCGATCCGGTCCTCGTCCGGTTGGGAACGATCGCGCAGCCCGCGTACCGCGGCGCTGGCCGCGAGCAGCCGCGCGGCCCGCTCCGGATGCTCGCCGCGCAGCGCCAGATCCGCGATCCCGACCAGGATCTGGGCGAGGACCTGTGGCTGTCCCGCCTCGACTGCCGCCCGGAAGGCCATGGTGTGGTGGGCGCGGGCTTCCGCGAGGCCGGGCGTGAGGTAGCCGAGCAGGCTGTGTATCGTCGCGCGGATATGCGGTTGTTCGGCGTCGCTGCCCAATGTGGTTGTGGCGATGCCGATCTGGTGGCGTGCCTGTTCGGCGTCGCCGCGCCACCGGGCCAGCTCGGCCCGCGCCATGGCCAGTTCGGCCAGTGCGTGGGGCCAGGCGGACTGTTCGGCGTACCGCTGCGCCTCGGCCATGGCGGCCGAACTTGCCTCCGCCGCGCCCGACAGCCAGTACAGCTGGGCCTGCCGCGCCCGCATCCGCACGGCATCGTCGATCGCGCCCACCTCGACGACCACCGCGATCGCCCGATCGAAAAGTGCACAGGCAGTGGCGAATTCGCCGCGCGTGGCGAGTCGATCCGCCAGCTCGCGCAGCCCGAACGAAATCCCCCAGCGCTCGCCCAGCTCCTCGAATTCGGCCAGGGCCTGGGAGAGATACGCGTCCGCCTCCCGTCCGGGTTGCCCGAGCACGATTCGCATCTTGCCCATCTGCAGCCGGGCCAGCGCACGCACCCAAGGATCGGGATCGGTGAGCAGCGGTTCGAATGCGGTCGGCATCGCGTCCGGTCCCCGCAGCATCCGCTCCAGCGCGCCGACCAGACCCAGCAGCGGGTAGCGGACCCGGCTGTGCCCGCTGAGCCGGTAGGCCTCGTGAATCCATTCCCGCACCCGCTGCTCGTCACTCGGTCCCGAGGTGAGGTAGTGCACGACCAGCCCGTACACCATGGCTCGGATATCGTCGTCCACCGCGCCGGGCAGGTCGGCGGCCGCGGTGATCAGCTCCAGCCCCTCGCTCTTGTGGCCGCTGAGCCACCAGTACCAGCCCGCGGCCGCCGCGAGCCGCATCGCCCCACCGGTGTCCCCGGCCGCGAGCGCGCCGCGCATCGCGACGGCGATGTTGTCGTGTTCGACCGCGAGCGTGGCGAGCCACTCCAGTTGCTCGGCGCGCCGCAACCGCGGCTCGGCGGTCTCGGCGAGGCCGGTGAAGTACGCCAGATGCGCGCGGCGCGCCGAGTCCGCATCCCCCGACTCCGCGAGCCGATCCCGGGCGTACTGCCGGATGGTGTCGAGCAGCCGGTAGCGCGGCCCGCTGTCCCCGACCACCGGGACCAGCAGGGATTTCTCGGTCAGCGCGGTCAGCACCTCGAGCACCTCTCCGCGCTCGACCCCGTCGCCCGCGCAGACCTGCTCGGCGGCCTCCAGGCTCGCCCCGCCCGCGAATACCGCGAGCCTGCACAGCACCATCCGCTCGGCATCGGAGAGCAGCTCCCAACTCCAGTCGACCACCGCGCGCAACGTTCGATGCTGTGGCAGCGCGGTGCGGCTGCCGCCGGTCAGCAGGCGGAACCGATCGTCGAGGCGGCTGGCGAGCTGATCCAGCGACATGGTGCGCAACCGGGCGGCGGCCAGCTCGATCGCCAGCGGTATTCCGTCGAGCGCCCGGCAGACCCGTGCCATGGTCGACAGCGTGGCGGCATCGCTTCCGAGATCCTTGCGCACCGCACCGGCCCGATCCCGCAGCAGCGCGACGGCCGCGGCGGAGGCGATCGCACCGGGGTCCGCGTCCTCGGCGGGCAGCGCCAGCGGTTCGACCCGCCACAGCGCCTCACCCGTGATGCCGAGCGGCTCCCTGCTCGTGGCGAGGATTCGCAGCCGCCGGCACTCCCCGAGCACCCGGTGGGCGAATGCCGCCGCGGCCTCGATCACGTGCTCACAGTTGTCCAGGATCAGCAGCGTCTCGCGCTCGCGGAGCGCCGCGACGAGCCGGTCCAGTGGTTGCGCGTGCGGTGCGCCGCCGAGCAGCGCATCCCGCAGCCCGAGCGCGGCGAGCGCCGCCTGGGCCACATCACCGCTCGGGCCCAGCGAGGCCAACTCCACCAGCCAGGCCCCGTCGGGTAGGTCGTCGAGCAGGGTGTGCGCGGTTTCCAGGGCCAGCCTGGTCTTTCCCGAGCCGCCGGGACCGGTCAGCGTGGTGAGCCGATGGTCGGCGAGCAGTTCGCGCACGGCGGCGATATCGGCTTGTTTGCCGAGATATCGGGTCAACTCGGCCCGCAGGTTCGTCCGGCGGTCCTCCTGCCGCGCACCCACCTCGCCGCGCAGCAGCGCGACATGCAGTGCGGACAGCTCCGGCGACGGATCCACGCCCAGTTCGTCGGCGAGGGTTTCGCGCGCGTTCTGATACACGATCAGCGCCTCGGCGCCCCGGCCCGCCGCGCCCAGTGCCCGCATCGACGCGGCGATCAGCCGTTCCCGCACCGGGTATCGCGCCACCACCTCGCTCAGCTCGCCGATCAGCTCCGGACCCCGGCCGAGGCGGATCTCGGCCTCGAAGCGATCCTCCAGGGCGGCCAGCCGCAGCGCCTCGAACCGGGCGATCACCGCGTCGAACGCCTCGCTGTCCTGGCCGCCGACATCCCGCAGCGGCGCACCGCGCCACAGTTCGAGGGCCTCGCGCAGCAACCGGGACTGTGTCGCGTCGTCGCCGCCGCGGGCCTGGTCGAGCAACCGTTCGAAGCGCACGGCGTCCACCGCGTCGGGCGCCACCGCCAGCCGGTAGCCGCCCGAACCCACATCGATCGATCCATCCGGCAGCGCCCGTCGCAAGCGGGATACCAGGGCCTGCAGGGCGTTTGCCGCATCGGCCGGGGGCCGCTCACCCCAGATCCAATCCACCAGTGTGGCTTTCGAGACCGCGCGACCGGGTTCGAGCGCAAGGGCGATCAGCAGCGCCCGCAGTCGAGCGCCCGGCACCTCTATCGACCCGCCGTCGTCTCCCCGGATCTCGAGCGGTCCCAGCATCCCGATCTGCACCCGGACCATTCTGCCGTGGCCGATCGCGGCGTCAGCGGGGGTATCAGGTCGGCGTCAGGTCCGTATCAGCCGGACCCGCGACCGTAGTCCCGTGAGCAGAACTCACACCGAATCCGTTCCCCTGGCGAAGGAGTACCGCCATGCCCGCATTCCCGACCCCGGAACCGATCGTCCTCACCGTCGACGTGCTCGCCGGGAACGTCACGGTGATCGCCTCCGACCGCACCGACACCATCGTCGACGTCCGACCGGCCGACGAATCCCGCAGGGCCGATGTACGCGCGGCCCAGCGGACGCTGGTCGAGTTCAGCGCCGGGACCCTGACGGTGCGGACGCCGAAAGGGTGGCGCACCCACGCTCCGTTCGGCGGCAATCCGTCGATCGAGGTGGTCGTCGAGGTGCCCACCGGCTCCCCGCTCGCGGCGACCGTCGGGGTGGGCCGGTTGTTCGGCAGCGGCGAACTCGGCCGGTGCGATCTGCGAATGTCGCTGGGCGACATCGTCATCGAACACCCGGGTGATTCGGTGACCGCGAAGACCGCCCAGGGCGATATCCGCATCGGCGACGCGGCGCGCGGGGTGCTGCGACTGGAAACCTCCACGGGGGAGTTGGAGGTCGGCATCCGCCCGGGTAGCGCGGCCCGGGTGGAAACCACCACCCAGCACGGCACCGCGCACAATCGGCTGGCACCGGCCGATCTGCCGACGGAGGACACGGACGTCGTGCAGGTGTTCGCTCGTAATGCCTTCGGCAACATCGTCATTCGGCACGCCGCCGCCTGACGCGCTTCGACGATCCCGACGCCCTGGACCTGCGTCGCACGGCCCGCGGCCAGCTGTCCTTCGGCCACGGCATCCACCGGTGCCTGGGCCAGCAACTGGCCCGCATCGAAACGCGCGGCGGTGCCGGTCGCCTGGACGACGGCGGCCGGGTAGCCAACTCCGCGATCATGAACCGGCGCAGCGGTTCCGCCACGCACTAGACTGAATTCGACAGCAGGTGGAACGGCGGGAAATGGCGGTCGAAGACAACGGTGTGGATCCACGGCTTGCGGCCGCCCGGCGTCTGGCGACGGAGCTGAGACGGGTCAAGGACGCCGCGGATCTCAGCTATTCGGCCCTGCAGAGCCGGATTCCGTACAGCAAGTCGTCCCTGCAGCGTTATGTGCAGGGAAATCTCCTCCCCCCGCGCGATGCGGTCCAGGCCATCGCGCAGGCATGTGACGCGGATCCGGCTCCGCTGCTGCGACTCTGGGACGAGGCCGTGGAGCACTCGGACTCGACGGCGGCGCCGCCCGGTGATGTGCCCGAGGGCGAGCCGGTCGACCGGGCCGCGCCCGGTGCGGGCACCGCCACGCATCGGTCCCGCCGGTGGTGGATCGTCGCCGCGCTGACCGTCCCGGTCGTCGTGGCCGGTGCGCTACTGGCGTCCGCCGACCGGAGCGCGCCCGGAAAGTCGTCGGGGCTGCGGGATCCGATGTCGGTCATGGCCTTCACCGACATCCTGTACACCACCGATACGGCCCACAGCGGGGTGTTCGAGGCCACGCGAAGCTGGCATGGCGACGGCCCGTACGACGGCGGCATGCACGGTACGGTGCGATTGCGCCGACCCCACGCGCTCTGCGCCACCGCGCACGCGTGGTTCGACGGTCGCGAACAAACCCTCGGCACGGCCTGCGAGCCGAATGTCGAGGTGCCCGTGAGCGTTTCGTTCACGCAAGTGGAGCGGGCGTACTTCCGGGTGTGTCTGGCCGAGGGCGGTGTCGGCACCCCGCAGTACTGCACCGGCTGGCGCTGACCGGCGCGCCGTGTCGCGCCCGGGAATCGCCGCAGGTCACTGACGTGGGATGTCCCAACCTGTCCCAAAGCGCGGTGGGACGGTTTCCCCCGTCGCACTCCCAAGTCATGGTCGGTATGCGGCGCTGGGTCCGCGCCGCGGCATCCTTCGAACTCTCGGGAGTACACCGTCATGGCAGACATCCGGTCGATCGCGCGGGACGCGCGGACGCACGCTGTCGAGGGGCCCGGATTCGGCTGTGCCGCATCGGTATCGGCATGAGGGCGGCGAAAGCAGGCAGTCGGTCCGGATGGCCTCGATGATCGGCGTACTGATCGTCGGTGCCCACCATCTCGTGCGCGGTGGCGTCGCCGCCCTGATCGCCGCCAGTGCGGACTGCGCCGTCGCGGGCGAGGCCGGTACCGAGGACGAGGCGGTCGCGCTGGCGGCCGCTCGGCGGCCGGATGTGATCCTGATCGACACCCACCTGCCCGTGCTGGACGGAATCGGCGCGACGCGGCGGATTCGCGCCGCCGCGACCGTATGCCCGCCGCGCGTGCTGTTGCTGACGACGGTCGGACCCGACGAGTACGTCTGCGCGGCCGTGCGGGTCGGGGTGTCGGGGTTGCTGCTGAAAGAGGCCTCGCCCCAACAGGTGCTGACCGCGATACGGGCCGTCGCCACCGGCTGCATGGTGATCGCGCCGCCGGTGACTCGCCGCTGGGTCGAGACCTCCGGCGAGCGGGGCGACGCGGATATCCGGCCGTCTCCGAAGCTGGAAGGGCTGACCACCCGGGAGACCGAGGTGCTGCGGCTGGTCGGCGTCGGCATGTCCAACACCGAGATCGCGAGCCGCCTGTCGGTCAGCGCGAGCACCGTCAAAACGCATCTCCACCACGTCATGGCCAAGCTCGGGGTCGGCAGTCGGGCCCAGGCCGTCGTCGTCGCCTACGAATCCGGCCTCGTCACACCCCGCCGGGAATCGGGCGGCCGCGCCGATCGGGCAACACCGACGCTCACGCGGCAGCCGTCGGTCGAGATGGTGCGGGCGCATCATCCTGATCGCGGCGCCCGGCCCGATCCGGTGCGAGTGCGCTGACCTACCAGCTCGGCGGCTCACCGCGTTCGTCCTTGATCGCCCGAACCACCGCCGCGACTTTGGAATTGATCATCGCGATGAACCGCTCGGCGCCGACCGGGGTGGCGATCGACGGGCCGCTGTCCCTCGTGATCACGTAGCGACCGTCATCGATGACATCGCGCCATTCCAGCCGGTGCCGGGTGATTCCGCGCGGGCCGAACAGGGATCGGCCCTGCACGATGTCGACGACGCCCCGACCGCAGGTCGGCGCGCTCAGGAAGGCCGCGCAGCGACGGTGAACCGTCTGCTCGGCGACGACCGATTGCCGGTAATCGTAGGCGGCATCGTCGCATTCGCCGTCTCCGGTGAGGACGACGTCGCCGAGGCGACCCGGCCCGACCTTCGGCAGGTGCTGGGCCAGGGCTCGGGCCAACTCGACCGCGGTACATTCGGCGATGGCGAAACCTCCACTGTGCCAAACGCTTTCGCCGGGGAGCTGTTCCACCAGGAACCCGTGCGCGTCCTTGCGCACCCCCAGCAGGCGGATCGGCGCCTCGGAGTTCTTCGGAGCGCGGTCGTTCCAGCCGAAGGCCTCGATCCGGATGTCCGGCTCGGCCATGGTGCGGACGATATCGCCGACGCCGTTGTGCGCCTCGGCGCCGAGCCGGGCGCGAGCCTCGCGTTTGGCCCGCTCCCAGCCGTCATGGGACGCGATCGCGGGGAGCGCCATCAGGGGCGCGGGCAGTGCTCCTTCCCGCAGGCCCTCCCACAGTGCGACGAGTTCCACCTCGCTCAGACACCGTTGGCTGTTCATTGCCCCAGGACGGGAGGTACGACGGTCGTGGGCGGCCCGACCAGTTCCTCGGCATTGTCCTTATGGGTGAGGGCCTCGAGCCGCTTGTGCTCGCCGTCCTGTCCCTGCTGGGCGCCTCGCCCGGCGGCACCCGCGGCGCCCGGCGCGCCGGGCATCGCCATCGGAGCCGGACCGGCCTGCGGAGCGGACGGCGGCGGCGCTCCCGTCACCGACGCGCGGGGGAACAGCTGGGACTGCGGATTCGGCGGGCGCGGTTCGGGTTTCGAGCCGAGGCCCGCGCTGCCGAGACCCGCTCCGGAACCGCCGCCGGCTCCGGAACCGGCATCGCCCTTGCCGCCCAACGCCGATCGCCCCGACTTCGGATCGATACCGCCGGATCCCGGCATCGCGGAGCCCTGCGATGCCGCCTTGGCGGCTCCGTCGAACGCTTTTCCGCCATCCTGCAACGCCCGCTGCAGCGCCTGCGCCAGCTGCATCCCGTCCTGCTGACGCGGTTGCGAGGGCTCGGGAGGCTGCTGCTTGGCAGGGGGCTGTTTGGGTGCGACCCGGTTTCGTCCCTGGCCGCCGGGTTTGCGTTCACGGTCGCGTTGGGGTTCCTTACGGAGACGGTATTTGCGCCGCGGCCCGGATTTGCCGCCCGGGCCGGGGCCGCGTTTCCCTCCGGATTTGCCACCGGAACCTCCGCCGGGACCGGGCCCGGCGTCCGGTGGCGCTGCCGGTCCGGGCGCGCCGGGAATCCGGGGCACCGCGGCATCCAAGACCGGCATCTGATCCGAGACGCCGGTGACGCCCGCGACATACACCCGCCGGAAAAGCTCGTTGGCCTCCTTCAGATTCTCCTGGGCCAGCCGCCAGCGATCGAGCGGATGCCCCTGGGTGATCTCGTGCGGATTCACCGGCAGGCAGGCGTTCATGAAGTCCCGGGTCTGGTACATGACCTTCGCCGCGTACTCGAGATTCTCGCTCATGTCCGTGATCCCGGCCGCCAGGACGCGGGACTGCCGCTCGAGTTCCCGGGCCGCCTTGCGCGCCGCGTCCGCCCCGGCACTGTGCCAGTCGGACCGATGCTGAATTCCGCTGGACATCTCCGTGAAGGCGGTCGACAAGGCCCGTGACAATCTCGACCAGCGGGCCGCGACCTCGACGGCGCCGGTGACGTCGATCGTGTGCGCCAGGCCCTCGACCTGTTCCGGGCCGACCCCGGCCTCCACGGGTAGCGGAGGATCCGTGCGGACACCGGCCGCCACTGTCGGAGCGGCGTAGATATTGTGTCTCACAGTGTATTTCGACGGCGAGGACGGAAGTTCTCTGGACTGACCGGTCGAGGGGTCGACGGCTCTTCTTGTCCACGTACGTATTCCGGTGGCCTCCACCGTGGTGCCGTTGTGCAGCCGGACATCCGCCCGGTCGCCGCCGGCGGGCGCGCTGGACAGGATGCGGTCGAACGCCTCGGTCGATCGGGCCTCGGCGGCACGGTAGATGCGGCCCGCCTCGCGGAAGGTGTCCCGCATCTCCGCCAGCGCGCGGATGTTCCACTCGAGCATTCGGCGCAGTTCCGTACGCTTTTCGTTGAACCGCGCCGCCAGCTTCCGCCCGGACGGCAGCGGCCCGAATCCGCGCGGGGCGAAGTGCAGCCCCTCCGCCTCCTTCAGCAGCCGCCGCAGTTCCACGATCGCCGTCTCACACGCGTCCGCACGCCGCTCGGCGGCTTTCGAGTCGACCTCGAGCCCGAGTGCTCGCGCCTCTCGCAACAGATCCACGACCCTGTTGCCGTCCCCCATCCGACCGCCTTCCTGTCATTGCCAGTCCGAACCCGCGAATCCCCCTATCCGCCAGTGGGACAGCCCGGACCTTGTCAAATTACGGACTTCGGATCCCCGGGACATCGCACGCAAGTGGTGTCCTCGACGAAACCGGTTCGGTAGGGGCGCGGCCGCGTCAACCGGTGTCGTAGGCGGCGGTGCACGGCCGAGGGAAGCCGGAAGCTGACCGCGGGGCGATGTGCCCGGGCCCGCAACGGCGTTACCGTTCTCCCGAAACCTCCTGGGAGGGAATGGGTATGAGAAAATCTTCGACTCTGGCAAGAGTGGTCGTGGCGGTCTGTGCGGCGGTGACCGTCGCCCTCTCCGGGGTGGTGGCGCACGCACAACCCGACGACGCCCCGCCTCCATCCGGGCCGGTTCCGGGGGAGAACAACGCGCCGATCGATCCCAGCCTGCCCGATACGGGCCAGCCGGATGCGGCGGATCAGGCGTTGGGTGAACCCGCGGCCGCCTGCTCGACCCGGCCGACCGGGGGCGATGCGTCCGTCGGGCGCGACCTGCCCGGCGGCGGCTTCTACCGGCTGTACGTCCCGCCCGGCCTGTCGGGCGCGGCGCCGCTGCTGGTGGCGCTGCACGGCGGCGGGGGAAGTCCGGTCTCGCACGAGAATATGACCGGGTGGTCGGGCTTCGCCAAACAAAAGAAGTTCATCGTCGCCTACCCCCGGGCGCGGGTGCCGTCGCCCACCGGCGGCTGGCTCTGGTTCTCGCAACCGGGCGCGCTGGAGATCGAACTGATCCGCAGCGTGGTCCGCGACGTCGCCGCGACCTGGTGCGTCAACCCCAAGCGGGTGTACGTCGAGGGTCATTCGATGGGCGGGATGATGACCGGGCGAATGGCGTGCGCGGCGCGGAACATGTTCGCGTCGTTCGGCGTCTACGACGGCCAATACCCGATCGATCCCAATAACTGCCCGGCGGGCCGTCCGGCCTCGTTCGCATTCTTCGCGGGCAGCCAGGAAAAGAGCGACGCGCACGTGGCCACCCGCGACCACCGCGACCTGTGGCGCAAACGCAACGCATGCCCCGCCCAACCGGCCAACGAACCCCACCCCGCCGGCGTCCTGGTCGCCCAGCGCTTCGAATGCGCCGCGGGCACCCGAGTGCTGTGGCGCGTCTACGACGCGGGCCACGCCTGGCCGCAGGGCGCGCTGGACGACGACATCAGGAACCGGATGTGGACCTTCTTCATGTCCAACCCTCGTCCGTGAGATCGGGCGCTGACTTCCGTCAGGGGAAAACAATGAGAAAAGCTCTTACCGTCGCTATGGCGGCCGCGGCGATCTTCGGTGGTGCGGCGGGGATTTCCAGCGCACAGGACGAGGAAGCCACATCGTCGGGATTTCGCTGCGAGAAGTACGGCTACGTCGGATATTTCAAGCATCCCTGTAGCAAGATCAGGAGCACGAACTGGTGGAACACCGGGCGACTGGAAAGTTTCGGCATCGCACCCGACCGCACCATCTGGCACGCCTGGCCCGGTAGCGGCGGCTGGCGTGAGATGCCGCACAACGGTCGCGCCGACGAAGTGGTGAAGGCCATCGCCCACAGCGACCGGAGAACCCGCACCGTCGTGGTCCGGATCAGCAACGGCGACGCCTGGCAGAGCACGGATCCGGGAAACGGCCACTGGGGACCGTGGCGTAGATATCCGTAGGTTGGGCAGCATCGCGCCCGCACGTGGCGATATCGGTCGGTGACCGGTATCGCCACGTCGACGTTGACCGACGCTGGGAATACGAGACCGCCGTCGACGGGTTACGACTGCCGGGTGGTTTCTGAAAATCTCGCAGGACGGCAGGGGCGGACCCCAAGGAAGCCCAGGTCAACGATCGGATAGGCTGTGTTGGTCATGAAGTCGGCTTTCCCGGGTCCGGTCGGTGCGGTGCCCAAGACGGTCTACCTCGATCACGCGGCCACGACACCCATGTTCCCGTCCGCTGTCGAGGCGATGACCGCTGTCCTGGGGACGGCGGGGAATGCCTCGTCGTTGCACGGATCGGGGCGGGCGGCGCGGCGGCTGTTGGAGGAGGCGCGGGAGTCGATCGCGGCCGATCTGGGGGCGCGGCCCTCGGAGGTGATCTTCACCTCCGGTGGGACCGAGAGCGACAATCTCGCGGTCAAGGGGATCTACCGGGCGCGGCGGGACGCCGATCCGCGGCGGACCCGGATTCTGGTCGGTGCGATCGAACATCACGCGGTGCTCGACACCGTCGAGTGGCTGGAGCGGTACGAGGGCGCCCGGGTGACGCTGCTCGAGGTGGACGCCGAGGGTGTGCTGTCGCCGCGGACGCTGCGGGCGGCGCTGGCCGAGTATGCCGACGAGACCGCGCTGGTCACGGTGATGTGGGCCAACAACGAGGTCGGCACCATCGAGCCGATCGGCGAATTGGCCGCCGTCGCACAGGAATTCGATATTCCCATGCACAGTGATGCGGTGCAGGCCGGCGCCCAGCTGCCCATCGACTTCGCCGGAAGCGGTCTGGCCGCGGCCAGTTTCACCGGTCACAAGGTCGGCGGACCGCACGGTGTGGGTGTGCTGCTGCTGGGGCGACAGGTGCCCTGTGTGCCGCTGCTGCACGGCGGCGGGCACGAGCGAGACCTGCGTTCGGGCACCTCGGACGTGCCGGGGGCGGTGGGACTGGCCGCCGCGCTGCGCCAGACCGTCGAGGAAATGCCGACGCGCACAGCGGAATTGACGCGGCTGCGGGAAGAGATGATCGCGGGCGTGCGGGCCGCCGTACCCGATGCGGTGCTCAACGGGCCCACCGGTGAGCGGCGGCTGCCCGGCAATGTGCACTTCACCTTCCCAGGCTGCGAGGGCGATTCGCTGCTGATGCTGCTCGATGCGGCGGGAATCGAATGTTCCACGGGGTCGGCCTGTAACGCCGGGGTGGCCGCCCCCAGTCATGTGTTGCTGGCCATGGGGTCCGATGCCCGTCGGGCGCGCGGTTCGCTGCGCTTCTCGCTGGGGCACACCTCGACTCGGGCCGATGTCGAGACGTTGCTGGACACGCTGCCCGCGGTGGTCGAGCGGGCCAAGGCCGCGGGACTGGCCGGTGCGAAGGGAGGTACGCGATGAGAGTGCTCGCCGCGATGAGCGGCGGAGTCGATTCCGCCGTGGCCGCCGCGCGGGCGGTCGATGCCGGGCACGAGGTGGTCGGGGTGCATCTGGCGCTGTCGGCGACACCGGGAACGCTGCGGACCGGCTCGCGTGGCTGCTGTTCCAAGGAGGACGCGGGCGACGCTCGCCGCGCCGCCGACGTGCTCGGGATCCCGTTCTACGTCTGGGATTTCGCCGATCGCTTCAAGGAGGACGTGATCGACGACTTCGTCGCGTCCTATGCGGCCGGGCAGACACCCAATCCGTGCCTGCGCTGCAACGAGAAGATCAAGTTCTCGGCCCTGGCCGATCGCGCGCTGGCGCTGGGCTTCGACGCCGTGGTCACCGGCCACTACGCGCGCCTCGAGGACGGCGTGCTGCGCCGGGCCGTCGACGCGGACAAGGATCAGTCCTACGTACTGGCCGTGCTGACCGCCGAGCAGCTGAGCCGGGCGATGTTCCCGGTGGGCGATACCCCGAAGCCGCGGATTCGCGCCGAGGCCGCCGAACGCGGACTCGCGGTGGCGAACAAGCCGGACTCCCATGACATCTGCTTCATTCCCTCGGGCGACACCCGCGCCTTCCTGGGCGCGAAGATCGGCATCCGGCCGGGCGCGATCGTCGACACCGACGGGCGCAAACTCGCCGAACACGAGGGCGTGCACGGATTCACGATCGGCCAGCGCAAGGGCCTGGGCCTGCCCGGACCCGCACCCGACGGGCGACCGCGCTATGTGACCGGCATCGATCCCGATTCGGGCACGGTGCGGGTGGGACCGGCCGAGGAACTGGACGTGTGGACGGTGCTCGCCGACCGGGCGATCTGGACCTCCGGCGTCACGCCCAGCGGTCCCCTCGAGTGCGTCGCCCAGGTGCGCGCGCACGGTGGCACCGCGGCCGCGGTCGCGGAGGCGGTCGACGGCGGCCTGGTGGTCCGGCTGCGCGAGCCGCTGACCGGTGTGGCGCGCGGGCAGGCCGTGGTGCTCTATCGACCGGATCCGTTGGGGGACAGGGTGATCGGCAGCGGCACCATCAGCGGCACCAGCGGTGAGCGGGTGGATCTCGCGGGCGAGCTGGTGCCCGACAGCGCCCGGTGAGCGCGGATCGCATCGGAGAGGTGACCCATATTGTCCGGTAGTGACGGCACCCTGCACCGCGTTCCGGAGCAGGCCGGGAACATCGTGCCGGTCGAGCCGCCGCGCTTGCGCGGCGGCATTGCCACCGGCGTCGGTTCCTGGCCCGGCGCCGATCCCCGGGAGGCCGCCGCGACGATCGTCGGCGAACTCGGCGATCTTCCGCATTTGGTCGAATTGCCCGGGCGCGGAACGGGTTCGGACATGATCGGGCGCGCCTCCGCGCTGTTGGTGGATCTGCGATTCGACACCACCACCCGGGGATATCGGCTCGCCCCGCGTCCCGGTTCGGTCTCGCGCCGCGCCCACGATCTGCTGCGCACCGATCTCGACGCACTCGAAGAGGCTTGGGAGACCGCGGGTCTC
The DNA here is from genome assembly GCF_023740735.1 of Nocardia sp. CDC159. GTDB lineage: Bacteria > Actinomycetota > Actinomycetes > Mycobacteriales > Mycobacteriaceae > Nocardia > Nocardia pulmonis. The sequence goes on from NZ_JAMRXH010000009.1 coordinate 279,981, forward strand.
GGCGGTTCCCGGCGGATGATCAAGGTGCAGGCGGCCGGTCCGCTCACCCTGGCCGCGCAGGTCGAGCTCGCCGGTGGCCACCGCATCCTCACCGATTCCGGTGCGGTGCGCGATCTTTCGGAATCGCTGGCCGAGGGCCTGGCTCGCCACGTCGCCGAGGTCGGCCGGCGGTTGGACGCGAATGTCGTTGTCCAACTGGACGAACCGTCGCTCACCGACGTCCTGAACGGTTCCCTGCGCGGCACCAGCGTCCTCGACACCGTGCCCGCTCTCCCGGCCCCCGAGGCCCTGCACATCCTCGACACGGTGATCACCGGCCAGCCCGCCCCCGTGCTCGTGCACACCTGCGCGAAATCCCCCGCCCTCGGCTTCCTGCGCCGAAGCGCCGCGGCCGCCATCGGTTTCGACCTCACCACCATCACCACCCCCGACCTGGACCCGATCGGCGAACTCCTCGACACCGGAAAACTCCTGGCCCTGGGCCTGCTCCCCACCACACCCCCCGCCACCCCACCCACCTGGCGCACGATCGCCGAACCCGCGGTCCGCCTGATCGACCGCCTCGGCTTCCCCCGCTCCACCCTGACCGACCGAATCCTCATAACCCCCACCTGCGGCCTCGCGGGCATCCCCCTGCCTCGAGCCCGCCGCACCCTCACCCTGGCCACCGAGGTGGCCCGCGCCTTCGCCGAGGAACCGGAAACCCTGACCTTCGACTGAGCGCGGCGCTCAGGATCCCAGATAGGGCCGGGCGCCCGGGTGGCCGATCTGCCAGTGCTGGGGTTTGCCCATGGGGTAGACGACCGTGATGTCCTCGCCGGGGGAGGGCCACTGGTTGACGTCCCAGGCGAAGCGGCCGTAGACGGTTTCGCCGGGGACGGTCGGGCCGGTGATGGTGCCGGTGATGGTCACGTACTGCTCGCCCTGTGCCGCCGGGCGGGGGCTGACGCCGGTGACGCGCAGGGTGCCGGTCTCGGGTTGGACGAGCGTCTTCCCGCCCCGGCCCCGGCGGTACATCGCGAACAGCGCGACGAGGGCTCCGGTGACCATGACGATGAACGCGAACTCCAGCATGCCCCCATGCTATGCGGTGGCCGGACTAGGTCGCCGTCAGCTCGCTGGTGCCGTGGGGCGTGCGGCGCAGCTGCCAGACCATGGTGCGGCGCGATTGCGAGCGGCCGTTGCCGCGGTCGACGAGCGTGCGCTGGCGGGTGGTGAAGACGAGTTGGGCGCCGCGGGAATTGGTTTCGGGATTCTGGAACAGCTGGATGAGGCGGTCGGCGGTATCGCCGGTGAGATGGGTGTCGATATCGTCGACGGCCAGGACGCGGCCGGTGTCCAGGGCGTCGAGCACCGCGGGCAGCAGGCGCAGCAGCGCCAGCGTCGCGGTGGACTCGTCGGCGATGTCGAAGGGCGCCGCGATGCCCTCGTGCACCAGTCCGAGGCCGACGCCGCGGCGGGCGACCATGCGGGAGTAGAGGGTGTCGCGGGCGGTGCGCAGATTGGCCAGCTCCCGCTCCAGGGTGAGCGGGGTCAGTCCGTGCTCGTGCTCGAGCCGCTCGGCATGCGCGGGCGAGGCGATCGCGGCGTCGAGTTCCTTTGTCATGGCGGCGATTTCGCCGTCCAGATCGCGCAGATAGTCCGCGTACATGGGGTCGGGATCGGCGATCAGCAGATCGTCGATGCCCAGTTCGGCCGAGCGCAGCAACAGCAGCAGCCGGGCGGCGTTGTCGGCCGAGCGGGACAGGTGGCCGCCGAGCCGGTGCGCGATGTCGTGCGCATCGGGTTGTCCGCGTAGCACTTCCAGCTGGGTGGCGAACCAGCGGTAGGCCGGGACCAACGCCTCGGCATACATCTGCCCGGACAGGCTGAGCAGCAGGGCGTTCGGGCGCACCAGCGGCACCAGCGCCCCGATGCCGTAGCGCACCGGCTCGAACATCGGGCCGATCCGCACCTGATCGCCCTCGCGTTCGAACACGATGCGCTTGCGGTTGTGCGGGTGACTGTGCAGCCATTCGGCGGTCACATCGGCGTTGTCGAGCCGGAAGCCGTAGCTGTACGGGATGCCCTCGGCGACGAAGGTGGCCACGAATTCCGAAGGGTGGTCGGCGAATCCGAGATGCGGCGTGCGCACCGGGCCGGCATAGGGATCCCAACCGGTGACCGAGTTCAGCACCGCGTCGCGCATCTGCCCCAGCGCGTCGATCAGGCTGGACTTACCGCTGGCGGCCGTGCCGTGCACCGCGGTCACGGGCGCGGGCAGGGATCCGCCCCGGCTCCCGGTCAACCGCAGTTCCTGCGATTCGGCCAGCGATCTGTGATTGGTCACCTGAAAACTGCGCAGCACCCGTGCCATCCTGCCGTCCGCGCCGGTATCGCGCGACATCACCCTTGACATGCAACCAAACGGATGCCTATTGTTGCTTTATGCACCCAAAAGGTTGCATATGGAGGATGGTCCCGTGGACGAGGTGTTCAAGGCCCTGGCCGACCCCAGCCGCCGACTGCTGCTGGACGGCCTCAACGCACGCAACGGTCAGACCCTGCGCCAACTGTGCGAGGGCCTGGCCATGACCCGCCAGGCCGTCAGCAAGCACCTGGCGATTCTGGAAGCCGCGAATCTGGTGACCACCCGCCGCCGCGGCCGCGAGAAACTGCACTACCTCAACGCCGAGCCCATCAATGCCATCTCCGACCGCTGGATCAACCGCTACGACCGCGGCCGCATCCACGCCCTCGCCGACCTCAAAACCGCATTGGAGAGCGCGACCATGACCAACGAATTCGTCTACACCACCTACATCAAGACCACCCCCGAACAGCTGTGGCAGGCCCTGACCGACCCCGCCTTCACCGACCGCTACTGGGGTGCGACCTTCGACACCGATTGGCGGCCCGGCTCGGAAATGGTCTGGCACCAAGGGGATTGGTCCAGCGGGGACCGCGAGCAGGTGGTCCTGGAATCCGATCCGCCCCGCAAACTCTCCTACACCTGGCACACCTTCGACTCGGCCTTCGCCGACGCCATGGGGATGAACCCCGACGACGTGGCGGCCTGGGCGGCCGAACCGCGCTCGAAGGTGACCTTCGAACTCGAGCCGCAGGGCGAGATCGTGAAACTCACCGTGGTGCACGACGGCTTCGGACCGGGCAGCGGGGTACTGGCGGGCATCAGCGAGGGCTGGCCGGGAATCCTCGCCAACCTCAAGACCCTGCTGGAGACCGGCGAGGTGCTGCCGGAGCCGAAGACGCCGGAAAACGCCTGAGGGCCCCTGTTCAGGCCGATGTGCCGCCCGGGCGCCGACCGCCGGGCGGCACTGCCCGGCGCGCCCATCGGGCCAGCGCCGACGGCGCCGGGTGCCAGGGCTCGTGATCGGTTGCGTCCCAGGCGTATACGGGTACGTCGCGATCGAGGAGCCCGCGCAGCTCGGGGCGTTCCAGCGTATCGGCGGACCACGCGTAGAGCCGCTCGATGCGTGGCACGATCACCCCGACGTCGAGGAGATGGCCGAAGCCGTGTTCGAGACGGACGTAGGTCTCCACGTCCGCGTCGAGGGGATACCGGGCGGGAAGCACCCGCGACAAAGACAGGAAGATCCCGGTCATCCCCAGCCGCGGATCACCGAGCAGCGGTGCGACGGGGGAGAGCCAGCCGAGGGCCAGGCGGGGCGCGGCGACCAGGGCATGTGCGTAGAGGACCCGGATCAGCACGAGGTTGATGAAGAAGCGCTCCACCCGTCCCTCGGCGCGGGCCAGCCGCTCGTGCTCGAGATAGGCGGCGACGACACTGCTGTTGTGGGCCCGATACCAGGAGCGCGCGGTGGGCCGGCGGACGAAATCCAGGGTGTACAGCACGCTCCGGTTGGAGGGAATTCCGTTGTGTCCGAGGTGAATCGCCCGCGCCTCGCAGATATCGCGCAGCAGCCGCTCGTTGATCGCCCGCCACCACGGGCTGCCCGGCCGTTGGGCATCGGCAGGGTTCAGCAGTCCGCGGCGCAGCTGCCAGGCCATGAAGGCCAGCGCCGCCCGGCGATAGGGCAGATGCACGCCCTCCTGCCGCGGCACGTCCTCGTACAGCCGTCGCATGAGCGCGAACCGGGCGGCGGGGTCGTCCAGGACCGCGCCGACCGTGGCCGCCGCGTGATCCGCCGCCGAGCGCTGCATCCCGCGATTATGGCATCCGTAACCCGAGCCGCCCGGAACCCGAAGTGCCCAGGGGCCGAACGAGCGCCGGACGCCTCGCCCAGGGCAGCGAGGCGTCCGGCGCGGTACTTCGGTTGACTAGCTCGCGACGTTCAGGGTCGGCATCTTGACCGCCTTGACCGCGTTGGCGACCTGCGTGCAGTCGGCCGCGGTGGTGCCCTTGACCTTGTTCTGCACATTGGCCTTGCAGGCGTTGTTCAGCGCGCTGCCCAGGGTGCGGTAGGTCGCGTTGGACGTCAGCAGGGTCTGCGTGGTCCAGTACAGCGCCGCGGTCTTCTCCAGGCCGATCGCGGTGACGTTGACGCCGTTGTGGCTGCCGCCGTCGACCAGTAGCTGCGCGGCCTTGTTGCCGACGCCGCTGTTGGTGTGGACGCCGCCGTTGTCACCACTGCCGGTGTACCAGTAGGTCCCCTTGTAGGTATCGGGCTGGCGATACGCCTTGGGGTTCTTCATATCCCGAATCACGCCCAGGGAGCTGCACGCGCCGAGCTTCCACCGGTTGGCGGCGGTGTTGCAGGGGTTGGCGGTATCGGCGAGGAAGACGAACTCGCCGAAGATGTCCGACATCGACTCGTTGATCGCACCGGACTCGTAGCGGTACTGCAGACCGTTGACGCGCTCGGTCACGCCGTGGGTGAGTTCGTGGCCGGTGATGTCCTCGGTGGTCACGCCCGAGCCGTAGGCCATGTGGCCGTTGTACCAGAACGCGTTGGCGTACGGGCACTCCGAGACATCGCAGATCCGGACGGTGCCGCGCAGGGCCGTGCCGTGCCCGTCCCCGGTGTCCTTGCCGATATAGCTGGTCAGATTCCCGGGCAGCTGGGTGTTCTTGGCATAGAACCCCTCGGTGTTGCCGAAGTAGCCGAAGACGTTGTCGACATCCGCGATGCCGACCGGCCCCCGACCCTCGACGCGGGTGGCCTTGAAGCCGTTCGCGGTCCCGCATTCGGTGGGATCGACGGGGCTGTTCAGATCGACCCGCTTGTTCGCGGCATCGCAGACGACGCGGTTGAGATGCGCGGCCGCATCCCAGCTGTCGAGCACCTTGGCGTTGTCGTTGGCGTCGACGAAGACGATGAACTCGCTGGGCTTGTTCTTGTCCTTGCCGTCGCCGGTAACCGTCACCTTGAACGCCGGCACCGCCACGCTCTTGCCGTCCGGTGCCGACGCCAGCTTCGCGTCGTACCAGTAGGCCTTGACCGCACCCGTGGCCAGCTTGTCCGCGGGGGTCTTGGTCTGCTCCGCGACCGCCTTCACCGCGGTCGCCGACACGGCCTGCGTGGCGGTGGTGGTCGTGAACCTGCCCTGTGACTGCTGGGTCAGCGACCCGGTCGCCGAGACGAGCGATCCGTCCTTGGCCAGCAGCTGCGAGACCGAGGCGCCGAACACCGGCACCGAGTCGATCTCCTGGCGCAGCCGCACCGTGGAGCCCTCGCCCACCGGCAACACCTGGTCGACCACGAGCGCGCCGACCGGTGCGCCGGTGAACGTCTTCGCCACGCCGGGGGCATGGGCCTGCGCGGCCGAGGGCGCCTCCCGTGGGGTTCCGGAGGGGACCGGCACCGGCTGCTGCGGAACCACCTGGCGGATCGTGCCCTCGGGGTCCTTCAGAACCTCCTTGGGAACGGTCGTCAGATCCGAACCGGGGGTGGGTGTGGGCGGCTGCCCGTAGGCCCCGGTCGTCGAGGCGAATATCGTTGTGGCCAAGGTGATTACCGTTAGCGCGGCGTAACGCGCCGCTCGTTTTCTGTGATCCATAGTTTTAGATGGAAGCACGACGCTGAAATGCTTGTGCATGAAATCACATGGGCGACATCGCCGTTAACGGTGGCGTTACTCGATCTCACTGTGCTGCAACGGTTTCGAATCAATGGTTCAGAGAGTGGATCATTGCGTCGCGGACGCATGCGATCTAGGTTGACATGTCAGCCGACTTGGGTGAATAGTGCGGAAAACTGGTCGAACCAACCAGTTTCGGGTTATGACCCCGCCGCCCGATCGGTACCGGACCGGTGGCCGGAGGACTCGGTGCGGGGGCGCCGAACCCCTATTCGGGCGGTCGGGGTCGTCACCGGATCAGTTCCCGTACTGCTTGGTCTCGGGACGCTCGATCATGAGGCCGTGCGCGGGCTCGTCGGCGACCGGACGGTGCTCGACCCCCTTGGGCACCACGAAGATCTCACCGGGTCGCAGGGTGACCGGTGCGCGATCGGCCAGTTCCAGCCGGAAGGTGCCGTCCCAGCACAGGAACAGCTCGTCCTCGTCGTGATGATGCCAGGGGAAGGCGCCGTGGAACCGGGCCACCCGCACGATGGTGTCGTTGGCCACCGCGAGATCGCGCGGCTGCCACGGTCCGGTCAGTTCGGCGAGGACGTCGGAAATGGAGATCTTGCTCATGGCTTCCATCCTCGAGCGGTCGGGGGTGTCCGCCCAGGGCCAATCGGGCACAATTGGTTTGCAAATGGAGCCAATCGAACTCGCCGATCGCCTCGGCCGCTGGTCCGCCGGGCGCGGACCGCTGTATCTCCTGCTGGCCGGGCGGCTGCGCACGCTCATCGACGACGGCGAACTGCCCGCGGGCGCACCGCTGCCGCCCGACCGGACGCTGGCCAAGGTCCTCGCGGTCGGACGCACCACGGTGGTGGCCGCCTACGATCTGCTCAGCGCCGAGGGGCGGGTGGTGCGGCGGCAGGGCAGCGGCACCCGGGTAGCCGGGGCGGCCGCGGCCGTCCGGCCCGACACCACGCATTCGCCCGCGTTCCTGCAACTGCTGGAGCCGGACGCGGATGTGATCGCCCTGGCCTGCGCCGCGCCGCGCACGCCGCCGCCGGAGGTCGTCGAGGCGTATCGGCGCGTGCTGCCCGACCTGGCCGGACTCGATGGTGACATCGGCTACCACCCGCTCGGAATTCCGGTGTTGCGCACGGCGATCGCCGACCGGTACCGGGCGCGCGGCGTGCCGACCGCGCCCGAACAGATCCTCGTCACCGGCGGTGGGCAGCAGGCGCTGTCGCTCATCGCTCGCGCCCTGCTCGGGCCCGGCGATCGGGTGCTGGTCGAGGCGCCCACCTATCCCGGTGCGCTGGAGGCGTTCCGCGAGGTCGCCGCGGTGCCGCGGGCCTGCCCGATCGGATTGGGACAGGTGCGATCCGCGGCGCTGGCGTACGTGATCTCGACCTGCCAAAACCCTACGGGCGCCGTGCTTTCCACGCTGGCCCGCCGGGCGCTGGTGGAATCGGCCGCGCGGGAGGGGATTCCGCTGGTCGACGACGAGGTGCTCGCCGATCTGGGCTTTCCCGGAACCGATCCGCCGCCCCCGCCGCTGGCCGCGTTCGGCGACGGCGTGATCTCGATCGGCTCGCTCAGCAAGATCCTGTGGGGCGGGCTGCGGGTCGGCTGGGTGCGGGGACCGGCCGCGGTCGTCGCCCGGCTGGCCCGATTGCGGGCGGTGCACGATCTGGGCGGCAATGTCCCGGCTCAGCTGGCGGCCGCCGTACTGCTCCCGGAGCTGGATCGGCTGCGCGAGCGAATCGTGCGGCAGCGCAAGGACTGTCACGACACGATGGTGGCCGAGCTGGCCGCGCGGCTGCCGGAGTGGGAGGTGCCCCGGGTGAGCGGCGGCCAGACGCTGTGGATCCGGCTGCCGCACGGCGACGGCACCTCCTTCGCGCAGCGCGCCCTGCGTCACGGGGTGGCGATTCTGCCGGGGGCCGGTTTGGACGCCTCCGGCGGGAACGTGGACCGGGTTCGGATCAGTTTCGTCGCGGCGCGGGACGAACTGCGCGAGGCGGTGCGCCGATTGGCGCGGGCGTGGCGGACCTACGAGCCACCGGAACTGCCCGCCCCGGCCGCCCCGCCGCTGGCGGTGTGATGGGAAACGCTGTGCCGCAAACTAATTCAGCATGCCGTAGGCACGAGTGGGGCGGATGCGCGCCACGACGCGGCGGTCGGCGACCATGGCGCGCCGGTAGTCGTCCCAGTCGGGGTGTTCGCCGCTGAGGGTGCGGTAGTAGGCGATCAGCTCCTCGACGGTCGGATCGTCCGGGGCGGCGGCGACGGGGGACAATTCGACGTCGCCCTCGAGCACCACATAGGCCCAGAAGTCGTCGCGGGTGACGTGCAGGGACGCCCACGGCTCGCGGCGCAGGTTGAAGTACTTGGCGCGGTCGGCGGTGATGGATATACGGATCACGTCGTCCTCGGCGATCCAGTGGGTCACATTGGACAGCTGCGGGCGGCCGTTCTTACGGATCGTGGTCAGCACCGAGCGCTGTTGGGCGCGGGCGAAGTCGAGCGCGGCATCGAGTTCCATGTCCGATCCAACCAAGCGCCCGGGTGGGGTGTTCCCCGTCGCGAAACCGGGGCGACGTGCGGAATTGGGTCTCGGGGTTGTCGGTGGGCTCGGCTAATGTGCGTCACGTGAACGAACCCGGAATCGAGATGGACCCGGCTACGGCCGACGAGCGGACGGAGTGGCAGCGTCTGGCGGAAGAGGTGCGCGAGCATCAGTTCCGCTATTACGTGCGCGACGCGCCGATCATCTCCGACGGCGAGTTCGACAAGCTGTTCCAGCGGCTGCTGGCGCTGGAGGAGGCGCATCCGGACCTGCGCACGCCCGATTCGCCGACCCAGCAGGTCGGCGGCGGGTTCGCGACCGAATTCGCCCCCGTCGACCACCTCGAGCGGATGCTCTCGCTGGACAATGTGTTCAACGAGGAGGAGATGCGCGCCTGGGCGAGCCGGGTGGAGGCCGAGACCGGTCCCGACCTGCACTACGTGTGCGAGGTGAAGATCGACGGCGTGGCGCTGAACCTGGTCTACGAGGACGGACGGCTGGTGCGCGCCGCCACCCGGGGTGACGGCCGTACGGGTGAGGACGTCACGCTCAACGCCCGCGGCATCGAGGATGTGCCCGAGCGCCTGACCGCCGCCGACGAATTCCCGATCCCCAAGCTGCTCGAGGTGCGCGGCGAGGTGTACTTCCGGCTCGAGGACTTCGAGAACCTCAATGCCGCCATCGTCGCGGAAGGTAAGGCGCCGTACGCGAATCCGCGCAATACCGCGGCCGGTTCGCTGCGGCAGAAGGATCCGTCGGTCACGGCGCGGCGGCGGCTGCGGATGATCTGTCACGGCTTCGGCCGGATGGAGGGCTTCACGCCCGACTCGCAGTACGAGGCGTATCGCGCGCTGGCGGCCTGGGGGCTGCCGGTGTCCGACCACACCGTGCGGGTGCGGGGCATCGACGAGGTGCTCGAGCGGATTCGGTACTGGGGTGAGCATCGCCACGATATCGAGCACGAGATCGACGGCCAGGTCGTCAAGGTCGACGAGATGTCGCTGCAGCGTCGCCTCGGCTCGACCTCGCGCGCGCCGCGCTGGGCGATCGCCTACAAGTACCCGCCGGAGGAGGCGACCACCAAGCTGCTCGACATTCAGGTCAATGTCGGGCGCACCGGGCGGGTCACGCCGTTCGCGGTGATGGCGCCGGTCACCGTCGCGGGGTCGACCGTCGCGATGGCCACCCTGCACAACGCGTCGGAGGTCAAGCGCAAGGGGGTGTTGATCGGCGATACGGTCACCATCCGCAAGGCCGGTGACGTCATTCCCGAGGTGCTCGGGCCGGTGGTGGATGTGCGCGACGGCAGCGAGCGGGAATTCGTGATGCCGACGCACTGCCCGGAATGCGGCACCGAGCTGGCCTTCGAGAAGGAGGGCGACGCCGATATTCGCTGCCCGAATCAGCGCAGCTGCCCGGCGCAGTTGCGGGAGCGGGTCTTCCACGTGGCCGGGCGCGGGGCCTTCGATATCGAGGCGCTGGGCTACGAGGCCGCGATCGACCTGCTGAAGTCGGGCGCGATCCACGACGAGGGCGATCTGTTCGACCTCACCGAGGACAAGCTGCTCACCACGACGCTGTTCGCGAACAAGAACGGCAGCCTGTCGGCCAACGGGCGGCGGCTGCTGGACAATCTGGCGGCCGCCAAGGACCGGCCGCTGTGGCGGGTGCTGGTCGCGCTGTCGATCCGCCACGTCGGCCCGACGGCGGCCCGCGCGCTGGCGGCGGAGTTCGGCGATATGGCGCGGATCGAGAGCGCCTCGGGGGAGGAGCTGGCCGCGGTCGACGGCGTCGGCCCGACCATCGCGGCCGCGGTGAAGGAATGGTTCGCCGTCGACTGGCACCGCGCCATCGTCGACAAGTGGCGCGTGGCCGGAGTGCGCATGGTCGACGAGCGCGACGAGTCGATCGAGCGCAACCTCGAGGGTCTGTCGATCGTGGTCACCGGTTCGCTGCAGGGCTTTTCGCGCGACGAGGCCAAGGAGGCCATCCTGATGCGCGGTGGTAAGGCCGCGGGTTCGGTGTCGAAGAAGACGGCGTATGTGGTGATCGGCGATGCCCCCGGATCGAAGGCGGCCAAGGCCGAGGAGCTGGGCGTGCCGATTCTGGACGAGGACGGCTTCCGCAAGCTGCTCGCCGGCGGCCCCGCGGCCCTGGAGGAGTGACGGGACCTCTCCCGTCGAGTAGTACGGAATGATGATCATATCGCCGAAGGCCGCATTCGAGATCCGGCCCGTGCGGTCCGAGGAGTACGGGGCCGTCGGGTCGCTCACCATGGACGTGTATGTCGGCGAGGGCTACATCGATCCGCAAAGCCCTTATGTGGCAGAGCTTTCCGATGCCGAGGCCCGCGCGCGGGCCGCCGATGTGCTGGTCGCCGTGCGCGAGGGAGTCGTGCTCGGCTCACTGACGATGGCCCGACCGGCGACGCCGTATGCGGACATCGCCCGCGCGGGCGAGCTCGAATTCCGCATGCTCGCCGTGGCGAAGCAGGCCAGGGGGCTCGGTGTGGGAACGGCGTTGGTGCGCACGGTGATCGATACCGCCCGTCGGGAGGGCTTCGCGGCGGTCGTGCTGACCACCATGGCGCCCATGGTGGATGCGCGGCGGATCTACGACCGGTTCGGCTTCGTCCATGTGCCGGAACGGGATTGGGCCGCGCGGCCGGGCAGTTCGCTGATGACGGTGATGCGGCTGGCGCTCAGATGAGCACCGTGGCGACGATGCCCGCCAGATAGCCCAGCCGCGCGACCTCCGACGGTCGGAACTCGGGGCCGCCCGGGCGGCCGAGCAGGAGCACCTTACCGGTGTTGCCGAGCGGGGCGGCGGCCAGCTTGGTGTCCATATCCTTCCAGATCTGCGGGACCCAGTCGGCCTCCGGATCGAGGGTCGAGGGCTTCTCGAGCGGCATCCACGGGGCCGAACCCGCTTGTGTCTCAGGCGCACTCGGGCTGCCCACCACGCGATAGGCGCCCTGCGGGCCGGTATCGATGATGGTGCTCCATCCGACGCGCAGCACCCGGGGCACGCCGTCGACGAGCACCTGTAATCGGTCGTCACGCGCACTGGCGACCTGGTCGATCAGCTCGAGTTCGCGGTGGGTGTCGAGCATGCCCGAATAGGGCCGCAGCGAATCCACCCGCACATCGGCCAGCGATTCGGCCGCGGTGATGAGTGTGTCCGGCAGCGCACCCGGCGGGACCTCCACCACCAGGTCATCGATCGCATATCCGACGCCGCGTTCGACCACATCCAGCGAGAGGATGTCGGCGCCGACGGAGCCCAGCGCGAGAGCCAGTGAACCGAGACTTCCTGGGCGATCCGGAAGTTGCACGCGAAGCAGAAATGACACGTGCCTTCCTTTCTTTTCTTTCCTGTGCGACCGAGACTCTCGGACGGATACCCGAGTCTCGCAATACTTACACCCACGCTCGCCGCCATCGACCGGAACGCCCGCGACGACCACAGGCCATTGTCCGACGAACCGGCGGCGAAGTGCCAGTGGAAGCCAGCGGACATTGACCTGTCAACTTAATATGCGGCCACCATCCCCCTCCTCCCGGCCGCTGTTCCCCGTTGTCGCGGCCCGCTGTTCCCCGTTGTCGCGGCCCGCTGATCTCCGTTGTCGCGGCCGCGTTCCCCCTTGTTCCTGGCCACCATCCTCCATGTTCCCGGCCACCATCCCCCTTGTTCCCGGCACGTTTTTCGCCGGGATAGGCTGTTATCCGTCTCGCCCGGCGCCCCGGGCGAATCGTCAGCTCGATCCTGCCGAAAGGGGTCCCCGCGGTGCCCGCCATCTCCCGCGACGAGGTCGCACACCTCGCCCGGTTGTCCCGGCTCGCCCTGACCGAGGAAGAACTCGACCGCTACGCCGGGCAGCTGGATTCGATCCTGAGCCACGTGCGGGTCATCTCGGAGGTCGCCGCCGATGTTCCGGCCACCGCCTCGCCGAATCCGACCACCAACGTCACTCGTCCGGACGAGGTCACCGAATGCCTGACGCCCGAGCAGGCGCTGTCGGGCGCACCGGCGGTGGAGGACCAGCGGTTCGTGGTTCCGCAGATTCTGGGAGAGGGCGAATGACCGACCTGACCAAGCTGCCGGCTGCCGAGCTGGCGGAGAAGATCCACGGCCGCGAGCTGTCCTCGGTGGAGGTCACCGAGGCATATCTGCGCCGCATCGGCGAGGTGGACGGCGAGATCAACGCCTATCTGCACGTCGCGGGTGAGCAGGCGCTGGCAACCGCCGCCGAGGTGGACGCCGCCATCGCCGCGGGCACGGTGGCCTCGCCGCTGGCGGGTGTCCCGTTGGCGCTCAAGGACGTTTTCACCACCACCGATATGCCGACCACCTGCGGCTCGAAGATCCTCGAGGGCTGGATCTCGCCGTACGACGCGACGGTGACGACCAAGCTGCGCGAGGCGGGCATCCCGATCCTCGGCAAGACCAATATGGACGAGTTCGCGATGGGCTCGTCGACGGAGAACTCCGCGTACGGTCCGACGCGCAATCCCTGGGATACCGAGCGCATTCCGGGCGGTTCGGGCGGCGGCTCGTCGGCCGCGCTGGCCTCCGGCCAGGCCCCGCTCGCGATCGGCACCGACACCGGCGGCTCGATCCGCCAACCCGCCGCGATGACCGGCACCGTCGGCACCAAGCCCACCTACGGCACGGTCTCGCGCTACGGCCTGGTCGCCTGCGCCTCCTCGCTGGATCAGGGCGGCCCGTGCGGGCGCACCGTCCTCGACACGGCGCTGCTGCACGAGGTCATCGCCGGATACGACCCGCGGGATTCGACCTCGCGCAACGTGCCGGTCGCGCCGGTGGTCGAGGCGGCCCGCCAGGGTGCGCAGGCCGATCTGCGCGGCGTGAAAGTCGGTGTGGTCAAAGAGCTGCACTCCGACAGCTACCAGCCGGGCGTCATCGCCTCCTTCGACGCGGCCGTGGCCGTGCTGAAGGATCTGGGCGCGGATGTGGTCGAGGTGTCGTGCCCGAACTTCGAACATGCGCTGCCGGCCTACTACCTGATCCTGCCCAGCGAGGTGTCGTCCAACCTGGCCCGCTTCGATGCCATGCGCTACGGCCTGCGCGTCGGTGACGACGGCACCCGCAGCGCGGAGCAGGTCATGGCCGCCACCCGGGAGGCGGGCCTGGGCCCGGAGGTCAAGCGCCGCATCATGATCGGCACCTACGCCCTGTCGGCGGGCTACTACGACGCCTACTACGGCCAGGCCCTCAAGGTCCGCACCCTCATCGCGCAGGACTTCGACCGGGCCTACGAGCAGGTCGACGTCCTGGTCTCCCCGACCAGTCCGTTCACCGCCTGGCGGCTCGGCGAGAAGGTCGACGATCCGCTGGCGATGTACCTGTCGGACCTGTGCACCCTCCCGACCAACCTGGCGGGCTACTGCGGCATGTCGGTCCCCTCGGGCCTGAGCAACGAGGACGGCCTGCCGGTCGGCCTGCAGATCATGGCCCCGGCGCTGGCCGACGATCGGCTCTACCGTGTGGGCGCGGCATACGAGGCCGCGCGCGGCCCGATCGCGTAGCGAGACGAAGGCACCGCCGCCGCCGGATCCGCCGGCGGCGGCGGTGCGCACACCCCCACGGTAGGGGTCGTCCTCGCGGAATAGCCAGTTACACAACGTATTTCGGCGAAATCCGACTGTCGTTCCGCCATGTTTTCATCCGGAAGTGCCTACCCTGACAAGGGCAGGCGCACCGGATGAGGAGAAGTCATGGAGCGACGCCGTTTTCTGAAGGTCGGTGCCCTGAGCCCGATCGCCGCCATGGCCCTCACCGGGACCGCGTCGAGTTCGCCGGCGAGTGCCGCCGCGGGGCGCTCGTTCGGATTCGCCCCCGACGGCAGCGCCTTCCTCCTCGACGGAAAGCCCTTCCAGATCCGCAGCGGCGAGATGCATCCCGCGCGTATTCCCGTGCGGTACTGGCGGCATCGAATCCGCATGGCCAAGGCGATGGGGATGAACACGATCGCGCTGTATGTCATGTGGAACTACGTCGAGGAGCGCCCCGGGGTCTTCGACTTCACCACCGATCGCCGCGACATCGAGGCGTTCGTGCGGCTGTGCCAGGCGGAGGACATGTGGGTGCTGTTGCGGCCGGGCCCCTACGTGTGCGGCGAGTGGGACCTGGGCGGACTACCCGCCTACCTGCTGAGCAACCCGGATATCCAATTGCGGGTCAACGCCTTTCGCGACCCGCGCTACATGTCCGCGGTGCGCCGCTACATCGATCGGCTCATCCCTCGCGTCGAACCGCTGCTGATCGGCAACGGCGGCCCCATTCTGATGATCCAGATCGAGAACGAATACGGCTCCTACGGCAACGACGCTCAGTATCTGACGCAGCTGCGGCAGTTGTGGATCGACGGCGGCATCACCGGCCCCTTCTACACCGAGGACGGCCTCGATCAGGTACGGACCAATCGCACCATCGTTCCGGGCGGCGCGATCGCGCTCAGCGGCGGGAACGCGGCGGCGATCGCGCAGGCGCGCAAGGAGTTTCCGGACGTTCCCACCATGGCCGGTGAGGTCTATCCGGGCTGGTTGACCCACTGGGGCGATCCGGCCTTCCAGGGTGGTGACGTCGATATCTCCGCGGACCTGAAGGCCTTCATGGATCAGGGGCTTTCGTTCAACATCTATGTGATCCACGGCGGCACCAACTTCGGGTTCTACGCCGGTGCCAACGCGGACAACCGGTCCGGCCACTATCAACCCGATATCACCAGCTACGACTACTCCGCGCCGATCACCGAGCAGGGAGCGGCGACCCGGCGCTATCACGCCTACCGGGCGCTGCTCGGCGGCTATCTCGCCACATCCCTGCCCGACATACCCGCGCCGGTGCCGACGCTCGCCGGGGTGCGGTTCACCCCGACCGCGTTCACCTCGGTCTGGGACAACCTGCCCGCCCCGTTCCCGCCGGAGCGGACGGTGGATCCGGCGCCTTTCGAGATGTACGGCCAGAACTTCGGTTTCGCGCTCTACCGCAGGCCGCTGCGCGGTTACACCGGCGGCAAGCTGGACATCCGGTGGGTCCACGACTATGCGACGGTGTTTCTGAACAACACGTATGCGGGCGGCATCTCCCGGCCCGCGGTTCCGGACGCCGTCTCGAAGGCGCTGCATGTCACCAACAATGCGCCGCTCGATCTCCCGAATTCGGCCGTCGTCGGCGCCGAGCCCGTGCTCGACATACTGGTGGAGGGGATGGGCCGCACGAACTACGGACACGCCCTCGTCGACCGGAAGGGGATCCTGCGCACGGTGTCGCTTCGCGACGCAGGTCCGCTGACCGGAGATCTCACCGGCTGGCAGGTCTTCGGGCTGCCGATGGACGAGGCCTATGTGGCCGCCCTGAAGCCCCGCCTGGCCGATCCGGCCCGGCCCGGTGTGTTCTTCGAGGCGAACCTCACCCTGACCGCCGTCGCCGACACCTATCTGGACATGTCCGGTTGGACCAAGGGCTTCGTCTACGTCAACGGCCACAACCTCGGCAGGTACTGGCAGATCGGCCCGCAGCAGCGGCTCTACTGCCCGGCCCCCTGGCTCCGCAGGGGTGCGAATCGCATCGTGGTCTTCGATCTGCACCAGACGCAGGCTCGGCCGATCACATTCGAACGCACCCTCGCCTAGCGGCGGAGTCGGTCGGCGAACTCTTTGTTCAGCAGGTGCCCATCGCGGTGCCCTGCTCGGGGCCGTAGCGGTGGCCGTGGCCTGGGCCGGGGGCCAGGGCGGAGAGCAGGTCGGTGGTGGTCTGGAGGAAGCTGATCAGCGGGATCCATTGGGGGTGGGGGGCGTCGGGGCGGGTGTGGGTGAGATCGGGGGCGTGCCAGAGTAATTGGGGGGACCACTGGACCACCGGATCGGAGGAGTTGGCGAGGACGGTGGCGGCGGCGTGGTGGACGCGGATGGCCGGGGGGCCTGCCCAGAGGGCGGCGCAAACGCGGTTTCGCTGGTCGCTGTCATCGGTGAAGATGGCACTGCCCGCAGTGGCGCCGAGGCTTTGGCCGTAGATGAACAGGCGGGGGCGGTCGGGCATGGTCGACAGGCGGTGTTCTACGGCGGTGAACAGGGCGCGGGCGGACTGTTCGGCGGCGGTGCGGCCGAACAGGAAGGTGGCCCAGCTGGGCGCCTCGGAGTACTGCAGGCCGACGAGGGTGACGTCGCCGCCGAAACGCTCGTCCAGACCGGCGGCGGCGCGGGCGTCGATCCAGCCGGAACCGGTGGGTATCACCACGACCAGATTCGCGCGCTGCAGCCCACCCGAGCGCTCCAGTTCGCGAATGGCCAACCCCACCCGGGAATCCAGGTCGGGGGCTGATTCCATGCCGACATACACCCGCACCCCTCGAGCGGGTTGTCCGGCAACGAATTTCCGCCCCTCCGCACCCAGCGACGGCCAGCTCACCACCGAATCCGCACTCCCGGAACGGTTGTGGGCGATCGGCCGCACGACGGTCGGGTCCAGCTGGGCGTTGGCGGCGGCATAGGCCGACCGACGCCAATCCACCGCGGCGGGTAGCAGCGCGAACTGCGTCGCCAGCACCGCCACGACCGCCAGCCCGGCGCTGCGGGCCGCCCCCAGCCGCCGGACCACCCAGCGCACCCCGCGCCCGAGCCCGATCAGCAGCCCGGCGACCACCGTGGTCACCAGCGCGCAGCGCACCCAGTACCCCGGTCCGATCGGCGCGAACGCCATGGCCGCGCGCAGCCGGTTCTGCCACAGCCAGGCGTGCACGAGCGCACCGGCGACCACGATCACTCCGACCAGCGCGGCGGGCAACCGATACCGCGCCCACTCGCGATTGATATCGAAACCCCAGCGTCGCACCAGCATTCGGGCCAGCCCGGCCGCCGCCAGGCAGGCCGCGACCAGCAGCCCGCTCAGCACCGCCTGCGCCTCGGCCGTGCGGGGCAGCAGTCCGGGAGCAAGCGCGGCGGTCAGGCCGATCGTGACCGCGGCGGTGGTTCCGATGCGCGGCGGCGACAGCCGCGGCGCTCGCCCGGCTTCGGGAGTCGTCTCCGTGCGGTCGGTATCGGTCGAGAGGATCACTTCGAGCTCCTGTACGGAAGGCGTG
Source organism: Nocardia sp. CDC159 (assembly GCF_023740735.1). Lineage (GTDB taxonomy): Bacteria > Actinomycetota > Actinomycetes > Mycobacteriales > Mycobacteriaceae > Nocardia > Nocardia pulmonis. Next base: position 297,623 of record NZ_JAMRXH010000009.1, read on the forward strand.
TTCACGAAAGACGGTGCGGCCCAGCGGTACGCCGTCGCACGAACGCCACCACGGCGGCGAGCACGAGCAGCGCCAGCGCCCCCGGACCGAGCACGCGCAGCAGCTGGGTACCGAGCGCCGGCCCGGAAAGCTCCGTTCCGAACAGGTATTCGGGCATCGGAGCGGCATAGTCCTGGCGGCGGGAGTTGAGGTCGACCGCGGTACTGGCGACGGTCGCCAGGACATGGCATTCGGCCCGCGCGAAGGAATCCGCGCGCCCCTGGCAGGCCGAATGCATGTGCTGTTCGAGGGCGGCATCGATGCGCTGACGCGCCCACGGCCCCAGCGGATGCCCGCCGCGCGCGGCATAGCGCAGCAGGTCGTATCCGAGATCGTGTGCCTTGCAGGCGGTTTCGAACTCGTCCGGCAGCGGTATCGGCGCGGAGCAATCCCCGTTCGGCGCCACCAGCAGCCCCTGGCTGACGGTGGGCCGATAACCGGCCGACGCGGCGAAATCCGCTGGAATCGGCGCGGACCACGGCCGCGCCCCCGCGAGCTCGGCGACCGCCCGCCGCGCGTCGGCGTTCTCCACGGCCCCCGTTCCCGCCGCCACGGCCGAACCCGCGGGGCCGAACGCCATCGCGCTACCGGTGAGCAGGGCCGCCACCGCCGTGGCTCCGGCGATCCGGCGCAGCGCGCCCCGCCCGGTGGTGATCGGCCTGCCCTCGGTCTGTCGCGGTGTTTCGTTCATGCCATGAAAAGCTAGGAATCGAGCCTCGAAAGCCGCCTCAACCCGCGGATCGAATCCCGGACCGGTGCGCCGGGTGAGGCGCGGGCGGCTCTCGTACCGGGGTAGGGGGTGCCAATTCACCCGGAGGTATGAGGACGTGCGCGGGCGGGGTTCCTAGGGTCGTAACCATGGCTCGGATTGCGCAGACCGCGCGGCAGGTGGCCCGGAGTTCGCGGAAACCGGGTCGGCTGCTGCTGTGGTTCGACATGTTCACGGTTCTGCTGGGCGGGGTCTTCTTCGTCGTGGCCTGGCCCACGCTGCACCTGACCCATCAGGTGCCCGCGGCGGCGCAGCCGTTCATCGCGGGGCTGGCCGCCCTGCCGGTGGTGCTGGTGCGCCTGAATCCCGCCCTGGGCTGGGCCATCTCGGCCGGATCCGCGCTGCTGATCGCGCTGGCCATCCCGAATCAGCCGGACAACCACATCCCGTTCCAGGTGGTCCACATCCTGGCGCTGTTCGCGCTGCTGTTCGCCGTCGCCGTGCGCGCGCAGATCCAGATCGTGCTGGTGGCCTGGGCCGCGACCGCCCTGCTGATGGCCACCACCATGGCCGATGCCGGAGATTCGTTCGCCGAGGCCGCGTTCGGCTGGCCCATCGCCATGACCGGCCTGGTCGCCTTCGGCCTGCTGGTGCGCTGGCTGGTGCTCTCCCGCAAGGCCCTGACCCGGCAGGCCGAGGAGAACGAGCTCGAGCGCGCGCGCCGGGCGATCCTCGAGGAGAAGGCCCGCATCGCCCGCGACCTGCACGATGTCGTGGCCCATCACATGTCGATGGTGGTGGTCCAGGCCCAGACCGCGCCGTATCGGGTGGCCGATGTCTCCCCGGCCGCGCGGGCTGAATTCGAGTCCATCGGGGCTTCGGCGCGCGAGGCGCTCAACGAGATCCGCACCATGCTCGGCGTGCTGCGCAGCGACGGTCAGCTACCCGAACACGCCCCGCAGCCCGCGGCCGCGGATGTGCTCGCGCTGCTGGACGGGGCGCGGCGGGCCGGTGTGGCGGTGGAATGGACGATCGACGGTGCGCTGGCGGCGATTCCGGACACCGCGGGGCTGGCGCTGTATCGGATCGTGCAGGAGTCGCTGTCGAATGCCACCCGACACGCACCGCGCGCCGAGGTGCGGGTGCATCTCGCGGTCGGATCGGACGCGGTCGAGCTGGTGGTCGGCAACGGTGCCGGCGAGGTCGCGCCGAAGGGCACACCGGGCACCGGTATCGCCGGGATGCGGGCCCGGGCCGAGGCCATCGGCGGCACGCTCGCCGCGGGCCCGCGCGCCGACGGCGGCTTCGAGGTGCGGGCGCGCCTGCCGCTGGCAGTCGACGACGGCGCGCTCGTATCGATCGATCCCGCGGCCATCGGGCTGGGGAGGACGTAGGTATGGCCCCGGCACGGGTGCGGCGCGCGCCGCGCACCCGTGGGAGACTCGTCGGCGATGCTCACCTACGTCCAAGCCATCGTCATCGGCGCGCTCCAAGGCGTCACCGAACTGTTCCCCATCTCCAGTCTCGGACATTCGGTACTGGTTCCGGCCTGGATCGGCGGCTCCTGGGAAAGGCTGGTCACCGACGGCGATTCCGATCACGGCACCCCGTATCTGGCCTTCGTGGTCGCCCTGCACGTGGCCACCGCGCTGGCGCTGATCGGCTACTACCGGCGCGACTGGATCGAGATCATCACCGGATTCGCCACCACGCTGCGCACCCGTCGCATCGAGACGTCCGCGCAGCGGCTGGCGTGGCTGATCGTGCTCGCCACGATTCCGGTCGGCGTCCTCGGCCTGGTGCTCGAGCATCCGCTGCGCGCGATGTTCGCCACCCCCGTCTTCGCGAGCGTCTTCCTCGCCCTCAACGGCATCGTGCTGATCGTCGGTGAGGGTCTGAAGCGCCGCAACGGCCCCACCCTGGCCGACTACGGCCGCCGCTTCGCCGAACAGGAGGAGCGCGATCGGGCGCGGGCGCGCGGCGTGCTGATCGAGGACGACACCCGGCTGGAATCCGAGCGGCGCCTCGCCGCGCTGAGCGTCAAGGATGCCCTGGGCATCGGCCTGGCCCAATCCGGTGCGCTGCTGGCCGGATTCAGCCGCTCGGGCCTGACCATGGTCGGCGGCCTGCTGCGCGGACTCGATCACGAGGACACCGCGAAGTTCGCCTTCCTGCTGGCGACGCCGGTCATCCTCGCGGCGGGGGTGCTGAAGATTCCGGAGCTGTTCGGTCCGCAGGGCGCGCAGATCCACGGCCAGGCGCTGGTGGGCGCGATCGTGGCGGGGGTGTCGGCATGGCTGGCGGTGCGCTTCCTGGAACGGTTCTTCCAGACCCGCACCCTGCTGCCGTTCGCGGTGTACTGCCTGATCGCCGGACTTGTTTCGATCGTCCGGTTCGCGTAAGGACAATTCGTGCCAATCACCGTGTTGATCGCCGATGATCAGGCGATGGTGCGTCAGGGTTTCGGGGCCCTGCTCGCCGCCCAGTCGGATATCAGCGTCGTCGGAGACGCGGCGAACGGGAAGATCGCCGTCGCCGAGGCCAAACGGCTGCGCCCGGATGTGGTGCTGATGGATGTGCGCATGCCGGAGATGAACGGCCTGGACGCCGCCCGGGCGATCCTGGCCGCCGGATTCGATCCGCCGGTGCGGGTGCTCATGCTCACCACCTTCGACATCGACGACTACGTCTACGAGGCGTTGAGCCTGGGGGCCAGCGGTTTCCTGCTCAAGGACGCGCCCGCCGACGAACTGGTGCGCGCGGTGCGGGTGGTCGCCGAGGGGCAGGCACTGCTGGCCCCGACCGTCACCCGGCGGCTCATCGCCGACGTCATGCGCCGCCGGACGCGTCCCAGAGCGACCCCGGCCCTGGACGCGTTGACCCCGCGCGAGCGCGAGGTGCTCGAGCTGATCGCCAAGGGCATGTCCAACACCGAGATCGCCGAGGCGCTGTTCGTCGCCGAGCAGACGGTGAAAACCCATGTCTCCAAGGTATTTTCGAAGCTGAACCTGCGTGATCGGGCGCAGGCGGTGGTGCTGGCCTACGAATCCGGGCTGGTCACCCCGGGATGATCGGTCTGCTCCGGTAGGATCGCGGTCTCTGCCGTCGACGGAAGGGGAACGCAGGGTGTTGAGCACCGGTGACGTGTTCGCCGGCTTCACCATCGAGCGGCTGCTCGGCCAGGGTGGCATGGGCTCGGTGTACCTGGCGCGCCACCCGCGACTGCCCCGGCTCACGGCATTGAAGCTGCTGAACCGAGAGCTGTTCACCGACGCCGAGATTCGTGCCCGCTTCGATCGCGAGGCCGATCTGGCCGCCCAGCTCGACCATCCCAATATCGTGGCCGTCTACGACCGCGGCGTCGAGGACGAGCAGCTGTGGATCAGCATGCAGTACGTCGACGGCGTGGACGCGGCCACGGTGAACCCCTACAGCATGCCGCCCGAGCGCGCGGTGCAGATCATCGAGGGCGTCGCCGCCGCACTGGATTACGCGCACGGCAACGGCGTGCTGCACCGGGACGTGAAACCGGCCAATATCCTGCTGGCCCGCTCCGGCGCGGGCAAGGGGGAGCGGGTATTCCTGACCGACTTCGGAATCGCCCGGTTGCGTGAGGATTCCACCCATCTGACCCAGGCCGGGATGTTCACCGCCACCCTGGCCTACGCCTCGCCGGAGCAGATGACCGGGGCGGTGCTGGATCAGCGCTCCGATCAGTACTCGCTGGCGTGCGCGCTGTATTGGATGCTGACCGGGACCGGCGCCTTCGATTCCGACAATCCCGACGAGGTCATTCGCGGCCATCTGCAGTTGCCGGTGCCCTCGGCCAGCGCGCGGCGGCCCGGCCTGTCCCCGGCCGTGGACGCGGTGATCGCGCGGGCGATGGCCAAGCGCCCGATCGAACGCTTCGCCACCTGCGCGGATTTCGCCGCCGCGGCCAAGCGGGCGCTGACCGCTCCGGCTCCGCGGTTACCGGTCGCGCCGCCGGTGGTCGCCGGGTATTCGCCGGGCGCGCAGGCGTTTTCCCCGGCACCGCCGCCCCCGCTGGAGTCGACGGTGGCGATCGGCTCGCCCCCGGTGCCCAATCACCTCACTCCCCAGGCGTATTCGGCCGCGCCGATCCTGACATCGGCCCCACCACCACCCGGCTATGCGCCGGGCTATCCGCCCGCTCCCACCGCCGCGCTGTCGAACACACGCCGCTCCGGCCCGCCGCTCGGCTGGATCGTCGCCGCCGCGGTCGTCGTGGCCGTCGTGCTGGTTGTTGTCGTGATCGCGCTGGCCGCCACCGGCTGAGGCCCGGGCATCGGCGCGCGCGTAATCCCGGTGTGGTGGTCCGTGTTCACCGCCCTTGCCCGGACCCGCTGCCGCCGTGGGCTACCGTGCCCGCCGTATCGCATCCATCACGGCGCGGCGCGTTCGTCGAGCACCATATGCCCGCCCTCCACCAGGATGTGGCGGGCCCGTCTTCGCACCCGGCAGTCGTCCACGGTGCAGCACATATGGATCTGCATCGCCTCGTGGGCCTGTTCGGGCGTCAGCGGACCGGGGTCGAGAGTGCAGTCGAAGATGGACATCATCGTGACAACCAGCGTTCTTCGCGAGCCATGACGTGCAAGAACCAACGTTGAAAAGCGTATCGAGATCCCGGCGAAGAACGTGCCGGGATCAGGAGAATCTCCGACTACGCCGGGATTGCGAAATGGTGCTCATGCGTGTCGGCTCGGCGCGGCGCGCCTCACCCGAAGAAGGCCGCCGCCTCGCCGTAGCGATCCGAGGGCACCAGCTTGAGCTGTTTGGTCGCCTCCGACAGCGGCACGAGATCGATCTCGGTACCGTGCAGCGCGACCATCTGCCCGAATTGCCCGTCGTGCACCGCCTCCGCCGCGTGGACGCCGAATCGCGTGGCCAGCACCCGGTCGTAGGCGGTGGGCTTGCCGCCGCGCTGCACATGACCGAGCACCGTGGTGCGCACCTCCTTGCCGATGCGCCGCTCGATCTCCACCCCGAGCTGGTGGGCGACACCGGTGAACCGCTCGTGCCCGTATTCGTCGACACCGCCCTCGCGCAGCGTGAACGAACCCGGCGCGGGCTTGGCGCCCTCGGCCACCACGCAGATGAAATGCGAATCACCGCGCTGGAAGCGCCGTTTGATCATGGTGCACACCTCGTCCACGTCGAACGGCTCCTCCGGAACCAGCGTGAGATGCGCGCCCGAGGCGATGCCGCAGTTGATCGCGATCCACCCGGCGTGGCGGCCCATGACCTCCACCAGCATTACCCGCTGATGCGATTCGGCGGTGGTGTGCAGCCGATCGATGGCGTCGGTGGCGATGCTGACCGCGGTGTCGTGGCCGAATGTGGTGTCGGTGAGGTCGATGTCGTTATCGATGGTCTTGGGCACGCCGACCACCGGGACGCCCTCGTCGGCCAGCCAGCTCGCCGCCGTGAGGGTGCCCTCGCCGCCGATCGGGATGAGCGCATCGATGCCGTTGTCGTCCAGGGTCTGCTTGATCCGGCCGAGCCCGGCGCGCAGCACCTCCGGATTGGTGCGCGCGGTGCCGAGCATGGTGCCGCCCTTGGTGAGCAGCCGGTCCGTGCGATCGTCGTTGTGGATGTGGATCTTGCGATCCTCGAGTAGGCCGCGCCAGCCGTCCTGAAAACCCACGATCGCGTCGCCGTAGCGGCCGTTCGCGGTGCGAACGACCGCCCGGATGACCGCGTTCAAGCCTGGGCAGTCCCCGCCTCCGGTCAAGACTCCGATGCGCATACCGGCTATCTTGCCGGGCGCGGGCCGAGAACGCAGCCCCGCCCCCATGTGAACCTTCGGTAACCGGGCGCGATCAGCGGCAGTGCCCGGTCGGCAGCTCACCGAGATGCTCGTCCACCAGCGCCGCCAATTTGTCGAGGATCTGGGTGCCCTCGGCGAAGGCGCCCGAACTGGCCTGTGCCGCAAGCGCGATCGCCACCTGCCCGTTCGGGGCCTTCACCACGCCGAACTGGCGGACCAGATAGTTGCCGTCGGCATCGGGGCCCCAGCCGCCCTTGAATTCGGCATTGTCCAGCCGCCCCAGCCCCCACTGCTGCCCCCACACCACCCGGCTCATCAGCTCGGTGACGGAATCGGCCTCGGGCAGACAGGGCAGTCGCGAGGCGAATCGCACCTGATCCGACAGCGACCAGTCGGCCTGACCGAACGACGAGTAGTCCGGCCGGACGCGGCTGGCGGGAACCTTGGTGGCGCCGTCACCGCCCTCGCGCAGCACGCTCTCGACGGCGTGGGCGGCGACATCGGGGGTGCCCAGCGCCTGCCAGAGCACCTCGGCGGCGTAGTTGTCGGATTCGGTGATGGCCGCGGACATCTGATAGGTGCTGGTATTTCCGTTGGCGCGCAGCACGGCCAGGGTCAGCGGCACCTTCATCGTGGACCAGGCCGGACCGCCGGTCCAGTCGCCCATCTCCGAGATCTGATCACCGCCGACCGCGGCGATCGCCAGGCCGACCCGGCCGCCGAGGGCAGGTCGCAGTTCGGCGAAATCGGCGGCCAGGGAACCGGGCAGCGCGACGACCGCACCGGTGGCCAGGGTGGACGGGCGGGTGGTCGTCTCGATCGGGCCGCTGTCGGAGGCCGAGGAACAGGCCGTGGTCCCGGCCGCCAACGCGACGCCACACAGCGCGGCTGCGGCTCGCGCGCGAAAGTTCCCGGCCCACCGGCCCTTCGGCCGTCTTCGCGGTGTATCCACCCGCTCACCTCCAACATTCAGGGGCCGGCGCGTATCCGCGCCACCCACTAGTCGAGGCATTCTTCGCGGTGACCGGCGTCGGGTCAAATACCGTGACCGAAGGTGTCACATATGCGACGAAATCGGTGTCAGCGCTTGCACAATCCGCCGCCCAGCTCGTGGACGTGTCTGGCCAGCAGCGCGGCCAATTTGTCCAGCATGGCCGTGGCGTCCTCGAAGGCGCCCGAATCCGGTTGTGCGGCAACGGCCACCGCGAGCTGTCCGGACCAGGTTGGCACGAGGCCGAATTGGCGCACCAGATAGGCGCCGGTCTCGTCGTCGGGCCCCCAGCCGCCCTTGAACTGCGCGCCGACGAACGCGCCCAAACCCCAACTCTGGCTGGGGGTTATCTGGCTCATCAGCTTGATCACCCGCCCGGAATAGCGCAGGCAGGGCAGCCGCGAGGCGAAGCGGACCTGGTTGAGCAGCGTCCACTGGGTCGCGCCGAAGGCCAGCGGATCGTCGACCGATTCCCGGGCCTGCGGGTTGTGTCGATCGGCGATATCGGTTGTGGTGTCGCCGCTTTCACGCAGTACGCCCTCCACGGCGCGCGCCGCCTTTTCGCCGCCGCCGAGGGCGTCCCACAATTCCTGTGCAGCATCGTTGTCCGAGGAGGTGATCGCGGCCGAGGCGGTCGCGGCCATGCCGACCGGATCGCGGCGCAGCGCCGCCAGCGCCAACGGCACCTTGATGGTGGACCAGGCGATGCCGGTGCTCCAGTTGCCCAGGGTGAGAGCGCGATCGGCGCCGACCGGCATGACCGCGAGCCCCACGCTGCCGTGCAGGTCGTTCTGCAGCTGCGCGAAATCGGCGGCCAGCGAGGCCGAGGCGGACAGGGTGCCCGCGGCCGGTTTGAGCGTCGTCAGCGGGGGCTGGACCGCGGCCCGATCCGGTGTCGGCACTCCGGCGTGGGCCGTACATCCCGCCGCGGCGAGCAGCGCCACCAGCAGCAACGATCGTCGAAAAGCCCTGCGTCGAACCGGTCTCACGTCAATAGACATACACCACCGCGTTGTCGCCGCCCGTGCAGGTGACCAGTTGTCCGGCGGCGGTACAGCTCATGGTGTACGAGCGGCCGGTCGCGGGGCTGGTCGCCACCACCGAGGTGGGGCCGGTCGCGCCCGCGGCCTGGGTGTTCGAGGACTGCGGCTCCACCGCCTTGGCGTAGGCCTTGCGGACCTCCTCGGCGAAGCCGCAGGTCGTGACCGTGGAGCCGGTGGCGGACTTGGCGAATCGTCCCGTCGTCGTAGTGGCGGGCGGGCAGGCGGTGGCACCCACCGGCGGGGTGGCGGCCCCGGTCGTCGTCGGCGGGGCGGTCGTGGTGGGGTTCGGCGCGGCGGTGGTGGCGGTGGTGCGGCCCGGGGTCACCGTCGGGGCGGCCGGTCCGGTCGCGACCGCGGGGCGGTTGTCGTCGGGTTTGTTCATCACATGCCAGCCGACCGCGCCGGCGATCGCCGCCAGCACGACACCGCAGACGCCCAGCACGATCGGCACCGCGATGGACCGCCTGCGCTCCTGGCGGCGCGGCTCGGCCGGATCGTAGTCGTAGTCATAGTCGTCGTACCCGCCGTCGTCGGGTCCGGCGTACTCACCGCGGGGCGGAAAGTCGTGTCGCGGCGGCAGTTCCCACGGTGCGGGCGGGCGTGCCTGCGCCTGCGGCGGGAGCGGGACGAACTGGAATTCCTCGGGCCGCACCAGGGTCGGATCGGCCGGGTGGATCACCGGCAGATCGCCGGTGCCGTCCTGGTCCGCCTCGGGATCGGTCGGCGGAATGATCCGCAGGGTCCCGGTGGTCTCGTAGGTCCGCGTAACCGCCTCCGGCGCCGCCGCATCCGCCCCGGGCAGATCCTCGCGGTTCAGGAAGGTGGTGGCCGAATCCGCCGTCGACGGCTGCCCCGTCCCGGCCCCGGTCCGCATGACCATCGTCGGCGACCCACCCGGCGGCGCGGCCGCCTCCGGCGCGGGCGGTTCCCGCCGCTGCGCGACCGTCGGCTCCTCCGACTCGTCGATCGGATACCCCTGCGCGGCCGGAGCTCGGCCCGTGCCGTCGGGGGCCTGCGCCGGCGGCACGCTGGCGGGATAGACCCGAGTGGTATCCGAGGGCCCCGCGGGATCGCGCGGGCGCATCTGCGCCGGAATGGTCGGCCCCTCCGGCCCGAACGGCTGGAAGGTGGTGGGCTCGGACGGAATACGCCCCGGGCCGGGACCGGCCGGGAGGTAGGCGGTGGCCGTCGCATCGGTCTCGCCCGGCCTCGGGCCGGGCGGTTCCGCCGCCGATCGAGACATACCGTCGGGCACCGGGCCCGGCCGGGCGTGAACGCCCGCCTGCGAGGGGTTGTCCGCGGGGAAGACGTGGCCCGGGCGGGCAGGGGCATCGGCGCGTGCGGAGTTGTCGGTCGGGAGCACGTGGCCCGGTCGGGCGGGAGCGTCCGCGCGTGCGGGGTTGTCCGCGGGGAACGCGTGGCCCGGGTGGGCGGGCTCATCCGGTCGGGGCGGTTGGCCCGGGCCGGGCTCCGCGCCGGTTTCCGGCCGGGCTCCCGGGCCGGAGACCGGAGGCGTCTTCGGTGGGGTGCCGAGCAGGGAGCGGACCGGTCGGGCCGCGGCGGGTGCGCCCGGGATGCCGGGAGCGGCCTGCAGCGGCTCGCCGAACATGAACAGCTTGTCGGGAGCGGGCGGTGCGTCGGGGGTGGGCGGGGTGGGAGGCACCGCGATGCCCAGGGCCGCGGCGGCCGCATCGGCGAACTCGCTCGCGGTCGCGAAGCGGTCGGCGGGGGATTTGGCCATGGCGTGGGCGATGACGGCGTCGAGGGCCTCGGGAACGTCGGAGCGCCGCAGGCTCGGCCGCGGCGGCGGCTCGGACAGATGTGAGCGGATCAGCACGCTCACGCTCTGCGCCGGGAAGGGCGTTGCTCCGGTGAGGCATTCGTGCAGGACACAGGCCAGCGAGTAGATGTCGGCGCGGCCGCTGACCGGCCCGTCGTCGAACCGCTCGGGCGCCATGTAGATGTAGGAGCCGATGGCCGTGCCCGCCAGGGTGATCGCGGTATCGCCCTCGCTGCGAGCGAGGCCGAAGTCGGCGAGATAGGCGAAATCCGCGGCGGTGACGAGGATGTTCGCGGGCTTCACATCGCGATGGACGAGTCCGGCGGCATGCGCGACGTCCAGCGCCGAGGCCACCTGCGACACGATCGACACGGCGCGCTCGGGGGCCATCGGTCCCTCCTCGCGCAGTAGCGCCCGCAGGTTCTGCCCGCGCACCAGCTGCATGTCGAGGTAGAGCACGCCGTCGATCTCGCCCGCCTCGTGCACCGAGACCAGGTGTGGATCGGACAGGCCGGCGGCCGCCCGCGCCTCCCGGCGGAACCGCTCCCGATAGTTCGGATCCGGCGTTGATTGCTCGGGCAGCAACTTCAGCGCGACCAGCCGATCACGCCGGCTGTCGTAGGCCTCGTAGACCTCGCCCATGCCGCCCCGACCGAGCAGCGAGCGCAACTCGTAGGGGCCGAACCTGCTCCCGACCCGGGACCTCGGTGCGTCCACCGGTGAAACCTCCACATCCCTGGGCAGGGTGCGAAACCCGTGCCCGGTGTCGCACCGGGGTTGCCTGCCCCTCTAGGGTGCCGATTCTCCGGGTGCGACCACGCCGTGGTCAAACGCGAAGACGATCGCCGCGGCCCGATCGCGCAGCCCGAGCTTGCCGAAAATGTGTCCTACGTGGCTCTTTACCGTCACTTCCGAGATTCCGAGTTCCGCGGCGATTTCTCCGTTGACGCGCCCGCGACCGATCAGCTTCAGCACCTCGAACTCGCGCGCGGTCAATTCGTCCAGCCGCGATCGGGCATTGGCCGAAGCCGGTCGGACCGACCGATAGGCCGACAGCACCCGGCCGGTTACCGAGGGGTCGAGCCACGAACCACCGGTGGCGACGGTGCGGACGGCGCGGATGAGATCCTCGGCGGGCGAATCCTTCAGGATGAACCCCGCCGCCCCCGCGCGCAGCGCCCCGGACAGCAGCTGATCGTCGTCGAAGGTGGTGAGCACCAGCACCGGCGGCGCGTCCTCGCGAGCGCGCAGCGCCCGGGTGGCGTCGATCCCGCCGATCCGCTTCATCCGCAGATCCATCAGCACCACATCCGGCCGCTGGGCGGCGATCGCGGCGGGCACCTCGTCGCCGTCCGCGCATTCGCTCACCACGAATCCATCCCGGCGGCGCAGGATCCGGCGCAGGCCGCCGCGCACCAGCTCCTGATCGTCGACGACCAGTACGGCGACGGTGTCCTCCTCGGTGGCCTGGGTCGATGACGGGATCACATACCCTCCTGCAACTTTCGAGTTACCGATGTGATGGCCTCGCGCACCACTCGCAGCGGATCGTCCTGCCCGGTGAGCAGGCACATGAGACCGGATTTGGGCGTGTCCACCGGGAGCTGGGCGTGCACGACCCAGCGGTCGTCCTTCGGCCCGGCGCTCAGCGTGCCTCCGACGAGCGTCGCGCGCTGCGTCATTCCGGAGATGCCCATACCCCGGCCGCGGCGCGCGGGCGGTCCGTCGGGCAGCGTATTGGCGATCGAGGCGGCCGCGGCCGCGGCCGTGACCTCGATGCGCAGCGTGACCCGCGCGCCGGGTGCGTGCTTGGCCACATTGGCCAGCGACTCCTGGCAGATCCGGAACAGCGTCAAACCCGTTGCCGCGGAGACCAGCCCGACCTCGCCGGTGAGCCGATAGTCGAGGTCCAGGCCCGCGCGCACGAAATCGTCCACCAGATCCGCGATGTCGTCGAGACCGGGTTCCGGGCGCAGATTGGTGGGCGCCTGATCCAGCAGCCCGACGGTGCGCCGGATATCGGTCATCGCCTGGCGCCCGAGCCGCTCGGCATCGGTGAGCGCGTCGACGGCCTCGTCGACGTCGCGGTCGGTCTGCAGGGCGTGGCGCGCGGCCGTGAGGTGCAGCAGGGTGATGCTGAGCGAGTGCGCGATCACATCGTGGACCTCGCGCGCGATGCGCCGACGCTCCTCGTTGGCCGCCTGGGTCGCGCGGATCTCCTGATTCTCCCGTTCCTGATAGAGCGACCGGCGCTGCAACTGCAACATCAGGCCGACCATCCAGCCGAGCACGATGCCGGTGGCATACATCGGCAGGCCGCGGTCGACATGGTCGATCGAGTAGAACACCAGCACCTCACCGACCGCGACCACGGTGAAGGCGAAGCTGATCGACTTGCGCGGAATGATGGCGGCCAACTCGCCCGCCGCGACGGTCAGCACCAGCGAGGCGCAGTCGGGGTAGACCGGCTGGGCGAGGAACAACCCGGTGGCCACCAGCGCCGTGACGGCGTAGACCACCGGCTTCGGCTTCACGTCGAACAGGAAGAACACCGGGAAGACCAGGATCAGGATCAAGGTCGCCAGAAACGGCAGTCCCGTCGAAAAGTAATCGTGCCGAAGGGCCGCCGCCGCGACTGCCGTGAGCGCCACGCAGATATCCGCGACGAGGATGACCGACGGCGGATAGTCGTAGCCCTGCGCTTCCGCGGTACGGCGGAACGTCTCGACCGGATCGCGCAGGAACTCCACGATCCGGTCGCGGATGCGCGGCGGCCTGGTCGCCGCGGCGGCGCTGGTCACCTCCATCGTCCCAGGCTAGCCGGACGGACCGGGCGCGCTCATCGTTCCCGGAGCGGGCCCGGTGTCCTACCCCGGTAGGAGCCCGAGTCTCGTCTCCGGCACGAAGAATCCGGCCGTGCGGGTCCGTAACGTGTGTGCCACAGTGCCCGCCGAGCCATTGCGGGCACCCGAGGGGAGGAGGTGGATGCGATGTCGTGGACCGATCTGCACGCTCGTACCGAAATCCTGCACGCGGTACTCGCTCGCGCGGCCGTCGATCCGGCCAATCCGGCGCTGCTGCACGATCTTCCGGACAGCGAGCGGCTGTTCGGGGGACCGGAGGGGGTGCTGGCGGCACTGCGGTACCGGTGGGACAACCATCTACGCGCCAAACTCGATCAGGCGCTGTCGCAGGGCCAGTCGGCGGCCGAGGCGTATCTGGAACTGGCGGCCGAGCAGCCGGTGCTGCGCGCGGTGCTCGATTACCAGGACGCGCGCCGCTGGCAGGCCGACCGTGTACCGGCCTGCTGATCACACGACAAGAGAGGGTGGGACACCGTGTTGGAACTGACGAACGTCGTCAAGGAGTATCGAGTGGGCGGCCAGCGGGTCCGCGCGCTGGATGGGATCGATCTGCGCATCGAGGCGGGGGAGTTCACCTCGATCATCGGACCGTCCGGCTCCGGCAAGAGCACGCTGCTGCATCTGCTGGGCGCGCTGGATTCGCCGGATTCGGGCTCCATCACCTTTCAGGGGGAGGAGATCGGCGATCTGGACGACGATCGTCAGTCCGAATTTCGGCGGCACCGGGTGGGTTTCGTGTTCCAGTTCTTCAATCTGCTGCCGACGCTGTCGGCCTGGGAGAACGTGGCGATTCCGAAACTGCTGGACGGCAATGGATTACGTAAGGCCAAGCCGCGGGCCCTGGAGCTGCTGCGGCTGGTCGGGCTCGGGGATCGCGCCGAGCACCGGCCCGCGGAGCTGTCCGGCGGGCAGATGCAGCGCGTCGCCGTGGCGCGGGCGCTGATCATGGATCCGCCGCTGATCCTGGCCGACGAGCCCACGGGCAATCTGGATTCCAAGACGGGCGCGGCGATCTTAGCGCTGCTCGGCGACATCACCAGCGCCGGGAATTCGGTGGTGATGGTGACCCATGACATGGGCGCGGCGCACTACTGCGACCGGGTGGTTACCCTGCGAGACGGGCGAATCGGCTCGATCGCCCCCGGCGAACACGCCGGCGCCCGCCGCGACCAGGCTGCGGTGCGCGGGTGATCGCCGCCTGGGATCGGTTGCGGCTGTTCAATATCGGCGAGCTGCTGGCCCACCGCGGCCGCACCCTGCTGTCGCTGGTCGTGATGGCGGTCTCGGCGGGACTGCTGGTGGCCACGTTGAGCATCTCCGAATCGGTCACCGGGTCGGTGGACCGGCTGACCCGCGGCCTCGGCGGCAAGGCGCAGCTCGAGATCACCGGCGTCACCGACGCGGGATTCGATCAGCAACTGCTGCAACAGATCCGGGAGGTGCCGGGGGTGGGCGCGGCGGTGCCGATGCTGCGGGCCCGGATCGGATCGGACGCGGATCGGGCGCTGCTGGTGGGCGCGGACGCGAGCGTGACGCAGCTGGGCGGCGATCTGGATGCCTCACTGCGCGATTGGGCCGTCCGGCTGCTGTCGGTGCCGCGCGGCGTGCTGGTCGGTGCGGCAATGGGACACCGGGAGGGCGAGCAGTTCCGGATCGGGTCCCAGACGGTGACCGTCGCGGGCGTGCTCGACGACGCCGTTTCCAAGCGGCTCAACCAGGGTCATATCGTGATCACGACGCTGCCGCTGGCGCAGCAGCTGATCGGCCGCACCGGGCAACTGGACTCGATCGAGATCGTACCCGTCGCGAATGCCGATGTGGCCGAGTTGCGTTCGGCGCTCACCGAGGTCGTGGCCGGGCGGGCGGTGGTGGCCGATCCATCCCTGCGCACGGCACAGGCCGGGGGCGCGGTGGTGCTGGTGCGGTATTCCACCATCGCGGCTTCGGCCGCCGCGCTGATCGTTTCGGGCTTTCTCATCTACAACGCGATGAGTATGGCCGTGGCGCAGCGCCGTCCGGTGCTGTCGCTGCTGCGCGCGATCGGCGGGCGAAGGCGGGCCATGGTGCGCGATCTCATCGTCGAGGCGGGTCTGCTGGGGCTGGTCGGTGGCCTGGTCGGGGCGCTGATCGGAATGGTGCTGGGGCGCAAGGCGATCGGCAGCCTGCCGTCGGCGATCGTGCAGTCGGTCGATGCCCGGCCCGAGTATCTGGTCCCGGCCTACGCGATACCGGTGGCGGTGGCGGCGTGCATCGTGGCGAGCGTGGCCGCCGCGGGGATCGCGGCTCGGCAGGTCTACAAGGTGGCGCCCATCGAGGCGCTGGCGCCGGTGGGGGTGTCGCGTTCGGACGCGGTGAATCCGCTACTGCGGTGGGCCGCGGTCGCCGGGGGCGTGGCGCTGATCGGCGCGGCGATCGCGTTGGCTCGGGCCGATATCGGGCGCTATTCGATCGCCTCGATCTCGATCTCCATCACCGGCGCGGTCCTGCTCTGCTATGCGTTCACCACGCCGATCGTACGCGCGGTCGCCGCGGTGGCCCGGGTGTTCGGTGCGCCGGGCGCCCTGGGCGCCACCACCGTGGAGCGCGCGCCGCGGCGGGTGTGGGCGACGGCCATGACGGTGATGATCGGCATCACCGCCGTCGTCGCCATGGGCAGCGCGTCGAAGAATCTGGCGGATTCGGCCGGGACGAGTTTCGAGAGCCTGAGCCACTCGGACGTCTACATCAGCCCGACCTCGTGGGCGGAGTTCCCGACCGGGCCGATCCTGCCCGCCGAGCTGCGCGACCGGGTCGCCGCCGTGCCGGGGGTGGGCCGGGTGGGCAGTGCGCAGATGGCCTTCGCGACCCTGGGCGGCGGCCGGGTGATGCTGCAGGGCTATCCGGACGTCGACAAGGCCTATCCGGTGCCGCTGGAGCAGCGGGTGCGCGAGCGGCTGGTGCGCGGCGAGGGAGTGGTGATCTCGCGCGATGTGGCCAAGGACCGCGGCGTGCGGGAGGGCTCGACGCTGGACCTGCCGACACCCACCGGAGTCAAGAAAACCGAAGTGCTGCAGGTCATTCCGTACTTCTCCGCGATCGCCGGGGTGGTGGTGCTCAATATCGACGTCATGCGGCAGTGGTATCAGCGGCCGGGCGAGACCATCCTCGCCGTGGACTTCACCCGGGACGCCGATCCGGTCGCGGTGACGGCGGCCATCCGCGCGGTCGTACCACCCGAGCTGCACGTGGATCTCGGGCGCGATGCCGTGGCCGCGATCTCGGCGGGAGTGCGACAGGGGACCTCGCTCAGCGGTGCCATCCTGTGGATCGTGGTGCTGGTATCGACCGTGGCCCTGCTGAATACGCTGATGCTGTCGGTGCTCGAACGCCGCCGCGAACTCGGTGTCCTGCGGGCCATGGGCACCAGCCGACGATTCCTGTTGCGCACGGTGCTCGCCGAGGCCGCGGGGATCGGCGTGGTCGGCGCGGCGCTGGGGCTGGGTATCGGCGCGGCCGTCCACTATCTCGCGACCATCGCGCTGGGCAACGCCACCAGTATCGATGTCACCTATCAGGCCGGACCGATGCTGCTGGTCTACGCCGTGGCCGCGCTCATCCTGGCCCTGCTGGGCTCGATCCCACCGGCGCTGCGCGCGGCCCGCATGCCCATCGTCGAGGCGATCGCCGTCGATTGATCGGCGACTCATAAACTGTGCGTTATGAGCGAGCGCAGCGAGCGAATCATCAACACAGCCGCAGGCGCGGTCATGACCGCGCAGAGCGCCAGCGAGGTACGGGCATGAGCGCGCCCACCGTGGATTTGATGGACTACGCCGATGTGATCGACACCTACGAGCCGGTACTCGGCCTGGAGGTGCATGTCGAACTCGGCACGCGGACCAAGATGTTCTGCGGCTGCCCGACCACGTTCGGCGCCGAGCCCAATACCCAGGTGTGCCCGGTCTGCCTGGGCCTGCCCGGTTCGCTGCCGGTGGTGAACCAGCAGGGCGTGGAGGCGGCGATCCGCATCGGGCTGGCGCTCAACTGCGAGATCACCCCGTGGGGCCGGTTCGCGCGCAAGAACTACTTCTATCCGGACCAGCCGAAGAACTACCAGATCAGCCAGTACGACGAGCCGATCGCCCACGACGGTCACCTCGACGTGCTGCTCGACGACGGCAGCACCTTCCGGGTCGAGATCGAGCGCGCCCACATGGAGGAGGACACCGGTAAGTCCACCCACGTGGGTGGGTCGACCGGTCGCATCCACGGCGCCAGTCACTCGCTGCTCGACTACAACCGCGCGGGCGTGCCGCTCATCGAGATCGTCACCAAGCCGATCACCGGCGCGGGCGAGCGCGCGCCCGAGGTGGCCCGCGCGTATGTCACCGCGCTGCGCGATCTGCTGAAGTCGCTCGGGGTCTCCGATGTGAAGATGGAACAGGGCTCGCTGCGCTGTGACGCCAATGTCTCGCTGATGCCCAAGGGCGCCAAGGAATTCGGCACCCGCACCGAGACCAAGAACGTCAACTCGCTGCGCAGTATCGAGGTCGCGGTGCGCTACGAGATGCGCCGCCAGGCCGCGGTCCTCGCGACCGGCGGCACCGTGGTGATGGAGACCCGCCACTTCCACGAGACCGACGGCACCACCTCGCCCGGCCGCCTCAAGGAGACCGCCGAGGACTACCGCTACTTCCCGGAGCCCGATCTCGAGCCGATCGCGCCCGATCCGGCCTGGGTCGAGGAACTGCGCGCCACGATTCCGGAGTATCCGTGGCTGCGCCGTGCGCGCATCCAGGCCGAGTGGGGCCTGTCGGACGAGGTCTTCCGCGACCTGATCAACGCCGGGGCCCTCGATCTGATCATCGCGACCGTCGACGCGGGCGCCTCGGTCGACGCCGCCCGCTCCTGGTGGGTCAACTACCTCACCGAGAAGGCCAAGGAGCGCGAGGTCTCCCTCGACGAGCTGCCCATCACCCCCGCCCAGGTCGCCGAGGTCGTGGCCCTGGTCGACGCCAAGACCATCAACAGCAAGGTGGCCCGCCAGGTCGTCGATTTCGTCCTCGCGGGCGAGGGCGACCCGAACCGGATCGTCGAGTCCAAGGGCCTCGGCATGGTCTCCGACGACTCCGCCCTGCAGGTCGAGGTCGACAAGGCCCTCGCCGCCAACCCCGACATCGCCGACAAGATCCGCCTCGGCAAGATCCAGGCCGCGGGCAAGATCGTAGGCGACGTCATGAAGGCCACCCGAGGCCAAGCCGACGCCGCCCGCGTCCGCGAACTCGTCCTCGCCGCCTGCGGCGCCGCCTGACCTCCCCCGCAACGGCACCTCGAGCCCCGGCCCGAGGTGCCGTTCGCCTACCTATGGCCCGCAGCGTGGCTCCTCTCGTTGCCCCGCAGCGTGGCTCCTCTCGTTGCCCCGCAGCGTGGCCCGTCTCGTTGCCCCGCAGCGTGGCTCCTCTCGTTGCCCCGCAGCGCGGCCCGTCTCGTTGCCCCGCAGCGTGGCCCGTCTCGTTGCCCCGCAGCGTGGCTCCTCTCGTTGCCCCGCAGCGCTTTTTGCTGCGGGCTTCAACCTCGCGGCAACGGCGGGACGCGATGGGTGGTGGCGAGCTCGATCAAGGTGCGCACGGCGGGGCGGTGCAGTTGGTCGGTGTTGGTGATCTTCATCGAGCGCATGAGTTTGCCGCCGCCGTCGATCAGCAGGTGCTCGGGGTCGGGGAGTTCGGTGCCGTAGTAGAAGCCGAGGCGGAGGTAGCGGGGGAACAGCGACAGGTAGCAGAAGTGCTCGGACATCTTCCTCGGCCCGGTGCCGTAGCTGGCCGTGCCCTGATTCGGCCAGACCAGCTCCACCGCCCGCGGCATGACATCGAGGATCAGCGCGCGCGCCTCGACCGCGAATTCGCCGACCCGCGGATCGAAGCGCGCGATGAGCTCCTGGAACTGCTCCGGTCGAGGACCTGAATCTGTGTTGGTGGACAAGCTCAGCTCCTTTCGTCGAGTTCCGGCCGACGGCCCGGCCGGATCAGTCCGGCCCGCCACCCGCACCGCCCTTCGGCGGCGGAATGCGTACCACCCGATCGTCGAACGGTCCGGGTTTGCCCTGCTTGTTGATGGTGCCGACCCAGACGAACCCGTCCGGGGCGAGGGCCGCCCCGTTGAGCGCGCCGTACTTGTCCTGCGCGGCCATCGCGGGCGCGGTGGTGACGGCGTGGGTCTTGGGATCGGCGTCGGCGAAGGCCAGGGCCTTGGCATCGGTCATGGCGATCGCCACCCCGTCTACGGCGGCCGCGCATCCGGCGACCCCCGGATGATCCGGCCAGGTCCAGGCCGTGCTCACGGTCCCGTCGGCCGCCACCCGCTGCAGCCGATCCGCGGCGGCGGTGCGATCGGTGAACCAGATGCTGTCCTTGTGATCCGGGCACACCCCACCGGCCACGCCCACCCCGGAGGCGAGCACCTGCGGATTGGAGCCGCCCGGCGCGGGATCGTCGATGCGCAGCAGCTTGCCCGCCAGCGATCCGCGATCCGCCGCCGCACCCGGATTCCCGCCATCCCCGGTCAACACCAGCATCTTGTCGTCGAGGAAATCGATCGCACCGCGATTTCCGGTGGAGCCCTTCGGAATTCCGGTCAGAATCGGCTTCACCGAGCCACCCGCGCCGATGCGCACCACCCGATTGTCCGACGGGGTGGTGACATAGGCGTAGATCAGCCCGTCCTCGCTGTAGGTCGGGGACAGCGCGACATCGGTCAGCCCGCCGTCACCGGCGGCGTCCACATCCAGCCGGGCCACCTCGACCGGCTGCGGCTGCGGCTGATCCGGCGTGACGACGGTGACCTTCAGAATCCGGCCGCTGACCCGCTCGGTCACCAGCCCCTGCTGACCGTCCGGCAGCGGCGCGACCCCGCCGGTGGTGTCCAGGCAGGTCCCGATGACGAGCGGATCCGGATCGATGCACGGCCCGGTGGGTCGCGGCGCCGCCGACGGGGGAGTCTTGGGCGCATTGGTCGGACCCATACCCTCGGGGTGCACGGTCGGCGCGGGGGTGAACGGTTTGGACGCGGATTCGTCGAAGCGCGCGCAGCCGACCGCCAGACCGGCGGTGACGGCCACGACCGATGCGACCCGGCCGGCGACAACCCAACTCATGGCTCAGACGTTACCGTCTCGGCTCGACGGGACACGCCGCCGCCGCACGGGCGCGAACCGGCCCGCCGCGTCATACTCTGACCCCGTGACCGACAAGCCGAACGAAATACCGGAATCGCCACGGACGCAGCCTCCCGCGTCCTCCGGTCAGACGGCCACCAGCCCCTACGACAACCCCACCGGCGAGCTACCGATCGTGCGGCCCACCGCGGGCGGTCGGGTGCCGCGCACCGACGACGAACTCGGCCTCGAACCGGAGGTGCCCGCCGTGGGCGAGCCGAGCACCGAGGCCGCGCCCACCTACGCCTTCGCGTCCATTCCGCCCGCGCCCAGCGCGTCCGGCGATACCGCACGGCTGCGCCGCCGGCCCGAATACCACCGGGGCACAACGGATCTGGGCCTGCTTGCCTTACGTCTGGTGCTCGGTCTCACCTTTCTCTACCACGGCCTGCAGAAGCTGACCGGATGGTTCCACGGTCCGGGCCTGGACGGCACCCGCACGATGCTCGAACAGGGCGGCTGGAAGCACGGCGAGCTGTCGGCGGCCATGCTCACCGTCGCCGAGGTCGGCGGCGGCGTGCTGATCCTGCTCGGCCTGGCCACCCCGCTGGCCGCCGGTGCGGTACTGGCCTCGATCACCGACGCCTGGCTCTGGAAGCAGGGCATGGCCCCCGACTTCCAGTACAAGACGGTCGAATTGGAGTCCATCCTGGTGGCGCTCGCGGGCACGCTCATCCTGACCGGACCGGGGCGATTGTCCTTCGATCGCAATCGCGGCTGGGCGGTGCGGCCCGCGTGGGGGTCGTTCCTGGTTCTGGTCCTCGCGCTGCTCGCGGCCGCGGGATCGTGGATCTACCTGCACGGCGGTAATCCGTTCGACGGCTTCATCGGCTGAAAGGCCTGTTGCCCCCGGGCGATTTCGCCCATCCAGCACCTCGAGGCGATCGACCGGAGGCGCGATACGACGAAGGCCGGAACCCCTTGGGATTCCGGCCTTTCGAGCTTCCGGGTCTACGGCACGCGGCGGACCGCGCCTTTGTCCGCGGAAGTGGCCAGCGCCGCATACGCCCGCAATGCCGTGGTAATCGGGCGATCCCGATGCGCGGGCTGCCAAGGACGTTCGGACGCTTCCATTTTCGCCCGACGCTCGGCGAGAACCTCATCGGAGACCAGCAATTCGAGCGCGCGCGTGTGCACGTCCACCCGGATGCGGTCGCCGTCCTCGATCAGGCCGATGGTGCCGCCACTGGCCGCCTCGGGGGAGATGTGGCCGATCGACAGGCCCGAGGTCCCACCGGAGAAGCGCCCGTCGGTGATCAGCGCGCACACCTTGCCCAGTCCCGCGCCCTTCAGGAATGCGGTGGGGTGCAACATCTCCTGCATGCCCGGTCCGCCCGAGGGACCCTCGTAGCGGACCACGATCACATCGCCCGGCTTGATCTGCTTGCCGAGGATCTTCGACACCGCCTCCTCCTGCGACTCGACCACCACGGCCGGGCCCTCGAAGGTGAACAGGTCCTCGTCGATGCCCGCGGTCTTGAGGATCGCCCCGTCCGGAGCGATGTTCCCGCGCAGCACGCACAGCCCACCCTCGACGGTGTAGGCGTGTTCGAGATCGCGAATGCAGCCCTGCTCGGCGTCGGTGTCCAGCGAGGACCACCGATTGTTCGTGGAGAACGGCTCGGTCGTGCGCACCCCGCCCGGCGCGGCGTGGAACAGCTCGATCGCCTCGTCGGAGGCCTTGCCGGAGCGGATGTCCCAGGTATCGAGCCACTCGTCGAAGGAGCGGGTGTGCACGGTGGACACGTCGGTCTCCAGCAGACCGGCGCGGCGCAGCTCGCCGAGGATGGCCGGAATGCCACCGGCGCGGTGCACATCCTCCATGTGGTAGTCGGAGTTGGGCGACACCTTCGACAGACACGGCACCCGGCGCGAGATCTCGTCGATGGTGTCGAGGGTGAAGTCGATCTCACCTTCCTGCGCGGCGGCCAGCGTGTGCAGCACGGTGTTGGTGGAACCGCCCATCGCCACGTCCAGCGCCATCGCATTGCGGAAGGCCTTCTCGTTGGCGATATTGCGCGGCAGCACCGAGGCGTCGTCCTCGCGGTACCAGCGGTTGGCGATCTCCACGATCGTGGTGCCCGCCCGCTCGAACAGCGCCCGGCGCGCGGCGTGGGTCGCCAACGTCGAACCGTTGCCCGGCAGTGCCAGGCCCAGCGCCTCGGTGAGGCAGTTCATCGAGTTGGCGGTGAACATGCCCGAACAGGAGCCGCAGGTCGGACATGCGCTGCGCTCGACCTCGGTCAGTCCCTCGTCGGTCACCTGGCTCGACGCGCTGGCCGAGATGGCGGTGATCAGATCGGTCGGCGCCTGCGCCACACCGCCGACCACGACCGCCTTGCCGGCCTCCATCGGACCGCCGGAGACGAACACGGCCGGGATGTTGAGCCGCATGGCGGCGTTCAGCATGCCGGGGGTGATCTTGTCGCAGTTGGAGATGCACACCAGCGCGTCGGCGGTGTGCGCGTTGGCCATGTACTCCACCGAGTCGGCGATGATCTCGCGGCTGGGCAGCGAATAGAGCATGCCGCCGTGGCCCATGGCGATGCCGTCGTCGACGGCGATGGTGTGGAACTCGCGCGGCACCCCACCGGCGGCGCGCACGGCCTCGGCCACGATCTCACCGACGTTCTTGAGGTGCACATGACCGGGCACGAACTGCGTATAGGAATTCGCGATGGCGACGATCGGCTTACCGAAATCGGAGTCGGTGAGACCGGTCGCACGCCAGAGGGCGCGCGCGCCCGCGGCGTTGCGTCCGGCGGTCGTGGTGCGTGAACGAAGCGGTGGCATTGGTATGGGTCCTCGTGTGGTCGGCTGGGCCGTCGGCTCGGCGGCACGTCATCGGGGCTGGTCGGCGACCGTGCGCAACAAGATTTCGATGGCTACTCAACGTTACTCCCGCTGGGCGGCGGTGAATGCGCCGGTAGGCGGCCCGCCGGGCGGGGAGTGGACTCGCGGTAACGAGGTAAGCGCCGCAACCGCCGCAATTGTTCCCGGCGGCTGCCCGTACCCCCAGCCTACCGGTCCGCAGAACACCGCCGTCGCACCTTTTCCCGCACTTCGCACCCCGTCCAGCCGCCCACAGCGGGTGCGAAGCGCGGGAAAGGGTGCGACCGCAACGGGTGCGGCTACGTGGTCTCGCCCTCGGCGGTCCGAGACTTCGTCGCCTGCGTCTGCTCGGCAACGTTCGGCTCCGCCTCGGCCTGCTCGGCGGCCGCCCGCTCCGCCTCGGCCTGCTCTGACCCGGCCCGCTCGGCGGCCGCCCGCTCCGCCTCGGCTTGTTCGCCCGTGGCCTGCTCCGCTTCGGCCCGCTCGGCGGCGGCCTTCTCCTCCTCCGCCCGCTCGGCCGCGCCGAACAGATCCGGAATCCGCCCGTTCGACGCCTCGATCAGCGCGCGCAGCCGGTCGTAGCTCACCGCCGGCAGCGCCACCTCGGAGTCGTCGACCAGATGCGCCCGGACGAACCCGCGTTTGGGAATGCGGAAGCCCTTGATCTGCTCCCAGTCCACCCGCCGCGAACCGAACATGCTCCGCAGCTCCAAACCCGACTCCGACACCGTGGTCCGCGTCCGCTCGACCCACACCGCCGCCGCGATCGGAATCACGAACAGCACCCACAGCACCTGTGGCCACCCGAAGAAGGGGAAGGCGACACAGAACAGCAGGACGAACACCCCGAGATGAACCAGCCGGGGGATCCTGATCACCCGACCCGTATCCGATCCGGTGTCGGGCGTATGGGACGATCGAGCAGGTGGCACGGACCGATGCGGCGATGGCATACATCCATCCTCGCATCACGGTAGACATACCCATGAAACCGCCCCGTCTCACATGATGGGACCCAAATGTCAAAATATTTGACGGATCGGTTCTCGCGCACTTACCGTCGTCCGCGTGAATCGAATCGAGCTTCTCGTAATCGGCCGGCGCGTCCAGCGCTGAGTCCGGTCCACGACTCGAGCTCGCAGCTGCGACGCGCCACCCTCGATCAGCCACTGGCTGTCGGGGGCTTTTTTGTGTTCAGGCAAGTTCTGTACTGGAACGACAAGCAGTAAGGAAAAGACGGTGAGCGCACCTACCGCCCGCCCCGGGCCATCGGCCCGCAGGCCTGCGCCCTCGGCCAATCAGCCGGCATCGCCGGCTGCCGCCGCGTCCGCCAACCGCCGCCCGGTCCCGCCGGAGCGGGTCACCGGCGCGCAGTCGGTCGTCCGGTCCCTCGAGGAACTCGGCGTCGACACGGTCTTCGGCATTCCGGGCGGTGCGATTCTTCCGGTCTACGACCCGCTCTTCGATTCCACCAAGGTGCGTCACGTCCTCGTCCGGCACGAGCAGGGCGCGGGTCACGCCGCGACCGGCTACGCGCAGGCAACCGGCAAGGTCGGGGTGTGCATGGCCACCTCCGGCCCGGGCGCGACCAATCTGGTGACCCCGATCGCCGACGCCCAGATGGACTCGGTGCCGCTGGTGGCCATCACCGGCCAGGTCGGCCGCGGCCTGATCGGCACCGACGCCTTCCAGGAGGCCGACATCTCCGGCATCACGATGCCGATCACCAAGCACAACTTCCTGGTCAACGACGCGATCGACATCCCGCGCACGATTGCCGAGGCGTTCTACCTCGCCGCGACCGGACGTCCCGGCGCGGTCCTGGTCGACATCCCCAAGGATGTGCTGCAGGCCCAGACCACCTTCAGCTGGCCGCCGGAAATGCGACTGCCCGGCTACCGCCCGGTGACCAAGCCGCACGGTAAGCAGGTCCGCGAGGCCGCCCGCATGATCCTGGAGGCCAAGGCCCCGGTGCTGTACGTCGGCGGCGGTGTGATCAAGGCCGAGGCGTCCAAGGAACTGCTGGAACTGGCCGAGCTGACCGGCATTCCGGTCGTCACCACCCTGATGGCGCGCGGCGCGTTCCCCGACAGCCACACCCTGAACATGGGCATGCCCGGCATGCACGGCACCGTGGGAGCCGTTGCGGCGCTGCAGCGTTCGGATCTGCTGATCACCCTCGGCGCTCGCTTCGACGATCGCGTCACCGGCAAGCTGGAGTCGTTCGCCCCGAACGCCCGGGTGATCCACGCCGACATCGATCCGGCCGAGATCGGCAAGAACCGCCACGCCGATGTGCCGATCGTGGGCGACTGCCGCGAGGTGATCATCGAGCTGATCGAGACGTTGAAGGCCGATCCGGCCGCGAACGGCACTCCGCTGCTGGACCTTTCGGACTGGTGGCGCTACCTGAACAACGCCCGCGACCGCTATCCGCTGGGCTACACCCCGCCCAGCGACGGCTCGCTCTCGCCGGAGTTCGTCATCGAGAAGCTGGGTCAGCTGGCCGGTCCGGACGCGATCTACTGCGCGGGCGTGGGCCAGCACCAGATGTGGGCCGCGCAGTTCATCAAGTACGAAAAGCCGCGCACCTGGCTGAATTCCGGCGGTCTGGGCACCATGGGTTACGCCGTTCCGGCGGCCATGGGCGCCAAGATGGGCGCACCCGACACGGAGGTGTGGGCCATCGACGGCGACGGCTGCTTCCAGATGACCAATCAGGAGCTGGCCACATGTGCCGTCGAGGGCGTGCCGATCAAGGTCGCGCTGATCAACAACGGCAACCTCGGCATGGTCCGCCAGTGGCAGACCCTGTTCTACGAGGAGCGCTACTCCAACACCGATCTGGGCACCCACACCCTGCGCATCCCCGACTTCGTGAAGCTGGCCGAGGCGCTGGGCTGCCACGGCATCCGGGTCGAGAAGGAAGAGGATGTGGAGGCCGCGATCCGCGAGGCGCAGGCGATCAACGACCGCCCCGTGGTGATCGACTTCATCGTCGGCAAGGATGCCCAGGTGTGGCCGATGGTCGCCGCCGGAACCTCCAACGACGAGATCATGGCCGCCCGCGGCATCCGCCCGCTGTTCGACGACGACGAGTCGGCCGCCGAGCCCGCCGTCATCCACGAGGCCATGTCGCACGACCGCACCCAGAAGGGGGCCCAGCAATGAGCACGACACACACGCTGAGCGTGCTGGTGGAGGACAAGCCCGGCGTGCTCGCCCGCGTGGCGAGCCTGTTCTCCCGGCGCGGCTTCAATATCGAATCGCTCGCGGTCGGCGGCACCGAGGTCAAGGAGATCTCGCGGATGACCATCGTCGTGACGGTCGACGACCTGCCGCTCGAGCAGGTCACCAAGCAGCTCAACAAGCTGGTCAACGTCATCAAGATCGTGGAGCAGGACCCCGAGGCGTCGGTGGCCCGCGAGCTGATCCTGGTGAAGGTGCGCGCCGACGCCAGCGTGCGCACCCAGGTGATCGAGTCGGTGAACCTGTTCCGCGCCAAGGTCATCGACGTCTCGCCCGACGCGCTCACCATCGAGGCGACCGGCACCCGGTCCAAGCTCGACGCGTTATTGAGAATGCTGGAGCCGTACGGGATCCGGGAGATCGTGCAGTCGGGTGTGGTGGCCGTGGGCCGCGGCCCCAAGTCCATCACGGCGACGCGTTAATTCTTCGACACTCGAAATTAGAAGGGACACAACCACAGTGGCAGTCGAGATGTTCTACGACGACGATGCCGACCTGTCGATCATCCAGGGTCGCAAGGTCGCCGTCATCGGCTACGGCTCCCAGGGGCACGCGCACTCGCTGAGCCTGCGTGACTCCGGCGTCGAGGTCCGCGTGGGCCTCAAGGAGGGTTCGAAGTCGCGGGAGAAGGCCGAGGAGGCCGGACTCACCGTCGGCACCCCCGCCGAGGTCGCGGAGTGGGCCGACGTCATCATGCTGCTCGCCCCCGACACCGCGCAGGCATCGATCTTCTCGAGCGACATCGAGCCCAATCTGAAGGACGGCGACGCGCTGTTCTTCGGCCACGGCCTGAACATCCACTTCGGCCTGATCAAGCCCCCGGCCAACGTGACTATCGGCATGGTCGCCCCGAAGGGCCCGGGTCACCTGGTCCGCCGCCAGTTCGTCGACGGCAAGGGCGTTCCGGCCCTGATCGCCGTCGAGCAGGACCCGAAGGGTGAGGGGCAGGCCCTGGCGCTGTCCTACGCCAAGGGCATCGGCGGCACCCGCGCGGGCGTCATCAAGACCACCTTCAAGGAGGAGACCGAGACCGACCTGTTCGGTGAGCAGGCCGTCCTCTGCGGTGGCACCGAGGAACTGGTCAAGACCGGTTTCGAGGTCATGGTCGAGGCGGGCTACGCCCCCGAGATGGCGTACTTCGAGGTCCTGCACGAGCTCAAGCTGATCGTCGACCTCATGTACGAGGGCGGCATCGCCCGCATGAACTACTCGGTCTCCGACACCGCCGAATTCGGCGGCTACCTGTCGGGTCCGCGCGTCATCGACGCGGGCACCAAGGAGCGCATGAAGGAGATCCTGCGCGACATCCAGGACGGCACCTTCGTCAAGCGCTTGGTCGCCAACGTCGAGGGCGGCAACAAGGAACTCGAGTCCCTGCGCAAGCAGAACGCCGAACACCCCATCGAGGTCACCGGCAAGAAGCTGCGCGGCCTGATGAGCTGGGTGGATCGCCCGATCACCGAAACCGCGTAAGGACCTGCGTCACAACGACGTTCAACCTACAACGGCCCGACACCGCCACGGTGCCGGGCCGTTGCGCGTACCGACGTGATTCGTCTCATTCCGTAGGATCACCGATGCGCGCTGAAGTGGTCGCTTGTCTAAACTACGCGGATGATCCGCAAATCCCTCGCAATCGCGGCGCTGGCCGGGCTCGTCGCCGTGCCCGCGACCGCCCATGCCGAGCCGGTTTCGCCCGCCGAATCCGCGGCTCGCGCCTACATCGCCGCCCTGCTCTCGCACAACGCCTCGAACGTCCCCCTCGCCCCCGACGCGCACCGCGTCGAGAACGGCGTCCCCACCGGCTTCTCCGGCGCCGACCTGAAGTTCCAGCTGGAATACGGCCCGCAGTATCGGATCATCACCGCCATCTACGACCTGACGGTCACCACCAACGGCGACCACGTGGACACGCACTATCGGCTGGACACCGGCCTGTTCGGCGTGAAGCTGAAGACCGCCGAGGTGACCGAGAGCTTCGAGGTACCCGGGGGTTTGATCAAGGAAATCAACGCGACCTTCAAGTGAGCGCCCCGCAGACCAACGGCCCGGCTCCTGCTCGGGGCGCCGGGCCGTTGGGGTGGCCGGTCAGCTACTGCCGAACCAGCCCGGCGGGACAACCCGATGCCACCCCTGACCCGGATGGTGGTGGCGGCGATCGTAGGGATCGCAGTCGTCCCGGCGGTCGTTGCGGTTCCGGTCCCACGGCAGGAACCGGTCCCACGGATTACTCCAGTAGTCGTGCCCGATCTCGGCGGCAACCGGCGCCCTCACCGCCTCGGCCTGAGCCGAAACCGCAAGAGTCCCAACAGGAGCGACCACAAGAGCCCCGGCAACCGCCACCCGAGCCGCCGCGCGCCTGATATTCGAGCTCAAGACAACCTCCCAACGTGGTTCCGCTCCAACCACTCTCGCTCACACCCCCGCCCCCGTCACGGGTGCCAGCCCGACCTCCGGGTCGATTTCATCCTCGAGTATGAGCCCCCTCGGGGACCTCCCGGACCGGAATCACCCCACGCCTCGCACACCCCCCTGTGGATTTCGCGGGTCGATGTGCCAACTCCGCACCCGCCGCGGCCGAATCCGAATTATCTCGTCGCAGAACCACTCCGGCGCCACCGGCGCAACCTCGACCGTCACCACCTCCGCAACCCCCCGAATCTCCATCCCTCGCCCCCATCCGGGCTTGACCGCACTCGGATCATCGGGCGTCATATCGTCGATCACGATGCTCACATTGGGATTGGCCCGCACATTCCGATACCGAGCCGCGGTCGGCGTCGGCCCGCCGATGTCGATCGTGTGATCGGAATTCAACCGAAAACCGACGGGAACGATCTGCGGCTTGCCGGAGGGACTGACGGTTGCGAGGCGGGCCAGGCGCTGGGTGGCGAGGTAGCCGCGTTCGGCTTCGGTGAAGGTCATGGCCGGACGGTAGAACGCAAACCAGGGTTGAGGTCAAGGACGGCTGCGTGCGGATCGTGCCAAACCCCGACCATGCTCGAGGTCGAGACATCGTCCGACCATCGGCGATCGCGGCGAATCGCCGACACTTCCGCACGGGATCGTTAGTGTCCGTGGAGATTCGAGTCGGTCCGATGGCGTCGCTGGCGATGTGGGTGTACCGCGGGTCGGGTCGGTTGGTCTCGATGTCAGGGAGCGCTATGGGAGTCCAGCGAGTCGGCGCGGCCGTTGTCGCGATTCTGGTGGTGGCGGGTGTGGGGGCGGTGGGCTGTTCGTCACCGGCCGCCTCGGACGACCTCGTCACGGTCAACGGCGCCGAACCCCAGAACCCCCTGATCCCCACCGCCGTCAACGACAACTTCGGTAGCCGGGTCGTCGAGCGGCTGTTCGCCGGGCTGAAGTACTACGACGCCGAGGGGAATGCGCACAACGAGGTGGCGGAGTCGATCGAGACCAGTGACAGGCGGCACTATCGGATCACCATCAAGGACTGGAAGTTCACCGATGGGTCGGCGGTGACGGCGAAGTCGTTCGTGGATGCGTGGAATTTCGGGGCGCTCGGGAGCAATGCCCAGGTGCAGAATTGGATCTTCACGCCGATTGCGGGGTATGACGAGGTGGCGGCGAAACCGCCTCGGGCGCAGACCATGTCGGGGTTGAAGGTGGTGGATGACAGGACCTTTACCGTCGAGTTGAAGCGGCCGTCGATCGACTTCGAGTTGGGGTTGGGCCATGCGTCGTTCTATCCGTTGCCGGAGGTGGCGTTCCGGGATATGAAGGCGTTCGGGGAGCGGCCGGTGGGGAATGGGCCGTATCGGTTCGAGGAGTGGCGGCACAATGTGGCCATCGAGGTGCGAGCCAATCCGGACTATCGCGGGGGGCGGCCGGCGCGCAACAAGGGGTTGCGGTTCGTGATGTACCAGTCCTTCGATACCGCCTATGCCGATCTGCAGGCGGGGAATCTCGATGCGCTGGACCGGATTCCGGATTCGGCGCTGTCGACCTATCGCGCGGATCTGGGGGATCGAGCCATGACCAAGCCGATGTCGCAGAACGATCTGATCGGGATTCAGAACAACGTGCCGCACTTCACGGGGGCCGAGGGGATACTGCGACGCAAGGCGCTGTCGATGGCGATAAATCGGGAACAGCTCTGTGACAACATCTTCCGGGGTGCCCGGATTCCGGCAAAGGGGTTCACGGTCGCGACGCTGCCCGGATTCGATCCTGCCACACCCGGATCGGAGGTGCTGCGATACGAGCCGGGGGAGGCGAAAAAGCTGTGGCAGCAGGCGAACTCGATAGCCCCGTGGTCCGGCCGCCTCGAACTGGCCTACAACGCCGACGGCAATCACCAGAGCTGGATCGACGCCGTGGTGAACAGTATCAAGAACACCCTCGGCATCGACGCGATCAGTGTGCCGTATCCGACCTTCAGCAACTTCCGCGCGGCGATCACCGGGCGCACCATCGGTAAGGCATACCGGCACGGCTGGCAGGGACATTACCCGTCGATGCTGGAAGTTCTCACGGCGAACTACTACAGCACCTCCGGATCCAACGACATCGGCTACGGCAACCCGGAATTCGACCGCCTCATCGACGCGGCGCAAGCCGCCCCGACTCCCGGTGAATCCCATGAACTGGTCGCCCGCGCGCAGGCGGTCCTGTTCCGTGATATGGCCGACATTCCGGTCCTGGACTTCGTCGCCGCGGCGGGCCGCGCACCTGCCGTGCGGCAGGCACCCCTCACCTGGAGCGGGCTTTTCGATTTCGAGAACATCGTGAAGTAGAGATGAGCCCATGGACGAACGGGAACTGTTGGAGGAATATGTCGCCCGTGCCCGCTTGCTGCAGCTGGCGACCGTATCCGCGAGTGGCGCTCCAAGTGTCTGCACCGTCTGGTACGTGCCGGAACTCCGGCCCGACCGGTTGCGCTTCGTCTCCCGCCGGGATCGGCTGCATCCGGGGAACATTCGATGCGATCCGGCCGTCGCCGGGGCGATTCTGGACAATCCGCCCGAGGAACTGGGGCTGACGGCCCGCGGGGTCTCGTTCACCGGGCGCGTGCGACAGTTGCCGGGCGAGGGCATCGAAGCCGAGATCGCGGCGTTCGTGAACCGCTGGCCGCGGGCGGCAGGGGTGCTCGGGGCCATGCCGGAGGGAGCCTCGCGAATGTACGAGATCGCTGTCGAGCAATGGGTGCTGTTCGACGAGCAGAACTTTCCGAAGGCCCCGCGGCGGGAGATCGCGGGTAGGTAGCTCGCAGCGCTCCACACGTATCCGACAGAGCCCGGAATGCGTCCGGCGCATTCCGGGCTCCGGCCGGTCGGCGCGCCGGTGTGGTGACGATGGGTCTCCACACCCCAGGGCGATGGTGGCGCCGAGCGGGATTCAGGAAGCGGTGCAGTTCTTCTGGGTGTCGGTGCGGACCTTGCGGCCGGTGAACTCCTCGAGGATGGCGATGTTCTCCTTCGAGTAGTTCTGCTGGGTGATCTTGTCGGCCGCGGGGCTACCCAGTTTGCTGCCGTAGGGTGCGGACTTCTCCAACCAGTAGGCGGTGCGCAGGAACTGGATCAGGACCAGGTCGCGGACCTTCTGCTCGTTCTTGATCTTGTTCCAGAAGGCGGGGTGCTTGTCCTTGGCCACGCGCAGGTAGAGCAACAGGTAGCGCAGGTTGGTGGCGGCGATGTCGCGGGAATTGGAGGCGCCGATGCCCTTGATGTAATCCTGTACGACGGTCGCCGCGGGCAGGCCCATGAGGCCGGCGTTGAGCTCGGCGGTCACGCCCTGGAAGTGGTAGTCGCCCTGCTGACGGTCGCGCAGGTAGATGTCGTCCATATCCTTGCTGAGGTTGTCCTTGATCAAGGGCAGGATCTCGCGGCGCGGAAAGCCGTCGTGCAGCGGGATTTTCAGCAGCTGCTGCGAGGCGTTGATCCAGGACGCGGTGTAGTTGTCCCACTCGGTGCGCGCCGCGTCCAGGTCCCACATGTGGGTCTCCTCGTGGATCGCGACCATCATCGATTCGGCGAATGCCTCGAAACTGCGGGTCTCCACGAACTGATTCCAGTGCGGGTCCTTGGCCTGCGCGATGGCCAGCTTCTCACCGCTGGGCCAGCGTCGCTTGTACATCTCCTGGAGGGTCTTCATCCAGTTCGAGCGATTGAACCTGGCCTTCAGGTCGCTCAAATCGGCTGTGGGATTGGAGGGTTCGTCGTAACAATAGGGCTGGGCCTGGAGCTCGGTGGCCGGAGCGGCCGGGGTGGGTTCGGCCACCGCCAGCGAGCCCGGCCCCAGCGACAGGGCAAGGGTGGCGATGACCACGGGTAGTAGGCGTTGACGTTTCACGGCGGCCTCGCTTCGGAGGAAGTGCGGAGAGTAGGTGCAGATCAGCCGGGCCGGGCGACCCGGCCAATGCCACCCCATGCTAGCGGTGCGACCCCTATCACAAACCCCAAAAACCTTCGGGCAGAACGAAAGCGGATTCGTAATAGGGGTTATTTACCCGGCCCCTAACGCCGGTCCGGTCGTCGGGCGTTCAACACGAGTACAGCGTGAAGATCTCCCGTGGTCGGATTTCCCGCTCGTCGAAGGCAATGTCGACCTCCGCGGTCGGAAGGGTCGCGAACGCCTCGGCATACTCCCGTTCGCTTTCCCAATGAGCCGCCGAGACAACGGCTTTGCCGTCTTCGGTCACCCAGCAGTCGACCGAGACGCAGCCCGCTGTCGTGCACAGCACGTCGCGCACCCGATGGACGCGGTCGACAAACCGCTCGAGCTGTTCGGGCGCGGGATAGTGAAAGGCGATGAATCCGACTGTCATTCCGGCACCCCCAGCATTCGGGTGAGCGCGCGCAGCCCGCGCACCACCGGGCTCCACCGCGCCGGGCGGCGCACCGATCCGGTGAGCTGCCGCTCGGCGCGGTCGAGCAGATCCTCGAGGCAGGCGTCGTGCAGCCAACGAATGGCCAGCGGCCAGGTGAGCCGGGTGAGTCCGTGGACGTGCATGGCGATCAGGTGGCGCAGCGTGACCGCATGGTCGCCGTCGGCGTGGACCGTGAACTCGTGAAAACCCTCGAAGCCGCGTGGGCCGGTGAAGCGGAAGCGGATCCAGTGCCCGGGCTGATACTCCTCCACCCAGTAGCGGATGGGTCCGTGGCCGCCGACCGCGCCCACTCGCAACGGTCGGTCGAACCGCGGGCCGGTCCAGCGGTCCACCGGCCACAGCCGATCGTCCTCGCTGGCAAGACTATCGATCAGCGCGCCGACCGCTGCCTCGGTGCCGGGTAAGCGCCGTTCGTGGATGTTGACCACACCCATGACAGTCACCTTTCTAGAGTGCTTGTTCCATATTGAATTGGAACATGCGCTCTATATGTCGCGGAAGGGTGACGCGGCTCACCTGTGAAAAACTGAGCGAACGACTGGTCTTTTCTCTCCGATATGCATGACAACCTTCCTTCAAATGGCTACTGTCCGAGATCAATTCGGGGCTGTCGGGGCAGACCTCGACCATCTCGAGAACGGAGAGCGCGTTGAGATTCACAAGATTTGGTGCGCTGGTCGCCGCCGCCGTGGTGGCGACCGGGCTGACCGTGGCCGGATGTACCTCGGGCGACGGCGGTAGCGGCGACATCGTGACGGTGAATGCCGGTGAGCCGCAGAACCCGCTGGTGCCCACCAACACCAACGAGAACATGGGCGGCCGTGTCCTCGACCGGTTGTTCGCCGGACTCAAGTACTACGACGCGGACGGCAAGGCCTACAACGAGGTAGCGCAGGCTATCGAGACCACCGACCGGCAGCATTACAAGATCACGCTCAAGGACTGGAAGTTCATCGACGGCACGCCGGTGACGGCCAAGTCCTTCGTGGATGCCTGGAACTACGGTGCGCTCGGCACCAACGGTCAGAACCTGAACTGGGCGTACTCGTCGATCGCGGGCTTCGACCAGGTGTCGTCGAATCCGCCTACGGCGCAGACGCTGTCGGGTCTGAAGGTGATCGACGACAAGACCTTCACCGTCGATCTGAAGCAGCCGTCGATCGACTTCGAACTCTCGCTCGGATTCGCGGCGTTCTACCCCATGCCGGACGTGGCGTTCAAGGATATGAAGGCCTTCGGCGAGAACCCGATCGGCAACGGCCCCTACAAGTTCGCCAATTCCGGTGCGTGGCAGCACAATGTGCAGATCGACCTGGTGCCCAACCCGGACTATCCCGGCGGTCGCAAGCCCAAGAACAAGGGCCTGCGGTTCGTGATGTACCAGTCCTTCGACACCGCGTACGCCGACCTGCTGGCCGGTAACCTCGACGCCCTGGACACCATTCCGACAAGCGCGCTGTCGTCGTTCAAACAGGATCTGGGTGACCGGGCGATCGGCAAGCCCACCGCGCAGAACCAGCATGTCGGCATCCAGCCGAGTACGCCGCACTTCGGTGGTGAAGAGGGTGTGCTGCGCCGCAGGGCGATTTCGATGGCGATCAACCGGCAGCAGATCTGCGACACCATCTGGAAGGGAACCAAGATCCCGGCGCGGGACTTCACCGCGGCGACCCTGCCCGGCTTCCGTGGTGATCTGCCCGGGGTGGAGTTTCTCCAGTACAACCCCGAGGAGGCCAAGAAGCTCTGGGCGCAGGCCAATGCCCTCTCGCCGTGGTCGGGCCGCTTCGAGATCGCCTACAACTCCGACGGCGGTCATCAGGACTGGATCGAGGCGGTCGCCAACAGCATCAAGAACACCCTCGGCATCGATGCCGTCGCCACCCCGTATCCGACCTTCAAGCAGATCCGGGATCTGGTCAGCTCCCGCACGATCGGTAAGGCCTTCCGCTACGGCTGGCAGGGCGATTACCCCTCGATGTTCCAGTTCCTGACCTCGCAGTACCTGTCGAGTTCGGAGACCAACGACGTCGACTACAAGAATCCGGAATTCGACCGGCTGATCGCGCAGGCGCAGGCCGCACCGACACCGGAGGAGTCCTACAAGGTGGTCGCGCAGGCGCAGACCCTGCTGCTGCGAGATATGGCGGATATCCCGGTGCTCGACTACATGGCCGAGGCGGGACACTCGGAGAAGGTGAAGAAGGCGCCGCTGACCTGGAACGGTCTGTTCGACTTCGAGAACATCGAGAAGTAACGGGCCGACCGCCGGTCGCGCCGTCGCGGTTTGGGCTGCCGTCCCGCGGCAACCCGGCCGTTATGCGTCTCCGAGTCGTGACACTGAACATCTGGAACGACGAGGGCGATGCGGCGGCGCGACCGGCGGTCATCAATGCCGAACTGCGGCGGCTGGCACCCGATCTCCTTGCACTACAGGAGGTTTTGCCCGAGCAGGTGAGCACGCTGGTCGTGGGAACCGATCTGCACGCCGTCCACCAGGCCCAGACGGGGGCGACCGTTTCACCGCGCGCGGCGGAGACCGGTGGCACGCTGGTGGCCAGCCGCTGGCCGCCTCGCATCGTGGAGGCCCTGGATCTGCGCGGCGCCGGGGCCACCGATCTCGCCTACCTCACCCTGGCCGCGCTGGTGCCGCTGCCGGGACTGGGCGAGATCTTGTTCGTCGGCACCGCCACGTCGTTCCGGCTCGACGCGGAGGTCGAACGGGAGCGGCAGGCCCTGGCATTGACCGACCTCGACGCCCGCCACCGCACCGAACTCCCGACGATCATGGCGGGCGACTTCAATGCCGACCCGGACACCGCGAGCATTCGATACCTCACCGGACGGCAATCGCTGTCGGGGCGCAGTGGCTACTACCACGATGTGTGGGAGGTGGCCGGGGACGGACCGGGGCACACCTGGTCGGCCGATAATCCGAACGCCGCAACCGATATCGAGCAGCTGGTCCGGCAGCCGGGCCATCGCCGTCGGATCGATTACATCTTCGTCGCCGGGCCCTACGCACATCCCCGGTCCTATGCCCGGATCCGCGGTGCCGCAGTCGCCTTCGACAGGCCCGTCGACGGCGTGCAGGCCAGCGACCACTACGGCGTCGTCGCCGACCTCGATATCGGGTGGTTGTGATCCGGCCTCAGATCCGCACCTCCTCGACGGCCACCGGCCTCCGCTCGCGCCGCGAGAGCTCGCACGCCTCGGCGATGTAGAAGGCCTCGAGCGCATCGATCGGTTCGCACGGATTCTCGGTTTCGCCGGTGACGACCGAGAGGAAGATCCTCAGCTCCTCGGTGTAGGCGCGGCGGAAGCGTTCCATGAAGCCCGGATACGCCGGATACGGCGACGCCGGATAGTCCGGTTCGACCGACCGCAGCGGTGACCGATCATCCAGTCCCACAACGGCATTGCCCCGGGAGCCGAGCACCTCCAGGCGCACGTCGTAGCCCGCGCCGTTGTAGCGGCCGAGCGACACCGTCGCCAGCGCCCCGTCGTCCATCCGCATGACCACTGCGGCGGTGTCCACATCCCCGGCGTCTGCGAAGAACCGCTCGCCGCGGTTGCCGCCCAGGACGAACACCTCGGCCACCTCCCGCCCGGTGACCCAGCGGATGATGTCGAAATCGTGGACGCCGCAATCGCGGAACAACCCGCCCGACCGCGGAATGTATTCGGCGGGCGGCGGGGCGGGGTCGAGGGTGGTCGCCCGCAGGGTGTGCAGCCAGCCCAGCTCGCCCGCCGCCACCGCGGCCCGAGCCGCGGCGTAGCCGATGTCGAAGCGGCGCTGGAAACCGATCTGCACCGGCACCGAACCGTTCTCGACGTGCCGGATGACCTCGAGAGTGCCCGCGATATCGGCGGCCACCGGCTTCTCACAGAACACCGGTATGCCGCGATCGACGGCCTTGGTGATCAGTTCCGGATGCGAATCGGTGGCGGTGGCGATCACCAGCCCCGCGATATCGGCGGCCAGCAGGGTCTCGATGTCCGGGGCGAATTCGACGCCGAGCTTGGTGGCCGTGGTGCGGGCCCGCTCGCGGTCGGCGTCGGCGACCACCACGCTCGCGACGCCGGGCAGCGCCTTGAGCGTCTCCGCGTGCGAGGTGCCGATGCGACCCGTGCCTGCGAGGCCCAACCTGATGGTCATCTGAAGCTCCTGTCGGTGTGGAATGGTTTGCCTGCGGGCGGCGCGTCCGTCGATCGGATGATCAGGATCGGGGCCACCCGGTGGCGCACCGGTTCGGTGCGGCCGTCGCGCAGCCGTTCGACCAGCGCCTCGACGGCCAGCCGGCCCATGATGAGGCGGGGCTGGTCGATGGTGGTCAGCGAGATGTGCCGCAGCGAGGCCAGCGACGAATTGTCGTAGCCGACGACCGAGACGTCGTGCGGGACGCGCAGCCCCGCGTCCTCCAGCGCGGACATCGCGCCGATGGCATTGAAGTCGTTGCCGCAGACCAGTGCGGTGGGAAAGTTGTCGCGGGAGAACAGCCGCAGCAGTTTGTTCGCGGCCGCCAGGCCCGCACCGTCGGTGTGCTCGCTGGGGACGACCATCGGTTCCAGGCCGTGCCGCTCCATGGCGGTCAGATAGCCCCGGCGGCGCGGCCCCGCGGAGAACGCGGCACCGCCGTCGAAGTGCACGATCCGCTGATGACCCTGGGCCACGAGGTGATCGACGGCCATGGCGACGCCCCGAACGCCGTCGTCGTTGACGGTGTCGATATTGCTCATCGTCGAACTGCGAGACACCATCACCAGCGGGCACTGCTGCGCCGCCTGGCGAATGGCCGAGGCGGGCAGCACCGGCGACAGCAGGATGATGCCGCCGGGGCGGAAGGCCAGCAGGCTCTCCAGGGCGGCCCGCTCGCGAGCGGCGTTGCGGTGGCCGGTGTTCAGGATCAGCTCCAGCCCGGCCTCCTGCGCGGCGGCGTCCATGCCCGCGACCACATCGGCGAAGAACGTATTGCGCAGGTCCGAGACCATCACGCCGACGATGTTGGAGGTGCGACTGGCCAGCGAGCGGGCCATCGCGTGCGGCTGGTAGCCGAGCTCCTTGGCGGCGGCCAGGACCGCGCGCCTGCGATGCTCGCTCACCTTCGGCGACCCACGCATGACCAGCGAGACCAGCGCGCGGGAGACGCCTGCCCGTGCGGCGACGTCTTCCATGGTGGGTCGGGTCATCGTGAATCCTTCGAGCTACTGCGACGGTGATCGAGTGTGTCGGACGTTACAGCGTTGCGGTGACGCAATCAATAGAGCGCTCCAACCGGACAGTGATCCATGCCGCGGGATGTCGAATAGGGCCAGGATGCGAGGGTTTTCCGAGGTAGAGCGCCTGTTGTGAGCGGAGGTCGGCGCTTGACACCTTCGTGATCCAGGTTACATAGTTGGAGCGCTCCAACGATTCCGGAGCCACCACTACGCATCGACAGGTCGGAGTGATCCCGATGTCCGTACCGTTGCATCCGCTGCGCGTCGCCGCCGCACCGATCTCCTGGGGAGTCTGCGAGGTCCCCGGCTGGGGGCATGTGCTCGAGGCGCGCACCGTCCTGTCCGAGATGACCGCACTCGGACTCAACGCGACCGAATTCGGCCCGCCCGGCTACCTGCCCGCCGAACCTCGGGAGTTACGGGAGTTGTTGAGCCCCTACGGGATTGCTCCGATCGGCGGGTTCCTGGCATTACCCCTGCACACCGCGCCGGGCGCCGCCCTGGCCGCGGCCCGGCGCAGCGCGGCGCTGTTCGCCGCCACGGGCGCGGAGGTGCTCGTCCTGGCCGCCGCGACCGGATTGGACGGCTACGACTCGCGGCCGGTGCTGAGCGAGCACGAATGGCGCACCCTGATCGATACGGCCGCCACCATCCGCGATATCGCCACCGAACACGGGCTGCGCGCGGTGCTGCATCCGCACGTCGGCACGCATGTCGAGACCGAGACCGACGTGGAACGCCTGCTGGCCGATTCCGATCTCGACATCTGCCTGGACACCGGCCATCTGCTGATCGGCGGGAGCGATCCGGTCGCGCTGGCGCGCCGCCACGCCGACCGGATCGGCCACATTCACCTCAAGGATGTGCGAAACGCCCTCGCCGACGAGATTCGCGGCGGGAGAATGGAATACAGCCAGGCCGTGCGGCGGGGACTGTACGCCCCGCTGGGGGAGGGGGATGTCGATATCGAGTCCCTGGTCCGGTGCGTGCACACGGCGGGATATCAGGGCTGGTATGTGATCGAACAGGATACGGCGCTGGCTCCGGGTGATCCGGCCGACGGCCCCAGCCGCGACACCGCACGCAGCCTGCGCTATCTGGCGGAGGTCGGCGCCGCATGCGAATCGGCTCGGATCTAGTAGGAAAAACCTCATGACAACGATGTCGACAGCGCGCCGCAGGCGGCGCATCCTGCCGTGGTTGGCCGTCGGTGCGGTGCTGGCCGCGTGCAGCGGACCCGGCGCCGACGCACCGGGCGACCAGAGCCGGACGCCGGTCGCGGCGGGCACCCTGAACTCGGTCGCCGTGGTCACCCACGGCACGCCCGGCGACGCCTTCTGGAATGTGGTCAAGAACGGGGCCGAGGCCGCGGGTAAGGACCTCGGCGTGCGCGTGGAGTACAACTCCGCGGGCGATCCCGGCCAGCAGGCCAAGCTCGTCGATAACGCCGTGGCCCAGCGGGTCGACGGGCTGGTGGTGTCGATGGCGAATCCGGAGGCGCTGCGCCCGTCGGTCGAACGCGCCGTCGCCGCCGGAATCCCGGTGGTGACCATCAACTCCGGCGAGGCCGAGAGCGTGAAGTTCGGCGCGATCGGCCATGTCGGGCAGAGTGAGCGCTCGGCCGGGCTGGCCGCGGGCAAGCGGCTGAAGGACGCCGGAAAGTCCAAGATGCTCTGCGTCATCCACGAGGCGGGCAATATCGGCGCCAACGAGCGCTGCGCGGGCGCGACCGAGGGCTTCGGCAATGCGAGCACGCTGCAGGTCGACATCAACAACCCCACCGACGCCCAGTCGCGCATCAAGGGCGCGCTCGAGGCGGATCACGCCATCGATGCGGTGCTGACGCTCAATTCACAGATCGCAGCGCGGGCGGTGTCGGCGGTGGGCGAGGCACACGCCACGGCCGCGGTGGCCACCTTCGATCTCAATTCCGATGTGGTGGACGCCATCCGGGCGGGCAAGCTGCTGTTCGCGGTGGACCAGCAGCAGTACGAGCAGGGCTATCTGCCGGTGGTGCTGCTGCGGGCCTACCGGACGAATTTGAATACGGTCGGCGGCGGCGCGCCGGTGCAGACCGGTCCGGCCTTCGTCGACGAGGCCAATGTCGACGCCATCGCCGAGCTCGTATCGCAGGGCACCCGCTGAGGACAGGAGTGGATGAGATGAGTGTTGCCACAACGATTTCCCAGCCGAGCCCCAGTCGACCCGAGCCCGGTGCGTCGCTGTTGAACCGGATGATCGTGCGGCCCGAGATCGGCGCGGCGCTCGGCGCGCTGGCGGTGTTCCTGTTCTTCTCGATCATTACCGACCGGTTTCTGAGCCCGCTCGGCGTGGCCACCTGGCTCGACGACGCCTCGACTCTCGGCATCATGGCCGTCGCGGTGGCGATGTTGATGATCG
This sequence comes from Nocardia sp. CDC159, assembly GCF_023740735.1. Lineage (GTDB taxonomy): Bacteria > Actinomycetota > Actinomycetes > Mycobacteriales > Mycobacteriaceae > Nocardia > Nocardia pulmonis. The sequence goes on from NZ_JAMRXH010000009.1 coordinate 338,577, forward strand.
GTGGCGAATTCGATCTGTCCGCGGGCGTGATGACCGCGTCCACGGCGCTGGTGACCGCGCTGCTGGCCGTGCACGCCGGGTGGAATGTGTGGTTCGCGCTGCTGGTTTCGCTGCTCTTCGCGTTGGGTGTGGGCGCGCTCAACGGCTGGGTCGTGATGCGCACCGGCCTGCCCAGTTTCATCGTCACGCTGGGTACCTTCCTGGCGCTGCAGGGGCTCAATCTCGGCGTCACGCGGCTGATCACCGGCACGGTCCAGGTGTCGGGAATCCGATCGGCATCCGGGTACTCCTCGGCGGGCTGGGTTTTCGCCTCGACCACCAATATCGGCGACGCTCGCATCCAGGCGTCGGTGGTGTGGTGGATCGTGCTGACCGCCGTCGCGGCGCTGGTGCTCGTGCGGACCCGGTTCGGCAACTGGATCTTCGCGGTGGGCGGCTCGCTGGTCAGCGCCCGCGCCGTCGGCGTGCCGGCGGTGCGCACCAAGATCCTGCTGTTCATGACGACCGCCTTCGCCGGATGGGTGGTCGGCTCCTGCAACATCCTGCGGTTCGCCAGCGTGCAGGCCAATCAGGGTGTCGGGCTGGAGTTTCAGTACATCATCGCGGCGGTCGTCGGCGGTTGCCTGCTGACCGGCGGTTTCGGCTCGGTGATCGGCGCGGCGATCGGTGCGCTGATCTTCGGCATGGCGCGCCAGGGCATCGTGTTCGCGCGGTGGGACAGCGACTGGTTCATGCTTTTCCTGGGCGTGCTGCTGCTGTCGGCGGTGCTGGTGAACAACGCATTCAAGAAGCGCGCGGAAAGGGTACGCCGATGACGGCTCCGCTGATCGAAACCATCGGTATCGGAAAGAGTTACGGCGGTGTGGTCGCACTGCGGGACGTGTCCACGGTCGTCAACCCCGGCGAGGTGACCTGCGTGCTTGGCGACAACGGCGCGGGCAAGTCGACGTTGATCAAGATCCTGGCCGGCGTGCATCGGCACGATGCGGGCGAGCTGAGGATCGACGGGCAGCCGACGCGGTTCGCCTCGCCCCGCGAATCGCTGGATCGCGGTATCGCCACCGTGTACCAGGATCTGGCGGTGGTGCCGCTGATGAGCGTGTGGCGCAATTTCGTGCTCGGCTCCGAGCCCACCTTCGGCGTCGGACCGCTGCGGTTGCTGGATCGGCGCAAGGGGCACGAGATCACCCGGAAGGCGCTGTCGGACATGGGGATCGAGCTGCGTGACATGGAACAGCCGGTCGGGACGCTGTCCGGCGGTCAGCGTCAGTGCATCGCGATCGCGCGGGCGGTGCACTACGGGGCCAAGGTGCTGATCCTGGACGAGCCGACCGCGGCGCTGGGCGTCAAGCAGGCCGGGGTGGTGCTGCGTTACGTCGTGCAGGCCCGCGACCGCGGCCTGGGTGTCGTGCTGATCACCCATAATCCGCACCATGCCTATCCGGTCGGTGACCGGTTCCTGCTGCTCAAGCGCGGCACGATGCTCGGCTCCTATGAGAAGTCCGAAATCGACCTGCCCGAGCTGACGCGGCAGATGGCCGGTGGCGCCGAGCTGGACGCGCTGCAGCACGAACTCGAGCGGGTGGTGCCGTGAACGATCTCGAGGCGTTGACGATCGGGCGGGTCGGAGTGGATCTGTATCCGCAGCAGAGCGGGGTGCGCCTGGCCGAGGTGACCTCGTTCGCGAAGTCCCTGGGCGGTACCGCGACCAATGTGGCGGTGGCCGCGGCACGGCTGGGGCGGCGCACCGCGGTGCTGACCAAGGTGGGGCCCGACGGATTCGGGGACTATGTGCGCGGCGCGCTGGCGGGGTTCGGGGTCTCGGCGCGCTACGTGGCCACCGCGGCGGAGCTGCAGACGCCGGTGGTGTTCTGCGAGCTCAACCCGCCCGCCGATCCGCCGCTGCTGTTCTATCGGGCGCCGATCGCGCCGGATCTCACCCTCACCGACGACGATGTGCCGTGGGAGGTGGTGGAATCGGTGCCGCTGCTGTGGGTGACCGGAACGGGGGTCAGCGCCGAACCGGCGCGCTCGACCCAGCGACGAATCCTGCGGCGGCGCGGCAGATTCGGGCACACCGTGCTGGATCTGGACTACCGGCCGATGTTCTGGCCGGATGCGGCGACCGCGCGGCGGGAGATCGACTGGATGCTCGATCACGTGAACACGGTCGTCGGCAACCGGACCGAGGTCGAGGTGGCGGTCGGCAGCGCCGATCCCGACGAGGCCGCCGACCGCCTGCTGGCCCGCGGGGTGGGACTCGCGGTGATCAAGCGTGGCGCGGAGGGCGTGCTGGTGGCGACCCCGCAGCAGCGGTGGACCGTGCCGCCGTGCCGGGTCGAGGTGGTGTGCGGGCTCGGGGCGGGGGACGGGTTCGGGGGAGCGCTGGTGCACGGGTTGCTGGCCGGATGGGAGCCGCAGCGCATCGCGGCCTATGCGAATGCGGCGGGGGCGCTGGTGGCCTCGCGGTTGGCGTGCGCGGATGCCATGCCCACCGCGGCGGAGATCGAGGAGATGTTGTGCCGATGACGAGGTGGCGGCCCCAGGGACGGAGGCGGCATCGATGAGCGTGGTGAATATCGGGTGGTCGCCGGTGTCCGTGGACGGAAGGGGGGAGATGTCGTGTATCTGACCGACCGGCGCTGGCACGAGCTGCTGCGGGTGCGGGCCGCGGATCCGGCCGCGATCGCGCGGGCGTACGCGGATCGGCGACGCCGGACATCGCTGCTCTCGGCGCAGGGCACGCTGTTCCTGGTGGCGGCCGATCATCCGGCGCGCGGGGCACTGGGCGTGGGATCGGATCGAACCGCCATGGCGGATCGCCGAATGCTGTTGGAGCGCTTGCTGATCGCACTGGACAATCCGGCGGTCGACGGGGTGCTGGGCTCCCCGGATATCGTGGAGGAGCTGCTGCTGCTCGACGCCCTGCACGACAAGGTCGTCATCGGCTCGATGAACCGGGGCGGGCTGGCTGGCGCGGACTGGGAGATCGACGACCGGTTCACCGGATACGACGCCGAATCGCTGGTCAACTTCCGCCTCGACGGCGGGAAGATGCTCCTGCGGCTGGTGGATTCGGATCCCGGAACGATACCGACCCTGCACGCCTGCGCGCGGGCGGTCTCCGAACTGGCCGTGCACGGATTGACGGCAATGGTGGAACCGCTGCCGTATCACCGGGATTCGACCGGATCGCTGGTCATGCACAAGGACACGGCCTCGCTGCAGCGGGCGATCACCATCGCCTCCGGACTCGGCGTCACCTCCGCGCATACCTGGTTGAAGATTCCCGCGCCGCAGGATCTTTCGGTTCTGGATGCCACCACGCTGCCGGTGGTGGTGCTGGGTGGCGTGCCCTCTGGGGATGTCGACGCCGACCTGGCGTCATGGGGCAGCGCCCTGGGACACGATGTGGCGCGCGGGCTGGTCGTCGGCCGCAGCCTGCTCTACCCGCCCGACGGTGACGTCGCCGGAGCGGTGGAGGCGGCCGCCCGGGTCCTGAAGGAGGCGCAGTGATCGAGTTACCGGGCGCTCGCCGAGCCCGCGAGGAGGTCTCATGAGCACGTTGCATCATCCGGCCCCGACCCTGTGGGACGCCGGGGATTCCGAGCCGGAAGGCCGCGGCGATCCGGTACTGCTGACCGCGGAGCGGGCGGGGTGGAGCTATACGGGCCTGCGGGTGCTGCGCCTGGCCGCGGGGCGATCGCGGGTCGTGCGCACCGGAGCATACGAGGCATTCGTGCTGCCACTGGCCGGTTCGTGTGTGGTGCGGGTGGACGGCGCGGTGTTCGAACTGCAAGGTCGGGAGTCGGTGTTCACGCGGGTGACCGACTTCGCCTATGTCCCGCGCGATGCCGAGGTGGAGCTGTCGGCAGAGCGGGACGCCGAGATCGCGCTGCCCATGGCGCGGTGTACCCGGCGGCTGGAGCCGAAATACGGTGCGGCGGACAACGTTCCGGTCGAGGTGCGCGGGGCGGGGCAGGCGACCAGACAGGTCAGCAACTTCGGGGTGCCGGGGGTGTGGGAGCACGCCGACAAGCTCAATGCCTGTGAGCTCATCACACCGGACGGGAACTGGTCGTCGTATCCGCCCCACAAACACGACCAGGCGAGCGAGTGCGAGGTGGTCAACGAGGAGATCTATTACTTCCGTATCGCCGGGCGGGACGGGATCACGCCGTCGCGCGAGGGTTTCGGCATGCACCGCACCTATACCGCCGACGGCTCGCTCGACGAGAACGTGGCGGTGCGCGACGGCGATGTCTTTCTCGTGCCGCGCGGATACCACGGGCCGTGTATCGCGGCGCCCGGATATCCGATGTACTACCTCAACATTCTCGCCGGGCCCGCGCCGGACCGGTCGATGGCCTTCTGCGACGACCCGGCCCACGGGTGGGTGCGCGACAGCTGGAACGGCGTACCGCCCGATCCCCGGTGCCCGGTGACCGATCACCGCGGGCGAACTACTGCATGAACGAGGTGCGATTCCCATGAAACTGACCACCGCGCAAGCACTCGTGGCGTGGCTGATCGCCCAGCACTCCGAGACCCTGGACGGCCGGGAAGTGCCCTTGTTCCCTGCGGTTTTCGCGATCTTCGGGCACGGCAACGTGCTCGGGCTCGGCACCGCGCTGGAGGAGCGGCGCGATGTGATGCCGGTGTGGCGCGGCCACACCGAACAGGGAATGGCCCTGGCCGCAGTCGGCCTGGCCAAGGCGACGCATCGCCGCCAGGTCGGGGTGGCGACCTCCTCCATCGGACCGGGGGCGCTGAACATGGTGACCGCGGCCGGGGTCGCGCACGCGAATCGGCTACCGCTGCTGCTGCTTCCGGGTGACACCTTCGTCGGTCGCGCCCCCGATCCGGTGCTGCAGCAGGTGGAGCACTTCGACGATGCGACCGCCACGGTCAACGACGCGTTCCGGGCGGTGAGCCGCTATTTCGACCGCATCACTCGGCCCGAGCAACTGATCGCCACCCTGCCGCAGGTGGCGCGCGTCCTCACCGATGCCGCGGATGCGGGGCCGGTGACCTTGGCGCTGCCGCAGGATGTGCAGGCCGAGACCTTCGACTTCCCCTCGGCGCTGTTCGAGCCGGTGGTGCACCCCCTTGTTCGACCGCGTCCGGACCACCGACTGGTGGCCGCGGCGGCGCACGCGCTGCGGGAATCCTCGCGGCCGCTGCTGGTACTCGGCGGTGGCGTCCGCTACTCCGGGGCGGGGCGCGGCGCGGTGGAATTCGCCGAGCGCCACGGCATTCCGATCACCGAGACCACCGCTGGGCGCACGCTGGTGCGGCACGACCATCCGCTCTACGCGGGCCCGCTGGGTATCACCGGGTCGTCTTCGGCGAATACCCTTGCGGCCGAGGCGGATCTGGTGCTGGCGCTGGGCACCCGGCTGCAGGACTTCACGACCGCGTCCTGGACGATATTCGCCCCGGATGTCCGGTTGGTCAGCATCAACGCCGCGCGTTTCGACGCGGTCAAGCATGGCGCCCTCGCGGTCGTGGGCGATGTCGGTGCGGCACTGGGCGATCTGGTCAGAGCCCTGAGCGGCTGGCAGGTCGACCGCTCCTGGTCCGAGCGAGCCGCGGCGGTCCGCGCCGAGTGGGACACCTATATCGATAAGCTGCGCGCGCCCGCCGCGGGCATTCCCAGTTATGCCCAGATCGTCGGCGCGGTCAACGATCTCAGCGAGCCCAACGATTATGTGATGACCGCATCCGGTGGCCTGCCCGGTGAGCTGATCGGCGGCTGGCGCGCGCACGGCGGTGAGCCGACGATGGATGTCGAATACGGCTTCTCCTGTATGGGTTACGAACTCGCGGGTGCGTGGGGCGCGGCCATGGCGCACCGTCGCGGCCTGGTCACCACCCTGCTCGGCGACGGGTCCTATCTGATGCTGAACTCCGAGCTGTTCTCGGCGGCATTCGCGGGTCACCCGCTGGTCGCGGTCGTCTGCGACAACGACGGTTACGCCGTCATCGCGCGCCTGCAGGAGAACCAGGGCGGCAGCGCCTTCAACAACTTCTACCCGGATTGCCGTACCAACCACATCCGCCCGCCTCGAGTCGATTTCGCCGCCCACGCTCACGCCCTTGGCTGCGCGGTCTTCACGGCCGCCGACATCCCCGGCTTCCGCAATGCCTACGCCCATGCCCGCGCCGCCGCGATCCAGCAGTCCCGCCCGGCTGTGGTGATCATCCGCACCCAGCCCTCCGCCTGGACCGAGTCCGGTGCCTGGTGGGAGGTGGGTGTGCCCGAACACCTTTCCGGCCGCCCGGCCTACGACGCGACCAAGCCGGCCCAGGTCCGCTACCTGCAATCCTGACCGCGCTCGGGACGGTCCGCGCCGGGCCTCGCCTCGAGGAGGGTGTATCGGGGATGGCGGTCGTGCCGGTGATCGTGAGTCCGGCTGTGGCGCAGAGCCGTTCGAAGTCGGCACGGCTTCGTTCGCGGCCGCCGTAGATGACCAGCATGGTGAGATCGTGGAAGTACGTCTCGTCCAGGGTCGCCGGATCGGGGAGAAGTTGCTCGATCAGCAGCAGTCTGCCGTGGGCGGGCATGGCGGTGCGACATCGGTGGAGGATGCGGGCGGCGCGTTCGTCGTCCCAGTCGTGCAGGATCCATTTGAGCAGATACAGGTCCGCTCCGGCGGGGACGGCGTCGAAGAAGTCGCCGAAGGTGACGGTGCAACGGTCGGAAAGCCCGGCGGCACGAATGTTCTCGGCTGCCCGGTGCGCGCCCTGGGGATTGTCGAAGACGATTCCGCGCAGCTGAGGGTGGCGCTGCGCGATGGCAATGAGCAGAGTACCGTCTCCGCCGCCGACGTCGACCACGCTGGTGCGACCATCGAAGTCGTAACAGTCGCGAACGGCCCTGCCCACCGCTGCGCTGGCTTGCCTAATGCTGGATGCTGAAGTCGACATCACGTCATGCGCTGCCGATCGGGCCGCGGCGGCGCTGTACGGACCTCACTCCGGCCACGCTGCGTTGGTGGGAGCGGCAGGGGGTGATTCCACCGCCGCGGCGGCGCGGCGGCCGCCGCTGCTACGACGAAGCCGACCTGCGCCGCATCGGCCTGGCCTATCTGTGCTGCGTCACCGGCCGAATGTCGCTGTCCAGCGCCGCGATCGTCACGACCGGCACGGCACGAATCGACCAGTGGCAGCGCAGCGTGACCGAGCAGATCGACCGGCTCGACGAGCAGATCGCCCAGCGGCAGGCGGCCCGCGCGTATCTGCTCCACCTGCTCTGCTGCACCGACGACGATATGGCGCAATGCCCGCACCTCGACGCCGAACTCATCGCCCACACCCCGCTGGGGCGTGACGAAATCGCGCCTCGGGGTGACGAAATCGACGGCAGAAACTGCGCCTCGTGCGGTAACCCGCTGACTACATCGGCTCGCGGCAGGCCGCGGTCGTATTGCTCGCAGACCTGTCGGCAACGCGCCTACCGCCACCGGAGGTCGGCCAGCGTCGCCCCGAGTGACCGCGAGCAACCTCGCCGAACGGATCGCGAAGCCTCTCCGGACGCGGCCGACCGCCTCGAACCATCCCCCTCGCGCTGGTGATGGCACACTTGGGCAGCCGGGGCCTGCGGCATCGGCCGACCATCGAGCGGTTGCGCATGCGCGCTTCCTCCACAGGCCCCGAACGCGGTGGTCCTCCGTCGCCCTCGCCGCGGCTACGCGCGGTGTATGAGCAGGCGGATCGGGACCGGTTGGATCGACGGCTCGGATGGGTGAGGACAGTAGATGGCACGGGGCACCGTGAAATGGTTCGACAGCAAGAAGGGCTTCGGCTTCATCACCGAGGACGGCGGCGGACCCGACGTCTTCGTGGATTACACCGAGGTCGAGGGTGAGGGCTTCCGGTCATTGACCGAGGGGCAGCGGGTGGAGTTCGACATTCGCCGCGCGAAGGCCGGTCCGGAGGCCCGGGACGTGCGCGTTCTTCCGGAGTGATCCGGCGCACAAGATCAACTTCCGTGTTGGCCGAGTCACTCGTTGAAACTTTCTGCTAACGCCTGGAGATGGCCTCTCGATATGCAGATCGTCAGCCAGTTCAACTGGGATTGCACAAAGGAGAGGTATTTATGATCCCCGTTATCATCGACACCGGTAGCGCCGCTCTGAACGGTCTGTTCAACACCCTGGGCGCCGCTCTGCACGGTCTCGTTGACACCCTGTGGACCGGCTCCTTCGGCCGCTGAGCTGCAGTGATGGTCGTGTAATCGACCCCTGGATCGGCCCCGGACGGTAACTGTCCGGGGCCGATCCATTTCTGGGTGACGAATACCGCCGAGGATGCGGCAAGCCCCGATCGCGGGGGCGATTCACCTATTACGGTATAATCACGTGCCAACGCTCTGGGCTGCCCGAGAATATGTGGGCACGTCCCCGCAAATGCCTGGTTACGCCAGCTGAGCGGCGGTCAGGACCCGTTCCTGAAAGAACTTTGCAGTCAGCTCCCGCGCCCGCGCGAGATCGCGGCCCGAGCCCTTCGCATGGGCCCGCGCCGCATACTCGAACTCCGCGGTGACGAACGTCGCGATCGGCGCGGGCATCACGCCGCTGCCCATCTCCCGCGTCCGCGACTTCAGCTCGGTCAGCTCGCGCACGGCCGATACCAGCTCGGCGGGCAGCTCACACTGCCCCAGCAGCGTCGGCAGATGCATCGGCGCGACCGCCGCCCGCGGATGCTCCCGCAACCACCGCAGCGCCATCGCCGGGCGCAGCGAATAGAACACCTTCTTCAGCGACCCGCTGTCGCCGAACAGCCGCCACTGCCGCATGCCCAGATGCAGATAGTGCCGCGCCACCCGATCGCGGTCGGCCACCTGCTCGGCCAATGCCCGCAGTGCGGTACGGAACTCCTCGTCGCCGCGGTAGACGATCGGCGACATGAGCCACTCGATGAGCACGGCATTGCCGCCCACCAGCAGCCGCAGCGCCTTGCCCAGGTCCCACCCGTTCACATCGAGCAGGCCGACAGCGGCGTCTCGATCACATCGCGTGCCTGCCACGGCGACAGATAGCCGTCCAGACTCGCCACGTAGACGAACCGGCAGTCGTAATCGGAGTCCGGCGATGGGAAACCCCAAGCGCGGCTGCCGCTTTCGACGGCCAGCTCGATCCGCACCCGATGCTCGCGCGCGATCCGATCGAGCTCGGCGTCAATCGAACCCACCACCGTGGGGTCCATCGAATCCGGGATCGCGCGCAGGCTCATCGGCCGAGGGTAGCGAGCCGGACGGGTACCGGGCATCCGAATTTCGGACCGGTCGGTAATCGACTCGAGACGTGGAGCAAATCCGGAACCGGGTCGTGACCACCTGGTGTTTCCTCGTTCAACCGCTGGTCAACGATCCGGCGAAGGATGAGATCAGTGGTAGCTGACCGACGGCTACCCGACGGGCGAGTGGGAGGCCCGCTATGGACGGCGACGTGCAGTCCGATCACAAGTACACGATGCGGATCAGCCGCCTGGCGATCGACAAGCTGGGCATCAAACTCTACGACCGCGTCTCGGCCGTACTGGCCGAACTCATCGCCAATTCCTACGACGCCGACGCCACCGTGGTGGAGGTGGCACTGCCCTGGGGCGTGACGCTGGGCGGCACCGTCCGCGCCGCCGAACGGTCACCGCATCGAATCATCGTCACCGACAACGGCCACGGCATGACCGCCGCGGAGGTGAACGAGCACTATCTGATGGTCGGATCGGATCGCCGGTTGCGCACCGGCTCGGATCTGTCGCGCGAGCGCCGCCGACCGGTCATGGGCCGCAAGGGAATCGGGAAGCTGGCCGCCTTCGGCATCTGCCGGACCATCGAGGTGATCACCGCGGGCAGCGGCACCGGCGATCGCACGCCGCGGGGCTGGCCGGTCTCGCATATCGTCATGGATCTCGACGACATGGTGTCCGATACCGAGAGCGACTACTACCCGAAGGTCGGCGCGCGCGACGGCACGTTCAGCGCCGAGCGCGGCACCACGGTGATCCTGCGGGACTTCTTCCGCAAGCGGGTGAACTCCGGACCGGAGCTGAATCGCCAACTCGCGGCGCGGTTCGGCATCGAGCGGCCGGACTGGCGGGTCGAGGTCCGCAACGGCGCGGCCACCGACGAGAGCTTCACCCTCAGTGATCTGCCCATCGACGTGATGGAGGAGACCCGTATCGATGTGGCGCACCGGCCGGTTCGGGTGGGCCGGGGCTTCCTGCCGGTCTCGGGCTGGGTCGCCTACTCCAAGCAGCCCTATCGCGACGAGGCGATGGCCGGGGTGCGCATCTACGCGCGCGGCAAGATCGTCGCGCAGACCCGGGATTTCGGCATTCCCTCCGGATTCACCGGCGAGTACAAGCTGCGCTCGTACCTGGTCGGTGCGATCCATGTGGACTGGCTCGACGGCGACGAGGATCTGGTGCGCTCGGACCGCCAGGACATCATGTGGAATTCCGCGCGCGGGGAGGCGCTGGCGGTGTGGGGTCGCGATCTGATCAAGGAGATCGGGCGCATGGGGGAGCGGTCGATCCGGCGCCGGGTGTGGGAGGAGTTCGTCGAGAAGTCGCACATCTATGCGGCCCTCGAGGCCATCGCGCCGGGGGACAGGATGTTCCGCGACTCCGTCGTCGACGCCGCCCGAATCCTGGTGGCCAACAAGGACCGTGCCGCACTGGACGATCCGGGACACGTGGAAAGCATTGTGCGGCTTGCTCTCTCGCTCGGTCCGCAGCGCAGTCTGCTGGAGACGCTGAAGGAGATCGCCGAGGAGAACGATCCGCATCTCGATGTGGTGGTCGCGCTGTTCGAGCGGGCGCGGGTGGCCGAGATCTACTCGCTGGGGCAGATCGCCAGCGAGCGGGTGGCCGTGGTGGACCGGCTGCGCAGGCTCATCGATGACCGGCGCTCGCTGGAGCGCCCGTTCCAGGAACTGATCGAGCGCGCACCCTGGCTGCTCGCCCCGGAGTGGACGCCGCTGGGGATGAACGAATCGCTCAAACGCGTGCGCGCGAGCTTCGAACGCTGGTACGCGCAGAAATACGGCATCACCCTGGTCACCACGTCGATCGGCAGCGAGAAGCGCGAGCCGGACTTCGTGCTGCTGCACGACTCCGGGGAACTGTGGATCGTGGAGATCAAGCGGATGGACTACCACCTCACCGACGAGGAGTACAACCGCGCGATCAACTATCTCTACGCGCTGGATACCTTCCTCACCGAGAATCCGCGCCTCGGCGCGCAGTTCCCGCGCCGACGGCTGACCTTCATCGTCGATCACATCGATAAGCTGCGCCCGGCGTCGCGGTCCTCGCTGGACAGCGACTCCCGCATCGACCGGCGAACCTGGCGTGAGCTGCTGGATTCGACGCTGCGCGCGCACAGCGATTTCCTGGAGCGGGTGTATGCGATGCGCGCGACCGACGATCGGGCCCAGGCGGCGGGCTGATCAGTCGCCCTGCGGACCGACGTTCACCCGGCACCCCGCGTCGTAGGGAAACGGGAGGGCCGCAAGGCGGGTCGTTGCCGGATTCAGCGGACGTCCGACGACCGGCGTGTGCGGCGGAACAGCGGCCGGATCGCCGGACCCGCCCGCGCGCAAGGACTTTCCGTCCAGATCGGGCACGGTCGGCAGGCCGAGGAGGTCGAGGACCGTCGGGGTGATATCGATCAGGGAGTAGCCGTTGTAGGTCCGACCCACGGCGAAGTCCGGACCCCGCGCGATGACGAAACTGGCTACCTCGTAAGCGCTTTGGCCGCCGTGGCCGCCCTCGGGCTTGTGACCGTGATCGGTGGTCACCAGGATCGTCCAGCGTTCGTCCGGGTGCGCGCGGGTGCGCTGTTCGATCGCGGCGACGATCCGGCCGACCAGGATGTCGACCCGGCTGATGGCGTCGCGATAGGCCTGCGGATTGCTCGCCCGCAGGCGGTGCCCGGCGATGTCGACCTGATCGAAATGGGTGAAGACGAAGTCGGTGCCCTCGGCGATGGCGGCGACCGTCGCGTGGGCGGTGCCGATATCGATATCGGCCTCACAACCGTAGGTGCCGTACGGGTTCGAGCCCGCGGTGACGATCACATCGGCGTGCGGCTCGCCCGTCCCGGCGATGCGGCCGATGGTGTCCCAGGTGGCGATCGAGGCCGTCTTTCGTTGCGGCGCGGCGCGTTTGATGCGGTTGAAGACCGTGGGGTAGCGACTCAGGTGCTCCGGCGAGCAGGTGGCGTCGTTGTCGCAGATGCCGGTGCGGGTGTCCCAGACGCCGGTCAGCACCGCCGACCAGGACGGGCACGAGACCGTGGTGTGCGGGGCGATCGAATAGCGGCTCAGTGTGCCCTGGGCGGCGAGCCGCTGCAGGTTCGGAGTCGCGGCGGCGAGCAACTCGCTGTGGAGACAGCCGTCGATACCGATCACGGCCACCTTGTTCGAGCCGGGCTCGGTCGCGCGGGCGCGCGGCAGGTGGGCGTCGACGACGAATGCGAGCAGGCCGGTCGCCAACATTGCCGAACAGGTGCGCCGGGTGATGGCCATGCTCCCAAGGTGACCGTGAAAATCGGCCCTGGCCAGGCATAACGGTGGTTTTTGCCAAGCCTTCGCCGGATCGGCACGAAGCGGACGAACCGGGTTCATTCCGTTCACGGGACCGCAATGGGTTCGTTGTCTCGCGAGGGCTCGGCCCGCGGTGCGAGACTTCCATCCGGAATTGGTCGTTCGTACTGATGGCGGGCGACTACCAGGGGGTAGGGACCGCGGGAAACCCGCCCATTAAGCTGGCGGCGGTAATTGCCGACCCTTCCCCAGGAGTGCCCTACCGTGAGCCCCCATGGCCGTCCTGTTGTTCTGATCGCCGACAAGCTCGCCCAGTCGACCGTCGACGCGCTCGGTGACGGTGTCGAGGTTCGCTGGGTCGACGGCCCCAATCGACCCGAGCTGCTGGCCGCGGTGCCCGAGGCGGACGCGCTGCTGGTGCGGTCGGCGACCACCGTCGACGCCGAGGTGCTCGAGGCGGGTAAGAACCTCAAGATCGTCGCCCGTGCCGGCGTCGGCCTCGACAATGTCGATGTGCCCGCGGCCACCGAGCGCGGCGTCATGGTCGTCAACGCGCCGACCTCCAATATCCACACCGCCGCCGAGCACGCGGTGACGCTGCTGCTGGCGGCGGCGCGCCAGATTCCGGCCGCCGACGCCACCCTGCGCGAACACACCTGGGCGCGCAGCAAGTTCAATGGTGTGGAGATCTTCGGCAAGACCGTCGGCGTGATCGGCCTGGGCCGGATCGGTCAGTTGTTCGCGGCGCGGCTGGCCGCGTTCGAGACCAAGATCGTCGCCTACGACCCCTACGTCTCGCCCGCGCGCGCCGCGCAGTTGGGTATCGAGCTGCTGTCGCTGGACGAGCTGTTGCAGCGGGCGGATCTGATCTCGGTGCATCTGCCCAAGACGCCGGAGACCAAGGGGCTGCTGAGCAAGGAGAAGCTGGCGCTCACCAAGAAGGGTGTCATCATCGTCAACGCCGCGCGCGGCGGGCTGATCGACGAGGGCGCGCTCGCCGAGGCCATCAAGTCCGGGCATGTGCGGGCCGCCGGTATCGACGTGTTCGAGACCGAGCCGTGCACCGACAGCCCGCTGTTCGAGCTGCCGCAGGTCGTGGTGACCCCGCATCTGGGCGCATCCACCGCCGAGGCGCAGGACCGCGCGGGCACCGATGTAGCCAAGTCCGTATTGCTCGCGCTGGCAGGGGAATTCGTGCCGGGTGCGGTGAACGTGACCGGTGGCGCGGTGGGCGAGGAGGTCGCGCCGTGGCTCGAGATCGTGCGTAAGCAGGGCGTGCTGCTGGGCGCGCTGGCCGATGAGCTGCCGGTCAGCCTGGAGGTGCAGGTGCGCGGCGAGCTGTCCTCGGAAGACGTTGCGGTGCTGGAGCTTTCGGCGTTGCGCGGCATCTTCTCCGCGCTCATCGAGGATCCGGTCACCTTCGTCAACGCGCCCGCGCTGGCCAAGGACCGCGGCATCGAGGCCACCGTCACCACGGTGTCGGAGAGCCCCTCGCACCGCAGCCTGGTCGACCTGCGCGCCGTCTTCGGCGACGGCCGCACCCTCAACGTCTCCGGCGCCCTGACCGAGCCGCAGCAGGTCCAGAAGATCGTCAACATCAACGGCCGCAACTACGACATGCGCGCCGAGGGCCTCAACCTGGCCGTCCTCAATTACGACGATCGCCCCGGCGCCCTGGGCAAGATCGGCACCAAGCTGGGCGAGGCCGAGATCGACATCCAGGCCGCCCAGCTGAGCCAGGACGTCGACCAGGAGGGTGCGACGGTCATGCTGCGCGTCAACAAGGACGTCCCGGCCGACGTACGAAAGGTCATCGCCGAGTCCGTGGGCGCGGCGAAGGTCGCCCTGGTCGACCTGAACTGAGGTTTTCGACCGACGTTGCGAGCCCTGTCG